>NZ_CP147520.1:2608833-5217667 GCF_037201975.1 Streptomyces sp. TG1A-60 | reverse complement strand
AGAAGCTCGCCCTCGACAAGAAGGACTTCCAAGGCATCAAGGACGCCTACGAGTTCGACCCGGTCGCCGAGAAGTACATCAAGGTCGACCCGATGAACGAGGCACGCTGGTACCCGACCCTGACGACCCTCACCGACGGCACGGTCCTCAGCCTCTCCGGCCTCGACGAGATCGGCCAGCTGATCCCGGGCAAGAACGAGATCTACGATCCCGCGACCAGGAAGTGGACGTACACCAAGGACATCCAGCAGTTCCCGACGTACCCGGCGATCTCGCTGATGCAGAACGGCAAGCTGTTCTACTCGGGCGCGAACTCCGGGTACGGGCCCGACGACATCGGCCGTGACCCCGGCATCTGGGACCTGAAGACCAACAAGTTCACCAAGGTCCCCGGCATGAGCGACCGCGAGCTGCTCGAAACCGCCGGCACGGTGCTGCTGCCTCCGGCGCAGGACGAGACGTACATGGTCATCGGCGGTGGCGGGGTCGGCGAGTCGGAGCGGTCCAGCGGGAAGACCCGCGTGATCGATCTGCTGGCCGACGAGCCTCGCTTCGTGGACGGGCCGCGGCTGGCGAAGGGCACGCGGTATCCGCAGGCCTCGATCCTTCCCGACGACACGGTGCTCATCTCCGGCGGCTCGGAGGACTATCGGGGGCGCGGCGACTCCAACATCCTGGAGGCGCGGCTGTACGACGCGAAGAGCGGGGAGATGCGGCGGGTCGCCGACCCGCTGGTCGGCCGCAACTACCACTCTGGGTCCGTCCTGCTGCCCGACGGGCGGGTGGTCTTCTTCGGGTCGGACTCCCTGTTCGCCGACAAGGCCGACACCCAGCCGGGGGAGTTCGAGCAGCGGATCGAGATCTACACGCCGCCGTATCTGTATCAGGACGCTCAGCCGACGCTCTCGGGCGGTCCGAAGACGGTCGAGCGCGGTGGGACGGCGACGTTCGGGACGCGGCACGCCTCGTCCGTCAAGTCGGCGCGGCTGATCCGCCCGAGTGCGTCGACGCATGTGACGGATGTGGACCAGAAGTCCATCGCGGTGGACTTCACGACGTCCGGGGACGAGATCACGGTGACCGTGCCGAAGAACCGGAATCTGGTGCAGTCGGGGTGGTACATGCTGTTCGTGACGGATGACACGGGGACACCGAGCAAGGCGCGGTGGGTGAAGGTGCCGTAGGGGTTCGTTATCGGGTACGGGTAACGGGTACGGGTGCGTGGGTACTGGTCGCGCGGGACCAGCACCCGCCCCGCACCGCTCACGCCCCGCCCCATCGGGCGCCCCGCCCCTCAGCCTGACTCAGTCGGACGCCTCGGCCAGGTCCAGCGCGTACTCCGGCCACCACTGCCCCGCCTTCGGACCGCCCTTGCACTCACCGTCCGACTCGCCAGGCCGCTTCACCCACAGATACGCGTCTACCAGCGGGTCCGCCGTCTTCGTCGTCGGGGTCTCGCCCAGCGCGCGGCCCGGCGGGTTGCACCACTGTTCGTCCTTGTTCCCCTCGGTCCAGGGGCCGTTGCCGTTGCGGCTGGTGTCGATGACGAACGGCTTGTCACCGATCTTCGAGGAGAGTCGCCGGCCGTACTCGACGGAGTCCTCGGTGGTGTAGAAGTTCGAGACGTTGACGGCGAAGCCGTCGGCCTTCTCGACGCCCGCCCACTTCAACGGCTCGGCGATCTTGTCGGCCTCGCTCCACCCCGCGTTCCCGGCGTCCAGATAGACCTTCGTGTTCCGCAGCGCGCCGAGTGTCCCGATCGTGCTCTTGAGCAGGTCGTACCGCTCCTCGTGGAACTCGCCCGGCGTACAGCCGTCCACCACGTGGAGCACCGCGTCGGGCTCCAGCACGACCGTGGCCGGACGGTCCCCGATGCCTTTGGCCACTGCGTCGATCCACGCCCGGTACGCCTCGCCGTCGGCCGCGCCGCCACCGGAGTACTGGCCGCAGTCGCGGTGCGGGATGTTGTAGAGGACGAGGACGGCGTCCCGGTCGGCCTTCTCGGCGGCCTCGGTGAAGCCCCTGGCCTCCTGCTCCGGGTTCTCCTGGCTGATCCACTCGCCGGTCGGCTGTTCGGCGATCCTGCGGATCAGCTCGGCGTCCTCGTCCTTGCCGGCCTTCTCATAGGCGGCCACCTGCGCCGCCGCGTTCCCCTCCGGATTGACCCAGAACGGGCCCGTGCCGCGCGGCTGTCGGGTGGGGTCGGAACCGGAGGCCCGGTCCTTCCCGCCGTCGCCGCCGTCTCCCCCGAAACAGCCGGCGAGCAATAACGCCACCCCCGCCACCGCCACGGACGCCCGAACCCCGGCCCCCGTACTGCCGTACATCCAACTCCCCCTCGGGTGCACCATGCCGTAAGCCCCAATCCTGACATAAGTCCCGCCTCCCCTTCGGGCCCTTGCGTTCAAGACCCCTTGCCGCTCAGGTACGCGGAGACGACGACGTTCGCCGTGTAGGTGCGGCTCGTCCGGTCGAAGGTGCCGCCGCAGGTGACGAGGCGGAGTTCGGCGCGCCCCGACTGCCGTACGCCGTAGGCGCGTTGGGCGTCGAAGTCGTCGCGGCCGATGACCTGGACGTCGTCGACGGTGAACTCGGCGACTCGGCCGTCGTCGCGGATCACCCGGATCGTCTCGCCGACGCGCAACGCGCTCAGCCGGTAGAAGACGGCGGGCCGGGTGTCGGTGTCGACGTGCCCGACGAACAGCGCGGCCCCGGGCGCCCCCGGCGGTGTGCCGCCCGCGTACCAGCCGACGGCGCCCGGTCTGCTGTAGGAGGGCGGTTCGATCGCGCCGTCCCGGTCCAGGCCGCGCGCCACGACCGGCGCCCGCACCCCCATCGAGGGGATGTCGAGCCGCTGCGGGCGGGCGCCCCGCAACGGCGCGGCGGCGGGCGGCAGTCCGGCCCGGGCGGGCCGACCGACCGCCGCCACGTCGCCGGTGGTCGGCGCCGAGATGCCCTGCCGTACGTCGGTGACCTCGCGGCCCCACAGCCACAGGCCGAGCAGCAGCACGGCCCAGGCGACACCGGCGGTGACCCGGCCCGTTCCGCTGCCGGACCCGGTCGTGGTCGCGCGTGCGTCGTCGGAGTAGTCCCGGCTGGTCACGGCGCCCCCTTACTTCGTGCGGCGGCCCCGGCGGGCGCCCCGCGCCACCACCGCCACCGCCGCGACCCCGGCCAGAATCAGTCCGACCACCGCGTGCCGGGCACCCGGACCGGTGTGCCGGGCGTCGTCCGTGGAGCTGACCGGGTCGGCCTCGTGCGGCGAGGTCGCCGAGCCGGCCGCCAGGTGGTCCGCCGCACCGCCGCCGCCCGCGCGGACGGGGGCGACCGGGGAGGCCGGGGACGAAGGCGGCGGCGAGGCGGCGGGCTCGGTGTCCGACGGCTTCGACGGCTTCGACGGCTTCGACGGCTTGGCGGGGGCGGGCTTCCCGTCGCCGACCGTGATCGTGCCCGTGACCTTGTCCTCCCTGCCGTCACAGGTGATCCGTACGTCGTACGTGCCGGGTTCGAGCGTGGAGCGGACCCGGGTGTCCCCGGACAGTGTGCCGAGGCCGTTGCCGGTGAGCCGGGTGAGCTGCGCGTCCGCGACGAACGCCTTCGAGGCGGCCGTTCCCGACTTGCCTCCGCAGCCCTTGGCCCGCACCTGGATGTCGCTGCCGGGCGCCGGCGTGGCCGGCACCACCGACACGTCCCCGGGGTCGGCCGCGTGGACCGAGGGTGCCGACGCGGTCAGCGCGACCGCGACGACCGTCCCGGCACAGAGAGTGATTCCCAGTGAGCCCATGGTGAACCTCCAGACACCTGAGACTCCCTCGTCGGCCGCCCGGCCGCATCCGGGGAGGGGCTACGACTGCTCCGTACGGGTGTCGGGGGGTTTATCCCGGGGTTCGAGCACTCATGGGGCGCGGCGGATCAGACGCGGTCGACGAGGTCCGCGATCGAGTTCACGACCTTCGACGGGCGGTAGGGGAACTTCTCGATCTGCGCGGCGGCCGTCAGACCGGTGAGGACGAGGAAGGTCTCCATCCCGGCCTCGATGCCCGCGAGGACGTCGGTGTCCATCCGGTCGCCGATCATCGCGCTGGTCTCGGAGTGCGCGCCGATCGCGTTCAGGCCGGTGCGCATCATCAGCGGGTTCGGCTTGCCCGCGAAGTACGGCTTCTGCCCGGTCGCCTTGGTGATCAGCGCGGCCACGGCCCCGGTCGCGGGCAGCGGGCCCTCGGTGGAGGGGCCGGTCTCGTCCGGGTTGGTGGCGATGAACCGGGCACCACCGTTGATCAGCCGTACCGCCTTCGTCATGGCCTCGAAGGAGTACGTACGGGTCTCGCCGAGGACGACGTAGTCGGGCTCGTGGTCGGTGAGCACGTACCCGATGTCGTGCAGGGCGGTGGTCAGCCCCGCCTCGCCGATGACGTACGCCGTGCCGCCGGGCCGCTGGTCGTCGAGGAACTGCGCGGTGGCGAGGGCGGAGGTCCAGATGTTCTCGACGGGCACGTCCAGCCCCATACGGGCGAGACGGGCGTGCAGGTCACGCGCGGTGTAGATCGAGTTGTTGGTGAGTACCAGGAAGGGGCGCCCCGACTCGCGCAGCTTCTTTATGAAGGCATCGGCGCCGGGGATCGGCACGCCCTCGTGGATGAGCACACCGTCCATGTCGGTGAGCCACGACTCGATGGGCTTGCGCTCTGCCATGTGCGATCTCCTGCCGTACGTCCGGGTCCGCGCCCAACCCTAGTGAGACGTGGCTGGAAAGAGGAGGCCGATCTTGGCCGCTGAGACCGCCCGCATCAGGTCAGCGGCGTGCGGGCGGCGTCGGGGGACGACCCGGCGGTTCCGCTGGTGCCGCCACAGGCGACGTCGGCCCGCAGGGCGCGCCGTCAGGTGCGTGCTCTCGGCGTGCCGGGCGTCGCGACGGGCGAACGCTGACTGTCGCGGCACTAGAAGGCCGATGAAGACCTTGCTCCGGCCGCCCGGCTCGCCCCGGGTCGCCGGTGAATGTCAATCGGCGTGAATGGGCGCAAGCCAGGCGCAATTTCAAGATCTTCAGGGCACTTCTAGGACAACGCCGTTGCGTTTATGTCCGTGAGCGGTTCGCAAGTCCGTGCTCGAAGAACGTGATGGCGGTTCGGATGGTGTAGTTCTGGCTGGTCGTGGGCTGTTGTCCGGCGTTCGGTCCGTACTTGCTGGTGGGGTTCTTGCGGGTGCGGGCCTTGACGCGGTGCTGGTGGCGGGCGGGGTGCAGGGCGTCGAGGACGGTCCGGCCGATGGTGCCGAGGAGTTCGGCGGGTCCCGCCGGGGGCAGGATTCCGGTCGCGGTGGTGACGGTGTCGGCAGCGGTGGTCTGCAGGACGGTGAAGCTGATGCGGTCCATGTCCAGGCCGGGCCGGGTGCAGGCGGTGTCGGCGGCGGCGCGGATCAGGGCCTGGTAGGTGGTGAGCAGGGCGTAGACCTCCTGGTCGAGGCCGGTCAGGCTGCGGGAGCGCAGGACGCGGCCATCCAGCATGGTCGCCTTGATCGAGAAGTACGTCGTCTCCGACTGCCACCGCTCGTGGTAGAGATCCACGAGTCCGGCGGCCGGGTGGGCGGCCGGGTCGAGGAGGCTGGTGAGCAGGCGCCACTGCTCGGTGCGGACGGTGCCGTCGGCCAGCGTGACGGTCACGGATGCCTCGATGACGCGGACGGTCAGCAGGACGGGCAGGACGCCGTAGCCGATCCGGGCCAGGTAGGAGCCGTCGCCCAGGCGCCGGAAGGGGGTGGGTATCCGGCGGGCGGAGGAGCGCACCAGGAACTGGGCGCCGGTGGCCTGGACGTCCCGGGCGAACTCGGCTCCATCGAAGCCGGCATCGGCCAGCAGGAGCATCGTGCGGTCCAGCACACTCAACAGGCGGCCTGCGTAGGTGAGTTCGCCGTCACTCTCGGGACCGAACGCGGCGGCCAACACGGCACGGGTGCCACACTCGACCAGGACCACGAGTCGCAGCAGCGGGTAGCCGAACTCCACGCTCTCGCCCGCTCGCTTGGGATAGCGCCAGGTGAGCGCCTCCTCATCGGGCACGTGCAGCAGGGTGCCGTCCACGGCCACGGTCCGCAGCCCTCGATAGAACGAACCGGCCTGCCCGATGTGGGCGACGGGCCCGGCGATGATCTCGAACAGCCGTCGCAGCGGTGCTGCTCCTATTCGCCGTCGGGCCCTGGACAGCGAGGAGACCGCCGGACGCACCAACGGCAGTCCATCCAGCCCTGCCGTCAGCTTGCCCCACACGCCCCGATAGGAGCAGTCCTCGAACAGGGCCAGCGCGAGGACGAAGTAGACCACAACCCGGGACGGCAGCAGTCGCAGCCGTTTCTCACGTGACCTGGTCTCCTCGATCACCGTGTCCACCAGTACGAAGTCCACGATCTGGGTCAACTCGCCCAAGTGACCGGGCGCGTACACACCCCCGGCCGCCTCGACCGTGCGCGTGATGACAGACTTCTCCTGCAACGGGACTCCCGATGATCTTCTTGCTCGACACAAGCTGATCTATCAGGACGTCCCGTTGCGTCATTCACCAGGGCTTGACCTGCGACTCAAGACTCAAACGCAACGGCGTTGACTTCTAGGACAACGCCGTTGCGTTTATGT
Source organism: Streptomyces sp. TG1A-60 (assembly GCF_037201975.1). NCBI lineage: Bacteria > Bacillati > Actinomycetota > Actinomycetes > Kitasatosporales > Streptomycetaceae > Streptomyces > Streptomyces sp. TG1A-60. Next base: position 5,211,042 of record NZ_CP147520.1, on the reverse strand, counting down.
CCGTGAGCGGTTCGCAAGTCCGTGCTCGAAGAACGTGATGGCGGTTCGGATGGTGTAGTTCTGGCTGGTCGTGGGCTGTTGTCCGGCGTTCGGTCCGTACTTGCTGGTGGGGTTCTTGCGGGTGCGGGCCTTGACGCGGTGCTGGTGGCGGGCGGGGTGCAGGGCGTCGAGGACGGTCCGGCCGATGGTGCCGAGGAGTTCGGCGGGTCCCGCCGGGGGCAGGATTCCGGTCGCGGTGGTGACGGTGTCGGCAGCGGTGGTCTGCAGGACGGTGAAGCTGATGCGGTCCATGTCCAGGCCGGGCCGGGTGCAGGCGGTGTCGGCGGCGGCGCGGATCAGGGCCTGGTAGGTGGTGAGCAGGGCGTAGACCTCCTGGTCGAGGCCGGTCAGGCTGCGGGAGCGCAGGACGCGGCCATCCAGCATGGTCGCCTTGATCGAGAAGTACGTCGTCTCCGACTGCCACCGCTCGTGGTAGAGATCCACGAGTCCGGCGGCCGGGTGGGCGGCCGGGTCGAGGAGGCTGGTGAGCAGGCGCCACTGCTCGGTGCGGACGGTGCCGTCGGCCAGCGTGACGGTCACGGATGCCTCGATGACGCGGACGGTCAGCAGGACGGGCAGGACGCCGTAGCCGATCCGGGCCAGGTAGGAGCCGTCGCCCAGGCGCCGGAAGGGGGTGGGTATCCGGCGGGCGGAGGAGCGCACCAGGAACTGGGCGCCGGTGGCCTGGACGTCCCGGGCGAACTCGGCTCCATCGAAGCCGGCATCGGCCAGCAGGAGCATCGTGCGGTCCAGCACACTCAACAGGCGGCCTGCGTAGGTGAGTTCGCCGTCACTCTCGGGACCGAACGCGGCGGCCAACACGGCACGGGTGCCACACTCGACCAGGACCACGAGTCGCAGCAGCGGGTAGCCGAACTCCACGCTCTCGCCCGCTCGCTTGGGATAGCGCCAGGTGAGCGCCTCCTCATCGGGCACGTGCAGCAGGGTGCCGTCCACGGCCACGGTCCGCAGCCCTCGATAGAACGAACCGGCCTGCCCGATGTGGGCGACGGGCCCGGCGATGATCTCGAACAGCCGTCGCAGCGGTGCTGCTCCTATTCGCCGTCGGGCCCTGGACAGCGAGGAGACCGCCGGACGCACCAACGGCAGTCCCTCCAGCCCTGCCGTCAGCTTGCCCCACACGCCCCGATAGGAGCAGTCCTCGAACAGGGCCAGCGCGAGGACGAAGTAGACCACAACCCGGGACGGCAGCAGTCGCAGCCATTTCTCACGTGACCTGGTCTCCTCGATCACCGTGTCCACCAGTACGAAGTCCACGATCTGGGTCAACTCGCCCAAGTGACCGGGCGCGTACACACCCCCGGCCGCCTCGACCGTGCGCGTGATGACAGACTTCTCCTGCAACGGGACTCCCGATGATCTTCTTGCTCGACACAAGCTGATCTATCAGGACGTCCCGTTGCGTCATTCACCAGGGCTTGACCTGCGACTCAAGACTCAAACGCAACGGCGTTGACTTCTAGGACCCGTCGCCTCGCCTGCGGACGGCCGCCGTCAGCAGTCCGCCGGCGGCCAGGAGAAGGATCCCGGTCACGTACGGCAGCGCCTCGCGCACACCGGTCTCGGCCAGCTCGTCGGCGTACGGCAGCCGCGAGGGCCCCTCCCGTACGGCGTCACCGTCGAAGTCCTTCTCCGCGCCGGAGTCCTTCTCCGCGCCGGAGTCCTGGTCGTCCTCCTCGCCGTCGGTGATCCGGAAGCGGTAGGTGTTCGACTCCCCCACCCACTCGCTGTCGTCGCCCCGCCGCTCGACCACGGCCGCGTTCGCCACGACCTCGTTCGGTACGGCCGCGTCGGAGGTGAGGGAGAGACGGACCTTGACGGTGAGAGTGCGGCCGGCCGGCACGGTGAAACCGGTGCCGCCCCCGTCCCCGTCGCCGCCGAGGACGCCGACCAGTTCGTCCGAGTCGGTCCGCTCGAAGGTCACCGGGCGGGAGGTGGTGCCCTCGGTGCCCTCGTAGAACTCCAGCTGCGGCTGCGACCGGCTCAGGCTGCGCCCGGCGTCGACCAGCACGACCACCGGGTGGATGTCCACACAGGTCCGGGAGGTGGTGTTGGTGAGGTCCAGCGACCAGGTCCCGAAGCCTCCGCCGGCCACGTAGGTGGCGGGGCCGCCGTGGATCCGGGTCCGGATCGGGAAGTCCGTGCTGTCGGCACCCGCACAGGAGGGCCGGCGGCCGTCCGCCGCCGTGAGCGGAGGCGCGGGGTCGTCGGGGAGCGCCACTGCGGGACCACTGACGAGGGCGGCTGCGGTGGCGAGGGCATAGGTCAGACACGTACACAGTCGCATAAGCACATGACCATGCCATCGGCTCACACCGATGGGCCCTGCCACGCCCAGGACACCGTGGGCCGGGGCAGGAAGTCCCCTCGGTCGGCGGAACGAGTCACGCCAACGTGCACGGCCGAGAGCCGGACCGGTCCTTTCCGGGGGCGGCCGGGTACACGTGTCCTTCTTCAAGGGGCTCGGGGAGCTGTGCCGGCGGGGCAACGCGCACGGTCGGGACGAGCGTGCGCGTTGGGCAGGACCGCCTACGAAGTGGGGGCTCTGCCCGGATGTCCCGCACTGTGCGCAGCGACGTCGGCGGCGGCACCGTCACGGTTCCCCTTCCAGGAGAACGCCGCGAGAAGACCCCTCGTCGGCCCTTACGCCATGGGGGCGACCAGAGTTGCGGCCCGGTCGGCGCCGGCGTTTGCTGATGAGCACCGGGCGCCGGTCCCTCCCCTCGCGGTTACCTGTCGCCAGCCGCTGAGACCGGCGCTCCGGTTCCTTGGGGCCGAGTGCGGCCTGTGGCCGCGACCGATGGGCGCTCGACGAAGCCGGGCAGAGGTGAAGCGCGGTGGTCTTCCCGGGTTCTCCGGGATCTGCCGTCCGCCCCACCCCTGCTGGGCGTCGAGCACGCTGGATCAGACGTTCTTGCGGCCGCGCCTGCGGCCGAGTGCGGTGGCTGCTCCGCCCGCGATGACAAGGACCGCCCCGCCTGCCAGGAAGCGCGGCGTCAGGGGGCTGCCGCCGGTCTCTGCCAGATCAGGCCCCTGGGAGGGTGCGACCGACTGCGGAAGGGGTGCCGACCGCGCGGGCCCTGTCGGGGTGAGCGACTGTGGGGCGGACGGTGCCGGGCTCTCGGAGGCCGGCTGAGGAGACCGGCAGGTGGCCTGTGCCAGGGTCACGGTGCCTTCCACCTTCGCAACGCCCAGCCGCAAGGGATCCACGGACACCTGCAGGCGGAGTGACGTGGCGGCGGCCGTGGTACTGGCCGTCTCCCTGTGGGACAGGGAAAGCCGGACCGTGCCGACGCCCGGGGCCTCGACGGTGGCGGTGCCGTCGGCTGCCAGCGGCACCTGCTTGCCGAGAGCGGTGACGGGCCCCAGTACCTGGGACCCGGCGACCGGTTGCCGTCCGGCGACACACGTTGCCGTGGCGGTGATCTTTTCGACCTCCACCAGGGACAGTGCAGGCAGCCCGGGCACATGCACCCGCGCCCGTACGAGATGGGACGTCCCTTCGGCTCGGTCGCCGGCGACATGGGCTTTCGCACTGACGGCGTCGGCCTGAAGCAGCCGGACCGGGCGGTCGCCGTTGACTTGGTCGAGGGTGACGTCGAGGGTCCTCTTCTCCGCGGTCGCCGGAGCCTGAACCTCATTGAGCGTGGCCCGCAGAGGCGTCGTTCCGGCCGACTCGGCCCGGGAGACGTCCAGCGCCGCGCGGAAAGCCACCGCCGTGGCGCTGCCCTGGGGAGTGTCGGTCGCGGGAACCGCGGCGGCTTCAGCAGCGAGTGCCGAGCCGGCCAGGAGGAGACCCGCGGCCGACAGGGCGGCAAGGCCACCGGCATATGCAGTCCGAGGCGAGATTCTGGTCAACGCGATGTCCTTGCGTGCGGTGAGGTGGGAGCCGCCCGGAACCAGCCGGTGACCGGCCGGCCGGGCAGCAAGGCCTCATCCTGCTCAGTCGGAAGCCGCCAGCCGCACGCAACACGGATGCTTCATCACAAGGGAGACGTTTGCGGGCAAAAGTTCTAACCATGCTTCCGGGCCACTACGGCGGTCGGAGCCCGCGCCGGTCGACGGAACCGATCTCCGGAGATCCTGTTCATGGGCCGCCGGGTGCGTCTGCACGTGCTGCCTGGTCGCGCAGTCCGCGAACGCGCCACCGGCACGGCGCCCGACACCGGCCCCCTGCCCCCTCTATGGGGCGCAACGACCACGCCAGTAGCGCGTGGCGTCGTGTTCCCCGGCGCCACGCGGGTGAGCATGTGCGGACCCAGCCCTCTTCCTGCCCTGCTGTTCAACACCGTCGCCTTGTTCGGCTGGGGCGCCTGGGCCGCCCGCACGCCGGGCACGGATGGCCGTCCTCGTGCCGGGCCGGGGGCAAGGACATGCTGATCGACCTAGTGATCATTGTCGCGAATGCCCTGATCGAGTAGCCGGGCCGTCGGGTGTCCGCGTACTCGTTGAGGTGCTCGGCCAGGGGACGTCGCAGGTCAGCGGGATTGCGTGCCGGGCGCGCCGACCCACGCGACCAGCCAGCGGCTCGGGAGACCGCACGAACAACCACGGGCACACGCGCCCACCGAGCAACCAGCGGCGCGGGGGGCCCACGCGAACAGTCCCACACAACCCGCACCCGCCCACCGCCAGCGCCCCCACGGCGAACCGGCGGCGCCCCACCTCACCCGTCCGCGCGCCCGAACAACGGCGCCAGCAACAACTGCGCCGCCCCCTCCGCCACCCCCGACGAACCGCCGGAGGCAACCCGCACCGGCACCGCCGGATCCTCCCCCTGCCGCCGAGCCCACTCGTCCAGCACGAAGCCCACCTCTCGCACGAACGCGTCGGGACGCGCCTCGACCGTGCGCCCACCGAGCAGCACCAGCTCGATGTCGAGCAGCCCGACCAGATTCGCCGCGCCCGTGCCCAGCACCCGCGCCGCCTCCTCCACGTCCCCCCGGGCCACCGCCGCGAGGCACAGCGCCTCGATGCACCCCCGGTTCCCGCACTCGCACAACGGCCCGCCCAACTGGACCACCTGATGCCCGAACTCCCCGGCCCGGGTCCGGGCTCCCCGGTGCACCGCCCCGTCGATCACGAGTCCCGCCCCCAGCCCCGTGCCGAGGTGGAGGTAGGCGAAGGACCCGTGCGCCCCGGCGACCGCCGCCAGCCCCAGCGCCGCCGCGTTGGTGTCCTTGTCCACCACCACCGGCATCCCCAGCCGCCGCGCGAGGGCCGCCCGCAGCGGAAACCCGTCCCACTCGGGAAACCCGGTGACCCGGTGCAGCACGCCGTGCAGGTGGTCGAGGGGGCCGGGGAGGGCGACTCCGACGCCGAGGACGGGAAGGAGAGCGGAACCGGGCTCGGGGCCGACCGCGCCACGGCCCTCGCTCGCCCCCGCCAGCAGCGCCTCGACCTCGTGCGCCGCGCCCTCGATCACGGCATCCGCCCCGGCCCCGAGGCTCAGCGGCGCACGCCGCTCCGCGACGACCGCGCCGGTCAGGTCGCAGAGCACGGCCGTCAGCTCGTCGCGGTCGAGGTGCAGGCCGACGGCGTGTCCGGCGTCGGGCACGAGCCGCAGCACGGTGCGCGGCTTGCCCCCGGTGGACGCCCGGTACCCCGCCTCGGTCACGAGCCCGTCCGCCCGCAGCCGAGCGATGATCTTGCTGACGGCCTGCGGGGTGAGCCCGGTCCGCTCGGCGAGCTCAAGGCGGCTTATCCCGGCCGTGCCGGCGGTGCGCAGCAGATCCAGCACCAGCGCGCCGTTGTGACTGCGCAGGGCGAGAAGGTTCACGCCGGTCGCGCCTGCCGTACGCCCGTACCCGTTTCCGTTCACTCTCCCATTGTCCCTCGCCCTTGCACTTCGGCAACAGCGTTGTTTAAGTGGGCGTATGACAGGCACCAGCACAGGCAGGCCCCTCCGCGTCGCCCTCGTCGGCTACGGCCTCGCCGGCTCCGTCTTCCACGCCCCGCTGATCGCCGCGACGGAGGGTCTGGCCCTCGACACGGTCGTGACGTCGAACGCGGAGCGGCGGGCGCGGGCGCGCGCCGAGTTCCCGGAGGTGCGGTTCGCGGCCACGGCGGACGAGTTGTGGGCGCGGGCGGACGAGCTGGACCTCGTCGTCGTCGCCTCCCCGAACAAGACGCACGTCCCGATCGCCGGCGCCGCCCTGGAGGCGGGCCTCGCGGTCGTCGTCGACAAGCCCGTCGCCGGCACGGCGGCCGAGGCACGCGAGCTGGCGGCCCTCGCGGACGCGCGCGGCCTGCTTCTCTCCGTCTTCCAGAACCGCCGCTGGGACAACGACTTCCTGACCCTGAGCAAGCTTCTCGCCGACGGCGCGCTGGGCGAGGTCCGCCGCTTCGAGTCCCGCTTCGAACGCTGGCGCCCCCAACTCAAGGGCGGCTGGCGCGAGTCCGGCGACCCCACAGAGATCGGAGGTCTGCTCTACGACCTGGGCAGCCACGTCGTCGACCAGGCCCTCACCCTCTTCGGCCCCGCCACCCTCGTCTACGCCGAGTCCGACCTCCGCCGCCCCGGCGCCGAGACGGACGACGACACGTTCATCGCCGTCACCCACGCCGGCGGCGTCCGCTCCCACTTCCACGTCTCCGCCGTGGCCCCGCAACTCGGCCCGCGCTTCCGAGTGCTGGGCTCCGAGGCGGGCTACGTGAAGTACGGCCTCGACCCCCAGGAGACCGCCCTCCGCGGGGGAGACCGCCCCGCGCCCGGCGGCGCCGACTGGGGTCTGGAGCCCGAGGAACTCCGGGGCCGCGTCGGCGCCGGCGACTCCCCGCTGACCGGCGGCGGCAGCCCCGTCCCGACCCTCCCGGGCGCCTACCCGGCGTACTACGAGGCCGTGGCCGCCGCCCTGCACGGCACCGGCGACAACCCGGTGACCGCCTACGAGGCCGCCGCCGCGCTGGACGTACTGGAGGCGGCGCGGAGGTCGGCGCGCGAGGGCGTGGCGGTGAAGCTCTGACGAACGACGCCGCCCTCGCCGGCGCGCCCTGAAGGGGCGCGGGGAACTTCGCGAGCAACCACGACAAACCCGCAGCCGCCAACGCACCGCAGCCCGCACCCACCAGGCACCCGGCGCCGAAGCGGAGCGCCTACGCGTCCTTGAACTCCTGCCTCTGCCGCCCCAGCCCCTCGATCTCCAGCTCCACCACGTCCCCCGCCCTCAGGAACGGCTTCGGCTCGGGCTCCCCCAACGCCACCCCCGCGGGCGTACCCGTGTTGACGACGTCCCCGGGGTGGAGCGTCATGAACTGGCTGACGTACCGCACGACCTCACTCACCGCGAAGATCTGCTCGGCGGTGGTGCCGTCCTGCTTCAGCTCCCCGTTGACCCACAGCCGAAGCCCCAGATTCTGCGGATCCGGCACCTCGTCCGCCGTGACCAGCCACGGGCCGAGCGGATTGAACGTCTCGCAGTTCTTCCCCTTGTCCCATGTGCCGCCGCGCTCCAACTGGAACTCCCGCTCGGACACGTCGTGCGAGACGGCGTACCCGGCGACGTGCGCGAGCGCCGCCTCGCGGGACTCGACGTAACGGGCCGTACGCCCGATGACGACCGCGAGCTCGACCTCCCAGTCCGTCTTGGTCGACCCGCGCGGCACGAGCACGGTGTCGTGCGGACCGACGACCGTGTCCGCCGCCTTGAAGAAGACCACCGGCTCGGTGGGCGGCTCGGACCCGGTCTCGCGGGCGTGGTCGTGGTAGTTGAGCCCGATACAGACGATCTTGCCGATGCGGGCGAGGGGCGGCCCGATCCGCAGCCCGGTCGCGTCCAGGACGGGCAGCTCACCGCTCCCGGCCGCCGCCCGGACCCGGTCGAGCGCCGCCTCGTCCGCGAGCAGCGCGCCGTCGATGTCCGCCACGACCGCCGACAGATCCCTCAGGGCCCCGTCGGCGTCGAGCAGCGCGGGCCGCTCCGCGCCCGCCGTACCGACTCGCAGCAGCTTCATGGTCGTCTCTCCCTCGATCGTCCACCGCGCCCGACCGATGGGTGCAGCCATCGGAGGACTGGTCGATCCTCCAAGGTCACCGGCCGCTCCGCAATACCCGGTTCACCCAGTGGACCGCCCCGCCCCGCGTGGCAGAGAGCGCTCCGGGCCCGGGGCGTCTGTCCGGCTCACTGGATCGGGGAGTCGGGCGGGGGGAGTCGGACGGTGCGCTCCGGATCGAGGGACTCGACACCGTCGATCGCCTCCAGGGCGGGGATCCGTTCCTCCGCGACGGTTCCGGAGAGCGTGCCGACGACCGGCTGCTCGCCCGTGACCGTCAGTCCGGCCCGCCGTAGGGCCTCGCCGACTTCCGCGAACCGGTCGGGGTCGACCGCGAGGATGACCCCGACCGGTGCGGACCGGGAGGACTCGTTCACGGGGTCTGGAGCAGACCCGCGCCGATGTCCCGGACGGGCTGCGTCAGCGGGAACGCACCGGAGAGCAGGGCGGCCTTGAGATCGGCCGCGGAGGCCCCGGGGTTCGCCTGCGCGAGCAGGGCGAGGACACCCGCGACATGCGGCGTGGCCATGCTGGTACCGCTCAGGTGCTGGTGCCCGCCGCCAGGGGCGGCCGAGCGCACGTCCCTGCCGGGCGCGGCGATGTTGACTTCACCACCCTGGCTGTTGATGCCGCCGTTGGAGAAGAACGACGGGGTCAGCGCCTTGTCGAGCGCGGCCACCGCGAGGATGGAGGGGCAGTTGGCGGGCCGGCTGACGGGCTCGATCTGCGGGGGTCTACTGCTGTCGTTGCCCGCGGCGGCGACGATCACCGTCCCGCGCTCAAGCGCGCGCTGGGCCAGCTTCTCGTACGTCTGCGGGAACAGCTCACCCGGCCGGACCCGGCCGCCGAGCGACATGGAGATCACCCGTGCGCCGCGGGCGACGGCCCAGGCCATGCCCGCCAGGATCTGGCCGTCGGAGCCGCTGCCCGCGTTGCTGAGCACCTTCACCGCGAGGACCCGGGCGTCGCAGGCCACGCCGTAGCGGGGGCCCTGCTGGGGGTTGGCCGGGCCAGCGGCGGTGCCGATGCAGTGCGTGCCGTGGCCGTTGCCGTCCTCGACGCTCTCACCAGGCACGAAGGAAGCCGTCTCCTCGATGCGCCCGGCCAGGTCCGGGTGGTCGGTGTCCACACCGGTGTCGAGGACGGCGATCTTCACATCGCGGCCGGTCAGCCCGGACAGGTTGGCTCGGATCGCCTGGAGCCCCCAGGTCATCTGCTGCTCGTCCCAGGCCGGCCCCTGCGACGCGGCGGCTTCGGCCTGGGAATGGCGGGTGACCACTTCCTCGTCACTGCGGTAGGCGGGGAAGAACTCGGTCGGCGCCTGCTGCGAGGCTGTGATCGGCATGGCGTAGACCATGCGCTCCGGCTCCGCCGCGATGATCGAGGATTCCGCCTCGCACGTGGTCACCAGCGCGTGGCGCTGTTCGGGCCGTACCTCGACGACGGCGGCGCCGAGTTCCTCGAAGAGCACCGAGACGTCGGGGCGCTCGAGCATCTCGGAGACGTGCGCGGTCTCGGTTCCCCGGACATGTTCGACCGGTGCGATGTCGGCGGAGGAACGCAGTGCGTTCAGTCCGCTCTCCTGGTTGTTCGGATCGAGCAGGACCACGTACCGGCCGGTGTACTCCGTTCCCCGGCCCGAGGCGGAGCCATTGGGCCGACCGGGCTGCTCGCCGAAGGCGCGCCTGTCCATGGGGCCGTTCGCCATTGGATTTCCCGCTTTCTGTGCGCTACCCCCGAGGGTTCGTGGACGCGCGTCGACTTCACGGAGCGCTGGATGCCGAGAGTGCGCCAGGTTGGTGGGCGCGGCCGAACCGCGCGTCGACGCGCGGCGCCGTCGACTCTGGCAAGGCGGTTCCTTACTGGACCGTCGCCTCCGCGAGGCGCCTCGAACACCGTCGCACCGGTCGCGGAGGTCGGCAACACAGCGCCGCCGCCCGGGGCAGGAGCCACGGCCCGCCCCCGCACTTCTTGTCGAGAACGTCCGCCCGCCCGATCGCCTCGGCGACGGGTACCCGCAGGTCGAGGCGGGGGAGGGCGAAGACTTTCATCTGCCCTTCTCACAACCCGTGAAAGAAATCGCAGAAAGCGCTGTCATAACTCTCGACAACCTCACGGTTCACCCCCGACTCTTCCGATGGCCCTTCTGATCCCCGTCAGAAGGTGACCGCACTGCCGTCCCTGGCCCCGTCCTTCCTCTCCCCTCCCCGCGTCTCTACTCCCCCGGCACCCGCATCCCCCGCTTCTCCCCTCCCTGACACCCGCATCCCCGGAGCTGACATGACCGCAGCGCCACCCGCACCCCGGAACCCCGAGCACCCCGACTCCCCCACGGCCCACTCCCCGGCGTTCGGCCGCAGAGCCCTGCTGGCCGCGGCCGGCGGCGCGCTCGCGGGCACCGCCCTCGGCACGGGCACCGCACACGCGGACGCGACCATCGCGATCAACCCGGGAACGGGATACGGCACCTGGGAGGGCTGGGGCACCTCGCTCGCCTGGTGGGCGAACGTCTTCGGCGCCCGGGACGACTTCGCCGACCTGTGGTTCACCACCAGGACGACGACGTACAACGGCACGGCCCTGCCCGGCCTGGGCATGAACATCGCCCGCTACAACCTCGGCGCGTGCAGCTGGAACAGCGTCAACGGCGAGTCGATGGTCGAGTCCCCCAACATCCCCGCCTTCAAGCAGATCGAGGGCTTCTGGCAGGACTGGAACAACGAGGACCCGACGTCCTCGGCCTGGGACTGGACGGCGGACCCGAACCAGCGCGCGGCCCTGACGAAGGCGGTGGCGCGAGGCGCGACCACCGAACTCTTCGCGAACTCCCCGATGTGGTGGATGTGCCTGAACCACAACCCCTCGGGCGCCTCGGGCGGCGGTAACAACCTCCAGTCCTGGAACTACCGCCAGCACGCCTCCCACCTGGCGGCGGTGGCTCTGCGCGCGAAGAACGACTGGGGCGTGGACTTCGCGACGGTCGACCCCTTCAACGAGCCGGCCGCGTCGTGGTGGACGGCGACCGGCAAACAGGAGGGCTGCCACATGGATCCGGCCGTCCAGGCCGCCGTACTCCCGTACATGCGCAGCGAACTGGACAAGCGCGGCCTGTCCTCCGTCCGCATCGCCGCCTCCGACGAGACGAACTACGACACGGCCCGCTCGACCTGGAACTCCTTCGGCTCCTCGACGAAGTCCCTGGTCAGCCAGGTGAACGTGCACGGCTACCAGGGCGCGGGCGGCCGTAGGGACCTCCTCTACACAGACGTGGTCACGGGCTCCGGCAAGAAGCTCTGGAACTCGGAGACGGGCGACAGCGACGCGACCGGCTGGACCCTGGCCCGCAACCTCTGTTACGACTTCCGCTGGCTCCACCCCACGGCCTGGTGCTACTGGCAGGTGATGGACCCCACGGTCGGCTGGGCCATGATCGCCTACGACGCGAACACCCTCCAGCCGACGACGGTCCAGACCAAGTACTACGTGATGGCCCAGTTCAGCCGCCACATCCGCCCAGGAATGACGATCCTGGACACGGGCTCCAGCTACACGGCGGCGGCGTACGACGCGTCGGCCCGCCGCCTGGTGATCGTCGCGATCAACACCTCCACCTCGGCCCAGACCCTCACCTTCGACCTCTCCCGCTTCACGACGGTGACCGGCGGCACGAACGGCCTGGTCCCCCGCTGGAACACCCACACCTCGGGCGGCAGCGACCGCTACCGCGCGTACACGGACACCCGCCTGAGCGGCAAGTCGGTGGCGGTGCCGTTCGCGGCGGGCGCGGTACAGACGCTGCAGATCGACGGAGTGACGATCTGACGCGATCTCCCGACCGCGCTCACGGGCACCCTCTACCGCACGCCCCTTCCCCTCCCCCGCCTCCCACCCCCACGCTCGTGCCGCACCGAGCCGGGGGCGGGGGCACCCCTGGCCTGCGCATACCTGCCCCCCGTCCCCTATCGGCAGTACGGTGTCGTCCATGCGCCCCGACACGCCTGCCGAGAACGTCGACCACTCCGCCGAAGCGGCCCGCCTGGAGCGAACCGCCGACCTCTACCCCGAGGACGCCGAACACCTCCTCCTCCAGGCCGCCGCCCACCGCGAGCTGTCCGGCGACCGCCCCACCGCGACCGCCCTCTACGACCGCCTCCTGTCGTCCTCCACCCCCCTGGAGAACCCCCACCTCGTACGAGCCCTGAAGGCCTCCAACCTGTGGGAGTACGGCCACGAGGCCGAGGCCCGAGCGATCATCGACGGTGTCCGCGCATCAGCCCCCCGAGACCCGGCCCCCTGGGTGATCGTCGCCGAGGCCCTGGAATCCCACGACGAGCTGGAAGCGGCCCAGGACACCTTCAGCTCAGCCGTGACCCTCCTCCTGGCAGACGTCCCGGAGCCCCCGTACGCGACCCGCGCGCTGCTGTTCGGCCGTCACAGGGTCCGCCGCATGCTGGGCGCGGCGCACGACGAGTGGGACGCGGTGGCCGACACCCTGCACTCCTCCTCGATCTCCCTGGACGAACTGCACGACCCCAAGCGCGTCTGGTCCCTGGGCTCCGACAACCCGGCGGAACTCCAGGCCGAAATCTCCCGCCTCCGGGCGGAGTTGGGCAGCTACCGCGAGGCGCTGTCCCGCCCCTTCCCGGTGGCCGTCCTCCACTGGCCGGCGGACGAACTGGCGGAGCTGCTGGGGGCGTTTCCAGGCCTGGCCGCGGAATACCCGTCCCACGGGGAGCACCTCGCGACGATAGAGGCCTCGCTGCGGGAGCTGGCGTCGTCCGGCACCCCGAACCTCGGCATCGTGACCGGCACGGTCCCGTCCTACGAGGCCTTCGCCGCGTCGGAGGGCTCGTCCCCGGCCGACACGATCCTGCTCCCGCAGTACGCGACGACACTGGCGGCGCGGGGGCTGGCTGTGGCTTGGCCGCCGCAGCGGGGGGCGGGGTGTTGGTGTGGGTCGGGGCGGGGTTATGAGGGGTGTCACGGGGCCTAGGGACACGGAGATGACCGTGCCTGGGTGGGCGTACGACATCACGGCGTCCCTGCTCGCGGAGCCTCTGCCGCGCCGGTGGGCTCACACGCGCGGAGTGGCGGCTCGGGCCAAGTCCCTAGCCCCATTCCTCGGCGACGATGCCGAGACTCTGGAAGCAGCTGCGGATTGCTGTGGCGATCCCGTTCTTGCCAGCGAGTTCCCGTCGAGGTGCACGTGGAGAGAGCTCCACACGATCGAGCACGTCATCCACGGGTTCAACTCGTAGATCAACAGCGCGAGCGGGGAGACCGCCAGCGTCAGCAACTCCCCGGCGGAGTGTCAGTGGGCCCTGTTGCACATGGGCATAGCCGTCTGAGCGATCGAAGGAGCCTGCGTGTCTGAGTCGGGAGGCCTGTCACACCCCGTCGCGGGTGTGTACGAGGAACTCATCACGCTGCGGTGCGAGCAGCAGTTGAAGGAGCTCTCGAGCCTCGGATGGCACCCAGTGAGCGACACCTTGGGAGCAGAATCGGTACCGCACGTTCTGGCAAGGCACGTCGCGACGACCGTACGACGCGTGCTGCTCGGCATTCCTGTCGAGGAGCGGGTGCACGCGGCGAACCACATCCTGGAATCCATCAGCACGCTCAAGGGAGCTCAGGAATGGGTGGACCTGGTCGCGGCAGGCCCGCGCCAGCTTCTGGCGCTGGCTCGGCAGGAGGCCCCTGGCGTCTTCGCCGTACGCCCGGGTATCCCGCTCTCCGATACCGCCCTCATCACCAACTCGCCGGAAGACCCCAGCCTCGGCTTCGAGTTGCGTGCCGAGCTTGCCACCGCTGACCGCATAGACCTGCTCTGCGCCTTCGTGAAGTGGCACGGTCTGCGCATCATCGAGCAGTCTCTGCAGGCGGCCCGTGAGCGGGACGTGCCGATACGCGTCATCACGACGACCTACATCGGGGCGACAGAACGGCGCGCACTGGATCGGCTAGTGCGGGAGTTCAACGCCGAGGTCAAGGTCAACTATGAGACGAGGTCGACGCGGCTCCACGCCAAGGCATGGCTGTTCCGGCGGAAGAGCGGCTACGACACGGCGTACGTCGGCAGCTCCAACCTCTCCAAGGCCGCGCTGCTCGATGGGCTGGAGTGGAACGTCCGGCTGTCGTCCATCGCCACACCCGACGTTCTGCGCAAGTTCGACGCGACCTTCGAGGCATACTGGAGCGACCCCTCCTTTGAGCTGTACGACCCGGACACCGACGGCGCTCGACTCCAGGAAGCGTTGGCCATCGCCGGGGGCACGTCGAATACCTCGGCCGCGGATCGCAGAATCACTCTGTCCGGTCTCGAAGTACGCCCCTACGCCCATCAACGCGACATGTTGGAGCGACTCGAAGTCGAACGGGAGGTGCATGACCGGCACCGGAACCTGCTGGTTGCGGCGACAGGCACCGGCAAGACCGTGATGGCAGCACTGGACTACAAGCAGTTGCGCAAGAAGCACGGCCGTGATCTGCGACTGCTGTTCGTCGCTCATCGCAAGGAAATTCTCCAGCAGTCCCTGCGGACCTACCAAGACGTCTTGGTTGACGCGAATTTCGGCGAATCCCTGCACAGTGGTGAGATTCCGGAGCGCTGGGCACATGTATTCGCCAGCGTGCAGTCACTGAACGCGCGCGCATTGGACCGGCTTGCTGCCGCTCACTTCGATGTGATCGTGATCGACGAGTTCCACCACGGGACTTCGCCGACGTACCGGAAGATCCTCGATCATTTCGAACCACTGGAGCTGCTTGGGCTGACCGCGACTCCCGAGCGCATGGACGGCAAGAACATCCAGGACGAGTTCTTCGATGGGCGCATCGCTGCCGAGATGCGGTTGTGGGAGGCCTTGGAGAATGACCTACTTAGCCCCTTCCACTACCTCGGCATCAGCGACAACACCGACCTGAGTGCGGTGAAGTGGCATCGCGGAGCGTACGACGCAACCGCGCTGAGCGATGTGTTGTCCGCCAACCACGCGCGGGCGCTCCTGGTCTTGAAGGCCGTTGAGGAGAAAGTCGCCGATCCGAGTGCCATGCGCGCTTTGGGCTTCTGCGTTTCTGTTGCGCACGCGCATTTCATGGCGGAGTCCTTCCGCAAGGCCGGCCTCAACGCCGTTGCCGTGTCTGCCGGGACCCCTGCCGATGAGCGCAAGCAGGCGCTGGCTGACCTCACATCCGGGGCGTTGCAGGTGATCTTCTCGGTCGACCTCTTCAACGAGGGCCTAGACATCCCCGACGTAGACACCCTGCTCTTGCTGCGCCCCACCTCCAGCGCAACGGTGTTCTTGCAGCAGCTCGGCCGAGGTCTCCGCCGTACCGAAAACAAGGCGGTGCTGACCGTGCTGGACTTCATCGGCCAGCACCGCAAGGAATTCCGCTTCGAGAACCAGTTCCGTGCCCTGACGAACCTGACCCGCAAGCGGCTCTTGGACAACATCGAGCACGACTTCCCACAGCTTCCGTCCGGCTGCCAGATCATCCTTGAGGAGAAGGCCAAGAAAACCATCATCGCCAATCTCAAGGACCAGATCGGCGTCAACGTCACGGCACTGGCGCGCGAGGTGGCAGATTACGCCGAGCCGAAGCTCAGCCGCTACCTCGAAGAGAGCGGACGCGAGCTCAGGGAGCTCTACCGGAGCAACGGGAACTCTTGGACGGGTCTACTCCGTCGCTCCGGCCTCCTGAAGGATGAGGCTCCGGAAGGCGAGGCCGCGCTACTCAAGCGCATCTCCGCGTTCCTCCACGTGGACGACCCGCTACGGGTCGCTGCATACAAGCGAATGTTGGAAGACGATGCCCCTGCCTACAGCACCCTTGACGAACAGGGACAGGCCTACGCCCGCATGCTCTTCTTCCAGTTGTGGCCACTCGGCGGCATCGTCCGCAAGGGGTACGTCAACTACGACGCCGGATTCGCAACCCTGCGCAAACAGCACGCCGTCCGTAGTGAGCTGCGCCAGGTGCTGGAGTACAACCTCGCCCGCACCGAGCACGTACCCATCCCTCTCTTGTGCTTGGGCGGTCAGAGCGGCGTCCCCCTTGCCGTGCACGCCTCGTACAGCCGCGAGGAGATCCTGCCTGCGCTGGGGCAGTCGTACATCGGCGGCTTCATGCCCGCTGACTTCCGCGAGGGCGTGAAGTGGTGCGACTCGATCAAGACGGACGCGCTCCTCATCACACTGGAGAAGGACGAGAAGGACTTCTCGCCGCAGACCAGGTACCACGACTACGCACAGAGCGAGACTCTCTTCCACTGGGAGTCCCAGAACCAGACTTCCGAGACCTCCCCCACTGGCTTGCGCTATCAGCGTCATGTCGCTGAGGGCAGCCACGTCCTGCTCTTCGTGCGCCGTTACAAGACCACCGACATAGGCAGCGCCCAGCCGTGGATACTGCTTGGTCCGGCGGAGTACGAGAAGCACACAGGTAGCAACCCGATGGCTATCACGTGGAAGCTGAAGCACGAGATCCCGGCGGACGTATGGACCTACTCGACAATCAAAGCCGGGTAGCGCCTCACGTCGAGTCACCCACCACCCCCGCTTCCGCTTCGAAGTGCATCTGGGCTCGGTCCAACGCATCATCCGCATCGCGGCCGTGCGCCCGGAGCCAGTGGAGAAGGTCAGCAATGGCACCGATCGCTGCCTCCTCTGCCGTGGCTGCGCTCAGCCGACCTGAGTCAACTGTTGGCAGCGGCTTCGCCCTGCCATAGAGGTCGAGCACCGCTTCCGCTCTTGTCACGTGAGATCCTCCGCGGTGGCCGTTCGGCGAGGTCAGGGTGGTGGGGAGCTCGCACCACGTCACCTTGCGGTCGGCGAGGAGTTGAACACCCCAGCGCTCGGCGACGGCATCGACAAGGGCCATGCCGCGCCCGGACTCCGAGTCGGAATCCGCGGCCATGAGCGCGGGCAGGGCCCGCGTGTCGGGGTCGTGGACCTCGATGCGCAGGTGAGTGCCGCTCATCGAGACCGCGAGTGTGGCCGGAGTGCCGTGACCGACATGCGTGATGACGTTCGACACGAGTTCGCTGACACAGAGTTGAGCCCCGTCGACGACTTCATGCAGCCCCCAGAGCCCCAGGTGGAGCCGCATGATGCGCCGCAGGACAGCGACTTCCTCGGGATCGGCCGTGAAGGTCACGTCCCACTGTTTCCGAGACATACACGGTTTCTGGATCACGAAGACCTCTCTGTCGCATGTCGACTCCGAGCCGACCTCACAGGATCAGCGGAGTGTCACGCCCGCTCACGGCGAGTGGCGTTGCCGCAAGAATGACGCCGGATCATCCCGGCGTGCAATGTGCACAGCGGGATTCCCACTTCCGAGTGATTGGCAGGCGCATCCCTTGGCGCGAGACTGAACGCCCGGTATTCGACAGATGGTTGAAAGGGTTGAGATGGCCGGTTCACCGACGGCGCGACGTCGCCGTCTCTCGATCGAGCTGAGGAAGCTTCGCGAGAAGAGCGGGCTCACGTGCGCCCAGGTCGGCACGGCGCTGGACTGGAGCGGCTCCAAAGTCAACCGGATGGAGACGGGCAGCGGCCGGGTCCAACCGTCCGACATCGATGCCCTCTGCCGGTTCTACGACACGAGCGACGAGCTGCGCGAATTCCTCAAGTCACTTGCCCGGCAGGCCAAGACACGCGGCTGGTGGCAGGAGCATGGGGCAGGCGTTCCCGAGTGGTTCAACATCTACATCGGGCTGGAGCAGGATGCCTCCGCGCTCCGCCAGTACCAGTGTGAGTTGGTGCCGGGCCTCATGCAGACCGAGGGGTACGCCCGCGAACTCCACACGACGGGTGCACACATGTCCGTCCAGGACATCGACAGAGCCGTACGCGTCCGCATGGAGCGTCAGGCCATGCTGGCTCGCCCCGACGCCCCCGATGCCTGGTTCATCGTGAACGAAGGTGCCGTGCGCAATGTCATCGGGGATCGGGCACTGATGCGGGAGCAACTCGAACGCGTCCTGGACTCTGCCGAGTTGCCGACCGTGACCCTGCAGGTCCTCCCCTTCGACTCAGGCACCTGTCCGTCCACGGGCTCGTTCACGATGCTCGGCTTTCCCGCCCCGGAAGACCCGGATCTGGTGTACCGGGACGGCATCACCGATGCCGTCTATCTCGAAGGCGAGCATCATGTTCGTGAGTACACCAGGGCGTTCGATGGCTTGCGAGCCGCAGCACTCAGTCCTCACCGCTCCGCCCAGTTGATCAAGTCCACCCTGAAGGAATTCGCCAGATGAGCATCGCAGAGGCCGGCGACGACGGTCGACCGACGTGGTTCACGTCGTCGTACAGCAACGGCGCAGGAGGCGAGTGCGTGGAGTGCGCGATAACCACCCACCGCATTCTTGTACGCGACTCCAAGGTCGTGGGAGGGCATGTGATCACCGTTCGAAGTGGCGCTTGGCGTTCCTTCGTTCAGGCCTTGGCCGGCAGAGGACCGGTGTGCTGACTTGGTGGATTCCGCAGGTTCCGGTTCAAACGTGCCCGAAGCGACTGCTCCACACGCTCAAGAGCGTCATCAACGGACTCAACACGTGGATCGACGGCACGAGTTGTAGAGGTCGGGACCGTCATACGCGCGACCGTGGTATGTCGCTCCGTGTAGTCGACGGCAGTGGTGCGAGTCACGCCGCCATCAGGGTTTCGTCGAATCACCGCAGTTCACGGCAGATGAGCGTAGGTCGCAGCAGATCACTCCAGATCGCCGCAGGTCCGTTTGGATCCCTTGAAATCGGCCGTGAAACGTCTGTCCCTCCGTCCCCACGACCCTGTTTCCTGACTGTGGGGGACCCACATGACCTAATGGGACACAGGGGGACGAATGAGTGAGCTGATAGCAGTGGAGATGCGCAGGCTGAAGGAGTCGTCGGGGCTCAGTTTCGCGAAGCTGGCGGCACGTACGCACTACAGCCGGTCGTCCTGGGAGCGGTTTCTGAACGGGAAGAAGCCGGTGCCCCGGGAGGCCGTCGAGCAGTTCGCCTCGGCGGTGGGGGCCGGGGCGGGGAGTCTGTTGTTGATGGAGGAGCCCGGGGGGAACCACCTCCCCCGACGACGGCGACCAGCGGCAACGGCAGCGAGAGAGGGCCCACCGTCGCCCGGCCTCGGTGAAGTTGTTCGCCGCGGGGGTCGCTGTGGGGGCGTTGGCCGTGGCCGCGGCCGGGTTGCTGGCGGAGCGCGGGGGTGTCGGGCGTCGGGCGTACGGGCCTTGTCCGTGCGCCTCCGATGTGCCCGGCGTCTCCCATGCCGTCTCGAACGCCGTCTCAGGCGTCCCGAACTGGCGCCAGCACGCATACGACGGGTGAGGCGGGAGGGGTGTCCGCGTCCCACGGCGTCCCGTCCCACTCGGCCCTACTGATGGGACGCCTGCTTCCTGAGTGAGGCTGCTGGCGAACGGGCGCCACCGGTGGTGGCCCTGTCGCGGGGAGTTCTCCGCGGTGCGGTCTCGGCAACGAGGTCTCACCAACGGGCTCTCAGCGGTTCTCAGCAGTGCTTTCTCAGAGTGGAGGAACTCGGAATGCATCGGATGCTCGTCCGGAGCGGCATCGCCCTCGGTGGTCTGGCCCTGGCCGCCGTCGGCACGCTGGCCACGGCCGCCCCCGCGAACGCCGCGTGGTCGGACTGTCCCTCCGGGGCGCTGTGCGCGTACCTGGGCACCTACGGCGCGGGAGACCCCGGGACCGTGTACGGCGACAACAACAACCTGCTCCAGTACAACAAGTTCAACAACGCCGAGTCGCTCTACAACAACGGCAACAACTGCAACGTCCGCATCTTCTCCGGACTGAACAAGACCGGTTCCAGCTACGTCCTCAACCGCGGCCGGACGAACCCGACCCTGGCCAACACCGTCTGGTGGCACAACGTCGCCTCCAACGACTGGTGCGTGTGAACCACCACGCCGGCATGCCCCGCGCACGACGTACCGCACGCACCGCGCGCACCACGGTGCTGACGGTCGCGATGCTCGCGGCGCTGGCCGTGGCCGGCTGCTCCCTCCCGGGAGCGGCCGGCCGCGAGCCGGTAGGCACGCCCGGCCCGCCTGACGTACGGCCGCTGTCCGGGGCCGCGTCCTTCCGGCACGCCGCGGCCGTACGCCTCCACGACCTGCAGGAACAGGTCATCGTGAGGTGCATGGCGGAGCACGGCCAGCGGTACACGGCACAGCCGCGTACGGCGTCCGCACGCGGCGAGGAGACCAATCCCTACGGGCTGTTGACCGCCCGGCGGGCGGCGACGGACGGGTACGGCATCGTGGGCGAGTTCCTGCACGTGCGGTCCTCCCCGCCGCCCGCCGACGACGAGCCCCGCGACCCCGCGTGGCGGCGGGCCCTGCTGGGCACCGCCGCGCACCGGGTGTCGGTACCACTGCCGGACGGCTCCCATGTGGAGTACTCCGAGGACGGCTGTGTCACTCAGGCCCGTGTCGAGGTCTACGGCGCCGCGTGGGACCGCACGGAGCCCGTGGTCGCGGTGCTGTCGGCCCGGGTGCTGACCGCCGTGGAGAAGGATGCCGACTACCGTGCGGCAGTGCGGCGTTGGTCCTCCTGTATGGAGGAGGCGGGACATCGCGCGGCCGACCTCCAGGCGGTACGGGAGCGGTTGAACCGCCGTCTGCCGAAGGCCTCCGGCGATCCGGCCTCGCTGACGGCACTGGGGCGGGAGGAGATCCGTACGGCGGAGGCAGACGCGCGGTGCCAGGCGGCGACGGAGCTCGCCGAGGCCGTGGGCAAGGTGCAGCGCTCGGTGGAGAAGCGGGTGCTCGGGTCGGACGACCGCAAGGTGGTCGCGCGCCATGTCGCGGCGAAGCGAGCGGTACTCAAGAAGTTGGGCTCCGGCGCAGCCGCCGAGGCGTCGAACGCCGAAGGACAAAGCGTCAACTAGTGCCGCGCGGCAGGCGACGTTCACCCGTGAAGGAGCGGCGTCCGGTGCGTGCTCTCGGTGTGCCGGTGGTGATGGCGACCATCGGCCGATGGTGTCATCCGATCCGCTGTCGCGCCGATGGTCTTATCCGATCCGCTGTCGCGGGGACGGTGTCATCCGATCCGCTGCCGCGGGGATGGCGGCCCCGCGCTCACGCACCCCGAGCGTCGTGGCGACACGCGCTCGGGGTGCGTGCCCGGGGCCGCCTGGAAGTGGCCGACGAAAGCCGACCGTCTCCGGGTCAGCGGTCGAGCTGCCGCCGCTCGTCGCCGCCGCTGATCTGGATCTTGCGCGGCTTGGCCTTCTCCGCGATCGGGATGCGCAGGGTCAGGACGCCGGCCTCGTACGAGGCGTCGACGCGGTCGGCGTCGAGGGTGTCGCCGAGGAACAGCTGGCGGCTGAACGCTCCCGTGGGGCGTTCGGCGGCGACCAGCTCGGCGCTGTCCGGGGCCGGGGAACGGCGCTCGGCGCGGACGTTCAGGACGTTGCGCTCGACGTCCAGATCGATGGTCTCCGGGTCCACGCCCGGGAGGTCGAAGTGGACGATGAAGTCGTCACCGGACCGGTAGGCGTCCATCGGCATGACGGCGGGCCGGCTGTCGGAACCGAACACCTGCTGCGCGAGTCGGTCGAATTCGCGGAACGGGTCGGTACGCATGAGCATCACGGGTCACTCCTCTCGTGTGGCACTGGGTGCGATGCCCGGTAGTTTCTTCGACTTCTTATATAGCTCGAAGGAGGAAACCTGACAACCCCTGACTCAGCTCTTTTGATGAGCGGCCCGGCCGTCCGCGGTGGCCCCTGAGGGCAGCCCGGGGGCTCACTCCCCCTGAACGCCCGCCGGTACGCGTACGGACTCGTGCCCACCACCCTCTTGAAGCGGTCACGGAAGGCCGTCGGGGAGCCGAAGCCCGCCTGGGTGGCGATGCGGTCGACCGTGTGGTCGGTGGACTCCAGGAGGTACTGGGCGCGGCGGACCCTCGCCCGGTGCAGCCACTGCAGGGGAGTCGTGCCGGTCTGTTCGCGGAAGCGGCGGTTCAGGGTGCGGGCGCTGGTGCCGGCGTGGAGGGCGATGTCGTCCAGGGTCAGGTCGCGTTCGACGTTCTCCTCCAGCCACCGCAGGAGGGGTTCCATGGTGGCTCCGGCGGGCGCCGACGGCTGGTCGTGGACGATGAACTGGGCCTGGCCGCCCTCGCGTTCGAGGGGCATGACGCACATGCGGGCGGTGAACGCGGCGACCGCCGAGCCGTGGTCCTTGCGGATCATGTGCAGGCACATGTCCATGGCCGCCGCCGCGCCCGCCGAGGTCAGGAACTGGCCGTTGTCGACGTAGAGGACGTTCGGGTCGACGGTCACCGCCGGATGGCGGGCGGCCAGGTCGGGGGCGGCGATCCAGTGGGTCGTGGCGCGCAGGCCGTCCAGCAGGCCCGTCGCCGCGAAGATGAACGCGCCGACACCCCCGCGTCCTACCGTGCACCCGTGACCAAGTTCCTGCTCTCCCTCCACGTCCTGGCCGCGATCATCGCCGTCGGGCCCATCACCGTCGCTGCCAGCATGTTCCCGCCGAGCGCGCGCAAGGCGCTGGCCGAACCCGGGAGCGAGCGGGCGGTGTCGGCCGTACGGCTGCTGCACCGGATCTGCCGGGTGTACGGCGGTGTCGGTATCGCCGTACCGGTGCTCGGGTTCGCCACGGCGATGAGCATGGGGGTGCTGACGGACGCCTGGCTGATCGTGTCCATGCTGCTGACCGCCCTCGCGGCCATGGTCCTGCTGGCGCTCGTGCTGCCCCGGCAGGAGGAGATCCTGGCGGGGATCGGCGCCGGGAGCGAGGGCGGAGAAGCGGACGGGAACACGGGCGGCACCGCCCCGACGCCGACGCCGACGCCGACCGCGGTCGGGGTCGGCGTCGGCGTCGGCGTCGGCGTCGGCGTCGGCGTCAAGGCCACCGCCCGACTCGCCATGTTCACCGGCGTGTTCAACCTCCTGTGGGCCACGGTGACGGTCCTGATGATCGTGCGCCCCGGCTCCACCACCGGGGCCTGAGAGCGCGGTCCGGGCCGGCCCCCGGCTCCCTGCCGACGGGCGCCCGCCGGCCCACTGCCGACCGGCCCGCCTGCTCACTACCGACCGGCCCGGACCAGCCACTCCTCCTCCACCGTCTCCACCGCCTCCCCCGGAAGGCCCGCGCCACCGACGCCGCCACCAGCACGCACGCGCCGGTCAGCAGGGTGAAGAAGGCCCAGGCGAGGGGCCACAGCGAGGCGTCCGCTGCGGGGTGGGCGCGGAAGGACGCGTACATCAGGGCCGTCGGCGGGACGGCGACCAGGAGCAACGGCCAGGCCAGGGCGTCCCGGTGGCCGAAGTAGGCCGCGAGGACCAGCAGGGCGAGGGCGAGGACGACGACCCCCGTGACGCTCACAGGGGTCGTCTCGATGTCGGAACCGGCCGTCTCCGGCCGGTTGCGGAGGTCCCAGGGCAGGCAGAGGAGGTACGCGACCGCGGCGAGGGCGGCGCCGAGCAGGCGGGTCAGCCAGCGTTCCGGCCAGGGGCGCGTGCGCAGGGGGCAGAGCAGCTTCTCGGTCATGCGTACGAGGATTCCCGGGCGGACGGCGGGCCGACAGAGTACGGGTACTCAGTCGGCCGTACGCCGGACGCACTCAGGGCGGGGACCACGCCCGGGCTGCCGGGAGGAGAGCCGTACGGCCTACGCCCCCAGCGCCCGCGCCACCGTGTAGATCAGCAGCCCCGCCAGCGAACCCACCACCGTGCCGTTGATACGGATGAACTGCAGGTCACGGCCGATGTTGGCCTCGATCTTCCTGGTCGTGTGCTCGGCGTCCCAGCTCGCCACGGTCTCGGTGATGAGGGAGGTGATCTCCTGACGGTACGTGGTCACGACGTGCACGGCCGCGCCCTCCACCCACCGGTCGACCTTGGCCTGCACGCCCGGCTCGGTCGCCATCCGCGCGCCCAGCGACAGCAGCGAGGACCGCACACGCAGCCGCAGCTCGCTGCGCTCGTCCTCGGCGGCGGACACGATCATCGACCGTACGGCCGTCCAGGCGGAGGCGATGAGGTCCTGGACCTCGCCCCGGCCGAGCACCTCGCTCTTCAGCCGCTCCACCCGCGCGCTGGTGTCCGTGTCGGACTGGAGGTCGGTGGCGAAATCGGTGAGGAACCGGTCGAGGGCACCACGCGCCGGGTGGGCGGGCGAGTCCCGCATCTCGGTGGCGAAGCGCAGCAGCTCCTTGTAGACCCGCTCGCCGACCTTGCGGTCCACGAACCGGGGGGTCCAGCCGGGAGCACCGCCCTCGACGGCGTCCATGACCTGCGCGTCGTGCAGGACCAGCCAGTCGTGGGCGCGGGTGCAGACCAGGTCGACGACCCGTCTGTGGCCGCCGTCGACCACGATCCTCTCCAGCATCTTGCCGATACCGGGCGCGATCTCCTGGGCGTTCGCCCGCCGGGTGATCGCCTCCCCGACCACGGCCTGCACGTCCGAGTCGCGCAGCACGGTCAGCGCGCCCCTGAGCGCGGTCGCCAGCTCCGCCGTCACCCGATCGGCGTTCTCCGGCTCGGCGAGCCACGCGCCGAGCCGACTGCCGATGCCGACGGCCCGCAGCCGTTGCCGTACGACATCGTCGGAGAGGAAGTTCTCCCCCACGAACTCGCCCAGCGAGACGCCCAGTTGGTCCTTCTTGGTGGGGATGATCGCGGTGTGCGGGATGGGCAGCCCGAGCGGATGCCGGAACAACGCGGTCACGGCGAACCAGTCCGCCAGCGCGCCCACCATGCCCGCCTCGGCCGCCGCCGCGACATAGCCCGCCCAGGCGCCCGCGCCCTCGTGCGAGGCCCACTCGGCCAACACGTACACCACCGCCACGAACAGCAGCAGCCCGGCCGCGGTGAGCTTCATCTGCCGGACGCCCCGCTGCTTCTCCTCGTCGGCGGCGCTGAAGGTGGTCATGGTGCGGTGCGAGACACGCGGCTCGGCGCTCTCTTCCGCTTTCGTACGGTCCATTCACTCCACCCGTCCCTGTCCCCCGTGCACATTGTCCCGTTCATCGACTGTTGGTGACGTACTCCATAGGCCTATTCACACGTACTCCTGGAACGGAACAGGAGTTCCCCGCGTCTGTCCGGGCGGGGGAACCGAGGGGGGTTCTCACAAGCCGCCCTGGCCCCATGCCGCATCATGGGGTGATCACATCGGAGCCTCGGGGCTCCACTGCCCGAGGAGTAACACACCGCATGACCAAGCGTCACGCCGGGGGCGTGGGGGCCTCCCCACGAGGCACGGCGCACTTCTGGCGGCCGTCGCCGCCCTGGTCGTGGCCGTCTCGGCCGCGATATACGTCGGCGTCGGCATCGACGGCGGCGACCGGCGACCGGCGACGTTCGCCCGCGCACCGCACAACAGCGCCGCCCCCGCCTCCACCGGAGTCTGGGTCGGCGCCTGGGCCGCCTCACCGAGCGGGTCGGAACCGGGCACCGAGACCAACGGCCTCGCCGGCCACTCGGTGCGCAACGTCGTACACACCACGGCCGCCGGCACGAGTGCCCGCGTCACCCTGTCCAATCTCTACGGCCAGCAGCCGCTGACCATCACCCACGCCTCGCTCGCGGTCGCCGCCGCGCCGGACACCCCGGCCGCGGCGGCCGACACCATGCGCCGCCTCACCTTCGCCGGCAACCCGACGGTCGTCATCGCCGCCGGCCGGCAGGTGGTCAGCGATGCCGTGCGGGTGCCCATCCCGCACGGCGGCGACGTGCTCATCACCACCTACTCGCCCACCCCGTCCGGCCCCACGACCTACCACGCGCACGCCCGGCAGATCTCGTACACCGCCGAGGGCGACCGGACGGCGGACGTCACCGGGGAGCCGTACACCACCCAGACCCTGCACTGGCGTTACGTCACCGCCCTGGACGTGCTGAGCAACGAGTCCGACGGCACGGTCGTGGCCTTCGGCGACTCCCTCACCGACGGCATCTCCTCCACCGTCGGCGAGAACCGGCGCTGGACGGACGTCCTCTCCGACCGGCTGCACGCCGCCGCCGGCTCCTCCGACGCGCCGCGCTACAGCGTCGTCAACGAGGGCATCAGCGGCAACCGCGTCCTCACCGACGGCAACGGCCGCCCCGCCGAGAACCCCAGCGGCCTCTCCCGTTTCCAGCGCGACGTCCTCGGCCGTACCGGCGTCAAGGCCGTCGTCATCGACCTCGGCGTCAACGACATCCTCAGGAACCCCGGCCGGGCCGACCCCGAGGCCATCACCGCCGGCCTCCGCGAACTCGTCGACCGGTCCCACGCCCGCGGGCTCCGCGTCGTCGGCACCACCCTCATGCCCTTCCACGGCCACCGCGGCTACACCGACCAGCGCGAGTCCGTCCGCCAGGCCGTCAACGCCCGGATCCGCTCCGGCGACGTCTTCGACGCCTACGTCGACTTCGACAAGGCCCTGCGCGACCCGTACGACCTCCGCCGCCTCCGCTCCGACTACGACTCGGGCGACCACCTCCACCCGAGCGACAAGGGCTACGCACGGATGGGCGAGGTCTTCGACCTGGAGAAGCTGAAGGGTGCCGCTCCAGCAGAGCTGTGAGGGTCACCCCGGTTCACTGGAGCGCCCCTTCGGGGGCGCCTCCTCGGCCTAGTACTCCCGTTTCCGGCGCCGCTCCCGCTCCGATCGCATCGCCTCCCGCACCTGTTCCACGGCGTCGCGATGGGCCTCATGCATCGCATGCGTGTGATCGCGGTGGGGGGAGTGGAGTTCCCGCCGCGCTTCGCGCCGCGCCACCCGCCGCTCCCGCCGCTCCTGCCGCCGCGCCTCCTTCAACCGCTGCCGCTCGGCCTTCGGCAGCTTCCGCTCGACCCCGACGCCGCCCCAGAACGCGAACCCGGTGACGATCACCCGGGGGGCGCCCGGCTCGCCCGGCTCGCCCTCCTCCCGGTGGTCGAACCCGCCCATGATCCCGATCCCCCGGACCACGACCTCGACGCCCGGCGGCACGATCACATTGACCCCGCCCATGATCGCCACGCAGTTGATGGTGACCTCACGCTCCGCGAAGTACGCGTCCCGCAGATCCAGCTCGCCGCCGCCCCAGAACGCGAGGCAGTCGAAGCGCCGGGGCACCGTCCAGCGCCCCTTGCGCTCGAACCCGGACATGACCGCGACGCTCCACGTGGACGTGCCCTCACCGCCGACGACGCGCTCGGGCCAACCCGCGTTCTCCGCGGGCCCCTTGACCAGCGAGACCGCCGACGGCACGACGGCCGGCGGTGCCACGGCCCCCGCACCGGGCAGATCACGGGTGATCGGCGCCAGCTCTCCGTACGTCCGCGCCTTGTACGTCGCGTCGAGCCGCTCCTCGAACTCCTCCATGTCGAGCCGCCCCTCCGCGAGGGCGTCCCGCAGTTGTTCGCAGACGCGTTCACGATCGGCGTCGGAGGCACGAAGGTCCGCGGCAGCCGGAAGATCCGGCAAGTCGTCCGTCATACGATCAGCCTACGAGGAACCCCTACTCCCGGCTACGAGACGGCCGCATCGGGCTACGGCACGGCCTGACCCGTCTCCCCCACCCGCTCTGCCTGCTGCGCGTACATCCGGGCGATCACGGCCTCGATGTCCGGCTCCCGGACCGACAGGTCCACCAGCGGATACCGCGAGGCGATCCGCGCGACCAGCGGCGCCGCCGACTCCGACGCGGGGAAGGCGAGCCACTGCCGGGGCCCCTCGACCCGTACGACACGGGCGGGCTCGGCCTCGACCGGCGGGAGTTCGCGCTCCAGGTCGACGACGAGGGTGCGCTCGCTCTCGCCCACCTCGTGCAGCCCGGCCAGCGGGCCGTCGTACATCAGGCGCCCGTGGTCGATGACCATCACCCGGCGGCAGAGCTGCTCGATGTCCTGGAGGTCGTGCGTGGTGAGGAGCACGGTCGTGCCCTGCTCGGTGTTGAGGTTCCTGAGGAACTCGCGGACCCTGGCCTTGCTGATCACGTCGAGCCCGATCGTCGGCTCGTCCAGGTACAGCACCTCGGGGTCGTGCAGCAGGGCCGCCGCGATGTCGCCGCGCATGCGCTGGCCGAGCGAGAGCTGCCGTACGGGCACGTCCAGCAGGTCCGCCAGTTCGAGGAGTTCGACACAGCGATCGAGGTTCTGGCGGTAACGGGCGTCGGGGACGCGGTACATACGGCGCATCAGGCGGTAGGAGTCGATCAGCGGGAGGTCCCACCACAGGGTCGTACGCTGCCCGAACACCACCCCGATCCGCCGGGCGAGCCGCGTCCGCTCACGGGACGGGTCGATGCCGGCGACCCGCAGGCGTCCCCCGCTCGGCGTCAGAATGCCCGTCAGCATCTTGATGGTGGTGGACTTCCCCGCGCCGTTCGGCCCGATGTAGCCGACCATCTCGCCGCGCGCCACCGTGAAGGAGATCGAGTCGACGGCCCGCACCTCCCGCCGCTCCCGCCGCAGGAACCCGGTCTTCCTGCGGACGTCGAAGACCTTCTCGATCCGGTCGAGTTCGATGAACCGGTCGTCGTCGCTCATGTGTCCCTAACTCCCCGTGCTCCGATACGAACGCAGCCCCGCCCGCCACGCGACCCCCGCCAGCGCACAGCAGGCCACCCCGACCAGCGGTGGCGCGAACGCCAGCCAGGACGGTAGATCGAGCGGGTAGGGGCGGCCCAGGACGTAGAGCCCGGGCACCCAGTTGACGAAGGCGAGCGGCAGGACGAAGGTCACGCCGCGCAGCAGGTCCTTGGCGAAGAGGGCCGGCGGGTACTGCAGGAGGGTCGCGCCGCCGTAGGTGAAGGCGTTCTGCACCTCGGAGGCGTCCTGCGCGACGAACTGGAAGGCCGCGCCCCCGACGAACACCGCCGCGAAGATCAGCCCGCCGCTGCCCACCATCAGCGGGATCATCAGCACCTTGGCCGGGGTCCAGGCGATGTCGAGCGTCGTCAGGGCGTACCCGAGGACGAACAGCCCCTGGGTGACCCGGCCCAGGCGGCGCAGCGCGAACTTGTCGGCGGCGACCTGGGCGAGCACCGGGACGGGGCGGACCAGGAGGGTGTCCAGCGTGCCGTCGCGGACCCGGCGCCCGAGCCGGTCCATCGAACCGATCATCAGGTCCGCGAGCCCGAAGGCGACGGCGGAGGTGCCGTACAGCAGGGCGATCTCGGGCAGGGAGAAGCCGCCGAGCTCGTCGACCTGGGAGAACATCAGCAGGATCGCGACGAAGTCGAAGGAGGTCGCCGCGAAGTTGCCGAACGTCGTCATCGCGAAGGAGGCGCGGTAGGCCATCGTGGAACGGATCCACATGGCGGCGATCATGCGGTAGGCGCGCAGCCCGTCCCGTACACGGCGGTACGTGCCGTACTCGCCGAACGGGTCCTCCGTGCCCGCCTCCCGGACCGGTGCGACCGGGCGTCCGTCCGCGCGCTCGTCGAGGTCAGCCACCCTGGACCACCACCTTCCGCGTCGCCGCCGACTGGATCAGCCGCCCGACCGCCAGCAGCACCGCCGCCCAGGCGAGTTGGAAGGCGTACGTCCCCCAGGGGTCGGCCTCGCCCAGCAGGACGTCGGCGGGCGCCTGGAGCAGGGCGGACCAGGGCAGGGCGCGGGCGAGTTCGCCGAGGGCGCCCGGGAAGACGTTGAGCGGCAGCAGCATGCCGGAGAAGAAGACCCCGGTGAGCCAGGTGATCTGCATCGCTCCGGCGCCGTCGAGGAGCCAGAACGCCCACAGGGCGACGATGTACCGGATCGCGAAGCTGACCACGGCGCCCAGGGCGACCGCGACGAGACAGGCGAGCCAGGGCAGCGGGCCGGACGGCAGCGCCAGGTCGAAGAAGAGCGCGCCGCACATCATGGGGACGACGCCCCGGCCGAGCAGTTGGAACAGGGCCCGGCCCAGGTCGGCGGCGAGCCACCACAGCTGGAGGTCGACCGGCCGGTACAGGTCCACCGCGATGTCGCCCGTGCGGATCCGCTCGATCAGCTCCTCCTCGAATCCCGCGCTTCCCAGCACCATCACCGCGAACATGGCCTGACCGACCCATACATAGGTGAGGGCCTGCGCCTGGTCGTAGCCGCCGAGGTGGGGCTTCTCGTGCCAGAGGGCCATGTAGGTGTATGCGAGGATGAAGCCGAAGACGGTGTTGGTGAACACCCCAGCCGCGGTGGCCACCCGATATGTCGCGTACCGCCTGAACCCACCGGCGGCGACGGCGGCGTACAACCGCCCTGTGCCCACGAGGAAACCCCCATCCGCTGCGCAGAGTTAGGCGAAAGGCCGAGGCCTGGACCGATTCGGGCCGAAGCGAAGGAGCCTAGTCCGCGGCCCAGGTGGCCTGCCACGCGTTTTCGGGGCGGACGGTGGTGCGCGGGGGGCGTGAGGGGCACGTTCCTCGATCCGGGAACGGATCGAACGGTACGAGAGTCTTTACTCAGGGGCGCAGAACCGGCCCGGAGTGGGCGCAAGGCGTACGAGTCCGTACGGAAATGAACGTACGACGCGAAAACAGGAGTACGGCAGCACGATGAGCGACGAGCCGCAGCCGAAGCGGAACGGCCCGGCCTGGGCACCGAGAGATCCGGGGTCGCGCACTCCGGGCGCGACCCCGGAGTCCGGCGACAACACCTCCAAGGCCACGCCCGGCAGCGGGCCCGGCGCGTCGCCCGACAGGACGCCCGAGGGGAAGCCGGGCACGACGCCCGACGGGACGCCCACTGCGACTCCCCGCGGGACACCCGACGGAACGCCCGGCGGCAAGCCCGCTGCGACCCCCGGCGGGACGTCCGACGGAAAGCCGGCTCCGGCACCCGGCGGCAGGCCCGGCGCCCCCGGCGGCGGGCCCGGCCCGGCATCCACCCGGAAGCCCGAGCCGGCCCCGGCCCCAGCCCCGGACGGCGGACCCACCGGAGCCCGCGACGGCCGTTCCGCCGACACCCCCGACGGCCAGCCCGCCGACGCACGCGGCGCGCAGCCCACCGGCGGAACCCAAGACGACAGACCCACCGGAGCCCAGCGCCCCGGACCCACCGGAGCCCGCGCCGCCGGGCCCACCGGAGCCCGCGACGGCCGAGCCACCAGCACCCCCGACGGCCGGCCCTCCGACGCGCGCGGCGCCAAGCCCGCCGGAGGCGTTGACGGCAGGCCCACCGGCCCCCACAACACCGGATCCACCGACGCCCGCGACGGCAGACCCGCCGGAGCGACCGGTGCCGGGCCCGCACGGGCGTCCGCCGGGGCCCCCGAAGACGACACCCCCACCCGCACTCTGGGCATCACGCCGGGCGCGGCGCCCGCCCGGCCCGGTGAGGACACGCCCACCCAGGCCCTGGGCGTCGTCTCCGCCGGGAAGCCCGACCCCGCCGACGTGCCCGACATCACGCCCGCCGCGCCGGCCGGCAAGGCGAAGAAGCCCAAGCGGCCCAAGCGCACCGGCTGGAAGCGTCTGGTCCCCACCTGGCGCATGGTGCTCGGCGCCTTCGTGGTCGGGGTCATGCTGATCATGGGTGCCTTCGTGCTGGGCTACAGCCTGGTCCACATCCCCAAGCCGCAGGACGCCGCCACCAAGCAGAGCAACGTGTACCTGTACGCGGACGGCACCCAGATCGCCCGCGACGGCGAGGTCAACCGCGAGAACGTCCCCCTGTCGGGGGTCTCCAAGGCCGCCCAGCACGCCGTACTGGCCGCCGAGGACCGCGACTTCTACTCCGAGCCGGCCATCGACGCCAAGGCCATGGTCCGCGCCGCCTGGAACACCGCGACCGGCAAGGGCAAGCAGTCCGGCTCGACGATCACCCAGCAGTACGTGAAGAACTACTACCTGGCCCAGGACCAGACCGTCACCCGCAAGGTGAAGGAGTTCTTCATCGCCATCAAGCTGGACCGCGAGGTGACCAAGCACGAGATCCTGGAGGGCTACCTCAACACCAGCTTCTTCGGCCGCAACGCCTACGGCATCCAGGCCGCCGCCCAGGCCTACTACGGCGTCGACGCCGACGAACTCACCGCCGGGCAGGGCGCCTATCTCGCCGCACTGGTCAACGCGCCGAGCATGTACGACGTCGTCGCCCACCCCGAGAACAAGAACACGGCCGTCGCCCGCTGGAACTACGTCCTCGACGGCATGGTCAAGGAGGGCTGGCTCAAGCAGTCCGAACGGACCGGCATGAAGTTCCCGATGCCGAAGCAGGCCACCACGTCCAGCGCCTTCTCCGGGCAGCGCGGCTACCTCGTCGAGGCCATCAAGTCGTACCTCTACGACCACAGGATCATCGACGAGGAGGCGCTGGAGAACGGCGGTGGCTACCGCATCACCACCACCATCCAGCCCAAGATGCAGGACGCCTTCATCAAGGCCGTCGACGACCAACTGATGGACAGGCTCGACAAGAAGAACCGCAAGGTCGACAACTACGTCCGCGCCGGCGGCGCCTCCATCGACCCGAAGACCGGCAAGGTCATCGCGATGTACGGCGGCATCGACTACACCAAGCAGTACGTGAACAACGCGACCCGCCGCGACTACCAGGTCGGCTCGACCTTCAAGCCCTTCGTGTTCGCCTCCGCCGTGGAGAACGCCTCCAACAACCAGAGCGGCCAGGCGATCACCCCGAACACGGTCTACGACGGCACCAACGAGCGCCCGGTGGTGGGCTGGCCCGGCGAGACGTACGCCCCCGAGAACGAGGACTACGTCAACTACGGCGACATCACCGTCCGCCAGGCCACCGACAAGTCCGTCAACTCGGTGTACGCGCAGATGGCCGTGGACGTCGGCCCCGAGAAGGTCGAGAAGACCGCGATCGACCTCGGCCTGCCCGAGGGCACCCCGGACATGAACCCGTACCCGTCCGTCGCCCTGGGCACCGCCACCGCGAGCGTCCTCGACATGACCGAGGCGTACGCCACGCTCGCCAACCACGGCAGGCACGGCACGTACACGATGATCGAGAAGATCTCCAAGGACGGCGCGGCGGTCACGCTGCCGTCCACGGAGTCCACGCAGGCCGTCAGCCGCAAGGCCGCCGACACCACCACGTCCATCCTGCGCAGCGTCGTCGAGGGCGGCACCGCCACCGCCGCGCAGGCCGTCGGCCGCCCGGCCGCCGGCAAAACCGGCACCGCCGAGGAGGACAAGGCGGCCTGGTTCGCCGGCTACACCCCCGACCTCGCCACCGTCGTCTCCGTCATGGGCCAGGACCCCGAGACGGGCGCCCACCGTCCGCTGTACGGCGCCATGGGCCTGGCCCGCGTCAACGGCGGCGGGGCGCCCACGGAGATCTGGGCGCAGTTCACCAAGGCCGCCCTGAAGGGCAAGAAGGTCAAGGACTTCGACCTGGACCTCCAGGTGGGCGCCGACGTCGTCTACACCCCGCCCAGCACCCCCGCCGACGACCCCGGCGCCACCGGCGACGAGAGTGAGGGCGGCACCACCACGGGCGGCGAGGAGACCGGCCGGCCCGACGGCGGCACCCAGGGCGGCACGGGCGACGGAACCGCCACCACCGGCGGCGGCACGACGACGGGCGGCACCCCCACGGACGGCGGTACGACGTCGACGGGCGGCACGACCA
Source organism: Streptomyces sp. TG1A-60 (assembly GCF_037201975.1). Lineage (NCBI taxonomy): Bacteria > Bacillati > Actinomycetota > Actinomycetes > Kitasatosporales > Streptomycetaceae > Streptomyces > Streptomyces sp. TG1A-60. The sequence goes on along the minus strand of NZ_CP147520.1, from coordinate 5,177,457 downwards.
CCGACGGAGGCGCCGCCTCCACGGGCGGCACGACGACGGACGGCGGAACCACCGGCGACGGGGGCGTGACGACCGACGGAGGCACGACGGACGGCGGCACGACGACCGGAGGCGGGGCGACGGAGGGGACGTTCCCCTAGCGCCCTGATCGTCTGACGGCAAGGGGCTGGTGACATCGTCACCAGCCCCTTGCCGTCATCCCCGAAATCCCCGAAATCCCCGAGATCCCCGTGAGATCAGAGATACAGGCCCGTGGAGTCCTCCGACCCCTCGAAACGGTCCGCGGCCACCGCGTGCAGGTCGCGCTCGCGCATCAGGGCGTACGCAACCCCCCGGACCTCGACCTCGGCGCGGTCCTCCGGGTCGAACAGGACCCGGTCCCCGGGCTCGACGGCCCGGACGTTCTGGCCGACCGCGACGACCTCGGCCCAGGCGAGGCGCCGGCCGACGGCCGCCGTCGCGGGGATCAGGATGCCGCCGCCGGACCGCCGCTCGCCCTCGGCGGTGTCCTGCCGCACGAGCACACGGTCGTGCAGCATCCGGATGGGCAGCTTGTCGTGCTGGGTCTTCTCGCTCACGCCCCGAACCTACCTGTCCGCGTCAGGCCCTACGACGCCGAGTCCCGAGCGCGAGCAGCCCCACGACCCCGACGACCACGAGGGCGACGGGCACGATGCGCTCGATCCGGGGCGCCCCGTCCTCGGTGACGAACTGCCCCCGGACGTCGCCCACCACGCGGTTGACCGAGACGTACGCCTTGCCGAGGGTGTGGTCGAGGTTGGATACGACCTTGGCCTTGGCGTCGCCCACGATGGTCTTGGGATGCACGCGGACGCCGATCTCGTCCAGCGTCTCGGCGAGGTTGTCGCGGCGGCGCTTGATGTCCGCCTCGATCTCGGCCGGGGTCCTGATGTCCGAGGTCTCCGCCACCGCGCTGCCTCCGTTGTCGGTGAAATCTCTTGGTCGCGGACAGTCTGTCAGCTCCACCCGCCGCCGCGCTGTCAGGGCCCGCCATTACGCTGGTCCGATGAGCGAGCGACTCCAGCCCGGCGACGTGGCCCCCGCCTTCACCCTCCCGGACGCCGACGGCAACGAGGTGTCCCTGTCCGACCACAAGGGCCGCAAGGTCATCGTCTACTTCTACCCGGCCGCCCTGACCCCCGGCTGCACCAAGCAGGCCTGCGACTTCACCGACAACCTGGAGCTCCTCGCGGGCGCCGGGTACGACGTCGTCGGCATCTCCCCCGACAAGCCCGAGAAGCTCGCCAAGTTCCGCGACGAGGAATCCCTCAAGGTCACCCTTCTCGGCGACCCCGACAAGACGGTCCTCGACGCGTACGGCGCCTTCGGCGAGAAGAAGAACTACGGCAGGACCTACCTCGGCGTCATCCGCTCCACGATTGTCGTCGACGAGGAGGGCAAGGTCGAACGGGCCCTCTACAACGTCCGCGCGACGGGCCACGTAGCCAAGATCATCAAAGACCTGGGCATCTGAGGTTCGTCCGGCTGTGAAACATGACGGCGCGCGTCGGACGACGCACCTCCTGCCATGCGATCACCAGCACCTGGTGCAGAGGGAGTCGGCGCCGTCTGACCGGTACCATGGCCGTGCACGCGGCCGTGTTGTAACTGGCAGCCAAGCGGCGCTTAGAACGCCGTGGGAGAAATCCCGTGTGGGTTCGAGTCCCACCGGCCGCACCCACGCAGAGGGGGCCGTCCACCTGGGCGGCCCCCTCTCATGCCTCAGAGCCTTTCGCCTGACAACCGGAGGTCACCCGACAGGCTCTCAGCCCGAAAGCTCCCGCAGCACCGGCACCAGTCCCCGGAACGCCTTCCCCCGGTGGCTGATCGCGTTCTTCTCCTCAGCGGTCAGCTCGGCGCAGGTTCGGGTGTCGCCGTCCGGCTGGAGGACGGGGTCGTAGCCGAAGCCGTTCGTGCCGACCGGCGCATGCCGGAGGACGCCCCTCAGTCGGCCCTCGACGACCCGTTCCGTGCCGTCCGGCAACGCGAGGGCCGCGGCGCAGGTGAAGTGGGCGCCCCGGTGTTCGTCGGCGATGTCGTCGAGCTGGGCCAGCAGCAGCTCCAGGTTGGCCTTGTCGTCGCCGTGGCGGCCTGCCCAGCGGGCCGAGAAGATGCCGGGGGCGCCGTTCAGGACGTCGACGCAGAGGCCGGAGTCGTCGGCGATGGCGGGGTGGCCCGTGGCGCGGGCCAGGGCGTGGGCCTTCAGCAGGGCGTTCTCGGCGAAGGTGACGCCGGTTTCCCTGACGTCGGGGACGTCGGGGTAGGCGTCCGCGCCGACGAGGTCGTGGGAGAGGCCTGCGTCGGCGAGGATGGCCTTGAGTTCGGTGAGCTTGCCGGCGTTGCGGGTGGCGAGGATCAGGCGGGTCATGCCCACCAGTATCGCGATCCCCGCCCACCCGCTGACCCGCGTTACGACGTGCAGACGTTCGTCAGTTCGCCCGCCGCGTCCGTGATGCCGCTGATGTCGGGGGTCGCGTCGCCGTTCTCGACTGCCGTACGCGTGTCGGTGACGGCCTTCTGGAGGTCGTCGACGGCCTTGTTGACGTCGGTGTTGTCGGTCTTGTCGCCGATCTCGCCGAGGTTCTTGTCGATGGAGTCGAGGGACTCCTCCAGCTGCGTCGGGTCGTTCGACGCGCTCTCGACGGCCTGCTGGAGTTCGCCCACGCTCTGGGCGATGGCGTCGGCGGTCTGGACGCAGTCCAGGGCCTTGCTCACGGCGTCGCAGCCGGTGGTGAGCCCGGCCGTGAGAGCGACGGCGGCTATGGTTCCGGCGATGGCGGTCGTACGACGTCGGCGGCTTGCGGCCATGGAAAGGCCCTCCTCCTGGTTGCAGGCCTGACGGCCCCCTGTGGTGGTGCGTGAACGGCTGGTGCCGGTGTGGCCGGGCGCACGGTGGTGTGCCGTGCGCCCGTACGTGGAAGGACGCGGGCGGGGCGGCCGTGGTTGCCGTCGGCCGCCGCCGTTCTTGGTGCGTCCTTTACCTTTCGAGGACCGTGTCAAGTGCCTTGCCCTGCAGGAGGGCCAGTTCCGTGCAGCCGGAAACGGCCAGGTCCAGCATGGAGTTGAGTTCCTCGCGGGCGAACGGCTCGGCCTCGGCGGTGCCCTGGACCTCGACGAAGCGGCCGTCGCCGGTGCAGACGACGTTCATGTCCGTGTCGGCCTTCACGTCCTCCTGGTAGCAGAGGTCGAGGAGGGGGACGCCGCCGACGATGCCCACCGAGACCGCGGCCACCGTTCCCGTCAGGGGCTGTCGGCCGGCCTTGACCAGCTTCTTGCCCTGGGCCCAGGACACGGCGTCGGCCAGCGCCACGTACGCGCCGGTGATGGCCGCCGTACGCGTGCCGCCGTCGGCCTGCAGCACGTCGCAGTCGAGGACGATGGTGTTCTCGCCGAGGGCCTTGTAGTCGATGACGGCGCGCAGGGAGCGGCCGATGAGGCGGGAGATCTCGTGGGTGCGACCGCCGATCCTGCCGCGTACGGACTCGCGGTCGCCGCGGGTGTTGGTGGCGCGGGGCAGCATGGAGTACTCGGCGGTGACCCAGCCTTCGCCGCTGCCCTTGCGCCAGCGGGGGACGCCTTCGGTGACCGAGGCGGTGCAGAAGACCTTCGTGTCGCCGAAGGAGACGAGGACGGAGCCCTCGGCGTGCTTGCTCCACCCGCGTTCGATGGTGACCGGGCGGAGCTGATCGGGCGTGCGGCCGTCGATTCGAGACATGGCGCTGAGCCTATCCGCACCTGTGGAAGGGGCTCCTCCCCCGGTGGGAAGGAGCCCCTTCCAGGAGCGCGGGCGTGGCTCACCTGTTTCCCTACGAGGAGGCCCGGCGTTCACGCCGGAGCGGGATCGCATCCGGGTGTCGTGACGCGGAGCGTCGCCGCATCCGGGTCTGGGCGCGGGGCGCCTGTACCGCTGTCGGCACAGCCGAGGTGATGCGAACGCGTGTGCCTGTGATCGCTGGTCGGGGTGAGGACTGCGGGATCGGGCGCGTTTGTGCGGCTGTCGTACGTATGGTCCTTCAAGGGTTGAGGACAGGGCAGTGTCCCGGCCGCGGCCGTGAGGGGGCTTGATTGAACCGAAATCCCCTCCCTTCGGGAGGAGGGGGTTCACATCATGTCTTCGATCTCCGCGGCGACGGGGTCGGCGTCGGTGCCGATGACGACCTGGATCGCGGTGCCCATCTTGACGACGCCGTGGGCGCCGGCGGCCTTGAGGGCGGCCTCGTCCACGAGGGAGGGGTCGCTGACCTCGGTGCGCAGGCGGGTGATGCAGCCCTCGACCTCTTCGATGTTGTCGAGGCCGCCGAGCCCGGCGACGATCTTCTCAGCCTTACCGGCCATGACCACTCTCCCCTTTCTCCTTGTTTCCCTGGCTCAAGCCGCCTTGTCGCGGTAACCCACAGTCGGTCCCGCTGCGCGAGCGGCCCTACCCTCTGAGTTCGCAGAGCTGCCCACGACTGGTCTACACCACGCCGCCACCGGTCGCCAACCCCGGGAAGCCGGCTGAACGGTGGAGAGTGGCGGGGCGGGGCGACATCGCGAAGGCGACATCACGAAGGCGTAAAACGGGAATCGCGGGTTCCTCGGCAGACTCCCAGCGTGCTACAACAGGTCTACACCAGTGACTGGTGTAGACCTCTCTGTGCTGCCCTCCCCCACACTCCTGTCCCCCGGGCGGCGCCCTGCCCTTCCCCGGCCTCCGGCCGGGGGGACCCAGGAGGAAATCGTGACCACGGCCAGCGCCGCTCCCGCGGGCGCCGACAAGAAGGGCTCCGGCTGGGGCTCCCGCACCATGGCGGTGCTGCAGCGCATCGGCCGCAGCCTGATGCTGCCGGTCGCCGTCCTGCCGGCCGCCGCCCTGCTCGTCCGCCTCGGCAACACGGACATGCTCGGACGCGAGTCGTTCCCGGAGTTCATCACCAGGTTCGCGGGCTTCATGGCCGCGGGCGGCGGTGCCATCCTCGACAACATGCCGCTGCTGTTCGCGGTCGGCATCGCGATCGGCTTCGCCAAGAAGTCGGACGGCTCGACCGCGCTCGCGGCGGTCGTCGGCTACCTCGTCTTCCAGAAGGTGCTCGCCACCTTCACCGACCCCAGCCTCCCCAAGGAGGCCACGGCCGTCGACGGCAAGGTCGTCATGGTGGAGAAGGCGGTCAACGCCGGTGTTCTCGGCGGCGTGGTGATGGGCCTCGTGGTGGCCCTGCTCTACCAGCGCTTCCACCGCACCAAACTGCCCGACTGGGCCGGCTTCTTCGGCGGTCGCCGCCTGGTGCCCATCCTCGCCGCCTTCGCCGGCCTGTTCATCGGCATCGTCTTCGGCTACGTCTGGCCGGTCCTCGGCACGGGCCTGCACAACTTCGGTGAGTGGCTGGTCGGTTCGGGCGCCGTCGGCGCGGGCATCTTCGGTGTCGCCAACCGCGCGCTGATCCCGGTCGGCATGCACCACCTGCTCAACTCCTTCCCGTGGCTCCAGGCCGGTTCGTACGAGGGCAAGAACGGTGACATCGCGCGCTTCCTCGCCGGTGACCCGACCGCCGGGCAGTTCATGACCGGCTTCTTCCCGATCATGATGTTCGGCCTGCCGGCCGTCTGTCTCGCGATCTACCACACGGCCCGCCCCGAGCGCCGCAAGGTCGTCGGCGGCATGATGTTCTCCCTCGCGCTGACCTCGTTCGTGACCGGTGTCACCGAGCCGATCGAGTTCACGTTCATGTTCATCGCCCCGGTCCTGTACGCCGTCCACGCCGTGCTCACCGGTGTCTCCCTTGCCCTGACCTGGGCGCTCGGCATGAAGGACGGCTTCGGCTTCTCGGCCGGCGCGATCGACTTCGCCCTCAACCTGGGCATCGCGACCAAGCCGTGGGCCCTGCTCCTGGTGGGTGTGTGCTTCGGCGCCCTGTACTACGTGATCTTCCGGTTCGCGATCGTCCGGTTCAATCTGCCGACCCCCGGGCGGGAGTCGGACGAGGAACTGGCGGAGCTGCGGAAGGCGGAGGCCAAGTAGCGGACCGCGCTTCGTCCACGGCCGAGGAGGCCCCCGGAGACGGCTCCGGGGGCCTCCTTTCCGTACGGGGGCTCAGATCTCGTACGACACCCCGGACGCCGCCAGCTCCACCGGGCCGTCGTACACCGCGCGGGCGTCGTCCAGGTTGACCTGCGGGTCGGTCCACGGCGGGATGTGCGTGAGGACGAGACGTCGGGCGCCCGCCCGTGCGGCCGTCTCACCGGCCTCGCGGCCGTTGAGATGGAGGTCCGGGATGTTCTCCTTGCCGTGGGTGAAGGCGGCCTCGCACAGGAACAGGTCGCTGTCGCGGGCGAGTTCGTCCAGGGAGCCTGTGACACCGGTGTCCCCGGAGTACGTGAGGGTCCGGCCGCCGTGCTCGATACGGATGCCGTACGCCTCCACGGGGTGGGCGACCCGTTCCGTGTGGACGGTGAAGGGGCCGATCTCGAACGTGCTCGGCTTGACCGTGTGGAAGTCGAAGACCTCGCTCATGGAGGAGGCGGACGGGGTGTCGGCGTAGGCGGTGGTCAGGCGCTGCTCGGTGCCCTCCGGTCCGTAGACGGGGACGGGGGCGCAGCGACCGCCGTCGTGGCGGTAGTAGCGTGCGACGAAGTACGCGCACATGTCGATGCAGTGGTCGGCGTGCAGATGGCTGAGGAAGATCGCGTCGAGGTCGTAGAGACCGCAGTGGCGCTGCAGCTCGCCGAGGGCACCGTTGCCCATGTCGAGAAGCAGCCGGAAGCCGTCGGCCTCTACGAGGTAGCTCGAACAGGCCGATTCCGCGGACGGGAACGACCCCGAGCAGCCGACGACGGTGAGCTTCATAGGAGCTGGAACCTCCGCGCTGGCGTGAAGTCGTGACAGACGTGTCAGTCGTGGCGTGCAGACGGGTCGCCGACTGCGGAGTGCGGATTGCAGTCAGCGGGGTTGCGCAGGACGGGCATGGGTGCGACAAGCGTGGTGCGGTCCGTTGAGCGTAAGGCGCGAAAGGGCGCGTCGCTCCTCCGCCAGGGGCCGTTGTGGGCGAACTCACCTGTGGTGTCACCGGTTCGGCTGGTGGTGGGGCCGTTGGGGCGCACGTGAGCCGGAGTGAGTTGGTACCGAAGAGCGCGAGAGTGCGCGAGGGGGCGCGTGTCGCGGGGTGTGCGCCGGTACCGTCGTCGCTATGGACACGTCCTGGTGGTTGGCGATCGCGGCGGTGGTGTTGCTGGCCCTGGTCGCGACCGTGGTCGACGGGTGGGGGCGCTCACCTCGACCACCGAAGCGACCCAAACGACCGAGACAGGCGGGGCCACCGGGGCGGACCGCCGGGCCTACGCGACCGCCGGGGCGCTCCGATCGTGTGCCACGGCCCCGGCCCGCCGAGATCTGGTGGGCCGGCGTCCCCTTCGAGGACGGTCCCGGCGGCAAGGACCGCCCCTGCCTCGTCCTGACCGTCAGCGGGGATCACGCCCGCGTGGCCAAGATCACCAGCAGGTACCGCGGCGAACGCCCTGGTGTGATCGCCCTCCCACCGGGCACCGTCGGCGACGCCCACGGCCGCCCCAGCTTCCTGGAGACGGACGAACTGCGCGACGTCCCGTTGCGGGACTTCCGCCGCAAGGCCGGCGAGGTCGACCGGGCCCTGTGGGGCCGGCTCCGCCACCTGTCGGACTGAGGGGGGCGTGGTGTGCCGGGGCGCGGGGGAGGTGGGGGGCTGGTCGCGCGTACCCCGCGCCCCCGACCCTCCCCCGCGTCCCCTACGCCCAGAGCTGCCCCTGCAGCGTCTCGATGGCCTCCTCCGTCGTGGCCGCCGTGTAGACGCCCGTGGAGAGGTACTTCCAGCCCCCGTCGGCGACGACGAAGACGATGTCGGCGGACTCGCCGGCCTTGAGCGCCTTCCTGCCGACGCCGATCGCCGCGTGGAGCGCGGCGCCCGTGGAGACGCCCGCGAAGATGCCTTCCTGCCGCAACAGCTCGCGGGTCCGGGTCACCGCGTCGGCGGAGCCGACGGAGAAGCGGGTGGTGAGGACGGAGGCGTCGTAGAGCTCGGGGACGAAGCCCTCGTCGAGGTTGCGGAGGCCGTAGACGAGGTCGTCGTAGCGCGGCTCGGCGGCCACGATCTTGACGTCGGGCTTGTGCTCACGCAGGTAGCGGCCGACGCCCATGAGCGTGCCGGTGGTGCCGAGCCCTGCGACGAAGTGGGTGATGGAGGGGAGGTCCGCGAGGATCTCGGGGCCCGTCGTCGCGTAGTGGGCGCCCGCGTTGTCGGGGTTGCCGTACTGGTAGAGCATCACCCAGTCGGGGTGCTCGGCGGAGAGTTCCTTGGCGACGCGTACGGCCGTGTTGGAGCCGCCCGCCGCCGGGGAGGGGATGATCTCGGCGCCCCACATGTTGAGCAGGTCGCGCCGCTCCTGGGAGGTGTTCTCGGGCATGACGCAGACCATGCGGTAGCCCTTGAGCTTGGCCGCCATGGCGAGGGAGATGCCGGTGTTCCCGGAGGTGGGCTCCAGGATCGTGCAGCCGGGCGTCAGGCGGCCGTCCTTCTCCGCCTGTTCGATCATGTGCAGGGCGGGCCGGTCCTTGACCGAACCCGTCGGGTTACGGTCCTCCAGCTTCGCCCAGATGCGGACGTCGGCGGACGGCGAGAGCCGCGGCAGGCGCACCAGAGGGGTGTTGCCGACCGCGGCCAACGGGGAGTCGTAGCGCATGGGTGATCAGGCCATGCCGCCGGCCACCGCCGGCAGGATGGTCACGTTGTCGCCGTCGGACAGCTTGGTGTTGATGCCGTCGAGGAAGCGCACGTCCTCGTCGTTCAGGTACACGTTGACGAAGCGGCGCAGTTCACCGCCGTCCACGATGCGGGCGTGGATCCCCGTGTGCCGGGTCTCCAGGTCGGTGAACAGGTCGGCGAGGGTGGCACCGGCTCCCTCCACCGCCTTCTGACCGTCGGTGTACTGGCGGAGGATGGTGGGGATGCGGACCTCGATGGCCATGGTGTGCGGCTCCTGTCGGGGAGTGGTCAGGTCGGTGGGCGCGCGGCGGCGCGAGGTGCGTGGTGACACGGATGATGGCGCCGCGGCTCACGGCCGTACGGCGGCAGGCGTCGGCGTCAACAGATGGCGCTGGCAAGCCTGCACAGGTCGACGTGCAGCCGCGCCACGAGCAGTACGCCCGGCGTCTTCTCGCTCACGTCGTCAAGAACCATGCGCTCATCGTATCGATTCCCGGTCCGGGTCCCGGAATGTGATCCCATATTCCGGACGCGTTCGGCCCGGGGAATGAGACCGCCCAGCTCAGCGGCCAGCCGTGTCGGCGGCCGGTGATCCTCGCGAGGCGTTCCCGGCCCGACGCGACCGTCCGTCATGGGCAGTGGCGCGCGCGGACGGGCCGGCCGCCGCGCCGCGTTCCCGTCAGTACGCCTCCACGGTCTTCACCTCCTCCTCGCTCACCTCGCCCTCGACGATCCGGAAGGAGCGGAACTGGAAGTCGCCGAGTCCGTCGGTGTCGGCGGTGGAGACGAGGACGTAGTGGGCGCCCGGTTCGTTGGCGTAGGAGATGTCGGTGCGGGAGGGGTAGGCCTCGGTGGCCGTGTGGGAGTGGTAGATGACCACCGGCTCCTCGTCGCGGTCGTCCATCTCGCGGTAGAGCCTGAGCAGGTCGCCCGAGTCGAACTCGTAGAACGTGGGCGACATGGCCGCGTTCAGCATCGGGACGAAGCGCTCCGGGCGGTCCGAACCCGCCGGGCCCGCGACGACGCCGCACGCCTCGTCGGGGTGGTCCTTGCGCGCGTGGGCGACGATCTGGTCGACGAGGGCCTGGGTGATGGTCAGCATGGTCGTCAGGATAAGCAGTGGACCGCCCCGTACCGCAGGGCGGTACGGGGCGGTCCACACCGGTGGGCCGTGCGGCTCAGACGGCCTTGACGGTGTCGCTCTCGGGCGCGTCGCCCGGCAGACCGGCCTTGCGGGCCTTGACGTACGCCAGGAACGAGTTGAGCTCGCGCTTGACGACGGGGGCGAGCAGGTAGAGGCCGATGATGTTGAACACCGACAGCAGGAACAGCGCCGAGTCGCCCAGGTAGATCAGCGAGTCGAGGGAGAGCAGCGAGCCCGCCATCACGAAGAAGCTCCACAGGGCCTTGAAGGTGGTCTCGCTGGCCTTGCTCTTGCCGAAGAGGTACGTCCAGGCCTTGAGGCCGTAGTAGCCCCAGGTCAGGATCGTGGAGAAGGCGAACAGCAGCACCGCGACGGTCAGCAGGTTCGGGAACCAGGGCAGCACGGTCCCGAAGGCGTCGGAGGTGATGGTGACACCGCCGATGCTCTCGCCCTCGCGGGCCTCGGCCCAGCTGGCCGGGTTGGCGATGACGATGGTCAGCGCGGTCATGGTGCAGATGACGACCGTGTCGATGAACGGCTCCAGCAGGGCGACCAGACCCTCGCTCGCGGGGTGCTTGGTCTTGACCGCGGAGTGGGCGATCGGGGCGGAGCCCAGACCGGCCTCGTTGGAGAACGCCGCGCGCTGGAAGCCGACGATCAGGGCACCGATCACACCGCCGGCGACGCCCTCGGCCTCGAACGCGCCCCTGAAGATGGTGCCGATCGCGTCGGGCACGGCGGTGACGTTGGCCAGGATGACGATCAGGCAGGCCACGATGTACATGCCGGCCATGGCCGGGACGAGCCGGCTGGTGACCTTGGCGATGGAGCGGATGCCGCCGAGCAGCACCAGGCCGACCAGCGCGGCGACGACCAGGCCGAAGAGGATGGCACCGGCGGAGGAGGCCAGGAAGCCGTCCTCGCCGCCGAAGGTCGAGGCGACCTGCGCGTAGCTCTGGTTGGTCTGGAACAGGTTGCCGCCCATCAGACCGAAGAAGAGGATCATGATCGAGGCGGCGACGGCGAGCACCTTGCCGAAGGTGCGGCCGGCGTTGCCGAAGCGCTCACCGAGGCCCTTGGGCAGGTAGTGCATCGGGCCACCGGAGACGGTGCCGTCCTCGTGCTCCTCGCGGTACTTCACACCGAGGGTGACCTCGACGAACTTCGTCGCCATGCCGAGGAGACCGCACAGGATCATCCAGAAGGTGGCGCCGGGGCCGCCGATGGAGACGGCGACGGCGACACCGGCGATGTTGCCGAGTCCGACGGTGCCGGAGACGGCTGCGGTCAGTGCCTGGAAGTGGTTGACCTCACCGGGCGAGTCGTCCTCGTCGTACTTCCCGCGTACGACGTCGAGGGCGAGCTTGAACTTGCGCATCTGGAGCAGACCGAACCAGGCGCTGAAGACCAGACCCGCGACGACGAGCCAGGCGACGATGATCGGGAGATCGGTGCCGCCGACGGAGACGGAGTAGAAGACGACGTCGCCGACAGAGTTCGCGACGGGTTCGAAGAAGCCGCTGACGGCGTCGTCGATGGATGTGGTGATGGATTCGAGAGACATCGAGTTACCTCGGTGGCGCGGGGACGTGCTGGCGGGGCGCAGCAGTGCGGGTAGCGGTCGTGGAGCGACGCCGTTGTCCGTTCGGCGCGTGGAGCGGGACAGCCCGCGGACCCGGGCTGGGTTACCCCTGGTCGGATGGGTCGGACGCACCGACGACGGCCGGTTCGTCCGTGACGCGGCAGGGGTGGCGCCGCACCGGAATTCCGGAAGTCTTACCACGGCTTTCACAAACGCATTGGTGACGGAGATCACAAAAAACACCCCGGGGGACAAAACCCCAGGGGTGGTGATGCGATCGTTATCCGGATTTGAGCGTCCCCTCAGCGAACGGAGACCAAAAACGACGCGTCGGACTCAGGGCGCCGAAGTTGCCTGCTCAGGACACCGAGGTTGCCTGCTCAGGACACCGAGTCGCCTGCTCAGGGCATCAGCGTCGCGACGAGCGAGTCCTGCAGGCCGCCCAGCCACAGGTAGGCCATGACCATCGGCTTGCGCGGATCCTCGTCCGGGAGGCGGTAGAGGAGGTCGGTGTCCTCCTCGTCGACGACGTCGAGGCGGGAGCCGATGGCGAGGCGCAGGTCGTTGAGGCAGCCGAGCCACTGCCGGGAGTCGTCCGCGGACAGCTTCAGCACGGCCCCGCCCTCACCGGCCGCCGCCGGCGCGTCCAGGGAGTGGATCACCGCGAGGGCGCTGTCCCGCTTGCCGGCCCGCAGGTCGTTCTCGGTGAAGCGGCGGAACTCCGAGGAGTACGCCCGCCGCTCCTCCGCCTCCCGGGCGGTCGGGGCGCCCTCGGGGTCGCTGTAGGCGTCCGGGAACAGCCGCAGCAGGACGGGGTCCTTGGGCGGTTCGCTCGGGCCCTCGGCGAAGAGTTCGGCGAGCGGGTCGTCGTGGGCGTCCTCGGCGGGGCCCGGACCGATCAGCTCCAGGAGCTGCACCGCCAGCGAGCGGATGATGGAGATCTCGACCTCGTCGAGCGCGACGGCCGCGCCGCCGCCGGGGAGCGCTTCGAATTGTCCTGGCATCAGGTGCGTCGCTACTTCCGGTCCTGCTGGAGGGTGGCCCACAGACCGTAGCCGTGCATGGCCTGTACGTCGCGCTCCATCTCCTCGCGTGTTCCGCTGGAGACGACCGCGCGGCCCTTGTGGTGGACGTCCAGCATGAGTTTGGTGGCCTTGTCCTTCGAGTACCCGAAATACGTCCGGAAGACATACGTCACGTAGCTCATGAGGTTCACCGGGTCGTTGTGGACGATCGTCACCCACGGGACGTCGGGCTCGGGTACGGCGAAGACCTCCTCCGTCGGCTCGGTCTTCTCGATCTCCATGGGTACGGCTGCCGTCACACGCCCATGCTGCCACCACAGGGGGGTGCACGCACAAACGCGGCCCTGCGACCGGGGCCCGCGAAACCGATCGATCAGAAATCGTCAGACTGACGAGATGGGGGTAGGATCCCTTGCCATGAACACAGCGGACCTTGGTTTGCCGGTCGACGTCCCCTCGACCGCGCTCTTCACTGACCAGTACGAACTCACGATGCTGCAGGCCGCGCTGAGGGCAGGCACGGCCGAGCGGCGTTCGGTGTTCGAGGTCTTCACGCGACGGCTGCCGGAGGGACGCCGGTACGGCGTGGTGGCCGGCACCGGGCGCGTGCTGGACGCGGTGGAGAACTTCCGTTTCGACCCGGGCGTCCTCGGCTTCCTGCACGAGCGCTCCGTCGTCGACGCGCAGACCCTCGACTGGCTCGCCGGCTACCGCTTCCGCGGAGACGTGTGGGGCTACCAGGAGGGCGAGGTGTACTTCCCGGGCTCGCCGATCATGCGGGTCGAGGGCACCTTCGCGGAGTGCGTCCTGCTGGAGACCGTGATCCTGTCCATCCTCAACCACGACTCGGCGATCGCTGCCGCCGCCTCCCGGATGTCGAGCGCCGCCGCCGGGCGCCCGCTGATCGAGATGGGCGCCCGGCGCACCCACGAGCTGGCCGCCGTGGCCGCCTCGCGCGCCGCGTACGTCGGCGGCTTCACCTCCACCTCGGACCTGGCCGCCGGTTTCCGCTACGGCATCCCGACGGTCGGCACCAGCGCCCACGCCTTCACCCTGCTCCACGACCGCGAGCGGGACGCCTTCCAGGCCCAGGTGGACTCGCTGGGCCGGAACACCACCCTGCTCGTCGACACGTACGACGTCGCCGAGGCCGTACGGACCGCCGTGGAGATCGCCGGGCCCGAGCTCGGCGCGGTCCGCATCGACTCCGGTGACCTGCTCCTCGTCGCCCACCAGGTGCGGCAGCAGCTGGACGAGCTGGGCGCGACCGACACCCGGATCATCGTGACCTCGGACCTCGACGAGTACGCCATCGCCTCCCTGGCGGCGGCCCCCGTGGACGCGTACGGCGTCGGAACGCGGCTGGTGACCGGCTCCGGCCACCCCACCTGCTCGATGGTCTACAAACTCGTCGCCCGCGCGCGGTCCGCGGACCCCACGGCCCCGCTCCTGCCCGTGGCGAAGAGGTCCACCGGCGGCAAGACGTCCGTCGGGGGCCGCAAGTGGGCGGCGCGGCGCCTGGACGGGCACGGCGTCGCCGAGGCCGAGGTCCTCGGCACCGGGACGGTCCCCGGGGAACTCCAGGACCGGCAGCTCCTGGTCCACCTGATCGAGGACGGCCACGTCCTCACCCGCGAGCCGCTGGACGCCGTACGCGAACGGCACACGGCCGCGCGGGCGAACCTGCCGCTGTCGGCGACGCAGCTGTCCCGCGGGGAGGCGGTCATCCCGACGGAGTACGTCTGAGTCCGGGGTGAACGTGCCCGGTGTGCTCCGGTACGGGCCGCGCAGCGCCCGCGCGTCCGGCCCGCGCTCCGGCCCGCGCACCGGACGAGCGCCCAACGCCCCCTCCCGAACAGCTCTCGAAGTGTCTAGGCTCGGAAGTTCGTAGTTTCGAAGTCCAGCAGCTCGGCCGACCCCACCCGTCCCACCCACCCCGAAGAGTCGAAGGACACCGACACCATGCGCCGCGCCTTGATCGTCGTTGACGTGCAGAACGACTTCTGCGAGGGGGGCAGCCTCGCGGTGGCCGGCGGCGCCGATGTGGCCGCCGCCATCACCGAGCTGATCGGCCAGGCGGCCGGTCCCGGCTACCAGCATGTGGTGGCCACCCGCGACCACCACATCGCCCCCGGAGGGCACTTCTCGGACAACCCGGACTACGCCGACTCCTGGCCCGCCCACTGTGTCGCCGGCACGGAGGGGGTCGGCTTCCACCCCAACTTCGCCCCCGTGATCGCCTCCGGCGCGGTCGACGCCGTCTTCGACAAGGGGGCGTACGCCGCGGCCTACAGCGGTTTCGAGGGTACCGACGAGAACGGCGTCGCCCTCGCCGACTGGCTCCGCGCCCGCGACGTCACCGAGGTCGACATCGTCGGCGTCGCCACGGACCACTGCGTACGCGCCACCGCCCTGGACGCCGCGAGAGAGGGCTTCCGCACCCACGTCCTCCTCGACCTGACGGCCGGCGTGGCCGAGGAGACCACCGAACGGGCCCTGGACCAGCTGCGCGAGGCGGGCGTGGAACTGTCGGGCAAGCCGGTGGTGTAGCCCGCGAGACCCTCACGCCCGGCGCGGCGGCACCCGGCGGGCGCCGGTGGCGAAGCCGCGCCACGCTCGGCTCCGGGCCGGCTCACACCCGCACCGTGGGGCGCCTCAGCAGGGCCCTGATCGGGTGCCAGAGCTCCGGGGTCGTGGAAGCCGGGCAGGTCGGCGACGTGCGCCATATGAGGCCGTCCGGGTGGTGGAGGACCGCGGTGATCTCGTCCGGGGTCGGGGGCGCCGCGTTGCCGCGCAGGTAGATCGCGCGCATGCCCAGGTTGCGCAGCCGGGTCAGGGCACGGGCACGGTTGGCGGCCAGCACCAGGACCCGTACGGCACCGCCACCCGGCACAGTCCCGGCCGGAACGCCGGACATCACGGCGGCCGGCGCGCCGGACACCGCCCCGTACCCGGCCGGAACGCCGGACACCGCTCCGGACGCGACCCCGAGCACCGCCCCGGAGACGCCCCCGGACCAGGCCCCCGGCAGCGGCAGGCTCGCACCCCCCGCCGTGGTGCCGGGCAGGTTGAGTGCGACGACGACATTGCCGTCCGGCAGTTTGCAGAAACCTCCTGCGGCCATGCAGGTCACACCCCCGTACGCGTCAGTGTCAATAAGAAGGCCACACCCCGCACCTAAACACGTCCGGCCGCGACCCGCCAAGAGGGTCGCGGCCGGACATGGTCTGACCTGCGGAAATGCTGGCTACTTCACCGCGGGGCCGACCTGGACCGAGATCGTGGAGCCGTCCCTGGCCTCCTTGACGATCTTGATCTTGGTGTTGGTGTCAGTGATCTTGACACCGGCGAGCGGAGCCTCCGCGTCGTAGTACGTGCTGGTGTGGTCGTTGAACGTGGACACACCCTTCGACGAGGGGATCCGGGTCAGCACGTCCGCGTTGTGCAGCCGGAGGCCGTCCGTGCGGTACCGGCTGAACGGCGAGTCGTAGGACTGGATCCGGGCGCGCATCACCGTGCCGTCGGCCCACTTCAGCGCCTTCGGGTGCGAGTCGACCGGCAGGAGCAGACCGGCGCCCGGGTGGACGCTGGTGTTGTTGTCCGCCTGCGAGGTGTCCCACTTCCAGATCAACAGACCGTTCTGGTACGGGAAGTGCTCCACCCAGGACGGACGCGTGGCCGAGAAGCCGAAGTTGTACGGGCCGACCTTCAGGGTCTTGTCGTACGACACGTACTGGCGGTTCTCAGCGATGTAGTACTGCGCGTAGTCGTCCGTGATCGACGCGCCGATACGGGAGAAGCCCTTCGACGTCCAGGCCGCGTCCGTGCTCTCGGCGTCGTCGGTGAACAGGGCCGTGCCGTCGGCGGTGACGGTGATCCGGTCCGCCGTGAAGCCCGTCGGGGCCACGCCGCCGTCCGTCTGGTAGCGGAAGCGCAGGTCGATCTTCTGGCCCGCGTAGGCGTCCAGGGCGTACGACAGCTTCTTGAACTCGGCGGAGGAACCGGTCAGCGCCGGCTTGCCGCTGGCGTCGCGCGGGATCGCCGCGCCGTCCGCCGTGCCGTCGACCGCCGTCCAGTTGGCGCCGCCGTCGGTCGACACCTCGGTGTAGAGGTAGTCGTACTCGGCCTCGATGTCGTACCAGCCGTCGAGGGTGAGCGCCGCCGAGGACCTGCCCGTGAGGTCCACGGAACGGGTCAGCGTGTGGGAGAGGTTGTCCCCGCTGCCGCTCCACCACTGGCCGGCGCCCTGGGCCGGCTCGACGATCTCGGTGGTGACCGTCTTCTTCGGCAGCTCGACCACGAGGGCCTGCTTGTCCTTGGTGTTGTACTCCGCGACACCAAGCTTGTGCCTCGACTTCGTCGCGGCCTTCGCCGTGTCGTAGTCGAGCCAGCCGAGCTGGAGCTTGTCCCAGGCGGTCATGTCGCCGGGCAGGTCGCCGATGGCCTCCTTGCCGGTGCCGAGCCAGGAACCGGAGGACATCAGGGTCCAGAAACCGGTGGAGTTGTCGCCGCCGCCGGTGGTGTCGTAGTGGTCCGGCAGACCGAGGTCGTGGCCGTACTCGTGGGCGAAGACACCGAGGCCGCCGTTCTCCGGCTGGATGGTGTAGTCGCCGACCCACACGCCGGTGTCGCCGATCCTGGCGCCGCCGAGCCTGTTGCCGTCGGGGCCCGTCGCGCCCGCGTCGGAGCCGAACGCGTACCAGCGGTGGGCCCAGATGGCGTCCTCTCCCTGGGCGCCGCCGCCCGCGGACTCGTCCTCACCGGCGTGCACGATCTGGAAGTGGTCGATGTAGCCGTCGCGCTCGTTGAAGTCGCCGTCGCCGTCGAAGTCGTACCGGTCCCACTGGTCGAACTCGGCCACGTCCGCCTTGATCTCGGCGTCGGTGCGCCCAGCCGCCTTCTGCTGGGCGACCCATGCCGTGACCCCGTCGCTGACCACGTGCCACACGTTGGAGCAGGTGGACTGGCCGCAGTGGTTGGAGCCGTAGCGGGCCTCGTTGTAGGGGACCTTGACCCAGTCCGAGACCTCGCCCTCGATCGAGTAGCGGCCCGAGGACTGCTTCTCGTAGTACTTCTTCATCGACTCGGCCTTCTTGCCGGTGCCGAAGTACAGGTCCTGGAAGTGCTTCCGGTCGTAGTCCGCCTGCCAGGCCGTGGAGTTGTCCTGGGTGCGGTCCGGCTCGGCTATCCGGTTGTGCAGCGGGCCGGGCGTGCCGCCGTAGCGGCTGTCGATCTCGTCGCCGAACTCGACGAGGATCGTGAAGATCTTGTCGGTCTTCTCGCGGCCGAGCTCGACGTACTTGCTCTTGCCCTTCTTGCTCTTCAGCCGCACGACCTTCGAGCCGTCACGGTCCCTGACCGTGGCGTCGCCGGATATGACCTGCTGAAGGGCTTCCTCGCGCTGGGCCTCCTGGGTCTTGCTCAGGGGGCCTTCGAGGTCGTGGTCATGAGCGTGCTCGTCGTGCTCGTCGTGCTCGTCGTGCTCGTCGTGCTCGTCGTGCCCGGCGTGGTCCGCCGGGTCGTGCCGGTTCGCGGCAGCCGTCGACTTGCCGTCGTCGGCCTGCGCCACAGCGAAGGTCGAGAACGTCGCCGCGGCCGTCGCGAGTGCGACGCCGATCGCCGCCGCTCTGAACGTCCAGGGTCTACTGGTCACTTGAGTTCCTCCCCGCGCCCGTACGCGCGGAAGGGGATGGCCCCGGTCGTGGAGGAGTCCGCGCGCGGTATACGCGTGTAGTCAAGTGACGTCATTCGACCGGAGTTTCGAGAGAAAAAACAGATCTTGACTTGTGCAGGTCAAGTGCACTATCAGTGTCCACAGGAAGCGCTTGTTCGTTATCCGGCCGTTACGAGCGCCCCTCGCCCGTCACCGAACCGGCGCGCATATGCGTCCACTTGGCCGGACCCCATGAATCCGTGCGCCCCCCGTGCACCCGGCACCGTGTGTCAGGTCACGCTTACCCGTCGTTCCGCTCGGGCACCCTGGCGAATAGGGTCGATTGGCTGAGCGCCGGAAGTCGGCGGAAGCCAAGTCGACGACGCTTCACCTTTGATTCGTATCCGCAACCTCCCCTTCATCGTGAGAGGCACGGGGAGACCCCACCCGAGGACACGATTGCCATGCCTCGTCCGACGACCGCACAGCTCGCCTACGGCTCCTGCACCGTGATCTTGTCCACCCTCGCCATGCTGCTGCTGTCACAGACGAGTTCCGGCGCGGGCATCACGGTGATCGCCCTCTCCGCCCTGGCCCTCGGCCTGCTCGTCGCACTGACCGTGCCGCTGCCCAGGCCCGCGCCCGGCGCCGCCGTGCGCCGCCGGGAGGCGTCCGTCGCGGCCCCGGTCCCGGCCCCGACGCGGACCGCCCCGGTCACCACGGCGGCCGAGCCCGTCCGGAAGCCGGTGCACGAGACGACGGGCTCCTGAAGGGCACTCGGTGACAGCTTGCTGCAACGCTACGGCGGGCCCGTGGATCACGGACCCGCCGTCGTCGTGTCACCGCACGCTCACCCGGCGCCTCGGTCCCCCGGCACCTGTACTCCCCCGGCGCCTCGGCTCAACCGGTGCTGACCACCACCGTCTTGGCCGCCTTGTCGTGCAGGCCCTGCTTGTAGGGCTTGTCGAAGAAGCTCCAGCCGCCCGCGATGGCGGTCCAGACGCAGGCGCAGCAGAAGGCGAAGGGGATCCACAGCACGGCCGCGCGCGTCAGCGCCGTCTGCATGGTCGGGGTGGAGCCGTCGTTGAGGTTCGCCACCCGCAGCTTCATCAGCCGCTTGCCGAGGGTCTGGCCGTCCCTGACCGTGAAGAAGGTGTCGTACCCGATGTAGAGGATCGCGGCGATCGTCTCCTGGGCCAGGGACTTGCCGAACTCGAAGTCGTCCGAGCCCGCCGCGTACTGGCTGATCCCGAACGCCCACGCCAGCAGTCCCACCACGATGGCCACGAGGATCATGTCGATGATCCTCGCGAGCACCCGCTTCCCGCTGTCGGCGAGCGGCGGCATGCCGGAGAGCGGGTCATTGGGGTACTGCCCGCCGCCGTAGGGGTCACCACCGTAGGCGCCGCCGCCGGAGGAGTCCCAGCCGGAGGAGCCACCGTCGTGGGGACCACCGCCGGAGGGCGGTGGCCCGCTCCCGTACGACGGCGGGGGCGACTGCTTCCTGAACGGGTCGTCGTCCGGGGACTGACCGGAGCCGTGGGGCGGCGGTTCGGTGCTCATGGCCCGAGTCGACCCCGAACCCCTCTGCTCCGCATCCGGCGCGGGGCCGTCCGGGGTACGCGGTACGAGATCCGTGCACCGTCCGTCCGGCCCGTACCGTCGCCCGCCCGCGACACCCGCGGCGCTACCTGTCCGCCACGAACGTGTGCGCCGCCTTGTCGTGCCAGCCTTGACGCCACGGCTTGTCGATCACGCACCACAGGAGGCCGATCACACCGATGCCCGACAGCCCGGAGACGGTGTGGACGAGCCAGCGGCGCAGGGAGCGCCCGAAGGACGGGGGCTCGTGGCCCTCGATGTCCCGGACGTCGATGCCGAGCAGCTTCTTGCCGAGGGTGCGTCCCCACTTGGCGGTGGGCAGCACCTCGTAGAGGGCGCTGACCAGGAACAGGACGCCCAGGACGATGCCCAGGTAGACGGAGGTCGTGCCGTCGATCAGCCAGACGGTGACCTTCTCGCCGGAGAGCCTGGCCGCGTCGATCTTGTCGTGGAGGTGGTCGACGGCCTTCGTGCCGAACGGCACGGCCGCCACGGCCGTGACGGCGCCGACGAGGAGGCTGTCGACGAGCCGGGCGGCCAGCCTTCTGCCGAGCCCCGCCGGCCGGGCCTCCGCCTGCCGCCGCGCCACCGCCTGGAACGGGTCCTCCACCACCGGCTTCCACGGCGCGACCGGCTGCTCTCCCTCGCCCCCGGCCAGCCGGTGCACCTGCTGGGCCCAGGAAGGCTGCCCGCCGCCGGATCCGACGGTCATGGGGGGCTCGGCCGACTGCCGGGCGGCGGCCTGCGGGGGCACGCCCGGCGCGGGCTGCGGGACCTGTGGGGCGGGCGTGGGCTGTGGGGCAGGCCCGGCCTGCGGGGCGAGCGCGGGCTGCGGGGCGGGCGCGGGCTGCGGCGTCTGTTGCGGGAAGGCTCCGCCGAACGGAGGCTGCTGGGGTTGGCGCTGGGCCGCGGGCGTGGCCGGGCCGACCGCGGCAGCCGGGGCGACCGCCGCCGCGGGAGCCGCGGGAGCCGCGGGAGCCGCGGGAGCCGGGACGGCCGGGGCCGCGCCGCCCGACTGCGGGCCCTGTTGGGGGCCGGACGGCGCCGTCGAGGGCGAGGAGGACTGCGGGCCGATCCCCAGGGCCTGCTGGGCGGCGGCCTGGGCGCTGGTGAGCGGCGCGCCGAAGGCACCGGCGGGCACGGCCGCGCCCCGGCCTCCGCCCTGCTGTCCGGCGCGCGAGGAGGCCGGACGGAACGTCATGGTGCCGTCCGACGACGGCGGTTCCGCGCCCTCGGCCGCCTGGGGCCGCCCGGACGTGTCGGGGCGGCGGAACACCACCGTGCCCTGCGGCGCCCCGTCTCCGGCCGCCGCCGGAGGGATCGCCGCCGTACCGTCCGTGGTCGCCGTACGCCCGGAGCCGCCGTCGTCGTCGGCCTCGTCGGCCGTGAGGGAGACGCGGGGGTCGCGCGGATCGGTGCCGGGGGTCGAGCCCCAGGAGACCCGGCGGTCCATGTCGTCGCCGAAGCCGGCCTGGCGGGAGCGGTCGGCGCCCCACGCGGAGGCGGGCTCGGGGCGGGAGCCGTGCAGGGCGCTGTCGGCGGCCGAGCGGGCCGGTTCACCGGCGGGCGCGGGGTCCTCGTCGAAGAAGTGCGGGCCCGTCTGCTCCACGGCGCCGGCCGCGCCGGAACCGGGCGGTGCGGCGAGCGGTTCGCCGTCGGAGGGCGCCGGACGGCTCGTACCCGGCACCCAGGAGGCGCCGTTCCAGTACCGGACATATCCAGGAATGGACGGGTCCGGGTAATACCCTTCGCGGGGCCTGTCGTCGCCGGGGGCCGGGGTTGGGGCGCTCATGTCCGTCGTCCCGTATCTGCTCGGGGGTTGATAGAGGGCGTCCACATCTACCAGACGCCGAGACGTCCCATGGCCGCTGCCGCCGGACCCACCCCATTCGAGCACGGATCTGCTACGGGCGAAGAGCGCCGCCGGGGCCGGGACGACGAGGCGGAAGCCCGCCGGTGAACCCGTCGGCGAATCCGCCGGTGAACTCGTCGAAAGAAAGTTCCGCGAACCCGCGTAATGCTTCGGGCCCCTCCGCCCTCTCACTCGTACGGGCCCGCCCATCGGGCCCCGTACGAGAGAGGAACGATCACCATGCGGCACACCCTCGTGGAGCGCGAGCTGGAGCTCAGGCTCGTCCTGTCACCCGAGCGCAGCATCCCCGTGCCGGCCAGGCTCGGCTACCGCGGCGACGACCCGTACGCCGTCCACATCACCTTCCACGTCACCTCCGACCGCCCGGTCCGCTGGACGTTCGCGCGGGAACTGCTCGTCGAGGGGGTGTTCCGGCCGTGCGGGAGCGGGGACGTGCGGGTGTGGCCGACGAAGGTGGCGGGCCGCGGCGTGGTACTGGTGGCACTCAGCTCGCCGGACGGGGACGCGTTGCTCGAAGCGCCGGCCGCGGCCGTGTCCGCGTGGCTGGAGCGGACCCTGCGGGTGGTCCCGCCGGGCGCCGAGTCGGACATGCTGCGCATCGACGACGGCCTGGCCGAGCTGCTCGCCCGGTGAGGCGCGCGGGTCAGAAGAGTTTGCCCGGGTTGAGGATGCCCAGCGGGTCGAAGACGGACTTCACCGCCCGCTGCATCTCCATCCCCACCGGGCCGATCTCCCGCGCCAGCCACTCCTTCTTGAGGATCCCCACGCCGTGCTCTCCGGTGATCGTGCCGCCGAGTTCCAGGCCGAGGGCCATGATCTCGTCGAAGGACTCGCGGGCGCGCCGGGCCTCGTCGGGGTCTGCCGCGTCGAAGCACACGGTGGGGTGCGTGTTGCCGTCGCCGGCGTGCGCGCAGACCCCGATGGTCAGGTCGTACTTCCCTGCGACGCGGTCCACGCCGTCGAGCAGTTCGCCGAGCTTCGAGCGCGGCACGCACACGTCGTCGATCATCGTTGCGCCCTTCACCGCCTCCAGCGCCGTGAGCGACATACGCCGTGCCTGGAGCAGCAGTTCGGACTCCGCCGCGTCGTCCGCCGGTACGACCTGGGTGGCGCCCGCGGCCTCGCACAGCTCCCCGACCGCGGCGAGGTCGGCGGCCGGGTCCGGGGTGTCGAAGGCGGCCAGCAGCAGCGCCTCCGTGGTCTCCGGCAGGCCCATGTGGGCCAGGTCGTTGACGGCCTTCACCGTCGTGCGGTCCATGAGTTCGAGCAGCGAGGGGACGTGTCCGCCGGCCATGATCCGGCACACCGCGTCGCACGCGGCGGCGGCCGACGCGAACTCCGCGGCGAGCACGAGCTGCCGCGGCGGCCTGGGCCTCAGCGCCAGCACGGCCCGTACGACGATGCCGAGCGAGCCCTCCGAGCCGACGAAGAGCCGGGTGAGGTCGTACCCGGCGACGCCCTTCGCGGTCCGTCTGCCGGTGGACATCAGCCGGCCGTCGGCGAGCACGACGTCCAGGCCCAGGACGTACTCCGCCGTCACCCCGTACTTCACACAGCACAGCCCGCCCGAGGCCGTGCCGATGTTGCCGCCGATCGTGCACATCTCCCAGCTGGAGGGGTCCGGCGGGTAGTACAGCCCGTGCTCGTCGACCGCGCGGGAGAGGGTCGCGTTGATGACGCCGGGTTCGACGACGGCGATGCGGTCGACGGGGTTGATCTCAAGGATCCGGTCCATCTTCGTCAGGGACAGCACGACGCAGCCCTCGGAGGCGTTGGCACCGCCGGACAGGCCGGTACGGGCGCCCTGCGGGACGACCGGGACACGCAGTTCCGTGGCGACGCGCATGACGTGCCGCACCTGTTCGACCGTCCGGGGCAGGACGACGACCGCCGGGACACCCGCCTCGCAGAAGCTCGCCATGTCGTTCGCGTACGAGGCGGTGACCTCCGGATCGGCCAGCACCGCCTCCGGTGGCAGGCCGCTCAGCAGGCGGTCGACCAGGTTGCCGGTCGTCTCGTCGCGCGGGGCTTCGATACGGCTCATGATCACAGGTTCGCACCGACGGCCATCGGTGTGAACCCGTCGGCACGAGCGGTGGGCTGCGCGAGGTGGTCGCCGCGTTGACGCACAGTGAGCGACATGTCTGTGGAGAACGAGGAGCGGGCGGCACGGCACGGGGTCGCAGGCCGGGGGTGGGGGGTGGCCGGGGCGGTCGTCGGGTGTCTGGTGCTCGGGGGTGTGCTGATGGTCGTGCCGCCGGACGGGGGTGGCGGTGGACGGAAGGGCCGGGTCGTGGGGGCGGCCGGGCCCGAGGGGCGGGAGCGGGCGGCGGTGACGGCCGGAGTGCCTGCCGCGTTGCCCGACGTGGTCGCGCTCGTACGGGAACGGGAGCACCGCGTGCGGGACCACCCGCGTGACCACTCCTCCTGGGCCGTGCTCGGCGTCGCGTACACCGAGCGGGCCCGGCTGACCGGTGGCGTGGCCGACTGTCCGAGGGCCGAGCGGGCGCTGCGCACCTCGCTGCGGCTGCGCCCGCGCGAGAACGCGCAGGCGCTGGAGGGGATGGCCGCGCTCGCGAACGTCCGCCGCGACTTCCGGGCGGCGCAACGGTGGGGCGAGGAGGCCGTACGGGTGGCGCCGGACCGCTGGACCTCGTACGCCCTGCTCATCGACGCCTACGACGGACTCGGCCGGTACAAGGCGGCACGCGGCACCCTGGAGAAGCTGCTGTCCCTGAACTCCGGCCCGGCGGCACGGGCGCGGGCCGCGCAGGTCTACTGGGACCAGGGGCGGCCGGAGGACGCGGCCACGACGATCGCCGACGCGGCGGCCTCCGGGACACCGGCCGCGAAGGCCGCGTGGTGGGTACGGGCCGGGGAGCTGGCCTGGGAACGGGGCGAGCCGGAGGAGTCGTTGCGGTACTGCGCCGCCGCCGGCCGGCTGCCCACCTGGGGCCGGCCCGACGCCGACGCCTGCCGGGGCCGGGCGCTGGCCGCGCTGGGGCGCACGGCGGAGGGGGTGCGGGCGTACCGGGTGGCGCTGTCACGGCGGCCGTCGGCCGACGTCGCCCTGCGTCTGGGTGAGTTGTACGAGTCGCTGGGGCGGGCGAAGGAGGCGCGGGAGCAGTACGGCGTCGTGCGCACGCTGGTCCGGCGGTCCGCCGCCGCCGGGGTGGACGACTCGCTCGTCCTCGGTGCGCTGGAGGCGGACCACGGTGACCCGGAGGAGGCCGTGCGGGTGCTGCGCGCGGAGTGGGGGCGCCGGCCGAGTCCGCGGGTGGCGGACGCGTTGGGGTGGGCGCTGCATCGGGCCGGGGACGACGCGCGGGCCCTGGAGTTCGCGAGACGGGCGACCGACAGGGCGCACGGTGGGGAGGTGCGCAGTGCGGTGTACGCCTACCACCGGGGGAGATCGAGCGGGCCCTGGGCCTGACGGCCCCGGCCCGCCGGCACCTCGCTGAGGCACGGCGCCTCAACCCCTATTTCTCGGTG
Source organism: Streptomyces sp. TG1A-60 (assembly GCF_037201975.1). NCBI lineage: Bacteria > Bacillati > Actinomycetota > Actinomycetes > Kitasatosporales > Streptomycetaceae > Streptomyces > Streptomyces sp. TG1A-60. Next base: position 5,152,354 of record NZ_CP147520.1, on the reverse strand, counting down.
CCGGGCGGGGAGCGTTCCGGCTGACGGGCCGGTGGGGGCCCCTCGCGCGGTCGCCCGATCGAAGTCAGCCCCGAGCCGTCAGGCGCCCGGTCACAGATTTCCCCGCTTCTCCTGCTCCCGCTCGATCGCCTCGAACAGCGCCTTGAAGTTGCCCTTCCCGAAGCCCATGGACCCGTGCCGTTCGATGATCTCGAAGAAGACCGTCGGCCGGTCCTGGACCGGCTTGGTGAAGATCTGCAGCAGGTACCCGTCCTCGTCCCGGTCGGCGAGGATCTTCAGTTCGCGGAGGGTCTCGACGGGGACACGGGTGTCGCCGACCCACTCCCCCAGCGTGTCGTAGTACGAGTCGGGCGTGCTGAGGAACTGCACCCCCGCCGCCCGCATCGTCCGTACCGTCCGCACGATGTCGTTCGTGTTGAGCGCGATGTGCTGGACACCCGCGCCGCCGTAGAACTCCAGGTACTCGTCGATCTGGGACTTCTTCTTGGCGATGGCGGGCTCGTTGATGGGGAACTTGACCTTGAGGGTGCCGTCGGCGACGACCTTCGACATCAGCGCGCTGTACTCGGTGGCGATGTCGTCGCCCACGAACTCCTTCATGTTCGTGAAGCCCATGACCCGGTGGTAGAACTCGACCCACTCGTTCATGCGCCCGAGCTCGACGTTGCCGACGCAGTGGTCGACGGCCTGGAAGGTGCGCTGGGCGGGCGGCTCGACGAGGGGGTCGGCGGCGACGTACCCGGGGAGGTACGGGCCGTCGTAGCCGGTGCGCTCGACGAGGGTGTGCCGGGTCGTGCCGTACGTGGCGATGGACGCCAGGACGACCGTGCCGTGCTCGTCCGTCACCTCGTAGGGCTCGGTGACGCCACGGGCGCCGTGCTCGACGGCGTAGGCATACGCGCGACGGGCGTCCGGGACCTCGATGGCGAGGTCGATGACGCCGTCGCCGTGCTCGGCGACGTGCTCGGCGAGGAAGTGGCCCCAGGTCGTGGCGGGTTTGACGACCGAGGTGAGGACGAAACGGGCCGAGCCGTTCTGCAGGACGTAGCTCGCCGTCTCGCGGCTGCCGGTCTCGGGGCCGCAGTAGGCGACGAGGCGCATGCCGAAGGCGGTGGAGTAGTAGTGGGCGGCCTGCTTGGCGTTGCCCACGGCGAAGACGACAGCGTCCATTCCCTTGACCGGGAAGGGGTCTGCCTGCCGTGCGGTGTCGGGGACGGAGTGGGTGTGCGCGGAGGTTGCTGCCATGGCCGCAGGTTCCTCCCACACCCGCAAGGTGCGCAACACTTGGCGTTTTCGTTGAACAGTCTGCACAGCCCGACACCCATAATCGGGCTTGTTCTGTACTGGATGACCATCCGGGGAGGCCCCATGGCGATCGATCATCTGGACGGGCGGCTGATCGTCCTGCTCGCGCGCGAGCCGCGGATCGGGGTGCTGGAGATGTCGCGGCGGCTGGGGGTCGCGAGGGGCACGGTCCAGGCCCGGCTGGACCGGCTTCAGTCGAACGGAGTCATCCGCGGGTTCGGGCCGCAGGTCGACCCGGCCGCGCTCGGCTACCCGGTCACGGCGTTCGCCACACTGCAGATCAGGCAGGGGCAAGGGGCGGACGTGCGGGCCCACTTGGCGACCGTGCCGGAAGTACTGGAGCTGCACACGACGACCGGCAGCGGGGACATGCTGTGCCGGCTGGTGGCCCGTTCGAACGCCGATCTCCAGCGGGTGATCGACCGGGTTGTCGGTTTTGATGGCATCGTCCGGGCCGCCACGGCGATCGTCATGGAGAACCCCGTTCCGCTGCGGATCATCCCGCTGGTGGAGCAGGCGGCGCTCCACGAGTGAACCGCAGGGTCGCGCGAGCGATCAGAAGGTCCCGGGAGACGACGACCTAGCCGACCCTGGGGGTACGCGCCGGTGAGTTTCTGGGAGTACGTGGTCAGCTACCACGAGAAACTGCTGTTCGACGGATATCAGCACGCCAGCGCGGTCTTCCAGTGCATGGTCGTGGCCACCGTCGTCGGGGTGCTGATCGGCGTCGTCACCTATCGCGGGGAGTGGGCCGCCGGGCTCGCCACGACCACCGCCGCCACCCTTCTGACCGTCCCGTCCCTCGCCATGATCGGTCTGCTGATCCCGGTGGCGGGGCTCGGCGTGGCCCCGACGTTGATCGCGCTGACGCTGTACGGGCTGCTGCCGGTCGTACGGAACGCGATCGTGGGACTGCGCGGGGTCGATCCGGCGCTGGTGGACGCGGCGAAGGGCATCGGGATGTCCCGGCCCGTGCGGCTGCTGCGGGTCGAACTGCCGCTCGCCTGGCCACCGATCCTCACCGGGATCCGGGTCTCCACGCAGATGCTGATGGGCATCGCCGCGATCGCCGCGTACGCCTCCGGGCCGGGCCTCGGCAACGAGATCTTCCGCGGCATCGCCTCGCTGGGCAGTGCCAACGCGCTCAACCAGGTGCTCGCCGGCACGCTCGGCATCGTCGCCCTCGCGCTGCTGTTCGACGCCGCGTACGTGCTGGTCGGGCGGCTGACGATTCCGAGGGGGATCCGTGGCTGACCACAGCACGAAGGGCTCGTCACGGGCGACTGGTACGACGGGGGCCACCATTGAGTTGGTCAACCTCAGCAAGCGGTATCCAGGCAGTCGTCAACCATCCGTCGACAGCGTCACCCTGCGGATCCATGCCGGCGAGACGGTGGTGCTGGTCGGGCCGTCCGGGTGCGGCAAGTCCACAACGCTCAAGATGATCAACAGGTTGATCGAGCCGTCCAGCGGCTCCGTCCGGATCAACGGTGAGGACGTCACCGGCATGGATCCGGTCAAGCTGCGGCGCGAGGTGGGCTACGCGATCCAGTCGTCCGGTCTCTTCCCGCACATGACCGTCGCCCAGAACATCGCGATCGTGCCGAGGATGGCCGGTTGGTCCGCGTCCCGGGTGAAGGCGCGGGTGGCGGAGATGCTGGACCTGGTGGGGCTCGACCCGGGCGAGTTCCACGACAGGTATCCGCGTCGGCTCTCCGGCGGCCAGCAGCATCGGGTGGGCGTGGCACGGGCCCTGGCCGCCGATCCGCCCGTCCTGTTGATGGACGAGCCGTTCGGGGCGGTGGACCCGATCACCCGCGACCACCTCCAGGACGAGCTGCTGCGGCTCCAGCGCGAGCTGCGCAAGACGATCGTGTTCGTCACCCATGACTTCGACGAGGCGGTCAAGCTGGGCGACCGGATCGCGATCCTGCGGGAGCGGTCGCGCATCGCGCAGTTCGACACCCCGGAGGCGATCCTCGCGGGCCCCGCCGACGACTTCGTCTCCGGTTTCGTGGGCGCGGGCGCCGCGCTGAAGCGACTCGATCTCACGCGCGTACGGGATGTCGAGGTCACCGACCATCCGACGGTCAGCCTGGGTGACCCGCTGCAGCAGGTCGTCAACCGGCTGCGGGCCGGCGGCACCGGCGAGGTCCTGCTCCTCGACCGGCACGGGCGGCCCTTCAAGTGGCTGCGGCGCGGCGACCTGATGCGCGCCAAAGGGTCGCTCGCGCGGGCCGGGACCCCGATCCACACCACCGTGACCAGGGACGCCACCCTGCGGGAGGCGCTGGAGGCCGTACTGACCGACAACACGGGGCGGGTCGCCGTCACCGGCCGGCACGGGGAGTACACCGGCGTCGTCGACATGGAGTCCCTGCTCAACTCCGTCCACGGGCTCCTGGAGGCCGACCGGCTGGAGGCGCTGGAGCACCAGCACGAGCTGGAGGGGGCCCGGGCCGGGCGGACGCGCGCGGAGCGGGAGAGCCGCGGCGGGGAGGGGGCACCGTGACCGCCGCCGAGACGGGCCACACGGCCGAGACCGCCGCCACGGCCGAGACAGGCCTCACGCCCCAGACCGCCGCCACCACCGCCAAGGCGGGCTTGGGGATCGCGCCGGGCGACACCTCCGTGCCGGACAGCCCAGCCACGTCGGCCGGCCCCGCTGCGCCGGGTACGGCCCCTCCCTCTGATGATGCCCCTCCGCCGCCCAGGTCCCCCAGTCCCACGCTGACCTGGCAGAAGCTGACCGTGTTGCCCTCCGTCCTCGTGGTCGTCCTGCTCACCACCTGGCTCTGGTTCCGGCAGGCCGAGCTGGACGCGATCTCCGTGAACGCCCTCTCGAACGGTCAGGTGTGGCAGGCCCTGTGGCAGCACGTCCAGCTGACCGCGATCTCCACCTTCTTCGTGCTGATCATCGCGATCCCGCTGGGCGTCCTGCTGACCCGGGAGAGGTTCCGCCGGGCCACCCCGGTGGCCCTGACCGTCGCCAACACGGGCCAGGCCGCCCCCGCCATCGGCCTCCTGGCGCTGCTGGTGATCTGGCTGGGCATCGGACGGAAGGCGGCGCTGGTCGGCATCATCGTCTACGCCGTCCTGCCCGTCCTGTCCAACACGATCGCCGGCCTGAAGGCGAACGACCCGACCCTCCTCGAAGCCGCCCGGGGCATCGGCATGTCCCCGGCGGAAGTGCTCGCCCGCGTCGAACTCCCCCTGGCCGTACCGCTGATCCTCGCGGGCGTACGCACCGCCCTCGTCCTGAACGTGGGCACGGCGACCCTCGCCACCTTCGGCGGGGGCGGCGGCCTCGGCGTACTGATCACGACCGGGATCACCAACCAGCGCATGCCCGTCCTCGTGCTCGGCTCGATCCTGACGGTCGCCCTCGCCCTGCTGGTCGACTGGCTCGCCTCGCTGGCGGAACTGGCGTTGCGACCACGGGGCTTGGAGACCGCCTCGTGAGAGCGCGCACGCCTCTGCTGCTCTGGGGAGGCGGACTGCTGGTGGCCGGCTGCGGGCTGACCAGCGGCTCCCCCATGGCCGACGACGTGCTGCCGGGCTCGGTCGGGCAGGGCCGACCGCTGAAGGGCGCCGATCTGACCGTGACGTCCAAGGACTTCACCGAGAACCTGATCCTCGGTGCCGTCATGGGCATCGCCTTCCAGGCGGCCGGTGCGGAGGTGGTCGACCGCACCGGCATCCAGGGTTCGTTCGGCGCCCGGGAGGCGGTGCGGAGCGGGGAGGCGGACGCCATGTACGAGTACACGGGCACCGCCTGGATCACCTACCAGGGCAACAGCACACCCATCACCGACCCCCGGCGGCAGTGGGAGGAGGTCCGCGACGCCGACCTCGGCAACGGTCTGACCTGGCTGCCGCCCTCCGCGCTCGACAACACCTACGCCCTCGCCCTGAACCGGCCCAACTCCGCCAGGTACGGCACGAAGAGCCTCTCCGACGTCGCCGTGCTCGCGGCGAAGGACCCCGAGGCCGTCACCCTGTGTGTGGAGAGCGAGTTCGCCAACCGCGCGGACGGACTGCCCGGCATGCAGAAGGCGTACGGCATGAGCCTGCCCGCCGCGAACATCACCCAGATGGACAGCGGCATCATCTACACCCAGGCGGCGAAGGGGAGCTGCCTGTACGGGGAGGTCTACACGACCGACGGGCGCATCGAGTCGATGAAGCTCGCGGTGATGGACGACGACCGGAAGTTCTTCCCCCACTACAACGCGGCCCCCGAGATCAACTCCGAGACGCTGGAGGAGTGGCCGGAGATCGCCGACGTCCTCGCCCCCATCACGGAGAATCTGAACAACGACGTGGCGCGGAAGCTGAACGCCAGGGTGGATGTGGACGGGGAGGACCCGCACCGGGTGGCGCTGGACTGGATGGTGGCGGAGGGGTTCGTGAGGGAGGGCTGAGTCAGCAGCCGGGTACGGAGCCCTTGCCCGTCTCCAGCGCCACCAGAGAGCTGACCGCGCCCTTCAGGGTCGTCACCGGGATGAGCCGCATCCCCTCGGGCAGTTCGGCCTTGGCGTCGGCGCACTCGGCCCTGGGGACGAGGAAGACGGTGGCGCCGTCACGGTGGGCGGCCTGGGTCTTGAGGGTGACTCCGCCGACCGCGCCGACCTTGCCGGTCGTGTCGATGGTTCCCGTACCGGCGATGACGCGACCGCCCGTGAGATCGCCGCCGCTGCCGTCGCCTTCGAGTTTCTCGACGATGCCGAGCGAGAAGAGCAGACCCGCGCTGGGGCCGCCGACGTCGGCGAGCCGCAGGGTGACCTCGATGTCCTCGGCGTCCTCGCCGAGGTAGGCGAGGGCCGCCTCGGTGGCCGTGTCCTGGGACTCCCTCATCTCCGCCTCGTTGTACTCCTCGATCTCCTCGGCCGTGTCCCCGCTGGGGTAGACCGCGTCGCGCGGCATGATCGCCTGGTCCGTGCGGAACCAGCCGTCGAGCACATCGCCGAGACCGACACGGGCGTCCGGCCCCGTCGCCTCGATCGTCGTCATCCGCAGCTGGCCGCTGGTCCGGCGGGTCTCCGTGCCGGTGATCGTGATCACGGGCTCCCCCCTGTTCTCGCCCAGGACGTTCGCCGTCATCCCCGGCTGTGCCACGGAGAACGGCAACGGCGCGAGCGCCGCCGTCGCGAGCAGCCCCACGACGGGCAGGGCACAGACGGCTACGGCCACGGGGCGCGAAAGGCTGGCGAGACGAGAGGGCACGGGATCAATCTAACGTGAGGGCCGGTTCCGGCCACGGGCGGTGGTCCCCGGGGGCAGGGCCACGGCAGGGGCCGGTGGAGGTGCGGAACCTCGGTTGACGTCCACGTCCTCGAAGAGTTCGAGCATCCGCGTCAGCTCCCGTACGCAGGCGTCGACGTCGGCCTCCGTCAGGTCACCGCTCGCCCGCTCCGGCAGCACGCTCTCCCGGGCGAGCAGCGTCTCGATCGTCACGCGGCCGGTGTCGGTCAGCCGGAACAGGGAGGACCGCTGGTGCGCGGGGTTGGGGATCGCCTCGACGAGGTCCCGCCCCGCCGCCTCGTTGACCATCCGCCGCACGAACTGCCGGCTCAGCGCCAGCGTCCGCCCCATCCGCGGCACGGTCATGGGCCGCCCGCGCATGCGCAACAGCTCCAGAACCGCGCGGACGCCGACGGGGAAGCCCTCTTGGGATTCCTTCAGCTCCAGCGCGCCGCCCGCCGTCGGCCAGGCCCGGCGCCGGGTCACCGACGACCACCACCCTCAGCGCAGCGCGTCCGCGACCTCCCGGGCCGCGTGCATGACACGCGGCCCCACCCGCTCCGGTACCGCGTCGGCCAGCATCACCACCCCCACGCTGCCCTCGACCCCGGCCACCCCGAGCAACGGGGCCGCAGCCCCACTCGCCCCCGCCTCCAGTTCCCCGTGCGTGAGCGCATACCCCGGCCAGTCCCCCGGCTGCTGCCGCCCCGACAGAATCGCCCGCCCGGCAGCCCCCCGGTCCAGGGAATGGCGAAACCCGGCCCGATACGCCACGTGGTAGTCCGTCCACGTCGGCTCCACCACGGCGACAGCCAGCGCCTCGGTACCGTCGACCAGTGTGAGATGCGCGGTCGCCCCTATGTCCTCGGCCAACGACCGCAACGCCGGCAACGCGGCCTCCCGTACCAGCGGATGCACCTGCCGCCCGAGCCGCAGCACCCCCAGCCCGACCCGGGCACGTCCGCCCAGGTCACGCCGTACGAGGGAGTGCTGCTCCAGCGTGGCGAGCAGGCGGTACACCACGGTCCGGTTGACCCCGAGCTTGGTGGACAGCTCGGTGACGGTCAGCCCGTGATCGGTGTCGGCGAGCAACTTGAGGACACGCAGTCCTCGATCCAGAGTCTGAGAGGTCTCCGCGGTCACGACGCCCACTCCTTCTTGGTGAGGGCGGCGACCTCTGTCACGGCGGATGCGCCACCGATCCCGTTCGGCGACGCGCTACAGAGGCCGCCGATCGGCTGAACCCGGTACATCCGGGCGGAGTCGCTTCACGGCTGCGCTCCGCGGCGGCGCTGCCACGGGGCGTGTGCGTAGCGGGACAGTAAACGAGCCGGTTCGCTCAGCGGAAGACTCCGTCCAGAATCCGGTCAGTGACCGGTGTGAACTACCCTCTTTGTCGCGAAATGCACGGGTGCGTCTCGCCCGGCGCGCGCAACCCCCGCCCGGCGCACACGCAAACACGCACGCCCGTCCGCCTGCCGAACCGGGCGTCACTTCATGCGCGTGGCCCACTCCTGCACCTTGGCGATCCGCTGCCGCAGCTGCCCCGCCGTGGCCTCGGCGCTCGGCGGTCCGCCGCACACCCGCCGCACCTCGGTGTGGATGACGCCGTGCGGCTTGCCGCTCTGGTGGGAGTACGCGCCGACCATGCCGTTGAGCTGTTTGCGCAGCTCAAGCAGCTCCTTGTGGGTGACGACGGGCCGCCGCTCGGCCGGAAGCTCCACCAGATCGGCCTCGGCGTCCGGCTTCCGCCTGCTGTGCGCGATCTGCCGCGCCTGCCGCTTCTGGAGCAGCAACTGCACCTGGTCGGGCTCCAGCAGCCCCGGAATCCCCAGGTAGTCCTGCTCCTCCTCGCTCCCGGGGTGGGCCTGCATCCCGAACTCGGCGCCGTTATACATGACCCGGTCGAACACCGCGTCGGACTCAAGCGCCTCGAACGGCAGCATGTCCTGCTCGCCGGTGTCCTCGTCCTGCTGCTTCTCCGCCTCCTGGAGGAGCTTCTCCTCCTCGGCGTACGGATCCTCCTCACCCTCCTTCTTCGGCTTGTCGAGGGCGTGGTCCCGCTCCACCTCCATCTCGTTGGCGAAGGTGAGCAGGTCGGGCACGGTCGGCAGGAACACGGACGCCGTCTCGCCGCGCCGCCGCGACCGCACGAACCGCCCGACGACCTGCGCGAAGAACAGCGGGGTGGAGATGGTGGTGGCATAGACCCCCACCGCCAGCCGGGGCACGTCGACGCCCTCGGACACCATCCGCACGGCGACCATCCAGCGGTCGGTGCTGTGGCTGAACTCGTCGATCCGGTCCGACGCGCCCGAGTCGTCCGACAGGACGACGGTCGCGCTCGTCCCCGTGATCTCCCGGATCAGCTTGGCGTAGGCGCGGGCGGAGTCCTGGTCGCTGGCGATGACGAGGGCGCCGGCGTCCGGGATGGCCTTCCTGACCTCGGTGAGCCGCTGGTCGGCGGCGCGCAGCACACTGGGCATCCACTCGCCGCGCGGATCGAGGGCGGTACGCCAGGCCTGGCTGACCGCGTCCTTGGTCATGGGCTCGCCGAGCCGCGCGGCGATCTCGTCCCCCGCCTTGGTCCGCCAGCGCATGTTGCCGCTGTAGGACAGGAAGATGACGGGCCGCACGACGTTGTCGGCGAGGGCGTTGCCGTAGCCGTAGGTGTAGTCGGCGGACGACCGCCGGATTCCGTCCGTCCCCTCCTCGTAGGTCACGAAGGGGATGGGATTGGTGTCGGACCGGAAGGGCGTCCCGGTGAGCGCGAGCCGCCGGGTGGCGGGCTCGAATGCCTCCAGGCACGCCTCGCCCCAGGACTTGCTGTCACCGGCGTGGTGGATCTCGTCGAGGATGACGAGGGTCTTGCGCTGCTCGCTGCGGTTGCGGTGCAGCATGGGCCGGACACCGACGCCCGCATACGTGACCGCGACCCCGTGGTACTCCTTGCCGAGCGGCCCCGCGCTGTACTCCGGGTCCAGCTTGATCCCTATCCGCGCCGCGGCCTCGGCCCACTGCTTCTTCAGGTGCTCGGTGGGCGCCACGACCGTCACCTGCTGCACGACGTGGTGGTGCAGCAGCCAGGACGCGAGCGTCAGCGCGAAGGTCGTCTTCCCGGCACCCGGGGTCGCGACCGCGAGGAAGTCCCGCGGCTGCTCCTGGAGGTACTTCTCCATCGCCCCCTGCTGCCAGGCACGCAGCTTGCTGGCGGTACCCCAGGGGGCACGGCCCGGGAAGGCGGGAGAGAGGTGGTGGGAGGCGGCGGTGGTAGTCACGGTCTCCGGTCTGGGGGTCGAATCGACGGGCGGGCGGCTCGGCGGCGTAGCCGGGACGACCCGCGCAGCGACTCGGACACCTCGGCTACGTATGACAACCGGGCCACCCTACCGGCGACCCGGTTCGGTCAACGCGCGAACGAGGCCGGGCCACCCGCAGATGGGACTCAGCTCACATCGGCTGCTCGGCAAGCTCCCGCAGAGCCTCGGAGATGACCTCGACCTCGTCCACGTCACCGGTGGCCACGGCGATCACAAGGCGTGAGGCGGCGTCGACGTCCGGCCGGAGCTGCACATCGTTCACGGCCAGGAAGACGACACAGGCTGTCCAGGCCGTGCGCTTGTTCCCGTCGACCAGGGTGCGGTTGATCGCGAGCGACCGCAGGAGTGCCGACACCTTGCCGAACAGGTCGGTGTCCGAGGCGCCGCACCACCCGGGACCTTCGTCAAGGCCCCACGCCCTTCGTGAACGGCGTACGGCAGTCCCGTCGCGGAGGAAGCCGCCCGTGCCGCGTGCATCAGCGAGCTCCGCTCGCGGGGACCTACGCGGGTTCGATTCCCGCCGCGGTCTCCCGTGCGGCACCGGAGCCCGCGCATGCCTCGTTCCGCAAGGCCTCCACCCAGCAGCCCGTCGGCGCTCCCTCGCGCTTCTCGCGGTGCAGCAGCCACAGCGTGAAGGCGAGGGTGGAGATGTCGGCGTCGAGGGGGCAGAGGGCGGACTCGGGCTCGCTCCAGTTGAGGATCGCGCCGGTGGTGCCGTCGACGACGAGGCTGTTGCCTTCGACGAAGTGGCCGAGGCGGATCAAGTGGGCGGCTCTGGGCGGAAGTCGGCCGGCGGTGGAGCCTGCCGGGTGCTCGCCGGCGTGGTACTCGGCGAGGGTCGGCAGCGGGATGTCCGTGTCGAGCTGGAAGAAGCCGTGTCCCTCGGGCAGACCCATGTCCCGCAGGAAGCGGCGGGTCGGCTCGTGGGTGAGCGTGGCCGGGAAGTCGAAGTCCTCGAAGCGCCACACGCTGCCCTGCCCGAACTCCTCGTCCAGCAGGCGGGCGGGCAGGTCGAGCGCCAGCCCCGACCGGGTGACCGGTCCACCGGCCAGCACCGCCGGGGCACTCAAGTGACCCGGTTCGTTCAGGTCGTTCAGGTCCGTCAGGCCCATTGGTCCCGTCGTCATCGTGCTCATGGCTCCCCCCAGCACATGGGTCGCTACGTGCTCCCCCACAGGGATTTCCCGACCGCCGAGCCGTCGGGCGTCCCCACTGCCAAGAACCCTACGCCGCCCCACTGACATCGCCCGACGTCCACGCGAACGAGCACGTCAGAGGCGGTGCCGGGCCGCCTACGCCCCCGTCACCACCGCCGCCTGCGGCCGGATCGGCAGGCGGTTCACGGGGCGTCCCGTGGCCGCCCGCACCGCCGCCGCGATGGCCGCAGGGGAGGTGACCACCGGCACCGCGCTGGCCGCCTTCGCGCCGAACGGGGCCACGACGTCCCGCTCCTCCACCAGTTTGACGATCTGGATGTCGGGGGCGTCCAGGGCGGTGGGCAGGGCGTAGCCGGTGAGATCGGGGTGGCGGATCAGGCCCCGAGGGGTGCGGAGGTTCTCGGTCAGCGCGACGCCGACGCCCTGGGTGACGCCCGCCTCGATACGCGCGGCGAGCTGGGCCGGGTTGAGGACCCGGCCGACGTCCTGGGCGACGGCCAGCTCCACGACCCGTACCGAGCCGAGTTCGATGTCCACGTCCACCACGGCCCGGATCGCGCAGAACGCCAGGCCCACGAACGCGTCGCCCTGGCCGGCGCCGTCCAGCGGCTCGGTGGGGTGCGGACGGCACTGGGCGGTGGCCCAGAGTTCCTTGCCGTCCAGCGCCTCCGCGACCGTGGTCGACAGGACACCGTCGTACGAGGTGATCTTGCCGTCGGTGATCTGCAACAGCTCCGTGGACATGCCGAACTTGTGCGCGAGCGGCTGCAGCAGTTGGGTGCGGACCATCTTCGCCGCACGTTCCACCGCGCCGCCCGAGACCCAGGTGTGACGGCCTCGGCAGCCTGGACCCGCCGAGGGCTGGTCGGTGTCGACCTGGGCGATGTGGACCTCGTCGATACCGAGGGTCTCTTGGACGATCTGCCGGGCGAGGGTGGAGAAGCCCTGGCCGGTGTCGACGGCCGCGCACAGGACGGTCGCGATGCCGTCGTGGACCTTCACGGTGGCGGTGGAGACCTCGTCCGCGCCCTCGGCGCCGAGCATGTGGACCATGCCGAGGCCGTAGCCGACGCCACGGCGGACCGCGCCGGGTTCGCCCGCGCCCTCGGGGCCGCCGGGCAGCAGCCACTCCTCCTCGGGCGTGTCCTTGGGCAGCGCCGGGAGCGGGAACTCCTGGACGGCCTGGAGGAGTTCGGCGACGGGGGCCGGGCAGGTCACCGACTGGCCCGTCGGCAGCACGTCACCCGTGGACATCACGTTGCGCATGCGCAGTTCCGCCGGGTCGAGCCCCAGCTTCTTCGCGAGCTTGTCCATCTGCGCCTCGTACGCGGCGCAGACCTGCATCGCGCCCTCGCCGCGCACATGGCCCGAGGGCGGGTTGTTGGTGCGTACCGCCCAGCCCTCGATGAAGGCGTTCGGTACGACGTACGGGCCGCAGGCGAACGAGACGGCGGCGGCCAGCGCCTCCGACGACGTGTCGGCGTACGCGCCCGCGTCGAGCAGGAGCTGCGCCTCCACCTTGACGAGCCTGCCCTCGGCGTCCGCGTGGTGACGGTAGCGGAGCAGGGTCGGGTGCCGGTGGGCGTGGCCCAGGAAGGACTCCTCGCGGCTGGCGGTCAGCTTCACCGGGCAGCCGGTCTTCAGGGCCAGCAGGCCGAGTGGGAGCTGGAAGCCCTGGTCCTCGCGGTCGGCGGTGGCACCGGGGACACCGGTGACGACGATCTTGACACGGTCGGGTGCCAGCCCGTAGCAGGCGGCTGCGGCGTCGCGGTCGGTGTGCGGGTCGGTGGAGGCCAGATACAGCTCGACGCCGCCGTCGGGGCGGGGCACGGCGAGGCCGGCCTCGGCACCGATGGGGGCCGGGTCCGCGCGGCCGATGCGGTACTGGCCCTCGACGACGATCTCGCCGGCCGCGTTCGGGTCGCCGTGGCGCAGCGGGATGTGCCGGATCAGGTTGCCGTCGGGGTGCAGGGGCTCGGCCTCGAAGGCCTGCTCCGGGTCGACCACCGGGTCGAGTACCTCGTACTCGACGATGACGGCGGCGGCGGCCATCCGCGCGGTGTCCGGGTGGTCGGCGGCGACGGCCGCGATGGGCTCGCCGTGGTGGCGTACGACCTCGGAGGCGAACAGGGGCCGGTCCGCCCTGCCGCGGCCGTGCAGGGCGACGCCGGGCACGTCCTCGTGGGTGACGACGGCCCGTACGCCCGGCATGTCGCGCGCGTGGGACGTGTCGATGGACACGATGCGCGCGTGCGGGTGCGGCGAGCGGAGCACGGCCGCCCACAGCAGGCCCTCGGCCCACAGATCGGCCGCGTACGGGAAGGTGCCCTCCGACTTGGCACGGGCGTCGGCGGGCGGCAGCGACGCGCCCAGGCCGTGGGGCAGCTGCTCGGGCGCGGACGCGGCCTCCCCGGGCCCCGTGGGCGTCGCGATGACGGTTTCGTTGCTCACGCCTGGCCTCCGTCCTGGCCGAACGAGCGGCCCTGACCGCCGTACGAGTCGTCCTGACCGCCGAAGGACTGGTCCTGACCGCCGTACGAGTCGCCCTGACCTCCACCAAAGCCGTGGTCCTGACCACCGAAGCTCTGGTCCTGACCACCGTACGAGTCGCCCTGACCTCCACCAAAGCCGTGGTCCTGACCACCGAAGGACTGGTCCTGACCACCGTACGAGTCGCCCTGACCCGCGAACGACATGCCCTGGCCGCCGTACGACTGGCCGGGGTCGTGCGGTGCCGGTGGTGGTGCTCCCTGGGAGTCGTGCGACGCCGCGTTGACGCCGCCCGCGCCGGGACCCGCCTGGTGCGGGATGCGTGCCTCGCCGGGGCCCGCGTCGGCCTCGTTCTCGACGGCGGCGTTCGCCTCGCGTTCGGCGACCACCTCACGTACGGCCGACAGGACGCCCCGGTAACCGGAGCAGCGGCAGAGGTTGCCGCAGAGCGCCTGGCGGGTCTCCAGATCGGTGGGGTCCGGGTTGCCCTCAAGGAGGTTGTGCACGGTCATCGCCATGCCGGGCACGCAGAAACCGCACTGCACGGCGCCGCACCGGGCGAGGGCCCGCTGCACGTCCGAGGGCTGCCCGTCGGCGGCGAGGCCCTCCACGGTGCGCACCTCGGTGCTCGCGGCGGTGACGGCCGGGACCAGGCAGGACGCCACGAGCCGCCCGTCGACCTGGACGTTGCAGGCGCCGCACTCGCCCTGCGAGCAGCCGTCCTTGGCGCCCGCGAGGCCGAGCCGCTCGCGCAGTACGTAGAGCAGCGACTCGCCGATCCAGGCGTCGCTGACGGGCCGGTCGGTGCCGTTGACGCGCAGGACGTACGAGGCGAGGGGGTGGTCGTCGTGCGGGGACGGCCCCGGCTCGACGACCGGGGCCGGGTCGCCCTCGGTCCCGGAGGCTCCGGAGGTCCCGGAGGCCACGTCGGCCTCGGCAGCGGTGGCGGACTCGGGTGCCTCCGGGGCCGTCTCCGGCTCCTCCGCGCCCGCAGTGGCCCCCGCGTCGGCCTCACCGGCCGGCTCGGCGGACTCCCGGGCGGCTTCCGGGGCCTCCTCGGCCGTCTCGCGGGCCGGAGGGGCGTACGCCCCTCCAGGAGCCTCGGAGGGCTCCCCCGGGGCCTCCGCGGTCACGCCGGACGCGCGCTCTCCCGCGTCTGCCGCCTCTCCCGCGGCGTGGTCCCCGGTCGTGTGACCCCCAGCCGTGGGGTCCTCGGCCGGGTGGTCCGCGGTGCCGTGTTCCTCGGACCGGGTCGGCGGCGGCGCGGTCCACGCCGTGCCGATCTGCTCGGTCGCCCAGGGCGCGGCGGCGCCGCCGGGGAGGGTGGCGGGCGGGGTGCCGCCCCACTGCTCGACCAGGGCCGAGGCGCTGAACTCACCGGATTCGTCCGGAAGGTCACCCCCGGCGACCGGAATCGACCACTCGCCGGTCACGTCGTGACCTGGAGCGGTGCCTTCCTGCGCGGCAGGCTCCTCGAACGTCCACTGCCCGGTCGAGCCGGGGTCGTACGTGAACCCGTCCTGCGCCGGGGGCTGCGGCTGCCCGGCGTTCGGGTCGTGCCACTGGGCGCCCTCGGCCGGCATCGCCCAGTTGCCCGGGGCGGACGGGTCGGTTCCGGCGGTGGTCGCCGGGTTGACCGCTATCGGCGGCGGCACGTAGCCGTGGCCCGGCGCGGCGAGCGGGCTGTCGCCGGCGAGGAGCGCGTCGATGCCCCCTTCGGGGAACTGGACGAAGGTGGTGGCGCCGTCGTCGTAGTCACCCTGCGGGAGTCGCTCCCAGCCACCGTGGCCACCCTGCTGCGGGGTGCCCTCTCCGTGCTGGTCGTCGGTCACGACAGTGCCCTCCCCAGTGCTCGTCGGGCCAGCGCGGCGACGGTGCGCCGCAGGTGCAGTACGGCCGGCGGAAGCGGTGGTGCGGAGCCGTCGGCCTCGGGGACCGGGTCGGGGATGCAGGCGGCTGCGACGTACTCGCCGAAGGCCTGCAGCGCCTCGGGAACGAGGGTGCGCTCGCCGTCCCAGTCGATCAGCCGGCCGACCCAGGCCTCGGCGTCCAGGGGCCTGAGCGGCATCGGCGCTACGGCTCCCACGGCGCAGCGCACCCCGCGCCGGGCGGGGTCGAGGACGAGGGCGACGGAGGCGACCGCGCGACCGGGGCCGGTGCGACCGGTGGCCTTCAGGAAGACCTGGGGCGCGTGCAGCAGCGGCACGCGCACGAACCCGATGAGTTCACCGGGGCGCAGCATCTCCATGCCGGCCAGCAGGTGCGAGACGGGCATCTCTCGGCGGGCCCCGCCCGGACCCGCGATGATCAGAGTGGCCTCCAGGGCGGCGAGCACGGGCAACGCGTCCCCGGTGGGGGCGGCCGTCGCGATGTTGCCGCCCAGGGTGCCCGCGTTGCGGATCTGGGGCGGTCCGGCGGCGCGCGCGGCGGCGGCGAGCGTCGGAATGAGCGCCGCGAAGTCCGGGCGCCCCATCCGCGCATGCGTCAGGCCGGCGCCGAGCAGGGCGTGTCCGTCCTGGTACTGCCAGCCGCGGATCTCGCTGATCTTGCCGAGACCGACCAGCGCGGCGGGCCTGAGCTGCCCGGAGTTGACCGCGGCCATGAGGTCCGTGCCACCCGCCACCGGAACCGCCCAGGGCATGGCGGCGAGGGCCGCCACGGCCTCGTCCAGCGAGCCGGGCAGGGTCACGGCCTGCGCCGCCTGCGGTGCGTGCGTGGTCAAACCGGCTGCCCCTTCCCGCTGCCCCACCTGGTCCGCCTGTGTTGCCGTACGGTACGTGCTGACAGGGTGGACGTGGCAACTCTGGCACATTCTCGCGAGGCCCGAACGCGGGGGTCCGCTAGGAGGCATTCGCCCGCCTCGCCCGAGAGATGGTCCGTTTCGGCACGACATCACCAATAGAGGCGAATTGCCACTCTCCGGTGGCCTTGAGCCTCTTGTTCCTTCTGGGTCACCGTCGCAGAGCACGCGCTTTCGGGTGTACGGGTTCGCGGTCGCCTCACACGTTCGGGGGCGTTTGCTCGATCGTACGTCCGAGCACACCGGGCCGTCGCTGCCACGGACGCGGGCCCGAAGGCGGCCGACAACCGACCCTCCAGGGCGTCAAGTCGCCGGTAACGGGCCGTCATCCGGCGCTCGAAGTCCGCGGAGTCCCGCTCGGCGGGGGCCGGCAGCCTGCTCCGGCCACCTCGGTGAAGGCCGGACTCGGGAACGTCCGGTGATCCACGCGCGCGGGGTCCTCCATCACCTCGGTCCACACGTTGGCCTGGATGCCCAGCACATGCCGCGCCTCGTCGGGCGTCGACTCCGGGGGAACGGGCTCGAACCGGAAGACGTCCTCCGGGGTGCGTACGCGGCCGATGGGCACCGGCTCGTCGGGGCCGCCGCCTGGCGGTGGTCCAGATACACCCGCCGCTCGGGGCACATGACCACGTCGTGTCCCGGGCGTGCCGCCGTGATGCCGCCCGCACGGCCCCGCCAGGAGGACACGGCCGCACGCGGCGCGAGGCCGCCCTGAAGGATCTCGTCCCATCCGATCAGGCGACGCCCGCGCACGGTCGGCCAGTTGTCGAAGTGCCGGACGAACCACGACTGCCCGGACGTGCCCGCGGTGACCAAGGGGAGGCGGACACCCTGTGCGGGCCAGGACACAGCCGTTGACGAAGTAAGGCCGAAATCCTGTCGGCGCGGCCCCGGCGAACAGCAAGCCCCGGGGCGCAACAAGACCGCGGTACCCGCTCAAGGCACCGCGGTCGCACCAGCCGGGCTACTTCTTGTCGTCGTCTCCCCCACCCGCGCCGAGGGACTCGAAGATCTCCTTGCACATGGGGCACACGGGGTACTTCTTCGGGTCACGGCCCGGGACCCACACCTTGCCGCACAACGCCACGACGGGCGTGCCGTCGAGGGCGCTCGCCATGATCTTGTCCTTCTGGACGTAGTGGGCGAAGCGCTCGTGGTCACCATCGCCGTGCGACGTCTGCGGCGTCGGTTCGACGAGGGTCCCCGTACCAGTACCGCGCTCGGGTTCAAGAGTGCTCATGACTGCAAGGGTACTGAAGCTCACACGCATCAGTTGAGCGAAGGGTCGTCCGGGTACGTGGCCACCATCGCGAGTTCGCTGCGCTGACGGCGCAGGACCTCGCGCCAGAGTCGCTCCGGGGACGGCGAGGAGACATCGCCGGGTTCGGACTCGACGACGTACCAGGCGCCCTCCGCCAGTTCGTCCTCCAGTTGGCCGGGGCCCCAGCCGGCGTACCCGGCGAAGATGCGCAGCGAGCCGAGCGCGGAGGCCAGCAGTTCCGGCGGGGCCTCCAGATCGACCAGGCCGATCGCGCCGTGGACGCGCCGCCAGCCGAGTGGGGACCGGTCCACGGAGCCGCCGCCGGGTATCACCGCGACTCCGAGCGCGGAGTCCAGCGACACCGGGCCGCCCTGGAAGACGACCCCGGGTTCGCCGGCGAGTTCCGCCCAGCCCGCCAGGATGTCGCCAACGTCCACCGGGGTCGGACGGTTGAGGACCACCCCGAGAGAGCCCTCCTCGTCGTGGTCGAGGAGCAGCACCACCGCACGGTCGAAGTTCGGATCCGCCAGGGCGGGCGTGGCCACGAGCAGCCGCCCTGTGAGCGAGGACACCTCGGTCATGCGAGACATGATCCCGCATCCGGCCCGCGCGCGGGGAGCCAATCCCCCTAGCGGTGTGCACGCAGCTCAGGGCACACCGGTGCGTACCTCGCGCACACGCGCGACGGTGACCCCGTGTGGCGGGTGGTGAACGGTTCGTGTTGTGGCGAATCCATGACGTGGCTGGGAAGCCCTCGGGCTTACGGAAGGGGGGTGGGCGGCGATTACGCTAGCTCTCCGGCTCACGCCGCGCCGGCTCCCGCACAACGGGTCCGCCGACCGTCCGCCCACGCCGAAAAGCCCTCTGCCCAACTCCACGGAACGCGAGATCCATGACCGTCAACGGCTCTGACGACGTACTGCTTGTACACGGCGGCACCCCGCTCAGTGGCGAGATCCGTGTCCGCGGTGCGAAGAACCTCGTACCCAAGGCCATGGTCGCCGCGCTGCTCGGCAGCGGTCCGAGCCGGTTGCGCAACGTCCCCGACATCCGCGATGTCCGGGTCGTGCGCGGACTGCTGCAGCTGCATGGCGTAACAGTCCGCCCGGGCGACGAGCCGGGGGAGCTGGTGATGGACCCGACGAACGTGGAGAGCGCGAACGTCGCCGACATCGACGCCCACGCGGGTTCGTCGCGCATTCCGATCCTGTTCTGCGGTCCGCTGCTGCACCGCCTCGGCCACGCCTTCATCCCCGGTCTCGGCGGCTGCGACATCGGCGGCCGGCCGATCGACTTCCACTTCGAGGTGCTGCGGCAGTTCGGCGCGAAGATCGAGAAACGGGACGACGGACAGTACCTGGAGGCGCCGCGCCGGCTGCGCGGTACGAAGATCCAGCTGCCGTACCCGTCCGTTGGCGCGACGGAGCAGGTGCTGCTGACCGCGGTCCTCGCGGAGGGCGTGACGGAGCTCGCGAACGCGGCGATCGAGCCGGAGATCGAGGACCTCATCTGCGTCCTGCAGAAGATGGGCGCCATCATCGGGATGGACACCGACCGCACGATCCGCATCACCGGTGTGGACTCGCTCGGCGGCTACAACCACAAGGCGCTGCCGGACCGCCTGGAGGCCGCCTCCTGGGCGTCCGCCGCGCTGGCGACCGAAGGCGACATATACGTCCGGGGTGCCCAGCAGCGCTCGATGATGACGTTCCTGAACACCTTCCGGAGGGTGGGGGGTGCCTTCGAGATCGACGACGAGGGCATCCGCTTCTGGCACCCGGGCGGCCAGCTGAAGTCGATCGCCCTGGAGACGGACGTCCACCCGGGCTTCCAGACCGACTGGCAGCAGCCTCTGGTGGTGGCCCTGACACAGGCCACGGGCCTCTCGATCATCCACGAGACGGTCTACGAGTCCCGGCTGGGCTTCACCTCCGCGCTGAACCAGATGGGCGCGCACATCCAGCTCTACCGCGAGTGCCTCGGCGGCTCGAACTGCCGCTTCGGCCAGCGCAACTTCCTGCACTCCGCCGTCGTCTCCGGCCCCACCCGTCTCCAGGGCGCCGACCTGGTCATCCCCGACCTCCGCGGCGGCTTCTCCTACCTCATCGCCGCGCTCGCCGCCCAGGGCACCTCCCGCGTCCACGGCATCGAACTCATCAACCGCGGCTACGAGAACTTCATGGAGAAGCTGATGGAGCTGGGGGCGAAGGTGGAGCTGCCCGGCAAGGCGCTCGGCTGAGGCTGAGAGCAGGCACACGGCCCACGCCGCTCCCGGCCGGGGGCCCGGGGGTCATCCCCCGGACAGACACGGCACGGAGAAGCTGACGGAGCCGGGCGCGAAGGTGGAGCCGCCCGGCAAGGCGCTCGGCTGAGCCGTGCCCCGTAAGGGGCGCGAGGGCCGCGGCATCCGCGGCTCCGCCGCGGGGAGGGACCAGCCACGACACCCCCGCGGACGCGTCACGACGCGCCTCCCGAACGACGACGGGGGCGGCACCTGGTTTTCCAGGTGCCGCCCCCGTCAGGCGTTCTACGCGCCCTGCACCATCCCGTGAGGGACAGACGGCAAGGTCACTTGCCCTTGGCCGCTTCCTTGAGCTTGCTGCCCGCGGAGACCTTCACGCTGTAGCCGGCCGGGATCTGGATCGGGTCACCGGTCTGCGGGTTGCGCGCGGTACGAGCGGCACGGTGGGTGCGCTCGAAGGTCAGGAAGCCGGGGATGGTGACCTTCTCGTCGCCCTTGGAGACGATGTCACCGACGACGTCGGCGAACGCGGCCAGCACGGCGTCGGCGTCCTTGCGGGTCACCTCGGCACGGTCGGCCAGCGCGGCCACCAGCTCACTGCGGTTCATGTTGTTACTCCCGTGTTCTTCTTGCCGTTGAGGCGGACCCGGGTCCGTCGTCAGACCCTCGCGCCCAGGGACGCATCCTGCACTCACCTGCGGCGGGAAAGCCAATCCGGCACCCCTGGGAGCCACACGAACACCCTTGGGAGTCACACGGAATGCGCCACCATCGCCACGGTGGCGCGTCGACCGCTCGTGGAACGGACCGCAGGGCCCGGCAGGCCTGAGCTTGGCCGCCACACTAAAGGGCGGCACAAGCCCTCCGGCCCCGCGACGCGCCGGGGACACGGGGCCGTGGCGACCGTCACAGCCCGGTTCAGGCCGACGTCACCGCCTTCGCGGCCTCGCGCACCGCCCCGGCGACCGCGCCCGCGACCTTGTCGTTGAAGACGCTCGGGATGATGTAGTTCGGGTTCAGCTCGTCCTCGGTGACGACGTCCGCGAGGGCGGTCGCCGCGGCGAGCATCATCTCGGTGTTGACGGTCCGGGACTGCGCGTCGAGGAGACCCCGGAAGACACCCGGGAAGACCAGCACGTTGTTGATCTGGTTCGGGAAGTCGGAGCGGCCGGTGGCCACGACGGCCGCCGTCTGGCGGGCGACCGCGGGGTCGACCTCGGGGTCGGGGTTCGCGAGTGCGAACACGATCGCGTTGTCGGCCATGGCGGCCACGTCGGTGCCGTCGAGGACGTTCGGGGCCGAGACGCCGATGAAGACGTCGGCGTGGCGCACGGCCTCCTTGAGGGTGCCCATGAGGCCCTCGGGGTTGGTGTTGTCGGCGATCCAGCGCAGCGGCGAGTCGGCGGCGGCATCGACCAGGTCGGTGCGGTCGCAGTGCACGACACCGTGGATGTCGGCCACGACGGCGTTCTTCACGCCGGCGGCGATGAGCAGCTTCAGGATGGCCGTGCCGGCCGCGCCCGCGCCCGACATGACGACGCGGATGTCCCCGATCGCCTTGCCCGCGACACGAAGCGCGTTCGTCAGGGCGGCGAGGACGACGATCGCGGTGCCGTGCTGGTCGTCGTGGAAGACGGGGATGTCGAGGGCCTCGCGCAGCCGGGCCTCGATCTCGAAGCAGCGGGGTGCGGAGATGTCCTCCAGGTTGATGCCGGCGAAGCCGGGGGCGATCGCCTTGACGATCTCGACGATCGCGTCGGTGTCCTGAGTGTCCAGGCAGAGCGGCCAGGCGTCGATACCGGCGAACCGCTTGAAGAGGGCCGCCTTGCCCTCCATGACGGGCAGCGCGGCCTTGGGGCCGATGTTGCCGAGGCCCAGCACGGCGGAACCGTCCGTCACGACCGCAACGGAGTTGCGCTTGATGGTGAGGCGGCGGGCGTCCTCGGGGTTCTCGGCGATCGCCATGCAGACGCGGGCCACGCCCGGCGTGTAGATCATGGACAGGTCGTCACGGTTGCGGATCGGGTGCTTGGACTGCATCTCGATCTTGCCGCCGAGGTGCATCAGGAACGTACGGTCGGAGACCTTGCCCAGCGTGACGCCCTCGATGGTGCGCAGTTGCTCGACGATCTCGTCGGCGTGCGCGGTGGAGCTCGCGGCGATGGTGACGTCGATGCGGAGCTTCTCGTGGCCGGAGGCGGTCACGTCGAGGCCGGTCACCGAGCCTCCGTGGGACTCGACGGCCCCGGTGAGCTGGGAGACCGCGGTTCCGCTCGCGGGCACCTCCAGCCGGACCGTCATCGAGTAGGAGACGCTGGGCGCCGTTGCCATGGCCGGGTTCCTCTGCTTTCGCTGCTACTGCGTTTGCCGCGTACTGCCGTCCGATCGTCGCACCTACCGCCGGGTAGGCGTTAGCCTCCGGGGATTGCGAACGTTTTGTTCTCAACGCGAAGAGGTCCACGTCACAGCTGACGTGGACCTCTTCTGCGTGCCTTCTGGCGTGCAGTGGCACCGGCCCGCCATGCTCGCCTCGCGGCAAGTGGTCGCTCGTAGCGACGAAGGTTGGGCCCGGGGGCTTGGATCGGGCCGGTGCCACACCCAGGCTAACAAACAGATCCCGTAAGGCCATTCCTGTACCGGGAGTTGTTCTCGGGGTCGCGTCGGAGCCCGGGTGGTCGGGGGTCGTGCGGCGGGGGCGGGTGGTGTGCGGTTGCCCCGCGCGGTTCCCCGCACCCCCCACTCGGCCGTGGGCGATGTCAGTCGCGGAGGAGGTCCGGGACCGAGTTCGCGTCCGGGTCGTCGCGGTCCGCCGACACCACCGTCAGCTGCTGGGTCGCTCGGGTCAGCGCCACGTACAGGACGCGCAGCCCCGCCGGGGACTCGTCGGCGATCTCCGCCGGGGAGACGACCACCGTGGCGTCGTACTCCAGGCCCTTCGCCTCCAGGCTGCCGAGGGCGACGACGCGGTCGCCGAGGCCGGCCAGCCAGCGGGCGGCCTCCTCCCGGCGGTTCATGGCGACGACGACGCCGACGGTGCCGTCGACGAGGTCCAGGAGGCGGGCGGCCTCCGCGCGGGCCGTGCGGGCCAGGGTATCCCGTACCGCGGTGACGAAGCGGGGCTCGACGCCCGTGGAGCGGACGGCGGACGGGGACTCGGAACCGGGCATCGCCAGTGCCAGCACCTTCGCCGCCAGTTCCGCGATCTCGGCGGGGTTGCGGTAGTTGACGGTGAGGGTGAAGCGGCGGCGGGGGCGGGTGCCGAGGGCCTCGTCGCGGGCCTGGGCGGCCTCGTCGGGGTCGGACCAGGAGGACTGGGCGGGGTCGCCGACGACCGTCCAGGTGGCGTGGCGGCCACGGCGGCCCACCATGCGCCACTGCATCGGGGTGAGGTCCTGCGCCTCGTCGACGATGACGTGCGCGTACTCGGTCCGCTCCTGGGCCAGCCGCTCGGCCCGCTCACGCTGGGTCTCCTCACGTACGGGCATCAGCTCCTCCAGGCCCGTGAGCTGGTCCAGGGGGTCGAGCTCGCGCTTCTTCCGGGGGCGGGCCGGCAGGCCGAGGATCGCCTGGAGTTCGTCCAGCATGGCGACGTCGTGGACGGAGAGGCCGTCCCGCTTGAGGGAGCGGGCCACCCGGCGGACCTCACCCGGATTCAGGACGCGCCGGGCCCAGCGACCGAGGCGGCGCTCGTCGGCCATCGCGGCGAGCACCCCGCGCGGGGTCAGCTCGGGCCACCAGGCGTCGAGGAAGGCGATGAACGCGTCCTCGCTCGTGATGTCCTCGTCGAAGGAGGAACGCAGCTCGGCTGCCAGCTCCGGGTCGGTGTGGCGGCCGGCCGCCCCCGACCGCTCCCACAGGGCGTCCAGGAGCAGTTTGCGGGCGCGGGGGCGCAGCAGGTTGACGGGGGCCGTGCCGCCGAGCGCGTCGTGGCGGACGCGGTCCAGTGCGGCGGCCTCCAGTTCGAGGCGGCGGCCGAAGGCGACGACACGGAGGCGGGCGGGCGCCTCGCTCGACTCCAGCGCGCCCCGGGCGGCCTTCCGCAGCACCTTGAGCATGCGGTACGAGCCCTTGGCGCGGGCCACGGCCGGGGGGTCGTACAGCGTGGCCTCGGCTCCGCCCGTGTCTTCGGCCAGTGAGCCGATCGCGCGGATGGCGACCTGGCCCTCCTCACCGAGGGACGGCAGGACGCCCTCGGTGTACGCGACCAGCAGCGGGGTCGGGGAGACGATCAGGATGCCGCCCGCGTACCGGCGCCGGTCCTGGTAGAGCAGGTAGGCGGCGCGGTGCAGGGCGACGGCGGTCTTGCCGGTGCCGGGGCCGCCCTCGACGTACGTCACGGAGGCGGCGGGGGCGCGGATGACCAGGTCCTGTTCGGCCTGGATGGAGGCGACGATGTCGCGCATGGTGTGGCTGCGGGCCTGGCCGAGGGCGGCCATGAGGGCACCGTCGCCGATGACGGGCAGTTCACCGCCGTCGAGGAATGCCTTCAGCTCGGGGCGCATCAGGTCGTCCTCGACTCCGAGCACCTTGCGGCCCTTGGAGCGGATGACCCGGCGGCGGACGACCCGGCCGGGGTCGACCGGGGTCGAGCGGTAGAAGGGGGCCGCCGCCGGGGCCCGCCAGTCGATGACCAGCGGCGCGTAATCGGAGTCCAGGACACCGATGCGGCCGATGTGGAGGGTCTCGGCGATGTCGGCGGTGCTGTCGGGGCGGACGGCGCCCTCGGCCGGCTCGACGGCGGTGTACGCGCCGTCGGGTCCCTTCTTGCCGTCCTTGCCGAGCAGCAGGTCGATACGGCCGAAGAGGAAGTCCTCGAACTCGTTGTTCAGGCGGTTCAGATGGATGCCCGCGCGGAAGACCTGGGCGTCCCGCTCCGCGAGGGCGCCGGGGGTGCCGACCTGACCGCGCTTGGCCGCGTCGTTCATCAGGAACTCCGCCTCGTGGATCTTCTCCTCAAGGCGCCGGTACACCCGGTCGAGATGTTCCTGTTCGACGCCGATCTCCCTCTCACGCACCGAGTCGTGAGCGGAGTCGAGCGTTTCCTGCTGAACCTGAGCGGCCACCCGGGCCCCCTTCTGACGTGCTGGGCAGCCGTCCACCGTACGCGAAAAGGACCCCGTCAGGCTATGTGCCCGACCGGGGTCCGTTCACCGCTTGTCCCGGCGCGTCACGTCTGGACCGAGACGAGCTTCTTCCCGCTGAAGGTCAGGACCTCGAAGTGGTCGATCTCCTCCGGGGTGAAGGCGGCTCCGCCGTGGACGTAGAGCGGGTTCCTGGCCTGCTCCGTCTTGGCGTTCTCGATGCCGTAACCCCATTTCGGGACGGACCAGGAGGTGACCGTCTCGCGCTCGCCGTTCTTTCCGACGGCGATGAGCGAGCACTTCTCCGGGCCCGTGACGTTCTTCAGCTCCAGGACCGCGTGCGTGCCCCAGGCCTTGGACTCCATGCCGACCGTGGCGGCGACCTCGGTGGACGCGTCGGTGGACGAGACCTTGTCCTTGGCGGGCATGCCGAGGAAGGCGTCCTTGGCCGGGCTCGCGGAGAGCGTGTTGCCCGACTGGCTGTCGTCCCCGCTGCCCGTCGTCGCCATCACGGCCGTCGGGCCGCCGACGATCAGGGCGACGCCGGCCGCCAGCATGAAGAAGTTGCGTCGGCTCTTCTTCGCGCGGTGCTGGACGACCTCGCCGACGAGCCGGTCCGCGAGTCCGGTGGTCGGTTTCGCGGACAGGGACTCGCCGATCGCGGGTGTGCCCTGGGAAGCGGGCAGGTCCGCGAGCGCGGCCAGCATCGGCTCCATGCCGGCCAGCTCGTCGAGCTGCTGGCCGCACCACTCGCAGGTCGCGAGATGCATCTCGAACTGTGTGGCCTCGGCGTCGTCCAGTATCCCGAGGGCGTACGCGCCGACGGTTTCGTGGATGTTGTCGCCGGAACCTTGGGCTCCTTGCACAGACCCGGGCATTCCCGGTCCATACCCCCCGTAGATGTTGCTCATGCCGTCACCCCGCGCTCCTCTAGAGCCAGTTTCATCGACCGCAGGGCGTAGAACACCCGGGAGCGGACGGTGCCACTGGGGATGCCAAGCGTCTCGGCCGCCTCATTGACCGTACGCCCTTTGAAATAGGTCTCGACCAGGACCTCCCTGTGAGCAGGCGTCAGGTCGTCCAGCGCGTCCGACAGTGTCATCAGCCACAACGCCTTGTCGATCTCGTCCTCCGCGGGGATGACCTCCAGCGGCGACGGGTCGACCTCCTGCGGCCGGGCCTGCCGGCTGCGGTGGCCGTCGATGACGATGCGGCGTGCGACCGTCACCAGCCAGGGGCGTACCGATCCGGTCGCTCGATTGAGCTGACCGGCGTTCTTCCAGGCCCGGATGAGAGTTTCCTGCACAACGTCCTCGGCGCGTTGGCGGTCGCCCGCGACCAGACGCAGCACGTACGCGAGCAAGGGTCCAGCGTGCTCGCGGTACAGCGCGCGCATCAGCTCCTCGTCAGGCTCTGAGGGCTGTGATGCGCGATGTCGGGCCCTGTGCGGGCGTTCATCGGCCACAGCGGAATCCTTGCGCACGGCTACCTCCGGTGTCCGGGGGTTCCCCCAGTCGGTCGCTCACATCGGGATACGTAGGTAACCAGTTGTGTGTTCAGAGTTGAGCCACGACTTTCTCGATTCAACGAGGGTCGGGTGGGGCACCTGGGGGACAAGCACACCCATTTCCGTCGCAAACACGGCATGCACACGCGGGAATTGTGAAGAGATCCAATTCGTGGTGTGAAAAACAGCACTGCTGCTTCTTTACGGCGGCCTGGTGTTTGCCCAACTGGCGGACGGGGCAAGGAAGATGCGCAATTCCATGCCAAGCAGGCGAAGTGGGGCGCGGAGCACCGCTGTTGAGGGCGCCGGGAAGCCGGGTCACACGCGGGCGAGGGCCGCTCGGCGGCGATGGCGGGCCACGCGTTCACGGTTGCCGCAGATCTCGCTGGAGCACCAACGGCGGCGCCCGCCACGGGATGTGTCGACGTATACGACGGGGCAGTTGTCGCCGGCGCACTGCCGCAGGCTCGCCCGGGCGACCGGGTCGGTGAGCAGCTCCACGGTGTCGCGGGCGATCACGGCGAGCAGGGCGGCGCGGTCGGGGGCGCGGTCCAGGGCGCGGGTGAGGACGCCGTCGTCCGTGCGGACGGCCCGGGGGGCAGGGGTTGCGGCGCGGGCCAGTTCGTTGATCCTCGCCAGGGAGATGTCGAAGGGGCGGGAGCCGGGCCCGCGGTCCGCATCGCCGGGGACCAACCGGCCGATGTGACCGCGCAGTTCCCGGAAGCCGACGAGCCAGTCCGGGGCGACGTGGTCGAGCGGGGTGCCCTCGGGGACCAGTCCGGCGGCGGTGATCCAGGTCCGCAGTCGGCCCGCCGAGTCGAGTCGTTCCTCGGGGTGCGTCGTCGCGAGGAAGTCCAGGCAGAGGTGCCCGCAGGCGAAGCGGGAGTCTTGTGCCATGTGCCTGTCACCGCCATGGGTCGCCGCGTCGGGGAGGCGTGCCTCAGGGGTTTGTACCCCCTGGAGTGCCGGGCCGCACCCCGCGCCGGAACCTGGGGCCCCTTGGGCGCGTGACAGCCGGGGGGCGACTGCGGTCGGGCGGCTGCGGATCGCACGTGGTTTCGCGCGGTTCCCCGGGCCCCTGTGGAGAGGCAGGGCCGTCCCTCAGGGGCGCGGGGAACGGCGCGACCAGCCCTCACCCACCGGCAGCTGAGCGGGAACCGGCGTTCTCAGTCGTCGCCGTACTTCGCGTCGGCCGCCGGGTCCAGGGCCAGGCGGTAGCCCCGTTTCACCACCGTCTGGATCAGCTTCGGCGCGCCGAGGGCCGTGCGGAGGCGGGCCATCGCCGTTTCGACGGCGTGTTCGTCGCGGCCGGCTCCGGGAAGGGCGCGGAGCAGTTCGGAGCGGGCGACGACCCAGCCGGGGCGGCGGCAGAGCGCGCGCAACAGCGACATGCCGGCCGGCGGGACGGGGCGGAGGGCGCCGTCGACGAGCACGGCGTGGCCGCGGACCTCCACCCGGTGGCCGGCGATGGGGAGGGTGCGGGCGCGGGCGGGGAGTTCCTTGCAGAGGAGCTGGACGAGGGGGCCGAGGCGGAAGCGTTCGGGCTGGATCGTGTCGATTCCGTGGGCCTGGAGGGGAAGGGCCGTCACCGGGCCCACGCAGGCGGGGAGCACATCGTGGTTGAGGGCGTTGAGCAACTCCGGGAGCAGGCCCCGGTCTTCGGCGCGGGAGAAGAGGGACGCGGCGGCCGGGGCGCTGGTGAAGGTCAGGGCGTCGAGGCCGCGGGCGATCGTCGAGTCGAGGAGGCGGTCCAGGGGGGTGATGTCCTCGGGGGGCATCCAGCGGTAGACGGGCACGCCCACCACCTCCGCCCCCCCGGCGCGCAGGGACTCCACGAAGCCCGGGAGCGGTTCACCGTGGAGCTGGACGGCGACACGGCGGCCCTCCACACCCTGCTCCAGCAGGCGGTCCAGTACCTCCGCCATGGATTCGGAGGAGGGGGACCACTCCTCCGTCAGACCGGCGGCGCGGATCGCGCCCTTCACCTTCGGCCCGCGCGCCAGGACTTCGACGCCCCGAAGACAGTCCAGCAGGGCCTCGCCGAGGCCCCAGCCGTCCGCTGCCTCGATCCAGCCGCGGAAGCCGATGGCGGTCGTCGCCACCACGATGTCGGGCGCCCGGCCGAGCAGGTTCCTGGTCGCGGCGAGCAGTTCGCTGTCGTCGGAGAGCGGCACGATACGCAGGGCGGGCGCGTGGAGGACCGCGGCGCCCCGGCGCTGGAGGAGCGCGCCGAGTTCGTCGGCCCGCCGGGCGGCCGTGACTCCCACGGTGAACCCCGCGAGCGGCCCGTGTTCCGGTTGAACTGTCCGATCCATCCGATCCGTCCTGTCTGGTCGATCGGCTCGATCTGGTCGCTCGGCTCGATCTGGTCGCTCGGGTCGCTGCTGTTCGTCGTACATGGCTCTCGTCCCGCAGTCGAGTCGTTGCACCTACACGCCGAACGAGCCTGTCAACAGTGCGTGACAGGCTCGGATCGGGTGGATGTCGCTGGTGTTACGTCACGCGTGTCACGGCATGGGCGATGTCACACCTCGGCGTAGCTGAGCTGCGGCTTCGACTCCGTCGCGGCCGTCACCGTAGAGGCGTTCGAAGCCGGCCGGCGAAGGTATACGGCCCAGGTCACGGCGAAGCAGACCACGTAGAAGGCGAGGAAGGCGAGGAAGGCGCCGGTGCCGGAGCCCACGGAGAGGAAGGACTGGCGCAGCGCCAGGTTGATGCCCAGACCGCCGAGCGCGCCCACCGCACCGATGATCCCCATGGCCGCACCGGACAGGCGGCGCCCGTATGCTGCCGCCGCTTCGCCTTCGAGGCCCATGGCGACGGCCTTGGTCTGGTAGATGCCGGGGATCATCTTGTACGTCGAGCCGTTGCCGATGCCGGTGAGGACGAAGAGGGCGATGAAGGCGACGGTGAACAGCGGCAGCGACTCCTGGACCGACGCGATCACGATGACGCCGGCCGCGGCGACCATGGCGACGAAGTTCCACAGCGTGATCCTGGCGCCGCCGTAGCGGTCGGCGAGCGCGCCGCCCAGGGGCCGGATCAGCGAGCCGAGCAGCGGGCCGATGAAGGTGACGTACGCGGCCTGCAGCGGCGTCCGGCCGAACTGGGTCTGCAGGACGAGGCCGAACGCGAAGCTGTAGCCGATGAAGGAGCCGAAGGTGCCGATGTAGAGGAAGGACATGATCCAGGTGTGGGCGTCCTTGACGGCCTCCTTGGCGGCGCCGGTGTCGTTCTTCAGCGACGTGATGTTGTCCATCTTGACCGCCGCGAGGACGGCGGCGACGACGATGCAGGGGATGTAGATCCCGAGCAGCACGCGCGGACCGCCGCTGGCCCCGATCACGGCGAGACCGATGAGCTGCACGACCGGGACACCGACATTGCCGCCGCCCGCGTTGAGGCCGAGGGCCCAGCCCTTCTTCCGCAGCGGGAAGAAGGCGTTGATGTTGGTCATGGAGGAGGCGAAGTTGCCGCCGCCGATACCGGCGAGCATCGCGCAGACCAGGAACGTGCTGAACGAGGTCCCCGGCTCCATCACGAGGAAGGCCGCGACGGTCGGGACGAGCAGCAGGCTCGCCGAGACGACCGTCCAGTTGCGGCCGCCGAAGATCGCCACCGCGAAGGTGTACGGAATGCGCACGATCGCGCCGACCAGCGTGGCCATCGAGACGATGAAGAACTTGTCGGCCGGCGTGAGCCCGTACTCGGGGCCCATGAACAGCACCATCACCGACCACACGGTCCAGATGGAGAAGCCGATGTGCTCGGAGAGCACCGAGAACAGGAGGTTGCGGCGGGCGACCTTCTCACCGGTCTCGTTCCAGAATGCCTCGTCCTCCGGATCCCAGTGCTCGATCCAGCGGCCTCCCCTGCTCGCGGCGGGGGATGTACTCGGGGCTGTCATGACGCCTCCACGTTCTCCGGGGCTCGGGTGGTGCGGTGGGTGATGAGGGGTGATGGTCCCGAAGGTAGGGAGAGTGCGTTTCCTGCCTGTGGCACCCGGTGACCGGAAAGGAACTTTGCTCTCACGGGTGGGCGGCACGGCCGGTGAGGAATCGGTGAGCGGGGCGTCATAGCGTGTGGTCACGCCGCCTTCGGCGCGGCCCGCATGCCAAGGTGAACGCACCGGGTGCCGTCGCTCAGTGTGGCGAAGACCACAGGCACCCAGTCCTCTGCGAAGGAGGCGCCGCCGCCCGGCTTCGCCGGACGGCCCCCGGACATGACGATGCGTACAGCGTACCGATCTGAGGTCGTAGGAGCGTTTCAGCCGTGGTGCCGGGGCCGGAGCGCGCAGACCTTCCAGGAGAAGCGGCGCAGACGCGCCTGTTCGACATGTGCGGCGGTGTCGTCACGCCAGGTGGTGCGGAGACGGCGCGCCAGGACGGACGGCCACGCCGTCGGCACCGGAGGTCTTCGGGGCTGCCGCTGCGGAGGCGAGCGGGTTCAGCCCGACGCCTCGCCCACATAGCCGAGCGTGTCCGTGCCGCCGGCCTCCCAGGTGATGACCACGTCGTCACCGGAGCGGCGGACCGTGGCGAAGGTGATGTCGTCGTCGTCGACGTCCGGGGAGGCCATGGGCCTGAGGGCCATGCGGAAGTTGTTCTCGTCGCGGTAGGCGCCGACGCCGGTCAGGATGCCCTTGCCGCCGATCATGTCGATGTAGGACAGGGAGTGCTGGCCCTTGGTGCTTCCCGCGGTCTGCTCGGCGCCGATCGTCAGGGTCCTGGCGTCGTCGTCCTGCCACTGGCCCTCGACGCCCTTGCCGGGCACGGTGCCCGGACCGTCGTCCACGCCGTCGTCGGGCGTCCCGGTGGCCCCGTCGGCGGGCTCCTCCGTCGGGCTCGCGGACTCGCTCGCCGACGCCGAGACGCTCTGCTCGGGCTTCGCCGCGGTCTCGTCGTCCCCGTCGGCGGTGAGGAGGAAGGCACCACCGCCGATCACCGCGAGCGCCGCCACGACGGCCACGATGATCAGCGCGACCTTGCCGCCGCCACCGCCGGAGGGCGGGGGCGGCGGCGGGTAACCCCCGTACTGGGGCCCGTAGTTGGGCGCCCCCGGCGCGCCCGGCGCACCCCCGTACGGCGGCTGCCCGCCACCCCCGTACGGCTGCTGCGGAGCCGTCGCGTACGGGTTCGGCGGCTGGCCGGGGGCCTGGCCCGGGGCCGGCGGGGGCGCGTACGGCCCCGGGTACGGCTGCTGCGGCGGCTGGGCGCCGTAACCGTCGTGCGGCGGCTGGCCGGGGGGCTGAGTCATCGGTGTGTGTCACTCCTCGGGTCGCTTCGGCGAGGCAAGGGACGCCTGCCTCAAGCGAGCCCAACATCCACCACCCGCTCAGTCGTACGCAAGTGCGTATCCCGCTTGGTTACGTGGTCAATACATGACCGAACGCACGCAAGTGACCGCCCGCGTCAGGGCCTTCCCCCAGCCCTTCCACGATCCGCACCCTTCGGCCACAACCTCGGCCTCCGCCGCGCCGCCAGAACCTCCGCCCAGCCGAAGGCGACGACACAGCCGACGATGAGCAGCCAGGTCAGGCCCGGAGGAGGTCGAAGTAGCGGTACCGGGCGGGAGGGGCGAGCGGGGTCCGGGGCGTGGAGTCCTGGGTGAGCGTGCTCATCCGACCGGCCTCCGCTCCCCCGCCTGCCGGGACGGCACGGCCGGGTCGGCGCCCGGCAGCCCCACGGCCCCCGTCCGCCGCAGCTTCTGCCACCGCAGCCGGCCGCCGATCAACGCCGTGATCCACGACTGCAGCAGGACGACGTACATGAGCTGGCGGTAGAGGAGTTGCTGGAGCGGCAGCGAGATCAGGTGGGTCATGCGCTCCTTGTCGAGGTGGAACGCGTACGCCGCGCACACCACCTGGACGGCCAGGACGCCCAGCCACGCGCCGATCGTCTTCTCCGTGGGCCCGAACACCAGCCCGTAGAGGAGGAAAACGTCGATGAGGGGGGCCAGCAGGGGCGCCACCACCATGAACAGCGAGACCAGCGGTAGCCCCACGCGCCCGAAGCGGCCCGACGCACCCCGGTCGAAGACCGCTCCCCGGTGCTTCCAGATGGCCTGCATCGTGCCGTACGACCAGCGGTAGCGCTGCGACCACAACTGCTGGACGGATTCCGGGGCTTCGGTCCAGGCGCGGGCCTTCTCCGCGTACACCACGTGCCAGCCGTCGCGGTGCATGGCCATGGTGATGTCGGTGTCCTCGGCGAGGGTGTCCTCGCTCATGCCGCCGACACGTTCGAGCGCCTCGCGGCGGAACGCCCCGACCGCGCCGGGGATCGTCGGCATGCAGCGCAGGATGTCGTACATCCGGCGGTCGAGGTTGAAGCCCATCACGTACTCGATGTGCTGCCAGGCCCCGATGAGGCTGTCCCGGTTGCCGACCTTGGCGTTGCCCGCGACCGCGCCCACCCGGGGGTCGGCGAACGGCTGGACCAGCTCACGGACGGTGGACGGTTCGAAGACCGTGTCGCCGTCCATCATGACGATCAGGTCGTACCGGGCGTTGGCGATGCCCCGGTTGAGGGCGGCGGGCTTGCCCGCGTTGAGCTGCCGTACGACGCGGACGCCCGGCAGGTCCTGGCTCAGCTCCTCGACGATGCGGGCCGTGCCGTCGCTGGAGCCGTCGTCGATGACCAGCACCTCGATGGGGTGGTCGCTCGCCACCAGCGAACGGACGGTCTGCTCGATGCACTTGGCCTCGTTGTACGCCGGCACGAGGACGGACACCGGCTCGGTGACGGGCCCGTCCGGTCCCCAGCGGAAGTTCCGGCGCCGGACCCGGCGGGCGTGCGCGATCGACAGCACCAGCATCAGGCCGAAGCGTGCGAGGACGAGGACGCCGACGACCGCGAGGGCGACGACGAGGATGCTCGTCGTCTTCTCCGACGTCTGCACGAGTGTCACCCAGACCTTGCCCTTCCACAGGCCGAGCCCCCTGACGGGGGTGTGCGCGCTGGGCGCGTCGAGGGCCCCGGTCAGGGTCTCGAACTCGTATCCCTTGACCACGAGTCGGCTGATGTACCGGTCCAGCGCGGCGACGGTCTGCGAGCGGTCGCCGCCTGAGTCGTGCATCAGAACGACCGCGCCCTCGCCGCGCTCGGGCGTCGACCTGCGGATGATCTCGTCGACACCCGGCCGCTGCCAGTCCTGGCTGTCGACGTCGCTGACGACGGTGATGTAGCCGCGGCTGCCGATGTACTCCGTCACCGGCCACGTCCGGTTGTCCATGCGCGCCGAGAACGACGAGTACGGCGGCCGGAACAGCGAGGTGCGGATGCCCGCCGCGCCCGCGAGGGCGAGCTGGTTCTGGGACAGCTCCCAGTCGATGCGGTCCTTGGACTGGAGAGTCAGGTCCGGGTGGTTGAAGGTGTGCAGGCCGATCTCGTGGCCCTCGTCGACCATGCGCTCGACCAGGTCCGGGTAGCGCGAGGCCATCGTGCCGGTGATGAAGAAGACGGCCCTGGCCTCGTGCTTCTTCAGCACGTCGAGGACCTTGGGGGTCCATGTGGGGTCCGGCCCGTCGTCGAAGGTCAGGACCAGCTCGTGGTCGGGGATGTCGAGACTGGTCCCGCGTCCCGGGCGGGTGTCGATCACCGGCCCGCCCTCCAGGATCTTCTTCGGCACCCGGTCGTTCGACACGGGCGGCCGGACCCGGTGGTCCGCGAGGATCTCGCTGTGCACGTAACCGCGCAGCATCAGCATGGCCATCAGCCCGAGGAGCAGCACACAGGGCAGCAGATGGCGCAGCGGCACCCGCCGCCCGACCCGCTTGCGCGCCCCCTTCTGCGAGTGCTTCGCGGAGCCGTTCGCCGTGCTGGTGGCGGTGGGGCCCGCGGTGTCCTCCTCGGTGGTGCCCGTGGACGGACGCGGTGAGCGGGTACGGCGCTGGGCGGCACGTGACGACGTGCCGCCGCGCTTGGAGCGGGTCATCAGGCGGGGCTCTCCGGGTTCTGCGGGTTCTGCGGCTCCTGCGGGCTCTGCCGCTCTTCCGGGCTCTGCGGGCTCTCCGAGGTCGACGGTTCCGGCTCGACGGGCACCGGGGACGCCGGGCCCTGGGCGACGGGGTCCGAGCCGGAGCCCGGAGAGGTGCCGGGCCCGGGGTCACCGGAGTCCGAGGGTTCCGGCGAGGGCGAGGCCGGGGGGCTGGGGTCGGGCTTGCGCGGTTCCGGCGCGGAGACGGAGGGCTCCGGGGCCTGCGCGCTGGTGCTCGGCCTCGGCCCCGGCTTCGGCTCGCCGCCGGTGCCGGGGCCGGCCGAGGGCTTGGCTCCGGTGGACGCCGCCGGCTTCTCGGCCGGGCCCGAGGAGCCGGTCGGTGACTTGCCGCCGGGCGAGGACGTCGCTCCCGTCGGGGCCGACGCGGGGCCCGGCCCCGGCCCCGGTACGTCGCCGTCCGCCGTGTCGGCCCGCCCGGCCGGCTCGTCCGGCAGCGGCGGTGTGTCCACCTTGCCCGCCGGCTTGTCGTCCTTCTGCATCGGCACGGGCAGCCAGGGCGCGTCCGAGTTGCCCGACACCAACGTGCCTACGATGACCACGGCGTACGCCGCGCAGGCCGTACCGACGGCGATACCGAGCCGCCGGTAGAGGCTCCGGCGCCGCCCCGACTCGTCGACGAAGACCGGCCCGTCGGACCCCTGGGCGCTCGCGGACACCGCCGCGTCCTTTCCGGCGTGCCTGCCGGACTTCTCGTCGACCTGCCGGCCGAGACCGTCGAGTTGGACGGTCACCTCGTGCGGGTCATGACTGCGACCGGGCTGACCGGGCTGCTCCCAGGCCACCGCCGCACCACTCGACGCTCCCGTCTCAAGCTCCGAGGCCTGCGCGGCGCTCGGCTGCCTGGGGACTCCGACGGCAGCGCTCGACTGCCCGGCGATCCCCGCTCCGTACTCCGGCTCCACCGGGGACACGGCCCCCGTTCCGGCCGCGGCCTCGGGCCACGCCACTTCGTCTCCTGCGCTGGTACCACCACGGCCTT
The DNA here is from genome assembly GCF_037201975.1 of Streptomyces sp. TG1A-60. Lineage (NCBI taxonomy): Bacteria > Bacillati > Actinomycetota > Actinomycetes > Kitasatosporales > Streptomycetaceae > Streptomyces > Streptomyces sp. TG1A-60. The sequence goes on along the minus strand of NZ_CP147520.1, from coordinate 5,116,967 downwards.
GACCAATGCCTTCGCCATTGGACCGCTTCGACTGAGGGCCCTTGGGCCTGTTCTCGACGTGCACGCACTTCCCCCCACGGGATCGTTCCGGGTGCGTGTTCGATGCCGGTTCTCGCACTTTCCTGTACCGGACCGGGCCCCCACCCGATCCGGGGCGCCCCACCCGTCACACGCACCCGGAGCCCGAATGTAGGGGTGGGCGGGATGTGCACGTGTGTGATATCAGGTGAAGGTCATCATGATGGGTGCATCTCTGGCCGGAATCCCCCCGTCCTCCGGATGTGATAGCCATACTTCCGCCCGCGCCAATTCGGCGGCGGCCAGTCCCGCGTGGCGGTCCCGGCAATTCCGTCGCCGTGACCGGTCTGCTCGGCGGTGTTTCGGGCGGGTCGGCGTTGGGCGGGTGGGTGGCGGAGCGGGCGCCGGGGCCGGGCACGCTCGGATCCGGCGTGGCGGCTGCGGCAGCCGCGACGGTCGCGGGGGTGACCCTGCTGGGGCGCGCCTCCGGCCGGAAGAACACCGGTGGCGCGTTCGAGGCGACGGTGACGGGTTTCGCGGTGGGCACCGTGTGTCTGCTGCCGATGGCCCTGCTGGAAGGCCTGGTGCCCGACATGGAACACGCGGCGACATGGACGGCGGGGCTGATCGTCTACCTGGGAGCGGTGCCGACGGCGCTCGCGTACGCGCTGTTCTTCGCCGGCCTCGGCGCCGTACGTGCCACGACGGCCTCCGTGGTCACCCTGGTCGAACCGCTCACCGCGGCGGTCGTCGGTATCACGGTCCTCGGCGAACGGCCGAACGCACTCGTCCTCGCCGGCACCGCGCTGCTCATGCTCGCCGTGCTGTTCCTCGCGACCGACGAGGAGACGGGCCGAGCGTGATCGCACGGTGAGGGGCGGTGTGCCGGTCCGGCGCACCGCCCCTCGCCCCGGTTCGGCCGCGCGTGCGGGCTCCGGAATTTCCACGCTCCCCATTGACGCACCCTCACCTCGCACATACCTTCACCCGTCGAAGCGCTTCGACGTCACGCGGCGAAGCGATTCGACCACGCCGTTCGACGTTCTGCCCGACCGACCCAGCGGCCGTCGCGACGCACCGACGCCCCTCGGACCACCTTGGAGGCACAGGATGTCGACGGCCCGAAGACGTGTGACGGCGACAGCGACGAACGGGGCTCCGCCGCCGGCTTCCTGTGACCGACCGGCGTTCCCGTCAGCCGCCCCGCCCCCGGCGTGCCCCTCGCCCTGCTCCCCGGTCTCGTCCCCTTCCTCATCCGGCGCGCGCTCACCCGCCGCATGGCCTTGGGAGCCACGAAACAGGCCAGGAGGCAAACCGTGAAGCAGGCCGTGACGTAAGGAGAAACCCCCCACATGAAGTTCACCGACGGCTACTGGCTGCTCCGCGAAGGCGTCACCGCGGCCCACCCGGTCGAGGTCCTCGACGTCACCGCCACGGACGGCGGCGCGCTGGAGGTCCACGCGCCGACCCAGCCCATCCGCCACCGCGGCGACCTGCTGAAAGGACCGGTCGTGACGATCAGCGCCCACGCCCCCATGCCCGACGTCGTCGGCGTCACCTTCACCCACTTCGAGGGCGCGCGACCCCCCGGCCCCCGATTCGAGCTCACCGGCGAGGAGTTCACCCCCCACACCTCCTACGACGAGGAGCACGCCACCCTCACCGCCGGGGAGCTGTCGGTGCGCGTCTCCCGCACCGGCCCCTGGCGCGTGGACTTCCTCGCCCACGGCCGCACCCTCACCGCCAGCGGCCCCAAGTCGATGGGCATCATGCGCGACGCCTCCGGCGCCCACTATCTGCGCGAACAGCTCAACCTCGGTGTCGGCACCTCGGTGTACGGCCTCGGCGAACGCTTCGGCCCGCTCGTCAAGAACGGCCAGGTCGTCGACATCTGGAACGCCGACGGCGGCACGGCCACCGAGCAGGCATACAAGAGCGTGCCGTTCTACCTCACCGACGCCGGCTACGGCGTCTTCGTCGACCACCCCGGCAAGGTCTCCTTCGAGGTGGCCTCCGAGATCGTCTCGCGGGTCCAGTTCAGCGCGGAGACCCAGCAGTTGACGTACTACGTCATCTACGGCCCGGCCCCGAAGGACATCCTCCGCAAGTACACGGCCCTCACCGGCCGCCCGGCCCTCCCGCCCGCCTGGTCGTTCGGCCTCTGGCTGTCCACGTCCTTCACGACCTCCTACGACGAGGAGACGGTGACCTCCTTCATCGAGGGCATGCGGGAGCGCCGGCTGCCGCTCTCCGTCTTCCACTTCGACTGCTTCTGGATGCGCGAGTTCCAGTGGTGCGACTTCGCGTGGGACTCCCGGGTGTTCCCGGACCCGGAGGGCATGCTGGCCCGCCTCAAGCGGCGCGGCGTGCGGATCAGTGTCTGGATCAACCCGTACATCGCCCAGCGCTCACCGCTCTTCGCTGAGGGCAAGGCCCTCGGCCATCTCCTGCGCAGACCGGACGGCAGCGTCTGGCAGTGGGACCTCTGGCAGCCCGGCATGGCCCTCGTCGACTTCACCAGCCCGGCGGCCCGCGCGTGGTACGCGGCGAAACTGGAAGCCCTGTTGGCGCAGGGCGTCGACTGCTTCAAGACCGACTTCGGCGAACGGGTGCCCGTGGACGTGGCCTGGTCCGACGGCACGGACCCGGAGCGGATGCACAACTACTACACGTACCTCTACAACCGCACGGTCTTCGACGTCCTCCGCAAACACCGGGGCGAGGGCGAGGCGGTGGTCTTCGCCCGGTCGGCCACGGTCGGGAGCCAGCGCTTCCCGGTCCACTGGGGCGGCGACTGCGAGTCCACCTACGAGTCGATGGCCGAGTCCCTGCGCGGCGGCCTCTCCCTCGGCCTCTCCGGCTTCGGCTACTGGAGCCACGACATCGGCGGCTTCGAGGGCACCCCGTCGCCCGCGCTGTTCAAACGCTGGATCGCCTTCGGCCTGCTCTCCTCCCACAGCCGCCTGCACGGCTCGTCCTCGTACCGGGTCCCGTGGGTCTTCGACGACGAATCGGTCGACGTGCTGCGGGAGTTCACGCGCCTGAAGCTGAGCCTGATGCCTTACCTCTACGAGGCCGCGCGCACCGCCCACGCCGAGGGTGTGCCGATGATGCGCGCGATGGTCCTGGAGTTCCCCGACGACCCCGGCTGCGCGTATCTGGAACGCCAGTACATGCTCGGCCCGGACCTCCTCGTCGCGCCGGTCTTCACCGACGAGGGCGACGTCACGTACTACGTCCCCGAGGGCACCTGGACCCGTTTTCCGGCCGGCGACACCGTCACCGGCCCCCGCTGGGTCCGCGAGCGCCACGGCTTTCTGAGCGTGCCGCTCCTCGTCCGTCCGGGCGCGGTCGTCCCGGTCGGCGCGGTGACGGACCGCCCGGACTACGACCACGCCGACGGCGTCACGCTGCGGGCGTACGGCCTCGCGCACGGCGCCCAGGTCACCGTGCCCGTCGGCGACGCGACGTTCAAGGTCGTACGGGAGGGACGGGTACTGCGCGCCTCGTGCGGCGATCCGAGGGCGCCCTGGGGGCTGGCGGTCGGTGACCGTGAGGTGCGGGCGCCGGCGGGCACGGGCTTTCTGACGATGGACCTGGACGTGGATCCGGACGTGGATCCGGACGTGGATGTCGATGGGGATCCGGACGTGGTCGTGGATCCGGATCTGGAAGGAACGGGGTCGGCGTGACAGTGAAGATCACCGATGTGGCCCGGCACGCGGGCGTCTCCCCCAGCACCGTGTCGTACGCCCTCAGCGGCAAGCGGCCGATCTCGGCGGAGACCAGGGCGCGGGTCGAGGCGTCCATCCGCGAGCTGGGCTACCGCCCGCACGCGGGCGCGCGGGCTCTGGCCGGCAGCAAGGCGAATGTGCTGGCGATGGTGGTGCCGTTACGGGCCGGCATCAACGTGCCCGTGGTCATGCGGCTCGCGGTCTCTGCGGTCACGGCCGCCCGCGCGCACGACCACGACGTCCTGCTGGTGACGCAGGAGGAGGGCGAGGAAAGCCTGCGGCGAGTGGCCGACACGGCCCTGGTGGACGCGCTGATCGTGATGGACGTCCAACTCCACGACCCCAGGTTGCCGTTGTTGCGTACGCTGGGCTGTCCGTCGGTGCTGGTCGGCTTCCCCGCCGATTCCTCCGGCCTGACCTGCGTCGACCTGGACTTCAGGACGGCGGGCGAGCTGTGTGTGGAGCATCTGGCCGGCCTCGGCCACCGCGCGGTGGGCCTGATCGGCTCCCCGCCCGAGGTCTACGTCCGCAAGACCGCCTTCGCCCAACGCGTCGTCCAGGGCTTCACCTCCGCCGCCACCCGTAACGGCATGTCCTCCACGGTCCACCCCTGCGAGGCCACCCCCGCCGCCGCCCGCACGGTCGCCGAACGCCTTCTCCGCGAACAACCGGCGCTCACCGGCGTCGTCATCCACAACGAAGCCATCCTGGAACCCCTCGTCGACGCCTTCGAGCACCTCGGTCTACGTATCCCCGCCGACCTGTCCGTCACCGCGCTCTGCCCGGCCGACCTCGCCGACAGGCTCCGCGTCCCCCTCACCTCGATCGCCATCCCGACGACGGAGCTGGGAGAACAGGCGGTCGACCTGCTGATGAAGCAGCTGGACGGCGTCCCCGTGCCGCAGGCCACCCTGCTGCCGCCCCGGCTGACCGTGCGGGCCAGCACGGCCCGTCGGGTGACCGGGTGACACATGACGAAAGCCCCGCTGCGTAGCGCAGCGGGGCCTCGCCCACATGGGAACTGTGGAGATGGCGGGAATCGAACCCGCGTCCAACGGTGTGGAATCAGGGCTTCTCCGTGTGCAGTTCGCTGTGCTTTTCTCAGCCCCGGCGATCACGCGAACAAGTCGCCGACGGGCTCAGTCACTGTTGGATTTCCCTCTTCACCCCGTGACCGGGATCAAGGTTTAGTCCCCTAGCTGATGCCAGGATCCGGGTCGGGAACACCCCCGGGCTGACACTCCCTTAGTTAAGGAGCAGTCGCGTCGCTACCTGAGATCAGGCGGCGAGAGAGAACTGCTGCTTGGGAGAATCGCTGTTGGAATTGGCGATTATTTGTTTCGGCCTGTGGTTTACGAGATCGTGGCCGCTTCCTCGACACGCTTCCCCTGCTTCGACATCCGCTGTCGAAACCGATCATCCCCATGTTGTTTTTTCAACCCCCTCCGAAGAGGGCCCCTCCAGAGAGAGGTGTGCGCACCCGCTGTGTGGTGCAGGTGCCATCGTACGTGACCAACGCGAACGCGTGCCACCCTATTCCCCGCGGCCCGCGCGCCCCGGCTACGCGCGCTGCTTCCGCTTCGCCGCCGCGATCGCGCGGTCCGACTCCCGCCGGTCCTGCTTCTCCCGCAGGGTCTGCCGCTTGTCGTACTCCTTCTTGCCTCGCGCGAGCGCGATCTCGGCCTTCGCCCGGCCGTCCTTGAAGTACAGCGCGAGCGGCACGATCGTGTGACCCGTCTCCTGCGCCTTGGACTCCAGCTTGTCGATCTCCTCGCGGTGCAGCAGCAGTTTGCGCTTGCGGCGCGCGGAGTGGTTGGTCCAGCTGCCCTGGTGGTACTCGGGGATGTGGGCGTTGTGCAGCCACGCCTCCCCCCGGTCGATCTGGACGAAGCCGTCGGCCAGCGAGGTCCGCCCCTCACGCAGCGACTTGACCTCGGTGCCGGTGAGCACGAGTCCGGCCTCGTAGGTGTCGATGATCGCGTAGTCGTGCCGGGCCTTCTTGTTCTGGGCGACGATCTTGCGCTTGCCGCCCTTCTCGCCTTCCCTGCCCTTGGCCGCCGCCCCGCCCTGCTTGGGCTGGGATTCCTTCGGTACGTACATTCCCTTGCTCATAGTGCCACCCATTTTCGCACTACGGAGGGGGCCCACGGGAAACCGATTATCGGGGCGGCGGCCAGGGGGAACGCGGCGGGCTCACCGCCCGAGTCCGGTCAGTACCGTCTCGGCCCGCCGCAGGGCGTCGCCGTCCGCTTCGAGGTCGGGGGTGATGCCGGTGCCGTCGACGCCGCGGCCGGAGGGGGTGCGGTAGTGGCCGACGGTCAGTTCGGCGACGGAGCCGTCGGGCAGGCGGCTCGGCATCTGGACCGAGCCCTTGCCGAAGGTGCGGGAGCCCACGACCACCGCGCGACCGCGGTCCTGCAGGGCCCCGGTGAGCAGTTCGGCCGCGCTCATGGTGCCGCCGTCGACGAGCGCGACCAGCGCTCTCGTCGTGTCGCCGCCGGGTTCGGCGTGCAGGGCCTGCTGCTCGCCGTTGACGTCGTACGTGGCGACGAGGCCGCCGTCGAGGAAGGCGGAGGAGGCGGTGACGGCCTCGGCGACCAGGCCACCGGAGTTGCCGCGCAGGTCGAGGACGAAGCCGGAGACCTCGGTGGCCTGCTCGACGGCTGCTCGTACGAGATCACCGGAGCCCTTGGTGAACGCGTCGACCGTGATGACGCCCACCCCGCCGGCGGTACGGGTGAGGGTCACGTCCTCGGTGGAGAGACGGGCCCGGCGGAGGGTCTCGTGCCAGGTCCTGGTGCCGCGCCGCAACTCCAGCGACACCTTCGTACCGGCGGCCGCGCTCTCGGGAGCCCCGGTGGTCCCGGTGTCACCGTCGAGCGCGTCGCCGCGGAGTAAGGAGACGACCTCGGTGACCGGGCGTCCTGCGACCTTCTCGCCGTCGACGCCGACGAGCCGGTCGCCCGCGCGGATCCCCGCACGGGCCGCGGGCGAGCCGTCCTGCACCCGCGTCACCGCGATGCCGCCGTCGCGTTCCAGCCGGGCCCACAGCCCGACGCCGGTGTACGCGCCGTCGAGGGCCTCCTCGAACTGCTCGTACTCGTCCTCGGAGTAGACCGCGCCCCACCGGTCGCCGCTGCGGCTGACGGCACGCTCGGCGGCCTCCACGGCGGACTCGCCGTCGGCCATGGCCTCGGCGGCGGCCTCGGCGACGTCCCGCTCCCGGCCTGCGGGGGCGGAGCGGGAGGTGTCCGTGGTGGCCGGCCTGCGGTACGGCTCCTCGAAGGAACCGGTCGCGGCGCCCGTGGCGAGAACGCTCGCGAAGACCAAGGTCAGGGCTGCCCCGCGGCCGATGCGGCGGGGCTGGGAGAACAGGTCACGGCCTGACATGTCGGCGAGTCTAGGACAGCGTGAAGGGCCGCACCGGCCCTTGCCGGAACGGCCCTCCTTGGCATGCGTCACACCTTCAGGTACTTGCGCAACGCGAAGAAGGCGGCCAACGCCGGCATCAGGAAGCTCGCCGCGAGGATGAGCGGCAGCTTGGTCAGGACCGCGTCCCAGCCGACGAAATTGATCAATGGCAGGTTCTGGGACAGCGACACTCCGTTGTCGATCACGAAGTACTGCCCGAGGATCAGGAAGGCACAGGCGATCGTGCCGCCGATGATGCCCGCGACGGCGGCCTCCATGATGAACGGCGCCTGGATGTAGAAGCCGGACGCGCCGACCAGCCGCATGATCCCGGTCTCACGCCGACGGCTGAACGCCGAGACACGCACCGTGTTGACGATCAGCAGCAGCGCCACGACCAGCATGACCGCCATCACCCCGCGCGCCGCCCAGTTCAGATACCCCAGGAGCCGGAACAGGTTGTCCAGGATGCCCTTCTGGTCCTGCACCGACTGCACCCCGTCACGGCCGTTGAAGGCACTCGCGATGACCTGGTACTTCTCCGGGTCCTTCAGCTTGACGCGGTACGACTCCTGCATCTGGTCCGGCGTGAGGCTGCTGGCCAGCGGGGAGTCGCCGAACTGCTCCTTGTAGTGCTTGTACGCCTGGTCCTGCGACTCGTAGGCGACGTTGTTCACGACCGACATCTTGTTCAGGTCGGACTTGATCTGGTTCTTCTGCTCGGTGGTGACCGCGCCCTTGGCACAGTTGGGATCGGACTCCGCGTCGCTCTTGTTGCACAGGAAGATCGACACGTTGACCTTGTCGTACCAGTAGCCCTTCATCTGGTTGACCTGGTCGCTCATCAGCAGCGAACCGCCGAACAAAGCGAGGGAGAGAGCGACGGAGACGACGACCGCGAAGGTCATCGTGAGGTTGCGGCGGAGACCGACACCGATCTCCGACAGGACGAACTGGGCGCGCATGGCGTCTCGCTAAGCCTTTCCGTGGACTGGGGCGGTCAGTGCTGGTAGCCGTAGACGCCGCGCGCCTGGTCGCGGACGAGGCGGCCCTTCTCCAGCTCGATGACGCGCTTGCGCATCTGGTCCACGATGTTCTGGTCGTGGGTCGCCATCACCACGGTGGTGCCCGTCCGGTTGATGCGGTCGAGCAGCTTCATGATGCCGACGGAGGTCTGCGGGTCGAGGTTGCCGGTGGGCTCGTCCGCGATCAGCAGCTTGGGCCGGTTCACGAAGGCCCGCGCGACGGCCACGCGCTGCTGCTCACCACCCGACAGCTCGCCCGGCATCCGCTCCTCCTTGCCGCCGAGACCGACCAGCTCCAGCACCTGCGGCACGGACTTGCGGATCTCGCCGCGCGACTTGCCGATGACCTCCTGCGCGAAGGCGACGTTCTCACCGACCGTCTTGTTCGGCAGCAGCCGGAAGTCCTGGAACACCGTCCCGAGCTGGCGGCGCATCTGCGGCACCTTCCAGTTGGAGAGGCGCGCGAGATCCTTGCCCAGCACGTGCACCTGCCCCTGGCTGCACCGCTCCTCCCGGAGGATCAGCCGCAGGAAGGTGGACTTTCCGGAGCCGGAGGATCCCACGAGGAACACGAACTCGCCCTTCTCGACCTCCAGGGACACATCCCTGAGTGCGGGGCGGGTCTGCTTGGGGTAGACCTTGGACACGTTGTCGAATCGGATCACGGATGCACCACAGGCCGTCGGGAATGGATGACGGTGACTGTACCCTCCCCCGCCCCGCGAGGGGCGCGGGGAACCGCGCGAGCGACCTCGACGCACCCGCGGGCGCGCGGCCCGCCCACCCCTTTCGCAGGCGCCCGCGCAACCTCCGGAGGAACCTGGCACAGTGGAGTGGAGGAACGTACCGGTTCCGCGAAACGTTGGGGTGTGTGTGAGGCCACTGCAAGGAGGGCGAGGCGCATGACGTACGACCGGTTGGTGTGCGCGAACTGCGCGTCCCCCGTGGCCGAGGGCCGCTGTCATGTGTGCCGGGCGAGCCGCGAGCGACTCCAGCAGGAGAACCCCTTCGCGAGCCTCAGCCCCATGACGTTGATCGCCCTCCTTGCGATCCTCATAGCGGCACTGGCACTGCTGGCCCACCAGACGGCATAAGGCGTACGACGACGAAGGCCCGGGGCTGGCTGCCCCGGGCCTTCGTCGTCATGTGTGGCTGTGCGTGACCGTGTGCGATCAGGCGGCGGCGCCGCGGCCGACCATCAGGCGCGGCAGCAGACGGAAGCCGATACCGCCGGCGATCATCGTGGCGGCGCCGACCAGCAGGAACGTGGTCTCCGCCGCACCCGTCTCGGCCAGCTCGCCGCTGCCGGCGCCCTGGGCCTCGGTCTCCGAGCCGGTGTCCGTGAGAGCCGAGGAGCCCTCCGCCTGGACGACCTCGTCGTTACCGCCGTCGAGATCGGCACCACCGGAGGTGGAACCGCCGTCGGTGGAGCCGCCGGAGGTCGAACCACCGTCGGTCGAACCGCCGGAGGTCCCGTTGGACGTCGCGCCACCGTCGGTCGAACCGCCGTCGGTGGAGCCGCCGGAGGTCGAACCACCGTCGGTCGAACCGCCGGAGGTCCCGTTGGACGTCGCGCCACCGTCGGTCGAACCACCGTCGGTGGAGCCGCCGGAGGTCGAACCACCATCGGTCGAACCGCCGGAGGTCCCGTTGGACGTCGCGCCACCGTCGGTCGAACCACCGTCGGTGGAGCCGCCGGAGGTCGAACCACCATCGGTCGAACCGCCGGAGGTCCCGTTGGACGTCGCGCCACCATCGGTCCCGTTGGAGGTCCCGTTGGACGTCGCGCCACCATCGGTCCCGTTGGAGGTCCCGTTGGACGTCGCGCCACCATCGGTCCCGTTGGAGGTCCCGTTGGACGTCGCGCCACCATCGGTCCCGTTGGAGGTCCCGTTGGACGTCGCGCCACCATCGGTCCCGTTAGAGGTCCCGTTGGACGTCGCGCCACCGGCGGTGGTGGCGCCGACGTTCGTGTTGCCGTCGGTAGTGTTGCCGGTGTTGACCTGGACACCGACATCGGCGGACACACCGTCGTCGGTGCCGATGCCGATGCCGACACCGAGGTCCAGCGCGGAAGCGGCACCCGCGGCGGTCAGCGAAGCGCCTGCGGCGATCACGGCACCTGCGGCTATTCGCGCCACGCGGATCCGCGTCTTCTTCGTCATATGGCTGCTACCCCCAGTAGCTATCAGTAAGTGGAGCAGCGCCCGGGGCCGCGATCAACGGGAGCAGTCGGTTGGGTCGAAGTCCCCCGGTTCACATGCACCCCAGTAATGCGCATGCCACGCGCCACCCTTCCCACTTTTCGCAGCAACGTCAAGGTCGTTGCGTACGCGATGTCCCGTTCACCGCTTTTAGTCATGACAAGGACGTGTGAGTGTGACGTAAAACCCAGACATCCCCACACGGGCAAGGCAACCGCCTTCCAGTGAAGGGCAGTTGCCTTGTCGACAAAGCGCTGAAACCGTCCGGATGGTGAAGCGGCGCGGGTGTTACTTCTCCTGCTGCTTGCGCCAGCGAATTCCGGCCTCCAGGAAGCCGTCGATCTCGCCGTTGAACACGGCCTCGGGGTTACCGACTTCGTGCTCGGTGCGCAGGTCCTTGACCATCTGGTACGGGTGCAGGACGTACGAACGCATCTGGTTGCCCCAGGAGTTGCCGCCGTCGCCCTTGAGCGCGTCCATCCTGGCCTGCTCCTCCTGCCGGCGCCGCTCAAGGAGCTTCGCCTGCAGAACGTTCATCGCGGTGGCCTTGTTCTGGATCTGCGACCGCTCGTTCTGGCAGGAGACGACGATGCCGGTGGGAATGTGGGTGAGCCGCACGGCGGAGTCGGTGGTGTTGACGCCCTGGCCGCCCGGACCGGACGACCGGTAGACGTCCACCCGCAGTTCGGACTCGTCGATCTCGATGTGGTCCGTCTGCTCGACCACGGGCAGCACCTCGACACCGGCGAAGGAGGTCTGGCGCCGCCCCTGGTTGTCGAACGGCGAGATACGGACGAGCCGGTGCGTGCCCTGCTCGACGGAGAGCGTGCCGTACGCGTACGGGACCTGGACGGCGAAGGTGGTCGACTTGATGCCGGCCTCTTCGGCGTACGACGTCTCGTAGACCTCGGTCTTGTAGCCCTTCTGCTCCGCCCAGCGCAGGTACATCCGCTGAAGCTTCTCGGCGAAGTCGGCGGCGTCGACGCCGCCGGCCTCCGCGCGGATGTTGACCAGGGCCTCCCGCGCGTCGTACTCGCCGGACAGGAGAGTACGGACCTCCATCTCGTCCAGCGCCTTCCTGACGGAGGCCAGCTCGGTCTCCGCCTCGGCGCGGGTGTCCGGGTCGTCCTCCTCCTCGGCCATCTCGAAGAGGACGCCGAGGTCGTCGATACGACCCCGCAGGGCTTCCGCCTTCCTGACCTCGGCCTGGAGGTGGGAGAGCTTGCTGGTGATCTTCTGCGCCTCGTCCGGGTTGTCCCACAGGGACGGCGCTGCCGCCTGCTCTTCGAGCACGGCGATGTCTGCCCTCAGCCTGTCGAGGTCCAAAACGGCCTCGATCGACTCCATGGTCGAGGAGAGGGACTTCAGCTCTTCGGATACATCGACGACTGCCACGCTCCCAGCCTAACGGCTCCGCCGGGCGGGCCACGCGGGGTGCGCCCCCTCCGGGCCCCCGCCCCTGGGGCTGCGGCCTCCGGCCCCCCCGCGTCGTGTTCAGGCGCGTGCTTGGTCTGCGGGCGGGTGGGGGCTTGTCAGGCGGTTCCCCGCGCCCCTTGAAAGCCGGGGCCGCCCCCGTGCTTTCGCTTTCGCTCTCCAGGGGCGCGAAAGTGCCCGCGATACACGAAGAAGCGGTCAGGGGTTCTCCGGCGCCGAGTTCTTCGTGTCGGACGGGGCTTCGCCCCCACCGCCCCCGGAGGAGGCCACCCACGTCCCCACCCCCACCACGGCGATCAGAGCCACCGCCGCCGCGCTCAGCGTGATCCGCCGCCGCCGCACCACACCCCCCCGGTGCCGCGCCGACCCCGGCCGGGGCGCCCCTGCCGCCCGTGGTGCCCGCGCGGTCCCCCGCGCCCCTCCCGCCAGTTCGTCCGGCCCCGGCACGCGCATGGACGTGTGTGTGTCCCGGTTGGAGTCCGGCTTCGCCCCCGGCACCAGCGGCACCGCCCCCCGCCGCACCCGCTCCCGTGGCACCTCCGCCTCGGCGGGCGCCTCCTCGCACTCGTCCCCCGACTCCGTCCCCGGCTCGTCGACGTCAAGCGGCGGCATCCCCGCCAGCAGCGGCAGCTGCTCCCGCAACCGCGCCGCCAGCTCCGACGCCCGCAGCCGCGAGGCCGGCGCCTTGGCGAGGCACTGCACGAGGAGCTGCCACAGCTCCTCGGGGATGCCGGGAAGGGGGACGACCGTCTCGGTGACGTGGCGGCGCAGCACGGCGCCGGGGTGGCCGCCGCCGAACGGGGTGAAGCCCGCGAGCAGCTCGTACAGCACGGTCGCGAGGGCGTAGATGTCCACGGCCGCGCGGGGCGGCAGGCCCTCGACTATCTCGGGGGCGAGATAGTCCGGCGTACCGATGATCTTCGTCGCGCGGGTGCGGCGGGGGGAGTCGATCAGTTTGGCGACGCCGAAGTCCGTCAGCAGGGCCGGGTGCGCACCCCCCGGGCCCAGGGGCCCCTGCATGTCCAGCAGGACGTTCTCCGGCTTCACGTCCCGGTGGACGACACCTGCCGCATGCGCCGCCGCGAGGCCGTCCGCGATGTCGGCCACGACGGCGACCGCCGCCTCGGGGGCCATCCTGCGCTCCCGGTCGAGGCGGGTGCGCAGGTCGGTGCCCCGGACGAGGTCCATGACGAGGGCGAGGTCGTTGCCGTCGACGACGAGGTCGCGTACGGAGACCACGTTCGGGTGGTCGAGGCCCAGCAGCGCCGTGCGCTCCTGGACGAAACGGCTGACGAGTTCCTGGTCGGAGGAGAGGTCCTCGCGCAGCAGCTTGATGGCGACGGGGCCCTCCGGGCCCTCACCCAGCCACACCGTGCCGGCGCTGCCCCGCCCCAGAATCTGGTTCGCGGTGTACCGGCTTCCGATCTTCCGTCCCAAGACTGCTCCTACAGGCCGCGTGTTGGCGACAAAGCTACGCGCCCCGGGACCCAACCTTCACCGCCCAGGCGGAAATCACCCCTCGGATATCGACAAATCCCCAACCCCGGCGACGCGATACAAGAAAACCGGGGGCCGAACCTTCGGCCACCGGTCACTCGTCACCTCACTCGTCACCGGGTCACTCGTCACCGGGTCACTCGCCATCGGTCACTTATCGCCCGTCACTGTCCGGAAGCCGATCCGCCGGACCCGGAACCGGAGTCGCCGCCCAGGTTCCCGATCCACTGGGTGGCCGTGTCGAACCAGTCCGTCAGCTGTTCCCAGTACCCCTTGCCGGTCCCGATCCAGCCCTGGAGGGGGGTGAACTCCCAGATCAGCCACCCGCCGACGAACAGCAGGACGATCATGAAGAAGCACCCCTTCAGACAGCCCAGACCCGGGATCCTCATCGGGTTGGCGCTGCGCCGACGCGGCTCACGCGGCGGCCGGGGCTCGCGCTGCGGTCGCGGCGCGGGCTGCTGGGGCTGCGGCGCGGGCGCGTACCGCTGCGGCTGCTGCCGCCGCTGGGGTGTGGGGGCGGGGGCGGGGGCGTACGGCTGTTGCTGCTGCGGTTGGCCGTAGCCGGGGCCTGCCTGCGGCTGGCGCTGCGGGGGACGCTGCTGCCGGTGCGGCGGCTGCGGCGGCTGCTGGGGACGGTTGACCTGCCGCTGGGGGCGGCGGCGCAGGGGGTCCTCGTCGGGGGCGAGGTACTGGACCTGCGTCTGCTCGTTACGGTCGCGGGCCGCGCGGAGCTGGTTCTGCCAGGGGTGCGGCTCCTCGGGCGACGGCCGGCCGCCCGGGTCGTGCGACGGCACCGGCGGCATCACGGAGGTCGGGTCGGCGCCCCCCGTCCGCGGGAGCACGGAGGTGGGATCGGCGGCGCCTGCCGGACTCGAGGTGTGCGGGAGCACGCTGGTCGCGGCGTTCGGGTCGTAGGAGCCGGCGCCGTGCGGCAGCACCTGCGTCGGGTCGGCCGAGCCGAACGGGTCCGGGGCGGCGCCCGGCACCTGCGCGGGGGCAGGGTCGGGGCCGAGGAGATGGCCCACGCCCTCGGCGGCGGCGATCTGCAGGGAGTTCGCGTGCACGCCCACGCCCTCGGCGACGACCCGGAGCGCACGCGCGAGGTTGACGGCGCTGGGTCGTTCGCTCGGGTTCTTGCGCAGACAGCGATCGATGACCGTCCACAGCGGGTCGGGGACGGTGGACGGGCGGCGCGGCTCGGCGCTGAGATGCTGGTGCAGTACTTCGAGCGCGGACTGGCCGGCGAACGGCGGGCGCCCGGTGACCAGCTCGTACATCAGGATGCCGGCGCCGTAGATGTCGACCGCGGAGGTCTGCGGCTGCCCCTCGGCGGACTCGGGGGCGACGTACGCGGGCGTGCCGACGAACTCGCTGGTCCGGGTCAGACCCGGGGAGTCGGCGAGGCGGGCGATCCCGAAGTCGGTCAGCATCGGGTGCATCCGGCCGTCGTCCTGCTTGAGCAGCACGTTGGCGGGCTTCAGGTCGCGGTGGACGACGCCGTCGGCGTGGCTGGCGGCGAGCGCGTCGGCGATCTGGGCGGTCAGCAGGGACGCGGCGACCGGCGTGAAGGGGCCGTTCTCGCGCAGGTACCGGTGCAGGTCGGGGCCTTCGACCAGGTCCATGACCAGGGCCAGCAGATCGCCCTCGACCACCAGGTCCCGTACCCGCACGACGTTCGGGTGGGTGAGCCGCAGCAGCACGGACCGCTCCCGCAGGAACCGCATCACGATGTCCGCGTCGTTGGCGAGCTCTTCCTTGAGAACCTTGATCGCCACGGTCTCGCCGGGATGGCCGGGTACCGCCGCCTCGGCTCCCGCCGTCTCCCGCTGGCGGGCGCGCCAGACAGTGCCTGTGGCGCCGCGTCCAATCGGCTCCTCAAGGAGGTACTTGCTCCCTACCGGCCGCACGTCATGCGCTCCCTGTTGCTTGCTTGCCTGGTCACGCCCTGGAGTCCTGCGGACGTTCCGACCCACTGTAATGCGGCCGTCCCCGGGACCGGGGTGTCCTCTTCCTGGCTCTTCCCGCCCGTTCGCTGTCGCTGTGCTGTGGCTTGCTCCGACCCGCCGTGTGCCGCCTGTCGGTGTCCGTGTCCGCGAGTACGTACGCGTACCCGTGTGCGTTCGATGGAAAGACGCTCCCTCATGGGCCGTTGGTTGCCGCATACGGACGTACACCCTTCCGGATACGGACGTGACCGATCCCCAAAACGGACGCGATACGGACGTGACCGATCTCAAGTGATCAATTGGCGGGTGCGGGTCAGGCACTTTTGGGGGCAGAGCCGACCAATCAAGATCACTTGACGGTAGGCGGCGGGCGTGTTGTCAGCGGCAGGTGCGAGGATGCCTCCAGTACTGGCCGACGTGCCCGTGAGCGGTGGGGGAAGTCTGCGGTGGGGACCGCGCAGTCTCGTCCTCGTGGTCGCGGGTGCCCGCGCGGAAGGGACCGCTGACGGCGATGCAGATCCGGCTGACCGTCGTAGACCCCCTGGGACCGCCCTCGGAAGCGCGAGGACCTGCCACGGCCTGCGACGTGCTGGTCACGGCGCCCGCCGGGACGGCCCTCGCCGCCGTGGCCTCGGGTCTCGCCTCCGCCGTCGGCGAGGGCGGTGCCGAGCGTCTTGAGCGCAGCCGGGAGGTCGGCGGCGGCCAGGTCGTGCTGTACGCCGGTGCCGAACGCCTCGACGCCCAGCGCTGCACCCTCGGCGAGCCGCCCCTCATCGACGGCGCCGTGCTCTGCCTGGGCGCCCCCGCCGAGCCCGGCCCCGAGGTCGACGAGGCCGCCGCCCAGCTGCACGTCGTGGCCGGCCCCGACGCCGGCGGCGTCCATCTGCTGCACGGCGGCAAGATCCACATCGGCCGCTCCGCCGACGCCGACGTCCCCCTCGACGACCCCGACGTCTCCCGGCTCCACTGCGCCGTCACCCTTTCCGCCGACGGCCGCGTCACCGTCGTCGACCTCGGCTCCACCAACGGCACGACCCTCGACGGCACCCGCGTGGCCGACCGCCCGGTCCGGCTGGTCCCGGGCGCCCTGCTCCGCCTCGGCGAGTCCGCCCTCCGGCTGGCCTCGTCCTCGGGCGCTCGGGGAGTCGCGACGACACCTGACGGGGAGGGCCACGTTCGGGTGACGGTGGGGGCCGAACCCGGCTCCGGCTCCGGCTCCGGCTCCGGCTCCGGCTCCGGCTCCGGCTCCGGCTCCGGCTCCGGTGGATCGTCCCGTGGGAGTGCGGCAGGGCGAGGGTCGGAGGATTCGGGGCACGGTCGTGGTGAGCGGCTGCTGGTGCCGGGGCAGGGTGGGGCGCCGGGGATCGAGCGGACGGCGGTGGGGTCGGGGTCTGCGTCCGGTGCGGGGAGCGGGGCCGGACCCGGCGCGGGCCAGGAGGCCCGGCACGAGGGTGCGACGGGTGAGGGCGGGGCGGAAGCCCCTGGTCATCTCGGCGATGGCCGTACGTCCCACGATGGCCGCGGTACCCGTGGTACCCGCGAGGGCCACGATGCTCCTGGTACCGGCCATGGCCTCGACGCTCGTGATTCCCGCGGGTCCGGCGGGTCCGATAGTGCCGGAGGTCACGGTGGGCCCAGTAGCTCCGGTGGGCCCGGTGAT
The DNA here is from genome assembly GCF_037201975.1 of Streptomyces sp. TG1A-60. Lineage (NCBI taxonomy): Bacteria > Bacillati > Actinomycetota > Actinomycetes > Kitasatosporales > Streptomycetaceae > Streptomyces > Streptomyces sp. TG1A-60. The sequence continues at coordinate 5,100,035 of NZ_CP147520.1, read as the reverse complement.
CCTCGCGGATCCGGGGGACCCGGTGGTCGCCGTGAGCCCGGCGGTTCCCGTGGACCCGGCGATTCCGGGGGGCCTCCCGGGCCCCCTGAGCCCGGTGGTTCTCGTGACCCGAGTGACCCTGGCGTCGGCGAGCCCGTCGAGACCGGCACGCGTAAGAGCACTCCCCTCCGGGGGACTGAGGTGCCGCGTGGGGTGCGTAGACGGGGTGGCTTCGGGGCGTGGGCGCGGCGGCTGACGGGCGGGCGGGGACAGGCGGGGGCCGAGTACGACCCGTACGAGTACGGCGCCGAGTACGACGAGGACGAGCGCGGGACGACGGCCTCGGTGCTCCCCACCGGTGACCGGCGGCTGGCGGAGACCTGGCCGGACCCCGCCGCGCTGCTGCTCACCGCGCTGGGGCCGGGAGCCCGGCTGTGGGAGCGCGGGCCGGGGCACCCGGAGGCGCTGACGGTGCGGCTGGGTACGGCCGACCGTGCGGCGCCGGACGGTTCGGGGCTGTTGCCGGCGGTGCCGGTGACCACCGGGTTGCGTGAGGCCGGGGCGCTGGGGCTGGCCGGGCCGCGCCCCCGGCTGATGGGGCTGACCCGGGCGGTCGTGGCCCAGCTCGCCGCGCTGCACTCCCCCGACACGCTGGAGCTGGTCCTGATCAGCGCGGACCGCTCCCGTTCCGCCGAGGAGCGCGTCACCGACTGGTCCTGGCTCGGCTGGCTCCCCCACCTCCGCCCGGCCCACGGCCAGGACTGCCGCCTCCTCCTCGCCTACGACCGCGAGCAGACGACGGCACGTCTGGACGAGCTGCTGCGCCGCCTGGAGGACCACGCGGCGGACACGGCGGGCCATGCGCCCGGGAGCACGGCCGGCACCGGGGCCGGCCGGCCGCCGGAGGCACCCGCGCCCGCGGCCTCGTCGGGCCACGGACCGAACAATCCGAGCGAACCGAAGAATCCGAACGAACCGCGCGAACCGCGCGACACGGCGACGAGCCACCGGGCAGGGGCGACGGGCCACACGTACGGGCGTACGGCAGAGGCCGGGGCCGAGGGCGCCTCCGGGAGGCGGGTCGTGCGGCGGCCGTCGTGGGCCCGGGAGGACGGCCCGGCGGGCGGCGGCTTCGCGGGGCCGTACACGGTGGTGATCGTGGACGGGGACCCCGGGGGCGCGGATGTGCGGGAGGCCGTGATGCGGCTGGCGCAGGACGGGCCCGTCGCCGGGATCCATGTCGTGTGCCTCGCCGAGACGGAGGCCGCTTCGCCCGCCTCGCCGGTGACGGAGACCTACACGGCGGCCTGCGAGGCGTCGCCCGCGTTCCGCGCCTGCGGGGCCGTCGCCCTGCTCAGCGGTGACGTCGCCACGGCGCTACGGCTGCTGCGCGTGGCCTCCGGGCACGCCGCGGCGAGCGGTTCGGGCGCACCGGGGCAGACCGCCCCCGCGCGGTCCGGCCGTCCGGGGGCCGACCGCCCCGGCTCCGCCGAGCACACGCGCGGTACGGACACCGCCGTCGCGCCGAGCCGCGCCCGTTCCGACCGCTCCGGTCGCGCCGCTCCCCCGGACTCCGGGGCGGGCCGCACCCACGCCCACATCGGCTTCCTGGGAGGCACACTCTCCGGTGCCGACGGGCGGACGCCTCCCGGCATGCAGGGTGTCGCCTCGCCCGGCCCGGACGCGGCACCCGGGCTGCTGAACCACGGCACGGTGGCCACGTTGGACGCGGTGTCGGTGGCGTGGGCGGAGCGGTTCGCGCGGGCGCTGGCGCCGCTGCGTACGGACGGGTCGGCCGGGGAGCGGCAGGCGCGGGTGTCGGCGCCGTTGCCGCAGTCGGCGCGGCTGCTGGACGAGCTGGGGCTCGCGCGGGCCACTCCTGCGTCGTTGATGGCGCGGTGGGCGGACGCGGCCGACGACACGACGGCGCTCGGCGGGCGGGCCTGGGCCGTGCTCGGCGCCGGGCCGCGCGGGCCGGTCTCCGTGGACCTCGCCGCCGAGGGCCCCCACCTGCTGATCGAGGGGCCGCCCGGCAGCGGCCGTACTGAGCTGCTGCGGTCCGTCGCCGCGGCGCTGGCCGCCGCCGAGCGGCCCGACCGGCTGGGGATCACCCTCGTGGACGGGCGGGACGGCGTCGGCGGTGCCGGCGGGCGGGCCGGGGAGGGGCTCGGGGTCTGTACCGACCTGCCCCATGTCGGGACGCACCTCAGGGCCAACGACCCCGTGCGGATGCGGGAGTTCGCGCAGTCGCTGAGCGCCGAGCTGAAGCGTCGGGCGGAGTTGCTGGGCGGGCTCGGGTTCGTGGAGTGGCACACCCGGCGTGCGGTGTCGGGCCGTATCGTCCCACAGCGCTCGGCGATGTCCGGGCCGACGAAGTCCGGGACCGCCGTGCCCGGGGCCGCGCAGGCGGGGGCGGGCGGGGCCGCCGATCTCGACTCGTCGTCCAGTTCGACGCTCCGGCTCCGGCCGGCGGGCGGGCGCAGGGCCGCCGGCCAGGACGGGAAGGGGGCAGCCGGAAAGGGCTCCGCCTCCGTACTGGCCCGGCTCGTCGTCATCGTCGACGACCTCGACGCGCTCCTGTCACCCCCCCTGGGGTCCACGGGGCGGCCGGCCGCCGGGTCCGTCGTCCGGGCCCTGGAGGCGGTGGCCCGGGAGGGCGAGCGACTCGGTGTGCATCTCGTCGCCACCACGGGCGGGGGCGGGCGCACGGGCGAGAGCGAGCTGGGGCGGGCGGCCGGGGGGCGCGTCGTGCTGAGCGCGCCGGTGCCGGGGCCGGACGAACCCGCGCCCGGGCGGGGTGAGTTGCTGGGTGAGCGGGGCCGCACGACGTCCTTCCAGGCCGGGCGGGTGACCGGGCGCATCCCGCGCACGGCGACCCTCCGACCGACCGTCGTGCCGCTGGACTGGGCGCGGATGGGTGACCCGCCGGCCCGGCGCCCCGTACGGGAGCTGGGGAACGGCCCCACGGACCTGGCGCTGCTCGCCAGCGCGTTGGAGCGTGCGGCGCGGGAGGTGTCGGCGGCGGGCGTACCGTCCCTGCTGTGACTGTTCACCGAGGCTGAGCGGGGGCAGGCGGGCGACGAGGCCGCACGCGGGCAACGCGAGCAACCACAGCGGACGGAAACCCGCCCCGGCGCCCCGGCGCCCCGACGGCGAACATGCCCCCTGGCGCACCACCCGCACGGCGAACGCAAACCCGGCTCTCCACCCGGGCCATCAGGCCCCCGCCCCCTCCTCATGGTCACGACGCGGTCACGATCGAGGAGTTGACACCGCAGGCGCTCTTGCCGCCCCCAGGCACGCGGCGTAGACCAGAGCGCACGAGACAGCGCCTCTACTTCGACGACGCACGGAGAACGGGGTCAGTGATGCGCAGCATATTACGTACACGCAAGCCCAACCCCTGGGAGAAGTCCGCACATCCATCCACTTCGAAAGCCCTCGCGGCCCTCGCCGCAGGCGTCCTCGCCCTCTCCCTCACCGCGTGCGGCGGTGACGACGAGGGGGGCGGCGACGACACCGGGAACGGCAACGACGGCGGCAACGAGGCCGCCGTCCAACTACCCGAGCTGAACGGCCAGAAGCTGGAGGTCGCGGCGGTCTTCACGGGCCCGGAGCTGGACAACTTCCAGAAGGTGCTGGACGAGTTCGAGAAACGTACCGGCGCCTCGGTGACCTTCGTGCCGACCGGCAACAACACCTCCACCTTCCTCGGTACCAAGATCGAGGGCGGCAAGCCGCCGGACGTGGCGTTCCTGCCACAGGTCGGCGTGTTGCACCAGTTCGCCGAGAAGGGCTGGGTGAAGCCGCTCGGCAGCGAGGCCCAGGCGCAGTTGGACAAGAACTTCTCGGACGGCTGGAAGGACCTCGGCGCCTACGAGGGCGAGCAGTACGGCGTGTACGCGAAGGCCGCCAACAAGTCGCTCGTCTGGTACAACACCGCCGCCTTCGACGCGGCGGGGATCACCGGGGAACCCCGGACGTGGGACGAGTTCCTGCGGACCGCGCAGACGCTCTCCGACGCCGGCACCCCCGCCGTGTCCATCGGCGGCGCCGACGGCTGGACGCTCACCGACTGGTTCGAGAACGTCTACCTGTCGCAGGCGGGGCCGGAGAAGTACGACCAGCTCGCCGCGCACGAGATCAAGTGGACCGACCCCTCCGTCGAGGAAGCGCTCACCACGCTCGGCGAGCTGTGGGGCGAGGACGACCTGATCGCGGGCGGGGCGTCCGGCGCGCTGCAGACCGAGTACCCGAAGTCGATCACACAGACGTTCGGCGGGGACACCCCGGCGGGGATGGTGTTCGAGGGCGACTTCGTGGCCGTCACCATCAACGGTGACACGGACGCGGAGATCGGCACGGACGCCAAGGTCTTCCCGTTCCCTGCGGTCGGTGACGAATCCCCGGTGGTCACCGGCGGCGACGCGGCCGTGGCGCTGAAGGACGGCGAGGGCGCGCAGGCACTGCTCACCTTCCTCGCCTCGACCGACGCGGCGGAGATCTGGGCGGCGCAGGGCGGCTTCCTCTCCCCCAACAAGGAGATGGACCAGGGGTCGTACAAGGACGACGTCACCCGGGAGATCGCCAAGGCGCTGCTCGCGGCGGGCGACGACTTCCGCTTCGACATGTCCGACCAGGCCCCGGCGGCGTTCGGCGGCACCCAGGGCGTCGGTGAGTGGAAGGACCTGCAGGACTTCCTCAAGGACCCCGACGACGTGGCCGGCGCCCAGCAGCAGCTGGAGCGCGACGCGGCGAAGGCCTACGGGAACGGCTGACGGCCCGCGATGCCGTCCGCCGTGGCGAAGACGACGGGGGGCGCCGGCGCGCTGCCGACGCCCCCCGTCGCACCGCGCAAGAGTGTGACGGGTACCCGGCTGTGGGTGGCGGTGCTGTTTCTGCTGCCCGCGCTGGTGCTGCTCGGCGCGCTCGTGGTCTACCCGATCGGGTACTCGGTCTGGCGGAGCCTGTTCGACGCGAACGGCTCGGGCTTCGTCGGCCTCGACAACTACGCGGAGATCTTCTCCGACGACTCCACACTCGTCGCCGTACGGAACACCGCGATCTGGGTCGCGGTCGCCCCGGCGTTCGTCACCGCGCTCGGGCTGATCTTCGCGGTGCTGACCGAACGGGTGCGCTGGGGAACGGCGTTCAAGCTGATCGTCTTCATGCCGATGGCGATCTCGATGCTGGCCGCGGGCATCATCTTCCGGCTGGTGTACGAACAGGACCCGGACCAGGGGGTCGCGAACGCGGTCGTCACGTCCGTGCACGACGTGTTCGTCGACGAGTCCGTGTATCCGAAGGCCCGGCCCAACGCCCAGGCGAGTGATCTACGGCCGTCCGGCGGGGGTTCGTTCACCACGGAGGGGACCGTGCGGGCCGGTACGCCCGTCCTCCTCCCCCTCGTCGGTATCGCGCCCGACCGGCTGCCCGGCGACCCGCAGGACGCCGAGACGGCCACCGGCAGCGGTGTCACCGGCACCGTCTGGCTGGACTTCCGGCTCGGTGGCGGCGGCGAGAAGGGCGTTGTCGACCCGGGTGAGAAGGCGCTGGAGGGCGTCAAGGTCGAGGCGGTGAGGGACGGGAGGGTCGTCTCCACCACGACCAGCGGCGGCGACGGCACCTTCAGTCTGCCCGCGTCGGCGGAAGGGACCCAACTGCGGCTGCCCGGCTCGAACTTCGCGGCGCCCTACAACGGCATCGACTGGCTCGGCCCGACCCTGGTCACCCCGGCCGTGATCGGGTCGTACGTCTGGATGTGGGCGGGCTTCGCGATGGTGCTGATCGCGGCGGGGCTGGCCGGTGTCGACCGCAATCTGCTCGAAGCGGCCCGGGTGGACGGGGCGAACGAGTGGCAGGTGTTCCGCCGGGTCACCGTGCCGCTGCTCGCGCCGGTCCTGGTCGTCGTCCTCGTCACGCTGATGATCAACGTGATGAAGGTCTTCGACCTCGTCTACATCATCGCCCCGCAGCCCACCCAGGACGAGGCCAACGTCCTCGCCCTCCAGCTGTATCTGGTGTCGTACGGCGGTGGGGGCGACTTCGGGCTGGGCAGCGCGATCGGTGTGGTCCTGCTGCTGCTCGTGCTGCCGGTGATGTGGGTCAACATCCGGCGACTGCGGAAGGAGCGCCAGCGGTGACCGCCCTCGAAACCCCCGCCCCGGGCCCGGAGAGCCCTGTGCGGGAGGCGCCCGAACGCGCCAGGCGCTCCGTCGCCGCCCGGCTGGCGAGCCGTACGGCGGGCGGCGCGCTGCGGGTGTTCCTGCTCCTGGTGGCGCTGTTCTGGCTGGTGCCGACCTTCGGGCTGCTGGTCTCGTCGTTCCGCGACCCGACCGACATCTCCGCCTCCGGGTGGTGGAAGGTGTTCTCGGCGCCCGCCCAGCTCACCACCAAGAGCTACGAGTCGCTCCTGGAGAACGACGGCATCACCAACGCCCTCGTCAACACGGTCTGGATCACGGTCCCGGCGACGCTGCTGGTCGTCCTGATCGGCGCGATGGCCGGATACGCCTTCGCCTGGATGGACTTCAAGGGCCGTGACTGGTGGTTCATGGTCGTGGTGGGGCTGCTGGTGGTGCCGGTGCAGGTGGCGCTGATCCCGCTGTCCGGGCTCTTCCGGCACCTCGGGATATTCGGCGACATCATCGGCGTCGTCCTGTTCCACGTCGGCTTCGGACTGCCGTTCGCGATCTTCCTGTTGCGGAACTTCTTCGCGGAGATCCCGCGCGAGTTGCTGGAGGCGGCGCGGCTCGACGGCGCGGGCGAGGTACGGCTGTTCGCGACGGTCGTCATGCCGCTGGCCGCACCGGCGCTCGCGTCCCTCGGGATCTTCCAGTTCCTGTGGGTGTGGAACGACATGCTGGTCGCCCTGGTCTTCTCCAGCTCCGGTTCGCAGCCGCTGACGGTCGCGCTGCAGCAGCAGGTCCGGCAGTTCGGCGGCAACATCGAGATCCTGGCGCCCGGCGCGTTCATCTCCATGGTGATCCCGCTGGCCGTGTTCTTCGCGTTCCAACGGCAGTTCGTGTCGGGCGTGATGGCGGGCGCGGTGAAGTAGCCGCCGGTGAGCGGCGGTTGGTCACGCAGTTCCCCACGCCCCTTGAAAGCAGGGGGGTCCCCGGTTCTCAAGGGGCGCGGGGCAGTGTCACTATGCGGCTCCGCCGCGTGGGCGCGAGCCGCCACACGCAAACCCGCGGCGGAAAACGCACCCACGCGCCCCCAGCCCCCGGATAATCCCCCGTATGGAACGCATCGCGTAACCACATCACCGGATCGGCCGTTTCCGGGCAGTATGCCCGTTCCGATCCATGGATGTCCTCCTTGCCCAGGTTCAGCGTCATCGTTCCCGCGTACAAGGTTCAGGCGTACCTGCACGAATGCCTGGATTCCGTGCTGTCCCAGTCCTTCACCGACCTCGAACTGATCGTCGTCGACGACGCCTCCCCCGACGACTGCGAGGCGATCGCCGACGAGATCGCGGCCCGCGATCCGCGCGTACGGCGCCCGGTGCGCCTGCGGGAGAACGCGGGGCCGGGTGCCGCCCGCAACAAGGGGATGGAGTACGCGAGGGGCGACTACCTCCTCTTCCTCGACGGCGACGACACCTTCACGCCCGGCGCGCTCCAGGCGATCGCCGACCGCGTCAAGGAGACCGGCGAACCGGACGTACTCGTCCACGACTTCGCCCGCACCTCCTGGTCGGGCGGGCCCGTCCGCGACGGGCTCGCCCTCCGGCTGACCGAGCAGGGCCCGGCCCCGTTCCGCCTCGACGACCGGCCGGGCCTGCTGCACGTCCGCCCGGTGGTGTGGAACAAGGCGTACAAGCGGGAGTTCGTCGAGGACCACGGCTTCCGCTTCCCGCCCGGCATCTACGAGGACACGGCCTGGACGTACCCGGTCCTGACGACCGCCGAGTCCGTCGCCACCCTCGACCGGGTCTGCGTCCACCACCGCCGGCGCCGCCACGGCAGCCTGCTCGGGGCGACCACACGGGGGCACTTCGACGTGTTCGAGCAGTACGACCGGGTGTTCGCGTACGTCGACGAGCGGCCGGAGCTGGCCCAGTGGCGTCCGGTGCTGTTCCGGCGCATGGTCGACCACCTCACGTCCGTGTTCACCCGGCGTCACCGGCTGCCGCGCGAGGCGCGCGCCGAGTTCCTGCGTACGGTCCGCACGTACTGCGCCCGCTATCGCACCCCCGGCGCCCCCACCCGCGCCCGTGCCCGACTGCGGCACGCCCTGCTGCGGCTGGGCGGCCGGCGCGTCCACCGGGCGCTGCGGGCCGTGGCGCGGCTGGGCCGGGGCACCGGACGCCGCGTGGCGGGCCTGTCCCGGCTGCCGCGCACGGCCGGGCTGCGCGTCCACTACCGCGTCCAGCGGCTCCTCCCGCTGCGCGCCGACCGCGCGGTGTTCGCCGCGTACGGGGGCCGGGGCTATGTGTGCAGCCCGGCCGCGCTGGAGAACGCGTTCCGTACGTACGTCCCCGGTATGCGCACCTCGTGGATCGCGCGCCCGGAGCATCACCACACCCTCCCGGTGGCGACCCGGCGCGTGCTCCCCGGCTCGATGGCGTACTGGACGGCGCTCGCCCGCTCCAAGTACCTCGTGAACAACGTGGACTTCGACCGCCGCCTGGTCAAGCGCCCCGGTCAGGTCCTCCTCCAGACCCAGCACGGCACCCCGCTCAAGCACATGGGCCTCGACCTCCAGGACCGGCCGGCAGCCGCGCGCGGCACGGACTTCGCCGCCGTGCTGCGCGGCAGCGACCAGTGGGACTACGTCCTGTCCGGCAACCGGCACTCCACCCTCGTCTGGGAGCGGGTCTACCCGTCCCCGTACACGACCCTCGCATACGGATCCCCGCGCAACGACGTGTTCCTGCAGGCCGATTCGACGGACGTGGCGCGGGTGCGCGAACACCTCGGCATCCCCGAGGGCGCGGTCGCGGTCCTGTACGCCCCCACGCACCGCGACTACCGCCACTCGCAGCGCGCCCACCTGGACCTGGAGCGGGTGCTGCGCAAGCTCGGCCCGCGTTTCGTGATCCTCGCCCGCGCCCACCACGCGTACGACGCGCCGCTGACGGACCTGGCCCACGGCCGCCTCCTGGACGTCACGGGCCACCCGAGCGTCGAGAACCTGTGCCTCGCCTCCGACGCGCTCGTCACCGACTACTCCTCCCTCATGTTCGACTACGCCAACCTCGACCGGCCCATCGTGATCCACTCCGAGGACCGGGAGGCGTACGAGGCGGCCCGTGGCACCTACTTCGACCTGCGCTCCTTCCCGCCGGGGGCGGTTGCGCGGAGCGAGGACGAGCTGATCGACATCTTCGCCACCGGGCACTGGCGGGGGTCGCGCTCCGCGCAACTGAGGGCCGCCTTCCGCGACCGGTTCTGTCCGTACGACGACGGGCGGGCGGCGGAGCGGGTGGTGCGGCGGGTCGTCCTGGGGGACACCTCCGCGCCCGGGATCGTGCCGCCGGCCGACCGGCGCCCCGTTCCCTCGGCCGCCACGGGCCGCCCGTCGTCACCGCCGGCGACCGTCCCGGCCCAGGCCCGGACGGTCGTGGACGATCCCCTGCGCACGTAGCCGCCGCACGCCTCCTCGTCCGCGAGTGGGCGTGGGTCGCGAATAGCGGGGCGCAGCCCCTGCATTTCACGCTGCCCGACCGGGCCCGGCCGTGGCCGGAGTTCCTGCGTCTGGAGGCCGACTTCTGGCCGAAGTGGGGGCGTCGGCAGCTGACGCAGCCGCTGTTCCCGGCCGCGCCGGCGGCGGGGGCGTGGGGCGCGCTGCGGCCGGTCTTCGGGGGTTCGTGCTCGCGGGCGCGTGCACGGGGATCCCCAACCAGGCCGGGCACCCTGACATCATCCTCAGGGGCGACCGGTTGACCGTGGTGGCGTGGCTGCTGCCGGTGCGGGGCCGCCGCTGCTGCTGGAGCGCGTCACCGCCGCCCGCACCTCACTCGATGTGGTGACCGCGCGCTGAGCCGTTGACCTGCATGTCGATACAGGGAATACACGGCAAATGCCTCAGACAGCCAAGACCGATCACGATTCCGATCCCGGTCGCGGTCCCGGCCCCCGGGGTGCCGGCGCGCGCGCCCGGGGCCGCCGGCGCAGCGCCCTCGGCGCCACCGCCCTGCGCGGCGGCCGTACCTGGCTGACCCGGCGGCCGTCTCCGTACGCCGTCGTGGGCGGGCTGTTCTGGCTGGTGATGACGCTGGCGTACTGGCGGGTGCCGCTGTGCTGCGACGCCGGTCAGCACGCGGCGGTCGTCGAACGCCTCCGCTGGGACCTGCTGAACCCGGCCCACCCGACCGCCGACCTGCCGGGCGCCGGCAGCCCGTACTACTCCCCGTACGCCGTCGCCCAGGGCGTCCTCGCACAGCTGACCGGACTGAGCGGCTGGTCGCTGGTGAAGCTCGCCGGGCCGGTGAACCTTCTGGTGCTGCTCACCGGGATCGGCCGGTTCGTGCGCGCGTTGACGCCCCGGCCGTGGGCGCCGGTCCTCGCGCTGCTGTTCATGACGTTGCTGTGGGGCACCGAGCGGGTCCTGTGGAGCGGCTATCTCGGGCTGATGTCGATGACGACGAACCTCGGCTATCCGTCGGCGTTCGCCACCGGACTGACGTTCTGGGCGTGGGCGTGGACGGCGGCACGCGCGCGTGGCGGCGGGTGGTCGCGGGGCGTGCGCTACGTCGGGCCGAGCGGCCTCGGCAGCGTCTGGGCGTACGCCGGGATCGGCGCGCTGTACGGGCTGATCCTGGTGGTGCATCCGATCACCGCCGTGGCCTCGGCGGCCGGGGCCCTGGCGATCGTGGCGGCCTGCCAGCGCGGATGGCGGCGCCCGGTGCTGGGCCGGTGGGCGTGGACGGGAGCGGTCGCACTGGCGGTCGCGGTGTCGTGGCCGTACTACGACATCCTGTCCCTGGCCGGGAACACGGGCGTGGACGCCATCCACCGGGGCCTGTACGAGAACGCGGCCGGCCACCTCTGGCTGGCGTCGCTCGGGCTGCCGGCGCTGTGGGTGCGGGGGCACAGGTGCCCGAGAGACCCGCTGGTGCTGATGTTCGCGGCGGGATGCCTGGTGGTGGCGTACGGCTGGGTCAGCGGGCACTACACGTACGGCCGGGTCCTGGGGCTCGCGGCCGTGCCCGCGCAGTTCGCCCTGGCGGTGGAGCTGGCGGCGCCCCGGCCGTGGGGGTGGGCCCGGCGGGTGCTGGGCGGGGCGGCGGTCGCGGGGGCGTGCGCCGGGTTCCTCACGGTGCAGGCGGGGGCGGTCGTGCCGTCCGCGCTCGACCCCGTCGGCTTCGACCAGCCGCCGCGGTGGCCTTCGTACGAGTGGGCCGCGCGACATGTGCGGGCGGGGGAGGTACTGATCACCGACGGGTACCACGCGGGCCGCGCCATCCCCGGGTACGGGGTGAACATGGCGGCGCCCACCTGGCCCGATCCGGCGCTGGACGAAAGGGAGCGGGTACGGCGGTACGAGGATGTGCGGGCGTATCTGGATCCGGCGTCGACGCGTGCGGAGCGTGCGGTGGTCGCGCGGCGGTACGGGGTGGAGTGGCTGTTGCTCACTCGGTGGCGGAAGGTGCCGCAGGAGGCGGTGGTCGTGGACTGGAGTCCCGCGACCGGGGAGGTCCTGGCGCGGATCGCTCCGTAGGGGGAGGTGCGGAGCGATCCGCGAGCCTGCGGTCGGCGGGGGCCTGTCGCGCGGTTGCCCGCGCCCCTGAGGACCAAGCCCTCCCGGACCGCTCGACTACTCGATGACCAGCTCGACCGGGATGTTGTTGCGGGTGGCGTTGGAGTAGGGGCAGACCTGGTGGGCCTGGTCGACGAGCTTGCGGCCGGTGGCCTCGTCGACGGTGTCGGGGAGTTCGACTCGGAGGGTGGCCTTGAGGCCGAAGCCCTCGCCCTGCTTGCCGATGCCGACCTCGGCGGTCACCGCGGCGTCGCCGACGTCCACCTTGGCGGCCCGGCCGACGAGGCCGAGGGCACTGGCGAAGCAGGCGGCGTAACCGGCGGCGAACAACTGCTCCGGGTTCGTGCCCTGGCCGTTGCCGCCCAGCTCCGCCGGAAGGGCCAGGTCGAGGTCGAGCTTGCCGTCGTTGGTGACGGCGCGACCTTCGCGGCCGTGGGTGGCGGTGGCGACAGCGGTGTAGAGCGCGTCCATGGGAGAACCATCCCTTTCACAGGTCATGTCACGTCCGGCGGTGGGGTCCGACCGCCGCTCACGCAGCAAGTAGAGCACACAATTCAATTGTCCACAACTAAATGGTGGGCCCGAGGTACCCTGGAGCCATGACCACGAGCGCCGCCCACTCGCCCGAGGGGATCTCGAAGGAGGTCGCCGGGCAGGTCCCCGAGGAGGAGTTCCTCCGTCTCGACCGGCAGATCTGCTTCTCCCTGCATGCCGCCTCGCGCGCCTTCAACAGCGTCTACCGCGTGGTCCTGAAAGAGCTGGGGATCACCTACCCCCAGTACCTGGTGATGCTGGTGCTGTGGGAGCAGGGCGAGCTGCCCGTGAAGAAGCTGGGTGAGCGTCTGCGACTCGACTCCGGGACGCTCTCACCACTGCTGAAGCGCCTGGAGGCGGCCGGTCTCGTTCGTCGCGAGCGCAGCGCCCGCGACGAGCGGTCGGTGGTCGTACGGCCGACGGAGGAGGGCACAGCCCTGCGGGAGCGCGCACTGGCCGTGCCCCGCCGGATCGTCTCCGCGACCACCTTCGACATCGACGAGATCCGCGACCTGCGCGACCGCCTGGACCACCTGACGTCCGCACTCGACGAGGCGGCGCTGGAGAAACCGACGGACCGGCCGTAGGGGCGGGGCAACCGCAGGCCGGCCGGGGCTCGGTGTCGGGCGTCTCCGGCCGGTACGGGCTCGACGCCGGGACGACGCCCGGCCGACAGCCCCACGCCCTAGCCAGATCGGCAGGGGCCCGACGCCCGGACGAAGGCCCCACGCAGTGAGAGCCGCATCGGCGGTGTGCGGCCGGTGGTGCGCGCCTGGGATCGGCGTCGGTCGGTTGCCGCGCCGGCAGCGGTGCACCCTTCCGGCGCATTGGCCCCTGTGCGACTTTCACGTGCTGACGATCCACTCTTCTGATGACACCTGCCCCCCACCGGCCGGCCCGCCACCCCCGTCCCGAAGCCCACCGCCCCGACTCTCCGACTCTCCGACGCCAAACGGAACCCCGACCTCCCGCGTGACATCCTCCCCACGGGGCCGCGAAGCCCCTCTTAAGGGAAGATGCACACATACCTCCCACAGGTCCGGGGCAACCATGGCTCTTCAGCAGGCGCAGGTCTCCGTCGTCGTCATCGGGTACGACGACGCCGCCCACGTGGCGGACGCCGTGCGCTCGGCGCTCGCCCAGGGGCCGGCCGTCCGTGAGGTGATCGCGGTCGACGACGGTTCGGCGGACGGCAGCGGGGACCTGCTGGAGCGGCTGGCCGAGGAAGAACCACGGCTCAAGGTCATCCGGCGCCACACCAACAGCGGCGGCTGCGGCACCCCACGCAACGCCGGCCTCGACGCCGCGACCTCGCCGTACGTGATGTTCCTGGACAGCGACGACGCACTGCCGCCGGGCGCCGTGGACGCCCTGCTGGGCGCGGCCCTGGAGCACGACGCGCCGGTCGCGTCGGGGCTGTGCGTGCGCAGGGAACTGCCGTCCGACCGCGAGACCCCCTGGCAGCCCGAGCTGTACGCCCGGCGCACCCTGGTGGCGCATCCGTCCCGGCATGTGCGCCTGGTGCACGACACCCTCTGCGTCAACAAGCTCTACCGCACCGCCTTCCTGCGCGAACGCTCCATCCGCTTCCCCGAGGGCCGCTTCCCGTACGAGGACTTCGTGTTCGTCGCGCGCGTGCTGGCCGCCGGGCCGCGCGTCGCACTCGTCCCGGCCCCGGTGTACGTCTGGCACGTCCGCCGGTCGGCGGCCCGGCTGTCCATCTCCCTCGACCGCTCCGGCATCACCAACTGGCGGGCCCGGATCGAGGCCGACCGGCTGTCGTACGACATCCTGCTGGGCGCCGGCGAGAAGCTGCTGGCGCGGGCCACGCGGACCCGCTTCCTCGACCACTCGCTGCGGATGTACGCGCGCGAGCTGGACCTGCGCGGCGCGGAGTACCGGCACGAGTGGTGGGCCGTCACGCGCGCGTACCTGGCCACCTTCGACGAGGGCGACTTCACGCCGGCGCCCGCCCCCGGCCGGGTCGTCGCCCGGGTGATCCTCGCCGCCGAGGAGCCGCGCGACCTGGCCCGCCTCAAGGAGATCGCGGCCCGCCCGGCCCGGCTGAACCCGCCCTACGCGCGCGGGGGCGACGGCACCCCCGTCTGGTCCGCCGACCTGCCCCAGGTGGAACTGGAACACCTCCTCGTCCGGCCCGTCCACCTCCTGCCCGCCGCCGTCGACGCCGAACTGCGGCCACGCGCGCGCGGGACGGTCCTCCGGCTGCGGCTGCACGAGCTGTACGGGCGGATGGCGGAGGCGGGGCCCGAGGCCGTGCAGGTGGACTTCACCGAACGGGACTGCGGGCGGGTGGGGTTCACCCGCGCGGCGGCCCTCGTGGCCGAGCCCGAGTTCGACAGCTGGACGGCCGAGGTCCCCCTGGACCTGGGAGGGTTGGGCAGCGGCACCTGGGACCTCCGGCTGCGGCTGCGGTTCACGGACGGCACCTCCCGGGAGACCACCGCGCACGCCGTCGCGGGCGCCGGACTGCTGCGGCGGAGCGCGCTGCCGAGCACCCGCCACGGAGTGCTGCTCGTGCAGCCGTACGCGACCCACGCGGGGGCGCTCGCGGTGCGGCTCGCGCCCGGTTGGCGAGGACTGACCGACGTAGCACGCCGTCGCCTCAAACGCCTGCTTCACTGAGGACGGGCCTGACGGCCTGACCGACCTGATGGCACCCACATCATCTCGACGCATCTTCTCGATGCCTCACCTCGATGCCTCATCGCTACGGGATTCACCGCGGGATTCACCGCGGGATTCACCGCGGGATTCACCGCGGGATTCACCGCGGGATTCACCGCGGGATTCACCGCGGGATCACTACAAGCTCACTCACGAGAGGACGGTCGTCCATGACCTGGCTGATCACCGGTGGCGCCGGATACATCGGGGCGCATGTGGTGCGCGCGATGCTCGACGCGGGCGAACAGGCCGTCGTCTACGACGACCTGTCCACGGGGATCGCCGAACGGGTGCCCGAGGGCGTGCCGTTGGAGATCGGTTCCACTCTCGACGGGGCGCGGCTGGAGCGGGTGATCCGGGACCGGGGCGTCACCGGAGTCGTCCACCTCGCGGCGAAGAAGCAGGTCGGCGAGTCGGTCGAACTGCCGCTGCACTACTACCGGGAGAACGTCGAGGGCCTGCGCACCCTGCTGTCGGTCGTCACGGACGCCGGGGTCCCGTCCTTCGTCTTCTCGTCCTCGGCCGCCGTGTACGGCATGCCCGAGGTGGACCTCGTCACCGAGGAGACGCCGTGCGTGCCGATGAGCCCGTACGGCGAGACCAAGCTGGCCGGCGAGTGGCTGGTGCGGGCCACGGGCCGGGCGACCGGACTGTCGACCGCCTCGCTCCGCTACTTCAACGTGGCCGGCGCTGCGGCCCCCGAACTCGCGGACACGGGCGTCTTCAACCTCGTCCCCATGGTCTTCGAGAAGCTCTCCGAGGGCGCCCCGCCGCGTGTCTTCGGCGCCGACTACCCCACCCCCGACGGGACGTGCGTCCGGGACTACATCCATGTCGTCGACCTGGCGGAGGCCCATGTGGCGACCGCGCGGCGGCTGCGCGAGGCGCCGGGCACGGACCTCACCCTCAACATCGGGCGTGGGGACGGCGTCTCGGTGCGCGAGATGATCGACCGGATCAACGCGCTCACCGGCCATGACCTGCCCCCCGTCGACGTCGGCCGGCGGCCGGGCGACCCCGCGCGCGTGGTCGCCTCGGCGGACCGGATCGCGGCCGAGCTGGGCTGGAAGGCGCGGTACGGCGTCGAGGAGATGATCTCGTCGGCGTGGGCGGGCTGGACCCTGCGCCACTGAGGCATGTGACCGGATCGACGTTGCGCCCGTGACCGCCCCTTTGGTACCAACGATTGACCTACGTGCCCGTGCGACACCCGTGGCGCACCGCTCCGCGGCGGGAACCAATCGGTGCTGGTTGCGCGTGTGCAGGGAGGGAAGCGAAACGACGAGCGAACGACGTACGACGTATCCGACAGGAGCGTTACGGGGGTAGCGACGATGCCGGCTTGGGACATCGATCCGATCAACGTGCAGACCACGCTGAACTCGACGGGTGAGGCGGCGGGGGACCTGGAGAAGGCCGCCAACTCACTGGTGACGAACATGGCGAGCGCGGCCGAGTCGGCCGGTACGGCCGTGCCCGGCGGGCAGTTCGACGGGCCCATGATCGGGCCGGTGGCCGCGGGCACGCCACGGGTGCCGGTCGGTCCGGTGGCGGCGGCGCTGAGCCAGTATCTGCAGGAGCGGCAGCAGAAGCTGGCGTTCATGGCGCAGCGGACCATCGACTCCGTGCAGGGCGCGGCCAACGCCACCAACGCGTATGTGACGGGCGACCTGGACATGGCCGCCGAGCACCAGTCGGCCGCACTCAAGGCCACGGTGGTGCCCCCGCCGCCGGGTGTCGACGGCAACGGGCAGGGGCCGCGGTGAGCGACGACATCCCCGTCATCCCGGAGGAGGTCCCCGAGTTCACCGGCAACCTGGAGCTGCTGGACGAGCACATCGCCGGGGTACGTTCGGCCGGCACCTCTTTGAAGGACTCGGGCTCGGCGGTCCACACCCGCTTCGGCGGCCTCTCCGCGTACTACAGGGCACCGGAGGCGGAGGCGCTCTTCGCGACGACCGCGCCGGTGGCGGCCAAGGGCGAGGAGTTCTCCACCGAGCTGGAGACCGTGGCCTCGGCCCTGGACACGTACGCCGCGGCCGTCGGCCCGCTCAAGCAGAAGTTCGACCAGCTCCGCCAGGACGCCATCGCCTTCCGCAACAAGATCGCGGACGACGACGAGTGGCGCGCCGACGGTGACCTCGTCGAGGAGAACAACAACCGCCGCTCGGACGTCAACGCCGCGTACGCCGCCTTCCAGGCCGCCGAGCGGGACTGCTACAACAAGATCGTCGCGCTGGTCGGCGGCGAGCCGCTCGTCGTCAACGACGGCTCGGACGCAGAGAACATGTACGGCTACCGGGGCGAGGACCTGAACAACGCCGGCGGTCTGCCCTGGGGCGACCCGGTCGAGGAGTCCAACCCCTGGTACTACATCCACGAGCACGCCTGGGACTTCGCTGTCGGCTTCGTCGTCGACGGTGTGTGGGGCACCGTCAAGGGGCTCGGCACCCTGGTGGGCTTCAACGGCTGGGACGCGGCGGGCCAGGCATGGACGGGGCTGGGCAAGCTCCTGACGGGCATCGCGATCACGGCAACGCCGCTCGGTACCGCGTACTGGCTGGCCCCCGAAGACGAACTGCCCTCCTGGCTGCGCGACTCCCGCACGGCGGTGGTGGAGACCGGCAAGGCGCTGATCGCGTACGACGAGTGGGGCAAGAACCCGTCGAGGGCGGCCGGGGCCGTCACCTTCAACGTCCTGACGACCGTCTTCACCGGCGGCGCGGGCGGTGCCGTGGCGGGCGCCGGCAAGGCGGGCGCCATCGCCAAGGCCATCTCCTTCGCGGGCAGGGCGGGCCGGATCGTCGACCCGATGACGTACATCACCAAGGGCGTCGGCGCGACGGCGGTCAGGATCAGCGACGTCATGGCCGGTCTGCGCGGCATCACCGACGGCACCCACATCAGGCTCGGCGAGGGCACGTACCAGATCGCCGACCCACCCACCATCACGGACGACCTGCCCGCCGGGCTCACCCCGGAGAACAGCGTCCGCATGGAGACGCCCAAGGGCGAGGTCGTCTACCTCGACACCACGACCCTGGTCGTCCACAACGCCGACGGCACGGTGCGCGAGTCCCTGGACAGCATCAAGCACGAGGGGACGGCGGCGGAGCGCGGCCTGGACGTCTCCCAGCCTCAGCCGGAGTTGGTGGGGGCCGGGGTCGGCGACGGCGGTACGGCTGCGGGACGGGTCGGGGGCGATCCGGGCGGCACCGCGCGCGTAGGTGACGACCTCGGCGGCACCGGGCAGGTCGGGGACAACGGCCCGCCGGGCGGGCGGGCCGACCATGTGCCCGGTGGTCGTGCGGACAACCTGCCGGATGGCCGCGCCGATGACCTGGGCCGGGGACCGTCCGGGACCCACGAGACGCCGACCGGCGGCGGGGCCTCTCGCGGCGGCGATGGCCCGGCCGGTGGTGGCCACGCCGAGACGCCTTCGGGTGGCCACGGCGAGACGCCAGGTGGCGGCCACTCGGAAGCCTCCTCGGGCGGCCACGGAGAAGGCGAGGGCGGCGGTGGACACGGTGACGGACCCGGCGGTGGAGACGGTCCTGGCGGTGGAGACGGTCCTGGCGGTCCCGACTTCAGGGAGGGGGCCTCGACACCCTCCCCGTCCACGGGTGGCATGAAGCCGGGCCAGGAAACGGCGGTCGTGGACCAGCTCGGCAAGGCGAAGATGCAGCTGCACGACCAGCAGCGCCTGCTCGTCCAGCTACGCAAGAGCGACTACGGCTCCGGAATCGCCGACCACATCGCTCGTGGTCACCTCGCGGAGCTGCCCGGCTACCCCGATCTCCTCTCCCAGTGCAAGCAGGGCGACATGACTCCTGCCGTGTACATGGCCATGGAGCATGCGACGGAACTGCAGGCTCGTGGGCACAAGAACCTGGCTCTGGAGTTGAAGGACCCGGACGCCAAGCTGGACCTCGACGTGCTCATCAAGTCAGGAGACCGGATCGAGTACGGCGTCCAGCTCAAGGACGTGCAGTCGGTGACGGGCATCAACTCCGCGGCCAAGAAGATCGCCGCCAAGCAGCTTGCCGGGCCCATCGCCGGCCAGAAGGTGGCGATCCTGGACATCCATGACCTGAAGGCCAACGTCACGGATGACATCCTGAGACGCGTCGAAGGACACGCGAGGCGGAGCAACGCCACCTTCGATCTGCGGTTCGAGGACGGTTCCATCACCCTCCCCGCCAACGGCCCGGTCTACCCGTAAGGAACACTCATGTCCTCTCTGCTGCGTGCCCCGAGGGAATGCGCGTCCTGGGACTGGGAGCTCGATGAATTCGCGCCCCCAGGCCTGGAATCCGCCCTGTCGGTGGCCGCCCGGATGTCCGCCGTCCTACACGAGCACGGACTGTTGGTCCCCGGCGGCCTCGAGTGGCACTGGTTCGTGTACGGCAAGGGCGGCATCGGTGTGACCACACGACTGTCGCTCCAGGGTCCTCTCGATGACCCCGAGTTGCCCGGGCGCCTCCTGGCGGCCCGCCCCGTCGGCTTCCCCGGCGCGGAGGTCGGCGACATTCTCGTCTCGGGCTCCGGCACCTGGATCGACGCGGCGGGCGAGGAGCGCCGTGAGCACCGCCTGGTAGAGCTGACCGTCTCCCCCGACGCGCTGGGCCTCTCCGCGGAGCTGGCCGTCTTCCACGACATCTGGGGCCACTTCGACTTCCGCGGCTACCCCCATCCAGAGGTCGAGAAGCACAATGCCCCTCGTCTGGCGGCAGCCCTCCAGGCCCTCGACACCCTGCTGGGCGTCGCGGCCGAGCCGGGCGAGCCGACGTACTTCGGCCGCGCCGAGGGCCACGGCATCAAGACGCCCGACGTCATCGACGGCCGGGGCCCGGACCTGACCGACCTGCTCTGACCCACTCCGACCGAGGTGTTACGCATGGTTTTACGGTCGGGGAAACCAGGAGACGGCACCCCGACGGCACACTCGCGTCCATGCGGGTCATGAGCGAGGACGGCAACCGCGCCCTCGTGGAATTCGAGTGGACCGAGGCCGGTGAACGGATCCGCGGGCACGATGTCATCGGACTCGACCTGAGCGGCGTCGACCTTTCCGGCGTCAACCTCACGGAGGGCTGGTTCACCGACACGAAGCTCGTGGGCGCCAAGCTCGTCGAGGCGGACCTCTACCGCTCCGACGCTCAGGGCGCCGACTTCTCCGGGGCCGATCTGAGCCAGGCCTCGCTCGTGCGCGTCAACTTCGACGACGCCGTTCTCCGGGGGCGGTCCTCGACGGCACCCCGCACCGCAGACGGGTGACCCGCACGGCAAAGCCGTGCGGGTCACCCTGCGAGCGAGGAATCGCGGTCAGGCCCAGGGGAGGACCGCCGTGAAGGAACTGTCGGCGCGGAAGGTGGCGCTGTCCTGGTAGGGGTCGACACGCAGCTCGTAGTCGCGGTGGCGGAGGTAGCGGCCGGGGTAGTTGTACGACTCCAGGCTGACCGAGCCGGTGACCGAACCCGGCCGGGCGCAGTAGGTGGCGTCCTTGTCGAAGATGGCCGTGCCGTTGCTCGCGTCGAAGCGGACCCGGAAGTCCATGTGGCGCAGGTAGCGGCCGGACGAGTCACGGAACGAGTAGCAGGTGGAGTCGGCCAGGCCAGGTACGACGGTGAGGGTGGCGCTCTGCTTGACGGCCGTGGTGCTGGAGGAGGTCACCGGGTCGAGGTGGCCGAGGCTGTCGGAGCGGACGGCGGCGTAGCGGCCGGTGAAGTTCACCGACCGGAGCGAGCGGGTGGTGTGCGTCGGCAGGGCGGCGCCGACGGTGACCGGTTCGATGCTCTCCAGGGTGGGGACGACCTTCTTCATCAGGCCGTCGGCGTCGAACTCCAGCCTGTCTACGGTCGTTTCGCGGTGGGTGCCGTCACCGCCCGGGATGGCGAAGCGGTGGTAGGCGATGTACCAGTCGTCGGTGTTCGGGACGTGGACCACGGAGTGGTGGCCGGGGCCCTTGACGCCGAGCGAGAGGTCCTTCTCCAGGATCACGCCCCGCTTGGTCCAGGGACCGGTGGGCGAGGAGCCGGTGGCGTAGGCGACCCGGTAGTTCTCGTCCCGGGTGTCGTTCTCCGACCACATGAAGTAGTAGGTGCCCTTGCGCTTGATGACGAAGGTGCCCTCGTTGTAGCCGCCGGGGGTGATGTCGGTGACCTTGGACGCGTCGAAGGAGACCATGTCGTCGTTGAGCGGGACGACGTACGCCCTGCCGTTGCCCCAGTAGAGGTACGACTGCCCGTCGTCGTCGGTGAAGACCGCCGGGTCGATCATCTGGCCGGTGTAGGCGCCACGGGCGACCAGCGGCTTGCCCAGGGGGTCCTTGAACGGGCCGGTGGGCGAGTCGGAGACCGCGACGCCGATGTTGGTGTCGGCGGAGTAGTAGAAGTAGTACTTCCCGTTCTTCTCGCCCATCGCCGGGGCCCAGGCCCTGCTGTCGGCCCAGGAGACGTCCGGTCCGAGGTCGAGGATGACGCCGTGGTCCTTCCAGTGGACCAGGTCCTTGGAGGAGTACGCCTTGAACTGCGTGCCGCTCCAGCCCGGGAAGCCGTCGGTGGTGGGGTAGATGTAGAAGGTGTCGCCGAAGCGGACGACGTTCGGGTCGGCGTTGAGTCCCGGCAGGACCGGGCTCTTCATGACCAGCGCCTCGACCGTCCAGGTGCGCTTCTCGCCGTTGGAGCCGGTCACCTCGTACGTCACGGGCTCGGTGAAGTCGCGCGGGGTGCCGGAGGCGGGGCTGATCGCCGCGCCGTTGACGGGGGTGAACCGCGGGGCGAGCGCGGTGAGGTCGGTGCCCTCGGTCAGCGGGAGGGTGATCCTGCTGTCGGCGTCGTCGATTATGGCGTCGGTCTTCAGCGCGGGGTGGGTGGCCGCGGTGATGGCCGTGGTGTTCCCGCTGAGTTCGACGACCTCGCCGGGCGCCAGCGCGCGGTCGTAGACCCGGAAGTCGCGGATCTTGCCCTTGAAGAGCTTGTCACCGGTGTATACCGACTTGCCGACGTAGTTGGCCGTGGTGGTGCCGGACCCGATGGAACCTGGGGTGATGGTGACCGACGTGTTGCGGGCCACCTCCACGCCGTCCTGGTAGAGGACGCCCGTGTTGCCGGTCTGGGTGTAGGTGACGTGCTTCCAGACCGAGCGCTGCAGCGTGGAGGGGGCCCGGGTGTTCTGCTCGGTGGTCCAGTCCCCGGAGGCGATGCCGGTCCGGAACGAGTTGCCGGTGGTGAAAAGGTAGCCGTCGCCCGTGCCGTTGCCCGCGGTGTTGCCGAAGCCGTAGATGAAGTACGGGGTGGCCTGGGTGGCGTCGATCTGCACGTCCATCGAGACGGTGATCGAGTTCATGCCGCTCATGATGTTGTTCGGCACCTTGATGTAGGTACTGGACCCGTTGAACGTGAGCCCTTCCCCGGCACCCGACCAGCCCGCGGTGCCGTTGACGGTGCCGTCCCTGCCGTTGCCCGAGGCGTCCACTGCCACGGTGCCCGAGGTGGCGTCGAGTTTGTACCAGAGAGCCAGGCCGTCGGTGATCTCCGCCGCCCGGGCGGGGGCCGCCGGGCCGACGACGCCCACCAGAAGCGAGGCGGCAGCCGCGGCAGCCAGAGCGCCCGGCCGGAATCTCAGACGGCCCTGAGGTCTCACGCTGTGCATGGGTTCACATCCCCTGAAGAAGACATGCCTGAAGAGCGGGCGCGAGGTCTCGCCCGAGGTGCTGACGTTCCGCCCGTACGACATCGCGTTGCGTGAGTGTGAATTGGGACACGAGTCAAGGTCAATAGTTTTCGAACAACATCCGACACGTCGAACATTTCCCTTCCGGGTCAGCAACTCGCCGCCGCCCCTGGACTCCTGACGCATCCGCCCGCCGGACAACACGAGGGGTCTGCACCGCCGTCGGCATCCGCCGCCGGGAGTCCACTCCTTCCCCGGTACGCCGTCGTCCTCGACCCCGACTGGCACCCCGAACGACGCCACCGAGTTCAACGGCGCCGTCTGGCCCTGTCTCGGCTCCGCCGTGTGGGCCGTGCGGACGACCGACTCGTACGAGGGACGCCGTACGCGCCGCCGTCGGCCTCGGCGGTGACACGGACACGGTCGCGGCGGTGGCCGGCGGCCTCGCTGGCGCGGTCCACGGCGTCGACGCGATCCCGGAGCGATGGCTGGAACCCCTGCACGTACCCCTACCGGGATGCGGGGACCGGGTCCTGGGCGCCCCTGAACTCACCAACCTCCAACGCCCGCAACGCCCTACCGGGCTACAACGCCCGCAACGCCCCCGCCGTAGCCCGCGTCAGACTCTCCAGATACCCCTTCGGCGGCTTCGGCGCCCGGACGACCACCGAGCGCCAGTACAGCGGCCCGGAGATCACGTCCAGCGCCAGATCCTCGTCCACCCCGGCCCGCACCTCGCCCCGCGCGACCGCCGCCGCCACGATGCCGGTCGCCACACTCTGCTGCCCCTCCCGCAACGCCTTCTGCATGGCCTCGGCGATCTCGGGATTGCGGGCGGCCTCCGCCTGGAGGTCGGGGATGATCTGCCCGGCGACCGGGTGGCGCAGAGCGCGGGACGTGACCTCGTAGAGCAGCCGCAGGTCCCCCTCAAGCGAGCCCGTGTCCGGCATCGGCAGGCCCTGGACCGCCACCGCCGAGACCAGGTCCAGCACCAGATGCAGCTTGGAACGCCAACGCCGGTACACCGCCGTCTTGCCGACCCCAGCGCGGCGCGCGATGCCCTCGATGGACATCCGGGCGTAGCCGACGGCCGCCAGCTCCTCGAAGACCGCCGCGCGGATCGCCTCCGTCACGTCCTCGCGGAGCACCGCCGCCCCGGCGGGGGCCCGGCGGCGCGGCCGTGGCGGCGGCTGCGCTTCGGAGCGGTCGGCGTTCGTCGTCATGCCGTCAAGCATAGGGGCGTGACGACGGAACGGTTGCGTTCCGACGCCTGATCGGCTTACGCTCGCGTTGCGACGATACGGTCCCGTCCCGACCTAAGCGCAAGGCAAGAGCGGCGCGAGAAGGGTGAGAAGCGTGAGACGACGCCGCGTACACGGGACGCCCCCCACCCAGTGAAAGCAGCGGATGTGAGCCAGGTTCTCGACACACCGCCCCCGACCACGACCGGCGCCCGGCCCCCCGCCGAGGCCGAGACCCCGGCGCAGCTCGCCGCGCGGTACGGCCTCTGCGTCAGCGGGGCCCGCCCCTCGCTCGGCGGGTACATACGGCAGTTGTGGGCCCGGCGGCACTTCATCACCGCCTTCGCCACGGCGAAGCTGACCGCGCAGTACAGCCAGGCGAAACTCGGCCAGCTCTGGCAGATCGCGAACCCGCTGCTCAACGCGACGGTCTACTACTTCATCTTCGGCGTGCTGATGGGCACGAAGCACGGCGTCCCGGACTACGTGCCGTTCCTCGTGACCGGCGTGTTCGTGTGGACCTTCACCCAGAGCTCGATCATGGCCGGCACCCGGGCCATGTCCGGCAGCCTCGGCCTCGTCCGCGCCCTGCACTTCCCCCGCGCCTCGCTCCCCCTGTCGTACTGCCTGCAACAGCTCCAGCAACTGCTGTTCTCCATCGCCGCGCTGGTCGTGATCCTGCTGGCCTTCGGGGTGCCGGTCGCCCTCTCCTGGCTGCTGATCGTGCCGGCCCTCGCCCTGCAGTTCGTGTTCAACGCCGGGGTCGCGATGGCCATGGCGCGGATCGGCTCCAAGACCCCCGACATCTCGCAGCTGATGCCCTTCGTGCTGCGGACCTGGATGTACACCTCGGGCGTGATGTTCAGCATCGACAGGATGCTCGCCGACCGGAACCTGCCGCGGGCGGTGCACCTGCTGCTGGAGTACAACCCGGCCGTCCTCTACATCGACCTCATGCGGTTCGCGCTCATCGACAGCTTCGAGTGGGGCCAGTTGCCGCCGCACGTGTGGGCGGCAGCCGCGGGCTGGGCTCTCCTCGCGGGCGTCGGCGGGTTCATCTACTTCTGGAAAGCTGAGGAGACCTACGGCCGTGGCTGACACCATCATCACCCCTGGCGAGCGGCGCGAGACCTCGGGCAGCGCCCCCGAACCCGTCCCCACCGTCGTCGTCGACGGCGTCGACATCGTCTACCGCGTCAACGGCACGGGGGCCGGGCGCGGCTCCGCCACGGCCGCGCTGAACCGCGTACTCCGGCGCGAGAAGAGCGAGAAGGCGGCCGGTGTCCGCAAGGTGCACGCCGTGCGGAACGTGTCCTTCACCGCGTACCGGGGCGAGGCGATCGGCCTCATCGGCACCAACGGGTCCGGCAAGTCGACCCTCCTCAAGGCCGTCGCCGGGCTCCTCCCCGTGGAGAACGGCCGTATCTACACCGACGGCCAGCCTTCGCTCCTCGGCGTCAACGCGGCCCTGATGAACGACCTCACCGGTGAACGCAACGTCCACCTCGGCGGGCTCGCCATGGGGATGTCCCGGGAGCAGGTCAAGGAGCGGTACCAGGAGATCGTCGACTTCTCCGGCATCAACGAGAAGGGCGACTTCATCACGCTGCCGATGCGCACGTACTCCTCCGGCATGGCGGCGCGGCTCCGGTTCTCCATCGCCGCCGCCAAGGACCACGACGTACTGCTGATCGACGAGGCCCTGGCGACCGGCGACCGGTCCTTCCAGAAGCGGTCCGAGGCGCGGATCCGTGAGCTGCGCGGGCACGCCGGCACGGTGTTCCTCGTCAGCCACAACAACAAGTCGATCCGGGACACGTGCGACCGGGTGCTGTGGCTTGAGCGGGGGAGCTTCGCCTGGACGGGCCTACGGACGAGGTACTGAAGGAGTACGAGAGGTTCACCGGCGGGAAGAAGTAGCCCCGACAGCGGGGGACGCTACCTCTCCAGGAAGTCGAACAACGCCTCCCACCTGTCCACGATCTCGTCCGTCCCGTACCGCCGGACGTTCTCCCTCGCCATGTCGCCCATCCGGTCCCGCAAGCTCTTGTCGGTCATCAGCAGGTCCAGCCTGCGGGCGAGTTCGCCGGTGTTGCCGGGAGCCACGAGCAGGCCGTCCTCGCCGTCCCGCACGATCTCGTGGACACCCGGCGCGCAGTCGAAGGCGACGCAGGGAACGCCCATGGCCATGGCCTCCATCAGGGCGAGGGGGAAGCCTTCGCCCCTGGAGGACAGGACGAAGACCGAGCCGCCGCGCAGGGCACCCGGTACGTCGTGCGTACGGCCCATCCAGGCCACCGAGGCGTCGAGGCCCAGTGCCGTGCACTGCTTCCTGAGGAGTTCCTCGTCCTCGCCGGAGCCGTAGACGCGGAGGGTCCAGTCGGGATGGCGGGGGGCCACCTCGGCCCAGGTGTCGAGGAGCATGTCGATGCCCTTCTCGTCACTGAGCCGGCCGATGCTGACGACGGCCTTCCCGGTGCGCGGGGAGGGAACCCCGGGCATCCACGGCACGGCGTTGGGCAGGTACGAGACGTTGTCGAGCCCCGCGCCGATCCACAGGTCGGCGTCCTCGCGTGTGAGAACGAGCATGCGGTCGACATCCCGGTAGTGCCTGAGCACCCGCCGGAAGCGCGAGGAGCGCCGCGAGGTCTCGAACGACTCGTGGCTCATCCCGATGACGGTCAGACCGGTGGTGTCGGCGAGCTTCACCCACTCCATCGCCCACACCTGGGTCACGATGACGACCCCGCCGGGGCGCGCGGCCCGGAAGAGGCCGGTCAGCACGGCCGCCCTGTCCCGCATGCTCGCGTCCCGCGCCCGGCCGGGGCCCGGCGGCTGACCGTCGTACAACCTGGTGGTCGGGTAAGGGAGTTCGCCGAGGTCGTGCGGGGCCTCGGGCGTGGTGACGCCGATGACGTGGACGCGGTGGCCGCGCCCGGTGAGGAGGCGGGCCAGGTGGTGGGACCAGTTGGTCACGCCGCCCGTCTCGTCCACGCTGTTGGACACCAGGAAGACGTCCCGCCCGGTCACTCGTGCCTCCACTCGGAGAAGAACTCGTCGACGACGCGCCGTGCGGCCGTGCCCTTGTCGTACTCGCCGAAGTCGGCCACGAACCGCTCCCGCGCCGCCGCGTACTTGACCGACTGCTCCTGAAGCGACGAGGCCGTCAGCACGGCGTGCAGCTCGTCCTCCGTGCGGACGACCGGGCCCGGCGCCCGTTCGAGGAGGTCGACATAGGTGCCCCGGCCCTCGTGCACGTACTCCTCGTAGTCGTACGTGAGGAAGAGCATGGGGCGGTCCAGCAGCGCGTAGTCGAACATCACCGACGAGTAGTCCGTGATCAGGGCGTCGGCGAGGGCGAGCAGGGGGGTCACGTCGTGGTGTGCCGACACGTCGACGACCCGGCCCCGGACCGAGGGCGGGAGGACGACGTGATTGAGGTAGTGGGCGCGGACGAGGAGGACGTACTCCTCGCCGAACGTCTCGGCGAAGCGTTCCACGTCGAAGGGGAGGGTGAAGCGCCGCCGCCCCAGCTGCCGGAACGTGGGGGCGTACAGCAGCACCTTCTTGTCCGGCGGGATACCCAACTCCGCTGCCAGTGGCGGGCGCTCGACCGCTCCCCGGGCCCGCACGAGTGCGTCGTTGCGCGGGTATCCCACGCGCAGCAGCACCTTCTCCCGCAGCCGGAAGGCTTTCGCCAGCGTGCGGACGTCGTGCTCGGAGCGGATCAGGAAGTGGTCGAAGCGGTCGAGGGTGCGCTGCTGTTCGGCCTGCCCGGCCCGGGTCTTGAGCTTCCAGCCGGGTTCGTCGAAGCCCATGCGCTTGAGCGCCGAGCCGTGCCAGGTCTGGAGGTAGGTCGTGCCGGGGCGCTTGGTCAGCTTCAGCGGATAGCTCTGGTTGTCGATCCAGAACTCGGCGCGGGCCAGCGCCCGCAGATAGGGCAGGGACCAGCGGCGCACGAGGGTCGCGTCGGCGGGGAAGTCCTGGGGGCGGCCCGTGTACGACCACACCGCCTCGAAGTCGAGGCCCTGGCGGCGCATCTCCTCGTAGATCGCCCGGGGACTGTCGCTGTACTGCCGGCCGAGGTGACTCTCGAACACCACCAGGCGCCGCCGCACCGGCATGCGCTGGAACACCTCGTGATAGAGACGGAGCTTGGTCTCTCCGGAGGTGGCCTTCTTGCGCAGCGCCTTCGCCTTGCGGTAGCCCGCCTTGGCGAGCCGGCCGGGGCTGCCCTGGAGGCCGCGCGTGACGAGGAGGGTGGCCTTCTTGTCGGGGACGAGGCGGAAGGCGAGGTGGCCCCGGACGGAGATCTGCGGCTCGACGCGGTCGGCGACCAGCCGGGTGAGGCGAGGGCGGACCGGCAGCGCGCCGGTGGCCAGGCCCGGTTCGGCGGCCGTGAGACGGCTGGTGGTGCGCTCGCCGTCGACGCCGAGGTGGAGGCGTACGTCCCAGACGGCGTCCACGATGCCGAGCGGGCGGAGGGTTCTGGAGACGTCCACCGTCGCCTGCCAGGTGACGTACGGGCCCTCGTGCCGCACGGTCGGCACCGGGACACGGAAGGTCTGCAGGCGCACGCCGGGGCGGCGGGCGTAGAACTCCAGCTCGGCGGTGAGGCGGGCGCCGGGCGGGATGACGCCGAGGGGGTTGGTGACGCGTCCGGCCAGGCGGATGCCGCCCCCGCCGCCGCCCAGCTCCCGGTACTCCGTCAGCTCGTCGCGCAGGAACAGCTTCCTGACCGGGCGGACGTGGTAGCCGAGTTCGGTGACGTCCAGGATCCGGCGCGCGAGCTCCCCCTCCTCACCGGGGGCGTCCAGATGCTCGGCGCACCAGTAGATCCGCCCGTCACGCTCGACGAGCGGCGCGGAGACCTTGTCCCGGTTGATGAGGGTGTCCACGGCGGGCAGCAGGTTGTCCCAGTCGCTCTCGCGCAGCAGATACGCGCAGACCGCGTGGACCGGCTCGACCTGGCCGTACGCGGCCGGGTCGATCGACGCCAGATAGGCGCGGGCCAACTCGGCGAACTCCCGCCGGTAGGCGGCGTCCCGGAAGGGCAGGTCCCGCAGATGCAGCACCAGGTCGTGTTTGAGGAACTTGACGTCCTTGTGGAACTTCAGCTCCCGCAGGCCCTTCTCGGCGAGGAGCCGGTCGACCCGGCGGTGGATCTCCATACGGTGCGCGAAGTTGGCGATCTCGGCCCGCCGGTTGCTGATCGACCTGGCTCCGGCCCCCTCGACCACGTTCCAGTCGTAGACGCGGTTGGGGATCAGTGTGATGCGGCGGGCGGCGGCGTACGCCTGGGCGGAGAAGAAGAGGTCCTCGTAGTGGATGCCGACGGGAAACTCCAGGCCGCCCTCGACCAGGAAGTCCCGGCGGTAGCACTTGTTGGTCGACAGGGTGTCGTAGACCAGCAGGTCGGGCAGCTCGGAGATCGAGTCGAGGCTGCGGGTGCGGGCGTAGAGCCACGGGTACCACTTGACCTCCTTGCGCGTCCGGGTGTCCAGGTGGACGCGGACGCAGAGGCCGGAGACGAGGTCGGCGCCGGTGGTCTCGGCGGCCTCCAGCATGTTCCGGCAGGCGTTGCGCTCCAGCACGTCGTCGCTGTCGAGGAAGAGGACGTACGCGCCGCGGGCCTCGCGGATGCCGTGGTTGCGGGGCGCGCCGCAGCCGCCGCTGTTCTCGGGGAGCCGGTACGCCCGTACGCGGCCCGGGTGCTCGGCGGCGAGGCGGACGGCCACCTCATGCGAGCCGTCCGTGCTGTGGTCGTCGACGATGACGACCTCGACGCTCCGCAGCGTCTGCTCCAGCACCGAACGCACGGCCGTGGGCAGCCTGGCCTCGTCGTTGTAGACGATCACGACGACGGATACGGCGGGTGACTGGTCCACGTCCGCGTTCACCCATTTCTCCCGTTCACTCTGTTCATCCTGTTCGCTACTTCTTCTACCCTCTATAGACGGTGGTGCGCTTGGGGGCCACTTGGGTAGAGGTCAACGGAGGTGTACGGGTTGCCTCATCCGCCGCCGGGTGGTCCGTGCCGCGATACGCTCCGGGGACCCTCGGGAGCAGAGGGGGCGGTCGACGCGCGGGGTGGTACCTGAGCCGCTGCGGGTGGCGGATCCGCGGGAGACGGCCGGGTATCCGCCGTACGCCCGGATCGGGGAGGGCGGCGCGGCATGGGACCGTCCGTCTCCCGCGCAGCCGGGGGCGGCCAGGTGGTCGCGCTGAAGCTGGTCCGTCCGGAGTACGCCGACAGCCCCGCCTTCCGTGAGCGCTTCGCGCGCGAGGTGGCGGCCGGGCGTCGCGTCTCCGGCCATCACCTGGTGGCGATCGTCGACCACGACGCCGGGGCCAAGCGCCCCTGGCTCGCCACCCACCACGTGCCGGGCATCCCCTCGACCAGTCCCTGGAGACCCGCGGCCCGCTCCCCGCCCGCACCGTCCTCCAACGGCTGACCTGCGCCGCGTACGCGCCGGACACCGTGCACACCGCCGGGTGATCCACCGCGACGTCAAGCCGGCCAACCCGCTGCTCGCCGCGGACGGGCCCTGACTGCTGCGAGATCGAGCGCTGACGACACGAACGCGACGTCAGGGGGCGCCCCCGGGTTCCGATGAACCCGGGGGCGCCCCCTGACGTGCTCGCTACGCGTCGCCCTACGAGTGGCTGCGCAGCAGCGTTCGCATCGTCCGCATCGCCACCGACAGGTTGGCCAGGTCGAACGCGTCGGAGCTCTGGATCTCCTCCAGGGTCGTGCGCGCACGGCCCAGCAGCGCCGCGTTCCTCTGCTCCCACACCTTGAAGCGCTGCTCGGGCGTCGAGGTGCCGTTGCCGGCGGACAGGACCTCGGCGGTGAGGGAGGCGTGGGCCGCGTACAGGTCCTCGCGGATCGCCGCGCGGGCCATGGACTGCCAGCGGTCGGCGCGCGGCAGCTCGATGATGCGGTCCATGAGCTGGGTGATGCGCAGCCGGTCGGCGAGGTCGTAGTACACCTCGGCGACCTCCATCGGGGTCCGGCCGACCCGGTCGGCGACGGCGACGATGTCGAGCGTCGGGAAGGCCGAGGAGAAGCCCGCGACGCGCGTGGCCAGCTCCTCCAAGACCCCGGCGCCGGTCAGCTCGTCGTAGATCTTCTGGTACCACTCCAGGTCCGCGCCGCGCAGCAGCTTGGGCAGCTCGCCCCAGACCAGGTGCACGCCCTCCTTGAAGAAGGCGATGGTTCCGCTGAGTTCCAGGGGCTGCGGCCGGTTGTTGAGCAGCCAGCGCGTCCCGCGCTCGACGAGGCGGCGGGAGTGCAGCCGGATCCGGGTCTGGACGGCCGCGTCGACCGTGTTGTCCAGGCTCTCGACGCCGTCCCACACCGCACCCGAGCCGAAGATCGCGCGGGAGGCGGTCTGCGCCCGGACGATCTCCTCCAGCGAGGCCCCGGTCTCCTCCCGCAGCCGGTGCAAAAAGCTCGTGCCGCCCGTGTTGACCGTGTCGTTGACCAGCAGCGTCGTGACGATCTCACGGCTCAGCGGGTGGCTGTCGACGTGTTGCGGGAACTGCTCGCGCAGCGCGGTCGGGAAGTACGCGTGCAGCAGCTTGCGCAGGTACGGGTCGTCCGGCAGAGAGGTGTGCAGCAGCTCCTCGGCGACCGTGATCTTCGTGTAGGCGAGGAGGACGGCCGTCTCGGGGCCGGTGAGCCCCTGCCCGGTGCTGAGCCGCTCGCGGATCTGCCGGTCGGTGGGCAGGAATTCGAGCGCCCGGTTGAGGTGGCCCTCCCTGACCAGGTGGCGCATGAAGCGCTGCTGGGCGTGGAGCATGTCCTTGGACTGGGCGAGGGCGTTGGCGATCGCGGTGTTCTGCGCGTAGTTGTTGCGCAGGACCAGGTGGCCGACCTCCTCGGTCATCTCGGCGAGCAGCTTGTTGCGCTGCTTGACCGTCATGTCGCCCTCGGTGACCAGGGCGTTGAGCAGGATCTTGATGTTCACCTCGTGGTCGGAGGTGTCCACGCCGGCGCTGTTGTCGATGGCGTCGGTGTTGACGCGTCCGCCGTTCTGCGCGAACTCGATCCGGCCGAGCTGGGTCAGCCCGAGGTTGCCGCCCTCGCCGACGACCTGGACCCGCAGATCCCCGCCGTCGACCCGGATGGCGTCGTTGGCCTTGTCGCCGACATCGGCGTGGGACTCTCCGGATGCCTTGACGTACGTCCCGATGCCGCCGTTCCACAGCAGGTCGACCGGCGCCTTGAGGATCGCCTTCATCAGGTCGGCCGGGGTCATCTTGGAGATCTTGTCCTCGATGCCGAGGGCGTCCCGGATGTGGCCGTTGAGCGGGATCGCCTTGGCGGTCCGCGGGAAGACGCCGCCGCCGGTGGAGATGAGCCGCGTGTCGTAGTCGGCCCAGCTGGAACGGGCCAGCTCGAAGACGCGGCGGCGCTCGGCGTACGAGGTGGCCGCGTCCGGGTGGGGGTCGATGAAGATGTGCCGGTGGTCGAAGGCGGCGACCAGCCGGATGTGCTCGCTGAGCAGCATGCCGTTGCCGAACACGTCACCGGACATGTCGCCGATGCCGACGACCGTGAAGTCCTCGGCCTGCGTGTTCACCCCCAGCTCCCGGAAGTGCCGCTTCACCGACTCCCAGGCGCCGCGGGCGGTGATGCCCATGCCCTTGTGGTCGTAGCCGGCGCTGCCGCCGGAGGCGAAGGCGTCCCCGAGCCAGAAGTCGTAGCTCTCGGCGACCTCGTTGGCGATGTCGGAGAAGGTCGCGGTGCCCTTGTCGGCGGCGACGACGAGGTAGGTGTCGTCCTCGTCGTGCCGAACGACGTCCGAGGGGGGCACGACCTCGCCCGCGACCATGTTGTCGGTGATGTCGAGGAGCGCGGAGATGAAGGTCTTGTAGCTCCGGATGCCCTCGGCCAGCCAGGCGTCACGGTCGGCGGACGGGTCCGGCAGCTGCTTGGCGACGAAGCCGCCCTTGGCGCCGACGGGCACGATGACGGTGTTCTTGACCATCTGCGCCTTGACCAGGCCCAGGATCTCGGTCCGGAAGTCCTCCCGCCGGTCCGACCAGCGCAGCCCGCCTCGGGCGACCTTCCCGAACCGCAGGTGCACGCCCTCCACACGCGGCGAGTACACCCAGATCTCGTACGCCGGACGCGGCGCCGGCAGATCGGGGATGGCCTGCGGGTCGAACTTCATGGAGACGTAGTCGTGCGGCTTGCCGCCGGTCGCCGCCTGGAAGAAGTTCGTGCGCAGGGTCGCCTTGATGACGGTGAGGAAGGACCGCAGAATCCGGTCCTCGTCGAGGCTCGCCACCTGGTCGAGCGCGGCGTCGACCTCTTCGAGCAGCGCGTCGACGATCTCCCGGCCCGCGCGCTGCCGGTCGGGCGACATGCGTGCCTCGAACAGCGACACGAGCAACCGGGTGGTGTGCACGTTGTTGCGGAGGGTGTCCTCCATGTAGTCCTGGCTGAAGGTGGACCCCGCCTGCCGCAGGTACTTGGCGTACGCCCGCAGCACCATGGCCTGCCGCCAGGTGAGCCCCGCGCTCAGCACGAGCGCGTTGAACCCGTCGTTCTCGGCCTGCCCGGTCCAGGTGGCGGCGAAGGCCTCCTGCACGCGCTCCCGGGCGTCGTCCCCGGCGTGGTCCACACTGCCGCCCCGGGGCCTCGGCATCCGCAGCCCGAAGTCGTAGATCCACGCGGTCGTCCGGTCCGAGCAGCGCAGCTCGTACGGCCGCTCGTCGATGACCTCGACGCCGATGCGGCTGAGGACGGGCAGCACGGCGGAGAGCGAGACGGAGCCGCCCTTGCGGTAGATCTTGAACCGGCGCTCGTCGGGTGCGGCGCCCACCGGCTCGTACAGGCTGAGCTCGAAGTCCTCGTCCTGTTCGAGCTCTTCGAGGCGGACGATGTCCGCGACGGCCGAGCGGGGGTTGTGGTCGGCCTTGTACCCCTCGGGGATGCCGTTGCCGTACCGGCGCAGCAGTTCGGCGGCCCGCTCCTCGCCGACCTCGGCGTTGAGCGCCTCGGCGAACCCGTCGGCCCAGGACCGGGCGGCCTCGACGAGCTTCGCCTCGATCCGCTCCTTGTCGGCGTCGCTGAGGTGCGGCAGTTCGGTACCCGGCTGGAGGCGGACCACGAAGTGCAGGCGGGAGAGGATCGACTCGGTGTTCCAGGCGGTGAAGTCGACGCTGATGCCGCCCAGTTCCTCCTTCAGGATGTCGATGATCCTCAGGCGTACGCCGGTGGTGTAGCGGTCGCGCGGCAGGTACACCAGCGCGGAGTAGTAGCGGCCGTACTCGTCCTGGCGGAGGTAGAGCCGCAGCCGCCGGCGCTCCTGCAGGTAGAGCACGGAGGTGACGATGGAGCGCAGTTCGTCGGCCGACGTCTGGAACAGTTCGTCGCGCGGGTAGGTCTCCAGGATCTGGAGCAGGTCACGTCCGTCGTGGCTGTTGGGCGAGAACCCGGCGCCCCGCAGGACCTCGTCGACCTTGCGACGGACGACGGGCACCCGGCGCACGGACTCGGTGTAGGCGGCCGAGGAGAACAGTCCGAGGAACCGCCGCTCACCGACCACGTTCCCGTCGGCGTCGAACTTCTTCACGCCCACGTAGTCGAGGTAGGACGGCCGGTGGACGGTGGCCCGGCTGTTGGCCTTCGTCAGGATGAGCAGCTTGTGCTCACGGGCCTTGGCGCGGGCGTCGGCGGGCAGCCGCTCGAAGGAGGAGCTGACGGGGTGCTGGTCGTGCCCGCCGTGCTGGGGGTCGGCGCGCAGGATGCCGAGTCCCGTGCCGGCGACGGCGGCTAGCGAGTCGTCCTCGCGCAGCTCGTACTCGCGGTATCCGAGGAAGGTGAAGTGGTCGTCGGCGAGCCAGCGCAGCAGCTCGCGGGCCTCCTCCACCTCCTGGTCGCGCAGATCGTCGGCGGTGTGCTCGCCGGGCAGCCGGTCGGCGATACGGATCGCCGCGTCCCGCATCTTCTCCCAGTCCTCGACGGCCTCGCGGACGTCGGACAGGACGCGCAGCAGATCGTTGTTGATCTGCTTCAGGTCCGCCCGGTCGGTCTCGCGGTCGATCTCGACGTGGATCCAGGACTCGATGTGCGCGTCGTGCGGCAGCGTCTCACCGGCGGCCACGGCGGCGGACGCCGCGGCGACGGCGACCGGTTCCGTGACCAGCTCGACCAGCTTGCCGGTGACGTCGCGTCGCACGACGACCTGTGGGTGGATGACGACATGGATGCCGCGCCCCTGCCGTGACAGCTCATTGGTCACGGAGTCGACGAGGAAGGGCATGTCGTCGGTGACGACCTCGACGACGGAGTGGCTGCACGTCCAGCCGTTCTCCTCGACGGTCGGGGTGTGGACCCGCACGTTGGCCGTTCCCTGCGGGCGGTTCTCGGCCAGCCGGTAGTGGGAGAAGGCGGCTCCGAAGACGTCGACCGGGTCACGGCCGCCGAGGTCCTCCGGGGCGGTGTGCAGGTAGTAGCGCTGGAGGAACGCGAGCACCGTGTCGTGGTCCGGGGCGCCGGACGTACTCTCGCTCGTCGTCCCAGTCGGTAGGTACCCCCCGACCGGGCTGTTCTCAGCTACCCGGGCGGCCCGTTCGAGCAGCTCGGCCTTGGCTTCGTCCAGCTTGGTCTGCATTGTCCTCTGGCTCCTGTCGCGCGCCGTTGCGTGACGTAGAAGGAAATACGGTCTCGTCCCCTCCGACGCGCCGCCACGACACGGAGTGTCCGGTCTGCTTCGACGCTATGTCGCGAGGTGAGAGGAGCGGGGGGCAATCAGCCATTCTCGGTACCCGCCAGGAGTGTGACGCCGCTCTCGACGGCGCCCGACCAGTGGGTGTACCCGGCGTCCCGGGAGCCGTGGCGGCTCCCTCCCGCCCGCGAGGACCAGCGACCGCCGCCCGGACACGGATGTCGTCCGTGCTCACCGGGCGCAGGGCAGAGACGACGACGTCCCCGCGAGCTATCGCGCTGATCACGCCACAAGGCTATCTCTTCGGACAGGGGCCCCGTCATGAGCCGTATGTGTACAAAAGCGAGGGGTGAATTTTGACGTTCTGCACAGTGCCCCTCGCGCACTTTTGAGCTTACCTCCGCGCAACCGAGCTTATACGTGCATCCGCGAGACCCGGACCCGCCCCCCTCGGCCAGGCCGCACCCCGGAAATCCTGCTGGCGACCGGCGCCGCGGCGGAATCCCCGGAGGTCCCGCGCCCCGTGCCCACGCCTCCGCGTGATGACTGCCGGTGAGCGGGGCTTGGCGCATGCGCCTGCTCGGCGGAGGAGGGCGTCGACGCGACGGGGCCCACGCCTTCGAGGCAGGGCAGTGGGCGCGTGTGCCACGGCGCGCTGCTCATCGCCGGCGTGGCCACCCTCCACGGCCGCGTCACCACGTACCCGGCCGGCGAAGGCACCGGTGGCGCGAGGGGCGGAGGGCGGGGCGGGCGGGAAGGCGAAGGTGCCCCGCCCGCTACGCGGCCAGCCGCTCGGCCTCGGCGACGGCCTCCTCCAGGGTGTCCACGACGGGCACGCCCATCCCCTCCAGACTGGCCCGGCCGTGGGACCCGCCGGTGTAGAGCACGGCCCGCGCCCCCACATGCAGGGCGGCGACGGCGTCATCGGCCGCGTCCCCGATCACGACCGTACGCGCCGGCTCCACACCCACGAGCCGGCGCAGATGCCGCACCATGTGCTCGGCCTTGCTGCCCCCGGACGGCCCGACCCGCCCGTCGACCCGTGTGAAGTGCGGCTCGATCTCGAACCCACGCACCAGCGGAACCAGTTCCTCATGCACATACATGCTGAGGACCGACTGACTGCGCCCGGCCACGCCCCAGTCGGTGAGCAGCGACGGCACGCCTTCGGTCAGCCCGCACGCGACGCGGTGCTCCGCGTAGTACCGGTGGAAGACCACATCCATGGCCTCCCACTCCTCGTCCGTGGGCAGCCGCCCGATCAACCGCTCATAGAACTTCGGCACCGGCACGCAGTACAGCTGCCTGTACCGCTCCAACGTGATCGGCTCGATCCCCAGCTCCGCGAACGCCGCGTTCGTCGCCCCGATGATCGCCTCGTTGTCATGGAACAACGTCCCATTCCAGTCCCAGACAATATGCGCCCCGGCGCCGTGCTTCCCCATGCCCGAAACCTACCCCCCACCCCCGACAGCCACCCGCCCCACCAGCCAACCGACCACGCACGACCGCCATGGCAGGTGGCCCAACGACCGCCATCGCCACAGCCGCGGGCAGTCGTGCCGCTGGGGCGGCACGGGTGGGCGCGGCGGCACCCGGCGAACGCCGGTGAGCGCCTCCGAGCCCCGCCCGACCGGAGCCGCCGGGTGCCGTACTACCGAACCGCACGAGACCCACTCGCAGCCGCAGCCGCAGCCGCAGCCGCAGCGGAGGAAGCCGCAGACCAGCCGACGGGGAGGCTCAGCCCTCCAACCCCACCAGGTTCGGGATCTCCTGCGTCGCGTACCACAGCAGCTCGTGGTCGTCCGCCCCGTCCACGATGAACTGGGCGTCGTCATCCCCCTGATCCGCCGCTCCCAACGCGTCCGCGGCCTCCCCCACCTCCCCCTCGGCCTCCACCGAGTCGACATGCACAGCCGCAGCCTTGGCCAAAGACACCGGCCCAGCCACCCGCACCTCCCCGAGCGCCACCGGATCGATCCCCCGGTGGGGATCGGCGACCGCCTCCCGGTCAGCCACATCCACGGCTACGACGACCCGCCGCCGAGCAGCCGCCGGTTCCCCTGCCACCAACCGCAAGGACGCGAGCGCCGCCCGGCTCAACGCGGCGTACTCCAGCTCCTCGATGTCGTCGGACAGATACCACTCCCGCAGCGCCGGCGTGACGGCGTACGCGACGAAGGCCCCCTCCCCCAACTCACCCGTCTTGTACGCCTCGGCGAGCCCGGGAAGGGTCAGGGGGACGTAGACGCGCATGGCAGGCCGCTTTCGTAGTCGTGTTCGCTGTCAAGGGCTCCGCGGAAGGACTCCAAGGGCTCCGTCGGGACACCGACAAGGCGTACCCGGCAGAGACCTCGGAGACTCACGAAACGTCCCCGGAAAACCCCGAGGGGTCCAGGGGCCCCGGCCCCGGGACCGGCCCCGGTCCAGGGGCCCCTGGCGGTCCAAGGTTCGGGGGTTCTCGCGAAGCACCCGGAGGCCTTCAGGATACGTGCGGGCGTCCCCTTTCGAGCCCCTACCCAGCCCTGCGGACGCGTCCACCTCGGGCCCGCCACCTCACCCGGTCCGCCCCCGCCCCACCGGCCCCGGCCCCCCTGCCCGTCACCCTGATAGGTGAACATCTCGCGGCCCCCGACAGACACCGCCCGTCCTTGCGGCGACCCCCTCCGGCCTCGTACAAGGTCCCCAACGCCAAGTTACCGACTGGTACCAGCGCGATCGCCGACGAACGGGGATTTCCGATGAACAAGGTCATGACCAGGACCAAGCACAGGCCCGGCACCCGCCCACCCGTCCGCCACGACACCCGCCGCCCCGGCCGCACCCCCGCCCGCACCGCCCCCGGAGGCGGCCCCTGCCCCAACAGCGCCACCCCACCTCGCACGACGCCCGACAGCGCCACCCCCGCCCGTACGGCCCCTGACAGCACCGCCCCGGGCCACCCGACACCCGGCCACACCCCCACCCCGCCCCTCGCCAGGCCGGTCCCCCAGCCCCGCCCGACCGACCGTTTCGCCGACCTCCTCCTCGCCGTGCTGACCGGCCGCCGCCCGGTCCACAGCATGCTGCGCCACACCGCGGGCCGGGCCTACGACGAACTGGCCTGGCTCGCCGAACAGGGCCCCCTGCGTGCCACCCACGGCGCCCACCCCGTCGTCCGGGACATCGGCTACTACGTCGCCGGCCCGGGCGCGCTGGAGGTCTTCGCCCGCATCGGCGCGGGCGACCGGCTCCGCGCCATGGCCTTCCGCCTGGAACACGGCCCCGACCACCGCTGGCGCTGCACAGCCGTGGAACTCGGCGGCCCGAGGCTCCCCCACCCGGACGACGACTGAGCCACCGCACACTCGCGCCGCCCACACGCGCCCGTACCCCACGACGCACGAAGGGCCGGGCACCCTTGGTGCCCGGCCCTTCACGGCCTCACCGCGCGGCGGAGCCGCTCGCTCCTCGCTGAGCGAGCGTCACTTCTTGCGGCGGCGGCCGGCCTTGCCCTGCTGCTTGCGGCGCTCCGCGCGGGTGAGGCCGTCGGCCTCGGAGCGGACGGGCTCGTCCTCGGGGAGGTCGCCCTCGACGATGCCGCCATCGCCGTCCACGGTCGGCGCGGAGAAGTGGAGTCGGTCGCGGCGCTGCGGAGCCTCCAGGCCCTTCGCCCGGATCTCCGGCCGGGAGGCACCCGCCTGGGCCGGCACCGCGTCACCCTTGTCCAGGGACGGCTTGGAGTCCTCGACCGGGACCTCCTCGACCTGCTGCTCGACCTGGACCTCCAGGTTGAACAGATAGCCGACGGACTCCTCCTTGATGCCCTCCATCATGGCCTGGAACATGTCGAAGCCCTCGCGCTGGTACTCGACCAGCGGGTCCTTCTGGGCCATCGCGCGCAGGCCGATGCCCTCCTGCAGGTAGTCCATCTCGTAGAGGTGCTCACGCCACTTGCGGTCGAGGACCGACAGGACGACCCGGCGCTCCAGCTCACGCATGATCTCGGAGCCGAGCTGCGCCTCACGCGCCTCGTACTGCTCGGTGATGTCGTCCTTGATGGACTCGGCGATGAACTCGGCGGTCAGCCCGGCCCGGTCACCGGCCGCCTCCTCCAGCTCCTCGACGGTGACCTTCACCGGGTAGAGCTGCTTGAAGGCACCCCACAGCCGGTCGAGGTCCCACTCCTCGGCGAAGCCCTCGGCGCTCTCGGCGGTGATGTACGCGTCGATGGTGTCGTCCATGAAGTGCTGGATCTGCTCCTGCAGGTCCTCGCCCTCCAGGACGCGGCGCCGCTCGCCGTAGATGACCTCGCGCTGCCGGTTGAGGACCTCGTCGTACTTGAGGACGTTCTTCCGGGTCTCGAAGTTCTGCTGCTCGACCTGCGACTGGGCGGAGGCGATCGCGCGGGTGACCATCTTGTTCTCGATCGGGACGTCGTCCGGCACGTTCGCCATGGACATCACGCGCTCGACCATCTGGGCCTTGAAGAGCCGCATCAGGTCGTCGCCGAGGGAGAGGTAGAAGCGGGACTCGCCGGGGTCGCCCTGACGGCCGGAACGACCGCGCAGCTGGTTGTCGATACGGCGGGACTCGTGCCGCTCGGTGCCCAGGACGTAGAGCCCGCCGAGGTCCTTGACCTCCTCGAACTCCGCCTTGACCGCCTCCTCGGCCTTCGCGAGGGCCTCGGGCAGGGCGTGGGCCCACTCCTCGATGTGCTCCTCGGGGTCGAGGCCGCGCTGGCGCAGCTCGGCCTCGGCGAGGTCGTCGGGGTTGCCGCCGAGCTTGATGTCCGTACCACGGCCGGCCATGTTCGTGGCGACGGTCACGGCTCCCTTGCGGCCGGCCTGGGCGACGATCGTCGCCTCCCGGTCGTGCTGCTTGGCGTTGAGCACCTCGTGCTGGACGCCGCGCTTGCTCAGCTGCTGGGACAGGTACTCGGACTTCTCGACCGACGTCGTACCGACGAGGATCGGCTGGCCCTTCTCGTGCTTCTCGACGATGTCGTCGACGACCGCCTCGAACTTCGCGACCTCGGTGCGGTAGATCAAGTCGGACTGGTCCTTGCGGACCATCGGCCGGTTGGTCGGGATCGGGACGACGCCGAGCTTGTAGATCTGGTGGAACTCGGCGGCCTCGGTCATCGCCGTACCGGTCATGCCGCAGAGGCCGGGCCGTTCCTTGCCGTTGTGGTCGTGGCGCTTGTAGAGGCGGAAGAAGTTCTGCAGGGTGATCGTGGCGAGCGTCTGGTTCTCGTCCTTGATGTCCACCCCTTCCTTCGCCTCGATCGCCTGGTGCATGCCCTCGTTGTAGCGGCGGCCGGCGAGGATACGGCCGGTGTGCTCGTCGACGATCATGACTTCGCCGTCCATGACGACGTAGTCCTTGTCCTTCTTGAAGAGCTCCTTGGCCTTGATGGCGTTGTTCAGGTAGCCCACCAGAGGGGTGTTCACCGACTCGTAGAGGTTGTCGATGCCCAGCCAGTCCTCGACCTTGGAGACGCCGGACTCGTGGATGGCGACCGTGCGCTTCTTCTCGTCGACCTCGTAGTCGCCGGTCTCCTCGATGCCCTTGAGGGGGACGCCGGGCTCGCCCTTCTTCAGGCGCGTGACCAGCTTGGCGAAGTCGCCGTACCACTTGGTGGCCTGGTCGGCCGGGCCGGAGATGATCAGCGGCGTACGGGCCTCGTCGACGAGGATGGAGTCGACCTCGTCGACGATCGCGAAGTTGTGGCCGCGCTGGACGAGCTCGTCCTTGGACCACGCCATGTTGTCGCGGAGGTAGTCGAAGCCGAACTCGTTGTTCGTACCGTAGGTGATGTCGCAGCTGTACTGCTCGCGGCGCTGGGCCGGGGTCATGTTGGCGAGGATGCAGCCGACGGACAGACCCAGGAACTTGTGGACGCGGCCCATCATCTCGGAGTCGCGCTCGGCCAGGTAGTCGTTGACCGTGATCAGGTGGACGCCTTCGCCGGACAGCGCGTTCAGATACGCGGGCAGCGTGCCGACGAGGGTCTTGCCCTCACCGGTCTTCATCTCGGCGACATAGCCGAGGTGGAGGGCGGCGCCGCCCATGATCTGCACGTCGTAGTGACGCTGGCCGAGCGCGCGCTTGGCGCCCTCGCGCACGGTGGCGAACGCCTCGGGGAGCAGGTCGTCGAGGGTCTCACCGTCGGCGTACCGCTGCTTGTACTCCTCGGTGAGGGCCCGCAGCGCGGCGTCGGAGAGGTCGACGAAGTCCTCTTCGATGGAGTTGACCTGGTCCGCGATGCGGTGCAGCTTGCGCAGGATTTTGCCTTCGCCTGCACGCATGATCTTCGAGAGGACGGACACGGGGTTTTGTCTCCTTGCCGGTCGGGCCTGGGACGGTCGGTTTCACATGGCAGTTTCACATCACAGCTTGAGCAACGGCCATCGTAAGCGAGGACCCCGCTGTGCCGGGAGGCCTGGCGGTGACAGCCACCAGGACAACGGGCGGGCGTCGCGGATGGTGCCACGTTCCGTCCACGAAATGGGCGAATTGTGACCGCCTCCTCGCGTCTCGCGCCCCCGAGCCGTCCACAGAACAGCATCAAATGAGATGGCGTCATTCCGTTCCGCCGAGCAGAATCGCCCGATGGAACCCGTCACCCTGACCACCGAGCGCCTGCTGCTGCGCACCGTGGACCGGCACGACACCGACACGGTGTACGCGGCTGCGCAGGACCCGGACATCCAGCGCTGGACCACGGTCCCCTCTCCGTACCTGCGTGAGCACGCGGAGGGTTTCGTCGAGCACGCCGTTCCCGAAGGCTGGGCCAACGCCTCCATGTTCACCTTCGGTCTCTTCCTCCCCTCCGGGGAGTTGGCGGGCATGCTCGGCATCACCATGCGGTCCCTCGGCACCGGCGAGATCGGCTTCTGGGCCACCAAGGAGCACCGCCGCAACGGCTACATCACCGAGGCCACCCGCGCCGCCGCCCACTGGTCCTTCACCACCCTCGCCCTCGACCGCCTCGAATGGCGCGCCGAGGTGGGCAACACCGCCTCCCGAGCCGTGGCCGAGCACA
This sequence comes from Streptomyces sp. TG1A-60, assembly GCF_037201975.1. Classification (NCBI taxonomy): domain Bacteria; kingdom Bacillati; phylum Actinomycetota; class Actinomycetes; order Kitasatosporales; family Streptomycetaceae; genus Streptomyces; species Streptomyces sp. TG1A-60. Next base: position 5,057,505 of record NZ_CP147520.1, on the reverse strand, counting down.
CCGGCTTCATCCTCGAAGGCACCCTCCGAGCCGCCCTGAACAACAACGGCGTCCGCCGCGACTGCTGGGTAGCCTCCCTGCTCCCCTCGGATCTGGGCCTTCCGTCGGCGGCGCCTTATCTGCCGGCACCGGGAGACTCCAGCCCCTCCCGAGACACCCAGCCCGTCCGGCGCTCGCGTCCGGGGGCCGGATGATCCAGCCCGCCGGCGTCCGGCGTCCGGCGTCCGGGGACAAGGCCGAAAACCGACAGCGACTCCGGGGCACAGCCCCCGGAACGGCTCCGCACCGATCCCGACCGCCCTCGCCCGCCCCCGCAGCTCATCCCCACTGTCAGTGCCCTCCCCTACCCTGCGGAGCATGACCTCCCTTCCGCGCCCCACCACAGAACTCACCGCAGACGAGGCCCGCCGTATCGCCCTCCGGGCGCAGGGCTTCCTCGGCGCCCCGGACCGCAGGTCCGGCGTCCGCGGCGTCCTGCGACACCTGGGCGCGGTCCAACTCGACACCATCTCGGTCCTCGCCCGCTCCCACGAACTGATCCCGTACGCCCGCCTCGGAGCCGTCGGCCGCACGACGGTCGACGGCTCCTACTGGGCGAGCACACCCACCGGCGCGCCTTCGCCACGGCCCCACGCCTTCGAGTACTGGTCCCACGCCGCCTGCATCCTCCCCATCGAGGAGTGGCCCCACTTCGCCTTCCGCCGCCGCGCCTACCGATCCCGCCCGCACTGGAACCACCAGCTCCCGGACGGTGCCTACGAACGGGTCATCAAACAGCTCCGTGCCGAGGGCCCCCTCACGGCCACGGAGTTGGGCGGCGCGAAGCGCACCAGCGAATGGTGGGACTGGTCCGGCGAGAAGGTCGCCGTGGAACGCGCCCTGATGTACGGCGAGGTGGTCTGCGTGCAGCGCCGCGGCTGGAAGCGGATCTACGACCTCGCCGAGCGCGCCGTCCCGGACACCCTGCTCCACGACGAGCTGGACGACTCGGAGTGCCTGCGCCGCCTGGTCCGCCTGGCCGGCGAGGCCCTGGGTGTCGGCACGCGCGCGGACATCGCCGACTACCACCGCCTGAAGGGCGAGCAGTTCGACGCGGTGGTCGCCGACTCCGGCCTGGTCCCGGTGACGGTGGAGGGCTGGTCCAAGCCGGCCTGGGCCGACCCGGCGGCCCTGGCCACACCCCCGCGTGGCCGCCACCGCACCACGCTCCTGTCCCCCTTCGACTCCCTGGTCTGGGAACGGGCCCGCACGGAACGCATCTTCGGCTTCACCCATCGCCTGGAGGCCTACGTCCCCAAACCGAAGCGCGTCCACGGTTACTTCGCGATGCCGGTCCTGGCCGGCGGCCACCTCGTCGGCCGCGTCGACCCCGCCCGCGACGGCCGCACCCTGGTCGCCAAGCAGGTCACCCTCAACGGCCCCAAGGCGGTCCCGGCGGTGGCCCAGGCCCTACGGGAGGCGGCGACCTGGGTGGACTGCACCGACATACGCGTGGAACGCGTGGACGCCCCGGAACTGCGCGAGCCCCTGATCCGCGCCCTGACGTGACCCATGCGGTCATGGGGCGTACCGGGCCTAGCGGATTTCGAGGATCTTCTCCCGCATCGCGTACACCACGGCCTCCATCCTGGAGTGCAGTTGCAGCTTCTCCAGGATGTTGCGCACGTGGTTCTTCACGGTGTTCTCGGAGATGAACAACTCCTTGGCGATGTCCCGGTTGTTCATCCCGGTCGCCACGAGCTTGAGTACTTCCAGCTCCCGGTCCGTCAGCCGCGGCGCCGGCACGAGGCGCCGCTCGTCGGTCCGCTGGATCATTGACTTGAACTCGGTGAGCAGCTTCGACGCCATCGAGGGGCTGATCTGCGACTGCCCGTCGGCGACCGCGCGAATGGCCGTGGCGACCTCGTCCGTGGAGATCTCCTTGAGGAGATAACCGGTCGCGCCCGCCTTGATCGCGTCGTAGAGGTCGGCCTCCTCGTCGCTGATCGTCAGCATGATGATCTTCGCGCTGGGGGCCACCTCCTTGATGGAGGTGCACGCCTCGATGCCGCCGCGCTTGGGCATCCGTACGTCCATCAACACGATGTCGGGCAGCAGATCAGCGGCCTTGTCGACCGCCTCCGCCCCGTCACCGGCCTCGCCGACGACCTGGATGTCCTCCTCGGCGGCGAGCACGATCTCCAGGCCGCGGCGGAAGAGCGCGTGGTCGTCCACGACGAGCACGCGGATCGGCTCCTTGCGCGGGGAGCCCGCGGCGGAGCCCATGCCGACGCAGCCGTCGTCGGCATCCTCGTCACGCATCGGTCCGAAACTGCTGTCCGCCATCGTTCCTCCCCCTGAAGGCCGTGGCCTGTCTCTCTGTGCCATCGCCAAACCAAGGCAACGGCCCGCCGGTTGGGGCCGGTCCGGCCATGATTTCATGCCTGGCCGACACCGCGGTGACAGTGCGGGCAACGAGGAGTCGCACACCGGTGCCCCTGGAGGCGCACGAGCGCTCCAGGGGCACCGGCTCAGCTGTCACCCGGCGCTGTCAGCCACCGAGCGTGCCGCCTGCGGCGTCCGCAGGCGCCTGGGCCACCATCGGGTCAGTGCTCAGGTGAATGACGCCGTAGTCGTAGGCGTGCCGCCGGTAGACGACACTCGGTTCTTTGGTCTCGGAGTCGACGAACAGGTAGAAGTCGTGCCCGACCAGCTCCATCTCGTAGAGAGCCTGGTCGAGGGTCATCGGGGACGCGACGTGGGTCTTCTCTCGGACGATGAGGGGGCCTTCACCCTTCACTTCCAGCGAGCCGATCCGCTTGGTGGGCACGCCGTCCGACTTCTCCTCGTCGGCGACATATCCGTTGCCGTTCAGGGTCGCCACACCCGGGACGTGGTCGGCGACCTCCGCGGCCGTGAGCCTGCGCGCGCCTCGGCGCGTGTAACGCTTGTCGTGCTGCTTACGCAGCCGGGCCTCGAGCTTGTCCGCCGCCAGGTCGAGCGCCGCATACGGATCGCTGGCCGCGGCCTCCGCCCGGATCACCGGCCCACGGGAGTGGAGCGTGATCTCCACCCGGTCACTACGGTCGGCCTGTCGGGGGTTGGGCTCCTTGGACACCTCGACGTCGAGGCTGATCACCTTGCCGTCGAGCTTCTGGATCTTCTCCAGCTTCAGCTTCTCGGCCACGTGCTTGCGGAACCGCTCGGGCACCTCGGTCTTGCGGCCCTTGACGACGATGTCCACGCAGAACTCCGTTCCCGGATCACTCCGCTCCACTGGCGGAGCATCTCCCTTGTGCACCAGGTTCCGGTGGCTCCCGGAACCGCGGACTCGGTGACTTCCACCTCCTCCTCCCCCGTGGACAAGATCTCCACCCCACCGGCTCGGGGTGATTTCGGAAAACCCGCAGCACGGCATCTGGATATGTGGTGAACGGCCGGGGTCATTCCCTCACAACCGAACATATCTCGCCCGGACGGATGTCGTCACCCTCTACTCGGAGGTACCTCCGTTCAGGTGAATTGGCCCTTTCATTACCTGCAACGACGCAAGTTCTGTGTCAGTTCCGGTTTATTTGGAAAGAGTCGGGGGGCGCGGCGACCACCGCCGCGCGGATCACGTCTTCGGCGCCGTCCGCACCCGCCATTCTTGTCACCGCCTGTGTCCGCACCGCCTTCTTCGTCGTTCGCCCCACGTCAGGCTCTCCCGCTGCCGTCGCCCACCCGGCCCGGGCCGTCCGCACCGCCCGTGCCGCCTCCGTCAGCGAGGCGCCGGTGGTCATCAGGTCGTCCACGAGCACGACCTGCCCTCCACCCAGCAGCCGGGTACCCCCGGCGGCCACCTCCAGGGCACCCGCGAGGTTGTCCAGCCGCTGCCGGGAGTCCAGCCCCGACTGATCGGCCACGGCACGCCGCTGTCGCAGCACCCCGAGTACCCGGGCCGGCGTCCCGGTACGCCGCAGTTCCCCGGCCGCCGTGAGCGCGATCCGCCGCGCCGGGTCGTGCCCCCGGGACCGGACCGCCCGCCGCGCGGACGGCACCGGGACGAGCAGCACGGGCCCGTCGCCACCGCCCGCCCGTACGGCCCCTGCCAAGGCCGTGCCGAGCGGTCCAACGAGCGCCAGCGCACCCCGTTCCTTGTGCGCGAGCAGCACCGCGCGTACCGCGTCCTCGTACGGAGCCGCCGCATGCACCGCGGGCAGCCCCGGCGGCTCCGGCACCGGCCGCACCCGGCACGGCGCGGCCCCGGTCAGAGCCGCGCGGCACTCCGGGCAGAGCACCGCGCGAGGCCTCCCGCAGCCTCCGCACTCGGCCGGCAGCACCAGGTCCGTGAGGTCCCGCCACCACCCCCGCATGCCCACCACTGTGCCAACGCAGGCGCAGCCCTGCCACCCCTGTGGACAACCGCCTGTGGACAACTCGGCGAAACCGCAGAGGGGCTGTCACCCACACGAACGACGGGCGCCTGAAGAAGACCGGATGCCGTCACAAAAAGACCGGGCCGTCAGAAAGGGCCCACGGCGCACATCCCCACGACACGACGGCGACGGCAGCGGACGACCTGGCGGGCCCCGACCGGTCCGTCGCCGGACCACAGTCCCCGTCACGAGCACGCCGATGGACAGCCCAGAGAGCCCTCACCCTGCCCCACACCACAACACACCGGTCACAGCGACCACAGCGGTGACGCCGACCGCCCCGGCCCTCACCCCGGGTAGACCGGCGCCGACCCCTCCTTGACCACCGTCTGCCACCGCGCCTCAGGGGACAGCCGGACGACCCCGTCGGCCGAGTGCGCCACCAGCGGCTGGCTCTCGTCCTCGGACGCGGCGATCTCCTCCACGCCGGTGAGCGAGGCAGGCCCGGATCCCGGCGTCGGGGAGCCGTCGACCCGGACGTACCGCATCTGCTGCACGCCACCGGGCTCGCGCCCCACCACCACGAGTTGGCTGTCGCCGGCCCAGGACATGGCGGTGACGTCCTCCAGGTCCGGCGTCACGGGCCGCAGTTCGACGACGGAGCCGGTGGTGCCCTCCGCGTCGTCTTCGCGCTCGATGCGGCCGACGTACAGCGCCCGCTTGCCCTCGTCCTCCAGGATCAGCGCGACCCGTACTCCGTCGGCGGCCACCCGCACCGCCTCGATGCGCCCGCCGAGTCCGGGCGTCCTGACCTCCAGCGGCTCGCCCATGCCGTCCGCCAGCACCAGCAGCCTGGGATGGTCGGGGTCCCGGTCGGCCACCCACAGGTCGCCCCGCCCGTCCCAGCTCGGCGTCGTCAGCCGGTCCTTCGCCGTGGCGCCCGCACTGCGCAGCACCGGCTCGCCGAGCGCACCGCCCGCAGTCAGCGGCGACACGTACAGCTCGCTCCCGTCGGCCGACACCCCGGCGGCCCGGTCCTCACCGCGCGACACGGCGGCGGCTCTCAGCGGCTTCTCGCCCTCACCGAGCGCGCCGGGAACGGGCGTCGGCGTGGTCACCGGGTCCCGCTCGGACAACCGTACGAGCTTGTCGTCGCCGTCGATGAAGTACTGGTACTCCGCGCTCTTTCCGAAGCCGTGCGAGGCGATGATGCCGGCCCGGTCTTCACCGAGCACACACAGCCGCGCGCCGGTCGACCCCTGGAGCTCCACCTCGCTCACGCCCGTGGGCATGTAGTCCTGGACCGTGAAGAGGAGCTGGGCGGCCATCTCCTCGCACCTGCTGTCCGACACACGGTCGGCCTTCTCGTTCAGCGGCACGACCAGCCTGCTCTGGTCGTCCGGCGCCAGCGGGTCGGTGCCCTTCCTCAGGGCCGTACCGGAGGGGAAGCTCGTCCTCGCGACCGGGTTGAGCCAGCGGGTGGGGCCTCTCAGCAGGTTCCGGACCACCTGGGTCACCGGGTTGACCTGGCTGCGCACATAGACCGGGTCGGCGACCGTCCCCGGTTCGCCGGACTGCGCGGCGGAGGTGAAGTAGTACTTGTTGATGGACTTGTAGTTGCGCTCGAAGTCCGACCTGCCGAGCACCACACCCGGCGGCAGCTCGTCGATGCGCCACTGCCGGGTCTCCTTCACGCGCGTGAGGTGCACGGTTCGCCGGTACTCGCCGCTGGTGGGCGTGTACGCGTGCTGCTCGTCCACGCGGGCGACCTTCTTGCCAAACAGCTTGTACTGGTACTCGTCGGTTTCGGGCCGCTCCCCCGTGATCTGGGCGTAGGGGGTGGGGGCCTCGGCGAGGACCGTGGTGGACTCGTCGGGGTCCCACAGCTTCAGCGCGTCACCGGTCAGGTATTTGCGCGCTGTCTCATACTTCAGATCATCGCTGGTCAGGGCCTCCAGGAAGCCCTGCACGATCTCCCTCGGCTCGGCGTCGTCGGCGGGCGGCAGCGCGAAGACCCGCACCTGCGAGTCCTGCCTCGGGGTGGACTCGACGTTCCGCATGTCGCCGCTGTCCGGCATCGAGGCGCACCCCGCCAGCAGTACGGCACCGATGCCCACGTACGCCGTCGCCCGCACCGGACCCCCACGCCCACTTTTCCCGCGGTCAGCGCCCACGGAATGCCTCCCCCCGCTCGTGCTGCGGCTCCACGCCGCTCTGCGACGTTCCCTCCCCGGTCCGCCCCGCGTCCTCGCCGGACCGCCACGCGGGCGGCGTCGGGGGCGGTGTCGTGGGCGACGTGCCGGGCCGGGGCACCACGCGCGCGCCGCTGCCGGGCAACGCCGTCGGGTCGGCCGTGGGGACCTGCCCCCCGCCGGGCCGTGGCCCTATGGTCTTCCTCGCGGCACCATGCTCGCCGGCCTGGACCGGCACCGTGGCGAGCTTGCCGCTGCCGCCGAGCGGCAGACCAGCGTCATTTTGGCCACGGTTTCGCCGGGAGTCCTTCGGTTCCAGGGGGATCGGCGACCCCCGCAGCGGCTCGTCCGCCGTGCGCGGCAGGGTGAGCCGGAACTGCGAACCGCCGCCCGGCTCGCCCCACGCCTGCAGCCAGCCGCCGTGCAGCCGGGCGTCCTCCAAGGCGATGGACAGCCCCAGCCCCGTACCGCCGGTGGTACGCGCGCGTGCCGGGTCGGCCCGCCAGAAACGGCTGAACACCCGGGTCGCCTCGCCCGGCTTGAGCCCGACGCCGTAGTCACGCACCGCGACCGCGACCGCGCCGCCAGCCGCCGCCAGCCTGACCACGACATCCCTGCCCTCACCATGCTCCACCGCGTTGACCACGAGGTTGCGCAGCACCCGCTCCACCCGCCGGGCGTCGGCCTCGGCGACGACGGGCTGCTGGTCTCCCAGAACCCGTATCCGCGTCCCCTTGCGCTCGGCGAGCGGCTCGGCCCCGCTGGCGACCTTCCGTACCACCTCACGCAGATCTATCGGCTCGGCCTCCAGGGCCGCCGCGCCCGCGTCGAACCGGCTGATCTCCAGCAGGTCCGCGAGCAGGGACTCGAACCGGTCCAGCTGGTCGGCGAGCAGCTCGGCCGACCGCGCGGTCACCGGGTCGAAGTCCACGCGCGCGTCATGGATGACGTCCGCCGCCATCCGCACGGTCGTCAGCGGCGTACGCAGCTCGTGCGACACGTCGGACACGAACCGCCGCTGCATCCGCGACAGGTCCTCCAGCTGCTGGATCTTCAGCTGCAGGTTCTGCGCCATCTTGTTGAAGGCCTCGCCGAGGCGCGCGATGTCGTCCTCGCCGCTGACCTTCATACGTTCCTGCAGGCGCCCGGCGGACAGCCGCTCGGCGACGCCCGCCGCCATCCGCACCGGCGTGACCACCTGGCGCACCACGAGCCAGGCGATGGCACCGAGCAGCACGACGACGAACAGCCCGGCCGTCGCCAGCGTCCCCTTGACCAGGCTGAGGGACTTCTCCTCCTGGGTGAGCGGGAACAGGTAGTACAGCTGGTACGGGTCGCGGTTGGGGTCGCTGACCTGCTTACCGATGATCAAACCCGGCTGGGACTCCTGGCCGTTGTCGTAGTAGATCCGCGTGTAGCTCTGGACGGCGCTGGTGTCGTTGTCGACCCGCTCGCGCAGTTCCTCCGGCACGCTGAGGTCCCATTGCACGCCCCCGGAGGCACGCGGTCCGAGGCCGCCGGTGTCGCCGTCGGCAAAGGCCGGGCTGAGCGTCACGACATCGAACGCGCCCTGTCCGCCGCTGGAGAGCGAACTCACGAGGTTGGTCATCCACTCGACGACGTTCTGCACCCGGTCGCCGTCCGGTTTCGCGGTGTCGGTCCTGGCCGCGCCCACCTCGGCGTCGGCCTTCTGCGCGGCGACCGTGAAGCCGCCGGTGGCCTGGCTCTGCGAGGCCTTGACCTTGGCGTCCAGCAGCCCGTTGCGCACCTGACCGATGACGACGAAGCCCAGCAGCAGCACAACGCTGAGCGACATCAGCAGGGTCGTCACGACGATCCTGAGCTGGATGTTGCGCCGCCACAGCCGCATCACGGGCAGCAGCGGACGCCGTACCCAGCGCATGAACAGCCTCAGGACCGGACTGCCCTGGACTCCGCCCTGCAGCAGCCCGCCCTTGAGGAAGCGCCCCCGGCGGGAACCTGACGACTTCCGGCCGACAGACCGCTCCGCGCGGGTCCCCGGCTGGCCGGGCGCCGAAGCGGCACTGTCACCGGGCATGTCAGCTGGGTCCTGCCTTGTATCCGACACCACGGACGGTCACCACGATCTCCGGCCGCTCCGGGTCCTTCTCGACCTTGGAACGCAGCCGCTGCACATGAACGTTCACCAGACGGGTGTCCGCCGCGTGGCGGTACCCCCAGACCTGCTCCAGCAGGACCTCACGGGTGAACACCTGCCACGGCTTCCTCGCCAGCGCGACCAGCAGATCGAACTCCAGCGGCGTCAGCGCGATCGACTGCCCGTCCCGCTTCACGGAGTGCCCGGCCACATCGATGACCAGGTCACCTATGGCGAGCTGCTCGGGCGCCGGCTCCTCGGACCTCCGGAGCCGGGCCCGGATCCGCGCCACCAGCTCCTTCGGCTTGAACGGCTTCACGATGTAGTCGTCCGCGCCCGACTCCAGGCCGACCACCACATCCACCGTGTCGCTCTTGGCCGTGAGCATCACGATGGGCACCCCGGACTCCGCCCTGATCAGGCGGCACACCTCGATCCCGTCCCGGCCCGGCAGCATCAGATCCAGCAGCACCAGATCCGGTTTGGCCTCACGGAAGGCGGCCAGCGCCTTGTCGCCGTCGGCTACGAAAGACGGCTCAAAACCTTCACCACGCAACACGATGCCGAGCATCTCGGCCAGTGCGGTGTCGTCGTCGACGACAAGGACTCGTCCCTTCATGAATGCCATCATCCCATTAACTAAATCGTTACCTGGCGTGACCTGTCACACAGCTCGGCAAGCGCGTCAGCGGTCACGGGCGACACGGCCCCCTCCTCGGTGACGATCGCCGTCACCAACTCCGGCGGCGTCACATCGAACGCCGGGTTGTACGCCTGGGTCCCCAGGGGTGCCACCAAGATCCCACCTCCCGCCTCTGCTCCCGCCACCGGCACCTGAGGTGCCGTGATCTCGGTCACCTCATGCCCCGCGCGCTGCTCCACCTCGATGGACGCCCCGTCGGGGGTGTCCGGATCCACCGTCGTCACCGGCGCCACCACGATGAACGGCACATGGTGATACCTGGCCAGCACCGCGAGCGGATAGGTCCCGACCTTGTTCGCCACCGACCCGTCGGCGGCGATCCGGTCGGCCCCCACCAGCACCGCGTCCACCTCACCGGCCGCGAACAGCGAACCCGCGGCATTGTCCGTGAGCAAGGTGTACGCCATTCCGGTGCGCGCCGCCTCATAAGCGGTCAGCCGGGCACCCTGCAGCAACGGCCGCGTCTCGTCCACCCACAGCCGGCGCAGCCGCCCCGCCCGGTGCGCCGCGAGGGCCACCGCGAACGCCGTGCCCTCACCGCCCGACACCAGCGAGCCTGTGTTGCAGTGCGTGAGCACCCGGTGCCCGCCGGCGGGCAGCAACTCGTCGAGCAGCGCCAGCCCGTGCGCGGCCATGCGGGAGCTCGCCTCGGCGTCCTCCCGGTGCACCGCCCGCGCCGCGGCGAGCGCCGCCTCGGCGGCCTGCTTCCGGTTGCCCGTCCGGCCGAGCTCGGCCCGGTGCGCGGCCCGTGCCCGGCCCACACCGACAGCGAGGTTCACCGCGGTGGGCCGGGCACTCGCCAGCGCCTCGGCGGCCTCCTCCACGTCGAAGCCGCGCGCGGCGGCGAGCGCGACGCCGTACGCCCCGGCGATCCCCAGCAGCGGTGCCCCGCGCACGGCGAGTGAACGGATCGCCTCCACCAGCGCGGGCGCGTCCGTGCACACCCGCTCGACCTCCTCTGCCGGCAGTCTCGTCTGGTCCAACAGGATCAGGACGGGGCCTTCGGGGGGCTCGTCCCAACGGATCACGGGTATCTCGGTCGGCCGGGTGTCGTCGCCGGATTGCGCGTACTGATCAGCCATGCGGCCAGTGTGCCCCCTATCCGTCGGACAATTGAAGGTGCGCAGCCCATACGGCCCCCGGTCCCTTCTCGGACACCGCGTGGCACGATGGGCGCCAACCTGCCGGCCGCGCCCCGCGGACGAGCACCATGAAGGAGCGACGATGAAGGACACTCCGGGCTGGGCCTCGCCCGGATCCGCCCCCTCGGGCGGCCAGGAACCGGACCAGCAGGACTCCGCGCAGTCGGCGGACCAGAGCGGCGCGGATCAGACGCAGCCGCCGTCCCAGTGGTCCAAGGAGCAGCCGCCGCCCGCACAGTGGTCCGCTCCGAGCCCTCAGGAGCCCGGCCAGGCCGCGCCACCGCCGCCTCCCGTCCCGGGCTGGGGCGCCCCTCCCGAAGCCCCGCAGCACCCCGGCCCCGGCGGCTACGGCCAGCCCGGAGCCCCCGGCGGGCACCCTGGCTACGGCGCCCCCGGCCACGGCCCCGGCACTCCCGGCTGGGGAGGCCCCCCGCCCGCGGCCAAGCCCGGCGTGATCCCGCTGCGCCCGCTCGGCATCGGCGAGATCCTCGACGGCGCTGTCTCCACCATGCGCACGTACTGGCGCGCCGTCCTCGGCATCTCCCTGACCGTCGCGGTCGTCACGCAGATCGCGGTGATTTTGCTCCAGGGCCTCGTCCTCAACGACACAGCGAGTTCCGACGTCCTGAACGACCCGACCGCCACACCCGGCGAGCTGGGCCGCGCCCTGGGCGGGACCCTGCTGAGCGCCTCCGTCGTCCTGGTGATCTCCCTGCTGGGCACCATCATCGCGACGGCCCTGCTCACGACCGTGACCAGCCGCGCCGTTCTCGGCACGTCGGTGACCATTGCCGAAGCCTGGCGGGACGCCCGCCCGCAACTCCTCAGGCTGGGCGGCCTGACCCTCCTGCTGCTGCTGATCGCCGGCCTGATCATGACCGCGGGCATCCTGCCCGGCGTCCTTGTCGCCGCCGGCGGCTCGGGCGGTGCGGGCCTCGCCCTCGCCCTCGTCGGCGGACTCGGCGCGTTCGTCCTCACCGTGTGGCTGATGATCCGCTTCTCACTCGCCTCCCCCGCGCTGATGCTGGAGAAGCAGGGCGTCAGCAAGTCGCTGAACCGCTCCGTCAAGCTGGTACGCGGCTCCTGGTGGCGCGTCCTCGGCATCCAGCTGCTCGCCACGATCATCGCCTATGTCGTCGCGTCCATCGTCGTGATCCCCTTCTCCGTCGTGGCAGCGGCCCTGGACGGGGACGGCCTCTCCGGCTTCCTCGCCACCGGCGGCGCCGAAGTCGGCTGGACGTACCTCGTGATCAGCGGCGTCGGCGCGGTGATCGGGTCCACGCTCACGTTCCCCATCAGCGCCGGCGTCACCGTGCTCCTCTACATCGACCAGCGCATCCGCCGCGAGGCCCTCGACCTCGAACTGGGCCGCGCCGCCGGCGTCCAGGGCTACGGCAACACCCCCGGCGCCACCTTGGGGAGCTGATGGGGTGAGACTGACGGGGGGACCGCCGACGGCCGTACCGATGGCGTGGCGTTCGGCGGACGAGCCACCCATCACCCTCCCGCGCGACCCCGCGCGGGAGGCGGCCCGTCGCGAGCTGTCCAAGGGCATGTACCACGAGAACGACCCCAGTTGGTACGAGCGCGCCATGGACGCCTTCTGGGAATGGCTCGGCAAACTGTTCGGCGCCGCCTCGGACGCCACCCCGGGCGGCACGCTCGGCCTGGTCGTCATCGTCCTGGCCGTCCTGGCCCTCCTCGGAGCGCTGTGGCGGCGCCTGGGGACCCCGCGCCGAGCCCCCGCCTCGTCCGCCGTGCTCTTCGACGACCGTCCCCGCAGCGCCGCAGAACACCGCGCCGCCGCCGAGGCACAAGCCGCCCAGGGCCACTGGAACCAGGCCGTGCAGGAACACATGCGCGCCGTCGTCCGCTCCCTCGAGGAACGCGCCCTGCTCGACGTACGCCCGGGCCGCACCGCCGACGAGGCGGCGTCCGAAGCGGGCCAGGTACTTCCCGCCCACGCGGACCGACTGCGCACCGCCGCCCGGGACTTCGACGACGTCACATACGGCGGCCGAACAGCGGCCGAAGCAACGTACCGCCGGCTCGCCGCCCTCGACGACGACCTGGAGCGCGCCAAACCCGCACTGGTGAGCAGCACCTCCAGCACCGCGAGTACGGCCCACAGCACAGGCCAGGGAGCCGCCGAATGACCACCGAGGCCACGCTCCCGTCCACCTCGGCCTCACCCACCGCCCGTCAGGTGTGGACCCGCGCGCGCGGTGTGGTGCTCGCGGCGGTGATCCTCCTGGCGGCGGGCGTCGTGATCGCCGTGATCCGCTCCGGCACCGAACACGGCCGCCTCGACCCACGCTCCGCCGACACCAACGGCAGCCGCGCCGTCGCCGAACTCCTCGCCGACCGGGGCGTGTCCACCCGGGTGGTGACCACCCTCGACGAGGCGAACGCCGCGGCCGGCCCCGACACCACCCTCCTGGTCGCCGTCCCGGACCTGCTGACCGACTCCCAGCAGAGCCGCCTGCGCACGGCGACCGAGGACTCCGGCGGTCGCACGGTCCTCGTCGCCCCCGGCTCCCCGTCGGTGAGCACGCTCGCCGACGGCGTCACCGCCGACTCCGCCCTCAGCTTCGACTCCACGCTCGCCCCCCGCTGCGAAATGCCCGCCGCCCGCCGCGCGGGCAGCGCCGACACCGGCGGAGTCCGCTACCAGGTCACCGCCCGCGCGGCCGACACCTGCTATCCCGACGACGGCCTGCCCACCCTGGTGCGCGTCCCGGCGGCCGAAGGGCGTGGTGACACCGTCGTGCTCGGCGCCCCCGACATCCTCTACAACAACAGCCTCGACGAGCAGGGCAACGCCTCCCTCGCCCTCCAACTCCTCGGCTCGCGCTCCCATGTGGTCTGGTACCTCCCCTCGCTCTCCGACGACGCGGCCACCGACACCGGCAGCCGCAGCTTCCTGGACCTGCTTCCCTCGGGCTGGCTCTGGGGCACCCTGCAGCTCTTCGTCGCCGGAGGCCTGGCCGCTGTCTGGCGGGCACGCCGACTCGGGCCCCTGGTGCCGGAGAGACTCCCCGTCGCGATCCGCGCCTCCGAAACCGTCGAAGGCCGCGCGCGTCTCTACCGCAAGGCGGACGCCCGCGACCGCGCGGCAGCCGCTCTTCGCTCCACCACCCGCACGCGCCTCGCCCCCCTCGTAGGTGTCCCCGTCTCCCGGGCGCACACGCCCGAGGCCCTGCTCCCCGCCCTGTCCGCCCACCTCCACGGCGACGGACAGTCGCACGCCCTCCTCTTCGGCCCGCCGCCCAGCGACGACACGGCCCTCATCGCCCTCACCGACCAACTCGACGCCCTCGAAAGAGAGGTACGCCGTTCATGATGGACCCGACCACTGACAACGCCGGGACCACCGGGGGCCCGGGCGCCGCCCGAGCCTCCCTGGAGGCCCTGCGCGCCGAGATCGCCAAAGCCGTGGTCGGCCAGGACCCCGCCGTGACCGGCCTCGTCGTCGCGCTTCTCTGCCGCGGACACGTCCTTCTGGAGGGGGTCCCCGGCGTCGCCAAGACATTGCTCGTCCGCGCCCTGGCATCCGCGCTCGAACTCGACACAAAGCGCGTCCAGTTCACTCCGGACCTCATGCCGAGCGACGTGACCGGCTCCCTCGTCTACGACACCCGCACCGCCGAGTTCTCCTTCCAACCCGGCCCGGTCTTCACCAACCTGCTCCTCGCCGACGAGATCAACCGCACCCCGCCGAAGACCCAGTCCTCCCTGCTGGAGGCCATGGAGGAGCGCCAGGTCACGGTGGACGGCACCCCACGCCCGCTCCCGGACCCGTTCCTGGTCGCCGCGACCCAGAACCCGGTCGAGTACGAGGGCACATACCCGCTCCCCGAGGCCCAACTGGACCGCTTCCTCCTCAAACTGACGGTCCCGCTCCCGTCCCGGCAGGACGAGATCGACGTCCTCACCCGCCACGCCGAGGGCTTCAACCCGCGCGACCTGCGCGCCGCCGGCGTACGCCCCGTCGCGAACGCGGCCGACCTCGAAGCGGCACGCGCCGACGTGGCCAAGACGACGGTCTCCCCCGAGATCACCGCCTACGTGGTGGACATCTGCCGCGCCACCCGCGAGTCCCCGTCGCTCACCCTCGGCGCCTCCCCCCGAGGCGCCACAGCCCTCCTCGCGGCCTCGCGCGCCTGGGCCTGGCTGACGGGCCGCGACTACGTCATCCCCGACGACGTCAAGGCACTCGCGCTCCCGACCCTCCGCCACCGCGTCCAACTCCGCCCGGAGGCCGAGATGGAAGGCGTGACGGCCGACTCGGTCATCAACGCGATCCTCGCCCACGTCCCCGTCCCACGCTGATGGCCCCCACCGGACGCGCCGCACTCCTCGCGGCCCTCGGCTCCCTCCCCGTGGGCATCTGGGAACCAAGCTGGACGGGCATCCTCGCCGTGAACGCCCCCCTGGCACTCGCGTGCGCCTGCGACTACGCCCTCGCCGCCCCCGTGCGCCGCCTGGGCCTCACCCGCTCCGGCGACACCTCCGCACGCCTCGGTGAAGCCGCGGACGTCACCCTCACGGTCACCAACCCCTCCAAGCGCCCCCTGCGCGCCCACCTCCGCGACGCCTGGCCCCCCAGCAGTTGGCTGCCCGGCACCGAGGTGACCGCCTCCCGCCACCGCGTCACGGTCCCCCCGGGAGAACGCCGTCGCGTCACCACCCGCCTGCGCCCCACCCGCAGGGGCGACCGTCAGGCGGACAAGGTCACGGTCCGCTCGTACGGCCCTCTCGGTCTCTTCACCCGCCAAGGCAGCCACAAGCTCCCCTGGACCGTACGTGTCCTCCCTCCGTTCACCAGTCGCAAGCACCTGCCCGCCAAACTGGCCCGCCTGCGCGAGCTCGACGGACGCACCAGCGTCCTGACCCGGGGTGAGGGCACGGAGTTCGACAGCCTCCGCGAATACATCCCGGGCGACGACACACGCTCCATCGACTGGCGCGCAACGGCCCGCCAGTCCTCGGTCGCGGTACGCACCTGGCGCCCCGAACGCGACCGCCACATCCTCCTCGTCCTGGACACCGGCCGAACCTCGGCGGGCCGCGTGGGCGACGCCCCCCGCCTGGACTCCTCCATGGACGCGGCCCTGCTCCTGGCGGCCCTCGCCTCCCGCGCCGGCGACCGCGTGGACCTCCTGGCCTACGACCGCCGCGTCCGAGCCCTCGTCCAGGGCCGCACAGCCGGCGATGTCCTCCCGTCCCTGGTCAACGCGATGGCCACCCTAGAACCCGAGCTGGTCGAAACGGATGCCCGCGGCCTCAGCGCCACGGCACTCCGTACGGCCCCGCGCCGCGCTCTGATCGTCCTCCTCACCACCCTCGACGCGGCACCGGTCGAACAGGGGCTCCTTCCCGTCCTGTCCGGCCTCACCCAACGCCATACGGTCCTGGTGGCCTCGGTCGCAGACCCCCACATCGCCCGCATGGCCGACTCCCGAGGCACCGTGGACGCGGTCTACGAGGCCGCGGCAGCAGCCCAGGGCCAGTCAGACCGCCACCGCACCGCCGAACAACTCCGCCGCCACGGCGTCACAGTCGTGGACGCGACCCCGGACAACTTGGCACCGGCCTTGGCTGACGCCTATCTGGCGCTGAAGGCCGCTGGACGCCTCTAACCACTCCGAGAAACCCTCCCGAAAGGGAGGGGAGATACACCCGGGGATATACCCGGAAAACAGAAAACCCCCGCCGGTCACCCGGCGGGGGTTTTCTCACTGTTTGTTCGGCGGCGTCCTACTCTCCCACAGGGTCCCCCCTGCAGTACCATCGGCGCTGTAAGGCTTAGCTTCCGGGTTCGGAATGTAACCGGGCGTTTCCCTCACGCTATGACCACCGAAACACTATGAAACAGTCAACCGCACCGCCGTGACCATGGCGGGGTTGTTCGTGGTTTCAGAACCAACACAGTGGACGCGAGCAACTGAGGACAAGCCCTCGGCCTATTAGTACCGGTCAGCTTCACCCATTACTGGGCTTCCACATCCGGCCTATCAACCCAGTCGTCTACTGGGAGCCTTAACCCCTCAGAGGGGGTGGGAGTCCTCATCTCGAAGCAGGCTTCCCGCTTAGATGCTTTCAGCGGTTATCCCTCCCGAACGTAGCCAACCAGCCATGCCCTTGGCAGGACAACTGGCACACCAGAGGTTCGTCCGTCCCGGTCCTCTCGTACTAGGGACAGCCCTTCTCAAGACTCCTACGCGCACAGCGGATAGGGACCGAACTGTCTCACGACGTTCTAAACCCAGCTCGCGTACCGCTTTAATGGGCGAACAGCCCAACCCTTGGGACCGACTCCAGCCCCAGGATGCGACGAGCCGACATCGAGGTGCCAAACCATCCCGTCGATATGGACTCTTGGGGAAGATCAGCCTGTTATCCCCGGGGTACCTTTTATCCGTTGAGCGACGGCGCTTCCACAAGCCACCGCCGGATCACTAGTCCCGACTTTCGTCCCTGCTCGACCCGTCGGTCTCACAGTCAAGCTCCCTTGTGCACTTACACTCACCACCTGATTACCAACCAGGCTGAGGGAACCTTTGGGCGCCTCCGTTACTCTTTGGGAGGCAACCGCCCCAGTTAAACTACCCATCAGACACTGTCCCCGATCCGGATCACGGACCCGGGTTAGACATCCAGCACGACCAGACTGGTATTTCAACGACGACTCCACAACCACTGGCGTGGCTGCTTCAAAGTCTCCCAGCTATCCTACACAAGCCGAACCGAACACCAATATCAAACTGTAGTAAAGGTCCCGGGGTCTTTCCGTCCTGCTGCGCGAAACGAGCATCTTTACTCGTAGTGCAATTTCACCGGGCCTATGGTTGAGACAGTCGAGAAGTCGTTACGCCATTCGTGCAGGTCGGAACTTACCCGACAAGGAATTTCGCTACCTTAGGATGGTTATAGTTACCACCGCCGTTTACTGGCGCTTAAGTTCTCAGCTTCGCCCACCCGAAAGTGAGCTAACCGGTCCCCTTAACGTTCCAGCACCGGGCAGGCGTCAGTCCGTATACATCGCCTTACGGCTTCGCACGGACCTGTGTTTTTAGTAAACAGTCGCTTCTCGCTGGTCTCTGCGGCCACCCCCAGCTCGAGGAGCAAGTCCTCTCACCAGTGATGGCCCCCCTTCTCCCGAAGTTACGGGGGCATTTTGCCGAGTTCCTTAACCATAGTTCACCCGAACGCCTCGGTATTCTCTACCTGACCACCTGAGTCGGTTTAGGGTACGGGCCGCCATGAAACTCGCTAGAGGCTTTTCTCGACAGCATAGGATCATCCACTTCACCACAATCGGCTCGGCATCAGGTCTCAGCCACATGTACGACGGATTTACCTGTCGCACGGCCTACACCCTTACCCCGGGACAACCACCGCCCGGGATGGACTACCTTCCTGCGTCACCCCATCACTCACCTACTGCAGGTCTGGTCCGTCGGCTCCACCACTCCCCTTTGCCCGAAGGCTCCGGGACGGCTTCACGGACTTAGCATCGCCTGGTTCAATGTTTGACGCTTCACAGCGGGTACCGGAATATCAACCGGTTATCCATCGACTACGCCTGTCGGCCTCGCCTTAGGTCCCGACTTACCCTGGGCAGATCAGCTTGACCCAGGAACCCTTAGTCAATCGGCGCAAACGTTTCTCACGTTTGTATCGCTACTCATGCCTGCATTCTCACTCGTGAACCGTCCACAACTCGCTTCCGCGGCTGCTTCACCCGGCACACGACGCTCCCCTACCCATCCATACAGGCGTTGGCCCTGTTGTATGAATGACACGACTTCGGCGGTACGCTTGAGCCCCGCTACATTGTCGGCGCGGAATCACTAGACCAGTGAGCTATTACGCACTCTTTCAAGGGTGGCTGCTTCTAAGCCAACCTCCTGGTTGTCTCTGCGACTCCACATCCTTTCCCACTTAGCGTACGCTTAGGGGCCTTAGTCGATGCTCTGGGCTGTTTCCCTCTCGACCATGGAGCTTATCCCCCACAGTCTCACTGCCGCGCTCTCACTTACCGGCATTCGGAGTTTGGCTAAGGTCAGTAACCCGGTAGGGCCCATCGCCTATCCAGTGCTCTACCTCCGGCAAGAAACACACGACGCTGCACCTAAATGCATTTCGGGGAGAACCAGCTATCACGGAGTTTGATTGGCCTTTCACCCCTAACCACAGGTCATCCCCCAGGTTTTCAACCCTGGTGGGTTCGGTCCTCCACGACCTCTTACAGCCGCTTCAACCTGCCCATGGCTAGATCACTCCGCTTCGGGTCTTGAGCGTGCTACTGAAACGCCCTGTTCGGACTCGCTTTCGCTACGGCTACCCCACTCGGGTTAACCTCGCAACACACCGCAAACTCGCAGGCTCATTCTTCAAAAGGCACGCAGTCACGAGACAAGCACACGTGCTTGTCCGACGCTCCCACGGCTTGTAGGCACACGGTTTCAGGTACTATTTCACTCCGCTCCCGCGGTACTTTTCACCATTCCCTCACGGTACTATCCGCTATCGGTCACCAGGGAATATTTAGGCTTAACGGGTGGTCCCGCCAGATTCACACGGGATTTCTCGGGCCCCGTGCTACTTGGGTGTCTCTCAAACGAGCCGTTCATGTTTCAGCTACGGGGGTCTTACCCTCTACGCCGGACCTTTCGCATGTCCTTCGCCTACATCAACGGTTTCTCACTCGTCTCACAGCCGGCAGACTGTGAAAGAGAGATCCCACAACCCCGTATACGCAACCCCTGCCGGGTCTCACACGCATACGGTTTGGCCTCATCCAGTTTCGCTCGCCACTACTCCCGGAATCACGGTTGTTTTCTCTTCCTGCGGGTACTGAGATGTTTCACTTCCCCGCGTTCCCTCCACTTGCCCTATGTGTTCAGGCAAGGGTGACAGCCCATGACGACTGCCGGGTTTCCCCATTCGGACACCCCCGGATCAAAGCCTGGTTGACGACTCCCCGGGGCCTATCGTGGCCTCCCACGTCCTTCATCGGTTCCTGGTGCCAAGGCATCCACCGTGCGCCCTTAAAAACTTGGCCACAGATGCTCGCGTCCACTGTGCAGTTCTCAAACAACGACCAACCACCCATCACCCCGAACCAGAGCGGTCCGAGTGCACTGGGGCCGGCACTGAAGGCAGCCATACGGCCATACCCTCAGACACCCAACAGCGTGCCCGACACGATCAGTCGATGAGCTTCGCGTTCCACGCCGAAGCAGTACTAACGCTCTCACCCATACTGAACCGTGCCGAATAATCAACGTTCCACCCATGAGCAACCAGCATCAGACGTTCGCTGATGTCCTGGCCTCTGACCAGCCGAAGCCGGTAAGAAGTGCTCCTTAGAAAGGAGGTGATCCAGCCGCACCTTCCGGTACGGCTACCTTGTTACGACTTCGTCCCAATCGCCAGTCCCACCTTCGACAGCTCCCTCCCCACAAGGGGGTTGGGCCACCGGCTTCGGGTGTTACCGACTTTCGTGACGTGACGGGCGGTGTGTACAAGGCCCGGGAACGTATTCACCGCAGCACTGCTGATCTGCGATTACTAGCAACTCCGACTTCATGGGGTCGAGTTGCAGACCCCAATCCGAACTGAGACAGGCTTTTTGAGATTCGCTCCGCCTTACGGCCTCGCAGCTCATTGTACCTGCCATTGTAGCACGTGTGCAGCCCAAGACATAAGGGGCATGATGACTTGACGTCGTCCCCACCTTCCTCCGAGTTGACCCCGGCAGTCTCCTGTGAGTCCCCATCACCCCGAAAGGCATGCTGGCAACACAGAACAAGGGTTGCGCTCGTTGCGGGACTTAACCCAACATCTCACGACACGAGCTGACGACAGCCATGCACCACCTGTACACCGACCACAAGGGGGCGACCATCTCTGGCCGTTTCCGGTGTATGTCAAGCCTTGGTAAGGTTCTTCGCGTTGCGTCGAATTAAGCCACATGCTCCGCTGCTTGTGCGGGCCCCCGTCAATTCCTTTGAGTTTTAGCCTTGCGGCCGTACTCCCCAGGCGGGGAACTTAATGCGTTAGCTGCGGCACCGACGACGTGGAATGTCGCCAACACCTAGTTCCCACCGTTTACGGCGTGGACTACCAGGGTATCTAATCCTGTTCGCTCCCCACGCTTTCGCTCCTCAGCGTCAGTAATGGCCCAGAGATCCGCCTTCGCCACCGGTGTTCCTCCTGATATCTGCGCATTTCACCGCTACACCAGGAATTCCGATCTCCCCTACCACACTCTAGTCTGCCCGTATCGAATGCAGACCCGGGGTTAAGCCCCGGGCTTTCACATCCGACGCGACAGACCGCCTACGAGCTCTTTACGCCCAATAATTCCGGACAACGCTCGCGCCCTACGTATTACCGCGGCTGCTGGCACGTAGTTAGCCGGCGCTTCTTCTGCAGGTACCGTCACTTGCGCTTCTTCCCTGCTGAAAGAGGTTTACAACCCGAAGGCCGTCATCCCTCACGCGGCGTCGCTGCATCAGGCTTTCGCCCATTGTGCAATATTCCCCACTGCTGCCTCCCGTAGGAGTCTGGGCCGTGTCTCAGTCCCAGTGTGGCCGGTCGCCCTCTCAGGCCGGCTACCCGTCGTCGCCTTGGTGAGCCATTACCTCACCAACAAGCTGATAGGCCGCGGGCTCATCCTTCACCGCCGGAGCTTTCCACACCGAGGAGATGCCTCCCGATGTCGTATCCGGTATTAGACCCCGTTTCCAGGGCTTGTCCCAGAGTGAAGGGCAGATTGCCCACGTGTTACTCACCCGTTCGCCACTAATCCCCACCGAAGTGGTTCATCGTTCGACTTGCATGTGTTAAGCACGCCGCCAGCGTTCGTCCTGAGCCAGGATCAAACTCTCCGTGAATGTGTACCCGTAATCGGGTGCAACACCACGAGAGCGGAACAGTCAGGCGGAATAAGCCCGACCGTTCACAGCGTCCTCGCTGTGTTTGTTTCAAAGGAACCTCGCCCCGACCGAAACCGGCCAGGAACGGGGTATCAACATATCTGGCGTTGATTTTTGGCACACTGTTGAGTTCTCAAGGAACGGACGCTTCCTTTGTACTCACCCAAACCAACCGGCTCAGGCTTTCCTCCGGGCACTTCCCTTCGGTCTTACGTTTCCAACCTTACCAGATCCGTTTTCCGTTCCGTTTCCGGTCGGAACTCATTTCCGATGGCCGCTGGAAGGCCTTTGCCTATCTGATTGCCTTGCGGCTTTCTTTCGGCGAGTCCGACTTTATCAGAAGTCTTTGGCCGAACTGACCGGCCACTTGTTCCTGAATCATCGGGTAGGGCTCACTCAGGAAATCGCATTCACGAGGAGCCGATAGGTTTTCACTGTCACCGTGGGGCATGTCCACCTCTAGGCAACTGTTCTAACCTACCTCCCCACAGGCTCCGTGTCAACGGCTCTTGCGGGAACGAAGAGGAGACTAACAGCCCGACGGAGGTGTCCGCACATCAGGCGGCCGTAGGCACCGCCGCACTGCGTTCGTGCTCCTCGACGTCGCCCGTGTCACCGGCTCGCGCGGCGCGTCCGCCCAGGACATAGACGTATGCGAGGAAGGCGAGCTCGGCGAGGACGCCGATGCTGATGCGGGCCCAGGTGGGCAGGCCGGACGGGGTGACGAAGCCTTCGATGGCGCCCGAGACGAAGAGGACCAGTGCCAGGCCCAGCGCCATGCCCAGGGCCGCTCGCCCCTCCTCGGCCAGCGCAGACCGGCGGCTTCGGGGGCCTGGGTCGATCACGGTCCACCCCAGGCGTAGTCCCGTGCCGGCCGCCACGAAGACGGCGGTCAGCTCCAGGAGGCCGTGCGGGAGGATCAGGCCGAGGAAGACGTCGAGTCGGCCGGCCGAGGACATGAGACCGATGCCCACGCCCAGGTTGAGCATGTTCAGGAGCAGGATCCAGAGGACCGGCAGGCCCAGAAAGATGCCCAGGACCAGGCACATCGCGGCGGCCTGAGCGTTGTTCGTCCATACCTGGGCGGCGAATGAAGCGGCGGGATGGCTGGAGTAGTACGTCTCGTACTGGCCGCCGGGCCGGGTCATCTCGCGGAGTTCGTCGGGCGCCGCGATAGTGGCCTGGACCTCCGGGTGGGTGCCGATCCACCACCCCAGGAGGACGGCGACGAGGGTGGAGAGAAGCGCGGTGGGGACCCACCAGTGGCGGGAGCGGTAGACCGCCGCGGGGAAACCGTGGGTCAGGAAGCGGACGACATCGCGCCAGGAGGAGCGGCGGATTCCCGTCACGGCACTGCGCGCGCGTGCCACCAGTTGGCTGAGGCGGCCGGTGAGCTGGGGGTCCGGGGCACTGGACTGGATCAGCGAGAGGTGAGTGGCCGTGCGCTGGTAGAGAGCGACGAGTTCGTCGACCTCTGCGCCCGTGAGACGGCGCTGACGGCGGAGCAGGGCGTCCAGGCGGTCCCACTCGGCGCGATGGGCGGACACGAAGACATCGAGGTCCATCGGGTGTGCTGCTCCTCGTCCCTCTCGTACTGCGTGTCGGCTTGTCGTACTGGTCCTACTGCGGCGCGATGTGGCCTCAGCTTGGCAGACTGGCCACTCTCGGGGCAGGCCAGGGGATGAAACCGGAAGGACTACGGGTGTGAATGAGCTAGTGACGGGTGAGGCGGTGGCGCTGGAGCTGCGTCCCGCGAAGCTGCCGAGCCGGGCGCTGGCCGTGCTGCTCGACCTGATCGTGGCCATGGTCGTCTACCTCGCGGTGGTCCTGATCCTGGTGCTGGCGACGGCCGGCCTCGACGAGGCCGCGCAGATGGCGATATCCATCGCGAGCTTCCTGCTCGTGCTGGTGGGCGGGCCGATCGCGGTGGAGACGCTCAGCCATGGTCGTTCGCTGGGGAAGCTGGCGTGCGGGCTGCGGGTGGTGCGGGACGACGGTGGGCCGATCCGGTTCCGGCACGCGCTGGTGCGCGGTGCGGTCGGGGTGGTGGAGATCCTGATGACGTTCGGGGTCGTCGCCTGCATCGCCTCACTCGTGTCGGCGCGGGGCCGGCGGCTGGGTGATGTGTTCGCGGGAACGCTGGTCGTAAGGGAGCGGGTGCCGGCCGGGCGGACGTCGTTCGTACCTCCGCCGCCGCCCTGGCTCGTGGGGCAGTTCTCCGGGCTCGACCTGTCCGCCGTGCCGGACGGGCTGTGGCTTGCCATCCGCCAGTACCTGACACGGATGCGGCAGCTGGATCCGCACGTCGGCGCGGCGATGGCGGAACGTCTCGCCTCGGACCTCGCGGCGCGTACGGGCACTCCGGCACCGTACGGGGTGCCGGCGGGCGCATATCTGGCGGCTGTGGTGCACGAACGGCAGGCGCGCGAGGCACGACGTGCGTTTGAGGGAGCCCCGACGGGCGAGGTCGGCGTGCCGGGTGTGCCGGTCGGTGGGGCCGAGTGGGGCCGGCAGATGGCTCAGTCCCCGACGGCTCAGCCTCCGGTCACCCCGGTGTACGGGCCGCCCAAGGAGTTCGTGAGTCAGGCACCGCCTGCGGGTGCCCCGGGGTTTGTGCCGCCTGCCGCAGGGGCGGGGGCCGCGTCCGGTGCTGGTGGTCCCGGCTCGGCCGCTCCTGGGGGCCCGGTGGCCTCCGAGCCGCCGCGGGAACCGCGGGAACCGTCTGCCGAGCGGCCTGGCACCGGGTTCGCGCCGCCCGCGTGAGCCACGGCGTCGACCGTTCACCCCGGGCGCTGTCAGCCGAACGGCTGCGCCGGCTGATCAGCTCCGTCAGCAGAGCACTGGCTCCAGCGAACCGAGCACCCGCGTCAGTCGAACGTCGACGGCGGTGATTCCAGGTGCTCCAGTTCGATGCCGGATGCCGCGAGGACGACGTCGCCGGCGATGTGAACGGTGTGCTGCTCGCCCGTGTCCAGGGCCGTGACCTGGTATTCGTCCACGGTCAGGGGGCCGTTGTCAGTGGCGTGTGCTTCTCTTGCGATCAAGGCCCAGGACTGGTCCACGGTGCGCGGGGCGAGGACCGGGTCGGTGAAGGCGACCAGACGTACGCGAGTGGCGGGCGTGGAGGGGGTGAGGCGCAGGAGACGGACGGTGGCGATGAGGAATGCCGGGGATGTGCCGGTGAAGGCGTGGGCGCGGACATTGCCTTCGGTGGCCTCCGTGCCGGTGGGATCGGTGCGCACCCAGGTGACGCCGCCGAGGGCGGCGCCGCGGACCTGCCAGCTCGCGGCGTGGAGTTCGAGGCGGATGGGGCGGCCGATTCCGTCGAGGGCGAGGTCGACGGAGCCGGTGTGATCACCGGACGGGGTGGTCAGTTGGGAGACATAGCGCCAGCCGGACGGCCCGGGCGCGCAGTGGAAGTGCTCTTCGGCGAGGGGGGTGTGGTCGTGCGGGTCGTGAAGCGAATACCGGCCGCGGGGCATGGAGATCCTGGATCTTGACGGGCTGGTCCGGCCGACGGGCGGGTCAGGAGCGGAACGGGCAGACCCCCGGCACGGGGGTGCGGGGGCCTGCCTGGGAGCTGCTGCCGAGGTGGGTGCGTCAGCGCACGGACGCACCCACGGCCGGGCGGATCAGTAGCGGTAGTGGTCGGACTTGTACGGGCCCTCGACCTCTACGCCGATGTACGAGGCCTGCTCGGGGCGGAGCGTGGTGAGCTTCACGCCGAGGGCGTCGAGGTGGAGGCGGGCGACCTTCTCGTCGAGGTGCTTGGGCAGCGTGTAGACGCCGATCGGGTACTCGGACTGCTTGGTGAACAGCTCGATCTGGGCCAGGGTCTGGTCCGCGAAGGAGTTGGACATCACGAACGACGGGTGGCCGGTGGCGTTGCCCAGGTTCAGCAGGCGGCCCTCGGACAGGACGATGAGGACCTTGCCGTCGGGGAAGGTCCAGGTGTGGACCTGCGGCTTGACCTCGTCCTTGACGATGCCGGGGATCTTGGCGAGGCCGGTCATGTCGATCTCGTTGTCGAAGTGGCCGATGTTGCCGACGATGGCCTGGTGCTTCATCTTGGCCATGTCCGAGGCCATGATGATGTCCTTGTTGCCGGTCGTGGTGATGAAGATGTCGGCCTTGTCGACGACCTCGTCGAGGGTCGTGACCTGGTAGCCGTCCATCGCGGCCTGGAGCGCGCAGATCGGGTCGATCTCGGTGACGATGACGCGGGCGCCCTGTCCGCGCAGGGACTCCGCGCAGCCCTTGCCCACGTCGCCGTAGCCGCAGACGACGGCGGTCTTGCCGCCGATGAGGACATCGGTGGCGCGGTTGATGCCGTCGATCAGGGAGTGACGGCAGCCGTACTTGTTGTCGAACTTCGACTTGGTGACGGCGTCGTTCACGTTGATCGCCGGGAAGAGCAGGACGCCGTCGCGCTGCATCTCGTACAGGCGGTGGACGCCGGTCGTGGTCTCCTCGGTGACGCCGCGGATCTCCGAGGCGAGCTGGGTCCACTTCTGGGAGCCGTCGGTGATGGTGCGGTTGAGGAGTTCGAGGATGACGCGGTGCTCGTCGTTCTCGGCGGTGTCGACGGCAGGGACCTTGCCGGCCTTCTCGTACTCGACGCCCTTGTGGACGAGGAGGGTGGCGTCACCGCCGTCGTCGAGGATCATGTTGGGGCCGCCGGTGGGGCTGTCCGGCCAGGTCAGGGCCTGCTCGGTGCACCACCAGTACTCCTGAAGGGTCTCCCCCTTCCAGGCGAAGACCGGGACGCCCCGCGGGTTGTCCACCGTGCCGTTGGGGCCGACCGCGATGGCGGCGGCGGCGTGGTCCTGGGTGGAGAAGATGTTGCAGGAGGCCCAGCGGACCTGGGCGCCGAGGGCGACCAGGGTCTCGATGAGGACGGCAGTCTGCACGGTCATGTGCAGGGAGCCGGTGACGCGGGCGCCGGCGAGGGGCTGCGCCTCGGCGTACTCCTTGCGGATCGCCATCAGGCCGGGCATCTCGTGCTCGGCGAGGGTGATCTCCTTGCGGCCGAACTCGGCCAGGGAGATGTCGGCGACCTTGAAGTCCTGTCGGGTGTCGACAGTCGTCATTGCGAGCTGCTCCTCGGGTGTCGGGTCGAGGGTGGGTAGGGCCGGTCTGCGCGGCGGCGGTACAGGGGTGCCCCGAAGAGGACACAGGCATGCCCGCGTGTGCGCAGCACAGTCCGTCGGAGGCCCTCTCTCCCTCGGTCGGTCCTCGGTGGGACCGCCCGACCGCCATCAGCAGCGACGTCTGGCTCCGTCCCAAGCTACACCGGTCGGCCCGGCCGGCCCCAGTCCGCCTGCGTACAGATCAAGCCGATCAAGCCGGAGCGGCTGGGCCGGAAGGGACGGGCAGAGTGAGAGCCCGTGGGGCCGGGGACGGGAAAGGGCCCGTCGCGTCGGTGTGCGACGGGCCCCGGTGCCACGCGGGGTGGCCGGTGGGTCAGTGCTCGGCGGCGGGGGTCTCGCCGCCGGGGGTGGCCTCGGGGTCGGCGCCCTTGGCGGCCTCCGTCTCGCTGTAGATGTCCGGTTCGAGGTAGATGACGCGGGCGATCGGGACCGCCTCGCGGATGCGGGACTCGGCGGCGTTGATGGCGGAGGCGATCTCGGAGGCCGTGTCGTCGTGCTGGACGGCGATCTTGGCCGCGACGAGGAGTTCCTCGGGGCCGAGGTGGAGGGTGCGCATGTGGATGACGCTGGTGACGGTGTCGCCGTCGACGACGGCCTTCGCGATCCTCTCCACGTCCTCGGCACCGGCGGACTCGCCGAGGAGCAGGGACTTGGTCTCGACGGCGAGGACGATCGCGATCAGGATGAGCAGGACGCCGATGCAGAGGGTGCCGATGCCGTCCCAGACGCCGTCGCCGGTGAGCAGGGCGAGGCCGACGCCGCCGAGCGCGAGGAACAGGCCGACGAGGGCGCCGAGGTCCTCCAGGAGCACGACCGGCAGTTCGGGGGCCTTGGCGTGGCGGACGAACTCGGTCCAGGACTTGTCGCCCCGCAGGACGTTGGACTCCTTGATGGCCGTGCGGAAGGAGAAGGTCTCGGCGATGATCGCGAAGACGAGGACGCCGACCGGCCAGTACCAGTGGTCGATCTCGTGCGGGTGCTTGATCTTCTCGTAGCCCTCGTAGAGGGCGAACATGCCGCCGACGGAGAAGAGGACGATGGAGACGAGGAAGGCGTAGATGTAGCGCTCGCGGCCGTAGCCGAAGGGGTGTTGCGGGGTCGCCTCGCGCTTGGCCTTCTTACCTCCGAGGAGCAGCAGGGCCTGATTGCCCGAGTCGGCGAGCGAGTGCACGGACTCGGCGAGCATCGACGACGAGTTACTGAAGAGGAACGCCACGAACTTCGCTACCGCGATCGCGAGGTTGGCGACAAGCGCCGCCACGATCGCCTTGGTGCCGCCTGACGCGCTCATGTGTCCGGGGTGTCCCTTCGCCTACGCATATGTCTGTGCGTGGGCCTGTGCACCCACGCGTCCGTCCGTCACCGGCCGGGCTCCGCCCGCCTTTTGCAGGGGGCATTGTTGCAGCCCGGTCCGGCATCGGTGCGCCACGCTGTGGATCAGGCGGGGTTCACGCCACTCACGCGACCACGGTCGCCCGGAACAGCGTGCCCGGTCCGGACACCTCGGCCTTCTCGTCCGCCGGTACGAAGACGGACTCGCCGGGGGCGAGCGTGTGTTCGCCCGCGCGGACCGACCCGGCCGTGCAGAGGAGGATCTGCGGGGTGGGGCGGGTGAGGTCGTGCGGGGCGGTGGCCTCGGGCAGGACGTGGCGGGAGAGGCGGAACTCGTCGATGGGGGTCTCGTAGACCTCCTCGCCGTCGGGGGACGCCTCGGGGCGCAGGACGCCGGGGTCGGTCGCCTCGAAGCGGACGATGCGCAGGAGTTCGGGGACGTCGACGTGCTTGGGCGTCAGCCCGCAGCGCAGGACGTTGTCCGAGTTGGCCATGATCTCCACGCCGAGTCCGTTCAGGTACGCGTGCGGGATGCCGGCGCCGAGGAACAGGGCCTCGCCGGGCTGCAGTCGGACGTGGTTGAGCAGCATCGCGGCGATGACGCCGGGGTCGCCCGGGTAGTGGTGGGCGATGTCGGCGTACGGGGTGTAGGTGCCGCCGAGGCGGGCGCAGGCGACCGCGGCCTCGGTGACGGTCTGGGCCATCGCCTCGGGTTCGGCGCCCAGCACGGCGGCCAGCACCTCGCGCAGCGCGGCCTCTTCGGGGTGGGCGTGCAGGAGGTCGACGTACGGCTTGAGGGAGTCGACGTCGAGGGCGGCGAGCAGGTCGGCGGCCTGGAGGGGTTGGCGGAAGCCGCAGAGACCGTCGAACTCCGTGAGAGCGCAGATCAGTTCGGGCTTGTGGTTGGCGTCCTTGTAGTTGCGGTGGCCCGCGTCGACCGGGACGCCCCGGCGTTCCTCGTCCTCGTAACCCTCCCTGGCCTGTTCGAGGTCGGGGTGGACCTGGAGGGAGAGGGGGGCGCCGGCGGCGAGGAGTTTCAGGAGGAACGGGAGGCGGGCGCCGAACCTTGCGACGGTTCGAGATCCCAACTCACGTTCCGGGGCCTCGTCGATCACCTCGGTGAGGGGGCCGCGTCCGGTGCGTGAGGGGGCGCCGGGGTGGGCGCCCATCCACATCTCCGCCTGCGGCTCGCCGGTGGGTGTCACGCCGAGGAGCTGCGGGATGGCGGTGGTCGAGCCCCAGGCGTAGGGGCGGACGGTGTTGTCGAGGCGGTCCATGGTGTGTCTTCTCCGTACGCCGTTCGGGGCCGTGGGTCGTGGGCCGTCCGACCGGGAGCCAGTGGTGGGTCTGGGTGCGGGGAGCCGGGTCCGGTGGGGAGGGTTCCGGGTGAAGGTCAGGCTCCCGAAGCGAGCGACAGGTAAACGGCGGCGAAATCCGTGATGGCGATCATTTCCGCGAGGGTTTCCAGGTCGCTGCCTTCCTCGGGTTCCAGCTCGCTGATCGCGGTGTCATGGCCGAGGGCCAGTTCGCGGGCGGTCGGTACGGCGCTCAGGCCGCCGGTCGGGCGGTCGCGGAGGAGGACCACGCGCACACGGAAGGCGGGCGGGTCCTCGACGCGGTCGCGGAAGAAGTCGTCCGGCCCGCCCGCGGCCAGTGGGCCGGACAGCAGCACGGTGTGCGAGGCGAGAGCCTCGGGCAGTTGGGCGGCGAGGGCGGGGCGGCCCGCCAGGTCGGCGAGCGCGGAGACGAAACGGCGGCCCACCGGGCCGGCGGCCTGGCCTTCGGTCCAGATCACCGGCAGCGCGTCGGCCAGTTCGGCGGCGAGTGTCTTGGCGGGGTTGCTGTACGTGGCGATGGCCGGGCCGCAGCGCTCGGCGACCTGGTCGAGGCGGTCGGCGACCTTCTGCAGGGCGTCCGGCGGAGCGGCGACCACGCCGGTGCGGTCCAGGAGCGCGAGCATCGGGGTGAGCAACGCCCACAGCACACCGGGGGCCGCGGCGCCGAGGGGCACCTCTTCCTCGTACGGGCCGGTCGCCATCGGTACGAAGAGGCCGTGGGCGCCTTCCACGGCCTCGGCGACCGGGGTGTCGGACGGGGCGACGGCGGCGACCGTGCAGCCGCGGCGATAGGCCTGGTCGACGAGGATCGACAGGCCGGGTTCGCCGCCGTCGGCGGTGGCGATCAGGAGGAGGTCGACCGAGCCCGCCCAGCCGGGGAGTTCCCAGCGGAGGGCACCCGCGGCGGGGGCCACGCCGGTGGGGTGGATACGGGTGAGGGGGCAGGCTGCGCCCGCGAGGGCGCCGAGCAGGTCGGCGACGCCCGCGGAGGCCATGCCGGGGCCCGCGATCAGGAGGGCGCGCGGGCGGCCGTCCGGTTTCAGGTCCGGGATGCCGGCCTCGGTGCCGAGGCGGAGGGCCGTACGGACCCGGGCGCCTGCCTCGGCAGCGCCGCGGAGCAGGCCGCGACGGTCCGCCTCCGACAGGGCGTCGGGGGTGTCTAGCAGCGATTCGTCCAGCATGGGCGGCAGCCTCCGATCGCCGGGTGCCCTTTTACGCCTTCTCGCCTTGGGACCGGGTTTCCCGGCCTGTGCGTGGTTACGCCTTGCGCGAGCGCCTGATCGCGGTCACGCGGGGCGGCGGGCCTCGTCGACGAGGAGTACGGGGATGCCGTCCCGGATCGGGTAGGCGAGGCCGCAGTCCTGGCTCGTGCAGGCGAGCTCGGTGTCCTCCTCCGTGAGGGGGGCGTGGCAGGCCGGGCAGGCGAGGATCTCCAGGAGGCCGGCTTCGAGCGGCATGTCGGGTCCCTTCGGGGGCGGGTTCGGTGCGGTGCGGCCTGGTCAGGGTACCGCCGTGCGGGGGTGGGCGCCGGGGTTGGGCCTTGGTGGGTGAGCCGGTCGGGGCGGGGCTCGGCGTCACCAAGTGCCCCGACGGCTCTGTCTGCGGCGGGTTTCGCTCACCGGCGTGCGCCGGGTGCCGCCTGCGCCCACCCGTGCCGCCCCCAGCGGCGCGCCTGCCCGCAGCCACGAACACAGACAGCCGCCTCACCGCGCGGCTGCCCGGAGCTAGGCCGCGAGCGGCAGCCGATGCTGGGTCGGCAGGCGGGCAGCCGCGCGGCAGCGGCTGCCCGCAGGCGGGGTACGGCCACGGGCGGGCGGAGCGGCACTCCGGCGTGGGCGCTCAGGCCCTGATGATGTTCAGTACCTCGTCCCGTACCTTCGCCATCGTCGTCTCGTCCCTCGCCTCCGCGTTCAGCCTCAGCAGGGGTTCGGTGTTGGACGGTCGGACGTTGAACCACCAGTCCGCCGAGGAGACGGTCAGGCCGTCGAGTTCGTCGAGGGTGATGCCGGCCCGGCTCTCGTACGCCGTCTTGACGGCGGCCAGGCGGCCCGTCTGGTCGGCGACCGTGGAGTTGATCTCGCCGGAGCCGGCGTAGCGGTCGTACTGGGCGACGAGGCCGGAGAGGGGGCCGTCCTGGCCGCCGAGGGCGGCGAGGACGTGGAGGGCGGCCAGCATGCCCGTGTCGGCGTTCCAGAAGTCGGCGAAGTAGTAGTGGGCGGAGTGCTCGCCGCCGAAGATCGCACCCGTCCTGGCCATCTCGGCCTTGATGAAGGAGTGGCCGACGCGGGTGCGCACCGGCGTGCCGCCGTTCTCCTTCACCACCTCGGGGACGGACCAGGAGGTGATCAGGTTGTGGATGACCGTGCCCTTGCCGCCGTGCCTGGCGAGTTCACGGGAGGCGACCAGGGCGGTGATCGCGGAGGGCGAGACCGGGTTGCCCTGCTCGTCGACGACGAAGCAGCGGTCGGCGTCGCCGTCGAAGGCGATGCCCAGGTCGGCACCCTCCTCGCGGACCCGCTTCTGGAGGTCGACGATGTTCGCCGGGTCGAGGGGGTTGGCCTCGTGGTTCGGGAAGGTGCCGTCCAGCTCGAAGTACATGGGGACCAGGTCCAGCGGCAGGCCGGCGAAGACCGTCGGGACGGTGTGGCCGCCCATGCCGTTGCCCGCGTCGACGACCACATTCAGGGGGCGGACGGAGGTCAGGTCGACGAGGCCTCGGAGGTGTGCCGCGTAATCCTCCAACGTGTCCCGCCGGGTGATCGTTCCCGGCGTTACGGCCGGCTCGGGCGCACCCGACTCGCTCCACTCCTCGACCAGTTGGCGGATCTCGGCGAGCCCGGTGTCCTGGCCGACGGGGGCGGCGCCCGCGCGGCACATCTTGATGCCGTTGTACTGAGCGGGGTTGTGGGAGGCCGTGAACATCGCGCCGGGCAGGTTCAGCGCACCCGACGCGTAGTACAGCTGGTCCGTCGAACAGAGGCCGATCTCGGTCACGTTCACCCCGAGCGCCGCCGCCCCGCGCGCGAAGGCACGCGACAGGCCGGGCGAGGAGGGCCGCATGTCGTGGCCGATCACGACGGCTTCCGCGCCGGTCACCTGCGCGAAGGCCGCTCCGAAGAGCTCGGCCAGGGTCTCGTCCCACTCGTCCGGGACCACCCCGCGTACGTCGTACGCCTTCACGATCGTCGACAGATCAGCAGCCACGGCCAAACCCTTCTGAAGTCCTCACCGGTCACCCCAAACTACCGGTCCGAGCCGACGGTCGGCTGTGTGGCCTCTGAGGACGCTCCCAGCACGGCGGAAAGCCCTCGGGGAGGCATCCACTCCCATACGGGTGTGCTCTGTCCCAGCACGATCAGGCACATCACCGGCAACAGCCCAGGCTCCACGCCTCGCAGGCGATGGTCCGGTTGTGGCGAGCAGTTCGGGCGACGGGCCCGGCTGGTGGGCCGCGCTCACCTGGCGGGCGCAGAACAACGCGTTGCGGAGGGATTCCCGAGGGCGTACGGCGACGACCGCGCCCGGCGCGTCAGTTGTCGGGGGAGCGCAGCACCCGGAGGTGGCCGCGGCGGGCGACCTCCATCGGGTCCGCAGCGCGGGTGTTGCCGCCGGCCTCCGCGGTGCGCTGCTGCGGGCGCGCCGCCTCGCGCACGGCGTTGGCGAGCGCTTCCAGGTCGTCACCGCTGGGGCGGGCCGGAGCCGAGCTGTCCAACAGTCGTACGACCTCCCAGCCGCGCGGGGCGGTGAGGCGCTCGGAGTGCTCGGCGCACAGGTCGTAGCAGTGGGGTTCGGCGTAGGTGGCGAGGGGGCCGAGGACCGCGGTCGAGTCGGCGTAGACGTACGTCAGCGTCGCGACGGCGGGACGGCCGCAAGCGGTGCGCGAACAGCGACGTACAGGGCTCACGATGTTGGACGGTACCGCACTCTTGAGCGGGCCGCGACGGATCTCCACCAGGTCACTCCACCGTGTCGTGCTGTGAACCGCCCCACACACCCCTGGGGACCCACCGCGTTGACCTGCGGGTAGCCCTTCGTGCGGGATACCGAACGGTCCTGCGAGCGATCAATTCTGGTCATAAACCACGCCAATTGACGTGAGTCCGCCGGTCTCGTAGAGATACGGAATCGAGCCCGGGCTTGGCCGGAACGGTCATCCTGCGACAGGCCGTGCGGCCCTCCGGTGCACCGTCGTACGGCGAGCCGGTTGGACGTACCAGGTCAGCGGTGTCGGGCCGGTGGTGCGGGCCCGGAGTGGGGAGCCGGGCGCGTGGATCTCGTGGGGACTACGCTTCGTAGGTGATGGACAACCTCGTACCGCCCCGCACCGCCTCCGCACCCGGGCCCCGCCGCCGAGATCGGCACGGCAGGGGGATGCGCGGCCCCATCGCGCCGCCCCAGGTACCACTCGCGGCGAGTCGTGCCGAGATGTTCGCGGATCTCGTGCAGGACTCCGTGGAGCGGCTGGAGCGGCGGTGGCCGCAGCTCGCGGACATCGACTTCCTCGTGCTTGAGGTGCCGCGGCTGGACCGGGCCGGGGACGGGGCGTGGAACGACGAGGCGGTGCCGTTGGGCGGGACCGTCGCCGCGCGGGAGGGCCGGCCTGCTCGGGTCGTGGTGTATCGGCGCCCGGTGGAGATCCGTACCAAGGGGCGGGACGAGCGGGCCGCGCTGGTGCACGAGGTCGTGGTCGAGCAGGTGGCCGAGTTGCTGGGGCTGAATCCGGAGACGGTGGACCCTCGGTACGGGGAGGACTGACACCCGGCGGGGTGCGCTTGGCCTGGGTTTCGCCCCTGACTGTCCCGTCCCGTCACCGGGGGCCGCCCCCTCGCCCGGGGCTGCCGCCTCTTCGGCCCCGCTCGGGTGCGTTCGTTGTCTGCGGGTCGGCGGGGGCTTGTCGCGCAGTTCCCCGCGCCCCCGGAGCAGAGGCCGCGCCCCGCTTCTCAGGGACGCGGCAGGCCCTACTTCTGCAGTACCGACAGATCCTGTTCCGCCTCCGGTACCGCAACCGTGCCTCGGTCGTCCGGGAGGGTCTGGATGGTGAAAGCCGGGACGGTGTCGAACCTGGATTCCAGGGTGCGGGAGGCGTAGACGGGGGCACCGGCGGCCGGTTCGACGGTGAGGGCGTAGGTGCCCTTGAGGCCGGTCGGGGCGGGCATGTCGACGTTCTGGGTGGTGCCGGCCTTGATCGTGAACGTTTTGGCCGTGGCCCCGCCGGACCCGCTGCCGGCGGAGGCGGTGACCTTGACCTTCGCCGTGCGGGTGGGGGCGGTGAGGGCGAGGGTGGTGCCCTTGGCGCGGTTGTCGGCGACCGTCGCGCGCGTACCCACCGGGCGGGTGGCCTGGATGAACGCCGTCTCCTGGTTGTCACCCTTGCCGCGGACGACGCGGAGGGCGGCCACCACGGGGGTCGACTGGCCGGTCGGGGTCAGGAGCAGGGAGCCGGCCTCGCCCCGGGTGATGTCGCCGAGGTCGGCGGAGGCGGTCATGCCCGCCTTGACGTGCAGCGTCTCGTTGCCCGCCGGAGTGATCGGACCGTTGGGCGAGGCGAGGCGGAGCTTCAGGTCGGCGTCGGTGTCGCCGGGGGCGAAGACGACGAGGCGTACGGAGGTGGCGTCCTCCGGGATGCCGGGCAGGACCACACTGCCGGCCGGGTCGGCCGCTGCGGCGAGCCAGTCCCCGCCCAGCTTGTCGTCGAGGGCCTGGACCGCGGCGGCGACCCGGCCGCTGCGGACGCTGACGTTCACCGTGAGGTCGGTCTCCTTCGCCGTGGCGAGCGTCGACAGCAGGACCGGTTCGCTGGAGCGCGGCTGGACTGTGATGCCCTCTCCCACCGTCGACTTCAGGGCCCCGTCCTTGCCGTAGAGCTCGATGTCGACGACGGCCGCCGAGTCGTCCGGGTTGGTGAGGTGGACGTAGTCGGTGCGGCCCGTGGCCGTGCTGGCGCCCGGGAACCAGAACTGCGTGTCCGGGGCGGTGCAGTTGACACCCAGCAGTCCTCGGCCTGTGCCGGCGGCGACCTCGGTGGTCTCCTGGACGGTCCAGCCGGGCGCGAACCTGCCCTCGGCGGTGCCGATCAGCGCGGGTGCGTCACCGCCGTCGGTGCTGCCGGTGACGGGCTTGCCGGGCTTCTTGGGCGCGACAACGGGCTTGCCGGACTTGTTCTTGCCGGTCTTGCCCGTCGACTCCTTGCCCGCCACCATGAGTTCGGCGCTTCCGTCGCTCCCCGTGCCCTCGGTGACGGGGGTGAAGGACGTGTACGCGGTCTCCGCGAGGTCCGAGGTGCTCGGCTGGGGGCAGAGCAGACTCGTGCGCTGCACGGGCAGTTGGGCGGCCACCCGCGCGGTGGTGTCGCCGCCGGAGGCGTCGGGCGCGCTCAGCGCGGCGAAGCCGGTGACGGCGGCGAGGGCGGTCGTGCCGGCGATCAGGGACAGGGTCGTGCGGTTCACTGCTGGCTCCCGTCGGGGCGCTCACTGTCGGCGCCGGTGCCGTGCGACGGGTCGTACGTCGCGTCGTAGCCCTGGGTGTACGTCTGGCCGTAGGGCGCCGTGCCGCCGCCGTAGGCGTACGGGTCGTACTGGCCGTCCTGGTAAGGGTCCGCCTGGTAGTGCTGCTGGTCGTACGTGCCCGCCGGGTACTGCTGACCGCCCTGGTAGGCCTGTTCGTACTGGCCGTACTCGGCGCCCGCGCCCACGGAGTGCGGGGTCTCCCACGCGCCGTACGCGGGCTGCTGCGGGACGGGGGCGGCGACCGGGGCCTCCTCCGTGGGAGCGGGCGGGTCCCCGGCGGCGGACTGTTCGGCCTCGGCCTCCGCCTGGGCGCGCAGGCGGCGGGCGCGGCGGCCGTCGCCGGTGATGTCCTGTGCGGGCACGGCGACGGGCTCGTCCGGGAGATCGTCGTCGACGTCCCGGCGGCGGCCCGGCAGGGCGAGGACGACGAGGACGACGGCGAGCGCGCCCTGGGCCCACAGCCAGCCGGTGTGGCTCACCGGGGCGTCGAAGGTGACGTCCAGCTCGCCGCCGCCGGTGGGCAGTTGGAAGCCCTGGGCCCAGCCGTCGACCGTGGTCGGGGTGAGCGGCTTGCCGTCGAGGGTGGCGGTCCAGGACTCGTCGGCGGTGTCGGCGAGGCGCAGGACGCGGCCCGAGCCGCCGGCCGGGATGGTGGTGTGCACGTCGACGGGGCCGGCGGCGACGGCCTTCGGGTCGCCGGAGGAGACCTCGATGGTGACGCGGGCGACCTGCCGGTTCACCCGCCACAGGGCGCTGCCGTCCTGCTGGCTGAGCCGGCTCAGGCCGGGCGTGGCGTCCAGGACGCGGCCGACCTCGCGGGGCGCGCCCGGGCGGACGAGGACGTACCGCACGGCGAAGCCGCCGAGTTCGTCGGTCTGGTCGGCGCCGGAGCCCGCGACCAGGTTGGCGACGACCTTGTCGAGCTGCTCGTTCTCGCCTGCGGCGGTGAGTTCGGCGTCGCCGAGGCGGACGCCGGAGCCGCGGACCAGGATGTAGCCGACCCTGGAGGTGGATTCGCTGTCGAGGACCAGGGTGCGGGCCTGGTCGCGGGTGCCGCTCTCCTCGGCGACGAACGCGGGCACCTGGACGGGGTCGCGGCGCTCCAGGGGGCCGTCGGCGCCGCCGATCACCCATCCCGCGGCGGCCAGCAGCGGGCCGACGGCGGCGGCGAGCGCGATGAGCACGGCCACCGGCTGGCGCCAGCCGAAGCTCTGTTCGGCCACGCGCGCGCGTGCCCCGTCGGCGCCCAGCGTGGCGGCGGCGAGGAGGGCGAGGCCGTAGACGAGGGTCGCGGGGCCGGCCCAGGCGGAGCCGTTGGACAGGACCGCGAAGACGAGGGCCACCAGGGCGGCCGTCCAGGCGGTCCGGATTCCCAACTGCCGTTCCGAGCGCAGCAGGGCGGCCAGCGCGGCCAGGACGACGCCGATGAGGGTCAGCCCGCCGACCGTGCCGGGCCCACCGGGGCTGATGCCGAGCAGGTCCGTCGCGGAGGCCGCGCTCGCGCCGTACCGCAGACCGGCCTCCTGGAAGAAGCCGGACGGCAGCAGCGTCAGCGACCAGGGGGCGAGGATCAGCAGCGGGGTGCCCGACTGGGCGAGGAAACGCAGACCGTAGGCGGTGATCTCCCGGCGGCGGACGACCAGGAGCCCGAGGCCGAGGAGCAGCGCGATCGGCCACACGATCGGCGTGAACGCGGTGGTGATCGTCAGCAGTAGCGCGTACGCCCAGGTGGCGCGCCAACTGCCGCGCGCCCCCGTGCTGCTCGTGAGCCCGGCGGCCGCGGCGCCCGCGCGGGCGATGAGGGGCAGCAGGATCGCGAGGACGGCGGTGCCGATGCGGCCGCCCGCGAGTGCGCCGGTGACGGCGGGCAGGAAGGCGTACACGACGGCCGCCCAGGCGCGCAGCAGCCGGGACTCGACCAGCGGCCGGGAGGCGAAGTACGCGGTGAAGCCGGCCAGGGGCACGGAGGCCACGAGGAGCACGGTGACCGCGAGTCCGGTGGAGCCGAACAGCAGGGAGGCGAGCATGGCCACGAGCGCCAGATACGGGGGCGCGGCCTCGGTGCCGCCCGCGCCGACCGGGTGCCAGGCATCCAGGTAACGCGCCCACAGTTCGGCGGAGTCGGCGGGTGCGGGCAGCAGGGCGCCGCCGGCGAGGGCGCCGTCGGCGAGCAGGGCGCGGCAGGCGGCGAGCGAGGCGAGCAGCAGGAGCGCGAAGAGCACGGGGCCGGGCCTGCGCGCGATGCGCTTGAGCCGGGCGAACTGCTCGACCTGCAGGAAGTCGGCGTCGTCGTCGCCGGGTCCCGACTCGACCGCGCCGCCGTGGCGTCCGGCCGGGGAGGCGTCGGTGTCGGAGCGGCCGAACAGATCGCCCGCGACCTGTTCGACGGTGGCTCGGACGGTGGCGCCGGGTGGCGGGAACAGCGGGCGCAGTTCGCCCCTGTCCAGCTGCGGGCTGCCTCTCCTGCGCCGCCCGGCGATGATCCGCTCGGGCCGCAGCAGCACGCTCAGCAGACCGCGGATCTCGTCGACGGCCTGTCCGGGGACCTTGCCGACGAGATAGGCGACGGTCCTGAGGAGGGTACCGAGGACGATCCGCAGCAGCACCCAGGGCAGCTGTGCCGTGCCGGTGTTGACGAGGAGGGTGTAGATCGCGCCCGCCTTGTCGACCATGTGCGGGGAGGCGGCGCTGCGGCCCACGCAGTCGACGGTGCGGCGCTCGCGCGAGGAGGCCTCGGCGTGCCGTACGACGGCCTCGGGGGCGACGAGGACGCGGTGCCCGGCGGCCGTGGCGCGCCAGCACAGGTCGACGTCGTCGCGCATCAGGGGCAGGCGCCGGTCGAAGCCGCCCAGTTCCTCGAAGACGTCTCGGCGGATCAGCATGCCGGCGGTGGACACCGCGAGGCTGGGCTTGACGTGGTCGTGCTGGCCCTGGTCCTGCTCACGGCGGTCCAGGCCGGTCCAGCGGCGGCCGGAGTCGGCGATGGTGACGCCGACCTCGAGGAGCTGACGGCGGTCGTACCAGCCGCGCAGTTTGGGGCCGACGACGGCCACGTCGTCACGGCCCAGCTCGCGTTCGTTCTCCACGACCCGCAGCAGTTGCGCGAGGGCGTCGGGTTCGGGGGCGCAGTCGTCGTGCAGTAGCCACAGCCACTGGACCGGCTCCCCGTGGGGGAGCTCCGGCATGTCGTAGGCGTCGTCGCGCCAGGTGCGGGTGACGGGGTCCCAGCCGCTGGGGCGCCGGAGGTAGGAGAGGTCGTCCTGGGTGAGGACGCCCGCGGTGCGGTTGGCCTCCTCGACGGCCTGGCCGAAACCGGTCCGTCGGGCGAGGTGCAGGACGCGGTCCGCGCCGAGGGCGTCGGAGAGGAGCCGGGCGGAGTCGTCCGCGCTGCCGGTGTCGGCCGCCATGGCGCTCTGGGCGGGGCGCTCCTGGCCGAGCAGCCCGGCGAGCGCGTCGGGCAGCCAGCGGGCACCGTCGTGGGCGACGAGGACCGCGGTCACCACATGGCGTGGGAACTCAGGCGTGGCAGCGTCGTGGTGGGCTGCGGTGTGGCTGTGCACGGACATCGAGGTACGGGCCCCGGTTCGATGGACTGCGGTGGACGTCCGCGCCCGCTGAGGGCATCGGGACGTCTCGGACGGAGCCCCACACTAACGGCTGGACAAGATCACAGCCCGCCGCCTGTGGATAACCCGGTTGCGACGGGCCGTACGCGTCCGGTTGCCCAGTTCGACTGTTCCGCGACGGGGGGTCAGACCGCCGCCTTCTTGAGGCGGCGGCGCTCGCGCTCCGACAGACCGCCCCAGATACCGAACCGCTCGTCGTTGGCGAGGGCGTACTCAAGGCATTCGGAGCGGACCTCGCAGGCGAGGCAGACCTTCTTGGCCTCGCGGGTCGAGCCGCCCTTCTCGGGGAAGAAGGACTCGGGATCGGTCTGGGCGCACAGTGCGCGCTCCTGCCAGCCGAGTTCCTCGTCCGCGTCGTCGACCAGCAGTTGCTGCACGAGCTCGGTCATCTGCGCCCCTCGTCCGTCTTTCGCGTCCCCGTCGTGCGGCCGTTACCGATTTCGGCTGAACGACACGAGTGAAATTACAAGTGTGCTGCTACGGGCGAGTCAAGCCGAGATCTGCTATTGAGCCCCTTATTCACTCTGCGGAACCAAGGCTATGCGGAAAGTGTTCAAATCGGCATAAACCTGACAGCGGCCCGGCGGCCGACGGGGGTTCCGGGTGGGTGCTCCCTTCCCTACGACAAAGGACGCCCAGGAGTTCGATCTCGTTCCGGCTCGTTCGAGCCGACTCGCTCCGGGGAGCCGACGGCCCTCCATCGACGCGAGCCGGTGGTGTGCCCGGTTGTGCGCCATGTCTCCCGGACACCCCCGGCACAAACCTTTCATCACGCGGATGCACCGGAAGAGGTGAAACGGCATCCACATACCGGACGTGAAGTTGACAGCGGAGGTGTGAGCCGGTGTCCTTGTGGGCATGCTCGCGAACTTGGCACTCGCCTCGGCCCGCTCCGCCGGGTCCCTCGGTGCTGCTCGCTGTAGCTGTCGCTGTTGCTGTTCCAGCTGTTGAGCCACGCGCGCTCCGGCTGCCACTGAGCCCGTCCCGGCTCGGCTGCCGTTCCCCTTCCGCCCGCAACCGGGCACCCGTTCCGTCCGTTGATCCGGGCGGCCGGCTCGCGACATCCGGCCATCCCGCACGCACTCTCCGTCGAGGACCACCCCCTTCATGAACAGCGACAGCGACCTCCAGATCGCCGGCGACCTTCTCGAAGTACCCCACCTCCTCCAGGCGCCGCGCCAACACCCGCTCACCGTGGCCGAGTTCGCCGGGCTGGCCCGTGCCGTCGCCGAGGACCGCTCCCAGTGGGAGCACCTCGTCGAGTACGACGCGACGACCCGCTGGTACCACCGGCTGCGGACCGGCCCCGGCTACGAGGTGTGGCTGTTGTCCTGGGTGCCGGGCCAGGGCACCGGGCCGCACGACCACGGGGGCTCCTCCGGCGTGCTCACCGTGCTGGACGGCACGCTGACCGAGCGCACCGACCGGGGCACGCGGGTCCTCGGCGCCGGCGCTCAGCGGGTGTTCGCGCCGGGCTACGCGCACGAGGTCGTCAACGACACCCTGGAGCCGGCCGTCAGCCTGCACGTCTACTACCCCGGTCTGACGGACATGCCGATGCACACGAAGGCCTGCGCCACGGGGGCGGCGGCCGTCACGGCCTGACGACCCGTTGTCGTACCCGCCTGCGGGACTGTCCCACCCGTCACCCGACCACCACCCCTCAACGAGTCAGCCTGACGGCTGACACACTGTTTCCATGCGCATTGTGGTTCTGGCAGGCGGCATCGGTGGTGCCCGGTTCCTGCGCGGTCTGAAGCGGGCCGTGCCGGACGCGGACATCACGGTCATCGGCAACACCGGGGACGACATCCACCTCTTCGGGCTGAAGGTCTGCCCGGACCTCGACACGGTGATGTACACGCTCGGCGGCGGCATCGACGAGGAGCAGGGCTGGGGCCGGGCCGACGAGACCTTCCATCTCAAGGAGGAGCTCGCGGCGTACGGCGTCGGGCCCGAGTGGTTCGGGCTCGGCGACCGGGACTTCGCCACGCACATCGTGCGGACCCAGATGACCGGCGCCGGGTATCCGCTGAGCGCGGTCACCGAGGCGCTGTGCGACCGGTGGAAGCCGGGGGTACGCCTGATTCCCATGACCGACGACCGCGTCGAGACGCATGTCGCCGTGGAGCAGGACGGTCAGCGCAGGGCGATCCACTTCCAGGAGTACTGGGTGCGGCTGCGGGCTTCCGTACCGGCCGAGGCGATCGTGCCGGTCGGCGCCGAGCAGGCGAAGCCGGCGCCCGGGGTCCTGGAGGCCATCGCCGAGGCGGATGTGATCCTCTTCCCGCCGTCCAACCCCGTCGTCTCCGTCGGCACCATCCTCGCCGTGCCCGGCATCCGGGAGGCCATCGCCGAGGCCGGGGTGCCGGTCGTCGGCCTCTCCCCCATCGTCGGCGACGCGCCCGTGCGCGGTATGGCCGACAAGGTCCTCGCCGCCGTCGGCGTCGAGTCCACGGCGGCGGCCGTCGCCGAGCACTACGGTTCCGGGCTCCTCGACGGCTGGCTCGTCGACACCGTCGACGCGGGCACCGTCGAGCGCGTCGAGACCGCGGGCATCCGGTGCCGGGCCGTGCCGCTGATGATGACCGGCCTGGACGCGACGACCGCGATGGCCCACGAGGCGCTGGCGCTGGCGGAGGAGGTGCGGGGAGCTTGAGCGGGGAGTTCTCCGGAGCGGCCGGGGCCGTCGGTACGGGGGGTGCGGCGGGCGGGGCTGCCGAGGAGCGGGGGAGCACGGTCGACGGCCTCGCCGGCACACGGGACGCCCGCGAGGGCGCGTCGGCTGCCGCCGGGTCGGGGCCGGGTGGCGAGCCCGGCCCCGGCTATCGGGTCTGGGCGCCGGCCGGCATTCCCGAGGTGCGGGAGGGTGACGACCTCGCGAAGCTCGTCGCCGCGGCCGAGCCGGGGCTGATCGACGGGGACGTGTTGCTCGTCACCTCCAAGATCGTGTCCAAGGCGGAGGGGCGGGCCGTCGAGGCCGTCGACCGGGAGGCCGCGATCGACGCCGAGACCGTGCGGGTCGTGGCCCGGCGCGGAGCGCTGCGGATCGTCGAGAACCGGCAGGGGCTCGTGATGGCCGCCGCCGGCGTCGACGCCTCCAACACCCCCTCCGGAACCGTGCTGTTGCTGCCCGAGGACCCCGACGCCTCCGCGCGCGCGATCCGGGACGGCATCAGGGACGCGCTCGGGGTCGAGGTCGGGGTCGTCGTCACCGACACGTTCGGGCGGCCCTGGCGCAGCGGGCTGACGGACGTCGCCGTCGGGGCGGCCGGGGTGCGGGTCCTCGACGACCTGCGGGGCGGCACCGACGCGCACGGCAACCCGCTCAGCGCGACCGTCGTCGCCACCGCCGACGAGTTGGCCGCCGCCGGTGACCTGGTGAAGGGCAAGGCCGCCGGGCTGCCCGTCGCCGTCGTACGCGGGCTCGGGCATGTCGTGGCCGAGGACGACGGCGAGGGGACGCGGGCCCTGGTCCGGGGCGCGCGGGACGACATGTTCCGGCTCGGCACCTCCGAGGCCGTCCGGCTGGCGGTGACCCAGCGGCGTACCGTACGGGCGTTCACGGACGAGCCGGTCGACCCCGGGGCGGTACGGCGGGCCGTGGCCGCCGCCGTGACCGCGCCGGCGCCGCATCACACGACGCCGTGGCGGTTCGTGCTGCTGGAGTCGGAGGAGTCGCGGGTACGGCTGCTCGACGCCATGCGGGACGCGTGGATCGCGGACCTGCGGCGGGACGGCAAGAGCGAGGAGTCCGTCGCGAAGCGAGTGCGACGCGGCGACGTGTTGCGCAACGCGCCGTATCTGGTCGTGCCGTGTCTGGTGATGGACGGGGCGCACTTCTACGGGGACGCTCGGCGGGATGCCGCCGAGCGGGAGATGTTCGTCGTCGCCGCCGGGGCCGGGGTGCAGAACTTCCTCGTCGCACTGGCCGGGGAGCGGCTGGGATCGGCGTGGGTGTCGTCGACGATGTTCTGCCGGGATGTCGTACGAGGGGTGCTGGGGCTGCCGGAGGAGTGGGATCCGATGGGGGCGGTGGCGGTGGGGCACGCGGCGGTGGCGCCTCCGGACAGGGCGGCGCGAGAGG
Organism: Streptomyces sp. TG1A-60; assembly: GCF_037201975.1. NCBI lineage: Bacteria > Bacillati > Actinomycetota > Actinomycetes > Kitasatosporales > Streptomycetaceae > Streptomyces > Streptomyces sp. TG1A-60. The sequence goes on along the minus strand of NZ_CP147520.1, from coordinate 5,014,025 downwards.
CCGGGGCGTTCATCGAGGTCCGGTGACGTGATGTGGGGCTCGTACGCCTCCTGCCGGGGCACCTGGTGCCGCGACAGGCGACGTTCGCCCCGACGCGACGCCCGGCACGCCCGCTCGCCGCACCGGCCGAAAGCCCGAGTACGCCCAGGCCCTTCGGGCGGATGACGCCTTCCGGCCGGCCCACCGAGAACACGCACCGGACGCCGCTCCTTCACGGGCAGACGTCACCCGCCGCGGCACTAGGCTCATGAGGCACCGTCCTCACCAGGGCACCCCTCACACAAGCGCCGCTCTCACGGGCACCGTATCGATCCCCAGGACCTCATCGTGGCCGGACGATTTGTTCAGCGGCCCACTCGTACGACTGTGCGAGGTGGGCAGGTCGTCGTGCCCGGTGGGGTGCCTCGGCAGGTGGGTGCGGCCGGCCGGCGGGCCTGGACGCCGGAGGGGCCGCTCGATCTGGGGCTCGTGCTGGGGCCGCTTCGGCGGGGGCCCGGGGATCCGACGTTCCGGGCCATGCCGGACGGGTCCGTGTGGCGGGCCAGTCGTACGCCGGCGGGTGCCGGGACTCTTCGGGTCGCGATGCGCGATGGGGTCGTCGAGGCTCAGTCGTGGGGGCCTGGGGGTGAGTGGCTGCTCGATCGGTTGCCCTCGATGCTCGGGGCCCTGGACCAGCCTGGACTGTTCGTACCCCGGCATCGCGTCGTGGCGATGGCCTGGCGGCGGCGGCCGGGGCTGCGGCTGACACGGACCGGGCTGGTACTGGAGTCGTTGATCCCGTCAGTGCTGGAGCAGAAGGTCACGACGGACGAGGCGTACCGGGCGTGGCGGTTGCTCGTACGGAAGTTCGGGGAGTCGGCGCCGGGGCCCGCTCCGGGGCGGATGTGTGTGATGCCGACGGCGCGGGAGTGGGCGCTGATTCCGTCCTGGGAGTGGCATCGGGCCGGGGTCGACGACAAGCGGGCGTCGACGATTCTGCGGGCGGTGCGGGTGACCGGGCGGCTGGAGGAGGCCGTGGCGATGTCGCCGGCCGATGCGCGGGCTCGGTTGGAGTTGGTGTCGGGGATCGGGCCGTGGACGTCGGCGGAGACCGTGCAGCGGAGTCATGGGGCGGCGGATGCGGTGACCGTGGGGGATCTGCATCTGCCGGGGATCGTGGGGTTCGCGTTGGCGAGGAACCGGGACGCGGACGACGCGGCGATGTTGTCGTTGCTGGAGCCGTATGAGGGGCAGCGGCATCGGGCGGCTCGGTTGATTCTGTTGTCGGGGCGGGTGCCGGCCCGGCGGGCGCCCCGGATGACGCGTGGGGACATCGGGAAGCTGTAGGTCGCCCCCGCCACCCCCGCCAACGGCGTCCCCTCAAGGGCCTGCAGAGGAACAACATGCGGGCGAGTAGCGCACTGGCCTGCGAAGTCAAGTTCAGGACCAGTAAGTCAATTCTCTGCAAGCCCTACGAGCAGGGGCTGCCCCCTGAAAGGGGTGCGGGGAGCTGCGCGAGCGACCACAACCCGCCCGCACCCTCCGGACGGCCCCACCCATCCGAGCTCGAAGGCGGGACGGGGGCGCGGCCTTCGCTACTGGTCCGACGAGAAGCGGAGCGCCCCCGTGGGGATCCGGGCGTCGCACCAGACGCGGACGCCGGTGCGGAGTTCGTTGTCGGCGCCGACGACGGCGCCGTCGCCGACGACGGTGCCGGTGAGGATGCAGCGCCGGCCGATGCGGGCACGGGCGCCGATGAGGGAGTCGGTGATGACGGCGCCGGGTTCGACGACCGCGCCGGCCAGGACCGTGCTGCCGGAGACCCGCGCGCCCTCACCCACGAACGCGCCCTCCCCCACCACCGTGCCGCCGGTCAGCTTGGCGTCGCCCGCGACCCGGGCGGTGGGAAGGACGAGGCGGTCGCCGCAGCGGCCGGGGACGGCGGGGGACGGGGCGCGGCCCAGGACCAGGTCCGCGGAGCCACGGACGAAGGCGGCCGGGGTGCCGAGGTCCAGCCAGTAGGTCGAGTCGACCATGCCCTGGAGGTGCGCGCCCGCTGCCAGCAGGTCCGGGAACGTCTCGCGTTCCACCGAGACCGGGCGGCCGGCGGGGATCGTGTCGATGACCGAGCGGCGGAAGACGTAGGCGCCGGCGTTGATCTGGTCGGTGACGATCTCCTCGGGGGTCTGGGGCTTCTCCAGGAAGGCCAGGACGCGGCCCGTCCCGTCGGTGGGGACGAGGCCGTAGGCGCGTGGGTCGGTCACCTGGGTCAGGTGCAGTGAGATGTCCGCGCCCGTTGTCCCGTGCGTGGCGACCAGGCGGCGGATGTCGAGGCCCGTGAGGATGTCGCCGTTGAAGACGAGGACCGGCTCCTCGGGGCCGGAGTGGAGATGTGAGGCGGCGTTACGGATCGCGCCGCCCGTGCCGAGGGGCTCCTCCTCCGTCACGTACTCCAGGTGGAGGCCGAGGGCCGAGCCGTCGCCGAAGTGGGGTTCGAAGACCTCCGCGAGATAGGAGGTGGCGAGGACTATGTGGTCCACTCCGGCCGCCTTGGCTCTCGCCAGCTGGTGTGTGAGGAAGGGGACTCCGGCCGCCGGGACCATGGGCTTGGGAGTGTGCACCGTGAGCGGGCGCAGCCGGGTGCCTCTGCCGCCGACCAGGAGGATCGCTTCTGTCACCTGTCGTCTCTGCTTCCTGCCGGGACCGGCCGAACTGTCATTCGACCGGCCAGTGTATGCAGACCGTTCCATGGCGCCTTCGTGGCCGTGCGGTTCTCCGCCGACGCGCGAACAGACACGTCGGCGTGCGGCCCGGCGAGGGCACGGCGAGGGCACGGCGGGCGTGCCCTCGGCCCGTGCCGCGGGTTTGGCGGTGGCCTCCGGCCGGTCACTGGTCTCTGGCCGGGGTGCTCGGACCCCGGCTCCCCCTCACCCTGTCGCCGCGCTATCGGCCTTGATAGCGGGCGGCCTCCGATCGTGCCGCGCCGAGCTTTCCGTAAAGGCGCCCCCCGGGCACTCGGTCGCGAACCCGTCCCGGTGGCCGGAGATCACGTTCAGTCGTACCTTCTTGCCTTTTTGGTAGAGATTGCCACCACCCGAGGTGAGATATGTCTTGCCCTTCGGGTTCGCTCCGTAAAGACCGAGTTTCCAGGCGGTGAGTTGCGCGATCGCCTTGACCGCCACCCCGGCCGGCTTGGCGGCGGTGAAGCTGCCGAGGACCGCGATGCCCATGCTGTTGGTGTTGAAACCGAGGGTGTGGGCGCCCATGACGGGCTTCGCGACGCCACCCGCGCGGCCCTCGTAGAGGTTTCCGCACTTGTCGACGAGGAAGTTGTAGCCGATGTCACGCCAGCCGCTGCTCACCACGTGGTAGCGGTAGATACCGCGGATGACGGAAGGCGCCTGCGCGCAGCTGTAGTTGTTGCCCGACGCCGTGTGGTGCACGAAGGCCACCCCGACCCGCTTGGTGTAGAGGAAGTCGCGCTCGCGCAGCTTCTCGTCGGCGCCCCAGCCGCGCCGCGTGACGATACGCGGACGCGGGCCGATGTACGGCTTCACCCCCGGCTCCAGGTTGGCCAGCCGCTCCTCCGTCTCCTTTCGCGACAGCGCCGGGATCGTGGTGGCGCCGAGCGGCGCGAGATCGGCGTTGACGGCGGAGGCGGCGGCCGACTCCACGGTCAGCGCGCCCAGCCCGGGGGCGTCCACCGGGGTGCCGACGGGCGGGGGTTCGGCCGCTGCCCGCACTCCTCTCACGGCTCCCGGACGCGCCGCACCCTCCGGGACGCCGGAGCCGGGGTCGACCAGTTCCAGGCGCAGGCCGTCCGGGAGCGTCTGGACGCCCGGGGCGGCCGTACGGCCCCGGGTCTCGGCGCGTACGCGCACCTCGACGCCGTCCGACTCGCCGACCCACAGCGGGGCCGTGGAACCGCGGACCCGGCCCATGGCGCGCTCGGCGGTGTCCGGGTCGGCCGCGTGCGCGTGGTTGTGCGTCTCCACGTCCTGCCAGCCGGACCAGCCGGCGGCGCCCTTCGCCCGCGTGCGGACCTGGACGCTGCCCCGAAGTTCGGCGTCCGGGTCGTCCCAGACGACGCCGACCAGCGAGAACGACCGTACGTCCCGCTTTCCGAGGCCTTGCTCGACGGTGGACGGACCGATGCCTCGGTCCGTTCCACGGAGGGCGAGAGGAAGCGACTGGGTGCTGCCGGGCGCGGGTGCGACCGGGTTCACGTGGGCCCGGGTCCGCGCGGGCGCCGTGGCTGCCGTGGAGGTCGAGGCCACCGGCGTCGCCGCGGAGGCCGCCGTCGGCAGTGCCGCCGGAACGGCCAGGGCCGTCGCGCAGGTGACGCCGATCGAAGACGCGAGGAATCGAAAGCTACGCATACGCATGATCTTGGACATAGTCATACATATCTGTCCATCGCGGAATTGACGGACCGTCGGCTGCGCTCCGCCGAACCGGTGGCCCTTCCGGTCCGTCCGGGGCCCGCACCGGGCTTGTCCCCGCGTACGCTTACGCGGGTGAACGCCACCGACCGCACCCCTGCCGACCTGCTGCGATCCGCGCTCGCCGCGGATCCCGCGCGCCCCCTGGTGACCTTCTACGACGACGCCACGGGTGAGCGGGTCGAATTGTCCGTGGCCACCTTCGCCAATTGGGTGGCCAAGACCTCCAACCTCCTCCAGGGCGAGCTGTCCGCGGAGCCGGGCGACCGGGTCGCGCTGCTGCTGCCGGCGCACTGGCAGACGGCGGTGTGGCTGCTGGCGTGTTCCTCGGTGGGGGCCCTCGCCGATGTCGCCGGAGACCCGGGCGCGGCCGACATCGTGGTGAGCGGGCCGGACACGCTGGACGCGGCCCGCGCGTGCTCCGGGGAGCGGATCGCTCTCGCGTTGCGGCCACTCGGGGGGCGGTTCCCGCAGCCGCCGGCGGGCTTCGCCGACTACGCCGTCGAGGTGCCGTCGCAGGGGGACCGGTTCGCGGCGTACGCGCCGGTGGATCCGGAGGAGCCCGCGCTGATCGTGGCCGGGCGGGAGTTCAGCGGGGCGGAGGTCGTCGAGCGGGCGGGGGCGGAGGCGGGCGACCTCGGGCTGACCGGGCCGGGGTCACGGTTGCTGTCGGGGCTGGGGTACGACACCTGGCAGGGGCTGGCCGCCGGGTTGTACGGGCCGCTCGCCACCGGGGGGTCCGTGGTGCTGTGCCGGCACCTGGAGCGGTTGGGTGAGGACGCGCTGGCGAAGCGGATCGAGGCCGAGCGGGTCTCGGCTGTCGCGCGATAGCGCCGTGACGGCGGGGTCGCAGGGCGACTGCCTGCTCGTCGTGCTGCCCGCGCCATTCCCCGCCTCCTCGGCCGCGTGAGACAGCACCCCGTCCGGACAGCACCCCCTCTCCCCGTCCCCTGTGTCTCCTGCCCCCCGTTCGGCCCAGCCCCGGCCGCCCCCGCCCCCCTCTCGGGCCATCGTCGTAAGAGCAACGACTCGCTCGTACGCCGTGAGGGGGGCCGGAAGTGGACGACGCCGGAGGCAGGGCGCGTGGTCTGGGGCCGGGTGCGGGCGGTTCGCCCACCGGGCTCGGGCTCATACGCCGGCGTCGGCGCTGGGTGCGGTGGGTGGCCGGCGGGGCGGTGCTGGCGGTCGTCGGGGCCGTGGCGGTGGGGTGGGCGGCGTACCGGAAGCTGAACGGGAACATCACGTCGGACACGACGGCGGCGGACGAGTTGGCCCGGTTCGACGAGGAACGGCCCACGGCCCTGGTGCGGGGCGCGCAGAACATTCTCGTCATCGGGTCGGACTCACGGTCGGGGCACCAGAACGGCCAGTACGGGCGGAACACGGGCACCGAGCGGTCGGACACGACGATCCTGTTGCATCTCGCGGCGAACCGGCGGAGTGCGACCGCGGTGTCACTGCCTCGGGACCTGATGGTGAATGTGCCGAGTTGCCGGCGAGCGGACGGCAGTCGCACCGAACCGGTGTTCGCGATGTTCAACTACGCGTTCCAGAACGGGGGTTCGGCCTGCACCATTCGGACGGTCGAGCGGATGACGGATATTCGAATCGACCACCACGTCGTCGTGGACTTCCGCGGCTTCAAGGAGATGGTCGACGCCGTCGACGGGGTCGAGGTGTGTCTCGCCGCACCCATTCGCGACAAACAGGCCAGGCTTCGGCTGCCCGCCGGGAAGGTGGAGCTCAACGGCGAGCAGGCGCTGGGCTATGTGCGGGCCCGTAAATCGCTGGGGGACGGCAGTGACACCGAGCGGATGGACCGGCAGCAGCGGTTCCTGGCGGCGCTGGCCGCGAAGGTGCGCGGCAATGGCGTCCTGCTGAATCCCGTGAAGCTTTATCCCGTACTGGACGCGGCGACATCGTCGCTCACCACGGATCCCGGGCTGGCGAGTCTGCGCGGGCTCTACGACCTGGTGCGCGGTCTGCGCACGATCCCCATGGAAAAGGTGCAGTTCCTCACCGTTCCCCGGAAGTCGTATGCGTACGACGCCAATCGTGACGAACTCATCGAGCCGGCTGCGCGAAGGCTTTTCGCGCGGCTGCGTTCCGACGCGCCTGTGGCGGTCGCGCGGGAACTGCCGGAGGGCGCGAGGGAAGGGCATGCGGAAGGGCTTTCGGGAGCCTCCCGGACCCCTGGCCCAACGCCCACTTTCCGCGGCAGTACGGCCGCCGACGAGGCCTGTGAATGATCTCGGCGGGGCTTCGCGGGTAAAGCGCACGTCAACATAAGGAACAAATGCTCCGGGAAATGGGCAGATTGCCCAGGTGTAGGGACGTGCAATTTGTCACCGCCGTCGCTTGACGCCTGATCGTGCGGCTAGTGTGAGCGATCCGGTGTGTCAGGCCTTCCCGGTCACGCACCACTTGCAGCGAGACCCGAGCGTCTTTTGAGGGGGGAAGACGCCGCGTGGCCCCGACGGAGGAATCAGGCAACCGTGGACGCGCAAGGCCGTGGGCGGGCGGATGACATCGACCCCGCAGACCAGTGGGTACTCAACCCGAGCACCGGTGAATACGAACTGCGACTGACCCCTTCCGCACCGCAGTCGGCGGTGCCGCGTCCGCGCCGGGCCGCCCCCGCCACGGCGGGGACCAGGTCGGCCGCCACGCCCGCGCGGTCCGCGACGGCGGCTCCGAAGACCCGGGAGATCCCGGACACCGTGCCGGGCCCGCGCCGTCGGCGGGGCACGCCCGAGGAGGACCCGCTGCCGGGCCGGCGCGGCAGCCGGGGCAGAACGAGGCCCAAGAAGTCCACGGGCAAGCGGATCCTGGTGTGGACGGGCGGCTCGCTGGCCTTCCTGCTGGTCGGGGTGAGCGCCGCGGGCTACCTCTACCTCCAGCACCTCAACAACAACATCGACAAGATCGCGGACGACGGGGCGGGCACCGGCGGCTTCAGCAAGGACCGGGCGATCAACCTGGTGGTGATCGGCACGGACAAGCGGACCGGCGAGGGCAACGAGAAGTACGGCGACCCGGGCAGCGTCGGCCACGCGGACACCACGATCCTGCTGCACGTCTCCAAGGACCGTACGAACGCGACCGCGATGAGCATCCCCCGCGACATGATCGTGGACGTCCCGGACTGCCCGACCACGCAGGAGGACGGCTCCCAGAAGACCATCCCGGGAACGCCCGGCGTCCGGTTCAACACGAGCCTCGGCCAGGACGGCCGCACCCCGAGCTGCACGATGCGGACCGTGGAGGAGCTGACCGGGATCAAGCCCGACCACTTCATGGTGGCCGACTTCAACGCGGTGAAGACGCTCTCCACGGCCATCGGCGGTGTCGAGGTGTGCCTGGAGAAGGACATCAGGGACACGAAGTCCAAGCTGGACCTCACCGCGGGCAAGCACGTCATCGCGGGCGAGCAGGCGCTGGCGTTCCTGCGCACCCGCTACAGCGTGGGCCTCGGCAGCGACCTGAGCCGGATCGCGCTGCAGCAGCAGTTCCTCAGCTCGATGATCCGCCAGATGAAGTCCGAGGACACGCTCACCGACCCGACGAAGGTGCTGTCGCTGGCGGAGGCAGCCACCGACGCCCTGTCCGTCGACTCCCAGATCACCGACATCAAGAAGCTGGCCTCGCTCGGCCAGGAGGTCGGCAAGGTCAAGACGAAGAACATCACCTTCACCACCGTGCCGGTCGTCGACAACACCGACGGCGCGACCGTGCTGCCCACACCGCAGAAGGCCGAGGAGCTGTTCGCGACGATCAGGGAGGACGTCTCGCTCAGCGAGGTGAAGAAGCAGGCCAAGCAGAAGGAGGCCGCGAAGCTCAAGGGTACGCGCGCCGAGGCCTCCGAGGTCCGGGTCAACGTCTACAACGGCGGTGCCAAGGCCGGCAGCGCACAGGCCACGCTCAACTGGCTGCAGAACGATGTGGGCGTGACCAGGTCGAGCCAGCTCGGCAACGCCGACAAGACGCTGTCGAAGACCACCCTCGCGTACGACCCCGACCAGGCCGACCAGGCCCGCAAGCTGGCCGACCTGATGGGCCTGTCCGCGTCGGCACTGAAGCCCGGCGAGGGCGGCAGCGAGACCAACGCCCAGGGGCTGCCCGCGATGGTGCTGACCCTGGGCAAGGACTTCCAGGGCGCCGGGGTGTCGCTGAGCGCGCCGTCCGCGGCGGATCTGGACGTCGAGAAGAACACCGCGGACAAGGAGAAGTGCGCCAGTTGACGACCTGACGGGGTCGTGGCGCGTGTGACCTGACGTGAGTGCGGGTGCGGGCCGGGCGGGGCGCGAGGACATGCCCCGTCGGCCGGATCCGAAGAACCGGGCGGGCGGTGCCGCCGCGGCGGCCTGCGTCCGCGACCGCGTACCGCGTCCGACCGGCCGTACGCGCGCGGCCCCGGCCCGGGGGCGCGCCGATGTCACCCGGCGGAACGTATGACGCGTTCAACAGAGCATGAGTACATCCCGGTCGGGGTCTCGAAGGTCCAACAGAAGGCGGGGACGGCCCCGTCGGCACGGCAGGGTGGGGAGGGGCAGGGAGATGGTACGGAGCGACGTGCGCGGGGACGGGGGGCGACCGCGTGTGGACAAGCCCGGCGAGCGGGACGGGGGCCCGGACCGGAGGGAGTGCGCGTCCGGCGAGGACGGGGACAAGGACGCGAGAGTCCCCGAGCAGCGCGGGCGGGGCGGTCGCCGGCACGGCGGCGGCGCCGGCGGGAGCGAACGGGTGAGCGCGCCCGAACGGCCCCGGCGCAGACGGGCGCTGCGCTGGTCGGCGTCGGTCCTGGCGGTCGTGATACTCGGCACCGCGGGTGCCGGCTGTCTCTACTACCAGCACCTCGACGACAACATCAGGAAAGAGAAGCTCAACCTCGGCGAGACGAAGATCGCCGAGCCGACCCCGAACGCGGCCGGCCAGACCCCGCTGAACATCCTGCTCATCGGCTCCGACGCACGGGACACCGAGGAGAACCAGAAACTCGGCGGCGCCAGGGAGACCTTCGGCTCCACCCCGCTCGCCGACGTCCAGATGCTCCTGCACCTGTCCGCCGACCGCACCAACATGTCGGTGATCAGCATGCCCCGCGACACCCTGCTCACCCTCCCCAAGTGCACCGACCCCGACGACGGCAAGGTGTACGAGGCGACCACCCTGCCGAGGATGACCAACCAGTCGCTGGGCCGCGGCGGCCCCGGCTGCACGGTCGCCACCTGGCAGGAGCTGACCGGTATCCACATCGACCACTTCATGATGGTCGACTTCGCGGGGGTCGTGTCCATGGCCGACGCGATCGGCGGTGTCCCGGTGTGCGTGACCGACAACATCGAGTCGAGGGACAGCCAGGGCCACGGCTCCGGGCTGAAGCTGGAGAAGGGCACCACGTACATCAAGGGCAGGCAGGCCCTGCAGTGGCTGCGCACCCGGTACGGCTTCGAGGACGGCAGCGACATCGCGCGCGCCAAGGCGCAGCACATGTACATGAACGCGATGGTCCGTGAGCTGCGCGAGAACGCCACGATCACCAACCCGATCAAGCTGCGCAGGCTCGCCGAGGAGGCCACGGACGCGCTCACCGTCGACGAGGGCCTCGGCAGGGTCGCGAAGCTCTACGACCTCAGCAAGGAACTGCGCAAGGTCGAGCCGGCCCGGATCACGATGACGACGATGCCGTACACGTACGTCGGCTCGCGCGTGGTGCCCAAGGAGGGCGACGCGGAGAAGCTGTTCCGACTGGTGCGCGAGGACATCGCGCTGGACGGCAAGGACGCGAAGAAGGCCACCACCGAGGAGGAGACCTCCGACGATCCGGCGGCCGAGAAGGACGAGATCGGTGTGCTGGTGCAGAACGGCACCCGGACCTCCACGCTCGGCCCGGTCGCCGGCCGGGCGAGCACGGTGTCCGGGCTGCTGGTCGAGGAGGGCTTCGCCAAGGCCTCGGCCGACACGACCAGCACGTTGACCGAGGACAGGACGGTCGTGCGCTTCCCGAGCGCCGAACTGGAGGGCGACGCCCAGGAACTCGCCAAGGCCCTCGGCATCCCGCTCGGCCAGGTGGAGAGGTCCACGAACGTCAGCGGCGTCACCCTCGTCGTCGGCGCCGACTGGCGGGAGGGCGGGACGTACGAGGCCGCGGACGCAGAGAAGGGCGACGACACGACTCCGGAGTCGGCGGACGCCCTGAACGGGGCGAACGAGGAGGCCTGTATGAAGGTCAACCCGGCATTCACCTGGTGACCGCCGAAGGGGTCGACGGTACGTGAGTCGGGCCCCTCTCGATCGTGAGAGGGGCCCGCATGCGCATCCGGATGCTCAGCTCTCGGTCAGCACCGCCGGGCGGCGGGACGCGATGACCCTCTTCGCCAGGGACCTGGGACTGGTCAGGAAGCCGAAGCCCCAGGACATGTGCATCGTGGCGAGGGCGAGAGGGATCTGCAGGCGGGCCCTGAGCGGCAGCCCCCTGCCCGCCGGAACCGAGCCCGCGACGATCGCCGCGAGGTAACCGCCGGGGATGATGTACCCCAGCGGGGTCAGCAGGCCGCCCACCAGGACACCGGCCACGATCGCGCACACGGCGGTCGGCGGGGCGAGGTAGCGCAGGTTGATGGAGCCCTCGTGGTAGCGGGCGACGACATGCCGCCAGCGCCCGTAGTCCTTGTACTGCCTGGCCAGCGCCTTCACGCTGGGGCGCGGCCGGTACGACACCTTCAGCTCGGGCGAGAACCAGATGAGGCCGCCCGCCTCCCGTATGCGGAAGTTCAGCTCCCAGTCCTGGGCGCGGACGAACTCCACGTTGTAGCCGTCCTGCCGCTCCAGCGCCTCGCGGCGGAAGACGCCCAGGTACACCGTCTCGGCCGGACCGGCCTGCCCGCCCGTGTGGAAGGCGGCGTTGCCGACGCCGATCTTCGAGGTCATGGCGGCGGCGACCGCGCGCTCCCAGTCGTTCTCGCCCTCGGCGTGCATGATGCCGCCGACGTTCTGCGCGCCGGTCTCCTCCAGCAGCCGTACGGCGGTGGCGATGTAGTTCGGCGAGAGGATGCCGTGGCCGTCGACGCGGACCACGATCGGATGGCGGGAGGCCTTGATCGCGGCGTTGAGCGCGGCGGGCGTACGCCCGGTCGGGTTCGGGACCGTATGGACGCGCGGGTCTTCGCGTACGAGCTCGGCGGCGATCTCGTCCGTGCGGTCCGTGGACGGACCGAGGGCGATCACGACCTCCATCTCGCCGCCGTACTCCTGCGCGAGGATCGCTTGGACGGCTCCGCGCAGATGTCGCTCCTCGTTGAGGACGGGCATGATCACAGACACGGCGGGGAGCTGCACGTCGGGCTTGGCGTTCATAGGGGGCTCACGTTACCGCGAACGGGGGACACCGACGCGCGCCGCCCGGTCGCCGGGACGGGCCGCAGATCGTATGGGCCTACGGTGCTCACGGATCCCTGACTCCCCCTGACCGGTCTCGCGGAGGTGTCCCCCGTGTCCACACCGCCCCGTCGCCCCGCCCTGCCGCAGCAGCCCCGGCCGCCCGTACGCCCCCGGCGGCTGAGCTGGGCCACGCGGGCGGTGACCACGTTGTCGGTGGTGGTGCTGGCCGCCGGCGGCATCGGGCACGCGGTGGTGACGCGTCTGGACGACGAGATCGCCCGCGTCGACGCCTTCAAGGACATGAAGAACCGTCCCGAGGCGGGCCACGGCATGAACGTCCTGCTGGTCGGCACCGACGGCCGCGACCGGATCACCGAGGAGGAGCGGCAGCGCTACCGCCTGGGCGGCGCCCCCTGCCACTGCACGGACACCATGATGATCGTGCACATCTCGGAGGACCGGGAGCGCGCGAGCATCGTGAGCCTGCCGCGCGACTCCTACGCCGAGACGCCCGAGCACACCGACCACACCACCGGGAAGACCCACCGGGCCCACCCGATCAAGCTGAACGCGGCCTACGCGGAGGGCGGCCCACAGCTCACCGTGCGCACGGTCGAGCACATGACCAAGGTGAAGATCGACCACTACGTCGAGGTCGACTTCACCAGCTTCATGCGCACCGTCGACGTCCTCGGCGGCGTCAGAATCTGCACAGCCCGCCCCCTCAAGGACGCCTACACCGGACTCGACCTCGCCTCCGGCACCCATGAGCTGGACGGCGGCCGGGCCCTCCAGTACGTCCGCTCCCGGCACACCGACGGCTCCTCCGACCTCGGCCGCATGAAGCGCCAGCAGCGCTTCATGGCGTCCCTGATGTCCCAGGCCACCTCCTCCGGCGTCCTGCTCAACCCGATGAAGTTCCGCGACATCACCCAGGCCGTCCTCGGCTCCGTCCGCGCCGACAAGGAGTTCGGCACCGGCGAGCTGATCGACCTGGGCCGGGCGATGCGGAACCTCGCCCCCGCCTCCTCCGAGTTCACCACCGTCCCCATCGGACACATGGAGTACGCCGTGGAGGGCGTCGGGTCGACCCTCAAGTGGGACGAGACCAAGTCCGCCCGCCTCTTCAAGGCACTCCGCGACGACCGCCCCCTCGCTCCCTACAAGCCCCGCGGTGCGTACGCCCGCGTCGACGTCGCCCCCCAGCAGATCCGCGTCCAGGTCGAGAACGGCACGACCGTCCCCGGCCTCGGCAGGAAGATCGACCGCCAGCTGGCCGCCACCGGGTTCCGCACCACGAAGACCCCGGTCAACTCCCCGCAGCGAAACGTCCAGCGGACCCTCGTCGTCCACGACCCCCGCTGGGACCGCTCCGCCGAGTCCCTCGCCGCCGCCCTCCCCGGCTCCGAACTACGCCCGGTACGCGCCCAGGGCCCCACCCTGAGGGTCATCGCCGGCACGGACTTCGGGAAGGTCCGCAAGGTACGCGCCGAGGACCCCCAGCAGGGCGAGTCCGGCGTGGTGACGGGCGACCAGGTGGCGTGCGCCCCGTAGAAGCTCCCCGATCCTTCTTACACACGTGCGATTTGTGTCAGCTTCGCAACAGCCCTGCCTCCGTTTTCCTCGGACTCTTGTAAAGGGCACAGCCTGACACTGCACACTTGGGCGCATGAACGATTGGCCCGAGGGATGGTCCGGCGACAACCGCGGCGGCGGGTACGGACACGGAAGCGCGAGCGCACAGCCCGACGGGGCGCGTGTGATGCGCCAGGTCCGTCGCGGCCCGTCGGCACCCCCTCAGGGCGGTGTGCCCCAGCAGCCCACGTACGGCGAGCCGTACGGTGACGGCTACGGCAACGGCCCCGACCCGTACGCCGACGGCCGGCGCAACGACTACAACACCGGCCAGGTGTACGGCGCCGGCGGTCCGGGCGGGCCCGGCGGCCGGGGCGGCGGCCGGGGCGAGCGGCCCGCGCCGGACTGGCGCCGCCGTATCAAGGTGACCGCGATCACCACCACCGTGGTGCTGCTCGCGACGACGATCGGCACGTACTTCTGGGCCGATTCCAAGCTGAACCGCGAGGTCGACCTGTCGAAGGTCATCGAACGGCCGGAGGCGGGCGAGGGCACCAACTACCTGATCGTCGGCTCCGACAGCCGTGCGGGCCTGACCGACGAGCAGAAGAAGGAACTCCACACCGGGTCCGCCGAGGGCAAGCGCACGGACTCGATGATGATCCTGCACACCGGTTCGAACGGGCCGACGCTGATCTCGCTCCCCCGCGACTCGAACGTCGAGATACCGACGTTCCGCGGCTCCGAGTCCGGCAAGACCTTCCCGGGCACCGGCCGCCAGGTGAAGCTGAACGCGGCGTACGCGGAGGACGGCCCGGAACTGCTGGTCCGCACCGTCGAGGCCAACACGGGACTGCACATCGACCACTACGTGGAGATCGGCTTCGCGGGCTTCGCGAACATCGTCGACGCGGTCGGCGGCGTTGAGATCGATATCCCCAAGGGCGGCATGAAGGACACCAAGTCCGGTGCCGACTTCGAGGCGGGCAAGCAGACACTGAACGGTGAGCAGTCCCTCGCCTTCGTCCGCACCCGCTACGCCCTCGAGGGCAGCGACCTGGACCGTACGAAGAACCAGCAGAAGTTCCTCGCTGCCCTGGCAAGCCAGACGGCGACGCCGAGCACGGTGCTCAACCCGTTCAAGCTGTACCCGACGATGAGCGCGGGCCTGGACACCCTGATCGTCGACAAGGACATGGGCCTGTTCGACCTGGCCGACATGTTCTGGGCGATGAAGGGTGTGACGGGCGGCGACGGCAAGTCGATGAACATGCCGATCTCCGGCGACTCGGACAACGGCAACCTCCAGTGGGACACCGCCAAGGTGAAGCAGCTGGTGGAGCAGCTGAAGAACGACGAGACGGTGACGGTGTCGGGCAACTGACCCGGGCCGGGTGACCGAGGGGCGCCCCGTGACGGGGTGCCCCTCGGCCGCCGGGACGGTCAGGCGGTCGCGCCCGCCATCGTCCGGCACGTCTCGGAGCAGCGGCGACACGCCTCGGCACAGCGCATCATCTGCTGATCGTCCGGCATGGACATACACGCCTCGGCGCACATGTCACAGGCGCGGGCGCACATCGCGCACATCTCGGCGGACAGCGGCGAGCGGCGCATCATCATGTCCGCGCACATGCGGGTCAGCTCGGCGCAGTCCATCAGCGCGCGCATGATCTGCATCTGGGCCTGGCCGCCGGCCTGCATGCAGGAGCTCATGGTCTCCTCGCACACGCTGTGGCACGTCATGCACGCGTCGACGCAGTCCTGCATCTCCTTGCTCATCGCGTTCATGGCTCCGGTCTGCTGCTGCATGACTCCTCCTGGGGGTGGTGGGAGCGGGGTCCGGGGCGGGCCCCGCTCACTTCCGTCCTACGCCTCCCCGCCCCCGCCCGCCATCGGACGGACGCGGACGGTCCGCCCCACCGCCCCGCATGACGACGGCCTCCGGCGGAGCGCCGGAGGCCGTGTACGGGTCGCGCCGAAGGGGTCACGGCAGGTTGCGGGCCATGACGATGCGCTGAACCTGGTTGGTGCCTTCGTATATTTGTGTGATCTTCGCGTCGCGCATCATGCGCTCCACCGGGTAGTCCCGCGTGTAGCCGTAGCCTCCCAGCAGCTGGACGGCGTCCGTGGTGACCTCCATGGCCACGTCGGAGGCGAAGCACTTGGCGGCGGCGCCCTGGAAGGTGAGGTCCTTGTCGCCGCGCTCGGACTTGGCGGCGGCCTGGTAGGTCAGGGCGCGGGCGGCCTCGATCTTCATGGCCATGTCGGCGAGCATGAACTGGACGCCCTGGAAGTCGGCGATCGGCTTGCCGAACTGCTTGCGCTCCTGGACATAGCCCTTGGCGTAGTCGAGGGCGCCCTGGGCGACGCCGAGGGCCTGGGCGGCGATGGTGATGCGGGTGTGGTCCAGGGTCTTCATCGCCGTGGCGAAGCCGGTGCCCTCCTCGCCGATCATGCGGTCGGCGGGGATGCGGACGTTGTCGAGGTAGACCTCGCGGGTCGGGGAGCCCTTGATGCCGAGCTTCTTCTCCGGGGCGCCGAAGGAGACGCCCTCGTCGGTCTTCTCGACGACGAAGGCGGAGATGCCCTTCGAGCGCTTCTCCGGGTCGGTGACCGCCATGACCGTGTAGTAGTCGGAGACGCCCGCGTTGGTGATCCAGCGCTTCACGCCGTTGAGGATGTAGTGGTCGCCGTCGCGGACCGCGCGGGTCTTCATGCCGGCCGCGTCGGAGCCGGCGTCCGGCTCGGAGAGGCAGTACGAGAACATCGCGTCGCCCTTGGCGAGCGGGCCCAGGTACTTCTTCTTCAGTTCCTCGGAGCCGGAGAGGATCACGGGCAGCGAGCCGAGCTTGTTGACGGCCGGGATGAGGGAGGAGGAGACGCAGGCGCGGGCCACCTCCTCGATCACGATGACCGTGGCGAGCGCGTCGGCGCCTGCGCCGCCGTACTCCTCGGGGACGTGCACGGCGTGCAGGTCGTTGGCCACCAGAGCGTCGAGCGCCTCCTGCGGGAAGCGGGCCTCCTCGTCCACGGCGGCGGCGTGGGGCGCGATCTTCGCCTCGGCGAGGGACCGGATCGCGTCACGGAGCATTTCGTGCTCCTCGGACGGGCGGTACAGGTCGAAATCAGCCGATCCGGCCAAGGTCTCTCACGCTCCTGATGCTAACTACCGTTAAGTAACCCGAATTTTAGAGGCCTGCCCACGCGAGTGATACGTGAGCTTGACGACAGGCCACGCCACAGGCCGCGACACTCGGGGAATCTGCCCGGTGAAGGGCCCTGACACGCCCCGACTATGCTCAGGCAGCGCACTTGTCGTGCACTCGCAGCGCACCCCACGGCCGGACACCCCAGGAGCACCCATGGCCCTCAAGATCACCGTGATCGGCACCGGCTATCTCGGCGCGACCCACGCCGCGGCCATGGCCGAGATGGGGTTCGAGGTACTGGGGCTCGACGTCGTCGAAGCGAAGGTCGAGATGCTCCGGCGGGGCGAGGTCCCGATGTACGAGCCGGGTCTCGAGGAGCTGCTGCGGGGGCATGTCGCCGGGATCGAGGGGTCCAGCGGGCGGCTGCGCTTCACGACCGACTACGCCGAGGTCGCGGCCTTCGGCGACATCCACTTCGTCTGCGTGAACACCCCACAGCGGCACAGCGAGTACGCCTGCGACATGTCCTACGTCGACGCCGCCTTCGCCTCGCTCGCCCCGCATCTGACGGGCCCGGCCCTCGTCGTCGGCAAGTCGACCGTGCCGGTGGGGTCCGCCGACCGGCTGGCCGCCTATCTCGCCGAGCACGCGCCCGCCGGGGAGGACGCCGAGCTGGCCTGGAACCCGGAGTTCCTGCGCGAGGGCTTCGCCGTGAACGACACGCTGCACCCCGACCGGATCGTGGTGGGTGTGCGGAGCGAGAAGGCCGAGAAGCTGCTGCGGGAGGTGTACGCGACGCCGGTGGCCGAGGGGTCCCCGTTCGTCGTCACCGACTTCCCGACCGCCGAGCTGGTGAAGACCTCCGCGAACTCCTTCCTCGCCACCAAGATCTCCTTCATCAACGCCATGGCCGAGGTGTGCGAGGCCGCCGGGGGTGATGTCGCCAAGCTGGCGGAGGCCATCGGGCACGACGACCGGATCGGCAAGAAGTTCCTGCGGGCGGGGATCGGCTTCGGCGGCGGCTGTCTGCCGAAGGACATCCGCGCTTTCATGGCCCGCGCCGGTGAGCTGGGGGCCGACCAGGCTCTGACCTTCCTGCGGGAGATCGACTCCATCAACATGCGGCAGCGCGGGCAGATGGTGGAGCTGGCGCGGCAGGCCCTGGGCGGCGGGCCCTTCCTGGGCAAGCGGGTGGCCGTACTGGGCGCCTCCTTCAAGCCGGACTCCGACGACGTACGCGACTCCCCCGCCCTCAACGTGGCCGGGCAGATCCATCTCCAGGGCGGCCAGGTCACCGTCTACGACCCCAAGGGCATGGACAACGCCCGGCGGCTCTTCCCGACGCTCGGGTACGCCGGCTCCGCGCTCGACGCCGTACGGGGCGCCGACATCGTGCTGCACCTGACCGAGTGGCGGGAGTTCCGCGAGCTGGACCCGGCGGCGCTGGGCGAGGTCGCGGCCGAGCGGGTCCTCCTCGACGGCCGCAACGCGCTGGACCCGGAGCTGTGGCGCCGGGCGGGCTGGACGTACCGGGCGATGGGCCGGCCGACCGCGTAGGGCCGAGCCACGCGGCAGGAAGGTGACGGCGTTCCGGCCGAGGCTCAGAGCCTGCCGGGTGACCTCTCCTGTCTGGCGCCCGAACCCTGGCACGTACGCTCGCCGCGTTGCCGAAACGCCCTCATAACTCCGCCGTGAGGACGCTCCGGCGCCTTGCGATCGCACGCACCAGGGCCCGCTCACGTGGCGGGCGGTGGCGAAGCGCCTACTTCGCGCGGTAGCGGCGCATCTTCGCGCGGGCGCCGCACACCTGCATCGTGCACCAGCGGCCCCGCCCGGCCGGGCTGCGGTCGTAGTACGCCCAGTGGCAGTCGGGGGCCTCACAGGCCTTGAGGCGCTGCCAGGTACCGGCCGTGAGTGCCTCGGCGACGGCCGCGGCCACGCGGCAGGCGAGGCGGGCCGGGTGTGCGGCGGGGCGCAGGGCCGCGGAGCCGTCCTCGGCGGAGACCGCGACGACGAGCGGCGCGGCGGCCAGGAGTTCGCCGAGCGGGGTCACCGGGCGGTGCGCTGCGTGGCCGGCGTGGGCCAGCAGGGCCGCCCGGAGGGACTCCCGCAGTTCGCGTACGGCCGCGATGTCCTCCCCGGGTGTGAGGTCCAGGCGGGCGCGGCCCTGCGGGGTGTCCAGGGCGTCGGCGCCCGTCTCGATGTCCAGCGTGTTCACCAGGCTCTCGACGAGGGCCAGCCCGCCGGGGGCGGACGCTCTCTCGCTCATGCCTGTGACGTTACCGCTTATAGGGATGCATGCGGTAACCGTTACCGGTTATCCTGCTCTACAGGTAACCGACAGGTGACCGACCCCGCGAGAGCAAGGAGAAGGCCATGGCCATCGCCAAGCTGGATGTCATCGTCCTGGACTGTCCCGATCCGGCCGCGCTCGCCGGGTTCTACGCCGAGGTGGTCGGCGGGAAGGTCAGCGGGGAGGGGGACTGGGTGGACCTGGAGGTGCCGGGCGGGGGCGCGTCGCTGGCGTTCCAGGCGGCGCCCGGGTTCGTGGCGCCCGAGTGGCCCTCGCCGGAGCGGTCGCAGCAGTTCCATCTGGACCTGACCGTGGAGGACATGGACGCGGCGGAGAAGGAGGTGCTGGCGCTCGGGGCGAAGCCGTTGGATGTGGCGGACCGTGAGCGTGGGTTCCGGGTGTACGCGGACCCGGCTGGGCATCCGTTCTGTCTGTGCCGGAGCTGAGTGCGCGATAGGGGGCGGTAGGGGGCCGCGGGGCGGTCGACGGCCGCGCGCCGAGCGTGGCTGGTCGCGCGGTTCCCCGCGCCCCTCGGTCGGGGGTCCTCGCACCCCGAGCGTCCGATGAGGTCGCGTGGTCCGCGAGGACCCCTTCGGGACACGCGGGCGCGGTCGGCGGTCAGCCGTCCAGGTCGGCGATCTTCGCCGACGAGGCCTCTCGGCGGTCCCTTGCCGCTCTCGCCGTGAAGTCGGCGGTGCGCAGGACTCGTTGGACGTTGCCCCAGGTGAGGAGGGCGAGGTCGGTCTCGGACCAGCCTCTACGCATGAGTTCGACCACCAGGCGGGGGTAACAGGAGACGTCGGTGAGGTCCTGGGGGTGGGCGGCACCGGAGTCGTAGGCACCGGAGAGGCCGACGCACTCGGGGCCGGCGAGAGCGCGGACGTGGTCGAGGTGGTCGGCGACCGCGCGGACCGACGGGCCGGTCTGCTCGGCGGTGAGCGGCACCATGCACAGTCCGTGGGCCTCGCCCAGTTCGGCGAGGAGGTCGTCGGAGAGGTTGGCCGGATGGGGCACCAGGGCGGCGGCGGCCGAGCGGGTGCACAGGACCGGGGCGCGGGAGAGCGCGAGGGCCCGGCGGACGGTCGGCTCGGAGGCGCCGGAGAGGTCGGCGACGACGCCGATGCGGTTCATCTCGCGGACCACCTCCTCGCCGAACCCGCTCAGTCCGCTCTCGCCCGCCCAGGACGCGCCGGCGAGGGTGAGGGCCTTGAGGCCGAGTACGTGCAGGGCGCGCAGGATGCCGAGGGAGTCGCCGATCGCCGGGGCGCCGGCGGGTCCGAGCAGGACGGCGACCCGGCCGCGGTTGCGGGCGTCGGTGATCTCCCCCGCGCCCTGCACGAGCCGCAGCCCCTCGGGGTTCGCGTGGACGACCCTCTGGACCAAATCCAGCTGCTCCAGGGTGACGCCGACGGCCCGGTCGCCCGTCACGCCCTCCGGCAGGTGCAGCGCCCAGAACAGCGCGCCGATACGGCCCTTGCGCATCCGGGGCACGTCGGTGTCCACCCTGCCCTCGCTCAGCTCCAGGTCGTACCGGGGCAGTTGGCGCAGCACTCTCGGCAGCCCGCTGTAGCCGTCGGCGACGGGGTGTACGGCGAGGAAGGCATGTGCCTTCGCCAGCTCCGCGGAGGGCTCGGTGGCCTCGGCGGGGACGGTCCCGGTCGCGGCGGCATCGGAGGTTGCGGCGCGGGGAGGCCCGCCGTCGGGGCCACGGGCGTCGGAGGTCATGGGTTCCGCCGCCGGACGGTGGCCCCGTTTCGGGTTCCGCTTCGTACGGGTGGCGGGCGGCGTGTCGAGCTCGCCGGCCTCGCCGGCCGCTTGGAGTTCGTCCTGCAGATCTGCCATGGCGGTCCTCCGTAGCCGTTGGGTGATCGCAGTACTGGTCACCGTGGCACGGGAGCCGCCCGCCTTCCTGGTGGGTGGGGCGTTCGGGTCGTACGGCGGCGGCGAGGCCGCCGTACGCCGTCCGGGTGACCCCCGGCGCCCCGGGTGTCACCCGTCCAGCTGCTCCAACGTGGCGTTCGAGGGGCCCGTGCGGGTCCCAAGATCCCGGGCCACGTCCTCGGCCGCGCCCAGCACCCGGACCGTGTTCTGCCAGGTCAGCTTGGCCAGGTCGGTCCCGGACCAGCCGCGGTCGAGGAGCTCGGCGATCAGGTTCGGGTAGCCGGAGACGTCGTCCAGGCCGTCCGGGGTGAAGGCGGTGCCGTCGTAGTCGCCGCCGATGCCGAGGTGGTCGATGCCGGCGACCTCGCGCATGTGGTCGAGGTGGTCGGCGACCGTGGACACCGTGGCTACCGGGCGGGGGTTCCGTTCCTCGAAGGCGCGGTGGACGGCCATCCCCTCGGGGGTGGTGTCGAGGTGGTGGAGGCCGTGCGCGCGCATGTTCTCGTCGGCGGCGGCCGTCCAGTCGACGGCGGCCTGGAGCACGAACTTCGGCACGAACGTCACCATGGCCACGCCCCCGTTGGCCGGCAACCGCTCCAGGACGTCGTCCGGGATGTTGCGGGGGTGGTCGCAGACGGCCCGTGACGACGAGTGGGAGAAGATCACCGGGGCGGCCGAGGTGTCGAGCGCGTCGCGCATCGTCGTCGCGGCCACGTGCGAGAGGTCGACGAGCATGCCCTCGCGGTTCATCTCCCGCACGACCGCCCGGCCGAAGGCCGTGAGGCCGCCGACCGCCGGGTCGTCGGTCGCGGAGTCCGCCCAGGCGATGTTGTGGTTGTGGGTGAGCGTCAGGTAGCGGACACCGAGCGCGTACAGCGCCCGCAGGGTGGCGAGGGAGTTGTCGATGGAATGGCCGCCCTCGGCGCCCATCAGCGAGGCGACGCGGCCCTCGGCGCGGGCCGCCTCCATGTCGGCGGCGGTCAGCGCGGCCCGCAGCTCGGCCGGGTAACGGTCGATCAACTGCCGTACGCAGTCGATCTGTTCGAGCGTGCCCGGGACGGCCCCCGGCCGGTCCGAGGGTACGTAAACCGACCAGAACTGCGCCCCGACGCAGCCCGCGCGCAGCCGCGCCAGGTCGGTGTGCAGACAGGCGCTCTGGTCGGTGGCGATGTCCCGCGCGTCCAGGTCGTAGCGGACCTGCTCACGCAGCGCCCAGGGCAGGTCGTTGTGCCCGTCCGCGACCGGGAACTCCCGCAGCAGCTCCCGCGCCTTGGCCAGCGATGTCATGCCTGTCTCCCCCGTGATCCCCGTCATCGCGTCACTTACTTCCCGAAGCCGAAGCCGTTGCCGGCTCCCTCGACCTTGGTACGCAGCCGCTTGCCCTTCTCGGTGGCCTGGTCGTTCAGCTCCTGCTGGAACTCCCGCATCCGGCCGAGAAGTTCCTCGTCCCGCGTGGCCAGGATGCGCGCGGCCAGCAGACCGGCGTTGCGGGCCCCGGCGACGGAGACGGTCGCGACGGGCACACCGGCCGGCATCTGCACGATCGACAGCAGGGAGTCCATCCCGTCGAGGTACTTCAGCGGCACGGGGACGCCGATGACGGGCAGCGGGGTCACGGACGCGAGCATGCCCGGCAGATGGGCGGCGCCGCCCGCGCCCGCGATGATCACCTTGATCCCCCGCTCGGCGGCCTCCTCGCCGTACGCGATCATCTCGCGCGGCATCCGGTGCGCGGAGACCACGTCGACCTCGTACTCGATCTCGAACTCGTCGAGGGCCTGTGCGGCGGCCTCCATGACGGGCCAGTCGGAGTCCGACCCCATGACGATGCCTACGACCGGGCTCATTCGGTGATCGTGCCTCTCAGGTATCCGGCGGCGTGACGGGCGCGCTCCAGCACGTCGTCGAGGTCGTCGCCGTAGGTGTTGACGTGACCGACCTTGCGGCCGGGCTTCACGTCCTTGCCGTACATGTGGATCTTGAGCTGGGGGTCGCGGGCCATGCAGTGCAGATACGCGTAGTACATGTCCGGGTAGTCGCCGCCGAGGACGTTGACCATGACGGTCCACTCCGCACGCGGGCGGGGGTCGCCGAGCGGCAGGTCGAGCACCGCCCGTACGTGGTTGGCGAACTGGCTGGTGATCGCGCCGTCCTGGCTCCAGTGGCCGGAGTTGTGGGGGCGCATGGCCAGCTCGTTCACGAGGATGCGCCCGTCGCGGGTCTGGAACAGCTCGACGGCCAGATGGCCGACCACGTCCAGTTCCCCGGCGAGGGTCAGGGCGAGCTCCTCGGCCTTCAGGGCGAGGGCGGGATCGAGGTCGGGGGCCGGCGCGATGACGGTGTCGCAGACGCCGTTCACCTGCCGCGACTCCACGACCGGGTACGCGACGGCCTGGCCGTGCGGCGACCGTACGACGCACGCGGCCAGCTCCCGTACGAAGTCGACCTTCTCCTCGGCGAGGACCGGGACGCCGGCGCGGAAGGGCTCGGCGGCGTCCTCGACCGACCGGACGACCCACACGCCCTTGCCGTCGTAGCCGCCCCGGACGGTCTTGAGGATGACCGGAAAGCCGTCGCCCTCCGCGGCGAAGGCGGCCACGTCATCGGGGTCCGCGACGATGCGGTGCCGGGGACACGGCACGCCGATCGCGTCGAGCCTCGCCCGCATCACACCCTTGTCCTGGGCGTGCTGGAGCGCGTCCGGACCCGGGCGCACGGGGATGCCGTCCGCCTCCAGGGCCCGTAGATGCTCGGTGGGTACGTGTTCGTGATCGAAGGTGACCACGTCGCAGCCCCGCGCGAACGCACGCAGCGTGTCGAGGTCGCGGTAGTCGCCGATGACGACATCGCCGACGACCTGCGCCGCGGAATCCTGAGGGGTGTCACTGAGGAGCTTGAACCTGATGCCGAGCGGGATGCCCGCCTCGTGTGTCATACGAGCGAGCTGCCCCCGCCGACCATGCCGACTACCGGGAACGTCACACCCCCAGAGTATCGGCCACGGAATCGGCCACCCCCCGCCGACCGTCCTCCCCGCCCTTTCCCGGGCCGGGCCGCCCCTGTGAGCTTCTGCACAGGCATTGCCCAGGAGCGCTGGTTAGCATGGCTGAAGCAGTGGGTTTCGACCGAGGACCAACTCATTTCGGACGGAACAGCAACCGGCTGACCACCGGTACCTCACCGACCGGACCGAGCGACGGGGCCGCACACCATGGGAAGTACCACCTCGGGGCCTGATGCGAAGCCCCGCGGCGCCCTGCGCCGCCGGATCGACCTGCTCCTGCGGGAGGTCGCCAAGTTCGGCGCGGTGGGCGGTGCGGGGCTGCTGGTGAATCTCGCGGTCTTCAACCTCGTGCGGCACACCACCGACCTCCAGGTCGTCCGGGCCAGTGTCATCGCCACGGTCGTCGCCATCGCCTTCAACTACGTCGGCTTCCGCCACTTCACGTACCGGGACCGCGACAAGGGCGGCCGTACGCGGGAGATGTCGCTCTTCCTGCTGTTCAGCGTGGTCGGCCTCGTCATCGAGAACGGCGTCCTCTACACGGCCACGTACGGCTTCGGCTGGGACAGTCCACTGCAGTCCAACATCTTCAAGTTCCTCGGCATCGGCATCGCGACGCTCTTCCGGTTCTGGTCGTACCGCACCTGGGTGTTCCGGGCCCTCCCGGGCCGCGAGGCGACGGCCGGCGCGGAATCGTTCCTCGAAGCGGGGACCGCCCACCCGCCCGCGCTCACCGGGGGCGCGGGGAAGCGGTCGAACGGCCGGCCGTAGCCTACGGGCGCGGGCAGCGCCCCGGACGGGGCGCGGGGAACCGCGCGAGCGGCCACGGACGACCCGCGGTCGCCGCGTCGCGCCGCGAGGCCACGGGACATCCGCGGAACCCGACCGCCTAGCGGACAGGCCGGTCGTCGCCCGACGGTGTCCGTACCGGCGTACGCGACAGGAACAACCCGAACACCGGCGGCTGCGCCTGAAGCATCTCCAGCCGTCCCCCGTCGGCCTCCGCGAGGTCCCGCGCCACGGCCAGCCCGATCCCCGTCGAGTTGCGCCCGCTGATCGCCCGCTCGAAGATCCGCGCCCCGAGGTCGGCGGGCACGCCGGGCCCCTCGTCGGTGACCTCGATCACCGCCTGGTTGCCGGTGACGCGGGTGCGCAACGCCACCGTGCCGCCGCCGTGCATGAGCGAGTTCTCGATCAGCGCGGCCAGCACCTGCGCGACCGCGCCCGGCGTACCCACGGCCTGAAGATGCCGCTTGCCCGAGCTGACCACGGCGCGCCCGGCGCTGCGGTAGGCCGGCCGCCACTCCTCCAGCTGCTGCTTGATGACCTCGTCGAGCTCGAAGGAGACGGCGGAGCCGTTGCGGGGGTCGCGGGAGTTGGTGAGGAGCCGTTCCACGACGTCCGTGAGGCGCTCGACCTGGGTGAGCGCGATGTGCGCCTCCTCCTTCACCGTGGCGGGATCGTCGGTGAGGCCGATCTCCTCCAGCCGCATGGACAGCGCGGTCAGCGGCGTACGCAGCTGATGGGAGGCGTCGGCGGCGAGGCGGCGCTCGGCGGTCAGCATGCGGCCGATGCGCTCGGCGGAGGAGTCCAGCACGTCCGCGACCCGGTCCAGCTCCGGCACGCCGTACCTCTTGTGGCGGGGGCGCGGGTCGCCGGAGCCGAGCCGTTCGGCTGTCTCGGCGAGGTCGGTGAGCGGTGAGGCGAGGCGGTTGGCCTGGCGTACGGCGAGGACGACGGCGGCGATGACGGCGAGCAGGGCGACCGCCGCGATGATCAGCAGCGTACGGCCGACCTCCCGGCTGACCGCCGAGCGGGACTCCTCGACCGTGACGATCTCGTCCTTCTCGCCCTTGGCCCGGTGGCGGATGACGTCCCCGGCGGGCTTCTCGCCGATCTCGATCGTGGGCTGGCCGGGGATCTCGATACGGGCGTAGCGCTCGTCGCCGACCTGGTTCCGGAGGACCTCCGCGGTGATCCTTTCGTCGCCGATGATCCGGCTGTCCACGATGCTCGTCAGCTGCACCGCCTCGGACTCCACGCGTTCCTGGGCGCTGTTGCTGATCGTGCGGGTCTCGACGATGACGAGGGAGACGCCGAAGACCGCGATGACCACGAGGACGACGGCGAGGGTGGACTGGATGAGACGGCGGCGCACGGCGGCCCTCCGGGCGGGGCGAGTGTTCTGGGACCTCTGATTGTGCGGCACCGGACGGCTGCCGTGGGCGGGGGTAAGAAGCGCCCGCCGCGCCCCGTCGGGGCCGGTCCGGCATGGACGTACCGGGGTCTGTGCCCGGTACGGCGAGCGTGCCCGGTGCGGCGAGCGTGCCCGGTGCGGCGAGCGTGAGTGCCGGGCGTCTCGATGCCACGGAGATCCGTCAGAAGGGCCCTGAGGATGCGGGGAACCGCGCGACCAGCCACACACAGTCCGCCGCCGTACCGCGCGGCCACCGAGCCATGAGGCGCCCGGCTCGGCCCTTGGCAGGGCTCAGTTCTTCTCGAACCGGAAGCCGACCCCACGTACCGTCGCGATGTAGCGCGGGTTCGCCGCGTCGTCGCCGAGCTTCTTGCGGAGCCAGGAGATGTGCATGTCGAGGGTCTTGGTCGAGGACCACCAGGTCGTGTCCCAGACCTCGCGCATCAGCTGGTCACGGGTGACGACCCGCCCGGCGTCGCGCACGAGCACCCGCAGCAGGTCGAACTCCTTCGCCGTGAGCTGCAGCTCCTCGTCGCCCATCCAGGCCCGGTGGGACTCGACGTCGATGCGCACACCGTGCGTGGCGGGCGGCTGCTGGGGCTCGGCGGCACCGCGCCGGAGCAGGGCCCGGACGCGGGCGAGCAGTTCGGCGAGGCGGAAGGGCTTGGTGACGTAGTCGTCGGCGCCCGCGTCCAGGCCGACGACGGTGTCCACCTCGTCGGCGCGCGCGGTCAGGATGAGGATCGGGATGGTGTGGCCCTCGGCGCGCAGTCGGCGGGCCACCTCCAGGCCGTCCATGCCGGGCAGCCCCAGGTCCAGTACGACCAGGTCGACGCCACCCTGCATTCCGGCGTCCAGCGCTGTGGGTCCGTCCTCGCGGACCTCCACCTCGTACCCCTCCCGGCGCAGTGCGCGAGCCAGCGGCTCCGAGATGGACGCGTCGTCCTCGGCGAGCAGTACACGGGTCATGGGGTGATGGTAGTCCGACGAGAACCGCAGGTGGAGGGGGATCGACAAGCGTGATTCACACCTTGGTCCAACGGTTCTCTTACCTCCACCGGGCATGATCGACTCCGGCGGGCGTTTCGTCCCGCCCCGGTGAAGGTCCGGTGGCGTGCGTGGAGATGGCGTCCGGATCCGGTGGGGGTCGCGCGCCGACTCCGCGTCCGTCAGGTGGCGGCATCGCGCCCGCCACGACCTTGCCTTGCATTCATGAGCCATTACCCTCGAGATGACCTTGGAATGCGCGATCACAGTTGTCTTCTTACCTGTAATTCACCGTTCAAGCCCTTCCGTCTCCCGTAGCCTCCTGCCGTATGGTGACGGAACGCCTGTAATGACACACAGGGGACTTTGACGGCATATCCGCGCTGAAGGTCTCTTCTGTGTGCGGGACGTCCCGGCCGCCCGGTGCCGGCCTGGACGAAGATGGCCCTGCGAAGTACGCCAGCCAGATGATGGGCGTGTGGTTCCTCGCGGTCACCGCGGGCGACTCCGTCACGGGACTGCTCTCCAACCCCGCCGTCGGCGGCTTCGACCTCAGCGGCACCGGGATGGTCGCCGTCGAGGCAACCCTCGCCGTCCTCGCCGGCTTCGCGATCCACATGTACCGCAGGAAGGTCCGGGCCCTCACGGGCGACGTCGGCTGAGACCGGCGTCCGCATGATGCGACGCGGGACGGGGCGCCGCACCTCCGGGTGCGGCGCCCCGTCCCGCGCTCAGGAGTGGTCCTCCTGCCGTGCGGAGAGCCGCCCTGCCCGCGCCGCCCCCGCATCGGTGTCCGGCGTGAACCACGGCAGGGCCGAGGCCGTACGCGACCGGGACGGCCGACGGGGCTGAGCGTGCGCGGCGGTCGAGGGGCCCGGCGTGGGCACCCACCGGGGCAGTCGGGGCGTCCGCCGCCGCTCTGCCGTGGTCCGGCCCGGTCGCACCCGGTCCACCAGCGCCATCCCGATCCGGAACAGCACGGCCGGGACGACGAGGCAGAGCATCAGCCAGAAGAGGGTGACGCCCCAGGGGCGGCCCACGCCCCACGGCTCTTCGGCGAGGACCTTGCCGCCGTGCTTGAGGGAGACGGTGTAGTCGCCGTGGGCCCCCGCCGCGAGGTCCACAGGCAGGGTGACGCGGGCCTCCGCGCCCGGCCGGATCGTGCCGCGCCACTGCTGTTCCTCCCACCGGGGCGCGAACACACCGTGGGAGGTGCCGACCTGGAAGACGGGGTTCTTCACCGGGGAGGTGCCGACATTGCCCACGGTGAAGACCAGTTCACGGGTGGGCGGTGCCCCGAACCAGGTCAACAGCCCGCTGGAGCCCCGTAGTCGGCCTTCCGTCAGTAGTGAGAGGCGTCCACCGGCCGCCTCCCGGGGCAACGGCTCGACCGAGTGCCCGGCGACCTGAAAAGCCGCGGCGGCCTCGGCCTTCGGCCCCGTGATGGTGGAGACGTGCACGACGCACGGGCACGGCACGGGCGGCTCGGCCACCGGCAACTCCCGGCGGAACCGGCCCTTGCCGTCGGCGGTCACGGCCCGCCCCTCGGCGTTGGCACAGGAGTCGGTGCCGCCGGGCACATCCCGCGACGGTACGGACCGACCACAGATCAGCACCATCAGGATCGCCTCCGGCCGCCACCCACCACCGGTCACGATCACCGAACCACCGACACCCGCCTGCCCCTTGGACACCCGAACGCTCGGCCCCTCCACAGCCTGGGCGACCCCGCCCCCGGGGGACGCCACGAGCACGATGACGAGACCGAGCACGAAGGCGAGCAGGGTCGGCGGAGGTGGAGGCAGGGGCGGGGCCGATGTCGGGGTTCGCCGCCTTCTGATCACGTTCCGGCTCCCGTCAGCGAGGTACCGCCCGGTTCCGGCGCGTCACCCACAGCGCCCCCGCCGTCCCCGCGAGCAGCACCGTGCCGCCGAGCGTGCCGAGCGCGACCGCCGAGTCCAGGGGGCCGGTTCGCGGAAGCTCGGCCTCCGAGCCGCCCGAGCCGCCTGTGTCGGAACCGCCGCCCGTGCCGCCCGTATCACCCGTACCGCCCGACGCGCTGCCGCCCGCAGCCGTGACGTCGAGTGTCAACGACGGGCCGGGGTCGTTCCCGGGCGTGCAGGTCGTCACCGTCCCGAGGGCCTTGATGGTGAGCACGCCCGCGGTGAAGTCGACCTTGCCGGTGTTCTTCGGGGTGTACGTGCCGCTCAGGTCATTGATCTTGATGGGCGTGTTGGCCGGAATCGCCTCCTGGTTGGCGGGCCCGGTCACCGTGAGCGTGCCGCTGTCGGCCCCGCCCAGCTGGATCGTGGCGCTCGGGGTCACCGCCCCCTTGCCCAGCTCGACCGGGCTGGACGAGACGCCCCTCTGCCAGGACATCGTGATCTCGTAGCCGTCGCCGCTCTCGACGCCCTTGATGTCGATGGGCGACACCGCGGACTTGTCCCCGATCGGCGTCTCGCAGTTGTACTCGACGTCCACGACCTCGGCATGGGCCACCGGGGCGGCCATCAGCACCACCGAGCCGGCCAGGGCCACGAGGGACGCGAGCGCGGCGGTTCGTTGCTGGTACGTCCGGTACGACACCTCGGCACCCCACATTCTGACGGAACATCAGATCGGCCGCTCAAGGTACGCCGGGACTCCTGCAGAAGGAAGACACACGCAGGTGTCGGATGTGTGTCGATGAACCGGGCCCGGCCCTTCGCCGATGGGCACGCCCGGAAACACAAGGGACGCGGGGCCGTGTCGACAGGCGGCTCCACCGCGTGGGCGCGGTCAACTACAGACGACCCGCAGCCCAAACAGGGCGAACTGCACCGCGGCGGCACCCGGCCTACGCAGTGGAACCCCTACGCGGGTGCTCCCAGCTCCGCCCACACCGTCTTCCCGGCCGACCCGGGAGTCCGTACGACCCCCCAGTCCAGACAGAGCCGCTGCACGATGAACATCCCGTGCCCACCGGGCCGCCCGGCCCGGTGCGGCGTCCGTGGCGCCGGGGTTCCCGTCCCCCGGTCGGACACCTCGATCCGCAGCACCTTGTTGTCGCAGCCGATCCGCAACTCGGCCGGGCCCTCCGCATGGAGACACGCGTTGGTGACCAACTCGGACACCACCAGCAGCACGTCCTCCGCCGCCGCCCGATGATCCGCGGTCGCGGCGGGCAGCCACCCCCACTCGTACAGCGCCTGGCGGGTGAAGTCACGGGCGAGCGGCACCACACCGCTCTCGCCGTCGAAGCTCAGCCGACGAAAGTGGCGCCCCGCGGCGGGTGGTGCCACGGGCGGCGGATCATCGCCGGGCACCCCGGAAGCGCCGCCGGCACCCGGTTCCGGGCCGCGGTCGCCCGGCGAGAAAGGCCGGGTGGTGCTCATCAGCGCTTCACCTCACCGATTCACCAGTTCACGATTCAGGACTCATCAAGGGTGCGGGACGAAGACCCGCGGCACGTGCCGTTTTCTGCTGTCATCCGTAATGCCATCCGAGCTTCCGTACTTTTCAAGCCTCTGCCGGGTTGCCACCAGGCCACCGCCGAACCTCCACCGCCCACGCCGCCGCTCGTACGCGCGCCGTAACCGAACCGTTTCCCGGCCCCTGCACCGACACGTTCAGGATGTCTCCTGCCCGAGCGAACCGTCAGAACACCCATGTTTTCGGCACAGAACTTGTGACGCGCACAACCCGCCGGTCCGGGGGGACACCTGGGGTGCGGCCCCGACGGCGGGGCGACCGGTCCGACGAGCCCGACCGGTCCGGCCGACCGGTCCACCGGCACCCCGGGGCGGAGGCCCCGGCCGGGCCGGCCGCGCCTAGTCGGCCAACGCCGCCTCAAGGGTGTCGTGGACGGTGAACACCGCGTCCGCCCCGGTGATCTCGAAGACCCGCGCCACCGCCGGGAGCATCCCCGCCAGGTGGACGCCGCCGCCCGCGGACTCCGCCCTGAGCCGGACGCCCAACAGGACGTTGAGCCCGGTGGAGTCGCAGAACTCCAGCAACGAGCAGTCCACCACCAGGCGGACGAACCCTTTGTCCAGGCAGCTCTCAAGTGGCTCACGCAACAGATCGGCGGTGTGGTGATCGAGCTCACCCGCCGGGGTCACGACGGCGCTGGGGCCCTCTTCCCGCACCTCGACCCGTAGTCGGCCGCCCGACTGTGCGCTGCCGACCGTCCCACGGTCCATGCCGTCTCTCTCCCGACCGTCGTGACTGCTGACTCGCCCCCGAACACTACGCCTTCTCCACACTCCTCGACACCCGAACAATCGCCCGCAAACGGACATTTCGCCGCAGGACGCACTTGCGGCGACGTCACGAAACCGGGTAGGGCTAGTGGAGACACAAATCGACACGGCCGGCTTTGGAGGCGCCGCACACCGCAGTGCACGTATAGGCATCGGCGGCCATATGCCGAGAACGATGGAGGACATCATGTCACCCCGGCTCGACGAATCGCATACCCAGAGGGCGACGTCGGCACCCTCTCCGGAAGAAATCCGGGACGACCTCGCCCATGACCCGGGCGACGCGCTCGCCGACCTTCCGGAGATCCCCCCGTACGACGAGGTGGGGCCGGTGGACGCACGGGCCCTGTCCAAGACCCTCTTCGAGCGGCTGGAGTCCCTCGAAGAAGGCACGTACGAATACTCGTACGTCCGCAACACCCTGGTCGAACTCAACCTGGCTCTGGTGAAGTTCGCCGCCTCCCGCTTCCGCTCACGCAGCGAACCGATGGAGGACATCATCCAGGTCGGCACGGTCGGCCTGATCAAGGCGATCGACCGCTTCGAACTGAGCCGGGGAGTCGAGTTCCCCACCTTCGCGATGCCGACCATCGTCGGCGAGATCAAGCGTTTCTTCCGCGACACGAGCTGGTCCGTGCGCGTGCCGCGCAGGCTTCAGGAGCTCCGTCTCGACCTGGCCAAGGCCGGCGACGAGCTCGCCCAGCAGCTCGATCGCGCTCCGACGGTGGGAGAGTTGGCGGAGCGCCTCGGTCTGACGAACGACGAGGTCGTCGAGGGCATGGCGGCGTCGAACGCGTACACCGCCTCGTCCCTGGACGCCCAGCCCGAGGAGGACGACTCCGAGGGCGCGCTGGCGGACCGGATCGGCTACGAGGACAACGGGCTCGAAGGCATCGAGTACGTCGAGTCCCTGAAGCCGCTGATCGCCGAACTGCCGCCGCGCGACCGGAAGATCCTCTCGCTGCGGTTCGTCGCCAACATGACACAGTCCGAGATCGGGGACGAACTGGGCATCTCCCAGATGCACGTCTCCCGGCTGCTGTCCCGCACGCTGGTACGACTGCGCAAGGGACTGACACTCGAAGAGTGAACGCGCCCCGGGGTGACACCGACGGCACCTGACACAGTTCGGCCGGGTACGGCAGGGGTTACACTCCTGCCGTACCCGGCCGAACTGTTCCCGGCTCATGCCTGCGGCGCCCCGATTCCCGCGGGAAACACCTTCCCCGTGGGTCTCCGTCCGTCACTATGGACACCCGCCTGACTGTCGGGTATGCCAGAAGCCGACGGGCGGACACGGGGGTGCGAGGAGGCACGAGGATGGCTCGGGCTCGGGACGAGCACCCCGACGACGCGTCCGAGGAGCGGTACGCGGAGACGTCCGACGCGCGGCTCACCGCGTTGTTGCGCGCCGACTCCCCCACCGCGTACCGGGCACTGCGCGAGTTGCGCGAACGCCACCACCCGTCGGTCCTCGCCTACGCCCGGCTGTGCGCCGCGAGCGAGTCCGCGGCACGGCAACTGGCGACCCAGGTGTTCACCGTCGCCACCCGGGAGACCGCGCGCGGCAGCGAACCCGCCGTCCCCTGGCGCCACCACCTGCTTCTGCTGACCGCCCGGGTGGCCGCCGACTGGGCCGCGGACGAGCACGCGACCGGCCTCGACCGCGCCCTGATCCACCGACTGGACACGGCGGGCCCCGAGGGCCCCGTACCGCCCCTGCTCGCCGCGTTCAAGTCGCTGCCGCCCCGCGCCCAGGGCCTCATCTGGTACGGCGTCGTGGAGCGCGAACCCGACGACAGTACGGCCGTGCTCCTCGGTCTCGCCCCCGACGACGTGACGTACCGGCAGGAGTCCGCGCTCCACGCCCTGCGCCAGGCCTGCCTGAGGGTCCGTCTCCAGGCCTCCGAGGACCCGCGCTGTCAGGACTTCCGCCGTCTGATCGAGGAGTCCGTACGCCCGGACACTCCCCGGCACAGCCCCGACCTGCACAGCCACATGGCGCACTGCGCGCACTGCACGACCGCGTACGGCGAACTCAGCGCCCTGCGCGACCATCCGCGCGTGACGCTGGCGGAGGGGCTCCTGCCATGGGGCGGCACGGCGTACGCGGGCGGTGAGGCGGTCGAGGAGACGGACAGGCCTGACGGCCGGCGTGACGACGAGGGTGACGGCGGCCGTTCGGGCGCGAGGGCGGGAGCGGCGGGAGCGGCGGGAGCGGCGGCGGACTTCGCGGAACCGGGGACCGGGACCTGGGCCGCGGCCGGGACGGGTTTGCCGACAGGGGCCGAGGCCTGGGAAGGACCCGGTGGCGAAGTCGGTGCCGGTGCGGTGGCCGGACCAGGGGCGAGGGCCGGGACCGGAGTCGGAGCGGAAGCCGGGGCCGAGGCCTGGGAAGGACCCGGTGGCGAAGCCGGTGACGGGCCTGGTGCCGCCGACAGGGGCGGCGTGGTGGCCGGGGCGAGGGCCGAGGCAGGCGGGACCGGGGCTCGGGCGGCCCTGTGGCCGCCGTCACGTCGGTTCGTGCTGAGCTCGGTGGCGCTGGGGGTGGCGTTGGCGCCGCTGCTGGCGTTCCTGCTGCTCTCGGGGCCGGGCGACTCGCCGTCTCAGGGCGGCGCGGCGGATGCCGTCGGTACGCCCGGCGTCCCGCCGCCGGGGCCCGTGCCGCCGGTCACCCCGGCGAGCCCGACACCGTCCCCGACCGCTTCGGGCAGCGAGCGGCCGTCGAAGCCCCCGAAGTCCCCCGAGCCGACGAGGAGCCCGAGTCCGAGCCCGTCGAAGACGGGCCGCCCGTCGCCCTCGCTGCCGTACGGACCGCCGCTGAACGGCGCCTACGCCCAGGTCGTGAACCTCGCCTCGGGCCTGTGCCTGGACATCCGGGGCGAGTTGGAGAACGGCACCGACGTCGTCACGGCCACCTGCTCCGCACGCGACACCCAGCGCTGGCGCCTCGATTCCCACCGGGACGCCCTCCAGTCCTACGCCGACCCCGATCTGTGCCTCGACAGCCGTGGGGCGACCGACGACGGTGTGGGCGTCCGGGAGTGCGACTCGCTCGACGGCGACCACGGCGAGAACCTGAGGTTCGCGGTCGACTCCCGGGGAGTGATCCGCCCGGCGATCGCGCCGGGGCACGCCGTGACCCCGGACGCGCTCGGCTCCGTCGCCTTCGCCGAGGCGACGGGGCGCGACGGCCAGCGGTGGCGGGCGGGAGCCGGCCCCGTCCACGCCTGACAACCGGAGGTCACCCGAGCGGCTCTGAAACCGGTCAGGCCACGCGTACGCCCCTGCGCCACACCCCCGTGACCAGGGGCACTCCCGGCCGGTAGGCGAGATGGACGTGGCTGGGCGCGTCCAGCAGCGCGAGATCGGCGTAGGCGCCCGGCGTGAGGCGGCCGATGTCATCGCGGCGGAGCGCCCGCGCGCCCCCTGCCGTGGCCGACCAGACCGCCTCGTCCGGGGTCATCCCCATGTCCCGCACGGCGAGCGCGACACAGAACGGGACGGACGAGGTGAAGGACGACCCCGGGTTGCAGTCCGTCGAGAGGGCCACGGTGACGCCCGCGTCGAGGAGGCGGCGGGCGTTCGGCCACTCGGCGCGGGTGGAGAACTCGGCGCCGGGCAGGAGCGTGGCGACCGTACGGCTGTGGGCGAGGGCGTCCACGTCGGCGTCGGTGAGGTGGGTGCAGTGGTCCGCGCTCGCCGCGTCCACCTCGACCGCGAGCTGGACTCCCGGGCCGTGGGAGAGCTGGTTGGCGTGGATGCGCGGGTGCAGGCCCCTCCCTTTGCCGGCCGTCAGGACCGCCCGGGCCTGGTCTGCGTCGAAGGCGCCCCTCTCGCAGAAGACGTCGACCCAACGGGCGTACGGGGCGCAGGCGTCGAGCATCTCGCCGGTGACGAGGGCGACGTACTCCGCGGGACCGGCGGGGTCCTCGGCGTGTTCGGGCGGGACGATGTGGGCGCCGAGGTAGGTGACCTCGTCGGTGTGGGCGGCGGCGATGCGCAGCGCCCGTGCCTCGTCCTCGACGGTCAGGCCGTAGCCGGACTTGGTCTCGAAGGTGGTCGTGCCCTGGCGGAGGGCCTCGCGGAGGTAGCGGGTGAGGTTGGCCTCCAGTTCCTCGTCGGTGGCGGCGCGGGTGGCGGCGACGGTCGTACGGATGCCGCCGGCGCTGTAGGCCCGGCCGGACATACGGGCGTTGAACTCGGCGGTCCGGTCGCCCGCGAAGACGAGGTGGGAGTGGGAGTCCACGAAGCCAGGGATCACCGCCCGGCCACCGGCGTCGACCCGGTTGTCAGTGGCGGGTGCTTTGCTTTGGTCACCGGTCCACGCGATGCGTTCACCGTCGATGACGACGGCCGCGTCCTGGATCAGTCCGAGGGGGGATCCGTCGCCGAGGGAGGGGTCGTTGGTGACCAGGGCAGCGATGTTGGTGATGAGCGTGCTGGCGGTGCTCGCGGAGTTGGCGGGGCTGACGGTCGTCGGGCTGCTCATGGCGTCCTTGGTTGCCTGGTCGGCGGTGGGGTCGGGTTCGGGAGGGGAGTCGGGCCGGGGGGCCGGCCGCTCGGGCGGTCCGTTCGGGGTCATCCGCGCAGCGCTTCGACGGCGTCCGCGAGGGCCCTCGGCACATCCGGTACGAGCGCGTGCGCCCCGTCCCGTACGACGTGCCGGCCGCCCACGACCGTATGCGACACGTCTGCTGCCGACGCGGCGAATACGGCCGTCTCCGCGCCGAGCCGTGGAAGCGGCCCTGCCGTCCTGACCGAGTCGAGCGCGATCGTCGTGAAGTCGGCGAGCGCGCCCGCCTCCAGGACACCGGCGTCGTCCCAGCCGATCGCCGCGTGGCCGTCGGCCGACGCCGCCCGCAGGAGGGCCGCCGCCGTCCAGTGACCGCGCGTACGGGTGCGCAGCCGCTCGTTCAGCTCCATCGCGCGCGCCTCTTCGAGCAGATCGATGACGGCGTGGCTGTCGGAGCCGAGGGAGAGCGGGGAGCCCGCCCGTTGCAGGGCGGCGGCCGGTCCGATGCCGTCCGCGAGGTCGCGTTCCGTCGTGGGGCACATGCACGTCCCGGTGCCACTGTCGCCGAGGAGCGCGATGTCCTCGTCGGTGAGGTGGGTGTTGTGCACGCCGGTCGTGCGGGGGCCCAGCACCCCGTGTTCGGCGAGGAGTCGGGCGGGGGTGCAGCCATGCGCCTCGCGGCAGGCGTCGTTCTCCGCCGTCTGCTCCGACAGGTGCACGTGCAGCGGGGCCCGCCGCTCCTCCGCCCAGCGCGCCACCGTCGCCAACTGCGCGGCCGGCACGGCCCGTACGGAGTGGACGGCCGCGCCGATCCGCGCGTGATCCCGGTCCTTGAGAACTGAACAGCGTTCCGCCCAGGCCTCCGCCGTGCCGTCGGAGAAGCGGAGCTGGTGGTGGCCGGGCTCCTGCCCGAAACCGGCGGAGAGGTAGGCGGTGTCGAGGAGGGTGATCCGGACGCCCGCCTCGGCGGCTGCCTCGACGAGCGCCTCCCCCATGGCGTTGGGGTCGGCGTACGGGGTGCCGCCGGGGGCGTGGTGCACGTAGTGGAACTCGCCGACGGCGGTGATGCCGGCGAGGGCCATCTCCGCGTACACCGCCCGTGCGAGGGCGTGGTACGTGTCCGGAGTCAGCCGGTCCGCCACCCGGTACATGACCTCGCGCCAGGTCCAGAAGGTGCCCGAGCCGACCTGCACGGCGGCGCGCAGGGCCCGGTGGAAGGCGTGGCTGTGGGCGTTGGCGAGGCCGGGCAGGGTGAGCCCGCGCAGGACCACGGCGCCCGGGGGCGGCGTGGGCGCCGTGGTGCGCACGGCGGTGACGCGGCCGGCTCCGGGGGTGCCCTCCCCGGCCACGGTCAGGGTCACGCCCGGCTCGACATGCGTGCCGAGCCAGGCGTGTTCGAGCCAGTAGGTCCTCTCCGTCACCTGCGGACCAGCCCTTCCAGTACGTCGGCGAGCGCGGTCACCCCGGCCAGGCAGTCGTCCTCGGCGGCGTGCTCGGCCGGGGAGTGCGAGACGCCCGTCGGGTTGCGTACGAACAGCATGGCGGTGGGGACACTCCCGGAGAGGATCCCGGCGTCGTGTCCGGCCCCGGTCCCGAGGACCGGCACCTTCAGGCCGGCCGTGTCCCGGCCCAGGATGCGGGCGATCTCGTCCCGCAGCGCGTGCGCGAACTCGACGACGGGAGTGAAGGACTCCCGGACGACTTCGAGTTCGATCCCGTGCTCCTGGGCCTGGTCGCGGGCGGCGTCCTCGATCGCGCCGACGACCGTGTCCAGCGTCGCCTGGTCCTCGGCGCGGGAGTCGAGCCAGCCGCGTACGAGGGAGGGGATGGCGTTGACCCCGTTCGGCTCGACGGAGATCTTGCCGAACGTGGCCACGGCGCCGGCCAGACGCGCCTCGCGCCGGGCCGCGAGCACGGTCCCCGCGTACGACACCATGGGGTCCCGCCGGTCCACCAGCCGCGTCGTCCCGGCGTGGTTGGCCTCGCCCCGGAAGTCGAACCGCCACCGCCCGTGCGGCCAGATCGCGCTGGCGATCCCGACGGCGTCCCCGGACAGGTCCAGCGCCCGCCCCTGCTCGACGTGCAGTTCGACGAACGCTCCGATCCGCGTGAGCCGCTCGGGATCGGGTCCGATCGCCTCCGGGTCGTACCCGGCGGCCTCCATCGCCTGCGGCAACGTGATCCCGTCCCCGTCGGTCAGCCGCCTCGCCTGCTCGACGGTCAGCTGCCCGGCCGCCAGCCGGGAGCCCACGCAGGCCAGCCCGAACCGGGCGCCTTCCTCGTCACAGAAGTTGACGATGGCGAGCGGCTTGTCGAACCGGGCGCCCCGGGCCCGCAGTTCGTCCAGCGCGGCGAAGGAGGACACGACCCCGAGGGGACCGTCGAAGGCGCCGCCGTCGGGAACCGAGTCGAGATGCGACCCGGTGACCACGGCGTCCCCGGCAGCGGGGTCCCCCCACCAGGCCCACTGGTTCCCGTTCCGGTCGACCTCGTAGTCCAGCCCGCGATCCCGCGCCTGCTCCTCGAACCAGGCCCGGCACTCGGCATCGGCCCCGCTCCACGCGAACCGCCGATATCCACCGGACTCCGGGTGCCGCCCCATGGGCCGAAGCTCCCGCCACATCTCATGAAAGGAGGCCCCGCCGGTGCGCGGCGCCCGCCCGGCCCGGGGGCCGTCGGCCCGGTCCGTCCCCCGCCCGGGCTGTGAGGGGTGGGCCCCGTCGGCCCCCGCTGCGGGCTGGGGGCTGTCGTTTCGCCGGGGGGAGCGGGTGGGCGCGGCCCGGCCCGTGGGTGGCGCCGAGGCCTCGGCGCCCGCCGACGGAATCCCGCCGCGCCTCCCTCCGTTCCGGGTCACGTGTCGCCGCCCTCGCGCATCGGCACCCGTACACCACGCTCGTCCGCGACCGATTCCGCGATGTCGTACCCCGCGTCGACGTGCCGGATGACGCCCATGCCGGGGTCGTTGCTCAGCACGCGGCGGATCTTCTCGCCGCCCAGCTTCGTACCGTCGGCCACGGTCACCTGGCCGGCGTGGATGGAGCGGCCCATGCCGACGCCGCCCCCGTGGTGCAGGGAGACCCAGGACGCCCCCGACGCCACGTTGACCATCGCGTTCAGCAGCGGCCAGTCGGCGATCGCGTCGGAGCCGTCGAGCATCGCTTCGGTCTCGCGGTAGGGGGAGGCGACGGAACCGCAGTCGAGGTGGTCGCGGCCGATGGCGAGCGGCGCGGCCAGCTCACCGGAGGCGACCATGTCGTTGAAGCGTTCGCCCGCCTTGTCCCGCTCGCCGTAGCCGAGCCAGCAGATGCGGGCCGGGAGGCCCTGGAAGTGCACCCGCTCGCCGGCCATCCTGATCCAGCGGTGCAGGGACGCGTTCTGAGCCGACTCGGCCTCGGGGAAGAGGTCGAGGATCGCCCGGTCGGTCCTGGCGATGTCGGCGGGGTCGCCGGAGAGGGCCGCCCACCGGAAGGGACCCCTGCCCTCGCAGAACAGCGGCCGGATGTAGGCCGGGACGAACCCGGGGAAGGCGAACGCCCGCTCGTACCCGGCGAGTCGGGCCTCGCCACGGATGGAGTTGCCGTAGTCGAAGACCTCGGCACCGGCGTCCAGGAAGCCGACCATGGCCTCGACGTGCCGGGCCATCGACTCACGCGCGCGGGCCGTGAACCCGGCCGGGTCCTTCGCCGCGTACGACGCCATGTCGTCGAAGTCGACGCCCACCGGCAGATACGCGAGCGGGTCATGGGCCGAGGTCTGGTCCGTGACGATGTCGATGGGGGCGCCCATCGCGAGAAGCCGGGGGACGAGTTCGGCGGCGTTGCCGAGGACGCCGATGGAGAGCGGACGGCGGGCGTCACGGGCCTCCACCGCCAGTTGGAGGGCGTGGTCGAGCGAGTCGGCCTTCACGTCCAGGTACCGGTGCCCGATGCGGCGCTCGATCGCGCGGGGGTCGCAGTCGACGCAGATCACCACACCGTCGTTCATCGTCACGGCGAGCGGTTGGGCGCCGCCCATGCCGCCGAGACCGGACGTCAAGGTGATGGTCCCCGCGAGGGTGCCGTCGAACTTCTTGGCGGCGACGGCGGCGAAGGTCTCGTAGGTGCCCTGGAGGATGCCCTGGGTGCCGATGTAGATCCAGGAGCCGGCGGTCATCTGCCCGTACATGGTGAGGCCGAGGGCCTCCAGACGGCGGAACTCCTCCCAGTTCGCCCAGTCGCCGACGAGGTTGGAGTTGGCGATGAGGACGCGGGGCGCCCACTCGTGGGTCTGCATGACGCCGACGGGGCGGCCGGACTGCACGAGCATGGTCTCGTCCTGCTTGAGGGTCCTCAGGGTGCGGACCATCGCGTCGAAGGAGCGCCAGTCGC
Organism: Streptomyces sp. TG1A-60; assembly: GCF_037201975.1. Classification (NCBI taxonomy): domain Bacteria; kingdom Bacillati; phylum Actinomycetota; class Actinomycetes; order Kitasatosporales; family Streptomycetaceae; genus Streptomyces; species Streptomyces sp. TG1A-60. Next base: position 4,974,014 of record NZ_CP147520.1, on the reverse strand, counting down.
GGGCGGCCTTGCCCGTGCCGCCGTAGACGACGAGCTTGTCGGGGTGCTCGGCGACCTCGGGGTCGAGGTTGTTCTGGAGCATGCGCAGGGCGGCTTCCTGCTGCCAGCCCAGGGCGCTGAGTTCCGTACCGCGCGGCGCTCGGACAGGACGAGGGGGCGGCCCGTAGGGCTGTGGTTGAGGGTGGTGGGAGACGGGCGGGCGGGGTCCTGACACTGGTCTGCCTCCTCGCTTTACAGCAACTATTCACATCCTGTCTCCATGAATAGAGCTAGTCAATACAGCCGTACGGCCAGTGACGGCGTGCGGCGGGTGTCTGGCTGGACACACTGGCCGCATGGGTTCGGACGACGACACGACAACGGGGGACCGGATGGGAGACGTGACGGACGGGGCCGGTGGGGAGAGGCCCGCCGCACGGCGGGACGTGGGGGACGGCGAGCGCACGCTGCGGCTGTACGACACGGACGACGAGCGGGCCGCCCGGCGGGACGAGGCCGTGCGGGCGGCGGTGGAGCAGGGGCTGCTCGGTTCCGGCACCCCGGTGGTCGGGCTCCTCGACGTCACCGGGATCCGGGCCTCGGCGGGAGCGCTGCGGAGGGCGTTCGACGCGGTGACGGCGCCCGGCACACCCGTACTGCACGCGTTCGCGGTGAAGGCGACGCCGCTCGTGCCCGTGCTGCGGCTGTTGCGCGAGGCGGGCATCGGCGCGGAGGTGGCGAGCGCCGGCGAGCTGGCCCTGGCGCGGGCGGCCGGGGTGCCGCCGCAGCGGACCGTGCTCGACTCCCCCGCCAAGACCCTGGCCGAGCTGCGGGAGGCGCTGGCCCTGGGCATCGCGGTCAACGCCGACAATCCGCAGGAGCTGGACCGTGTCGACGCGCTCGTACGGTCGGCCACCACCCGCTCCCCGCTCGGGATCCGGGTCAACCCGCAGGTCGGCGGCGGCACGATCGACGCGCTGTCCACGGCGACGGCCACGTCGAAGTTCGGGGTGGCACTGCGGGACGAGGGCGCCCGGGAGTGGGTCGTTCGGGCGTATCTGGACCGCCCCTGGCTGAGCCGGCTGCACGCGCACACCGGGTCGCAGGGCATGCCGCTGTCGCTGATGACACGGGGGATCACCGAGACGTACGAGCTGGCCGAGGAGATCAACCGGCGGATCGGACGGCGGCAGATCGACACGATCGACATCGGCGGCGGGCTGCCGGTGAACTTCGCGTCGGAGGCGGCGACACCGACGTACGAGCAGTACGCGCGGCTGCTGGCGGAGGCGGTGCCGGGGTTGTTCGACGGGCGGTACGGGCTGGTCACCGAGTTCGGACGGTCGCTGCTCGCGAAGCACGGGACGATTCTCGCGCGGGTGGAGTACACGAAGAGCGCGGGCGGGCGGGCCGTCGCGGTCACCCACGCGGGGGTGCAGGTGGCGACGCGGACGGTGTACGCGCCGGGGGCCTGGCCGCTCAGGATCGCGGCGTACGACGGGGAGGGCCGCGTGAAGGAGGGGTCGGCGGTGCTGCAGGACGTGGCCGGACCGGCCTGTTTCGCGGGGGATCTGCTCGCGGAGGGACGGGCGCTGCCGCCGTTCGAGCCGGGGGACTACGCGGCCGTGCTGGACACCGGCGCGTATTACTTCGCGCACCACTATGGGTACAACTCTCTGCCCCGGCCCGGGATCTACGGATACGCCCCCGGCGAGGGGGAGACGCGGTTCGCGGTCGTGCGCAGGGCGCAGAGCGCGGAGGAGATCGTGGCGGAGGCTGGGGGAGTGGAGAGGTCGGGCCTTCTGGGGCTTTGAGTCACCCGACAGTTCGGTGAACTGTCGTGCGGCGGCCGGGGTTGTCTGCGGTTGATCGCGCAGCGCCCCGCGCCCCCGGGGGCGCCCGGTAGTGGCGACTGCCCCCTTTGCGCGCCCCGCAAGCCCTCCGGACGGATGACGCCCGGCCTCGGCGTCCGAGCCAGGTGTGCGGAGCGCTCACATATCCCCAGCTCAGCGCGCCAGCTGGCGTCCGGGCGCCCAACAGCGGTGAAAACCGGGCAAGCTGACCTACCTTAGTCGCCCGTCCGCATGTTCCGCTGGAAAATGCCGGATCCCTCACTCCTCGTGCACACGTTGCGTAGCGTCTGCGTCACTCAGCCGAACCGCAGGCAGGAGGGGGAGCCACGGTGCCCGGAATCGACGAGTGTCTGGTGGAGGCCATGAGGCTGCCCGGTGCCTTGGGCGCCGCGGTGGTCGACTGGACCAGCGGGCTGGCGCTGGGCACGGTCGGGGAGGCGCCCGGCGGTGACCACGAGACGACGGCGGCCGAGGCCGCGGAGCTGGCGCGGCTCGCGGCGGAGCACCGGGCGTTCGCGCCGGAGGCGGGTTCGGACTGGTCCGGGGCGGATCTGCCGGTCGAGGACCTGATCGTCAGCGGCCGGGACACATACCACGTGCTGCGGTTCGTGCCGACGACGTTCGACAGCAGTGTGTTCCTGCACCTGTGGCTGGCCCGTACGGACGGCAACCTCGCGCTGGCCCGGATCCGGCTCGGCGAGATGGCGGGACGGCTGGTGCTGGCATGAGCGTGATCACCACACCGGCGCCCGCGCCCCCGCTGCCGGTGCGCGAGGCGCCCACCCGGCAGGCCGTCTCCTCCGCGCTGAGCCGGCTCGCCGCCGAGCGGGCCACCGGTGTACTGCTGCGCGAGAGCGGTGCGCTGTATCTGTCCGAGGGCGCGGTCGTGCACGCCGAGAGCCCCCGCTCCCCGGGACTGGACGTGCTGCTCACCACCGGCGGCATCCTGGACACCGCCGACTGGCGGGAGGCGGTCGACACGGCCGGGGCCGGGCTGCGGGTCGGACGGTTTCTCGTGGACAGCGGCCGGGTCGCGCGGGGCGCGCTGGAGCTGTGCCACGCCGGGGCGCTCTTCGACGCGGCGTACTTCGTCCTGGGCCCGAGCGGTGCGCCGGCCAGCTTCCGTCACGGGGCCGCGCACTGGCTGGGTTCGATCCGCCCGGTGCCGGTGGCCGTCGTGGAGCGCGAGGCCCGGCGCCGCCGCGACCTGCTGCACCGTATCTGGCCCGACCCGGCGACGGACGACGCCCCTCTGATCAGGACGGCCGACCTCTACGGCCCACCGGTTCCGGCCCGTCAGGGAGCCGTACTCGGCAAGGTCGACGGCGCCCGCACGGCCGCCGAGATATCCCTGGCCCTGGGGCGCCCCGCCTTCCACACGCTGGTCGACGTCCGGCGCCTGGCGGCGGCGGGCCTCGTCCGCACAGCCCCGCCGCACGGCCCGGCGGGCGACCCGCCGCACGACCCGGCGAGTGACCCGCGGAGACCGACCGCCCATCGAGGGGGCCACGCCCTGTCCTCGGCCCCTCCGCACGCCCCGTTCCCGGCCCCTCCGATTCACATCCCGTCCTCAGCCCGCCCGGGCCACGTCCCAGTCGAAGGCGAAGGCGGAGGCGGCGGCCAGGCCCCCGCTCCCGCCCCGCTTTGGCCGCTCACCGTCACAGACGACCCCGAGATCGCCCTACTGCAAAGGCTCAGGGATGCGCTGGAGGCCCTTTGAGCGGCAGCGGGAACGTCCCGCCGAGAGGAGACAGCTCATGGCCGCGGAGGCCGAAGTCCTCGACGAACTGCACCGGTTGAGGGCCCGTGTACCCCAGCTGACCGGCGTGCTCGCGGCCAGCGTGGACGGGCTGGTGCTCGCCCACGACACCCCCGGCGTGGAACCGGAAGGCCTGGCCGCGCTCACCGCCGCCGCGCTCGGCGTCGCCGTACGGATGACGGACGCCGCCGGCCGGGGTGAACTCCGCGAACTGCTGCTGCGCGGCGACCACGGCTATGTGGCGACATACGCGGCCGGCTCCTCCGCCGTGCTGACGCTGCTGGCGCAGGACCGGGTCAACGTGGGTCGGCTGCACCTGGAGGGCCGCCGCACCGGCGGCCGGATCGGTGAACTGGTGGACGCCCTGCCCCCGCCGACCGACGCGGTCGCGGCCAAGGCGCCCCCCGGGAACCCGGCCCGGTCGGTGGCGAAGACCGCCGACGCGGCCCCGACCACGGCCCCGATCACGCCCTCGTCCGAGACACCGGCCAAGGCCACGGTCAGGTCGACCATGCCCCGCCGGACCCCCCGCCCCACCGCCCCGCGCACCACCCCCCGAACCACTCCGAACACACCTACCACCAGTGAGAGTTGAAAGGACACCGCACACCATGGCCAACACCGAGACCGCATTGAAAGAGGCCCTCGCGTCCATCGAGGGCGCGACCGGCGCCGCCCTGGTCGACTACACCAGCGGCATGGCACTCGGCACGATCGGCGGCAGCAAGGGGTTCGACCTCACCGTGGCCGCCGCCGGCAACACCGATGTCGTCCGCGCCAAGCTGCGCACCATGGAACACCTCGGGCTCAAGGGCGAGATCGAGGACATCCTGATCACCCTGTCCGACGCGTACCACCTGATCCGCCTGCTCACCGGTCGCGGCGGCAACGGCCTCTTCCTCTACCTGGTCCTCGACTCCAAGCGGGCCAACCTGGCCATGGCCAGGCACCAACTGAAGCGGATCGAGGCGGAGCTGGAGGTCTAGCGCCGCGAGCCCCGCGTACGGCGGCGCACCCCACCCGGGGAGCGCCGCCCGGCCGTGCGCCTGGGCTAGCGTGTCCGCCCTGGACCGAGAAGGGGAGGGCGAGACCGTGGGAAGAGCGGTCGGGGGACGACGGTGCTGGCGCAGGTGGCGTTGCTGGCCGACACCAGGAGACGCTCCCGGCGTACGAGCTCGCGAAGCGGACCCTGCGCACCGCCTGAGCCCGGCGCGCCCCATGTGCGCCTCGCGAGCCGTGCCCGTGCCCGTGTCACCGAACCTCCGGTGAAGCGAACTGGTCCTCCGGGCGCGCGGCGGGTCCTGACGCCACGGCCGGGACAACACCTCGGGACCGGACCGGAACGACGCCCCCTACCGCCGCCCACCCCCGGGCCCCGCGTCCCCCGCGCCGATGCCGGTCACCCGGTAGCCGGCCACGCGTTTGCCCGCCGGGCTTCCTCCCCGGGCGGAGAGCCGGTCGACGCGGACCCAGAAGAGCCGGCCGGTGGCCAGTTCACGGCGGCCGAGCCAGGCGGCCTTGAGGTGGAGGCCGGTGGCGAGGCCGGCGAGAAGGAGACCGCCCGCCGCGGGGACGGCGAAGGAGGAGCCGAGGGCTGCGGCGAAGGCGAGGAGGAGCCGCCAGCGGTGGCCCCGGCGCCAGGCGCGGAGGGTCACGGCGCGATCCTGGAGGACGTCGTGCTTGCCGGCTCGCGCGGCTCCGCGCGCCGACGCGAGGTACCGGTCGCGCCGCGCCCACGCCACCGCACCGGCGGCGACGACGAACAGCACGGCCCCGGCCAGCACCCCGATCCGCCGCCCGGTCACCCCCGACGGCACCACCCCGATCCCCGCCGCGATCGCTCCGAGCCACCACAACGGCGCCGCCCCGGCCCGCACCACGACGGCCACCCGGGCCAGCCCCTGCCCTCCGCGCGCCACGCTCCACGCCTCCCGTCATTCCAAGGTCGTACGACAGTCGCCCGGCACGATAGCCAGCGAACGTGAAACGCGCCTGAGAATCACCCGGCCCGCCCCCGGCCGGACGCACTACTCCACGAACAGCCCCCGCGTCGCGGCCCGCGCGTCGAACTCCTCCAGGCGGGCCTGCGCCTCCGGCAGGTCGTCGCACATGGCCTCCAGGAGCACGCGGCCCAGCAGCATCGGGGCGCAGGCGGTGTCGAAGGCGAGCCCGGTGCCGACGGCGGCGGGCAGGAGCAGGTCGGAGACCTTGGCGACGGGCGCGAAGGCGGAGTCGGCGACCGTGACGACGAAGAGCCCCGCCTCCTTCGCGTACGCCAGGGCGTCGACGGCCTCGCGCGGATGCCTGGGCAGCGCGAAGCAGAGCAGGGCCGTCGCGCCCGCCCGTACCGCCGCGTCGACACGGTCGTGGAGCATGCTGCCGCCCTCGTGCAGCAGCCGTACGTCGGGGTGGACCTTGGCGGCGAAGTACGCGAAGCCGTACGCCTGGGAGGCCGCGGCCCGCAGGCCGAGCACCGGCAGCGGCCGGGACGCGGCCAGCAGCCGCCCGGCCCGCGTCACCGGGGCCGGGTCGGCGAGCACCTCGGCCAGATGCCGCAGGTTCTCGATCTCGGCCTGGACGGCCTGCTGGTACTCGTTGTACGCGGTGGTGTCCGCGACCGGCTCGGCGGGCGCGACGTCCCGCAGATGCCGGCGCAGCGCCGGGTAGCCGTCGAAGCCCAGCGCCACCGCGAAGCGTGTCACGGACGGCTGGCTGACCCCGGCCAGCTCCGCCAGTTCCACACTCGACAGGAACGGCACGTCCGCCGCCCGCCGCACCATGCTGTGGGCGATACGCCGCTGGGTGGGCGTCAGCCGGTGCCCCTCGAAGAGCGCCTGCAGCCGCGCGGCGGGACTGTCCGTCCCGCCCGTGCCCTTGTCCGGGTTCATGACGCGTTCCCCCCTCAGCGGGTCCGCCTGGACGTCCGTCCAGATCTCGGTGAATCGGTCGAGCAGTACGGCCGCCGTGCCGGGCACGGGCCGCGCGGGCCCGTCGGCGAGCCGCACGACATCACCCGCAGCCTCCTCGGCCCGGGCGGACACGACACTATTCAGCCACCGAGAACTCTGCATGAGGTTATACAGCCCGAGCAAGAGAGATGCCGGACAGGAGAAGCCGGCCGAGAGCGGACGCTGGAAAGCAGAGCGCGTGAAGGACCGTGAACAGGTCTCCGCCGACTGAGGTCGCCGGCCTGGTGGGGCTTCGCCTGCGGGGTGTTCCCGGGGAAGTCCGCCCTGTGGGAGAGGGAACGGAACCGTTCAGGCCTCGGACGCCTGCACGCCGCGCTTTCGCTGGGCGATCATCTCGATGACCGCCCTCGCCCCCGACCACGTCCTGGACCTGCCCGAGTACGGGCCCGTGCCGGTCGACATCGTCTGCGGCGGGCAGTTCTACGTCCAGGCACGCGCCGCCGACCTCGGCGTCCGCCTGGAAACCGGCGCCGCCAAGGAGACCGCCCGCGCCGGAGCGGTACTGCGCGCCCCCGCCCAGCGGCAGTTCCCGGTCAGCCACCCGCTCAGTCCGGGCATCAACCAGATCTCCCTGACGATGCTCCACGGCCCCTCCCCGACGCCGGGCGTCTCCGGCCGCAACACGGTCGTCCTGCCGAACGGCGAGGTGGACCTCGCCGACCCGGCGACCTGGACCGGCACCCTGGACCGCTCCCCGTGCGGCACCGGCACCAGCGGCCGTATGGCCGCGCTGCACGCCCGGGGCGAACTCGCGCTCTACACCCCGTTCGTCCACGAGTCGATCATCGGCACCACCTTTACCGGCACCCTCCTGGACACCACCCGGACCGGCCGCTACGAAGCCGTGCGGCCGACGATCAGCGGACGTGGCTGGATCACCGCGTTCAGCCAGTACGTCCGCCGCTCTCACCGGCGTGCGAACAGGGGGGCTATCCCCAGTGCCAGGCACCCCCCGGCTCCCTACCGTGAACAGCATGACCGGAATGGACGCCCGTGACGCACAGCTCAAGGACGCCGAGCTGAAGAAGGAACTCGCCGCCACCCTGCACGCCCGGAGAGAACTGGGCGACGACTACGAGTCGGCGCTCGTCGAGTCGTTCCTGGAGAAGGTGGACCAGCGCATCGACGGCGCGGTCGAACGCCGGGTCCGGCGGCAGGTCGCCGAGCAGCAGATGGTGGTGGCCCGCGGCACCAGCTCCCCCAGGTCCACCGACACCTGGGGCGAGCGCTACGGCTTCGGCGTCGTCTCCCTCGTCGCCGCCATCCCCCTGTCCGGCATCGGCGGCGGCGTCGCCGACCTCCCGGGACTCTTCGTCACCTGGGCGGGCATCGTGGCCGTGAACGTGGCGTGGGCCCTGCGTGGTGCACCGAACCCGCTCCGGCGCCGGGGCAGGGCCGGGGACCCGGACCGGGAGGAGTAGTCCCGGCGGGGTCCGGCGGGACGGGGGTGCGCGGGGACCGCCGCACCCCCGTGTGACGGGGGGCGGGACGACGGCGGTCCCCGCGAGGGACGCGGGGGCCGGCCAGGGCCGGACTTGCGCGTCCATGGCGTCCAGGGAGGCCCGGGAGCCGCTCCGGAGATCCTTGGCGCCGTTTTCGTCGTCGGCCCGGGCGGGGAGCCGCTCCCGCCCTGCCGACAGCCACCAATGTGCCGGAGCCGTGTTAAGCGGGTGCTGCGCGGACGTGACGCGGGGGTACCACTTCTGCGAAGCCAGACGCGCGACACGCACAAATCTTCGACTCGGTGGGCCGCTTGACGTGGTTCCTTCCGTTTTCCTACTGCTTCGCCCCGCCCTTGGCGAGGAACGTGAGCAGGTCCTGCCGGCTGACCACACCCGTCGGCTTGCCCTCGACCAGCACGATCGCCGCGTCCGCCGAGCCGAGCACGGACATCAGGTCGCCGACCGGCTCACCGGAACCGACCTGCGGCAGGGGCGCGGACATGTGCTTCTCCAGCGGGTCGCCGAGCGAGGCCCGCTGGGTGAACAGGGCGTCGAGCAGCTCCCGCTCGACGACGGACCCGACCACCTCGGCGGCCATGACGTCCGGGTGACCGGCGCCCGGCTTCACGATCGGCATCTGCGAGACGCCGTACTCGCGCAGCACCTCGATCGCCTGGCCGACCGTCTCGTCCGGGTGCATGTGGACGAGGGAGGGGATGGCGCCGTGCTCCTTGTGGCTGAGGACGTCGCCGACGCGTGCGCTCGGCCCCTCGTCCTCCAGGAACCCGTAGTCGGCCATCCACTCGTCGTTGAAGATCTTGCTCAGGTAGCCGCGTCCGCTGTCGGGCAGCAGGACGACCACCACGTCGTCCTCGCCGAGCCGCTCGGCGACCCTCAGCGCCGCGACGACGGCCATGCCGCAGGAGCCGCCCACGAGCAGGCCCTCCTCCTTGGCCAGCCGCCGGGTCATCTGGAAGGAGTCCTTGTCCGACACGGCGATGATCTCGTCGGCGACGGTCCGGTCGTACGCGGTCGGCCAGAAGTCCTCGCCGACGCCCTCGACGAGGTACGGCCGTCCGGACCCGCCCGAGTACACGGACCCCTCGGGGTCGGCGCCGATGACCTGGACCCCGCCGTCGCTGGCGTCCTTCAGATAGCGGCCCGTGCCGGAGATGGTCCCGCCGGTGCCCACGCCCGCCACGAAGTGGGTGATCCTCCCCTCCGTCTGCTCCCACAGCTCAGGGCCGGTCGAGTGGTAATGGGAGAGCGGGTTGTCGGGGTTGGAGTACTGGTCGGGCTTCCAGGCACCGGGCGTCTCACGGACCAGCCGGTCCGAGACGTTGTAGTACGAGTCGGGGTGCTCGGGAGCGACGGCCGTGGGGCAGACGACGACCTCGGCCCCGTAGGCCCGCAGCACATTGATCTTGTCGGTGCTCACCTTGTCGGGGCACACGAAGATGCACTTGTACCCCTTCTGCTGGGCGACGATGGCGAGCCCCACACCCGTGTTTCCGCTGGTCGGCTCGACGATGGTGCCGCCGGGCCGCAGCCGGCCGCTCTTCTCCGCCGCCTCGATCATGCGCAGCGCGATGCGGTCCTTCACGGAACCGCCGGGATTGAAGTACTCGACCTTGGCCAGGACGGTCGCCTGGATACCCTCGGTCACGCTGTTGAGCCTCAGCAGCGGGGTGTTGCCGACGAGGCTGATCATCGAGTCGTGGAATTGCACCGTTGTCTCCGGAGCTGCAAAAAGGGATGGCCGTGATGTCCCGCCAGCCTAAGCCCCGCCCTCACTCTTCTCTCCCCGTTCCTCACCGGTCGGGATTGGCCGGGGGCCGGTACGGGGCAATGAGTGGTTGTACCGGTACGAGGAGGTGGCGGCGACGCATGTCGAGCATGTCTAGGGCGAGGGTGGCCCGGCGCATCGCGGCGGGCGCGGCGTTTGGCGGTGGCGGCATCGGGCTGGTCGGTGCGGCGGCCGTGGGTGTGCTGCTGGCCGAGGTGCGGATGGCCAAGCGCCACGTGGGCAACGGGCACAGCCCGCACCCGCCGAGCGCGGAGGGCCTGTACGGCCACGCGTACGGCAGCCGCTACGGCCGTACGTACGGCTCCTACGGCGCGTACGGCAGTTCGTACGACGTCCCCGGCGAACCCCCGCTCCGGCTCGTCATGCTCGGCGACTCCACCGCCGTCGGCCAGGGTGTGCACCGGTCCCGGCAGACGCCGGGGGCGCTCCTCGCCTCGGGGCTCGCGGCGGTGGCCGAGCGCCCGGTGCGGCTGCGCAACGTCGCGCTGCCGGGCGCCCAGTCCGACGACCTGGACCGGCAGGTGGCGCTGGTCCTGGAGGACCCGGCGCAGGTCCCCGACGTCTGCGTGATCATGATCGGCGCGAACGACGTGACCCACCGGATGCCCCGACCCGCTCGGTCCGCCACCTCTCGGCGGCGGTACGGCGACTGCGGACCGCCGGTGCGGAGGTGGTGGTCGGCACCTGTCCCGACCTCGGCACCATCGAGCCCGTGCAGCAGCCGTTGCGCTGGCTCGCCCGCCGGGCCTCACGGCAGCTGGCGGCCGCCCAGACGATCGGCGCCGTCGAGCAGGGGGGCCGCACGGTCTCCCTGGGCGACCTTCTCGGACCCGAGTTCGAACAGAACCCCCGCGAACTGTTCGGCCCCGACAACTACCACCCCTCCGCCGAGGGGTACGCGACCGCGGCGATGGCCCTCCTGCCGACGGTCTGCGCGGCGCTGGGGCTGTGGCCGGCGGAGGAGGAGCGGCCGGACGTCAGCCGCCGCGAGGGGTTCCTGCCGGTGGCACGTGCCGCCGCCGAGGCGGCGTCCGAGGCCGGCACCGAGGTGACGGCCGCGATGCCCACGGGGCCGCGTGGGCCCTGGGCTCTGCTGAAGCGGCGTCGGCGGCGGAGGGTGCCGGTGTCGGACCCCGCGCCGAACGCCGCCGCGGAGGCGCAGCCGGGCGCCTGAGCTCCAGGGCACCCGCCAACCCAAAAAGCAAGCGCTTAGAAAAGTGCGGCCGGAGTCACACCCCCAGGTCCGTGACCCGGCCCATACGTACGGGTAACTTCCCCAGCAGTCCCGCTTTCCGTACTCCTGCCCGTCGCCCGCCACCGCCCCACAGACGAGGCGCTGCGCGCCGCACCTTTTGAACATGGAGCCGTGATGCCCGAAGCCGTGATCGTCTCAGCCGCCCGCTCCCCCATCGGCCGCGCTTTCAAGGGCTCGCTGAAGGACCTGCGCCCCGACGACCTGACCGCCACGATCATCGAGGCGGCCCTCGCGAAGGTCCCGGAGCTGGACCCGAAGGACATCGACGACCTGATGCTGGGCTGCGGCCTCCCCGGCGGCGAGGCGGGACACAACCTGGGTCGGATCGTCGCCGTGCAGCTGGGCATGGACCACCTGCCGGGCTGCACGATCACCCGTTACTGCTCCTCCTCCCTCCAGACCTCCCGCATGGCCCTGCACGCCATCAAGGCGGGCGAGGGCGACGTCTTCATCTCGGCCGGTGTCGAGACGGTGTCCCGGAGCGTGAAGGGGACCAGCGACGGCCTGCCCGACACCCACAACCCCCTCTTCGCCGAGGCGGAGGCCCGCACGGAGGCCGTCTCCAAGTCGGTCGGCACCTCCTGGCACGACCCGCGCGAGGACGGCCTGCTCCCCGACCCGTACATCGCGATGGGGCAGACCGCCGAGAACCTGGCCCGCCAGTGGGGTGTGACCCGGCAGGACATGGACGAGTTCGGCGTCCGCTCGCAGAACCTCGCCGAGGAGGCCGTCGGGAACGGCTTCTGGGAGCGTGAGATCACCCCGGTGACACTGCCCGACGGCACGGTCGTCGCCAAGGACGACGGTCCGCGCGCGGGCGTCACCCTGGAGGCCGTACAGGGCTTGAAGCCTGTCTTCCGCGAGGACGGCCTGGTCACCGCCGGCAACTGCTGCCCGCTGAACGACGGCGCAGCGGCCCTGGTGATCATGTCGGACACCAAGGCGCGCGAGCTCGGCCTCACACCTCTCGCCCGGATCGTCTCGACGGGCGTCTCCGGCCTCTCCCCCGAGATCATGGGCTACGGCCCGGTGGAGGCGTCGAAGCAGGCCCTGTCGCGCGCGGGCCTCACCGTCGACGACATCGACCTGTTCGAGATCAACGAGGCCTTCGCCGCTCAGGTGATCCCCTCCTACCGCGACCTGAACATCCCGCTGGACAAGCTGAACGTGAACGGCGGCGCCATCGCCGTCGGTCACCCCTTCGGCATGACCGGCGCCCGGATCACCGCCACGCTCGTCAACTCCCTCCAGTTCCACGACAAGCAGTTCGGGCTGGAGACGATGTGCGTCGGCGGCGGCCAGGGCATGGCGATGGTCATCGAGCGCCTCAGCTGACCGGTCCGCACCGCACGCGTCCGTAGCCATACGAGCGCGCGGTGATGCTGCGGCCCGGAGCCCCGGAATCCACGGGGCTCCGGGCCGTTTTGTGATCCAATCTCCCCCAGGATGTGACCTATCTCCCTCCGGAGAGGGATGTGCGCAGGTCAGAGTCGTTTCACCAGCAAACACCGGGGGTAGGATCCTGCCCGTTTCGTGACGTTACGCACTGACAGCTGGTTAGTCCGCCCTTCAAGCTGATGTAGGAAGTCGGGGTCGACCTTGAACCGGGAGTACGTCAGTGAGCGCTATGCCGATCGCCTTGCTGCTCACCACGGCCGCCACCGCCGCCGTGGGCGTGGCCGTCCTGCGCACCCTCACGGGTCTGCGCCGGCAGGTCGCCGCCTTGCGCGCCGAGCTCGCCGAGAGCCGGACGGCGGGCGCGCGCGCCCTGGTGCCGGCCGCCCGTCCGGCCGCCGACACGGAGGAGATACGCGCCGCCGTCGCGGAGGCGCTCGCCGAGGAGCGGGAGCGGGAGCTGGCCGAGGCGCGGGCTTTCTGGGCCGCCCAGGAGGCCCGTGACGTCTCCGACGCGCCCTCGCTGCTGGGTCTGCCCGACAGTGACCTGTTCCTGCCCCGGCAGTCCGATTTCGCGGGTCTGGAGCACCTGGAGCCGGTGATCGAGCCGAGCCTGGAGGGCGACGAGTTCGCCGGGGAGTCCGCGGAGCTTGCCGCGGCCCGCCGCCGCCACCCCTCGCACCCCGACTTCGTGCCGGTGCAGTCCCCGGTCACCAACGATCACGAGCGTACGGTCGCCTGCCTGGAGGACCTCGCCGCGTCCCGCACCGAGCTGGCCGATGTCCGTCCGGGTCCCCTCGGCACCCTCGACGTCTATGTCTTCGCCGACGGCACCACCCTCTGCATGACCCCCGGCCACCGTGAGACCGCCGAACGCCTCGCCGGCGCCCTCCACACCGGCGACACCCCCGTCCTCCTGGGCGGCTCGGGCATCTCCGGCGCCTACACCCTCACGTTCCAGTGCGGCGAGGACATGGTCTACATCCTGGCGGACCGCGTCATCGCGGCTCTGTAGTCGCCGCAGTCGCCGCAGTCGCCGCAGGAGCGCCGCCCAAGGGGCACGGGAACCCGCGCGGGCAACCACGGACGACCCGCACGCACGAGCCGGAGCACGCTCCTACGGCACCTGGGCGCGATCTCACACCCCGGCCCGCCGCTGCGCCTCCTCCACCAGCGCCACGGCTTGCGCCAGCTCGCTCTCGTCCACCAGAACGAGCGCGAGATCATTGCCGGCCACCATGACCTGGTCCGCCGCCGCGAACATCCCCGCGTCCGGCATCTCACGCAGGGGTCCCCCGGGCGACTCCAGCCGCTGGGCACGCAGTGCCAACTCCCTGGCCAGCCCCAGTGCCTCCGCGGCGGCGCCCCGCTGCAGCCGGCTCTGCGGAGCGGCCCGCAACCGGTCGGCGAAATGGTCCACGGCACGGGTCAACGGCGTCGTATCAAGCACGCCGCGAGAGTACGCGCCCGCGCCGGGCTGTTGCCAACGGGCCGCCGCTCAGGCAACGTGACCTGAAGGACCGGCTTACATTCCCTTTCGTCCGGAGGCGCCGATGTCCCAAGTCTTCTCCGAGGAGACCCACCGCAATCTGCTCGCCCGCATCCCCCAGTGCACCGGTCGTGAGGTCTCCGACTGGCTTCGCAAAGTCGACGAAGGCCCCGCTCTCTTCAACTTCGAGGAGAAGGTCAGCTGGCTCCGGCACGAGTACGACCTCGCGTACGGCCACGCCAAAGCGATCATTCACGAGTACGACCTGAGGAGGGCCGCGAGGAAGCTCCGCTGAGGGCGCCGAGAACCACGAAGGGCCCGCGAACCTGTCGGTTCGCGGGCCCTTCGACCGTGTCACGCCGTCACTGCGCGGCGGAAGGCGCTCTAGTCGTCCCCGCTGAAGATGGCGACCAGGCGGAGCATCTCGATGTAGATCCACACCAGGGTCATGGTGAGGCCGAACGCGGCCAGCCAGGACTCCTCGCGCGGGGCGCCGTAGGCGATGCCGTCCTCGATCTGCTTGAAGTCGAGGGTCAGGAAGAACGCGCCGAGCAGGATCGCGAGGATGCCGACGATCGCGCCGAGCGGGCCCATGCTGCGCAGTCCGCCGTCCGGGGCGAGCCCGAAGACGACGAGCAGCAGGTTGACCGCCATGACGAGGATGAAGGCGATCGCGATGGTCATGCCGATGCGGGCGTACCGCGCGGTGACCCGGATCCAGCCGGCCCGGTAGACCAGAAGGGTGGCGCCGGAGACGGCCATCGTGCCGAGCACCGCCTGGAAGGGCGCGCCGCTCCACCGCGAGTTGAACATCTCGCTGAGCACACCGAGGAAGACACCCTCGAAGGCGGCGTACGTCAGGATCAGCGCGGGCGAGGCCTTGCGCTTGAAGGCCTGCACCATCGCCAGGACGAAGGCGATGAGCGCGGCGCCGATGGCGAGGCCGTAACTCGTGGGCGACACCGGCAGGAGGGCCCACGCGAGGACCGCGCCGACGACGACCGTGCCGAGCGTCAGGGCCGAACGCATGACGACGTCGTCCATCGTCATCCGGTCGGTGGTGGCCGGGGCCTGCGGCGGGGCGCCGTGTTGGGAGTCCTGCTGGGCGTACGGGTTCGTCGCGTACGGGTTGCCGCCCTGGGCGTAGGGGGTGCCCTGGGTGCCGACAGCTGCTCCCCCGGCCTGCGGCGCGGTGTTGAAGCCCGCGTGGCCGTTGTCGCGGCTGAACCCCCGTCGCGAGAAGACCGGGTTGCTGCTCCTCATTTCACTCCTCCATGGCCACCCTGCGTGGCCTTGGCTCAAGAGTAATGGGTAGGCAAAGGATTGCCTCTAGTGCTTGGGGAGGATCTTTCCCTGCCCTGTTCATCGAACACGCTACGCGCCTCCCTGATTTCCCGCCCCACCCCCCTCACCCCATGACCAACCCGGTACCGGCCCGCGACCATCCGGAGATCAACCACCACCCCCCTCCGCCGAGGTGCCGTCAGAACCGTCCGGTCGTCTCCGACGAGAGGGCTCGGCGCGCCCGTGGTATAGGGAGCGCGTGCCGTCGGAATGAGGCATACGTGACGGGATGGAGGGGTTTGCGCGAGTTTGATCGGAGGTGCCCGGAACCGGACTTGAACCGGTACGCCCGCGAGGGGCAGCGAGGTTTAAGCTCGCCGTGTCTGCATTCCACCATCCGGGCAGGCCATGGGCTCCGCGCTGAGCTTCCGAGCCTATCGGGACCCTTCCCCCGAACAGCCGAAGAGCGGACCGATGTTGTCTTATTTTATTGACGTCTGAGGGTGCATCAGCCCGCGGAACAGTCCATCAGCACTTGCCAACAGGCTTTCGGACGGCACGGCCGGGCGTATGCGGAATGACGGAATTTCACCGCCCGAACACGTGGCCCACCGCCGATACGGGCGGTGACACGGTGACTCGTGTCGGTCAGGGCGTGCGGAGCACACCGATCGTGCCGCCCCTGACGCGCCCGAAGTCCGGCCGTCATCCCCGGGTATGACGCGCCGTCCGCCCGTGCGACCGAAGTCGCCCCCCGGAACCGGAACAGCGGCTGACTACACGGCCCTCCTCGGCACCGACGATGGAGTCGTTCCTCGTACGGCCTCCGGCACGCCCCTCGACGCGTCCTCGACCCGCCCGGGCTCGCTCACGGCCCTTCCGAACACCCCAAAACGCCTTCCTCCCGACAGGAGTTCCCACCCGTGACCACCACTCCCCTCGCCGACCGGTCCACCGCCGTGGCCGCCCGCGCCACGGAACTGTCGAAGGTCTACGGACAGGGAGAGACCCGGGTCGTCGCCCTGGACCAGGTCACCGTGGACTTCCGGCAGGCCCGGTTCACCGCGATCATGGGCCCTTCGGGTTCCGGCAAGTCCACGCTGATGCACTGCGTGGCAGGCCTGGACACCTTCTCGGCCGGGTCCGTACGCATCGGTGAGACCGAGCTGGGCTCGCTGAAGGACAAGCAGCTCACCAGGCTCCGCCGGGACAAGATCGGCTTCATCTTCCAGGCGTTCAACCTGCTGCCGACGCTGACGGCGCTGGAGAACATCACCCTCCCGATGGACATCGCGGGCCGCAAGCCGGACAAGCGGTGGCTGGACACCGTGATCCACATGGTGGGCCTGGCCGACCGGTTGAGCCACCGGCCCGCGCAGCTCTCCGGCGGCCAGCAGCAGCGCGTCGCGGTGGCGCGGGCGCTCGCCTCGCGGCCGGACATCATCTTCGGGGACGAGCCGACCGGGAACCTCGACTCGCGCTCGGGGGCCGAGGTGCTGGGCTTCCTGCGCAACTCCGTACGGGAGTTGGGGCAGACCGTGGTGATGGTGACGCACGACCCGGTGGCCGCGGCGTACGCGGACCGCGTCATCTTCCTCGCCGACGGGCGCGTCGTCGACGAGTTCTACGAGCCGACGGCGGACTCCGTCCTGGACCGCATGAAGCGGTTCGACACCAAGGCCCGCACGAGCTAGTGCCGTAGCAGGGAACGTTTGCCCTGTTGTGATGTGACGCGTCGTCCGGGTGCTGTGTCGGGCGGCGCGTGTCCGTCACTCTGTCCGGGTGGCAGAACGAGTACGCGTGCGTGAGATCGATGACGACGAGGGCAGACGGCTGCTGCGGATCATCCGCAGGGGGACTGGGTCGGTGGTGACCTGGCGGCGGGCCCAGATGGTGCTGCTGTCCGCGCAGGGCATGCCGGTGGCGAAGATTGCCGAGGTGTCGTTCACCAGCGACGACCGGGTCCGCGATGTGATCCACAACTTCAACACCGACGGCTTCGAGTCGCTGTATCCGAAGTACAAGGGCGGCCGGCCCAAGACGTTCACATTGCCCGAGCGTCGCGAGATCAAGAAGATCGCCAAGTCCAAGCCCGCCGAGCACGACCTGCCGTTCTCGACCTGGAGTCTGACCAAGCTGGCGGACTTCCTGGTCGCCGAGGGGGTGGTCGACGACATCAGCCACGAGGGCCTTCGCATCCTGCTCCGCGAGGAAGGCGTCTCCTTTCAACGCCTGAAGACCTGGAAGACCTCCCGCGACCCGGACTACGCGGCCAAGAAGGCACGCGTCGAGCACCTGTATGCCATCGCCGACGGCGAGGTCATACCCGAGGAGGGCGAGCCCGAAGTCGTCTTCTGTCTGGACGAGTTCGGGCCGCTCAACCTGATGCCCCACCCTGGCCGGCAGTGGGCCGAACGCGGCGGCAAGTACAAGGACCCCGACCGTGAACCACGTCGTCGTCGGCGGGCGACCTACAACCGCTACGGCGGGGTGCGGCACCTGTTCGCCGCTCTGGACCTGGCCAAGGACAAGCTCTACGGCCACATCAAGCCCATCAAGCGACGCACTCAGTTCCTGGAGTTCTGCCGCTACCTGCGCACCCTCTACCCGGCCGGTGTCCGCATCGCGATCGTCTGCGACAACTTTTCCCCGCATCTGACCACGAAGAAGTGCCAGCGGGTCGGCACCTGGGCGGCGGCGAACAACGTCGAGATCGCCTACACCCCGACGAACTCCTCGTGGCTCAACCGCGTCGAGGCCCAGTTCACCGCTTTGCGCTACTTCACCCTCGACGGCACCGACCATGCCGACCACAAGGAACAGGGCAGCATGATCCGCCGCTACATCATCTGGCGAAACCGCCATGCCGACGACCGACGCCTACGCGCCGTCGTCGACAGGGCAAACATTGCCTGATCCGGCACTAGCGCCGCGAAGGCAACGTTCGCACCGGAGCCGCGCCTCCCTCACGTCGCCCTCGCGGCCACCCACCGTCGCTTCCCGACCCCGAAACAGGGATCCCCTCATGTTCCGTACCGCCCTGCGCAACGTGCTCTCACACAAGGCCAGGCTCCTGATGACCGTGCTCGCGGTGATGCTCGGCGTCGCCTTCGTGTCGGGCACGCTGGTCTTCACCAACAGCATCTCGGACGCGTTCCAGAAGAGCTCGGCCAAGGGCTTCGACCACGTGGACGTCGCGATCGAGGCGGGGTACCGGCCGGGCGAGGGCGACCGCGTCGCCGAACAGCCGAAGCTGACGCCCGAGTTGCTGAACAAGGTCGAGCGGGCGCCCGGCACCGAGTCCGCGACGGGTGTGGTGAGCGGGTTCACCGCGCTCGCCGACAAGGACGGCAAGCTGATCGGCGGCGGCTTCCAGTCGCAGGGCGGGAACTACTGGGGCACGAACGACCCCCGGTATCCGATCAAGAACGGTGGCCGTGCCCCCCGGGGCGAGAACGAGACAGCCATCGACTCCGCGACCGCGAAGCGGGCCGGGTACGAGGTGGGCGACACGATCCGCCTGTCCGTCGACGGGCCGGTCCTCACCCCCACCATCACCGCGATCTTCACCACGGACGACGGCAACGTGGCCGCCGGCGGCAGCCTCGCCCTGTTCGACACGGCGACCGCGCAGCGGCTCTTCCACAGGGACGGCGAGTACGACGCGATCAACGTGACGGCGGCGGCCGGCACCAGCCAGGCCGAGCTGCAGTCGGCCATCGAGAAGATCCTCCCCGAGGACACCGCCCGCACCACCACCGGCCGGCAGCTCGCCGACGACCAGGCCGCGCAGATCGCCGCGGAGATGAGTGGCATGAAGAACGCGCTGCTGGTCTTCGCCGGGATCGCGCTCTTCGTCGGCACGTTCACCATCGCCAACACCTTCACCATGCTGGTCGCCCAGCGCACCAGAGAGCTGGCGCTGCTGCGCGCGGTGGGCGCCTCCCGCCGCCAGGTGACGCGTTCGGTGCTGACCGAGGCGTTCGTGGTCGGCGCGGTCGCCGCGGTCACCGGTCTCGCCGCCGGTGTCGGCATCGGCGCGGCGATGCGGTCGCTGATGGCGATGCTCGGCGCGACCGTCCCCGACGGCCCGCTGGTGATCTCCGGCGGCACGGTCGTCAGCGCCCTGCTGGTCGGCGTACTGATCACCGTGCTGGCCGCCTGGCTGCCGGGACGCCGCGCGGCGAAGATCCCGCCGGTCGCCGCGATGAGCAGCGTGCACGCGAAGGCGACGGCCAAGTCGCTCGTCGTACGGAACTCGACCGGCGCTCTGCTCGCCGGCGCGGGCACCGCCACCGTCCTGTACGCCACGACGATGGACGGCTCGGACGGGCAGGCCCCGATGGGCGTCGGCGCGGTGCTCCTGATCATCGGCGTCTTCGTCCTCACGCCTCTCCTCTCCCGCCCCCTGGTCGCGGCGGCGGCGCCCGTCCTGCGGGTCTTCGGGGTCTCCGGCAAGCTCGCCCGGCAGAACTCCGTACGCAATCCGCGCCGCACCGCCGCCACCGCCTCGGCGCTGATGATCGGTCTGACGCTGATCACCGGTATGACGGTGATGGCGGGCAGTCTGCAGACGTCCATCGACAAGATGGCCGCCGACGCGATCAAGGCGGACTACGTGGTCTCGATGGCCAACGGCAACTTCCTCTCCCCGGACGTGGAGAAGACGCTCGCCGCCACCGAGGGCGTCACGGCGGTCTCGCCGCTGCGCAACGCCGAGTCCCGCGTCGACGGTGAGACCGAGTACCTCACCGGCGTCAACGGCGCGGTCTTCGGCGACCTCGTCGACCTCACCGTCGACGACGGCGCGTTCGAGGTCGGCGGCGCGGACGTGGTCGTGGACGCGGACACCGCCGCGCGGCGCGGCTGGGAGTCCGGTTCGCAGGTCACCGCCGGGTTCCGGGGCGGCGAGAGGCAGCGGCTGACGGTCGCCGGGGTCTACCGGGGCAACGAGCTGTTTCGGGGCGTCCTCGTGGACAACAGGACGCTCGGCGAGCGGCTGCCGGCCTCGGCGGACCCGGCCGACATGACGGTCATGGTCAAGACCTCGGGCGGCGCCTCGGCCGCCGCCAAGGACCGGCTGGAGCGCGCCCTCGGCGAGAATCCGGCCATCCGGGTCCAGGACCGCGAGGACGTCTCCGCGGACATCGCGCGGATGTTCACCCTGATGCTGAACATGCTGTACGGCCTGCTGGCCATGGCCGTGATCGTCGCCGTCCTCGGTGTCGTCAACACCCTCGCCATGTCCGTCTTCGAGCGCTCCCAGGAGATCGGCATGCTCCGCGCGATCGGTCTCGACCGGCGGGGCATCAAGCGGATGGTCCGTCTGGAGTCCCTGGTGATCTCCCTGTTCGGCGGTGTCCTCGGCATCGGCCTCGGTGTCTTCTTCGGCTGGGCCGTCGGCGAACTGCTCGCCACCAGGATGCCGACGTACGAACTGGTCCTGCCCTGGGCCCGGCTGGCCGTCTTCCTCCTCCTGGCCGCCACGGTCGGCATCCTGGCCGCTCTGTGGCCGGCCCGCCGCGCGGCGAAGCTGAACATGCTGACGGCGATCAAGTCGGAGTAGCCCCGGAGGGTGCGAGGAAGTCAGTGGGCGGGCCCCCGTTCCGGCGAGGAACGGGGGCCCGCCCACGCCCGTATGCGTGCGTGGGGGCGCGCACGTGGCCGCTCCACGCCCCGTACGGTCGGTCAGGCGGCCCAGGTCCGGGCCCTGAGCGGCAGCCCCGACGCACCCCCTTCCGTGGGCCGCACGGCCAGCACCTGGTTGACGCCGATGCGGTTGCCTTCGAAGCCGAGGGCGGAGGCGGCCATGTAGAGCCGCCAGACGCGGGCGCGGCCGGGTCCGACGAGGCCGACCGCCTGCCCCCAGCGGGCTTCGAGGTTGGTGACCCAGGCGCGCAGGGTGAGGGCGTAGTGCTCGCGGAGGGACTCCACGTCGCGGACCTCGAACCCGGCGCGTTCGAGCTGGGTGACGGTGGTGCCGACAGGGGCGAGTTCGCCGTCCGGGAAGACGTACGCGTCGATGAAGCCGTTGACGGCGTACGTGCTCTCGTCGCGCTGCGGGCGCCGGGAGATCTGGTGGTTGAGGAGCCGCCCTCCGGGGGCGAGGAGCCTGTACAGATTCTCCGCGTACTCCAGGTACTGGTCCGCGCCGACGTGTTCGGCCATGCCGACGGAGGAGACCGCGTCGAAGGGGCCGTCGGTGACGTCGCGGTAGTCCTGGACGCGGATCTCGACGCGGTCGGTCAGTCCCTCCTCGGCTACGCGCTTACGGGCGTACGCGGCCTGTTCCTGGGAGAGGGTGACGCCGACGACGCGCACGCCGTACGCGCGGGCGGCGTGCACGGCCATGGAGCCCCAGCCGCAGCCGACGTCGAGGAGCCGGCGGCCCGGGGCCAGGCCGAGTTTGCGGCAGATCAGGTCGAGCTTGTCGTGCTGGGCGGCTTCGAGGGTGGTGCTGCCGTCGGAGGCCGCCCAGTAGGCGCAGGAGTACACCATCGACTCGCCGAGCACGAGCTCGTAGAAGTCGTTGCCCACGTCGTAGTGGTGGCTGACGGCCCGTCTGTCGCTGCGTCTGGTGTGCCGGTGGCGGTTGGTTCGGACCTCCTCGCGAGGCGGTTCGGGCGGGAGGAGGACGGCGGGCCCGGCCAGCTTCAGCAGTCCCCTGACCGCCGCCCGCGCATCCGGGTCGCGCAGGACCTCGGTGAGACTCCGGGCGTCGTCGTCCCGCTCCCACACGTGTCCGGCCATCAGATCCAGTACGGCGTACAGGTCCCCTTCGACGCCGAGGTCCCCGGCGACCCAGGCGCGGGCCAGGCCCAGCTCGCCCGGCTTCCACAGCAGCCGGCGCAGGGCCCTGCGGTTCCGTACCACCAGTACGGGGGCCTCCGGCGGGCCGGCCGCCGATCCGTCCCAGGCCCGCAGCCGGACCGGGAGCGGGGTCCCCAACACCTGCTCGAACAGGGCCTTCAGCCGCGACGCGGCGTCCTGCATGGCGCGCACCTCCGTGACGAGAGATCCCGGATTGTCCAACGCCAACGTAAACACCGGCGGGGCTTCGCCGTAGTCCCGCCGTGAGGTGTGTTGTTCGGCTGCGGGTGTGTGAGCGTTGCTCGCACCACCCGCGTCCGCACCTGTCGAAACAACCCCGGCGTCCCGAGTTCGAACGCGCCCGGCGGTCGAAGAGTCTCCGGAACGCCGAAGGACCCCCCGCACCACGGATGGCGGGAGGTCCTTCGGGTCGTTCAGGGGCGACCGGAGGTCAGGAGGCCTTGGCCTTCTCCTCGGTCCTGGCCGGAGCCGCGGCGACCGGCGCCGGCTTCGCCGCCTCGTAGAACTCCTCGCGGGGAGTCTCGATGGCGCCGAGGGAGACGACCTCGCGCTTGAGGAACATGGCGAGCGTCCAGTCGGCGAAGACACGGATCTTGCGGTTCCAGGTCGGCATCGCGAGGCCGTGGTAGCCACGGTGCATGTACCAGGCGAGACGGCCCTTGAGCTTGATCTTCATCCTGCCCATGACGATCATCGCGACGCCCTTGTGGAGACCGAGGCCCGCCACCGCACCCTTGTTGGAGTGCGCGTACTCCTTCTGCGGGAAACCCCGCATGCCGGAGACCACGTTGTCGCCGAGGACCCTGGCCTGACGCAGCGCGTGCTGCGCGTTCGGCGGGCACCAGGCGTTCTCGACGCCGGCCTTGCGGGCGGCGACGTCGGGCACCTGGGCGTTGTCGCCGGCGGCCCAGATGTAGTCGGTGCCGGTGACCTGGAGGGTCGGCTGGGCGTCGACGTGGCCGCGGGGGCCGAGCGGGAGGCCGTAGCGCGAGAGGACCGGGTTCGGCTTGACGCCGGCGGTCCAGACGATCGTGTTGGAGTCGACCTCCAGGCCGTTCTTCAGTACGACGTGGCCGTCGACGCAGGAGTCCATGGAGGTGTTGAGGTAGACCTCGACCCCGCGGCTCTCCAGGTGCTCCTTGCCGTACTGGCCGAGCTTCGGGCCGACCTCGGGGAGGATCTTGTCCGCGGCGTCGACGAGGACGAAGCGCATGTCCTCACGGGACACGCTCTTGTAGTACTTCGCGGCGTCACGGGCCATGTCCTCGACCTCGCCGATGGTCTCCGCACCGGCGAAGCCACCGCCCACGAAGACGAAGGTCAACGCCTTGCGGCGGACGTCCTCGTCGGTCGTGGAGTCGGCCTTGTCGAGCTGCTCCAGCACGTGGTTGCGCAGGCCGATGGCCTCCTCGATGCCCTTCATGCCGATGCCCTGCTCGGCGAGGCCGGGGATCGGGAAGGTGCGGGAGACCGCGCCGAGCGCGATCACCAGGTAGTCGAAGGGCAGCTCGTACGCCTCGCCGACCAGCGGCGCGACGGTGGCGACCTTGCGGTCCTGGTCGATGGTGGTGACCCGGCCGGTGAGGACCTCCGCCTTGGGGAGCACGCGTCGCAGCGGGACGACGACATGCCGCGGGGAGATGCTGCCGGCGGCGGCTTCGGGGAGGAAGGGCTGGTAGGTCATGTACGACCGGGGGTCGACGACCGTGACGGTCGCCTCGCCGTAGCGCATCTTCTTGAGAATGCGCCGAGCTGCGTACAGGCCTACGTACCCACCGCCTACTACGAGGATCCTGGGACGCTCCGTGGTGCTCATGCCATCGAGTATGTACCCGCCATCCGGGGGGTGCTCGTGCGCCCCTTCACAAGCTTCCCCGCCCCTTCTGCTACACTGCGCCACCCTCGTGGCACAGGTCATGGTCGACCAGGGGAACCACCCTGCATGACGGACCGTTGTCAATGCCGCGTGAACTGCCGTTCCGGCCTCTCGAATCCCCTGGACCACCCTCTGGTTTCACACGGACGAGACCCCCGTGAAACCCCCTCGGGGGCCTGTCGTTGACCCCCCGGACCCCGAGAAGGCTCTGCGGAGCCTCAAAAGGCCGCCCAACAGGGCCGATTCTCTTGTGAAGAACTTCACGAAGTTTTCCGCCGAGACGTCTTCGAGGGGTGCCGAAGCACCCCTCGAAGACGCTCATACGTTATCCGAACAGCTCAAGCGAGGCTACCGGCGGGTAGCGACTACGCGACGGATCGCTCACGATCGCGATTCCCCAGGCCCATTCCCGTGTACACGAAAACGAGTACACTAGGCCCATGGCCGAGAACACTGCGACCGTTCGGGAAGCCCGCGCGCATCTCGCGGACCACATCAACCGGGCCGAGGAAGGCATTCCGACGGTCATCACACGCAACGGCGCTCCGGTGGCGGCCGTCGTTCCGATCGCGGATTTCGAAGCACTGGAGGAAGCGGCCGACGTGATGTTGGCGCGCGAAGCGGAGGCGGTCCTGGACAAGGGCGGCCCCACCATGACGATGGCGGAACTGCTGGCGGATCTGTTCACCGAGCATGACGACGAGACGGCGTGAAATACGCCTTCCGGTTCACCACGGCGGCACAGCGGCGGCTTCGGGCCATCAGTCGGCCGGACGCCATGCGCGTCCTGACCGCGCTGACCGCGCTCGGCGACGACCCGTACCGCGAGGACGCCGACATCAAGAAGCTCACCGGCCCGTCGGGGCTCTACCGGCTCCGGGTCGGAAGCTACCGGGTCGCCTACCAGATCAACGACGGTGAACTCGTCATCCTCGTCGTCAAAGTGGGCGACCGGCGGGACGTCAACCGCAACCTGTAGCGCCCGCCCCCATCGCCGCCGTCACCGGCGTACGGTCCCGGGTCCGTCTCTCAACGCGGGTCGAGTGCCAAAGACCACCCGATGCCGTCCAGGATGTCGTGCTCGCTCACCACGACCTCCGCCGCGCCGATCCGGTCCATGAGCGACAGGAGCACGAGGGCGCCGGCGGCGATCACGTCCACCCGCCCCGGATGCATCGACGGCACGGCCTCCCGCTCGGCGTGCGTGGACCGCAGCAGCCACTCGGTGATCTCCCGGACGCGGTCGTACGGGACGCGGGAGTGGTGGATGGCCGCCGAGTCGTACGCGGGCAGGTCCTGGGCGATGGCGGACAGCGTCGTGACCGAGCCGGCCAGCCCGACGAGGGTGCGCGCCTCCCGCAGGGGCACGCTCCGCTCCGCGAGGTCCAGCGCGGCCTCGATGTCGGCGCGGACCGCGGCGATCTGCTCCGCCTCGGGCGGGTCGACGACCATGCCGTCCCGCACGAGATGCCGCTCGGTCAGCCGTACGCAGCCGATGTCCACGGAACGCGCGCCGCGCACCTGGTCGTCCCCGACGACGAACTCGGTGGAGCCGCCGCCGATGTCCACGACCAGGTACGGCTTGGCGAGGTCCGCGCGGCCATTCAGTTCCCTGGTCGCACCGGTGAAGGAGAACTCGGCCTCCCGGTCGCCGGAGATCACCTCGGGCTCGACGCCGAGGATGTCGAGCACCCCGCGTACGAACGCGTCCCGGTTCTCGGCGTCGCGGGAGGCGGAGGTGGCGACGAAGCGGACGCGCTCGGCACCGTGCTCCTTGATCACCGCCGCGTACTCACGGCAGGCCGCGAAGGTCCGCTCCAGCGCCTCGGGGGCCAGCCGGCCCGTACGGTCGACGCCCTGGCCGAGCCGGACGATGGTCATCCGCCGGTCCAGCTCGACGAGTTCACCCGTGACCCCCGCGCCGAAGGCGCTGTCGGACACAGTGGCGTCCGCGACGAGGAGGCGGATGGAGTTCGTACCGCAGTCGACGGCGGCGACCCGGGTCACCGGCCGGCCTCCTCGGACGCGTCCGCGTCGAGGGGCACGGCCGCGAAGTGACCCGACCCGCCCTTCCCTGCCTCCTGGCCCTCGCCGGCGGGCGGCGTGGCGGGCACCACGCACGGGCCCTTGGCCCACCACTCCGGCAGCATCCCGATGGCCTCGTCGCCCAGCGGGTTGACACCGGGCCCGGCGGCCAGGGAGTGGCCCACGAGGACGTGCAGGCACTTCACGCGGTCCGGCATGCCGCCGGCGCTCGGGAAGCCCTCCAGGACCTCGATCTCGTCGCGGCGGGCGATGTAGTCCTCGTGCGCGGCCCGGTACGCGGCGGCCAGCTCGGGGTCCGTCGACAGCCGCTCCGTCATCTCCTTCATCACTCCGTTGGCCTCCAGCGTGCCGATCGCTGAGGCGGCGCGCGGGCACGTCAGGTAGTACGTCGTGGGGAAGGGCGTCCCGTCCGGCAGTCGCGGCGCCGTCTCCACGACGTCCGGCTGCCCGCACGGGCAGCGGTGCGCGATGGCGCGCAGCCCGCGCGGCGGGCGCCCGAGCTGCTGCTGGAAGGCCTCGACGTCGGCGTCGGTCGGCTTGGTGCGCGGGGTGGGCGGCGGAGGGGTCTGCATAACCTGCTACTCAAGTCCTCGGTGTGGCTCGTCGGTTCACGGCCGTCATGGGCTGACGGTTCACTGGTCGGCGGCGTCGGCCTTGTCGACCCCGTCCCAGACATTGGTGTACCAGGGGCGGTCGGCCGCCCCCTGCCTCGTACGGGACCGCGTCGCCGCGTCCGGGTCGATCATCGTGTAGCCGGTCTCGCCCGGCATCACGTAGTGCAGCCGCTCCCGGATGCGCTGCTCGGCGTACGCGTCGTCCTTCCAGCGCGCCTTGAGGTCGCGCAGTTCCTCGACCCGCTCGCGCGCCTCCTCGCGTTGCCGCTGCATGTCGGCGATCTCGGCCCGCTGGGAGACGTACTGCCTTATGGGATAGGCGAGCGCCACGATCAGCGAGCAGAGGACGAGGGCGAGCAGGGCGGCCCGGCCGGTGAGGCGGGAGCGGTGGGCCTGGCGCTTGGTCTGGGAGCGGTAGACCCGGGCGGCGGTCTGCTCACCGAGCACCCTCAGCCGGGTCGCGGTGGAGAAGCGGTCCCGGTCCCGGTCCTTCACGGCCATGTCCCGCTGCCCCTTCTCCTGTGCGTCTGGCGTGTCTCCCACGTGCGTACGTCCCCGCACACGGTACGGGACCGAGTACGGGGACGTACGTACGACGTTTCCTCCTTGCCTTCCGCCGCTGTCGGCGGCGGTGTCAGCCCTTGAAGCGCGGGAAGGCGGAGCGGCCGGCGTACACCGCTGCGTCGTCGAGGATCTCCTCGATGCGGAGCAGCTGGTTGTACTTGGCGACGCGGTCCGAGCGGGCCGGGGCACCGGTCTTGATCTGGCCGCAGTTCACGGCGACGGCGAGGTCGGCGATGGTGACGTCCTCGGTCTCGCCGGAGCGGTGGGACATCATGCACTTGAAGCCGTTGCGCTGGGCCATCTCGACGGCGTCCAGGGTCTCGGTCAGCGAGCCGATCTGGTTGACCTTGACGAGCAGGGCGTTGGCGGCACCCTCCTCGATGCCACGGGCCAGGCGCTCGGGGTTGGTGACGAACAGGTCGTCGCCGACGATCTGGACCTTGTCTCCGAGCTTGTCGGTGATGATCTTCCAGCCGTCCCAGTCGTCCTCGAACAGCGGGTCCTCGATGGAGACGAGCGGGTACGCCTCGACGAGCTCGGCGTAGTACTCGGTCATCTCGGCGGCGGAGCGCTCCTTGCCCTCGAAGACGTAGGAGCCGTCCTTGTAGAACTCGGAGGCGGCGACGTCGAGGGCCAGGGCGATCTGCTCGCCGGGGGTGTAGCCGGCCTCCTTGATCGCCTCGATGATGAGGTCGAGGGCGGCGCGGTTGGACTCCAGGTTCGGGGCGAAGCCGCCCTCGTCGCCGAGGCCGGTGGACAGGCCCTTGGTCTTCAGCACCTTCTTGAGGGTGTGGTAGACCTCCGCGCCCCAGCGCAGGGCCTCGGAGAAGGACTCCGCGCCGATGGGGGCGATCATGAACTCCTGGATGTCCACGTTGGAGTCGGCGTGCGAGCCGCCGTTCAGGATGTTCATCATCGGAACGGGCAGCAGGTGCGCGTTCGGGCCGCCCAGGTAGCGGAAGAGGGGGAGGTCGGACGCCTCGGAGGCGGCGTGGGCGACGGCGAGGGAGACGCCGAGGATGGCGTTGGCGCCGAGGGAGCCCTTGTTGTCGGTGGCGTCCAGGTCGAACATCGCCTGGTCGATGAGGCGCTGCTCGGTGGCGTCGTAGCCGACGAGCTCCGGGCCGATCTGCTCGATGACCGCGAGGACGGCCTTCTCCACGCCCTTGCCGAGGTAACGGTTGGGGTCGCCGTCACGGAGCTCGACGGCCTCGAAGGCACCGGTGGAGGCGCCGGACGGAACGGCGGCACGACCGGTGCTGCCGTCGTCGAGGCCGACCTCGACCTCGACCGTGGGGTTGCCTCGGGAGTCCAGGATTTCCCGGGCTACGACGACGTCGATGGACGGCACGAGCATCTCCTTCTTGGGGTGTGACGCGATGGCGACTAGAGCCTAACCGCCCCGGGGCGGCCGGCAGCCGACCGACCGTCTCGTGGACAGCCAGACACTACCCATTGTTCCCGGACGGAACAAAGAGGGGGTGAACGGGAAAAGGGGTGAACGGGAAAAGAAAAAGCCCCGCCCCGGTGCGTACGGGGGAATGCGCACCGGGGCGGGGAGCTCGTGGGGGACGGGGGGACGGCCCTCACGAGGTCTTCACTATGGAGAACACGGATGTGAGCGGGCTGCGGTTCAGCCGGTGAGCGGCCTGCCTTCCGGCCCGGCCGAACCGGCCCCGCCGGTCCCGGCCGTGGGGGCGGCCGGGACCGGCGACCGTGGCGGTCCGGAGGGTCAGCTCAGGTGGAGCTGCTGGCCCGGGTAGATGAAGTCGGCGTCGTCGACGATGTCCTCGTTCAGCTCGTAGAGCTTCTCCCAGCCACCCTTGACGTTCTTCTTCGCGGCGATGCCGCTGAGGGTGTCGCCGCTGACGACCTTGTACTCGCCGTCGCCCTTCTCGACCTTCTTGCCGGTCGGGGTCTCGACGGTGGGGCGCTCGGAGGAGCGGGAGGCGCGGTTCTCCTGGGTGCTCTTCTGCGTGTTCTCCTGCGTGCTCCCCTGCGAGGAGGAGTTGGAGGAGCCGGAGTTCGAACTGCCGCCGGAGGCGGCGGCGCCGTCGTACGAGGCGCCGGACAGGCCGGTGCCGCAGACCGGCCAGGCACCCTTGCCCTGGCCCGCGAGGACCTTCTCGGCGACGGCGATCTGCTGGGCCTTGCTCGCCTGGTCGGCGGTGGGGGCGTACTGCGTACCGCCGTAGCCGGCCCAGGTGGAGGCGGCGAACTGCAGGCCGCCGTAGTAGCCGTTGCCGGTGTTGATGGACCAGTTCCCGCCCGACTCGCACTGGGCGACGGCGTCCCACTCGGAGGCGGTGGCGGCCGAGGCGCTGCCGGCGGCCATCAGCGGAGCGGCGATGGCGGCGGCACCGGTGACACCGGCGACGGCGATGGCGCGGGCAGCCTTGGACGGGCGGCGGTGCTTGCCCTTGCTGGAAAGCAGCATGAAGTGATCCCCTCACCGACGCCTACGAGGTGAGCTGTCGGGTTCGGGCCGGTTGAGTTGCCCGGCCGCGCCCGCTCGCCTCTCGGCTCACGATGCGCGGCTTCACCCCGAGCCGGTTCCGGCCGTGCGGCCCCGAAGGGCCTCAACCACCGGACCCGGCGCTTACCTTGGGTCCCCCGCTCCTGCCTACGGCGCTTGACGCGACGACTGTTCCATGCGGCCGTTGGCAGGATTCGGCGTGCCGGCCGCATGAGCCCGCTGTGGGCGAGCGGTCACGACCGTAATCACGTGATTCGCCGAATTTCAAAGACGATCAGGGGGTCTGTGATTCATCTCCCACCGAGATCAAAACGGGCATTCAGGTGCGAACCCTGACTGAACTCCCGCTACTTTTCGCCCGTTTCGACACCGACTTCGAGGGTCTGACCGGGAAGGATAAGGTCCGGGTCAGTTCCGACCGTGCCCTCGTTCTCCGCGTACAGCTGCCGCCATCCGCCGTCCAGGCCGAGCGACTTCGCGATGACGGTCAGACTGTCGCCCGCGCGGACCGTGTACGCCCCCTCCACGGCCTCGCGCGCCGCGTCGCCGCCACGGGAGGCGTGACGGCCGGAGGGCGAGGAGTCGGCACGGGAGCCGTCGGTCACGTCCGTGCCGGCACCCGCGGCCTCGTCGGCACTGGCGCCGCGGTGGCGGCCGGTGCCGGTCTCGCTGTCGTCGACGACCGAAGAGCTGTCGCTCTGCTCAGATTTACCCGATTCGTCCGAGTTTCCCGAATCATCCGATTCGGCGAGAGCCTCGGCGGAACCCTCGGTGACCCCCGAGGGCGAGCCGGAGGATCCCGACGACGCGGAGGATTCGGACGAGCTGGTCGAACCGGATGAATCAGATGAATCCTTCGTACCGCTCGAACCATCCGAACCGTCCGAGTTCGACGGGTCACCCGCGACGCCGGTGTCCACGTCGGCGGAGCCGGAGTCGCCGCCGAGGTCGTGAAGCAGTCCGCAGGTGCGCCAGACGCCGACGCCCTGGTCGGCGAGTATCCTCTCGGCGACCGCTATCTGCTGCGAACGGCTGGCCCGGTCGGCGCTCGTCGCGTAGTCGAGGCCGCCGTACCTCTCCCAGTCCTCCTGGGAGACCTGGAGGCCGCCGTAGCGCCCGTTGCCGGTGTCCGCGCTCCAGGAGCCGCCGCTCTCGCACTCCGCCACCTGGTCCCAGGTGGTTCCACTGGCCGCGCTCGCGCCGGTGGCGCCGAGGAGTGGGATGGCGATGGCCGAGCCGGTCACTCCGGCCGCGACGAGGAGGGCCGGAGCCTGACGGGGGCGACGGTGACGACCGTTCCCGGAGAGCATGCGGTTGCCTTTCACGCGACAGCGGTGACCTGTGCGACGGGCGCAGACCCTTCGCACTGATGCGTGAACGTATCGGCAGACGATCAGTTGTCACAAGTTAATGCAGCGCAGATCACGTGAAGATCACGAACTTGAGGGTGTGTCATCTTCTGGCTCGGAACGGGGTACTGCTACCGGCCGCTCACGGGCTGTCGCGGGGGGCGATGGAGGCCGTTGCCGGGGGCCGACGCGGGCCGTCAACGGCCGACACGGGCCCTCGGGGGCCGACGATCCGGACCGAACTCCACCGGAAGCGTGCGCAGTCCACGCATGATGAGCCCTCCCCGCCACCTCAGATCGGCCGGATCCACTCCGAGTCGCAGGTCGGGGAGACGGGTGAGAAGCGTCGCCAGGGCGGTCTGGCCCTCAAGGCGGGCGAGCGGGGCGCCGAGGCAGTAGTGGATGCCGTGGCCGTAGCCGAGGTGCTGGTTGTCGCGGCGGGAGAGGTCGAGCGTGTCGGGGTCGTCGAAGCGGGCCGGGTCGCGGTCGGCCGCGGCGAGGACGACGAGGACGGGGTCACCGGGCGCGATGTCCTCACCGCCGATCGTGAGGGGCCGCGTGGCGAAGCGCCAGGTGGCGAGTTCGACGGGGCCGTCGAAGCGGAGGAGTTCCTCGACACCGGTCTGGAGCAGCGCGGTCTCCTCGGCGGCCAGGGATGCCTGGAGACGGGCGCGTTGCCCGGGGTGGGTGAGGAGGGCGTACGTGCCGTTCCCGATGAGGTTGACGGTCGTCTCGAACCCGGCGAACAGCAGGATGAAGGCCATCGCCGCTGCCTCGTTCTCGGTGAGGTGCTCACCGTGGTCGGAGGCTCGGATGAGCCCGGAGATGAGGTCTTCGCCGGGGGCGGGGGCGTCGGGCAGCGCCGCGCGCTTGCGGTGGATGAGGTCGGCGAGATAGCCGCGCATCTTCTTCACCGACCGGGCCACCCCGCCGCGTGGGCCGCCGCCGTGGCGGATCATCATCCCCGCCCAGTCCCGGAAGTCGTCCTGGTCCTCCCGGGGGACGCCGAGCAGGTCGCAGATCGCGTAGATGGGGAGGGGGAAGGCGAACTCGTGGATGAGATCGGCTTCGCCCCTGTCCGCGAACCGGTCGATGAGGTGGTCGGTCAGCTCCTGGACTCGGGGCGCGAACTCGGCGACCCGGCGGGGTGTGAACGCCTTGGAGACGAGCCGGCGCAGCCGCGTGTGGTCCGGCGGATCGATGTTCAGCAGATGCGTCATCAACTCGGCCTTGCGCTCGCCGGGGATGCCGGTCTTCCCCTTCGCGTGCACGGGCTCGTCGTGATACTCCGGGTTCTTGGACAGACGCGTGTCGGCGAGAGCCTGCTTCGCGTCCGCGTAGCGCGTGACCAGCCAGGCTTCCACGCCGCTGGGGAGACGTGTCCTGTGGACGGGGGCGTGGTCGCGGAGCCAGGCGTAGGCCGGGTAGGGGTTGGTGGCGAATTCCCAGGTGAAGAGGTCCGGGGCGCCGTCTTCTACGGGCTTGGGATGGGGCTGGTTGGTCACTCGTCGACGGTAGCCGGAGTGTCCGGGGCTTCGTCGAGTGCCGTCAGGACACCGGGGCTTCGTGGAGTGCCGTCAGCGCGGGCGTGCGTACTCCGGCCCCGCCGAGAACGTGCCGAGGGTGCGGGCTGGATGACCGGCGCGTCGCAGATCTGGCCGGTGACGGCGTCGGCGATGTCGCCTCCGGCGGCGACGGAGTGGTCGCCGCTCGCCTCCACGGGGCGCCGCCACCGGTCCGGTCGTCCGGCACCCGCCCCGTACAAGCCCCCACCCGCCGCAACCAGCCGTAAGGACACGGTTCTAAGCGTCAACCCCCTCGGCGGCCCGCACGGCGTCCCGGTACGTCCGGGCCGCCGCCCGTAGCGCGGACTCGGGGTCGACGCCGGCCGCCTCGGCCCGTACCGCCATCGCCAGCAGCTCGTATCCGATGCCCTCGCCCGTCGGGGCGGGGACCTTCAGGCCCGCCGTGCGCACCCGGGACGCCAGCTTCGAGGCGAGGGCGAGGCCCGGCTGGCCGAGGGGTATGCCGTCGGTCACCGACTCCCGGCGCTTCTCGATCGCCTTGGTGCGCAGCCAGTGCTGTTTGACCTCCTCCGGGGTCGTGGCCGTCGCGTCGCCGAAGACGTGGGGGTGGCGGTGGACGAGTTTGGTGA
The DNA here is from genome assembly GCF_037201975.1 of Streptomyces sp. TG1A-60. Lineage (NCBI taxonomy): Bacteria > Bacillati > Actinomycetota > Actinomycetes > Kitasatosporales > Streptomycetaceae > Streptomyces > Streptomyces sp. TG1A-60. The sequence continues at coordinate 4,940,871 of NZ_CP147520.1, read as the reverse complement.
CGATGCCGGCGGCGACGTCGTCGATGGAGAAGGGGGTGTCGGGGTCGTCCTCGGCGATACGGGCGTGGAAGACGACCTGGAGGAGGACGTCGCCGAGCTCTTCGCGCAGTTCGTCGCGGTCGCCCTCCTCGATGGCCTCCACCAGCTCGTACGACTCCTCGATGCCGTACTTCGCGAGGCCCTTGTGGGTCTGCTGGGAGGACCAGGGGCACTCGGCGCGAATGCGGTCCATGACCTGGACGAGGTCGAGGAGGCGGGCGCCGGGGAGGTCGTAGGAGGCGGGGAGGAGTTCCAGGGACGGCATCTGGACGCGGCCGGAGCCGGCGAGGCGGGCCAGGCCGTCGGTGAGGCGGGGTTCGCCCTCGGCCCCCGCCACCACGACCACCGTGCGGTCACCGGCACAGGCGTCGACCAGGTCCTCGGCCGTCGGGGTGGCCTGCTCGACCGTGATGCCGGCCTCGCGGAGGTAGGGGAGCTGGGGGTGCGCCCCGTCCGCGCAGAGGACGCGGTCGGCCCCGTGCAGTGCCCGCCAGGCGGGCCAGGAGAGCAGGCCGGGCGCGACGCGATGGCTGGTGGTGAGCAGGACGACACGGCCGGGGCCGGGGGCCGGGCTGCCGGGGGCCGTGGTGGCGGGGGCGCCGTCGGGGCGGTGTGCGTTCACCCCACGAACGTAACCCACGTCACGGACCGTCCCCGAAGGTGTACACAGGCTGCGAGGACGGCCCGCACTGTCCGGTCGCTACGCCGGCTCCTGCGTTCCCGTCCTGGTGACCTCCCGCAGCCACGGCGTCTTGGTGTCGAGGAGGCCCACCCGGCCGGAGGTCTCGTCGACGCCCCAGCTGCCGTAGCGGGGGTTGAGGTCCACGTCGAGTTTCCCGGAGGCCTTGGAGAGTGCCTCCCAGAAGACGGTGCCGCCTTCCGGGGTGTTCAGGTCGGCGCCGAGGGCGGCGGAGAGTTTCTGGACCTCGACGTCGCTGCGGACGCTCTCGTCGAGCTGCTCGGGGGCGACGCTGTAGCGCTGCAGGTAGGCCTGTTCCAGGGCCGCGGGGCCACCGGCCTCGTGTTCCAGGTCGGAACGGTACTTCTGGACCTCCTTGCGGGTGACGGTCACGCCGGCGTCCTTGAGTGCCTGGTCGAGGACCCTCTCCAGGACCATGCCGTTCAGGGTGTTGCGGGTCAGGGCGCCGGTCTGGGCGACGACCTGCTGGTACTGGGTCCGGTCCGGGGTGGCGGCTCGCTGGGCGGCGCGTACCTCGTTCACCCGGTTCTCCAGTTGCGCGACCGTGATCCGCTCGCCGCCCACGACGGCCGCCGCGCCCGGATGCGCGCCGCTTCCGCAGGCGGTGAGGAGCGGGGCCGCGGCGATCGCGGCGGAGAGGAGGAACGCGGTGCGACTACGGCGGTGCAAGTGGGCCTCCCGAGGGGATTGTGCGGCGATGCACAAGGTCCTGCGGTGATCGATGTTAGGCAGTGGCCCTGCTCTCGGCCAGCCATTCGACCAACGATTCACGCCGATTTCCGGCACCGTCGCGCCCGGCCCCCGCCCGCGCGGGTCAGCCGCGTACCTGCCCCAGCCACTGCAGGGTGCGCCGGACCTCGCCCGCCAGCGGATGGCCGGGGCCGCGCAGGCGTTCCACGTCGAGCAGCAGACGGCCCAGGGTCTCGTGGGCGGCGCCCCGGTCACCGAGGGCGAGGAGGAGGTGGCCGATGCGGCGGCGGACGTCGAGGGAGAGCTCGGGGTCGCCGCCGACGTACTGGTTCTCGAAGTACGGCAGCAGGGAGCGGTACTCGGAGAGGGCCGCGGCCGGTTCGCCGAGTTGTTCGAGGCACTGGGCGGACTCGTAGCGGAAGCGCAGGGACTGCGGGTCGGCCTGGCCGGCCTCGGCGGCGCGCTCGTCGGCGAGGCGGCGCAGCTCGGGCAGGGCGCGGCGGTACTGGCCGTCGTCCATGAGGGTGGCCGCGTACTGCTTGCGCAGGGTGCGGACGACGGGTGAGTGCTCGCCGTGCTGGGCGGCGGCGGCCGGGAGGATCGCGCCGAGGATGTCGACGGCCTGGGTGATGCGGCCCTCGCCGAGGAGCCGCTTGACCTCGTCGACGGCACCGGCCACGTCGGGCTTGTCGGCCGCGGGCGCCGGGGCGGGTGCGGCGGAGGGCTGCGGCGCGGGGATGCGGGCGCGGTCCGGCCAGGGCGCGTGCGGGCGCAGGAAGGGGCGGGTGGGGTCGAGCGGGGAGCCGGTGGGCGTACCGCGCGCGGGGAGCAGCGGGAGGAGCTGTTCGTATGTCTCCTGCGCGGAGGACGGGCGGTGCTGGGGGTCCTTGGAGAGCAGCCGGAGGACCAGGGTCTCCAGGGTCTCGGGCACCTCGGGGCGGAGGCGGCGGACGGGGACCGGCGGCTCGTAGAGATGGCGGTGGAGGACACCGAGGGCGGTGGAGCCGGTGAACGGCACGTTCCCGCTGAGCAGTTCGTGCATGAGCACGCCGAGGGCGTACAGGTCGGTGTATGGGCCGACGGCGCCGCCCATGGCCTGTTCGGGGGCCATGTAGGCGGGGCTGCCGATGGGTGAGCCGGTGTGGGTCAGGCGGGTGGTGTCGGTGTCCATGACGGAGGCGACGCCGAGGTCGAGGACGGTGACGGTGCCGTCCTGCCTGACCATGACGTTCCGCGGCTTGAGGTCGCGGTGGATGATCGGCACCGCGTGCACGGCGGACAGCACGGCGCACAGCTGGGCGGCGACCGAGACGGTCCACTGCCAGGGGTACGGGTCGTGCTCGGCGAGGTGGTCGGCGAGGTCGGCCCCGTCGACGTACTGCATGACGAGGAACAGTTCCTCGCCCTCGCTGCCCGCGTCGTGCACGGTCACCAGGCCGGGGTGGTCGACCTGGGCCGTGACGCGGCACTCGCGCACGAAGCGGCGGCGCAGTTCGTCGGCCTCGTGGCCGGCGACCTTGTCCGGGCGCAGCAGTTTCACCGCAACACGCCGGTCGAGTCGCTGGTCGTACGCCGTCCACACCTGGCCCATGCCGCCCTGTCCGATGAGCGTGGACAGTTCGTAGCGGCCGGTGATCAGGCATCCGGTCCCCTGGGTCACCTGTCTCCTTCGTGCTTGCGGAGATAGTCACTGAGCTCGTCCAGCTCGGCGCGCACCTGGTCTATTCGGGCGGGCCCGGGGCGCTGCGGCTCCGGCCCGGCCTGGGGTGGCGGCTGCTGTGCGGGCGGCGGCTGGAGGGGCGGTGCGGGCGGGGCCGGGGTGTAGGGCCGGGGGGCCTGGGCCGGCGGGTAGCCGTAGCCGCTCGCTTGCGAGTACACCGTGGTCTGGGTGTACGGCGCGGGCGGGGCCGGCCGGGCCGGGGCGAAGTGGCGGATGTCCGCGTACAGGTAGTAGGCGATGATCGCCGCGAGTCCGCCGAGGAGCAGTCCCATGCCGACGTCGCCACGCCAGGTGGTGAACTCCCCCTTCTCGCCCGGGTCGGTGCCGATGATGTACAGGGTCACGACGATATGGACGACCGCGAGGGCGAACAGCACCCAGTCCCGGGGCCTGCGGGTCACCGAGGCGAGCCGCAGGAGGCACGCCCAGGCGAGCAGGCCGCAGCTCATGAGCGAGACCACCACGAAGATCACACGCAGCGTGACCGGCGCCCCCTGCTCGGGGCCGGGGGGCTGCTGCGGCGCGTAGCCGTGGCCGTGCATGACTGCTCCTGATGGCCTGGTGGGAGTGGACGGGCGATGTCGTTCCGAGGGTATCGGTCGACCACGACATGAGGTCCAGGGTTGTGGACAACCGTTGTAGTACCGCAGTGCTGGTCACGCCGCCCGTCGCGGAGCGGTTCCGTCCGGTGGGCCTGACCGTAGGGGGAGTTCGCCGTGCCGGACCCGGGTGACGGCTCTGTCCGACGGCTCACCCCGACGCCTCACCCCGACGCCTCAACCCGACGCCTCACCCCGACGGCTCAACCCGACGCCTCACCCCGTCGGCTCAACCTTTGGCCGTAGCGGCGCTGCTGGCCGGTGAGGTCGCGCGCGTGCGGGCCGCTTCCGCCGGTACGCAGCAAGACGTCCGCGACCGCCGAGGACTCCAGAAGGACCACGGGCTTCTGCGACCTCGACACCGTGTGCGTCGGCTTCGAGGACGCCGACCCCGACGCCCCGCGCGGCAAGACCGCCGAGGTCGACGGCAGCCCCGCGATCGTCCTCAGCGAGCGGGACGGCAAGGACCGTTGCGCCCTGTACGGGGGCCACCGAGGGCAAGCCGTACCTGGTGCGGGTCGTCAGCAAGTCCGCCGGCGAGCCCGGTGACCTCCGCTTCACCGACTACGACAAGCCCGTCCCGGCCGAGGCGCCCGAGGGCAAGGTCATCGACCTGGACGAGGACTGCGGCTGACGCACCCGACCGCTCTCCCCGGACGTACGCCCGGGACGCTCGCAGGCTCAGTCCGCGTGGAAGCGGTTCGGCGCCTTCGTCGGGTTGCCGCCGGTGGGGAGCTTCTGCTCGGGGCAGGTGGTCAGCACCCGCTTCATGGCGGACTGTTCGGCCGAGGTGACCCACAGGCCGTACTTCGTCTTCACCGCGACCTGGGCGGCCACATACGTGCAGCGGTACGCCTTGTTGGGCGGGAGCCAGGTGGCCGTGTCGCCGTCGCCCTTGCTGCGGTTGGTGCCCGAGTCGACCGCGACGAGGTTGATCGGGTCGTTGGCCAGGGCTATGCGCTTGCTGGCGTCCCATTGCTGGGCGCCCTTCTGCCAGGCGTCGGAGAGGGCCACGATGTGGTCCACGTCGATCCGGCTGCGGCCCCGTACGTACGGCACCTCCCCGCCGGTGTACGGGTCCGGGTCGAGGACGCCGGAGACCACCGTGCAGTCGTCGTCCCGGAACTTCAGGCCTTCCAGGTCGCGTTTGAGTATGTCGTCGCGGGTGCCGCAGCTGTTGGAGTTTGTGTCGGCCCAGGGACTGCCGAACTCGTCGCGGTCGTAACCCGTCCTGGGCGCCCGCCCCTTGACGGTCAGCGCCTCCGCGGCGGCCAGCGCGTCGCCGCCCCCGCCGGGGTTCTCCCCCGGTCCGGCCGAACCCCGCGTGTCCACTTCGCAGCCGGTGGCGGCGACCAGCACGAGAGCGACAGCCGCGACTCCACCCCTCAGACGCACCACGCGACACTCCTCTCCCTGCCTTGCTCGCATCCGGTCCTGCGTGCGTGTTCCCCGTCTGCCCTGCTCAACACCGTAACCGCCGTAGGGTACGGCGGGACCGGCACCGAACAGGCAGCAGGTGCACGCCGGCGCACCTCGTGAGGCCTACGACCCCAGAACCGAAGCCAGGAACTCCCCGGTCCACCCCAGCAACTCCCGCCCGAGCAGAGGCTTGCCGCCCACCTTCGCCGTCTTCGGGCGAGGGACCAGCACCTGATGTGCCGCCGGCTTGATGACCGTGCCCGGGTACAGACGCTTGAGACGGAGTTCCTGGGACTCGCGCAGGTCGACCGGGGCGAAGCGGATGTTGTTGCCCTGGAGGACGACCTCGCCGACACCGCAGGCTCGGGCCAGCATGCGCAGCCCCGCGACCAGGAGCAGGTTCTCGACCGGCTCGGGGAGCTTGCCGTAGCGGTCGACGAGTTCCTCGCGTACGGCGGTGATGTCAGCCTCGGTGTTGACGGAGGCGATCGCCCGGTAGGCCTGGAGGCGGAGCCGCTCCCCGGGCGCGTAGTCGAGCGGGACGTGCGCGTCGACCGGCAGCTCGATCTTGACTTCGAGCGGCGGCTCCTCCTCGATCGCACCGGTCTCCAGCTGCCGGCGGTAGTCCGCGACCGCCTCGCCGACCATGCGGACGTACAGGTCGAAGCCGACGCCCGCGATATGGCCGGACTGCTCGCCGCCGAGCAGGTTGCCCGCGCCCCGGATCTCCAGGTCCTTCATCGCCACGTACATGCCCGCGCCCATCTCCGTGTGCTGGGCGATCGTCGCCAGCCGCTCGTGGGCCGTCTCCGTCAACGGCTTCTCCGGCGGGTACAGGAAGTACGCGTAACCCCGCTCCCGGCCTCGGCCGACCCGGCCGCGCAGCTGGTGCAGCTGCGACAGGCCGAAGGTGTCTCCCGCTCCACGATCAGCGTGTTCGCGTTGGAGATGTCGATGCCCGATTCCACGATCGTCGTGGAGACGAGGACGTCGAACTTCCTCTCCCAGAAGTCGACGACGACCTGCTCCAGGGCCTGTTCCGACATCTGGCCGTGGGCCGTGGCGATGCGCGCCTCGGGAACGATCTCGCGCAGTCGCGCGGCGGCGCGGTCGATGGATTCCACCCGGTTGTGGATGTAGAACACCTGGCCCTCGCGCAGCAGTTCACGGCGGATGGCCGCGCCGATCTGCTTCTGCTCGTACGGGCCGACGAAGGTGAGGACCGGGTGGCGCTCCTCCGGCGGGGTGGTGATCGTCGACATCTCCCGGATGCCCGTGACGGCCATCTCCAGCGTCCTCGGGATCGGGGTCGCCGACATCGTCAGCACGTCGACGTTCGCGCGGAGCTTCTTCAGCTGCTCCTTGTGCTCGACGCCGAAGCGCTGCTCCTCGTCGACGATGACGAGGCCGAGGTCCTTGAACCTGGTCTCGGAGGAGAAGAGCCGGTGGGTGCCGATGACGATGTCGACCGAGCCCTCCCGCAGGCCCTCCAGGGTGGCCTTGGCCTCGGTGTCCGTCTGGAAGCGGGACAGGGCCCGGACGTTCACCGGGAACTGCGAGTACCGCTCGCCGAACGTGCCGAAGTGCTGCTGCACCAGCAGGGTGGTCGGGACGAGGACGGCCACCTGCTTGCCGTCCTGGACGGCCTTGAAGGCGGCGCGGACCGCGATCTCCGTCTTGCCGTAGCCGACGTCGCCGCAGATCAGGCGGTCCATCGGGACCGTCTTCTCCATGTCCTCCTTGACCTCGGCGATCGTCGTGAGCTGGTCGGGCGTCTCGGCGTACGGGAAGGCGTCCTCCAGCTCCCGCTGCCAGGGCGTGTCCGCGCCGAACGCGTGACCGGGCGCCGCCATCCGGGCGCTGTAGAGCCTGATCAGGTCGGCGGCGATCTCCTTGACCGCCTTCTTCGCGCGCGCCTTGGTCTTCGTCCAGTCGGCGCCGCCCAGGCGGTGCAGCGTGGGGGCCTCGCCGCCGACGTACTTGGTGATCTGTTCCAGCTGGTCGGTGGGAATGTAGAGCCGGTCGCCGGGCTGGCCGCGCTTGGCCGGGGCGTACTCGACGACGAGGTACTCGCGGGTCGCGCCCTGCACGGTCCGCTGCACCATCTCGATGTAGCGGCCGACGCCGTGCTGCTCGTGGACGATGTAGTCGCCCGGTTCCAGGGTGAGCGGGTCGATGGTCTTGCGTCGGCGGGCCGGCATACGGGCGCCGTCCTTACCGGCCGCCTTCTGGCCGGAGAGGTCGGTCTCGGTGAGGACCGCCAGTTTCAGGGCCGGGGCGACGAAGCCGTAGTCGATCGAGCCGCACGCCACATGCACGACCGACGGGGAGATCTGCCCCAGCTCCGCCTCCAGGCGGGCCGCGACGCCCTCGCCGCCGAGCACCTCGACCGTGCGGGCGGCCGGCCCGTGGGCCTCGGTCACGAACACCGTGCGCCAGCCGTCGGCGAGCCAGCCCTTGGTGTCCGCGAGGGCCTTCGCGGTGTCGCCGCGGTAGGTCTCGGGGGCGCGCATGCCGAGCTTGAGGGTGTCCGAGTCGCCCGCCGTGTCAGCGCCGGACGTCCACGTCTCGTCGGCCGCGAACGGGGACACCGACCACCACATCATGTCCAGCTCACGGGCCCGGTCGCGGACGTCCGCGAGGGACCGCAGGGAGGCCTCGCCGACGTCGATGGGTGCCTCGCCGCCGCCGGCGGTGGCCGCCCAGGAGGCCTGCAGGAACTCCTGCGACGTGGCGACCAGGTCCGCCGCCCGTGTGCGCACCCGCTCCGGGTCGCACACGACGGCCATGGCACCCTTCGGCAGGACGTCGATCAGCAGCTCCATGTCGTCGACGAGGACCGGAGCGAGGGATTCCATGCCCTCGACGGCGATGCCCTCGGCGATCTTGTCGAGGAGTTCACCGAGCTCCGGGTGGCGCTCGGCGAGGGCACGCGCGCGGGCGCGTACGTCGTCGGTCAGGAGCAGTTCGCGGCAGGGCGGAGCCCACAGGCCGTGCTCGGCGACTTCTAGGGAGCGCTGGTCGGCCACCTTGAAGTACCGGATCTCCTCGACGTCGTCGCCCCAGAACTCCACCCGGAGGGGGTGCTCCTCGGTCGGCGGGAAGACGTCCAGGATGCCGCCGCGCACGGCGAACTCGCCGCGCTTCTCGACCAGTTCCACCCGGGAGTACGCCGCTGCCGCCAGCGCCTCGACCGTGCGGTTCAGATCGGCCGAGCCGCCCGTGCGCAGCGCGACGGGCTCCAGGTCACCGAGCCCCTTGACCTGCGGCTGGAGGACGGAACGCACGGGGGCGACGACGACCGACACCGGGCCGGTCTCCGGGTCGTCCGGGCTCGGGTGGGTCAGGCGGCGCAGCACGGCGAGGCGGCGGCCGACGGTGTCGCTGCGGGGGCTGAGGCGTTCGTGCGGGAGCGTCTCCCACGCCGGGTACTCCACGACGCCGTCCGGGGGCAGGAGCGAGCGCAGCGCCGCCGCCAGGTCCTCGGCCTCGCGGCCCGTCGCCGTCACGGCGAGTACCGGGCGGCCGGCGTCCCGGGCGAGCGCCGCCACCGCGAAGGGGCGGGCGGCCGGGGGGCCCACCAGGTCGATGTGGGTGCGGTGGCCGTCGGCCGCCGCCCTGATCGCTTCCGCGAGGGGGGCGTCCTTGACTACGGCGTCGAGGAGACCGTGCAGGCTCATGAAGGGCGATTCCCGTCCGGGGTGACTGAGCTGGTGGGGCAACACGAACGCCCGGACTCCTGTGACGGGCCGGGGGTGTCCAGGGTACGACGCGCGGTGCGGGTGGTGCGGGGGGCTGTGGACAACCGCCGGGTGCGACTCGGCGGGGACTCACCCCCGCCGGTGGACCGGGGGATCCGCGCGTGTGGACATGTACCGGTGCGTCGCGGCTCGTCGGGTACCGGTGCGTCGCGGCTCGTCGGGCGGTTGCCCGCGCCCCTTCCAGGTTCGCCCCTTCGCAGACGGCCCGCCCAACCTCTGGGGCACCCGGGTGGAGCCCGGCGCCCGGAAGCCGATGCTTCCGGGCGCCGGGCTCTCCCCGGTACCCCCGTGTCCCCCGTGCTCGGTGGCTATTCCGTCGCGATCGCGTTCAGGACGTTCATCCGGCCCGCCCGGAACGCCGGCACCAGCGCCGCGAACAGCCCCACGAAGGCCGAGCCGATGAAGACCCCGATGATCGTCGGCCAGGGGACGTCGAGGACGTTCAGGCCCTCCAGGGCGAGGAGCTGCTGGGCGGTGGCGCCCCAGCCCATCCCCAGGCCCAGGCCGAGCAGGGCACCGAACAGGGCGATGACGACCGACTCCAGACGGATCATGCGGCGCAGCTGGCGGCGGGAGAGGCCGATGGCGCGCATCAGGCCGATCTCACGGGTCCGCTCGACCACCGACAGGGCCAGGGTGTTCACGACACCCAGGATCGCGACGATGATCGCGAGGGCGAGCAGGCCGTAGATCATGTTGAGAAGCTGGTCGATCTGGCCCTTGAGCGCTTCCTTGTAGTCGGTCTGGTCGCGGACCTCGTACTGCGGGTAGTCGTGCAGCGCGTCCTTGAGGGACTTGTACGCCGCCGCGGTCTGGCCCTCCTTCGCCGAGGCGAAGAGAAGCTGGTCGAGGGGCATCTTGTCGGCGGGAACGTACGTCGCCATCGTGTCGATGGATGTGTACATGGCGCCGGCGTCGATGACGACGTCACTGCTGGTGATGGCGCGGACGGTCAGGTCGGCCGTGGAACCGTCCTTGAAGGCGACGGCGATCTTGGAGCCGAGTTCGACGCCGTGGTCCTCGGCGAACTTCTCGTGGACCGACATCGAGTCGGGCCTGTAGGCGTCCGTGAGCGTGCCGGCGACGGTCTCGGTGGCGAGGTCGGTGGCGTAGCTCGGGTCCGCGGCGGTGATCGCCGTGTCCTTGAGGGTCTTGCCGTCGGGGGTGGTGAAGTCGGCCCTGGTCCACTTGTACTGGGTGACGTTCCGTACGCCCTCGGCGGACTTCGCGGCCTCGACGGCCTGCGGGGTGATCAGCTGACCGGTGTCGGACTGGATGATGAAGTCCGTGCCGACGGTCTTGTCGAGCTGTTCCGTGGCCGAGGCGACCATGGACGAGCCGACGACCGACAGACAGGCGACCAGGGCGAGGCCGATCATCAGGGCCGCACCCGTGGCCCCCGTACGGCGGGGGTTGCGCAGCGCGTTGCGCTCGGCCATCCGCCCGACCGGGCCGAAGGCCCGCAGGACGACCGCGCCCAGCACCCGCACCACGGCACCGGCGAGCAGCGGTCCGATGACGACGAAGCCGATGAGGGACAGCACGACACCGCCGCCCAGCCACATGGAGCCCTCGCTCGCCTTGTCGGCGGCGGACGCCAGGTACAGGCAGGAGCCGCCGGCGCCGGTGAGGAGCAGACCGATCACGGTCCGGACGACTCCGGCCTTGGCGTCCAGCGGGGCGCCGGCGTCGCGCAGGGCGGCCATCGGGGAGACCTTGCCGGCGCGCCGGGCGGGCACGTAGGCGGCGAGGACGGTGACGACGATGCCGAGGAGCAGGCCGACCGCCGGGGTGGTCCACGCGATGGTGAGGTCGTCGGTGGACAGGTTCATGCCCGTGGCGCTCATCAGCTTCATCAGGCCGATGGCGAGGCCCACGCCGCCGGCGACGCCGAGGACCGAGCCGAAGACGCCGAGAAGCAGCGCCTCGACGAGAACCGACCGGTTGACCTGGCCTCGGCTGGAACCGATGGCACGCATGAGGCCGATCTCGCGGGTCCGCTGGGCGACCAGCATCGAGAAGGTGTTGATGATCAGGAAGATGCCGACGAGGAAGGCGATCCCGGCGAAGCCGAGCATCGCGTACTTCATCACGCCCATGAACTCGCCGACGTCCTTGGCGTTGGCGTCCGCGATCTCCTTGGCGGTCTGCACCTTGTAGGCGCCGCCCAGCTCGGCTGCGACGTTCTTCTTCACCTGCGCGTCCGTGAAGCCGGCGGCGGCGGTGATGTTGATGTCGGTGTACACGCCCGTCTCGCCGACGAGGGCCTTCTGGGCGGTCTCGGTGTCGAGGTAGAAGATCGCGGCGCCCGGGTTGGTGACCTGGAACTCGGCGACGCCGGAGATCTTCGCCTCGTGCGTGCCGACGGCCGTGATGACGCCGATCTCGTCGCCGAGCTTCAGGTCGTGCTTGTCGGCGGTGTCCGCGTCCACCATGATCTGGTCCGGCCCGCGCGGGGCGTTCCCGGAGGCGATCTTCATGGTGCGTGCGTCGTTGGCGTTCCAGTTGCCGACGACGGTGGGGGCGCCGCTGGTGGGCGAGAGGTTGTCCTTGTCGGCGTCGACGACCGTCACCGATGTGGAGAAGACGGTCCCCTCGGCCGACTTCACGCCGTCCGTGCCGTCCACCTTGTCGAGGAGGGACGCCGGCAGGACCGGCGGCCTGCCGTTGTCGGCCTGCGTCTCACCGCTGTCGGAGGCGCCCTTGGCGCTGACCGTGACGTCGGAGGAGGTGGCCGCGAACATCTTGTCGAACGTGGTGCCCATCGTGTCGGTGAAGACCAGGGTCCCCGTCACGAACGCGACCGACAGCATGACCGCGATGGCCGACAGCGCCATGCGTCCCTTGTGCGCGAAGAAGTTGCGCAGGGAGGTCTTCATGACGCTCATGACGTGCGCCCCCGGGCGTCGAAGTCCTTCATACGGTCCAGCACGGCGTCGGCGGTCGGCTTGAGCATCTCGTCGACGATGCGGCCGTCGGCCAGGTACAGCACGCGGTCCGCGTACGAGGCGGCCACCGGGTCGTGGGTGACCATCACGATGGTCTGGCCCAGCTCGTCGACGGACGTGCGCAGGAAGCCGAGGACCTCGGCGCCGGCCCTGGAGTCCAGGTTGCCGGTCGGCTCGTCGCCGAAGATGATCTCCGGCCGGGCGGCCAGCGCACGGGCCACGGCGACGCGCTGCTGCTGGCCGCCGGAGAGCTGGGTGGGCCGGTGCTTGAGCCGGTCGCTCAGGCCGACGGTGTCGACGACCCGGCCCAGCCACTGCTGGTCGGGCTTGCGCCCGGCGATGTCCATGGGAAGCGTGATGTTCTCTATCGCGTTCAGCGTCGGCAGCAGGTTGAACGCCTGGAAGATGAAACCGATCCGGTCCCGGCGCAGCCGCGTGAGCTTCTTGTCCTTCAGCCCGGTGATCTCGGTGTCGTCCAGATAGATCTGACCGCTCGTCACGGTGTCGAGCCCGGCGAGGCAGTGCATCAACGTGGACTTGCCGGACCCCGAAGGGCCCATGATCGCGGTGAACCGGCCACGCGCGATGTCCACGTCGACGTCGTCGAGGGCGACGACACGGGTCTCCCCGGACCCGTAGGCCTTCACGACCTGCCGCGCCCGCGCGGCAACGGCCGTAGTCCCTCCAGTACCCCCGTGCCTGGTGATGGTCACAGCCGATGTCACGGTATGTCTCCTATGTCGTTCAGCAGGTGAGTCGTACGACGTGCGGTGCCGAGTCGTACCAGGTGGTGTGCTGATGAGTCTGGTCTGCGGAGGGTGTCCGGCGCGCTGGTGCTCAGCGCAGTCCTCTGCTGGGGAAAACCCCACCCCCCGCGGGTCCGGTGCACCGCCCCCCAGCGGCGTAAAGCCAGGTTAAGGACGACAGGCACCCCGTCTCGTCCTCCGACGGTACGAACCCGCCCCGAGCCCTAGTACGGAGGTACCCCTAAGGGATCTCCGCCCAGGGGTGGAGATCGCCTCAGGGTCGGCCACCTCCTCGGGGTGCCCCCAGGCTGCACCCTGCCGTGGCGTGAGGGTCAAGTGGCATGGTGTTCCCGGCAGATAGGTGCAGGGGGAAGGAATCCGGTGGGCGACACACGACCCGCGCTGCGTGACACGGCACAACCCGCCGGACCCGGCAGGCGAGGAGCCGTCGCCGCCGCCCTCATGCTGGCCATGGGCCTGGCCGCGCTGGACTCCACGATCGTCTCCACCGCCGTACCGCAGATCGTCGCCGACCTCGGCGGCTTCTCCGTCTTCTCCTGGCTCTTCTCGGGCTACCTGCTGGCCGTCACCGTCACTCTCCCCCTCTACGGCAAGCTCTCCGACACCTTCGGCCGCAAGCCGGTCCTCATCGCGGGCGCGGCCCTGTTCCTGCTGGGCTCCCTGCTCTGCGCGCTGGCCTGGAACATGGCCTCGCTGATCGCCTTCCGCGTCGTCCAGGGCCTGGGCGGCGGCGCACTCCAGGGCACGGTCCAGACCCTCGCCGCCGACCTCTACCCCCTGGCCGAGCGCCCCAGGATCCAGGCCAGGCTGTCCACGGTGTGGGCGGTGTCGGCGGTGGCGGGCCCCGGGGTGGGCGGGGTACTGGCCACCTACGCGGACTGGCGCTGGATCTTCCTCATCAACCTCCCGCTCGGCGCGGCGGCACTGTGGCTGCTGGCCCGTCACCTGCACGAGCCGCGGCGGGAGGCGACGGGCCGGCCCCGGGTGGACTGGGCGGGCGCCCTGACCGTCTTCGCCTGCGGCGGGGCCCTGCTGACGGCACTGGTGCAGGGCGGAGTGGTCTGGGACTGGCTCTCCTGGCCGTCCATGTCGCTGCTGGGCGCGGGAGCCGCCCTGATCGCCCTGCTGGTGCTGATCGAACGCCGGGCCGCCGAGCCGGTCATCCCCGGCTGGGTGTGGCGCCGCCGCACGATCGCGGCGGTGAACCTGGCGCTGGGCGCGCTGGGCCTGCTGATGGTGGCGCCCACGGTCTTCCTCGCGACCTACGCCCAGTCGGTGCTGGGCCTGGCGCCCGTGGCCGCCGGTTTCGTCGTCTCCGTCTGGACACTGAGCTGGCCGGTGTCGGCGGCGCTCAGCCAGCACGTCTACCGCCGCATCGGCTTCCGGAACACGGCGATGCTGGGCATCGCCGCGGCGGCGGCCCTCCTCTTCTCCTTCCCGCTCCTCCCCTACCCGGGCGAGGCCTGGCAACCGATGCTGCTGATGCTCCTCCTGGGCGCCGCGCTGGGCCTGTTCCAACTCCCGCTGATCGTGGGCGTCCAGTCGACCGTGGAGTGGGCGGAGCGCGGCACGGCCACCGCGTCGATCCTCTTCTGCCGGCAGACCGGGCAGACGGTGGGCGCGGCGATGTTCGGCGCGGTGGCCAACGGGGTGCTGGCATCCCGGCTCGGCGGCGCGGGAAGCCTGGATGCCGTCACCCACTCCCTAGACGCCGGCACCACCACCGAGCCCGTCCGCCGCGCCGTCGCGGACGCGGTCCACGCCGTGTACCTGGGCGCGGGGTGCGCGGCGACGGTGGCGTTCGTGGTGCTGCTGGTGGTGGCGCCGCGGAGGTTTCCGGTCCTGAAGGACTGAGGGCCCCGGGCTGTTCCGGTCGGCCCGCGCGGCGCGGGCCATGCCCGCGCGTGCTCACCGCGCCCGGTGCCGCGGCGGGCGGCGTCCGCCCGTCAAGGAGCGGTGCGTGTTCTCGGCGCGCGCCGGACGGAAGCCTGGTGCCGCGGCAGGCGACATCTGCCCGTGAAGGAGCGGCGTCCGGTGCGTGTTCTCGGTGGGCCGGCCGGAAGGCGTCATCCGCCCGAAGGGCCTGGGCGTACTCGGGCTTTCGGCCGGTGCGGCGAGCGGGCGTGCCGGGCGTCGCGAGGGGGCGAACGTCGCCTGCCGCGGCACTAGTCGGTGAGCGCCGACAACCTGTCCTTCACGCAGTCCATCTGCGCCTGCACCTCGTCCCACCTCTCCCCGTGCTCCAGCAGTACCCTCTCGGTCTCCCTCGCCACCCTCTCCTCCCGCGCCCGCGCCTCGGCGATCAGCTCCGCGGCGCGGGCCTCGGCCCGGTCCTGCAACCCGGCCGCCGCCGCCTCCGCCTCCGCGAGGGCCCGCTCGGCCTCGGCGACCTCCGCCTCGGCGCGGGCGGCCCGTTCGGCGTACCGGGTGCCGAAGGCGGCCTCGCGTTCGGCGATGTCGCGCTCGATGTCGGCCACCCGCTCGTCGTACTCCTTGTCGAGTTCGGCAAGCATCCCCTCGGTCCGCTGCCGCACCTCGCGCAGCGCGGACAGCGCCTCGCCCCGTTCCTCCTTCACCGCGCGCCGGGCCGTGATCCGCAGGTCGTCGGCCTCGGCCTGGGCGGCCAGCAACCGGTGCCGGGCCCGCTCGTCGGCCTCGCCGCGCACCTCGTCGGCGTACGCCCGCGCGGCGCCCCGCAGGCGCGAGCCCGCCTCCTCCGCCTCCTCCACGACCCGGCGGGCCTCATGGCGCCCGCTCTCACGGACGGCCGTGGCCTCCTCCACGACGAGTTCGAACAGCTGCCGGGCGCGCCCGCCGAGCGCCTCGTACGTCTGCGGGGCCAGCCCCTGGACCGTCTCGCGCAGCCGGGCCAGCTCCGCGCCCATGTCCCGGGCCAACACGGTCAGCCGGGCGGCCCGCTCCCACGCGGCGTCCCGGTCCCGGAAGAGGGCCGCCGCGCAGGCGTCGACCTGGCCGGGGCGGTAGCCACGCCGTACGACGCCGAAGTCGAAGTCATGGGGTGCCGTCGGTGCGCTGCTCATGCTGGGCCCTCTCCGCCGGACGCACACGAAATGATGATTTCGCGCACATCCTGATGTATCGGACAGAAGTGTTCATAACGCGACACTCCGTGCGAGGGTCACGGGAGGCGGCGGGCAACGCGAATTGCCGAGGGGCCTGACCGGTCGTACGACCGGTCAGGCCCCTCGGCAATTCGCGTCGTCCAGTGCCGTGGCACTAGTGCCGACGCGTCACAGCAAGCCGTCCCACATCTGCTCCAGCAGCACCGACCACCAGCTCTCCGGCGAGGCGAGCGCCGCCGGGTCGAGGGCGGCGAGCTGCGCCTGGAAGTCGACGGTCCAGCGGCCCGCCTGCTCCTGGTTCAGCCCGAACCGCAGCCGCCACATCCGGCCGAGAAGGGCGAGGCAGCGCGCGAACTCCGGCAGCCCGGTGTTCACGAACTGCGGCGGCACCGGCACACCGCCCTGCCCTGCCTCCACCGGCACGGCCACGATGTTCGCCGTGCCGTACTGCACGCACAGCGCCTTGCCGAAGTCGCTGCCCATGACGAGGTACGAGCCCGCGTCGACCGCCGGCTGCACGCCCCGCTCCTGCGCCAGCTCCGCCAGCGTCGGCACCGGACGGCCCGGCTGGGCCTGCGCCCAGAAGAACGGGCCCATGTCGACCGGCAGCCCGGCCACCACCAGCGTGTGCGCCACGATCGGCGGGACACCCTGCCGCGACACCGCCTGCTGGTCGAACCGGAACATCCCCGGCCCGAACACCGCCGCCAGCTCCTGCCCGATCGCCTCCGGCGGGATCGGCGGCGCCGGCTGCACCGGCTGCACCGGCGCCCGCACCGGCGCGAGCCGTGCCGGACCGTCCGCAACCTGGTGCAACTCGCCCTGGTGCGCGATGAGTTGGGCCATGCCCTGCTGCCGGCTCGCATGGTCCTTGCCGTACGGCGCGATGGACGTGATGCGCGCGTTCGGCCACTGCTCACGGATCATCCGCGCGCAGTACGCCCCCGGCAGCTCGCACGACTCCAGCTCCGTGTGCAGCTCCAGCACGGCCTCCGGCGGAATGTTCATCCCGCGCAGCTCGTGGAAGATCTGCCACTCCGGGTGCGGCGTACCCGGCGCCGACCGCCGGATCACCTGCTGCTCGGAGCCGTCCGGCGCCCGATAGCGCAGTACGGCCTGGTAGCCGGGGCCGACGGTCGGCTGCCCGGTGGGCTGCTGCGGATAGCCATACGCCGACGGGGCCCCCATCGGCTGCCCCGGCTGCCCCGGCACGGGCTGCGGAGCCCCCGGCGGCATCCCGGGCGGACCGGGCGGCTGCGGGGCACCAGGACCACCGACCGGCGGCCCGGCCAGCATCGTCGCCGCGTGGTGCACACCGCCCGCGGGCGTACCCCCGGGCGGATTCGGCGCACCGGGAGCACCGGACGCACCAGGAGCGCCCGGCTGCCCCGGAGCGCCAGGGGGCCCCGGCGGCTGGGGCGCACCAGGGCCGCCCACCGCCGGCCCCGCCAGCATCGTCGCCGCGTGGTGCACACCGCCCGCGGGCGTACCCCCGGGCGGATTCGGCGCACCGGGAACACCGGGACCCCCCTCGGGCCCGTCCGGACCGAGAGAGGAGACCAGCTGCGTCGGCACGTACCCGCCCGCCGGGGTGCCCGGCGCACCGGGCCCGGACGACGGCGGAGGCGTGCTGCCGGGACGGGCGCCCGGGATACCGGGCGGGGCCGGCGGCGGAGGCGTGGTCGGCCTTTCGCCCCGGCGCGGAGGCGGCGCCGCCTTGCTCGTGGCGGCGTCGGCGATGTCACCGGCGTCGGGCGCCGGCGGACGACCGGGCGGCGGCGTACCGGGACCCTGCGGGCCGGGCGCGACCCCCTGCGGATGGCCGTAGGACGGCGCGCCCGGCGACGGAGCCCCTGGACCCGCCGGCTGCTGCTGGTGGTGCTCCTGCGGACCGCCCGGCGCACCCGAGCCGGGGCCGCCCACCGCCGGCGCCACCGTCGTACGCGGCAGCCGGCTGCCCCCGGACATCAGCGCGGTCTTGGCGTCCGGCAGCGCGCTGGGCGCCGGGGCGTCGTTCTCGTCGTTCACCTCCGACAGCTGCGGCGCGAACACGGTCTCCGGCAGCGGCACCGAACGGTCGTCCCCGGCCTCGGCGTTGGTGTCCGTCCCGGCCCACGGGGTCGCCCCGGCGGGCACACCCGGCACCGCGTCCTGCGGCTCGGCGTCCCGCGGCGGCACCGCGTCCCGCACCTCGTCGCCCGCCGACGCGGCGGCCGGCCACGGCGTGGCGTCGGCCGGTGTGGCGGGCGACGCGGCGGGCGGCGGAGTCCGCCCCACCGGCCCCGGCAGCGTCTCGGGCATCGCACCGACGCCCACGGACGCCCCGCCCGCGCCGCCGAGGGAAGCGGAGCCACCCGCCGGGTCCGCCGCGGCGGCCGGACGCGAGCCGGCACCATCCGACGCCCCGGCCCCGGCCTTCGCGGCGGCACCGCCCCCCGCTCCCGCTCCCGCTCCCGCTCCCGACCGATGGTCCGGAATCCCCATCCTGTCCGCCGCGTCCTGCAACCACTCCGGCGGAGTCAGCAGGAACGACGTCTGGTTCAGATCCACCCGGGCCGGAGGGGCCGGCGCCGCCACCGGAGCGTCGTCCGGACGGCCGTACTCCTCCTCGTAACGGCGGATCACCTCACCCACCGGCAGCGACGGCCACAACGTGGCCTCCCCGCTGTCCCGGGCGATGACCAGCCGCTGCGCGCCACCATCGGACCGTGGACCGTCCGCCCGGTCCTCGGCCCACACCACGAACCCGAGTTCGAACTCCCGCACCCGCACCTCACGGTGCTGGTAGCCGGGCACGTCCCCGTTGACCCACTCCTCGGCGCGCTCCTGCGCCTGAGCGAACGTCACCATCGAAAACTCACTCCCCCACCGAAGACGCCGCGGCGCCCTCGGCGACCGGCACGGCACGTGCGAAGCCACCGTCCACCATCAGGTTCGCCACCGTCTCCAATTCCGGCGGATTGCCCGCCAGCCGGGACAGGAACGTGTCGAAGTCCTCACCGGCGGGGAGCAGCAACCGCTCCACCCGCTCGGCCGGCGACCACGACGGATCGACGTCACGGGCGTCGTCGTACGCGCAGAACCACACCGACCCCGCCCGCTCACCCCTCACCTTCACCGCGAGCAGCCCACCCTGCGCGAACGCGACGCACAGATAGTCCTTGGTGAGATGGTCCCGCAGACACTTGTTGACATACACCAGGTCATTGACCGCGGCCTCGTCCCGCACCGTGAAGAACGGCTGGTCGAGCAGCAGCCCCAACTCCGCGTCAAGAGCCGCCCCCACCGGAGCACAACCCCCCGCCGCCTTCAGGAACGACCGGTACGCGCCCGGCAGCCGGTACCCGAGATCCTCCTCGACCCCCTGCACCTGCGACTCGGTCACCGCCACCGCAGACGACTTCGGCAGCCCGAAATGCGCCGGCCTGGTCTCCTGCAACGGCCGCGTGCCCCGCTTGTGGTGGTCCACACGCGCCGTCGCGATACCACCGTGATGCCGCAGCAACGCCTTCACCTCGACCGGCACCAACTCCAGCCGCCGACCACCCGGCGCGTGATGCCACGTCCAGCCGTGCGGCGTCGCCACCGACGGGATCGTGTCCCACAGCTCGTGCCCCGTCGCCGCCAGCGCCGCGTTCGCCGACACATAGTCCGTCAACCGCAGCTCATCGACCCCGAACCCCTCCGGAGGATCGGCGATCTCCGCCGCGGCACGCGCATAGGGCGAGAAGTCCGGGAAGCCGTGCGCGTCAACACGGACACCCCTCGGATGACGCGCGGCCCGGACCGGGTCCGGAAACTGCACGACCTGCCCGGCGTAGGCCGCGTTCGGCGGCGCGGCTTGCTGCCCGAGCCGACCTGTCGTCATGGCGGTAGCCCCCTGCGGCGTTCTGTGTGACCTGTACTGGCTGCGGTGTTGCCCTGTCCCACCGCTCTCCGACAGCGGAACAGGCCCCGATATGACCTGCTCTGCCCCCTCGATCGCAAGACCGAACGGATCGCGGCTGCCGACAGCCTAAGCGGTACGGCGACACCGGTCACCGGGCCTCCGCCACGGTGACCAGCCGTCACACCACCCTTACGCAACGCCGAAGCCCGGGCGTGTCGCACTGCCCCAGCTTCCGCACCCGCCACACCGTTTGGCACTCTGTGTCCGCTGGCGGGGGATGTCATAGGAGGGGATGACGATCATGAGCACAACGCAGGCGGGACCTTCGGGCGACCCCCGCATCGGCTGGAGCACCGCGGAACAGCCACACGCCCCCGCCCTCCGCCACCGCCGCGACGGCATCCTGCCCACCGTGGCCGCCGCCCTCTCCGTACGCGGCGAGACCCTCACCGGCACCGCCGCCCGAGGCGACCAGGCCCCGCCCCTGCACCCCCTGGTCCAGGAGTTCCTCGACTCCCTCGCCACCGACCGGCGCGACCGCTTCACCGGCCGCTGCGCCGAGGCCATCCTCATCTCCCGCCACATCACCAACGCCGACGCCGGCCGCAGCAAACGCGCCGCCCGCAGACCCATGTCCAACGGAGAGGCCCGCAAAGCCCTCAAGCAGGCCAAACTCACCACCCGCCACATCCGCGAGGACGGCGACCCCCTCCACGGCGCCTTCGCCACCCCCTGCCGCTCCTGCACCGCCCTCAGCGCCCACTTCGGCGTCCGCATCGTGGACCCGACCCAGAGGAACTGAGCGGGAACCCACCCCCGAAGACCGCGTCAGAAACCAGACAACGGGAAACAGCCCCCGACGCCACCGGCCCACCCGGTACGCCAAGGCTCCAGCCGACGTCCCCGCCACCGCCCCGACCGATCCGCGCCACACACCGAACGACCGACGCCCCCGACGCCCCCACGAACCACCGACGAACCACCGACGAACAAAGGCCAGATGCACACCGACCGCACCTCCTCCACGCGCTTCTCCGTCCCCGTCGACGCCGCCCTGCGCACCGCCGGGTGGCAGCCGGGCCACTGGGACATAAAGCAGGCGGAGATCTGGGCCGACACCCTGCGCGAACACACCTCCCCCGCCGGCCACCGCCACGCCGTCTTCCCGGCGGCGGTCGAAGCCTGGGCCGAATTCGGCGGCCTCCACCTCACCACCCAGGGCCCCGGCCGCCAGCTCGCCCCCGCCGACCTCCACCTCGACCCCCTGCACGGCCTCCACATGGCCCGCACCCTCGGCGACCTCGGCCGCGCCCTCGACACCGAGGTCTCCCCCCTCGGCCACGAGACCCACACCCGCACCCTCATCGCCATCGACACCGAAGGCCGCACCTACGCCCTCGACCACACCGGCGACTGGTACCTCGGCCCCACCATCGACACAGCCCTCACCACCCTCCTGACAGGCATCGCCCCCACACGCCTGACAGCACACTGAGCCCACCCCCACACACCACCGCGGGCAGCCATACCGCCAGAGCGGCACCGCAAGCGCAACGACACCCCGCCGACGCCGGTGAACGAAACCCACCCCACCCAGCCGCCACCACCACCGCGCCGGACACCCGACCCACCCAGGCCGGCCCCACCCCCTACCCCGCCGGGATCACCGCAGACACCCGAAACCCCCCGGCCTCAGTAGGCCCCGACACGAAAACACCCCCCAGCTCAGCCACCCGCTCCTTCATCCCCAACAACCCGTTCCCCCCACTCGGCAACCGCGCGGCCCCCGCCGCCCCCGGCTCCGGCGGCGGCCCGTTCTCCACCTGCATCGCGATCTCCGCCGACCGATGCGCCAACCGCACCCGCGTCTTCGCCCCCGCCGCATGCTTGTGAACGTTCGTCAACGCCTCCTGCACCACCCGGTACGCCGTCTGCTCCACCTCGGCCGCATACACCCGCACCTCCCCCTCCACCGACAGATCCACAACCATCCCCGCAGCCGCCGACTGCCCCACCAACACCTCAAGCTCAGCCAGACAGGGCCCGTCCCCCACCTCCCCCTCCACCCGCGAAGCCGCCGCGGCAGCCGCCACCCCCACCACCGCCAACGGCACCGGCTCCACCCGCCGCACCGACGACAACCCCTCCCCCGACCGCAACACCCCGAGCATCTCCCGCAACTCGGTCAACGCCTGCCGCCCCATGTCCCCCACAAGCGCCGCGTTCCTCACGGCCTTCTCCGGATCCTTCCGCGCCACCGCCTGCAACGCCGCCGCATGCACCACCATCAACGACACCCGATGCGCCACCACGTCATGCATCTCCCGGGCGATACGACTCCGCTCCTCCCCCCGAGCCCACTCCGCCCGCTCCTCCGCCCGCTCCGCGAGCAACTGCAACTCCCGCTCCAGCGAATCCGCCCGCTCCCGCAGACTCTCCATCAACCGCCGCCGCGCCCCCACATACAGCCCCAGCAGCACCGGCGGCGCGGTCAACCCGATCGCCATCGTCAACGCCAGGAACGGCGCGAACGCGTCCCCGCCCCCGACCGCCCCGTCCCCCCGCAGATCACTCCGCGTCGCCTCCACGAACCACACGATGAACACACCGGCGAACGCCATCCCCGACAACGCCCCGATGATCCGCCTCGGCGCCTCCGACGCCGCCAACGTGTACAGCCCGACGAGCCCCATCAGATACCCCATCTGAGCAGGCGCGACAGCGATGAAGACCAACACGACGGCGACGGGCCACATCCGCCGCAGAACCAACACCGAACCGGCGAGCACCCCGAACGCGACCCCCACACCGGTCGGCAACCCTGCGTTGTCCGCGAAAGCCACACCCTCCACCGCACACTCGAACGCCGACACCGACGCCAGCCCACCGTCGAGCAACGCCCCCCGCCACCGCTCCCACCACCACGGACCGGCCCTCTCCCCCGTCCCGGCCCCGGTGCGCTCTTCCCCCGTCGTGGTCATATCCCAAGCCTACGTTCGAGCGCCCACGCTTTTCCGGCGAGTTTCCCGTACCGGCCTCCACCACACCGCCCACTCGAACAGAAGCGAAACCAACCACTATCCCTCGAACTGCTGAATCGCCCACCGTTCGACCCCGGAACCCACCACTCCGCCCAGACGGTATGCCCATGGCACACGCACACACCCGGCACACCGACTTCGAGGGCCTACGAGAACAGGCGATGGCCCTGCGCCGAGCAGGCCTCAGCCGCCGCCAGATCCGCGACCGACTCCACGTCCACAACAACGACATCCTCAACCGCCTCCTGGAGGGCGAGCCCGCTCCTCAGTGGACCAAGCGCCCCAACGCCAAGGACGACCTCAAGGCGCGGGCGCGAGAGCTACGCCTCCAGGGCTGGACGTACGACCAGATCCAGGTCGAGCTGGGCTGCTCGAAGAGCTCGATCTCGCTCTGGGTACGGGACCTGCCGAAGCCGGAGCGCAAGCGCTCCACCGAGGAGGCTTCGGCCATCGCCAGGCGAGGCTGGGAAGCAAAGCTGCGCATCCGGGACGAGGAACGGCAGCACACCAAGGAAATCGCCAAGCAGGCGATCGGCGACCTCTCGCCCCGTGAACTGTTCCTGGCCGGGGTGGGCCTCTATTGGGCCGAGGGCACCAAAGACAAGCCGTACGACCGCCGCGAGAATGTCACCTTCATCAACAGCGACCCGAGCATGATCCAGGTTTCCTCGCCTGGCTCGACCTCCCGGGCATCGAACGCGAGCGCCTGCGATACAGCGTGATGATCCACGAGAATGCG
The DNA here is from genome assembly GCF_037201975.1 of Streptomyces sp. TG1A-60. Lineage (NCBI taxonomy): Bacteria > Bacillati > Actinomycetota > Actinomycetes > Kitasatosporales > Streptomycetaceae > Streptomyces > Streptomyces sp. TG1A-60. The sequence continues at coordinate 4,917,476 of NZ_CP147520.1, read as the reverse complement.
GACGTGGAAGGCGCTGAACGGTACTGGGCCGAACTCGTCAGCACCGACGGTCCGCGTTCAACAAGACGACCCTCACGAAGCACAATCCCAAGACGGTGCGCAAGAACATCGGCGATACGCATCGGGGCTGCCTAGTGATCAAAGTCCTCAAGAGTGCCGACTTGTACCGTCGCATCGAGGGCTCTTGGTACGGCATAGTGTTGGGAGCCACTCGACAGCTTGACCAGATGTCCGGCTAGTCGGGTTTGGTCCCCCGTGGTGTAATTGGCAACACACGTCACTTTGGATGATGTATTTCAGGTTCGAGTCCTGGCGGGGGAGCCAAGCTCAGTTCGGGTCCTGACCCAGGCAAGACGGGTCAGGACCCGCTCACATTTCCCCCTCGCAACGCCCCGGTATCCTGCGGATGTCCACACCCCACCCCTCCACAGCCGAAGGGCATCCCCGTGAGCGCAACCCGCCCGGCAGCCGTCGTCGTACTCGCAGCGGGTGAGGGCACCCGTATGAAGTCGGCCACACCGAAGGTTCTGCACAGCATCTGTGGCCGTTCGCTGGTCGGCCATGTACTCGCCGCCGCGCGCGAGTTGCACCCGGAGAACCTGGTCGTGGTCGTCGGGCACGCCCGCGAGCAGGTCACCGCGCATCTCGCCGAGGTCGACCCCGGCGTCCGTACGGCGGTCCAGGCGGAGCAGAACGGCACCGGGCACGCGGTGCGGATGGGGCTCGAAGAGCTGGGCGGGGTCGTCGACGGGACCGTGGTCGTCGTCTGCGGCGACACCCCGCTGCTCACCGGCGCGACCCTCCAGGCCCTCGCCGCCACCCACTCCGCCGACGGCAACGCCGTGACCGTGCTGACCGCCGAGGTCCCGGACGCCACCGGTTACGGCCGTATCGTCCGCGACGGTGCCTCCGGTGCCGTGACCGCCATCGTGGAGCACAAGGACGCCACCGAGTCGCAGCGCGCGGTCCGTGAGATCAACTCCGGGGTCTTCGCGTTCGACGGCCGGCTGCTCGCGGACGCGCTCGGCAAGGTGCGTACGGACAACAGTCAGGGCGAGGAGTACCTGACGGACGTGCTCGGGATCCTGCGGGAGGCCGGGCACCGGGTGGGGGCCTCCGTGGCCGGCGACCACCGTGAGATCGCGGGTATCAACAACCGCGTCCAGCTCTCCGAGGCCCGCCGGGTCCTCAACGACCGGCTGCTCACCGACGCGATGCTCGCCGGGGTGACCGTCATCGATCCGGCCACCACGTGGGTCGACGTCACCGTGACGTTCGAGCGGGACGCCCTGATCCACCCGGGCACGCAGCTGCTGGGCGCCACGCATCTCGCCGAGGGCGCGGAGGTCGGGCCGAACTCGCGGCTGAGGGACACGGGGGTCGGGGCGGGCGCGCGGGTCGACAACACGGTCGCGGACGGTGCCGAGGTCGGGGCGCGGGCGACCGTCGGGCCGTACGCGTATCTGCGTCCCGGCACGCGTCTCGGGGTGCAGTCGAAGGTGGGCACGTACGTCGAGACGAAGAACGCCTCCATCGGTGAGGGGACGAAGGTGCCGCACCTGTCGTACGTGGGTGACGCCACGATCGGTGCGTACTCGAACATCGGGGCGGCCAGTGTGTTCGTGAACTACGACGGGCAGGACAAGCATCACACCACCGTCGGGTCGCACTGCCGTACCGGTTGCGACAACATGTTTGTGGCGCCTGTCACGGTCGGGGACGGTGCGTACACCGCCGCCGGTTCTGTGATCACGAAGGACGTGCCGCCCGGTTCGTTGGCCGTGGCCCGTGGCCAGCAGCGGAATATCGACGGTTGGGTGGCTCGTAAGCGTCCGGGGAGCGCGGCGGCGAAGGCGGCCGAGGTGGCTTCCCGGGAGGCGGAGAGCGAAAGCTGACCGGAAACGGGCGCGTCCGGGACGGCGTACCGTGATAAGTGCACACCCGCATCCCAGCTGAGCTGCTTCGGCATGTCCGGCTGCGACACCTCTGAGGAGACAGTGCTGTGACCGGGATCAAGACGACCGGCGAGAAGAAGATGATGTTCTTCTCCGGCCGCGCCCACCCCGAGCTTGCCGAGGAGATCGCCCGGCAGTTGGGTGTCGGGGTCGTCCCGACGAAGGCCTTCGATTTCGCCAATGGTGAGATCTATGTCCGTTATGAGGACTCGGCGCGTGGCGCGGACTGCTTTTTGATCCAGAGCCACACGGCTCCGATCAACAAGTGGGTCATGGAGCAGTTGATCATGATCGACGCGTTGAAGCGTGCGTCGGCCCGCTCCATCACCGTCATCGTGCCGTTCTACGGTTACGCGCGGCAGGACAAGAAGCACCGTGGGCGTGAACCGATTTCGGCGCGTCTGATCGCGGATCTGATGAAGACGGCGGGTGCGGACCGGATTCTGGCCGTGGATCTCCATACGGATCAGATCCAGGGGTTCTTCGACGGTCCGGTGGATCATCTGTTCGCGTTGCCGCTGTTGGCGGACTATGTGGGTGCGAAGGTGGACCGGAGCAAGCTGACGGTGGTGTCGCCGGACGCGGGTCGGGTGCGGGTGGCGGACCGTTGGTGTGACCGGCTGGGTGCGCCGTTGGCGATCGTGCACAAGCGGCGTGACAAGGATGTGGCGAACCAGGTGACCGTCCACGAGGTGGTGGGTGAGGTCGAGGGTCGGGTGTGTGTCCTGGTGGACGACATGATCGACACTGGTGGGACGATCTGTGCGGCGGCTGACGCGTTGTTCGCGCATGGTGCGGAGGATGTCATCGTGACGGCGACGCACGGTGTGCTGTCGGGTCCGGCGGCGGACCGGTTGAAGAACTCGAAGGTGAGTGAGTTCGTGTTCACGGATTCGTTGCCGACGCCGGGTGAGCTGGAGTTGGACAAGATCACGGTGCTGTCGATCGCGCCGACGATCGCGAGTGCGGTGCGTGAGGTGTTCGAGGACGGTTCGGTGACGAGCTTGTTCGACGAGCAGTAGGGCTCGTCGGAGATCGTTTTGGGTGCGGCCTTGCTGGCCGAGTAGACTGCTGCAGTTGCTCGGCGAGGGAGGCCGTACCCGTTTCGCGGGGTGGCTGTCCGTTATCGACGCGCTCTTCGTAGCAGGCCGTTCGTGGCCGGGTGACCACGTCCGTTCCTGTTTTCCACGAGGAGTGATCATGTCCGAGGTGAAGCTCAGCGCGTCGACGCGTACGGAGTTCGGCAAGGGTGCCGCCCGTCGTATCCGTCGTGATTCCAAGGTGCCCGGTGTTCTGTACGGTCACGGTGCCGACCCGCTGCACCTGACGCTGCCGGGTCATGAACTGCTGCTGGCTCTGCGTACGCCGAACGTCCTGATCTCGCTGGACATCGACGGCAAGACCAGTGAGCTGGCGATCCCGAAGTCGGTGCAGCGTGACCCGATCAAGGGTTTCCTGGAGCACGTGGACCTGCTGTTGGTGTCGAAGGGCGAGAAGGTCAACGTCGACATCTACGTCCACACCGAGGGTGAGCTGGCGCCGGGCGGCAACCTGCTGGAGCACGTGCTGAACGCGCTGCCGGTCGAGGCCGAGGCCACGCACATCCCCGAGTCCGTGACGGTCTCCGTCGAGGGCCTGGCGGCCGGCGACTCCGTTCTGGCCAAGGACGTGCCGCTGCCGAGCGGTACCACGCTGGCTGTCGACGGGGACACGGTCGTCCTGCAGGTGCTGGCCGCGCAGGCGGAGGAGGCTCGGGAGGGTGAGGCCGGGGGCGAAGAGGCCGCGGAGGCCTGATCCTCATCTTCGTCGTTTCGTCAGCCGCTGCTCCCGGTCGGGGCGGCGGCTGGCGCGTATCAAGGAGACATGCACGTGACGAGCGATGCGGGTGCCCCCTGGCTCATCGCCGGCCTCGGTAATCCGGGGCCGGAGTACGCGGCGAACCGGCACAACGTGGGGTTCATGGTGGCCGATCTGCTGGCCGAGCGGATCGGGGGAGGTTCAAGCGGGCCGGTAAGGCGCAGGCGCAGGTCGTGGAGGGGCGGATCGGGCCGCCGGGGCCGGCGAACCGGCGGGTGGTTCTGGTGAAGCCGATGTCGTACATGAATCTGTCGGGTGGGCCGGTGAACGTGCTGAAGGACTTCTACAAGGTGCCCGTGGCGAACGTCGTGGCGGTCCATGACGAGTTGGACATCGATTACGGCACGCTGCGGTTGAAGTTCGGTGGTGGTGACAACGGTCACAACGGGCTGAAGTCGATGACGAAGGCGATGGGGTCCGACTATCACCGGGTGCGGTTCGGGATCGGTCGTCCGCCGGGTCGTATGCCGGTCGCCGGTTTCGTGCTGAAGGACTTCTCGTCGGCGGAGCGCAAGGAGTTGGACTACTTCGTGGACCGGGCGGCGGACGCGGTGGAGTGTCTGGTGATCGAGGGGTTGGAGCGGGCGCAGGGGACGTACAACTCCTGAGTACGTGTGGCTTCTGAGCCGGTCGGTGGGGTTGTCGGGTGGCACGACAAGGCTGCGGTGATCCGGACAAGTCACGATTCGTTTGTTGCCTGTGCTGGCCTGCGAGGGTTGACCGACCGCGGCACCATGGCCAATGATCCCGGCCATGCCTGCCAGCAGAGCCCCCGCTTCCCGCTCGCGGCGCCGTCCGCGTCCGGGTGGCGGTGCGTCGGCCGGGCTGCGGTACGCGCGGCTGGCGGCGATGGGTGCTCTCGCGGTGGTGATCCTGATCGCCGGGGTGTGGGGTTCCTGGGGCTGCGCCCAGCACGTGATGCTGAGCAAGGGGCGCGAGCAGGGGACGATGACGGTGTCCCGGTGTGGGGGCGAGACCTGTTGGGGGCCGTACGAGCCGGTGTCGACGGGGTCGCGGACCCGGGAGCGGGTCGACATCGAGCGGTCCGTGGCCGTGGAGTCCGGCCGGACGTACACCGTCGTGGTGAAGCCGGGCAGCAGTGAGGTCGTGCGGACGGGCCCGGCGGGGCTGTTGCACGCCTGGGTGCCTCTCGGCGGTGCTCTGCTGCTGGCCTCGGTGGTCGTGGCCGGCGGGCTGCGCATGGTGCGGTCGGCCTGGGTGCTGGGCGGCGCGGGGATCGCGCTGGTCACGGCGGCGTGGGTGGCTCTCTGAGGCGCGCCCCTCGCTTGTCTTCACAGTGGTGCCCCCGTGGTCGTACGACCACGGGGGCACTGCCTTACGTGGCGGGTCAGCCGGTGTTGCGCAGGCCCGCGGCCACGCCGTTGACGGTGAGGAGCAGGGCTCGGGCGAGGAGCGGGTCGGGGGTGTCGCCTGCGGCTGCGGTGTCGCGCTGGCGCTTGAGGAGGGTGACCTGGAGGTAGGAGATGGGGTCGAGGTAGGCGTCGCGGATGGAGAAGGTCTGCTGGAGGACGGGGTTGGCGTCGAGCAGCTTCTTCTCGCCGGTGATGCGCAGGACCTCGCGGACGGTGAGCTCGTGTTCGGCCCGGATGGTGGCGAAGACGTGCTTGAGCTCGTCGGGGACGAGGGTGTCGACGTAGTGCTGGGCGATCCGCAGGTCGGTCTTGGCGAGGGTCATCTCGACGTTGGAGAGGAAGTTGCGGAAGAAGTGCCACTGCTCGTGCATCTCGTCGAGCACGGTGTCCAGGCCCGCGTCGCGCAGTGCCTTGAGGCCGGAGCCGACGCCGTACCAGCCCGGCACGATCTGCCGTGACTGGGTCCAGCCGAAGACCCATGGGATGGCGCGCAGGCCGTCGAGTCCGGCGCCGCTGTCGGGCCTCCTGGACGGCCTGGACCCGAGGTGCAGGTCGGCGAGCTGGTCGACGGGGGTGGAGGCGAAGAAGTAGGCGGGGAGGTCGGGGTCCTCGACGAGTCGGCGGTAGGCGGACTCCGCCGCGTCGCTGACCAGGTCCATGGCGGCGTCCCAGCGGGCCAGGGCCTCGACGGACTGGCGGGGGGCGGTGTGGAGGGCGGAGGCCTGGAGGGTGGCGGCGACCGTCAGTTCCAGGTTCTCCCTGGCCAGGGAGGGCACGAGGTACTTGTCGGAGATGACCTCGCCCTGTTCGGTCACCTTGATCTCGCCCTCCAGGGTGCCCCAGGGCTGCGCGAGGATCGCGTCGTGGGAGGGGCCGCCGCCGCGGCCGACGGTGCCGCCGCGGCCGTGGAAGAGCCGCAGTCGTACGCCGTACCGGTGGGCGACGTCACGGAGGCGGCGCTGGGCGCGGTGGATCTCCCACTGCGAGGTGGTGATGCCGCCGAACTTGGAGGAGTCGGAGTAGCCGAGCATGACCTCCTGGACGTCGCCGCGGAGGGCGACGAGCCGCCGGTAGGAGGGGTCGGCGAGCATCTCCTCCAGGATCGTGTCGGCGGCCTTGAGCTCGTCGGTGGTCTCCAGCAGGGGGACGATGCCGATCTTGGCCCAGCCGGCGTGGAGGTCGATGAGGCCGGCCTCGCGGGCGAGGACGGTGGCGGCGAAGACGTCGTCGGCGCCCTGGCACATGGAGATGATGTAAGACTCGATGACCTCGGGGCCGAAGACGGCGAGGGCCTTCTTTACGGTCTCGAACACGCCGAGGGTCTTGGCGCCGGCGGCGTCCAGTGGTGCGGGCGTCGGGGCCAGTGGGCGGCGGGATCGCAGTTCGCGGGCGAGGAGCTTGTGGCGGTACTCGCGGGGCATGTCCTCGTAGCGCCAGGATTCCTCGCCGAGGCGGTCGAAGAGCTGGCCGAGGGCGTGGTGGTGGGCGTCGGCGTGTTCGCGGACGTCCATCGTGGCGAGTTGGAGGCCGAAGGCGGAGAGGGTGCGGATCGTGCGGTTCATGCGGCCCTCGGCGAAGAGGCCGCCGCGGTGCTCGCGCAGCGAGGTCTGGATGAGTGTCAGGTCGTCGATGAGTCCGGATGTGCCGAGGTAGTCCCGTCCGGGCTCGTGGGGGATGCCCTTGGCGAGGCGCTGCTTGGTGTTCTCCAGCTTCTGCCGGATGCAGGTGGCCTTGAGGCGGTAGGGCTCCTCGGCGTTGAGGCGCTTGTAGCGGGGGCTGATCTCGGGGAGGGCTCCGAGGTCGGTCTGGAGCGAGGCGAGCAGGTTTTCGGTGGCGCCGGTGTAGCGGATGGAGTTGGAGAGGAAGCCGCGTAGTTCGTCGATGAGTTCGAGGGCGTCGTTGATGCCGTGTTCGTGCTGGAGGATGAGGACGTCCCAGGTCACTTGGGGGGTGACGTTGGGGTTGCCGTCGCGGTCGCCGCCGATCCAGGTGCCGAAGGTGAGGGGGCGGGTGGCGTCGGGGAGGGTGACGCCGACGCGCTCCAGTTCGGCGGTGAGGTCCTCCAGGACGTCGCCGACGGCGCCCGCGTGGAGTTCGTCCAGGTAGTAGATGGCGTTGCGGGCCTCGTCGGCGGGTTCGGGGCGGACGACGCGGAGTTCGTCGGTCTGCCAGACGAGGTCGATGTTCTCGGCCAGTCGGGTGTCGTGGCGGCGGCGGTCGGACTCGATGACGGGGGTTTCGAGGAGTGCGGCGACGCGCCGGAGTTTGTTGAGTACCGACCGGCGTGCGGCCTCGGTGGGGTGGGCGGTGAAGACGGGGCGGACGTTGAGGTTCCGGACCGTTTCGCGCAGGTGTTCGGGGTCGGCGTCCTTGAGGCGGTCGGCCGTACGGGCGAGGAGGCCGCCCTCGGCGGCACGCCGTGCCCTCAGTTCGCGGCCGCGGTGGACCTGCTCGGTGACGTTGGCCAGGTGGAAGTAGGTGGAGAAGGCGCGGACGAGCTTGGCGGCGGTCTCCAGTTCGGTGCCGCGCAGCAGGTCGGCGGCGGCTTCGCCGTCCTCGCGGGTCAGGCGGCGGACGCGCTCGACCAGCTCCAGGAGTTCGGGGCCCTCCTGTCGCACGAGGGTCTCGCCCAGCAGATCGCCCAGGCGCCGGATGTCGGCGCGCAGCTCGGCGTTGACCGTGGTGACGGTCTGGCCATGGTCGTCGGCACTGCTCACAGGTGCGGCTCCTTGCAGTGTTGAAGCTCGTCCGGAGGGGAACTCGGATGTGTGCCCGGCGGCTCATCGACCCCGAGGAGGTTGCGTGCGCGGTTGTACGGGCTGGGCATCCGGGCAGGATTCAGAGCGGACCGCGCTGTCCGAACCGACTCCAGGATAGGTGGCCACCCGGGCGTACCCGGCGGCAGGTGCCACTTTGGCGGCACTGAGTGCCACATGTCCACCGTCCCGCTCACTCCGCGGACGCGCAGACCGGTGGGCTCTTGCCGCCGGGCGCCGCGCTGTCATACTTACGATGCCGTAGGTTACGGAACCGTAGGGAAAGCCGGCAGGCGACCCGCGCACGATGTTGCCGCAGGCATCTCCACCTCTCTCCACCCTCGACCCCACAGGGGACGCCCATGACCACAAGGCCCGATGTGATCGAAGACGCCCCGAAGGCGCCCCGTTCCGCAGGCTCCGCGACGCCCGATTCCTCAGCCCCGTCGGCGACGCTGGGCGGCGAGCAGAAGCGTTCGATCGAGCAGCTCACGCTGCTTCTCTTCATCACCGTCCCGTTCCTCGCGCTGCTCGCGGCGGTGCCGCTGGCCTGGGGCTGGGGGGTGAGCTGGCTGGATCTCGGCCTGCTGGTGTTCTTCTACTTCCTGGGCTGCCACGGCATCACGATCGGTTTCCACCGGCACTTCACGCACGGCTCCTTCAAGGCCAGGCGCCCGTTGAAGATCGCGCTGGCGATCGCGGGTTCGATGGCCGTCGAGGGCCCGCTGGTCCGCTGGGTGGCCGACCACCGCAAGCACCACAAGTTCTCCGACGCCGAGGGCGACCCGCACTCGCCGTGGCGGTTCGGTGAGACGGTTCCCGCGCTGATGAAGGGCCTGTGGTGGGCGCACATCGGCTGGATGTTCGACGAGGAGCAGACCCCGCAGGAGAAGTACGCGCCGGACCTGATCAAGGACAGGACGCTCCGGACGATCTCCCGCCAGTTCATCCTGTGGACGGGCGTCTCGCTCCTGCTGCCTCCCCTGATCGGCGGCCTGGTGACGATGTCCTGGTGGGGCGCGTTCACGGCGCTCTTCTGGGGCTCGCTCGTGCGGGTGGCGTTGCTGCACCATGTGACCTGGTCGATCAACTCGATCTGCCACGCGGTCGGCAAGCGCCCCTTCAAGTCCCGCGACCGCTCGGGCAACGTGTGGTGGCTGGCGGTCCTCTCCTGCGGCGAGTCGTGGCACAACCTCCACCACGCGGACCCCACCTCCGCCCGGCACGGCGTCGAACGCGGTCAACTGGACTCCTCCGCCCGGCTGATCCGGTGGTTCGAACGGTTCGGCTGGGCGTACGACGTCCGCTGGCCGTCACGCTCGCGTATCGATTCCAGGCGTAACAGGGGTGAGGACGGCTCCCGGCAGCGGAAGGCGCCCGCGGAGGCGGCATGATTGACGGCGTGGCGACCGACTCCAGCAGCACCCCGAGCAATGACAAGCCGCGGCGTGTGCGCCGTACCCGGATGACGGGCGCCGAGCGCCGGGCGCAGTTGCTGGAGGTCGGCCGCGCCCTCTTCGCCTCCAAGGGCTTCGATGCCACGTCGGTGGAGGAGATCGCGGCGAAGGCCGGGGTGTCCAAGCCGGTGGTGTACGAGCATTTCGGCGGCAAGGAGGGGCTGTACGCGGTGGTGGTGGACCGTGAGATGAGCCGTCTGCTGGACATGGTGACCAGCTCTCTGACGGCGGGGCATCCCCGTGAGCTGCTGGAGCAGGCCGCCTTCGCGCTCCTCGACTTCATCGAGGAGTACACGGACGGCTTCCGCATCCTGGTCCGTGACTCCCCGATCCCGCAGTCCACGGGTTCCTTCGCGTCGCTGATCTCCGACATCGCCACCCAGGTGGAGGACATCCTCGGCCGCGAGTTCAAGAGCCGCGGCTTCGACCCCAAACTGGCCCCGCTGTACGCCCAGGCCCTCGTCGGCATGGTCGCCCTCACGGGTCAGTGGTGGCTCGACGTCCGCCGCCCGAAGAAGGCCGAGGTGGCTGCCCACCTGGTCAACCTCGCCTGGCACGGCCTGGACGGCCTCAACCAGAAGCCCCGCCTGATCGGCCACCGAAAGAGCTAGTGCCGCGCCCCTGAAGGCGTGTCCCGCTCCCGCTCAGGGGCGGGGCACGCCTTCAGGGGCGCGGGGAACTGCGCGGCCGGCCACAACCAGCCCGCAGGTCCTCACGCGCCTCACCCCCTACGGCGAACGGCCCCTCAGCCGGCCTTCTCCACATCCTTCGCGCTGAGCGCCAGCTCATTGCTCACCGTGAAGTACGGCTTCACCCGCGTCCGCCCCCGCTCGAAGTGCTCGAACACCTGCCCAGGTACGAGATCGGTCTTCCGCCGCTCGACCACGTCTCCCCCGATCCGCCCCACCGGCACGGCCTCCGCCCCGTCCGCCGGCACCAGCCGCAGGTCCCACAGGTCATGCTCGACACTCCGCCGAGCCATGACCTCCCCGTACGGAACGGTGAACCGGACGCCCCGGTCCCCCGCCCCCCGCACGGCCACGGAGAAGTCGTACGCCGCGCCGGCCCGGGAGACAGCCCGCACCACCGCCCCTTCCCCCAGCGGCGCGCCGGCCGCCCCGAACAGCGTCGCGTTCACGGTCATCGCCCTCTCCCCGACCTCGATCGTGTCGATCTCGGCATGCGCGGGCCGCAGCCATGTCCGCAGCGCGAGGAACCCGTCGACGGTCGGGTACGGGATCCACGCACCGACCCCCCGCTGATCGACGCTCGGCGCCCGCCCGACGAGCGCGGCCTGTTCCACCAGCCGCGCGGTCAGCCGTACCCGCTTGTTCGTGCCGCGCGGCGCGACATAGCAGTCCCAGCGTCCTTCGGCGAGGGTGTGTTCGTCCCGGTGGAGGGTCGCCCGGGCGACCGTGTCGGGAGAGTCGGCGTTCGGCAGCGGTACAGGCACCCGGATCTGCCGCCTGCCGGGGTCGCGACGCAGGCGGGCGACGAAGTCGAGGGGCCCGGCGGGCAGTTCCGCCGGGTCGAGCAGGACGGTGACGCCGCCGTCGGCGCTCGCGCGGGCGTGCGCGGCGGGCACGCCGGGCTCGGCGGTCGTGGGAGCGCTCCCGCCGGGCGCGGCGGCGGCCTTCGCGGGACGCGGTCGTACCGCACGGGCGAGCTGCCTCAGCCGGGCCGCGCCGTCCCACCTGCGGCGCCGTGTCCTGGACAGCTCCTCGAACAGGGACTCGTAGCGGCGGGCGATGACGGACGGTTCGTACGTCTCGGCCTTCTTCGTGGCCGCTTCGCCGAGCCGTTCGCGCAGCGCCTCGTCGGTGACGGCGCGCTTCAGCGTGTCGGCGTAGGCGTCGACGTCTCCGCCGAGGGGGACGAGCAGGCCGTCCTCGCCGTCGGTGATGATCTCGCCGGGGCCGTGGGGACAGTCGGTGGCGACGACCGGGACGCCGCAGTGCATGGCCTCGACGATGGTCATGCCGAAGGCCTCCATGTCGGAGGAGACGGCGGCGACGGCGCCCTTGGCCCATTCGGTCTCGATGGGGGAGACCGCTCCCATGAGGAACGCACGCTCGTGCAGTCCGAGCCGGTCGATCTGCTCCCGCAGGTTCTCCTTCTGCGGGCCGCGTCCGTAGATCCGCAGGGTCCAGCCGGGGTGTTCGGCGGCGATCTTGGCGAAGGCGTTCACGAGCCGGTCGTACCGCTTGATGGGGATGAGTCGGCCGGCGGCGACGATGACCTGGGAGTCCAGGCGGGACCGTACGACGGCGGGGGCCCGGACGCCGTTGGGGACGCAGACGATGGTGGTGGCGACGTCGGGCAGGGCGGCGCGGTACTGGGTGGCGTCGGCCTCGGAGACGGTGACGTAGGCGTCGAGGCCGGCGATGGCCTTGTTCTGGTTCTCGCGCAGCGGGTCCCGGTACTGGTCCAGGCTGAGGTGCTCCTGGCCGACGCGCAGATAGCGGCGGCGTCCGTCGCGGGCGAGATAGCCGTTGAGGTCCGGGCGGGTGGCGATGACCACGTCGGCGTCCGTGCGGGCGAGGAAGGCGCCGATGCGTTCGTCCTGCAGCGCGGTGTAGGGCAGGTTCCCGGTGGCCCCCGTGTACGGGAACATCGTGCCGGGCAGCTTGGTGAGCGGATGGTCGCCCTCGTGGCCGGGGCTGCCGTCCCGGAGCTCGATCAGCGTGGTCAGGCGCACGCGCGGGTCGAACGGGAGGGCCGGTTCGTCGCGCAAGCGGTGGATGCTGACGACCTCGACGTCGTGGCGGTCGGCGAACGCGGCCGACAGGTTGGCCGTCGAGCGGATGGTGCCGCCGATGCCGTAGGCGTTGTTGATCAGAAACGCGATCTTCACGTGTGCTTCCCCCTGGAAGCCGCCCGGCACGGGCGGCGGCCTGCTCCGCGCCCCCTGGCGGTCCGGTCGGGAGGGCTGGGGCTGTGCGCGGGCACGGCGATATACGTGGTCGGTAAATAAGAATCAATTGACGCAGCAGGAATCAACCGGCCGGGAAGTGGTGGTCGTGAAAGAAATCCCGGTCGGCGACCGACAGAATAATGATGCGCGTCACCAAACGGCTCGCGAACACGCCGACTACGTCAACTGAAGCTCACTGGCCCGAATCCCCCCTGGTCAAGGCGCGCCCCCGGCTACCTCGTGATGAACACTCAAGACAACAAAAAGTGACACGAGAATATAGTCGGATTAAAGGAGAGCCCAAGAAGATTATCAGCCAGATCCGAGCCGGGGCCCGGAATTCGGAATACCGAAATCCACTTCCGGCTATGCCCTTTCGGCCGGCGCGCTCCGCAGCGGGGTCGTTTCCAGTACCTCCGCGGCCATGCGACCGGCCGGGCCCGCGGTCTGTTCGGCGATGCGCCGGAAGGTGTCCTGGGCCTGCCGTGCGGGCCATTGCGCCGGCAGATGCAGGACGGGGAGCCGCGGGTCGGTGCGGATGATGCGCAGCCACTCGGCGACCAGCCCCAGGCGGGTCGCGATGGGGTCGGCGGCGGCGAGGTCGGCGGCGGTCCAGCGCTTGTCGAAGGCGACGTACCGTGCGGCCAGGGCCTCCAGGTCCCAGCTCTCGCGGATCATCAGCCCGAGATCGGTGAACTCGTCGGCCCGCGCGTGGAACACCTTCACATGCGTGTCCAGCCCGAGCTCCGAGACGATCTCCCGTACGTCGACCCGTCCGGGCGCGATCCACAGCCCGCTGTACAGGGCGCCGAATCCGGACCAGGTGAGGCGCGAGCGCAGATCGTGCCGCTGCCGCTGCCAGGACTCGGGGAAGGAGAAGCCGAGCAGGGTCCAGGTGCCGTCCCAGTCCTCGTTCACCGCGCCGTCGCGCCAGATGCGCTGACCGCCGTCCCGCAGGATGTCCTCGGCGTGCGCGGTGAGCCCGAAGAACATCCTCCGGCCCTCCCGCTGCCGTCGCAGCAGTCCCCGGTTCACCATCCGCGTCAGCGTCGACCGTACGGCCTGCTCTCCCGTGCCGACCCGGCCGAGCACATCGATGATGCTCCCCGAGTACACCCCGAGGCCGCCTTCGCCCCGGTCCAGCACGTGATTGCCGAAGAAGGCGAGCACAAGCGACTGCGCCCGCGGCTGCGGCGCGTCGACGACATCTGCGTCCAGGATCTCGTCCTCCACAGCGGTAAGAGTACGGCGGACGCCCCGGGCCCGGTCAGGGCGGACCGCTCTGTCCAGGGGCCCGGCCAGCCACACGAGCCCGCTCAGTCAGGGCCCGGACAGGGGGTGGGCCGCTCGGCCCGCGGCGGGACCACTCCGGCGGGCGCCTGGCCGGCCAACTCGCTCCCGAACGGCCGGGGCGGCCCCCGTTCCGGGACGCTCGGGCGCCGTCGGTCCCGGACAGTCCCATGGTGAGCAGCAGCATGGACTTGCGGCCGAGCCGGTCGCCGAAGTGGCCGAAGTCGATGCCGCCGAGGGGGCGGGCGACATACCCGGCGGCGAAGGTGCCGAACGCGGCGACCGCGCCGACGGCCGGGGCGGCGTCGGGGAAGAACAGTTCGCCGAAGACGAGCGCGGCGACGTGCCGTAGACGAGGAAGTCGTAGGACTCGACGTCCGTACCGAGCGGCCCGGAGAACGCGACACGGCGCAACTGCCTTGCACCCAGGGCCTGTTCGGGCCACTCGGCGAGGTCAGGGAGTTGGGCGGGGGCATGCGGGCCTCCCTGGAGCGAAGGGGACCGAGGGAGGAACACCGCGAAAATAGGCGTGCATCTGTTCGGCGTCAATATTCTGCACAACATCGACATGGACGCCGGCCGCGACGGCTGCCTCGACACCCGCTCCCGGCCCCTCGACCGCTCAGACCGGCTCCAGGAACTCCAGTCGATTGCCCACCGGGTCCTCGGAGTGGAACCGCCGGTACCCCGGCAGATCGTCGTCCCAGGCGACCGGCGCCCCGCGCGCGGCGAGCCGGGCCGCGTACGCGTCGATGTCACACACCCGCAGCCCGGGGTGGGCCTTCTTCGGCGGTCGGAAGCCCGCCTCCACCCCCAGGTGCAGAATCACCTCGCCCGCTCCGAACCAGCACCCTCCCCGCACCGCGAGCGCGGGCGGCTTCGGGATCTCCGTCATTCCGAGGACGCCGACGTAGTACGCCCGCAGCAGGCCCTCCGCGCCCGGTGGCGCGGCGAGCAGGACGTGGTCGACGGCGGCGATCACCGGCCCGCCTCCGGCTTGCGGGCGACGACGAAGACGCGGCGGAACGGGAACGGTGTGCCGTGGGCGGTGGCGGGATAGGCCTCGCGCAGGGCGGTCCGGTACTCGGCGACGAACGGCTCGGCGTCCGGGCCCAGTTCGGTGAGGACCGGTCGCAGCCCCGTCCCCTTCACCCAGTCGAGGACCGGGTCCTCGCCCTGGAGGAGGTGGACGTAGGTCGTCTCCCAGGCGTCGGTCTCGCAGCCGAGGTCGGCGAGGGCGGCGAGGTAGCCGGCGGGGCCGTGGACCGCGTCGTCGTGCCTGAGGGTCCCGGCGAGCCGGTCCTTCCAGCGGGCGGAGTGGGCGAGTTCGCGCATGAGGCGGTGGCTCGGGGAGTCGAAGTTGCCGGGGACCTGGAAGGCGAAGGTGCCGCCGGGGACGAGGGCGTCGACCCAGACGGGGAAGCGGGCGAGGTGGCCGGGTACCCACTGGAGGGTGGCATTACTGACGATCAGGTCGTACGGCTCCGGGGGCGCCCACGTACGGACGTCGGCCGCGGTGAAGTCGATGCGACCGCCGCCCGGGGTGAGCCCCTCGTGGTCGACGTGGGCCCTGTCGAGCATCTCGGGTGAGTTGTCGTAGCCGGTGATGCGCGCGGCGGGCCAGCGGTCGGCGAGGAGGCGGGTGACGTTGCCGGGGCCGCAGCCGAGGTCGGCGACGCGGGGGTGGATCGCGGGCGGGTCGGGGACGTGGGCGAGCAGGTCGACGAAGGGGCGGGCGCGGTGGCCGGCGTGCCGCAGGTACTGCCGCGGGTCCCAGGTGGGGGTGGTGGCGGGCATGGGGACTACCTCCTCGTAACTCTCCGGGCACGGGCTCCGGCGCGGGCACGGCCTCCGGCGCCGGGCGTCGTGGCGTCGCGCCGGGTCCGGACGGCTCCACCGTCCGTACGCGAGCACGTCTCGTGCGCGGTCCACTCTCGTGCGCGGTCCACCCTCGCGCCCAAGGTATCTCGGAGTCAAGATGGTTGAAGTTAATCATCTCGATGTCAAGAGACTTCACGTCGACACAACGATTACACTGATCGTCATGGAGGACGAGGTCGATCGACTGGTCGCAGCGTGGCGCCGGGAGCGCCCCGACCTCGACGTGGAGCCGCTGGAGGTACTCAGCCGGGTGAGCAGACTGGCCCGGCACCTGGACCGTGCGCGCCGACTGGCGTTCGCCGAGCACCAGCTGGAGCCATGGGAGTTCGACGTGCTGACCGCGCTGAGGCGCGCCGGCGCGCCGTATCAGCTCTCCCCCGGTCAGCTCCTCACGCAGACGCTGGTGACCTCGGGCACGATGACGAACCGAATCGACCGGCTGACGAAGAAGGGCCTGGTCGAGCGGCTGCCCGATCCCAGTGACCGCCGGGGTGTGCTGGTTCGGCTGACGGTCGAGGGCCGGGACCGGGCGGATCAGGCGCTCGCCGGGCTCCTCGACCAGGAACGGGCGATTCTGGCCGAACTGTCCCGCGCCCAGCGAGGCGAACTGGCGGGCCTGCTACGGCAGTTGACCGCCCCGTTCGACAACATCCCCGGCTGAGATCCTGTCGGGCCGGCCCTGCCGGAGACGCGCGGGCGGTCAGGCACTGCTGCTTTCCTCCGGCACGATCCGCCCGGCAGGCCCCAGGTCGGCCGGCCCGACCCCCGCCCGGCGCGCGAGGGCGACAGCCGCGAGGGTGGAGTGGACGCCGAGCTTGCCGAGGACGTTCTGCATATGGGTGCGGACGGTGTGCGGGGACAGGAAGAGGCGCTCGGCCACGGCCTTGCGCCCCAGGCCCGCCACCATGCACCGAAGCACTTCGCGCTCACGCGGGGTGAGGGACTCGACGAGCAGCTCACTCTCCGTGCGGTGCTTGCGTGCGGCGGTCAGCTCCCGCAGGACGCCGGTGAGCAGCGCGGGCGGCAGATGGGTCTCGTCGCGCAGCACCCCCCGGATCACGGTGAGCAGCCGGGACAGCGAGCAGTCCTTGGCGACCCACCCGGAGGCCCCCGCCTGCAGGGCCAGCGCGGCCCGGCGCGGATCGTCCTTCTCGGCGAGGACGACGGTCCGTACGCTCGGCTGGCCCGAACGCACGCCCGCGACCAGCGAGATGCCGTCCACGAGCCCGTCCTCGCTGCCGTCCGGCACGGGTACGGCGGCCGGACGCGTGCCGGGGGCGTGCGCGTGGCCCCCCAGGTCGGCGTCGACCAGAAGCACGTCGAACTTGCGCCCCTCCCCCGCCGCGCGGTCCAGACAGCGCAGCGCGGCGGGGCCGCTGCCGGCCGCGGACACGTCGACGTCCGGCTCGGCGGCCAGGGCCGCGGCGAGCGACTCGGCGAAGATGCGGTGGTCGTCGACGACCAGGACTCGGATGCGAACCACTGAAACCCCCACTGGTCGGGGGACGACCGGCGCGAGTACGGCGCCCGGAGCGTGCCCCGGTGTACACCTGGGACGGGGCGTCGCAGCCACACGGCCGCCGCCGTGCTGAACCGCTACCCCACACCGGGCGTCGTACCCGACTTGTCTCGCCCCCTGATCGGCACCGGCCCCCACCGGCGCTGCTCATCAGAGTAAGGCCGGACGGCAGGAGCGGAAGGTGATTTGCAGAACTGACTGTCCAGCGCGTTTATTGTGTGCCGCATGTTTCGCATCGAGACGGAAGTCGACAAGGAGCGAAGCCAATTGCTGCGTTCCCGACTGCGCGCCAGCAACACCGCGGCTTCGCCGGTCCTCCGCGACCTGCGTGGAACCCCTGGTGCACGGGAGCTTCCGCTCCAGGTGTGGGCTCTGGACGAGGCGGGCGACCTCCTCGGCGGCCTGGTCGGCCACACCTGGGCGACGTGGCTCCACATCACCTACCTCTGGGTCGACGATCGCCACCGGGGGGCGGGCCTCGGTTCGCATCTCCTGTCCCAGGCCGAACACACCGCCGCCCACGAACGCGGCTGCCGCTCCGCCCGCCTGGAAACCTGGGAGTTCCAGGCCCCCCGCTTCTACCAGCGCCTCGGCTTCGAGGTGGTGTCCGTGATCCCCGACTATCCGCCGGGGATCACGGAGTACACGCTGACCAAACGCCTCGGGTGAGCCCGGGCCGGAACTGTGGCGGTGTCCAGGCCGCGTGGCGGAGGATCGCGTTGACCGTGGCCCGCGACGGGGCCAGGCGGAGCGCCACGTTCCGCATGCCGACGGCGAGCGGATGCTCAAGTCGCTGTCCCATCCGGCCCGCCTGCCGGGCGGCACGGGCGTCACGGCGGCACTGAGCGGACCGGACGACGACCAGGACACCCGTCGATGCCCCCCCACCAAGGGCACCGCAACGCACACTCGGGGTGCGATGGAAGCCGGTGAGTGATCCCCGGCTATCCGCCGGGGATCACGAGGTACACGTTGCCGAAGAGGCTGGGTGCACCGTGGATGGCGAAGCCCCAGCCGCCGCCGCTTCTAACGGAGTGCGCCCCAGGTTTCGTGACGAGAATACGGATCACGTCGTCGTCAATCAGATAGAAGAACGCGGTAGCGGCCGACGCGGAGGCGCCGGGCGTCGGGGCCGTAGGCAGTGGAGTTCACGGGGCGCGGCGCTTTGGCGAGGGTATCCACGGCCTCGTACACGGCGGCGAGGCCCGCCACCAGCTCGCCCGTGACGGTTTTCCAAGTCGCCCACGACATCAGGCGCCAGATTCCACCACCCAGCCGTGTCGCGCACGTATCGGCGTGCAATACCTGCGGAGGCGAAGTCCGCTCCGGGCAACGAGAGCAGACCGAACGCTCGGGATTCGACGGGGCTCGCGTACGCCAGTGCCTCGTGGATGCCGGGTATGCCCTCACCCATGGTGGTGCGGCCTGGGCTCCCCGGAACAACCCGCCCCCCTGCCCTGAGACCGGGCGATCAGCAATGCGTCCCCGAGCGGTTCCTGAATGCCTCGTTGTAGGCGTCAGTCCCGAAGCGCAGGTGCTTGCCGTCGGGGTCCCTGAAGTCCGGAACGCTGGTCGCGGTTGCCAGGGAGTCGGACAGGCCGCTGCCGTGCTTGGCGGAGGCCGTCAGCGCCTGCTTGATCCGCTCACCGGTCCAGTCCGGGTGCTCCTGCGCGAGCATCGCCGCCGCGCCGGCCACATGCGGGGCCGCCATCGACGTACCGGACATCGACACATGGCCCGGGGCGGCCGGAGTGCCGTCGGAACCCTTGGCCGCCTTCGCCGCGACGATGCCCACACCCGGAGCGGTGATGTCCGGCTTCAGCGAGCCGTCGGCCGTGTGACCGACACTGGAGAAGTCCGCGATCCGGTCCTTGTTTGGTCGACCGCGCCGACGGTGAGCGCGGAGGCCGCGCTGCCGGGAGTGCCGATGGTCGTCGCGGAGGGGCCTTCGTTGCCCGCAGCGACGACAAAGAGGATGCCGCTCTCTGCGGATATGCGGTCGACCGCGGCTTCCAGCGGGTCGGACTCGGCTGAGTCCTCGCCGCCGAGGGAGAGGTTGGCGATCCTGGCGCCCTGGTTCGCCGGATGGCGGCTGCGCGCATGTCCGTGTCAGAAACCGATGACGTGCCAGACGTCGACGGTGTGTCAGACATCGTTGATGTGTCAGGCGTTGCCGAGACCGGCGCGCCACGTGGGCCGGTTGAAAAACCAGCGGTACGCGACGCCGAGCACGAACGCCTGGGTCACGGCCCCGACAACGATCCCGACGAAGGGCAGAGCGCCGGGAAGAGCGGAGAACAGCAACGAGGTCGGGGCGGTGACGAGGAAGAGCCAGACTCCCGCGAGGCTGGCGTCCGCGTGCTCGACGAAGAGTGCGTCCACCCCGACCCAGACACCGACCGCGGCCACGACGGCCAGGTAGCCCAGGGCGGCGGGGTTCACCAGGTGGTGGCGGAGGACCTGGGACAGGGAACGCGACGAGGCAGTCATTTCCGAACTCCTTTGACAAGCAATGGTGTTGCTCGGTTTGTGAGGTCAACGATGTCGTCGGGGAGCGGCTGCCACATGAGTACACGTACTCACGTTCACCTCAGCGATCGGACGCGCTAGCGTGGAGGGTGCCCGGATGCCGGTGAAGGCGCGGTCCATCGCGCCGTGCCGCAGCCGGTCGGCGCCCTCGATGGAGTCGGCCCCGGCGCACATCGCCCCGAGCAGCGACATCACCTTGGCCGCCGGATGGGCGCCGCCGCTGTTGTCGGCCGCCTCGATACGCACCTGGTCGGCCAGCTCGGGCAGGCCGACCCGCTCGGCGAGAGCGACCAGCGGGAGCAGCCCCGCGTCCGCGATCAGATTCGGCTCGTCGAAGTGTGCGGAGACAAGGACGGCGGCATGGGAAGATTGCATCTCGGAAGAGCCTTGTCATCGTGCGTGCTGGAAGCCTCAAGAACTCCCATCATCGCAGGTCACAAGGCTCTTCCTCGTTACCGGAGAAGTTATCCACAGGTATCGGTCGGTGGATCCGGGCTCAGGAATCGCACCAGCGTTTTTCCACGCCGGGAACGTAATATCGCACAAACTTTTCGATGTCCTTGTGCTGCTGTTCAGGGTCGTCAGGTCCCTTCGCGCGATCCCCCACGAACAGCTCCATCACCAGGGATTGATGATTCACGCCCGTAGGGGATTCCGTGAAAGGCTGCCCACTGTTTGGAATGCATCGGAACCAGACAATAGCACCATCATCCGCAACGCCAGCGCTTTCCACATCCCCAGCCAACGAAACGCGCTTCAGGTTGCTGTACTTATCGGCAGCCTCAAGCGCATCGCGCCATCGTGCACCCTGACGGGAAATCTTGATCGTCAGGCCAAGCTTCTTGTCAATATCGAGACTGCACTGCTCGCCCTCCCCAGGAGAAATCCCCACGACTTCCCGCTCCTCCTCAAGCGACTCGCCTACCGGCAGAAGGGACTCAACGATATCTGCCTCGACCGCGACGTCGCAGACTTTTGCAGGGATCACGTAATCGCGCCCTCCCTTTTCAGGAGAGCACCCACAGACAAGAAGGACAGCACCAATCGCCGCCGGAACACCAAGAGGCTTGAACTTCATGATCCCTTACCTGCCAGATCCTTGGCCGTTTCATTTCCATTATTGGCGGCATTATCAACAATATCTACTGTTCCGTACCGGTCGTCCGGACGGATCGCGCTTGGATTTTCACGTCTCCACTGGTCGGCTAGGGCCTCAAGACGCCCTTCCTTGTCTGTACCGGTAGCCAGATTGTCCCGTGTCTGGTTACTGTCAATGCGTGCCATCTCCTCCTCAAGCCACTTGGCCGTTACGACATCGACGCCTCGCTGCGCCGCGTCACCCACATGTGGAATGAAATTGACCACTCCACCCCACGTGTGATAATCCCACTTCGCATCCCAGGTTGCTTCACTTCTTTGGTCATCAAAGTCCACTTTGAGCCCTTGGTAGCGAGCCTCTTCGAGGAAACCGATCGTGCGCCCGCCCCTGATCAGAGGTTCCTCGTCACCATTTCTTCCGGTATTTATGTCGTAGACGATCTCGCGGTTGATAGCGTCCTGAAGAGTTGCGTAGGAGAACTGGTCCCTGGAAATTTGCTTTGCGACCTCAAGTACCTGCCCCCGATCCAGAGGGCTCTCGCCGTCATTGTGCGCGCTGGTGGCCTGGTGCACTTCGTCGCCGAAATTGCCCATGGCCACAGCCATGGGCGTGCGCAGGCTCGGCGGAAAATCGTTTCCTTCGGCTGAGAGATGCTTCAGCGCACCCTCGAACACCCTGTCATTCACCTCGGAATGAGTAACATAGCCACCCCCCGAGTTGTTCGGGTCGATGCCTGTCGTCGCCGCCACCAAGGCCGCGCCGAAACCGGCCCTGTTCTGCGCGTCCTCGGTGTCGGAGCGGTGGAGGGGGTCGCCCCAGATGCTGTCAGGGTCGTGGGGGTTTCTGTGCCAGTTGCTGTCCTGGACATCCCAGTCCCGTTCTCGCGTCAGGTACTTCAGCCTGTCGTTGTCCTCGGTCTTGCCGTCGTCGGGGTGCGGATCGTTCTTCGGGTCCAGGTAGTTCGCCGCCGCCTCGGGATCGCGGCTCATGATGCCGAGAAGTCCATCCAGCGGATCGTTGGCGAACCATTCGTCGCGCTCCTGGACGAACCGCTTCGGCAGATCCCAGTTGTCATTGCCCTGGTCCGCGCGCTCGGCCGCGATCATGTCGTCCCCCATGTCATGGAGGAAACGGTCGGAGTATCCCTCTCCGTGCTGCATGAGCGTCACGAGTGACTGATAGCCGCGAACCTTCTCGCCCTGCCAGTCGTAGCGCTTCATACCTGCCTCTTTGAGGCCGTCGTTCCAGTTCTTGTAGAACTCCGACTTGGGGTCCTGCGTGGCGGTCGCCATCGCATCGGCGAGGCCCTTCTCCACTCCCAGATAGCGTTGTTGGTTTCGCTGGTCAGAGTCATAGGCCAACGTGTTGAGCTGATTTGTAATCTTGATCGTTCCTTCAGGCCCCACGTGGTTGAGCACTGTCTGGCTGAAGGTCTTGTCATCGGAGTTGTCGCGCATCAGACGCTCCCACTCCTCCAGGTCATCGGGCTTCTCTCCCGCGAGGATCTGGTCCGCGTATTTCTGGGCTTCACGGGCCTCGTAGACCTCGATGTCGCCGACGGCGGAGCCGTTGAACGTGTAGCCCTGGCCCGTGGCCTGGTCGAAGGCGCGCTCGAACCAACTCTTGACGCCCGCTGCCTCATGGAGGGCGAGTTTGACGCCTTGGTCGGCGTCGTCGACGGCTTGTACCGCGTCCTGGATCGCCTTTGTCCAGGTAGCCTCCGCCATCCTCACCTTCAGCACATCCTGGGAGTAACTCGGGTCGGACCGCTTGGAGTCGAGCTTGCTGAGGTCGTAGAGGGCAACGCCCTTGCTGTTCACAGACATGTCTGCCTGCTTCGCCTCTTCCACGGTCGTCTCGACCTGGCTGATCAGCCGGGCGAACTGGGCGTGGGCGTCCCGCAGAAGCGAGGCGATGGCACGGGCTTCCACCTGGGCGGCGGCGAACTGCTCGCGGGTTGCCGAGAACCGGGACGAGGCAGCGCCCGCGCTGACACCGACCCAGGTACCGTCGGTCGCGACACCTTCGACCTTTGCCGCGTAGAGGCTTTCCAGTTCTTCGAAACCGCCTGCCATGTCGTCCCAGTCCTTGGCCGCCGTGGTCAGGAACCCAATCCTGATCGTCACCACGTCCTGGTACGTGAGCATGGTTTGTCTCCCCCGCCGCTAAGCGTCTCGACGCGGGTCAGCCCCCGCGTCGAGCCGGGCAATCCCGCTTCGGACATCAAGATCGATGAACTCGAAGCCCCTCTTGGTCTGCTCCAAGGCTGTCTGGTCCGTCTCAAGACGGTTCTTCAGGTTCGCGACCTGAAGCTCCCACTCCCTGTGCGCGTCCTTCAGACCGGAGCCGGTGTCCCAACCCGCGAACTCACGCACAACAGCGGCCGAGTTCTCCTCGGCATGAACCCCGGCCTTGTCCGTACCCGGCCGGATGTCCTCCCGCAATGCCTTGACCGCAGCCGTCTTGCCCGACGCGTTCGTCTTCAAGTCAGCCGCAGCGGCCGACCCGCCACCACCCGCGCTGTTCAACTGCATGCGGTCCTGCTGTCGTGCCAGCGCGTTCGCCTTCAACTGCTCCCACTCGTCCCACGCCATGCGTGGTCCCCTCCCCGTTTCCCGTCGCACACCGGCGTACTGATGTGGATGTACGACTGCAATGCCTCGGTGATCGAGGAACACGGTAGCGTTTCCGCATCACGTGTCCCCTCCCCACCGGCGCCACAGAGTCCGAGCACCAGAACTCAGACGGCCCCGGGCCCGTAGGGGAGTTGGACCGGCTGAGCCGCTGCTGCCGCGCTCCGACGCCTGCGGATGACGACGAAGGAAGCGATCGCGACTCCGAGGAGTGCGGCTGCGCCGGTCCCCAGCAGGATCCAGACGGTGGTGCCGTCCTTGGCAGCGGAGGCTGTCGTGTCGGCGCTTTCCCTCTCCGCCGGAGTATCGGCGGCATCGGCCGCCGACGGTTGGGCAGACGGCGCCGCGGAGGCCGCCGCCGCGAGGTCCGGGAGGGGGTATTCGTCGGCGGGGCCCGGGTCGCCGGGGTTCTGCAGGGCGATGCGGGGGCGGACGATGCCGTAGCCGATGGAGTCGTTGCGCTTGGCGCCGTCGGTGGGGGCGCCGATGGTGTTGAGCATGACTCGGAGAACCTGGTTGTTGGTCCAGGTGGGGTGCTTGGACCAGATGAGGGCGGCGCTGGCGGAGGCGAGGGCGGTGGCGTCGCTGGTGCCACTGGTCTTACAGAGCCCTGTTTTGCCGCCGCAAGCGTGAACCATGTCTTCGCCGGGGGCAGAAATGTCCACCTCGGGGCCGTACTGGGACCAGGACGCCCGACGGAGGTTCTTGCCCACTGCTGCCACGGCTACGACACCAGGCGTGGCAGCCAGGGGGTTGAAGTGGTGCTGCTTGTCGGCATCATTGCCCGCCGCTGCGAAAACGAGTGAGCCCTTGTCGTGGGCGTACCTGACCGCCTCGGTCAACTCTGGGCTGATGATGCCTCCGCTCAACGAGACGTTGATGACCTGGGCTCCGGAATCGGCCGCGTAACGAATGCCCTTGCTGACGTACGCAGACACTTCAAATGGGCTGACGTCACTGTCATCAGGCATCCGGACAGGGAGGATGTCGACCCCAGGGGCGAGCCCGAGCGCGCCTTTCCCACCTCCATGCGCACCTGTGCCGGCGATGAGTCCGGCCATCCCCGTGCCATGGCCCTCATAGTCCGTATGCTCGTCGCCTGCACGACTCTCGGGAGCAAAGTCCTTGCCGTCGAGTACCCTCCCTTTCAGGTCAGGATTATCCGGATCGACTCCTGTGTCGAGCACAGCAACCGTGACGCCCTTCCCGGTGCTGGTCTGCCACATCTGCTCGGCCTTCATGGCGTCGAGGAACCACTGCTGCTCGCGGATCGACTCGGCATAGGCCGGTGCCCCCGCAGAGCCCACCAGCAGCAGGCCGAGTAGCGCCGATGCCATGGCACGGTGACATCCGTGTCGGGGGCTGGTGGTGTGCATGAGGTTCGCTGTCTCCGTTCCGGGATACACGTCAGTCGACGGCCGGTGGTGCGGTGCGGCTGTTGCCATGCCGTCGGGTCTCCTCGTCGCCGGCAGGGCGGCGTGGCCGAACGTTCCTGTTGCCCGTGCTCGTTGAGGAGTTCGGCCCCGATACGCGAGGAATGCCTGTTCCTCTGTTCTCGCCAGGGCGAACCCCGCTGGGTGCACCGCCTACGATGCCGCCACGCGTCGTACCACCGCCGGAGGTCGTACCGGTTCCGGCCGTCCCACCCGAGCCGCCGGAGCTGCGCACCGTACGGCTCGTCTGTTGCGGAGCGCCTCCGATGACGCCACCGTTCGGCGACGGGAGACTACGACCGGGCGTCGGTCCCTGCTGACCGGCCGTTCGTCCTGTGGGAGTCGCCGTACCGGTGGTGGGGCCCATCGGGGGACGCCCTGTCGAGCCGGGTGGTGCCCCCACCACTGTTCCACGATGGGTGGTTCCCGCCTGCCCGCCCACGGGCGGGGTGACTGGACGACCGCCGATGATGCCGTCACTACCGCCCGGCACACGCGCGGCATTCGGAGATTGGACAGCCTGACCGGCAGGGAACTGAGGCATACGGCCAGGCACGGCCGACCGCCCCTGTGCCGGCGGGCCAGCAGCAGGCATACCCTGCCTGCCCGTCACTGGGGGAACCCAACTCGAGTGCGGAGGACTTCCAAGCCCCTCCAACCGTCCGGCACCGGGCGGACCGCTTGGCGGACCCGTCGCTGTCCGCTTGTCCTGCGGCAGCGTCTCCACAGAATCAATAGCCATCCGGGTCGGAGGCCCATCCACCGACGGCGCGGAGCGCTCTGAAGACCGCGTGTCCAACGATCGCCTCACGTCGGAGGTGTCGGAACCAGTGTCCCTACTCCGAGCCGAATCCAGCGCAGCAACGCCACCGGGCGACGAGGCGCTCTGCTCGGAAGCGCCCGGACGTTCCAGGTCAATGCTCTGAACGGTCCCATCGACCGGCACAATCGCCGTCGGCGGCGGCGCGAACTTGGGCCTCTCCAGCGCGTTCAGCTGCATGGCCGAAAACGCGTAGGCCTGCCCCAGCTTCACCATCTCCGCGGCAGCCTCCTGCCGCACCTTCTCCTTGCCGGCCGCCAGCGCCGCGAGTTCGGCTGCGGACTTGGCGGAGATGGTGCCCGCGTCGGGGTCGTTGTGCGCCACCGTCGCCGCGTCCAGGTTCGCCTGCGCCCCCTCCGCCGTACGCGGGATCGCCGCCTGGGCGCGGGCGATGGCATCGGAGGCCTGGGCCAGCCACTTCGCGGAGCTCTCGCTGAAGTCGCCCAAGCGCAAGGTGGAGTTGGCGAGGTCGGCGGTCCAGGCGCGGAAGGCGTCGGCGCCCTCGCCCTTCCACTCCACCCACTGGGGGCGGACCTTGAGCTCGTCGGCGATCTTGTGGATCTCCTCTGCCGCGGTTGCCAGCCGGTCTGCGGCGGACTGGACCGTGCCGCTGTTGGCCTGGTCGAGCCACTGGAGCATGCGCTCGTGGCTCATGCCGTCGAAGGTGCCGCCCGCCATCAGATCGTGCCTCCCGAGTCGCCGCCGTCCGCCGATGCCTGGGTCCGGTCCGGCGGCGTCGCGTCACGACCGGCGTCAGCGCCCCGCTTCGGCAGACCCGGGTCGTACGCCCCGCCGTAGTGCTCCGTCGTCTCCGCGCTGATCGCCGCCATACGGTCACGGATGTCGAGGTCGATGTTCTGGTAACCCTTGTGGGCGGCGAGAACGGCGATGCCCATGCCCTCCATCGAGTCGGACAACAGCTTCGAGAGGTTCTCCAGTTCGGTGATGACCGTCTCGTACGCGGTGAACAGGCCCGCAGCCTCCGCCCATTCGCCGTTGCCTCCGCCGAACCGGGTGCGTACGAGCTGTTCCTGGCCGACCCTGCCGGGGCCGGCGTCGGACTCCTTGAGGTCACTGATCAGCTGGTCGACGCGCTTCTGGAAGGCCGTGATCGACGACAGTTCGGTGACCAGATCGGTGACCGCGTCCTGTGCGGAGTCGAAGAGGCCGGACACCCACGAGCCACCCGTGGATCCCTCTGACCCGCCGCCGTTCGACATCGCTGCCCTCCCCCTAACGCCAATACCTCACCGACAACTCTAACTACCCCTTGTGACAGTGTCGTTGGGCGGGAACCGCGAACACATGAGTGCTCGTACTCAGATGGCGCTGAAGTGCGGGGAGTTGGCGGTGTTCATGGTCATGGGGCGCGGCCCTCCGGCCCCGCCCCACACCTCACACCTCACACCTCACGTCATGAGTTTCAAGGCAACCATCCCAGGTCACGAAACCCGTCGCGCCCCCGCCGAGGGCACCGCCACGAACACCCGGGGTGCGGCGAAGTCGGCCGCGGCGAAGGCCTCCTCGACCGCCTTGGTGACCGCGTCCGCGTCCGTCGCCTCGACGAGGACGATCGCGGAGCCGCCGAAGCCGCCGCCGGTCATGCGGGCGCCGAGGGCGCCGGAGGACAGGGCCGTGTCGACGACCAGGTCCAGTTCCGGGCAGGAGATGCGGAAGTCGTCGCGCAACGACGCATGTCCGTCGGTCAGGATCGGGCCGATCGCGCGGGTCTCGCCCGACTCCAGGAGGGAGACCACGCGCTCGACGCGCTCGTCCTCCGTCACCACGTGGCGGACCAGGCGGCGGACCTCCTCCTCGTCGCCGAGGCGGCCCAGGGCCGCGTCCAGTTCGCCGTACGCGACGTCCCGCAGCGCGTCGACGCCCAGCAGGGCCGCGCCCTTCTCGCAGCCGGCGCGGCGTTTGCCGTACTCGCCCTCGCTGTGGGAGTGCTTGACCTGGGTGTCGACGACGAGGAGCTGCATGCCCTCGGCGGCCAGGTCGAAGGGGATCTGGCGCTGGGAGAGGTCCCGGGTGTCGAGGAACAGGGCGTGGCCGCTCTCGCAGCAGGCGGAGGCCGTCTGGTCCATGATCCCGGTGGGGGCGCCGACGTAGACGTTCTCGGCGCGCTGGCACAGGCGGGCCAGCTGCCAGCCCTTCAGGCCGAGGTCGAAGAGGTCGTTGAGGGCGAGGGCCACGACCACTTCCAGGGCCGCCGAGGAGGAGAGGCCGGCGCCGGTGGGGACCGTCGAGGTGAGGTGGATGTCCGCGCCGGTGACGGCCGTGTGGCCGGCCTCGCGCAGGGCCCAGACGACGCCGGACGGGTACGCCGTCCAGGCGCGGTCGGCCTCGGGGATCAGTCCTTCCAGAGACAGTTCGACCACGCCGCCCTCGACGTCGTCGGAGTGCAGGCGCAGGACACCGTCCGTGCGCCGGGACACCGCCGCGATCGTGGTGTGCGGGAGGGCGAAGGGCATGACGAAGCCGTCGTTGTAGTCGGTGTGTTCGCCGATGAGGTTCACCCGGCCCGGCGCGGCCCACACTCCCTCCGGCTCCGCCCCGTACAGCTCCTCGAACCGCTCGGCGACGACGACAGCCTCGCTCATCCCCTGACCCTGACCTTTCCGTACTCAACCGACGAACCGACTCGACCAACGAACTGGCTGAGTCGGCACACTACTTGGCGCCCACCAGCGCGAAGGGGACCTACTCGGCGTGCGCCCGCGCGAACTCCCACGCGTCCGCGACGATCCCCGCGAGGTCGGCGCGGGACGGGTTCCAGCCGAGCCGTTCGCGGGCCGTGGCGGCCGAGGCCACCAGGGTCGCCGGGTCGCCGGCGCGGCGGGGGGCGACCACCTCCGGGATGGGGTGGCCCGTGACCCGGCGGACGGTTTCGATCACTTCCCGCACCGAGAAGCCGTTGCCGTTGCCGAGGTTGCAGATGAGGTGCTCGCCGGGCACGGCGGCGTCCAGCGCCAGCAGGTGGGCGTCGGCGAGGTCGGCGACGTGGATGTAGTCGCGGACGCAGGTGCCGTCCGGGGTCGGGTAGTCGTCGCCGAAGACGGAGATCGCCTCCCGCCTGCCCTGCGCGACCTGGAGGACCAGCGGGATGAGGTGCGACTCGGGGTCGTGGCGCTCGCCGCATGGGCCGTACGCGCCGGCCACGTTGAAGTAGCGCAGCGAGACGGCGCCCAGACCGTGGGCCGCCGCCTCTCCCGCGATCATGTGGTCGACCGCGAGCTTCGAGGCGCCGTACGGGTTCGTCGGCTTCGTCGGTGCGGACTCCACGATCGGGGTGGACTCCGGTTCGCCGTACGTGGCGGCCGTGGAGGAGAAGACCAGCTTGCGGACGCCCGCCTCGCGCATCGCGCCGAGGAGCGCCATGGTGCCGCCGACGTTGTTGTCCCAGTACTTCTCGGGCTTCACGACGGACTCGCCGACCTGCGAGAACGCGGCGAAGTGGAGAACGGCGTCGAAGGAGGCGTCCAGCCACTTGGCGGCGTCGCGGATGTCGCCCTCGATGAAGGACGCGCCCGTGGGCACGCCCTCGCGGAAGCCCGTGGAGAGGTTGTCGAGGACGACGACCTCGTGGCCCGCCTCCAGCAGATGCCGGGCGACCACGCTGCCGACATAGCCCGCGCCACCGGTGACCAGGTACTTGCCGCTCATGAACTCGCTACCTCTCGCAGTCGCTCGGCCGCGCGCTCCGGCGGCACGTCGTTGATGAACACGTTCATGCCGGACTCGGAACCCGCGAGGAACTTCAGCTTGCCGGAGGTGCGGCGGATGGTGAAAAGCTCGAGGTGGAGCGCGAAGTCGTCGCGGTTGACGCCGTCGAACTCCTCCAGCGTGCCGAACGGCGCCTGGTGCCAGCCCGCGATGTACGGCGTCGGAGACTCACCCTCGCCGAAGATCCGGTCGAAGCGCCTCAAGAGTTCCAGATACACCTTGGGGAATTCTGCGCGCGCGTCCTCGTCGAGGGCGAGCAGGTCGGGCACGCGGCGCGTGGGGTACAGGTGTATCTCGTACGGCCAGTGCGCCGCGTACGGCACGAAGGCGACCCAGTGCTCGGTCCGGAGCACGATCCGCTCGTCGGCGAGCTCCCGCTCCAGGACGGCGTCGAAGAGGTTCTCCCCGCCCGTCGCGTCCTTGTGGGCCGCGAGGGAGCGCAGCATCAGGGCGGTGCGGGGGGTGGTGAAGGGGTACGCGTAGATCTGCCCGTGCGGGTGCCCCAGGGTCACACCGATCTCGGCACCGCGGTTCTCGAAGCAGAAGACCTGCTCGACGGAGGGGAGATGGGACAGTTCCGCGGTGCGGTCGGTCCACGCCTCCAGGACGAGCCGGGCCTGCTCCTCGGTCAGGTCGGCGAAGGACGCGTTGTGGTCCGAGGTGAAGCAGACGACCTCGCAGCGGCCGGAGTCACCGGCCAGCGACGGGAAGCGGTTCTCGAACACGACGGCGTCGTACGAGGAGTCGGGGATCTCGCTGAGCCGGTCACCCTCGGAGGGACAGAGCGGACATTCGTTCGCCGGGGGATGGTAGGTGCGTCCCTGACGGTGCGAGGCGATCGCGACGGAGTCACCGAGCAGCGGGTCCCGGCGCACCTGCGACGTGGTGACGGTGCGCTCCAGGGGCCTTTTGTCCACCGCATCGCGCACGGTGTCGTCGCGCAGGTCGTAGTAGATCAGCTCACGACCGTCGGCCAGCCGGGTCGAGGTCTTCTTCACGCGGGACTCCCCATCCGTACCGCAATCAGCGATCAAGCCATCGATACAAACGATCAATCAGTGCATCAAACAGAACCGAACACATCAAAGCACAGGTTCAGACGCACGTCACCGTCTCAAACAAACAAAGACCACCAGAACACCAACTGGAGTGGGCTGCGCATGGCGAACCTCACCGCCGAGCCACGACTCCCCGTCGACCGGCTCGACCGGCTCGACCGGCTCGACCGCACGATCCTCGCCCTCTGCTTCGTCGTCCTCGGCATCGGATGAGCTGAAGTCCGCCACGGCCGCCCAGCTCTTCGACATCCGCCGCATCATCGGCGGCCTCTTCGTCGTCCACGCCGTCATGGTCACGGCACGACAGGTGCGCCTGGGGTCCGAGCTGCGCAGACCGCGGGAAGCGGCGGGCGAGTCCGCCAAGGAGGTGGCGGGGCTCCTCGGAGTGAGTTCGGCGCACATGAGCCAGATCGAAGCCGGGAGTTCGGCGATCAGGGAGGAGCGGCTGCGGAGGCTGGCGGCTCACTGCGCCTGCGCGGACGGGGAACTGATCGAGGCCCTCGCGTCGATCGCGACCGACCGCACGCGGGGCTGGTGGGAGGAGTGCAGAGGAGTACTGCCCCCGGTGAACCTGGACTTGGCCGAGGCGGAGCACCACGCGGGGTTCCTGCGTGAGGTCGTCATCACTTACGTTCCCGGACTCCTCCAGACCCCGGACTACGCGCGGGGCTGTCGCTCGTGCCGGTACGGGGCCGGTGACCCGACGACGTCGCGGGTCACCGGCCCCGTACCGCGCTGTGCCGCGGGATGCTCCTACGGTTGTCAGGCCAGCTTGTCGGCCTGGGCGGTGACGAGGTCGGCCGGGAAGTCGAAGTCCTTGCCGGATGTCAGGGAGGCGAGGTTGACCGAGGTGAACTGGGCGAGGGTGGAGCCGGTACGGAAGACGACGACCTTCATCGGGCCCTCGCCTCCGTCCACCGAGGCCATGGCACTGAACGCGACCGCCTCGTCGCCGGCCTCGGGCGCGGTGTCCTCGGTGACCTTGGTGACCTTCTGCTTCTCGCCCAAGGCGGTGCCCTGGAAGCCGCCTGCGCACGTGGTGACCGCGTCGCTGACGGACTTCAGCGCGGCCTCGGCCACCTCGGGACTCTTGTAGGAGGCGAGCACGACCATGGTGGTGGACACGTCGAACGCCGCCTCCAACACCTCCTCCGGATCCGCGTCCTCGGCGACCGCGCTCTTGTCGGGTTCGGCGATCGCCTGCCGGTTGGTGGACGCGGGCGGCTCACCCGGTGTCACCCCGGCCACCGCCTGGGCGACGGGCATGCATGCCTCGTCGTCGGCGCTCACATCGTCCTGGGCCGCCACATCGCCCGCGCCCGGCTCCTTGATGCCGTAGCCCTCCACATCCCCCTCGGCGAGGGAGGCCTTGCCGAGTTCGGCGGCCGTGAGCGGCTTGGCGGCCCCGCCACTCTCGGCGCTCTGCGTGGCCTGGGCCGAGGCCGACTCCTCACCCGCGTCGCCCTCACTGCCCGAACCACCACAGGCGGTGATCAGGGCGAGGGGAAGGACGAGCGCCGCGAGGGCGGTGGCACGGGTACGGCTGCGGCGTATGCCGGATCTGTTCACGATGGGGTACGTCTGCCTTCTCTGTTGCTTCGGTTCTGTCTTCGGTTCTGTCTTCGGTGCTGCCCGACCAGTGTTATCGCACATCGACGAAGTCGGCGGCACTTTTTCCCCGCCCGTGGTGGAGTTGCCGTGATACACCCACCCCCATTAGCCGTCCTCGGCCGAAAATGACGATGGTCTTGAGTTACAGCGGGCGGGAGGCCAGCCTCCAGTTCGGTGCGAAGGGTGACAGCGCCTCAGCCACCGCCGAGGAAGGAATAGTTGCGGCCGAGCTCGGTAAAGCCACGGCGGGCGTACCAGTCGCGCGGCCAGTCGTCCATGTCCGCGATCAGGAGTAGATGAGGGATCTCGGCAGCGGCGGCCAGCGCCAGGCCAGTGGCGAGCAGGGTGTCGCCGTGGCCCTGCTCACTGTGTGCTGCGGCGGTGACCAGGTCCTCCAACGGGGCCAGCCCAGCGGTCCGGTCGAGGTAGAGGTCGGCCCAGGCCGCGATCTCCCCGTCAGGTGCACGGGTGGCAAGGAAGAGTACTGTCTCGGCGCCGCGCAGTCGGGCGATGCGGCGCTCGGTGAGCTGATGGGCCAGGTCCTCATCAGGGCTCCAGTCCAGTTGCTGGCGGAACACCGCCGCTCGCAGCTCGTCCAGCTCGATCGGCATTCACGCGCTCAAGGAGATCCGACATCCCGTCATGGCCGGCCCAAGCGCTGCGGCAGGCAACCACTTTCCCTGTTGCCAGCCCATGTCGTGTTTCCTGGCGGCGTCGCCGCTGTGGGCTTGAGCGCCGAAGGGGGCGGAGTGCGGTGTCGAGCGGAGCGCTCGGCGTTGGCGCGACCAGCCACAGCCGGGCACCGCAGCCGAGCACCACAACCACCGCCGGGCCGCAGTCAGCCTGTCGGCCGCAGCCGGCCCGCCCGGCGGGCCGGGGGTCACCGCGGCTCCGGGCCCGCCTCTCGCGGAGCGTGCGACACCGGCCCCGCCCGGTCCAGCAACCCCGTGCGGGCCGCCAGCGCCGCCGCCTCCAGTCGCGATCCGACGCCCAGCTTCATCAGGACCCGCTGGACGTGGGTGCGGGCGGTGGACGGGGCGATGCCCATGCCGGCCGCGATCAGTCTCGTGTCCTCGCCGTCCGCGACCCGCACCAGCACCTCGACCTCTCGCGGGGTCAGCATCTGGAGCAGCCGCTGACCCTCGTCGTCCGGCTGGGCAGCGGGGTTCAGCAACTCGCCGAAGGCGCTCTGCAACAGCTGGGGCGCCACCGCCGCCTCCCCCGCGCGGGCCTTCATGATGGCCCGCTCGACCCCCTCGATGCGCTCGTCGTGCCGTACATAGCCCGAGGCGCCCGCGGCGAACGCGGCGGCGATGCCGCGCGGACTGGGCACCGGCCCGAGGACCACCACCGCCACCTGCGGACGCTCCCGCTTGATCCTGACCACCGGGTCGAAGATCCCCGGCTCGGCGGGTGCCGCCGTGCCGAGCAGGCACACCTCGGGTGCCCTTGTGATCACCAGCTCCGCCGCGCCCGCCGCGGGCGCCGCCGCGGCGAGCACCCGGTGCCCCCGCAGCTTCAACGCCGAGGCCAACGCCTCGGCGAGCAGTCGGTGGTCGTCGACCACCATGAGCCGCACTCCCATCGAGCCACCCCACCCCCCAGTCCCCCAGTGGTTGCCAACTATGGCCGCCCACTGGTCCTCACGGACAGAAGCCCCCCGACTTCCCCGTCTGCTCCACCGCTCTCATGCCCCCGGAAGCTACACGCTTGTTCGACGTTGCGCTCCCCCTCTCGGTGAGAAGTGCCCCGGATTACCGAAATTCCCTCCCATTCGAGCGGGATGAGGGATACGTGCACGGCCCCGCCCCTGAGCAGGGGCGGGGCCGTCGCGGGAGGCCGAGGGGGCGCGTGGGGTTACTTCGTCCCGAAACCGAGCGCCGTGTACTCCTTCTCGTCGTCCGAGTACGGCTTGCTGACGAGTTCCGAGCCGATGAACCACCGTCCGTCGGTGTAGAGCATCTCGCTCATGGTCGGCGTCATGGCGCTGATCGCGCGGAGGACCGATTCGGAGGACGGGGTCTCCAGCAGCGTGGTCTGCTTCAGCGTCTTGCCGTCGACGGAGACGACCTGGGCGCCCTTGTCGTACGGGCCGTCCTTGAAGGCGATGATGTTCGGTCCGTCCATGCGGATCGGGAACAGCTCGTGGTCGTCGCCCGCGTCGACGCGGTCGCCGGTCGACTTACCGGTGGCCAGCGAGAAGGAGACGATCTCGTTGGTGGAGCTGTACTTGGCGGTGCCGTCGTGCCTCTTGGTCGGCATGTACACCTTGTCGTTGCCGACGTAGACGCCCTTGCACGCCCAGACGCCGCGGACGGGGCACTCGTGGTCGTACTTGTCGTCCGGGATGGAGATCTTGGCGCGCAGCTTGCCGCCGTCGTCCAGCGAGAAGATGTCGGTGGTGCCGGTCAGCGGGACATCGCTGCCCGTGACCACACCGAAGACCACCGGCTTGGTGGAGATGATCTTGGCGCGCTGGATGCCGGAGGGCACCTTGTAGGTCCACTTGACGCTGCCCGTCCTGGGGTCGAGCAGCTGGATCTGGAAGGTCTCGCTGCCGTAGTCGCCGCACTTGCGGACCGCGACCAGCTGGGCGCCGCCCGCGTAGCCCTCGTCGGTGCACTCGCCGGCCTTCGGCGACCACAGCACCTTGCCGGAGTTGACGTCGAAGGCGGCGCCGCCGGAGTAGCCGCCGGCCGCGGCGACCGTGGTGCCGGAGATGGTGACCTCGCCGAACGGCACCTTGCTGCCGCTGACCTCGGCGCTCTTGGTCCACACCTCCTTGCCGGTCTCCACGTCGAACGCGGTGACCTCGGTGCAGGGCTGGCGGTCGTCGTTGTTCTTGCGCTTGGCCGACTCGGTCACCACCACCGCGATGCCCTCGGTGGTCATCTCGCGGGAGCCCGCGCAGGTCTGGCCGGCCAGGTCCAGCGTCCACTTGGACTTCCCGCTGTCCGGGTCATAGCCGACGATCTTGTTGAGGGCGGACTTGGCGTACGTGGTCTCCGTCAGCCAGGAGCCCTTGACGCTGTCGATCTGGAGCTTTTCCTTGACCTCGTGCGCGGGCACCTGGAAGAGGAGCTTCGCGCTGGTGCTGGACGGCACCTTCTCCTGCGCCTTCGTCGGCACCTCGACACCGCCGGTGGACGAACCGCCGGACGAGGAGGTGCCTCCGTCGTCACCCTTGGGGTCCTCCTCGCCGCCGGTCGTGCCCTGCGAACTGGCGGTGTCCTTCTTGGCGGTGTCGTCGCCCTTGGAGGAGGCGTACCAGACGCCGCCGCCGACGATGAGCGCGATGGCCGCGACCGCCGCGGTGATGATGATCGCCGTGGAGTTGACCTTCTTCTTGCCGCCCGGACCCCCGACCTGCGGATGCATCGGCATCGTCTGCGGCGGGTAGCCGTACGGCGGCTGGCCGTACGGGCCCGGCTGCGGCGGCTGGCCGTAGGGACCGGGCTGGCCGGGATAGCCGTAGCCGGGCTGCGGCGGAGGGGTCTGCGGGTAGCCGTAGCCCGGACCCTGCGCGGGCGGGGGCGTCTGCGGGTAGCCGTACCCGGGGTCCTGCGCGGGCGGGCCCTGCGGCGGGGGCGTCGGGGCGCCGAACCCGCCGGGCGGCGGGGGTGTGGGCGCGCCGAAGCCCCCTGCGGCGGGGTGTCCTGCGGGGGCTGCGCCGGGGGCTGGCTCTGGGCCGGGGGCTGGCTCTGGGCCGGGGGCTGGTTCTGGGCCGGGGGCTCGGAGGGCGGCTGGTCGGAGGGCGGGCCCGGCGGCTGGTTCGGCGGGGGCGGCGGCTGCGTCATGTCGTGGATACCTCGGAGCGGATCTTGGAGCACGGGTGAGGGAGGGACGGGGAGGTCGACGAGGAGGCTCGACGGGCCGGTCGGCGGCCCGCGGCGGTCACGCGCGTCACTTGCCGTAGGCCAGCATCAACTTCTCCTTCGCCTCGTCGTTGCCCGTCAGCCGGGCGGTGGAGAGGTAGAAACGCCCGTCCACGTAGTCGATCGCTTTCGAGTAGAAGCCGTCCTCGATCTTCGCGGCGCTCGCCGGCATCCGCAGGAGCGTGGTCGCCTTGTGGCTGCTGCCGGTGGTCGGGACGGACACGATCCGGCCGCCCTCGTCGCGCGACGGCGACACATAGGCGATGAGCTTCGATCCCTCGGCCTCGACCGGCTCCATCGTCACGTCGGCGGGGGCCTTGACGCGCCACTTCTCCTTGCCGGTCGCGAGGTTCAGCGCGACGATCTCGTTCGTGCCGTCCTTCTTCTCGGTCGGCAGGTACAGGGTGTCCGCGGCCACCGCCACGCCCTCGCAGGCGCCCAGGTCGCGGTCCATGAGGTAGCCGCACTCGGGCGCGAACGTGTCGTCGGCATCGACCTGCGAACGGGTCCTGCCGTCACCGCCGAGTGTGGAGATGTTCCAGGTCTTCTCGTCCTCGTTGGTGAGGTAGAGCACGACCGGGTCCACCGAGTAGGCACGCTCGACCTTCCAGCCCTTGGGGATCTTCCGGGTCCACTTGGCCTTGCCGGTCCTCGGGTCGAGTTCCTGCACCTCGTCGTGCTGCTTGTCGGTGGTCGCCGCGCAGGAGGAGACCGCGACCAGCCGCTCGCCGCCCGCGAACCCGGAGGGGTAGCAGGACTGGCCGTACTTCTTCTTCTCCCACAGCTGGTCGCCGGTCTTCACGTCGAGTGCCACCCCGGACTGCGAGCGGGCCGCCAGCAGGGTGTCGCCGCTGAGGGTCAGGGCGAGGCCGTAGGTGCCGTCGAATAGGGCGCCCTCCTCCAGCTTCGTGGACCAGCCCTTCTCCCCGGTGTTCAGGTCGATCTGCTGGAGCTGGTTGCAGCGGCTGGTGCTGGAGGCACCGCTCTGGTGGGCGACGACGATCTTGTCGTCGCTCGTCGCCTCCGGGGTGACCGCGCAGATCTCGTAGTCGAACTCGACGGCGTCCCAGGCGGGGGCGCCGCCATCGACGTCGAACGCGAAGAGCTGCTTGTACGCGGCCTTCACCGCGACCTTGTCGGTGACCCACAGGCCGGGGGCGTCCGCGCCGGAACCGGGGGCGTCGGGCGCGCTCTTGTACCAGAGCACCTTCGCCTCGCCGTCCTCGCGGTCCGCGTTGAGGTCGGAGACGTCGAGGTCCTCGCCGCCGTCGCCGCTGCCGTCGCCCTGGTTGACGGGTCCGGTGGGCGAGGGGGACGGCTTGCCGTCCTCGGTCGGGCTCGCGCTCTCCTTGGCGACCGGCTTCTCCTCGCCGGCGCCGCCGAGGGTCGTCACCGCGAACACCGTGCCACCGACCACGAGCAGCGCGGCCACCGCGGCACCGATGACCGTCGCGGGCCTGCCCTTGAAGGGGTTCCTGGAGCCGCCGCCCGGCGGCGGGGTGGGCACGCCCGGGTACGGGGGGTGCGGATAGCCGTAACCGGCCTGCGGCGCGGGGTTGTACGGGCCGGGCTGCTGCGGCTGCCCGTACGGACCGGGCTGCGCGGGCTGGGCGTACGGGCCCTGCGGCGGGGGCGTCTGCCGGGGGTAGCCGTAGCCGGGGGCCGGTACGGGAGGGCCCTGCGGCGGGGGCGTCTGCGGGTAGCCGTACGGCTGTTGCCCCGGTGACTGCGGTGACTGCGCCGACGGGTCCTGCGGAGCTCCGAAGCCGCCCTGCGGCGGCTCGTTGGGTGGCTGAACCATCAGCGCTCTCCCCCTGTTCGCTGCTTTCGAGCCACCCGTGGTCACGCGTGGTGTCGCTTCTCAGACTGTTCTCAGACGGCTCTTTCTATCACTGCGACGCCCCAACGGACGGGGCCGGTCGCTCCCCTGTTCCCAAGGGCGGACCGGCCCGTGATGCCGCCGTTACGCTCCTTCACGCCCCCTTCACGGGACGCGCGTGCCGTGCGTTGTACGCCTCTCGCAGGCGTGGCACCGTGTTGGCGCCGGGCAGGGGACGCGCTCTGAAGGGGCGCGGGGCTGTGTCGATACGCGGCTCCGCCGCGTGGGCGCGAGCAACCACCGCCAACCCGCGCCCGGCATCGAACAACAGCCCAACGGCGAGCAGCCGCCCCGCTCCACCGCTACGCGTCCTCGGCGAGTTCCAGCCACCGCATCTCAAGCTCTTCCTTCTCGCCGAGCAACGCCCGCAACTCCGCGTCGAGTTCCCCCACCTTCGCAAAGTCCGTCGCGTTCTCGGCGATACGCGCGTGCAACTTCGCCTCCTTCTCGGAGACCTTGTCCAACTGCCGCTCGATCTTCTGGAGTTCCTTCTTCGCGGCGCGGGCGTCGGCGGCGGAGACGCCCTTCTCCGAGGCCGGCTTCACGGCGACGGGCGAGGCGGCGGCAGCGGCTTCCTCCATCTTGTGGCGCCGCTCCAGGTACTCGTCGATCCCGCGCGGCAGCATCCGCAGCGTCGCATCGCCGAGGAGGGCGAACACCTTGTCGGTGGTGCGCTCGACGAAGAACCGGTCGTGGGAGATCACGATCATCGACCCGGGCCACCCGTCGAGCACGTCCTCCAGCTGGGTAAGGGTCTCGATGTCGAGGTCGTTGGTCGGCTCGTCGAGGAAGAGGACGTTGGGCTCGTCCATCAGCAGCCGCAGCAGCTGGAGCCGTCGCCGCTCACCACCGCTGAGGTCGCCCACCGGCGTCCACTGCTTCTCCTTGCTGAACCCGAACATCTCGCAGAGCTGCCCCGCCGTCATCTCGCGCCCCTTGCCGAGGTCGACGCGGTCGCGGACCTGCTGCACGGCCTGGAGCACCCGCCAGGTGGGGTCGAGTTCGGCGACCTCCTGGGAGAGGTAGGCGAGCTTGACCGTCTTGCCGGTGACGACCCGCCCGGCGGCCGGCTGCCGCTCCCCGTCGCTGCGGGCGGCGTCGGCCATGGCCCGCAGCAGGGAGGTCTTGCCGGCGCCGTTGACGCCGACGAGCCCGACGCGGTCCCCCGGGCCGAGCTGCCACGTCAGATGCTTCAGCAGCACCTTCGGCCCGGCCTGGACGGTGACGTTCTTCAGGTCGAACACGGTCCTGCCCAGCCGGGTCGACGCGAACTTCATCAGCTCGCCGGTGTCGCGCGGCGGCGGTACGTCCGCGATCAGCTCGTTCGCGGCCTCGACCCGGAAGCGCGGCTTCGACGTACGGGCGGGGGCTCCGCGCCGCAGCCACGCCAGCTCCTTGCGGACCAGGTTCTGCCGCTTGGTCTCCTCGGTCGCGGCGATCCGTTCCCGCTCGGCCCGCGCGAAGACGTAGTCGGAGTACCCGCCCTCGTACTCGAAGACCGATCCCTTCTGCACGTCCCACATCCGCGTGCACACCTGGTCCAGGAACCACCGGTCGTGTGTGACGCAGACCAGCGCGGACCGCCGCTCACGCAGATGGCCGGCCAGCCACGAGATGCCCTCCACGTCCAGGTGGTTGGTGGGCTCGTCGAGGACGATCAGGTCCTGCTCCTCGATGAGCAGCTTGGCGAGCGCGATGCGCCGCCGCTCGCCGCCGGAGAGCGGTCCGATGACGGTGTCGAGCCCCTGCGGGAACCCCGGCATGTCGAGCCCGCCGAACAGCCCGGTGAGCACGTCCCGGATCTTGGCGTTCCCCGCCCACTCGTGGTCCGCCATGTCCCGGATGACCTCGTGGCGGACGGTGGCCGCCGGGTCCAGGGAGTCGTGCTGGGTCAGCACGCCGAGGTGGAGACCGCCGGAGTGGGTCACCCGCCCCGTGTCGGCCTCCTCCAGCTTCGCGAGCATCCGGATCAGGGTCGTCTTGCCGTCCCCGTTCCGCCCCACGACGCCGATCCGGTCCCCTTCGGAGACGCCGAGCGAGACCCCGTCGAGCAGGGCGCGGGTGCCGTACACCTTGCTGACGTTCTCGACATTGACCAGGTTGACGGCCATTACTCTCCTGCCACGGGGACGATCGACCCTCCAGGGTAGTCGGCGCCACGGAGGGGTGTGACGGGGCGGCGGGGCGGGACGCCGGGTGGGGGCGGGCGGGCCGGGGCGGGGCGTCACCCGGGCTGTCGGACTACGGGACGACAGTGGCCCCCGGCGCGGGCGAGTCGGCGACCCGCGCCGCCCCGCACGTGCCGGACGCGAGCAGCCTCTCGGCGACGGAGCGCGCGGATCCGGCGTCGCGGGCGAGGAAGGCCGTGGTCGGCCCCGAGCCGGAGACGAGCGCGGCGAGCGCGCCGGCCGCGCGGCCCTCGGCGAGGGTGTCGGCCAGCTTCGGGAAGAGCGAGAGGGCGGCGGGCTGGAGGCCGTTGGAACCCGGCAGGAAGGCCGCGAGCGCGTCTGCGTCCCCCTTGGCGAGCGCGTCGAGCAGCACCTGGGAGGCGACGGGCTCGGGGACGACGTCGTGCTCGTGGAGCCGGTCGAACTCGCGGTAGACGGCTGGCGTGGAGAGCCCGCCGTCGGCGACCGCGAAGACCCAGTGGAAGGTGCCGCCCACGTCGAGGGCCCGGAGCTGCTCGCCCCTCCCCGTGCCGAGGGCCGCCCCGCCCACCAGGCTGAACGGCACGTCGCTACCCAACTCGGCGCAGATGTCGAGGAGTTCGTCGCGCGAGGCGTTCGTGCCCCACAGGGTGTCGCAGGCGAGGAGCGCGCCGGCCGCGTCCGCGCTGCCGCCGGCCATGCCGCCGGCGACGGGGATGTCCTTGGCGATGTGCAGACGCACGGCCGGCTCGATGCCGTGCCGCGCGGCGAGCGTGAGCGCGGCACGGGCGGCGAGGTTCGTACGGTCCAGGGGGACCCGGTCGGCGCCGGGGCCCTCGCAGGTGACGGTCAGCTCGTCGGCGGGGGTGGCGGTGACCTCGTCGTACAGCCCGACGGCGAGGAAGACGTTGGCCAGGTCGTGGAAGCCGTCGGGGCGGGCGCCGCCGACCGCGAGCTGGACGTTGACCTTGGCGGGGACGCGGACCGTCACGCTCACGGCTGGCTGGGCTCCTCGGTGTCGGCGACGCGGTTCTCGGCGATGGCGGCGAACTCCTCGACCGTCAGGGACTCGCCGCGGGCCTGCGGGGAGACCCCGGCGGCGACGAGGGCGGCCTCGGCGGCGGGCGCGGAGCCGGCCCAGCCGGCGAGGGCGGCCCGCAGCGTCTTGCGCCGCTGGGCGAAGGCCGCGTCGACGACGGCGAAGACCTCCCGCCTGGTGGCGGTGGTCTTGACCGGCTCGGTCCGGCGGACCAGTGCGACGAGACCGCTGTCGACGTTCGGCGCCGGCCAGAAGACGCTCCGGCCGATCGATCCGGCCCGCTTCACCTCCGCGTACCAGTTCGCCTTCACCGAGGGCACGCCGTACACCTTCGAGCCCGGTCCGGCGGCGAGGCGGTCGGCGACCTCCGCCTGGACCATCACGAGGGTGCGCTCGACGGTCGGGAAGGTGTCGAGCATGTGCAGCAGTACGGGGACGGCGACGTTGTACGGGAGGTTCGCGACGAGGGCGGTGGGGGGCGGGCCGGGGAGCTCGGTGACGTGCATCGCGTCCGAGTGCACCAGGGCGAAACGGTCGGCGCGGGCGGGCATCCGGGCGGCGATCGTCGCGGGCAGCGCGGCGGCGAGCACGTCGTCGATCTCCACGGCCGTGACCCTGTCCGCCACCTCCAGCAGGGCGAGGGTGAGGGAGCCCAGGCCGGGACCCACCTCCAGGACCACGTCCTCGGGGTGGACCTCGGCGGTCCGCACGATCCTGCGGACCGTGTTCGCGTCGATCACGAAGTTCTGGCCGCGCTGCTTGGTGGGCCGCACGCCGAGCGCGCCCGCGAGCTCGCGGACGTCGGCGGGGCCCAGGAGGGCGTCGGAGGTGGGGCTGGTCACGGCACAAGGGTACGGGGCGGGGGGTGTGCCCCCGCCCCCTCATGGCTCGGGGATGCGGATCGGTGGGCGGGCGCGGGTGGGTCGTGGTTGCTCGCGCGGTTCCCCGCGCCTGCGGGAGACGGCCCCGGCGGGCCGAACGGCAGGGGGCGCACCCCCTGCTGTCCGGGGGCGCGGGGAACCGCGCGACCAGCCCCCGCCCACCCGCGGACGCCGAACAGACCGAACCCGCGAGCTCTCCCCCGCCCGGGGAGGACCTCAGCCCCGCAGCCGCGCCCCGCAATGCGGCCAGGGGCTCGTCCCCCGCTGGACGTACAGCTTCTTCGCGCGGAGGGTCTGTTCGGCGGCGGACGCGTCCTGGGGGCGGCCCCGGCCGCCGAGGCTCTGCCAGGTCTGGGTGTCGAACTGGTAGAGGCCTCCGTACGTGCCCGAGGGGTCGACCGCGTTGGGCCGGCCGCCGGACTCGCAGGCGGCGAGGCCGGACCAGTTCAGCCCCTCCGCGCCCGCCACGGACGTGGGCATCGGCTTCGTACCGACCTTGACGATCTGGTCCTGCGGCTCGCGGACGATCTCGGTCTGGAGGAGCCGGGGCCGCTGCTCCACCCCGTTGACGGTGCGGAGCGCGTACGTGACGCGGCGGGTCCCCGTGCGTCCGGCGCGCTCGACGACCTCCGTGCCCTGGAAGAGGGACGGGTCCTCGGCGCGGCGTACCCGGAAGGGGATCAGCTCCTCGCGGACCTCCCTGGACGCGGTCACCCGCAGCACGGTCACGGTCTGCCCGTCCCGGGGGAAGCTCGACTGCGCGACGGAGACGGTGTCCTCTCCGCGCAGGGTGATCCCGGCCTGCTCCACGACCTCCCCCACGGTCGCCGCGTTCGTCCGGATCGTCCGCGTCCGCCCGTCCGCCATGATCGTGACGGCGCGCTCGGTGCGGACGTCCAGCTCCAGCCCCGTCCGCCCGATGCGCTGGGAGCGTGAGGTCGACACGTACGCGCCCTCCGCGCGCACCCCGAGCTGCCGGAGCGCCCCGTCCACCGTGCGGGCGGTCGTCCAGACCTTGCGCCGCTGGCCGTCGAGGGTGAGGACGACGGGCCGCCCGTAGTGCACGGCGACCTCGTCACCACTGCTCAACGCCGTACCGGGGGCGGGGGCGACGACGTCGTGGGCGCCGACGGCGACACCCTCGTCGGCGAGGAGTTCGGTGACGTCGTCGGCGAAGGTGTGCAGCGTGCGCGGCCGTCCGTCGACGGTCAGCTCGATCGCCTTGTCCTTCGCCACGAACGCGGAGGTCCCGCCCGCGAGGAACGCCACCACCAGCGCCTGCGGCACCAGCCTCCGCAGCGGGGTCGGCCGCTCGGCGGCGCGTCTGCGCCGCGCGGACCGCCGGGAGGAGGCCCGGCCGGCACCGGTCGGTTCGGGGGCCCACTCTCCCAGGTATTCGTAGGCGGGCCGGTACGTGTCCTCATGGATCCCGTACGGCAGCGTCCCGGCGCCGTACGCCGGCTGCCGGCGCGTACCGTCCGGGCCATGGCTCTCGTAGGTCTCGTACGACGACTGCACGTTGCTCACGACGACACGCTCCAGAGGGGATCCGGGTCCGGGTCGGGCGACGTGAACCTAGCGGACCGCGGTCACCCTCCCAAGCAACGCGGTCACGCAGTGTCGCGACACGGGTCGCTGATCATCTTTCTGGGTCCCTCGGACGGCCGACGAAACGTGACCCGTCAGTAATCGAACGCCCTCGCCGTGTTCACCGCTATCGCCGTCGCCAGCGCGTCCTCGTCGATGTCCCGCACCGCGGCCATCG
Source organism: Streptomyces sp. TG1A-60 (assembly GCF_037201975.1). Lineage (NCBI taxonomy): Bacteria > Bacillati > Actinomycetota > Actinomycetes > Kitasatosporales > Streptomycetaceae > Streptomyces > Streptomyces sp. TG1A-60. Next base: position 4,873,979 of record NZ_CP147520.1, on the reverse strand, counting down.
CCCGGACCGTGACCGGAATGAGATACGGGGCGTTGGGCCGTCCGCGGTACGGCGCGGGCGTCAGGAAGGGCGCGTCGGTCTCGACGAGGACGAGTTCGAGGGGGGCGACGGCGAGGGCGTCGCGCAGCGGCTGGGCGTTCTTGAAGGTCATGTTCCCGGCGAAGGACATGAAGTAGCCGTGCGCGGCGCACACGGCCGCCATGTCGGCGTCACCGGAGTAGCAGTGGAAGACGGTGCGCTCGGGCGCGCCCTCCTCCTTCAGGATCCGCAACACGTCGTCGTGGGCGTCGCGGTCGTGGATGACCAGTGCCTTGCCGCGCCGCTTGGCGATCTCGATGTGGGCGCGGAACGACCGCTCCTGGGCGGCCTTGCCCTCCGGCCCGGTCCTGAAGTAGTCGAGCCCCGTCTCCCCGACCCCCTTGACCTGCGGCAACGCGGCCAGCCGGTCGATCTCGGCGAGGGCGTCGTCGAGCGCCGCGTCCCCGCCCGCCGGGCGCGCGCCCTGCCGGGACCAGCCGTCCGGGTCGCCGTGCACGATGCGCGGCGCCTCGTTCGGGTGCAGCGCGACCGTCGCGTGGACGGCCGCGTACCGCTCGGCCGTCTCGGCGGCCCAGCGGGAGCCCTTGAGGTCGCAGCCGACCTGTACGACCGTCGTCACCCCCACCGAGGCGGCCTTCGCGAGGCCCTCCTCGACCGTGTCGGACTGCATGTCCAGATGGGTGTGCGCGTCCGCCACCGGCACCCGGAGGGGCTCGGGGAGCGGGGGCGCGGCGTTCCTGTCGTTCTTGCCGGAGTCGTTCGAAGGCATGCCCCGATCCTACGAATCGTGGGATCGGGGCATGCGCTCCAGGCTCGCCGGGGGGAGGTCAGCTCGCCTTGCGGTGGAACGGGTGCAGGAGGTCGGACAGGTGCCAGTGGTGGTCCTCCCCGGACTCGGCGGCGTCCGTCGCCGCGTCCGCCGCCGGGCGGGGCTCGGGCACATGCCGGCGCCGCTCGGCGTCCTGCACCGTCGACACCCGCCCCGGCCGCATGATCCGTACGACATGACCGTCGCAGTACTGGCACGTGGGCCTCGACAGCGGGGACGGCACGACCTGGCCGTCGGCCACGTACATCACGAAGTCGCGCCCCTGGGCGTCGTTGTGGTGCTCGATCTCGTACGACTGCTCCCAGCCGTGCCCGCAGCGCATGCAGGCGAACGAGTACGACTCGTGCACGACGGCGGTGGCGGTGTCCCGCAGCACGGTCCGCTCTGCGATCTCGGTCATAGCCAGCTCCTCTGGTCCGCTGGACGGTGCGGACGTGTACGCCCGCACCACCCAGTGGACGCCTCGGCCGACCCCGAGCGCACGCCATCTGCCAAGTGTTGAAGGGCATTTGGCCTCCCTTTGTGGGAAGACCGCAGCCGCGAGGGCTGTCCTTTGCCCGGCTTTGCCAAAGCATGGGCCGGGGGCGTTCCGGGAACGTCATGGGGGTGGGGCGCGAAGCACGGGGCGCGGCCCTGCTGTTCAGGCTTTCCAGGGGCGCGGGGAACTGCGCGAGCAACCCCGCACCACCCACACCCGAAACGCACCCGACCCGCTACGGCGCTGAACGCTTCGCGGCCACCACCGCGTCGAAGACCTCCCGCTTCGGCAGCCCGGCCTCCACCGCCACCGCCGCGATCGCCTCCTTGCGCCGCTCCCCCGCCTCCTCGCGGACCCGGACCCGCCGCACCAGCTCCGCCGCGTCCAGTTCCTCCGGCCCCTTCTCGGGAGCGCCCTCCACGACGACGGTGATCTCCCCACGCACCCCGGCCGCCGCCCACGCGGCCAGCTCGCCGAGCGGGCCCCGCCTGACCTCTTCGTAGGTCTTGGTCAGTTCGCGGCACACCGCGGCCCGCCGCTCGGTACCGAACACCTCGGCCATCGCCGTGAGCGTGGCGTCCAGGCGGTGCGGCGCCTCGAAGTACACGAGGGTGCGCCGCTCCTCGGCGACCTCGCGCAGCCGCCCCAGCCGCTCACCGGCCTTGCGCGGCAGGAACCCCTCGAAGCAGAACCGGTCGACGGGCAGCCCGGACAGGGCGAGTGCGGTGAGGACGGCCGACGGCCCGGGGACGGCGGTGACGCGGATGTCCTTCTCCACGGCCGCGGCGACCAGCCGGTACCCGGGGTCGGAGACCGACGGCATGCCCGCGTCCGTGACCAACAACACCCGCGCGCCGCCCGTCAGCGCCTCGACGAGTTCCGGGGTGCGCGCGGCCTCGTTGCCCTCGAAGTAGGAGACGATCCGCCCGCCCGGCTGGACGCCCAGCGCCTGGGTGAGCCGGCGCAGCCGCCGGGTGTCCTCGGCGGCGACCACGTCCGCGCCGGTCAGTTCCTCGGCGAGCCGGGGCGGGGCGTCCGCGACGTCGCCGATGGGGGTGCCTGCCAACACAAGGGTTCCTGTCACGCCCCCATCCTCCCAGCCGGCGGCGCACCCGCGGGCGCCGTACCGCACGCACCCCCGGCCGCCACCGGCCGCCATCGGGCGCCACGCCCCGGCCCCTTGCGCGGCCACGGCCCACATTTCCGTCCCGCAGGACTCCCACAGCCGTGTTCCCTACGATGGCTCGGTGACGAGTACCGCGTCCTCCACGGACACCCGGCAGGAGCAGGCCCAGGACCAGGCCACCGACGAGCAGCGGCCGTCGTGGCAGCAGCGGCTGCGCCGATTCGGCTACGCGGCACAGCCGACCAGCGACGTCCGCGACCGGCTGGTGCCCCCGTACACCCGGCCCGGCCCACGGGTCTGGGCCGCGCTCGGGCTGCGCGAGGAGGTCGGGGCGCGCATCACGCGCTGGGCGGCGTGGGGCGGTCCGCTGCTGGTGACGCTGGTCGCGGGACTGGCGCGGTTCTGGAACCTGGGCCACCCCAGGGCGGTGATATTCGACGAGACGTACTACGCCAAGGACGCGTGGGCGATCGTCCACCGCGGATACGAGGTCAACTGGGCCAAGAACGCCAACCAGCTGATCCTCCAGAACAACGGGGACGTACCGATCCCGACGGACGCGGCGTACGTGGTCCATCCGCCCGTCGGCAAGTACGTCATCGGCCTGGGCGAGCTGATGTTCGGGTTCAACCCGTTCGGCTGGCGCTTCATGGCGGCCCTGCTCGGCACCCTGTCCGTGCTGATGCTCTGCCGGATCGGCCGCCGTGTCTTCCGCTCGACGTTCCTCGGCTGTCTCGCGGGCGCGCTGATGGCGGTGGACGGTCTGCACTTCGTGATGAGCCGTGCCGCGCTGCTCGACACGGTGCTGATGTTCTTCGTCCTGGCCGCGTTCGGCTGTCTGGTCGTCGACCGGGACCGGGCACGAGAACGCCTGGCCGCGGCGCTCCCCCCGGACGGCGACGGAGCCGTACGCCCCAACTCCCTGATCGCCGAGGCGACCCGCCTGGGCTGGCGCCCGTACCGCTGGCTGGCCGGCCTCTGTCTGGGCCTGGCCCTCGGCACCAAGTGGAGCGCCCTGTACTTCGTGGTGTTCTTCGGGATCATGGCCGTGCTCTGGGACTACTCGGCCCGCAAGGTCGCCGGTGCCCGCAGGCCGCTGGTCGCGACGCTCCAGCGCGACCTGGGCCTCGCGTTCCTGTCCACGGTCCCGGTCGTGATCGCCACGTACCTGGTCTCCTGGACGGGCTGGATCCTCTCCCCGGACGACGGCACCGGCGGCTACTACCGCGACTGGGCGGCGACCCACGGCAAGGGCGGCTGGTTCGCCTGGCTGCCGGACTGGCTGCGCAGCCTGTGGCACTACGAGCACCAGGTCTACGAGTTCCACGTCGGCCTGTCGTCCCCGCACCCGTACCAGTCGAACCCGTGGAGCTGGATCGTCCTCGGCCGCCCGGTCTCGTTCTTCTACGAGTCCCCGGCGCCCGGCAAGGACGGCTGCCCGGCCGACACCGCCGACAAGTGCGCCCGCGAGGTCCTCGCCATCGGCACTCCGCTGCTGTGGTGGGCCGCCGCATTCGCCGTCCTCTACGTCCTGTGGCGCTGGTTCTTCCGCCGCGACTGGCGGGCCGGCGCGATCGCCTGCGGCATCGCCGCAGGCTACCTCCCCTGGTTCCTGTACCAGGAGCGCACGATCTTCTTCTTCTACTCCGTCGTCTTCCTCCCCTTCCTCTGCCTCGCCGTCGCCATGATGATCGGCGCCGTCCTCGGCCCGCAGGGCGCCCCCGAACGCCGCCGCGTGGCCGGCGCGGCCGGCGCCGGCGTCCTGGTCCTGCTGATCGCCTGGAACTTCATCTACTTCTGGCCCCTGTTCACGGGCCAGTCCATCCCGATCGACGACTGGCGGTCGCGGATGTGGCTGGATACCTGGGTGTGATGGCCTGAAGCCGGTTCCCCGGGGCCGTCGGCCTAACAATCAGGGAACACACAGGGAGCATTTTTCCCGCCCGTCGCTTCACCGTGTTTACAGTGAGCCCCGGAAAGCGGTTTCTGAACGCGTTCAAAGTGTTGGGGAGCCGGTGATCAAAGCCATGACGGGGTAGCAACGGGGAGGATCAGGTCATGCGCAAGGGGGTCAAGGTCGCCATAGTCGGCGGGGTGCTGGCGACGATGCTGGGGGGCGCCGGGTACGGCGGGTACAACTTCGTGACCGCGCTCAGCGACAGCGGTGCGGGCGCGGAGAAGCGGAGCGGGCCGCCGAGCGGTGACGAGGTCGAGGAGACGGCGGAGAAGTTCTTCGCGGCCTGGGAGAAGGGCGACGCGGTCACGGCGTCGTCGTACACGAACAACGCGGTGGACGCGGGGAAGGTGTTCGGCAGTTTCGTCGACACCGCGCGGATCGACGACGTGCGGATCGAGCCGAGGAAGCCGACCGGGGCCGGCGGCCGGACCGTCCCGTTCTCCGTCGCGGCGACGGTGTCGTACCAGGGCGAGAGCAAGAAGCTCGCGTACGAGAGCGAACTGGCCGTCGTGCGCGGGAAGACGACCGGGCGGGCGCTGGTCGACTGGCAGCCGTCCGTCGTGCACCCCGAACTGAAGGACGGCGACTCGCTGTTCACCGGTGAGGCGGCGACGCCGCCCATCGAGGCCGTGGGCCGGGACGACACCGTGCTGACGAAGGAGAAGTACCCCTCCCTCGGGCCGGTCATCGACACCCTGCGCGAGCGCTACGGCGACAAGGCGGGCGGCACACCCGGCATCGAACTGGGCATCCGGCACACCGCCACGAACGCCGGCGACACCACCCTGCTGACCCTCGCCGAGGGCAGGGCGGGGCAGCTGAGGACCACGATCAGCGCGCGGGCGCAGGCGGCGGCCGAGAAGGCGGTCAAGAAATACCCCGAGTCGTCCGTGGTCGCCCTGCAGCCCAGCACCGGGCAGGTGCTGGCGGTCGCCAACAACCGCGAGGACGGTTTCAACGCGGCCTTCCAGGGCGCGCTCCCGCCCGGCTCCACCATGAAGATCATCACCGCCGCGACACTCATCGACAACGGCGTGACCTCCATGAACGGTCCCGCCCCCTGCCCCGACACGGCCACCTGGCAGAGCCAGACCTTCAAGAACCTGCCGGGCCTGGAGGCCGACGAGGGCGCCACCCTCGCCAACAGCTTCATGCGGTCCTGCAACACGGCCTTCATCAAACTCGTCGACGAGGAGCCGCTGACCGACGCCTCGCTGACGAACGAGGCCCAGGAACGATTCGGCCTCGGCAACGACAACTGGCAGACGGGCATCCCCTCGACCGACGGCAAGGTGCCGCCGTCCTCCGGGCCGAACCGGGCCGCCAACGCGATCGGGCAGGGCGACGTCCTGATGAACCCGCTGAACATGGCGTCCGTGACGGCGACGGCGATCACGGGCACGTTCCGCCAGCCGTACCTGGTGTCGCCGGAGCTGGACGACCGCGAACTGGCGACGGCGAAGGGGCTGTCGGCGGGCACCGCGTCGCAGTTGAAGCAGATGATGAGGCTGACCGCGACGCGGGGGACGGCCGCGGGCGTCATGTCGAGGCTCGGTGGGGACATCGGGGCGAAGACCGGGTCCGCGGAGATCGACGGGCAGGCTGTGGCGGACAGTTGGTTCACCGGCTTCAGCGGGGATGTGGCCGCGGCGGCGATGTCGGAGGGCGGTGGCCGTGGGGGTGAGGCCGCCGGGCCGATGGTGGTGGATGTGCTGCGAGCGAGTGGGTGAGTTCCGGGTGACGCCGTAGGGGCGCGGGAACCGCGCGACCAGCCCCCACCCACCCGCGGGCGAACTCTCGTCCCGAACCCACGGAGTGATCCGCGGGACTCTAGTGTGGGGGTTCTCGTTGAGGGACGAGAGGCAGCCGGGGGCAGCGGAAGGTCAAGAGCGTGGGTAAGAGAAGGCGTGTCGACGAGCGGAAGACCTCGGCGTCGGGCAGGTCACGACGGCCCCTCGTGCTGGGCGGCCTGGCCGTCGCGGCCCTCGGGGGCGGCGCGTTCGCCGTGTACACGGTGTTCGGCGGCGGCGCGGCGGCCGAGGACGGTTCGGCCGGCGCCAAGGCCGTGAAGAGCGGGCCGCTGTCCGCCGGCGAGGTCCGTACGGCCGCGACCGCCTTCCTCACCGCCTGGCAGAAGGGCACCGCCGCCGAGGCCGCCGCCGCCACGGACGACCCGGCCGCCGCGAGGGCCGCGCTGACCGGCTTCACCAAGGACGCCCACATCACGGACGTCACCCTCACCCGTGGCAAGCGCGCGGGCGACGAGGTGACGTTCTCGGTGAAGGGCACGGTGTCCTACAAGGGCACGGACAAGCCCCTCACGTACACGTCCGCCCTCACCGTCGTACGGGCGGAGAAGGACGGCGAACCGGTCGTCGGCTGGCGGCCGTCCGTCGTCCACCCCGACCTCGACGAGGGTGACCGCCTGGTGACCGGCGAGGCCGGCACGCCTCCGGTGAAGGCCCTCGACCGGGACGGCGGCGAGCTGACGACGGAGAAGTACGCGTCGCTGGGCTCGGTGCTGGACGGCCTGCGGGAGAAGTACGGCAAGAAGGCGGGCGGCAAGGCGGGCGTCGAACTGCGGATCGTGCGGGCGGACCCGGCGAAGGACGAGGCGGACGAGAAGTCCACGGCCTCCGGGAAGCCCGCTGAGGACGAGAAGTCCGCCGGCTCCGAGCAGGAGGAGAAGGCCGCCGACAAGACGCTGCTGGAGCTGAGCGAGGGCACGCCGGGCGAGCTGAAGACGACGCTCGACCCGTCACTCCAGGCCGCCGCCGAGGAGCAGGTGAAGGCCACGAAGCGGGCGTCGGTGGTCGTGATGCGCCCCTCGACCGGCGAGATCCTGGCCGCGGCGAACTCCGGCAGCTTCAACGTGGCCTTCCAGGGCTCCCTCGCCCCCGGCTCCACGATGAAGATCGTGTCGTCGGCTCTGCTCATCGACAAGGGCCTGGCCTCGGCGGACAAGGTCCACCCGTGCCCCAAGTACTCGTCGTACGGCGGCTGGAAGTTCCGGAACGACGACAAGTTCGAGATCGAGAACGGGACGTTCAAGGCGAGCTTCGCGCGCTCCTGCAACACCGCCTTCATCTCCCAGGCGAAGGAGCTGGACGACAACTCCCTGACCCTGGAGGCCCAGCAGGTCTTCGGGCTCGGCCTGAACAACTGGGCCATCGGGGTGTCCAGCTTCGACGGTTCGGTGCCGGTGCAGAGCGACGCCCCGATGGCGGCCTCGCTGATCGGCCAGGGCGGGGTGCGGATGAACCCGCTGAACATGGCGTCGGTGGTCTCCACGGCCAAGACGGGCGTCTTCAAGCAGCCCTATCTCGTCCCCGCGTCGGTCGACGGCCGCACCCTCGCCACCGCCCCCCGGCCCATGTCGTCCACCGTGCGGTCCCAGCTGCGCGAACTCCTCCGGTACACCGCCGCGGCCGGTACGGCGGCCGAGGCGATGGCGGGCCTCGGCCCCGACTACGGCGCCAAGACCGGCTCCGCCGAGGTCGACGGCCAGAAGCAGGCCAACGGCTGGTTCACCGCCTGGAAGGGCGACCTCGCCTCCGCCGGAGTCGTCCAACAGGGCGGCCACGGCAGCGAGTCGGCGGGCCCGATCGTGGCAGCCCTTCTGAAGGCGGGCAGCGGGGGCTGAGCGGCGCGGCCCAGAGCGGGCAGCCGGGCTGAGCGGCGTACCTCAAGAGCCTCCGCGAGGGGACAACCCGGTCGCGTGGCCGGTACACGCGCCGCTAGCGTGCCGGGCATGAGCGACGTCGCGCAGGACACCGAGGGCTCCGCGGCCCATCCCCGTTTCGCCGAGGCGCTGGCCGCGCTGGGCCTGGGCGAACTGCACGCCAAGATCCGCCGGTTCCCGGAGGCCACGCGGACGGCGGCCGAGGCAGCCGCCGCGATCGGCTGCGAGTTGGGCGAGATCTGCCGGCGCGGCGGGACGGTCGCGTGGCTCCGGCCGTTCGCCACCGTGGGCCTCCTCGGCGCCGCGCTGTCCGTGGCGGCGTACGGACTGGTTCTGTGGGCCCGGACGAGGGCGGAGCTGGCCCCCGTCGCGGCTCTGCGGGAGTCGTCGGTTGTCGTGGGTGCGGCCATCGGTGCGGTGTTCTTCAAGGAACGGTTCGGGATGCCGCGGATCATGGCGGCGGGGCTGCTGGTGGCGGGGATCGGGCTGATGCTGCTGGCCGGGTGAGCGGTGAAGAGGCGGGCAGGCCGTGCGTCGGCGGGCGTGGAGGAGCACTCTGGAAAGAGGGGTTCCGGAGGTGATCGTCATGATGAAGACCGTTGTCGGATGGCACATCGAGCTGGAGTTCCAGGAGGACGAGCAGCGCACCCGGGCAGCCGCCCTCGTGCGACTCCCCGACGGGAAGGAGATACGCGCCAACGGCTACGCCAGCCGTCACCACACCGACTCCAATCAGCCCCGGGTCGGCGAGGAGATAGCCGGCGCGAGGGCCCTGAACGAGCTCGCCATGAAGCTCCTCACCAAGGCCCATGACGAGATAGACGAGGCATCGGGCAGGACGTCCCACCCGATAGCGCTCTGAGAACGGCGGCACGACCGGCTCGCAGCCGCTACCGGACCGCCCCAGTCGCGGACAGCCCGAATCGCGGGCCGTCCGAGCTGCGGGCAGTCGTGCCGCCCCGGTGGCAGGGGCAGGTGCCCAGGCCGCCCGGGTCCAGCCCTGTGCTGATCTCGCGCAGCCACCTCAACCACCTCTTCCAGACCGAGGGCCTCCGTGTCGCCACGTACGTCCGCGAGCAGCGTCTGCGGCACGCGTAACGCGGTCTCCTCGTCGTCCGTTGTGCGGCCATGGGTGCGACACCCGCTCGGAGTCCGATGATTCCTCGGGTGCTCAGCCCAGCAGGATCGTGACCTCGATGTTGTCGCGGGTCGCGTTCGAGTACGGGCAGACATGGTGGGCCGCGTCGACGAGCTTGGCCGCGATGTCCTGGTCGATGACCGGGAGGGAGACGCTGAGGGCGACGGCGAGGCCGTAGCCGCGCTGCTTGTTGGGGCCGATGCCGACCTTCGCGGCGACGGTGGAGCCGGTCAGGTCGTAGCCCTGGCGGCGGCCGACGAGCACCAGCGCGTTGTGGAAGCAGGAGCTGTACCCGGCGGCGAACAGCTGCTCCGGGTTGGTGCCGTCGCCGTCGCCGCCCAGCTCCGGCGGCATCGCGGCCTTGAGGTCGATCCGGCCGTCCTGGCTGGTGATGTAGCCGTCCCGGCCGCCGTGCGCCGTGGCCTCGGCGACGTACATGATCTTCGTCGGCCGCGTGTCGGTGCGGGTCTCCACAGCTGCGTCGTCGGTCATTGCCTTGGCCTCCCCCAGGACGGGCGCGGGCCTCCCAGGACAGGCGCGCACGAATACATCGCGCACAAGGTACCGACTGGTAGAGCGTACGCGGTTACCCGGGGGTAGTAACCATGGGTAACGCAAGGTCACCGAATCACCCTGAGCGGGCCCCGGTCACCGGCCGCCCGTCAGCGCCCCGCCGCCTTCGTCGCCCGCGCCGCGAGCTGCCACAGCTCCTCACGCAGCCGGCCCGCCTCGGGGCCGCGCAGACCGGTCGCGGCGGCGAGGGTGGCGGGGACGGCCGCCGCGCGGTCCCGGAGCTGTTCGCCGCGCCCGGTGAGCACGACCCGCACCGAGCGCTCGTCCCGCGCCGACCGCTCCCGGCGCAGCAACCCCGCCGACTCCAGCCGTTTCAGCAGCGGCGAGACGGTGCCGTAGTCGAGCCGCAGGGCGCCCGCCAGTTCCTTGACGGTGGTCTCGCCGCGCTCCCAGAGGCAGAGCATGACCAGGTACTGCGGGTAGGTGAGCCCGAGCTCGTCGAGCAGCGGGCGGTACGCGGCGGTGACCGCGCGCTGGGCCGCGTACAGCGCGAAGCACAACTGCTCGTCGAGGAGCAGCGAACCGTCCCACGCGGCGTCCTCTTGTTTCGTCACGCGCCCCATTCTCACGGACGGGCGGTGCGGCGTCCCGGGGTACCGGCAGTCGACGGCTTCCGACGCCTTGCGATGACGTGCGACCGTGTGTGATCACCGGCGGACGCCCCGGAGCCCGTCAGCGCCCCGTGGTGACCGATCGCGGATCGAATCCGAACGGCAGCTCCAGCCGGTGGGCCCGCATCAGCCGGTCGTCGGCGAGGAGTGCGCCGGTCGCGCCGTCGGCCGCGATGACGCCCTCGCTGAGGATCAGGGCGCGGGGGCACAGTTCGAGGGCGTACGGCAGGTCGTGCGTGACCATGAGGACGGTGACGTCCAACGACCGCAGGATGTCGGCGAGTTCACGGCGGGAGGCGGGGTCGAGGTTGGAGGACGGCTCGTCGAGGACGAGGATCTCGGGCTCCATGGCGAGGACGGTCGCCACGGCGACCCGGCGGCGCTGCCCGAAGGAGAGGTGGTGGGGCGGCCGTTCCCTGAACTCCGCCATGCCGACCTGTTCGAGGGCCCGGTCCACCCGGTCCTCCAGCTCGGCCCCCTTCAGCCCCGCGGCGGCCGGGCCGAAGGCCACGTCCTCCCGCACGGTCGGCATGAAGAGCTGGTCGTCGGGGTCCTGGAAGACGATGCCGACCTTCCGCCGGATCTCGGCCATGTGCCGCCTGCCGACGGACAGTCCGGCGACGGTCACCGTGCCCGCGCCGCCGGTGAGGATGCCGTTGAGGTGCAGGACGAGGGTGGTCTTGCCGGCGCCGTTCGGCCCGAGCAGGGCGACCCGCTCGCCGCGCCCGATCGTGAAGTCGACGCCGAAGAGGGCCTGGTGGCCGTCGGGGTACGCGAAGGCCAGCCCGGCGACGTCGAGGGACGGAGGGTCGAGGGACGGAGGGTCGAGGGACGGGGGCACGACTTCCTTGGACACGGTCACAGGGTCCATCCCAGCAGACAGACGACGAGCGCGGCGACCGGGAGGGCGAAGGCGTACGACCACTGTGCCCGGGACGCGGTCACCTCGTCGATGACGGGCATGGCACCGGCGTACCCCCGGCTGATCATGGCCAGATGGACGCGCTCCCCCGCTCGTACGAGCGGATGAACAGCGCACCGGCCGACTTGGCGAGCACCCCCCAGTGCCGTACGCCGCTCGCCTCGAAGCCGCGTGACTCGCGCGCGATCCGCATCCGCCGCATCTCCTCGCTGATCACGTCCCCGTACCGGATCATGAAAGACGCGATCTGGACGAGCAGAGGCGGCAGTCTGAGGCGTTGGAGGCCGAGGAGGAGTTCGCGGAGTTCGGTGGTGGCGGCGAGGAGGACGGAGGCGGCGACGCCGAGGGTGCCCTTGGCGAGGACGTTCCAGGCGCCCCACAGCCCGCTGACGCTCAGCGACATGCCCAGGACCTCGACCCGCTCGCCCTGTGCCACGAACGGCATCAGCACGGCGAAGGCGACGAACGGGATCTCGATCAGCAGCCGCCGGAGCAGGAATCCGGCGGGGACGCGGGCCACGTGGGCGACGACGCCCAGCAGCACGGCGTACAGCCCGAACGCCCACATCGCCTCGCGTGGCGTCGACACCACGACCACCACGAAGGCGAAGACGGCCGCGAGTTTGGTGTGCGGCGGCAGGGCGTGGACGGGCGAGTGCGCGTGCCGGTAGAGCTTGTGGGCGTGACCCGCGCCCACGTCAGGCCGCGTTCTCGGGCACGGAAGCGGGGGTCGGCGAGTCGTCGGCGCGGCGCTTGCGTACGGCCCGGAAGATCCCGGTGCCGGCGACGACCGTGACGCCGACGCCGATCACGCCCGCGAGACCGCCGGAGAGCCGGGCGTCGGTGAGGCCCTCGACGCCGTAGTCGGCGAGGGGGGAGTCGGCGGCGGCGTGGTCCTCGGACCTGGCGTCGATGCCCTTGTCGGCGGCGACCTTCTCCAGGCCGTCGGGGTCGGCGGAGGCGTAGAAGCTGACGACACCGGCGAGGAGGAGGGAGGTGCCGAGACCGGCGAGGAGGAGCGTGCGGGTGGATCGGGCGGCGACGGGCGCTGGGGCGGGCGCCGGGTCGGCGGCGGGGACGTCGACGAGTTCGCCGTTCACCCGGAGCTTGAGGGGGGCGGTCAGACCGCGGGCGCCGTACACGAGGTCCGGCCGTACGGCGATGACGGCGCCGACGGTGAGGGCGGTGATCGCGGCCTCACCGATGCCGATGAGGACGTGGACGCCGACCATGGCGGTGAGGACCGAGCCGAGCGGCACGTCGGTGGTGCCGCCGATCGCGTAGACGAGGGTGAAGGCGGCGGCTGCGGCGGGCACGGAGATCAGGGCGGCGGCGAAGGCGGAGCCGGTGACGGAGCGCCGCGTCCTGGGAAGCACCTTCACCAGCCCGCGGAAGACGACGTACGCGACGACGGTCGTGACGACGGCCATGATGCCGATGTTCACGCCGAGGGCGGTGAGGCCGCCGTCGGCGAAGAGGATGCCCTGCATCAGGAGCACCACGGACACGCACAGGACCCCTGTGTAGGGGCCCACGAGTATCGCGGCCAGGGCCCCGCCGAGGAGATGCCCGCTGGTCCCGGCCCCGACCGGGAAGTTCAGCATCTGCACGGCGAAGATGAACGCGGCGACGAGCCCGGCGAGCGGCGCCGTCCGCTCGTCCAACTCACGCCGGGCGCCCCGCAGGCTCACGGCGACCGCACCGGCGGCGACGACTCCGGCGACCGCCGAGACGGGGGCGTTGATGAATCCGTCGGGCACGTGCATACGAGGGCTCGCTCTCCTGGTAGGGGGCCGGGCCACCGAGTGGGGAGGCGTTGGCTGGGGCGGTCAGCGGATGGCTGGAACCGTATGATGATAGGGCCTTGTTGCGACATCTTCGCAAGAGCGCGTGACAGTGGATTAGCGAGAGGTTCGCCGTAGCGCGGCGGCCCGCGCCCCGCCCTTCCGTGGCGACGGCGGCCCGCGCCCGGCCCTCCTCCGTAGCGGCGGCGGCCCGCACCCGGCCCCCTCCGTGGCCCCGAAGCCCCGCGCGGCCCCCCTCCAGCGGCGCGGGGCGGGAAATGTGCGACATTGGAAAGGCACTGGACAGCGGATTCACAGCTTCTGCTTGGGTCACTCAGCATGAGGAGCCACCCCGATGTCTGTCACGGTCGAGCAGTACGCCCGGGCCCATGTCGTCACGGACTCCCCCGAGGACCTGGACACGGTCCTCGTCCTCCTCCGCTGCGACACCGACACCTCCGAGGTCCGCGTACGCCTCCCCGGCCCCGACGAGTGGACCTTCCCCCGCGACCTCCTCGAACGCGGCCTGCGCACCCCCACCACCGCCGGCCCCGTCAGCATCTGGCCCTGTGGCCGCGTCCAGGCCGTCATGGAGTTCCACTCCGCGCGCGGGGTGGCGGTGTTGCAGTTCGACACGAAGGCGCTGATCCGCTTCTTGCGGCGGACTTACACCGCTGTGCCGGTGGCTCGCTGAGACGACCGCGGGGACGCCGGACCCCGATGCCCCCCGGGCGGCGCGTCCTGCTGGTCGCCCGTGACGCGATCGCCGTCGCCCTGCGCCTGGTGTTCGCCGGGCTCGGCGCGGCGCTCCCCGACCTGCCGCCCGCCCCCAACGCCTCGGTCTCACGGTGGGACGACGACCGGGGACGGTCGCGGCCGGCACGGTGGGGCGACACCGCGCACCTCCGCTGAGCCGGGGCCGGGGGGCGGCTCCCGGCTCAGACCGGCACGGTGAGCGTGGCCGTGTAGCCCTTCTCCACGCTGCCCTCCATGTCGGCCAGCTGCTGCTCGTGGCCGTCGCTGAAGACGCCGTCGGTCTCCAGGGAGAGCTGCCCGAGGGTGGTGACGCTCTGGCTGTAGCCGTCGGTGGCGTACACGGTGTCGCAGACGTCCTTGGGGAAGGCGAGCTGCGAGGTGGCGACGATCGACCGGGCGGCGGTGGCGTCGTCCAGGCTGCCGTAGACCTCGAAGTGGATGTGCGGCCAGCGGCCCGGGTAGCAGGCGGGGAAGATCGACGTGAAGGTGACCTGGCCCTTCTCGTCGGTCTCCTGGACGCCGCGCAGGTAGTTCTCCTCGGTGGCACCGTCGGAGTAGAGGGAGTACCTGCCCTCCCGGTCGCAGTGCCACACGTAGACGGCCGCGCCCTCCTTCGGGGTGTCGCAGCCGGCGGACTGGTCGACGACCGTCAGGGTGACCGTCAGCGGTACGCCCTCGGCGACGCCGCTCGCCGAGCCGAAGCTCCTCGTGATGTCCCGGCGGACGACACCGCTCTCCTTGAGCACGTTCGGGCCGTTCGAACCGTCACCGGGGTACGGGCCGGCCGTCTCGCTCGGGATGACCTCGCAGTCCGAGCCGGAGGATCCGGACGAGGCCGAACCGGACGAGGACGACCCGGAGGAGGCCGAGTCCGACGTACTGCCCGACTCGTCCGACGTACAGGCCGCCACCAGCGGAACCATGCTCGCACCCGCCAGCAGTCTGATCATGCGGCGGCGGGCGAACAGGGGAATGTCGTGGGCGAGCCCTCCGTCGATCTCGTGACCGTGGTCGTGGTCGTGGTGGCCGTTGCCGCTGGGGGCTTTGCTCATGATGCGAACCGCGCTTTCCGAGTGTTCCCGTCGTGGAATGCGCGTGATGCTATGAGCGAATGCTGTGCGAAGCCCAGGTCTCTGCCGTGAACCCCTTGTGGGGGTCAGTCCGTTGCGACGTGGGCGACGAAGCGGGTCCAGGTGGCGGGGGTGAGGGTGAGGGTACCGGATCTTCCAGCAGGACCCCGGTGTGTTCGCCCGCGCCGTGCGAACACTCGGCATCCCCTTCGACGATCCGGTCTCCGCCACACCGTTCCCCACCGACCTGACGGAGAACCGTCCGCTGGAGCGGCGGGTGGACACGCTGCTGCGCATCGAGACGAAGAGGGGCGAAAGCCGGTGAGGGCTCCCGTCCCCACGGGCCCTCACCGGCGCTCCTGCCCGGCAGCCGTCCTGCGTGTCAGGCGCGGACGATCTCCCTGTCCTCGTCGTCCTCGGCCGCACTCTTCGAGGCGTCGTCCAGCGCGCGCAGGCCCTCGCCCTCGACGTCGACGTTCGGCAGCGCGCGGTCGAGCCACTTCGGCAGCCACCAGGCCTTGGCGCCCAGGAGGGCGAGGACGGCCGGGACGAGGGCCATACGGACGATGAACGCGTCGAAGAAGACGGCGACGGCGAGGCCGAAGCCGATCATCTTGACCATCGACTCGCTGGACCCGACGAAGCCGGCGAAGACGGCCATCATGATGACCGCGGCGGCGGTCACGACCCTCGCGCCGTGCTTGAAGCCGGTGACGACGGCCTGGCCGGGGCGCTCGCCGTGGACGTACGCCTCGCGCATCCGGGTCACGAGGAAGACCTCGTAGTCCATGGCGAGACCGAAGACGACACCCACCATGAAGATCGGCATCATCGACATGATCGGGCCGGTCTCCTCGACGCCCACGACGTCCGCCAGCCAGCCCCACTGGAAGACCGCGACGACCGCGCCGAGGGCCGCCATCACCGAGAGCAGGAAGCCGAGGGCCGCCTTCAGGGGGACCAGGATCGAGCGGAAGACGACGATCAGGAGGAGGAAGGCGAGGCCGACCACCAGGATCAGATACGGGACCAGGGCGTCGTTGAGCTTCTGGGAGACGTCGATGTTCATCGCCGTCGCGCCCGTGACCAGGATGTTCGCGTCCGTTTCCGCCTTGGTGGCGGTGCCCGCGTCGCGGATCTCGTGGACGACGTCCTCGGTCGCCACGGACGACGGCTTGGAGTCGGTGATGACCGTGATCATCGCCGTGTCACCGGACTCGTTGTACGTCGCCGGGGTGACCGAGACGACGCCCCTCATGTCCTTGACCTCGTCGGACACGTCGGCCACGACGGCCTTCGGGTCGTCCGAGGCCTTCGCGTCGACCACCAGCATCAGGGGCCCGTTGAAGCCGGGGCCGAAGCCCTCCGAGAGGAGGTCGTAGGCGCGGCGCTGGGTCGTGGAGGTCGGCTGGGAGCCGTCGTCGGGCAGGCCGAGTTCGAGTGAGGTCGCCGGGATCGCGGCGGCGCCGAGGCCCACCACACCGAGGAGGAGCACCATCACGGGCTTGCGGACGACGAAACGGGCCCAGCGCGTACCCGTGTTGGGCTTCTCCTCCGCCGAGGCGTCCTTCGCCCCCACCGAAGCTGCCTTCCGCTCCCCTGAGGCATCCCTCGCCCCCACCGAGGCTGCCTTCTCCTCCGCCCGGCCTTCCTTCACCTGGGCTTCCTCCGCCTTGGCCCGGCCCCCGCCCATCCAGCGGGCCTTGTGCCCCGTCGACTGGACCCTCCTGCCCGCGTAGCCGAGCAGCGCCGGGACCATGGTGAGGGCGATGAGGACCGCGATGGCGACCGTGCCCGCCGCCGCGACGCCCATCTTCGTGAGCATCGGGATGTTGACGACCGCGAGGCCGACGAGGGCGATGACGACGGTGAGGCCGGCGAAGACCACGGCGGAGCCGGCCGTGCCGGTGGCGCGGCCCGCGGCCTCCTCGCGGTCGCGGCCCTCGGCCAGTTCCGCGCGGTAGCGGGAGACGATGAAGAGGGCGTAGTCGATGCCGACGGCGAGGCCGATCATCATGGCGAGGGTCGAGGTGGTCGAGCCCAGGTCCAGCGCGCTCGCCAGCGCGGTGATCGCCGAGACGCCTATGCCCACGCCGATCAGGGCAGTCAGCAGCGGCAGCCCGGCCGAGACCAGCGAGCCGAAGGTGATGACGAGGACCACCGCGGCGATCCCGATGCCGATGATCTCGGCGGCGCCGGTGTGCGGGACGGCCTGCAGTGCGTCACCGCCGAGCTCGACGGTCAGCCCGGTGTCGCGGGCGTCCTCGGCGGCGTCCTTCAGGGCGTCCTTGGAGGCGTCGTTCAGCTCCATGCCGGAGACGTCGTACCGCACCTGGGCGTACGCGACCGTGCCGTCCTCGGAGACCGACTTCGTCTGGAACGGGTCGGTGACCGAGCTGACCTCGGAGCCGGTGCCCAGAGCCTCGACGGTCTTCTCGACGGCCGCCTTGTGGGCGGCGTCGGCCATCTTCTCGCCCTCCGGCGCCTTGAAGACGACCCGCGCGGTGGCTCCGTCGGCGCTCATACCGGGGTAGCGCTGTTCCAGCAGGTCGAAGGCCTTCTGGGCCTCGGTGCCGGGGACGGAGAAGGAGGATGAGCCCGCGGTGGGCGCGGAGGCGGCGCCGACACCCGCGAGTGTCAGCAGTGCCACCCAGATCAGGGCTACGAAGTGCCGTCGCCGGAAGGCGAGTCGGCCCAGCTTGTAGAGGAATGCGGCCACGGGGTGGTACTCCCGTTCAGGTTGTGGACGTGCGGACGGGCAGGACGGAGCGGCCCGTGCCGGGAAGCGGGGAGGGCAATGGCAAGGCAGGCCTGATCAGCCGACCACGAGGGGGCACTTCCCGGCTCGTGCGAGCCGGGAGGCGGGGGAGGTCGCGTCAGACGGTCAGGTAGGGCTCAGCGGGTTCGGCGCGGGGTCCGGGGTGGCGCCCGCGGAGGTGTCAGTCGGCCGGCACGCCGAGGGCGGGGAGGACCACGGCGTCGAGATACGAGGCGAAGAATGCCTGGGTCGGCGGCAGTTCGTCGATGAGGTCTCTCGCGACGAAGGCGCCGACGAACATGTGCAGCACGTACTCGATGGCCTGGTTGTCCGCCCGAACCTCTCCCCGGTCGACGGCACGCTGCACCAGGCGGTGGACCTCCCGCATCTCGGGCTCGATGATCAGCTCACGGAAGGCTCTCAGGAGGTCGGGATTTCCGTGGATCGCCATGGCCACGCCCCTCATCAGCGCGGTGTTCTGCTCCATGACGCCGTCGTCCTGGCTCCTCACCAGCGCGTGCAGGTCGCCCCGCAGGGACCCGGTGTCGACGGAGGCGATGTCGGTGATGTCGGGGCCGGGCTTGTTGTGCCGCATCGCCCTCGCCACCAGCTCCGCCTTGCCGCCCCACTGGCGGTAGAGGGTGGCCTTGCTGGACCGGGTGCGGGCGGCCACGGCGTCCATGGTCAGGGCCTCGTAGCCGACCTCCCGGAGCAGGTCGAGCACGGCCGCGTAGAGCTCGGCCTCACGCTCGGGCGTGATCCGACTGCGGCGCGCTGTCGCGGTCCGAGTCATCCCACTCCCCTAACTACGGCTGGACGTTCGAGACGACAAGGTTACCCGCCACGCACCACGGCACGGGGTCGGACACCACGCCTGCCGAACGAAACTGTTTCGTACGCTTGCGACGATACCCCGGGCTTCCAGCGAAACGAAACGGTTTCGTTCGTGGTCTGGATCACGTCATCGTCCGCCGGCCGCCTGCACGAGTTGCCGGGGACTCCCGAGAGGAAAAGCATGGGGAGGTGAGCGACACGCACGCGCGAGGGACGGGCCGGGACTCCGGCTACCTCCGCTTCCCCCACCTCAGCGGCGACCGCCTCTGCTTCGTCGCCGAGGACGACCTGTGGCTGGCCCCGCTGGACGGCTCGGACCGCGCCTGGCGGCTCACCGTCGACCGCACGAAGATCTCCACCCCGCGCTTCTCCCCCGACGGCCGGCACATCGCCTACACGAGCTGGCGCAGCATCTCCCCGGAGATCCATCTGGCCCCGGTGGACGGCGGCCGGCCCGCGCGCCGCCTCACCTACTGGGGCAGCCCCGACACCGAGGTCTGCGGCTGGACGCCTTCCGACGAGGAGGGCCGCTCGGACATCCTGGCCCTCGCCTCCCACGGCGAGCCGTTCTCGTACTACACCTGGGCCCACAAGGTCCGCCTGGACGGCGACCCGGGGCGGAAACTCCCCTGGGGCCCGGTCTCCGCCATCCAGGTCGCCGAGATCGACGGCGAGCGCCGCACGCTGCTCCTCACCGGCACGCCCCCGCACGAACCGGCTTCCTGGAAGCGCTACCGGGGCGGTGCGACGGGCCGCCTCTGGCTGCACGGCGCGTGGTTGCTGACCGACCTGGGCGGGCACCTCCACTCCCCCATGTTCGTCGGCGGCCGGATCGCCTTCCTCTCCGACCACGAGGGCGTCGGCAACCTCTACTCCTGCGCGTACGACGGCTCCGACCTGCGCCGCCACACCGACCACGACGCGTTCTACGCCCGGCACGCGGCGAGCGACGGCACCCGGGTGGTGTACCAGTGCGCGGGCGACCTGTGGATCGTCGACGACCTCGCCGCCGACGCCGTTCCGCGCCGCCTCGACGTCCGGCTCTGCGGATCGCTCACCGGCCGGCGGCCGTACCAGGTGCCGGCCGCCCAGCACGTCGACGGCATCTCGGTCGACGAGACGGGCCGGGCCAGCGCGGTCGTCGTACGCGGCAGCCTGTACTGGCTGACGCACCGCGACGGCCCCGCCCGGACCATCGCCGACACCCCGGGCGTCCGCGCCCGGCTGCCCGAGATGCTCGGCTCCGGCGGACAGGTGGCGTATGTGACGGACGCCGACGGCGAGGACGCGGTCGAGATCGCCTACCTGCCCCGGGCCACCGGCGACCGCGCGCCCCGCCGCCTCGCCTCCGGCGAACTGGGCCGCGTCCTGGAGCTGGTGTCGGACCCGCGCGGCGAACGCCTCGCCGTCGCCGCGCACGACGGCCGTGTCCTCCTCCTCACGGTGTCCGACGACGCGGCTGCCGCCGCGGGCACGGAGGAGTCGACCGGCGAGGTCACCGAACTCGTCAGGTCCGTCAACGGCCCCGTCCGCGACCTCGCCTTCTCCCCGGACGGCGCCTGGCTGACCTGGTCCCACCCGGGCATCGGCCGCAGCCTCCGCGAGATCAAGATGGCCCGTATCAAGGACCGTTGCGTCGTCGACGTCACCGACGGCCGCTTCGAGGACGAGAACCCGGTGTTCACGCGGGACGGCAGATATCTGGCGTTCCTGTCCTGGCGGGGCTTCGACCCGGTGTACGACGTCCACACCGGCGACCTGTCCTTCCCGCTGGGCTGCCGCCCCTACCTGGTCCCGCTCTCCTCCGCCACGCCGTCCCCCTTCGCACTGAACCCCGACGGCCGCCCGGTGGCCGGGGGCATGGGCCCGACCGACGACGAGGACACCGACGGCACGGTCACCGTGGAGACCGAGGGCCTGGAGAACCGCGTCACGCCCTTCCCGGTCACCGCCTCCAAGTACTCCGCGCTCCACCCGGTCGCGGGCGGCGGCCTGGTCTGGCTGCGCTGGCCGATCTCGGGCGCCCTGGGCGAGACCTTCGCCAACCCGGACGACATGACCGGCCGCCCGACCCTCGAACACTTCAGCATCGGCAAGGCGAAGAAGTCCGAACTCGTCGAGCACCTGGACTGGTTCGCGGTCAGCGGCGACGGCTCCCGGCTGGTCGTGGTGGACGAGGGCGATCTGCGGGCCGTTCCCTCCACCGAGTCCGGCGACGGCGACTCGACCGTCTGGATCGACCTGCGGCGCGTCCCGCACGAGGTCGACCCGGCGGCCGAGTGGCGCCAGTCGTACGCGGAGGCCGGCCGGCTGATCCGCGCGTACTTCTGGGACCCGGGGATGAGCGGCATCGACTGGGAAGGGGTCCTCGACCAGTACCGCCCCCTGGTGGAGCGGGTCGCCTCCCCCGACGAGTTCGCGGACCTCCTGCGCGAGGTCCTCGGCGAACTGGGCACGTCCCACGCGTACGTCGCCCCCTCCCGCCGCAACGAAGGACCGCCCCACTACCAGCGCCGCCAGGGCCTGCTGGGTGCCAACCTCGTCCGCCGGGAGGACAGCTGGATGATCCGCCGCATCCTCCCCGGCGACTCCTCGGACTCCAAGGCCCGCTCCCCCCTGGCCGGCACGGGCATCAGAGAGGGCGCCGTGCTGACCCACGTCGACGGGCGCCCGGTGGATCCCACGACGGGCCCGTACCCCTTGCTGGCCGGCGCGGGCGGTACGACGGTGGAGCTGACGTTCGCCCAACCCGCCGCCCACCCCCCTTCCGAGGAAAGTTTGGAGGAAGGCCCTTCGGGCCCCTCCGACGTGGCGAGCGGGGGCCGCTCCCGCCGCGTCGCCGTCGTCCCCCTCATCGACGAACGCCCCCTCCGCTACCAGGACTGGGTCGCCAAACGCCGTGAGGTCGTACGGGAGTTGAGCGGCGGCCGGTGCGGCTACCTGCACATCCCGGACATGGGCGGCTCCGGCTGGGCCCAGTTCAACCGCGACCTGCGCATGGAGGTGTCCCGTCCCGCCCTGATCGTCGACGTACGCGGCAACGCGGGCGGCCACATCAGCGAACTCGTCGTCGAGAAACTGACCCGCAGGATCCTGGGCTGGGACCTCACGAGAGACGCCCAGCCGGTGTCGTACGCCTCCAGCGCCCCGCGCGGCCCGGTCGTCGCCCTGGCCGACGAGGCGACCGCCTCCGACGGCGACATGATCACCGCCGCCTTCAAACTCCTCAAGCTCGGCCCGGTCGTCGGCCTCCGCACCTGGGGCGGCGTCGTCGGCATGACCGGTCGTCACCAACTCGGCGACGGCACCGTCATCACCGTCCCCATGAACGCCGCCTGGTTCGACACGTACGGCTGGACCGTCGAGAACCAGGGCGTCACCCCCGACCTGGAGGTCCTCCGCACCCCGCTCGACTGGGCCGAAGGCCACCACACCCAACTGGGCGCGGCGGTGACCCTGGCCCTTGACCTCCTCACGGCCTACCCCCCGGCCGACCCCCCGGACTACACCGACACCCCCGACAGATCCCGACCGCGACTCCCGCGCCGGGAATAGGGGGCGCGCAGCGCCAAGGGGCGCGGGGAACTGCGCCGACCAGCCACACACCACCCGCACTCACCCACAACGAATCCGCCCCCTGAGTCCACCCCTCTACGGAGCTTCCCGGAACCCGCCCAACAAAGAACGCGGGGTGCCCTCCACAAGGGAGGGCACCCCACGCATCCCGGCCAGGCCGAGCGCAGCGGCTACGCGTCGTAGTCCTGACGGAACCGGTCGTCCTCGTCCCGCATCATCCGCTCGGTCTCCTCGTCGCGGCGCTGAGCACCACGCTGCGGCTGCCCGTGCTCGCGCTCACCACGCTGCGGCTGCCCGTGCTCGCGCTCGCGCTCACCAGGCCGCTGGGTCCGCTCTCGCTCACCAGGCCGCTGGGTCCGCTCTCGCTCACCAGGCCGCTGAGCCCGCTCGCGCTCCTCCGGCGACTGGCCTGTCTTGCCCTTGGCCTGCTGCTTGAGCTGCTCGGCCTTGTCCTGGAACTGGTCCTTCATGCCCATGTGGTTTCACTCCCGTAGGTGGGTGGGGGATCGGGCCTCGACCAGACAAACACGCCCGGACACACCACGCATGTCGATCAGTCACGCTCAGTCACTCGCGGCCCGCCGCCCCGACCCCCGCGTCCGCTCGTCCGCCGCCCCACCGGCCCCCACCAGCCCCTTGGACACGCCACGCAGCCGCGACTCCAGGCGCCGTACCTCCCGTGGCGCGAACGTCCCGACGAGCGCGGGAAGACAGCCGCGCACGCCCTGCGCCCCCCGCAGCCACCACTGCCCGTACACATGGCTCGACCGCCGTTCGATCCCCGCGACGAGCCGGTCGACGGCCGGCCCCAGCGGATACGTCTTGCCCGCCGGCCACGGCAGCCGCTCCCGCAACTCCCGCAGCGCCTCGTCCTTGTCGGCGCCGCGCACCATGTCCGTGTCGGTCCAGGACAGATACCCGACCCCGACGCCCACCCCCTGGTGCCCGACCTCGGCGCGCAGGCAGTGCGCGTACGCCTCGACGCCCGACTTGGACGCGCAGTACGCCGTCATCATCGGCGCCGGAGTGATCGCCGCGAGGGAGGCGATCTGGAGCAGATAGCCCCGGCTCTCGATGAGCGCCGGCAGGAACGCCCGCCCGGTGACGGCCGATCCGACGAGGTTGACCTCGATGACGCGCCGCCAGGAGTCCGGGTCGGAGTCGAC
This sequence comes from Streptomyces sp. TG1A-60, assembly GCF_037201975.1. Taxonomy (NCBI): domain Bacteria; kingdom Bacillati; phylum Actinomycetota; class Actinomycetes; order Kitasatosporales; family Streptomycetaceae; genus Streptomyces; species Streptomyces sp. TG1A-60. Next base: position 4,850,680 of record NZ_CP147520.1, on the reverse strand, counting down.
GAAGGGCCCGCTGTTGGCGACGCCCGCGTTGGCGACGACGATGTCGACGCGCCCGAAGCGTTCCTTGACCTCCTCGGCGACCCGGGCCATGGCCTCGTGGTCGGTGACGTCGGCGTGCCAGCACGCGCTGTCGCCGTACAGCCGTTCCGAGACCCGCTTCAGCTCGTCCGGTTCGAGGCCGACGAGCGCGACCCTCACCCCGCGCACCGAGAGCTTGCGCGCGAGGAGTTCCCCGACGCCCCGCGCGGCCCCGGTGACGACCGCGACCCGTCCCTCCAGGGTGCTGCCCCTGCTCATGCGCCCGCCTCCTCCCACTCGTCCCGCCTGGTCCGTACGTACGTGGTCACGAGCCCGCGTATCCGGGCGGTGACCGCTTCCGGCGCCTCCACCGGCGCCATGTGCCCTACCCCGGCCAGCTCGCTCACGCCCACGCAGTCGGGCAGCGTGGCGGCCAGCGCCCGCGCGTGCACGGGCGGGGTCATCCGGTCGGCCGCGCCGACGACGACGGCCGTCGGCACGGTCAACTCCCGTACGCCGTGGTCGAGATCGAGGGTGTCGAGGACATGCGACCAGGCGTAGCGCACCCGGCGGGGACACGCGTGCACGATCCGCGCGCACGCCTCCACCATCACCGGCGACGAACCGGGGCCCATCGTCCCGTACTTGAGGATCCGCCGGGCGATGGGCGTGACCGGCCCGAGCGGCGCCCGGGAACCGAGGATCTTCCGGGTGAGCCAGGTGCGCACCCGGCCGGGCCCCATGGGCACCACCAGCGACTCGGCGACCAGCCTCGAACTGCCCGTGCTGCACAGCAGCACCGCCGCCGTGTGCTCCCGGACGGCCGCCCGCCCCGCCGCCGCCAGTACCGTCATCCCGCCCATGGAATGCCCGGCCAGCACCGCCTTCTCGCCCGGCGCGAGCACCGCCGCGAGCACCGCCTCCAGATCGTCGGCGAGGACGTCGGCGCCGCACTCGGCGGAGGCGGGGCTGCGGCCGTGGCCGCGCTGGTCGTAGGCGACGACCCGGTGGTCGACGCAGAGGTCCCGGATCTGGGCCGCCCAGAACGCGGTCGAGCACGTCCAGCCGTGCACCAGGACCACGGTGGGGGCAGCCGTGTCTTCCAGCGGCCCGTGCATCTCGACGTGCAGCCGGGCCCCGTCGGCGGACACGGCTGCCAACTCCCGTACGGCCACGGGCGGGGCGTAGGGCCCGTGCTTCACATGCGTCAGTCTGGTCACGCTCCGGCCTCCACCTTCGCCGCGTCCGTCTCGGCCGTCGTCGTGGTCGTCGTCTTCGTCTCTGTGCCCGTCTCTGTCTCTGCCTCTGCCTCTGCCCCTGTGCCTGTCTCGGTGCCTGTCGCTGTCTCTGCCGCCGTACCGGCGTCTTCCGTGCGCGGTCGAGCCACCCGCAGCACCTCGTACTCACTCAACTCGACCCGCCGGGTCGCGCTGCGGAACTCGGCCGTCGTCCCCGGCCAGACGGTGGTGTTGCGGCCATTCGCGTCGAGGTACCAGCTGGTGCAGCCGCCCGTGTTCCAGACCGTGCGCTCCATGCGTCGCTGGACCCGCTGGTTCCAGGCCGCCACGGCCGCGGGCCGGGCGTCGAGGGCGACCCGGCCGCCCAGCACGTCCAACTGCCGTACGAAGTCCGCCATGTAGTTGAGCTGGGACTCGATCATCAGGATCATGCTGGAGTTCCCGAGGCCCGTGTTGGGACCGATGATCGTCATCCAGTTCGGGAAGCCGGCGGCGGAGGCACCGCGCAGCGACCGCATACCGCTGTCCGCCCAGGCCTCGGCGAGGGTCCGGCCGTCGGCGCCCACGACCCGGTCGGCGATGGGCAGGTCGGTGACATGGAACCCGGTGCCGAAGACGATCGCGTCGGCCTCGGCGGTGGACCCGTCGGCGGCGACGAGCGTGGAGCCGTCCACCCGGGCCAGCCCGGAGGCGACCACGTCGACGTTCGGCTGTGTGAGCGCCGGATAGTAGGTGTTGGACAGCAGGATGCGCTTGCAGCCGATGCGGTAGTCGGGGGTGAGCCGCGCCCGCAGGTCCGGATCCTTGACGGTCCGGGCCAGATGCCGCTTCGCCACCTGCTCCACCACGCCCAGCGCCTTGGGGCGCTTGGTGAAGGCCTGGACCTGCAACTCCCGGATGCCCCACAGCAGTCCGCGCCGGGCCTGCGCGGTGAAGGGCAGCTGCCGGTGCAGCCACCGCTCGACGCCGCCGATGCCCCGGTCGACGCGAGGCAGCACCCACGGCGGGGTCCGCTGGAAGAGGGTGAGCCGGCCGGCCTCGGGCTGGATCGCCGGCACGATCTGGGTCGCCGAGGCCCCCGTACCGATCATCGCGACCCGCTTGCCGCGCAGGTCGTACCCGTGGTCCCAGCGGGCGGAGTGGAAGACCTTGCCGGGGAAGGAGTCGAGCCCCGGCAGCTCGGCCTCGGTCGGGATCCTCGGGTCGGAGAGCGGCCCGGTCGCGGAGACGACGATGTCGGCGGAGAGCGACCCGCCGCTGGTCCCGATCTCCCAGCGCAGCCGCTCCGCGTCCCACCGCATCATCGTCACGTCGGAGTCGAGGCGGATGTGCGGCCGGAGCCCGAAGACGTCCGCCACCCGCTCCAGATACGCGCGGATGTGCTCCTGCCCGGAGAAGACGCGCGGCCAGTCGGGGTTGGGCGCGAACGAGAACGAGTAGAGGTGGGACGGCACATCGCAGGCGCACCCCGGGTAGTCGTTGTCCCGCCAGGTGCCGCCGACGGACGCCGCCCGCTCCAGGACGACGAAATCGGTGATCCCCTCGCGCCGCAGCCGCACGGCGGCCCCGAGCCCGCCGAAGCCGGAACCGATCACCGCCACCCGCACATGCGGCCCTCGCTCCCGCCGCCCTTGCTCCCGCTCGGCCATCCCGGTACCTCCACGCCTCGTCGCGTGCGCCCACCGCGTTCGCACCACATGTCCACGCCAGTCATCACTGGCGCAGTGGGGAGCGTAGGGCAGGACCGTACCGATGGGTAGAGGTCGGGAGCTGCCGAGTTACCGGCGGTACAGCATAGGCTTCCCGCGTGGCAGACGACGGCGAGCGGCGCGAGTACCGCATGGAGGAGCTGGCCGGGAAGGCCGGCATCACCGTACGCACCCTGCGCTTCTACCGGGAGCGCAAACTGATCCCGCCGCCCCGCCGCGAGGGCCGTATCGCCTGGTACGACGACACCCATCTGGCCCGGCTGCGCACGATCTCCGCGCTGCTGGAGCGCGGCCACACCCTCAGCGGTATCGCCGAGCTGGCCGAGGCCTTCGACCAGGGCCGCCACGTGGGCGAACTGCTCGGCCTGGGCGCCCCCACCGAGGAGGTCCCGGTCCGCCTCTCCCCCGAGGAACTCGCCGACCACTTCGGCGACCAGGCGACCCCGGAGAACCTCTCCGCCGCCCTGGAACTCGGCTACCTCGCCACCGACGGCGGTGAGATCGTCCACATCAGCCGCCGCCTCCTCGACGTCTCGGCCGCCCTGGTCCGCGAGGGCGTCCCCCTCGCCGACGTCCTCGCCGCGGGCCGCCGCGTACGCACACACGCCGAAGCCCTCGCCGCCCTCTTCACCGACCTGATCCTCACCCGGCCCGACCGCACTCCCGAGGATCTCCGACGCCTCCGCCCCCTCGCGAAGAGCGTGGCGGAGGCGGAACTGTCACTGGCCCTGGACCGCCGGCTGCGGCAGTCCGGCACGCAGTGAGGGCAAGAGTTCTCAGAGGTCGTAGACCACCGTCACCGGCGCATGGTCGGACCACCGCTCGGCGTGCGTGGCCGCCCGCTCCACGAACCCCTTGACCGCCTTGGCGGCGAGCCCGGCCGTGGCCACCTGATAGTCGATCCGCCAACCTGAATCATTGTCAAAGGCCCGCCCCCGGTACGACCACCAGGTGTACGGCCCCTCGACGTCGGGGTGCAGGGCTCGCAGGACGTCGACGTATGCCCCCTCCCCCTCGTCGAAGACCCGCCCGAGCCAGGCCCGCTCCTCCGGCAGGAACCCGGAACTCTTCCTGTTTCCCCGCCAGTTCTTGAGGTCGGCCTCGCGGTGGGCGATGTTCCAGTCGCCGCAGACCACGACCTCACGCCCGTCGGCGGCGGCCCGCTCCCGCAGCTCCTTCAGATAGGCGAGGAACTCCCCCATGAACCGGACCTTCTCGTCCTGCCGCTCGGTCCCCACCTCACCGGAGGGCAGATAGAGGCTGGCCACGGTGACACCGGGCAGGTCGGCCTCGACGTACCGTCCGCTGCCGTCGAACTCGGCCGAGCCGAAGCCGACCTGGATCCGGTCGGGCTCGCGACGGCTGTAGAGCGACACCCCAGCGCGCCCCTTGGCGGCGGCCGGGGCGTGCACGACATGCCACCCCTCGGGCCGGCGCACCCCCTGCGGCAACTGCTCCGGCTCGGCCCGCACCTCCTGCAGGCACACCACATCCGCCGAGGTCCCGGCGAGCCACTCCACGAAGCCCTTCTTCGCGGCGGCCCGCAGCCCGTTCACGTTCACAGAGGTCACAGTCAGCACCCGGGCACGATACCCGTACGTGGACGGCGTCCGGATTTCGACGCGGATCACACCGGATGCATGCGCATAGATACGATGCGGGACATGATGATCCGCCGCGTCCCCTTCGACCACCCGGACGCCGTCAAGCTGAACGACGAGGTCCAGGCCGAGTACAGCGTCCGCTACGGCGACGACGGCGACGCCACACACATGGACGCGGCGCACTTCGCACCGCCGGCCGGGCTGTATCTGATCGCCTACGACGAGCACGACAGGCCCCTCGCCACGGGCGGCTGGCGCACCCAGGACACCAACGACGAGGGGTACCGGGACGGGGACGCCGAGATCAAGCGGATGTACGTCACCCCGGAGGCCCGCGGCCTGGGCCTGGCCCGCCGCATCCTGGCCGAACTGGAGTCGGACGCACGCACCGTCGGCCGTACCCGCATGGTCCTCGAAACCGGCACCAAGCAACCCGAGGCCGTGGCCCTCTACACCTCCAGCGGCTACGAGCCCTGCGCCAAGTTCGGCTACTACCGCTTCCACGACCTGAGCCTGTGCTTCGCGAAGCCGCTCCGCCCCTGACCCCGGGCACCTACATCCCCGTGCCCGGGGTCAAGGTCGGCGTCCTCCCGTGTCCCCGTGACCCCGTGGCCAAGGAGCACCCCCTGCGCCGTCTCGTCGTGGGCGACACCACCTGGCACCGGACCGTCCACCGCGGCGCGGGCCGAGCAGGACCAGACCGTGGTGTCGGCGGCCACCCGGAGCTGGCCGCGATGGCGCGCCGGGAGCCCGGCAGCATGGAACTGCTCCTCGACATACTGCCGGACGCCTTCCCGTGGGTCCGTTTCCTGCCCGAGCCCGATCTCCACGCCTTCGCCGTCGAACTGGTCGACACCATGCGCGCCGCCGACTCGCTCGGCAACAGCGCGTCCGTCGCCCAGTTGCTCATCGCCTGGCAGCACACCGCCGAGGTCTGCTCCGACCCCGAACTGCTGGCCGCACTGACCAGGGACCACGGCGAAGACTACGGTCGGCACCAGACCCTCGGGACGTCGCATGACCGCGGGCCGCGGCGACCGCGCCGCACCACCGGCATCAGACGGCCACTGAGAAGTCCGCTTCGCCGACGCCGCCTCGGCCAAGGGCTGGGAGAGCCTCGCCCCACCACCCCGAACAGGCTCGAACAGACCCCGGAAACGACGAAGATCCCGGCGATCATCATGATCGCCGGGATCTCGTCAACCGCCCCCGAGCGAACTCAAGAACAGTCGTGCGTGGGGTGTTCACGAGTGGGGCTGATGTGTGGCGGAGCACCCCCGTTGGAGATCGTTTCCCGTGCATCGGAAGATCGTTCCCCATGAAGGGCTGGCAAGGTGGCGGTGCAGCCGCGCCAGAACCCGATCCACTGAGCGTGCCGCCCATGGCCTCGGCGAACCACACGCCGCAGAAAGAGGGGCCTGCGCCCTCTCCGGACGCAGGCCCCTCTTCCGTGTCCCGTACGGAACCGCTCTCGCCCTACGCCTGTGCCCCGGCCTTCTTGCGGCGTACCACGAACATCGCGCCGGCACCGGCGGCGACGGCCACGCCGCCGGCGATCCCGATCACGGGAAGCGCGGAGCCGGAGCCCGTCTCCGCGAGGTTGCCGGTGATCTCCTTGGCCTCGCCCTGCGGCTTCACGCCCTCGGTGACGTCGGGCTTCTCGCCGTTCGGCTCGGCGTCCTCGACGTCGTCGCCCGGCTCGCCGCCGGCGGCGAGCACGGTGAACTCGTAGAAGTCGCCGTTGCCGTAGCACGCGGACTCCTCACCCGCGTACACGGCCTGGCTCAGCGCGAACGACGAACCCGCCGGAGCCTCCTCGTCCACCCGCACACGGAGGTCCAGGGTGGCGGTGGAGTGCTTCTCCAGGGAGTCCAGGACGGCGACGAACGTACCCGTGAAGGCGATCTTGCCGTCCTCGTCCTCGAAGCCCTCCTGGTAGTCGCCGGTCCACTTGCCGTCCAGCTTGTACTGGAGCTCGGCGAGGTCGAAGAGGAGCGAGCTGTCGTCGTTGGTGTCGTCCCCGTACTCCGTGAACGCCTGGACCCAGACCTTCTGCAGGTCCTTGTCCGAGTCGTTCCTGATCACGAACTCGAACTCGTGCCAGCCGGAGCCCGCGACGATCTGGTTCGGCAGCCCGGAGATGGAGGCCGTGAGCTTGTCGTCCAGGTCGAAGGTCTCGCAGTCCTCGTAGGGGTTCCACGGCTCGTCGTCCGAGGGGCCGGTGCCATCGCCGTCGTCGCCCTCGCCGTCCGACGGCTTGGTGTCGTCCTCGGAGGACGGGTCCCCGTCCTCGGTCGACGTGGTGTCGTCCTCACCGGACGTGGTGTCGTCCTCGGTCGAGGTGTCCTGGTCGTCCGACGCGGACGCCTCGTCGTCGGAGGCCGCTGCCTCATCGTCCGTGGCGGCGTCCTGGTCATCGGTCGACGTGTCCTGGTCGCCGGAGGCGGCGTCCGTGTCCTTGTCCGGCGAGTCACCACCGGTGCCGGTCGTGTCTCCCGTCCCGGCCGCGTCACCGGTGCCGGTGTCGCCGGAGGTACCGGTGGAGGAGCTCTCCGTGGTCCCCGGGGTGTCGGTGGCGAAGGCTGCCGGAGCCGACAGCAGGGCCAGCGGGGCTATGACTGCCGTGGCGGCTGCGACGGCCATGGCGCGGCGAAGCTTCATGTGCACCTCGTGCGAAGGGGTGAGTGGCCGTCGCGTTGTGGGGCCGCGGATGTGGCCGTTGATTCCACAGGTGCGACTCAGCAAACGTGTGGAAGGTTGTGCCGTACTCACAGAATCCTTATGTGGCCTGCGTCACGCGCGAAGAAGGGGGGTGGACGCCGTCGGCTGTCACGCCTTGAAGGTGACAGGGAATGGGCCGTTCCAGCCCGAAGACCCGGCGAAACGCGTGGCCGACGGGAAAGGGTGGGAAAGGGGCTCAGGGCTGATTCGGGCGCAGCCTGAACCTGTGGCGCTACGGGGGGTAGCACGGGGTGCGGGCCGCTCGGCTTCGGTGCTGATCAGCTCTCGCGGCTCCGTGTCGTCGGCGGAGCGGCACCGCAGGAGGGGACCGGTGGAGGCAGCCGCACGCGACTCGGGTGGCCGAACCGCCCGGTGGGCAGGGCTGGCCCGGACGGAATCAGGGTGAGGGAGAAGACAGGAAGACCGGTCCAGTGCCGGATCACGGGGGCGAAGGCGCCTTCCTCGCGTCGGGGCGGCGGCGTCGGTTGCGGTGGTCGACGGCGGCCTTGACCAGTCCGATCGCCAGGGCCGCAAGGCCGAGGAACAGGACGGGAACGCCGGGTCCGGGCAGGATGTAAAGGGCGGCCCCGGCCGCCGTGAGCACGGCGCCGATGGCGGCGAGAGCGATGCCGACGCGTCGTTCGCATGTAGTTCCTCATTGGCAGCCCTGGCACAGTGGGTCGACCGCCGCGCACTCGTGATGTTCCCGGCTCGACCACTGCCGGAGGCGGCTCCGCCCAGGCCACCGGTCGCTGTGCCCATGGCGGAGGTTGCCTTGTTCAAGCCACCCGGGCCCGCCACCGGGCAGCCCGGTCTCCCAGAGACCCTCTCCCGGAGTATGCGGCGCGCTCGGCCCCGAGGACGATGCTTGCTTGGGTAAATCCCTTTGCCGTAAGCCGAATTGATTACCACTCACCGAAATAGAGCGCCACGAAAATGAAGATACTATGACCAATATCACATTGCAGGCTCCTCGATGAATTGCCCGACGCGTGAGCTTCTGCACCTCTATTTGATCTTTTCTCCCTGGATATTTTCCGCCTCACCTGATCGGGTGATCAGGAGATACGGAGTCCGGAATGGGAAGATCTCTGCTCCCCTCTGCGAGACAGGGTGAGCGTGTCCCCGATCAGAGACGTCGCCAACGCGCGACCCTCCTCCCTGAACGCCCTCTGAAGCTGATAGCCGGTGCTGTGGCCATGCTGCTGGCCACTGAGGCCGCGATCACCGTCGCAACGTCCGGTCGGTCGGTGGCGCTGGCGTCACAGACGACGACTGCTGATTCGCAGCCCCGGCTCGGCCCTGCCGAGGCCGATGACGAGGCATCGGCGCAGCTGATGGCCCGGCTGCAGGACCGGCGGATCGAGATCCTCGGCGCGCGTACCGAGGCCACGACCACGTGGGCGAATCCGGACGGCACGGTGACGGTGGAGTCCTTCACCGGTCCGATCCGGGTGCAGGACGCGGCGGGCAAGTGGCGGCCGGTGGATGTGACGCTGTCCGAGGCGGACGGCGAGATCGTGCCGAAGGCGGCGGCCGCTGACATCGCCTTCTCCGCAGGCGGGAGCGCAGCGCCGTTGGCGCAGGTCAGCCGCGGCGAGAAGAGCTTCGGAGTGGCGTGGGACGGCGCTCTGCCCAAGCCGGTTCTGAAAGGCAACACGGCCACCTACCCGGATGCGGTTCCCGGGGGCGATGTGGTGGTTTCCGCACTTCCGGAAGGTTTCTCTCACTCGGTGGTGCTGCGGGAGCGGCCGAGCGGTCCGGTGGAGTTCCGTCTGCCGGTCAAGGCCGAAGGCCTGACTCTTGAGGAGACGTCGGATCAGCGGCTGCGCTGGGAGGACGCCAAGGGCAAGCAGGTCGCCGCAGCGCCGCCGCCGCTGATGTGAGGAGACTCGGAGGACGCCAAGTCCCAGGAGCCGGAGCGTACGGCGAAGGTCAGCGCGACGGTGGAGACGGCGGCCGACGGCGACCAGACGCTGGTGCTCAAGCCGAGCGAAACATTCCTCTCGGACCCGGATGTCACCTATCCGGTGGTGATCGACCCGACCAACACGCTGGCGGGCCCGACCACGGACACCTGGATCCAGTACGACGACTACCCGACGAGCCAGCGCGGATCGACAGAGTTGAAGGCCGGCACCTATGACGGGGTGCAGAAGGCGCGTTCGTTCCTGAAGTTCTCCACGTCGCAGTACACCGGCAAGAAGATCGTGGACACCGATCTGCGGCTGTACTCGTACTACTCCTCCACCTGCTCCACCTCCGGCTCCGGCGTGCAGGCCCGCAGGGTCACCGCGGACTGGGATCCGTCGGCGATCTCCTGGTCGGCGCAGCCGTCGACCACCACCACCGGCGCGGTGACCTCGACCGCTGCGAAGGGCTACAGCTCCTCCTGCCCGGCGGGCCTGGTCTCCTGGGACGTGGATGCGATCGTGCAGGCGTGGGCGGACGGTTCGCCGAACTACGGTATCCGCCTGGCCGCGGTCAACGAGACCGACGTGCTGACCTGGCGGCGGTACCGGTCGGCGAACTACGTCGACGGTTCCCACGATCCGGATGTCGAGCCGTCGCTGACGGTCACCTACAACTCCTACCCCGCCAAGCCCACTTCGGCGGCGATCTCGCCGAGTACGCTGAACGCCTACAACGGCAAGCGGTACGTCACCTCGCTCACCCCGCAGCTGACGGCGAAGGTGTCGGATGCGGACGGCGGCACGGTCAAGGCCCAGTTCGAGATCACCCCGGACCCGGCCTACAACGACACCACCTACACCTACACCGCCACCACCACCGGCGTCGCCTCCGGCTCCACCGCCACCCTGGCGATACCCTCCGCCAACGCCTTCCCGGCCGGCTCACACCTGCGCTACCGGGTACGCGGCTACGACAGCTCGCTGTACGGCTCCTGGACCGGCTACTCCACCTTCGTGCTGAACACCGCCAAGCCCGCAGCCCCGTCCATCACGTGTGACCCCTACACCGGCAACACATGGACGGCCAAGGCCACCGACGGCGCCCAGTGCACCCTGGACACCAGCTCCACTGACGGCCAGGGCTATCTGTGGGGGCTGAACGACCCGAACACGCCGAAGCGGATCGACGACACCACCAACGGGACTGGCGGCGATCCGCTAGCCATCACCGTCAATCCGGCCGAGGGCTGGCACACCCTGTACGCCAAGACCGTCGACTCCGGCGGCAACCTGTCCACCACCACGACCGAGTACAAGTTCGGCGTCGGCGCAGACGGGGCCGCGATCCTCACCCCGCGCGACGGCGACCGCCCCGCCCGCCGGGTGGCGCTCGCGGCCACAGGCAAGACCAGCTACACCGGTGTGACGTATCAGTACCGGCTCGGTGAGGCAGACACGGTGTGGAAGAACGTGCCGCTGGCCGACGTGACGAAGAACTCCGACGGCTCCGCCGTGGCCTCCTGGCCGCTGGCCGCCCCGAGCGGTGCTCCCCCGGCCCTGGTGTGGAACATCACCACCAGTTTCCCCGACGACGGCCCGATCGACATCCGGGCGGCGTTCACCGACGGCACCACCACCGGCTACTCCCAGCCGGTGACCGTCACCGTTGACCGCGACGCGGGCACCGCACCGGCCGAGGACATCGGTCCCGGCAGCGTGAACACCCTGACCGGTGACTACACGCTCTCGGACACGGACGCCTCCGCGTTCGACATGAGCGTGACGCGCTCGGCCTCGTCCCGTCGCCCGGACGCCGGGGCCAAGCAGGAGGGCCAGGCTCCGATCTTCGGCCCGCAGTGGACCGCCGGTACGGTCGCGGAGATCACCGAGTCCGACTGGTCGTACGTCAAGAAGACCTCGGACACCTCCGTGGTCCTGGTCGACGTCGACGGTGAGGAGACCGGCTTCACCGCCACCAGCGGCGGTGGCTGGAAGGCCGAGCCGGGCGCGGACGACTTTGAGCTGACCGGTTCGCTGACCGGCGCCTTCACGGTCACCGATGTCCACGAGGGCATCAAGACCACGTTCGCCAAGGTCGACCCGGCCGTGACCACGTGGAGCGTGTCGTCGACCTACCTGCTCACGGGCAACTCCACCACCAAGGTGATCTCCCAGACCATCACCGTGGACAACAAGACCGTGGCACGCCCCAGGTGGGTCATCGCCCCGACCTCGGCGGTGTCCTCCGAGACCTGTGAGACGACTCCGTCGACCAAGGGCTGCCGGGTGCTGGAGTACGTCTACGCGGCCTCCACCACGGCGACGTCCACGTCGTTCGGCGACTACGTCGACCGGGTCAAGGAGATCCGGCTGTGGTCCACGGCTCCGGGGGCGGGCAGCTCCACCGCGGTGTCCATCGCCTCGTACGCCTACGACGACTCCGGCCGTCTGCGCGAGGTGTGGGACCCACGGATCTCACCGGCGCTGAAAACCACGTACGCCTACGACTCGGCCGGCCGCGTGATCGAACTGACCCCGCCGGGAGAGCTGGCGTGGACCTTCACCTACGGCACGGCCGGCAACGCGGCCACCGCGGGTGCGGGCATGCTGCTCAAGGCGTCCCGCCCGACTTTGACACCGGGATCGGCGACGCAGACCAACGGCACGGCGTCCACCTCGGTCGTCTACGACGTGCCGCTGACCGGGACCGACGCCCCCTACCCCATGGGGCAGGCGGACGTGGCCGCGTGGGCGCAGAGCGACGTGCCGACGGACGCCACCGCGGTGTTCCCTTCGGACGCCGTCCCGGCCTCCCACAACGGGGCCGACCTGACGGCCACTGCCTACACCCGGGCCTCGGTCACCTACACCAACGCCTCCGGACGCGAGGTCAACACCGCCACACCCGGCGGGCACATCTCCATGACCGAGTACGACCGGTTCGGCAACACGGTGCGCGAGTTGAGTGCGGGCAACCGGAAGCTGGCCCTGGCCACCTCCGGTGCCGGCCTGGAGCGGCTGACCCGGCTGGGCATCGACGCCCAGTCCACCGCCGACCGGGCCCGCCAGCTGTCGTCCCTCTCGGTGTACAACACCGACGGACACCGCCTGCTGGAGGAGTTCGGGCCGCTGCACGCGGCCACTCTCACCCAGGACGTGGCCGCCTACGGTGACGCACAGGCGCTGCCCGCGGGCAGCGAGGTCCCGCTGCGCTCGCACACGGTCAACACCTACGACGAGGACCGCCCGGCCGACGCCCCCATCCACGACAAGGTCACCACGATCAAGACCGGCGCCCATCTGGAGGGCTACCCGGCCGACGCGGACGTGCGCACCACCAAGACCGAGTACGACTGGGCCAAGGGCCTGCCGCCCAAGACCATCCAGGACCCGGCAGGACTGGCCATCACGTCCACCACGGACTACGACACCCAAGGCCGGGTGATCAAGACCACCCAGCCCGAGTCCGACGGCACCGACGCCGGAGCGCGGGTGACGACCTACTGGTCGGCCACCGGCACCGGCACCTGCGCCGGACGCCCGGAATGGGCCGACCTGGTCTGCTCCGTCGGACCGGCCGGCGCCATCACCGGCGGCGGCTCCAACCCGACCGGGCTGCCCACCACGGTCACCGAGTACGACCGCTTCGGCGGCACCGCCAAGACCATCGAAACCGCGAACGGAGTCACCCGCACCACCACCATCACCCCCGACGCCGCCGGCCGCCCCGCCACGACGGCCATCACCGGCGGCATCGGTACCGCCGTGCCGGACACCACCACCGCCTACGACGAGACCACCGGCAAGGTCGCAACCGTGACCGCGGGCACCACCACCATCGCCTACGGCTACGACAAGCTCGGCCGCCAGATCTCCTACAACGACGGCACCGGCAACACCACCACCACCGAGTACGACGCCCTCGACCGGCCGACCAAGGTCACCGACTCGGCGCCGTCCACCACCACCTACACCTACAACACCACCACCGGGCGACCTCGCCGCCATCACCGGCGAAACCGGCGACACCGTCCTGCAACTGACCAACATCCACGGCGACCTGGCCGTCCAACACCCCCTGGACACCACCAAACCCACGACCGTCCTCGACCACGACGAATACGGCAACCCCCGCCAGGGCAGCACCCCCGCCCGCTACGGCTGGCTCGGCGGCAAACAACGCCCCACCTCACCCACCACGGCACTCGTCCTCATGGGCGTCCGGCTCTACGACCCCCGAATCGGCCGCTTCCTGTCCACCGACCCCATCCACGGCGGCAACGCCAACGCGTATGAGTACGTCCACGGCGACCCCATCAACAAGTACGACCTCGACGGCAGACACTGGTTCTCGAACAGATGGAAGCGACGCTTGCTGCGTGGAGCCGTCTACGCAGGTGCGGCTTTCGCAACGGCCGGCTTCTGTGCGGTCACGGGCGGCCTGGGATGCATCGTCGCCGGAGCAGCCATCGGAGCAGCTTGGGGAGCCGGCGACTACTGGGCCAAGCGACGTTTCGGGAATCGCGCAAGGTACAACCGACGAGACCTGTGGGTCAGCGTCGGTCAAGGGGCCGGATTCGGAGCCGCGAGCTCTGTAGGCGGCCTTACCTGGAAGGCCACGCAAAGATTCGTCGCGAGAGGGACAGGGAAGCGTCGGGCTCCCTCTCGGGGGTGGGGATGGTGGCGCAGATGACGCATCGCGTAATTATCAGGCGAGCGTACCTCTCGCACGAGAAATCCGGAGGAAGCATATGAAAGCCTCTGACATATTGGTCGGCCTGGCACTTCTGACCATCGGCGGTGGGCTCGCACTGCTGCTCGGCGGAGGGTTGCCGAGTCAAGCCGTTCTCGCCTTGTTCATGGGTGCGACGGGCGCATACGTCGGAGGCCGTATTCGGCGGAGGCGCGGACACTAGCCCAAGAAGCCGATATCAGTGTGGCGCCGACCCGGACCGCTAATCCCGGTCGGTGCCACACTGCCGGTCTGCATCGCCCTGACTAAGGTTCGACGGGATTGGAATGACTCGCTGACCAACAGCGGGCGGCGTTCGGATAGGAGGTACACGGGCAGAAACAGTCGCCGATATCCCTCCGACCGGTAGGGGAGGAGACTCGATCCCCTACCGGATCTGGGTGAACGTCTCTACACGGGAGTTCATGTGGGCAAGTATAAGCTTTCCCCTCTCCTCTTCTTCCTTCCCTTCTTGCTGGCGAGTGGAGTAGGAAATATTCAAGAGAGTGGCTGGTCTAGGCTGTGGGGTGCGTGCGAGATCGCATTGGGTGTTGCCGTAACGTTCTACACGGCTAAAGGAATCAGAGATATAAGGAAGGAGAGAGGCAAGCAGAACTGAAGTCCTCCGGTAGTCGCGACCCCAGGGCGACTCTGCGGAAGGGGTCGTCGACCGCTACCGGCGTAGCTGCGGTGGGGGTGGCGGCGGTGACGGATCGCATCCCTATCAGTAGAGCTCGCCCGAAGGCATACGGAGCCACGCGAAAGACGGGAATCGCCATCACCCGCACGGATAGATCGTCGCTGTCCGCAACGGCCTACGTAGGAGGCCCTCACAACCGGGCACACTTCGCTGAATCCGTCACGAGCGACCTTCAATGGATTGCTGCTGGGGCTACAGGTGGTAGAGGCAGAAAGCGGACTGACCGCACCTGACCCAAGAGCGTTGTGAGCTGAGTCGCTGCCTCATTTTCCATCCGGGCGGCGACTCAGCCGGTGCCACGCCAAACAAACTCAGCACGGAAGACGTTGTGACTGCATTTATCGTGTACTGAAAACTGGCGTAAGGGCGCGCCTCGCGCTGCTCGTTTCATGAACGCGCGAGAAGGGATTCGCATCCTGCGGCGACACCTCAAGCCGTAGAATTCCGAGGCCGCAAGTCGGCCATGAATGCCCCCTTCGGTAGATCGCAGATGTGCTACAGGAAGGCAGAAGGGCGATGGATGCCGAACTCGATGACAAGAAAGCCGGGCGTCGTGTCCGGATAGAGGACATGCGTCGCGCGGAGCGCAGGAGGGAGCGGGCTGTCAGGGCCGTGGTGATCGCAATTTTCCTGGTGGTCTCTGCTGCGGCGACCGGTGTGTCCTACTCCGTATTCACTGCGAAGAAGGAAGAGCAGCGGCTCAAAAGGGGCCTGATGACGGGCGAGCAGACGTGGGAAGCGCTGAGCCGGAACCATGTATCGAAGTCCGTCAGCTATTCCATGTCCCCATCTGCCGGGGGGACCACGCCCCGTCCTGGGCGAACTGCAATGGAGATGTCTACAGCAAGGAGATACGGAACGAGAACGCGGTCCACTCGCTTGAGCACGGCGCGGTCTGGGTCACCTACAACGACACGGCCCATGAGGCCGACATCAGGGCCCTGGCCGACCGGGTGTCCAAGACGCCGTACACCTTCATGAGCCCGTACAGGAAGCAGTCGTCACCGATCACCCTGACCGCCTGGGGCCACCAGCTGTCGGTCGAGGAGGCGGCGGATCCGCGCATCGCGCAGTTCTTTACCAAGTACGTGCAGGGCGAGCAGACCCCTGAGCCGGGTGCTCCCTGCACGGGCGGAAGCACGGGATAACCGGCTCCGTCTGGCAAGAGGCAGCCCCGCGTGTGGACAGCAGCCGGCGATAGCGATATCAGTCAGTCAGTCAGGAGAATCAGTAAATATGCGGCGTCTTTCAGGTTTGCTCCTCGCCTCCGTCGTGCTGTTGGCAGGGTGCAGCGATTCGTCGTCCTCGCCCGCTCCCGATGAGCGAGGCCACCGGCCGATGCCGGTGCCGACCGTGTCCGTCTCCCGGCAGGCGGTGCCTGCCGCAGCGGCAACGGATGCCGTGCTGCCCACCGTGTCCGGGAAGTTCGGCCGGAAGCCGACGATCACCATCCCGAAAGCGCAGCCCAGCGGGAAGTTCGTCATCACCACCGTGCTGGCGGGCCATGGCCGGAAGGCCCGCAGCAACGACATCGTGATCGTCGACTACGCCGCCAAGACCTGGAAGCGCGGCACTGCGCTGCCCGGCACCTACGGTGAGCACGGCGCACCCAGTGCTTTTCCGGTCGGTCAGGGCGCCGTACTCCCCGCACTGGATCGAGCCGTCGAGGGGCAGCAGGCCGGCAGCAGAGTGCTGGTGGTGGCCCCGCCGGCCGCCGCCTACGGTGACGCGGGCAACGCCCGGCTGGGTGTCCGGGGCACCGACACCGTCGTGTTCGCCATCGACATCGTAAAGATCATCCCGGCTGACTCCACCGCCCAGGGACAGCAGCGACCCGTATCCGAGGCGCTGCCCCAGGTACGGGCCACACGCACGGCTGCCACGATCACCGTGCCGGACACCACCCCGCCCAGGAGCCTTATGACCCAGACGCTCATCGACGGCACCGGCCCCGCAGCCAAGGCCGGCCAGAACCTCGTGATTCGGCGCGTCGGCGCAGTATGGGCCGCCAACCGCGGAGAGGAGCAGGCTACTCTCTTCGATTCGTCCTGGTCTCACGGCCCGTCTTCTGTCGTCATCGGCCGCGGCAACCTCATCGAAGGACTCGACCGGGCACTGGTCGGAGCCAGAGCGGGCAGCAGAATCCTCGTCGTGATCCCACCACAGCTGGCCTACGGAGTCACAGCCCGGGAGGATATCCCGGCCAGTTCCACCGTCGTCTTCGTAGTCGACGTACTGGCGGCACCCTAGCCTCGATCGTTCATGAGTTCCCGTCGGTGTGTTGACGGGAACTCATGAACAGATCACCGTGGCAGACCTGGCAGGTGATCCAGACGTCCCCGATCGCAGCCCGAACCGGGTTGCGCGCCATGGCGGTTCTCCTCCCTCGTGGGGCACCGACGAAACTGTCGTGCGGCGTCAGCGAGTTGGCGGCCAGGACGCCGCCCAGGTCTGCGGCTCCGATTGCCTCTCGCAACGGGAAACGATCTCCGCCGACGCGGGAACCGGTCTCCCGGACCGGAACCCTGCTGCTGGTCAGATGGGTTCCGTCGGTGCCCCCTCGTGCGGTCACCGGTATCCGGAGGAAGGCCGGTGACCTGTGTTGGTGGCGACCATGGCGAAGGGCGCCAGTTGGTCGGCGTGCGTCCGCCTCGCCGCGGTGGACGGTGCCCGCGGTCAGGAGCGTCCCTGGAGGTAGCGGAGCCAGGCAGCGGTGTCGGCGGTCCTGCCGGGGGCGGGCCTGCGACTGTGCCGTCCGCGGTTGTGTCTTTCTCGGCCCTCGACCATGAGCCAGACCACGGGCAGCAACACCAGCCACAGCAGCACCACGGCCACAGGGCCGGTTGCCGTTTCATAGCCAACGATGCCCGCCGGCAGGGAAGCCAGCACGGCACCCACGGTCCATCGGCCCCACAGGGCCACCGGGCCGGGCAGTGATCGCTGTCGTGCGTGGCGTATCGCCGTGGCTCCCGCGTAGCTGCCGTAGCCTCCCACCGCCAGCAGGTCGAGCGCGAAGGCGGTCTGGAATTCGGGCAGGCCCTCCGGGGTGTCGCTGGACTCCTGGGTGACCCCGTCCTTGGTGACCGCGGTTGTGTAGTCGCGCCAGACGGTCACGGTGATGTGGTCGCCCCTTCGCAGCTGCTTCAGCAGCGGGTCCTCGTCGTTCATGTCGAGTTCTGCGGGGATTGGGCGCGGGCCGTCGAGCTCGAGCAGATACAGCTGGCTCCGGCCCTCGTTCTCGATGGCTGTCCCCGCACCGTCGCGGGGTAGGTGCGAAGGCAGTCGGCCGAGGGAGACATCGTGACGGCGCACGGCCGGGCGGAGTGAAAGGCCTGTACCTCGTCCACCATGTCCGGCACCGTGGACAAGGCGACGACACCTGCCACGGCTGCCAGTGCGGCCAGTGGCGCCACGGACAGTCCCCAAGCCCGGGTCCACCGCGTGCGCCTGCGCCGCCGTGCCTCCGCTCTCTTGCTCCTGGTCACCGGGCCTCCTTTCCGCTTTCCTGCATGCTCGCCGTGGGGCATATTGAGCCACAAGGGCTCCCCGGCAGGCAGGCGGGGCCACGGCACGGACCGCACAGCTGCGATTGCCGGAACCCAGCAGCATGACGCCTCGCCTTGGCATCCGCCTCCCGCTGACCTTGGCGTCGGTGTCCGGCTCCCCTGGCGGACACAGGCGGCCTTCCCGTGCCGGACCGGCTCGTCTGTGAGGTCCGGCCGCACGAGGTCGCCCCCGAAGCTCGGTGCGGAAGGGGACGAGGTGGTGGTCGCGTTCCAGCAGCGCGGCCATCGCTTCTCGCTTCCCGAGCGTCGAGTTGGCCCGACACGAGGTGACGGGCGCGGAATAACGCCTACCAGCGCGTCGGCCTCGGCGTCTGTCGTAGTGAGGACCTCGTGCGGAAGCCGTGGCGCCGTGGACCGGAGGTAGGGGCGTCCGTCAGGGACGTACGCGGGTCTTCAAAGTTGAGCGGTGGGAGGTGTCCGTGGGCGCGGCGGGTGGTGTCGCAGCGTGTGCGTAGGCGTTGGTTATCGGCGTTGGGGAACCGGTGAACCCGAAGGCGGCGCAGGCGACGAGCTTGATCACGCGGTTGATGCCTTCGCTCTTGGCATTGCTGTGGCCGGTGTTACGCCCGAAGGCTGCGAGAACTGCGCTTGTCCGGCGAGCTTGCCAGTTGTAGCCGATGAGCACGATCCCTGGTGCCACATCTGGCGGCTTTTGGCGTCCCGACTGCCAGACGTGGTTTGGCGAATTGGGTGTCTGGGACGTCTGGCGTTCCCTACGATGTCTGGCGTCGTGCCTGTGGCACTGATGGGCCGGGAGGGCAGATGGGTTTCGCTGGCATGGAGGAGGCTGCTGCGGCGCCGGGATTGCGGACGGCCGTGGACTTCTACACCCGCAAAGCAGATCGGCTGGAGCGGCGCCGGTGCGACCTGGAGGATGAACTGGCCTCTGTGCAAGCCGAGTTGGACAAGGCGTGCACGACACGCGATCAGCTTGCCGGGGCACTTGACGAGATCCTCTCCCAGACCTCGGGCCCCGGCCCGGAGCAGGACCCCGGCGCGGGGGAGGCCGCGGAGAGCCCGGCTGGTGGGGATGGCGATCCCTCCGCCCCCGCAGAGGCCGAGTCCGAGTCCGGGTCGGCCGATGGGACAGCTGGCGGCCGGCAGGAACGCGGGCCCGGCAGGCCGCGGGCTTCGGCTGGGAAGAAGACGGCGTCGAAGGCGAAGTCCGGCGAGGTGATGCAGGCCATCGAACAGTTGCTGGCGACGTCCGGAGAACCGATGCACGTCACGAAGATCACCAAGGCGCTTGGTCGTCCAACGGACGGAAAGGCGGGGACGGCTGCGGTGGAGACGATCCGTGCGACGTGCAAGCGGCTGGTCGGGCACGGACGGGTCGCCGAGGTGAAGACAGCCGTGTTCGCGATCGCCCGGAGTGCTGCGGGCGGGGTGGCGGATGAGCCGGGGCCTGTTGGCGGCGCAGGACTGAAGGGGGCCGCCTGACGACGTAGGCACCAGAGCTGTCCCCTCCTCCCGTTACGGGGAGGAGGGGACGGGTTCCGTTGAGCTTGGACCCTCTTCGGAACCTTCGACGTGGACCCCATTGGTAGTGGCTCACGCGCTCTCCCGAGGTTAGAGCAACCGTGCTCGCCTCGGGGGGTGCGTGGCCTATTTCGTCGTTCCCGGCAGTTGCTGTTATTCGGGGACGGGAAGGCCGGTTTCAGTGGTCGGGATGCGTTCCGTTTCGGGGCGGATACAGCGGCACGGCAAGGAAGTTCTCCAGGCGGGCGACGGTGGCGACGTCGGGCCAGCAACGGCCGGCGAGCAGGTCGGCGATGGCCTGCCGGTTGACGCCGGCGCCTGTGGCGGTCTGCCGCAGGCTCCGCTTCTGGGCTTGGAGGGCGTTCGCGAGGGCTCGGGCGATGGCCTGGATAACGGCGGCGCCGGGGTCGCTGAGCTGGGCGTGGGGCCAGGTTTCCGGATCGCCGGCAAGCTCGCGCGGCGGCCTTCGGCGGTTCATGCCTCCGACCATGCGGATGCACTCCTTTCCGTGAAGATCGGCTTCAACCCCTTCACCGGCTGCTTGAGCAGCCAGTTTTGTTGGTCTGTGACGCTGCACCCGGACATCTCCCGCCACATCCGCGACTACCGCCCTCGCCTGCCCTGGGAGAGGTGGGCACCGGTCGCCGATCAGGTACGGGCGACGGTGACGGCGACCGCACCGGCAACCTGCTACGAGGCGGGACACTTTCTCTACGCCGTGGGGCGCCTCGCCGTGTGGGCCGACCAGGGCGGCCTGCCCCGGGACCCGGCAGTGTGGCTGCGCACGGAGACGATCGACGCCTTCGTGCTGTCCGGCTGCGCGGGCCTGGACGGTTCGACGGTGCAGACCTGCCGGACCTGGCTGCGACGCACCCGGGAAGCACTCGTGTGGGTCGAGCGCGGCGAGGCCCCGCCGGTGCGGATCGCTTCTCCGCGCAATCCCCAACCACCCTACGAGAAAGGTGAGTTGGCCAGACTCCGGGACTGGGCGGGACATCTGCCGGGGCGGGCCCGGCTGGACGGACTGGGACTGATGGCGCTGGGCGCCGGCTGCGGCCTGGCCCCGGGCGAGGTTGTCCGGGTCCGTGGTTCTCATGTCGACGTCACCTGCGGAGTTCCGGTGCTCGACGAGGACATGCTGGGACGCTTGGTGGCCTGCAACATCTTCTGGGCGCCGGTGCTGACGGAACTGGCCGAGGCTGCCGGTGCGGGCTACCTGTTCCGGCCCGGCCGGAAGGTGGCGGCGGCGAAGAACCTGGTGTCGTCCTGGCCCAGCCGCCACCGCCCGCCAGACGGGCTGCCGCCGCTGTCGGCCCGCCGTCTGCGCTCGACATGGATCGTGGGGCTGCTCGCCGACGGCATCAGCCCGTCCGTGGTCGCCGCAGCCGCCGGGATGGCCTCGCCGGCCGGGCTCGCCCCCCACCACCAGTGGGTCCCTCCCCTGCCGAGGGAGGAGGTCATCCGGCTGCTGCACGGGCACCGCCGATGATGGCCCGCCCGGCGGCGGACGAGGAAGCCGCACGCGCCCTGCGGCCCCGCATCCGCCCCGGGAAGATCACCAGGATCGAGGACTCCAAGGTCGGCCAGCTGCTGACCCTGCTCGACCGCTCCGGTGTTCCGCAGCAGCTGGAGGAACTGCTGCAGGGACGGCCGGGACCAGCGGGGGTACGTCCGCGCACGGTGCTGGCCGGACTGCTGCTGGCCTCCTACTTCTCCGGCCGCGCCACCATCGCCGAAGCCTGGCGGATCCTTCATTTTCGCCTCGGCCCCAGGGCCCGCACCTGGCTGGGCATCCCCCAGCAGCCGCCCGCCAGTGCCCGCGAGAGCATCGCTGCCAGTCGCCGCCTCTACCGGGGTTTCGACCGCATCACCACTGTCCTGGACCCGGCCCGCTGCGACCGCCGCTCCCGCCTGCCCCTCGACATCGCCGCCACCCACGCCGGCGCGTGGAACACACCGTCCGGCAGGCAGAGCGCCGAGCGGCTTCAACTGCTGGCCAACCAGCTGGTTCTCGCCCCGGTACAGCTCGCCCGGTCCCGCGGCTACCTGCGCGGCTGGCGCGGAGACGTAGGTGTGGACGCCACTGCCATTCCAGTCCTCGCCCGTCACTCCAGTGAGCGTTCCCAGACCGCCTCGGTGGAGGTCACCGCAGGCTGGCACTTCAGCGGTGGCTCGGACGAAGGCACCTTCGGCTACAGCGCCACCTTCGTCGTCGCCGCGCACCGCCGCCGCCCCGGCGAGCCTGCCGGAAAGCCGACGGCCTACCCGCAGATGTGCGTCGGCCTGGTCCTGGACACACCCACGGTCCGCATCGGCCGCAACGCGGTCATCGCACTCCAGGAGGTCGGCGGACTCGGACTGCCGGTCGGCGCGTGCGCGGCCGACCGTGCTTACACCGGATGCTCTCCGGAACACTTCCAGATCCCCGTGCGGCGTCTCGGCTACCGCCTGGCACTGGACTACAAGGTCGCCGACCGGGGCGAGCAAGGCAGCTGGCAGGGCGCCTTGCTCATCGACGGCTCCCTCGCCTGCCCCTGCATGCCCGCCGCGCTGGCGCACGCCACACAGGGCATGGACGACAAGGCCGTACGCGAGTTCAGGGACAACCCACAGCTCATCGAACACATCGCCGCCCGAAGGCCGTACTTCCTCAAGACCAAACAAGGGCCCGACCCGCGCGGCGCCATCCGCCTCCACTGCCCGGCCGCCGGACCATCCCCCTCGGTGAACTGCACCCGCCGGGACCGGCTCCGTCCCCGCAAGCCCCACAGCCCAGGGCCACCGCCCGCCGTGATCGACTTCACGGACAAACGCAAACGCGCCGCGCATCCCGCCGCACAACCCACCGTCCAACTCCCCGCCGACGAATGGCTCACCCCTCCGTCGGCGGATGAACTGCCCGCTGTCTGCGGCAAGTCCGACATCACCGTCCCCGCCGACGCCGCCGGTGACCTCAAGACCGCGAAGTTCCGGCAGGACAGCCACTACCTGTCCGCCGACTGGATCGCCGTCTACAAACCCATCCGCTCCCACAACGAGGGCATCCACGGGCGCCTCAAGAGCGACGAGCTCGACATCGGCAACCCCAAACACCGCCGAGCACCGGGCCAGGTCGCCCAGACCCTCCTGGTCGCCCTCATGGTCACCGTCGGCAACCTCGACATCCTCGAAACCTGGCTCTACCAGCGCACCGGCACCCAACTCACCGACACCGACTACGCCGACACCCAAAAACCGGCACAACCGACAGCCGAACCGCCCGCACGGACCGGACGGCCACCCCCGCCCGCCGAACGATGACCCCACCCACGAACAACAACCGCAACACATGACGACGGCCGGCCCCGGAATCCCGGGGCCGGCCGTCATGCCTTCAACAGCGTGCGCCAGCAGACGAACACGGCCACACCCAAGAACCGCCGCCATCCACCACCCCGAACAGGCTCGAACAGACCTCGGAAACGACGAAGATCCCGGCGATCATCATGATCGCCGGGATCTCGTCAACTACTCCCGAGCGAACTCAAGAACAGTCGTGCGTGGACCTGAGGGGATTTGAACCCCTGGCCCCCTCGATGCGAACGAGGTGCGCTACCGGACTGCGCCACAGGCCCTTGCAACGAGTGAAACTCTAGCATCCCCGTCGCGGTGCCTGGAAATCCGTTCCCGGGCGGCTCCCGGCCCGGTCGTGACCGGCTCTTGGCTGGTCAGCGGAGTGGGAGGAGCCAGAGGAACGAGGGGGACGAGGGGGACGAGGGTCACTCGTTGGCCGCGCGGGGGCGGTCGCCGTCCTCGTACTGGTCGAAGAGCGGCGTGCGGCCCCGTTCGCGGGAGCGGCGCGCGGACGCGGCGCGGCGGGCATCGGAGCGGTCGCCACCCGGAGCGTCGGCCCCGTCGGTGGGCCCGGCGTCGTCCGCGCACTCCTCGGCACCGCGCTCCGCCTCCGGCTCACGCGCGGAGGCGTGCGCGGAGTTCGAGGGGGTGCTCGACGAGCCGTGCGGATCGGCCGCGCTGGAGCGCGCGGAGCTCCACGCGTCCGGTGCGCCGAGGTCGACGCCGGAGGTGGCCCGGGGCGCGACCGGCGCGGTGACGTACGTCGGGAGCGGTACGGGGACCGGGTCCCAGCTGTCGCCCTGGGCGGGCCGCCGCTGGCGCTCGCGCTGCTGGTCGACCCACTCGGCGTGGTCGGTCTGCTCGACGAGGGCACGGCGGTCGGCCGCGAGCGTGGTCAGGTCGGACCGGGTCTCCTCGTTCTCCGGTCCGTCCTCCGGTTCGTCGGTGTCCGCCGGGTCGGGCATCGGCCGCCGCCGCTGGGGCTGCCGCTCCCGCAGTCGTTGCGCCGCCACCTCGGCCTGCCGGCGGTCCATCGTGTACGCGAACCGCTTCAGCTCCTGGCGGCGCAGATGCGCGATGTACGTGCTCAACAGCACCGCGGGTACGGTCGGCGCCCACAGGAAGGCGAGCCCGCCGACCGCCGCGACGACCGTGCCGAGCGTGAAGGCGACGAAGAGCATCACCGTCGTACGCCGCCGGCGCGCGAGCACCTTCGAGCGCTGGGCCCGCGCTTTGGCCTCCGCCGAGCTGCCCCGGCGTGCGCCCGCCGCCTGCCTGCCCGGACGCTTCGCCCGTGCGGGGGCGGGCACTCCGGCCGCCCCCTGCTTGGCGGACGGCCCGCCGCCCTGCTGCGACACCGGCTTGGCCTGCGCCGTCGGTTTCGCCGCCTGCGACTGCGCGTGCTGTTGGGCCTGCTGCGGCGGCTCACCCCGCTCCACCGGCAGTTGCGCCTTCGTGCGCTCCCGGTGCGGAGGCATGGCGAAGGCCCGGACGTCCACCGAGTCGGTGACGCCGTCCGGTTCGGCGCTGGGCTCCCCCTCGTCGGTGGAGCGCGCCTGCAGGTCCTTGGCGTACCGGCGCTCCATGCCCGCCCGTCCGGAAAGCAGCCGGATGGCGGTACTGAAGCGTTCCGTCGGACGGGCTTCGTTCAACTCGTCCTGCCTACGGAGCCACATCGGCACCAAGTAGGCGGCCCAGGCCCCGACGATGACTGCGTAGATGAGGCCGCTGCTGCTCACGCCTCACACGGTAGAGGGGTTTGCGTGAGGCCATCCGCCAATTGAGCCGGTGTGTCGCACGATCTGGCTGATATTTCGAGCTTTTTTTGTGACCGATCCGATCAGCGGTCCATCGAGAGCGCGAAATTAACGTGCCGAGAACGCTTCGACTCGTTCAACCCGATCACAGGGCGATCACCGTTCGAGGATTTTATTCGAACAAGCATTTCATTTATGGGCCCTGTCCTGGCTTGCCCGCGTCGGAACCGGTGTTTGGTGCGTTGCCCGCGCTCCGCGCGTCGCTCGCGTTCCGCGCCCGTTCCCGTCGCCAACGGCCGAGCAGTCCCTCGGGCACCTCTTCGGCGGTGAGCGCGAAGACGAGATGGTCGCGCCAGGCGCCGTCGATGTGAAGATATCGTGGACGAATCCCTTCCTCACGGAATCCGAGTTTCTCCACGACCCGTCGGCTGGGCCGATTCTCGGGGCGAATGCAGACCTCGACACGGTGCAGCCCGACCGTCCGGAAGCAGTGGTCCACGACGAGCGCCACCGCCGTCGGCATCACGCCCCGCCCGGCGACCGACTCGTCGACCCAGTAGCCGACATGACCGGAACACATCGAACCCCACGTGATCCCGGCGACCGTCAACTGCCCGACCAGCCGCCCCTGGTACTCGATCACGAACGGCAGCATCCGGCCCGCGTTCCCCTCCGCCCGCAGATGGCGGACCATCTGACGGTACGTCGGCCGGTGCGTGATGGGCCCGCTCGGCGTGGGCGGCGGAATGGTCGCCTCCCAGGGCCGCAGCCACTCCCGGTTGCGCCGGTTGACCTCACGCCAGGCCCGCTGGTCGCGCATCCTTATGGGCCGGAGGACGACATCATCGTCCACCAGCACTACCGGCCAGGATGGGCTGTTCAGCTCGCACCCCCGTGGCTGGGTCTGGAGTGGTCCCCGCCGCGGATCTGGTCGACGGCGTGGATGAGCAGGGGCTCCAGTACGGCCAGACCGTCCCGTACGCCGCCGGTGGAACCCGGCAGATTGACGATCAGGGTCCGGCCCGCGACTCCGGCGCGCCCCCGGGAGAGCGCCGCCGTCGGCACCTTGTCCCGGCCGTACGCCCTGATCGCCTCCGGGATGCCCGGCACCTCGTGATCGAGGACCGCGCGGGTCGCTTCAGGGGTGCGGTCGGTGGGCGAGATGCCCGTCCCGCCGGTCGTCACGATCACGTCGTACCCGGCTTCGACGCCCGCCCGCAGCGCGGCCTCCACGGGGTCGCCGTCGGGCACCACCTGGGGGCCGTCGACGGCGAAGCCGAACGCCCTGAGTCCCTCGGCGATCAGCGGTCCGCCCTTGTCCTCGTAGATCCCGGCGGCGGCCCGGTTGGAGGCGGTCACGACCAGGGCGCGGTACGGAGCGGTGCGGGAACCGCCGGCCGGTGCTGTCATGCCCGGCTCCAGCCGCCCGACTTGCCGCCCGTCTTCTCCTCGACGCGTACGTCCGTGATGACCGCGCCCTTGTCGACCGCCTTCACCATGTCGACCACGGTGAGGGCGGCGACGGAGACCGCGGTGAGGGCCTCCATCTCGACACCCGTACGGTCGGTGGTCTTCACGGTGGCGAGGATCTCGACGGCGTCGTCCGCGACCGACAGGTCGAGCTTGACGCCCGACACCGACAGCGGATGGCAGAGCGGGATGAGGTCGGGCGTGCGTTTGGCACCCATGATCCCGGCGATGCGCGCGGTGGCGAGGGCGTCGCCCTTGGGCACCCCCTCGCCGCGCAGCAGTTCGACCACCTTGGGTGAGACCAGGACCCGGCCGCTGGCGCGGGCGGTGCGCGCGGTCACGTCCTTCCCGGAGACGTCGACCATGCGGGCGGCACCCGCCTCGTCGATGTGGGTCAGTCGGTCCTGCGGCGTACTCATGGTGGTGTGGCGCTCCCGGTCGGGGCCCGTCGCGGTGCGGCGCGCGGCCTGTTGTGCGCGACACGGTACGCCACCCTCGACGGTTCAGCCGAGCAGGACCACCTCGACCTCCGCGCCCGGCTCGACCGACTCGGTCTCCTCGGGGATCACGATCAGCGCGTCGGCGTGCGCGAGGGCCGCGACGAGGTGCGATCCTGCGCCGCCCACGGGGGTGACCACGCCGTCGGCGTACGTCCCGCGCAGGTACTGCCGGCGCCCGGCGGGCGAGGTCAGCGCCTTGGACGTCCGGAGGGTCGCGGTGGTCGTCGGCCGGTGGACGTCACTCAGGCCCATCAGGGTGCGGATGGCGGGCCGGACGAACAGCTCGAAGGAGACGTACGACGAGACCGGGTTGCCCGGGAGGGCCAGCAGCGGGGTGTGGTCGGGGCCGATGGTGCCGAAGCCCTGGGGCTTGCCGGGCTGCATGGCGAGCTTACGGAAGTCGATGCCGGCGCCCTCCTCGTCCTCGTCGCCGACGGACTCCAGGGCCTCCTTGACGACGTCGTACGCGCCCACGCTGACGCCGCCGGTGGTGACCACGAGGTCGGCGCGGACGAGCTGGTCCTCGATGGTGGAGCGGAGGGTCTCGGCGTCGTCGGCGACGGCGCCCACGCGGTAGGCGATCGCGCCCGCGTCCCGGGCGGCGGCGGTCAGGGCGAAGCTGTTGGAGTCGTAGATCTGGCCCGTGGCCAACGACTCGCCCGGCGGGATCAGTTCGCTGCCGGTGGAGAGCACGACCACGCGCGGGCGCGGACGCACGTGTACCGAGGCGCGGCCGATGGCGGCCAGCAGCCCGAGCTGCGGCGGGCCGAGGATCGTGCCCGCGGCCAGGGCGCGTTCACCGGCTTTCACGTCGCCGCCCTTCGCGCGCACGTGCGCGCGGGCCCCGGCGGCGCGGTGGACGGCGACCTGGCCGGTGGCGCCCTCGGGGTTCGCGCTGCCGGCGCGCATCCCGGAGACGGGGCCCTCGCCGAGTCCGCCGTCGGTCCATTCCACCGGGACGACCGTCTCGGCGCCGGGCGGCAGCGGGGCGCCGGTCATGACGCGGGCGGCCTCGCCGGGTCCCACCCGGGGCTGCTCGGCCTGGCCCGCGGCGACGTCACCGATCACCGTGAGCACGGCCGGGAACTCCTCGCTCGCGCCCGCGACGTCCGCGACCCGCACCGCGTACCCGTCCATCGAGCTGTTGTCGAAGGGCGGCAGCGAGACCGGCACCGTGACGTCCTCGACCAGGACGCAGCCCTGGGCGTCGAGAAGCTGCAGCTCGATGGGTTCCAGGGGGCGGACGGTGGCGAGGATGTCCTCCAAATGCTCGGTCACCGACCAGAGGTGGTCCCGGCCGGTGGTACGGGTCGCGGCGGTGCTCAACGTGACTACATCTCCTCGGCTACGTAACTGCGAAGCCAGGTCCGGAAGTCCGGGCCCAGGTCTTCACGTTCGCACGCGAGTCTGACAATGGCACGCAGGTAGTCGCCGCGGTCGCCGGTGTCATACCGGCGGCCCTTGAAAACGACGCCGTGCACGGGGCCGCCGACCTTCTCGTCCGCGGCGAACTGCTGGAGGGCGTCGGTGATCTGGATCTCGCCGCCGCGGCCCGGCTCCGTCCGGCGCAGGATGCCGAAGACGCCCGGGTCGAGGACGTAGCGGCCGATGACCGCGTAGTTCGACGGGGCGTCGGCCGGGTCCGGCTTCTCGACCAGGTTGGTGACCTTCACCACGTCGGCGTCGTCGGCGGGCTCCACGGCCGCGCAGCCGTAGAGGTGGACCTGTTCGGGAGCCACCTCCATGAGCGCGACGACACTGCCGCCGCGCTCCTCCTGGATCTCGATCATGCGCTTCAGGAGGGGGTCGCGCGGGTCGATCAGGTCGTCGCCGAGGAGGACCGCGAAGGGTTCGTCGCCCACATGGGGGGCGGCGCACAGGACGGCATGGCCGAGGCCCCTGGGGTCGCCCTGGCGGACGTAGTGGATGGTCGCGAGGTCGCTGGACTCCTGGACCTTGGCGAGCCGGCCGGCGTCGCCCTTCTTCTGGAGGGCGGACTCCAGCTCGTAGTTGCGGTCGAAGTGGTCCTCAAGGGGGCGCTTGTTGCGGCCGGTGATCATCAGGACGTCGTCGAGCCCTGCCGAGACGGCCTCTTCGACCACGTACTGGATCGCCGGCTTGTCCACGACCGGCAGCATCTCCTTGGGGGTCGCTTTGGTCGCCGGCAGGAACCGGGTCCCTAGACCCGCCGCGGGGATGACAGCCTTGGTGATCCTGGGGTTCGCCTCACTCATGGGCAGAACCATATCCGGTGCCTTTGTTCGGAATCTGTGGTTCCGATTAATTCGCTCTCATATGAGCAGATTACGAATACTACTGGAGCGACCTGTGAGACCGATGGGACCTGGACCGGAGTCTGCCAAGCGAACGTTGCGTCGAGCGTTCCTCCTGGTGAGGAAGGGGTTGACGCAGGATGACGTCCGGAGAACGACGGCCGCCCTGGCCGACCGGGCCCTCGATCTGCCCGAGCTGGCGCACGCGCGCACGGTCGCGGCGTACGTTTCCGTGGGGAGCGAGCCCGGCACGCTCGCGCTCCTTGACGCGCTGCGCGCGCGGGGCGCGCGCGTCCTGCTCCCGGTCCTGCTGCCCGACAACGACCTCGACTGGGGCGCCTACGAGGGAGGGGCCTCCCTCGCCCGCGTGGAGCACGGCGGCGGCCGTATGGCCCTGCTCGAACCCGTCGGCGACCGACTCGGCCCGGAGGCCGTGACCACCGCCGACGTCGTTCTGCTGCCGGGCCTCGCCGTCGACGCGCGCGGGATGCGCCTCGGCAGGGGCGGCGGCTCGTACGACCGGGTCCTGGCCCGCCTGGAGCGCGCGGGCGCCGATCCGGCGCTGGTGGTGCTGCTGTACGACACGGAGGTCGTGGACCGCGTACCGGAGGAACCGCACGACCGCCCGGTGCACGCGGTGGTGACCCCTTCGGGAGTACGACGGTTTTGGTGACCCGGACGCGAAAGCGGCCTCCACGCGTGTGTGGAGGCCGCTTTCCCCCTCAGGCGGGGGTCGATTCAGACGGGGGTCATGGTTTCAGCAACAGCGTCTCGCTGGTACTGCCCTCGACCGCCCGCTCCGAGAAGGACCAGGTCAGCAGCTCGCCCTTGACCCACTTGGCGGTCTGGTCGGTGTAGTGGGCGTTGTACGCGTGCCCGGAGGCGCCGCTGAGGTTGATCCACTTGGACTTGTCGAGGTCCCCGAGGTTCACCACCATGCGCATCGAGGGCACCCAGACGACCTCGTAGCCGCCCGCCGCGTTCCAGCCGGTGGCGTTGACCGTGGCCTCGCCGCCGCCGAGCTTCCAGGGGCCGCGGTTGAGCATGTGCCGGAGGAAACCGGGGCCCTCGGTGCCGAGGGTCTGGTTCTTCAGGAACAGCCGGTGCAGCCGGCCCCAACTCCAGGTGTCGACGTCCTTGCCGAGCTTGGCGGTGAGCTCCCAACGGGCGTCCCGCATGGCCCGCTTGAACAGCTCGTCACGGGTGTCGGCGGCATCCTGGGTGCGGGTCTCCGGCGCGGACCACCAGTCGTTGTCCTCGTCGTCGATGATCCGGCGGACCACCTCGAACCAGCGGTCGCCTCCGTCCGGCTGCGCCTGGTCCGCGTCACGCTTGCCGCACTCGCGGACGCGTCGGTCCTCGTCGGCGGGACCCGTGGTGTCGACCGGCTCGACCGACAGGCACTGGCCCTTGACGCGCAGTTCCTTGGGCAGCTTGTTACCGAAGGCGAGCTGGAGGATGTTGCGCCAGACCGAGTTGAAGTACGCGGCCGCGGCCGAGCCGGCGTCCTGGGTGTAGTCCCAGCCCTCCAGGAGCTTCTGCGCCTGGCGGACGTGCTGGTCGTTCACGTCGATCTTCAGCAGCAGCGGCACCAGCAGCTTGGCGATCTCACTGCTGTTGTCCATCTGCATCTGGCGCATGTCGTCGGTGGAGACCTTGCCGCCGCCCTTGATCTTCGACTCGATGAGGCTGGTGATGCGCTGCGCGCGCGTGCCGTATCCCCAGTCCGTGGTGAGCGTGTACGGGTAGTCCTTGTCGACGACGGCCTGGTTCGCGGTGACGATGTAGCCGCGGTCCGGGTTGTACTCGTACGGCAGTTCGTCCTGGTCGATGTAGCCGGTCCAGCGGTACTCGGTGTCCCAGCCCGGCACGGGCACCGAGCCGTCGCCCTCGCCGCGGGTGGGGATCTTGCCGGGCAGCTGGTAGCCGATGTTGCCGTCGGTGTCGGCGTAGATCAGGTTCTGCGAGGGGACGTCGAACAGGGCGGCGGCCTCGCGGAAGTCGTCCCAGCCCTTGGCCTTGTTCATCGCGAAGACGGCGTCCATGGAGGTGCCGGGGTCGAGCGCGGTCCAGCGCAGGGCGATGCCGTAGCCGTCGCCGCGGTCGGGGGCGTCCTGGTCGACGGTCGCCTTCTTGCCGACCTGGACGAGTTCGTTGCTGCGGTCGGAGAGGAGGGGGCCGTTGTTGGTCGTGCGGACGACGATCTTCTTGGACGTGCCGCCGGCGACCTCGATGGTCTCCTCGCGGGTGTCGAAGGGCAGCACCTTGCGGCCGTACTCGTAGCCGTCGCCGGTGAGCTTCTCCAGGTAGAGGTCGGTGACGTCGACGCCGGAGTTGGTCATGCCCCAGGAGATGTCCGCGTTGTGGCCGATTATCACGCCGGGCATGCCCGCGAAGGTGTAGCCGGCGACGTCGTACTGACACTTCTCGGTGGCCGACTTGCAGTGCAGGCCCATCTGGTACCACACGGACGGCAGCGTGGCCGACAGGTGCGGGTCGTTCGCCAGCAGCGGCTTTCCGGTGATGGTGTGGCCGCCGGAGACGACCCAGGAGTTGGAGCCGATGCCGTTGCCGTTCACGCCGACGGCCTCGGGCAGGTCCTCCAGGACCTCGTAGAGGCCGCCCAGCTGCGCCTGGAGTGCCCCGGAATCCGGGGAGGCCCCGGCGGCGGTGCCCACGCCCGTCCCCGTGCCGCCGGCGCCCTGCGTGGAACCGGCGGTGCCCTGCGTGGAGCCGCCGGTGCCCGGCGCCGACTGCGATCCGTCCGTCCAGGTCTCGGTCAGCTCGTCGTACTCGCCCTCCCGCACGATGGCCTTGTTGCGGCCGTACGGGTACCGCGGGTACAGGTCGGCGATCTGCTTGGGGCCGAGGCGGCTGGTCATCAGGGCGCGGTCGATCTCGTCCTGCATGTTGCCGCGCAGGTCCCACGCCATCGCCTTCAGCCAGGCGATCGAGTCGACCGGGGTCCACTCCTCGGGCTTGTAGTCGTTCGCGAAGCCGAGGGCCGCGTACTCCAGGGAGATCTCCTCACCGTCCTTGCCGGCGAGGTAGGCGTTGACCCCGTTGGCGTACGCGTCGAGATACTTCTTCGTCTCGGCCGACAGGACGGACTTGTACTCCTCCTCGGCGATCCGGTGCCAGCCGAGGGTGCGCAGGAACTCGTCGTTGTCGACCTGGCCCTCGCCGAACATCTCCGACAGGCGGCCGGCCGTCATGTGGCGGCGCACGTCCATCTCGTAGAACCGGTCCTGCGCCTGGACGTAGCCCTGCGCCATGAACAGGTCCTCGTCGGAGGAGGCGTAGATCTGCGGGATGCCGTAGCCGTCGCGCTTGACGTCGACCGGCCCGGACAGACCGTCCAGGGTTGTCGAGCCCTTGGTCTGCGGGAAGGAGGCCCGCACGGTGGAGACGGACCAGAACGCCCCGTAGCCGGCGCCACCGATGATGGCCAGGACCAGGACGATCAGGAGGAGGCGGACTTTGCGCCCCTTCTTCCTGCCGGACTTGCCGGACTGCTGGCCGGAGGAGGCGGTGGTGTCGGTGGGCATCGCTGTCCTTGCTGTCCTAACACGAGCGGCAGGTCGGGCTGTGCTTTGTACTGAACGCTGGAGCAACCATAGGCGCAGGGCCCGGCGCGACTTGACGCGGAGTCGGGAACCGGCACGGACGAATGTTCGATCATGCTCTTTGGAAGCGTCAAGGAATCGTCAAGAGTTAGGTAAGGTAACGAAGTACTTGCACTGAAAGTGTCCGGAACAGCACGGTTTCCGTGATCGGCCTCGCATGCCCATACGCGCGTGTGCCCGCACCCGGTGCTCGGCATCCCGCACTCGGAACCACGTGCGGTTCGGCGAGAAAGGTACGGCCCTCTGACTGTCCACGACCTCAACCAGCTCCTGCTCGTCTGCTCGCTCGTCCTGCTCGTCGCGGTCGCCGCGGTCCGGATCTCGTCGCGCAGCGGGCTCCCCAGCCTGCTCGCCTACCTGGGCATCGGCATCGCGATGGGCCAGGACGGCATCGGCATCCACTTCGACAACGCCGAACTGACCCAGGTCATCGGCTACGCGGCCCTCGTCGTGATCCTGGCGGACGGCGGCCTCGGCACGAAGTGGAAGGAGATCAAGCCGGCCCTGCCGGCCGCCGCCTCACTGGCGCTGGTCGGAGTCGCGGTGAGCGTGGGCATCACGGCCGCGGGCGCGCACTACCTGATCGGACTGGAGTGGCGGCAGGCCCTCATCATCGGCGCGGTGGTGTCCTCCACGGACGCGGCGGCCGTCTTCTCCGTGCTGCGCAGGATCCCCCTGCCCGCGCGCCTGACGGGCATCCTGGAAGCCGAGTCCGGCTTCAACGACGCCCCGGTGGTCATCCTCGTCATCTCGCTCTCCACGGCCGGACCGGTCGAGCACTGGTACGTCCTGGTGGGCGTCATAGCCCTGGAGCTGGCGATCGGCGCCGCCATCGGCCTCGCGGTGGGCTGGCTGGGCTCCTGGTGCCTGCGGCACGTGGCACTGCCCGCCTCCGGCCTCTACCCGATCGCCGTCATGGCCATCGCCGTCGCCGCGTACGCGGCCGGCGCCATGGCCCACGGCAGCGGCTTCCTCGCCGTCTACCTGGCCTCCGTGATCCTCGGCAACTCCAGGCTGCCGCACTGGCCGGCCACGCGCGGCTTCGCCGAGGGGGTCGGCTGGATCGCCCAGATCGGCATGTTCGTCCTGCTCGGGCTACTGGTCACGCCGCACGAGATGGGCGGCGACATCTGGCCGGCACTCGTCATCGGGCTGGTGCTGACCATGGTGGCCCGGCCGCTGAGCGTGATCGTCGCGCTGACGCCGTTCCGGGTGCCGTGGCGGGAGCAGACGCTGCTGTCGTGGGCCGGGCTGCGCGGCGCCGTGCCCATCATCCTCGCGACGATCCCCATGGTGAGCGGGATCGAGGGCAGCCGTCGGATCTTCAACATCGTCTTCGTGCTGGTCGTGGTCTACACCCTCGTCCAGGGACCGACCCTGCCGTGGGTCGCCCGCACACTGCGCCTGGGCGGCTCGGGCGACGAGGCCTCCGACCTCGGCATCGAATCGGCCCCCCTGGAGCGGCTGCGCGGCCACCTGCTGTCCGTCGCCATCCCGGAGAAGTCCCGCATGCACGGCGTAGAGGTCAACGAGCTGCGGCTCCCCGCGGGCTCCGCCGTCACCCTCGTCGTCCGCGACGGCACGTCCTTCGTACCCATGCCGACCACGGTGCTGCGCCGCGGCGACGAACTCCTCGTGGTCGCCACCGATCCCGTCCTCGACAGCGCGGAACGCCGCCTCAGAGCCGTCGGCCAGGGCGGCAAGCTGGCCGGATGGCTGGGGACCGGGAACGGGAACGGCCGGCCTGGCCGGTCCGGCCGTTGAGAACACGTTTCACACCGTTCCCACTCTCCGGAATCAGGGGTACGGGCGGTCATGGTGCTCGTTTTCACAGGTGACCCGCCTGTTCCTCCCTGTACGATGAAGGCGCATTTTGATCGGACCAACTCTGTCTGACGCAGAGCTGGCGCGACCGTATGGCGGTCGGCACGCCCCTGTCTCCGGGCCCCGGCATCTACCGCAGTAGCGCAAGAGGACAGCTCTCGGCGCCCGATCCCCGTGAGCCGGGGATCGCGCTACCAGGCGGCGGAAAGGCACGGCCGTGGCGTCCACGGTCACCTCGAACACCTCGAAAACGTCCCGCCCGGGCTACGGGCAGCTGCTGCGCACCCGTGGCGCGTGGACGTTCCTCCTGCCGGGCTTCGCGGCCCGTCAGCCGTTCGCGATGCTGACTCTCTCCATCGTGCTGCTGGTCCAGCACACCACCGGCTCCTACGGGGCGGCCGGAGCCGTGGCCGCCGTGACGGGTGTCTCCATGGCGCTGTTCGCCCCCTACAGCGGCCGTCTCGCCGACCGTCACGGCCAGCGCACCGTCCTGATCCCCGGCGTCCTGGTCCACGCGGTGGCGGGCCTCTCCCTGACGGCGATGGCGCTGATCGGCGCCCCCTTGTGGGCGCTCTTCGCCGCCGCCGTGCCGACCGGCGCCTCCGTGCCTCAGGTCGGCCCCATGGTGCGGGCCCGCTGGGGCGTCAAGCTCCAGGACTCGCCCCTGACGAGCACCGCGACGGCCTTCGAGTCCGTCACCGACGAGCTGACCTTCGTGCTCGGCCCGCTGCTGGCGACCGCGCTGTGCACGGCCGTGCACCCGGCGGCCGGCCTGCTCACCGAGGCCGCGCTCACCCTGGTCGGCGGTCTGCTGTTCGCCGCCCAGCGCGGCACCCAGCCCAAGGTCGTCTCCAGGGCGCACGCGCGCGTGGAGCGCGTCTCCGCCCTGTCGGTCCCCGGCGTGCGCGTCCTGATCGTCACGTTCCTGGGCATCGGCTCGGTCTTCGGCGGCATGCAGGTCTCCCTGGCCGCCTTCTCCGAGTCGATCGGCGAGCCCGGCCTGAACGGCGTCCTGTACGGCGTCTTCGCCGCCGGCAACATGCTGTCCGGCATCGTCTGCGGCGCGATCGTGTGGAAGGCCGCACCGCAGCGCCGCCTGATCATCGGATACACCGCCCTCGCGGTCGTGGCCTCCGTTCTGTGGACCGCCCACTCCGTGCTCGTCCTCGCCGCGCTCGGCCTCCTGGTGGGCATGTGCGTCGCCCCGGCCCTGATCACCGGGTACACGTTGGTCGACTCGCTGGTTCCCGCCGGTGCCCGCACGGAGGCCTTCACCTGGCTGACCGGCGCGGTCGCCCTCGGCCAGGCCGCCGCCGTCACGGCCGCCGGACAGCTGGAGGACCGGCTGTGGACCGGCGCCGGGTTCCTGGTGCCGACGGCCGGTACGGCACTGGCCCTCGCGACCCTGTTGGCGCTGCGCACGCGGCTGGCGACGAGGCCCCGGAGCCGCACCGTCGCGCGTGTCGTCGGTCACCGAGTGCCGGTGACAGTGGACTGATCCCCGGTGAATAGGTCACTATGGACCGTCGTTAGCACTCATCGAGTGAGAGTGCCAGGAGGAAGACCAGTGCCGACGTACCAGTACCAGTGCACCGAATGCGGTGAGGGCCTCGAAGCGGTGCAGAAGTTCACCGACGACGCCCTGACCGAGTGCCCCAGCTGCAACGGCCGCCTCAAGAAGGTGTTCTCGGCGGTCGGCATCGTCTTCAAGGGCTCCGGTTTCTACCGGAACGACAGCCGCGGCTCGTCGTCGAGCAGCAGCCCGGCGTCCTCGTCGTCGGACACGAAGTCCGCCACGTCGGACACGAAGTCCGCCACGTCGTCGTCTTCGGGCTCGTCTTCGTCGTCGTCCTCCGACTCGAAGTCGTCGTCCTCGGGCTCCTCCTCCACCAGCAGCACCTCGGCCGCGTAGCACCTCCGTCCGGGACCCCGGCCTCGTACGACGACGGCGGGGTCTTCGGCGTTTCCGGGCCCGGTTAGGGTGCGGGCATGGCGAACACGGAGAACGCGACGGGCGGGGCGGGCATGGCGGAGATCGGGGTCATCGGGGGCTCGGGCTTCTACTCCTTCCTCGACGACGTGACCGAGATAGAGGTCGACACCCCCTACGGACCGCCCAGCGACTCCCTCTTCCTCGGCGAGGTCGCCGGCCGCCGGGTCGCCTTCCTCCCCCGCCATGGCCGTGGCCACCACCTGCCGCCGCATCGCATCAACTACCGGGCCAATCTGTGGGCTCTGCGTTCCGTCGGGGCGCGCCAGGTGCTCGGCCCGTGCGCGGTGGGCGGCCTGCGACCGGAGTACGGGCCGGGCACGCTGCTCGTGCCGGACCAGATGGTGGACCGCACGAAGTCCCGCACCCAGACCTACTTCGACGGCCTCCCGCTGCCCGGCGGCACCATCCCGAACGTCGTCCATGTCTCGCTCGCCGACCCCTACTGCCCCGTCGGCCGCAAGGCCGCCCTCGAAGCGGCGCGCGGGCGCGACTGGGAACCGGTGGACGGCGGCACACTCGTCGTGGTCGAGGGCCCCCGCTTCTCCACCCGCGCCGAGTCGTTGTGGCATCAGGCCCAGGGCTGGTCCGTCGTCGGCATGACCGGCCATCCCGAGGCCGTACTCGCCCGCGAACTGGAGCTCTGCTACACCTCCCTGACCCTCGTCACCGACCTCGACGCCGGCGCCGAGACCGGCGAGGGCGTCTCCCACGAGGAAGTCCTGCAGGTCTTCGCCGCCAACGTCGACCGCCTCCGAGGCGTCCTCTTCGACACGGTCGCCGCCCTCCCGCCGGGCAACACCCGCGACTGTCTGTGCACGAAGGCGCTGGGCGGGATGGATCCGGGGTTCGAGCTGCCGTAATGGGGTGACCGCACCGGCCCGCCCGGTGCGGGGGTGGGGCGGAACGCCTCGTTCGGGTGGCGGAGTTCTCCACAACCGGTGGGTAGTCCACCGGCTTCAACGCGCGCCGCCGCGAGGCCTCATCGTGGGACCGCAAGCCGATCTCACACAGCAGGTGGTGGCCCCATGTCCCGTCCCTCATCCACGTCCGCGCCCGCGCGCACGTCCACATCCGTACGCCTTCCCGCCTGGGCCGCCGGCCCACCCGGCAGCGACACCCCTCCCACCTGCGAGGTCCCGCACTTCGCCCCCCTACGGGTACGCGGCGGCGCACAGCGCCTGCGCCGCCTCGCCCGCTGCCGAAGCCGGGCCATGGCCGCGGGTCTGGCGGTGACCGCCGCCGCCCTGCTGGCGACGGGGGCGGGTGCCAGGGAAGCCGAACGCGTCGGGGGTCACCCCGTGGCCGACCCCGTCCCCGAGCGCCCCACCACCGCCGAGACGGTGACCGCACCGGTACGCATCGCCGACGGCGCGACGGTACGACTGCTGCGCCCCGGCGACCGCGTCGACGTGATCGCGGCCGAGGAGTCCGCGACGGGCGGTGGCGCCGCACGCGTCGTCGCACGGGGCGCCCGCGTGTCCGAGGTGCCGACCGCGAGCGCCACCGAGAGCGGGGCCCTGGTCGTCCTGACCGTGCCCCGCCGCACGGCGGCCCGCCTGGCCGGCGCGGGTGCCACCTCTCGCCTGGCGGTGACGCTGTGGTGACCCTCGGCCCGACGAACGCCGGCCCCCGCCCGTCAAGTCCCTCGTTGAAGGGACCCGGTTGGCCACCCGGGACGCGCCCTGACGTAGGTTGCGGAGTCGTTTGTTCCACAACCAGCGCAGAGAGGCCTCGTGGTGAGCCAGAAGAGGGAGCCGAGCGTCTGGGAGGGCTTCAAGGCCTTCCTGATGCGGGGAACGTCGTCGACCTGGCCGTCGCCGTGGTCATCGGCGCGGCCTTCACGAACATCGTCAACTCGGTGGTGAAGGGGGTCATCAACCCGCTGGTCGGGGCGTTCGGCACCAAGGACCTCGACAGGTACAGCTCGTGCCTGAAGGATCCCTGCCGAGTGGCGCCGGACGGCACGGTCACCAGCGGCATCCCGATCATGTGGGGCACGGTGCTGAGTGCCACCCTCAGCTTCGTCATCACCGCGGCAATCGTCTACTTCCTGATGGTCCTCCCCATGGCCAAGTACCTGGCCCGTCAGGAAGCCCGCCGGAAGGCGAAGGAAGGCACCCGCGAGGTCATCGAGGTGACCGAGCTGGAGGTACTGAAGGAGATCCGCGACGCCCTGGTGGCGCAGCGCGGCTCGGGCCACGACCGCGAATAGCCGCGCACGAGGCCTCAGGTCTGCGGTGTCAGCGGCTCAGGGCCTTGCTCCGACGGTGTCGGCGGCTCAAGGCCGTCGGCGGGCACTGTCAGAGGTGGTGGGGCGGCTTCTCGTCGAGGAAGCGCTTGAGATCGGCCGCGCTGTCGCCGCCGTCGGCGGGCCGCTCGCCCCACCCGTGGTCCGTGTCGTCGGACGACGGCCGGCTCAGCGGGTCGTCGAAGACCAGTGCGGCCTTGAGGTCACGCGGTTCGGGGGTGGGAGCGGTGCTCATGCCTCCAGAGTACGGCCCCGGACAGGTACAGCGTCGGGTCCTGCCCCCTGGGCGCACCTCCCCGGCCCACGCGTGCACTTGTGAACATCCGAGGGAGAATTTCACCGGGTTTTCTGGTGTGCTGGCCCCATGACGTCCAGTGCCACGCCATCGTCTCCCCCGGGGCCGGACCCCGCCCCGGGCTCCGCCACAGCCGAGACCGAGGCCGCGGAGACCGAGAAGCCCATGGCGGTTGACGCGCTGACCGATGTCCCCGGCCTCCGGGTCGGCCACGCCACCCGGACCGGCGGAGGCTGGCTCACCGGTACCACGGTCGTGCTGGCTCCGGAAGGCGGCGCCGTGGCGGCCGTGGATGTGCGCGGGGGCGGGCCCGGCACCAAGGAGACCGACGCGCTCGACCCTCGGAACCTGGTGCAGAAGGTCGAGGCGGTGGTACTGACCGGCGGCAGCGCGTACGGCCTGGACTCCGCGTCGGGCGTGATGGCCTGGCTGGAGGAGCGCGGGCGCGGTGTGCGGGTCGGCCCAGACCCCGCGCACGTGGTGCCGGTCGTGCCGGCCGCCTGCGTCTTCGACCTGGGCCGGGGCGGGGACTTCAGGGCCAGACCGGACGCGGCCACCGGCCGGGCCGCGGTGGAGGCCGCCGCCGCGAGCGGGCTCGGTGCCCCGGTGGCGGAGGGCTGCGTGGGCGCCGGGACGGGAGCGGCGGTGGGGCAGCTCAAGGGGGGCGTCGGCACCGCGAGCACCGTGCTGGACTCGGGGATCACGGTGGCCGCGCTGGTGGTGGCCAACGCGGCGGGCTCGGCGATGGACGCGGAGACGGGGGTGTTGTACGGGGAGTCGCTGCGGGGGCGTACGACGTGTCCGGCGCCGGAGGTCCACGAGGAGGCGGGCCGGCGGCTCGTCGAGGCCGCCGCGCGGAACTCTCCTCCCCGCTGAACACCACACTTGCCGTCGTCGCCACCGACGCCGACCTGACCCGCGCCCAGGCCCAGAAGCTGGCCGGCACGGCGCACGACGGCATCGCCCGCGCCGTACGTCCCGTGCATCTGCTCAACGACGGGGACACGGTGTTCACCCTGGCGACGGGCGCCCGGCCGCTGCCGCCCGAGGCCGGCCCTCTCGCTTTGAACGAACTCCTCGCGGAGGGCGCGGACTTGGTGACGCGGGCGATCGTGCGGGCAGTGCGGGCGGCCGAGTCGGTGGACGGGCCGGGCGGAGTGTGGCCGTCGTACGGGGAGTTGTACGAGCAGGCCCGGGGGGACCTGGAACGCCGGTAGGCCCAGCGGGAGTTGTCGGGGAGACGATTGTCCCGGTTCTGTCACGTGATGCCGGCGGGCGGCGGTTGGGGGAACCCACTCGGCCCTCGTTCGCTCTTTCTCCACGTACCGGAGCGGATCACGTAGATCACGCAGAAGCGAAGAAGCTGGAGCATATCGTGACGAGGCGGAAGTTTGCTGTGCGGCGTGCGACGGGGGCCTGTGCCGTACTGGTGGCCGGCGCGCTGACCCTCACCGGCTGCGGTGGAGACGCCAAGGCCGACAACAAGAGTGGCGGCAAGGGGACTTCGGCCGAGGACGCGGCAGCGCGCATCACGATCTCGGCGCAGGACGGTTCGACGGGCGCGTCCATCAACGCGACCGGCGTGAAGGTCAGCGGCGGCAAGCTGACCGGGGTGAGGATGACCGCGGCGGAGGGCGGCGCGGTCGTCGCGGGCGACATCGCGGCGGACGGGCGGTCCTGGAAGCCGAAGGATCAGTTGGAGCGCGGGACGAATTACCAGATCTCCGCGACCGCGAAGAACCCGGAGGGGAAGACCTCGGCCGCCAACTCCGTCTTCACGACCGTGTCCACGGCGAACAGCTTCATCGGTACGTACACACCGGACGACGGCACCACGGTCGGCGTCGGGATGCCGGTGTCGTTCACCTTCGACAAGGCGATCACGGACCGGAAGGCCGTGCAGTCGCACATCACGGTGACGTCGAGCAGCGGGCAGAAGGCGGTGGGGCACTGGTTCGGGGCGCAGCGGCTCGACTTCCGGCCCGAGGAGTACTGGAAGGCCGGGTCCAAGGTCACGATGAAGATAGACCTGGACGGTGTGGAGGGCGCGAACGGCGTCCACGGCGTGCAGGACAAGACCGTCACCTTCACGGTCGGACGCTCGCAGGTCTCCACTGTCGACGTGAACACGCAGACCATGACGGTCGCCCGCGACGGGAAGACGCTCAAGACCGTCCCGATCTCGGCGGGCAGCACCGAGACCCCGACGTACAACGGCCAGATGGTGATCTCGGAGAAGTTCCGGCAGACACGGATGAACGGGTCGACGGTGGGCTTCGGCGGTGAGTACGACATAGCGGACGTGCCGAACGCGATGCGGCTGACGACGTCGGGCACGTTCATCCACGGCAACTACTGGTACGACAGGTCCAACCCGCCCTTCGGGCGG
Organism: Streptomyces sp. TG1A-60; assembly: GCF_037201975.1. Lineage (NCBI taxonomy): Bacteria > Bacillati > Actinomycetota > Actinomycetes > Kitasatosporales > Streptomycetaceae > Streptomyces > Streptomyces sp. TG1A-60. Next base: position 4,809,292 of record NZ_CP147520.1, on the reverse strand, counting down.
CAGGGCACCAGTCACGGCTGTGTCGGCCTCGCGGACGCCCAGGGGGCGAACGGTGACACGGTCGCCAAGTGGTTCTTCGACAGCTCGCTGACCGGTGACGTGGTGATCGTCAAGAACTCCCCCGACAAGGCGGTCTCGCCGGACAACGGCCTCAACGGCTGGAACATGGCGTGGAGCGCCTGGACGGCGGGCAGCGCCGGCTGACCCGGGGCAGACACCATCTGACCCAGCGCTTCCGGGAGCTCGTCGCGCCGCGCGGGAACCAATCGCGCGGCTCCGGCGTTTTATGGACGTACGTTTTCTCGGTTCCCGGACATGATGTCCGACCGAAGGGCTACGGTATGCACCCACAAGGTGACATGCAGCAACGCCGGGAGAAACCTTGAGCGTTCCGTACGAGACGGCAGCGTACGAGCCACCCGAGTCGCCCGAGTCTCCTGAGGAGCACCTCGCGCGACTCCTCGGCCGCACCCTGAACTCCTTCGAGCTGCCCGACGAGACCATACGACAGCTCGACTGCGCCCTCGCGCACGACAGCTCGCTGCACTCCGCGCACTACAGTTCGGGGCTGCACCGGGCGACGTACCGGCACACCTGGCTGCTCGCGGACGGCTCCGCCGTCACCCTGTGGGAGCTGGTGCACAACACGGTGCCGGGCAGCGACACCCAGCACGAGGTCTACGCGGACGACGAGGAGCTGCGGGCCGCCACCGCGCGCCTGCCGCTGCCGCCGGACGCCCCCGACCTGGAGCTGCCCGCCATGGTGGAACTGGCGGCGTTCCCCGAGCCGCGCCACGAGTACGTTCCGGACGACTCGGCGGACCACGCCCGGCGGCTGCTGCGGCGCGCGGAGAACCCGGACCCTCCCGGGGACGAGCTCGCCACCCTGCTGCTGCGGACCGCGTTCGCGCACGAGATCACCCAGGCCTTCGGCCGCCCGCACCGCCCCGCCCGGCCCGGCCCGAGTTGCTCGCTCTACGAGCACGCGTTCCTGCTCACCGACGGACAGGAGATCTCCCTCTGGGAGGTCGAGCACACGGCCACCCCGGACGGACGCCACATGTGCGAGGTGTACGCGACGGAGGACGCGGCCCGGGACGCGATGGAGCGGCGCGCGGGGACGCTCGGATAGTCCCGTGGGAATGCGTGGAGACCGACAGGGAAAGGGTTCAGGCCTGGCGGTCGTCGCTGAACCGGCGGGCCAGGAAGGCGAAAGCGTCCTGTTCCGCCGGGGTCAGCTCCACATGCTCGACGTGCGGGCCCTTGCGCCGCTGCTGGGGCAGGGCCCGCAGGCGCTGCCCCCGGCGCCGGGCCAGCTCGGCCAAGCGGCCCCGGTGGGCCTCGCGGTCCCGGCGCAGTACGCGGACGAGCACGGCGACCCAGATGACCGCCGCGAGGGCGAGGGCAGCCACGCCCACCAGCTGGAGGATCGGCACGTGCTCAGGCATGCCCTCCAGTAGACACCACCGGTGGGGACTTTGAGACCGGACCGTGATGTATCTCGCAGGTACGGCGTACAAGTAACAGAGGTTGCAAAGACACCCAAAGGGGCGCGCGGCCTTCCGGTCCCGCTCACCGCAAACGTGTGGGCCGGAATCCCTGACGAACGCGTGCGGCCGTGGCCCCGCTCACGAGAGGGGCCACGGTCGGCGTACGGTCACGAGTTCAGGCCGCGACCGGCTCCTTGGTCTCCGCCTTGGCGGCGGGAGCGGACTCGGGTGCCGTGCCCGGCTGGGTGCCGCGCAGGCCCTTCAGAAGGATGACCAGGCCGGCCGTGACCGCCGTACCGATCGCGATGGCCAGCACGTACAGCAGCGGCTGGCCGATCAGCGGGGTGACCCAGATGCCGCCGTGCGGTGCGCGCAGGGTCGAGCCGAAGGCCATGGCCAGCGCACCGGTGACCGCGCCGCCCGCCATGGAGGCCGGGATGACCCGCAGCGGGTCGGCCGCCGCGAACGGGATCGCGCCCTCGGAGATGAAGGAGGCACCGAGCACCCAGGCCGCCTTGCCGTTCTCGCGCTCGGCGTTGGTGAACAGCTTCTTGCGGATCGTGGTGGCGAGGGCCATGCCCAGCGGCGGGACCATACCGGCCGCCATGACCGCCGCCATGATCATCATCGCGGAGTCGCTGGGGTTCTGCACGGCGATGCCGGCGGTGGCGAAGGCGTACGCGACCTTGTTGACCGGGCCGCCGAGGTCGAAGCACATCATCAGACCGAGGAGGACGCCGAGCAGGATCGCGTTGCTGCCGGAGAGACCGCTGAGCCAGTCCGTCATGCCCTTCTGCGCCTCGGCGATGGGCTTGCCGATCACCACCAGCATCAGGAAGCCGACGATCATCGACGAGATCAGCGGGATCACGACCACCGGCATGATGCCGCGCAGCACCGGCGGGATCTTGATCCGCTGGATACCGAGGACGACCGCGCCCGCGATCAGACCGGCGGCCAGACCACCGAGGAAACCGGCGTTGATGTTGGCGGCGATCATGCCGCCGACGAAGCCCGGGACGAGACCGGGCCGGTCCGCCATGCCGTACGCGATGTAACCGGCGAGGACGGGGATGAGGAAGCCGAAGGCGACGACGCCGATCTGGAACAGCAGGGCCGCCCAGCTGTCGACCTGGAGCCAGTCGAATTGCTCGGTGACGGGCTTGGCCTGGTTGATCTCCCAGCCGCCGATCGCGAAGCCGAGGGCAATCAGCAGACCACCCGCCGCGACGAACGGGACCATGTAACTGACGCCGGACATCAGCCACTTGCGCAGCTTGGTGCCGTAGCCCTCGCCGGGCTCGCCGGCCCGGTCGACGGGGGTGCCGGGGCGGGCGGCGACCGTGACCTCGCCGCGCTCGGCCTTGCCGCGGACCTCGGCGATCAGTGCGGCGGGGCGGTTGATGCCCGCCTTCACACCGACGTCGACGGTGGGCTTCCCGGCGAAGCGGTCCTTCTCCCGTACGGGCACGTCGTGCGCGAAGATCACGCCGTCGGCGGCGGCGATGACGGCCGGGTCGAGCCGGTTGAAGCCGGCCGAGCCCTGCGTCTCGACGACGATCTCGACGTCACCGGCGTCCCGGCCCGCGTTCTCCAGCGACTCGGCGGCCATGTAGGTGTGCGCGATGCCGGTGGGGCAGGAGGTGACGGCGACGATACGGAAGGGGCGGCCGGCCTCTGCCGGAGCGCTCGCCGCCGGGGTCGCGGTCGTGTCCGCGCTGCCCGCGGCGGCGTCGGCGGAGGCCGTTCCGGCCGACGCCGCCGCGGAGTCCTCGCTGCCCTCGGTGGGCTGTGCGTCCTCGTCGCCCCGGACGAGCGCGGCGGCACTGGCCGCGTCGTCGACCGCGCGGAGCGCGTCCGTGAACTCGGTGTTCATCAGCTGGCGGGCGAGGGAGGACAGGATCGTGAGGTGGGCGTCGTCCGCGCCCGCCGGGGCGGCGATCAGGAAGATCAGGTCGGCGGGACCGTCGGCCGCGCCGAAGTCGATCCCGGCCGCGCTGCGCCCGAAGGCGAGGGTCGGCTCGGTGACGTGCTCGCTGCGGCAGTGCGGGATGCCGATACCGCCGTCCAGCCCGGTCGGCATCTGCGCCTCGCGGGCGGCCACGTCGGCGAGGAAGCCGTCCAGGTCGGTGACCCGGCCCTTGGCGACCATGCGCTCGGCGAGGGCACGCGCCGCCGCTTCCTTCGTATCGGCGGACAGGTCGAGGTCGACCAGGTCCGCGGTGATCATCTCGCTCATCGCGGGCTCCTTCGCACGCGTATCGCCCGGGAATACTGGTGGGCGGGGGTGGGGACGGAAGTGTGGGGGGCACGGGCCGCTGGGGCCGACCAGGAAGGGGAGGGGGAGGGAAAGGGAGCCGCGGGTAACGCGGAACGGAGGGTCGCTCGCGGGACGCCGCAGCCGACGGGCCGAGGCTCGGGCCAGCCCGCAGAACGCGCGTTCGTTCGCGGAAGCGCGGAGTCCACGGGCCGAGGCTCGGGCCGACCGTCAGGACGAACGTTCGTTCCTGATCGCCCGCTCATGACACCGGCTCCCTCAGCACCCGGTCCACCGGCATCTCCGCCGTCACCGTCACCGCGGCCGGGTCCAGGTCGGACGGCGTCGGCATCACGCTGCCCGGGAGCTGCACGGCAGCCGCACCGTGGGCAACGGCGGAGGCGAGGGCCTCCGGGCCGTTGCCGCCCGCTATGAGGAAGCCGGCGAGGGAGGAGTCACCGGCGCCGACGTTGCTGCGTACGGCGTCGACGCGGGCGCTGCCGAACCAGGCGCCCGACGCGTCGACGAGGATCTGCCCGTCGGCGCCGAGGCTGGCGAGGACCGTGCCGGCGCCCATGCCGCGAAGCTCCTCCGCGGCCTTGACGGCGTCGCCGACGGTGGCGAGGGAGCGGCCCACGGCCTCGGCCAGCTCCTCTGCGTTCGGCTTGACGACGTCCGGACGTTCGCGGAGCGCGGCGAGCAGGGCCGGACCGGAGGTGTCCAGGGCGATGCGGGCGCCGGCCGCGTGGGCGCGGGCGACGAGTTCGGCGTACCAGGACGGGGCGAGGCCACGTGGGAGGCTGCCGCAGCAGACGATCCAGGAGGCGCCGGCGGACTGGGCGCGGACGGTCTCCAGGAGGAGTTCCTCCTCGGCGGCGGAGAGCTCCGGGCCCGGCGCGTTGATCTTCGTCAGGACGCCGTCGGCCTCCGCGAGGGCGATGTTGGACCGGGTCGCCCCGGCCACCGCCACCCGCGCGACCTCGATGCCCTGCGCGTCGAGCAGGTCCGCGACCAGCGCGCCGGGTGCGCCGCCCAGTGGCAGTACGGCCACGGTGCGCTGCCCGGCGGCGGCGACCGCCCGCGAGACGTTGACGCCCTTGCCGCCCGGGTCCACGCGTTCGCCGGTGGCCCGGACGACCTCGCCGCGGTCGAGGGAGGGGACCTCGTACGTACGGTCGAGGGACGGGTTCGGGGTGACGGTGAGGATCATGAAAGGACCTTCCGGCCGTCGGTCCGGGCGTCGCCCGGCACGCGCAGTACTTCGGTGCCGCCGCGTTCGATGGCGAGGGCGTCCTGGGGGTTCAGCCCGCTGTCGGTGATCAGCAGGTCCACGTCGCTCAGGTCGCCGAAGCGGGCGAAGTGCTCCTCGTCGTGCTTGGAGGAGTCGGCGAGCAGGACGACGCGCCGGGCGGCGGTCACCGCCGCCCGCTTCACGGCGGCCTCGGCGAGGTCGGGGGTGGTCAGGCCGTGGCCGGTGGAGAAGCCGTTCGCCGCCACGAAGAGGACGTCGGCGCGGATCTCGCCGTAGGCCCGGAGTGCCCAGGCGTCCACCGCGGCGCGCGTACGGTGGCGGACTCGGCCGCCGACCAGGTGGAGCTGGATGCCCGGGTGGTCGGCGAGGCGGGCCGCGATCGGCAGGCTGTGTGTGACCGCGGTGAGCGTGGTCTCCAGCGGGATGGCGGCGGCGAGGCGGGCGACCGTCGTACCGGCGTCGAGGATGACCGTGCCGTCGCTCGGCAGTTCGCCGAGGGCGGCCTGCGCGATGCGGTCCTTCTCGTCGGCCGCCGTGCCCTCGCGCTCGGCGAGGTCGGGCTCGAAGTCCAGCCGTCCGGCGGGGATGGCGCCGCCGTGCACCCGCTGGACGAGGCCTGCCCGGTCCAGGGTCTTCAGGTCCCGTCGGATCGTCTCCGCCGTGACCCGGAACTCCTCCGCCAGCGACACCACGTCCACCCGGCCGCCGTCACGGGCGAGCCGGAGGATCTCCTGCTGCCGCTCCGGTGCGTACATGTCCGTTCACCTCCGACCGATGCCCGACTCTGTGGTTTCGCCCCGCAGGCTACGCCCGGGTTTCCGAAAAGTAAACAGTTTCGGGCGCGACTCGGACGCATTCGGGCTTACGGCGGGCAAGGGTGTCTGTCGTGGGGTCGCTGCCTGTGGTCCGTGGCTGGTCGCGCAGGTCCGCGCGCCCCTTCAGGGCGCTCGTGGTCGAGGTCATGTGGTGAACCCAGGCGGAACAGGTCAGATCATGTCCTACTTCTGCGGCATCCTCGCATCCATGACCACGACCGCGACCAGGACCAGAACCGGGACCATCACGCTGAAACCGTGGGCCGGAAAGGGACTCTCATGACCACCGACACCCCCGCCCGGCTCCTCCAGCTCCTCTCCCTCCTCCAGACACCCCGCGAGTGGCCCGGCGGTGAGCTGGCGGGCCGGCTCGGGGTGTCGCGTCGTACGGTCCGGCGGGACATCGACCGGCTGCGGGAGCTGGGATATCCCGTGCAGGCGACGAAGGGGGCGGACGGCGGCTATCGGCTGGTCGCCGGGAAGGCCATGCCGCCACTGGTGCTGGACGACGAGGAGGCCGTGGCGATCGCGGTGGGCCTGCGGGCCGGGGCCGGGCACGCGGTGGAGGGGGTGGACGAGGCCTCCGTACGGGCGCTCGCCAAGCTCGAACAGGTGCTGCCGTCGCGGCTGCGCCACCGGGTGTCCACACTGCAGGCCGCCACCACCCCCCTGACCAGCGGCGACGGGGCTACGGTCACACCGGAGACGCTGACCGTGATGGCCTCGGCGGTGGCGGGCCGGGAACATCTCCGCTTCGCCTACCGCTCCGGCGACGGCACGGACTCGCGCCGCCACTGTGAGCCGTACCGGCTCGTCTCGACCGGCCGGCGCTGGTACCTCGTCGCGTACGACCTCGACCGCGCCGACTGGCGCACCTTCCGGGTCGACCGGGTTGAGGAACCGTTCGCCACGGGCGCCCGGTTCACACCGCGCGAACTGCCGACGGGGAGCGCGGAGGAGTATCTGAAGCAGTCGATGTACCGGCGGCAGGAGACGTACGAGTTCGACGTCACCTTCGCCGCGCCCGCGGAGTTCATCGCGGCGCGGCTTCCCCGCTGGTTCGGCACGCCCGAACCCGTCGACGAGCACACCTGTCGGCTGCGGGCCTCCGCCGGCGACGCCGTGGAGTGGCTGGCGGTACGGCTCGCCGTGGTCGACTGCGACTTCACGGTGCACGAGCCGCCGGAACTGGTCCAGTACGTTCGGGAGTTGGGAACGCGGCTGACTCGGGCGGCGGGTGCCGCCGACAGGTGAGCAGGCCCCACTGCCGTACAGCCGTGCGAAGACGGCTGTACGGCCGAGGCCGGCCGCAGCGGTGGCGGGCCCAGCAGCCGCCGGGGCGGTCGGGGCAGCCGCGCGTTTCCGGGCCCCTGACGTGCGAGGACGGCACCCCCGCCCCCCTGCGGCAGAGTTTGCCTCTGTGGCAGAATCTGCCCTTCGGGTCACCCCGGGGTTCAGGTCCGGGGTGGCCCTTTCGTCTGCCTGCGCCGGACCCGTTCGTGTGCCTGCCCGCCCCGCCCGCCCCGCCCGTCCCAGACTTGCTTGCGCCTCGCGCGTCCCGACGGGAAAGGGGCCGGGCTTCGGCGCCGGGGGGAGGCGCCGAAGCCCGGCTCTGGGAGAGTCCCGGCGCTGGGGGAGAGCGTCGGGACTTTGGCTTCGGATGACTGCGGTCGACGTCCTCCGGGTCCCGGGCCTGGCGGCTCCGGGCCCGGTGAAGTCTTGGGGCCCGGAAGTCTTGTGCCCCGGGATCGGGGGGTTGAAGCGGCGTCCTACAGCCAAGGTGTGGCCGACGTACGGCGGTGCGCCGGGCCGGACCGTGCGGCGGGCGCGGAGAACGGGCCGACAGGGGCCCTTGGTCCGCACCAGCTCGTCCTCGGCCTGCGCCAGCTCGGTCCTTCGCCTGCGCCAGCTCGGTCCTCGGCCGGGCCCACCCGCCCCCGGTCCACCCGGTCTACGCGGGGCCGACCCCCAGCGGGGCCTCCGACGAGGGCGCCGCGCCCGGCCCACGGGGCGGTGGGCCGGATCAGGCGGGCGAGGGGGCGGATCAGGCGGCTGCGTCGAAGCCCGTGTCGCGGGCGAGCTTCTTCAGTTCGAGCAGGGCGTGCTTCTCGATCTGGCGAATCCGCTCGCGAGTGAGCCCGTGCTCCTTGCCGACCTCGGTGAGGGTGCGCTCGCGGCCGTCCTCGATGCCGTACCGCATCTTGATGATGGAGGCCGTGCGCTGGTCGAGGCGCCCGATGAGGCCGTCCAGCTCCTCGCTGCGCAGCAGCGTGAGCACGGACTGCTCGGGCGAGACGGCGGAGGTGTCCTCCAACAGGTCGCCGAACTGGGTGTCTCCGTCGTCGTCCACCGACATGTTCAACGAGACCGGGTCGCGGGCCCAGTCGAGGACGTCGCTGACGCGCTCGGGGTTGGAGCCCAGCTCGTCCGCGATCTCCCGCGGCTCGGGGTCACGCCCGTGCTCGCGGTTGAACTCACGCTGGACGCGACGGATCCGGCCCAGCTCCTCGACGAGGTGGACGGGCAGCCGGATGGTGCGCGACTGGTCGGCTATCGAACGGGTGATGGCCTGACGGATCCACCAGGTGGCGTACGTCGAGAACTTGAAGCCCTTGCGGTAGTCGAACTTCTCGACCGCGCGGACCAGGCCGGCGTTGCCCTCCTGGATGAGGTCGAGCAGGGGAAGACCGCTGCGGGGATACCGCCGGGCCACGGCGACGACGAGCCGCAGGTTCGACCGTATGAAGATGTCCTTGGCCCGCTCGCTGTCGGCGACCAGGGCCTCCAGCTCCTCACGGGTGGCGTCCGCCCTGGCCTCCTCCTCACCGTCGAGGATCTGCTGTGCGAACACACCCGCCTCGATGATCTGGGACAGCTCGACTTCCTTTGCGGCGTCGAGCAGCGGTGTACGCGCGATCTCGTCGAGGTACATGCCGACCAGGTCGCGGTCGGCGATCTCGCCGCCCGAGGCGCGAACGCTGCGAGCCGCGTCGGTCCGGCCGGAGGCGGACGAACGACGAGCGGCGACGGCACGGGTTGCCATGCGTGCTCCCTTGCGATGGTGGGTGGCAGGGTCGTATCGGGTCCTACGAGGGTCCTGATGCGGCCGCTCGGACACTCTCCCGAGTGCCCTGCTTCCGAAGGAAACAACGACTGGAATCAGGACAGAATTCCCAACCCGTCCCGCTATTTTTCTGATCTTGCAGTACCCTGTGCCGCCACAGAAGGGGGCGGGATGTCGGCGGAGCCAACAGAGGTGCAGGTCAGGCCGGGAGTCGAGGCCGACCTCGCCGCCCTCACCGACATCTACAACCACTACGTCCGTGAGACGCCCGTCACGTTCGATACCGCCGTCTTCACTCCGGAAGAGCGTCGCCCTTGGCTTCTCTCCCACCCCGAAGACGGCCCGCACCGCCTGATGGTTGCCGTCCGCGAAGATTCACAGCGCATTCTCGGCTACGCCACGAGCAGCGCGTTTCGCGCGAAACCGGCCTACGACACCTCCGTGGAGGTGTCGGTGTACCTTGCCCCGGAGGCGGGCGGCCGGGGCGTCGGCACCCTCCTGTACAAGGCCCTCTTCGAAGCCCTCACCGAGGAGGACCTCCACCGCGCCTACGCCGGCATCGCCCAGCCGAACGAGGCGTCGACCCGGCTGCACGAGCGGTTCGGGTTCCGGTACGTGGGGACGCATCGGGAGGTGGGACGGAAGTTCGGGCGGTACTGGGATGTGGCCTGGTACGAGAAGGAGCTCTAGCGTTCCTCGAACCGGATCGTGAAGGCGGGGTCCCACCAGGGGCCGCCGGTCGGGCGGGGTTCTTCCTGGTGGTGCGGGTCGGCGAGTGTGGCGGCGATGTCGCGTGCCCGCCCGGGAAGAGCGAGGCGTTCCCGCCCTCGGGGACCGCCTTCCAGAGCGGCGACCGCGTGACCTCGCGTTCCCGGGGGTGGGGCGTCCGTTCGTTGCCCGCCCCGCCCCGTTCCGTCACGTCACCCGGTGTGGAAGCACCTACCCGAACTGCACCGAACGCTTCGCCAACCCCATCCAGAACCCGTCGATCACCGACCTCTGCGCGTCGAGTTCGCCGGCGGCCTCGGCCGCGCCCATCGTGACGAAGAGGGGGGCGAAGTGCTCGGTGCGGGGGTGGGCCAGCTGCCCGGCCGGGGACTTGCGGAGGAAGTCCAGCAGGGCGTCCCAGTCGCGGGCTTCGAGGGCGCGGCGGCCCCATTCGTCGAACTCGGTGGACCAGGTGGGGATGCCGGCCTGGCGGAGGGCGGCGAGGTTGTGGGTGAAGAAGCCGGAGCCGGCGATGAGGACACCCTCGTCGCGGAGGGGCGCGAGCTTGCGGCCGATGTCCATCAGCTTCAGCGGGTCGAGCGTCGGCATGGAGATCTGGAGGACCGGGATGTCGGCGGCCGGGAACATCTCGACGAGGGGGACGTACGCGCCGTGGTCGAGGCCTCGGTCGGGGATGTCCTGTACCGGGACGCCGGGGGCCTGGAGGAGCTTGCGGACCGAGACCGCCAGCTCGGGGGCGCCGGGGGCCGGGTACCGCACCGTGTAGTAGTGGTCCGGGAAGCCCCAGAAGTCGTAGACCAGGGGGACCGGGTCGACCGCGCCGAGGGCGAGCGGGGCCTCCTCCCAGTGGGCGGAGATCACGAGGATCGCCTTGGGGCGGGGCAGGCTCGCGGACCAGGCGGCCAGCTCGCCGGGCCAGACCGGGTCGTCGGCGAGCGGCGGGGCCCCGTGGCTCAGATACAGGGCGGGCATGCGCTCGGTGGTGGCGGACATAGGGGTGACTCCCTCAGCACACGCGACCACACGCCACATACGCCTCGGCGGGCACAAGTGGTCGCTTCTGTCTCCTGGTGATCTTGCATGCGCCTCCGGCGCTTGAGACTCCCACCGACTCCCCAGTAGTTGAAGTCTCAATATTTCTTGTTTCACCTTACATCTCTATAGTTCAAACTTCAAGAAGGGGCCTCGTACAGTGGGAGTATGAAGACCGCATCCGCTGACGAAGAACCCCGCTGGCTCACCGACGATGAGCAGCGCACCTGGCTCGCATACGTGCACGCCACGACCCTGCTTGAGGACCATCTCGACCGCCAGCTGCAGCGCGACGCGGGCATGCCGCATCTCTACTACCACCTGCTCGTGGTGCTCTCCGCGGCGCCGCAGCGGCGCCTGCGGATGACCGAGCTGGCGAAGCGCACGAAGATCACACGGTCTCGGCTGTCGCACGCCGTCGCCAGGCTGGAGAAGAGCGGGTGGGCGCGGCGCGAGGACTGCCCAGTGGACAAGCGGGGCCAGTTCGCGGTGCTGACGGACGGGGGGCTGGAGATGCTCTCCCAGAGCGCGCCGGGGCATGTGGCCGCGGTGCGGCAGGCGCTGTTCGACCGGTTGTCCCCCGCACAGCAGAAGACCCTCGGCGAGATCATGGGGATCATCGCGGAGGGGCTTCAGCCGAAGGAGGCGGGGGCGGACCTGCCGTGGCTCCGGTAGGACGCCCGGCGGGCGCGGGGAAGGAGAAGGGGGCCGCACGCCTTCTCCTTCCCCCACCTCAGTGGGCGATCACCGGGACCTTCACCTCGTCCGTCGTGTCCTCACTCTGGCCCGCGCCGGCCGTCATGTCCGGCTTGCCCGTGGTGACGAACGTGAAGGCGATGACGGCGGAGGCGACGAGGATGCCCACGGCGAACCAGATGGCGCTGGTGTAGCCGTGGACCATGCCCTGGAGTTCGACGAGCCGGGCGGCGGACCGGGAGGGGGCGGTGGCGATGCGGTCCTCGATGTAGGACGTGGTCGCGGAGGCGGCGACGGTGTTCAGCAGGGCCGTGCCGATGGCGCCGCCGACCTGCTGGGAGGTGTTGACCATCGCGGAGGCCACGCCCGCGTCCCGCGGCTCGACCCCGTACGTGGCCAGTGACATGGCCGGCATGAACGCCGTACCCATGCCCAGGCCGAGCAGCAGCTGTGCCGGCAGCAGCAGGCCCGCGTAGGAGGAGTCGGTCTCCATCTGGGTGAGCAGCAGCATGCCGAGGCCGGCGACCAGGAAGCCCGGCGCCATCAGCAGGCGCGGCGGGACCCGGGTCATGAGGCGGGTGCCGATCTGGGTGGAGCCGATGATCATGCCCGCGATCATGGGCAGGAAGGCGAAGCCGGTCACGACCGGCGAGTACCCCTTCACGATCTGCAGGTAGTAGGTCAGGAAGAGGAACAGGCCGAACATCGCGATGATCGCGAGGCCGAGGGAGAGATAGACACCGCCGCGGTTGCGCTCGATGATCACGCGCAGCGGCAGCAGCGGGGCCTTGACCCTCGACTCGACGAACACGAAGGCCGCGAGGAGCGCCGCCGAGGCGAGGAAGAGGGTGACGGTCATGGAGTCGCCCCAGCCGTCGGACTCGGCGCGGGTGAAGCCGTAGACCAGGGAGACCAGACCCAGGGTGGAAAGGATCACGCCCGGGATGTCGAGCGGGGAGCGGTTACGGCCGCCCGCCGGCTCACGGATGACGAAGTACGCGCCGGCCGCCGCGATCACCGCGAACGGGATGTTGACGAAGAACGTCCAGCGCCAGTCCAGGTACTCGGTCAGGACACCGCCGAGGATCAGGCCCACGGCGCCGCCGCCACCGGCGATCGCGCCGTAGATGCCGAACGCCTTGGCGCGCTCCTTGGCGTCCGTGAACATCACGGCGAGCAGGGAGAGCGCGGCGGGCGCGAGGAGTGCGCCGAAGGCGCCCTGGAGCGCGCGGGCGCCCAGCATCATCGCCTCACCGGTGGCCGCGCCGCCCAGTGCGGAGGCGCCGGCGAAGCCGATCAGACCGGTGACGAAGGTGCGCTTGCGGCCCCACAGGTCGGAGATCCGGCCGCCGAAGAGGAGCAGACCGCCGAAGGCCAGGGCGTACGCCGTGATGACCCACTGGCGGTTGCCGTCCGATATTCCCAGGTCCTGCTGGGCGGACGGGAGGGCGATGTTCACGATGGTCGCGTCGAGCACGACCATCAGCTGGGCCAGGGCGATGAAGACGAGCGCTTTCCAGCGGCTGGCGTGCGCGTCGCCGTGCGCATCGTGGTGCGGGTCGTTGCCCACCTCGTGGTGCGGGTCCGTGTGCGGACCGCCCACCGGCTCGGGGACGCTGCGGACTGTTTCGGACATGGAGGAACCCACTTCGGGACTTCGTGACGGAAGAATCGGTATCGGTATCGGGCGACGGAACGGGCGTCCGGAGACAGCGGCTCGTCGTCAGACGACAGCCGTGAGGTCGGTCATTCGACGCAGGCCAGATCAGGTCAAGGTCGGGGCAGGTCAAGGTCGGGGCGAGTCGAGGCAGGTCAGGAAGGGCAGGTCCTCCGTAGTTCCGCCACGGTCACGGGGGTGCCGGGCAGTTCGGAGGCGGCCGGGGCGCGCAGGCCGTCCAGGAACAGTTGCAGGTGGCGGTGGACGAAGGGGTCGACGCCCGCGCACAGGGCCCCGGCCGGGGGCCTGCTGAGCTGGCTGACCGCGATCATCAGGTCACCGACGCCCACGTCGGCGCGGAGCCGGCCGGCCTCCCGGGCCCGCCGCATGATGCGTTCGACCTGCTCCTCCAGCCGCTCGCGCGCCGCCTCCAGGTCCGGGTGGTACCTGTCGAACGTGCTCTGGATCATCGGGCAGAGCGCGCTCACCCGCTCGTCGGCGGAGGTGTGCACGAAGCGCGAGAGCGCCTCGAACGCGTCGCCGGTCTCCGTGAGCGCGGCCTCGGCCGCGAGAACCGTACGGTCCATGACCGAGCACACGACCTCACGCACGAGCGCGTCGCGGTCCGGGAAGTTGCGGTACAGCGTGGCGTTACCGACACCGGCCCGGCGGGCGATCTCGTCGAGCGGCACCTCGGGGCCGAACTCCACGAACATCTCCCGGGCGGCGGTGACGATCCGCTCCCGGTTACGCAGGGCGTCGGCCCGGGGGCGGGGCGCCTTGCGGCGCACGGGGGTGGCGGTCTCCACGGCGTGCTCCTCGTCCGGATCATGAGATGTGGGGGCGCCCGATGGCTATCCGGGGATGAAATCCCCGTTTCGCTCGGACACCTGACCAAACGGGGAAACGGTCCCCGGTTATTTCCCGCCTCCGAAGAATCTTCTGTGACCTGAGTCACTCCCCGCGGGATGTGACACCCACGTTCGGCCCTTCCAGCGCGCGCCCGCGCACCCCCCGACACAGGGTGATCGAAAGGGCGCAGCCTCGTCACCGGTCGGCTGCCGTGGAGCGAAGGGCGCGTGTATGCAGCAGCCGTTCCGCAGAAACGGGATACCTCAGCGCCGGAAACGTTTCTCCCAGCCGCCCCACGCGGAGGGGACGCGACGGATACGCACATCCCAGCCACCCGGCCCGAAGGGGGCGCGCCGGATACGCACGTCCCAGCCACCCGGCCCGAAGGGGCCGCGCCGGATACGGCCGCGCCGCGTCGTCGCGCTCGCCTCGGTCACCGTTCTCACGTTCGCGGTCAGCACCTCCGCCGGCACCGGGCACGTCGTGGCGAAAAAGACGACGACGGCCGCGGGGACCACCACCCTGGCCCGCGGTTCGGCGCTCGACCCCTGCAGGATCCGCGGCCCGCTCGGCACCCAGATGTCCGAGGGCATCCCGACCCCGCCCCGCTACTCCCGCTCCACCGGCACGGTCCGCGCCCTCAACCTCATGATCGACTTCTCCGACGCGCCCGGCGAGGGCAGCGCGATGGACCGCTTCGCGGAGTTCGCCCCCAGACCCAGAAATGGTTCAGGACCAGCAGTTACGGCCGTATCGACTACCGCCCCGAGGCCCCGCTCACGGAGTGGCTGCGGATGCCGAGGCCCTTCCGCTCGTACGGCATAGAGCGCGGCGCCCCCTTCGACCCCGGCTACCGCCGGCTGGTCCAGGACCTGGTGCGGGTCGCCGACCCGCTGGTGGACTTCCGGTCATACGACCTCGTCAACGTCCTCGTCACCCCGAACGCGGGCCCCTCCGCCCTCGACACCGTCCTCTCGGTGACCTTCGCCGGGAACCGGGAGGCGCCGGTCGCGGACGGCGTCCCGCTCGCCAACGCCTCCTTCGTCTACAGCCGCCAGGACGACGGCTCGGGCTCGTACGCGGAGACCGGCTACCGCGTCCTCCCCCACGAGAACGGCCACGTCTTCGGCCTGCCGGACCTCTACACCCACGAGGGCGGCGGCGCGGTCGGGCACTGGGACATCATGAGCGAGGACTGGGGCGTCGACAACGACCTTCTCGGCTGGCACAAGTGGAAACTCGGCTGGCTCGACGCGACGCAGGTCGGCTGTGCGGCGACCGCCGGCACGGCCGAGTACACGCTGACCCCGCTCGCCACCCCCGGCGGCGCCAAGCTGGTCGTCGTCCCCCTCGACTCCCGGACCGCGTACGCCGTCGAGCTGCGTACCCGGGCCGGCAACGACGCCGTCGTGTGCCGGCCCGGCGTCCTCGTCTACAAGGTCGACGCGACCGTCGACACCGGGCACGGGCCGATCGAGGTCTACGACTCCCGCCGCGACAGCGGGGGGTGCACCCGCAGCCCCAACGTCCACGCGGAGCTCTCCGACGCGCCGTTCGTCCCCGGTGAGTCCTTCAAGGATGGGCGAGCGGGGGTCGAGATCACGGTGACGGGGACGGATGCCGGGGGGAGCATCGGGTGGTGGTGAGTCGGCGGTGACCCGAGGGACAGCGGGGACAGGGGTGGGTTGCTGCGGTGAGGGGGCGGGTGGGTGGGTGCTGGCGGGTGGGGGGCTGGTCGCGTGTTCCCGTGCCGCTGAGAAGCCCGGGTGCGCCCCTGTCCCTCAGGGGTGCGGGGAACCGCGCGAGCCACCACGAACCACCCGCAGCCGCACCGGCACCCGCACCCGCACCCGCACCCGCACCCGCCGACGCACGGGCGCCCCGGGCTCCAAGGAACCCGGCCCAGCGGCGCGGCATTACCGTGACCCCATGCTCCCGAACGTCACGAGCGCAGCCTCCGCCCCCGCTCCCGCCCCCACCGAGGCCGTCGCCCCCCTCATGCGGGGGATCACCGTGCTGCGCCGGCTCACCGAGGCGGACGGGACGCTGAGCCTGAGCGGGCTGGAGAAGGCCACGGGGCTCGCGCGTTCCACGGTCGACCGGATCACGGCGACGCTGGCCCGCATGGGCTACGTACGGCTGGACGGCCGGGACGCGGTCCTCGCCCCCGCCTGATGGAGCTGGGCAACGCCTACCTCGCCGCGCTCCGCCTCCCCCGTCTCCTCGACGCCCACGCGGACGCCCTCGCCGACGAGCTGGACGAGTCGGTCTCCCTGGCGGTCGGCGACCGGGACGGCATCCGCTTCATCCACCAGGCCACCCGCCGCCGTGCGATGTCCCTCAGCTTCCGCATCGGCGACCTCCTCCCCGCCGAACGCACCGCACCCGGCCCGCTCTTCGCCACCGAGTGGGGGCCGGCGGACCGGGCCCGCTGGCAGGCCCGGCGCGCGGCCGACCCCGAGGGGCGCGGCTTCCCCGCCGTACCACCGCGCGCCGGCGCGTACGACGACTTCGAGTCCCGTACGTCGCGCGCGGGCGCCCAGGGGTGGGCACTGGACGACCAGCGGATCGAGCCGGGGCTGGTGGCGGTGTCCGTACCCGTACGGGATCCCCGTACCGGACGGGTCGCGTGTGTGGCGAGCGTCGTCAGCCACACCAGCCGCCACACCACGCGGTCGCTGCGCTCGGCACTGCTGCCACGGCTGCGGGCGACCGTCGCGGAGATGGAACGGGAGCTGCGAAAGCCGCGGGAGGCCACCACCGGGGCGGGCACCTCCACGGGTCACCCCGGCCTCGCCACCGGGGCGGACGCCTCCACAGGCCCCTCCGGCCTCGCCGCCTGGACGGGTGCCTCCAAGCAGGAACTGGGCCGGGAGTTCGTCGAGTCGCTCGCCCGGGGGCTCACCGTGATCACCTCCTTCGGCGAGGGCCGGGCCGAACTCACCCTCACCGAGGTCGCCCGGACCACCGGGCTCCCCCGGGCGACGGCCCGCCGCGCGCTGATCACCCTCGAACACCTCGGGTATGTCACCTCGCACGACCGCTTCTTCAGCCTCACTCCCCGGGTGCTGGGCCTGGGCTTCCCGCCCCTGTCGATGCTCCCCCTCCCCGGATCGCCGCGCCCCACCTGGCCGAACTCTCCGCGCGGGTCCACGACTCGGCGTCCCTCGCGATCCTCACCGGGGGCGGGGAGGAGGTGCAGTACACCGCGCGGGTCGCCACCAGCCGGATCATGAGCGTCAACATCACCCTCGGGACACGTCTGCCGGCCTACGCGACCTCCCTGGGACGCGTCATGCTCGCCGACCTGCTCCCGGAGATCTCCCTCCCGGAGCGCCTCATCCGACTGACCCCCCACACCGTCACCGACCGGCGGGAGCTGCTGGCCGTCCTGGAACGCGTACGGGCCGCCGGCTACGCCCTGGTCGACGGTGAGCTGGAGGAGGGGCTGCGCTCCGTCGCCGCGCCCGTCCGAGACCGGGACGGACGGGTCGTCGCCGCGGTCAACGTCGCGATGCACAGCAGCCGGCGGACCGTCGAGGAGTGCGTGGCGGACGTGCTGCCGGAGCTGCGGGCGACGGTGGAGCGCATCGAGTCGGATCTGCGGGTGGCGGGGATGTTCCGACGGGTCGCCGAGGTCTGACCCCCGGCAGCCGGTGGGCGGGCGCCGCGCCGCGAAGAGCCGCCTGTGGCTGCGCGAGGTCATGTGTCCAGCTGCGGGGTGCCCCCCGGGGGCCGCGTCTCCCACCCGCTCTCGGTCTGCCCGCTCGGCCGTTGACGCCCGTGTACCGACGCAGGCTCCGGTTCCACAGCAGACGTGACAGGACGAAGGCCGTGAGGCCGACGAACGATGAGGCCGCCGCGAGCGCTTCCGGTACACCCATCGAGTCGCCGTGGCCGGTCAGCACGCCGGCCGGGAAGTAGGCGATGAAGGCGAGCGGCACGACGAACGTGAACGCGGCGGAGGCTGCCTTCGGCAGGATACTCAGGGGATAGCTGCCGAAGGCCCCCATCAGCTCCTCCAGCCACCGGCTCCAGTACGAGGTGGCCGGGAAGTGGAGCGCGGCGGCGGCCAGGGCCGTGAAGAGCGCGGCCTCGACCAGCATGCCGCCGAGCACCCCCGCCACCACGTACGCGATCCGGCCCGCCGTCCAGTCGAGGCGACTGCGCTGGAGCGCGGCGACGAACAGGCCGACCGCGACGACCAGGTCACCGATGGCGTTGACCGGGAAGAAGGCCAGCTGGATCTGCCGGTAGACCGGCATCGGCCGGATCGGACAGGGCTCGACGACGCCCTCCTGGACCAGGATGTTCATGTACTGGACCCGGCCGAGGAACAGCACGTACAGCCCGTGCGCGACCATGCGCATGCTGGCGATGAGCAGCACGTCGGAGCTGGACCAGCCGCCGAGGCCGGGGAACCGGGTGAGCAGCACCGAGGCGAAGACGATGATCGAGACCTGCCAGATCGCCCCGGCGGAGACGCCCATCAGGAACTCGCCCCAGGCAGACCTGGACGAGCAGCCGTACGGCGGTGGCGGTCATCCGGGGCGGGGCGCTCCCGGTCCCGGTGCGGCACGACCCCGGCGACCAGCGCCTCGCCGGACGTGGGCGTCAGGATCCCGGTGAGCATCTTGATCGTGGTGGACTTCCCGGCCCCGTTGGGACCGAGCAACGCGAGCAACTCCCCCTTGCCCACACTGAACCCGACGTCCCGCACCGCGACCTTGGCGACGCGCTGCGGACTGACGAGCGACCTGAGTGCCCCGCGAGTCCCGGCCGCCGTACGGTCGTCCGGAACACCTTGGACAGTCCGCGCGCCTCGATCACCGCAGACAACGGCACCACATCCGTTCACCCTCATCCACCCTCCCCGATGTTCGAAATGTCGAACATCATGCGGCACGACGGCGGTCACGCTAGGCCCACGAGGCACCCGGGAGAAACGGAATTACCCACCACCATCGCCCCAAAAGCCCCGTTACCTTTTTCGTGGCCCGCAATGGGGCGCCTGGCCCCCGGGCCCGGTATGGCTGTGTGCCCCCTGTCGTGCGGATGACCTGGGGGGTGTTGCCGCCGGGCTTCGGGGCACCGCTTGACCGCTGATGAGGGGCCTGACGACCGCCTGGTCCGGCGCAATGCCGGGCCGCTTCACGGGCGGCATGTCTGCGTAACGTGGTTGCCGGCGTGTGGTGCCGCAGGGACGGCCGGGAGTCTGAGGAGACGAGTGGCGAGGGGCACGCGCACATGGTCGACACGACCGCGATAGATCTCTTCCTCGGCCTGGACCTGGGCAAGGAGTTCCACCATGCCCACGGCCGGACGGGGGACGGCAGAACCGTGCACGACAAGCGGCTGCCCAACACCGAGCCGAAACTGCTGGAGCTGTTCACCAGGCTGGTGGCGAAGTTCGGCACTGTCCTGGTGATCGTGGACCAGGTCGCCAACATCGGTGCGCTGCCGCTGACGGTGGCCCGCGCGGCGGGCTGCCGGGTGGCCTACCTGCCCGGCTTGTCGATGCGGCGGGCCGCCGATCTGCACCCGGGCGAGGCCAAGACCGACGCCCGCGACGCTTACGTGATCGCTGAGACCGCCCGCACCATGCCGCACACCCTGCGGGCGGTGGACCGCGACGACGAGGTGCTGGCCGAGCTGACCATGCTCACCGGCTACGACAACGACCTGGCCGGCGAGGTCAACCGCACCACCAACCGGCTGCGCGGCCTGCTCTCCCAGATCCACCCCTCCCTCGAACGTGTCCTCGGCCCCCGCCTGGCCTACCCCTACATCCAGGCCCTCCTTCAGCGACACGGCTCCCCGGCGAGACTGAGGAAACTGGGCCGGGCCCGCTGCGAGGCCCTGCTCAAGGCACACGGTTCGCGCAAGGCCCACCACCTGACCGCAGAGATCTTCGACGCACTCGCCGAGCAGACCCTGGTCGTTCCGGGCACCGAGGCATCCGCGCTGATCGTGCCGGGACTCGCCGCCCAGCTCGCCGCCGCCCACAGCCAGCGCCGCCAGGCCGAGCAGGAGATCGCCGCCCTGCTGGAGGCCCTCCCTCTTTTCCACCTCCTGACCTCCCTGCCCGGCCTGGGCGTCAGGACCACAGCGGCCGTGATCGTCGCGATCGGTGACGGCACCGGCTTCCCCACCGCCGGGCACCTCGCCTCCTACGCCGGGCTCGCGCCCGCCACGAAGTCCTCGGGCACCTCCATCCGCGGCGAGCACGCACCCCAACGCGGCAACCGGCTCCTCAAACGCGCCCTGTTCCAGGCCGCGTTCGCCGCGATCGGCTGCAAAGCCGACCCGTCCTCCCGGATCTACTACGACCGTCAACGCGCACGCGGCAAGACCCACACCCAGGCGATCCTCCGCCTGGCCCGCCAGCGCGTGAACGTCATCCACGCGATGATCCGCACCGGGGCCCTCTACGAAACACGCACCCCGGGCAACGTCGACCTTGCCGCCTGACGACTCCACCGCCCCTGCCCTCCAGGCCCCATCACGCCCGCGCACCGGCACGGCCACTCCCGCCCTGCCGGCCACCGGGCTGCCCATCAGCCACCCGATCCGCCGGGAACATCCCGCTTCGCGGGACGTTCCCGAAAACCAGGATCACCCCCTACAAGCCGACCCCACCGGGGTTGACGAAACAGATAGGGGCACCCCCCCGTCGAGGGCCACTTGAACCCAACCGACCACACCGGAAAACCGACCGCCACCGGCCGGGCTGCAGCTCGACGGCACGTCCGCCGCCCTCCTGCCGGAGGGCGTGGCGTAGGTCAGGGGCGTGCGCCACACCTCTGACCGCCCCCTCAGACCTTCGACACGGCCCGTCCCGCCCCTGATCCACCACCCGCTACACTGACCACGGCACAGGTACTGACGCCTGGCCTCCGCCTTCGTAGCTCAGGGGATAGAGCACCGCTCTCCTAAAGCGGGTGTCGCAGGTTCGAATCCTGCCGGGGGCACAGGAAAAGGGCCAGCTCAGGAGGGTTTCCTCCCAGGCTGGCCCTTCGTCTTGTTCGGGGTCGTGCCACACGCGTGCCACTACACGGCGGAGTCCTGGTGTGGATAGGGGACGGCCTTCGGCACGAAGAGGCTCAGCCGAAAGGTGGTCGGTTGTGTCAGGCGCCCACAGAGCCTGTCCACCCGCACCGCCGTCCAGTCGATCTGAGCGTCCGACGCTCGGAGACGGCGGATATGAGCGTGCCAATCCGACTCGTCCTGGGTTTCGAAAAGCACCTCCCAGCGGCCCGCTTCAGGCGCGAAACGAGCAGCAGCCCGCCGCATCTCGTCCTGCTGGTGACGTCTTCTTTTGCGCTGCCCTGGCATCTGCCAAGCATCGGCAGCATCGGCCATGGCAGCAAGACCGTTACCCATCCCCTGGACCGGAAGCCCCTCCCCCACCCTCTCGGATCATGGTCCCGAGCCGGTCGGCGATGGCCCGGTCCCGGTCGCTGGTCATGTGCTGGTAGATCAGCGCGGCCCGGGAGCTGCTGTGTCCCATCCTCGTCATCAGCTCCCGCGTACTGGCCCCGGCCGTGGAGGCCAGCGTGTTGCCCGTGTGCCGAAGGTCGTGGAAGTGCAGCTCGGCCGTGACGCCTGCGGCCTTCCGCGCCCTGACCCAGTCGTCCCGGAAATTGCTCCGCCGCAGTTGCCCACCCTGGGGCCCGACGAAGACGTGTCCGTCGCGGCCGGGAGCGGCGAAGCACTCCAGGTGCTCAGTGACTGCGTCGAGCAGTTCGGCCGGGAAGGAAACGGAGCGCACCCCGGCCGCGGACTTTGGTGCCTTGTCGAAGAGCCGGCCGTCCTGCAACTCGGCCTGCGCCCGGCGCACGGTGACGGTCAGCCCCTCCAGGTCGATGTCCCGGCGCCGCAGGGCCGCCAGCTCCCCGAACCGCAGAGTGGTGAAGGCCGCCAAGAGTACGAGCAGCCGGTAGCGCGGCGCGATGGAATCGGCGACGGCGAAGACCTCCGCGACCGTGAGGACCGGCCGCTCGGGCACCTCGTAGCTGTCGGCGCCCTTGATGCGGCACGGGTTGCGCCGGATCAGTTCGTCGTCCACGGCCGTGTTCATCAGGGCCCGCAGCAGTTGATATGCCTTGACGACCGTTGGCTCGCCGATGCCGGCCGCGAGCAGCCTGCTGCGCCAGCTGCGCACCCGAGTCGTCGTCACGTCGGCCACCGACCCGGCCCCGAAGGTGGGCAGGATGTGCAGCCGCACCACTGACTCGTTCCGCTCGCGGGTGCGGTCGGCGAGTTTCCGGTCTCGCAGCCACGCGGTTGCGTACCCCTCGAAGTTCACCGCCCCGGCGTCCGGGTCCGACCACTGCCCACGCGTGATGTCGGACTCGACGTGCGTGAGGGCGGCCTGAGCATCGGTCTTGGTCGGGTAGGTCTTCTCGGCCGGGCGCAACTGGCCCGTCTCCGGGTTGCGGTAGCGGACCTGCCAGCGCCCGGACGGAAGCTGCCGGACCGACCCGAAGCTTCTACGCCTCCCCTTCTTGTTAGCCATCAGGCGACCCTCCGGAGAGAGCCGCGCCGGTGGCCGATCGGCTGCACCGTATTGGCGTCGACGAAGGCATTCACCGCGCTCTCTGGGATGCGGACGTGTCGACCGACCTTGACGAACGCAATGCGTCGCTCGGCGATCAGTCGGCGCGGGAAGCGTTCCGTCGTGCCGAGGAGTTCGGCCACCTGCGCCACAGTGAGGTAGCGGTCAGCCACGGGTGGGTTCTCCTTCCGTTCCAGGTGCGGGCGTGAGGGATTCGGCGAGCCAGGCTTCGGTGTCGGAGAGCCCGGTTCCTGCAAAGACCCAGTGGGCAAGGACGTACGTCGTATCCGGAGCCGGTCCGTTGGCCGTTGCGGCTTGTGCGCGGCGCCACTCGGCGCGGGCGTCACGGAGGGCGCCGAGGGTGGTGGAGTAGCGGCGCGACTTGGTGGAGAAGTGGCCGCGGAAGCCGAGCATGTGAGCCCAGGCGCGGAGGCGGAGGTGTTCGAGATCCTTGCGTGCGCCGAGGAACCAGGCGGTTCGGATGAGGCGGCGGGCGTGGTCGCTGATGTCGAGCTGGGCGAGTTCGGCGGCGAACTTCAGCGGCCGGTCGAGAGCTCCCGTGGCGGTTTCGGCACCCTTGGTGGCGTACTTGGCGATGTACGCGGCGACCGCGCGCTCGGTCAGCTCCTGGCCGTCGTTGAAGTCGGCGGAGCGGATGGTGCGTACGTCGAGTTGGCGGCCGAAGGTGAAGGTGTGGGTGCGTCCGTCGATGACCGGGCCGTCGACTCGGACCTTGGCCGCCGCTGTCTCGATGGCGTCGGTGAGGAGTTCGGCGGTGGCCCAGGCCGGGGGTGGGGTGTCGCCGCCGGTGGGGCCGTCGATGCGGATGACGGCGTGGAAGTGGACGGCGCCGCGCTTCTGGTACTCGGCGACCTTGGCGAAGGACACGCGGGCGTGGTCGCGGAAGCGGCGTTGTGACAGGCCCGCGCGCTTGGCGACTTCCCGGCGCAGGTAGGTGGAAAAGCGTCGCCAGAGCGGACCGGCGTGCGCGTTCCAGAGAACGGCCGCTTCGTAGTCGTACGTGTCCGGGTCGAGCGAGGTACCGAGTACGGCGTCGTCCTGGTCGTGGCGGTTTCCGCAGCGGCAGGGCCGCCCGCTGGAAGGGCGGTTGTGGACCGGGCCGAAGCTCGGGGCGGTGAAGGTGGCGAAGACGCGCGGGTGGGTGGCGACGTGTTCGGGGACGCCCTTGCCGCCGCGCAGGCCGGAGGTGATCAGGTGGAAGGTGTCGCGGCGGTAGACCTCGGAGCAGGCCGCGCACCGGGTGGTGCGGCGGTTGTTGCAGCGGACGAGGAGTTGGCCGGCCGGGAGGTCGGTGGAGTCGAGGTGCTGGAGGACGCGGCCGATCTCGCCGGTCGTGGTGTCGACGTCGTGCTCGGTGCGGTGGCCGTCGAGGCGGATCGGGTTGGTGCAGCCGCCGAGTCCGGAGAGCTGACGGAGGATACCGGGCAGGGTGCCGTGCTCGGCGAGCTTCGCGAGTTCCGGGAGCGGGGGCGGTGTGGTGCGGGTGAAGATGGCGATTCTCCTTCTGACTGGCTCGGTCAGGAGTGATGGCCCCGGGGCGGCGGATGCTTGGTCGTGTGCGCCGCCCCGGGTGTCGTGCGCGTTCAGCGCCGGTTCTGTTCGCGGATCAGGGAGCGCAGGACCACGGCCGCGATGGCGACGGAGACGGCCGAGACAGCGACGGCGGCCAGGAGCGCGGTGAGGACGACACCGCCGACGACCACGGCCGCCACGACTCCGGGGCTGATAGAGACCGCCGGGAGTGAGCGCCGGACGGGCGCCGGATCAGCCGGAGCGTGGGTGTGTGCGGGCGGCGGGGTGGGGCTGTCGGGGTACTTGGGCAGGAACACGGTCGGACTCTCCTCATCTACTCGTCTAGGCATGTGAGCCGTTTATGACGTCCACGCCGGAGCGCGTGCCGGATTCGATGGCCGGGGCGAGGAAGGTCTGCGAGAGGTAGAAGCCGAAGAGGGCGATCAGTACGACGACCCAGGTGCGGACGCCGAGGAACTTGACCGCGCCCCAGGCGAAGAGGCCGAGGACGACGACGAGCGGCAGGCTGACGGTCACGGTGTGCGGGGTCCCTTCGGAGGATCAGTGGACGGGGCAGCGGTGGGTGCGGGCGGCCAGCTCGGCGGCGGCGCGGCTGTCGTAGTCGGCGGAGAAGCCGCAGCGCGGAGCCGTACAGGCGGCGGTGTGCTTCTCACGGCCCCGGCCGTCGTAGGACGTGGCGACCTGGACGGGGCCGATGCGGGTGACGTTGCGGAAGCGGCGGTTGGCTGACACGGGATCTCCTCTCAGAGGTGGGCTGCGATGGCTTCGGCCATGGGCGCGGGGACGCCGAGGCGAGCGCGGAGCGTCGGGGTGTCGATCGGGGCTCCGGTGCGGGTGTGGTGTTCGGCGGCGACTTTGCGGGCGTGTTCGACGAGGGCGGCCGGGACGGGTACGGCAGGCCGCTCGGGCGGCGGTGGCTCGATGGCCGGTGGTGTCGGCGGCAGCTCCACAGGAGCAGGTTCGGACGCGTGCTCCTGGTTCACGGTGTCGTCCGTGCCCTCGGGGCCCTTGTGGTCTTCGTCGGTTGGCGCGGGGGTGGTGTGGGCGAGGAGGGTTCCGCCGAGGAAGGCGACAGCGGGCCAGCCCGCGACGAGGATGCGTAGCCAGGCCGGGACGTCGTTGAGGTCGAGGAGGCCGGCGGTGGCGACGTTCGCGCCGAGGGAGGCGGCGAGGGCGATGACGAACCAGCACCACCCGGCCGCTTTCGCCTCACCCGAGCGCAGTCGGCGCCAGGCGGCGACGAGCAACAGGTCGACCGAGACCGGGTAGGCCCACGCTTTCCACCCGTCCTGACCGGCGGCCGAGGCGATGTCGTGCAGGTGGGCGAAGGACAGCGCGGCGGCGATGAGCGCCTGGACGAGCACCGCGTCGACACGGGCCAGTTGGGCACGCATGATGCGGCTCCTTCCGGATTCAGGCATGGCAGGGGTAAGGAGTTGGCGCGAGGCGGTCACGCCGACCGGGTGAGGGGTGGGCGAAGGTCAGTCGGTCACCGGGTGCGGCTGCACCGCCGGGGCCGAGGACTCGACAGGCTGTACGGGGGTGTCGGGCCGGAACGGCTTGAGCGCAGGCAGGTCGGGCACCAGGTGGGCCGATTCCCGGCAGATCTCGGCGGCGGCGCCGAGGGACAGGTACGGGGTGCGGATGCGGGACCAGCCGCCGGAGGTGTCGCCGGCGACGGCCAGGCCGGGCAGTTCGGGAGCGATGGCGCAGGCGGCGGAGACCGCTTCTGGGGCGATGTCGCCGAGGGCCATCTTGGCGGAGGCTTCGTCGTTGACGCGGTGGCAGACCCGGCCGGTCAGCTGGGCCCGGAGCATGGTGGCGCCCTTGCCCAGTTCGGCGCCGAAGCGCTGTCCGCAGACCTCCAGGTAGATGCCGGCGGCGCGGCCGAGCTGGGCGAGGCGGATGAGCTGGGTGACCATCTCGTCCCGGCGTTCCTCGTCCTTCTTCGTGGCGACGAGGAAGAGTTCGGCCACCTCGTCGACGAACAGCACGATCGGCACCGGGCGTTCGCTGTCGGGCAGGCCCCAGATGTCGGAGGTGATCTCCTCGTCGGGGGTGCCGGGGGCGATGCCCTGCCTGGACTTGATCAGGTCGTATCGGTCCTCCATTTCCTTGATGAGTACGGGCAGCAGCTCGGCGGCTTCGTCGGGGTCGGTGGCGAGGGCGGAGAGCCGGGAGGCGAACGGCGCCAGCTCAACACCGCGCTTGCAGTCGATGCCGACGAGCGCGACGGGTTGCCGGGCGAGTCCGGTGATGAGGTGGCGCAGGTACATGGACTTCCCCGACAGCGTGGCGCCTAGGGTGAGTTGGTGCGGAATGGTGCGGTAGTCGCGTACAAACGGGGTGGCGTCCTCCCGCAGTGCCACGGGCACCTTGAGGAGTTCGGCGGCGGCCTTGCGAGGCATCCGCACGTTCCGCAGCACATCGAAGCCGACGAGCCGCAGTTCGACCACGCCCGGCTTGACGGTCGAGACGTACACGGCGTGAACGCCCCAGGCATGCCGCAGCCGTTCGGCCGAGGCGGCGACGTCGGCGGGTTCCTGTCCGGGAGCGAGCCGGAGACGAAGCCGCAGCCCGGTCGAGGTGGGCCGGATGATGCCCCGCCGAGGCGGTACCGGCCGGACCTCCCGCCGTGTGGTGGCCTTGACGGCGAGGACCCGCAGCCGGGACGGCGCCACGGTCAGCCCGCACGCCTCCATGACCGAGCCGTAGGAGCCGAGGAGCCGGGCGGTGGATATCGGCAGGCCGACCGTGGGCCAGTACACGCGGGGGTGCTTGGCCCGGGTGTAGGCGGCCCCGCCGCCGAGTGCGGCGACAGGACCACCCACCTCCAGAAGTGTCACCAGGTCGGACATCAGGCGGTGGCCCCCATGGCGGCGGGGAAGGCGGCCGGAGTCACGGCGGCGGCGCGGAAGGCGATGCCGTGGCGCTGCTGTCCGTTGAACACGCTCTCCCACGGCCGGGCGACCAGTCCCGGCAGCGAGACCGGCGCCCCCAGGGTCAGCCCTTCGGCCACACCGCCTTCCGGCACGGTGACCTTGACCAGCGACGATTCCCCGTCCTCGATGTAGACGACGCCGATCGTCATCAGTGCTTCCCCGCTGACGGCGTCCTTGGCGATCTCGCCCGTCTGCCGGTCCCGGACCTTGGGCTCAGGGGCCTCGGTCAGCAGGATCGTGGCGGCCGAGGTCTCAACACGAATGGTGCGCAAGGCAGTTCACCCATCTACTCGTCTATATATGATGCGGTCTGCGAACCCGATCTCTGGGCTCATGCGGACCACCCTGCCACACCACTTGCCCACTCGTCTATACGAGTATGCCTGTTGGGGTGTACGAGTCGGAGAAGCGTCCCCCGCGCACCACCACAATTCACCTCATCACGTCGCCGGAAGCTGATACGACAGCACGTACGCATCCGCCGCCATGACGGTGTCGCAGACCTCCACGGCCCGCCCTTCGGCGTCGAAGGCGGTCCGGATCAGGTGGATCACCGGCACACCGGAGGCCAGCCGGAGCGTCTTCACCTCAGCCGGTGAGGGCATCCGGGCGCGAATCTCCTCCTCGAAGTGGTCGAGGCGGTGCCCCAGCTCTTCGAGCCGGGCGTAGATCCCGCCGGGCCCGGGGTTCGGCTCAGCGATCGGCGTACCGCGCGCGATGTCGAGCGGCAGATAGGAGGTGGCGAACTCGACCGGCCGCCCGTCGAGCAGATACCGGCGCCGACGAGCCAGCACCCGCCGCACGGACCCAAGCCGTGTCGATACGTCCGGGCTGGCCTTCTCTTCCTTGACCTCAAGGCTGTCGACCTGGGGGTGACTGCCGGCGGCGTTGGCTTCGACGATGAAGGCGGCCTTGCCCTGCTCCCGGTGGCGCCGGGCGAACCGGTCGGAGGCGAGGCGCCGCACGGGCGGCCGGGGCCGGACGAAGACGCCCTTGCCGTGCTCGGCGTGCACGAGCCCTTCGCCCTGGAGGACGGAGAAGGAGTTGCGGACCGTCATCCGGGATACCCCGTAGTGGTCAACAAGCTCAGCTTCCGAGGGCAGTTTTTCACCCTCCTTGAACCGCCCACGGTCGATGGCCTCGCGCAACTGGTCGGCGATCTGCCGAAAGACCGCACGATCACTCGTGGGATCGAGATCACCGAGGAAGCCGGAAGGAAGAGACGGCACGTGTACTCCTTTAGATATCTAGACGAGTGGGCGATTGTTGTTGCTACGGTGGAGAGCCTAGCCAGCCGAGAGGGCCAAGGAACGTGAGCACCGACCGTCCGCACTCCGTGAGCGTCGCCGGAGTCATCGTCGACGACCAGGGCCGGGCCCTCTTGATCAAACGCCGTGACAACGGCAAGTGGGAACCCCCGGGCGGAGTCCTCGAACGCGAGGAAACCCTCCCCGAAGCCCTCCAGCGCGAAGTACTCGAAGAGACCGGCATCAAGATCACGCTTCCCGCGACCCTGACCGGCGTCTACAAGAACATGACCGGGTTGATCGTCTCGCTGGTCTTCCGCTGCGAGGCGGCCGACGGCACCCCGACCACCGGAGATGAGACCCGCGCACTGCGCTGGGCCACCCGTGAAGAAGTCGCCGAGCTTGCCGACGAGGCATACGCGATCCGCGTCCTGGACGCATTGGACGCGACATCCCCGCCGGCCATCCGCGCCCACGACGGCGTGAAACTCATCTAGCCCGAACCCGCTGCACATGGCGGCCTACCAGTACGAAGGAACTTGTATGCACGAGTATACGAGCACCGCCCGGGTCTGGGGACTCACTTGCCCAGGATTTCCGGAAGAGGTCAGCCGGGCCCGCCGCTGGACCCGCGACATCCTGCGCGGATCTCCCCTGGCCGACGACGCCGAGCTGATCGTGAGCGAACTGAGCGCGAACGCGATCCTCCACACCGCCAGCGGCATGGAATCCGGCAGCTTCCACCTGGCCCTCGCGGTGACCCGGCAAGTGATCGCCCTGTCGGTGACGGACGGCGGAGGAACCGGGACAGCACCGAAGGCCGAGCACCAGGACGGCGAGGCCGAACACGGCCGGGGCCTGGGCATGATCACCGCACTCGCCCACCGAGTCGTCATCCACGGCAGCAACGGCGGCTACACGGTCACCGCGGAACTGTTCACCGGCACCCGACCGGGAGACCACCTGTGCTGAAAGACGAAGCCCGCCGGGGCTACTGGTGCGAGTGCTGGACCGAAGACCTCACCGACGAGGTTGAGTCGGTACTCCGAGCATCCTTCGACGCCTACACGGCCCCCCAGGCCGACCGATGGGTTGCCGTCGCGCTCCGCACCATCTCGCCGGCATTCGACCCGGAAGCATCCGAACAGGCATGGCAGTGGCTGTACGACGGCCGCATAGAGACACGACGAGCCCTCCTACGCTGTGAACCCTGCACAGTGTCGGTCACCTTCTTCACCACCCGCATCACCTGGACGATCCGACCAGTGATCTTCCTGCCCCTCGCACACCGCCAAGGCACGGAACTGCCAGCCTGCGCATACGACTTCAAGCCCCGACCGCCCCACCGGACCGACTGAGTTACAACTTTCTCTACTGGTTCAAGCCCCGGCTGCGCTCCGCTCCGCCGGGCGCGCTTCCCGGCTCCGCTCCGGGCGCCGCTCCTGCCTTCGGCCCGCTCCGCCCGCGCTGCGCCGACGCGCGCCCACATGTGGATAGGGCCCGTGGCCATGAGTCGATCACCGCATAGAGCGGGCCACGGTCCAGGCAATGCCTCCGGCGGGGGATCGGCCGGCACCGGGATGGAGGGGGCGCCGTTCGCGGCTGCGGGTCCGTAGTGGCGTGCGCGGGGAGCTCCCATCCCGTCCGCCATCGACCCAGGCAGAGCCGAGCAGACGCGGCCCAGGGCGTCAAGGTCGTTCGTACAGTGGCGCGCTCCACCTTGACGCCCTGAACCACGCCCGCTCCACGGTGTGTGGGTCGACGGCAGACGGGATGGGAGCTGGGGCGGGTGGTGGGTTAAGAGGCGACCGCGAGACTCACGACTCAGTCATTGAGAAACCGTCAACCTCCAACACGAAAATTGCGGATGAGCCTCGCCAGGCCTCGGTACGATACATGGTGCCTAGAGATCAGAGGTGCTACGTGTCCCCTACAGAACCAACACTCGCCGTTCAAACGGTGGAGACTGCACTCCGTGAACTCATCCGCAGAGTCCTAGGCCCGGACTGGACTACCCAGCGCGGAGCCCCGGATCTTGAGCGGTTGAGAGAAAAGCAAGAGGAGGATCGCAAGCGTCGCGACGGAGCGATCGTGAGCGATGATCTACTGACATACACCGAGCTTTATTCATTGACCCGGCTCATTGAGAAGAACTGGGACAGCTTCAAGCCCGTATTTGGTGACCTTGCTCGAACCAAAGTGTTCCTTGGGATATTGGAGGATTTTCGCAATCCTGTAGCCCATAGTCGTGAACTGCTTCCCTTTGAACGGGAGTTGCTTAGCGGGGCATCTGGGCAATTGCGCAACCAAGTTTCACTGTTCCTTTCGCGAAACGACGGACCTCACAGATATTACTCCTCAATCGAATCCATCACAGACAGCTTCGGATATTCCTGGGGCACGTCCTACAGTGCGGACTTGCATGTGTGCCCAACCAGGCTCAACGTGGGCGACAGGATCGCATTTCAATGCATAGGAATTGATCCACGCGGACGGGAACTAACGTGGCGACTCGAATTTGGAAACATCGATGGAATTGAAATAGCCACGGCGACCGGAGTTCCTGCGGAACTAGTATGGGAAGTCGGAGCCACCCACGTCGGCGAGAAGCGCTGGGTGAGGATTTCTGTTGAACACGACGGGAATTTCCAAAGACGGGGAACTTACGACGATGAACGCTTTATCACCTATCACGTAAATCCACCGCTCGACTCCTGAGATCCGACTGTTCATTCGCCCCGCCGCGTTCACATCGGCAGACGGCATGGCACAGTCGGCCGTGCCACTCTCGTGCCAGAACGAGCGGGGACTCACGGGGAATCGGGGTTCGAAGCGGGTAGCGCGGCCGTACCACGTCCAAGGTAGGGAATCCGCAGGTCACGCCCATGATCTCCCAACCTCGCTCCTAAAGCGGGTGTCGCAGGTTCGAATCCTGCCGGGGGCACAGCAAAACACCAGGTCAGGAGCCCTTCCGTCCAGCGGACGGGAGGGCTCCTGCGCTTGCAGCACACATATGGCACACGTGCCATGCGCGCGGACGGTGGGGAGCTGTGCAGGATGCCCGTCAAGGATGAGCTGGCCCGGCGCCGGTTCGAGAAGTTGGTCGACCGCCTTGAGTCGCTGATGCGGGCCGCCCTCAAGCCCGAGTACCGGGGCTACTACGGACAGCTGATCCTGGGCGACGACGATCTTGCGGAGATGGGCGAGCTCAAGGACGTCCGGCGTGCCGCTCGGGAGGCGGGGCACCGTCTCGGCTGGAAGGCAACCACCCAGCTCGTCGGTGGCCGGCTCTTCGTGCTCGACGAGCGGGAGGTGCCCGAGGAGATCGAACGGCTGGCCGGGGATGCGGCTGCTGCTGCGATGGACCGGGCCTGGCAGGAAGGCCGCCGCCCGCGCGGGTGAAGCTGGTCCGAGGGAGACGCAAGGGGCCGCCCCACCGCATGAAGCGGTGGGGCGGCCCCTTCGATTACGGCTCCCGGCACGGATCAGGCACACATCACGCGGCATCGTCAGCCAGAGCGGCCACCGTCTCGGCGGCCTCGGGGGCCTTCCTCTCGGCCTTCTCCAGCTTGGCCTTCGCCTTGGCCAGTTGCTTGGCGCGGCGCTTGTGCATCCTCTTCGAGACCTCGTCCAGGCGGTCGGGGAAGAGGTGCCCGTACGTGTCCAGTGTCAGCGTCGCGGACTTGTGGCCCAGCATCGTCTGTACGACGTTGACGTCCGCGCCGCTGGCGATGGCAAGCGAAGCCGCCGTGTGCCTCAGCTTGTGCGGGGTGACCTTGAGGTGCCCCAGCCCGGCCCTCGCGACCGCCTGCGCGAAGAACCGCTGACGGAAGTTGCGTGCCCGCAGCGGTCCGCCCTGCGGGGCCGTGAAGAGCAATTCCTCATCTCCCCGCCCCTGGACGTGGGGCTTCAACTCCGCTGCCAGGAACCGCGGGATCGGTCCCGACAGGCGCTCGTGGTTCTTGGGGGTATCGAGGTAGAGCTTGCCGTTGTCCTCGGCGTACGCCTCGACGATGTGCGCTCGGCAGACGTCCATGTCGACGCGGCCCACTTTCAACGCGGACGCCTCACCCCAGCGCAGGCCGGTGTAGGCCAGCAGCAGGATGAACACGCGGTAGGCCCCTGACGCGTTGGCCAGCGCGTCGACCTGCATGTCGTCGAGGTACACATGGTCAGCCGGCGCCGCCTTCGGCAGGGGAACGCCGACAGCTGGGGTGGCCGCCGGACGGCGGGCCTTGACCGCGTATCCGAGAACGCGGCTGAGGACGACGTACGCCTTGCGGACCGACCGGGGGCTGAGCTTCCTGCCACCGGACGCCTCGCCGGACAACAGGTCGGCGAGCCACTCGGCGATGTCCTCGAACTGGATGCGGTCCAGCGGAGTGGTGCCCCACCTGGGGATCACATGGACGTCGAGAACACCTCGATAGCGACCCCGGGTTGAACGCTTGAGATGGAGTTGCGCGGCCAGCCAGGACTCGGCCACCTCTGCGAACTTCACGCGGGCGGCTGCGGGATCGCGGTAGGAGCCGTCGTTGAGACGGGACTCCATCTTCGTCCGCTCCGCGTCGGCGTCGACCTTGCGGGCGAAGGTCTTCATCTTCGGCTTGCCGTCGGGGTCGTACCAGCGCACGCGGTAGCGCCCCGGCGGCGTACGCCCCGCCCGCTTGGCGTCCGCCACGGCCCGTACGTACGCCGCGTGCCCTATGCGGTCCTCAATGAGTGGTGTGCATCGTGAAGTCGCAGGTCGCGGGTCTGGTGTGAATGACGAGGGGGGTACTCGCGCCGGTCGGCGGCCGATGACCATGGTGTAGATCATCGGACAGGTCGGGTTCCGGCGGGATGCCGGGTTTCGGCTGCGCCCGTGACCGACCCCCGCCTACGATCCGTCAGCAGGTCGGCACGCCACGAGACCGTGGGAGGCTGCGGAGATGCAGGAGCGGCAGTGGATCACCGCTCGCCGCAGCGAACTGGACGCCCTCGCCGAGCAGTTGACCAAGCAGTTGCAGGAAGTCCAGGTCGAGCGGGACGAACTGGCGATTGCGGGGCGGGTGTTGAACCGCCTGGCCGAGCAGGCCCAGGCCGACGCCGAGGCTGTCGCTCCGGTAGCGGCGCAGGTGGCCGGGCGGGCGGTCCTGCTCATCCCGCACCGCAGCGACGCGGCCGATGAGGGCGCGCTGCCCGGCGACTACCGCAAGATCCTGGCGATCGTGCGGGAGGCCGACGGCCCGGTGCAGGTCAGGGTGGTCGGAGAGCGGCTGGGCCTGAACACCTCGGTGCGCGGCAAGCTGGAGCCGCTGCGCGCGAAGGTGACCAAGCTCGCCGACCGCGGCTGGCTGCACAAGCGGGGCGACGGGCGGTTCACTGCACGTCCGTGAATGCGCGGGCGGGCCGTAACTGGCGGGCCCCGGGCGGCAGTTGAGTTTGGTGTGAAGAAAAACAACGGTCTTGCCGAGGGCCCTGACAGACTTGTCTACACCGCCCGCCTGCCGCTGTCGAGCGCGACCTTGAACTATCTCGCCGACCTGATACGCGGCCACCTGAAGAAGATCGGCTCGCGGTGGCGGGCCCTGCCCGCGGGAAGGATCGCGGGGATCGTGCTGGCGGTCCTGCGCTGTGACCAGCGCCCCGGCGATCTGGCCGGCGGTAACGGGGTGCACCGCACCACCGTCACCCGCTGGGTGCGGGAAGTCGTCGGTCTGCTGGCTGCCCGCGCCCCGCGTCTGGACCGCGCGCTGAGGAAGATCGCCCGAAAGGGTGGCGGGGTGGTGCTGCTGGACGGCTCCCTGATACGCACCCGGCGGCGCACCGGGACCGAGAACCGGAAGAACTATTCGGGCAAGCACAAATGCCACGGCCTGCTTGTGATCGCTCTCACCGACGACCGCGGCCGACTGGTATGGGTCTCCGCGGTGCGGCCCGGACGCGCCTCGGAGATCACCGCCTGCCGCCACGACAAACTCACCGCTCACCTGCGGGCGGCCGGTCTCGGCGCCATCGCCGACCTGGGGTTCGTCGGACTCGACGATGCCGGTCCGGACGCCGACCCGGCGGTGATCACCGGCTACAAGGCCGCCCGAAACCGGCCCCTGACACGAGGCCAGAAGCTGTCCAACAAGGCACTGGCCGCGGTGCGGGCCCCGGTCGAGCACGGCTTCGCCCATCTCAAGAACTGGCGTGTCCTCACCAAGGTCCGCACCGACCCGAAGTGGGCGACCGCGCTGGTGCGAGCCCTGCTCGTGCTGACGAACCGGGAAGTCGCCCGCTGACGGACGACCTTGTCGGTGGACTACCGCCCCGGACCTGCCCGAGCCTCCCGACGCCTACGGACACCAGGTCGACTGACGTGCAGTCTTCACGATGCACCGAGCTCAATCGGGACTCCCGTTCGAAGCGCATCCCTCAAGATCGGAAAGACAACAGCTACTAACGCCCCCGTACGAGGGTTCCCCACTCGGTTTCCTCACGCAGGGCGCCCTTGAGCACCTTTCCCCCTGGGTTACGGGGAAGCGGGGCGTCGCGGACGGCGACGTACTGCGGGATTTTGAAGTCGGCGAGCCGATCCACCAGGTGCGCCAGCATCGCCCCGGCATCGAACGACCCGGCGGACGTCGGGACGACGACCACCCCGACCTTCTCACCCATGATCTCGTCGGGAACGCCGACGACCGCTGCCTCGGCGACCCCGGGCGCCCCGGCCAGAGCGTTCTCGACTTCGACGCAGTACACGTTCTCACCACCGCGGTTGATCATGTCCTTGGCCCGGTCGACGATGTGGACGAGGCCGTCGGCGTCGATGCGAGCAAGGTCACCGGTGTGCAGCCAGCCCTCGACGAAGGTCGCCGCCGTGGCCTCCGGTTTGTTCCAATAGCTGGGCACGCGGTTCGGCCCCCGCACCAGGAGTTCGCCCACGCCGCTCCGGGTGTCCGCGTCGGCGAGCTTGAGGTCCACGACGGGTGCCGCGAAGCCAACCGAGTCGGCGTGGTCGGTCGACCATTCGTGTGGCAGGAAGGTCGCGATCGAGGCGACCTCGGTCAAGCCGAAGCCGTTGCCGACCCGGGCCGATGGGAAAGCGTGCTTGATTCGCGCGACCAGGGTTGGAGAGGTGGGAGCACCTCCGTAGGCCACGACGGTGACCCTGCTGGTGTCCAGCGACGTGAAGTCCGGGTGCGCGATAGCGAGGCCGTAGATCGCCGGGACCGAGATCACGATGTTGATGCGCTCCTCGGCGATCGTCGTCAGGAAGCGCCTGACGTCGAAGGCCGGCATAATCACCGCTGTGCCACCGACGGCGAGTTGGACGAGCAATTGCGTGTTGCAACCCGTCACGTGAAACAGCGGCACGGAGATCAGGCTGCGTAGCGCTGGCCCTTTGTTCCTGTCCAGTTTCAGCACCCGGATGGTGGTCTCAACGTTGGACAGGAAGTTCTCGTTGGTGGTGACGGCCCCCTTCGGGAAGCCGGTTGTGCCGCTGGTGTAGAAGATCGCTACCGGGTCACCGCGTCGGGCGTCCCCATGTACGGCCGGTGGTCCGCTGGGCAGCGGCTCACCTGGCTGGAAGACATACTTGGCTCCGGAATCCCTGAGGACGTAGTCGACCTCGGGCTCCGCGAGCCTGGTGTTGACCGGAACGACGATCGCGCCGGCGAGCACACTGCCCAGAAACGCGCACACCCAGTCGGCTCCGGCGGGCAGAAGGACGGCGGTGCGGTCGCCAGGTGCGATGCCGTGCAGCCGGAGGCCGCCGGCCACCTCGCTCGCGCGCGCCCACAACTCGGTGTAGGTCAAGCGAACGCCGTCGACCTCCACGATCGCTTCCACATCGGGATGCGCCTGGACCGAGGCGTGGACCGCTTCGATGAGTGACACCGGCAGGTCGTCGTACCGGGCGATGCCGTCCGGGCCGCGTGTGATTCCGCTTGTGTCGAATGGACCGTGCTTGGTGTAAGCCATGAGTCACACACCGGCCGTGAAGTAGCGACGCGGGTTGTCGATCAACATCGCGTCGATCTGCTTGTCGCTGACGTCGGCCTCACGCAAAGCGGGCAGGACGTCCTTGGAGATGTGCAGGAAGTTCCAGTTCGGGACCGCGGACTTCACCAACGCCTGGTAGTCCTCGCCGGAGAAAAAGTCCATATAGCAGGCAGCGTCATGCGCCAGCACGATGCGGTCGGCGTACCCCTGCTCGCACAGCGCCGCTATGGTGGCGACCCGGTCGGCGGTTGAATTGAACATGTCCAGACCAAACCGGTCGCAGCCGATGGTTGCACCCGTGTCCATGATCCACTTCAGGTAGTCCAGGTCGTTGCTGTCGCCTGCATGGCCGATGACGACCTTCGTCAGGTCCACACCGCGCTGCCGGTAGAACTCGATCGCGAGCCGTCCGGTTTGGTGACCGGCGTTGGTGTGCACGGTAATCGGTGCGCCGGTCCGGACATGGGCCTCGCAGATCGCCGCCTGCACGCGTTCCTGGTCGTGGGTGAGCCCGCGCTCCTCGACAACGCCCTTGAGGAAGGAGGCCCGGACGCCGGTGTCTGCGATGCCTTCGGTGATGTCCTTGACGAACAGTTCGGTCATCGGCTCCGGCCCGTCGAAGAGCGCTCCGGGGCCACGGTAATGAAAGTAGTGCGGGATCTCATCGAACGTGTAGAGGCCAGTCGCCACCACGATGTTGATGTCGACCTCGGCGTTGACCTGCTGAATGCGCGGGATGTAGCGGCCGAGGCCCACGACTGTCGGGTCGACGATGGTGTCGACGCCGGCGGCCTTCAGCTCACGCAGCTTCTCCACCGCATCGGCCAGCCGCTCGTCCTCGTTCCACCAGCCGTGCCCGTAATTGGCCATGATGTCGGGAGTGAGCACAAAGACATGCTCGTGCATCAGCGTGGTTCCCAGCTGATCCGTTGCGATCGGGCCGCGAACAGTCGCGACAGAGTCGACCATGACCGCCTCCTGGTGCGTTTGTCTCCATTGACGTGACTCGCAGTGAAGCCGGTCGGAGCCGGGCTTGTCGCCGTTCCATGCGCACAGTTATGTCGTCAACGCGTCTATCGCCGAGGCAGGAACCGGCGGCCCACCTGGGAAGGGAGACCGACAGCTCCTTGGACGGCCGTAACCCGGCCCATAGACTGCGCCCAGCCGGCCGCGTGGAAGAAGGTCGAAGTGAGTGCTACGTACGAACTGGACGGCTTGACCACCGGTGGTCAAGCCACAGCCGGTGCCGCGGCCCAGGACGCCTGGCGCGACTGGTGCTGTCAGGTTCACGGCCACTTTGACTTCGAGTTCGACGACCGCCCTTACCGCGGACGGCTTGTTCGCCAGCGCACTCCGACGTATCAGCTCATCGCCTGGACCGGAGACGTCGAGGTCGTCAAGCGCAGTGCGCGTGGCATCCGCCGCGATCCTCGCGGCCACTACGAGCTCCTCGTGCCACTGCGTGGTCAGATGAAGGTCGGGCAGGACGACGAGGCTTCGTGGCTCAAGCCGGGCGACATGGCCCTCGTTCCGATGGACCTGCCGTTCAATGTCGCGCACGCGACGGGCGCGGTCGCGCTCACGCTTCTTGTGCCCGCAGGACTCGTCGAGCAGCGCCTCGGTCCGGCTGCCGTCCGCAGACAGAAAATCGTCGGGGACAAGGGACTGTCCCGGGTCAGCCGAGAGCTCGTGGTCAGCCTGCTCCGTGAGCGTGCCCACTTGTCCGGCGCCGAGTTTGACGCTGCCTGCGACCGGGCCGTCGACCTCCTCTGCCTCACAGTAGACGGCGAGGAGCGACTGCCCGAGCACACAGCCGCAGCCTCGGTCGCCGATGCTGTCAGACGATACGTCCGCGAGCACGTGACCGATCATCGACTCTCCGTCACCGCGATGGCCGCGGCCATCGGCTGGTCGCCTCGCTACATCCAGGCTGTGCTCGCACGTGAGGGGACCACACCCACCGAGCTGATTCGCAACCAACGGCTGGATCTAGCGCACGCCAAACTCTCCAACCCGAACCTCGCCGGCCAAACGATCGCCGCCATCGCGATGTCCGTCGGTTTCACCTCACCCAGCGCGTTCAGCCACGCGTATCGTGTGCGATTCGGCTGCTCACCCCGCGACGTACGCAGGAGCGATCACCGCAGCCAGTGAGGCAAGAGCGCCATCCGAGCGGCCCGCAAACGCCGCTGTCGACGGAAGGGTGGCCAAGAGGGTTCGGGTCTGTACGTGGCTGCGGAGGGGACAGTGTCCCCTGGCCCCCTTCGCCGAAGTGGCCGAGATCGTCGGCCAGACCCCGGCGGCTTGGCTCTTCAGCCCGCCGACGCATTCGCGCGTCGCAGCCCGACGCGGCCTCGGCGGCCTGGCGCGCCGACATCGTCAGAGCTTTCAAGCAGGCGTGGGAGGCCAAGGACATTGACGCCCTCATCGGCCTGCTGGCCCTCGACGCCACGGCGACCGGCGACGGCGGCGGACTCGTCACGGTCGCGCTCCACCCGATCCAAGGCGCCGAGCAAGTCGCACGGTTCTTCGCCGACCGGCCCGGTGCGGCGCCCGGCGTGACGCTCGTGGCACGGTCAACGGTCAGCCGGGGCAGGTGGCCCGACTGGACGGCGTCACCGTCTCGGTGATGGCGTTCGACGTCACAGGCGACCGGAGCCATCGTCGTGTCCGCCGCCTAGCGCACGCACGGGCCGCGGCTGCTGTCGCGCCGCCCCGTCGTCCTCGACGACTGAGCTCGCTGCATCGTGAAGACTGCACGTCAGTCGACCTGGTGTGCGTCGCCAGGATCTTGCGGTAGTCGCCGGGCAGCGCGCCCTCATCGGCCGCGTCGCTGCGGTGCGGGATGAGCAGGACCGCCCGCCCGGCCACCTGCGCCGCTACCGGAGCGACAGCCTCGGCGTCGGCCTGGGCCTGCTCGGCCAGGCGGTTCAACACCCGCTCCGCAATCGCCAGTTCGTCCCGCTCGACCTGGACTTCCTGCAACTGCTTGGTCAACTGCTCGGCGAGGGCGTCCAGTTCGCTGCGGCGAGCGGTGATCCACTGCCGCTCCTGCATCTCCGCAGCCTCCCACGGTCTCGTGGCGTGCCGACCTGCTGACGGATCGTAGGCGGGGGTCGGTCACGGGCGCAGCCGAACCCGGCATCCCGCCGGAACCCGACCTGTCCGATGATCTACACCATGGTCATCGGCCGCCGACCGGCGCGAGTACCCCCCTCGTCATTCACACCAGACCCGCGACCTGCGACTTCACGATGCACACCACTCACTCGACCGCCGAGTACCACGCCCACCGCTGCCTGTCCGCCCTCCGGCCCCACATGATCCGCTCCCGGGCCATCACCACGACCCGGCTCGCACACGCCCAGCTCGCCCAGGGCGCCCCCGACGCCGCCACGGCCACCGCGATGAAGGTCCCCGCCGAAGCAGCCACCCAGCACGCCCGGGTCACGCGCATGCTGCAGGAGTTCGGGGCCGCACTGCGCGCCACCGCTCCGGGCTGCTCCAGCGTGCAGACCTGGACCGAGCACACCGCCACCTGGAGGATGGCCGCATGACCACGGCGCCCGCCATCGAACTGCGCACCTTCACCACCCTCGACACAGCCCGCGGCGACCTCCTCGACGTGTACGCCGACGCCCGCGCCCCGCTCCTGCACCTGCACCTGCACCTGCACCTGCACCTGCACCTGCACCTGCACCTGCTGAACTATGCGGTCACCGCGTTCGGCGAACGCCTGGACCGGCACGGCACCGAGCCTGGGTTCACAGCCGTCCTCGCGTACGCAGACGGGCATCCGGTCGGCTACGCCTACGGCAACACCATCGAGCACGGCGACCGCTACTGGCAGCGCACCAGCCCGACGCCGGCGGAGAAGTACACCGAGCGTCCGGCCGTGGCCCTGAAGGAGATCGGCGTCCGGCCGACCTGGCGGAAGACCGGCACCGCCCGCCGCATCCATGACGCCCTCCTCGCCACACGCGACGAGCCGTACGTCACGCTCATGGTCAACCTGGCCGCAGGGGACGGGAAGGTGCACGCGCTCTACAAGTCGTGGGGGTACGCGGACATCGGCCAGAGCCAGCCGTCACCAGCTTCGCCCGTCCTCACCGTGATGATCCGCGCCAGCCGCTGACCGGCAGCGACAGCACCCCCCTACCGGGAACTCCTCCTCGACGCGACCGGTGACGTTTCATCCAGAGCAGGTTGGACTTCCCCTGCCGACTCACGTCACGCCACCAGACCACGCACGCATGCCCACGTTGAGACGAAACCAATGAGGGCCCCGACGATCCTGATGACGACCGGGCTGAACCCGGGGCCAGGAGCGAACGGCCCGCGATTCGTGGCGAACTCGTAGATCCTGTAAGCGGAGTCGCGAATGTTGAGGGCGAGGCAGAATCCGAGAATTCCGAGAATTCCCTTCCACGCTAGATAAAGGAAGCCGACAGCTCCCTCAGGGGCAGCTGTGATTATCGCGCTTCCCGGAATTTCTTCTCCAGCTGTACGAAGTGAGCAAAGGTGCTGATGCTGCCGCGCCGCAGTCTACATCAGCGGCGCGGCAGCGAGTTTCTACCAGAACTTCAGAAAATCACCGACTTCCCCAAACACTGTTCCCGCACTGGCTATCTTGGTGTTTCCGGCGCCGAAGTTTCCGCCGAGTCCGCCGTAGGCTCCGACGGATGTCGTGACGCTGTGCACGATGTCGCCCCGGCTGTTCCTGGTCCCGAACGTTCCGCGGTGGCTGAGGCTGAAGGGCCCGGCGCTTCCTCCGATGCCCGCAGACTCACCCCTGACCTGGTCGATCGAGTCGGCGTTGCTCCAGACAAGGCCGGCGGTGACACCGATGGACGCTTCGCCGCCCGATTGGTCTTCTTCGACCCATGCGAACGCGTATTCGTCGCCGACCCGCATGAAGCATCCCGAGTACTCGACTCCGGCGCCGAACATCGCGCTGCCGCTCACGCACAGGCCGGATGTCTTGCTGTACGACATGACGTAGTCGTAGCCGTCCTTGACTTCCTCCCATGAGGGGACCCAGTCGGTCGCTTGCTGGAACCAGTTCTTGTTGGCCTCGGCCTTGGGCTTGGGGCCTGGGTTGGGCGGGGGCACGGTCTTCAGCCAGCCTGTCGGCGGAGGCGTCGAGGGCAGGGTGATGTTGCGTCGGCCGGGAGTGCCTCCGAGGCCGGTGGGCTTCATTCCCTTCACCAGCGTGGGGCGGCCTCCGCAGCGGCAGGCACGGACCGGACCCTCACCGCTGCTGCTGGTGCTGCTCTTCGTACCGCTGCTCACCGGAATGCCGCCCCGGCACGTGATGCCATACTTCTGCGGCTCGTTGCACTCGGGGACGCCGAGGCCGGACGGGTCGGCGATGGTCGCCGGGTTCTGGACGGCGCAGCTGTAGCCGGAGGACTCCGGCTGCTACGAGTGCGGCGTCGGTGCTCTGTCGCGGTAACAGGCCGACCCTGGTCAAAGGATCAAATCCTGACTTTGTCACAGCAGAGCAACCGCCCAGTACAGAACGAGGGGTGACCCGGGTTTCCGCATAGACTCCCGCTGCAATTACGACAGATCACAAGGGGGATCCCCATGAGCTTCAGGCGTGTGGGCCGGTTGGGCACTGCCGGCGCATTGGCGGCCGCAGCGTTCGGCGCGTCCGTTGTCTTCACCCCGTCCTCGGCGTCCGCAGCTGTCGATTGGCAGTGCCACGGCACTGCGGTCAAGCGGTGCGCGGCCGTCTATTGGGACCGGACGGCCGATACCTACGCGGCGCGGGCGAAGATCATCGACGTCGCAGGTGGCGGCAGTTACCAAGTCAAGGTCACCAACGTGAAGCTCCGACGCTTCAACGGCGACGGGTTCATCACGGTGCGCTCCGCTGACGACTACGACGGCTGGCACGGCACCCGGGACTCGGCCGGCACCACCGCCGTCGACCCGTGCAGGTGGCCCACCAACTCCTTCGTCGTCGTGGCTACATTCAACTGGCGGGGCGCTTCGACCGGCCAGGAAACCTGGAAGCCCAACATGTCGTGGGGCCACGCCTGCAACTGACTCCCTCAGCGCCTGCGTCCCGCACTCCCGGTGCGGGACGCGTTGCTTCTCCGGCACCACCCACGAATCGATGATGCGTGGAGAATGGCCGAATCAGCACTACAAGCACTTCCGGACCTATCGGGTGAAACGGGCGCAGCCCTCACGGTCATGCAGCAGCGCGACCGCCACCCCGGGCAGCAACCGCGGCGAGGTGAACAGGGCTTCGGTGTTCTGTTGCACTGCCGCCTGCTCTGGCATGACCGCAGGGGAGAGGCACAGGCGCAGGACGCTCCCCGAGTCCCAGTCCCCCAAGTGCGCTCCACCGAGGCAATGCTCACTCGGCCGCGAAGGTCGAGCGGTGCTCACGAATCCGCGATACGCGGTCCCACGTGCCCCGCTGTACGCCCCCGCTCGGCGGGGCACACCAGTCACCTCCGCCGGGAACCAGGCGGGGACAGATCGGGGACGTAGTGCTTGGTACAGCCAGGGACCGTGCGGGACCGTGCGGGACCGACCATGACATCATTCGCGCAGGTCAGAGGCCGAATGAGAACCCACGAAGGCGCTTCCCCGGAGTCCTGCCTGGTGAGGCCGTTCCCACCCCACCGCACCCAAACGCGATCTCGGCTTTCTCCTAAAGCGGGTGTCG
Organism: Streptomyces sp. TG1A-60; assembly: GCF_037201975.1. NCBI lineage: Bacteria > Bacillati > Actinomycetota > Actinomycetes > Kitasatosporales > Streptomycetaceae > Streptomyces > Streptomyces sp. TG1A-60. The sequence goes on along the minus strand of NZ_CP147520.1, from coordinate 4,766,489 downwards.
CAGGTTCGAATCCTGCCGGGGGCACACCGCATTAACGCTCCGACCTGGGGTTTATCCCCCAAGAAGGGCTCCTACTCGGCCTCGGACTCCTCGTCCGGGGCCGTTTGCGTGAGCGGGAGGACGTCACCGTCGCGGTGGGCCGGAGGCTCGCGGCTGGCCCAAGTGGGGGCAACAGGCGATAGACACCTGGCCCCAACACGTATTCCGGAATCCTCAGGAGGACCACGCCGCGAGGAGTTCCGCCGGGCCATACGCAGCGTCGAGCCCCGCGCAGTCGGTCCCGCTGCGCGAGACAGCGATCACAGGCACGGGAGCAGGGGTGAGCGCGGCGCGGTGCCGGTGCAGCGCCGCGAGATCGTGCCGGTCGAACGGGGAGTTCTCCAGCCACTTCACCGAGCCGACGAACAACAGCTCCTTGGCGATCGGCGCGCGGTCCGCTCCCACCACGTCGATCTCCACATCGTTGGTACGGGTCCAGTAACCGCCGATGGCGGAGGCGGCGGGGAGGTTCGCGTCGGGCAGCAGCCGTGCCAGTGCCTCGCGCACCAGAGGTTCAATGGCCCTGCCACGCCAGCTGGTCCAGTTTTCACGGATGCGCTGCAGTGTCAGGTCACCCCGGCCCCGCTCGATCTCTTCCATCGCCGGACCCAGGAGCTTCAGCCAGAAGCGGAGGTAGGGATCCGCGACCCGATAGCGACGATCCTTCGAAGGCCGTGTGGACACGGGAAGCTCCGCTGCGATCACCCGCTTGTCCGCAAGGATCCCCAGCGACCGCTGTAGCGGGGTCGCCCCGATCCCGCCGGCGGCGCGGGCGATATTGGAGAACGTCCGCTCACCGCTACCGATCGCCGAGAGGACGGTGCGGGCTTGGACCTGCTGGGGGAACTCTGCGGCAAGCGAGCGCTCCGCCGACACCAGCAAGGCCGAGACCGGATCGCTGAGTGCCGCCTGCAGGAACTCCCACATCCCGGCGCCGTGCGTCCACTCCGCACAGATCAGAGGCAGTCCACCGGTGATCAGGGTCGCGTCGAAGGCCGAGGCGGGATCGAGGCCGAGCATCTCGCCCACCTCCGCCGGGTTGAGCGGACCCAGCACCATCTCCCGTCCGCGCTGGTGGAACGGGCGCCCATAGCTGTTCAGCGCCTCCATCATCGACAGGTCGGAACCGATGAGAACCAGCAGAACCGGCTTCTTCTCCAGCACTCGGTCCCAGGCCCGCTGAAGCATGCCCTCGAAGGCGCCCTCCGCATCCATCAGATAGGGCACCTCGTCCATGACCACCACGCTCGCCCGGTCGTGCGGAAGTGCCGCCGCCAGTACATCGAAGGCCGCATCCCAACTCGCCGGGCGGGCCGCGGACAGCAGATTCGCCAGCGGAAGGCTGGACGACTGCGCATCCTGGCCGAACCGCTCCAGGTCCGCCCCCGGCGACGCCCCTGTGGCGGCATAGAAGAGGAACGGCGCACCGGACCTCTCGGCGAACCGCTCCACCAACCGCGACTTACCCACCCGGCGGCGCCCTCGAAGCATCACGCACCGCCCGGGCCGCTCCCCACCGGCCCCGGCCGTCACCTTGCCCAGCTCGCGGTCCAGCGTCTCGAGTTCGTGCCGCCTGCCCACGAAATCTGCCATGCCGCCACCTCTCCAGTATCCCCTAACTCCACGGATACTAACATCAAAGTTAGCGACATTAATGTTAGTTATAGGCTCGGGGAGGTGCTACTCCCCCGGTGCGCCCACAGGAGGAGATCAGCCTCCGCGCCCCAGCACGGTCTGCCATTGGACGCCCCACGGTCGCCGGATGCGTGAGCGGCGCGTGAGCGGACTACGCAACAGGAGCCGTCCTGAGCCGGATGGACCGGTCATGCCGCGCGGCGCTGATCAGGCAGAAGAGCACCACGCGGCACAACCAAGCACCATCCGTCAGAGATTCGATCCCACTCCTAAAGCGGGTGTCGCAGGTTCGAATCCTGCCGGGGGCACCATGCCTGACCAGGCACTGAGCATCAGAAAGGCCCCTCCGAGTTGATCTCCGGGGGCTTTTCGACCTTGCATGGGAACGAACGGGAACGCGCCGTTGAGCAGCGTCCTCCGTGGGAACGCCGTCGCCGTCTTCCGTGGGAACGCTGGGCTCCCCCGATTCTCGTCCCCCTCCAACACGGCCACCACCACTGGCACACCCCCGTCCACATCGGCACCCTCGAACCCGACAAGAACCCCGCGGTCGTCCGCGGCAACGTCCTCTACAACGCCGTCTCCGACCGCCTGCTGCCCGTCTTTCAGTCCGAGCCCTTCTACACCCCGGGAGGCACCCGCACCCGAGGCCGAGACCGACCCCGGGCCGGCACAGCCCAACCCGCGCGGAGGGGAACGCCCTGCGCTGCGGGCACGCCGCGTTTCGGGCGCGCAGGAGCGCACGAGCGGGCACGGGAGAATCGCGCGCCTGTCGGAAGGGGTTACCCCTGTCCGGAGCCCAGGGCGGTTTCCGCGTCCTGGCCGCCCCAGCTGTCGGGAGTGCGCCACAGGACGTGAACCCCGAAGACGCCGTACAAGGTGTGGGCCGACCAGTCCTCGGCGGGCGCTTCGGGAAGCACCAGATAGAGGCGGTCGGCAGGAGCGGGCAGGGTGTGGTTGATCTCCAGGAGGCGGGTGGCTCCCGAGCGGAGGTCGGCGTAGGTGGAGCGGCCGGCGCCGAGAACCTCGTAGAGGAAGTGGCCGTCTTCCGCGATCCGGCTGACATCGATGACCGGGGAGTCGGTGGGCTGCAGGTCAGCCCAGAGCAGGGCCGCCTTGAGAGCATGGCGCACCGCCTCGTGTTTTTTGCACGTGCGGTCGGCGGCCGCCGAGGTCTCCAGCGAGTGCAGAAGCCCTTTCGCGGGCTCTGGCGTGGCGGGCAGGTCTTCGGCGGAGGTCACGGGCTCGGATTCCTTCTGCTCGGACCGCTGTTCAGCGGAGGCGGGTGCATGGTCGGTTTCGGGTTCGCCCATGGCGGCCCGGCGGTGCTGGAGCGTTTCCCGGGAGGCGGCCCGGCGGTGCTGGAGCGCCTCCCGGGCTTCGTCCATGGCCTGGGCCCAGCCGGCGCGTGCCAGGTCCTCCTGGAGTCGGTTCACGTCCAGGTTGTTGTCCTTGAGCATGCGGTTGGTGTGCGCCGCGAGGTCGCGCAGGAGGCTGAGGCGGTGCCTGTCCGGGGATCCGAGCACACGGCGCACGTCCACCCAGTCCGCCTGGTCGCGGCGGAGGACCCGGTTGGCCATGCCCTTGAGCTCGGACAGACGATCACGGGCGTTCTCCGGAATGGTTCCGTCACCGTTGGTCAGGTCGTCGAAAACGCCGAGCGCCGCCACGTAGCGTTCCGCCATTGTGGGCGAGATGGGCTGGCGACCACGCTGGTCCGCGGTGAGCAGGCAGTGGTTCGTCTCGTGGGCGAACACCCAGCAGTCCAGTGTCTCGCCGGGACGCGGGGGCACCGAGCCGTGGCGGACGGTCAGGACCAAGGGGACATCGATCGAGGGAGACAGGGCCTTGACCCTGTAGCGACCGCCGGGTGCCCGGCCGGTCACGCGGACTCGGATGTCCGTACCGATCTCGGGGACGTCACCGTCTGCCATGCCTGGTTCGCCTTCGGTGGGTGCTGGTTCGGTACCGCTGCCCTCGGTGTTCGTGAGGGCCTCAGGGAGCGGGGAGGTGTGCAGGACGGTCAGGCTCTGGGTGCTCCGGGTGAGCGCGACGTACAGCTGGCGCAGGCCGGCCGGGCCGCGGTCGGCGATGGTGGCGGGTTCGACGACGAGGACGTGGTCGTACTCCATGCCCTTGGCCTGGGCGGCAGCCAGCACGGACACCGCCTCGCGTCCCTGCTCTGTGATGCCGTCGGCCAGGTCCAGGTGACGGCTGATCTCGTCGAGCCAGCCGGAGTCGTCGGGGACGATGACCGCCACGGAGCGCAGGGTGTGTCCATCACTGGTACCGATGAGGCGGGTGGCTTCGGCCACGGTGTCGTCGAGGAGTTCCCACGGCTGGGTCGCGACCGTCCGTACGGCGTCCTCGCCCGCCGCGCGCACGGCCTGCGGGTACGGCAGCGTGGGGGCGACGGTACGGGCCAGGGGGGCGACGAACTCCATGATTTCGGCGGGCACGCGGTAGCTGGTGGTCAGCTCGGCCACGCGCCAGTCGCCGTGGTCGGACAGGAGGGTGCCGAGGCGGTCCCAGTCGGTGTGGGCGTGGGCGCCGGTGGCCTGGGCAAGGTCGCCGAGGATGGTCATGGAGCCGTGCGCCGCGGAGCGCCGGCGCAGGGAGCGGGCCTGCATGGGTGTCAGGTCCTGGGCCTCGTCGACGACGATGTGCCCGTACCGTCGCGGGGTCTCCCCGGTGATGAGATGCCGCAGTTCTTCGAGGCAGACGTGGTCGTCGAGCGTCCAGGGATCGTCGTCGGCCTTTTCAGCCCGAGGGCGGTGCACGGCGGCCTGCTCCGCGGCATCGAGAATGCCCTCGGAGCAGGTACGCAGGAGATCTTCCGAGTCGTAGAGAGTGCGGAGGGCTTCCCTGGCGCCCGGCGACGGCCAGACACGTTCGATCAGGCGCTCGACTTGACGGTTGCGTTCCAGGTCGCGGCGGATCGTGTCGTCGCGGCTGCGGCGCGGGGCGACGGCAACGAGTTCCCGCAGCAGGCGGTCGACGAGCAGGCCTCGGAAGCGGTCGCGGCGCTCACGGTAGGAGCCATCGTTTTGGCGCACGTCATCGAGGAGGGCGAGCACCTCGGAGCGCGGGACACGCAGGGTCGTGCTGCCGACGGTGACGGTGAGCTCCGGCTGGGCCCCGTCGTAGGAGGGAGTGGTGGTGAACTCGTCGACGGCCTCGGGGCGGCACTCGATCTCGACGCGCCGCCGCAGGACGGCCGCCATACGCTCATCGGACTTCACCACCCGCGCCCGGGGGGTGTCGGTGCCGGCAATCTCGCCGTCCCAGAGGCGGGTCACCTGCACGGCGTTGACGTTCCGGGTGCCGAGCGTGGGCAGCACCTGGCTCACGTAGTCCAGGAACCGCTGATGGGGGCCGACGACGAGGACGTCCTGGGCTTTGAAATGCCCGTTGTTGACGAGCCAGGTCACGCGGTGCAGGCCGACCGCCGACTTGCCGGTACCCGGGCCGCCCTGCACGACGAGGATGTCGGAGGGCGAACCGGTGACCAGAGCCATCTGGTCACGGCGTATGGTCTCGACGATGTCCCGCATGGTGCCGCTGCGAGAGCGCTGAAGCTCGCGCAGGAGGAAGTCGTCAGGCTGCTGGGGCTTTTGACGATGGAAGCGGGCGACGTCGGCGGGGGTGCGGACGGGCGGCCGTGGCTTTTCCGGCTGCTGTACGCCGGTGGTGGAGTCTGCCGCCGCAGTCTCCGGACCGGTGTCGTCCGCGGTCGGCCGCGGGGCTGGGACGGCGACGGCGACGGAGATGTCGTCGGCATAGCCTTCGACGACGCGCCGCGTGCAGTGCAGCCGCCGCCGCAGGAGCACCTCCCCCGGGGCGTCCGGCAGCGCGTCGAGCCACTTCTTCGCGAGCGCGTTGGTCCACTCCACGACGACGGTGTCGCGGGTCCGGACGTCGGAAACGGCACGCCGGCCGACGTACCAGGTACCGGGCTCCCCACCGGGGCCGTCCTGCACGTCTACGCGGCTGATGACCAGCGATGCGTTGCCGAGACCTCCGTACGCCGCGGCTCGCTCCTCGGCCGCGAGACGGTTGGCGACGCTGTCCTTGCCGCTCGCGGAGGCCGAGGCGACCGACCCCCCGGTCAGTTCGGCCAGCCGCGCGGCGTAGCAGGCGTAGGCGCGGTCCACCGCCTTCTGCTCGATGGCGATGATCTCGTCGCGCGTGGTGGTGCCCATGTGTATCCCCCTCCCTTGCAGCGCCCCGAAGGGTGCTGCGCCGGGCATGTGCCCGTACACGGGTGAAATAACTATCAGAGACCGACTGGTGACAAGTGGTCAGAAGGTCGGTGGCGGAGTCGGTCGAGGTCAGACGGCGGCCGTGCCGGGGTGCTGGGCGGAGCGGAGAGAGCGCAGGATCCGCGGCTCTTCCTTGCGGGCGGCGGAGGCGGAGACGCGGCCGGTGGCGCGCCGGACGGCGAGGCCGGCGAGGGCGTCGAACGGCGAGGCCTGCGAGAGCGTCGGCGGTTTCGTTGAGGTCATGTCCGATGTGGCCCTTGAGCCAGCGGACCTGGAAACGGTCGCGCCCACCGCGGGCAGCCGTCGGCGCGTGCGTCGCAGTCTGTCTGCTGCGGGAAGCCCGGCTGCTGCGGGGGCTGGGTGGCCATCTGGGTTCCTCCCTGTTGCGAGCGGGATGTGCGATGCGCGGTGAGTGGCGACAGCGATGCGGAATGGACACGGGGGCGGGGGCGGGGGGCCGGCGCGACCCTGACCTGTGGCGTTGCGATGGAAGGGATAGGCAGGGGATCTGGAGAGATCGGATGCCGCGCCGACTCAGCAGCGCCCCGGGCCCCCGCTCCCATTCGGAAGCAGGAATAGAGAAGCACAACACTGAAAGCATCGTCAAACAGGCTTACGGACTTGACGGCCGCTGTAACGTGTTAACCGTCCACTATCCGACTGGCCCGAGAGGTGCGGAACCCCACGCCATGCCCCAGCAGCCACCAGCCCCACCGGCACCCTCCGCCCACGTGACAGCCGCCGAGATCTCCCGCATCGCAGGGGTCACACGCGCCACCGTCAGCAACTGGCGCCGCCGCCACGACGACTTCCCGGCCCCCAGCGCAGGCACGGAAACCAGCCCGCTCTACGACCTGCCGGCCGTCCAGGCATGGCTGCGGGGACGCGGGCACACCTCCACCGCCTCGCCGACCGAGGAGCTGCGTACGGCGCTACGGCTGCTGGGACCCGGCTCGGGAGTGGCCGCGCGACTGTTCCCGCTGGTGGCTGCCGCGTCCCGCCGCACGCCGGAGGAGCTGGCCGAACTCGCCGCCCTGCCCGACGACCAGCTGATCGCCCGAGCGGAGAAGACGGCGGGCGAGCTCCCGGTTGCCGTGCCCGAGGCCGAGCCGGTCCGCTACGGTCCCGACGACGCGGGCGCGGTCCGCGCGCTGCTGGGTTGCGTCCGTGAGGCGGGGGCGCAGGCCGCCGTCGACGTCCTCGCCGAACGCGAACTGGACGAGGGCGCCGCCAGCGGCGTCTACCAGACCCCGGAGGGCCTGGCCCTGCTCATGGCACGGCTCCTGCCCGCCGGCGCGTCCCGCGTCCTCGACCCTGCCTGCGGCAGCGGCACGCTCCTCGCCGCCGCCGCCCGGCAGGGCGCACAGGGGCTGTTCGGGCAGGACTCGCTCCCCGTCCAGGGCCGGCGCACCGCCGTCCGGCTGCTGCTCGCCGCACCCGAGGCCGAGACGGCGATCCGCGTCGGCGACAGCCTGCGCGCCGACGCCTTCCCCGACGTCACCGTGGACGCCGTCCTGTGCAACCCGCCGTTCGCCGACCGCGACTGGGGTCATGACGAGCTGGCCTACGACCCGCGCTGGGCGTACGGGCTCCCGCCACGCTTCGAGTCCGAACTGGCCTGGGTGCAACACGCCCTCGCGCACCTGGAGCCCGGCGGTTACGCGGTCATGCTGCTGCCGCCCGCGCTCGCCTTCCGCTCCTCCGGCCGCCGCGTCCGCGCGGAACTCATCCGCGGCGGGGCCCTGCGCGCCGTCGTCTCACTTCCCGCGCGTGCCGCGTATCCGCTCCACATCGGCCTGCAGATCTGGGTGTTCCAACGCCCCGAGCCGGGCGGCACGGACCGTACGACGGTGCTGTTCGTCGACGGGGAAAGCGAGCAGCGGGGCGGTGCCACGGGCACGCCGTCCGCCACCGGTACGGCCACGGCCGGCGCCGGCACCCGCGGCGGCTCACGCCCCCGCCGATCCGGCTCCTCCTCCGCCGCCTCCTCTACCCCTGCCTCTTCCGCCTCCGCCGCCTCCTTCGACTGGGCGGGGCTGACCGACCGGGTCCTCGGCCAGTGGGCGGCGTTCACCACCGCCCCCGACACCTACGCCGACGAGCCCGGCGTCGCCCGCGCGGTGCCGCTCGTCGACCTCCTCGACGACGTCGTCGACGTCACCCCGGCCCGCCATGTGCGGGCGACCGCGGCCGACATCGACCCGGCCGCCCTGGCCCGCCGCGTCCACGAACTGCACGAGCAACTGGCAGAGCAGGTCGCCGCCCTGGCGGCCACCTCCGCGTCCGGCGGGTGGCAGCCGTCCGGGGACTCGGCCCGCGAGTGGCGTACGGCGACCGTCTCCGACCTGGCGCGCGGCGGGGCCCTGACCGTGCTGCGGGCGGCGACGCCCGGCACCCGGGGCTCCAAGGGCCCCGCCGCCCCCACCGTGGACCGGCCGGTCCTCACCGCCCAGGACATCTCCGCCGGAAACCCCCCGTCCGGCGGGGCCGTCGACCTCCACACCGACGCCGCGCAACCCGTCGCAGCCGGGGACGTCCTCGTACGCGCCGTCGCGGGCGGTGGCGACGCGACCGCGGTGACCCGGGTCGCGGACGACCGGGACGCCGGAGCCCTGCTCGGTCCGAACGTCCACCTCCTGCGCCCCGACCCGGCCCGCCTCGACCCGTGGTTCCTGGCCGGGTTCCTCGGCGCCGAGGACAACATCGCCTCCGCGTCCACCGGCAGCACCCTCGTGCACGTCACACCGGGCCGCCTGCGCGTACCTCTGCTGCCCCTGGAGGAACAGCGGCGCTACGGGGAGGCCTTCCGCCGCGTGTACGAGCTGCGCGCGGCCGTCCGCCGAACCGCCGACCTCGCCGCCGGCACCGCGGCCACCCTCACCACCGGCCTCACCGCCGGCGTACTCCTGCCGGCGGACACCCCGGAGGCCCCGAAGGGCGGGGACAGCCGTTCCGCCTGAAACGCCCCACGCGTCCCACCGCACACGACCACACTGGATCCCTGCCGTCCCACGCCCGGACGGTGCTCTTCGGAAGGAAGCCGGGACCTCTTGAACAGCAGCAAGCACACGGAGCTGGCGAACCACGCCTGGTCCGTCGCCGATCTCCTGCGCGGCGACTACAAGCAGTCCGACTACGGCAAGGTCATCCTGCCGTTCACCGTGCTGCGCCGCCTGGAGTGCGTCCTTGAGCCGACGCGCGACAAGGTCGTCGAGACCGCCGCCGGGTTCGCGGGCCAGGACATCGACACCGGCCACTTCCTGCGCAGGGCCTCGGGCCACTCCTTCTACAACAAGAGCGACCTCACGCTGCGGAAGATCGCGGCCGACCCGCAGAACGCGGCGAAGAACCTGCAGATCTACGTCGGCGCCTTCTCCGACAACGCCCGCGAGGTCCTCGACAAGTACGAGTTCAACCAGCAGGTCCGGAAGCTCGACAACGCGAACCTGCTCTACCAGGTCATCGGCAGGTTCACCGACCTCGACCTGCACCCCGATGTCGTGCCCAACCACAACATGGGCTACATCTTCGAGGAGTTGATCCGCCGCTTCGCCGAGCAGTCGAACGAGACCGCGGGTGAGCACTTCACCCCGCGCGAGGTCATCAAGCTGATGGTCAGCCTGCTGGTGGCGCCGGACGCGGACGCCCTCAGCCTGCCGGGTGTCGTCCGTACGGTCATGGACCCGGCCTGCGGCACGGGCGGCATGCTCAGCGCCGCCGACGACCGCATCAAGGCCCTCAACCCGGACGCCACTGTCGAGGTGTACGGGCAGGAGCTCAACCCCGAGTCCTGGGCGATCTGCCGCTCCGACCTCATGATCAAGGGCCAGGACCCGGAGAACATCCGCTTCGGCAACTCCTTCTCCGACGACGGCCACGCCCGCCGCAGGTTCGACTACGTCCTCGCCAACCCGCCGTTCGGCGTGGAGTGGAAGAAGGTCAGGGAGGAGGTCGAGTACGAGCACAGGTCGCTCGGCGACGCCGGCCGCTTCGGCGCGGGCCTGCCGCGCATCAACGACGGCTCGCTGCTCTTCCTCCAGCACATGATCTCGAAGATGAAGCCGGTGAACGTGAACGGCGGGGGCGGCTCCCGCATCGCCATCGTCTTCAACGGCTCCCCGCTGTTCACGGGCGCGGCCGAGTCCGGCGAGTCCAACATCCGCCGCTGGATCCTGGAGAACGACTGGCTGGAGGCGGTCGTCGCCCTCCCGGACCAGCTCTTCTACAACACCGGCATCTCGACGTACTTCTGGATCCTGACCAACCGCAAGGACGCCGACCACAAGGGCAAGGTCGTCCTGCTCGACGCGCGCGACCAGTGGCAGAAGATGCGCAAGTCCCTCGGCGACAAGCGCAAGGAACTCGGCGACGGGACGAACGGCCGCCCCGACCACATCGGGGACATCACCCGGCTGTACGCGGAGGCCGTCCAGGTCGCCAAGGACCCCGAGCACCCGCTGCACGGCAAGGTGAAGGTCTTCTGGAACGAGGACTTCGGGTACCAGCGGATCACCGTCGAACGCCCCTTGAAGCTGCGCTTCGAGGTGACGGACGAGACGTTGGCGGCGCTCGCGGAGGCCAAGCCAGTCGCGAAGCTGGAGCGGAGCGAGGAATTCGTCGGGGCGGTGCGTACGTTGCTCGGCTCGTCCTGGACGACGAGGTCCGAGGCGTTCATCGCGCTCAAGGACGCGGTGGTCGCGGCCGGCCTGACGTGGCCCTCGGGAGCGCCGTTCGCGAAGGCGGTACGGGAGACGATCGGCGTCCGTCACCCGGAGGGTGAGGTCCAGAAGGTCAAGGGCGAGCCGGAGCCGGACACGGACCTGCGGGACTACGAGAACGTTCCGCTCGGCGAGGACGTCGAGGACTACCTCAAGCGCGAGGTGCTGCCGCACGTCCCGGACGCGTGGATCGACCACACGAAGACGAAGACCGGCTACGAGATCCCGTTCACGCGGCACTTCTACGTGTACAAGCCGCCGAGGCCGCTGGCGGAGATCGACGCGGAGTTGAAGTCGCTGGAGGCGGAGATTCAGGCGCTGCTGGGTGAGGTGACGGAATGACGACCGTACGACTTCGTCATCTGGCGCAGGTTAACCCGCCCACCCCCGCATTCGACCGACTGGCAGATGAGGACGAGCTGACATTTCTGCCCATGGAAGCGGTCTGGCCCGGGAGTCGCCTGGACATCAAACTGCGCCGAATTAAAGCAGTCGTCGCTACTGGCTACACGCGGTTCCAAGATGGCGATGTGCTGGTTCCGAAGATCACGCCAACGTTTGAGGCTGGTCGTGCCGTACTCATCGGCGGACTTCTCGGCGGGGTGGGTGCGGGCACGACCGAACTCCATGTGGTGCGTCCCGGGCCGCGAATCGACCCCCGCTTCCTCTTTTACGTCGTCAACACGCACAGTTTCCTCAAACTTGGGGCGGCTGAGATGTACGGCGTGGCAGGACAGCAGCGCGTGCCGGACGCCTTCCTGCGGGACCTCCCGGTGGAGCTACCCGTCCTGGAGGAGCAGCGCCGCATCGCCGACTTCCTCGACGCCGAGGCCGCCCACATCGATAACCTCGTTGCGCGTCGACACCGCCAATCTGAACTTATGCGTGAGCGATTTGAATCGCTCACCAAGTCGGTTACGGGTCGTACGGCACTCAGGTTCGGTACGCTTCCTGACGGCTGGTCCACACAGCAGTTGCGTCGAACGCTCACGTCGCTCAAGACAGGGACGACACCGTCTAGCGACAATACCGAGATCTGGATGGAGATGGATGGAGGTACCCGAACCGAGGCAGTGCCTTGGTATGGGCCATCCAACATTGAAGGGCTCCTCGAACTGAGTCCTTCCGTGAAGTACCTACCGCAAAGCGCCATAACTGAAAGAGTCGTTCCGCGATTCCCGAGCGGAAGTGTCTTGGTTATCGGGATCGGTGCAACAGCTGGAAAGGTTGCCTACCTGGATCACGAAGGCACCGGCAACCAGCAGATCACGGCACTAATTCCGAAACCGGGCATGATGGGCCGTTTTCTGGCGTGGCAGCTATGGGCGGCCACGGATGAGCTCAGGGAACTGGCCCCCTATACGACTCTCCCCATCATCAACAACGACTTCCTGAAGAACTTTTCGATCGCCGTTCCACCGGCCGCACATCAACGGGTCGTTATCGACCGGCTTGACCAAGCTGCATCACGTCTGCGTGCGTCGGGGCGCGCAACACAGCAAGCCCTCAGCCTTCTGGCTGAACGCCGCCAAGCCCTCATCACCGCAGCCGTGACCGGTCAGCTGGACGTAACCACCGCCAGCGGGCGCAACGTAACGGACGGAGTGAGCGCGTAGCCATGAGCCCGATCCACACGGAGTCCGCCTTCGGTGACGCCGTAGTCGCCGCCATGGTCGAGCTCGGCTGGCGCGAGGCGCGCCCGCAGGACTACCGGGCCGATCTCGGCCTGGACCCCGACGAGTTGTTCACCTTCATCCGGGAGACCCAGCCCGACGAGTGGAGTGAGCTGCTCACCGTCTACGGCGGCGACCCGAACGAGGCGCAGCGCGGGTTCGCCGGCCGCCTGGACCAGGCCATCGCCACCGACGGGCTCCTCGATGTCCTCCGCAACGGCGTCAAGGACCGGGGTGTCCTGCTCCGCGTCGCGTACTTCAAGCCCAACCTCGTCGCCCACGACTCCGTGCTCGACGGCTACCGGGCCAACCGTCTCACCGTCGTCCGGGAACTCGTGTACGCGACGAAGCAGGCCGACTGGGGCAACAAGCTCGACCTCACCCTCTTCCTCAACGGAATCCCCGTCGCCACAGCCGAGTTGAAGAACCCGCTGACCAAGCAGGGGGTGGAAAAGGCCAAGGAGCAGTACCGCACCGACCGCGACCCCACCGAGCTGATCTTCATGCGCCGCGTCGTCGCGAACTTCGCCGTCGACCCGGACCTGGTCTTCGTCGCCACCCAGCTCAAGGGCGAGAAGACCCGCTTCCTCCCGTTCAACACCGGCTCCAACGGCCCCGGCCAGCCGGGCGGCGCAGGCAACCCGGCCCCGACCGCCTACGGCACGTACGCGACCTCCTACCTCTGGGAGCAGGTCTGGCAGCCGGACAACTGGCTGGACCTGCTCCAGCGGTTCGTGCACCTGCACAAGAGCAAGACGCCCGGCGGGGGCACGACGAAGACGATGGTCTTCCCCCGGTTCCAGCAATGGGACGCGGTCAAGAAGCTCACCGCGCACGCCGCAACGCACGGCGCGGGCCACGACTACCTGGTCATGGCCTCGGCCGGCTCGGGCAAGTCGAACACCATCGGCTGGCTCGCGCACCGCCTCAGCGACCTGCACACCCCCACCGACCCGCGCGAACTCGGCCCCGAGGCCGTGACCAAGGGCCTCAAGCCGGGCGTGCCGGTCTTCGACAAGGTCATCGTGATCGCCGACCGCCGCAACCTGGACGCGCAACTCCGGGAAACGGTCGGCAATTTCGAGCAGACCGCGGGCCTTGTCGTGAAGATCGACGAGAAGCACGGGGCGAAGGGCGAGCAGCTCGCCAAGGCCCTCTCCCGCGACACCGGGAAGATCGTCACCGTCACCCTGCACTCCTTCCCGGCGCTGCTGGACTACCTCCAGCGCAACCCCACCGAGATCCAGGGCAGCCACTTCGCGATCATCGTGGACGAGGCGCACTCCTCGCAGTCCGGCGACGCCGCCACCGCCGTACGGGCCGCCCTGCGCGACCTCGGCCTGGACTCCGACTCGGACGACGCGGGCGCGACCACCGTCAAGGCCCCGGCGACTGCCACCCTCGACGAGCAGCTGAAGAAGAGGGCCGAGCAGCGTTCCCGCGCCGCGAACCTCTCCTACTTCGCGTTCACCGCCACGCCGAAGGCCAAGACCCTCGAACTCTTCGGCACGCTCCAGGACATCGAGGGCAAGGCGACCTACCGGCCCTTCCACACGTACTCCATGCGGCAGGCGATCGAGGAGAACTTCATCCTCGACCCGCTGCGCAACTACGTCACGTACAACACGTACTGGAAGCTGGTGAACCAGAACCCCGACGAGCGGGAGGTCGACCCGTCGAAGGCGAACGGCCTGCTCGCCCGGTACGCGCTGACCCATGACTCGACGGTCGCCCAGCACGCCCAGGTGATCGTGGAGCACTTCGTGGCGCACAGCCGGGGCCGCCTCGGCGGGCGGGCCAAGTCGATGGTGGTGACCGCCTCGCGGCAGTCCGCCGTGCAGATGGCGCGCGCGATCAAGAGCTACATCAAGGACCGGGACTACGACACCAAGTACCCCGACCTGGGTGTCCTGGTCGCGTTCTCCGGCTCGCTCACCGTCGACGGCGAGGAGACCACCGAGCCGAAGGAGAACGGCGGGCTGTCGGAGAGCGCGCTGCCGAAGGCGTTCGCGTACACGCGCGCCGACGACAAGACCGCCCGAGCCGGCGGTGCGGGCCAGCGGGAGTACAAGATCCTGGTCGTGGCGGAGAAGTACCAGACCGGATTCGACCAGCCGCTGCTGACGACGATGTACGTCAACAAGACGCTGACCGGCATCTCCGCCGTCCAGACCCTGTCCCGGCTGAACCGGACCGCCGAGCGCAAGACCCAGGCGGACCTGGCGGTCCTGGACTTCGTCAACGACGCCGAGGACATACAGGAGTCCTTCCGCCCGTACTTCGAGGAGGCGAACACCCTCCCCTCCGACCCCAACCTGCTCTACACCGCGCAGAGCCGGGTCATGCGGGCGCCGATCCTGTCCGGACAGGAGATGGACGAGTTCGCCGCCGCGTACTTCGCCGCCAAGGAAAAAGCGGCAGGCTCACAGTCCAAGTGGGAGAAGCTGCACGCCGAGCTGTACCGGCTGCTGTCCCCCGCCGTAGCCCGCTTCACGCACCTGCTCGAAAGCGAGGACGAGGACGACCAGGAGACGGCGGAGGGTTTCCGCGCCGACCTCAACGACTACGTCAGGAAGTACGGCTTCCTCGCGCAGATCGTCCCCTACCGGGACGCCGAGCTGGAGCGGCTGCACCTCTACGGCCGCTACCTCCTCAACCGGCTGCCGCGCCGGGCGGACGGCGGCGTGGACATAGGCGAGGTCGACCTCAGCCACATGCGGGTGGAGAAGACCGGCGAGTACGACGTCTCCCTCACCGCCGAGGGGCCGACGACGATGCAGGGCTTCGGTGACGGCTCGGGCGGTGCGAAGGAAGCCGAGAAGTCGCTGCTCTCGCAGTTGATCGACAAGTTCAACGAACGCTTCGGCACGGAGTTCACCGAGCAGGACGTCATCCGCCCGTTCGAGGAGGCCAAGGCCGACCCGAAGGTGCGGGCGGCGGCCGTCGTCAACGACGAGGACAACTTCGGCCTCGTCTTCGACAACGTCTTCGCGGACAAGATGGCCGACCACATCGACACCATCGCGGGCATGGGCCGCCAGTACTTCGGCCCCGACAAGGGCTTCAAGTCCAGCCTGGACCGCAGCGCCCGCAAGGCCGCCTGGCGGATGATCCGCCGCGAGGAGGGCCTGGACGACGACGTCTGATCCGTACGCCCCGGCTGGATGTGCCGGCCTGGGCGCCCTTGAAGGACATCGAGACTGTGCGCAGGGCAAGTTGTCCTCTTCGTGAGGTGCAACGAATCTGGAGGGAAACAATGGACCACGCAGCGGACGAGCCCGAAGCGTCTCGGCTCCAGAAGGTCGTCGAGGGGATCGCCATCACACCGGAGGCGGCCACCAAGCTCGTGGGCGGTTACCGGGCGACTTTCGAGGCCAAGTTCAAGCGGGAGCCCGAGAGCCTGGAGGACAAGCGCCGGGTCGCCAACAAGATCATTGGCCGGTACTCCAAACTCTCGGCAGCCGCTGGGGCGGTCACCGCAGCCCCGAGCGTGATTCCGGGCGTCGGGACGGCGGTCGCAGTCTTGGGCGGCGGTGTCACTGATATCGCCGCGGCACTCAAGCTCCAGATCGACATGTGCATGTGCCTGGTCGAGGTGTACGAGACCGAGCTGAGCAGTGAGGACAAGAAGCACCTCGCCTTCATGCTCGCGTTGGCGGGTTCGGCAGAACAGATGGCGACGAAGGGCGGCAAGGCAGCGGTCCAGAAGATCGCCGAGAAGCTGGTCTACCAGTACCTGAAAGGTCCCGCCTTGATCACGATCAAGCAGTTGTTCAAGCGGGTGTCCATCACCTTCACCCAGAAGGCTATGGCCAAGGCGATTCCAGCCGGCGTAGGTGTCGCTTTCAGTAGCTCGACCAACTACGTCCTGACGACGGTGGTGGGCAAGGTGGGTCTTCGAAGTTAGGCGGGGTAGAGGTGTCCACGGGCTCGCCGGGTGGTGACGCAGCGTGTGCGTAGGCGTTGGTTGGTGGGGTTGCGGAAGCCGTGGGCGGCGCGGGCGACGAGCTTGATCACGCGGTTGATGCCTTCGCTTTTGGCGTTGCTGTGTCCGGTGGCGATGAATGCGGCGATCTCGGGCCACCAGCGGTCCACTGTGACGGCCAGTTGGCGGACTTCGGGGATCTCGGAGTCCGCGCACCAGGTCAGGAACTTGAACCGCAGGTGGCCGATGCGGTGGCGGTCGGCGCCGGTGCGGGCGCAGGCGAGCAGGTCCCGCAGTCGTTCCTTGGCGATCCAGGCGGTCAGCAGCGTCATCCCGATCGTCCCGGCGCCGATCAGCGCGTTCCACATCGTGCTGAACTGGGCGTCGGTGAGGTCCTCGCGGTTTCGCAGGAGTCGACGCCGGGCTTTCCATTCCGGGTCGGATGCCCGTCCCCGCCGGCCGCGCAGGGTGGCAGTGGTCCGCCGCCGGACGATGTTCAGCATCTTGTTGGCGAGCTGGACCACGTGGAAGTGATCGACGACGACCTGGGCATGGGGCAGCCCGGTGCGGATCGCAGCGCGGTAGCCGACGGACATGTCGATCGCGACGTAGCGGATCTGCCGGCGCCAGGGCAGCGGCGTCGTGGCGAGCCAGGCCAGCACGTCGGAGGGAGCGCGGCCCTCGACCTGCCCGAGCAGGCCCTGGATGCCGAAGGCGTCCACGAAGCCGGTGTGCCAGCGGTCGGCCGCGGGCTCCCAACGGCTGGTTTGCGGGTTCTGCCGCCACTGCATGCGGCCCCGGCGGGTCTCATCGATACCGAGGACTTCGACCGGTTCGAGTACCGCGGCACTCACTTCCTGTCCGGCGGAATGGAAGGCGTGCATCACCGTGGGCCAGGACAGGCCCAGGTCCCGGGCGGCCTGGACGACCGTGGAACCGGCATCGCGTACCCGCCGTCCGGCCGCGTTCCGCAGCCTCTCGGTAATCCGGGCCCCGGCCGGGACCTGGCTCACGTGCTCGGTAAAGGACTTCCGGGGGCAGGCCGGCTCGGTGCAGTACCAGCGTCGCTTGCGCCACACCAGCTCCAGTCCCCGCTCGCCGTGGGGCAGATCCCGTGGGCGGGTCTGTACGAAGCCCTTGGCACGTAAGGCGAATACCCCGCAGGAGGGGCAGGCCCGTGCAGCCTCGTCCGCGGTGGTCAGGTGCACCCGCCGGGTGCCGTCCGCGAGCCGCTCGACCTTGGCCACGGCTAGGCCGTCCAGGTCGAGCAGCAACGTCGTATTGTTGTCCAAACCCGTGTCCAGGTGATCAAGCTGCGTAGAGAACAGTCATGATCACTTACGACCACGGGCTTCCTGCATCCAGGGCCCAACTCCCCTTCTTCTGACCGTCAGTGACGGTGCGGCAGGCCACCCGATACCAGACCACGCTCAAGTTCGAAGACCCGCCTTGGCTGATCGCAAGACCGTGACGCGTCAGACGATCATTGGAGAGAGGGGCATTGCCCTGATCGAACGACGCTGCCTTGAGATGGGCCAGCGAGCCGAAGTTGCGGGCCGTGTTCGACAAGCTGACCGGGCGACGTTCGGCAACGTGCTGGTGATTGTGGACCAGCCCCCCTCGATCGGCGCCCTGTCCCTGAAGGTCGCCAGGCACGTCGACTGCAAGGTTGTCTACCTGCCCGGCCTGTCCATGCGGGTGAGCAGATGTGTACCGATGGCCTCTTCCGACCGCGTCAGGCGGCGGATGCCTCGCCCGCGGCCTCCAGGAACGCGAGTGCGGCGGTCGCGTCCTCGGTGAAGAAGACCAGTTCGTCCAGGGGCTGGGGAAGGAAGCCCTCGGCTTCCATTCGGGCCAGCTGGGTACGCAGCCCGTCGTAGAAGCCCGCGGTGTCCATCACAATGACCGGCTTGGTGTGCAAGCCGTGCTTCTTCAGTTCCAGGATTTCGGTGACCTCGTCGAGCGTCCCCAGCCCGCCGACCAGCACCGTGATCGCGTCGGTGCGCGCCAACAGCTCGGCTTTGCGGGTGGCCAGGTCCGGGCTTATCACGATCTCGTCGGCGCCCTGATACACGGTGTGGGCGAGCAGCTCGACCGATATCCCCACCAGCCTGCCGCCGGCTCGTACGTGCGGCGGCGTGCAGCGGGGTCGCGTTCGGCGACGTGCCGGGCGTATCTCTCCAGGGAGCGGACGGAGGCGTGGCGGGAGCGGGCCAGCAGCATCGGGGTCGAGGTGCCGTCCTCGGCGTCGTGTGTCAGAGCGCTGTGCCGGAGCCGGTGCAGGGTCCAGCCGTCCAAGTCCTCAATGTCCTCGGGTGAGGCGAGCGGGTTGGCCAGCAGCCGGGTGTTCTCCTCGAAGATTTCTTCAGCTCGGCGGTAGGAGAGCCGGCCCCGACCGGTCTCCGGGCACACGTCCAGCGTCGGCGTTCCGGCCGGGGCTTTGCGGTCGGTGAGGAACAGCGGGCCGCGGGTGCGGCGGGCGATGAGTCGGGGCAGGAGCTGGGCGGTGCCGGACTGCCAGTGAATCCACTCGGTTGCTCCGCCCTTGGCGGTGATCTTCCCGCGCTTGTCCTGCGGGTACAGGTCTTCCACATTGAGGCACAGCACCTCGTCGGCCCGTGCGGCGGACTCGTAGAGCATCTTCCACTGCGTCTTCTCCCGCAGTGCGACGTCGAGGCGCCACAGGGCGGCGATCTGGTTCTCCGCGAGAGCCTTGGTGCGGTCGGGCGGTGCCGGCCGCCGCTCGATGCCGATCGTGGGATCGCCTTCGATCCAGCCTTGGCACTGCCACCAGCCGATCACTTTGCGGGCGATGGACAGTTCACGGTTGACGGTGTCGGCGTCCATCTCGTCCGCCCGCGCGGCGGCCAGCTCGGCCAAGACTTCCGGCAGCGCCGGGTCGTCGATCGAGGTGATGGGGAAGAAGGGCGGTTTCGCGCCTCGTCGGGTGGGCCCGGTCGGCGCGGGTTCTCCGGTGAGCATCCATCCCCACGTCGTCAGCGAGATCCGGTAGATCCGGGCGGAGGACTTCGCGATGCCCGCGCCGATGAGGTAGCGCTCGACCGCCGCAGTGTACGACGCGGGCGGGGCGGACAGGGGCACGCCCCGGGCTCGCGGCAACCTGAGCGCGCCCCCGCTCCCGAGTTCGGTCACCGGTTCGATCGCCATGCTCGCCCCCCTCCGGCACTGCCGCAGTAAACGCGTGCACCTCGCCCCGGCGGCCGGAATGGTCCGCCGCAGGTCGTGATGATCACGATAGAGGCTCCGCCGCAGTAAATGCGGTATTTACTGCGGTAGTTCTTCCGGTTTCCGCTGGGCGGCTGCGGTGAGCTGGGCGGCCAGATTCTTGAGCGCCTGCCGCAGTTCGTCGGGATGGTTGATGGTGAAGGGCCACTCCAGGGAGGCGAGCATGTGGGCCATGCCGTCCAGCCGTTCTGCCCGTGCGTGCATGAGAACGCCGGTGGGCTGGGCGGTGAGGGTCACCGCTGAGCGAGGCAGCCGGCGAGCGATCTCATCGAGGGGGCCATGGATCGTCACCTCGACCTGCCAGCGGTAGGGCCCCTGAGCGAGGGTCGAGGTCAGGTGGGCGACGGGGTCGAAGCCGTCGGGTGCGGTGAAGCTGTCGGCTCGGGGGGTGACGGAGGCGATGCGGTCGATGCGGAAGGTGCGCAAGCTGTCGCGGAGGTGGTCGTGGCCGACGACGTACCAGCGGCCGGTGTGGAAGACCACGCCGTAGGGGTCGATGTCGCGTTCGGTGTGTTCCTGGCGCCAGGACTGGTGGCTGATGGCGACGGTCGTGCGGGCGCGGGATGCCTGGGCCAGGGCCAGCAGGACGCCGGTTCCGGGTGCCTGCCCGATTACGGCGTTGGCGGTGAAGGACAGGGTCTCCCACATGGCGGCGAGCGGTTCGCGCAGGGCGTGCGGGAGCACCCGCTCGATCTTGGCCAGGGCACCGGCACTGGCCGGCGCGGCGGTGCCCATGCCCAGACGTTCTGCCGCGAGCAGGCCAAGGACGACGGCGAGGGCCTCGTCATTGGTGAGGACCAGAGGTGGCATGCGGTAGCCGCGGGCCAGTCGATAGCCGCCGTAGCGGCCGCGTTCGGCCTCCACAGGGATGCCCAAGTCGCGTAGGTGGGCCGTGTAGCGGCGCACGGTGCGGACGTCGATGTCCAGGCGGTCGGCCAGCTCCGTCCCGGTGAGCCGGGCGTTGGACTGGAGGAGTTCCAGCAGGGTCAGCACACGGGTGACGGGATGCGACATGATCACTCGGCATTTCAGGGCGGATTCTGTCCTGTATCGACTTTACGCTCCCCGCAGCACCTCACTTCTGGGAGATCACATGGCCACCTTCGTACTCGTTCCCGGCGCCTGGCTCGGGGCATGGGCCTGGGAAGACACCGCCCGCGCTCTGCAGGAGCGCGGCCACACGGCGCTGCCGCTGACACTGACCGGCCTGGCCGAGCACGCAGACCAGGGCGGACCCCAGACGGACCTGGACACGCACATCGCGGACATCACGGGATTCGTCGAGCGGAACGATCTGCGCGACGTCACGCTGGTCGCCCACAGCTACGCGGCTGCCCCGGTGACCGGGGCAGCCGGACGTCTCGGCGACCGGCTGGAGCGCGTGATCTACGTGGACAGCGCCCCGTTCGCCGCAGGCATGTGCATGCTCGAGCTCATGCCACCGCAGGCAGCGGACCAGCTGCGCCAGCAGGTCGACGCGTCTGGCGACGGGTGGCGGCTACCGATGCCGCCGTTTGAGGTCCTGGGCTTGTCCAGCAGCCTCGACGGGCTCGATGAGGGCCAGCGGGACGCTCTGCGCTCGCGTGCCACCCCTCAGCCGTTCGGCACTTTCACCCAGCGTCTCGCCGGCCCGGCCGAGCCCGGTCCCGGTGGGGACCGTGTCCTGGTCGCCTGCCGTGACTTCACGGGGCTGCTGGATGCCGGGGTGCCGATGCTGGCCTACCTGAACCAGCCGCCGTGGCGGCGCTTCGACCTGCCCACCGGGCACTGGCCGATGCTGTCCGCGCCCGCCGAACTCGCCCGCGTCCTCGACAAGGCCGTCTCCTGACCGCGCCGGCCGAGAGGCACAGCCCGACGCCTGACCACGAGAGCATCCGCAGGCTGCGGGCCTGTGCTCAGGCCCTGGCCGGCGGAGCACGCGAGGCCTCTGCCGTGACGGTCGTCCGACGGGTCTTCGCCATCCAGGCCCAGGACGCCACGGCCGCCGACCTGGGCATCCGGGTACGCGGCCGGGACATCACCGCCCAGGCCATCCGCACGGCATACGAGAAAGAGCGGAGCATCGTCCGCAACTGGTACATGCGCGGCACCCTGCACACCATCCCCAGCAACGACGCCCGCTGGGTGTTGCAGTTGCTGTCCCCGCGCATCCTTGCCGCAACCAGCCGCCGCTACCAGCAGCTGGGCCTGGGCGATGATCTGCGCCAGCGAGCCGACCATCTCATCCGCCGTGCTCTTGCCGCGCACGGCCCACTCACCCGGGCCGAGCTGACCGAGCGCCTTACCACCCTCGGTATTCCGCCGGACGGGCAGGCGCCGTTCTACCTGATCCGCCACGCAGCACTCACCGGCACCCTCTGCCATGGTCCGCAGCGCGCCGGTGAGGCCACGTATGTGCTGCTCGACGACTGGCTGCCCTCCACCGGGCGCTTCCGGTGGGAGGGCGACGATGCTCTCGCCGAGCTGGCCCGCCGGTACCTGACCGCGCACGCCCCCGCCACCTTGGAGGACTTCGCCGCCTGGTCCGGACTGCCGATCACCTGGGCCCGCAGGGCCTGGAAAATGCTGGCGGAATCAAGCGTGATCACCGAGTACGGCGCATTGACCATGCTCGCCGGGCGGGTGAAAGAACTCCCACGCTCGTCTGACACCCCGGACGTTCGCATGCTGCCCGCCTACGACAACTACCTGATCGGCTACCGCACCCGCGAGGCGTCCGTCCCCGCTCTCCACCAGACCCGCGTCTGGCCAGGAGGCGGCCTCATCCGCCCCACCGTCATCGCCGACGGCCTGGCCATCGCCACCTGGACCCGTGGCCCCGGCTCGCGCTCCATCCAGGTGGATGCGTTCGAACCTGTCCCGCCTCAGATCGAGCAGGGTATCGACATGGATAAGGAGGCCGTCGTCGGCTTCCTGCGGCCCACCACATAGCCGATCCGCATCCCGATCCAAAAAGGGCCGCATAGGCGAGAACGTTGGGTCAAGCGGCCTGACCGAGGCCGGCGGCGATCAGACCCTGCTCACGGAGCGGGGTGAAGTCGACGTCAGCTTCGGGTCGTACGCTTCCGGCTGGATGCCGAGTTCGTGGGTGCTGTACTCGCCGAACCGGTTGATGTGTTCGGTCAGGTACGGCGAGATGTGCGCCAGGTCTTCCGGGTCGATCTCCCATCCCTCCTCCAGCAGCTGGCGGACGATCTCCGCGATGTCCAGGGCGTTGTGCCGAGATCCCCCCATGCCATCCGAGGTCCTCGACCACTCACAGGTCGTCTACTCCCAGCGCCTCGACATCCCGCGCGAACCCCTGCAACCCCTGCGGAGCCCAGTCGCGGTCGTACATCACACCGATTCGAACGTTCGGCACGTGCGGGTGTGGCCGCAGCGTTTCCAGGTGGGGTCCTAGAGGGCTTTTTCGAGCAGGTCCTCGACCTCGTACAGGCCGAGTTCCTCACTCTCCCGTTGATCGACGGCTTCTCACACCCGGGCAGACCGGAACGGATCGTAGCCGCACGGTCCGTCACATCTCCCAGCGCACCGCTCGTCACATGAGCCGGCACAGTTGAAGAATCGCGAAGACCAGGAGCGAGACACCGCAGCAGGCTTCGAGCACACGTATGGCCACTGACGGCAGCGCCCTGCGTAGCACCACGATGACCCCCGCCGAGATCAGGCACCACAGCATTGAGGAGGCCATGAACCCGGCGAAGAAGACGCCCAGCTTCGTCGTGCCGCCCGAGCCCAGGATGGCGCCCACCCCACCGGCCGCCCCCGACCAGTAGACGACGTTCCATGGGTTCGCCAGCGACATGCCCGCTCCCACAGCCATGGCCTTGCGGTCCTGTTTGTCGTACGGCTCCGCCGTCGGACCGGGCACCTTCCGCGCGAGTGCGTCGCGTAGGCCCGCTGCCCCCAACCAGGCCAGCAGCAAGCACCCGGTCACCGTGAGTGGCACGCGCAAGGCAGGCACCGCGAACAGCGTCCCCACGCCTGCCAGGCCGAGCACCGCCCACACGGCATCGCCCACAAGCGAGCCGACCTGGACCGCGAAGGCCGGGCGGAACCCGCCCCGTATCCCGCGTCGCAGGGACTCGCTGAACACCGCGCCTGGTGTCGCGTTGAACACCAGCCCCAACCACATAGCCACCATGAAGATCTCGAACATGGCAGCCACTGTGCGTGGGGTCGGGCCGTCCGGTCTTGTCAGATGTTGATCTGGGACAGCCGACGGTACCGGCCCGGCGTGATGGCGTACGCCGCGGTGAAGTGGCGGTGGAAATGCGCCTGGTCGGCGAAGCCGAGCCCGTGCGCGACGTCGACGACGGGCTCGCCTCTACGCAGCCGACGCCGCCCCTCGGCCAGCCGGGCCGACAGGTGCCAGGCGTAGGGCGGGGCGCCGGTGGCGCGGGTGAACGTCCGGATCAGATGCTCCCGGGACATGCCTGCCTCGTCGGCCAGCTCGGCCAGTCGGGGCGCGCCGGACAGGTCGGTGCGGAGCCGGTCAAGCACCGCGGCGATCCGGGCGTCAGCGGGCTCTGGAGCACGCGCGCGCCGTCCTGCGGCCAGGTCGAGCAGCCGCGACAGCACGAGCACCAGTCGCTCCTGAACCAGAGCAGCGGATTCGGCGGGCGAAGGGTGTCCCTCCGGTGCCAGCTTGCGGAATGCCCTGGCGGCAGCGAGGAACTCGGCGTGTAGGTGCGGAGAACGGACGACGGGCCGTTCGAAGTCGACTGCGGCATCGCCGGTCAGCGATTCCACCACCGTTGCCGGGACGTACCAGCTCACGGCCGCGAAGGACATCTCGGGCGGGACCTGGGTGGTGCACGACTGGACCTGGCCGGGGTTGTAAACGGTGAACTCGTCCAGGCCCACGTCGAACGAGGTGCGATCCAGCCGGACCCGCTCCAGGCCGCAGAGGTTGACGCTGATCACGTACTCGTCGTGGCTGTGCCGCGGGAACCCGCCCGACGGGGGACGCACTACCGCCAGCTGACCTCCGCCCGACTCCATGACCTGCATGCACAGAGGCTACGACAGGACGCGAACGTGGCCGGACAGGGGGAGAAACAGTAGGAACTCTGTTCGTTCGGGCAGGCCCGCTGATCGATACAACGGGAGGCGACCTGCTCGGCGCCGCTGTGGCCGGGCCCGCCGACCCACAGGGCCGAGCCGCCGATGAGGGGCCCGGAGGCGGACTTGGGGCCGGAGAGGGGGTAGGGCTTGACCGTGTACAAGAAGGGTGGCGCCGTTCTTGACGGTTGGCGGCCGCGCCGCTGCTGTTGTACATCATTGCACCTTGCCGGAGTTGAAGGCGTCGATGGCGTTGGCGCCGTCGACGCCGGTGTCCAGGCCCGCCCCGCTGGTGCAGAGGTCGGCGACGGTGATTCGGGCTGCGGCTCACGCTGTCACTCGTCCGGGGATGTGGTGCGAGGTGTCGGTGGGTTGTGAGGCGGCGTCTAGCAGGGCGGGTGCCGCGGGGCACGCCGGGGCCGCACGGTCGGGATGCCGGGGTGTGGTGCGTGCCGGTGACGGTCTGGCCCTCGCAGCAGCAGGGCCCAGTAGCCGACAGCGGCGCAGACACTGAGAACCGTGCAGGCGGCCCACAAGGTGTCGGGGCCGAAACGGTCGATGACGATGCCGGCGCACAGGGGCGCGGCCATGGTGGCAATGGCCCAGGACAGCGCGTGGATGCCCTGGTAGCGGCCTCGGGCAGTGCTTGTCGAGAACCGTGCGATCAGGCCCATGTTCACCGGCGAGTGCACGATCTCCCCCAGCGTCCACACCACGACGGCGATCGCGTACACGGCCGCGTCTCCGGCGAGGGCGTTGAGGCCGAAGCCGCCTCCGCACAGCAGCGCGGCCAGGACGAGCAGACGGCCCGGGTTCGAGCCTTCGAGTCTGCGGCCGAGCGGCAGTTGCAGGGCGACGATGAGGATGCCGTTCAGACTGATCACCAGCCCGTAC
The DNA here is from genome assembly GCF_037201975.1 of Streptomyces sp. TG1A-60. NCBI lineage: Bacteria > Bacillati > Actinomycetota > Actinomycetes > Kitasatosporales > Streptomycetaceae > Streptomyces > Streptomyces sp. TG1A-60. The sequence continues at coordinate 4,741,033 of NZ_CP147520.1, read as the reverse complement.
TGGGCCGCGGTCAGGCCGTCGCGGTCCATGGCCACCGGCAGCCCGGCAGTCGCCTGCTGGAACACCACGATCAGGAGGAAGGACAGGCCCACGGCTGCCAGGAACGGCCTGTCCCGCAGCACCGTCCGAAATCCGGCGCTCTTCTCATCGACGCCTTCTCCATCGGTCTCCGCCGGGTCGGTCATGGTCTCCGGAAGTCTGACGGCGATCACGAGCGCGGAGAGCAGCGTCGCTGCCGCCTCGATGAGAAACAGCCACCGGTATCCGTAGGAGGAGATGAATCCGGCGCTCGCCGCGGCGACGCCGAAGCCAATGTTGACGGCCCAGTAATACAGAGAGAACGCCCGCATCCGGTCTGCGGGAGGAACCAGGTCCGTCAGGACCGTCTGGACCACCGGGCGGGAGGCTCCGCTCGCCGCGCCGGCCGCGCAAGCGAGTACAGCGATCAGCAGGGGCTGGTCAGCGAAACCCAGGGCTGAGGTCAGCCCTGCCGCCGTCACCTGCGCGACCAGCAGGGTGGTCCGCCGCCCCACTCGGTCGGCCAGCATGCCGCCCACCACAGAAGCAGCCGCGCCGCCCGCTCCGAAGAGCGCCGCGACCAGTCCGGCGAAGCTCGCTGAGTAGCCGCGTTCCGCCGTCAGATACAGGACCAGGAAAGGGGCAACGAAGGAGCCGAGGCGGCCGATCAGAATGCTTGCCCACAACCACCAGAAAGGGCGCGGCAGCCCGGAAGCGGCCTGTCTCATCTGCCGGTGACCGCAGCAGTGTGCCGGGCATCGGCGGCGGAGTGGTCAGCACTCATGGGCGGCAGGTTGCCCGTTGTGACATCGACGAGGTCATGGCGCCATGCGGCTTCGTCGGTCAGACTTCCGGTCGCCCGGTACTGACGGACCTGTGGCGCATCGGACAGGGCCTCGGCAGCCTCGGCAACCGGCACCGGCCGAAAGCCCAGCCGTTCCCACACCGGTCCGGCGCCGGTGGAGAACAAGTACGCCGTATGCCCGCCCTGTGCGGCCGCTTCCGTGAGAACGCGCCGCACCAGCCGCCGCGCGGCTCCGCACCCCCGAAGATCGGGGCGGACCGCGACGCTGCGCAGCAGCACGCAGTGACCCTGCCGCTCCAGGCCCACGGTCGTGGCCGGCCCCGCCGCATCCCTGGTGAGCCAGTAACGAGTGCCGGGAGCCAGGACGTCCTGGGGCGGGAGCCCCTGGCCCGCGAGGAAGGCCGTGATCTCCTCCCGGTCCTCCGGCCCCGCTTCGGGCAGCGCCAGCGGCTTGGCATAGCAGCGGCTGAGCGTCTTGTGCTGGTAGGGCGGGTAGTTGGGGATGAGGGCATAGCCGGCGCGGGTGTACAGCGCGATGGCCTCGGGCTGGTGGACGGCCGTCTCCAGGCGCATCTCGGTGTGGCCGAGGGCGGTGGCGGTGCGCTCGGCCTCGGCCAGGAGGCGAGCGGCTATGCCCCGGCCGCGCGCCTCTGGCGTGACGTACATGCGCTTCAGTTCGGCGGCGCTGTCCGGGAACGGGAAGGGCTGCACGGCGCAGCAGCCGACCGGCCGGCCGTCGGCTTCGGCGAGCAGGAAGCGGATCCCGGGGCTGATGTGGGCGCCGCCGGTGCACGGCTCGTCCGGGTAACGCGCCGTGAGGTCGGCGTCGAGGTCGCGTACCAGCTGCTCGATCCTCGGGTCGTCGGCCGTCACGGCGGTGATGATGGGGTCGGGCGAGGTCACAGGCTTCCGTTCCGTTCGAGGATCAGGTCGAGCTGGGTTTCCAGGACGCGCCGCTGGAGGTCGGGCGGATAGGCGTCCGGGTCGGTCACGGCGTTCAGGGCGAGCCCGTCCAGACAGGCGACGAGGCTGCGCACCCGGATGTGGAGGTCGGCTGGTTCCGGGCGGTCGAGGCAGGCGGCCTGCACCAGACCAGTCAGGCGGCTGATCCAGGAGGCGTGACTGCGGATGTGCTCGGCGAGCAGTGCGGGGTCGTTTCGGGTGCTGAGGAGGAACTGGGACCAGACGGCGGCCTCCAGATGCCGCTCGGCGTCCAGGGGCAGGGCCTGCTCGGCCACGGCGTACAGCGTGTCGCGGGCGTTCTCGCCGATGGCAAGGGTGTCGATGCGCGCCGCCATCCGACGGTGCATCTCGGTGCGGGCATGGGCCAGGAGCGCCTTCTTGTCGGCGAAGTAGTGCGTGACCATTCCCGTGGTGCAGCCCGCTGCGGCGGCGACCGCGCGCAGGGTCAGGCCCTCCAGGCCGCTGTCCGAGACGACATGCCATACAGCTTGGGAGATCGCCTCCCGCCGCTCTTCGTGGTCCACCTGTCTCGGCATCCGCCCGCCCTTTTTTACATAACAGTCGTTGCGTAACGGCTGATACGTTACCACGGGCGGGTCTTCCTCGGCGGCTTTGTCTGGCGGGCGGGAACCGTGGTTACGTCTTCGTCAGCTTGTGTCCTGAAGGCGCGACCACCGCTCCATTCTGTGAATGGACGGGCTCTGCCGCGGCGCCGCTGTGGTGGGCGCCGTGGGGTGGGTCGGCAGTCATGAGGACTGCGGTGTCCCGCTCCGGGCCGGTGCGGTGGGCGCGCTCGATGGCCTGACCCCAATAGGTTCCGGCGACCATGAGCGACGCACCGAGGGCAGACAGGACGGTGAGCCTTTCGCCGCCGAGGCCGATTCCCACCGCGACCGCCCAGACCGGTTCGGTGCCCAGCAGGAGGCTGGCCCGGCTGGCTGACGTCCGCTGCACCGCCCATGTCTGCGCCAGGAAGGCGAAGAGGCTGCAGAACAGAGCCAGATAAGCGAGCTGAGCCCAGGTCATGGCATCGCTGTGCGCCAGCGTCCCCAGGTTGGACGCGGCGGGTGCCAGAAAGAGTGCGGAGCCGACGAGGGACTGGACGGCCGTGAGGTGCAGCGGGCGCAGAGTGCGGCCCGCGGAGAGTCGACCGACGAGCGCGACGTGTCCGGCACGCACCGCTGCGGCGGCGAGCATCAGCAGGTCGCCGGTCCGCACGGTGTGCAGTCCGGTGCCGGACAGAAGGAACCCCACGGCCAGGACGCACAGACCGGCAGCCGCGAAGAACGTCAGAGGCAGCCTGCCGCTGCCACCCGTGCGGTCCAGCAGCGGCGTCAGCACGATGGTCAGGCTGATGATCAGGCCCGCGTTGGCGGCGCTGGTATGTGCCACCCCGTACGTCTCCAGCACCAGGACCGCCGCCTGCGTGACGCCCAGCAGCGCCCCCACGCGGAGCTCGGGGCGGGTCCAGCGTCGGGACGCCCCACGGGAGGCGACCAGAGCGAGGCAGACGATCGCCGAGATGGCATACCGGGCGAACAGCACCACGAGGACCGGCAGAACGGCGGTGGCCGTCTTCGCCGACAGGTAGCTGGAACCCCAGACGATCGCAACGAGGAGAAGTATCAGGTCGGTACGGCGGGCATCACGCATGCGCCACACGCTGCCCGACCAGGAAACTGAAGCCCAGTGCCAACCTCTGAAACTACGCTGTAGCAGCCCTACACTATTGAGGTGGATGCACGACAACTGCGGATCCTGCGGGAACTGAGAGAGCTCGGCAGCGTCACCGCGGTCGCCGAAGCTCTGCTGGTGACGCCCTCGGCGGTCTCGCAGCAACTGCGGCTGCTGCAACGCTCGATCCCCGTGCCGCTGACCGAGCGCGCGGGACGCCGGGTGGTGCTCACCGAGGCCGGGCAGGCACTGGCCGACGCCGCGATCGAGGTGGAGACCGCCCTGGCACGAGCACGGAACGCCGTCACTGACTACGTCGAACAGCCCGACGGCGTCGTCTCGGTGGCCGCCTTCCACAGTGGAGCGGCCACGTTCTTCCCTCTTCTGCTGCGCGGCCTCACCGGCCCGGGCCGCCCCCGCCTGGCGCTCGCCGACGAGGACGTAGCCCAGAACCACTTCCCCCGCCTCACCCGCGACTACGACCTCGTGCTCGCCCACCGGCTCGACCACGCTCCGGCATGGCCGCGCACCGTGACCGCCACCACGCTGCTGCGCGAACCGCTCGACATCGCGGTACCGATCGACCACCCGTTGGCCGCACGGCGCCAGCTGTCCCCGCAGGACGTGGCCGATCAGCCCTGGATCACCGTGCACGACGGATTCCCGCTGCTGGCCACCATCGAGGCCATCGCCACTGCCGCGAACCGCCGGCCCGACATCGTCCACCGCGTCAATGAATTCTCCGTGGTCGCCGAGGTCGTGGCAGCCGGCGGCGGTTTGGCACTCATGCCGCGTTGGACGGCGCGTCCCCACCCCGCGGTCGTCCTCAAACCGCTCAGCGGTGTACACACCCACCGCCACATCGACGTACTGCACCGTCCCGAACGCATCGCCCGCAATGCCGTCCGCACGGTTCTCGCCGAGCTGCACCGCGCCGCCGCAGTAATCCAGACCCGGGACGACGAGGTCCAGCCAGGTGCCGACGACCACGGTGACTGAATGCGGACACTGAGGAGCAATGCTCGGAACCTGTGGATCAGCCTCGGGTCGAACGCCAAGGGCGTACCTTCCCGAATGATCCTCTGAAGGTCTCCGAGTAGGCCCGCGTTCGCAGCGCGGGTCGGGAAGGCCCGCCCGTGCTCAGCGTAGTCACCGATGACGGCTCCACCCACTCCGGTTCCCTGATCGACGAGATCGTGCGCCGGGTGCCGTCCACGAGCCGCTCGACCTTGGCCACGGCCAGGCCGTCCAGGTCGAGCAGCAACGTCGTATTGTTGTCCAAGCCCGTGTGTCCAGGTGATCAAGCTGCGTAGAGAACAGTCATGATCACTTACGACCACGGGCTTCCTGCATCCAGGGCCCAACTCCCCTCCTTCTGACCGTCAGTGACGGTGCGGCAGGCCACCCGAGACCAGACCCCGCTCAAGTTCGAAGACCCGGCAAGGTCGCCGTCGCCGTCCTGGCCAAGGATGTGAAGTAGCAACGCTGCATCGGATCCGCCCCCGCGGACTCATCTGCCAGACCGGTACTCCAGGTCTCGGCTGACCCTGCACGACGTGGGTGCCCAGCGGCTCGTGCGACTGGGCACCCACCGGGGTGACGAATGTACGGCTCAGACGGCCTGGTCGGCGGCCAGCCGGACGAGCCCGGCCCACGCCTCGGGGGTGACCGTCAGAACCGGTCCGGATCGGACCTTCGAGTCCCGGATGTGTACGGCGTCCACGGCGGCTGCGACCTCCACGCACTGCCCGCCCTCGGCGCCGCTGTAGCTGCTTTTGCACCAGGCGAGTTCCAGAGCGGCATCCGAGCTACCTGCGGTGTTCATAGCTCTCCCAGCAACTTCTCGATGAATCCCAGGGACTCTCGCGGAGTGAGAGCCTGCGATCGGATGATCCCATAGCGCGCGGCAGCGAGACGCACCTCTTCTCGGTCCGTCAGGAGGCTGCTGCGCCCTTGGACCTCCATGTACGTGACCTGCTCGCCGCCCTTCCGCGTAAGAACCGTGAACGGGCCGTCCACTCCCGCGTTGTCCTCCCGGTCGAGCGGCATGACCTGGATCTCCACATTGCGCTTCTGGCCGATGAGCAGTAGCTGTTCGAGCTGCCCTCGCAGCACTGCCTTCCCGCCGAGAGGCTTACGCAACACGGACTCTTCGAGCACGAAGCTGAGCAGTGGTGCAGGCCAGCGATCGAAGATCACCTGCCGGGCGAGTCGCGCTGCCACCCGCAGCTCGATCGTCTCCTCGTTCAGCAGCGGGCGCCGCATGGCGAGCAACGCCCGCGTGTACTCCTCCGTCTGCAACAGCCCGTTGACCACGTGGGAGTCGTAGGCGCACAACTCGACCGCCTCCGCCTCCAACCGCGCCATGTCCCGGAAGAACGCCGGATACTGTGCCCGCCCCACCTCCTCCTTCAGCGCCTTGAGGACGCCCCCGGCGTCCAGCACCTCGTCCGCGCGGTCGATGAACCTCGGCGGGGGAATCCGCCGGCCCTGCTCGAAGGAGGCGATCGACTGGCCCGCGTAGCCCGTGAGCTTCCCGAACTCCGGTCGTTCCAGGCCCGCCCGAACCCGCAGCAGCTTCAACTGCCGCCCGAACGCCGTCACCACGCCCGACCCCGGCTCGTCCTCCGGCCTGGGCCCACCGTCTTCCCGCGCGCCCTCGGCCTCGCCCTGCTCCACCGATTCCACCGACTCCATCGGCTCCACCGCCTCCCCGGCCCGGTTCCCCGGCCCAACGCGCCCGCCCCGAGCCGGTCACGCGGCGCGCCCCGTACACCTCCCGCCCCGTCGCGTACAAACGGAACGCGGCGGTGCGTCACCACTGGTCACGCTACGCCACCACCGGGAGCGTTGAGGGCATGACCAGTGAGACCGCTCCCCCGACCGCGTCCCCCGACCCGCCAGCCCCACAAGCCACTTCGCGATGCGCTTCAGCTCCACTCCGCGCGGCGCGCGGCTCGCCCGGCGTCTTGCCGGGCAGCGGCTCGACGCGTGGGGCATCCCCTATGACTGCGACACGCACCACGCACTGACGCACATCGTCGCCGAGCTCGCCGCCAACGCCGTCCGGCACGGCCGGGTCTCCGGCCGCGACTTCCACCTCTCGTTGGTCCGCGACGCCATGACCGTACGGATCGAGGTCACCGACACCCGCACCGAAGGCGTACCGGTCGTACCGGTCGCAGCGACGCCCACGGACCTCCGCGACACCGGCCGCGGCCTGCTCCTGGTGGAGCACCTCGCCGACCACTGGGACTGGCACCCGCGCCGGGACGGCCCCGGCAAGACGGTCTGGGCGGAGTACGTCCTGCCTGCGGGAGGCTGACCGGCCGCCGCGCCCTCCTGCCCGTCGTCCACCGCGCGCCCATGTCCATGGGCATGGGCATGGGCATGTCGCACCGCGACCGCTGGACGGCGGATCGACGCAGCGGTCACACTTGACTCCTGACCGTGACTGTTCATCACGCACACCGGGGGCAAGGTGCCGCAGGAGGCGATCTCCGACCGTTACGAACTCCTGGAGGAGCTCAGCCACGGCGGCATGGGCGACGTGTGGCGCGGCTACGACGCCGTGCTCGACCGGCCCGTCGCCGTGAAGCTCATCCGGCAGGCGTCGGTCACCTCCCCGCAGTTGGCCGAGGAGTTCGCCAAGCGCTTCCGTCGCGAGGCCCGCATCACCGCGCGCATCCAGCACCCCGGCGTGCCGCAGGTGTACGACGCGGTGCTCGACGCGTCGTACGAGCGGCTGTTCCTGGTGATGGAGCTCGTCGACGGCGTACCGCTGTCCGCCTATCTCGACCCCGGCCGGCCGCTGCCGGTCAGCTGGGCGGCGGCCGTCGCCGCGCAGGTCGCGACCGTGCTGTCGTACGCGCACGACGTGCCGGTGATCCACCGGGACCTCAAGCCGGGCAACATCCTCGTCGCCCGTGACGGCACGGTGAAGGTCCTCGACTTCGGCATCGCGGCGATCCTGCGCACCGACGTCACCAAGCTGACCGCCACCGGCAGCCCCATCGGCACCCACCAGTACATGTCGCCCGAGCAGGTCCGGGGCGGACGCATCACCCCGGGGACCGACCTGTACGCGCTGGGCTGTGTGCTGCACGAACTCCTCAGCGGGTGCCTCGCGTTCGAAGCGGCCAGCGAGTACCTGCTGATGTACCAGCACGTCAACGCCGCCCCCACCCCGCTGCGCCGGCTGCGGCCCGACGTCCCCGAGGCGCTGGAGGAGCTGGTCCTGCACCTGCTGCGCAAGGCGCCCGAGGCACGGCCCGCCGACACGCAGGAGGTGTACGCGCGGCTGCTGCCGTTCCTCCCCCCGCCAGGCGGAGAACCCGGCACGGCCGATGCCGGGCCGGCCGGCGCGCCCGACCCGACGGGCGTGTTCCGTCACCCCTTCGCGCCCCGCGCCCGCGCCCAGGCCCCCGCACCCGGCGGTTCGACGCCGACAGCCGTCCTCCCGGGGGCCCGGCCGGTGCCCGTCCCCGCCCGGCTGCGCGAGGACATCAAGGAGGCGTACGCCCACTCCGACGCCCTGCTGGGGGAGGAGCGGTTCGCGCAGGCCGCCGAGGTGCTCGGCGAGGTCATCGAACCCGCGGCCCTCGCCCTCGGCTCCGAGAGCAAGCCGGTGCTGGCGCTGCGCCGCCAGCGAGCGGCGATCCGCCTCCTCGGCGGCGACTACCGGGCCGCCCTGCCCGAGTTCGACGCTCTCGCCGACGCGTACGCCCGCATCGCCGGACCCACCGGCGAGCAGGCCCGCGCCTGCCGCGCCCAGGCGGCCCGGTGCCGCGCCGAACTCGGCCAGGTCACCGACGCGCTCGCCGCGCTCCAGGGCGTGCTGAACGTCGTGCGGGCCGTCGACAGCGACGTGAGCGAGGAAGCCGTGGAGCTACGGCACAACATCGGGATGCTGCTGCTCGCCCAGGGCCGGGCCGTCGAAGCCCGGCAGGTCCTCGAACCGCTCCACCAGGACATGTGCATGGTGTTCGGCCCCGACGACGAGATGACCGTCGAGATCGCCGAGGCACTCGCCGTGATCCGCCTCGGGCTCGACGGTTCGGCTTCCTGACCCGCTGCCTCCAGAAGCGGCATCGGCCGAAGCCGTGCTGCTCGCGATTCGACGACCGCAGCCGACTCCCCCGCTCTCGTTCCCGCGGGCTCGTGGGGACGCCGTGGGAACGCCATGGGAACGGAAGGCCGGGTGAAGGCGGGGAACGATCGGACAAGGACGGCAGGCCGAACCGCATGCCTCCGGCACCGGCGACAGGAAGGACCGCCCCATACTGCTCATGGCCGACTTGGGGTGATTTCACCGGCGTTGTACCTCTGCGCCAGGTGAATCGACCTGATTACAGGAGTGAGAGCAGGGTAGGTGCCGCAGTTGAGCCGTCGGTGCGAAGACGAACAGGATCCGTCATTGTCAGCCTCAGTGCCCGCGTTCAGGGATTACGACGACTTCGCCGCGTACGTCGAGAGGTACGGTCCCCGCCTCCTGCTGTGGATCTGGGACAGGGCGGAGGGGGAGCCGGGCCACCAGATCTCCTGCGCGGAGTTCGGCTCTCTGCAGAGCATTCCCATGAGCGCGGTCCGGGCCATCGTCGACCATCTCAGCGCCGAGGAGCTGATCAGCTCCCATGGCGGACACGGCACGGACACGGGTGCTCCCGTGGTGACGCTCCGGACCGCCGGGGCGGAGCGGGCTCGCCGGCTGCAGGCCCTGCGCGCGAACTCGGTCCAGCGGGGCCGTCACGCGGCACGCGCCGTACTGCACTGGATTCACGCCAACCCGCACCGGCAGCCGCTGCGGATCAGCGGATTCCTCGATTCGCCGGACGTCTTCTTCCTCGGTGAACCCCTCTCCCGGAGCGAGGTCGCCCGGGCCCTCACCTATCTGGCCGAGGAGGGCCTGATCACCTGTGAGGGGCCGCCGTTCCACAACGACGTCGGCTCACACGTGGCCCTCACCTCACAGGGCGTGAGCGCCGTGCTCAGCGGCTCCTCCGACATCGTCGCGTACGTGGCACAGCAGCGCGAGCGCCGTCGGCCCGCCCAGCACACCCATATAGAGGCCGAGACGATCGGGCACATCACCCAGGGCGACTCCGACAACAGCGTGCACAGCAGCATCGAGGTGCACACCGCGCTGGGACCCGCCGACCTCGCCCGGCTCATCGCGGAGCTGGCACCGGGACTGGACCTCGAACCGGAGTCCCGCGCGGCCCTGCTGCGCAGCGCGGACGCCCTGGCGCGCGGCGACGACGACAGCGGCGACAGCGGCGACAGCGGCGGCGACGGTACCCCCGGGCCGGACCGGCAACGCGGGCTGATGGAGGGGATGCGGCGCCTGCTGGGCAGCGCCCCCGACACGGTCGGCAGGCAGTTCCTGCTGGACGCCGTCGGCCAGGCGCTGGGGAGGCTGCTCGGAAGCTGAGCCAACGGGAGCACGCAGAACGACAACGGCACCGGAGACGGTGGCAGAACGGGGGAGAGGGCGATGCGGATGCCCTTGTACGCACGGGACTCCATCCTGCGCGCGTTGGTGCCCCGTCTGGTCGGCCTGGCCGCCGACCGACGGGAACTCGTCCTCCGGGAACACCGCGACGACCTCCCCGTGACGCTGCTGACCGGCCTCCACGGCATGGGCAGGACAGCGGTCCTGGACTCCCTGGAAGAGGCCTACCGCGGGCGCGTTCCGCTCGGCAGGGTCGATGCCGCGCAGATCGAGCAGGGGCGGTGGTCCGGTTCCACGGCGGCCAACACGTCGGCCGTGGTGGAGATCCTGGAGCAGCTGGTGTGCGGGCTGGCGCCCGTGGTCCCCGGTGCCGGGCGGCTGCGGTTCTCCCGTCTGCTGCCCGGACTGTTCGCCGTGTCCAGCTGGCACCGCGGCAGCGAGGTCGAACAGTCGCTGGCCCGTGACCGGATCGCGCGCCTCCTCGTGGCCTGCGGTCTCGAGAAGGGCACGGCCGACGCGGACGGCAGCCAGTGGACGTACGACGTCAGCGACCGCCTCGCCGACCCGGACCGGCGCCGGCACGACCTGGCTCCCGTCACCGAGGCGGTCGTCCAGCAGTACTTCGGCCGGCACACCCGCAGCCGCGCCGAACGGCTGGTGCACCAGTGGTACCAGAGCCGTTTCCCGGGCTCCGAGGACGGTGAAGCCGCCCTGATCCGGCTGAGCCTGCGCTTCCACCAGGGCGGCGACTTCCAGCGCGCGGTCGAGCACACCCTGATCGCCGCGTTCCTCGAAGACCTCACCGACGCCCACGGCCGGTGGCATCGGATCAACCGGACACCGCGCCCCCTGGTCCTGCTGGACAACGCGCACACCGCCGCCGGACAGCGCGTGCTCGGCCTGCTGCTCGAACACCGTGCCGCGCCCGAGTCCGGCACCCGCGACCCGCTGGTCGTCGTCGCGACCCGGCTGGGCGACGGCGCGGACCTCTACCCGGACGCGACGCGCCGCGAACCGCCCGAACTGCTCCACGCCTCCGGCTGGGAGCGCACCGTCCCCGGCTCGCCGTCGGCGGGACTGCTCGTGATCCCCTTGACACCGCTGACCCACGACGACCTGCTGCTGATGCTCGACCCGGCCGAGGGCCCGCTCCACCGCCATCTGCCGTCGGCACTGCACGCGCTGACCCGGGGGCACCCGGGGGGCAGCAGGATGCTGTGCGAGGCGGTCGTACGCGCCAGTGGACGACGCGCCGTCGCACCGGAGGAGTTGCTCGACCTGCCGGCCGAGGAGGGACGACCGGTCGCCGAGGTGCTGCTGGAGCAGCTGATTCCGCAGCCCCAGCTGCGCGCCCGTCTTATACCGCTCGCCCTGGCCCGCGACCGGGAGGCCGCACAGGCGCTGGTGGCGGCGTCCGCACCGGCCGGTGGCGGCTTCCCGGGCGCCGGGCTCCCGTCCGCCGCCCAGTACCTGGAGGAGGAGCACTGGACGGCCGGGACGGACGGCGCCGCCCCCGCCACAGGTTTCGTCTCCGACCCGTTCCTGCGCGCCCTGCTGCTCCACGGGGCCCGTACGACCTCCGCGGCAGCCCCGCCGGGACGGCGCTGGGAGGATCTGCACGCTCTCCTGCGCGAGCACCACGCGGCACAAGGAGCCGGGCACGAGCCCGACGTGCTGCGGCACACCCTGGCGGCGGGGGGCGCGGATCCGGTGGTGAGCGCGCTGACCGAGTACTTCGGCACCTGGGAGGCGGGCCGCTGGCTGGACACCCTCCGGTACGCCGCCGAGGCCCCCCGGCCCCCGTCGGACCGGTGGACCGACGAGCGCGCCGAGATCGCCCGCGGTGCCCATGACCACCGCTACGCCGAGACCGACGACGTACGCAGATCCGTCAACAGGCTGCTGCACACGCTCTGGTACCTCTCCGAGACCTACGCGGAACCCCTGCCCGACCTGTGTGACGACCTCGGCTCCGAGCTGGCGTTCCTGTCGATGCGGCATCCCGCGGGGCGCGCCGTGCTCAACGAGGCCGCTCGGGCCTGGCCGGCCGCGGCACGCGAGCGAAGACCCTACCCGACGTACGGCTCCGCCCGAGACGAGGAGTGAGGACTGTGCTGAACCGCTTCAGGAACCGTGCTCTGGGACCGGCCGACAAGGCGGTCGTCCTCGCGGTGGGCGTCGTGCTGCTCGCGGCGGTCGCCTTCGTGGTCGTACGGCTGCTGCCCGAGAAGTGCGGCGACGGGCTGGAGGCAGCCGGGGACGAGTGCGTGGGCGTGACCGCCGGAGTCCTGCGGGGCGATCCGGAGCTGGAGGGCCTGATACACGCCGTGGCGGACGAGAACGCCCGGGTGGAGAGGAGCTGGACGCGCCCGGAGAACGGTCAGGCCGGCATCCCCTACGTGCGGATCGCCCTCATGATGCCGTTCACCAGCGATGCCACCAGCACCATGAGCACGGAGCAGATCGCCCGCGCACTGGCGGGCGCCCACGCCGGCCAGCTTCGGGCAAACGCGCAGGCGGGGCCGGGCTACCAGCTGCTGCTGGCCCACGACGGGAAGGACCTGGACCAGTGGGAGCCCGTCGTCGACCGGCTCGCCGGGATGACCGACGACGAGGCGCCGCTGGTCGGCGTGTTCGGCATGCCGAGCAGCACTCCGGACACGCTCGCCGCGGCCGAGGCCCTCTCCGCTCACCGGATCCCGGCGATCGGCCCCATCCTCACCTCGACCACCATGGAGGCCGGGTACCTCTTCAAGACGTCCCCGTCGAACGAGCTCTTCGCCGAGGCGCTGCGGGAGTACCTCGACAAGAACCCGGGGAACGGTACGGGCTTCCTCGTCTCGGACCGGCGAGAGCGGGACAGCTACTCCGCCGACCTGCGCAGGGTCTTCCTGGCGCACTTCGGCAAGGAGTACGGGCTGAAGCAGCGGCAGGCGTCCTATCTGGGACTGACCGGCGACGACGAGGGCGTCCCCCAGCGCTTCTCCGACGCCGCCCGCAGCATCTGTCTGACCGAAGCGGACACGGTCTTCTTCGCGGGACGCGATCACGATCTGCCCCACCTGGTGGACCGGCTGGCGAACGAACCCTCCTGCGACCACGGGAAGCCGACGCGCATCCTGAAGGTGGGGATCGGCATGGATCCCGAGTCCACCACGGCGGACATCACCGAGCAGCTACGGGAGGCCCGGATCACGCTCGTGGACGCCGCCTCCGTCGACACCCGGTCCTGGGCGGGGAACGAGAAGCTCCCGGCCGGGCCGCGCGGCTTCCTGAAGCAGTTCGAGAAGCTGCGGGCGGACCTGAACGACTCGGCACACGAGCACAGGAAGCCGTGGGGGAACAAGCCTCTGGACGACGGCTACGCGGTCATGTACTACGACGCCTTCACCGTGCTCTCCCAGGCCACCGGCCGGGCGTACGACGACATCAACGGCGAGAAGGAGGGGAGGGAAGGAGAGGCGGAGACCAGCGAGGCCGCGGTCCTGCCGAGGCATGACGACGTCTACAACACCGTCATCAACATGAACATCCTCGGCACCCGGTCCGGGGCGAGTTGCGTCAACTGCGTACGGGGAGCCAGCGGCACCTTCGGCTTCGACGACTCTCCGGACACACGGAAGTGGGCGGTCTGCAAGCCCGTGCCCGTCATCGAGTACCCGGAACCGGCCTCCGGCGCGAAGCCGAAGGCGGCCGGGATCTACCGCAGCCACGAGGACATCTTCAACGGCACCTGTCCCTGACGGACCGGGGTCGGGCCGGACGAACCTCTCGGCGTGCACCCGCCGCGCCGGGACCTGCAGGTCCGCAGGCCGAAGAGCACGGCCCTGGTCATGGCGGGAGGGCCGCAGACGTACACGTCGCGTTGGGAGCATGCGGAGCGTGAGCCCGGTCCGTTCACGCCAGAACCGTCGAATCCAACCGGGGCGAGCAACCATTCACCGGTACTTCTCCGACCGTCAGGTCCTTCACACGGCGCTCATCACCGACTCGTGGATGACGCTACGAGCGGCGATCGAGCATGCCGGCACCATTATCTAGGGCTGTCAAGTGAATCTGCTGCTCAACGCAGGGAAGCGCGTACAGGCAAGTAAGGCATGTTGGCGGAGTTGATCGTCGCGGAGTGAGGCAGACGAGCGAACGAAGCGGATGATGCACGAAAGCGGTTTCCCTGTGGGCCGCCGAGCCATCAAGGTCTGTCAGGGCCGATAGATCATTTCGATCAGGCCTGCAACGATCAGAACCCATGCCGCGATGCCCAGCAGCCACAACGCGTCGCTGAGAGCACCGGCTGTGCCCAGGAGCGCGGCGGCCAGGAACAGGGCGTACTCGATGCGTCGCATGCCATGGTCGGGGCCGGACAGTCGGTTGTCCGGGGGCCCCGGTACCGACCGGCGCGAGGTGTGCGGACGGTTGCCGTGGCGGGGGCGCATGCTGCAAGCCTAGACACGGCGACGGGCGTACGGCAGGGTCCGGTGCCGGGGACGGGTGCTGGTGTTGTCTATCGTCTCCGGGTGCGAACAATCGTGGTGCCTGTCCGCTGGGCGGAGGGCTTGTTGTGGTGACGCGGCGGTGGCCGCGCCTTCGGCATCCGGCGCAGGTGGTCGTGGCGGGTTTCGCCACGGCGATCGCGGGCGGGACCGGTCTGCTGATGCTGCCGGTGGCCAAGACGGGACCGGGCGGTGCCAGCGTGCTGGAGGCGCTGTTCACTTCCACCTCCGCGGTGTGTGTGACCGGTCTGGTCGTGGTGGACACCCCCGGCTACTGGAGCGGCTTCGGGCAGGCGGTGATCCTGGCGCTCATCCAGGTCGGCGGCTTCGGCATCATGACCTTCGCCTCCCTGCTGGTCCTGCTGGTCTCCCACCGCATCGGCCTGAAGGCGCGCATGACGGCCGCCGCGGAGACCAAGACCCTGGGGCTGGGCGATGTCCGCGCGGTCGTGACCGGTGTGGTCAAGGTCAGCCTGCTGCTGGAGGCGGTCACCGCGCTGGTGCTGGCCGTGCGGTTCGCCACCGCCTACGACGAGTCCTGGCCGCGCGCGCTGTGGCTGGGCGTCTTCCACGCCATCTCCGCGTTCAACAACGCCGGATTCGCCCTCTACTCGGACAGCCTGATGGGCTTCGTCACCGATCCGTGGATCTGCCTGCCCGTCGCGCTGGCGGTCATCGCGGGCGGACTGGGCTTCCCCGTGCTGTTCGAGCTGCGCCGCCGGTTCCGCAAGCCGCGCGGCTGGTCCCTGCACACCAAGATCGTGCTGTGGGCCACCGGGATCTTCCTTCTCGGAGGCAGCGCGTTCATCACCGCGATCGAATGGTCCAACCCCGCCACCCTGGGCCCCCTGGACACACCGGGGAAACTGCTGGCCGGGTTCTTCCAGGGCGTCATGCCGCGTACCGCCGGGTTCAACAGCATCGACACATCCCAGATGAACCCCGCGAGCTGGCTGGGCACGGACGTGCTGATGTTCGTCGGCGGGGCCAGCGCCGGCACCGCCGGCGGTATCAAGGTCACCACCTTCGCCGTGCTGTTCTTCGTCATATACGCCGAGATCCGCGGTGAGGGCGCGGTCAACATCTTCCACCGCCGTCTGCACGGCGACCTTCAGCGTCAGGCCCTGACCGTGGTGCTGCTGTCCGTGGCCGCCGTCGCCATCACCACCGTGGCCTTCATGGTCTTCTCCGACCACAGCCTGGACCAGTCGCTGTTCGAGGTCACGTCCGCCTTCGCCACCGTCGGCCTGTCCACCGGCATCACCGCCGACCTGCACCCCGGTCTGCAGCTGCTGCTGATCGCGTTGATGTTCATCGGCCGGCTCGGCCCCATCACCGTCGCCTCCGCGCTCGCCCTGCGCGCCCGCGTCCGCCTGTACGACCTTCCCGAGGAGCGACCCGTCATTGGCTAGGAAGACCACCCCCAGGAAACGGCGCACGGCCCCGCAGGGCTCCGTCGTCGTCATCGGCCTGGGCCGCTTCGGCCGCGCCCTGGCCCTGGAACTCGTCGACGAGGACACCGAAGTGCTCGGCATCGACGAGAACGCCGAAGTCGTCCAGGCCCTCTCCGGCTCCCTCACCCACGCCGTGCGGGCCGACTCCACCAAGGAGGACGCCCTGCGCCAGCTGGGTGTCCACGAGTTCGACCGCGCCGTCGTCGCCATCGGGACCGACCTCGAAGCCAGCATCCTCACCGCCTCGCTGCTGATCTCCTTCGGCATCGAGAACGTCTGGGCCAAGGCCATCAGCGAAGCCCACGGCCGCATCCTCACCCAGCTGGGCGTCCCCCACGTCGTCTACCCCGAGCACGACATGGGCCAGCGCGTCGCCCACCTCGTACGGGGCCGCATGCTCGACTACATCGAATTCGAGGACGACTTCGCCATGGTCAAAACCAACCCGCCCGCCGACATCATCGGCCTCCCCCTGTCCAGCAGCGCCGTCCGCTCCCGCCACGGCATCACCGTCGTCGCCATCAAACGCCCCGGCGAAGGCTTCACCTACGCCACCGCCGAGACCGTCGTGGAAGCGGACGACACCATCATCGTCGCCGGACGCACCCGGGCGACCGAACGCTTCAGCGAACTTCAGTAGGACAGGAAGACGGCAGACATCGGCCTCGCCTGTGGGACCTGGTCAGGTGCCTGCGTGCACCCAGGCCCGGCCGGTCTGCCGGTACTCCTCCACGGGGATCGGGTCGACTCCGGTTCGCACCTGAGCGGTGTACAGCAGGCTGTCAGTGGTCCAACTCGTGGTGGATGAGGCGAGGCCGACGAGCTCCTCGCGTTCTACGACTTCCCCGCCGAGCACTGGGTGCACCTGCGCACGACAAATCCCATCGAGTCCACTTTCAGCACCGTGAAGTTGAGGACCAAGGTAACCCGCGGGGCCGGCAGCCCGGCCGCGGCCCTGGCGATGGTGTTCAAGCTCGTCGAGTCCGCCCAGGCCCGCTGGCGAGCGATCACCGCACCCCACCTTGTCGCCCTCGTCCGCAACGGCGCCCGCTTCAAGAACGGTCACCTCGTAGAACGCCCTGAAGTCGCCGCCGCCTGAGCAACCCCACTGATCCACAACTCTTGACAATTACTCCACCCCGTACTCAGCGTCCCACTGCTCCCATGCCGCCCGGTAGGCATTGTGGTCAGGGAAGTCCTGCGTCAGCGGCTCGCGCGCGTCCAGCTCATCCTCGTAAGCACGGTAGGAGTCGGGATGCGGGAAGTCAGTAGTGAGCAGGTCGTAGTTGGTGCTTGAGTCCCCATGCCAGCCCCAGCCTGCCGCGGATCGGCATAGACGGTTCACCGCGCCGCCGGCGCTCTGCCGGAGCAAGTACTCTCGGTACTGTTCCGGGAACGCGATGTCCAACTCCGCCTCCGCTTCGCAGATCTCCGCTTCGGACAGCGGCGGCGGAGAGGCGACCTGCCTCGCGGGTGGACGGCTGAGCTCGTCAAAGCGCCGCCCCCGAGCCATACGCTGGTATGCCGCCATCCAATCGGTAGTCACACAGGTGAGGGTAGACGCGGGCAGTCCGTCAGGACTCTGCCGTGACTTGGATGCGCCCCCTTGAGGTGTGAAGTTCAAGCAGGCTCGTGCCGCCATGTCGCACCGTGCGTTTCGCTCACCGTCACCGGGCTCACCGTCACCGGGCTCACCGTCGCCGGAGAACGGCTCGACATCACCATCGACTCCGGCGGCAGGGTCGAGTCGGTGACAGCCCCCGCGGGACTGACCGTCGAGGAACCCGCGGCGCTGCGAGCCTGAGGATCACCCCTCGGGTAGTCCGGTGAACAGCTCGGTGCTGCCAGGGCCGGGGCCGTCAGGACCGGCAGGATGCCTTTCCGCTCCGTGGCCTCCGGCGCCGATTCCCCCGTCAGACACATGCGCCCGGGTCTGGACATGCGGGGTGCAGCCGTTCGGGTGACCATGGAAGTGACGGTTCGTGCTGCCCGTCAGCTCCGGCGACTTTCCCAGGTGTCCGCATCGGGCTCGTCGCCGAGCCGGGGCGGCGTCCCGCAGCAAGCAGCAAGGAGTGGCCTATGAGTGACGCAGCGCAGGGCGACGCTGGCCGTGTCCAGCACGCCGGGCAGACAGCGAAGGAACAGGCGTCGGCCACGGCCGATCAGGCCAGGCAGGCGGCGGGTGAGGTGACCGGTACCGCTGTGGAGCAGGCTCGCACGGTGGTCGGAGAGGCCCGGGAGCAGGCCGGCACGGTGGTACGTGACCTGCGGAGCAGGGTCACGGAGGAGACCGAGGGGCAGGCCCGGCGGGCTGCGGGGACGCTGCGGCAGTGGGCTGATGACCTGGCCGGCATGGCGGAGAACGCCTCCGACGATTCCCCGGCCCGTTCTCTGATGTCTCAGGCCGCCGGCGGCGGTCACCGCACCGCGGACTACCTGGAGAAGAAGGGCGTGGGTGGCCTGATGCAGGACGTGCAGGGGTTTGCGCGCCGTCGGCCGGGGGCGTTCCTGGGTGCGGCAGCGCTGGCGGGGGTCGTCGTCGGTCGGCTGGCCAAGGCCGGTACGGCGGGCCAGTCCTCGCCGCCGCAGCAGCAGCCGGTACCGATACCGGCTGGCGAGTTCGCCTCGCCGGAAGAGGCTGTGCGGCCTGACGTTCCCAGTTATCCGGGGGTGTGAGATGGCATCGGTCTTGCCGCGGTCATCTAAGCCGCGCGAGGCGGACCCGTCGATCGGTGAGCTGCTGTCGACGGTGACCTCGGATGTGCAGGAGCTGTTCCGGCAGGAGGCGGAGCTGGCCAAGGCCGAGATCCGTGAGGAGGCCACCAAGGCGGGCAAGGCCGCCGGGATGTACGGCGGGGCCGGGTTCGCCGGCTACATGGTGGCTCTGTTCCTGTCGTTCGCGGCCGTGTTCGGTCTGGCCAACGTGATGGACGCCGGCTGGGCCGCGCTGATCGTCGTCGGGGTGTGGGCGGTGATCGGTGCGGTGCTCTACGTGATGGGCCGCTCGCGGATGCGAGAGGTCTCCAAGCCGGAGCAGACCGTGCAGACGCTGAAGGAGGATGCTCAATGGGCACGTCAACTGAGCAGGTGAGGGCCAACATCGAAGCGACCCGGGAGAGGCTGTCCGAGGACGTGGACCGGCTGACCGACCGGGCCAGTCCCCGCCGTGCGGTCCGCCGCCGCAAGGCCCGGGTCCGCGGTGCGGTGTCGGGGCTTCGGACCCGAGTCATGGGGAGCGCTTCGGATACGGCGGGGCAGACCAGGGACCGCACGCAGCAGGCGGCGCAGTCGGTGCGGGAGAGCGCCGGTCAGGCGACGGACAAGACGCGCGAGGTGGCCGGACAGGCCGGCGAGGCGGTGCGGCAGGCACCGGAGCAGGCGGTGCGGCAGACCCAGGGCAACCCACTGGCCGCAGGGCTGATCGCCTTCGGCGCCGGGCTGCTGGCTGCCTCACTCCTTCCGACCTCGCAGGCCGAGGAGCAGGCGGCTTCCCAGATCACAGAGAAGGCGGGCCCAGCTCTCGAGCCGGTCAAGCAGGCAGCGGTCGAGTCCGCGCAGCAACTGAAAGAGGACGCCACCGGAGCCGCTCAGCAGGCGGCCCAGGAGGTGAAGGACACCGCTGCCGAGGCCGCGAAGACCACCGGGGAGGAGGCCCGCGGCCAAGCGGGCCGAGTGACTGAGCAGGCCGGCGAGTCGGGGCAGCAGGTCGCCGACACGACCCGCCGGCAAGCCGGCGACACGATGTGATCCTGCACCACCGCCGCGGGTGAAGGAAACCGGAGTGGTCAGTGCTGCTTCCAGCGCCACTCCGGCACAACAACAGACGGCATGTGGGGCATGGGGGGATGTGCGGCGTCCTGCTCATGGTCCGCTGCCGCATCCCTCGGCCTGCTCCTCGGGCGCCGCTGTTCTCCGTGCAGCGGCGCCCGAGGAGCAGGCCGCCCGGTCACTCCGGGACTGCCCACTGCAGGAGAGCGAGCCGCCGCTGCGGCTTTTCGGCGTCGACGGGGTGTCCGCGGCCGTCGCGGCGTCTTCCGGGCCGCTGGAGGACGTCAGCTCACCCGCCGCAGAAGAAGCCGCACTTCGGGCCCGTGCGAGCGGACCGGGGAAGCAGCCGTCCTGACAGGCAGGCAAGCAGGTAGGCAAGCAAGCAAGCAGCAAGCGCCGCTTCGAAGCGCAGTAGCTGTCGGTCGGTCGCGGCGGACAGAACCACGTCATGGGGCGCGGCGACCCCGTTCCCGGGCTGTGGCCTGGCAGCGGCTGGTCCGCCGCACGGAAGTTCGGTGGCCCGCCGCGTCAGTCACCGCCTCGCCCGCCGGTGAAGAACGGTCAGTACAGCCAGCCGGTGGGGTCTCGCGCCGCCGGAGAACACGAAGCATGCAAGCGACCGTCTCCCGCAGCCGGTGCGGTGGCTCGAATGCAGCGGGTGGGGGTAGCTCTACATGCCGAGGGCACAACCAGAAGGGCCGGTCCAGGAGGATTCACCTCCGTTGGCCGGCCCTCCCGTCGTGCCCGACACCGTGCCACCACGCGCCCCCGGGACCTGCCTGGCGGTCATTACGCGGAGCCTTGTTGATCGTCCGCTCGGCGCCCTTCCGTCACTCTTCGGAACCTGCTGAGCAAGTGTGGCAGCTGGTTCAACCGCTGACGGGGGCGACGCCGAGGGTCAGGGCGTGGCGGCCGACGTCGCAGGGGACGGTCTCGGTGCTCTGCAACAGGCCCTGCAGGACGTCGGCGTCATCGACGTCCACGGTCAGCAGTTCCTCCCGGGCGTCGCCCTCGTCCGTCGAGGACGAGTTGCCCAGGGGAACGTGCCCCGTGCGCCTCCGTCGCCGGCGACCCGCTGAACTGGCGGAGGATCCGGTCACCGGTCACTCTGGTCGGTCTCGTCGGGGAGATCGGTCTCGATCCGCTCCTTGCGGACCTCGCCATGGGCGGTTTCTTCGTCGGTACGCTCCTCGGTGCCCAGCCGGACGCGTTCGACGGGGACGGTTTCCGTCTCCACGACGGGGCGCTCTTCGTGGAGGGTCACCTCGTGTTCGGCCTCGGAGATGTCGGGGCCGGACATGGCCGCGTCCCGGTCGGCGTCGGTGATCGGCTCGCGCTCGACACGGACTTCTTCGTGGCGTACGGGGACGGTCTTCTGGACCTCCTCGGTGACGACGTACTTGCGCAGGCGCGCCCGGCCGGTTTCCCGGCGTTCGACACCCACGTGCATCTGCTCCTCGGAGCGCGTCATCGCGTCGTCGCCGGCACGCTCTGTCCCGGCAGCGGTCCCGGTCTGCGCGGTGGTGGCCCAGTCGATGCCGTAGTGCTCGTAGAGACGGTGCTCCTCCTCCACGGACAGATGTCCGCCGGCGTCGACGTCGACGTTCGGTGCGTCCCTGACCGTGTCCTTGGGGTAGGGCACTTCCAGGTGGTCCTTCACCACAGTCCCGTCGTGGATGGGCACGAACGACTCGCTGGTGCCGAACAGGCCGGTCTTCACGCTCACCCATTCGGGCTCACCGGTTACATCGTCGAAGAAGACGTGCTTGGTGTCACCGATCTTGTTGCCGTCCGCGTCGTAGACGGGGTGATCCAGCACAGTAGGGATCTGCTCTCGAGTGATCATTAGCGCTCTCCTTACTCCTGTCGCTCCCCTACGCGTAACCCCTCACCTCGGACACAAAAGCAAATAGCCCCATAAAAACGGAAATACATGCCGAAGGTGCGCATTGCGTGACGGTCGCGCTCACTTCCGGACCGGTAACGATTTCGCGACGGACGCCGTTGTGTGACGGTGGTGCAGCAATCTGTCAGGTGCACGCCTGAAGTGCATACGGCTCCCGCTACAGGCGCGCAGACGCCGGTCAGGCATCGGAAGCAGAACACAACGGAGGATCGGTTGGAGACGGTGCTGGTCCACTTACCCGCCCTGGCTACGGACGGCCCTGAGCCCCAGGCGCGCTCCCTGTCGTTGCTCCCCGGGCAGAAGGCGCGCTTCGGCCGCGGCATTCCGGAGTGCCCCGTAAACATCGCCCTACCGGATCCGGCAGTGCCCCGGCTGGCCGGGGAGATCCTGGCCGTCGACTGCTACTGGCAGCTGAGCAACCTCAGCGGCGGCTCCAGCCTGCTGGTGGAGAACCCCGAGGGCGCCGGTGAGTTCATCCGGATCCCGCCCGGTCGGCTGGCCGCCCCGATCCCGTTCGAGTTCAGCAGGGTGGTGGTGGCGACCCGTGGCGGCACCGTCGGCTTTCAGGTCTTCGCCCCTTGCCACAGCCACCTGGAGGGACGTGCGGAAACCGTGGAGCGGGGCACCGTGACCACGAACCCCTTCTCCCTGGACCCCGCCGCGACCTACTTCAAGGTGCTGGTGGCGCTCTGCGAGCCGCGTCTGCGGGACGCCTCCACCGCTGGGGTCCCCTCGACAGCCAATGTCGTGGCCCGGCTGCGGCGGCATCCGGACCACCAGGACCTCAGCACGACCGCCGTGGACTTCCACATCGACTACCTGGCCGGCACCAAGCTGCGGCTGCGGCCTCCCGGTTCGGGCGCCGCCGGGCTGAGCTGGAAGCGGGAGACGCTGGTGTCGACCGCCCTGCGCTTCGGGCTGGTCGGGGAGGAACATCTGTCACTGCTGCCTCCGCGAGGAGCCGCGGCGAGGGAACGCCAGGCGGGACGGACCGCGGTGGCGGAGGGCTCCGCATGACCACCGGGGCCGCCAGGCCGCGCGACACCGGAGCAGGCGGCGACTGGGCGGTCGCCGTACCGACGGGCTACCGGGTGGGGCGGTGGGAAGTGGTCTCCCCCCTCGCGTCCGGCAACTGGGGAAGCGTTTACGCCGCACGACGGGAGGCCCTCGACGAGGGACCCGACGGCGAGACGGCCGGATCGCCACCGGCCGAGGTGGCCCTGAAGTTCGTGCCCACAGCCGCACTGGGACCGGGCCGCTCCCGCCAGTTACAGGAACTGGCCCGGCGCGAGGTGGAGTTCAGCCGGAACGCCGACCACGACCGGCTCATCCGGATCCTGGAGACCCTGGTGGTGACCGACGAGGAGCAGCCCGAACTGGACGGCGCCGTCGTCCTGGTCATGGAACGTGCCGCAGGCAGCCTGCAGGACGAGCTCGACGCGGCATCGGGTTCGGCGCCGCTCACGGACGCCGCACGGACGGTCATGGAGATCTGCGAGGGCCTCGCCCACCTTCACGCGGAGGGCTGGGTGCACGGCGACCTCAAGCCGGCCAATGTGCTGATCATGCCCGATGGCTCGGTCCGCCTGGCCGACTTCGGCCTGGTCTCCCGGCTGGACGGCACCCACGGATATGCGCCGCCCCTCGGATCGCCGGACTACCTGCCGCCGGAGCGTTGGCAGGACGGGCTCGGCGAGCGTGGAGTCCCGGTGCGCCCCACAGCCGACATCTGGGCGCTGGGCGTCACCGCGCACCAGATCCTCACCGGGGGGACCCTGCCCTTCGCCGGTGCCACCGCTGGGGCACGCACCGCCGCGGCCCGGGAGTACGCCTCCGGAAGAGCGCCGCTGCGCCTGCACCCCGGTCTCGACGACGCCTGGCGGGACTTCGTCACCCGCTGTCTTGCCCCCGACCACGCAGGCCGGTCGCCGGCCACCGCCGACCAGCTGTTGGCCCTGGCTCGCGAGTTGTCCGACACAGACGCCCGGCGTCGGCGCACCCGGCCCCGGCGGCTCGCGGTCTCCGCGGTGACGGCCGCCGCCGTACTGGCTGCCGGAACCGCCGGAGGCTGGTGGTGGTTCTCCGCACGGGATGGAGGCAACCCCGCGAAGGCCGACACCACGGCGCGGATCACCGTCTACAACATCGAGGCGCCGTGCCGGAACCAGATCGAGCGGCTGCGTGCCTGCAGCATGGGCCTGGCCCTGGACCCGTACGAGAAGTACCAGGCAGGCAATGTCTCCGAGCAGCGGATATGGCACGGGGATGTGTTGCGGGCCGACTGCGTGGTGTACGACGGGGACTGGGTGGCCGACGAGACCGGAGTGGGCACCACGCGCTGGTACCGGGTGCGGGTCACCGAGGAGCCGTCCGGATACGCCTGGTTCCCGGCCGTCCGCACCAGACAGGAGCCGACCTCGCTGCCCACGTGCGGGGACGGCGCCAGGCCGGGCAGCAGCAGCTCCTGAGCCCCCCGAGCCGCCGCAGGCCTGGTCGGGGGGCTCCGCCGGGGTGCGGGTGACGTGCCTGTGCCCCGCCCCCACAGGGGAGCGAGGCACAGGTTCGTCGCGCGCCGCTGCGGGCGCGTTGGTCAGGTCATGAACCGGCCCCCGCAGTAGGACTCGGGCACCCATCTGTGTGAGCTGATGGCGTCGTTGATGACGTGACCGCTGGTGAAGTAGTCGTCGGTCAGGTTGCTGGCGTAGAACTCGCTCCTCTTGAGGCAGCTGGACCCGCCGGCCCAGTCGGTACCCGTTCCGTTGAAGAACTGGACCGCGTGCCAGGACGTGTCGTGGGTCGTCCCCGCGTTCAGGACCGAGCTTGCCCTGTTGGTGTCACTGCCCTGAAAGGCACCCTGGCCGTTGCCCCAGTTCGAGTCGTCGCCCGGCGTCCGGCCCAGGAGAGCGCCCCCACAGTTGATGTGCTGGTAGGCAGCCATGCTGCCTGCCGGCAGGCTGTGCCACGCGTTGTCACACGCGGTGGCCGCGTTCGCGGTACCGGTGGGGACGAGCACCCCGAGTACCGCGGCACCGAGAGCCGCGAGTGCGGCGGTTGTCTTACGCACGTGTCCTCCTTGCGTCATGTTGCAGACAGGGACGTCCCGCAGAATGACAGCTGCGGAAATCTTGGGTTCGCGGAAACTTCCGGACGCCCGGAAGTTTCCAGCGGGAGCCGGGATCAGGCGCCGACGATGTCCTTGGCGCGATCCAACGCGGCCAGTCGCATACGCTGGAAGGCAGCTATTTCCTCACCGTAGCGACGGGTTTTCTTCGCGCGGTATTCGCCTTCCAGTGTCCGGGCCGTTTCCGCGAGAGACGACTCTTTGGCGCATTCCGCCTCATCCACCGCAAGTTCTACTTCTACGGCATGGGCCGCGGCGTCACTCAACCCTTCAGTGAGAAGGTCGAGTTCCGCGCGGACCTCAAACGGGTCGGCGTAATCCATACCTTTGCCTTCCATGCACAGCGACCACGCCGCGAGTGCTTTCGTGAATCGCTTGTCCTTGGAAAGATCCGGAACATACAGAGGGGTGAGATTCGTGGCGATCTTCTCGACGCGGAACCAGGTCTTGAAGTCGCCGTAGAGTTGGCCCTTCGCCCTGACGTGGCAACTGTCGCGAGGCGTCTTGACAGTGCCGCCTCCCGGCAACGCGGCCGACACCACGCCACTGGACGGTGTGCCGTCGAGCGCCGTCCTGTAGCGGACGCGCTCTTCCCGTGTCAGCGAATTCACATAACTGCCATTCGGGCCGTTTCGCCGGGCTTCTTCAGCGTCCCGCCTGAACTGCCCACCATAGCCATGTTTATTCGCCCAGCTGACATCGTCAAGTACGAATGCCGAAGCTTTTCGGCTCGCGGCGCTCTCCACCCCCGTGACCCAGAACTGGAAGCCCGCTTGCTCCATGCACTTCTTGACGAGTAGCTGTTCGGCCCTGTCGACCACGACTTCCTCGGCCGCGGTCAGTTCCCGCAGCCGGCCCTCAGGCCGTACTGACTCATGCTGTTCCGAAGAGGTGGTCACCCCGCAGCCGGAAATGCCGACAACCGCGATCAGCGTCGCAACCATGGCCGCCGCACCGAGTAGATCCCTGGCAGCTGAAGAACGATTTCCGGACAGCAAGATCCCCCTCTCGCATGTTTTTCTCACAGTCGTCGAAGCAGCCCCTCCGCGAGCGCGATCAGCCGACTCCCGGGTGTCACATCAGTGACACCGGACCGCATGCTCTGAGCGGTTCGCGCCCGGTCCCCGAACCGGCCATGGCCGCGCCGACGGCTGTCGTCTTCAGGTGCGGCCCGGTTCCCCTCCTGCCCCGAACGGCTGTCCGCACCGGCGGTGCGCCCTTGAGTGGGACGTTAGGGGCGGCGCGGCGGTCCCGGGTACCTGTGAGGTCCCAGGGCCCGCCTTGCCCTCAAGTGAGCCCGACGGTCTCGGCCTGCCGCTTCTTCGCGCCGATGCGGCGGCGCTTGCGGCGGACGCGTACCGCCTGGCAGGTGTGGGGGAACAGCAGCCCGTCGACGGTGACGACCTTGGCTTCGCGGATCTCCTCGCGGCCGTGCCCGCGGTCGTGGGAGCGGTCCAGCACGGGGACCTGCCTCCAGGGCGGCGTCCTCAACTGCCGTGCACGGTGGGCTGGTCGCCCTTCACGGGCAGCAGGGTGTGCGCTTGGCGGTCTTCGCCGAGGAGGACGGCCGCGCCGGGCGCACGTCCAGACACCATGCCGCCACCGCCCGTTCCGGGCTACGGACCGCCGGTGCCACCCGCACCCGCCGGGGCGGGAACCCCGGCGCGAACCGGACGAACCTGATCAGGGACAGGCACACTGGAGGACAGTGTGTCGGTAGGCACCCCCGGGAAGGATCGAGATCGTGATCATTTTTGGCACCAAGGGATACCTGTACCAGCTCGCGATACTGACGCTGGTGTGCGGGCAGTGCGGGAATCCCGCCGCGCACACCCTCAGGAAGCGGGTCACGAAGTTCACGCTGTTCTTCGTGCCGCTGTTCCCGGTCTCGACGAAGTACCAGACGCAGTGCACCTTCTGCGGCGCCGAGCAGAAAGTGAGCGCCGAACAGGCCGAACAGCTCCAGGCGCAGGGCAGGGGTGGTCCCGGCGGCCAGCAGTACGGTCAGCCGCAGCGACAGCCGTATCAGTCATGACAAAACCCTGAGCGGGTCAGCTGCGCGTTCGCTGGTTCTCGTTCTTCCCGGTTCCCCGCGCCCGGCCCGGCGGGGGGCGGCTGGGCACCGTGGACGCCCCGAGCGCCGGAGCCTTCCCGTCCGGGAGGGCGCCCCTCGTGCCGGTCAGGAAGGGGCAGTCGGCTCCCGCCCGGCTCCGGCCCGGTCGGCACGGGTCGGAGCCGGGCGGGAGCGGCGGGCCGGCCTCCACAGCGCCAGCGTCACCGCCACCGAAGCCCCCGCCAGCAACGTCATCGCCGCCCCCGGCGAGGTCAGTTGGGCCACCCCGCCCGCGAGAGCCGCGCTCACCCCCTGCAGGGTGAGCATCCCGGCGGAGTGCAACCCCAGGGCGTGGCCGGCGAGTTCGGGCGGGGTCAGGGACAGGGCTTGATAGCTGCGCATGAGCCATGATTTTCAGGCCTTCCGCCGGCCCGCCGTAGTGTTTCGCGCACACACGAAACGCGGGAGGACCCCATGGGCTGGTGGCAGGTCAACGCCGAGGCCCTCGCGGGCAGCCGGTTCGTGAACCCGGCCGGAGGGAGCGTGCGGGACCGGAGATAGCATCCGTTTATGACTTCTGACAACGCCGGTACCTCCGTCCTCGACGTCCGGATCGATGCCCTGAAGGGCGGTCCCGCGGACCTCGCGCAGTACGCCGGGCAGGCCGTCCTCGTGGTGAACGTGGCCTCCAAGTGCGGTCTCACCCCCCAGTACACGGGCCTCGAAGCGCTCCAGGCGCGCTACGCCGCGCAGGGCTTCACCGTGCTCGGTGTGCCGTGCAACCAGTTCCTCGGGCAGGAGCCCGGGTCGGCCGAGGAGATCGCGGAGTTCTGCTCGGCGACGTACGGGGTGACCTTCCCGATGACCGAGAAGGTCGAGGTCAACGGGGAGGGGCGGCACGCGCTGTACGAGCGGCTGGTGGGCCACGCGGACGCCGAGGGGCACGCCGGTGACATCCGCTGGAACTTCGAGAAGTTCCTGATCGGCCGTGACGGCTCGGTCGTCGCCCGCTTCTCGCCGCAGACCGAGCCCGAGTCGGCGGAGCTGGTCGCCGCCGTGGAGAAGGCCATCGGCTGACCACGCCTTCCCCTCGCCGACCGTGCGCCGTTGACCTTGCCCCTGGGGCAAGGGGCACCGTCCCTCCCGCCGGGCGGAGGGCGCCCGGTGACGGAGGATGACCCAGTGGACACGCACGACCTGCTCGCCATCGGTGCCTTCGCCGCCCGCACGCGGCTGTCGGCGAAGGCACTGCGGCTGTACGACCGGCTGGGGCTGCTCACGCCCGCGTACGTCGACGAGGTCAACGGCTACCGGTACTACCGGGCCGGCCAGGCCGAACGCGCCCGTCTGGTGGCCCTGCTGCGGCAGCTCGACATGCCTCTCGCGCGGATCGCCGAGATCGTGGCGGCCGTCGAGCTGGACGGCGAGCGGGCCGCCGGCCTGCTCGCCGCGTACTGGGCCGGGGCCGAGGAACGGTTCGCGTCCCAGCGGACCCTCGTCGCCTACCTCCGTGGACGGTTGTCCGAAAGGGACCTTGCGATGAACGGCGTGAACGGTGTGAACGGTGTGAACAGCGCGAGCAACACGGAAGGGGCATACGGGCAATTCACGGTCGAAACGGTCGACACGGCCTCGCAGGTGCTGCTGACGCAGTCACGGCACACACTGGCGGACGAGTTGCCGGAGTGGATCGGGGCCTCGCTGGGGCGGCTGGAGGAGGGCGCGGCGGCCTGCGGCGGAACCACGGGCGCGCCGTTCGTCGTGTACCACTCCGAGGTGTCCATGGAGAGCGACGGACCCGCCGAGTCGTGTGTGCCGGTGGCGGACCGGGCCGCCGCCCGTCTCTGGGCGGCGAAGCACGGGCGGGCCTGGTCGACCCGGGTGCGCGTGGAGCCGGCGGGGCGGCTCGTGTACACCCGGATCACCAAGGCCCAGGTGGCCCACCCGCAGATCCTCGCGGCCTTCGAGGCGGTGGAGCGGTGGATCGCCGAGCAGGGCCTCGAAGTCGTCGGCCCGTGCCGCGAGATCTACTTCGCGGACTGGGCGGCGGCGGGCCCCGAGGATCCGGTGTGCGACGTGGCGTTCCCGGTCGCGTCCTGACCGCGCGGATCCGCGCCGACCCGCGTGGCCGTCGTACGGCCGTAGGGGATTCCCTACGGCCGTGGCGGATCGCCCGGGTCCTGTCCAGCCAACTGTCAGCGAGTGATTAGCGTCTACCTCAACACATGAAGAACGTCTGAGAAGCCGCCTGGGAAGACTCCTGTGCGGACATCCGCGTAGACCGCACCCGCCCGCACGAGTCGAACGGAACGGAAGAGCCGCAGTGGCCTTTGCCGAGCTGACCCCACGACGAAACGGCTCACGCGCCGACAAACCGTCGCCGACGCGCGAGCCGTGGCGTGAGCGCCACCGAGTGGCCCTCGCAGCCGCCCTGTGCGCCCTGCCGCTGTACGTCGTGTGGTGGGCGGTCTTCGCGACCGGCGGCGGCGACCTGGCGGCTCAGGTGGCGTGGGCGGAGTTCGCGAAGGCGTACCCGGACTCCGCGGTCAACCTCTTCTGGTACGGCGGACTGCACGCGGCGAACTACAGCGTGCTCTCGCCGTACCTGATGGCGGCGTGCGGCGTCGTCCCCGTCACGCTGGTGTCGGGGCTCGCCGCCTCGTGGCTGGCCGGTGAGGTCGTCGCCCGTACGGGTGTACGCAGACCGGTGCCGGTGGCGCTGGCGGTGACGTTCTCGCTGTGGTGCCAGGTGGTGTCGGGGCGCTCCACCTTCATCCTGGGCACGGCCTTCGCGATGGGGGCCCTGCTGGCGGTGGTGAGCGGGCGTACGGGGCGGCATCTCGCCGTGGCGGCGGTGTGCGCGACGCTGTCCACGATGGGGAGCCCCGTCTCCGGGCTCTTCCTCCTCGTGGTCGGCGCCGCGTATCTGCTGTGCCACGAGTGGGGCCGGGCGGCGGCGCTGGTCGTGCCGCCGGTGGCCGTCGTCGCCGTCACCACCCTGCTGTTCCCCTTCGAGGGAGAGCAGCCCATGGCCTTCAGCCGGATATGGCCGCCGGTCGCGCTGTGCGCGGTGGTCGTGCTGGTCACGCCGAGCGCCTGGCGGGTGCTGCGTCTGAGCGCCGCGATCTACTCGCTCGGCGTGGTCCTCTGTTATCTGATCCCCACCCCGATCGGCACGAACGTCGAACGCCTCCTGGAGCTGGCTGGCCCGGCGGCGGCCCTGGCGATCTGCCTGTACCGGGGCGAGGGGCGCACAGCCGACTCCCGGCTGCCCCTGCCGTGGTTCACGGCCCACCGGCGGATGGTGGCCGGCGCGGTGGCGCTGGTCCTCTCCCTGACCTGGCTGACCGGCAAGACGACCGCCGACATCGTCACCAACACCAAGGTGCCCGAGTGGGCCGTGAAGACCGACGGTGTCGTGAAGGAGCTCAAGCGGCTCGGCGCCTGGAAGACCCGCGTCGAGGTGGTACCGGCCCGCGACCACCGCGAGGCCGCCATCCTCGCCCCGTACATCAACATGGCGCGCGGCTGGAACCGGCAGGCCGACGTCGAGCGCGGCCGGCTCTTCTACGACGGCCACGGCGGCACCGAGGTACCCGACGGCACGTTCACCCCGGCCGCCTACAAGGCCTGGCTCTCCCAGTGGGCGGTCGGCTTCGTCGTCCTCGTGAACGGCGAGCCGGACGGGCCCGCCGAGCTCGAACACACCCTGGTGACCAGTGAGCCGGACTATCTGGAGCGCGTCTGGCAGGACGCCAACTGGAAGATCTACCGGGTGAAGAACGCGACCCCGCTGGTCGACAAGCCCGCCTCCGTCGTCAGCGCCGACGGCGCCAACCTCGTCGTCCACATGCCGAGGCCCGGCGAGGTCATCGTCCGCGTCGCCTACTCCCCCTGGCTCTGGGCCGACAACGGCTGCCTCACCGCCGACCGCGAATCCAACGGCGACCTCACCGAGTTCACCCGTCTGACGGTCCACGAAGCGGGTGACGTCCGCATCAGCTCCCAGTACGGCGGGCCGTCCCGGACGACGGCGCTCGAGTGCGAGAAGGAGGCGGAGGAGGAGGGGACGGAGGCGGACGGGTGAACGCGTGGCGTTCCTGGGGCGCGGTGCGTCCCCGACCTGTGGAAGCGCCCCTTCCGGCCTGGCGGTCGGAAGGGGCGCTTCGTGTCAACGTCGGTACGCCGGCGTCGGTACGCCGGTGAGGGAGTGCCGACTGGTCAGCTCACGCGGGTCAGCTTCGCTCCGAAGCCTGGCTCGGTGAGGTCCTTCTGAAGGGCGACCGGTACCTCGACGCCGTCGCCGGAGCCGTCGCCGACGACGAGGGAGCCGACCTTGGTACCCGCCTTCGCCTCGTGCGGGACGGAGTCGCTCGCGTCGAGTTCCAGCCTGACGGTCTTGCCGGCCCAGCCGACCGCAGAGACGTCCTCGGTGACCACGACCGGGGCCCGGCCGCCGAGCTGGTCGTCGACGTATCCGACGACATCGCCCTTCTTCAGGATCGTGCTGGCGGTCAGCGCCTCCTGGGCGGCGATCATCGCGGTCTTGCTGACCGCGTTGACCGTGTCGATGATCGGCGGCGTGTGCTGGCCGAGGATCGCGCCGACGACGATCACCGTCTCACCGCCGACCTCCTGGGTGGCCGCGAAGAGCAGGTTGCCGCCGGCCGCCGTGGTGGAGCCGGTCTTGATGCCGATCGCGTTGTTGTACGGCACGAGACGGTTGTAGTTGTCCCAGCGCCGGCCCGAGGGGTCGTGCCAGTAGGGCAGCTTGGTGATGTCCGTCAGGGCCTTCATCTTCACCAGCGCGTTGCCGAGCTTGACCTGGTCCTCGGCCGTGGAGACCGTCGAATCCTTCAGGCCGGAGGGGTCGGTGTACGTGGTGTCGGTCATGCCGAGGTCCTTGGCTGCGGCGTTCATCTTCTTGACGAACGCCTCCTCGGAACCGTTGCCGTCCCAGCGGGCGAGCAGCCGCGCGATGTTGTTCGCGGACGGAATCATGATGGCCGCGAGCGCGTCGTACTGGCTGAGCCTGTCGCCCTCCTTGAGGGTGTTGAGGGTGGACTCGCCGTCCTTGTCGTAGCCGCCCTCGGTCTCCGCCTTCGCGTCGACGGGGATCGTCTCGCCCTTCGCGCCGGCCTTCATCGGGTGTTCCTTGAGGATGACGTACGCGGTCATCGCCTTGGCGACGGAGCCGATGGCCACGGGCTTCTGCTCGCCGAAGCTGTCCATCGTGCCGATGCCGTTCACGTCCATCCAGCCCTGGCCCTCGTCGGGCCACGCCAGGGAGGCCTTCTCACCCTCGAAGGCGTACGACGCGTCGGCGGTCAGCGCGAGCGTCGGCGCCGGGAGGGGGCGCACTGCCTGTACGACCGCAAACACGATCACCAGCAGGACCACCAGCGGGGTCCAGATCTTGACCCGCCGGACGATCGTCCGTACCGGGGTCTGCCTCGGCGGCGGTGTGTTCGTCAGCTCCGCCAGCAGATCCAGCGGCGGCCTCGGCGGCAACGGCTGCTGCGTGGTCAGCTCCGGCCCCACCTGCGGTACGGCCCGCGTCGCCTCCGCCGGGCTCAGGGCGGGGTTGTCCGAAGCCGCCGGCGACGCCGACGCCTTGGGCGGGGCCGCCTCGTCCAGTGACTTCAGTGCCACGAAGGTGCTGGTGCGCTCGACCGGGGGCTCGGGCGCCGCCTTGTCCTTCTCGGGGCCGCCGTCCTGGGAGACCTCGGCGTCCGCGTCGGCCGGGTCGGTGTCGCCGCCGCCGAGCTTGAGCATGGTGGTGGGCTGGTCCACAGCGGGCGCCCGGGGGGTACGGAAGACCGCGGTCGGGTGGTCCACCGGCCCGGCCGCCTCGGCTTCGCCGTCGCCCACCGACTTCCCACCCGCGCCACCCGTGCGGATTCCGTCGTCAGCCGCGGGCGGCCCTTCCGGGGCGTCCGCGCCGTCGGTGGCTTCCGGCTCGTCGCCTGCCGAAGCGGAGCCCGCACCGGACTCACCAGCGGACCCGGGCTCCCCCGCGCCCGCGGCGCCGGACCGCACGCCGTGCGTGGCATCGGCCGCCGCCTCACCGGCCGGGCGAGGCCGTGTACCGACGGCGGAGCCGGGCGTTGTCATGCCCTTCGGCTCAGCCCCGTCTTCGGGCCTGTCGGCAGCCACTTGGCCGGCTCCCCGGGCTTGCGCCGCTGCCCGGGGCTCCGCGTCGCCGTCGGCTTCCGCCCGCTTCCCCGCCTCGACTGCGGGCAGTCGTGCCGCCGAGGCGGTAGGGGCTGTAGGGGCGGGCGCAGCGTCACCCCGCACGCGCGGGTGAGCGTCACCGCCCTCGGCCTCAGCCCCGGCGCCCGGCTCCGCGTCGACGCCCCGGTCCCCGACCTCGTCGGCCTGCGCCTCCGCGTCACCGACTGAGCCCTCCGAGCCCTCTGAACCGCCCGAGCCGTCCGCGGCCTTGCCCGACCCCTCGACGTGACCGGCGTCCACGTCCGGCCCAGTGGCGTCCGCCCCCGCACCGTCCGTGCCTTCGGCGCCCGTGCCCCCGGAGCCCGAGCCGTCCGCGCCACCGGCGCCCACCGCATCGACCTGGTCCGCCTCGGGCTCGTCGACCTCGGGCCCAGCGGACATCTTCCCGGCGGTCTCCGCCTTGTCCGCCTCCGGCTCAGCCGACTTCGACCCAACCGACCTCGACTCCGCCGACTTCGACCCGGCCGACGCCGGCGCCGCAGGCTTCGTCGCGTCCCGTTCCGTCACAGCGGGTTCCGTCACAGCGGGTTCCTCGGCGGGTTCCGTCGCAGCGGGCCCTGTCGCGGCGGGCAACGTCTCGGCCGGCTTCAGGTCCTCCGCCTCGGATCCCTCCAACAGTGCCTTGCGGGAGAAGACCGCCGTCGCCTGGTCGGGCTTCGGGGAGGGACCGCGGGAGATCGCGAGGCGTGGGTCCGGGGACTGCTGGGCCGGGAGCGGGCCGGAAGCTCCGGGTTCCGGGGTCGGTGCCTCGGTCCCCGACGTCGAACCCGCCGACGTCTTCCCCGATGTCGACCCCGCCGACGACTCGTACCGCTTCGACCTGTCGGGGGACGTGCCCGCCACCGATGCCTCCTCCCGCGCGCAGCCCGTCCTCGGAGCACGCGCCTACCGAACCGTGAAACCCGCCGCCCGGACAC
Organism: Streptomyces sp. TG1A-60; assembly: GCF_037201975.1. Classification (NCBI taxonomy): domain Bacteria; kingdom Bacillati; phylum Actinomycetota; class Actinomycetes; order Kitasatosporales; family Streptomycetaceae; genus Streptomyces; species Streptomyces sp. TG1A-60. The sequence continues at coordinate 4,707,179 of NZ_CP147520.1, read as the reverse complement.
TAGCCATCGCACACGCCCTCGCGCCGCGCCGCTGTCCGAACCTGTACCAGTGTCCTGTGTGCGGGCCCGACCAGAGCGGTAGACGAGAACGACATACCTACTGGTTCCACTACGTTTCGGTCACGCACCCTCGACAGACCAATGTGAGAGGGGTCACCCTGTCATTCATCCACGCGGGGAGGCATGGATGGGCAGGAGCCGCAGAACACTTCCGGAAGAGCTTCTGTTGCTGGCGCTGGACCCGGCCACGGGTACCACCGCACAGCCGCAGTCGCTCGACCTCGGTCTGGCCGGAGCACAGCTAGTGGAGCTGGCGCTGGCCGGACGGATAGCCCCAGACGGGGATCGTATCGCCGTGGTGTCCCCACGGCCGACTGGAGATCCGACTTTGGACTGCGCGTTGGAGTTGCTGCGAAGGCGTGGCGCTCCGGTACGTGCCGTCCACTGGATCGGCGGGCCCCGCCTCGGGCTCCGCCAGACCTACCTCTCGCATCTGGAGCGGTGCGGCATGGTGCATGCCGTGGCGGGCCAGATGTGCGGAGTGCTGCCGACCACGCGCTACCAGGCGACGGAGACGGCCATCAGCCGGGAGATCAGGGCCCGGCTGGATTCCGCGATCCGTACCGGCGTACCGCCGGACCCGCGGACGGCCGCGCTCGCCGCCCTGGCCCACGCCGTGGGCCTCGGCAAGCACCTGTATCCGGGGAACGAGGGACGCTCGTCCCGCTCCCGGCTGCGGGATCTGATCAGGCACGACCCCATGGGTGGCATGGTGGCCCACGCCGTCATGGACGTGCAGAACGGCGTGGCCGCCCAGCCGCGCCGCAGCCCGGCACCGACCGGCCGTCAGGCCGCCCCCGGCGCCAGGCCACCCGCACCGGAACCCGCGCGCGGCGTTCCGATGCAGCCACGCCGGGGCTCCATGGCCCGCGTCGTGGCGCACTGAGAAGGCGCACCGGGAGACGGGGAAGCAGTGCCGGGCCCAGAGCCGCGGACCCGTTCACGTTCCACGGCTTCCACAGCGGCAGCGCCGCAGCACCGCCACAGCACCACCGCACCGCTTGTACCGCCGGCACCGGACCGTTCGAAGGGACCCCAGGACCCGGTTCGGGAGCCGCCGGCTCGCGCGGGGCGGTGCGGTCGTAGCACCGCCGGCCGACGACCGACCGGTCCGGTCCGTACGACACGACCGCGCCGCCCCGCGCGACCGCATGCCCGGGGCCGTACCGGGAAGGCCGGTGCGTCCGGTAAAGATCCCTCCGCAACGGAAAAAGACCGGTGCGAACGGCGTGTGCGCAGCGCATATCCGCTGTTTTCCAGCGGTACTCGGCACCTTGGTGGCAATCTGCTCAGCAGCAGATACACCAAGCAGAGGCACGCAGCCGGAGGTGCACGTCCCGTGGCGTCCAATGTCAACCCCACTGTCAGGCGACGCCGGTTGGGCCAGGAGCTGCGTCGGCTCCGCGAGCTCAAGGGCATGACCGCCGAGGAGGTCGCCGAGCGGCTGCTGGTCTCCCAGTCGAAGATCAGCCGTCTGGAGAACGGCCGGCGCAGCATCAGCCAGCGAGACGTCCGCGACCTGTGCGGGGTCTACGAGGTCGAGGACCAGCGCCTCGTCGACTCGCTGATGCAAATGGCCAAGGACTCACGCCAGCAGGGCTGGTGGCACGCGTTCGGGGACGTACCGTACAGCGTCTACATCGGCCTGGAGACGGACGCGGAGTCGTTGCGGGTCTACGACCCCCAGGTCGTCCCCGGGCTGCTCCAGACCCGCGCGTACGCCGAGGCCATCATCAGAGGGGCCCTGCCCGAGACGTCCTCGACCGAGATCGACAAGCGCGTCGAAGTGCGTATACGGCGGCAGGATCGCGTCATCACCGAGAACACCCCGCTGCGGCTGTGGACGGTCCTGGACGAGGCGGCCCTGCGACGAGTCGTCGGGTCCCGGTCGGTGATGCGTGAACAGCTGGAACATCTGGCCGAGTTGTCCCAGGTCCCCCATGTCACGGTGCAGGTACTGCCGTTCGAGGTGGGGGCGCATCCCGGGATCAACGGTCAGTACGCCATCCTGGAGTTCGTCGACGCGGCCGATTCGAGCGTGGTGTACATCGAAGGGGTCACCAGCGACCTCTATCTGGAGAAGCCGCACGACGTGCAGAGGTACACCGTCATGTACGAGCACCTCCGGGCGCAGGCCCTGAACGTGGATCAGTCGCGGCGGCTCATCGAGAGCGTCGCGAAGGAGTACGCCCGCTGAGCGCGAGCGATTCCAGACGCCCCTGAGCACTTCTGAGGCCGGAAGCGGCGAAAGATACACCCTCCCCCTACTCCAGCGGAAGACCGTACCGGAATATGCCACCCGCACGGGTGAATGGTCGCTTCGTCTGCCGATGCTGACGAGTAGCGTCGATCACGCCGAGAAGTCAGCATCCTTGGCGCAATCCGTACCGCGGGTTCCGCATGGAACCCGCGGCGCGGCGACAGCAATTCAGCGACGAACCGGTACCGGAGCAGAAATGGCAATTCAGCAAGGCGCCACGGACAGGTGGGTCAAGTCCTCGTACTCCCAGGGGAACGGCGCTTGCGTCGAGATCAAATCACCCGCCCTGTCGGCCATGGCCGTCCGTGATTCCAAGGTCCCCGACGGTCCCAACCTGGCCTTCCCCGCCGACGCGTGGAACGCCTTCGTCACCTCGGTCAAGGCGTGAGAGCTCGTTCCGGTCCTCGACCGAGCGCCTGACCGACAACTTCACAGGCACCACCGAAAGAGCCCTCTCGACTGGCCCGCCGTCCCGGCCGAGGGGGCTCGGCCTGCGGAGGTGACGGGCACCGGGGAGACGAAGTGACACCGTCGGTCATCGCCGTCGGTCATGCAGTCGGTCGGTCATCGCCGTCGGTCATCGCAGTTGATCGACGTAGCGGTCCGTTCCCGGCACCGTGGGAATGAACGGCGCCGCCAACTCCAGCCGCCCGACGCCCCGTTCGGCGACCGCCTCGTCCAGGCCCGTGAAGTACCGCTCCCAGCAGTCGCGCGGATCGGTCTCCAGGAACCACAGCAGGGTGAGCCGGGTGTCGACTCCCTCCACCTGCTTGACGTACGACATGCGGTCCAGCGGCAGGAGAGTGGGCCGGAAGAGCACGACCATCGCGCAGGGGGAGCCGGCCAGGCGCTGCGGCAGATACCGGCCGCGCAGCCACTCCAGCAACTCCGCGCGCTCCTGCGGCCCGTGGGCGTCGATCACCTCCACCACCAGGCCGGCGTACGGGTGGTCGAGCGCGTGGAAGTCACGTGGTCCCACGGCCCCGTCGCGGTAGATCGTCTCCAGGCGGTCCTGGAAGGCCGTGAAGACGTGCGTACGGTCGTGGTGGACGCGGTCGTCGCGGTTCAGGCGCCTGTTGATGGAGACCGTCCACTTCATGTGGTCGTCGTAGCGGCCCTCGGTGATCCAGTAGACCGACAGATAGCAGCCGGCGGTGACCGGTTGGGCCACCGCCGACCTCTCGGGGCAGCGCAGCAGTTGGAGGTCGCGGGTGGCCACCCAGCGGCGCCCGGCGAACATCCAGGGCATCGCCATCGCGCCCGCGTAGTAGTGGTCGTCCTCGTACCAGCGGTTGTACGCGTACTCGTGGCCCGGGTGCGGCTCGACCATGGTGATCAGCGCGTGGCCGGGGTGGACGCCGTACGGTCCCACGGCGGCCAGTTCGGCGTACGTGGCGCTGCGGGTGTCCTCGCTCGCGGCGCCACGGGGGTCGTCGGACATGGGGGTTCCCCTTCCTTCCTCCACCGGTGGCCCATACTCTGACGCTCCGTCAGTTAATGCGCCAGAGCCGGGAGGCGTCCGATGTCACTGCTCGCGGGCAAGACCGTCATCGTCTCGGGAGTCGGCGTCGGACTGGGGCAGCGGGTCGCGGCGGCGGTCGTACGGGACGGCGGGAACGCCGTGCTGGGGGCCCGCACGCAGGCGAACCTCGCCAAGGCCGCGGCGGAGGTGGATCCGGGCGGCGCGCGCACGGCGTACCGGGCGACCGACATCACCGACGAGGCGCAGTGCGCGGCGCTCGCGGCGCTCGCGCGGGAGCGGTTCGGGGGCGTGGACGCGGTGGTGCACGTGGCGGCCCGGGACAACTACTTCGGGGGCCTGGCGGACGCCGATTTCACCACCTGGCAGGCGGTCCTCGACGTGAACCTGCTGGGCACGCTGCGGATGACGCGGGCCTGTCTGCCGGCCCTGAGGGCGGCGGGCGGCGGGTCGGTCGTCATCATCGGCACGCAGTCGTCGGTGACCGCGCCCTCACAGGTGTGGCAGGCGGCGTACGCGGCGTCCAAGGGCGCGCTGACGAGCGCGATGTACTCGCTCGCCAGGGAGCTGGGTCCGCACCGGATACGGGTCAACAGCGTGCTGCCGGGCTGGATGTGGGGGCCGCCGGTGGAGGCGTACGTGCGGTTCACGGCGCAGGGCGAGGGCGCGCCCGAGACGGAGGTGCTGGCACGGCTCACCGAGCGGATGGCGCTGCCGGAACTGGCCACGGACGGAGATGTCGCGGATGCGGTGGTTTTCCTGGCGTCCGACCGGGCACGGGCGATCACCGGCCAGTCGCTGCTGGTCAACGCCGGGGAACTGATGCGCTGACCTGGCCCACCGATGAGCGGGGGTGATCCTTTTCGACCGCTCGCGTTCACATACGCCATCGGCTCGAAGTGTTCGCGCCGCGCGTCAACCGGCTGCGGTCGCGCCCGCATGTGGCGTCCCCGCTCGGATACCGCAAGAACCGCTACAACCTGGGATACCCGGCCCCCGGCTGCCGCACCATGAACACGTCCACCGGGTCCTCGGTCTCCCTCGTGAACCCGTGCCGTTCGTACAGGCGCCGAGCCGGGCTTCCCTGCAGGACGTTCAGGCGGACCAGGGTGCCGTGGCGGTCGCAGCGGGTCAGGAGGTCGCGGAGTACGGCCGTTCCGATGCCGGTGCCCTGGAGGTGCGGGGCCAGGTAGAAGTGCTCCAGCCAGTGGGCGTCGGCGCGGGGGCGGAGGGCCACGCAGCCGGCGAAGGTGCCGCCGACCTCGATGATCCAGGTGTGGGCCGGGTCGAAGGCGTCGCGGAGGCGCCGGCGTACACGGTGTTCGTCGTAGCGGCCGAGGCGTTCGAGGTCCGGGCGCATCACGAGTGCCCGCAGCTCGGCCACGGGTTCGACGTCCGTCGGGCACGCCGGTCGCAGGGTCCGGTCCGCCATGGTCTTTGCTTCTCTCTCAGCCCCGGGGATACCGCGTCAGCCACCCCGGCACCGCCCCGGCCGGACTGTGCAGGGCCGGGCCCTGGGTCATCTCCAGGGCGAAGTCGTCGGCGAGGACGAGGAGGGTGGGGCGGCCCTCCAGTTCCGCGAGCCAGGCGGGTGGGAGGGCCGTCTCGCCGTGGAGGGCGCCGAGGAGGCCGCCGGTCAGGGCGCCGGCCGCTCCCGACGGGCCGCCGTGGTTGACGGCGAGGCACAGGCCGTGGCGTACGTCCTCGCCGACCAGGGCGCAGTAGACGGCGACGGCCAGCAGGCCCTCGGCCGTGCCGCCGCCGGCGAGGCCCTCGACGACGGCGGGGGACGGCGGGCCCTGGCGGACGGCGGTGAGGGCCTGCTGGAGCGCGTCGGCGACGGGCTGGTGGCCGCGACGGGCGGCCAGCAGCACCAGGGTCTTCTGAACGGCGGCGTCGAGGCTCTCGCCGCGGGCGAGGGCGTGGACGACGACGGCGTAGGAGCCGGCGGCCAGATAGGCGGTGGGGTGCCCGTGCGTCTGGGCCGCGCACTCGACGGCCAGCTGGAAGACCAGCTGGGGTTCCCAGCCGACGAGGAGACCGAAGGGGGCGGAGCGGGCCGCTGCCTCGGCACCCCGGTCACCCGGGTTCTTGGGGGCGTCGAGGGTGCCCATGGTCGCGTCGGCGAGGCCGAGGAGGCAGGTGCGGGAGGGGTCGCGGCGGGCGTAGAGCCACTCCTCGCGGGCGAGCCAGCCGTCGTCCTTGCGGCGTTCGTCGGGACCCCAGTCCCGCTGCGTCGTGGCCCAGCGCAGATACGCCCGGTGCAGATCGGTCGGGGGGTGCCAGAGGCCGGTGTCACGGCGGACCTGGGCGCGGATGAGACCGTCGACGGTGAAGAGGGTGAGCTGGGTGAGGTCGGTGATGGCGCCGCGTCTGCCGTACGCGGGGACCAGATCGGTCAGCCGTTCCGGGCCGTACGCCTCGCCGATCTCCGCCAGGGTGAGCCGGTCGACCGGCGCGCCCAGCGCGTCGCCGACGGCCGAGCCCAGCAGCGTTCCCCGCACGCGGCTGCGGAAATCCTGCTGCTCGACCCGCCCCCAGACGCCACCGGCTGTCGCACTCACCCCGGCCTCCTCACGGCCACACCCATACGTCAGTACGTAGGTACATGCGTACGGCTCGACAGTCCAGCACTGTAATCGAAGGGGAACGGCCCGCTCGGGCCCCTGTCGAGCGCGAACCGTCACGTCCGACACCACCGCTTCGCCCCACCCGGCGACGGCTACCCGGACACCGCCGTCGGCTTTCCGGGAGCGGCCACGTGCACAGGGAAACGGTCTACGCCCTCATCATCATCTGGGAGACCGTCGCGGTAGGCGGATACGTCACCAGCAACACCACCCCGCTCAGCAGGAACACGCGGAGGGCGGCGTCGAGGCCGTTCCCCAGGCCGTTCAGTCCAGCACCGGCAGCAGTTCCGGCAGATGGCCGTCCGAGGCCTCCGCCGCCCGTCGGCGCTCCTCCGGGACGTCGCCGTACAGGGTGGTGCGGGGCCTGGCCGGGCGGCCGGCGGCGTCCGCGACCGCGATCAGGTCCCTGACCGACTTGTAGGAGCCGTAGGAGGAGCCCGCCATGCGGGAGATGGTCTCCTCCATCAGCGTGCCGCCGACGTCGTTCGCGCCCGAGCGGAGCATCTCGGCCGCGCCCTCGGTGCCCAGCTTGACCCAGCTGGTCTGGATGTTGGGGATCCAGGGGTGCAGGAGGAGGCGGGCCATGGCGGTGACGGCGCGGTTGTCGCGCATGGAGGGGCCGGGACGGGAGATGCCGGCCAGGTAGACCGGGGCGTTGGTGTGGATGAAGGGGAGGGTCACGAACTCGGTGAAGCCGCCGGTGCGTTGCTGGAGGCCGGCCAGGGTGCGCAGATGGCCGAGCCAGTGACGGGGCTGGTCGACGTGGCCGTACATCATCGTCGAGGAGGAGCGGATGCCCAGTTCGTGGGCGGTCGAGACGACCTCGATCCAGGTGGCCGTGGGGAGCTTCCCCTTCGTCAGGACCCACCTCACCTCGTCGTCCAGGATCTCCGCCGCCGTGCCGGGGACGGAGTCGAGCCCCGCCTCCTTCGCGGCAGTCAGCCACTCGCGGATCGACATCCCGGTGCGGGTCGCGCCGTTCACCACCTCCATCGGGGAGAAGGCGTGGACGTGCATACCGGGGACTCGGGTCTTCACCGCCCGCGCGATGTCGAAGTACGCCGTGCCCGGCAGGTCGGGGTGGATGCCGCCCTGCATGCACACCTCGACCGCGCCCACGTCCCACGCCTGCTGGGCGCGGTCGGCGACCTGGTCCAGGGAGAGGGTGTACGCGTCGGCGTCCGTGCGGCGCTGCGCGAAGGCGCAGAAGCGGCAGCCGGTGTAGCAGACGTTCGTGAAGTTGATGTTCCGCGTGACGACGTACGTGACGTCGTCGCCGACCGCCGCCTTGCGCACGTCGTCCGCGATGCGGCACAGCGCGTCCAGCGCCGGCCCGTCCGCGTGCAGCAGCGCCAGCGCCTCCTCGTCGGTGAGGCGGGTCGGGTCGTCGGCCGCCGTCGCGAGGGCGCCGCGTACGTCCGTGTCGATGCGCTCGGGGGCCATACCGGGCGCCGCCGCCTCGCGCAGGGCGCCCCAGTCGCCGTACACCTCGTCGAAGTCGTCCCGGCGGTCGGACGTACGGCCCTCGGTGTCGATGGAGGCGTGCAGATCCGTCCGGCCGGCGGCGACGAAGACCTCGTCCGGCTCCTGCCAGGGCCGGCCCTCGACGACCGCGTCCGGCAGGGCCAGGCCCGTCTCCGGGTCGGCCAGTGCCCGGACGTGCGGCAGGAGGCGCGGGTCCAGCCACGGCTCACCACGCGTCACGAACTCCGGGTAGACGCACAGGCGTTCCCGCAGCTCGAACCCGGCCGCCGCGGACTTCTCCGCCAGCTCCTCGATCTGCGGCCAGGGGCGCTCGGGGTTCACATGGTCGATGGTGAGCGGGGACACTCCGCCCCAGTCGTCGATCCCGGCCGCGATCAGCCGCTCGTACTCGCTGTCGACGAGGTTCGGCGGGGCCTGGACGCAGCCGGCGGGGCCCATGAGGTGCCGGGCGAGGGCCACCGTGGCGACCAGCTCGTCCAGTTCCGCGTCCGGCATGCCGCGCATCGCGGTGTCCGGCTTGGCCCGGAAGTTCTGGATGATCAGTTCCTGGACGCCGTGGTACGTGCGGGAGACCTTCCGCAGCGCGAACAACGACTCCGCGCGCTCCTCGTACGTCTCCCCGATCCCGATGAGGATGCCGGAGGTGAAGGGGACGGAGGAACGCCCCGCGTCCTCCAGCACCCGCAGCCGGACCGCCGGTTCCTTGTCCGGGGAGCCGTGGTGCGGGCCGCCCGGCTCGGACCACAGCCGTGTCGCGGTGGTCTCCAGCATCATCCCCATCGACGGGGCCACGGGCTTCAGCCGCTGGAAGTCCGTCCAGCTCATGACGCCGGGGTTGAGGTGCGGCAGCAGACCCGTCTCCTCCAGGATCCGGATCGAGATCGCCCGGACGTACGCGACCGTGTCGTCGTACCCGTGCGCGTCCAGCCACTCGCGCGCCTCCGGCCAGCGGTCCTCCGGCTTGTCGCCGAGCGTGATCAGCGCTTCCTTGCAGCCGAGTGCTGCCCCCTCGCGGGCGACGTCCAGCACCTCGTCCGGCGACATGAACATCCCGTGACCGGTCCGGCGCAGCTTGCCCGGCACGGTGACGAACGTGCAGTAGTGGCACTTGTCCCGGCACAGCCGGGTGAGCGGGACGAACACGCTCTTCGAGTACGTGATCACGCCGGGCCGCCCGGCCGCCGCCAGCCCCGCGTCCCGCACCCGGGCCGCCGACGCGGCCAGATCCTCCAGGTCCGCGCCGCGCGCCTGCAGCAGCACCGCCGCCTCGCCCACGTCGAGCGCCACACCGTCCCGTGCTCGTCTGAGAGCACGCCGCATCGAGTTCTCGGTCGGGCCGTTCCCAGGGGTCGCGGAAGTCGTCATCCATCGAGCATACGAGCGAGGTGATCAGGGCAAAGAGCCGCCGTGCGATTCACGAGGGCGTGGTTCGTCCCCCGGTGCGACGGGCCGGGCCCTCGGCCATCTGTAGCGGCTCGGCACGGGGATGTCCATACCGACCGGTCGGTGCTCAGGGTCGTGCGGAGCCCGGCGGCAGACCGAGTGGCTCCCGGGGTAGACCATGGGCACGACGCCACAACCACCACCACCCAAGGCCGTTCCGGCATGAGCCGGTTGGCGCGGACAACACCCCCGAACCGCCCCTGCCCCGTCACCCACTACGACCCGGGGAGCAGCAGCATGTGCGACGACCGCCACGCCGAGGGAACCGAGCGGGGACGGCGCGCGCTGTTCGTGACGTCGGCGGCGACCGCGCCTACGTTGGAGAGCGTGACCTTCGCAACGGGCGGCGCCGAGGCCGCGGACGGCGACCAGGAGACGAGGACCATCCGGGGAACCCTCCCGGCCGGTTCCCCCGACTTCGTGTATCTGCCGGTCGAAGTGCCGTGCGGAGTACGGGAGTTGAAGGTCTCGTACAGCTACGACAGACCGGCCGCCCCGGCCGGCGCCCCGGGCAACGCGCTCGACATCGGTGTCTTCGACGAACGCGGCACCGGCCTCGGCGGGCAGGGCTTCCGCGGCTGGTCCGGCGGCGCCCGCACGGAGTTCTTCATCCGGGCGGACGACGCGACGCCGGGCTACCTCCCCGGCCCCGTCCGCCCCGGCACCTGGCACATCGCGCTGGGCCCGTACACGGTGGCGCCGGAGGGGCTGCCGTACGAGATCACGATCACCCTCACCCACGGCGCGCCGGGCACGCCGGTGAAGCCGGTGTACCCGCCGGAGCGGGCCGAGGGGCGGGGCCGGGCCTGGTACCGGGGCGACTGCCACCTCCACTCCTGGTACTCCGACGGCCGCCGCACCCCCGCCGAACTGGCCGCTCTCGCCCGCGCCGCCGGCCTGGACTTCATCAACAGCTCGGAGCACAACACCCAGTCCGCGCACGCCCATTGGGCCGAGCACGCGGGCCCCCATCCCGACGGCGAACTGCTGATCCTGCTGGGCGAGGAGGTGACCACGCGCAACGGTCACGTCGTGGCCCTCGGCATCGATCCGGGAACGTTCGTCGACTGGCGCTACCGGGCCCGGGACAACCGGTTCGGCAAGTACGCCCGGCAGATCCGCCGCGCCGGGGGCCTGGTCGTCCCGGCCCACCCGCACGCCACCTGCATCGGCTGCAACTGGAAGTTCGGCTTCGGCGAGGCGGACGCGGTGGAGGTCTGGAACGGCGCGTACTCGCCCGAGGACGAGGTGGCCCTCGCCGACTGGGACGGCATGCTCGTGGCGTCCGTGCGCGAGGGCCGCCGGGACTGGATCCCGGCGATGGGCAACAGCGACGCCCACCGCGACCCCGATCCGGTGGGCCGCCCCCAGACGGTCGTCCTCGCCGACGACCTGACCAGGGAGGCCGTCCAGGAGGGCCTGCGGGCCGGCCGCTCCTACGTCGCCGAGTCCAAGGACGTCTCCGTGTCCTTCACGGCGTCCGGGCCGCACGGCGAGCACGCGGGCATCGGTGAACGTCTGGAGGTGGACCGCGACACCCCGGTCACCGTCCGGCTGGAGGCGACCGGCTCCCCCGGCTGCACCATCCGCTTCGTCACCGACCAGGGCGTTCTCCTCACCTCCGCCGCCCTCCCGGAGTCCGGCACCGGCTCGGCCCGGTGGCGTACGACGGCCTCGTACGCGGCGTACGTCCGCGCCGAGGTCCGCCGACCGCCGGTGATCCCGGGCTTCCCCGGCCCGATGGCGGCCTTCACCAACCCGATCTTCCTCGGGCGGCGATAGACGGCGGCAGGCTGCGATGGACGGCGACAGGCGGCCGACGGGAAGTTCAGGGCAAAGTCCGGGGGAACCGGCGTACGAAACACCTCTGTTGGGCTTTAGGTTTGGCTCGACACAATGCGTGCGTCTGTACGTATGACGCACCTGCACGGCGGAGGAGACGGCGCCCATGACCGATCACGCGACCACGCCCGGACCCGCGGCGAAGGAGAAGGTCGACACTTCGGTGCCCGCCTCCGCCCGCATCTGGAACTACTGGCTGGGCGGCAAGGACAACTACCCGGTGGACGAGGCGGCCGGTGACGCGTACGCCGGCGCCTTCCCCGGCATCGTGACCATCGCCCGCAGCAGCCGCGCCTACCTGCGGCGCAGCATCCGGCATCTGGTAGAGGTCGAGGGCGTCCGGCAGTTCCTGGACGTCGGCACCGGGCTGCCCACGGCCGACAACACCCACCAGGTCGCCCAGCGGAGCGCGCCGGACGCCAGGATCGTCTACGTCGACAACGACCCCACGGTCCTCGCGCACGCCCGCGCGCTGCTCTACTCCTCGCCCGAGGGAGCCACGGCGTACATCGACGCCAGCCTCTACGAGCCGGAGCGCATCCTGGAGACCGCCGCCAAGACGTTGGACCTGAGCCGCCCCACCGCCCTGATCCTCAGCGGCATCCTGGGCCACGTCGCCGACTACGACGAGGCCCGCGGCATCGTCCGCCGTCTCCTCGCCGGCCTCCCCTCCGGCAGCTACCTCAACATCAACGAGGGCTCCCGGGGCACCGACCCCGACTACGAGCGCGCCCAGGACGCCTACAACGAGACCGGCGCAGTCCCGTACTTCCTCCGCCCCATCGACCAGATCGCCGGCTACTTCGACGGCCTCGACCTGATCGACCCCGGCATCGTCTCCGTACCGCTGTGGCGCCCGGACGGCACGGCGGAGAGCGAGCCGAAGCCGATCGGGCAGCACGGGGGGCTGGGCCGGAAGCGGTAGCCCTCCGGGAGCGGCGCGGGATTCGCCCCGGCGTACCCGCGCAGGTGCCCCGCCGTACCTGCGCGGGCGCCCCCGCCGTACCTGCGCGGGCGCCTCCTCCGTGCCCTCGTCCGCGCCCACGGCGAACGCGTCTACGACTGGGTACGCGTCGCGATCCGCGCTTGCCGGGAAGACGGCTTCGGGCACTGGGTGCCGGCCCGCCGCAGCGTCGGCGACCCCACCGAGATTGACTACCACGTCTGCTACGGACCGGCCTCCTCGCGACTGAAAGACCTGGTCAAAGTCGCCGCAGGCTGACCCCGCCGCACCACACCCACTGACAGTGGAGGCCGACGTGGGAGTTTCCCGGCGCAGTGCACCCACGAGATTGTTTTCCCTGATGACGGGGGGTGCTGAACAACCCGCCAGGTGGCACGATCGGCGGCAGATCCAGCCGCGTCGGCAGCGACAGCGCGTCAGAAGCGCGCCGACGCCGAGAGACATCAGGAGTGCAATGCTTGTGCAACGCCGTGCCTCAACAGGTGGCGCATCCTCAACGCGGTTCCAGCGGAAAACGCTCCGGCGCTGGGCGCCCCTCGTCGCGGGCTCTCTGACACCCCTCATTCTCCTCACGTCCGGCGACGTCGTTTCGTCCCGATCCGCGTCCCCTCGATCGGCCCGCCCACGGTAGCCCCCTACCCGTCCGTCAGTTCCGCGACCACGGCGGTGTGGTCGGACGGCCAGACGCCGTCGACGGGGGCGTCCCCGGCCCGCCACACACGCCGGACGTGCCCGGGTTCACCACGTCCGGTCGGTGCCACGTGGATGTAGTCGACCCGTGCGCTCGGCCCGAAGGCACCGGCGAGGTACGGGTTGGCGAGGTCCCAGGTCGCCGAGGGGGCGGCCGGATCGGCGTACTCCCAGGCGTCGATGAGCACCTGCCCGGGGACGACCGGCGCCGTCCGGTACCCGCCCAGCAACCGGAGCTCGTCCGAGTCCGGCCAGGCGTTGAAGTCCCCGGTGACGACGGGCGGAAAGCCGGTGGCGCCCCGGTGCCGGGCGACGAACTCCGCGAGCACGGCGACCTGGCGACAGCGCAGCGCGGACGCGTCGGTCGAGGAGCTGAAATGGGTGGTGAAGAAGGGGACGGGGGCACCCGGCGCGTCGAGGAGCGCGTAGAGCGCGCCGCGCCCGCTGTCGCTCTCACCCGTCGGCAGCCCGATGGCCTCCTGTTCCAGGACGGGCCACCGGCTGAGCACGGCGATGCCGATCCCGACACTGCTGTCCCCGATGCGCCGCTGCCAGCGCCCCGGATCGCCGTACGCGCCCCAGGCCCAGTGCATCCCGAGGTCCTCGGCGAGCCACCCGGCCAGATTCTCCCCGCCCTGCTCCCAGACCTCCTGTAACCCGACGACGTCGGGTCGAAGTTCACGCAGTGCCGCGAGAATCGCCTTCTGGCGCTCCTGCCACGGTCCGAACCGCCACCACAGATTCCACGTCACGACCCGCACCGGCCAGCCACCGCCTTTGCCCCGTACCCGATCCTGTACGCCCTACCTCCCACAACCCGAGGAGATCCACGCCGATGTCCCGCCATGCGGACCTCAAACAACGCGTCGTCACCGCCTTTCAACGCCACGTCGCCAACCCGGTCCTGCGCCGCGTACCGCTCCAGACCGTCCTGGAGACCACCGGCCGCACCTCGGGCCTCCCCCGCCGCACCCCCGTCGGCGGCCGCCGCGTGGGCGACACGTTCTGGCTGGTCTCGGAGTACGGCGAGAGGTCCCACTACATCCGCAACATCAAGGCCGACCCGTCGGTACGGGTCCGCATCCGGGGCCGCTGGCACACCGGCACCGCCCGCCTCCTCCCGGACGACGACCCGGTGGCCCGCCTGCGGACCCTGCCCCGCATGAACAGCGCGGCGGTACGGGTGCTGGGGTCGCGGTTGCTGACGGTACGGGTGGATCTGGCGGACCGGAGGGGCGAGTAGCTCCCCTTCAGCGGGGTCGGTCCACGACCACTCCACCCGCTCCCCCTCCGTGAGGTCGCCGTACGCCTCACGGTTCGGGCTCGGCCTCCCCCCACGGGATCACGCGACGGCCCCGCAGCTGGTTCACCCTGGTGCCCGCCGGGCGCATCGGCAGGCTCACACCCGACGGCGAGACCACGTCGTACGCGCTCGCGTCGGACTCGTCCGGGCCGTCGGTCATCGTGGCCGGGCCCGACGGGGCGCTGTGGTTCACGGAGTTCAAAGGGCATCGGATCGGGCGCGTCACGACGGACGGAGAGGCCGCGTCCCTTCCGTTGCCGACGCCCGATGCCGGGCCGTTCGGGATCGCGGCGGGTCCCGATGACGCGCTCTGGTTCACGGAGACGGGGACCGACCGGATCGGCCGGATCACGGCCGACGGGGAGGTCGACGAGTTTCCGCTGCCGCTCTCCGCGGCGTTCCCGTCGGACACGCCGCTCACTCTGCATGCGCACATCATCGCGCGCGAAGGATCAGGCGGAAAGGCCTCACCCGGGCCAGACGATCGCCTGCGTCTCGCTGTACGCGTGCAGCGCGTACGACCCCACGTCGCGCCCCACCCCGCTCCGCTTGAACCCGCCGAAAGGGGCCTCCATGTTGCGGCCTACGGTGTTCACTCCCACTCCCCCCGCCCTGAGGCGCCGGGCCACGCGGAAGGCGCGGGCCACATCCCCCGACCAGACGTAGTCGATGAGGCCGTACTCGCTGTCGTCGGCCAGGGCGACGGCCTCGTCCTCGTCGTCGAAGGGGAGGACGACGACGACCGGGCCGAAGATCTCCTCGCGGACGACGCGCATGTCGGGGGTGCAGTCGGCGAGGAGGGTCGGGGCGACGTAGAAACCCCGCTCGTACGGCGGCCGTTCACCGCCCGCCACCACCCGCGCCCCCTCCTTGCGGCCCAGTGCCACGTACGACTCCACCCGGTCCCGGTGGGCCGCCGAGATCACCGGCCCGACCACCGTGCCCGGTTCACGCGGGTCGCCCACCGGCAACCGGCCTGCGTACGCGGCGAGTTGGGTCACCAGCCGGTCGTAGACACCCCGTTGGGCGATCACCCGCGTCGGCGCCGTGCAGATCTGCCCGCTGTAGAAGGTGAAGGTCGTGGCGATGCCCGCCACCGCCGCCGTCACGTCCGCGTCGTCGAAGACGACCGCCGCGCCCTTCCCACCCAGCTCCATCAACTGGCGCTTCATGCCCCGCCCGCACACCTCGGCGATCCGCTGCCCGACGGCCGTCGAACCGGTGAAGCTCACCATGTCGACGTCGGGGGAGTCCACGGCCGCCTCACCGACGTCCGCACCCGAGCCGCTCACCACGTTCACCACGCCCGGCGGGATGCCCGCGGCCTCCAGGGCCTCGGCCATGCGGTAGACGGAGAGCGGGTCCTGGGGGGCCGGCTTGACGACGACCGTGTTGCCCATGGCGAGGGCGGGGGCGATCTTGCCGGCCGGGTTGGCCCAGGGGTTGTTGTACGAGGTGATGCAGGTGACCACGCCCACCGGCTGGCGTACGGCGAGGGCGCCCATCACGGTCGCCTTGCCGAAGGGCCCCGCCTCGTTGATCTGGGGTGCGATCGGCTCCTCCACCGGCTCCGGGCGGGCGTACCGCTGGAAACGGGCCGCGCCCACCCCCACCTGCATCCCCCGGGCCGTACCGGTCGTCGCGCCCGTCTCGGCCCGGGCGAGTTCGGCGTAGGGGACGAGGTGGCGTCGTATGTGGTCCGCCGTACGGGCGAGGACCGCCGCCCGCTCGGCGGCCGGTGTGCGCGACCACGGGCCGAAGGCCTCGCGGGCGGCGGCGGTGGCCGCGTGCACCTGTTCCCGGGAGGCCTCCGGGGCCCACCCGACGACGCCCTCCGTCGCCGGGTCGACCACCTCGTAGTGCCCGCCGTCGGGCTCCACCCAGGAGCCGCCGATGAACAACCGCCGCCGTTGCGAAGACCCCGCGGGGCTCACCTCGTACTCACCGTCCGCGTGTCCCGCCCGCTCCGGAGCACCTTCCCGGGCACGGCCCCGGTCACCACGTCGTCGCGGATCGCCTCGACGCCGTTGACCCAGACCGCCCGTACGCCGATCGCCCTGGAGTCGAGGCGCGGACTGTCACCCGGCAGGTCGTGCACCAGGGTGGCCTTGCCGGCGTCGACGCGCTCCGGGTCGAAGAGGACGAGGTCCGCATGCCATCCCTCGGCGATCCGCCCGCGCTCGCGGAGGCCGAAGAGCCGTGCCGGGTCGTCGGTCAGCATCTTCACCGCCTGTTCGAGCCCGAGCAGCTTCCGGCCGCGCAGACAGTCCCCGACGAACCTGGTGGTGTACGGGGCGCCGCACATGCGGTCCAGGTGGGCGCCCGCGTCCGAACCGCCGAGGAGGACGTCCTCGTGCCGCCAGGTCTCGGCGCGCAGGGTCCAGGAGTCGGGGTCGTTGTCGGTGGGCATGGGCCACAGGACCGTACGGAGGTCGTCGGCGGCGCAGATCTCCACCAGGCACTCGAACGGTTCCTGCCCGCGCTCCGCCGCGATGTCCTTCACGACCCGCCCGGTCAGGCCCTCGTTCGCCGCGCTGTAGGTGTCGCCGATGACGTACCGCCCGAAGTGGGCGAGCCGGCGGAAGACGCCCGCTTCCTTCGAGTCCGCGCGCCGCAGCATCTCCGCCCGCACCTGCGGATCGCGCAGCCGCTCGATCCGCTCGGGGGCCGGCAGGCTCAGGATCGGGCCCCACCCCGGAATCAGGTTCAGCGCGCAGAAAGTACCCAGCGACATGTTCATCGGCGTGAGGATCGGCATCGTGAGGGCGACGACCCTGCCCCCCGCCTTCCGCGCCCGCTCACTCGCCTCCAGCTGCCTCGGCACGCGCTCGGGAACCGCCGAGTCGATGGTGAGGACGTTCCAGTTGAGCGGGCGGCCCGCCACCGCGCTCATCTCCACGAAGAGGTCGATCTCGTCGTCGCTGAACTGGTCCAGGCAGCCCGCCACGATCGCCTCTATCTGGGTGCCCTCGTGTTCACCCACCGCCCGTGACAGCGCGAGCAGTTCGGTGGGCGTGGCGTGCCGCGACGCGACCGGCCTGCCGTCCCCGTCGCTGTGCGTCGAGGACTGCGTGGTCGACAGCCCCCACGCCCCCGCCTCCATCGCCTCGTGCAACAGCCCCAGCATCTCGTTCAGTTGCACGTCGCTCGGCTGCCCGCCGATCGCGTCCGGCCCCATCACGTACCGCCGCAGCGCGCAATGGCCCACCATGAAGCCCGCGTTGACGGCGATCCTGCCTTCGAGGGCGTCCAGGTACTCCCCGAAGCCGTGCCAGCTCCAGGGCGCGCCTTCCTCCAGCGCGACCAGCGACATCCCCTCCACCTTGGACATCATCCGCCGCGTGTAGTCCGCGTCCTCGGGCCGGGCGGGGTTGAGAGGCGCGAGCGTGAACCCGCAGTTCCCGCCCGCGACGGTCGTCACCCCGTGGTTGAGGGACGGCGTCGCGTACGGGTCCCAGAACAGCTGGGCGTCGTAGTGGGTGTGGGGGTCGACGAAGCCGGGTGCGAGGACGAGCCCGCGCGCGTCCTCGGACGACCGCGCCTCCTCGGTCACCTTCCCGATGACGGCGATCCGCCCGTCCCGTATCCCCACGTCGGCCGTACGAGCAGGGGCGCCCGTCCCGTCCACGACGGTCGCGCCTTTGATCACATGGTCGAGCATGCCTCACCCCTCCGGGCGCCTGGTAACGATCGGGTGCCGCAGTGCTTTCGAAGGCGCGGGTCCCTGCCGATGTGCGGCTCGGCCCCGTGGGCGCGAGCAGCCGCGGTGGGCCCGCAGCCGCCGTCCGACCCTCAGCCCGCCGCCCGGAACCGCGAGGTCCGGTGCACGGGATCCGTGTCGATCTTCGGGATGACGTGCTCCCCGACGAGCCGGATCGTCCGCAACGTCTCCTCCTTCGGCACCCCCACCGGCAACCCGAAGCTCAGCTGGTCCGCCCCGGCCTGCTCCCACCGCTTGCACTGCCGGACCACCTCGTCCGGGTCCCCGCAGATCAACAGCTCTTCCTCGATGAGCAGTTCGATGAACTCCTCGTCGTACTCGGGCAGCGTCTCCGGCCACACGGGGAAGCCGTCGGGCCTCGGGAACGTGTCGTGGTACCGGAAGACGAGGGAGGGCAGGTAGTGCAGCCCGCCGTTCACCGCCACACGCACCGCCTCGTCGTGGGTGGGCGCGCAGATCGCGGTCGTCGTCACCATCACGTTGTCGTTGACGAAGTCCCCGATCGGCTCGGCGTCGACGATCGCGGTCTTGTACTGCTCCAGCACCCACTCCATGTCGGAGACCTTCTGCACGCTGAAGCCGAGCACGCCGAGCCCTTTCTTCGCGGCCATGGCGTACGACGGCGGCGACCCGGCGGCGTACCACATCGCGGGGTGGGACTTCCCGTACGGCTTGGGCAGGATCTTGCGCGGCGGCAGGGACCAGTGCTTGCCCTGGAAGCCGACGTACTCGTCCTGGAGCCACATCCTGGGGAACTCCGCGATGGTCTCTTCCCAGATCTCCTTGGTGTGATTCATGTCGGTCACCCCGGGGATGAAGCCGAGGATCTCGTGGGAACCGGCCCCGCGTCCGCTGCCGAACTCGAAGCGGCCCTCGGTGAGATGGTCGAGCATGGCGACCTTCTCGGCGACCTTCACCGGGTGGTTGACCTGGGCGAGCGGGTTGAAGATGCCGGAGCCGAGGTGGATCCGGTCGGTCGCGTGCGCCAGGTAGCCGAGGAAGACGTCGTTGGCCGAGAGGTGCGAGTACTCCTCCAGGAAGTGGTGCTCCGACGCCCAGGCGTACTTGAAGCCGGACCGGTCCGCCTCGATGACGTACTCGGTCTCCTCCATCAGCGCCTTGTGCTCGGCGAGCGGATCGGTCTCGGCCCGCTTGCCCACGTATCCCTGTACAAAGAGCCCGAATTCCACGGAGGTTCACCGTCCCATGGTCTGGTCCGCCCACGTACCTGACTCTGCATCAGATCTCGGTACGGCCGACTGTTCCACCGGCTCCGTGGAGCGTCAATAGCTGACGGGTCGTCAGATCAGACTGACCCCGGCCAGCCAGCCCCCGTCGATCACGAAAGGCTGCCCGGTGATGTAGGAGGAGTCCTCACAGGAGAGGAAGAGGGCCAGTCGGGCGACCTCCTCGGGCCGGCCGATCCGGCCGAGCGGGACCCGCTTGCGGTAGAGCCTGTCGACGGCCTCGGCGGAGGCGTCGCCACCGGGGTCGGTCATCGCGGTGTCGATCGCGCCGGGACAGACCGCGTTGACCCGGATGCCCTTACGGGCCAACTCCAGGCCGGCCACACGGGTGAGGCCGACGATCGCGTGCTTGGTCGCGGCGTACGCGCCGACGTACGCCATGCCCGTCAGGCCCGTGTACGAGGCGGTGTTGACGATGGTCCCACCGCCGGCGGCCTCGATCTCGGGGGCGAGGGCCTTGATGCCGAGGAAGACACCGACCTGGTTGACCCGCACGACCTGCATGAACTCGTCGAGGGGGGTGTCGACGAGGGCGTTGAGGCGCAGCACGCCGGCGTTGTTGACGAGTCCGTCGACGTGGCCGTACGCGCCCTTGGCGGCGGTGACGGCGGCCACCCAGTCATCCTCGCGGCTCACGTCCAGATGGACGTGGAGCGCGCCGATCTCCTTGGCGAGGGCCTCGCCCCGGTCGTCGAGGACGTCGGCGACCACGACCTCGGCCCCTTCCGCCCTGAACAGCCGGGCCTCCTGCTCGCCCTGACCGCGCGCGGCGCCTGTGACGAGGATGACACGTCCGTCGAGCTTGCCCATGGGGACTCCCCTGGTGGCGGTGGATAACAGCAGCGTAGCGCCATATTTGACGGTGCGTCAGCTGACGTGAGAGCCGACTGCCGATTGCACCTGCACACCTCAAGTGACCGCAGAGTAGGGATATTTGACTCTGTCGGCGGCGCTCACAGGACTCCGATAATCCTCAGCAGAAAAGTAGAGCCACCCCCAAGGAGGGAGCGGAGCGTGGCCAAGAGGCGCTTCAAGAACAAGAAGGTCCGGTACGTGGCGATCGGCACGGCGATCACGAGTGGAGCAGCCGTCGCCATCGTGCTGCTGCCGTCGGCGAACGCCGCGCCGGAGTCACGAACGACGGTCTCGGGGCCCGAGGAAATCATGAGGATGTGCGAAAGGTCCAAGGTACTCGAGGGCAAACCGCAGCACATCTCGGATTTCGGCGGCAGTGGGATTGCCGGCCCCGGTTTCGAGGCCGACAGCTGTGAATTCGTCGAGACGAAGTTCGAGACCTTCAACGGGCCCACGGAGAAGGTCACGATCGACTTCCCGAACTGCCCCCCGGACCTCAACCCCGAGGCGGTAGCCGATGGGTCATGGACCACCTCCGTGGCTCAGGGCGAAGGCAAGTACAAGGTGACGCAGCAAGGCGCCGTAGGCGGACTTTTCGGAGCCTTGAGCGGCGCCTGGGTGAAGCACAAGGGAACGCTGGACATGACCATCAGGACGGCAACCGCCAGCGAGACGATAAACAGGCCGATACCTGAGGGCAAGGAGCTCTTTGTGGAGTTCACACCCAAGATGCAGCGTATGACGGGCAAATGGGTCGTGAAGATCGACGCCAAGCCGGCGACGACCGTCCTCAACCCCGTCCCCGAGCAGATCTTCGAGGCGGAAGAAGTAGTCGAGGGTCCCGTCATCCTGCCGGGGGCCGCGGGCGCGCCCGGCGCGGCGGACGGCCTGATCGAGACCAAGCTGAAGGACTGCGGCTCCCGCTGACCACCACGATCCGTACAGGAGACACACCATGACACGCGCAGGCCGCAGCGGCAGCCACCGCAGCAAGAAGAAGCGCCTCACCCTCATCCTGGCCCCGGTGGCCGCCCTCGCAGTGGCGGTTCCCTTCATGGCCAACGCGGGCGCGGCCACTCCCAGCGAGGTCGACGCCGACTGCAAGAGCGACTCGGACCGGCTGGAGAACTGCGAGTTCGTCCCCGTCCAGAGCCAGAAGAACAGTTTCGGCCCCAATGAGCGGGTGTCCAAACCGGACACCAACTGCGGAAGCGACACGGCGCAGACGAAGGCATTCACCGTCAGCGGCTCGGTGACCAGGATCGTCCAGACGGAGGACGGTTCCGTCTTCTCCGGCGGCGCCAAGCTGGCGAGTTCGATCTTCGAAGTGGGCCTCCAGTTCAGCGAACAGGACATCAACCTCCAGCGCGACGACACGACGACCGGCTTCACCCAAAGCCTGAGGGGCGCGCTGCTGCCCGACCACATCGGCTTCTTCATGTGGTCACACAAGCGCGTCGACGTGGGTGGATTCCTCAGGGCCACCTACAAGGAAGAGCAAGACGGCCAGAAGGTGTTCTTCTCCCCCAGTGAGGGATCCGCGGGCGTACACGTCTTCTACCCGCGGCTCCTCAAGAGCGGAACCCCTGACGGCCGCCTCTGGCTGCGCAACATCAAGTGCGGGACGCCGCAGGCCGACGCAATCCTCAACGACGCGAACAGCCTCCGCATCGAACCCGGATTCGAAGAGGGCGGGGAGAACGTCGTCGACGTCGAAGTACCGCTGCCGGAAACATCTTCATAGGAGAGACGCAGGCAGGAAGCAGCGTTAGAAAAGACGAGACGCATGAAACACTCGAATGGCCCCCGCGGCTCCCGCGGGGGCCATTCCTTTTGCGAATCAAGATGATCAGGGGCCACGCACCAGAAGCCGAGCGTCAGCGGGCCAGAGCCCTCTGACCACCACCGTCCGCCGCCCCCAGCCACCGCAGTACCGCGTCCGTGCTGCCGCGTGCGTCGAGCTTGGCGTAGATGTTGCTGAGGTTGTTGCGGACCGTCTTCTCGCTCAGCCGTAGTCGCAGTCCGATCGCCTGCGCGCCCAGACCGGTGGACAGCAGGTCCATGATCTGCCGCTCACGTGGCGAGAGCAGGCCACGCAGCCGCTCCGTCGCCTCGCCCGCCGCGGACTGCCGCCGGACACCCTCGCGCAGAGCGGCACAGGCCGCCGGGGAGAGGTAGGTGTGCCCGACGCTGGCCCCGACGACGGCCGAGGAGAGCATGCAGGCGCAGTAGTCGCCCTCTACCAGATAGCCCGCCCCGCCGCGGAACACCTCGATGACGGTCTCGGCGGCCCGGCAGGGGCTGATGACGATCGCCGGTGTTGTACCGGTCACCAACTCCCGGAAGTATCTCAGCGGTTCGGCGGAGCGCAGGACGACGACATCCGCGCTCTCGGGGATCCGGAAGGGCTCGGACAGAAGCACCGCCCGCTCGACGTACGGGTCGTCCCTGGCCGGCCAGTCGGGGTGCGGCCAGGCTTCCCCTGGGCAAGCGACGGCGACGGAGAGTTGTCGGGAAGCGCGCACGTCCATGTGTCCTTCCGCCGAAGCCGTAGGTCCGTACGTTCGCACATACGGCAATCGACGTAGAGATGTTCAATCCTTCAAGGAGTGCGGCTCAAAACAAGCCCCCGCTACAGCAGAGGCGCGACCTCTGCCCCGAACTGCCCTATCTGGTCAAGGAGTTCCCCCGGCTCCGGCTGCGGAAGCGCACCTGTACCTGGTCCACCCCCATCGCCCGGTACGCCCGCAGCGACTCGGCGAGAGCGTCCGGCGGCCCGCTGATGGTCCGCCGCCCGACGCCCCAGGCAGGTGTGCCGACGTACAACGGCTCGGCGATGGCACCGATGACGAACGGCCCTTCGGTTCCGGCCTCCTCCCTGAGCCGCCGTATCCGCTCGATCCGCTCGGGCAGCCGGTCGCGCGGGTCCCCCTGCGGCAGCCACCCGTCCCCCTTGAGGGCCGCCCGTCGCACTGCGGCCGGGGATGACCCGCCGACCCACACGGGGATGTGCTCCTGGGCGGGCCGGGGCCGCTGCCCGAGTCCCTCGAACTGGTAGAGCCTGCCGCGGTGTTCGGGGAACTCGTCCGCCCCGAGAGCCGTTCGGAGCGCCTCGACGGACTCGTCCAGCACGAGTCCGCGCCGCTCGAAGTCGACACCCAGCGCCTCGAACTCCTCCCGCACATGCCCGGCCCCCACCCCGAGGATCAGGCGGCCGGCCGCGAGGTGGTCGAGGGTCGCGTACTGCTTCGCGGTCAGCAGCGGATGCCGCAACCCCACGACGGCGACATGGCTGAGCAGCCGCACCCGCTCGGTCACCCCCGCCAGATAGGCGAGGGTGGCTACCGGGTCGTACCAGACCGTTCCCATCGCGTCCGCGAGCCGTCGCGGAATCGCCACATGGTCGCAGCTCGCGACGTACGCGAACCCCGCCCGGTCCGCGGCCCGCGCCACCTCGACGAGATCCCGGGGTCCGGCGTCCGCCTCCCAGGGCTCGGCGTAGAGGACGCTCTGGGACTGGACGGGGAGTTGCATTCCGTAGGCCAGGCGGCCCTCGGGGGCCAGTCGGCCTCCGGACGCCGACGGGCTCGCGTGATCCGGTCGTTCTTCCGGCGGTGTCTGCACGATGAACCCCACGGTTGACGATGCTTCATGTGCCTGGACCGGTCGTGACCCGTCGAGATATCCGATGGATCGTCAGAAAGAGGTCGAGCGCCTGGAACGGGTACGGGCTCAGGCCGTGGGCCCCGCCCAGAGCCCTTCTTCCGTCAGCCCCAGCAGTTCGATCGCGTTCCGCCGCACGATCCGGTCCACCACGTCCGGGTCCAGGTGCCCCATCTGGGCCTCCCCCACCTGCCGCGACTCGGGCCAGGTGGAGTCGGAGTGGGGGTAGTCGGTCTCGTACAGCACGTTGCCCACGCCGATGGCGTCGAGGTTCCTCAGGCCGAACGCGTCGTCGAAGAAGCAGCCGTAGACATGGTCGGCGAACAGCTCCGACGGCGGCCGGTGGACCTTGTCGGCGACACCGCCCCAGCCCCGGTTCTCCTCCCACACCACGTCCGCGCGCTCCAGGATGTACGGGATCCAGCCGATCTGGCCCTCGGCGTACATGACCTTGAGGTTCGGGAAACGCTCGAACTTGCCGCTCATCAGCCAGTCGACCATCGAGAAGCAGCAGTTGGCGAAGGTGATGGTGGAGCCGACGGCGGGCGGGGCGTCGGCGGAGGTGGACGGCATGCGGCTCGACGAGCCGATGTGCATGGCCACGACCGTGCCGGTCTCGTCGCAGGCGGCGAGGAAGGGGTCCCAGTCGTCGGTGTGGACGGAGGGCAGACCGAGGTGCGGGGGGATCTCCGAGAAGGCGACGGCGCGAACGCCCCGGGCGGCGTTGCGCCGCACCTCCGCCGCCGCCAGTTCCGCGTCCCAGAGGGGGACGAGGGTGAGCGGGACGAGACGGCCCCGGGCCTGCGGGCCGCACCACTCCTCCACCATCCAGTCGTTGTACGCCCGCACACCGAGCAGCCCGAGTTCGCGGTCCGAGGCCTCGGTGAAGGTCTGGCCGCAGAAGCGCGGGAAGGTCGGGAAGCAGAGGGCGGACTGGACGTGGTTGACGTCCATGTCGGCGAGGCGCTGCGGGACGTCGTACGAGCCGGGGCGCATCTGCTCGTAGGTGATGACCTCCAGCTTGATCTCGTCCCTGGAGTAGCCGACGGCGGTGTCGAGGCGGGTCAGCGGGCGGTGCAGGTCCTCGTAGACCCACCAGTCGCCGATCGGGCCGTCGTCGCCGGGGGCGCCCATGACGGGCCGGAAGCGTCCGCCGAGGAACGTCATCTCCTTCAGCGGCGCGCGCACTATGCGGGGACCGATGTCCCGGTACTTCTTCGGGAGCCGGTCCTGCCAGACGTTCGGGGGCTCCACCGTGTGGTCGTCGACAGAGATGATCTTCGGGAAGGCGGTGGGCGCCGTGGCGGTCTCCTTGGTCTCCATGTGCGCCACGGTAGCGCTGATCTGACGGGTCGTCAGCTATGCGCGGGCCGTCGATGCGTACGGCGTCGGGCAGTGGTTCGGTCGGCGTCGGCACGAGGAGAGTCTGTGTGGGCCTTGTGATGTCCCCGACGGCCCCCTGTGAGTGCCGCCCCCCAGAGCTGACGTATCTGCCATGAACAAGGCAAACTGGCTGAGCGGTGCCGGGGAGGGACGTACCTGCTCTTCCCTGGAGCCGCTCAGGTTGTCGGGGAGGCCTAGGGGGCGTCGATGGGCGGTGAGCCGCGAGTACCGGAGGTCGGTGTGCCGCGAGTACCGGAGCAGAGGGATCCCGGGGAAGACCGGATTCCGGAACCGGACGCCCACGACGCGGCCGAAATCCGCTTCAGCGTGCTCGGCCCCGTACGGGCCTGGCGCGGCACGGAACCCCTCTCCACCGGTTCGCCACAGCAACGCGCCCTTCTCGCCGCGCTGTTGCTGCGCGAGGGTCGCACGGCCACCGCGAGCGAGCTGATCGACGCGCTGTGGGGCGACGATCCGCCCTCGCAGGCGCTGGCCGCCGTACGGACGTACGCCTCGCGGCTGCGCAAGGTGCTCTCCGCCGATGTGCTGGTGAGCGAGTCCGGCGGTTACGCGGTCCGCGCGCTGTCCGGCGGCGCGCTGGACCTCGCCGTGGCGCGGGACCTGGCCTCGGACGCCGAGAAGGCCCGGGGATCCGGCGATCTGTACCGCGCTCGCAGCCTGCTGAACAAGGCGCTCGGCCTGTGGGACGGCGAGGTCCTGGCGAGCGTTCCGGGGCCGTACGCTCAGACGCAGCGGGCCCGCCTCGACGAGTGGCGCCTCCAACTCGTCGAGACCCGGCTGGACATGGACCTGGAGCAGGGCTGCCACGCGGCTGCGGTCTCGGAGCTGACGTCCCTCACGGCCGCGCACCCTCTACGGGAGCGGCTGCGCGAACTGCTGATGCTGGCGCTGTACCGGAGCGGACGGCAGGCGGAGGCTCTCGCGGTGTACGCCGACACACGCCGGCTCCTCGCCGACGAACTGGGCGTGGACCCGCGCCCGGCTCTGCGGGAGTTGCAGCAGCGCATCCTGCGAGCGGACCCGGGCCTGGCGGAACCCTCCGCGCCCCAGGCCCCCGAGCCGGCCGCCGCCCCCGTCCGGCCCGCCCAGCTCCCCGCCACCGTCCCGGACTTCACCGGCCGGTCCTCCTTCGTCGACGACCTGAGCGGGGCGCTGGCGGAGGCGTCCGGCGCCGAGGGCCGGGTGATGGCCGTGTCGGCGCTGGCCGGCATCGGCGGCGTCGGCAAGACCACCCTTGCGGTGCACGTCGCCCACCGGGCGCGCCCGTCCTTCCCGGACGGCCAGCTGTACGTCGACCTCCAGGGCGCCGGCGCCCGCCCCGCCGAACCGGAGACGGTCCTCGGCTCGTTCCTGCGGGCGCTCGGCACTGCCGACTCGGCGATCCCCGACTCCCTGGCGGAGCGGTCCGCGCTCTACCGGTCGGTCCTGGACGGCCGCCGGGTGCTCGTACTGCTGGACAACGCCCGCGACGCCGCGCAGGTACGGCCCCTCCTACCGGGCACGGCGGGCTGCGCGGCCCTCGTCACGGCCCGGGTGCGCATGGTGGACCTGGCCGGCGCCCACCTCGTCGACCTGGACGTGATGTCCCCCGACGAGGCACTCCGGCTCTTCACGAAGATCGTCGGCGCGGAGCGGGTGGCGGCGGAGCGCGAGGCCGCCCTCGACGTCGTGGCGGCCTGCGGTTTCCTGCCCCTCGCCCTCCGTATCGCGGCCTCCCGCCTGGCAGCGCGCAGAACGTGGACGGTGTCCGTCCTTGCGGCCAAACTCGCCGACGAGCGGCGGCGGTTGGACGAGCTGCAGGCCGGTGACCTTGCGGTGAAGGCGACGTTCGAGCTCGGCTACGGCCAGTTGGAGCCGGATCAGGCACGCGCCTTCCGCCTGCTCGGGCTGGCGGACGGCCCGGACATCTCCCTGGCCGCCGCGGCCGCCGTACTGGACCTGCCGCCGGAGGACACCGAGGACCTGCTGGAGATCCTCGTCGACACGTCCCTGCTGGAGTCCGCGGCCCCGGGCCGCTACCGCTTCCACGATCTCGTACGTCTCTACGCGCGTGCATGCGCCGAGCGCGACGAACACCCGCCCGGCGAACGGGACGCGGCGATGTCGCGACTGCTGGACTTCTATCTGGCGACGGCGTCGGAGGTGTACGCGATCGAACGGCCGGGGGACCGGCTGGTGGACCACCTGGAGCCCACCGAGTACCCGGGGCTGCGCTTCACCGAGGGCTCCGCGGCGCTCGACTGGCTCTACAACGAGGCGGGCTGCCTGCTGGCCTGCGTCCCGCAGTCCGCGGGAACGGACCGGCTGCGCCGCGCGGTGGACCTGCTCTGGGCCGCCAAGGATCTCACCGAGTCCGGTGCCAACTCCCACCAGTACGAGACGACGGCGCGCGCGATGTGCGACGCGGCGCGGGCGGCGGGGGACACGCGCGCGGAGGGGCGGGCGCGGACGATGCTGACGAACGTCCTGCTGGTCTCCGGCCGCATCCGGCAGGCGGCGGACCAGGCACAGCTCGCCATGGACCTCACGGCCTCCGCGCAGGACGTCGCCACCAGCTGGGTGGCCAACGACCGGGGTCTCATCTCCATGCACCAGGGCCGGTACGCGGACGGCAAGATCTTCCTGGAACAGGCGATCGAGGGCTACCGGGCCGCCGGCAACCGGCTCAACGAGGCGGTGACGCTGGCCAATCTCTCCCGCGCCCACCTGGGCATGGGCAACACCGCGAAGGCGATCGACATCGCCCGGCACAGCCTCGACGTGCACGCCGAGATGGGTCGGCCGATGCGCCGCGCCAACGCCCATCTCGCCCTCGGCCTCGCGCTGACCAGCGCGAGCCGGCACACCGAGGCGCTCGAACAGTTCTCGCACGCGCAGTACGTCTTCGCCGAGCACCGGCAGCGGCTCTGGGAGGGGAACACCCACTTCCGCATGGCCGAGGTGCATCTCGCCGCCCAACGCCCCGCGCTCGCCGCGCACCACGCCGAACAAGCCCTCGCCCTGGGCTGTGTCGGCGGGGACCGGATGCGCGGGCACGTCGTCACCCTCCTCGGCCGGGCCCTGTCCACGCTGGGCCAGACCGACCGGGCGAGCGCCTGCTGGCGGGACGCGCTCGGCCTCTACGAGCAGAGCGGCGCCGCCGAGGAGGCCGCGGCCGTACGCGGCCTGATCGCCCCGGCCGAGGCGGCCTGAGGACCGGCGGGCACACGAGCAGGAGCGTTGGCGTGCTCGCACCCCCGCCGGCCCGGACGTTCAGCATTCGTTTATCTCGGCCCGGCACTCTCTTACGTGCCGGAGCGTCGCGTCGGGGGCAGGCGATCCGGTCAGGAGAGCAACCCGGTTAGGGTGCGCTCCATATCGCCCGTCCGGCGGCCCTCGGGGGAGCTTCCGGGCGGGCGTTCCTGACTCGTCACCACAGCGGAGGACCCAGGCCATGAGCGACAAGAAGACCAACGCGGACGTCACCATGCTGGACAACAACATGCCGAGCGAGCCGACCAGGTCCAGGGCCGAGACCATCGCCATGCGGGACAACAGCATGCCCACGCCGCCGAAGAATCCGGTCGCCAAGCCGCAGGACAACAGCATGCCCAGCGAGCCCGTCGACGCCGACGCGGTCAGGACGATGGACAACAGCATGCCCGCCCCGCCCGCCCTCGACATCGGCAACGGCAACGGCAACGGCAACGGCAACGGCAACGGCAAGTAGGGACATCGGGCTCCCTTCCCACGGGGATCGGCCGCGGTGGCGCGGAGGGGGAGCCACCGCGGTCGAGGCGTGTCCGCCTCGCCGCCCAGCACCCACCGGAGCCGAACCACGGCCCGGTCCCTCACCGCCCTCACCGCCCCCGCAGCTCCCCCTTCACCACCTTCCCGCTCGCGTTCCGCGGCAGCTCCCCCACGAAGTCCACCGCCCTCGGCACCTTGTAGTTGGCCATCTCGCGGCGGGACCAGGCGATGAGGTCGTCGGAGGTGAGGGTGGCGCCGGGGCGGCGTACGACGTAGGCCTTGCCGACTTCGCCGAGGCGGGCGTCGGGGACGCCGATGACGGCGACATCGGCCACGTCCGGGTGCAGTCCCAGCAGTTGCTCGATCTCCGCCGGGTACGCGTTGAAGCCGCCGACGATGAACATGTCCTTGACGCGGTCGGTGATGCGGAGGTTGCCGGCGCGGTCGAGGACGCCTACGTCGCCGGTGCGCAGCCAGCCGTCCTCGGTGATCGCCTCCGTGGTCGCGGCGGGGTCCTCGAAGTAGCCCCGCATGACGTTGAAGCCGCGGACGAGGACCTCCCGGGGGAGCCGGGCGGCAAGGCGGCCCCCGACGGGCCGACGACCCGCACCTCCGTGCCCGGGATCGCCCGGCCGGACGTCGACGCGATCATCGAAGGCTCGTCGCCGCGCCGGCACATCGTGACGATGCCGGACGCCTCGGACAGGCCGTACGCCGTCAGCACGGTGTCCACGCGCAGCTCCGCCCGCAGGCGTTCGACCAGGCGCAACGGCACCACCGCCGCGCCCGTCACCACCAGGCGCAGGGCACCGAGGTCGTAGTCGTCGCGGGCGGGGTGGTCCAGGAGGGACTGGTGGAGGGTGGGCGGGCCGGGGAGGACGGAGACGCGTTCCGCCGCCACGTTGGCCATCGCCGTCTCCACGTTGAACACCGGCTGCGGGATCATAGTCGCGCCCCGCATGACACAGGCGAGCACGCCCGCCTTGTAGCCGAAGGTGTGGAAGAAGGGGTTCACGATCAGATACCGGTCGCCCTGCCAGAGCCCGGCCAGCTCGCTCCACACCTCGTACGCCCGCAGGGTCTGCGCGTGGGTGATCACCGCGCCCTTGGGGCGGCCGGTGGTGCCCGAGGTGAAGATGATGTCGGAAGGGGAGTCCCCCGTGAGCTCGGCCGACCTCGCCCGCACCTCCCCCGCCCCGACCCCGTCGCCGCTCGCCAGGAAGTCCTTCCAGGTGCGGAAGTCGGCGGGGGCGTCGTCCGACAGCACCACCACCTGCTCCAGGTGCGGGAGGCCGGGCAGCGGGCCCGGCTTCTCACACACGCTCCCGGCCCCCGGCGCCCGCAGCCGGCCGCCGTCCGCCCCAGCCGCCCGCCGCAGCGAGGCGACGTACGACGTCCCCAGGAACGTCCCGGTGACGAACAGCAGCTTGGCCCTGCTGCGCGCCAGTACGTCCGCCGCCTCACCGCCCTTGAAGCGGGTGTTCAGCGGGACCAGCACCGCGCCCGCCGAGACCGCGCCGAGCGCGGAGACGATCCAGTCGAGGGAGTTCGGCGCCCAGAGGGCCACGCGGTCGCCGACCCGCACCCCGTTCGCGACGCACGCCGCCGCCGCGCGCTCGACCCGGGCACCCAGTTCCGCGTACGACACACGCGCCCGCCCGTCGACGACGGCCTCGACCGGGCCGTACCGCTCGAACGCCGAGCGGAGCAGCCCCGGGACGGTCCCCCACTCCACATCACCGCGCACTTCCGAGTCACCGCGCACAGCAGGCCTCCGTACCCGAGAACCAGTAGCTGACTACCCGTCAGATTAGCTGTACGCTGACGCACTGTCAGCAGCCAGCAGCCCCTGTGCGGAAGGTGTGCTCCCATGGCCGTGCTCAAGGACGCGACTGCGATCGTCGGCATCGGCCAGACCCCCTTCGCCAAGCAACTCCAGGAAAGCGAGAAGGCGTTGGCGTGCCGGGCGATCCTCGCCGCGCTCGACGACGCCGGGATCGTGCCGGAGGAGGTCGACGCGCTGGCCTCGTACACGATGGAGGAGACGGACGAGGTCGAGGTCGCCAAGGCGCTCGGCCTCGGAGACCTCACCTTCTTCAGCAAGGTCGGTTACGGCGGCGGCGGTTCGTGTGCCACGGTCGCGCATCTCGCCGCCGCGATCGCGACCGGGCAGGCCACGGTCGGCGTCGCCTGGCGGTCCCGGAAGCGCGGCTCGGGCCCCCGCCCGTGGAAGAACACCGCGGTCCAGCTCCCCACCCCCGCCCAGTGGACCCGCCCGTACGGCCTGCTCCGCCCCGCCGACGAGATCGCCATGCTCGCGCGCCGCCACATGCACGAGTACGGCACGACCCGGGACCATCTCTTCAACGTGGCGCTGGCCTGCCGGAACCGGGCGAACCAGAACCCCGCCGCGATCATGTACGACCGCCCGCTGACCCGCGAGATGTACATGAACTCCCGCTGGATCAGCGAACCCCTCTGCCTCTTCGACAACTGCCTGGAGACGGACGGGGCGTTGGCGTGCGTCCTCGTCTCCGCCGAGCGCGCACGGGACTGCCGCCGCACCCCCGTCCACGTCCACTCCGCCGCCCAGGGCCTGCCCGCCCAGCACCACGGCATGGTCAACTACTGGAACGACGACCCGCTGACCGGTCCCGCCTGGACCACCGCCCGGCACCTCTGGAAACACGCCGACCTGACCCCGGACGACATCGACGTCGCCCAGATCTACGACGCCTTCACCGCCCTCGTCCCGCTCTCCCTGGAGGGCTACGGCTTCTGTGGCCGGGGCGAGGGCGGCGCCTTCACCGAAGGGGGCGCCCTGGAGATCGGCGGCCGGCTGCCCCTCAACACCTCCGGGGGCGGTCTCAGCGAGGCGTACGTCCACGGCTTCAACCTGATCACCGAGGGCGTACGGCAGTTGCGCGGCACGAGCACCGCGCAAGTGCCGGGGGCGGCGACGTGCCTGGTGACGGCGGGCGAGGGCGTACCGACCTCGGCTTTGCTGCTGAGGAACTGAACGAGCCGATCGATACGGGGAGTCGAGATGCTGACACCGGTCGTGGACGACGACGGCGCCCCCTTCTGGGAGTACGCCGCCCGAGGCGAACTGCGGATCCAGGCCTGCGCCGACTGCGGCGAACTCCGCTTCCCGCCCCGCCCCTGCTGCCCGCACTGCCGCTCCTTCGCGAGCGAGTGGCGCCGGGTCGGCGGCCGGGGCCGCGTCTGGTCGTACGTCCTCCCCCACCCGCCCCTCCTCCCCGACTACGCCGAGCAGGCCCCTTACCCCGTCGTCCTCGTCGAGCTGGCCGACGCCCCGCGCATCCGCCTCGTCGGCAACCTGGTGAGCGAGGCGGGCGCGCGCCTCGACTCCGTCCGCCCCGACCGCGTCCGGATCGGCGCGCGGGTGCGGGTGGTGTTCACCGCCACCGGCCTGCCCCAATGGGTACTGGAGCGGCCGTGACCCTGCGTACGACGACGGACAGGGACTCGGGCGTCGCAGTCCTCACCCTGGACCGGCCCGGGAAGCTCAACGCGATCGACCTGCCCACGGCCGAGCACCTCACCTCCACCTGGCGGGAGCTGAGGTTCGACGACACCGTACGGGCCGTCGTCCTGACCGGCGCCGGCGACCGCGCCTTCTGCACGGGCCTCGACCGGGACGCGGCGACGGCCGTACCGCAGCCGAACTCCCCGTACACGATCGAGGACCCCCTCCTCAGGATCGGCCCCAAGACGAACGACCTGTGGAAGCCGGTGATCGCGGCCGTCAACGGCATGGCCTGCGGCGGGGCCTTCTACCTCCTGGGCGAGTCGGAGTTCATCGTCGCCGACCCCTCCGCCGCCTTCTTCGACCCCCACACCACCTACGGCATGGTCAGCGCCTTCGAGTCGATCCTGATGTCCCAGCGGATGCCGTACGGTGAGGCCACGCGGCTGGCGCTGATGGGCACCGCCGAGCGGATGTCCGCGCGCCGGGCGTACGAGGTGGGGCTGGTGTCGGAGGTGACGGAACCCGGCGAGGCCGTCGCCGCCGCCGTGCGGTGCGCCGAGGTGATCGCCGGGTATCCGCCGGAGGCCGTCCAGGGCACGGTCCGGGCCTGCTGGTCCGCCCGGGAGGCGGCGCGGACGCACGCCCTCGCGTACGCCCCGCACCTCGTCTCGTTGGGCAACCTGCCGGGGGAACGGCAGGCGGAGCTGTTCAGGGGGCGGCGGGCGGGCGGGTTCCGCATTCGCTGACCCCTCGGTCCGAAGGCGACGGCCTCGCGCCCTTCGCGGTCGCCCAACGGATCAGCCGCAAACCCGCGTTCGGGCTCCTCGTACTGCCAGAGCAACTACACGACCGTGTACCGCGGGGACTGGGGGGTCGTCGCCAGAGCGCGTGATCATTCATCGGATGCCTTGTTCTCGCGGCCGGGCTGGCCGTGTCTGCCTGTGGAGACGGTGTAAGCCCTCAACGGGAGTCCTCCCGGACGGGGCGGTCGTCGGTGAAGCAGGAACCCCAGCGGGCGACCGCTGGAATCCCCCGCCCTCAGGCGGGGGAGGAAGTCAAGTGACCATCATGCAGTGTGTGTGGTGTGTGCGTACTGCCGGCCGGGCCGACGGCGCCGAGGTGCTCCAGGCCTGGCCATTGCCGCCGGCTCAGCAACGCCGCCGTTTACGGCCTCGCCCGAAGACCCGCTACCGCCCGGGCGTGCCGCCCCTGACCCCGGCCAGGAAGGCGGGCCAGCCGTCGGGGGCGAGGTGGAGGAGGGGGCCGTGGGGGTTCTTGCTGTCGCGGACGGCCCGGCCGCCGGTGGAGAGGGGGCGATCTCGACGCAGTCGCCCTGCCCCCGGAGTACGAAGACTTCCGGAAGCGGCCTATGAGCTCAGGGGTCACGACGCATCGTCCTTGCTTCTCCGCAGTGCTCGGTGACCGGTACCGCGATGCCGTCAGGGCCGCGCGCCCTCGGCGATGAATCAACAGCGCACCGGGCACCAGGTCAGCGGCCGGGACCGCGTCTGGTCGCGCGTCCCGCCCCGGCCGTCGCGCCCACGCACCCCACCCCTGGTCAACTTGACCAGGGGTGGGAACGGAACGCGGGGTAGCGGGACCGGGCCGTCCGTCAGACGGACACCGCGACGGCGTTGAACGGCTCCGACCGCGTGGCTGTCGGACAACTGCCGCCGTGAGAGTTCCGACAGCGCGGTTCCGACAGGGAAGTTCTCACAGTTCCCACCTCTCTGTTCACGCACATGAAACGAAATCCTGGATTCCATAACTGCGCGCAACCTTGCCGCTTCACGGGCGTCGCCCTATTCTCCGGGCAGAAAGCGCTTCCTGCCTTGCGGCAACACTTCGACGACACTCCCTCGTCGACCATGGCGCCTGCGGGGACCGAAATCGAGCCAGCACACCCTCCGTGTCGACGTTCAGATAGTCGAATCTCGTTCCTGGTTTTGAACGGACGACTGTCTGCGCAGCCAGTGACATCCATGACGGCGCCGCACCACAACAAGCAGACCGAGTCGGCGGCGCCACGGTCGCGGCACCCCGCACCCCGCACCCGGGACCCGGGACCCGGGACCCGGGACCCGGGACCCGGGACCCGGGACCGACGAGCGTGAGCGTCCCGGCATTACCGAACCACCGCATCCGCACCCGAGGAGAAGAGCACCCGCATCGGACCGAACGACGACCTCCCCCAACAGGTCGGCACCCCGACGGTCCGCCCGAACGACAACGGCACGCAGCACGACCTGCGTGCAACGGCGAAAGGGCAGAACGAGGATGAGACGACCACGAGCAACGCGGTTCCACGCGGCACTGGCCACGATGGCCCTCACGGCCGCCGCGACCGGCACGGTTCTGTCGATGCCCGAGGCATCGGCCGCGACCGGCCGCGCCACCGGCTACGCCACCCAGAACGGCGGCACCACCGGCGGAGCCGGGGGCAGACGGTACGGGCGACCACGGGAACCGCGATCCACGCGGCGCTGTGCAACCGGGCGAGCAGCAGCACCCCCCTCACCATTCAGGTCGAGGGGACCATCAACCACGGCAACACCAGCAAGGTGTCGGGCGGCAGCTGCAACACCGCCGACAGCGTGATCGAGCTCAAGGAGATCAGCAACGTCACGATCGTCGGGGTCGGCCGCGGAGCCGTCTTCGACCAGCTGGGCATCCACATCCGCGAAGCCAGGAACATCATCATCCAGAACGTGACCGTCCGGAACGTCAAGAAGTCGGGCTCGCCCACCTCCAACGGCGGTGACGCCATCGGCATGGAGAGCAACGTCCGCAACGTCTGGGTGGACCACACCACCCTGGAGGCGTCGGGCGGGGAGTCGGCGGGCTTCGACGGCCTCTTCGACATGAAGAACAACACCCGGTACGTGACCCTGTCCTACAGCATCCTGCGCAACTCCGGCCGCGGCGGCCTCGTCGGATCCAGTGAGAGCGACGTCTCCAACGGCTACGTCACCTACCACCACAACCGGTACGAGAACATCGACTCCCGTACGCCCCTTCTGCGCGGCGGCATCGCCCACATCTACAACAACCACTACGTCGGCCTCAACGACTCCGGCATCAACTCCCGCGCCGGGGCCCGTGCCAAGGTGGACAACAACTACTTCAAGGACTCCAAGGACGTCCTCGGCACCTTCTACACCGACGCGGCCGGCTACTGGCAGGTCAGCGGCAACATCTTCGACAACGTGAGGTGGTCCCGCCCCGGCGGCGACAACAACCCCGCCGGCCCCGACCCGCGGTCCAACACCACCGTCAGCATCCCGTACTCCTACAGTCCCGACGCGGCCGGTTGCGTGCCGAGCGTCACCAGCGCGACGGCGGGCGCCAACAAGGGCCTGAAGGTGTCGGACGGCAACTGCTCCCCGCAGGCTCCGACGCCGACCGACCCCACGCCCGCACCGACCGACCCGCCGACCCGGCCCGGCGGAACCAACCTCAGCACCGGGGCCGGCTCCGACGGGTCCAGCAAGGCCTCCGGCACGAGCTACGGCAACGTGCTGGACGGCAACATGAGCACCTACTGGTCGCCGACCGGCCCGACCGGTTCCATCTCGGTCAAGTGGGGCTCCGCCACCTCGGTGTCCGCGATCAACATCCGGGAGACCTCGGGCACCGCGGGCACCATCAGGTCCTGGCGGGTCGTCGACCACGACACCGGCACCGTCCTGACCTCCGGCAGCGGCGCGGGCGCCATCAGCTTCCCCCAGCTCTCACTGCGCAAGATCACCTTCGAGATCACCGGTTCGAACGGCACCCCGCGGGTCGCCGAGTTCGAGACCTACGCCGGATAGCGGCGCGGCCCCTGCCGTCCGGCGGGTCCGGCACCCTCGGACCCGCCGGACGGCATCCGGTGCGGCCCCGCCCGACAACCCCGGGCCCTCACCCCATGGGCGCCTACGTCGTCCGCGCCGTCCCCGTCCCCTTCTCCGCGTCCAGCGCGTACACGCACCGGTCCTTGCTGCACGCGTACACCACGCCGTCCTTGACCACGGGCGAGCCGGTGATCTCGCCGCCCGTCGCGAGCTTCCACCGCAGCCGGCCGTCGTCGGCCTTCAGGGTGTAGAGCAGGTGGTCGGTGGAGCCGAAGTGGATCCGTCCCTCCGCCACCGACGGCGCCCCCACGATCTCGCCGCCCGCCTGGAACCGCCACTTCGGCGTCCCCGTGACCGCGTCGAGGGTGTAGAGCCCCTTGCCGCTGCCGACATGGACGTGCCCGGCCGCCACGAGGGCCGGCTCCAGGGAGGAGCGGGACTCGGTGGCGATGCGCCAGCGGTCACGGCCGTCGGTGGCGTCGAGGGCGTAGACCGTGCCGAGGTAGTCGGCGAGGTAGACACCGCCACCGGTGACCGCCGGCCCCGGCGCGAACGTGGGCGCGGAGAGGAAGACGGCGGGCGCCTCGAAGTGCCAGCGCACGTGCCCGCCGACCACGTCGACGGCGAGGACGCGGCTCCCGGCGGCGACGTACACGTATCCGTCCGAGGCGGGCGTCAGCCGTACCGGGACTCCGCCGCACGAGGCCGCGTCGCCGACGGGGTACGACCAGCGCTCGTCACCCGTGCGGGCCTCCAGGGCGCACAGCCGGGCGTCCTTCCAGACGTACACCGTGCCGTCCTGGACCACGGGGCCCGCCTCGGGGGACTCGAAGTCGGTCTGGGCGCCGGTCACCTCCCAGAGCTTCTGCCCGTTGGACGCCTCCCAGCCCTGTACGCCGCCGCCTCTGGTCGCGGTGACCACGGTGCCCCGGTCGGCCTTCAGGGAGTACACCCAGGCGTCCGTGGACAGCCGCCACAGGTCGGCGCCCTCGCGTGCGTCGAGCGCGAAGAGGGTCGGGCCGTCGGAGGCGTGGACACGGCCGTCCGCGACCGCCATCGACCAGGCGACGTCCCGGGTCTTGAAGCGGCGCCTGCCGGTGGCCACGTCCAGGGCGTGGACCTCGAAGGAGGTGACGTAGACGAGGTCGTCGGCGACGGACGGGGTACCCCAGACGTCGTTCGACATGCGGAACCGCCAGGGGCGCCAGCCGGAGGCGGCCGGTTCGGGGGCGGGCGGGGCGGGCACGGCGGGCGCGGGGTCCGCGCCGTTCACGCCGGCGCGCGGCCGAGACCAGGACGCGGCGAGGCCCGCCTCCGGAGGGGGCGCCTGCACGGCGGCGGCGCGGGCGTCGGCGACGCGGGGCCCGGGTCCGATCGGCACCTGGCCCCCGGCGAGCCGCACCGGCCCGGTGTCGGGGGCGCCGGGGGAGACGGGCGGCACCGGCGCGGGGTCGTAGGAGGGCGGGGGCGGCGGTACGGGGGCCGTCGGGCGGCCGGTGGCGCCGCCGCGTCCGCCGGAGCTCTGCTGCTTGGGCGCCGGGCGTCCGCCGCGGCGGGTCTCGATCAGGCTCACCGCCTTCTCGGGCAGCCACGCCGACGCCGTACCGCTGTCGTCCGAACCGGAGCCGAAGAGGTGGGGCGCGAGCTGGGCCTGGAGGTCGGCGGGGTTGGGGCGGGCGGTCGGGTCCATCTGCATACAGGACTCGATGAGGGGGCGCAGCTCGTCCGGGAGGCCGGAGAGGTCCGGTCCCTCACGCAGCAGCATGAAGACGGTCTCGACGGGATTGGCCCCGTGGAACGGTGCGTGCCCGGTGGCCGCGAACACGAGCATCGAGCCGAGCGAGAAGACGTCGCTCGCACCGGTCACGCTCCGCGAGTCCTTCGCCTGCTCGGGCGACATGTACGCGGGCGTACCGACGGCCACGTTCGTCATCGTCAAACGTGTGTTCGAAACGCCGGACGCGATACCGAAGTCGATCACACGCGGCCCGTCCTCGACGACGAGGACGTTGGAGGGCTTCAGATCCCGGTGCACGAGTCCGGCGCCGTGGATGGACTGCAGGGCCTCGGCCACGCCCGCCGCGAACCAGCGGACGGCCTGGACCGGCATCGGCCCACAGTCGTTCACTATCTCTTCGAGCGAGGGCGCGGGGACGTACGCGGTCGCCAGCCACGGCACGGCGGCACGGGGGTCGGCGTCGACCACGGCGGCCGTGTAGAAACCGGACACCGCGCGGGCCGCCTCGACCTCGCGGGTGAAACGGACCCGGAAGAGCTGGTCCTCCGCCAGCTCCGTCCGCACCGTCTTGATCGCCACGCGCCGACCCGACGCCGAGCGCGCCAGATAGACCAGCCCCATGCCACCGGCACCCAGCCGTCCCAGCACCTCGAACGGCCCGATCCGCCGCGGATCGTGCTGCGTCAGCTGATCCACCACTTGCCCTGCCACCTCCCCGTACGGACCGCGTCACCCAGGTTGTGTGCGCGACCCCGTGCAGCGTCTCACCACCGCACCGCCATGGCGGCACGCACCCCGATTCTTCCTGTACCGGGGGCAGGTTGCGAACCCGGAGGCGGATCGGGGTGTCTCAGGACAAAACCACGTCGTCCGCTCCGTGGGAAGCGGAAGCCCGGATGGTGGGACCTTACGACGAGCCTCGTACCACCGGCGCACAACCCCGTATGCCTGCCCGCGCGACGGCTCCGCCACGCCCCGCCCGCGAGGGTGGGCGGGCCCGCGCTGCCCACCCGGCCGGCTGTCGTCCCGCTGCCGGGGGACCGTCCGCCCTCCCGCCCCGGGAGCCGCGTCCTCCTGCCTGGGAGCCGCGGTGCTCCTGCCGATCAGCTGCCGCCTCTCCGCTGGTCAGGCGTTCTCTTCCCGCTGGGCACCCGACCTCTGCGAGCCCGTCGGCCCGTCACCTCGGGGGTGTTCTCCGGCGTCACCGCGGGTCCGTGACGGGTGTCCGGTCCGCGCGCCGGTCAGCGTGCGTCCTCGCCCTCGTCGTCCCCCCGCTGCCGCAGGTCGTCCGGGCGCTGCTCCGCCGGGTCCGCCTCCCGCGACACCTCCTGCCAGCCGTTTCCGTCGCTCCGCTCAAGGAGCGCGAACGACGCTCCTTGATTGTCCGTGACGACCGCCACATGTCCGTACGACGTGTCGAACAGCGGCACCTGCACCCGGCCCCCGAGCCGGCTGACGGTCCCGAGCGCGGCCTCGCAGTCCGCCGTCCCGAAGTGGACGAGGAAGTGCGGCGGCATCACCTCCGGGAAGACGTCCGTGAGCGCGGCCCTGCCGACGTCCGGGACCGCGCCGGGGCCGAAGAGCGCGTCGTGGAAGAGGTGCGCGTAGAAGGCGTTGGCCGCCTTGGTGTCCCGGGTGTACAGCTCGGCCCAGGTGAACGTGCCGGGTTCGTGGCGCCGCCCGAAACCGTGGTGCGTGCCGGCCTGCCAGAGGCCGAAGACGGCGCCCTCCGGGTCGGTGGCGAGCACGGCCGTGCCGAGCGTGCCGATCCGGGTGGGCGGCGTGATCACCCGGCCGCCGGCCGCCGTGATCCGGGCGGTGAGGGCGGCGGCGTCCGGGGTCGCGAAGTGCAGGGTCCAGACGGTGGGGAGGCGGCCGTCGGGTTTGGGGGCCAGGGCGGCGACGGGGGCGGAGGCGGCAGGGTCGCCGGGGCTTCCTGCGGCCTTGGGGCTTCCGGTGGCCTCGGGGGTGGTGGTGGCGCCCGAGGAGTACGCCCAGAGTTCGTGCGCGCCGTCTCCGGGCGCCACCTTGAAGGTCCATCCGAAGAGTTCGCCGTAGAACCGCTTGCCCGCCTCCACGTCGGGCAGCTGGACGTCCACCCAGCAGGGGACACCCTCGGGGTACGCGGCGGCTCCCGTACCGTCAGCAGTTCCCTCACCGGCAGCGGCTTCCGTATCGGCGACGGCTCCCGTCTCATCGGCCATAGGGCCAAGCTAACGGCCGCTGACACCGGGCGCGCGTCGGACGCGTCCACACTGTGCGGCGAGGGCGGTTCGGCGGGGCCTGCGCTGCTCCCGTGCTCGTTCGCTTCCAGCGGCGCGAAAACGCGCGACAAGCCCCCATCCACCGGCACACGAGCAACCCGCCCGGTGGCCCGGGGGCGTAGCCCCCGGCTCGCGGATGAGGCATGGCGGTGGGGGCGAAAGAAATCCGCCACAGCGCTCCGCGGTCGTCCCGCGAACCCCTTGGTGAAGCGCCCGCTCCCCATTTGCAGTCGGCCGAATCGCGCTCCCATCACCCCTCGGTAAGCTGACGGCATGACAGGACAAGTGCGTACCGTCGACGGCCGCGTGGCCGGCCGACGAGGGCAGGCGACCCGGCAGAAGCTGCTCGACTGCCTCAGCGAGATGCTCAGCTCGTCGCCCTACAGGGACGTCAAAGTCATTGATGTCGCCCGGAAGGCGGGGACTTCACCGGCCACCTTCTACCAGTACTTCCCGGACGTCGAAGGCGCCGTCCTGGAGATCGCCGAGCACATGGCGGCCGAGGGGGCCACGTTGACGAGGCTCCTCGAAGGCCGCTCCTGGACCGGCAAGTCCGGCTGGCAGACCGCCCAGGAACTCGTGGACGGTTTCCTGGAGTTCTGGCGCAAGAACGACGCGATCCTCCGGGTCGTCGATCTGGGCGCCGCCGAGGGCGACAAACGCTTCTACAAGATCCGCATGAAGATCCTGAACTCGGTGACCAACTCCCTCGCGCAGACGGTCTCCGAGCTCCAGGCCAAGGGCCGGGTCGACAAGGACGTCAGCCCGGCGGCCCTCGCAGGATCCCTCGTCGCCATGCTCGCCTCGGTCTCCTCGCACCAGAAGGGCTTCCAGAGCTGGGGTGTGAAGCAGGCCGAACTGAAGCCCAACCTGGCCTTGTTGGTCCATCTGGGCATAACCGGCAGGAAACCCATGAAGTAGCAAGGCACACCCCCGGGCAAGCCCCGGACGCGGTTCCTGTCACGCGGGCGGCGTCCCCACGCGAGGGTGCCGCCTGCCGCGTTCCGGGGACGGGCGTACGCCCGGGGCACTTCTGCCCCGGCAGGCTTGGGCCGGCCTCACCGCCGTACGATCCGGAACACCCGGATCTCCCGGTCCACCCGTGCCTGATACGTCGAGTACGGCGGCCAGAAGCTCAGCAACTCCTGCCATACGGCCGCCCGTTCCGCCCCCCGCAGCAGATGCGCGGTGACCGGGATGTCCCGGCCCTTCCAGTTGATCTCGGCGTCGGGACGGGCCAGCAGGTTGGCGCTCCACGCGGGGTGGCCGGGGCGGCCGAAGTTCGAGCCGACCAGGATCCAGCTCGCGCCCCCCGCCTCCGGCATACAGGCCAGCGGTGTACGGCGCGGCATCCCGCTCCTCGCCCCGGTCGCGGTCAGGACGACGCCGGGAAGCAGCTGCGCGCTGAGGAGGACCCGGCCCCTGGTCACCCGGTGCACGGCCCGGTCCAGCGCCGGGATGACATGCGGTGCGACCCGGGCGAAGGCCGGAGCCGAGGACACCTTCTGCACCAACCGCACGCCCATGCCCTTCACGCTCTGCACCATCCCCGCCGCACTCTTCGAAGCCATCAGCCCCGCACCTCCCGCTGCCCGCCCCGCCCGTCGACCGTGAGGACCCCCGCCGAGTCGGCCGCCCGCCCGCGCAGCCGGTGCACGGGCCCGAAGAGCAGTTCGTCGCCCGCGGCCCGCTTGAAGTACAGGTGCGCCTCGTGCTCCCAGGTGAAACCGATCCCGCCGTGCAACTGGATGCCCTCCCCGGCGGCGATCCGCAACGCCTCCAGGGCCTGGGCGAGCGCCAGCCCGCCCACCCGCTCGCCGCCCTCGCCGCCCTCGGCGCGCGGTCCGGCGGCAGCAGCCCAGGCCGCGTAGTACGCCGCCGACCGGGCCGCGAGCACGCGTACGTACACGTCCGCGAGCCGGTGCTTCACCGCCTGGAACGACCCGATCGGCCGCCCGAACTGCTCCCGCTGCCGCACATACGCGACGGTCCGCTCCAACGCCCGGTCGGCGGCGCCCACGGCTTCCGCGGCGAGCACGGCGGCGGCCGAGTCCCCGACGTCGGCCAAGGCGGACAGCACATCGACGTTGTCGTCGGATCCCAGCAACTCCCCCTCGACATGCCGCAGTTCGAGCCGGGCGAACGACCGCGTCGCATCGACGGAGGTCTGCCGAACCCGCACGAGCCCCGCACCGGCGCCCGCCCCCTTGCGCACGAGAAACAGCAGCGTGCGCGAGCGGGCGAACCCTCCGGCGTGCGCGGCCACGACCAACAGCCCCGCGCTGTGCCCGTCGAGGACCTGCCCGGCCTCCCCGTACAGCCGCCACCCGTCCCCTGCGCGCCGCGCCTGGACGCCGCCGGCCCGGCCCCCGCCGGCCCACTCGCCCCGGTTGTCGCCGGTGAGCGCCAGCGCGGTGGCGAGTGCGGTGCCCGGTACGGCGAGGGCGGCGGTGAGGCGGCCTGAGGCGAGGCGGGGCAGCAGGTCGGCGCGCTGACGCTCGGTGCCGAGGGCGAGGACCAGGGGGGCGACGAGGACGGAGGTGGACAGCAGCGGCGAGGGGGCCAGCGCCCGACCCAACTCCTCTGCCGCAAGCGCCAGTTCAGTCACCGAGCAGCCGACACCGCCGAACGCCTCGGGCAGGGCGAGCCCCGGCAGCCCGAGCTGTTCGGAGAGGGCGGCCCACAGCCCGCCGTCGTATCCATCCCCCGTCCGCACGGCCGCCCGGACCTCCTCCGGACCGCAGCGCTTGAGCAGCAACTCCCGTACCGTGCGCCGGACATCCTCCTGCTCGGCGGTGAAGCGGGCATCCATGGGCGGCCCCCCTTCTGCTCGCTCCGGCCTCTGCCTGACGGTCCGTCATGTTAGGACGGAAGGCGACCGAAGCACAGGGCCGGGGGACCCGGATCTGATGTACCGTCAGATCCATGACTGCCGTGCCTCCTGTGCCCGCCATGCCTGCCGTGCCCGGTACCGGTCGTCGAACGCCGTCACGCGACGGCGTTCGAAAGGTCTCGCGCGACGGTGGTCGCCGGAAGGTTGCGATCGTCGGAGCGGCGCTGTCCGACTGCGGCCGGGTGGACGACGTCCCCCCTACGCCCTGCACGCGCAGGCCGCCCGTCGAGCCCTCGCCGACGCGGGACTGGAGCGCGCGGCCATCGACGGCCTGGCGTCGGCAGGCCTGGGCACACTGGCCCCGGTGGAGGTGGCGGAGTATCTGGGCCTGCGGCCCACCTGGGTGGACTCCACCTCCGTCGGGGGTGCGACCTGGGAGGTCATGGCGGCGCACGCGGCGGACGCGATCGCCGCCGGGCACGCGAACGTCGTCCTCCTCGTCTACGGCTCCACGGCCCGCGCGGACGTCAAGGCGGGCCGCCGCACGGGCAACCTCTCCTTCGGGGCGCGCGGTCCCCTGCAGTTCGAGGTCCCCTACGGGCACACCCTGATCGCCAAGTACGCCATGG
Organism: Streptomyces sp. TG1A-60; assembly: GCF_037201975.1. Classification (NCBI taxonomy): domain Bacteria; kingdom Bacillati; phylum Actinomycetota; class Actinomycetes; order Kitasatosporales; family Streptomycetaceae; genus Streptomyces; species Streptomyces sp. TG1A-60. The sequence goes on along the minus strand of NZ_CP147520.1, from coordinate 4,663,613 downwards.
CCGCGCGCCGCCACGTGCACGAGTACGGCACGACCCTGGAACAGCTGGCCTCCGTGGCCGTGCAGGCGCGGACGAACGCGGCGGCGAACCCGGAGGCGATGTTCCGCACGCCGATCACCGTCGACGACGTGCTCTCCTCCCCGCCGATCGCGGACCCGTTCACCAGGCTCCACTGCTGCATCCGCTCCGACGGCGGCGCGGCGGTCCTGCTGGCCGCCGAGGAGTACGTACGGGACTGCCGGCCGACCACCCCCGTCTGGATCCTCGGCACGGGCGAGCACGTCTCCCACACGACCATGTCCGAGTGGCCGGACTTCACGGTCTCCCCGGCGGCGGTCAGTGGCCGCCTGGCCTTCGAGCGGGCGGGTGTCGGCCCGGCCGAGATCGACTTCGCCGAGATCTACGACGCCTTCACCTACATGACCCTCCTGACCCTGGAGGACCTCGGCTTCTGTGCGAAGGGCGAGGGTGGCGCCTTCGTCGAGGACAACCGCCTCACCCTCACCGGCGACCTCCCCGTCAACACCGACGGCGGCGGCCTCTCCGCCCAACACCCCGGCATGCGCGGCCTCTTCCTCCTCGTCGAAGCCGTACGTCAGCTGCGCGGCGAGGCGGGGGAACGCCAGGTCCGGGCCTCCGACGGCCACCTGCCCCGGCTGGCGGTCGCCTCGGGCACGGGCGGGTGGTTCTGCTCGTCGGGGACGGTGGTTCTGGGACGGGGGTGAGGCAACCCGCCCGCTCCGGGAATACGGTGCGGGCGCGAGCACGCTGTCCCAGGGAGACGAAGTCGTCCCGGAGGAGAGACATGGCACTGTCCCGCAAGGAGCGCGAGGAGTTTCTGGCCGAGGCGCACGTGGCCGCGCTGGCCGTGGACGCCGGGGAGGGGAGGGCGCCGCTGACGGTGCCGATCTGGTACCAGTACGAACCCGGCGGCGAGATCTGGGTCATGACCGGTCAGGACACCCGCAAGAACCGGCTCATCCAGGCCGCCGGCCGCTTCACCCTGATGATCGACCGCCTCGAACCCACCATCCGCTACGTCTCCGTCGAGGGCCCCGTCATCGACACGGCCCCCGCCACCCTCGACCACCTGCGCGAGATCTCCGCCCGCTACCTCCCGGCCGAAAGGGTCGACGGCTACATCGACTTCGCCACGAAGAACCACGGCGAGCAGGTCGTCATCCGTATGCGCCCCGAGAGGTGGGTCTCGTCCGACCTCGGCACGGCGTGAGACCGTCCTACCCATGATCGAGCCGCCTTCCCGCCCTCAGCCCTCCTCCCGCCCCGACGCCCCCCGGAGCCGGTCGTCCGAGTTCGTGCGGACCCTGCGGACTCTGCGGGTGTGGGATCCGCAGGTCAGCGCGTTGCCGCTGTTCGACCCGGGGGCCGCGCCCGCCGATCCGTCGGCGCTGTTCACGGAGTGGTTCGGTCAGGTGGTGGCGGCCGGGGAGGTGGAGCCGCACACGATGTCGCTGGCGACGGCGGACACGGAGGGGCGGCCGGACGTCCGTACGGTGATGATGCACGACGTGGACGCACGGGGCTGGCACTTCGCCTCCCACGCGGGCAGCCGCAAGGGACGGCACCTGGCCGCCCGCCCGTACGCCGCGCTCGGCTTCTACTGGCCCCTCCTCGGCCGCCAGGTACGGGTGCGCGGCCGGGTCACGGTCGAGCCCGCCGAGGTCGCCCACGCCGATCTGCACGCCCGCTCGACGGGCGCGCTGGCCGCCGCCCTCGTGGGCCGCCAGAGCGAAGTCCTGTCCTCGTACGAGGAGTTGGAGCGCACGTCGGAGGCCGCCTGGGCACGGGCCGAACGGGAGCCGGACGTGGCCGTGCCGTCCTGGACGGCGTACGTCGTGGAGCCGGACGAGGTGGAGTTCTTCCAGGGAGACGCGCGGCGCCGACACGTACGGCTCACCTACCGGCGGCAGGGGGAGCGCTGGGTCACCGAGTTGCTGTGGCCCTAGGTGTGTTGCCCAGGGAACCAGGCGCTCGGACGACCGGGGCGCCAGGGAACCGGGGCGCCGGGGGAACCGGCCGCTCGGGCGCCCGGGGGACGGCTCAGACTTTCTCCCACACGGACACGTGCCGCGTGCTCTCGTTCGTGAACGGCTCGCCGTTCCACCCCGCCCACCGGTCCCGCAGCCGCATCCCGGCCAGACGCGCCATCAGATCCAGCTCGGCCGGCCAGGCGTACCGGAAGGGAATCGACCGGTACACCGTCCGCCCGTCGACGACCATGACGTGGTGCGACCGCGTCCCCTGCGTCGCCACGTCGTACGTGTCGAACCCCAACCGCTCCGGGCCGACGTGGAACGGCACCGCGTTCTGCCCCGGCGGCAGCCGCCGCAGGTCCGGCACGCCGACCTCGATCACGAAGCAGCCTCCGGGGACCAGGTGCGCGGCGGCGTTGCGGAAGCAGTCGACCTGGGCGTCCTGCGTGGTGAGATTGTTGATCGTGTTGAAGACGAGGTAGGCGACGGTGAAACTGCCGTCCACCCGCGTGGTGGCGAAGTCCCCGATGGTGACACCGATGTCCGCGCCTCCCGGCTTGGCACGCATCCGCTCCACCATGGCCCGCGACATGTCGATGCCGTGCACCGGCACGCCCCGACGGGCGAGCGGCAGCGCGACACGTCCCGTGCCGACCCCGAACTTCAACGCCCGAGCCTCCCCTCCCGGCCCGCACGCGAGCCCGGCGATCAGCTCCACGACCGGTTCCACGGCGGCCGGGGTGAACATGTCGGCGGAGGTGTCGTCGTAGTGCGCGGCGACGGCTTCACCGAAGTACCCGTCGGGGTCGTCGACGGGTGCGTACCCGCCATCCGCGTTCTCGTGAGGTGCCTTCTGGTGACGTGCGGTGTCGTGAGGTGCGTTCTCGTGAGGTGCGCTGCCATGACGATCTCGCATGCCGGGACGGTACCGCTGACCGCCCGTCGGCCGCACCGCGTTTTCCCTCCCCTACGGAGCGGGCCCTACGGAGCGGGCTCCAGGGAGCGTCCCCGTGCGGAGCCGGAGTCAGAGGGCGGACTCAGGCGACCGCTCATCAGTACGCCTCACGCCCCCATGGAACCGCGCGCCGTCTCACGACCGCGCGCGAAACACGGGCACCACGAAGTCCCCGGCCTCCCGGAACACCACGTCCAACCCCATCCCCACGCGCAGGTCCGCCTCCGCGCACTCCACGACTTCGCTCATCATGCGCGGCCCCTCGACGAGATCGACGACGGCGGCGACGTACGGCGTCCGCTCCCCGAACGGCGGCAGATCGTTCCGGTGGACGACGGACCAGGTGTAGAGCGTGGCGCGCCCGGAGGCCTCCTCCCACCGCACGTCCTCGCTCCAGCAGTACGGGCAGAACTCGCGCGGACAGTGATGAGCGCGCCCGCAGTCCGTCGCCCCGCAGCGCCGCAGGAGCAACCGGCCGTCGGCGGCAGCGTCCCAGTACGTACGGGTGAACGCGTCGGCCTCCGGAAGGTCGAACCGCGCGGCGCCGCCGCCACCGCCGCCGCCGCCGCTCATCAGAACAACCCCAGCGCGCTGTCGACCGACCACGTCTGCCAGGACATGCCGAACAGCCCCACCACCGAGATGAGCGCCATCATCGAGTTCTGCCCCTGCTCGGCCCAGTCGTGGATCATCAGCACGAGGTAGAGCACACTGAGCAACAGCCCGCCGACCAGCGCGATCGGCGTCAGGAACCCGAGGATCAGGCCGAGGCCGAGGGCGAGTTCGGCGTACGCGACGACGTGGGCCATGGTCCGCGGCCGAGGCTTGACCACCACGTCGAACCCACGTCGCACCACCTCCCACCGGTGATTACCGGCCACCCCCGCCGCCCACGCGATCCCGGCCCCCTCGAACCACGTCTTCTTGTCCTTGTGCCGCCAACTCTCCAGCCACCACAGCCCGAGACCGATCCGAAGGACAGCCAGCCATTCGGCACCGGAGAGCCAGATCGTGTCCATCGACGCCGCCCTTCCACATCGGGGTGGGGTTTCTGACGGTACGTCAGTTCAGCGGATGGGAGGTGGATGTGCAAGGGGGGTGCTATTCCCAGCTGAGTCGGTCCTTCGGGAAGGCGTCGGCTCCACGGACACGGCCGTCGTCGGGGGTGAAGCCGACGAGACGGAGATGGAGTTGCGTCAGGGAGCCGAGGTTCGTCACGTCCACGGGTTGACGGCTGTCCAGACGTGTGTTGACCACGAGTTCGGTCAGGGAGGGGAATACGATCGGCACGTGGGTGAGGTCCAACTCCCAGGACTCACTGGCACAAATGACACTCATGTGTGTCACACCGGGGTGCGCGAGGCTACGGGGTGTCGAGTACGCGGACTCCCACCCGACGACCAGGTGGGTGAGGGCGGGCAGATCGCCGAGCCGATCCATCCCCTGCACCGCCCGGCCGAAGAGCCCCAGGTGGGTGAGACCTGTCCAGCCCGCCGCCTGTTCCGCCCAGTCGTCGGGCATCGCGATGAGACTCAGATCGATGACACCGGGGAGTGCGGGCGCGGTGAACCGGACGTCACAGGAACGCCAGAACCATATGCGCGCCAGCAAGGTGTTTTCGATCAGAGAGCTCACCCGAATTCCCGGGCCGCCGAGGGAGAGCGCGGACATCGTGTGTGCGGCGGAGAGACCGGCGAGTGAAGAGCCTTCTTGCAACACCTCATTGCTCAGGCTCAGAACACGGACAGAGTGATCATTGGCAAAAGCGGCAACTGCGGTGGCGGGAGCCTGCGTGGTCATCTGAAGGGTGTCGACCCGGCCAAGGGCCCGCACATGGTCCAGCTGTTCCGTGAAGGCGATCACCACTCTGCTGACGTTCAGGCCTGTGAGCAACTCAGTGGGGTACTCCGCGCCCGGGAAACGGTCCCACTCCGAGATGAGGGATTCCGCCAGCCCCTGCCGTAGTTCGCGCGGAATCCGCGCCAGGAAACGGACCGCCTCAGGGCCCCCCACCATGCCGGCCAAACGGATCAGGTATGCGCAGAGCTCTGAATGCTCCCACTCGATGCCCCGCTCCAGCGCCGACAGCAGGTCGGGACCTGCTGCCGCGTACTGGCTCAGGTGGGAACCGCCGAGGGGTCCTTTCTTCGCAGCGGAGAAGAACGTCTTCGCCGCCCCCGAAGCCAGCGCCCTCCGATCCTCCTCCGCCATCTGCACCGCGTACGGGATGCACGACCCCGCCGCCAACCGCATCCGCGCCCGTAGCTTGCGGTCCGTCACCAGCCGCAGTTTGCGTCGGAACTGTGTGACGAACTCCCCCGTGTCCGCGAGATTGCACTGGCTCATGGCGAACCGGAGGACATCGCCCCAGGTCTCGTCCCCCGCATGCCCGGCCAGCTGCCCGAAGGCCCGCTGGGCGACCATGTCCGTGGCGGCGAGGTAGTCCTGGAACGTGCGGTGGCTGAAGCGGAGGCTGTCCTCGCTCGGGGCGACCAGCAGGCCGCTCCGTCTGCGCAGGGCCTCGCGTATCTCCTCGGCGGTGTAGGTGTCGGCGTCGCGCCCGAGGCTGCGCAGCCGTTCCCGTACCTTCTCGTCGAAGCGCTGGAGGGTGATCTCCCGCTCGCCTTCGGTGGTGAGGTACCCGGCGATCCAGGAGAGGATGGCCCGTCGCTGGTCGACGTCCAGGTGGGGCAGCAGGTCGGGAACCTCTCGTTCCTCGTCGCGCAATCCCAGCATCATGTTGATGGTGCGCGCGTACAGCTCCTGCCGGAACCGGGGGAGCCGGGCACCGTGCACCTCATGGAGCTTGCACAGCACGGCGCACAGGAGTGGAGTCGCGGCCAGCGCGGACAGGTCCTCGGAGTCGTCGATGTGCCGGGTGAGGGCGGTTTCCAGATCGGTCAGCCGACTGATCCTGCGTTCGCGCTCCTCATCCCCGAAGCGGGCGGAACGGACCCCGAGGGCAGCCGCCTCGTGCCACTTGTGGATCAGCTCGGCCCGTTGTTCTCCGTTCAGCTCAAGCAACTTGATCTCGGCGAACCCGAGCCGCTGCGGCGGCGGCCAGTCACGCAGGGCCTCTGGGCGTCCGGTGACGATGATGTGCAGTTGCGGGTGGTCCCGGAGCAGCTGGCTGATCCAGTCGATGACGCCGTCCCGGTGGGCTTCCAACACCTCGTCCAAGCCGTCGACGAGGAGCAGTGCCCGCTCCTGGTCGAGCATGCGGCGGATCCATCCGTCGGGCGGCGCGGAGCCGACCGCCATCCGGTTGAAGTCGAGGAACCGCTCGGGCTCGGGTGGCACCCCGTCGAGACCCTCCACCTGCTTCCACCGCGGCGCGTACATGTCGCGTAGCCGCAGCAGGAACGGCACGCGGTGGTTGAACGACTCCAGCGGGCCTTGGCAGGAGCGGCGCGCCATGGAGACGGCCAGCCATTCGAGCAGGGTGGACTTACCTGCTCCGGGGTCGCCCCTGAGCAACAGCCGGGTGTTCTTCGGGATCAGTTGCTCGACGGGGCGTGCCTGGTCGGGCGTCGTGCCTCCCGGGGGAGCCAGCGGGGGGCGGGGAGGCCCGCACGCAAGCTGACGTATGCGTGCTCGATGCCAATGTCGTCCTCAAGTCCGCGCAGCCCGAGCCCGAACAGTTCGATGTGCCCGTACCGCCGGACCACCTCCCTCCGGTACGAGTCCAGGAACGCGGCGTCCTGGGCGTCCCACTCCGTGGCCGGCCGCGAGACCCGGAAGAGAGCGTCGAGTTCGGGCGCCGCTTCGAAGAACGCCCCGATCGGTGCCGCCTCCAGCCGCGAGTGCTCCCATCCGGCCGAGTCCCGCAGCACGACTCCCACCAGCCACCGCCCGGCATGGAACACCGGCGCCCCTGACATCCCACTCCACGGTGACTCCCCGCCCGGCGGGTGACCGACGAGTTCGAGCGAGAGGTAGCCGTGGCTGTCGGCGCTGTTGGAAGCGATACGGAAAGCCGGTTCCAGGGGCGTCACGCCCGCCACGACCCTTGTCATCACGGCCGGCAGGCCGAGCGCGGCGCAGTCGTCGAACCGCGCATCGGCCGCCAGAGCGCTGATCTCCACATCACCCAGCTCAACCGGTCCGGCGAGGTCCTCCGCCAGCCGTAGCAGGGCGACATCCCCTTCGATCCGCCACACCTTCGCCGGCACACTGCGCAGCGTCTGCATACGGCAGACCCGCACCTTCCCGGCGCCGACGGCTTTCACGACGTGCCCGGCCGTCAGGACGAGACGGCTGCCGAGCAGATAGCCGCTGCCGCGCACCTCGTCGCCCGCCGTCGTGACGGCGACCAGATGCGCACGGCTGGGATGACGGACGACCGTCGTCGTACCGCCGGCATTCATCGAACTCCCGGCATTCATCGGACGGCGCCCGCCCTCACCGAACGATGCGATGACCGGCGTCGGAGTTGTTGATCTCGGGACTCTCCCCGGTAGCCGCCGAGATCGGTGTGAGGCCGAGTGTCACCCGGTGTGTGTGCGCCGTCGACCGTCTGCCCTCCGCGTCGGCCGTCACGACCCACGCCTTCACTCCGCCCTTGACGCTCCGGTCCCGGGTGAGCGACACGGTGAACTCAAGCTCGATCGGCCCCACCTGGAAACGGATGTCCGACTCGGGATCCGTCGCGGCGGCCTCGGCGATCTGTGTACGGAGCGCTTTGACGGCCGAGACCAGATCGATCGGCACGGCGCTGAGGTCGGCGTCGTCGGAAGTGTGCGTCATGGATGTGAACCGACCTTTCCACAGGGGGAAGTTGTGCACCGCCCATGATGACGCAGCGAACGACACCATGCCCGGAAGATCCGGGCATCCGTGCTCGTCGCAGACGGCCGCCCGCACACCCCACCTCCCCACACTCCAGGAGACCTACGCCACACATCCCACCCACGTCTCCCACAGTCGTGATCAATCCGCAACCGATTCCGGTCTTGACCGAGACCCATCAAGTGAGGGCGCGCATACGCTCAGGCACATGGCCGACTCCACAGCATCCGCAGGATCCGCGAACGCCGCCGCCCACCCCGTCTACGTGATCGGCGGCGGCCCCGGCGGGCTGGCCGTCGCGTACGCGTTGCGGGCCCAGGGGGTGCGGGCCGTGGTGCTGGAGAAGTCGGACCGGGTGGGGGCGTCCTGGCGGCGGCACTACGACCGGCTGCGTCTGCACACGACCCGGCGGCTGTCGGGGCTGCCCGGCCTGCCCATACCGCGCCGCTTCGGGCGGTGGGTGTCGCGGGACGGCGTGGTGCGGTACCTGGAGAAGTACGCCGAGGTGCACCGGTTGGAGATCGTGACCGGTGTCGAGGTGTCCCGCGTCGAGCGGAGCGCGGACGGCACCGGCTGGCTGCTGCGCGCCACCGGCGGCCGTGAGCTGACCGGCAGCGCGGTCGTCGTCGCCACCGGCTGCAACCACACGCCGCACGTGCCCGACTGGCCGGGCCGGGACTCCTTCAGGGGCGAGCTGGTGCACGCCTCCCAGTACCGCGACCCCGAGCCGTACGCCGGCCGTGACGTCCTCGTCGTCGGCATCGGCAACACCGGCGCCGAGATCGCCGTCGACCTCGTCGAGGGCGGGGCGGGGCGCGTACGGCTCGCGGTGCGTACGGCTCCGCACATCGTGCGCCGGTCGACGGCCGGGTGGGCGGCCCAGTACACCGGCGTCCTCGTACGGCGGCTGCCGGTCGCCCTCGTGGACCGGCTCGCCAAGCCGATGGCGAAGCTCAGCGTGCCGGACCTGTCGGCGCACGGACTGCCCCGGCCCGACACCGGCCTCTACTCCCGTGTGAACGAGGGGTCCATCCCCGTGCAGGACGTCGGCCTCATCGACGCCGTACGCAAGGGGAAGGTCGAGATCGTCGGCCCGGTCGAGGGGTTCGAGGACGGCAAGGTCGTCCTCGGCGACGGCGGCCGGGTCGAAACCGACACCGTGATCGCGGCCACCGGCTACCGGCGGGCCCTGGAGGGACTCGTCGGCCACCTCGATGTGCTGGACGGGCGCGGAAAGCCGGTCGTGCGCGGGCCGCGCTGTCCCGAGAACGCCCCCGGCCTGTACTTCACCGGCTTCACCAACCCCATCAGCGGCATGCTCCGCGAACTCGCCCTCGACGCCGAGAAGATAGCCAAGGCCGTCGCCAGGAAGGGCGGGGTCGCCACGCGCGACGCGGTCACCGTACAGATCCGCGCCGCACGCTGAGCGACCGCCGGAAGGGGAGCGGTCGACTGCGGGGGTTTGGCTCGTCGGCCTACCGGCCGGTTTCACCGCCGGGGTTCCCGATACCCGTCAGTTCACCGCAGTACCGCCGTACCGCCGCGTTGTCGGACCTGTCCGGGTCGGAAGTGAACAGACCGAGCGGCGGGTGGATGCCGAGCGCGCCGGCCGCCCGGGGGTCACCATGTCGGTGGGGACGTCTGACCGCCACCTCATGCGGGTACAACTTCCTTACTGCCACGTAACTTTGCTCGCAGACCCATTCCTGACGCAGCGTCAGTTCAGTAGTCTGAAATCTGACGTGTCGTCAGATACGTGACCGCGTCACGTCACTGGATTGGCTGTCAACAGGAGCGGGCGGACCGATGCTTGGATCAACCCACGGCACCCTCACCACCGACTCCCGCCGGGCCCGCGCCATCGCCTGCGGCGAGCACCCCGCGCAGGTCGTGCACGGCAGGCCCGCCGAGGCCGGCGACGTGGACGTCAGCGGACGACCGCTGCACGCAGCCGTCGCCGATCTGGACCGTTTCTTCCGCCCCGAGTCCGTCGCCGTCGTCGGCGCCTCGGACACGGAGGGCCGACCGAACACGGGGATCACCCGGCAACTACTCGCCTGGTCCGAACGGACCGGCGCCCGGCTGCACCCCGTGCACCCCACCCGCGCGGCGGTCTTCGGCATCCCGTGCTCCCCTTCCGTCGCCGACCTGCCCGAACAGGTCGACCTCGCCGTCCTGCTCCTCTCCGACCCTCTCCCCGTGATCGACGAACTGGCCGAGGCCAAGGTGAAGTTCGCCGTCGCCTTCGCCTCCGGCTTCGCCGAGACCGGAGCGGAGGGCACCGCCGCGCAGGAACGGCTGGCCGCCGCCGTGGCCCGCTCCGACGGACTGCGGCTGCTCGGCCCCAACACCAACCTCAACGCCTTCGAGCACTTCCGCGACGACCTCGACGGGCCCGCGATCGCGCTGATCACCCAGTCCGGCCACCAGGGCCGCCCCGTCTTCGCCCTCCAGGAACTCGGCATCCGCCTCTCCCACTGGGCCCCCACCGGCAACGAGGCCGATCTGGAGACCGCCGACTTCATCTCCTACTTCGCCGAACGCCCCGAGGTTGGCGCCATCGCCTGCTACGTCGAGGGACTGAAGGACGGCCGCTCCTTCCTCCTCGCCGCCGACCGGGCCGCTCGGCGCGGTGTCCCCGTCGTCGCCGTGAAGGTCGGCCGCACCGAGACCGGCGCCCGCACCGCCGCCTCCCACACCGGCAAGCTGACCGGCGCGGACGCGGTGGTCGACGCGGCGATGCGACAGTTCGGCGTGATACGCGTCGACGGCCTGGACGAACTCCAGGACACCGCCACCCTGTTGGCGCGCGCCCACCGGCCCCGGACCCCGGGGCCGGCCCAGCCGAGGGCCGACGGCGTCGTCGTCTATTCGATCTCGGGCGGCACGGGCGCGCACTTCGCCGACCTCGCCACGGAGGCCGGGCTGCCTCTGCCCACCCTCTCGCAGGCCAAGCAGGCCGAGCTGCACCAGTGGATCCCCGACCACCTGAGCGTGGCCAACCCCGTCGACAACGGCGGTCATCCCGTGGGCGACTGGCGCGGCCCCCGCATCCTCGACGCGATCCTCGACGACCCGGCGGTGGGCGTGCTGATCTGCCCCATCACCGGCCCCTTCCCCCCATGAGCGACAAGCTCGCCCAGGACCTGGTGGCCGCGGCGGAGCGGACGGACAAGCTGGTGTGCGTGGTGTGGGGATCGCCGGTGGGCACCGAGGCCGCGTACCGCGAGACCCTTCTCGGGTCGTCCCGGGTGGCGACCTTCCGTACCTTCGCCAACTGCATCACCGCCGTCCGCGCCCACCTCGACCACAGCCGCTTCACCGCCGCCTACCGCTCCCCCTTCGACGAGGCACCGCGCTCCCCCTCGCCCTCCTTCCGCAAGGCGCAGGCGCTGATGCGGCCCGGCCTGCAGCTGAGTGAGCACGCGGCCAAGCAGCTGCTGCGCGCCTACGGGATACGGGTGCCGCGCGAGCAGTTGGTGACCAGCGCGGCGGCGGCCGTACGCGCGGCGAGCCTCGTCGGCTACCCGGTGGTGATGAAGGCGTCCGGCGCGCGGATCGCCCACAAGACGGAACTCGGCCTGGTGAAGATCGGCCTGACCTCCGCGAGCCAGATCCGCGACGCCTATCGGGAGCTGACCGACATCGCCCGCTACGAGGACGTCTCCCTCGACGGGGTGCTGGTGTGCCAGATGGTCGAGCGGGGCGTGGAGATGGTCGTGGGCGTCACCCACGACGGCCTCTTCGGGCCGACCGTCACCGTCGGGCTCGGCGGTGTCCTCGTGGAGGTCCTCCGCGACTCCGCCGTCCGCGTGCCGCCCTTCGGCGAGGACCAGGCCCGCGCCATGCTCGCCGAACTGCGCGGGCGGGCCCTGCTGGACGGGGTGCGCGGGGCTCCCCCGGCCGACGTGGACGCGCTCGTGGAGGTCGTCCTCCGGGTGCAGCGCATGGCGCTCGAACTCGGGGACCAGCTCGCGGAGTTGGACATCAATCCGCTGATGGTGCTGCCGCGGGGGCAGGGGGCCGTGGCGCTGGACGCGCTCGCGGTGTGCCGCTGAGCGCCCCCACACACCCAGGACCGCCATCACTCTCCGCAGGAACAGGAGCACCCACATGTCCGCTTCCCCCTCGAACATCCCGAAAAATCCCGTGACTCATTGATACTGCACGCCACTGACAACGCCGTCTCCTGGATCACCCTCAACCGCCCCGAGGCGATGAACGCCATCACCCCCGACCAGCGGGAACGCCTCATCCGCCTCCTCTGCGACGCCTCCGCCGACCCCGCCGTGCGCGCCGTCGTGATCACCGCGACGGGCCGCGGCTTCTGCGCCGGGGCGGACCTGCGGGGCGCGACGACGGGCGACGGCCCGGCCGAGGCCACCTCGACCGTCAGCACCTCGACCGGCGGCGGCCCGACCGGCGGCGGCCCGACCGGCGGCGGCCCGACCGGCGGCGGCCCGACCGGCGACACCCGGGGCGGTGGCGGTGGAGAGCGTGTGAGCGGTGACGTGGCGCGCGTGATCCGCCTCGGCGCCCAGCGCCTCATCGCGGCCGTGCTCGACTGCGAGAAGCCGGTGATAGCGGCGGTGAACGGCACGGCGGCCGGTCTCGGCGCACACCTCGCCCTCGCCTGCGACCTGGTCCTGGCGGCCGAAGGGGCCCGTTTCGCCGAGGTGTTCGTACGGCGCGGCCTCGTCCCCGACGGCGGCGGCGCGTACCTCCTTCCCCGCCTCGTCGGCCCCCACCGTACGAAGGAGCTGATGTTCTTCGGCGACGCCCTGCCCGCAGCCGACGCGGCACGCCTCGGCCTGGTCAACCGCGTCGTCCCCGCCCCGGACCTGGAGAAGACGGCCCGCGAGTGGGCCGAACGCCTCGCCACCGGCCCGACCCGCGCCCTGGCGCTGACCAAACAGCTGGTCAACGCCTCCCTCGACACCGACCGCACCACCGCCTTCAGTGCCGAGGCCGCCGCACAGGAGATCAACATGACGACGGCCGACGCCCGGGAGGGCGTGGCGAGCTTCGTGGAGCGGCGGACACCGCGCTTCCAAGGCCGCTGAGACTCCGGGCTCCGGGCTCCGGGCTCCGGGCTCCGGGCTCCGCGCTTCGGGCGTTGGGCTTCGGGCTCCGGGCTCCGCGCTTCGGGCGTTGGGCTTCGGGCTCCGGGCTCCGCGCTTCGGGCGTTGGGCTTCGGGCTCCGGGCTCCGCGCTTCGGGCGTTGGGCTTCGGGCGTTGGGCTTCGGGCGTTGGGCTTCACTTCTGACGGTCCGTCAGCTTCAATGGGGGTGTGATGGGACACGCGGGAATGGCAGCCGCCGCCGTCCGCTACCTCAAAGCGGACAGGAGCCGTACAACGATCGCGAAACCGGTCGTCGAAGCACTGCCGCGCCCCGAACTGCGCTGCGTGGGCGAGGACGAGCGAGCACCGGTCGACCAGGCCCGATTCCGCCGCGTACTGGGAAACTTCGCGACGGGCGTCACGATCATCACCGCCCCGGCGGTCCCGGAACCCCCGACGGTCCGAAAACCCCCGACGGCCCCGACGGCTTCGGAGGCCCCGGAGGCCCCGGCAGTCACGACGATCGACGACCGCCCCGCCGGCTTCGCCTGCCAGTCCTTCTCCGCCCTCTCCCTCGACCCGCCCCTCGTCGTCTTCATGGTCGCCCGTACGTCGACGACCTGGCCCCGCATCGCCCGCGCGGGCGTCTTCTGCGTGAACGTACTCGGCGCCGATCAGGGGGAGTTGTGCCGCCGCTTCGCGGTGAGCGGCGCGGACAAGTTCGCCGGTGTCGCCCATGACGCGGCCCCGGCCACCGGTTCCCCCCGCCTCACGGGGGCCACCGCGTGGATCGACTGCACGATCCACGCCGTGCACCCCGGCGGGGACCACCTGATCGTCGTGGGCCGGGTCGAGGCACTGGGCACGGGCGACGACGGCACCGCCACCACCGCCGGGAGCGCGCCGCTGCTCTTCCACCGGGGCCGCTTCGGAGGGTTCACGACCGGCTAACCGTCGCCGGCCATGACGACCCCGCCCCCGACCACCACGCACAGCACCGCCAGCGTGCCCCACAGGAGAATCGCCGCGCACGGCTGGACGGGTCGGCCCGCGTCCGCGCGTACGACCGTGAGGTGGACCGACAGCGCCGGGAGCAGAACCGCCGCGTAGAGCGCGAGGCCGGCGAGGTGCCAGGACGGGACGACCGTGGTGGGGAGGACCCACGGGGTGCAGGCGGGCGGGATCCGCCACCAGGCGGGGCGGCGGGTCAACTGCCGTGCGGTCCAGTGGGCGAGCAGGACGGCCGGCAGGACGTACCCCACGGTCAGTACGGCGGCCGTGAACAGGACGAGCAGGAGCAGCAGCGGGGCGACGGCCAAGGACGCGAAGGCCTCTCCGCCCCCGGGCCCCGAGCCGCACCAGGAACAGCACCGCACACAGCAGCGCGCCCTCCACGCCCAGCACCGGGAATCGAGTCGAGCATGAACGAGTGCCATGCCTCGTCCACCTGCTCAGACGGACCCATGAGAAGGTCCGGGTTCTCACCGCACGTGACCAGGTAGGCGATGGCCTGCCCGAACTTGGCCTCCGCCAGTTCGCGCGTGTTCTCCGGGTTGCGGAGTAGGAGGGCCACCTCCCGCTCCCACACGTCCGGCGTGACGTACGCCTTCGGGTCGCGAATCACTACTGCCGTGCTCATGCTGGCTTGCCTCCACGTAATTGGGGTTCCGTGGTGCTCCGGTTAACGGCGGCCAACGGGTACTGCCGGGGCACCCGGTACCACGGTGCGATTCAGCTACTCATCGAGCCGACGGGCCGACGTATGGCGGGCAAGTGGGTCGGGTTCGGCAAGGACTTCGATGTGAACACGGGCCCGTGGGAGCTGCGCCTACTCGACCGATCGACAGGCCGCGCGAGCATCGAGCGGTACTCGGCTACACCGCAGTGAGGGATCGGGGCGCTCCCCTGCAAGGAATCAGCGGGAGCCGCCCCGTGGGCGCCTGGCCGCCGAGTCCGCCCCGACTGGTTCGAGCCGACGGGTGGGCAGGATCTGCCCACTCCCAGTTCCCCGAAGCATCACCACGTGAACGTCGCCCACCGCGGCACTAGAAGGTGAGCACCGCCCGAGCCACCCGCCCCTCCCCCGCGTCCTCCGCCGCCTTCGCGAAGTCCTCCACCGGATAGGTGGCCGTGACCAGCTCGTCCAGGAGCAGTCGGCCGTCGCGGTACAGGTCGGCGTAGAGGGCGATGTCCCGCTGGGGGCGCGACGACCCGTACCGGCACCCCAGGATCGACTTGTCCAGGTAGAGGGAGGAGACGAGGAAGGATGCCTCGGCGGTCGCGTCCGGGACGCCCAGGAGCACCGCCTGCCCCCGCCGGTCGAGCAGGTCGATCGCCTGGCGGATGAGTTCGACCCGGCCGACGCACTCGAAGGCGTGGTCGGCGCCCGTGGGCAGGATGTCCCGGACGCCCTCCACGGAGGTGAGGAAGTGCGTGGCGCCGAACCGCCGTGCCATCGCCTCCTTCTCCGGGTTCGCGTCCACGGCGACGATCCGCGCCGCCCCCGCGATCCGCGCCCCCTGGACGACGTTGAGCCCGATGCCCCCGGCACCGATCACGACCACACTGTCGCCCCGGTCCACGCTCGCCCGGTTGAGCACCGCGCCCACCCCGGTGAGCACCCCGCACCCGATCAGCGCGGCGGACGGCAGCGGGATGTCCTTCGGGATGGGGACCGCCTGCACGGCCTTGACGACCGTCCGTTCCGCGAAGGCGGAGTTGGCCGCGAACTGGAACAGCTCCCGCCCGCCCCGCGAGAACGGCCGCGTGGGCCGCCCGATCGCCCGGCGGCACATGGTCGGCCGCCCTCGGTCGCAGTCCGCGCAGGTCCCGCAGTTGGCGAGGGTGGACAGGGCCACGTGATCGCCGGGCCGGACGTGCCCGACCCCCGTGCCCACCGCCTCGACGACCCCCGCCCCCTCGTGCCCCAGCACCACCGGCACGGGGAACGGGATCGTCCCGTCCACCACCGACAGGTCGCTGTGGCAGAGCCCCGCCGCCGAAACGGCCACCCGCACCTCACCGGGCCCGGGGTCCCGGACCTCCAGGTCGTCGACGACCTCGGCCCGCCTTCCGTCGAACACGACACCTCTCACGCCCTCAGCCCCTCGCGTCCTTCGGCTCCCTCGGCTCCTTCGGCAGACCGAGCACCCGCTCGGCGATGATCGTGCGCTGCACCTCGTCGGAACCGCCGTAGATGGTGTCGGCCCGGCTGAACAGGAACAGGTGCTGGAAGGGGTCGAGGGCGTACGGCTCGTCCGCCGACCACTCCCGCGGCCCCACGGCCGCCCGCGCGCCCCGGACCTCCATCGCGAGCTCCCCGAGCCGCTGATGCCACCGTCCCCACAGCAGCTTGGCCGCACTCGGCGCACCGGGATCCGCGGCACCGCTCCCCGGACCGCCCAGCGTCCGCAGGGCGTTCCACCGCATGACCCGCAGCTCGGCCCACTGCCGTACGAGCCGGTCGCGTACGACGGGGTCGTCCGCCGCGCCGCTCTCCACGGCCGCCCGTACGACCGCTCCCAACTCCTCCGCGAAGCCGATCTGTTGGGCGAGCGTCGACACCCCGCGCTCGAACCCGAGGAGTCCCATGGCGACCCGCCAGCCGTTCCCCTCGCCCCCGACGACGTGCTCCGCGCGCGCGTGCGCACCGTCGAAGAACACCTCGTTGAACTCACTCGTCCCGGTCAGCTGCCGGATCGGCCGCACCTCGATCCGCCCCGGCTGGTCCATGGGCACGAGCAGCAGCGACAGCCCGTGGTGGCGCCTGGACCCCGCCTCGGTGCGGGCCAGGACGAAACACCAGTCGGCCTCATGGGCGAGCGAGGTCCAGATCTTCTGCCCGGTGACGCGGTACGCCCCCTCCGCCGTGCGCTCGGCCCTCGTACGCACGCCGGCGAGGTCCGACCCGGCGCCCGGTTCGCTGTACCCCTGGCACCAGAGCTCCTCGCCCCGCGCGACGGCCGGCAGGAACCGCGCCTTCTGCTCCGCCGTCCCGTACGCGATGAGCGTCGGCCCCAGCAGCTTCTCGCCGATGTGCCCCGACCGCGCGGGCACCTCGGCGCGGGCGTACTCCTCGGCCCAGACGACCTGCTGCACGAGCGTCGCCGTCCGGTTGCCGTAACCGCCCTCGGCCCACCCGAGCCCGATCCATCCGGCGGCCCCGAGCGTCCGCTCCCAGACCCGCCGGTCCCCGCTCCGCTCACCCCGCGCCCCCGCGAGCCAGGCCCGCACCTCGGCCCGGAACGCCTCGTCCTCTTCGTCGAACCCGAAGTCCATGCTTGCCGCCCCAAGTTGGCCGACTGGAATCTCCGCCGTGTCAGCGGGGCCGCGCCCGTCAGGGGCGCGGGGAACCGCGCGACCGGCCACGAACAGCCCGCAGTCGCCGGACCATCCGTGGCCCGAGCCGGTCAGGCGCCCGCGTTCGGCCGTTGCCCCGACGCCGCGGCCCGCGCCATCGCCTCCACCCGCTCCAGCATCGGCATCGGATCCACCCCGACCGCCCCGGGCAGAAACTCCGCGATCCTCTCCGGGGTCCAGCCCCCTTCCGCATACGCGGCCCGCACCTCCCGAGGCTGGGCCCACACCGCGATCTTCGGGCCGGCGACCGTGTACACCTGCCCGGTGATCCGCTCCTCCCCGGCCCGGTCCGACAGCAGATACACCACCAGCGCGGCCACGTCCTCCGGCTCGCCGATCTCCGTCAACTCGACCGGCACCCCCGCCGACATCCGGGTGCGGGCGACCGGCGCCACCGCGTTCGCGGTCACCCCGTACCGGTGCAGGCCCAGCGCGGCGCTCCGTACCAGCGAGATGATCCCGCCCTTGGCCGCGCTGTAGTTGGCCTGGGAGACGGACCCCTGGTGGTTGCCGCTGGTGAACCCGATCAACGTGCCCGCCCGCTGCCGCCGCATGACGGCGGACGCGGCGCGGAACACCGTGAACGTGCCCTTCAGATGCGTGGCGATCACCGGATCCCACTCCTCCTCGGACATGTTGAACAGCATCCGCTCCCGCAGGATCCCGGCGACGCACACGACCCCGTCGAGGCGCCCGTACGAGGCGACCGCCGTGTCCACGACCCGCTGTCCGCCCGTCATCGTGGAGACGTCGTCGGCGACGGCGACCGCCTCGCCCCCGGCCGCCTCGATCTCCTTGACGACGGTCTCGGCGACGGAGCTGGTGGGTTCGGAGCCGTCGACGCAGACCCCGTAGTCGTTGACGACGACCCGGGCGCCCTCGGCGGCGGCGCCCAGGGCGACCGCCCGGCCGATCCCCCGCCCCGCGCCCGTGACGGCGACGACCTTGCCTGCCAAGAAGTTTCCCACCCCGGCCCCTTCCCCTCATCCCGGTTTCTGACGGACCGTTAGATTTCCTCGCACGGTGATTCTACGACCCGTCAGATACAACCGCACAAGCCCCGGGAGGGCCGATGTCATTGCCCGCGGAGTTCCTCGCCATCGCCAAGCGCGTGAACAACTGGGGCCGTTGGGGGCCGGACGACGAGATCGGCACACTCAACCTGATCACCGACGAGGTCGTACGGGAGGCCGTCGGCGCCGTCCGGTCGGGGCGTCGCGTCCCGCTCGCGCTGCCTCTCCGGCAGGACGGCGTGCAGACGGGGATGATGCCGGGCCGGGTGAACCCGCTGCACGTCATGGTGCAGATCAACCAGGAGATCTTCGGACCGGGCACGGTCGCGTGCAGCGACGACGCCGTGACGATGGGCCTCCAGGCGGCCACCCACTGGGACGCGCTCACCCATGTCTCGCACTCGGGCCGGATCTACAACGGCCGCCCTGCGGACACCATCACCCCGCACGGCGGCGCCGCCTTCGCCGGCATCGACAAGGCGCGGCACATCGTCTCGCGCGGCGTGCTCCTGGACGTCCCCCGCGCCCTGGGCCGCGGCGACGACCGGCTGCCCGGCGACCACGCGGTCACGCCCGAGGACCTGGACGCGGCGGAGGAGTTGGCGGGCACGAGGGTGCGCGCGGGTGACATCGTCCTCGTGCGCACCGGACAGATCCGGACCTGTCTCGCCGGGGACAAGCACGCGTACGCGTTCCCGTCCCCGGGACTCTCCCTGCGCACCCCCGAGTGGTTCCACGCGCGTGGCGTCGCCGCCGTCGCCAATGACACCCTGACGTTCGAGATCTTCCCGCCGGAGATCGAGGACCTGTGGCTGCCGGTGCACGCGCTCCACCTGGTCGAGATGGGCATGCCGCAGGGGCAGAACTGGAATCTGGAGGAGTTGTCCACAGCCTGTGGGCAAGCGGGGCGGTATGCCTTCCTGCTGTCGGCGATGCCCGAACCGTTTGTCGGCGCGACGGGCTCTCCGGTGGCGCCGGTCGCCGTCCTGTAGGCCCCCTGGCCGGCTGGCGACGCACCGATGCCCGCCCCGAGCACGGCACCGCGCGCCGCCATCCGGCCTCGGCGTACCCGCCCTGCTCCCTGGACCCTGTCGGGAGCCGACGCCGAAACACGACCCACGCTCGTCGAGGGCCTCCGTCACCGAGCCCCTCGTCGTCCCCTCGCGGCGAATCGCTGACCACAAGCGTGATCAAACGGACACGGCGCGTCAACACCCCGTCGGGGTGCAGCCTTCGAAAACCCGCGCCGCGACGGTGCGTACGGAAGCACATCCCGGCGCACGACCCGGCTGCCGCCGGCTGGATCGTTCCGCGCCGTGCGCTCACGCAGGCGCGTACGTCGCGAGTGTGGCGGGGTGCGCGGGGGTGCGCGGGGCCCCGGACGCCCGCGGCTCGGGGTCTGCCGCGCCCGGGCGACTGCGGGTTCGGTGCGCCTGATCGCGCCCCCGCCCCTGAAGGACTCCGTTGGAAGGGGCGCGGCTCCGGCCCGGCGGGAACCCCCTCCCCAGTGCCGCGGCAGGCGACGTTCGCCCCGTCGCGGCGCCCGGCACACCCTCTCGCCGCACCGGCCGAAAGCCCGAGTACGTCCAGGGCCTTCGGGCGGATGACGCCTTCCGTCCGGCACACCGAGAGCACGCACCGGACGCCGCTCCTTCACGGGCAAACGTCGCCCGCCGCGGCACCAGGGCGTGTTTCGGAAGTCCCGTCTGGCTCGCGACGCCTGGCACGGCACCTCGCCGCGTTGTCGGGATCGCCCGCGTACGCCCGGTACCCGGGCGACCCTCCGCCTTGCGACGCACCGCACCAGACGCCGCGAGCCCCGCCCTCCGGGCGGACGACGCCACTTTCGAAACACGCTCCCTAGACCGCCTCGTACGCCAGACCCTCCCGCGCCACCGCCGCGACCCCGGCCACCGCACCGCACGCCGGAGAGACCCTCGGCGCCACGACGCCGCCGCCCGCGCCGGAGACGCCCGACACCCCGACGGCCCCCGGCGGGACCCGGTCCAGCTCGCACCAGATGCGCTTGCCGACGCCTTCATGGGTCCAGCCCCACCGGTCGGCGAGGCCCTCGACGAGGGCGAGGCCACGCCCGCCGGTCGCGTCACGGTCGACGCACCGCGGCGCCGGCGGACACGCGCTGGCGTCGACGACCTCCAGGCGGACCTTGCCGACCGAGCCGTCACACAGCCCGGACAGCAGCAGCCGCAGGACCGCGGGCCGGCCGGTGTGGACGACGGCGTTGGTGACCAGTTCGGAGACGAGGAGGATCAGCGTCTCGGCCAGCGGCTCGTCGCCCCCTATCCCGGACCCCGCGAGCCGTGAACGGGCCCATCTCCGTGCCCGGCCCGCCTCTGCGGGGTCGGGCCGGATCTCCAGCTGCACTTGAAGCACCTGCACCGCTCACACCATCCGAACCGGCGGACACATCGCCGCACGCCCCTCGGGGGCCACGATCGTGGTCATCTGCTGCCTGGCCGACGCCACCGCCACCGGCACCGTCGGCACCGGGATCACGGAACGTGATCCCCTTACAGGACAGCATGGTTGACGTACAGTCACCCCAACAAGCGCTTCGGGCATATTCCAGCGCGAAGGAGTACGCGTACGGCATACTGTGCGACGCTCGTCGCGGGGAGTCGAACAGGCCGGAGCCGTGAGACTTCGGCCCATTTCACGAGCGGCGGGCACCGCCGGTTTCGGAGCCGCCACAGGGGCGGCACCGGCTCGGCTCGACCTCGGAACCACTCGCATCCACCAGAAGGTACCGGAGCGGGACTCCGACTCCATGCCGTGACAAGTCACACCCAGGACACAACCCGGTATCAACGCTCGGTAATTCCGGTATGCCACGTTCCGCGACATCGCACCGGTTGCCTGCCACACACTTCCGTTCCCGCCCTGGTCAGCACCGGTCAGCCCGTCTCGACCAGCAGCTCCCCCGCCAGCAGCTCCTCACTCTCCGCAAGCGATCCGCCACGTTCCGCCCGCACCCACGCCCGCTTCAGACACAGGTGTACGTCGGCCTCCCAGGTGAATCCCATCCCGCCGTGTACCTGGAGACAGTCACGGGCGCCGCGTACCGCCGCCTCGTCGGCCAGCAGCCGTGCCGCCGCGATGTCCACCGGGTCGGCGGTCACGGCCGCCGCGTACACCGCCGCCCGCGCCACCTCCACCCGCGCCAGCAGCTCGGCGCAGAGATGCTTGACCGCCTGGAACGCCCCGACCGGCCGCCCGAACTGCTCCCGCGTCCGGGCGTGTTGCACCGCCGCCTCACAGGCCCGTACGGCCGTCCCCAGCTGCTCGGCGGCGGTCAGCAGCACCAAGAGGTCATCGGGACGGGCGGAGGAACCAGCCGCCGGCACCCGATGCAGCGGCGTCAACGGATCGACCGACCGCACCACGACCGCACCGGCCGCGTCCCCCACCACCGCGTCCGCCTCGTCCAGCCACTCCACCAGCCCCCCGCCTCCGACGGCGGTCACGACGACATCCCCGGTCGCCGCTCCCGGCACCACCCCCGCCGCGAGATGCGTGGCCACCAGCGGCCCCGGCAGCAGCACCCGCCCCGCCTCCTCGAACACCAACACCGCCTCCGGCAAGCCGAGTCCGACCCCACCCGCCGCCTCGGGCAGCCGCAGCGAGAAGAAGCCGGCCGCACCCAGCTCCCGCCACAGCCCCCGATCCAGGCCGGGTCGACCGACTGCCGCCCGCAACGCCTCCGCACCGAAGCGCCGCGCCAGCACCAACCGGACACCGTCCCGCAACGCCCGCTGATCGTCAGTGAGTCGAAAGCGCATGGCCAAGAGCCCCTTATCAACACCGATCACGACAGCGCGCCCCTGCGGGGCGCGGGGAACCGCGCACGCAGCCACATACCACCCGCAGTCGCTGACCCACCACACACCCCGGCCCACCGGGCGCCCCCGGCGAACCCTCACCCCTTCGGCAGCCCCAGGATCCGCTCGGCCACGATGTTCCGCTGGATCTCAGAGGTCCCGGCCGCGATCGTGTACGACAGCGAGCCGAGCCGATCGAGCACCCAGGGCCGGTCGAGGTCCAGAGCCTCCGCCCCCAGCACCTCGGCTGCCGCGTCGTACAACTCCTGACGCGCACGTGAATACCGCAGTTTGAAGACCGACCCCCCCACCCCCGGCACACCTCCGGAGGACTCCGCCTCGCTCACGTTCCACTGCGTGAGCCGCCACAGCGCCCGGAACTCGGCGTTCAGCCGCCCCAGGCGCCGCCGGAGACCGGGGTCGTCCCAGCGCCCGCCGGACCGCGCCTTTCGCGCGAGCTCGCCCAACACCCTGCGGCAGGCGACCACTTCGCCCACGAAAGCGGTCCCGCGCTCGAACGACAGGGTCACCATGGTCACGCGCCAGCCGTCGTTCTCCTGCCCGACCCGGTTGGCGACCGGCACGCGTACCTCGTCGAGGAAGACCTCGGCGAACTCGGTGGAGCCGGCGAGGGTACGCAGGGGCCGTACGGTCACGCCGGGCGCGTCCATGGGCATCGCCAGCCACGAGATGCCCCGGTGCTTCGGCGCCGAGGGGTCGGTCCGCACCAACAGCTCGCACCAGTCGGCGACTTCGGCGTGCGAGGTCCAGATCTTCGACCCCGTGACCACGTACTCGTCGCCGTCCCGGCGCGCGCGGGTGCGCAGGGAGGCGAGGTCGGACCCGGCGTCCGGCTCGCTGAAGCCCTGGCACCAGACCTCCTCGCCGCGCAGCACCGGCGGCAGCCAGCGGGCCCGCTGTTCGGCGGTCCCCTCGGCGGCGATGGTGGGCCCCGCGTGCAGCAGACCGACGAAGTTGGCGCCGACGTAGGGGGCGCCCGCCCTCTCGGTCTCCTCCAGGAAGACGAGCCGTACGGCCGGGGAGGCGTCCCAGTGGACGTCGGCGTACCCGGCGTCGTACAGCATCCGCTGCCAGCCGAGGTCGTACGCGCGACGGCCGGGCCAGTCGTCGGGCGGCGGCTTCGGCGGCAGCGCGGGGAGCACCTTCGCCAGCCACTCCCTCAGGCGCGCCCGGAACTCCTCCTCCGCCGGGCTGTGGGTGAGATCCATTACGTGTCGAGGTCCAGGTCGAGCATGCGGATCGCGTTGCCGCGCATGAGCTTGTGGACGGTCTCGTCGTCGAGGCCCTTGACGTGGTCGAGGGCGACCTCCTTGGTGTGCGGGAAGGTCGAGTCGACGTGCGGGTAGTCGGTCTCGAAGGTCGCGTTGTCGCGTCCCACCACGTCCAGCGAGGCGATCCCGTGCTTGTCGCGGAAGAAGCAGCAGAACATCTGCCGGTAGTAGTACGTCGACGGCGGCTCGGGGATCAGGTCCCGTACGCCGCCCCAGGCACGGTGCTCCTCCCACACGTCGTCGGCGCGCTCCAGGGCGTAGGGAATCCAGCCCATCTGGCCTTCGCTGTAGGCGAGTTTGAGGCGCGGGAACTTCACCAGGACCCCGCTGAAGAGGAAGTCCATCATCGAGGCCATCGCGTTGTTGAAGGAGAGCGAGGCCTGGACGGCGGGTGGGGCGTCCGGGGAGGCGGCCGGCATCTGGGAGCTGGAGCCGATGTGCATGTTGACGACCGTGCCGGTGTCCTGGCAGACCGCGAAGAAGGGGTCCCAGTAGCCGGAGTGGATGGAGGGCAGGCCGAGGTAGGTGGGGATCTCGGAGAAGGTCACGGCCTTCACCCCCCGGGCCGCGTTCCGCCTGATCTCCTCGACGGCCAGCCCGACGTCCCACAGGGGGATCAGGCACAGCGGGATCAGCCGGCCGCCGCTGTCGCCGCACCACTCCTCGACCATCCAGTCGTTGTAGGCGCGCACGCAGGCCAGGGCGACCTCCTTGTCGTGCGCCTCGGCGAAGGTCTGCCCGCAGAAGCGCGGGAAGGTCGGGAAGCAGAGCGAGGCCTCGACGTGGTTGAGGTCCATGTCCGCCAGCCGCGCCTTCGGATCCCAGCACCCGCGCCGCATCTCCTCCCGGGTGATCCCCTCCAGCGTCATCTCGTCCCGGTCGAAGCCGACGGCCGCGATGTTGCGCTTGTACGGGAACTTCAGGTCCTCGTAGATCCACCAGTCCGTCGGCTGCCCGTCGGGGTCCATCGTGATCTGGTACTTCCCGGCGACGTACGCCAGCTCACCGATCCCGGCCGTGAGGGGCTGCGGGCCTCGGTCGCGGTACTTCTCCGGCAGCCAGGTGTCGAAGAGGTGCGCGGGCTCGATCACATGGTCGTCGACGCTGATGATGCGGGGCAGTTCGGTCATGGGTTCCCCACTCGGTTGCCTCAGTTATCTGATGGGCCGTCAGATTCACTCCATGAAGCAGGCTAGCCCCGGCCCCCTGGACCGACAAGGCGCCCGGCCCTACGCTCTGCCCAAGATCTGACAATCCGTCAGCTTCCGGCGGGTGAGCCGAAGGGGCGCGCCCCGGAGGCGAACCGAGCCTCAGAAGAAGGAGCGGCCGCCGTGAACGACACCGCCCACGCGCTCAGCGAGTCCCGCACCCTCTGGGAACTCCTCGCCCGCCGCGCCGACCTCACCCCCGACCGGCCCGTGCTCCTCCAGGACGACCGCGCCCTGAGCTTCGGCGAGCTGCGTGCCCGCGCCGAGCGGGTGGCGGCCGGGCTGTACGACAGGGGCGTACGCCCCGGCACGGTCGTCGCCTGGCAGTTGCCCACCCGCGTCGAGACGGTCCTGCTGTCCTTCGCCCTGGCCCGCCTCGGCGCCGTCCAGTCCCCCGTCATCCCCTTCTACCGCGACCGCGAGGTCGGCTTCGCGCTCCGGGAGTCCCGGGCCGAGTTCTTCGCGGTGCCGGGCGAATGGCGGGGCTTCGACCACACGGCGATGGCCCGGCGGCTGGCGGCCGAAGGGGTCTTCGAGGCGTACGACCGGCTCCCGGACGGCGACCCCTCGATGCTCCCCGCCCCGCCGGCCGACGGCACCACCGTCCGCTGGATCTACTGGACGTCGGGCACCACCTCCGACCCCAAGGGCGTCCTCCACACGGACCGTTCGCTCATCGCGGGCGGCTCCTGCCTCGCCCACGCGCTGCGGCTCACCCGGGACGACGTCGGCTCGATCGCCTTCCCGTACGCGCACATAGGTGGCCCCGACTACATGGTGATGCTCCTGCTGTACGGCTTCCCGGCGGTGATGTTCGAGCACTTCGCGCTGCCGGCCGCTCTGGAGGGCTACCGCGCGCACAAGGTGACGGTGGCGGGCGGGTCGACGGCGTTCTACTCGATGTTCCTGGCCGCGCAGCGCAAGCAGCCGGGCGTGCCGGTCGTCCCTTCCCTGCGACTGCTCGCGGGCGGCGGGGCGCCGAAGCCGCCCGAGCTCTACCACTCGGTCGTACGCGAGATGGGCGTGCAACTCACCCACGGGTACGGCATGACGGAGGTCCCGATGATCACGATGGGGACGCCGGACGACACGGCGGAGAACCTGGCGACGACGGAGGGGCGGCCACCGGAGGGGATGGAGATCCGGATCGTGGACGGGGAGGTGCGGCTGAAGGGGGAGGCCGTCTGCCGGGGCTATCTGGATCCGGCGCAGTCGGCGGCGGCCTTCGACGCGGACGGGTTCTTCGTCACCGGCGATCTGGGGCATGTCACCGACAGCGGGCATCTGGTGCTGACCGGACGGCTCAAGGACGTCATCATCCGCAAGGGCGAGAACATCTCGGCGAAGGAGATCGAGGACCTGCTGCACCGGCACCCGGCCGTCCAGGACGTGGCGGCGATCGGCCTGCCGGACGCGGCGAGGGGGGAACGGGTCTGCGCGGTGGTCGAACAGCCGCCGGGAGCCGGCCCCCTGACGCTGGAGAACGTCACCGACTGGCTGCGCGCGGAAGGACTGTCCGTCCACAAACTGCCGGAACAGCTGGAGGTGGTGGACGCCCTTCCGCGCAACGAGACCTTGCGGAAGGTGCTCAAATACCGGCTCAGGGAGCGTTATTCATGAGCAGCGCACCCAGGCGTGTGACTACTCGGGCACGGTGAAGTAGCGCGCGAACGCGGTCACGACCTCCACCTCGTCCACCTTGCCGTCGGCATTGGTGTCGAGGGCGGCGGCGGTCTCGGTGGCGATCTGCTCGGGGACACCGAGGGCCTTGAGGACCCGGGCGGCCTCCCTGACCGTGATCGCGCCGTCCCCGTCGGCGTCCGCGACCGCGAGGGCCGCGTGCAGGAAGGGGCGGGCGATGTCGGCGAAACGGTCGGGATTGTCCCGCAGCCGCTTGACCGCGCCGTTCACGAACTCGTCCCGGGTGATGCGCTGGTCGCCGTCCCGGTCCGCCATTCCGGCCATGCCCTGCCAGAACGCCTCGGCACCGCCGTACAGGGCCTGGCCTCTGTCCGAACGGGCGGGGGTGCCGAACTCGTTGAGAACCGCCTTGCTCGCCGCGCTGAAGTCCTCGCGATCGATCCAGCCGTTGCCGTCCTGGTCGAAGGTGGCGAACCGGGCGGCGATCCTGCGCTCGTACTCGCTGCTGACCATGTCTCTTCGGGCCCGCCTAACGTCAAGTGGGGTGCTTCTCCGAGGGAGCGTACGACGTCGGCGACCGGGGCGGAGCGGGAAAGCGGCCCTTGTACCAAGACTGCGGGAATTCCGGGACGACGATGTGGCCGCCGGGGCGGTGGGGGCGTCTCCCGCTCCAGCGGATCCGAGAGTGGGGAGAATGGGGAATCTCACACATGCGTACTGCTCACCGCGGTGGGCGCGACCGGTCAGGCCGACAGGGGGTCGGCCTGGTCGTCGGAGTCCGGTACGACCGCCGAGTCGACGTCCGGGTGGACGTCGAAGAGACGGCGTATGCCGAGGGCCGCGAGGACGCGGCTGACGTGCGCGCCCTCGGCCGGGCCGCCGCCCGCGTGGCCGTCGGCGGGGAGGATCAGCCGGAGGCGGCCCCGGCAGGAGCGCATCAGCCGCCGGGTGGCGACCAGGACGCCCACGCCGCTGGAGTCGCAGAAGACGACGCCGGAGAGGTCGAGGACGAGACTTCGGCGGCCGTCGGCCACCGCCTCGTGCACCCGGTGGCGCAGCACCGGCGACGTGACCAGATCCATCTCCCCCGACACGTGCAGCACGGCCCAGTCACCGTGCTCGCCGTCGGTCACTTCGAACGCCACCGCGATGCCTCTCAGTCGCCGTACCGGAAGCCACTGCACCGCTCCCTGCTGCGCGGCTGCCCCGCCGTCGTTCCATGAAACACCCGTACTCCACCGAAAGCGCGTGGTAGGCGAGCAATTTCAGAAGCCTTTTCGGTGTGATTTCCATCGAGTACGGTCACCTGTGATCGACTATTGATCACAAATGGATGCGACACGGCCCCGAGTGGTCGGATCCGCGCAGGGCAGGCGCCATAGAGATTCACACAGGGATGCGAAGCGCGGGCAGAACGCCCACGTGGGCGGGGTGAAGCGTGGGACGGAGGAGGTTCATACCACCATCGGCCTTGCGAGGGGCGCACATTGCCATAAAGGGGCGTGCGCGGTCAGCAGTGCCGACTACATTCGGGACGGCAGTACACGCAGGCTGGAATCGGGCTGGAACCAGACCGGGTCGACACGGGGTGCACGGCTCGGCGGTCATCAGGAACGGCGCAGGTACGAGCAGGGTGAGGGGGCCGAATGGCGACGAAGGACGCACCGCCCCGGTGGGACCGCAGGATGCAGCAGCGGCTGGCGCGCGGCGAGGCGGCTGCGCTCGGTGAGCTGTACGACCGGTTCGCGTCCCTCGTGCACGGTCTCGCGCACCGTGTCCTCGGTGACGAGCGGGCCGCCGACGGCATCACCCGCGAGGTGTTCCTGCGACTCTGGGAGGACCCCGAGGCGTACGACCCCAGGCAGGGGCCGCTGCGCTCCTGGGTCGCCGCGCTGACCCACCGGCTGGCCGTGCAACGGCTGCGCGCCGCCGAGACCGCCGCGCTCGCCCGGGGCGGCGAGGGCACCACCGAGGATCTGGAGCGCAAGGTCCGCCACGCGTCGGTCGCCGCCCGCGCCGACTACATAGTGCAGGCCATGCCCGCCTCCCTGCGCACCGCTCTCGAACTCGCCTACTTCCAGCGCCGCGACTACCGCCAGACCGCCACCGACCTCGGCGTCACCGAGGACGAGGCCCGTCGCCGCCTCCGCCTCGGCCTCCAACTCCTCGCCACCGCCCACGACACCCGCTTCTCCGGAACCCCACCCGAATACGGGGGTGCGGTATGACCGGGGCGACAAGCCCTTCCGGCGCGTACGACGACGATCCGGAGAGCCCGGGCCTTCACGAGACGCCCGAGCGGGCCTCCGCACAGCCCGACATCGGCAGGGTGCCGCCGGCCGGGAAACCCTCGGCCGGCGACGGACCGGCGGACGAGGCGCCGCCGAACGCCCGGGTCGGTGGCAGCGGCGTACCGTCGGCCCGGGGGCTGGTGGACGACGACGGGCCGTCGCACGAGGACGGTGTGCGGGAGCCCGGCGGTTCTGACGGGCCGGGCAGGGCCGACGGGCACGACGTGCCGGACTCGGGCGGCCGGGCAGGCTCCGGTGACGCCGTGGGCGGCGACGGTGAGCCGGTGCGTCCCGGTGGCGGTGGGAGTGGCCTCGACGGGCCGTCCGGTCCGGGCGGGCCTCGGGACGGTGACGAGGGCGAACCGGCGGGGCCGCCGCGCATACCGCTGCCGCGCTTCTCCGTGGAGGACACCGGGCTGCCGTTGCCGGACACCGCGCCGGAACCGGCACCGCCGACGCACCCGCCCCACCCGCCCCACTCGACGCCCTCGACGCCCTCGGCATCCGGGTCGCCGGACTCGCCCGGGTCGGCTGAATCCGGCGAGGCGGCCGAGTCGGCGGTTCATCCCGTATCGCCCGCCCCGCCAACCCCACCCGCTCCCCTCGTCCTGGAGCACCACGTGCTGAAGGCGCTGCTCGGGGCATGGGCGCTGGCGGTGTGTTCGGCGGAGGAGTCGCTGGCCGTCGAGGAGCACCTCGGTGCGTGCGGCGCGTGCGCGGACGAGGCCCGGCGGCTGCGCGAGGCCGTGGGCCTGCTGCACCCGCCGGAGAGCCTCGACCTCGCCCCGGCCCTGCGTACCCAGGTGCTGGACGCCTGCCTGGGCCGGCGCCCGCCGCGCATCCCCGTACCGCGCTGGGCCGCCCCGTACGACGCGGAGACCGCCCGGCTCGACGCGCTGCTCCAGGACATCGGCGCCGCCGACTGGACCGCGCCCGTGCGGCTGCGGTGGTTCGAGGGCGAGGGGCCGGTGAGCCGGCGTACGACCGTCGCCGGGGTCATCGCCCACCTGCTCACCGTCGACGGACTGGTCGCGACCACGCTCGGCCTGGACGACCCGCTCGGTCGGCCGGTGCCGGGCCAGGACGACCGTACGCCGAAGGGGCGCACCGAGGCGTACTGGAAGGCGTCCCGCTTCCCGCCCACCCACGCCGTCCGCGTGCCCTGGCGGCAGCAGAGCCACGACATCGTCCGCACGACCGCGTTCACGGGCGGCGGTGGCCCGGACGGCTCCGACAACCCCGGCCGGCTGCCTGTCTCGTACGGCGGCTTCGAACTCCCGCTGCGCGACGCGATGCTGGACCGGGCGTTCGAGTGCTGGATCCACGCGGAGGACATCGCCGAGGCGGTGGACTACCCGTACGAGCCGCCCTCCGGCCGCCATCTGCGCGGCATGATCGACCTGGCCGCCCGCATGCTGCCCGCGTCCCTGGCCGAGCGCCGCCGGACGGGGCTGGCGGCCCCGCCCCCGTCCGGCCGCCACCTCGTGGCCGCCGGCACGCCCGGCCGCAGTCTGCGCCTGGAGATCGAGGGCTCCGGCGGCGGCGAGTGGCTCATCCCCCTGGACTCCCCCGCGGCCGTCGGCTCCGCCGCCCACGAGGTCGCCCACGTCGCCCTCGACGGCGTCGAGTTCTGCCGCCTCGCCGCCGGCCACGTCCCTCCGGAGGAGGCCGCGGCAGGCCGGCACGGCGACCGCCAGGCGATCCGCGACGTACTCTTCGCGGCGGCGGCGTTGAGCCGGATGTAGATGCGGGGCACAGGGGCGGCACGACTGACCGCCGCCGGAGCGGTCGGAGAGAGGGCCGGGCCCGTAGGGGGCGGGGACTGGGGCCCCGAGCCACTGGGCGCCCCGGCCCGGCGGCGCCCTACGCGAAGACGACCGTCCGTCGCCCGTTCACCAGGATCCGGCGCTCGGCGTGCCACTTGACCGCGCGCGCCAGCGCCTGGCACTCCACATCGCGCCCGATGGCGACGAGCCCCTCGGGGGTCACCCCATGGCCCACCCGCTCGACCTCCTGCTCGATGATCGGCCCTTCGTCGAGGTCGGCGGTGACATAGTGCGCCGTCGCCCCGATCAGCTTCACACCCCGCGCGTGCGCCTGGTGATACGGCTTCGCGCCCTTGAAGCTCGGCAGGAAGGAGTGGTGGATGTTGATGATGCGGCCGTTGAGCTGCTTGCAGAGGTCGTCGGAGAGAACCTGCATGTAGCGGGCGAGGACGACCAGCTCGACGTTCTCCTCGCGCACGATCTGCAGCAGCCGCGCCTCGGCCTCGGCCTTGGTGTCCTTGGTCACCGGAACGTGGTGGAAGGGGATGTCGTACGACCGCGCCAGCTCGGCGAAGTCGGTGTGGTTGGAGACCACGGCCGCGATCTCCACCGGCAGTGCCCCGGTGCTCGCCCGGAAGAGCAGGTCGTTCAGGCAGTGGCCGAACCTGCTGACCATCAGGACGATGCGCATCCTCTCGTCGGCCCGGTTGATCTGCCAGTCCATCTGGAAGGCGTCACCGATCGCCGCGAAGCTGGCCCGCAGCTTCTCCACGCTCACCGGCGCCTCCGCCGAGAAGTGGACGCGCATGAAGAACAGACCCGTGTCGTGGTCGCCGAACTGCTGGCTGTCCTCGATGTTGCAGCCGGTCATGAAGAGGTAGCTCGACACGGCGTGCACGATGCCCTGCTTGTCCGGGCAGGCGAGGGTGAGGACGTACTGGTCGGCGGGCGCCGCGGCTCGGGTGGACTGCTCGTTCATGCCCGACAGGGTCCCATAGGGCGTACCCGTGTCGGCAATCGTCCCGAAGCCCGGACGGCCCGCCACCCGCCGCCTTCCCGATCGGCTCGGTCCTTGCGGGTCCCCGCCCCGAGGACCTGAGGGGCCCGCCCCGAGATCCTGAGGGGTCCTCGGCCCGAGGGCCCGCAAGCCACCCTCAAGCCGCTCGCGTCATGATCCGCAGCACCTCAAGCGTGCGTGGCGCGGTGTCCGGGTCCTCCCCGTCGCTCGCCGAGAGGCGCACATGGGCCTCGCGGGCCGCGCGGACCGCTTCGGGCCAGGCCGGGTGGTCGAGGTACGCGGAGACCTGGGCGTCCGGGCCGACCTGGTGCATGATCCGCAGCACCCGCAGCACAGCGGTGTCGACCAGGGCGGCCTCCTGGGCGTCCCGGAATATCGTGCCCACGTACTTGTCGGCGGACCAGTTGTCCAGCCAGGTGTCCTCGACCAGGCGGTACACGGCGTCGGTGACGTCCCCGTACCCGTCGACACCGGCCAGCCAGACGTTCTGCTGGAACGGGGGGTCGGAGAGCATGTGCAGCGCGGAGCGCACATTGCTGCGCCAGCGCCACCACGGCATGTCGTTCAGTGGCATGCCGCCCATGGTGGACGAGCGACGCCCGCGGCGGGAAGAGGTCTCCGGACCTTGGACGGTCATCGATCGTGCGTTCCTCTCTGAAACCACTCGAAAACACGATCGTAGCTCCCCGCAATTCACCTCCCGGTCACTTCACGTTGACCATCCGTCACGCCCGGGTTGGTTATGTGACGGAATCGTGCGGGGCCATGACCGGCTTCCAGGCACGACGGACCCCCGCTCCCCAAGGCCTCGCCAGTGGCTTCACCCGACGCCTGGCAAGAGCCACCACGGCCACCACGCTGGCGGCGTGCGCGTCACTCGCCGCCGGGTGCGGGGCCGTCCCCGGCACCACGGGGGGTTCCGGGGACGGCCCCATCACCGTCATGACCTGGGCACCCGAGAAGACGGCCGCCACCAACAAGCCCGGCATGCCGGCCATGGCCAAGGCCTACGCCCGCTGGATCAACGCGGGCGGCGGCATCAACGGCCGCGAGCTGAGGATCCTCACCTGCAACGACCGCAACGAGACCGTGGCCGCCGCGAAGTGTGCCCGCCGGGCCGCCGCCGAGGACGTCGTCGCGGTCGTCGGTTCCTACAGCCAGCACGGCCGCTCCTACCTCGCCCCGCTGGAGTCCGCCGGCATCCCGTACATCGGCGGCTACGGCGTCACCGACGACGAGTTCTCCAGCTCCCTGTCCTACCCGGTCAACGGCGGCCAGGCCGCGCTCATGGCAGGCCTCGGCGAACAGCTCGCCAAGGCCTGCGGCCCCGTCGCCCTCGTACGCCCGGACTCG
The DNA here is from genome assembly GCF_037201975.1 of Streptomyces sp. TG1A-60. NCBI lineage: Bacteria > Bacillati > Actinomycetota > Actinomycetes > Kitasatosporales > Streptomycetaceae > Streptomyces > Streptomyces sp. TG1A-60. Next base: position 4,631,034 of record NZ_CP147520.1, on the reverse strand, counting down.
ATAGCCGGCGACCAGCTGCCGCTGCTGCTGGACTCGGGGCTGCGGTCGGCGGGCCACGACGAGTCGGAGGACCAGCTGGCCGCCGAGGACGCGAACGAGTACGCGGGGCACGCGCAGGAGGCGCTGCGGCGGGCGACCGCCGACCCGGCCGCGCGGGGGTGCGTGGTGCCCGCGCTCGGCGACCGCACCTTCACCTTCATGGACTCCTTCCGCCGCGACCGCGACGACTACCCGGCCGTCCGTACCGGCACCGTCCTCGGCAGCGTCGACCAGACGGTGCTCGACGCGACCGGCGGCAGTTCGGGACCGTACGAGGGGTCGTACGTCACCGGCTGGTATCCGGTGGAGTCCGACAAGCGGTGGGACCGGATGAAGAAGGTGATCCGGGAGCACGCCTTCGACGACAACCGGATCGACCCGGCGGATCCGGGTGTGCAGACCACGTGGATCGCGTACACCGTCCTGACGACCGCCATCGAGAGGATCGGCGACGGCGAGGTGACCTCCCACGCGATCCGCCGGGTCCTCGACGACGGTCTGAAGGTCGCCACGGGCGGACTGACCCCGCCGCTCCGCTGGCGCTTCGAGGACCTCATCGCCGCCGCCGACTTCCCCCGGCTGATCAACGCCGAGGTCACCTTCCAGGTCGTACGCAACGGTCAACTGACCGCCGCCCGGCAGGGTTTCGTGAACGTGGAGAAGACCCTGGTGGAGGCGGAGGGCTGAACCACCGGGCCACGAACCGGGCCCGGCCGCGCATTGGACCCGGCCGCGAGCCGCGCCCGGCAGCGAGCCGGACCGGGGCCTCAGGCCGGACAACGACCTCGTCCGCGAACTCGGCCCCGGACCGGGACTGACTGAACAGTCGTTCGATGTGGGGCCCGGTCGGCCATCGGTCGGCTGCCTCGGGTGCGGAGACGGCCCCTCGCCTCGGAGCCGGCGACAGCCGCTCGGCCACGGACCGGTGGCCACCCGTGGCCACGGTGCCGCTACAGCTGGACCGCCTGGCGCTCCGTCAGGCCGTAGGTGGTGGCGATCACGTTCCACAGCTCGGCGGCCTTGGCCTTCTCGGCGCTCGCGGTGCCGCTGGCCGCGTTGCCGGCCTGGGTCTGCCCGGTGGTGCGGGCCTGGCCCTTCCGGCAGCCCTTCTTCCCGGCGGCCTGGTCGGCCCAGGCCGCGTAGTGGTTGTCGGCGGAGGCCGAGGCCTTCCATGCCTTGGTGAGCGCGGTGGTCAGGGCCACGTTGTCCGGCAGCTTGTCCACGGACAGCTCGCCGAGCCTGGTCACCAGGTCGTTGCGCTGGGCGGCGGCGTCCCGGAGGTCGGTGGCGGCCTGGCCCAGGTTGGTGCAGGTCTTGATGTTCGCGACCGCCTTGATCACGCTGCTCCGGCTGTCGCCGCTGTCCGCCAGCAGCTTGTCGAGCGCGACGGCCTGCTCCTTCGCCGGGTCCGCCGACGGGGGTGCCGACTCCCGGGGCGCGGCCCCGGTCGCGGAGACGGGCTTGTTGTCGTCCTGGGACCGGTCGCTCCCCGAGCCGGACATCAGGGCACCCGCCCCGATCCCGAGCACGGCGATCCCCACACCGAGCGCGGCGATGAGCGGCACCCGGGACCCCGTACGGCCCCCTCCGCCACCGCTCTCGCGTCTCGCGGAGGCCCGCCCGCCGTGACCACCGTGACCGGCATGACCACCGTGACCGGGCCCCTGGGGTGCCCGTGCGGCCGACGGGTGTTCGATCTTCGGCAGTTGCTGCGTGGCCCCGGCGGCTCCCCCGGTCCCGGCCCCCGACTCGCTCCGGAAGAGACTGTCGAACACGTCCGGCTGCTGCTGTGCCCGCTGCGGCGCGCCGTACGGCTGGGGCTGCCCTTCCACCGGCGGTATGTACTGCGTGGCCTCGGCGTCCGGGTTCCCGGCGGGCGGCAGCGGCATGGCGCCGTTGTCCGGTACCCGCGGCAGGTACGTCGTCGCGGCGGCCGACGCCTCCGGCGGCAGCGCGCCCGGTCCCACCGGCGGCAGGAACTGCGTGGCGGCCTCCGCGGCGGGCGCCTGCGGGGCCACCGGCGGCAGGAACTGCGTCGCGCCTTCGTCCATGGGCACGGCCCCGGCCTGCGGGACAGGAGGGATGTACTGAGTGGCCGCCTCGTCCATGGGCGGCAGCGGCGCACTCTGCGGCGACTGCGGCGCGGCAACCGGCGGCAGCGGAGCACCCGAGCCCGCGCCGCCGTACCCCTCGACACCGTACGACGGCCCCTGCGCGCCCTCCGGCGGCAACGGCATCCCGCGCTGACCGTCCCGGGCGCCCTGACCGTCCTGCCCGTCCCAGGCGCCCTGGGGGCCGTACCCGCCCTGGACGCCCTGGGCGCCGTACGCGTCGTGCGTCCCCTGGCCGCCCCACTCCGGGTTGGGAGCTCCGCCCCACTGATCGGTGTGCGGCAGGGCGGGCGCGGCGGTCCCCTCAGGGCCCCACCGGCGCTCCCACGGCTGGACCGGGTCCGTCGGCAGATCGCTCGGCAGAAGGGGCGCGCCACCGTCCGAGGGCAGCACGATGCCTTCGCGCGCGGTCCGCGCCGAGGGCTCCTCGCCCTGTCCACTCTGCGTCACCGGGACTCCTACGAATGGGGGACTTGCGGAATCGTCGGCTCACGCTACCGGGTCTCGGTGACAAGCCATGCACCACCTGTGCCCCGGACACCCATGAAAGCCACGCAGAACCTTCCCCCGTGCGGGGCGCGCGACCGGCCACGCGGAGCCCGCGACCGGCCGTGAAACCCGAGCCCCGGCCCCCGGAGCGCCTACGCCGCCTGCAAGTCCATCCGCTCCCCGAACTCCCGGACCACCGCCTCCTCCCGAAACGGCTCCAGCCGCTGCTGGAAGTCCTCCAGGTACTCCGCCCCCCGGTTCGACCGGAGCGACCCCAGCAACTCCACCGCCTTCAGCCCCGTATGACAGGCCTGTTCGACTTCCCGCCGCTGTGCCTGTGCCGTGGCGAGCAGCACATACCCGATGGCCCGCCGCCGGGCCCGTGACTCGGGACACCCGGCCAGCGCCTCCTCGGCCCGCCGGGCCGCCGCCTCGGCCTGTCCGAGGTCGCGGTGGCAGTGGGCCAACTCGTCTGCCAGATAGGCCTCGTCGAAGTGCCCGATCCACGTCGGGTCGTCCCCTGCCGAGGGGTCCGCCGCCTCCAGCGCCTCGACGGCGCGCCCCGCCGCCGCCTGCGCGGCGCGCGCGTCGCCCATCAGCGCGTGCCCGCGCGCCTCCGCCGCGTGGAACATCGACTCCGCGCGCGGCGTGGCCCGTCCCCGCGCCCCTTCCTGCGCCGCGCGCGCCAACTGCGCGATCTCCCGGGGGTTTCCGAGCTGCGCGGCGAGATGGCTCATGGACGCGGCGAGCACATACCCGCCGTACGCGCGGTCACCCGCCGCATGCGCGAGGCGGAGCGCCTGGATGTAGTACCGCTGGGCGAGGCCGGGCTGCCCGGTGTCGACGGCCATGTACCCGGCGAGTTCGGTCAGCCGGGCGACCGCCGCGAACAACTCCCGCCCGACCGCCTCCCGGTAGGAGCCGGCCAGCAGCCCCGAGACGACGCTGTTGAGGTAGTGCACGACGACCGGCCGTACATGTCCGCTGCCGTACTGATGGTCCAGGTCGACGAGCGACTGCGTCATCGCGCGCACGGCCGCCACGTCGGCCGGACCGACCCGTGGCCCGGCCGGGCGGGCCACCTGGGAGTCCGGCGTGGAGATCAGCCAGTCACGGCTGGGCTCGACGAGCGCGGAGGCGGCGACGGACGACCCCGAGAGGAAGTCCCGCCGCCCCACGTCGCTGCGCCACAGCTCGCAGACCTGCTCGATGGCTCCCAGTACCGTCGGCGAGAACTGGAGGCCGACGCCGGACGCGAGGTTCTTGCCGTTGGCCATGCCGATCTCGTCGATCGTGACCGTCCGGCCCAGCTTCCGGCCGAGCGCCTCGGCGATGATCGCGGGCGCCCGGCCCCGAGGCTGCTGTCCACGCAGCCAGCGGGCGACGGACGTCTTGTCGTAGCGGAGATCGAGACCGTGCTCCGCGCCGCACATGTTGACCCGCCGGGCCAGCCCCGCGTTGGAGCAGCCCGCTTCCTGGATCAGCGCCTGCAGTCGTTCGTTCGGCTGCCTGGCGACGAGCGGCCTTGCGGCCATGAAGTACCCCCTGTGGCTGTGGTGCCCTGCCCACGCACCGAGTTGACGTGTCCTCAGCGGTCGGACCTCTTCGCACACGCGGTCACGCGGCACCGACGCACGTCGAACACGCGTACCGAAAGCGCGTACCCGCCTATCGAAAGGATCCGGCCTCGAAGATCAATGCCCCACCGACATACCGAAGATGCGAGACATTCCAGGATTGCCGGGGTAAACACGGATGCTGTACCCCACACGTGGCTACCCGGCCGACTCCGTGATCCCTCTCGCGCGCCCCCGGCCGTGCACCCATGCGCCCCGACCCGGTCGATGATGCCCTCCCCCGCGCATGTGACATCCGTAACCCCTGATGACCGCTAGAGTTGTGTTCATCGTGGAAGAGACCATCGCGGGCCCTGAAGCTGCCCAAATCCCGAAGCAGCGCGGCGAATCGCTGCTGGACACCGCCGTTCGCTACGCGGAAGAACGCCACTGGGACGTGTTCCCCGGTACGTGGCTGGAAGCCGTCGACGGGGTGCAGCACTGCTCCTGCGGCAACACGGCGTGCGCCGCCCCCGGCGCGCACCCGGCGCGCGAGGACGAGGACTGGGCGACCCAGGCGACAGGCAGTGCGACCGTCGCACGCCGTCTGTGGTCCAAGCAGCCCACCGCTTCGATCCTGCTGCCGACCGGCCGTACGTTCGACACGATCGACGTTCCCGAGACCGCCGGCCTGCTCGCCCTGGCCCGCATGGAGCGGATGGAGCTGACGCTCGGGCCGGTCACCTGGACGCCGGACCGCCGGATGCAGTTCTTCGTGCTGCCCGGCGCCTCCGCCAAAGTCCCCGATCTGGTACGGAAGTTGGGCTGGTCCCCGCTCTCGCTCGACCTCAGGGCGCTGGGCGAGGGCGAGTACGTGGCGGCTCCGCCGACGCGGTACGGATCGCGTGGAGCCGTCCAGTGGGCGCGGCGGCCCACCCCGGCCAACCGGTGGCTGCCGGACGCGGAGGAGCTGATCTCGCCGCTCGCCTACGCGTGTGGGCGGGACGGGCGCCGGTAACGCTCCGGGCGGGGACTGCGGGTAGGTTGTGCGGCTGCGGTTCGCTCGTGGTCGCCCGCGCAGTCCCCCCGCGCCCGTACGGGGCGTCGGTGCCCCGTCTACCGGAAGGAGCAACCGGTGTGAGTGCTGTCGCCGCTGTACGTGTCCAGGGGCTCTGGAAGCGGTTCGGAGCCCAGGCCGCTGTCGCCGGGATCGATCTGGAGCTGCCCGCGGGGCGGTTCATCGGGTTGGTCGGGCCCAACGGAGCCGGGAAGACCACCACCTTGTCGATGGTCACCGGCCTGCTGCGCCCCGACGAGGGCCTGGTGGAGGTCGTCGGCCACGACGTGTGGCGGGACCCGGTCGGGGTGAAGGCCCACATCGGCGTCCTGCCGGAGGGGCTGCGCCTCTTCGACCGCCTCACCGGGCGTGAACTCCTCTCCTACACGGGCCGGTTGCGCGGCCTGCCCGGCGCCGAGGTCGACAGGCGGGCCACCCAGCTCCTGGACGTGCTCGACCTCGCGGGCGCCCAGCACAAGCTCGTGGTCGACTACTCGACGGGCATGCGCAAGAAGATCGGTCTCGCCGCGGCCCTCCTCCACAACCCCGAAGTCCTCTTCCTGGACGAGCCGTTCGAGGGTGTCGACCCCGTCTCCGCCCAGACCATCCGGGGCGTGCTGGAGCGGTACACCGCCTCAGGCGCCACGGTCGTCTTCTCCTCCCATGTCATGGAGCTGGTCGAGTCCCTCTGCGACTGGGTGGCCGTCCTGGTCGCCGGCCGCATCCGCGCCCACGGCCCCCTCGCCGACGTACGGGGTGACGCGCCCTCGCTGCAGAGGGCGTTCCTGGACCTGGTGGGGGCGACCGGGCGGGACACCGGGTTGGACCTGGACTGGCTGGGCGGCAGGGCGGGCCGATGAGCGCCGCGGGCGCCGCGTCGGTGACCTCCGTCGTCGTACGGCTGAAGCTGTCGCTGCTGCGGAACGGGCTGCGGCAGTCCGCCGGGCGGCGGGCCGCGTATGTCGCGTCCGTGGTGGTCGTGCTGCTGTTCGCGGCGCTCCAGCTGATCGGGCTGATCGCGCTCCGGGGCGACGAGCACGCGGCGGGCGTGGCCGTGCCGCTGGTGGCGCTGCTGGCGCTCGGGTGGGCGGTGATGCCGCTGTTCTTCCCCAGCGGGGACGAGACGCTCGATCCGACCCGGCTGGTGATGCTGCCGCTGCGCCCGCGCCCGCTCGTACGGGCGCTGCTCACGGCCTCGCTGGTGGGCATCGGCCCGCTGTTCACCCTGTGCCTGCTGCTGGGCTCGGTCATCGCGGTGGCGCACGGACCGGCCGCGTACGTCACGGCCGTGGCCGCCGTCCCCCTCGTCCTGCTCGGCTGTGTGGCGCTCGCCCGTGCGGTGGCCGCCGCGAACATCCGGCTCCTGACCAGCCGCCGGGGCCGCGACCTGGCCGTCCTGAGCGGTCTCGTGATCGCCGTCGGCCTCCAGGTCGTCAACTTCGGCATCCAGCGCCTGGGTTCGTCCGGCCTCGGCCGGCTCGACCCGGTGGCGGACGTGCTCGGCTGGATCCCGCCGGCGTCGGCACTCGGCGCGGTGCAGTCGATGAGCGAGGGGTCGTACGGCGTCGGGGCGGCCCGGCTCGCCCTGGCCGGGCTCGCGTTGGCGGCACTGCTGAGGATGTGGTCACGGACGCTGACCCGGCTGATGACCTCACCGGACGGCTCGACGCTCCAGGCGGTGGCGGCGGGCGGGACACGGAAGCGGACGCGCTCCACCGGCCTGAGCCGACTGCTCCCCCCGGGCCGCACCGGCACGATCATGGAGCGCAGTCTGCGCTACGTCTGGCGCGAGCCGAAGACGAAGGCGGCCTGGGTGACCTCGCTGGCCATCGGCCTGATCGTGCCCGTCTTCAACGCCCTGCAGGGCACCGGCTCGATCTACTTCGCCTGCTTCGCGGCGGGGATGCTCGGGATCCTGATGTACAACCAGTTCGGACAGGACAGCTCGGCGTTCTGGACGGTCGCCACGACCATCTCCTCCGCACGGGACGCGTACCTCGAACTCCGTGGCCGGGCTTTGGCGTTGCTGTCCATCACCCTGCCGTTCGCCACGTTCGTCACCGTCCTGACCGCCGCGCTCCTCGGCGACTGGGCCGCCCTCCCCGAGGCCCTGGGCCTCTCCTTCGCCCTTCTCGGCGCCATGCTCGCCACCGGCGCCTGGGCCTCCGCCCGCTTCCCCTACTCCATCCCCCAGGAGGGGTACAAGAACGTCGCCCCCGGCCAGGCCGGCCTCGCCTGGATCTCCATCTTCGGCGGCATGGTGGCCTCCGCGCTCCTGTGCCTGCCGGTCATCGGACTCACCATCTGGCTGCATGTGTCGGCGGGCGGGGAGTCCTGGACGTGGCTGCTGCTGCCGGCGGGGGCGGCGTACGGGGCGGGGATCGCCGTACTGGGCCTGCGGCTGGCGGCGCCCCGGACGGCCGGGCGGCTGCCGGAGATCCTGACGGCGGTGAGCAGGGCGTAGTGCCTCGGCCGCGGGTGAGCGGGGGCTGGTCGGGCGGTTTGCCGCGACCGTGAAGGACCGGGGCTCGGGGAACCGCGCGGGCAGTCGCCGACCACCCGCACCCGCGACATCACGCGGGCCTCGGCCGCCGGGCGAACGGCCCGCTCAGTCCGACAGGCCGTCCAGGAACGGCTCTATCGCGGAGCGCCACGCGTCCGGCTGGTCGTAGTGGACGAGGTGGCCGGCGTCGGCGACCTCGGCGTACCGGCCGTGGGGCAGGACGCGGACCATCTCCTGGGACTCCGCGCGGCCCAGCTCGCCGTCGAGGCCGCGGACGACCAGGGTGGGGCACCGGACCTGCGTCAGCTCCTCCCAGTGCGCGTCGTACACCCAGCTCTCGCGGGTCTTCAGCATCTGCGCGGGGTCGAAGACGGGCCGCCAGCCGTCGGAGCCCTCGTGCATGACCTCGGCGTAGAACTCGCCTCGGGAGGGGTTCGGGCGCTCCACCCAGGGGTCGTCCTCGCCGAACCACTTGCGGACGTCGGCGAGGGTGGCGAAGGGCAGCGGCCAGGCCTTGAACCAGCTCTCCCACTCGCGCTGCGAGGCGGCGCCGAGCGCCGAGGCCCGCATGTCGCAGACGATCAGGCCGCGCACCAGGTCCGGGCGCCGGGCGGCCAGCTGCCAGGCGGTCAGCGCGCCCATGGCGTGGCCTATGAGGACGACCGGGGCGAGGCCGAGCTGTTCGATCGCGGCCTCGGCGTCCTCCACGTAGGCCTCACGGGTGTACGCGGCCTGCTCGGGCTTGGCGCTCTGGCCGTGGCCCCGCTGGTCGAGTGCGACGGCACGGTGCCGCTCGGAGAGCCAGCGGGCGGTGGGGGCCCAGTGCGAGGCGCGGCCCATGAGGCCGTGCAATAACAGCACCCCGGGCCGCCGCGCGCCCTCGCCGCTCCCGTCCGCCGCCCGGTCTGCGGCGCCCTCGCCGGTCCTGTCCGCCGTCGGGTCGTCGACCATGTCGCCGGTCTTGGGCGGGTCGCCGAACTCCCAGGCGGCGAGACTCACGCCGCCCGCTCCGGTCACGTCGATACGCCGCACCATCGGCACCCCCCAGACTCCCGCCCGGACCGCTCGCTCCCCGCCTCTCGCTCCCGCTTCGAGCCGGCCGGTCCACTAGTCCCAGCTGCTGTGTGTTACAGCGTGCATATCGGTTGGCACGTTACGTGTGGGGTGTGCGCGTCGGTTCTGGCACGGGTCACGCAACGCCACGCCGTACACGTTATCGATTACACATTCGAAGATGTCGTTCTTGGCGACAACACCCCTCATACGAGTGACCTCCCCGAGGGATTGCTCACCGCCACCGAGGGGAGATCTTCAACGGGAGGCGGACCGCTCGGGGAAAACGGTCCGACGGGGATGACCCTGAGAGCTCGGGGCTCCGGGTCAGCACAGGGGAGGACAGGCCCCGGCGCCACACGGCGCCGGGGCCCACCTCATGTCCACCGCACATCCGCCCCGCCCCCTCCCACGCGCCCGGAGACCGCCGTCCCCGGGCGGCGAAGAACCCCTCAGGTCATATGCCTCACGCGCAAGCCTCGCACGCGAACGGTCCGAGCGCTGCGATTCGGCGCACTGCATCCTGGATTCGGCAGGATCGTGGACACCGACCCCGGCGCATCACAACTTCCTCTCCCGTATGGGGAGTTGAGGTGACGCGGGCGGCACTGACGCCGGTTCACCGGTGGCGGTGGCGCGTACGCGCGTCAGCGCTTGGCGACGAACACATGGGAGGCGACGTCCGCCGCCAGCTCCGCGGCCTCGCCGCCGCTGCCCACGAGGACGCCGCCGGCCGCCTCCGTCACACTCACCACGGAGCCGGGCTGCACACCCGCGCGCCGCAGCGTGTACATCAGCTGGGCGTCCGTCTGGATGGGCTCACCGATCCGGCGGACGACGACGGTCTTGCCCTCCGTGCCCGGGTCGAGGTCGGCCAGCGAGACCATGCCCTCGTCCAGGAAGGGGTCGGCGCCGTCCTTCTCGCCCAGCTCCTCCAGCCCCGGGATCGGATTGCCGTACGGGGACTCGGTCGGGTGGCGCAGCAGCTCCAGGACGCGGCGCTCGACGGCCTCGCTCATCACGTGCTCCCAGCGGCACGCCTCCGCGTGCACCTGCTCCCACTCCAGGCCGATCACGTCGACGAGCAGGCACTCCGCGAGGCGGTGCTTGCGCATCACGCGCGTCGCCAGCCGGCGGCCCTCGTCGGTGAGCTCCAGGTGGCGGTCCGCGGCGACGGACACCAGGCCGTCGCGCTCCATGCGCGCGACCGTCTGGCTCACCGTGGGGCCGCTCTGGTCGAGCCGCTCGGCGATCCGGGCGCGCATGGGGACCACACCTTCCTCTTCCAGTTCGAGGATGGTGCGGAGATACATCTCCGTCGTATCGATCAGTCCGGACATACATGCCCCTCGGTGAGATTCAGCCGGAGGCTTCGACGGCCACACCGGCTTGCTGCGCTGGCCCTGGACTCAATTCTTGCGCATCGGACCGACAACCGGGCGGTGCCGGGGGGACGACGGCGTCACGCCCTCCGTCAACCGGCCGATTTCAACACCTTACGCCGGTTACGCGGTCACGTAACCGGTCGTATTGACACCTCACTGGTCCAGACCTCTAACGTGATCCGCGACACTCGGGATCGGTGAGCGGGACGAAGGGGTCGGCGGATGGGGCAGGGCGGCGGCGCGACCGGTGGACGGTTCTTCGACGCGGCCATCGGGCTGCTGGAGCGGGTGCGGGACGAGGAGGGCGAGAGCGTCACCGCGGCCGGGGAACTGATCGCGGACACGGTCGCCGGCGGAGGCCGGCTGTTCGCGTTCGGGGCCGGGCACTCGTCGCTCGCCGCGCAGGACCTCGTCTACCGGGCCGGCGGCCTCGCGCTGATGAACCTGCTGACGGTTCCCGGCGTGGTGGGCGTGGACGTGATGCCCGCGACGCTCGGCTCGGCGCTGGAGCGGGTCGACGGCCTGGCCACCGCCGTACTCGACACGAGCCCGCTGCGCGCCGGGGACCTGCTCGTGGTGATCTCGCTCTCCGGGCGCAACGCGCTGCCCGTCGAGATGGCCCTGCACGCGCGGGAGCTGGGCGTGCGGGTCATCGGCGTCACCTCGGTCGCGTACGCCACGGAGACGACATCACGCCACTCCTCCGGCACCTTCCTCAAGGACCACTGCGACCTCGTCCTCGACACCAAGATCGCGGTCGGCGACGCGGAACTCACCCTCGACACCGTCCCCGCCCCCTTCGCCCCGGCCTCCACCGTCATCACCTCCGCGATCCTCCAGTCCGTCATGGCCACCGCCGCCGCCTCCCTCGCGGAGCAGGGCGTCGAACCGCCGCTGCTGCGCTCCGGGAACGTCGACGGCGGGCCCGACTGGAACGAGCGGGTCCTGCGGGAGCACGGCGACCGGATCTTCTACCTGCGCTGACCCGTCGGCACGTGTACAAGGCAGGGGTGTGGGGGACCCTTGAGAACAGTGAGGAGGAAATCCGGCGCACAACGATTTCGCCCACATCTTGCGTGAACCAGGTGTGTGCTGGGTCACGTTCGAGTTGAATGAGGGCGAGTGAGCGAACCGGCGCGCCGTACGTGCGGACGCAACGCAGCCTGCAGGGGGTTCAGGTGAGTGCTTCCCGGCGTAGTGGGGCCACCGACGAGCTCGGGCCCGACGAGCCCGAGCGGGACGGCCCGACGGACGAGGACACCGACGACATCGAGAACACCGAGGGCACGGAGGACACCGAGGGCGCCATCGGATTCGGCGGTTCGCATCTTCTCGCCGCCCTGCTGGACGGGATGGACGCGGCCCTGTGCGCCTTCGACGCCGACGGCGTCGTCACCCACTGGAACCGCGAGGCCGAACGCATCCTCGGCTGGACCACCGACGAGGCCGTCGGGCGCCGCGGATTCGTCGGCTGGGCCGTACGCACGGCCGACGCCGAGGAGGTCGAGGGGCGGCTGATGGCCGCCATGCACGCGCCCGGCCGTCAGGTACACGAGTTCGCCCTGGTCACCAAGGACGGCGGACGCGTCCTCGTCCGCACCCAGTCCGCCGCCGTACTGGGGCCCGACGGCAAGCCCGCCGGCCTGTACTGCGCCTTCAGCGAGGTCCACGCGCAGATCGACCTCGAACGCTCCATCGCCCTCAGCGAGGCCCTCTTCGAGGACGCCTCCTGGGGAGTCGTCCTCGTCGACGCCGACCTGCGCCCCGCCGTCGTCAACGCGCACGCCGCCCGCGCCCTCGGCATCGGCCGTACGACGGTCCTCGGGCGCCCGCTCGGCGAACTGCTCGCCCAGGGCGTCGAGGAGGTGGAGAGCGCCCTCACCCACGTCCTGTCCGAGGGCGCGCCGCCCGCGCCCGCCGAGATCTGGGTGAGCGTGCGCACCTCCGACGGCGAGAAGCGCCGCTGCTGGCGCAGCGGCTTCCTCCGCCTCGCCTCACCGCTGGCCGAGGAACCGGTTCCGCTCGGCGTCGGCTGGCTCTTCCAGGACGTCACCGAGTCCAAACAGACCGAGCAGGAGGCCTCCCTGCTCCGCTTCCGCGTCAACCAGCTCCACCGGGCGGCCCGCGCCGCCGCCGAGTGCGAGGACCCCGGCGAGGCCGCCACCGTCCACCTCGACTTCGCCCTCGCCGGCTTCGCCGACCACGCCCTCATCGACCGCGTCGCCGGCGGCTCCCTCGCCGACGGCGAAGGCCCCGCCCGCCTCGTACGCGCCGCCGCCACCCCCTCCGGCGCACCCGGCCCCAGCCACCTCGCCGGCCACGCCGGCATCCCGGCCCGCTACGGCCCCGGCCACCCCGCCCTCCAGTGCGTGGAACGCGCGGGCTCCGTCCGCGCCGGAGCCGGCTCCACCGCCCCGGAGGCGGCCCGCGACTGGGCCACCGGCCGGCAGTGGCCCCCGGACACCGTCCACGCCCTGTGCGCCGTACTCCGCAGTCGTGGCCGCACCCTCGGCGTCGTCACCTTCCTCCGCGGCCCCGGCCGCGCCCCCTTCGAACGCGTCGACGCCGTCTACGCCGAGGACGTCGCCGTCCACATCGCCGCAGCCCTGGACCTGGAGGCACTGGAGAGGTCGTCGGAGTAGGCGCGGCACCGGCACCCCGGAGCCACCGAGCCCGATGACCTTCACTGAGGCGACCGCCACACGCCCCGGGCAGTCATCGCCGAGTGATCCTCTCGGAAAACCGCTTGAGCGTTGCCCTGTCGGTTCCTAGGGTGGGGAGCACCGAAGAGAGGAGGTGGTTCGGAGCATGTATGCACACCGGACGTCGGAGGTGGCTGCGGGCTAGCGCCCGTCACCACACCCAGTGCGGTGCCGGACCAGCGCGTGAGTCGAGCGCGCAGCCGGCCCAATCTCAAGCAGTCACCCGACCCACAGGCTCGCCGGTACGTCCGGCCGGCTCCTCCGTCGCCGAGACGGGGGGACCAGAGCCTGTGGGTCGTCCGCGTTCGCGGGGTCGCGGGGCGGGGTTCCCCAGGAGAGGTCAGCGGGCGGTGATGTCGCCGTAGCCCTCGATCTCCCTCGGGTCGCGTGGGCCGGGGCCGACGTAGCGGGCGGACGGGCGGACGAGGCGGCCGGTGCGCTTCTGTTCGAGGATGTGGGCGGACCAGCCGGCCGTGCGGGCGCAGGTGAACATCGAGGTGAACATGTGGGCCGGAACCCCCGCGAAGTCCAGGACGATCGCCGCCCAGAATTCGACGTTCGTCGCCAGGACCCGGTCGGGGCGGCGGGCGTGGAGTTCGGCCAGGGCGGCCTTCTCCAGGGCTTCGGCGACCTCGAAGCGGGGGGCGCCGAGGTCGCGGGCGGTGCGGCGCAGGACGCGGGCGCGGGGGTCCTCGGCGCGGTAGACGCGGTGGCCGAAGCCCATGAGGCGTTCGCCCTGGTCAAGGGCCTGTTTGACGTAGGCGTCGGCGTCGCCCGTGCGCTCGATCTCCTCGATCATGCCGAGGACGCGGGAGGGGGCGCCGCCGTGCAGCGGGCCGGACATGGCTCCCACGGCTCCGGAGAGGGCCGCCGCCACGTCCGCACCCGTGGACGCGATGACCCTCGCCGTGAAGGTGGAGGCGTTCATGCCGTGCTCGGCTGCGGATGTCCAGTACGCGTCGACCGCCGCGACGTGCTTGGGGTCGGGCTCGCCACGCCAGCGGATCATGAAGCGTTCGACGACGGACTGGGCCTTGTCGATCTCGCGCTGCGGGACCATGGGCAGGCCCTGGCCGCGGGCGGACTGGGCGACGTAGGAGAGGGCCATGACGGCGGCGCGGGCGAGGTCCGCGCGGGCCTGCTCCTCGTCGATGTCCAACAGCGGCTTCAGGCCCCAGACCGGCGCGAGCATGGCGAGCGCGGACTGGACGTCGACGCGGATGTCGCCGGAGTGGACGGGGATGGGGAACGGCTCGGCGGGCGGCAGGCCGGGGCGGAAGGCGCCGTCGACGAGGAGGCCCCAGACGTTGCCGAAGGAGACGTGGCCGACCAGGTCCTCGATGTCGACGCCCCGGTACCGGAGCGCGCCGCCCTCCTTGTCCGGTTCGGCGATCTCCGTCTCGAACGCGACGACTCCTTCGAGCCCGGGCACGAAGTCGGACATCAGGCGGCTCCTCTTGATGTGTGCGACAGGGGGCGGCGGGTGGGACCCGACCGGGATGTTCCAGCACCATACGCCTGAGTGCCAGGTTTGGGGAGAGTTCGCGGCACTCAGTGCCACCAGCCTCCCGGCAGGCCGCCCATACGGCAAGATGACCATGTGGATGATCCCGGTCTCGAACCTGTGCCCGACCCCGCTCGTATGCGCAAGCAGTACCGGGCCGACGGGCTCGGCGAGAGCGAGCTGGCCGGTGATCCGATGGAGCAGTTCGCGCGGTGGTTCGGGCAGGCCTCGCGGGAGGGCGCGGTGTTCGAGCCGAACGCCGTGGTCGTGTCGACGGCGGACGCGGAGGGGCGCCCCTCCTCTCGCACGGTGCTGATGAAGGCGTACGACGAGCGGGGCTTCGTCTTCTACACGAACTACGACTCCCGCAAGGCCCGGGACCTGGCGGAGAACCCGTACGTCTCGCTGCTGTTCCCCTGGCACGCGATCGCCCGGCAGGTGATCGTGACGGGTACGGCGCGGCGGACGGGGCGGGACGAGACGGCGGCGTACTTCCGGACGCGTCCGCATGGTTCGCAGCTGGGCGCGTGGGCCAGCGCGCAGTCGTCGGTGATCGGCTCACGCGCCGAACTGGACGCCGCGTACGAGGAGTTGAGGGCCCGCTATCCGGAGGGCGAGCAGGTGCCGGTGCCGCCGGACTGGGGTGGGTTCCGGGTGGCGCCGCAGTCCGTGGAGTTCTGGCAGGGGCGGTGGAACCGGCTGCACGACCGGCTGCGGTACGTGGCCGGGCCGGACGGGGCGTGGCGGGTGGAGCGGCTGGGTCCGTAGGGGCCTGTCGGCCGGCCCGTCAGCCCAGTGCCTCGTCCAGCAGGGCCGCCCACTGGGCCACCACCTTGTCGCGGCGGCCGGTGTCGTCGGTGAGGAGGTTGGCGAGCCCGAGGCCACGGGCCATGTCGAGGAGACCCTGGACGGTCTCACGGACGCCGGGGACGGTCTCGTCGGCGCGCAGGAGTTCGACGGCGATGCGGTGGGCCTCGCGGCCGACGCGGGCTTCGAGTTCGGTGACGCGGCAGCGGAGCTGGTCCTCGTTGGAGGCGGCGACCCAGAGGTGGAGGGCGGCGCGGAAGAGGGGGCCGGTGTAGAGGTCGACGACGGCGGCGACGACGGCGCGGCGGTCTGCTGCGCCCTCGGGGAAGAGGGCGCGCAGGGCGAGGGAGCGTTCCTCGGCGACGTATTCGACGGCGGCGGTGAACAGGTCCTCGCGGGTGCGGAAGTGGTGCTGGGCGGCGCCGCGGGAGACGCCGGCGCGTTCGGCGACGGCCGAGACGGTGGAGCCGGCCCAGCCGTGTTCGGCGAGGCAGTCCACGGCGGCCTGGAGGAGCCGTCGCCGGGTGGCCCGGCTGCGGTCCTGCTTCGGTGCGCGGTCGAACGCGCCGACCACGGTCACACCACCCATCGCGGATCCCGTCCTTCTCCCAGGGCCCTCAGCCCCTCGTCGGCCCCGTCGGAGCCGAACACGCGGGCCGACTGTCTGCTCCGCGCGCCCGCCTCCTCGGCGAAGGCCTCCAGCACCTTACCCGTGAGCAGCCGTTTCGTCTCCGCCCGGGCTTCGGGGCAGGCCCGCGCAGTCCGTCGGGGACGGGGGCGAGCAGGACGTCGACGTCGTCGCCGGCCATGGTCACTCGGTGGGGTCCTTCAGGCGGTCGCGACCGAGGATGAGCATGGCCAGCTCGGCGAGGTGGTCACCGGTGAGGACGTCGAGTCCGCCGCCTGACCGCATCTCGCGCAGGGAGTCGAAGCGGTCGCCGTGGAAGCCGGAGGCGTGGCCTGTGCGGAGGGGGGTCATGGCGCGGCCCCCTTGGGCGCGCGGCCCGTCCCCGGGGGTCCGGCGAAGGCCTGGGCGATGTCCAGCCAGCTTTCCGCGTCAGAGCCTTCGGTGCGCAGGGCCAGGTCGGCGCGGTTGGCCCGCTGGGTGACCAGGAGGCAGAAGTCGAGGGCCGGGCCGGTGACACGGTCCGTCGCGTCCTCGGGTCCGTACGCCCACAACTGACCAGTGGGACCGGCGAGTTCCACACGGAACTCCTCGAACGGCGGGGTCAGTCCGTGCACGGCGAAGGCGAAGTCGCGCGTGCGGATGCCGAGGCGGGTGATGTGCCGCAGCCGGTCTGTGGGGGCGATCCGGGGGACACCCAGCGCGTCGGCGACGTCCAGGCCGTGGGCCCAGGTCTCCATGAGGCGGGCGGTCGCCATGGAGGCGGAGGACATGGGCGGGCCGTACCAGGGGAACCGCGCGCCGTCGGGGGCCGCACGCAGGGCGTCCGCCAGGGTCGCGCGGCCGGCCCGCCACTCGGCGAGCAGGTCCGCGGGCGGTTTCCCGGCACCTTCCTCCGCGCCGTTGTCCACGAAGTCGCCGGGCGAGGTCAGCGCGTTCTCGACCTCGCGGGCGAAGGCGTCCTGGTCGGTCACGGCCAGCACGGAGGAGCGGTCGGTCCAGGCGAGGTGGGCGATCTGGTGGGCGACGGTCCAACCGGGGGCGGGTGTGGCGAGCGCCCACCGCTCCGGGCTCAACTCGGCCACGAGAGCGTCGAGTCCATCGCCCTCGGCACACAGATCGTCGATGACGGGCGTCGGGTCGGCCATGGGGTGAGCATGGCAGCGGGGCCCGAAACAAGCAAACGTGCTTGCATTTTTGGGGACAGACCGCCACCGTCGCCGTAAGCCACGAAACCACTTACAGACCTGACTTGGTCCATTGCCTTGAACCCTTCAGTCCTCCATACTGCACGAAACATTCCCTTTCCCCTGCACGCCCGCCCCTTACACCCCCCTGCGCCCCATTCCTCTGCCCCGCTCTCCGCACCTCCTGGACGGCCTCCGTGACACTCCCCGGCGCTGACCGGTCCGCGCCCGCCACCTCCGCGACGGCGCCGGCCGCCCCCGCGTCCGGCGGCACGCGCGGGCCGGGCTCCCTCGGACCGGTGGGGCTGGTGCTGGCCGGTGGACTGTCGGTGCAGTTCGGCGGGGCGTTGGCCGTGATGCTGATACCGCGGGCCGGGGCGCTCGGGGTGGTGACGTTGCGCCTCGCGGTGGCGGCGCTGGTCCTGCTGGTGATCTGCCGCCCCCGGCTGCGCGGACACTCACGCACCGACTGGGGCACGGTGCTCGCCTTCGGCGTCACCATGGCCGCGATGAACGGCCTCTTCTACCAGTCCGTCGCCCGCATCCCGCTCGGCCCCGCCGTCACTCTGGAGGTGCTCGGCCCGCTGGCGCTGTCCGTCCTCGCGTCCCGGCGGGCGGTGAACCTGGTGTGGGCCGGGCTGGCGCTCTGCGGCGTCTTCCTCCTCGGCGGAGGCGGAGGCTTCGGCGGCCTCGACCCGCTGGGCGTCGCGTTCGCCCTCTCCGCCGGGGCGATGTGGGCGCTGTACATCGTCTTCAGCGCGCGGACGGGCCGACGGTTCCCGCAGGCGGACGGGCTGGCGCTGGCCATGGGGGTCGCGGCGGTGCTGTTCCTGCCGCTGGGGATCCTCGAGTCCGGGACGCGGCTCCTCGCCCCGGAGACGGTGGCTCTGGGCGCGGCCGTCGCCGTCCTGTCCTCCGTCCTCCCCTACACCCTCGAACTCCTCGCCCTGCGCCGCCTGCCCGCCTCCACCTTCGCCGTCCTCATGAGCCTGGAGCCCGCGATCGCCGCGACCGCCGGGTTCCTGATCCTCGACCAGGCCCTCTCCGCCGGCGAGTCCCTCGCGATCGCCCTCGTCATCGGGGCGAGCATGGGGGCGGTGCGGACGCAGGTGGGGCGGGGGGAGGCGGGGGTCTCGGGGTGAGCGGGAGGCAATCGGGGCTGCGGTGAGGGTAGTTGTTCCGCGCTGCGGGTCCGGGTTCCGGCACGGCTGCGGGTCCGCGTCCCGGTACGGGTCCGTCCCCGGCCTCACCGCCGCCCAACTCCTCGACGGCGCCGGCCGCTGCATCCAGCAGGAACGCGCCGAGGAGACGAACCACCCCGCACCACCTGGCTCAGCTCGCTCATCCAGTGCTTCGACGCATGGGTTCGCCGGGTTGGGCGATCAAGGCGATTGATGACGAGCGCGGTCGCCCTCCCCATCAATCGCCTTGCCGACTATGGACCTTGGCGTGTTCGCATCGTCGACACGGCACTAAGGTGAGACGGTGACTCTCTGCCGGAAGACCCGTCTTCGCTGATCAGCGAGGGCGCTCGCGACACGGCCGTGCGGCGCCTGCAGGAGGCGTACGCCGAAGGGCATATCTCGCACGGGGAGATGGACGAAGGACTCGACCAGGTGCTCACCGCCAGGACTCACGGCGAGCTCGTGTCGGTCCTGGCCTCGTTCCCGGAGGAGCATGCGGGCACCACGTCCACGATTGCCGCCGCAGGCGGAGGGATCCAGCGGCGCGGCACATGGCGGGTACCGCGGACACTCAAGGTCGAGTCCGCTTTCGGAAGGGTGCACCTCGACCTGTCCCGGGCCGCCTTCGAGCATCCGGTGGTCGACATCGAGCTGCGACTCGGCACCGGCAAGGCCAAGATCACGGTGCCGCGGGACGCGGACGTCGACGTCGAGGATCTGCACACCGGGTGGAAGGACTTGCGCTACAAGCCCCGGCGGCACTCCCGCCCCGGCGGGCCGAGGATCCGGATCTCCGGGGCCATGGGGTTCGGACGGCTGAAGATCCGCCACGCGCGGCGTTGAGGCCCCATCCGGCATCAGGACCACCTGTCCGGCGAACCTGTGCGGTCACAGCACCAGCGACGAGGTCGGGCGTGTGAGTGCACGTGCCCAGGCCGGGCAGGGCTGCGATACCGGCCGCCTCTGTCTGGCGTCTACGCGGACAAGCGCCAGCCTTGTCTTTCGCACATGGGAGAACGTGGTGCGGAGCCAGCGGCCCGGTCCCAGGCCCTGGGTCGGAGGTGTGCGTGTCGACGCCTGCTACTGCGTCTCGTCGAGGTGATCGGCGTAGTAGGAGATGGCGCGGCGGTACTGCTGCACCCGCGGGTCGGCACTGGTGGCTGCGGTCACCAGGAGCAGGATTCGGACCGCCTCGCGGGACTTCCCGGTGTTGTGGAGGGCCATGGCGAGGAAGGTGCGCAGCGCGGCGTCGTCGGGGAACTCGGCCAGGCCGAGACGGAGCGTCGTCAGGGACTCTTCGTAACGGCCCAGCACCCGGTAGGTGCTGCCCAGGCCGAGGAAAGCCCCGTGGCGGTCCTCGGGCGGAAGGCCTTGCAGGTCCAGGGCGCGCCGGTAGAACGGGACAGCCTCCGCTTCCAGGCCGAGTGAGTCATGCGACCATGCGGTCTGGTAAGCGACGCCGGCATGCTGCGGGTGCTGTTCGCTGAGGGTCACCAGGTGGATCCGGGCCTGTTCGGTGCCCTGCTCACGCAGCCGCATCGCCTGGATGAGCACGTCCTGCGGGAGCGCGTCCCGGGAAGATATGTCCTGGGCTTGATCGTCCATATCGGCTCACGTTGTCACAGAGGGTCGGCGGGATGCGCCCGGGTCGGCCCTTTCGTTCGACATGGGGAACGTGTGTCGAGCCAGCGGGGGCGGGTTGGGCCGACGTCGAGTATGGCGGTGGAGTGGACCAGGATTCTGCGCAGGGTGATCGCGGGGTCCTTCCTGCGGCTCCCGGTCCAGGTGCAATCGTCTTCCGGATGATGCCAGCGACATCCAACCGGCGCAGGAGGTGCGCCCAGGCCGGCGACGCCCCGAGCCGCTTCTCCACCACCGCAGTGATCAGAAGCTCGGCCCGAGGACGCTGCACGCGGGAACGGTCGCGACCGACGAGGACAGGCCCGGCACCAGCAACGTGCCTACCCCGGGCCAGGACACCGCCAACGGCCACGAACCCCATAAGGAGTCATGTGCGAAGGACAGGGCTAGCGGGCCACGGCACCAGGCACGAAGCGGACCGGGATGTACTGGTCGTACAGCCGCTCGTTCGTGGCCGTGAAGTCGGCGCGGGTGACGATCGCGCAGCGTACGGTCTCGCCGCACACCTGGCCGTCGGCGATCTCGGGGCGGAGATTCAGCGTCGTACGGAACTTGCCGCCCTTCTCGTACGGGAGGGTGATGCCCGGCGTGCCCGTCCCCGTGTCGGTGATCCGGCGCGACGACCCGTCCTGCGCCTCACGGCCGCCGAGGCAGGGGCCGGGGAGTGCGGTGTACGTCGAGGGGTCACCGACCTTGACGCCGTCCGGGATCACGCAGAAGGCGAGGAAGATGCCTTGCGCGCGGTTATACCCGGCGCCCTTGACCTTGACGGTCCCGCCGGCGGCGGGCAGGACGACGGGGCCGGCCTTCAGCAGCAGCCGGAAGGTGTCGCCGTCGGCGGTGGTGACGGTCCGCTGCGCCTTGCCGGTCAAGGGCGTGGCGGCGGCGGTGCCCGCCAGCGGAACGGCGGCGGCGAGCCCGGCGGCGGTGACGGCGAGGGCGCCGCGCAACAGGTTCCCGGGCCTCGGGGTGGGGGGTTTCATAAGGCGGAGGCCATCCCTTCACTTATGCATTACTTGAGATCTGAACTTCTTGATCCCATGCCTAAACCACGACTGGCCGGTAGGCAACACCGATCCAAGCCATTCACACGTCACCCACGAAGGGCCAGGTCCGGCCGCGCCCAAGGGCGTTGAGCGCGGCACTCGACACTCCAGAACCCCACCACTCGTAGCTGACGATCGCGGCAACGCCTTGGTCTCCTTCACACGCGCAGCCGAAGCGCCACCGTGTGACGCGCCGCCACCGGCAGCGTCGGCCGCCATCTGGCACGCCGACCGTGTGCCGTCAGCCCCTGTTGTATAACCGGGCAATGATCCACCACGTCGTGTCACTTGAGGCCTGGAACGCCGAGCCCGGCCAGCCCTACGCGCCCGCCTCCCTCGCGGCGGACGGTTTCGTGCACTGCTCCCCCGACGAGGCGACCACCCTGGCCGTCGTCAACGCCTTCTACCGGAACGCGCCGCGACCGCTGCACACGCTGCTCATCGACGAGGCTCGGCTCGGCGCGCGGGTGGAGTTCGAGGCGGCGGACCCCGCCCCGCCGCCCGGGGTCTCCGACGACGTCCTGTTCCCGCATGTCTTCGGGCCGGTCAACCGGGACGCCGTCGAGCGGATCCAGGAGGTCGAGTGGGACGAGGAGGGGCGCGCCACGGGGCTGAGGGATGTGGAGGGACCGGCCGGTCTCAGGTGAAAGGGCGAAAGTCCTTGCGGAACCGGCCGCCTGTGCAGCCCGTGGATCGCCGCCGGTCCGGTGGCGTTGGCCGGTGCGAGCAGGTGAGCGCCGGCCGTCGGTGATCACCTCGCCGGCCGGCATCCCGTGCACCCGCCGTACCCACGAGTTCCGTCGTGCTCCCCAGAATGCACCCGACCACTGACAGTGCCCGCCCGGTCGCGTGACGGTGACAACTCGGCGGACTCGTGGGGCCCACCGGCGACGTTGGCCGGATTCCGGGGAACTCACCGGAAACCGGCCAACCCCAGGCACGAACTCCCATATAGTGACGCCCAATTGAGCACCAGACGTCGCTTCTCGTTCAGGGACCGACCGAGTTACCGACTCCAGGAACCGACTGAGTTACCGAGTTCAGAACCGACCGAGGACACCAGCCGATGACCGCGCCCAACTCCCCTCGCTCACCAGGCGAACGCCCCGCCCTGCGCTCAGTCCTTCCCCTTCCCCTGATCACCGCCGTACTCGCCGCCACCGCGGTCGGCGGTGCGGTCGCGCTGGCGCCGCAGTCCGTACGGCTCCCCCTCGCGGGCGGCGCGGGCGCGGCGGCGCTGCTGCTCACGGTCGCCGTCGCGGCGGCCGTCCACGCGCGCGTGTCGGCCGGACTGCTGCGCCACCGCCTGAACGCCGTGTCCCGGGACGCCGGTCTGCTGCTCCAGGAGCGGGCCCGGATGGCCGAGGAGTTCGGGCAGGAACGGGGACGGCTGACCGAGGAGTCCGTCCAGGAACGGGCCCGGATCGCGACGGAGTTCGCCCGGGAACGGGCGCGGCTGACCACGGAGACCGAGCGCGAACGCGAACGGCTGTCCGACGAGCGGAACCGTGCGGCGGAGGAGACCGCACAGGAACAGACCCGGCTCACCGAACGCGTCAAGCAGGCCGAGTCCGACCGCACCGCGCTCCTCGCCGTCACCGCCAACGTGGCCGGCCGGATGCAGGCCCTCGCCACCGGCATGCTCGCCGACCTGCGCGCCATGGAGGAACGTCACGCCGACGAGGACGTCCTCGCCGACCTCCTCCACCTCGACCACCGCACCGCCCAGGCGGGCCGCCTCGCCGACTCGATCGCCGTCCTCGCGGGCGCGCGCTCTGGCCGCCGCTGGGGGCGGCCGATCCCCATGGAGTCGATCCTGCGCGGCGCGATGGGCCGCATCGGCGCGTACCGCCGGGTCCGGCTGCACTCCTCCAGCGAGGCCGCCGTCGCCGGCCACGCCGCCGAGGGCGTCATGCACGCGCTCGCCGAACTCCTCGACAACGCGGCCAACTTCTCGCCACCGACCGCCGAGGTCCACGTCTACGTCGAGGAGGTCCCGGCCGGCGCGATCATCTCCGTCGAGGACTCGGGCCTCGTGATGAGCGACGTCCAGCTGCGCCGCGCCGAGCACATGGTGTCGGGCGAGTCGGCCGACCTCACCAGCCTCTCGGGCACGCGCCTCGGCCTCGCGGTCGTCGGCCGTCTCGCCCGCAAGCACGGGCTGAAGATCTCCTTCCGCCCGTCCGCCCGCGGCGGCACGGGCGTCCTGATGCTCATCCCCCAGGACGTCCTCGCCAGCACGGTCCCCACGACGACACCTTTCACCGCATCCGCCGCACCCGCACCCACCCCGCTGTCGCCCTACGCCGCCGTACGCGCCCCGCACGGCCTGGACGCCGAGCCGGCCCCGGCCCACGAGTCCCCGACGGACACCCCGACTGCCCGGCCGACCGCCCCGCCCGCCGACTTCTCGTTCGGTTCCTCCGTCGGCTCCGCCTTCAGCCCGTCGTTCGCACCCTCGTTCAGTTCTGAGTTCGGCTCCGCATACGGCCCGGAACACGATGCCGGCCGCGGTTCCGAATACGGCTCTGACTTCGGTTCCTCGACCGCCTCCGGTCCGGCGTACGTCGTCGAGGAAACCTCCACCGACCCCGACGCCCTCCCCCGGCGTCGCCGTGGCCAGTCCCTCGCCGAGGCGGAGGCCCGAACCCGCGCCCAGGCCGCCGACATCCCCGCCCGCCCGGAGCGGACCGCCGGCCCCGCCGAGGAGGCCAGCACCGGCGCCATCCGCTTCAGCAGCTTCCGCCGCGCGGTGCGGGGCACGGGCGGGCTGGACCAGGCGTTCGTCCAGGGGACGGCGGCGGGGGAGAGGACGCCGCCCTGGAGCCCGTACGGGACACCGCTCCGCCCCAGGAAGCCGTACGGCGGCCCGCACTCGAGCCGAGACGGCAACCCGAGGCCGCGCCGGAGTCCCCGTGGGAAGCCGGTCCCGCGCCGGCTCTCGCAGGGGAGCCGAAAGCCGGGCAGGACCTCTCCTGGGAGCCCGGGGCCGCGCGGGAACCCGCGTGGGAGCCCTCGGCCGCGCCGGTAGTGAAGTGGGAACCCGAACCCGTACAGGGAGCGACATGGGAACCCGAGGCCGGACGGGAGCCCACAAGAGAAGCCTCCACCGCGCCGGAAGCCACGACCTGGGAACCCGAACCCGTACGGGGAGCGACATGGGAACCCGAGGCCGGACGGGAGCGCGCGTACGCGCCCGAACCCGCGCGGGAAGCCCGGTGGGAACCCGAAGCCCTACCGGAAACCACGTGGGAACCCGAAGCCGTAGGGGAGCCCGCGTGGGCGCCGGAACCCGTGCGGGAAGCGACGTGGGAGCTCGATCCGGCGCGGGAACCCGTACGGGACCCCCGCCCCGAGCCGGACGGCGGCACCACCCCCGCCCCGGCCGACCCCACCCCGTATCCGGGCCCACCCGGAAGCCGGGCCCCCGCTCCCTCCCCGGACCCCCACCCGCACCCCCACCCGGAAGGCGACGACACCCCATGACCGGCACAGGCACCACCGCCGACGACAGGCTCACCTGGCTCATGGAGGGGTTACTGGAACGCACTCCGGGCGCCCGGCACGCGCTCGTACTCTCCCGGGACGGCCTGAAGCTGTGCCGTACGCCGGAACTCTCCGTCGACCAGGCCGACCAGCTCGCCGCGATCGCCGCCGGCATCCAGTCGCTGTCCCACGGGGCGTCCGTGGAGTTCGGCGACGGCAGCGGGGGCGTACGGTCGGCGATGGCGGAGTTCTACGGCGGGGTCCTGTTCATCGTGGAGGCGGGCGAGGGCGCCCATCTGGCGGTGGTGACGGACGAGGACGCGGACGCCGGGCTCGTCGGACACAACATGAGCGAGCTGGTGGAGCAGTTGGGCGAGCACCTGAGCGCGAAGCCGCGCCGCCCCGTCAGCACGGCGAACACCACGAACACCACGAACAGGATGAACGCGGCGAACACCCTGAACGCGACGGTGAGCGCGGCACCCACCGCGGCTACGGCTCTGGCGCCCCGTACGTCATGAGCCGGCCCGGCAGGGACGACCTGCCCGACCGGCTGTACACCCTCACCGGAGGGCGCAGCCGGTCCGCGCCCGGAACGCCGTTCGACCTGGTGACCCTGATGGTCGCGGAGAGCCAGCCGGTGCCGGGCATGCAGTCGGAGCACGTGGCGATCCTCCGGCTGACGGAGCGGCCGACGGCCGTGGTGGAGATCGCCGCCGAGCTGCGGCTGCCGGTGAGCATCACGAAGGTCCTGCTCTCCGACCTCCTCGCGGCGGGCCGGGTCAGCGCCCGGCATCCGCACAAGGCCGCGCAGATCGATCCGGACATCCTGGAGCAGGTGCTAGTTGGACTTCGCAACCTCTGAGAACGGCAACGGCAACGGCAACGCCATCGGTGACGGCGAGGGCCACTCCGCGCCCGGGCCCGTACCCGTGTTCGGCGCCCGTTTCCGGACCGAACCCGCCGCCCTGTACCGGGAGTTGCGGCGGGAGCACGGCGAGGTGGTGCCGGTGCTGCTCGACGGGGGCGTACCGGCGTGGCTGGTGCTCGGCTATCGCGAGCTGCACCAGGTGACCAGTGATCCGGAGCTGTTCAGCCGGAACTCCGCGCTGTGGAACCAGTGGCCGCGCATCCCCGACGACTGGCCGCTGCTCCCCGTGATCAGCCGGGACCAGCCGTCGATCCTGGGCACGGTCGGCGAACGGCACCGGCAGCGCGCCACACTGATCGGGGAGGCAATGGAGGCGGTCGATCCGCTCGAACTGCGCGGTCACGCGGAGCGGTTCGCGGACGAGCTGATCGACGCGGTGTGCGGGGTGGGCGCGGCGGACCTGGTGGCGCAGTACGCGGCGCTGCTGCCCGTGCGCGTGCTGGCGTTCCTCTTCGGCTTCCGGGAGGAACACGGGCCGGGGCTGGTGGCGGCGTTGAACGACATCCTCGACGGCCAGGAGCGGGCGGTGGCGGCCGAGAGGTACCTGCGGACGGCGATGGCCCGGCTGGTGGCCGAGCGCCGGGAGCGGCCCGGGGACGACGTGGTCTCCCGCCTCCTCGCGCACGCGCCCGCGTACGAGGTCACGGTGGAGGAGGTCACCCACGACGTGATGGTGATGCTGGCGATCGGCCACCAGCCGGCCACCGACTGGATCGGCAACTCCCTGCACCTCATGCTGACGGACGACCGTTTCGCTGCGTCGCTGTTCGGCGGCCGGAGCAGTGTGGCCGAGGCCATGAACGAGGTGCTGTGGGAGGACTCCCCCATCCAGAACGCCGCCGGCCGCTGGACCACCCGCGACACCCGCCTCGGCGGCCGGGTCCTGGGCGCGGGCGACCTCGTACTGCTCGGCCTCCAGGGCGCCAACTCCGACCCGCGCGTCCGCGCCGACGGCTCCGCCCTCACCGGCGGCAACAACGCCCACTTCTCCTTCGGCCACGGCGCCCACCGCTGCCCCTTCCCGGCCCGGGAAACCGCCGAGGTCATCGCCCGAACGGGTATAGAGGTGGTCCTGGACCGCCTCCCGGACCTGGACCTCGCCGTCCCCGCCACCGCCCTCACCCGCCGGGCCTCACCCTGGCTACGGGGCCTGGTGGAACTGCCGGTGCGGTTCACGCCGACTCCGGCCCGTGGGACCTGACACCGCCTTCTCGCCCGACGCGCGCCCCGTCTCATCCGACGGACGACGTTTCGCCCGCGTTTCACGGAGCCGCTAGGCTCGCGGCGTGGCTGATATCCAGATCCCCGCTGACATCAAGCCCGCCGACGGACGTTTCGGCGCTGGCCCCTCCAAGGTGCGGACGGAGGCTCTGGACGCGCTGGCCGCGACCGGTACCTCCCTGCTCGGCACCTCCCACCGCCAGGCCCCGGTGAAGAACCTGGTCGGGCAGGTGCGCGAGGGCATCAGCGAGCTGTTCTCCCTCCCCGAGGGCTACGAGGTCGTCCTCGGCAACGGCGGCTCGACGGCCTTCTGGGACATCGCGACCCACGGCCTGATCGAGAACAAGAGCCAGCACCTCACGTTCGGTGAGTTCAGCTCGAAGTTCGCCAAGGCCGCGAAGCTCGCCCCCTGGCTCGCCGAGCCGACGGTCGTCTCCTCCGAACCCGGCACGCACCCGGAGCCGGCCGCCGAGGCGGGCGTCGACGTCTACGCCTTCACCCACAACGAGACCTCGACGGGCGTCGCGGCCCCCCTGGCCCGCGTCCAGGGCGCCGACGAGGGCGCGCTCGTCCTGGTCGACGCCACGTCCGGCGCCGGCGGCCTGCCCGTCGACATCACCGAGACCGACGTCTACTACTTCGCCCCGCAGAAGTCCTTCGCCTCCGACGGCGGCCTGTGGATCGGCGTCTTCTCCCCGGCGGCGATCGAGCGCGCCGAGCGCGTCCACGCCTCGGGCCGTCACATCCCGGAGTTCTTCTCGCTTCCCACGGCGATCGACAACTCCCGCAAGAACCAGACGTACAACACCCCGGCCCTCGCCACCCTGTTCCTGCTGAACCAGCAGCTGGAGTGGATCAACGGCCAGGGCGGCCTCGCCTGGTCCACGGCCCGTACGAAGGACTCCTCGACCCGCCTCTACAGCTGGGCGGAGGAGTCCAAGTACGCGACCCCGTTCGTCTCCGACCCGGCCAAGCGCTCCCAGGTCATCGGCACGATCGACTTCGCCGACGAGATCGACGCCGCCACCGTCGCCAAGGTGCTCCGCGCCAACGGCATCGTCGACACCGAGCCGTACCGCAAGCTCGGCCGCAACCAGCTCCGCGTCGCCATGTTCCCGGCGGTCGCCCCGGCGGACGTCGAGGCCCTGACGAAGTGCGTCGACCACGTGATCGAGAAGCTGTGACCGCGTAGGTCCCGTACGCCGAGGGGGCGCCCGGCCAACACCGGGCGCCCCCTCGGCGTTCCGTCAGCGTTCCATCGGCATTCGGTCGGCATTCGGTCGGCATCCCGTCGGGCTTCGATCGGGTCCCGCAGGTATTCGGTCTGCTTCCGCGGCCTGGTCGGCAACATCACGGGCCGGGACACTGCCGTAATCGCCACAAGCAGGCCTGATCCCACGGCTGGCAGCATTCCGCGCATGAACGATGTCCCGGAAGTGATCTGCCGTCCCCGCCGGCAGCGCGCCCTGTGGTTTCTCGTGGGGCTCGGGGCGGCCGGCTCGGGGCTGGCCGCGGTGCGCCTGGCGTACCGGGGTGAACTCCTGGACGTGTGGCTGCTCCCCGGGCCGGTCCTCGCTCCGCTCGGTCTCTGGGCGCTCCACGCGGTCGTCGCGCGGGTGAGCGCCGACGCGTACGGCGTGCACGTCCGGACGCTGCTGCGCCGCCGGAGCGTGCCGTGGAGCGAGGTCGCCGACCTGCGCGTACGGCTCAAGTACGAGAACAACCACCGGGTGGAGGACGCGCGCGGCGTCGTCCTGGCACTGCACGGCGGACGCAGGCGGAACCTGCCGCTGCCGACGGGTTTCGCGCACGACGACCGCCCGGACTTCGACGCGAAGGTGGACGCGCTGCGCGCGCTGCACCGTCGCCACGGCCACCCCGAGTCGAGCCATCTGCCCGTCATCTCGCGGCGCACCGCCGGGCGCGGCTGGCTCGGGTCGCTGGCCGCGTGCGCGGTGCTGCTCGTGGCGGCGGCCGTGACCGCGTCGACGGTGCCGGGCGACGCCTCAGAGGAGCGGGCCTGGAGGTCCGCCGTGCCGTGCGCCGCCACGACGCCCGCCGGGGAGCGCGGGGAGTGCCTGACCGTCCTGCGGGCCGTGATCGAGCGGACCGACGCCAACAGGCCCAAGGAGAACAGCTGGCTGTACTTCACCGACGGTCGGCCGATGCGACAGCTGGGGGTCTCGTACGAGGCCGCCACGGCGTTCCAGCCCGGCGACGGCGTCGAACTGACCGTCTGGCGCCGCACGGTGATGGTGGTCGCCGGCGAGCGTCACGTGTGGCGCCGGCACATCTCCGACGCCCGGGAGACAGCCGTCGTCGCGGCCGTGTTCGCCCTCGGCGCCGGCTACCCGGCCGCCCGGGTGCTGATGCGCCTGCGCGGTCGTCGGCTGCCGGACGACGAGGTCCTCCCGTCGACGCTCCCGTTCGTGGGCGTGCTCGTCGCGACGGCCGTGTGGCTGCTGCCGCTCTGCTACGTCCACCCCACCACCCTGCTCACCTCTCCGGTCGCGGTCATCTGGGCGGCAGCGGGCTCACTGGCCACGCTGGGCCTCTCCGTCCTGGCCTGGCGCGCCACGGGCACACGGCCACCCGGAGGGGACGGGAAGACGGAAGAGCCGTCCCAGGAGAACGAGGTGTTCCTCGCCGCCCGCTTCCTGGAGCACACCGACTACAACCCGCACGGCTTCGGCACCCACGTCGTCCTCGGCGACGGCCCGCCGGCGGTTACACCCCACGCGGGCCCGGGCCGGTTCGCGGCGAAGCCGCTCCCGGTGGACCGACTCACCTTCAGGAACGTACGCCGCGCCCGGGGCAGCGACGCCGACACCGTCCCCAGCGGCTGGCACATCGCCGAACTCGACGACGCGGGCCGCCCGGTCCGCCTGGCCGCCGCCCCGGCCGACCTCACCCGCATCATCCGCGCACTGCCCCCCGCGACACCCCCCGACGACCCGACGGACACCGCGTCTTCACGACCATGACCGCCCGGCGCGCCCCTGCACAGCTCGGTCTCGGCCGAAATGTCGTGCGGTACGGGCGCAGAGGAGCAGTGGCTGTCCTGACCGCCCCCGGAAGCAATGAGTTCTGCCTGCTCAAGGCCCGCCACCCACTCTGACGCTCATCGGTCACGCCTCGGCCCCGGGTACCCGGGGCCTGCCTCGAAGTCCGGTGTGGCGGGCGCGTCGTGATCGTGAAGCAGGCGAGGTCTCCGGTGGGGGTTCATCGACCTCCGAGCGCCAGTGACGTCCGTGCGGCGCCTCCATCGCCTTGCCAGAGGGCGCCCGGTGATCACCGGGCGCCCCACCTCACCTGTCGCGCTTCACGTCGCCGTACAGCTCACCCTGGGCACACCCCCGCCCCCGGGCGCGGCCCCGAACCCGAAGCTCGCCGAACCGCCGGTCGCCAGCGCGCCGTTGTGGGCGGCGTTCACGGCGGTGACCGTCGCCCCGGTCTGGGTGTGGGACGCGTTCCAGATGTTGGTGACGCGCTGGGAGCCGGGCCAGGTCCAGGTCACCTTCCAGGAGGTGAGGGCGGTGGTGCCGGTGTTGGTGACCTTGACGTCGGCGTTGAAGCCCCCGCCCCAGTCGCTGCTGACGGTGTAGGCGGCGGTGCAGGCGGGCGTCCCGCCGCCGGGGTCTCCCGGGTCGCCCGGGTCACCGGGGTCGCTCCCGCCCGGCGGGAAGCCCGGCGCCTTGATGCTGGTCAGGTAGCCGTCCTTGACGGTGTCGACCGTCTGCCAGTCGTCCTTCAGGATGCCGCCCGTGTCACCGGAGTTGGGGTTCCAGGACCAGAAGGTCCAGTGGAAGGAGTCGGAGCCGTACGTCGATGTCGAGCGCAGGTAGGTGACCAGGGCCGCCAGCCACTTCTGGTCGATCGTCGACTGGAGGGTCGTACCGAACTCGCCGAGCCACACCGGCGCTATGTTCTGCTTGAAGATGTAGCCCCAGTACCTGTCCCAGATGCCGGGCATGTTGTCGGGGAAGGAGGGGTCGCTGAACCAGCTCTGCTGGGCCACGCTGGTGGCGTAGTCGTGGGCGGAGTACACGAGCCGGTTGGGGACGTCGAGCCGCACGGGGTGCTCGGCCACGCCCATCAGGTTGCCGCCCCACCAGCCGGAGACGCCGTTGTACGTCTGGACGCCCTCGACGAGGATCAGCAGCTCGGGGTTGACGGACAGCACCGCGTTGCCGGCGCGCTGGGCGGCCAGGCGCCAGTCCCTGGCCGTGTCGCCGCAGCCCCAGCAGGAGGGATCACGGGGCTCGTTGTGGAGATCGATGCCGACTACGGTCGGGTCACCCTTGTAGCGGTTGGCCAGCGCCTTCAGGTTGGTGATCCACGTCGTCTCGGGCACGGCCGACGTGTACCAGAGGGCGGACTGACCCGCCGCGTCCGGGCGGTGCCGGTCGAGGATGATCTTCAGCCCGCTCTGACCGGCGTACGCGACGATCTTGTCCAGGACCTGCAGCGAGGTCAGGCCCCGCAGATCGGCGTTCTTGCCGCCGGAGTAGCTGATGCTGTCGGGCATGGTGCCGGGCTTGAGGATGTCGTCGCTGAAGGGCATCCGGATGGTGTTGTAGCCCAGTGACTTCATCTGGTCGATCATGCTCTTGTAGTCGCGCGCCCAGAGGCCGTGGGTCACGTGGTTGGCGGTCTCGAAGCCGAACCAGTTGACACCGGCGATACGGACCGACTGGCCGGACGCGTCCAGGATCTGACGGCCGCTGGTCCGCCAGTAGCCGGCCCCGGCCTCCGCCGTACCGACCTCCGTGCCACCGGCCTCCGTAGCACCGGCCGCTGCCGCCGACGGCGCACCGCCGGCCAGCGGCAGCACGAGCACGGCGGCGACCGCGCACAGGGCGCCCAGGGTTCTCCGTAAGCTGCGGAACATGTCGCTGCTTCCTCCTTGAGAGGCGCGGGCCCGGAACGGATGGGAGCGCTCCCATCACCTCGCACCTCCCATGGAAGACAGGTCACATGAACACGTCAAGGCGTCCGGCGTCACCTGGTACACCGGACGCCCTCTCCCGCGGCGTCCACGGCACGGACGCCCCACCCACCGCACGTCACGGGCTCAGCTCCTGGAACGCCACCCCCTCCTCGCCGGCCTCTCCGAGGACGCCTTCGCCAGGGACTTCGACCACTTCGAGTTCGGGCCGCAGCGGATCCTGGACGGACTGGAGGTGTTCGTCGGGCGGCGCGGCGGCAGCGAGGGTCAGGGTCTGCCGTTCGGGTCAGGTCGGCCGGCGCCGCAGCCGCTTGAAGCCCCAGACGACGACGATGGCCCCGGCCACCGCGAGGGCACCGGCCTTGAACGTGGTGGTGCTCCCGCCGTCAGCCCGGCCGGAGCCGTCGCTGACACCGTCGGCGGAGGACGAGCCGGAGTCGCCGCTTCCGGAGCCGCCGCCGGGCACGTCCCGGGCGACGACCGAGCTGCCCGAGCCCTCACTGCCGTACATGATCCTGGAGCCGTCGGTGCTGAAGGTCACCGACTCCCCCTGCCGCTGCAACGGCACGCTCAGCCGCTCGACCTTCTTGAGCTTGCCGTCGTTCCAGTCGTAGAGGATGCCGCCGAAGTACGCGCGCAGGGCGAGCCGCTCGCCGTCGGGCGAGAACGCGCCGTCGGTGACCTCCAGGTCGGGGACGGCGGCGACCTTCCTGAAGACGTTCGTGCCGGAGGCGGAGAGCTCGGCCGGGCCCTCGTACAGCGTCCCGCCCGCCTCGTTCTTGTCGGCGATGTAGACCCGGCCGGTCTTCGGATGCACCATCAGCGCCTCCGCGTCCCGCGCACCGTCCTCGTACTTCACGACGTACTGCGTGGCCCTGATCGTCTGGTCCTTGAGCTCCTTCGGCTCCGGCAGCTCGTAGATCCACACGTACGCCCAGGTGCCGCCGAGGTTGTCGCCGATGTCGCCGACGTAGAGGTTGCCGTCCGGGCCGAGGGAGATCGCCTCGACGTCGCGCGGGGCGCCCACGCCGGTCATCGTGACCGTGGCGACCGTCTCGCCCGTGCCGCTGTCGACGGCGTAGAGGAAGGCCCCGTCGTCGCTGTCGTTGTGGGTCCAGTAGACCCCCGGATGCTGACGGGACGCGGCCAGGCCGCTCGACTCGGTGATCCTCGCGTCCTTCATCGTGAACCCGTCGTCATCGGCGACCGCGGGCACGGCCGACACGGCGGCGAGCACGATCGCGGCGAGACCGGCGAACAGCGTGCGGAGGGAAGGGGAACGACGGCGCATGCCCCAAGCCTGCCATCTCGCTCCGCCGGGGTGGGGCGGGCAGCGCCGTGGGTGTGCGGGCGGGTGGTCGAGGTGTCCGCCGGCACCGTCAAGTGGCAAGGTTCACAGCGTTGTCCGGTCCGACCGCCCCTACCAGCCGGTAGCGATCGTTCATGATGTGCGAATGCTCAGGTTCATGCCCGTAGGCGACTCCATGACCATCGGGAGCGCGGGCGAACACACATGGCGCTACCGGCTCTGGCAGCACCTGCGCGCGACGCACCACGGCCCCTTCAAGATCGTCGGCCCGCGCGAGACGCTCTACGACAAGGCGACGGACGCGCCGACGTCGTACGAGTACGCCGACACCGACCCGCGCTTTCCCCGCGCCCACCTCGCCGGCTGGGGCGAGGGCTGGCTCCACATGACCCCGCTGATCGCCGACGCCGTCCGCGACCACCGCGCCAACGTCCTCCTCGTCTCCCTCGGCCTCATCGACCTGGGCTTCTACACCAACGCCGAGCAGACCGCCGAGAACACCCGCCGCTTCGTCGCCGCCGCGCGCGAGGCCGACCCGCGCATCCGCATGGTCCTGCTCCCGGTGACCCCGAACGTGCGCGCCGAGACCGACGCCCCCTTCGCCGCCCAGGTGGCCCGCTTCAACGAACTCCTCGGCAAGACGGCCGCCGACCTCGACGAGCCCCGCTCCCCGCTTCTGCTGGCGTCCCCGCCCCCGTCGTACGACACCAACGGGGACACCTACGACGGGACCCACCCCAACGCCTCCGGCGAACACAAGATCGCGGGGGCTTTCGCGAGCGCGATGCACGAGGCGTGGGGGCTGGGGGGACCGTACGAGCTGCCTTGAAGTGCTCTCCCGGCTGAAGGACCCCGTTGCCGATCTCTCATTTCGAGGGGTTGGCGAGAAGGGGGGCGGGAGGAATGACGGGGGCGGGCGGGGCGGACCAGGTCGCCGAGCGCGGTCGCGGTCCTGACCGCTGGCTCAAGCGGCTCGGACGACGGCCCCGCGAGGGAGTTTCGCCGTACGGCCCGTGTCCCGGTCACCGTGCGTATCGTTGTGTTGCGCGGCCGGACCCGACCGGGGGGCGGCCGGGGAGGAGCGCCACGATGACCGTCCTTGAAGACAGGATCGACATGGCCGACATCAACGAGCAGACCCTGGACGAGCTGTTCGGCCAGATGAGCGTCCCCGAGGGCTACAAGGCCGAGATCGTCGAGGGGACCATCTACATGTCGCCGCAGCGGGACGTTCACTGGAAGACCATTCTCGCGATCCTCCAAGTGCTCATGGAGCGCTTCGGACGGGGCGTGAACGTGCTGTCGGATGTTCGCATCGACTTCCCCGGCCGGTTGAACGGCTACGCCCCGGACGTGGCGAAGCTGCGGGACGACGCCGAGAAAGACACCAAGGGCCGCTGGCGCTTCCAGGACGTCGAGTTCATCGCCGAAGTCATCTCCACGGACACCGCCAAGAACGACTACGGCCCCAAGAAGACGGCATACGCGCTCGCCGAGGTCCCCGTCTACCTGATCGCCGACCCCTACGTGGGCAAGTGCCGGCTGTACACCCAGCCCAAGGACGGCGACTACGTCAGCGACCTGTCCATCACCTACGGCGGTGACGTCGACATGACCATCACTCTCCTCGGCCTCGTTCTTCCGACCGCCGAGTTCCCGCGCGGCTGACGGCGTCGGGCCTCGCTGCGCGCTTGGCCGGCCGCCCCCGCTCGCTTGGATGGCCCGGTCGGCGTGAGCACGGGGCTCCGTCGCGCACGGCGGCCTGAGGTGTGGCGCTCCGTCGCGCACGGCGGCGGGCGGTGTGGCGGAGGTGGTGGCGCGGGCCGGGCGGGCGCCGGGGCGGGAGTTGCGGTGGCTGTGGGCGGCGTACGCGGTCAGTACGTGCGGTACGCGGCCGGCGTTCGACGCGTTCCCCCTGCTCGCGGTCCTGGTCCTGGACGTCGGCCCCACGGAGGTCTCGGCACTGGCGGCCACCGGCTTGGCGGCCGGGGCGGTGGTGGTGGCGATGCTGGGCCCCGCTGGGCGGCACCGCGATCGGCCTCTTCGGCCCTGGGACGACACTCGTGGCCGACGCGGTCAGCTACCTCCTCTCGGCAGCGGGCATCCGAGCGATCGGCGGGCACGAGCGGCGCCCGGAGCGCCCCGGGCCCCTTGCCTTGAGCGCACTCCACCCCGTTGGCTGGAGCACATGAAGTACACGCAGCTCGGACGCACCGGACTCAAGGTCAGCCGACTCGTCCTCGGCACCATGAACTTCGGACCTCAGACGGATGAAGCCACCAGCCACGTGATCATGGATTCGGCGCTCGACGCGGGGCTGAATTTCGTGGACACGGCGAACGTGTACGGCTGGGGTGAGAACAAGGGCCGTACGGAGGAGATCATCGGCAACTGGTTCGCGAAGGGCGGCGAGCGCCGCGACAAGGTCGTCCTCGCGACCAAGGTGTACGGCAACATGGGCGCCGCCGGCACGCCCTGGCCCAACCACGACAAGCTCTCGGCGGTGAACATCCGGCGGGCGGTGGACGCGTCGCTCAAGCGGCTGCGGACCGACTACATCGACCTCTACCAGTTCCACCACATCGATCGCAGCACCCCCTTCGAGGAGATCTGGCAGGCCATCGACGTCCTCGTCCAGCAGGGCAAGATTCTCT
This sequence comes from Streptomyces sp. TG1A-60, assembly GCF_037201975.1. Classification (NCBI taxonomy): domain Bacteria; kingdom Bacillati; phylum Actinomycetota; class Actinomycetes; order Kitasatosporales; family Streptomycetaceae; genus Streptomyces; species Streptomyces sp. TG1A-60. The sequence goes on along the minus strand of NZ_CP147520.1, from coordinate 4,595,596 downwards.
ACGCCGGGTCCAGCAACTTCCCCGGCTACAAGATCGCCCAGGCGAACGAGATCGCCGCCCGCCGTGGCGGCACCATCGGCCTCGTCAGCGAGCAGTGCCTCTACAACCTCGCGGAACGCCGCGCCGAGATGGAGGTCATCCCGGCCGCACAGGAATACGGCCTCGGCGTCATCCCCTGGTCTCCGCTGCACGGCGGGCTGCTCGGCGGGGTCATCAAGAAGGAGGCCCAGGGCGGTCGCCGTACCTCCGGCCGTTCCGCCGACGCCCTCGCCGACACCGCCGTACGCGCCCAGATCCAGGCGTACGAGGACCTGCTCGACAAGCACGGCATCGAGCCGGGCGAGGCCGCCCTCGCCTGGCTGCTGACGCGGCCCGGTGTCACGGGCCCCATCGTCGGCCCGCGCACGGCGGAGCAGCTCCGATCCGCGATCCGGGCGGCCGAGCTGGAGCTCAGCGAGGAAGTCCTGACCTCGCTGGACGAGATCTTCCCGGGGCCGGGCCCGTCTCCGGAGGCCTTCGCCTGGTGACACCCGGCCGCTGAAAGCGGCGCGCGACACTGTACCGATCTGCGGTTCCGTCCGCGTGGGCGCGACCAGCCCCCACCGGGCCGCAGATCAGTACGGTCCGCGGTCCCCCGGCTCCTGGTCCCGGCTCTCCGGTCTCTCCCGGCTCTCCGGCAGGGCGAACCGGCTACTCACTTGCCGAGCGCCGCCGCGAGAGCGACCACCACGAACATCAGCACAAGCACACCGGCCATGATCCGGTTACGGGTCTTCGGGTCCACACCCCGAGACTAACCGGCCGCGCCGGCGGCTATCCGGCCGCCCCGAGCGCCCAGCGCGCGACCGCCTCGTACCGGGGCTGCTCGCCCGGCACCCCGGAGACCGGCAGGTCGCTGCGGACCAGCGCGAGGTCGGACACCGTCCACACACGGCCGGCGAAGGCGTCGAGGGCTGTGACGTACGGCCGTACGTCGACGTCCTTCCGGCTGCGGGCCACCGTGAGGTGGGGTGTGTACCGGCGGTGCTCCCCCATCGGCAGCCCCGCCCTCCGCGCCGCCGCCTCCGCCCGGTCGGCCAGCAGCCGCAGGGCGCCGAGGTCGCCCTCCGCACCCGCCCACAGCGCCCGGCCGTGCCCGAACTGCCCGCCGCCCCGCACGGCCAGCTCGAACGGCTCGCTCCGCCGCGCGGCCCGTTCGAGCCGCCGCGACAGCTCCGGTACGGCGTTCTCGTCGACCTCGCCGTAGAAGGCGAGCGTGAAGTGCCAGCCGGGCGACGCGGTCCACCTCATACGGTCCGCACCGGCCCTGCTCTTCAACTCCCCGATCACCAGGCCGAGTTCATCGACGACGTCGGCGGGCGGCAACACCGCGGCGAACAGCCGCACGGCACTAGTCGCACTCATGACCACCACGTTCCCAGGCAACGGATCACCTTGGCGAGCGCCCACCACGAGGTGCCGGCGCAGCACGCTAGGCCGGGCCGGCCACGGCGACCGGCTGCTCCTTGGGCACGAACCGCACCCGGGGGTGCCCGTGGTGCCATCCCACCGACAGCCGCAGGCCTCCCGTCCTGACCAGGATCAGGCCCACGGTGACCGCCGCGACGGTGGATACGACGCCGCCGGCGACGAAGCCGGCCCGGGGGCCGTACGCGTCGGTGGCCCAGCCTGCGATCGGCGCGCCCAGGGGTGTGCCGCCGAGGAAGACCATCATGTAGAGGGCCATGACCCGGCCGCGCATCGCGGGGTCGGTGCCCATCTGGATGGCCGTGTTGGTGGTGACGTTCACCGTCAGACCGAACATCCCTATCGGCACCATGAGCAGCGCGAAGATCCAGTACGACGGCGCCAGCGCGGCCACGACCTGCAGCAGGCCGAAGGCCAGCGCGCCGCCGATCAGCACGCGCAGCCGGGCGGTACCGCGCCGGGCCGCGAGCAGGGCGCCCGCGACCGATCCGACCGCCATGAGCGTGTTGAAGAGGCTGTAGGAGCCGGCGCCCGAGTGGAACACGTCGTCCGCGTACGCCGACAGCCAGACGGGGAAGTTGAAGCCGAAGGTGCCGATGAAGCCGACCAGGACGATGGGCCAGAGCAGGTGCGGCCGGCCGGCGACATAGCGCAGGCCCTCGCGGAGCTGGCCCTTGGCGCGCGGGGCCCGGCGGACGGGGCGCAGGTCGCGGGTCCTCATCAGCAGCAGGCCGACGATGGGGGCGATGAAGGAGAGGCCGTTGTAGAGGAAGGCCCAGCCGGTGCCGACGGTGGTGATCAGCACACCGGCGACGGCCGGGCCGACCAGGCGGGCCGACTGGAAGTTCGCCGAGTTGAGGCTGACCGCGTTCTGCAGTTCCCCGGGGCCGACCATCTCCGACACGAACGACTGCCGGGCCGGGTTGTCGACCACGGTGGCCATGCCCACGGCGAAGGCGGCCACGTACACATGCCACACCTGCACTTGCCCGGAGAGCGTCAGCGCGGCCAGCGCCAGGCCGGTCACCGCCATGGACGTCTGCGTCAGGAACAGCAGCCGCCGCTTCGGGAACCGGTCGACCAGCACGCCGCCGTACAGCCCGAACAGCAGCATCGGCAGAAACTGCAGGGCCATCGTCACACCGACCGCCGTCGACGACCCCGTCAGACTCAGCACCAGCCAGTCCTGCGCGATCCGCTGCATCCAGGTGCCGATGTTCGACACCACCTGCCCGAGGAAGAACAGCCGGTAGTTCCGCACGCGCAACGACCGGAACATGGACACGCGCTCAGGGGCGTCGGGAGCGGCTGCCGGTGGGGCGTCGGGAGCGGCTGCCGAGGAGCTCGCGCCGGTCGTCGAGGAGTTCCCGCCGGTCGCCGGGGCCCCGGGCGCCCCGGAAGCCGTCGGAGCGGCGGCGCTCGCGGGCGGGACGGGACTCGCACCCTCGCCCCTCGGCTTCACCCGGCCGGCGTCGTCGCGCCGCCGCACCGCACCGGTGGTATCCGGTGGTGCTTCGGGGATGTTCGCGGTGGGTGGGGGGCGGGGATGGGCGTCGGTGCGGGGGCGGAAGGTGTTCCGGGTCCCGTACTCAAAAGGGTTCGCCTCCTTGGGTGGAACGCGTGCGTGTCGTGCGGTTGCGTAAGCCTCACCGCTCCCTTTCCGTCTGCTGGTTCTCGGGCCGGGGCGGGCCCGGCCCGAGCAGCGCACAGGCTGGCACCGGGGCGTACCGGCGGTCCCTGCGGCGCGCCCCAGCGCTCCGGCGCACCCGGCGGCGGCGCCGGTCAGAGATGTGCGAGCTTCTCCAGCACCGGCGCGGCGGCGCGGAGCTTCTCCCACTCGTCCTCTTCGAGGCTCTCCACGAGGGAGGCGAGGAACGCGTTGCGCTTGCGGCGGCTCTCCTCCAACATCGCCTCGGCCCGCTCGGTCGGGGTGACCACCTTCTGCCGCCGGTCCTCGGGGTGCGGCTTCAGCTTCACCAGGCCCTTGCTCTCCAGCAGGGCGACGATGCGGGTCATCGACGGCGGCTGCACATGCTCCTTGCGGGCGAGTTCGCCGGGGGTGGCGGTCCCGCAGCGGGCGAGGGTGCCGAGCACCGACATCTCGGTCGGGCTCAGCGATTCGTCGACCCGTTGGTGCTTGAGCCGACGGGACAGGCGCATCACGGCGGACCGCAGCGCGTTCACGGCGGCCTCGTCGGCGCCATGGGTGAGGTCAGGCATGTTCTTTAGCGTAACTCATTACCCTCGCTAAGGAACACCGAAACTCCACAGTCGTGCCCGTGAATCCCGCCACGCATACCGATCCCGGCAGGCGCATCACTCATATGAGTGACTAATACGCACAACGCGGCACGGCAGCCTGAGCACACCTGACCCTGGGACGCATGGGGACCACCGTGCTCAGCCTGCGGATAGACGGGGAGCTGCTCGACCGGCTCCGGAACCACGCGGCGAAAAGGGGAATGAGCGTCCAGGACTACGTGATCGGGACGCTCGTCCGCGACGACTTCGACGAGCGCTTCCAGTCGGCCGTCGACGAGACCGAGAAGTTCTACGGGGGCGACGTGACGACGTTCCACGGGTGACGTGACAAGTCCTACGGGGTGACGCGACCGGCCCGCTCCCCGCGCGCCCTCCCCGGCGCACCGCTCATCAGAAGCTGTTTCAGCATGAACATATGACCCGCCTGACACCATCTCCGCGCGTAGACCCGTCCGCCTCGTAAGCTGTGCCCCATGGTCGTTTTCTTCTCGGGATCCCCGAAGCACGAGGCACCGGAGCCCCTGGAAGGCCCCATCGTGCCGACCGTCGTCGGCGGCACGATCCTTTGGTTCGTCCTCTTCCTCGTCCAGCTCCCCTTCTACGGCTGGTACGAGGACCACGGGCACACCTGGTGGGTGTGGACCTGTCTGGCGGGCAGCGGCCTCGGGATCATCGGCATCTACTACGTGCGCAGGCGGGAAGCCGCCATCAAGGCGGACGCCGAGCGCAAGGCCGCCACTGACGCCGGCGCGGCCGGTGCGCCGCCGGCCGAGCCCGTCGAGTAGCACCCGCACGGGCACACACTCCCGCCGGCCGGCCCCCAGGGTCGTACGACCACGGTGCCATCCCGTCCCTCCTCCGCCCCCCGCCGTCTCTCCCCCGTCCTTCCCCGTCGTCTCCTGGTCGGATCTTTGCCGCACTCGGCGGGTGGAGCCCCACATCCGCACGTACGGTCGAGGGCATGACGCACATCGACGCGGGCACCGGCCTCGGTCCCGCGCACCCCACCGCGGCCTCATCCACCGGGCGGGCGCGTGGTCTGACGGCCGCCGAGGTCGCGGAGCGGGTGGCCCGCGGCGAGGTGAACGACGTCCCCGTGCGCAGCAGCCGCTCCATGGTGGACATCGTCCGCGCGAACGTCTTCACCCGGTTCAACGCGATCATCGGCGTGCTCTGGGTGATCATGCTGGCCGTGGCGCCGATCCAGGACAGCCTGTTCGGATTCGTGATCCTCGCCAACACGGGCATCGGCATCATCCAGGAGTGGCGGGCGAAGAAGACCCTCGACTCCCTCGCGGTGATCGGTGAGGCGAAGCCGACGGTCCGGCGGGACGGGGTGGCCGCCGACGTCGGCACGTCCGGCATCGTGCTGGGCGACCTCATCGAGATCGGGCCCGGCGACAAGATCGTCGTCGACGGGGAGTGCGTCGAGACCGACGGCCTGGAGATCGACGAGTCGCTGCTCACCGGTGAGGCCGACCCGATCGTCAAACAGCCCGGCGACCAGGTGATGTCGGGCAGTTTCGTGGTCGCGGGCGGCGGGGCGTTCACCGCGACGAAGGTCGGGCGGGAGGCGTACGCGGCCCAGCTGGCCGAGGAGGCGAGCCGCTTCACCCTCGTCCACTCCGAGCTGCGCTCCGGCATCTCCACGATCCTCAAGTACGTGACGTGGATGATGGTCCCGACCGCGATCGGACTGGTCATCAGCCAGCTGATCGTGAAGCAGAACGACTTCAGGGACTCGGTCGCCCGCACGGTCGGCGGCATCGTCCCGATGGTCCCCGAGGGCCTGGTCCTCCTCACCTCCGTCGCCTTCGCGATCGGCGTGATCCGCCTCGGCCGCAAGCAGTGCCTGGTGCAGGAACTGCCGGCCATCGAGGGCCTGGCCCGCGTCGACACCGTCTGCCTCGACAAGACGGGCACCCTCACCGAGGGCGGCATGGACGTCACCGAGCTGCGCCCCCTCAACGGCGTCGACGAGTCGTACGTACGAAGGGTCCTCGGCGCCCTCGGTGCGTCGGACCCCCGGCCGAACGCGTCGCTGCGGGCCGTCATCGACGCCTGCCCGGACGACGGCGAGGACTGGCGCCGTACCGGGTCGCTGCCCTTCTCCTCGGCCCGCAAGTACAGCGGCGCGTCCTTCGGCGAGGGCGACGGCGGGTCCAGCACCTGGCTGCTCGGCGCCCCCGACGTCCTGCTCCCCGACGACGACCCGGCCCTCACCGAGACCGAGCGGCTGAACGAGGAGGGGCTGCGCGTCCTGCTGCTCGCCCGGGTGACCGGTGACCTGGACGATCCCGAGGTCGCCCGGAGCGCGCACCCCGCCGCCCTGGTCGTCCTCGAACAGCGGCTGCGACCCGACGCCGCCGACACCCTCCGCTACTTCGAGGAGCAGAACGTACGGGCGAAGGTCATCTCCGGCGACAACGCGGTCTCGGTCGGCGCGGTGGCCGGAAAGCTGGGCCTGACGGGTGCCGTGGTGGACGCCCGCCGGCTCCCCGCCGAGCGGGACGACATGGCGGGGGCGCTGGACTCCGGCACGGTCTTCGGCCGGGTCACCCCGCAGCAGAAGCGGGACATGGTCGGCGCCCTCCAGTCCCACGGCCACACGGTCGCGATGACCGGCGACGGCGTGAACGACGTGCTGGCCCTGAAGGACGCCGACATCGGTGTGGCGATGGGTTCGGGCTCGGAGGCGACGCGAGCGGTCGCCCAGATCGTCCTGCTGAACAACAGCTTCGCGACGCTGCCGTCGGTGGTCGCGGAGGGCCGCCGGGTGATCGGCAACATCACCCGCGTCGCGACGCTCTTCCTCGTGAAGACGGTGTACTCGGTGCTGCTGGCGATCCTGGTGGTCTGCTGGCAGGTGGAGTACCCCTTCCTCCCCCGCCACCTGACCCTCCTCGCCACCCTGACGATCGGCGTCCCGGCCTTCTTCCTCGCCCTGGCACCCAACAAGGAACGCGCGAGACCGCACTTCGTACGGCGGGTCATGCGGTACGCGATCCCGGGGGGCGTACTGGCGGCGCTGGCCACCTTCGCCACCTATCTGATCGCCCGTCACCACTACTCGGGCGAGGGCGCGTTGGCCGCCGAGACCAGTGCGGCCACCCTGACCCTCTTCCTGATCTCCCTGTGGGTGCTGGCCATCATCGCCCGCCCGTACACCTGGTGGCGCCTCGGCCTCGTCGCCGCCATGGCCACCGGCTTCCTCCTCGTCCTCGTCGTCCCCTGGCTCCAGGACTTCTTCGCCCTCCGGCTGGTCGGCACGACGATGCCGTGGCTGGCGGTCGGCATCGCGGCGGGGGCGTCGGCCCTGCTGGAGTTCCTGTGGCGGTGGGTGGACCGGCGGTTCCCGGCGTAGGCGTCCCGGCGAGGGCCGTGCGGGCGGCTCCGGCAGGCATGGCGGGGAGCACGAGGACGGCGTCCCCACGCGCCGGCCGGGCCGACCAGTGCGACCGCGCCCCACGGACGGCGGAAGGCGCCGGCCCCGGGAGAACCCGGAGCCGGCGCCTTCCGCCGCTGTCGCGCCCTACTTCACGTCGATCGCGTCGGCCGCGGAGGTCACGGCCGCCGTGCCCGAGCTGCCGGCGAAGACGTAGCGGTAGGTGCCGTCGACGGTCGCCTTGACGGTGGTCTTCAGGGCGCCCGTGGCGGACGTCCTGACCGTCTTGACGTTCTTGTAGGCCGACGTGCCCTTCTTCTTGAACTGGAGCTTCACCGGCTGGCGGCCGTAGCCCGGGAACGTCTCGGCGTTCCAGTTGGCGCGGGTCAGCTTGCTGGTGACCGTGATGGTCTTGCCCTTCTTGACGGGCTCGGGGGCGGCGTTCGCGCCCTTGAGCTTCGTCTGGCGCTGGATCTTGAAGGTCTTGGCGGGGTCCTTCATGACGTAGTCGCCGTCCTTGGCCGGAGCGAGCGCCCAGACCTTCCAGGTGCCGGCCACCGAGTTGATCAGGTTCTGCTGCGTCTCGACGGTGAATCTCGCCTTGCACTTCGCCGTCGTGGCGCTCGCCTTGGTGCAGGTGGCGAGGCTGTCGTCGTTGCCGTTGGCCACGGCACCGCTGTCGGCGGATTCGAGGCTCGCTCCGCGGTACAGGACCACGGTGACCTCCTTGAGCTCGATGCCCGAGTTGTCACTGGCGGTGAAGGAGACCGTGAAGGTCTTCTTGCCGGAGCCCACGACGACGGGCTTGCCGCCGTTGACCACGACGTTGGAGATCTTCGTGTCCCCGGAGGTCGGAGCCGCCTGCGCGGCCGGAGCGACGAAGGCGGTCAGAGCCAGGGCACCGGTGACGGCGCCCACGATGGCACGCTTGTGCAATGTATTCCCCACGTGGAAGGGATCTCGCGGCATGTCTCCGGGCACACGGGATCCGGTCTTGGTCTGAGGAGCCTGTCGGCTTCCGGGAGTCCTGCGACTCCCGGGGAAACCGTCGGCTCGGGTGATCAGAGCCACGAGGGGCGCGCATGGTTGTACGAGATTCGAATTTCCTGTGGAGATGTGGGACGGATCACAGTGACATCGTGCGCACACCCGGCAAAAGCCGCTACACACGCTCCAGCGGCCGATGCGGCCCCGCGGGAAGCCCGACCTCGATCGCGTCACCGGGGCGGACCCGGCCGCCCTGCCGCACCACACCCATGATCCCGGACTTGAAGACGAAGTCCCCCGTCGTGGCGTCGAGTTCGAAGACCTCCCTGAGCAGGCCCTGCTGGAAGGTGTCGAGCTTCGAGCACGGGTTGCGCAGGCCCGTGACCTCCACGACCGCCTCGTCGCCGAGGCGCAGCAGCGCCCCGGTGGGCAGGCCGAGCAGGTCGATCCCACGGGTGGAGATGTTCTCGCCGAGCCGGCCTGCGGCGACGGTGAAGCCCTTCCCGGCCAGCTCGTCGAGGAGTTCCTCGTGGAGGAGGTGCACCTGACGCAGGTTGGGCGCGTCCGGCTCGTACGTCATGCGGAACTGGTGCTTGATGGTCTCCCCCGCGTGGACGTCGCCCTCGACGCCGAGGCCGGCGAGCAGCGTGATGCTCGTGCGGTTCGGCTTGCTGAAGGTGTACGTCTCGTTCGCGCTCACCGCCGTGACCCGCGCCATCCTGGTGCCCGCCCGCCTCTCACCGTCCGTCCTCGCCCGCCCTCGTACGTGTCAGTCGAACCAGCGGTCGCGGGCCAACTCCTCGGTCCTGGAGGGGTCTTCGAGCAGCGCGGCCACCTCGAAGCGGCGCGGCCACTGACCGGCCGCCCAGGCCAGCCCGGCGGCGACCCCCTCCAGGGTGGCGGCGTGCAGCACGCCGTCCCGGGTCCGGCGCCAGTCCAGCTCGACACCGTCGACGACGAGTTCCTCGTGCTCGAAGTAGCTCGCGGGTGTCCGCGGGCCCAGCAGGACCCGCACCGGTTCCGGTACGTCGTGCTCCGTGCCCTCCGAGTCCACCTCGCCCGTCACCGACTCGCTCAGCCGCCGCACCTGCAACAGGTCGGCCAACTCGGCGGCCCGCGACGGCCGTACGGGGAGCAGGGGCACACCGGAGGTAAAGGGCAGCAGGTCGGGCGAGTCGACGACCACCGCGTCCGCCGCGTCCACGACGGTCACCTCACCGTCCACCACGGCACGCAACTCATCCGGGAGGGTTACCTGTTCGGGGTCCAGGTCCGCCAAAGCGCCATAGAGACCGTGGAGTTGGGCAGCTCCGACCGGACGGTCCGGGTCGGCCAGGCGGTCCAGCAGCTCGGCGGCGCCGCCCGGCTCGTCCAGCAGCGCGGCCACGGACGTGCGGACACCCAGCGCCCGGAGCACCTGCTCGTCGTCGAAGCCGCTGGCGTCGGCCTCGTCGTACAGACCGCGCAGCAGCGGATCGCCGCCGGCGGCCAGGAGACCGGCGGGGCGGCGGCCGTCGAGGACCGGGTGACCGCGCAGCCACCAGGCGGTGTAGGGGCGTACGACCTCGTGCGTGCCGTCCGGCAACAGGATCCGCAGCGGCTGGACGAGCGCGTCGCGCAGCGGCGGCCGGGCGAGCAGGGCGAGCGCCTCAGGCCACCGGTCCTCGTCGACGAGGTCGAGGTCGCGCACGGCGACGATCTCGGTCGCGACGGGCGGCACCGGGCTGTCGGGGAACCGGTCGAGGATGTCCTCGCACCACACGTCCACCGCGTCCAGCAGCCCCGCGTCGTCGGGTTCGGCGAAGTCGCCGTCGCGCGGCTCCAGTTCGTCCGGGTCGAGGACGACGTCGGTGGCGCGTACGAGGGCGAAGTCGGCCAGCACGCCGCAGGCGGCCAGCGGCTGTTCGCCCCAGCGATCGGCCAGCTCGGCGTCCACGAAGGCGAGTTCGTCCTCGCGCATGACCTGGGCGAAGTGGCTGCCGGGGAGGACGAGTTCACCGGCGGGGGCCGGTTCGCCGTCCTCGTCGGTCAGGGCGAGGGCGCCGAGCCAGGGTTCGTCACCGGGGTCGAGGGCGGCGTCGCGGACCAGTGCGAGCACGAGGTCGGCCAGTTCCTCGGCGTCCGGCCGTCCGTCCTCCTCGTCCCACACGCCGTCGTCGTCGTCCAGGGATGCGGCGACGGCGGCCCGCACCTGCGGGGTGGTGAGCACGGCGCGCGGAGTCGCGGGCAGGGCGCCCAGCTTCTCCAGCAGCGGATGCGCGGCATCCGGGTGGGCCACCTTCAGACCGAGGCGCGCCAGGGTCTCGGGGGCCGTCCCCGGTCCGTCGGGGGTCGGGAGGAGGATTTGGCGGGGCCCGATCGTCGTCCGGCCGTCCGCGAGCGGCACCGGCAGCCCGAAGAGGCGGTCCGGGGCGACGCCGGCGAGGCTGTCGTAGAGCCGCCGCCACCAGTCGGGCTCCTTCTCCAGGCCCGCGAGCCGGTCGATCGCGTCGCCCAGCGGGACCCGCCCGACGCCCAGGGTGCGCAGCTCCGCGCGCCGTTCGAGCCCGGCGGGCAGCAGGCTCGGCAGCACGTCGGCGAGGACCCGTACGGTCTCGGCGCCGGCGCCCTCGACGACCTCCGCGTCCCGGGGGCGGATCGCCTCGGGGAGGTCGTCGTCGGGTCCGGGTGTCACCGCGCGCGGCAGGAAGGAGGTCCGCGGCAGCCGTTCGAGGATCGCCCGGCGCAGGGCGCCGTCCAGCTCCCCCTTGCCCAGCGGGCCGGGGACGAGGTCGATGATCCCCTCGCCCACCGGCTCCCAGGCGGCGAGGAGTCCGGCGTACGCGTCCGCCGCGCGCTGGACGAGGAAGTCGGTGAGCGGCCCGGACGCGGCGTGCCGCCGCGTGGTGTCCAGCGGGAAGGACGCGATGAGCAGCGCGGGCACGCCGAGGGCCTCGTCGCTGGGTGTGGGCGCGTGCACGACGGGGCTGGTGCGCGGCCGTGCCGGCGCGCCGTCGGGTCCGGTCGGCACCGCCCAGGTCACCGACCAGTGGGGCCGCAGCCGCTCCTCGACGGGCCGGTCCGCGAGCAGCCCGGCCTCGATCGCCCCGTGCTCGGCGACGGTCCGCCAGCGCGTGGCCCCGTCCCGCGAGTCCTCGACGACGACGTACGCCCCCTCCACGCGCCGCCGCAGCGTCCGTACCTCACCGGGACCGTTCTCGATGATCACCTCGTCGAGGCCGGGCAGCGCGAGGAGCAGCGCGTCGTCGACGCCGCGCAGCAGCCGCTCGGCGAGATCGGCGGCGGCGGTGTCGCGCAGCGGCAGGATGACGACGGTGTCGTACGAGTCCGGCGCGGACCCCTCGGCCGCGAACGGCAGCCGCAGCAGCGGCACATGCCCGTCACGGCGACGGATCTCGTCCCCCAGCCCGGGGCTGTGCCGGGCGGTGTCGGCTGCCAGCAGCCGGGCCTCGGCCAGCGACCAGCGGATACCGCCGTGCCGCCCGACGACGGCGGGCTCGTCGGTCACGGCGAGGACCGCGGCGAACCCCACCCCGAAACGGCCCACCGCGCCGTCATGGGTGTCCCGCTTGGCGGACGCGCGGAGCGTGGACAACGACTCGACACCGGCCGCGTCGAGCGGGGCGCCGGTGTTGGCGGCGACGAGGACGCCGTCACGGAGGGTCAGCCGCAGCCGCCCCGGGACCTTCGCCCTGGCCGCCGCGTCGGCGGCGTTCTGCGCCAGCTCCACGACGAGGCGGTCCCGGTAGCCGCCGAGGACGAGATCCTCCTCGGCGTTGGCGTCCTCGCGGAACCGGGCCGGACTGGTCGCCCAGGCGTCCAGCACGCCCCGCCGCAGCCGAGCCGTCCCGAACGGGTCCGCGCCCTCGGCCGCCGGCCGCACGAACTTGCTCACGGTTCACCTTCCCTGTCGCCTGGTGCACGAAGGTACCGCGTGGCCGGCGCCGCGAGCGCCGGGCGCCTCAAGAGGTCGAGTGAGATGTGGTGGGCCGGTGCAGGTGGTGTGTGGTTGCCCGCACCCCTGAAGGACACGGCACTGCGGGCCGAGAACGGGGCGCAACCCCTCGCCTCTCAGGGGCGCGGCAAACGCGCGGCAGGCCCGCACCCGCCCGCACCCGCCCGACGACAAGCCAGGCACCCGAGTTCCCAGGCGACCCTACGAGTGCCCCAGGTCGGCCTCGGACTCGGCCGCGTCCACCGGCACCGACCCGGAGTCCGGCGACGGCCGCAGCGGGAACGGGTCCACGCGGGTCTCGTCGAGGCGCGGGGGAGCCGGCCGTGGCGCCTTCGGCATGACCGCCGCCTCCGAGTGCCCCCCGCACCCGTACGTCAGGGAGACGACCCGGCCGTCGGCCGGCGCGAACTCGTTGGCGCACACCCCGAACGCCTGCCCGAGCGACCCCCCGATCGGCACGAGGAATCCGCAGCTGACGCAGGACGCTGGTGCCGCCTGGGCCATCGCGGTCTTCGCCCCGAACCCTTCCTCCCACCGGTCGGCGGCCGTGTGCAGCCCGTACCGGGACAGGACCCGGGCCCGCCGCATGCCCAGTTCCTCGGCGACCGCGGCGATGGACCCCCGGGTCGGCGCGAGCGGCAGGTTCGCCGGGGCCCCTGCGGTGATCTCGGCGTCCTCCGCCTCCACCAGCTCGGCCATGTCGTGCGAGACCGGGGAGTTCGGCAGCGGCTCGTCCTCGCCGGAGAACCCGGGCTCCAGCCGCAGGTCCTCGGCGTCGGTGGGCAGCAGGTCACCGGGGCCCATGTCGCCGGGGCGGAGCCGCTCGCTCCACGGCACCCACTCCGGCGCGAGCAGCGCGTCGGGGCCCGGCAGCAGGACGACTTCGTCCAGCGTCACGAACTTCGCGCGTGAGGCGCGGGCGACGGTGACGGCCCAGCGCCAGCCCCGGTAGCCCATCTCCTTGCACTCGAAGAAGTGCGTGACAACCCGGTCGCCCTCGGAGACGAGCCCCGCGTGCTCGCCGACCACACCGGGCGCGGCGGCCTCCTCGGCGGCGGCGCGGGCGAGGCCGACGGCCTCGGCACACAGACGGTCGGGGGTGCGGCTTCGCGTTGTCGCTGCGCTCACAGGTATCGCTTCTCTCCTACGCCGTCTCACGAGTGCGCCTCCCTCGGCGAGAGTGCGGACGGAGCGGACCGGAGGGCCGCGTCGACGTCCGCGCCCGATCGCACTCGGGCGCACCTATGTCATCCATTCTGCGGGATGAACGAGAGGCGCGCGGCCGAGAACAACCGCCGCAGGCGCTCCATGCACGCTACCTTCTCCGAGGCTCCGCGCCCACACCGACGTAACGGTTCCGCGATTCCGCTGCGCTCGGCTTCGGCCGGGGAGGGGCAGAGAGGGCTCGACAGGCACCGTCGCCCGTTGGCGGGAAACCGGCGGCCCGGTCCCCGGCCCCCCGCGTGAGAGCTCGGACGGGTCAGCTCGCCGGGCGTCCGCAGGCGGGGACCGGGGCCGGTCGCGCCCACGACGGCGGAGCCGCGTACCGGGCACGGCCCCGCACCTCTCGACAGCCACGGGCGCACCCCGTTCCTCGAGTGTGCGGGGAACCGCGAGACCAGCCGAACACGCCCCGCACCCGCCCGCTCACCGCTGACACCCCACCCCGTGGCCGCCCCGGGGCCATCCGAGCGGTAACCGCGCTACGCCCTGGGTTATCGGGGCACTATGACGAGGTGACCGGCGCCGAGCGGAGCGAAGCGCGCGGATCGGGTCGGGTGACCGGGGCCGTCCGCTCGGTGGGCCGTGCCCTCCACCTGCCGGTGACGGGCCCGGCCCGAGGCATCCGAAGGGCGACCCACGCCCACGGCGCCGGCGAGTCCGGCCTCGGCAAACTCATCGAGCTGCACGGCGTGAACGGCGCCGGGGACGTGATGATCACCGTGTCCCTCGCCTCCACGGTCTTCTTCTCCGTCCCCACGGACGAGGCGCGCGGCCGGGTCGCCCTCTATCTCGCCATCACCCTCGCCCCCTTCGCCCTCCTCGCCCCCGTCATCGGCCCTCTGCTGGACCATCTCCCGCACGGCCGCCGCGCCGCGATGGCCGGCGCGATGCTGGCCCGCGCCCTGCTCGCGCTGCTCCTCGTCGGCGCGGTCGAGACCGGCGGCCTGGAGCTCTACCCCGCCGCGCTCGGCGTGCTGGTCGCGTCGAAGGCGTACGGGGTGGTCCGCAGCGCGGTCGTGCCCCGGCTGCTGCCGCCCAAGTTCTCGCTGGTCAAAGCGAACTCCCGGGTGACCCTGTGCGGCCTGCTCGCCACCGGCGTCGCCGCGCCGATCGGGGCGGGGTTGCAGGTGCTGGGGCCGCGCTGGCCGCTCTACGGCGCCTTCGTGATCTTCATCGCGGGTACGTTCCTCTCCTTCACGCTCCCCTCGAAGGTCGACTCGGCCAAGGGCGAGGGCCTGGCCCTGCTCGCCGCCGACCCCGAGCATCTGCACGGCCCGCACCGCAGCAGCACGCTCAAGCGGCCGGGGCTGCGGACGGTCGGCCCGGCGGTCACGCACGCGCTCGCCGCGAACGCGGCCCTGCGCGGCCTCTCCGGCTTCCTGATCTTCTTCCTGGCGTTCCTGCTGCGTGTCCACCCGCTGCACGGGCAGAGCGCCGCCGTCTCGCTGGGCATGGTCGCCGTGGCGGCCGGTACGGGGAACGCGCTCGGCACGGCCGTGGGGGCGTGGCTGAAGCAGCGCGCGCCGGAGCTGATCATCGTGACCGTCGTCGCCGTCGAACTCGGCGTGGCGGTCACGGCGGCGCCGTTCTTCGGCACGATCCTCATCGCCTGTCTGGCGGCGGTCGCCGGGTTCTCGCAGGCCATGTCGAAGCTGTGCCTGGACGCCCTGATCCAGCGCGACGTCCCCGAACTCGTGCGGACCTCCGCGTTCGCCCGCTCCGAGACCCTCCTCCAGATGTCGTGGGTGGTCGGCGGCGCCGTCGGCATCGCCCTCCCCCTCAACGGCACCCTCGGCATGGCCGTGGCCGCCGCGATCGTCGCCGCCGGCTGGCTCACCACCGTCCGCGGCCTCCTCTCCTCCGCCCGCCACGGCGGCGCCCCCCGCCCCCACGCTGCGTGACCCGGCGAAACGGGTTCCGACCCGGCACGCCGTACCCCACGTAGGGGCACCTCTGGACATGCCAGATAGCCTTCGCCCATGACCTCCCAGCGTTCCCGTCGCGCCGCAGCCACTCTCGGCGCTGTTTCCGCCGGACTTCTCGTCCTGTCGGCCTGCGATGAGCCGACGCCGATGGCCACCGTCACGATCGGCACCGACTCCATCAGCTCCGAGGCCGCGTGCTACCGCTCACTCGACGCCGCCGAGGCCAGGGAGTGCGCGCAGGAGAAGCCCTCCAAGTCGATCGAGCTGCCCCAGGGCGAGACCCTGCGCATCGGGGTCGACCCGGAGATCGCGGAGACGGGCTGGGCCCTGTGGATCAACGGGGAGCAGGCCACCAACAACACGTTCGACAGGACGTACTGGTCCTTCGAGAACGCCGACCTCTTCGCCACCCAGCCCGGTCAGGCCGCCCAGAAGTCGCTCACCATCAGCGTCGTCGAGCAGAACCAGGAAGGCTCGGAGATCAAGGGCGTGTGGAACTTCAAGCTGACGAACCCGGACGCCTGATCCACACCCGCCGCCCATGCGCATCCTCGTAGCCACCGCCGTCCCCGTCGAACGGGACGCGGTGGCACGGGCGCTCCCGGGCCCCGGCACCGACGTACGCCTCCCGGCGGCCACCCTCCACCGCCGCCACGCGGTGGGCCACGACTACGACCTCCTCGCCGCCGGTGTCGGCCCCGCGCTCGCCGCCGCCTCCACCGCCGCCGCGCTGACCGCCGCCGCGCTCGGCGGCAGGCCGTACGGGCTGGTCGTGTCGGCCGGTATCGCGGGCGGCTTCCCGCCCGAGGCGCCCGTCGGCTCCCTGGTCCTCGCCGACGAGATCACGGCCGCCGATCTCGGCGCCGAGACCCCCGACGGCTTCCTCCCGGTCACGGACCTGGGCTTCGGCACCGTCACCCACCACCCCCCGCAGGCCCTCGTACGCGCCGCCGCGACCGCCACCGGCGCCCGCACCGGCACCGTACTGACCGTCTCCACCGTCACCGGCAGCGCCGAGCGCGCGACCGCCCTGCGCGACCGCCACCCGCGCGCCCTGGCCGAGGCGATGGAGGGCTTCGGGGTCGCCGAGGCCGCCGCCGCGCACACCAGCCCCGTCCTCGAACTGCGCGCCGTCTCCAACGCCGTCGGGCCGCGCGACCGCGCCGCCTGGCGCGTCGGCGACGCGCTGACCGCGCTCACCGAGGCCTTCGGGAAGCTGACGCCCGCACTGGACAGTTGGGACCCCTATGAGCTCTGAGACGCTGAACGGCACGCTGCGGATGGCCTATTCGCCCTGCCCCAACGACACGTTCGTCTTCGACGCCTGGGCCCACGGCCGGATCCCGGGCGCCCCGGCGCTCGATGTGACCTTCGCGG
This sequence comes from Streptomyces sp. TG1A-60, assembly GCF_037201975.1. Taxonomy (NCBI): domain Bacteria; kingdom Bacillati; phylum Actinomycetota; class Actinomycetes; order Kitasatosporales; family Streptomycetaceae; genus Streptomyces; species Streptomyces sp. TG1A-60. Next base: position 4,579,014 of record NZ_CP147520.1, on the reverse strand, counting down.
ACATCGACATCACCAACGGCATGGCCGAACGCGGCGACCTCGACGTACTGAAGGTGTCGTACGCCGTCCTGCCGTACGTCCTCGACGACTACGCGCTGCTGCCGTGCGGCGGCGCGCTGGGCCGGGGCTGCGGCCCGCTGGTGCTGACGCGGGATCCGGGCACGGAACTCACCGGCCGTACGGTCGCCGTGCCGAGCGAGCGGTCGACCGCGTATCTCCTCTTCCGCCTGTGGGCGGCGGACGCGCTGCCCGGCGGGGTGGGGGAGATCGTGGTGATGCCGTTCCACGAGATCATGCCGGCCGTGCGGGACGGGAAGGTCGACGCCGGGCTCGTCATCCACGAGGCCCGGTTCACGTACCAGGACTACGGCCTCCACAAGCTCGCCGACATGGGCGAGCACTGGGAGGGCACGACCGGCCTGCCGATCCCCCTCGGCGCGATCATCGCCAGGCGGGCGCTGGGCGAGGAGACGCTGACCCTGCTCGCCGAGACGATCCGCACCTCGGTCCGCGCGGCCTGGGACGACCCCGAGGCCTCCCGACCGTACGTCCTCGAACACGCCCAGGAGATGGACCCGGCCGTCGCCGACCAGCACATCGGCCTGTACGTCAACGAGTTCACGGCGGACCTGGGCGAGGACGGCTACGCGGCCGTCAGGGGCCTGCTCACGCGCGCGGCGGCCGAGGGGCTGGTACCGCCCCTCGGCCCGAACGCGCTCGCATTCCCTTGAGAGCCCCTGGAGTCGACGCGGCTACACGTCCAACTGGTCGGCCACGGCACGGAGGAGACCCGCGATCTTATTGCCCGCGGCGCGGTCGGGATAGCGGCCCCGCTCCAGCATCGGCGTGATGTTCTCCAGCAGCGTCGTCAGATCCTGCACGATCGAGGCGAGCTCGTCGGGCTTCTTCCGCTGGGCGGCGGCGACCGAGGGGGCCGGCTCCAGGACCGTCACGGAGAGGGCCTGGTCGCCGCGCTGACCCGCGACGACTCCGAACTCGACCTTCTGTCCCGGCTTCAAGGTGTCGACACCGGCGGGCAGTACGGAGGAGTGGACGAAGACGTCACCGCCGTCGTCGCGGGAGAGAAAGCCGAAGCCCTTCTCGCTGTTGAACCATTTGACTTTGCCGGTAGGCACGTCTGTCCTCGTCCTCGTACTCGTCGGAAACTGCTCTGAAAAGTGTTCTGGGTGGGCGCGAACTGCTCTGGACAGCACTACAGCGGGTCGCCGGACCCGCCGGTACCCAGGCTAATGGCCCGGGGGCGGGTGACAAGACGTCGGCCGACTGTTCCCTCGCGCTGGGAACTACCCTGGTCCGGTGCGTGACAAAACCCAACCGAATTCCGCCGAACCCGGTGACCGGCTGATCCGTTCCGGTGCCATCGTGTTCTTCGTCGGCGCCGTGGCCACACTCGTCACCGTGGCCCCGCTGTTCCTCGGAACGACGCCGTTCCCGACGTACATGTTCCTCTTGAGCATGCTCATGGGCGTCGGATTCCTCATCGCCGCCGCCGGAGTCCTCCAGTCCGTCGCGGCGGGGCGCAGAAGGGCGCGCGAGGCGCGTTTCTAGCTAGTACCGGTGGCCGTGACGCGCCAGCCACCGCGGGAAGGCCGTCAGGTCCGGGAGGACGACGTCGGCGCCGGCCTCCCGCAGTTCCCGTTCGTCGCACGGGCCGGTGGCCACGGCGACCGCGTACGCCTGTGCCGTGCGGGCGCCGCGTACGTCGCCGGTGTGGTCGCCGACGTACACGCCCGCGCCGTGCTCGCGCAGCGCCTCCGCCTTGGCCTCCGCCCACAGGTCCCCGACGACCGCGTCCGGCTCGATGCCGAGGTGCTCCAGGTGCAGCTTGGCGTTCGGCTCGTACTTGGCGGTGACCACGATCGCCCGCCCGCCGGCCGCCCGGACCGCCGCGATCGCCTCCGCCGCGCCCGGCATCGCGGAGGTCGCGGCGATCGCTGTCGCCGGGTACATCTCGCGGTAGAGGTCCGCCATCGCCGGGATCTCCGCCGCCGGGAACCACCGCGCCAGTTCGTCCGCCAGCGGCGGCCCCAGCCGCGTGATCGCCAGATCGGCGTCTATGTACGTCCCCGTCCGCGCCGCCAGCGCCTCGTAGCAGGCGTGGATCCCCGGCCGCGAGTCGATCAACGTCATGTCGAGATCGAACCCGACGGTGAGTACGCGAGAAATCATGCCTCCCATTGTGGGGGTGGCCCCCCGAGAGGGTGGCTCGGCCGTCACGGAGAGCGGGGCCGGCCCGGGTTTTCAAGGGCGCGGGGAACCGCGCGAGCAACCACTCCCGACCCGCACCCGGCGCTCAACGCGAACCCCGGTCACCGGGACCGCTGGGAACGCCACAGCAGATAGAGCGCGGAGGACACGGCGGCGACCCGCAGCACCCACGGCCAGGTCTCAGCCAGCGCGGCGCTCATCTCCCCCTGAGCGACCGGCTCCCCCCACCGCCCGTCCATACGCCCCCACAACCACACGACCCACCCCCCGGCCACCATCCCCGGGACCCCCATGACCGCCCACTTCGACTCAGCGGCCGTCAACCGCCGCGAGAGATAGGCGATCAACCATCCGAGCCCCAGCGGCACCAGACTGCCCATCACCGCCCCCGCGACCAACAACGCGGCGGCCAGCAACAACAGCGGATTGCTCCACCCTCCGCCGACGGGCCGCAACCGCCGCACCCACCGCCGCCGAGCCGCCCCTTCCTCCACCTCGACCGCCGAAGCCGCCCCCGCGCCCGCCTCGGCGCCCCCCGGCACACCCGCGTCCTTCTCGACCGCGCCCGCGCCCTTCTCCCGCACCGGCGGCGGCTTCAGCAACTCGGGAATCTCCACACCCCCGACGAACCCCGGCACGGCGTCCCCGAGCCCGGTCCCGAGGTCACCCCGCCCGGACCCGCCGCTCTCGCCGACCCGCCACCAGTCGGGCTGCACCCCGCCGTCGCCCAACTCGTCCAGCGGGGCGAGATGCGGCGGCAGAGCGCCCTTTCGCACCGACGGCGGCCCCGCGTCGGCGGAACGCGGCCGGGGCACGACCCGACGCAGCCCCTTGGCCCGCCCCTCCGCCTCGTCGGCCCCACTGTCCCCGCCGGTCGCCCGCTGCACGGGCACGGCGGCAGCCGGCGGCTCGGGGACGTCCCCGGGGGCGCCCGCGGCCTCCACCACCTCGTCCGGCGTGCCCAGGCGGGAGATGATGCGGCGCACGGCGGCCGGACTGTCCACCGACGCCTTGGCCCGCCGCCGGTCGATCTCGTCCCGCAGCCCCGACACCAGACGCATCCGCGTCGCCGACGGCAACTGCCGCTGCTGAGCCAGATCCCCGACCCGGCTCAGGTACTCGTAGACAACCTGGTCGCTCTCAATCCCCACGAAGCCCCTCCGGGGTTGCCGCACGTGCTCCCCCGACCGTATCGCTTCCGGGGTACGAGGCAGCCGTGCCGAACGGGAGCGCACCCCGGTGAGGGACGTGGGGAACCGCGCGGCCATCCCGCACACCCCGCTCCCCCACTCGCACCCGCCCAAACGACAGCCTCCCCGGACCCACAGCCGCCTACGAACCCACAGCCGCCCAGACCCCCACCCGCCCCGAAATACAGTCACCCCGAGCCACCGGGCGCCCCGATTCGGCGGAGCCCCTCCGCTACCGTTGGCCGGATGAGCACCGAGGAGCACACCCCCACGGAGGCGGCGCCGGCCGGCGGGGCCCCCCGTTCGCTGGCGGAGGCCCTGCGCGGGCGGGACGACCGTTCGCTGGCCGTGCTGCTCCGGGCGCGGCCGGACCTCGTCACGCCGGTGCCCACGGACCTGACGCAGCTGGCGACCCGCGCCGGGACGCGCGCCTCGGTCGTGCGGGCCCTGGAACGGCTGGACCGGTTCGCGCTGCAGACCGCGCAGGCCCTGGCCGTCGCGGCCGACCCGGCGGCGTACACCGAACTCGCGGCCCTCCTGGCGGGCGACGACGCGGACCCGGCGGTCACCGCCGCGCTGCCCCACGCGCTCGCCACACTGCGCGACCAGGCCCTCGTCTGGGGCCCCGACGACCGGCTCCGCCTCGTCCGCACGGCCCGCGAACTGCTCGCCCCCTCCCCGCAGCACCCCTCCCCCACCGGCCTCGGGCCGACCGTCGCGGAGGCCACCGCGGGGATGTCGCCGGGGCGGGTCCAGGAGATCGTCGCGGAGGCCGGCCTTGCGGGCACCCACGACTCGGTGTCGGCGGTCGCCTCCCTCACCGGCCTGTTCACCGACCGCGCCCGCATGGCCGCCCTCCTCGCCTCCGCGCCGCCGGAGTCCCGCGACGTCCTGGCGCGCCTGATGTGGGGCCCGCCGTACGGCCAGGTCACGGCCGACCCGGCGGCCCATCTGCGCTGGCTCCTGGACCGTGGTCTGCTCCTGCCCACCACCCCCGGCACTGTCGTCCTCCCCCGTGAGGTCGCCCTGCATCTGCGGGCGGGCCGGGCGCACCGGGAGGTGCGGCCCGTGGCGCCGCCCGTCGAGGCGACGGCCGCGCACCATCCCCAGGTCGTGGACGCGACGGCGGCCGGCCAGGCGTACACCGCGCTGGCGACCGTGGAGGAACTGCTGAAGGACTGGGACGAGGGCGGCCCGGCCGTGCTGCGCGCGGGCGGCCTCAGCATGCGGGACCTGAAGCGGACCGCCGTGGCCCTCGACATGCCCGAGCCCGTCGCCGCCTTCTGGATCGAACTCGCCTACGCCGCCGGGCTGTTGGCCTCGGACGGCGAGGCCGACGAGCGGTACGCCGCCACCCCCGCGTACGACGCGTGGCTGGAGCTGCCCGCCGCCGAGCGCTGGGCGCGGCTCGCCACGGCCTGGCTGACGGCGACCCGTACGCCGGGCGTGATCGGCGAACGGGACGCCAAGGACCGTACGCTGTCGACGCTGGGACCGGGCCTGGACCGTTCCGCCGCGCCCGAGGTACGCCACCGGGTCCTCACGCTCCTCGCCGGGCTCCCCGCGGGCACCTCGGCCACCCCCGAGTCCGTGCTGACCCGCCTCCAGTGGGAACGCCCCACCCGCGGCCGGCAGCCCTCACAGCCTCAGCGGCACCCCGCGCACTCCCCGCAGCGGCCCCACGCGCCGGACGATCTGCGTGCCCGTATCGCCCGGTGGACCCTCTCCGAGGCGGAGTCGCTCGGTGTGACCGGGCGCGGCGCGCTGTCCACGCCCGGCCGCGCGCTCCTCGGCCTTCCGCAGGAGACCTCCACGACGGGTGAGCTGCCGGAGACCCCGGGCGACAAGCTCCCCGCCCACCACGTACCGCTGCCGGTCCACCCCCTCCCCTCGCCCGACCCCGTCGCCGAGCAGGCCGCCGCCGCTTCCCGGGCCGCGCGGCTGCTCGCGCCGCTGCTCCCCGAGCCGCTGGACCACGTCCTGCTCCAGGCGGACCTGACGGCCGTGGCTCCCGGTCCGCTGGAGCGGCCCCTGGCCGACATGCTGGGCGTACTTGCGGACGTGGAGTCGAAGGGTGGCGCGACGGTGTACCGGTTCACGTCGGGGTCGGTGCGCCGGGCTCTGGACGCGGGTCGGACCGCCTCCGACCTGCACGACTTCCTGACGGTCCACTCCCGTACGCCGGTCCCGCAGCCGCTCGCGTATCTGATCGACGACGTGGCCCGGCGCCACGGGCACCTGCGGATCGGCGCGGCGTCGGCTTACGTGCGGTGCGACGACGACGCGATGCTCAGCGAGATCCTGGCCGACAAGCGGTCGCAGGGGCTGGGGCTGCGGCGCCTGGCGCCGACCGTGCTCGCCGCCCAGACGGACCCGGCGGCGCTGCTCGACGGGCTGCGGGCGATGGGGTACGCGCCGGCCGCCGAGTCCGTGGAGGGGGATGTCCTGATCACCCGGGCGCAGGCCCACCGCACCCCGCCCCGCACGGCCCCGGAGCCCGTCCCGGACGGCCCCCCGGTTCCGGACGACACCCTGCTGGGCGCCGCGATCCGCGCGATCCGCGCCGGTGATCTCGCCTCCACCGCGCCCCGCAGGACGACCGGCGGCCCGGCTCCGGCCGGTGCCCTGCCCCGCACGAGCTCCGCCGAGACCCTCGCCACCATGCAGGCCGCCGTCCTCACCGGCGAGGCCCTGTGGATCGGCTACGTCAACGCCGAGGGCTCCGCCACCCAGCGTGTGATCGCCCCGGTCCGCGTCGAGGGCGGCTTCGTGACGGCGTACGACCACACGGCGGACGAGGTCCGGACGTTCCCGCTGCACCGGATCACGGGCGTCGCGGAGCTGGCGGACGACTCGGCCTGAACCCGGACCGACTCAAGCTAAGGAAGACCACCGAGCTGTGCGAGCCTGGTCAGGATGCGCTGCAGTCCTGGCCGGTCGATGGCCACGCGAGAAGCCGGAGATATCGATGTCCTCCTCGACGGCTATGACGCCCCAGCCACGTGCCTCACACAGCGCCTCGCATACCGCGCGCTGGCGCTCGGGAGAAGTCGTCTCGTCCGTTTCACGCGATAGGCGAACATAGACAGCGGCGCGCATCCCCGGCGCGCTGGCCGGTACGCCCTTCCGGCGCCGGGCACGGGGCATGGCCCGAGCCGTGGCAGGTGTGGTGTCTGTCACGGTGACAATCCAATCCACGGAGGTACGCGTGTCCTGCCTAATCGTCCAGTCCGACAAGACCCTGCTCCTGGAGGTCGACCACGAGCAGGCGGACGAGTGCCGGCGGGTCATCGCGCCGTTCGCGGAGCTGGAGCGGGCGCCGGAGCACATCCACACGTACCGGGTGACGCCGCTCGGGCTGTGGAACGCGCGGGCCGCCGGGCACGACGCCGAGCAGGTGGTGGACGCGCTGGTGCAGTACAGCCGCTACCCGGTGCCGCACGCGCTGCTGGTGGACGTCGCCGAGACGATGGACCGCTACGGCCGCCTCACCCTCTCCAAGCACCCCACCCACGGTCTCGTCCTCACCACCACCGACCGGCCGGTGCTGGAGGAGATCCTGCGGTCGAAGCGGATCGCTCCGCTCGTCGGTGCCCGGATCGACCCCGACACCGTCGCCGTGCACCCCTCCGAGCGGGGGCAGATCAAGCAGACGCTGCTGAAGCTGGGCTGGCCGGCCGAGGACCTCGCCGGGTACGTGGACGGCGAGGCGCACGCGATCGAACTGGACGAGGACGGCTGGGCGCTGCGGCCGTACCAGAAGCAGGCGGTCGAGAACTTCTGGCACGGCGGCAGCGGGGTGGTCGTGCTTCCCTGCGGTGCCGGGAAGACGCTGGTCGGCGCCGGGTCCATGGCCCAGGCGAAGTCCACGACCCTCATCCTCGTCACGAACACCGTCTCGGCCCGGCAGTGGAAGCACGAGCTGGTGAAGCGGACGTCGCTGACCGAGGACGAGATCGGCGAGTACAGCGGTACGAAGAAGGAGATCCGGCCGGTCACCATCGCCACGTACCAGGTGCTGACGACCCGGCGGAAGGGCGTCTATCCGCACCTGGAGCTGTTCGACTCCCGCGACTGGGGGCTGATCGTCTACGACGAGGTGCATCTGCTGCCCGCGCCGGTCTTCAAGTTCACCGCGGATCTGCAGGCGCGGCGCCGGCTGGGGCTGACGGCGACCCTGGTCCGGGAGGACGGCCGGGAGTCGGACGTCTTCTCGCTCATCGGGCCGAAGCGGTTCGACGCGCCCTGGAAGGAGATCGAGGCGCAGGGCTACATCGCGCCCGCCGACTGCGTCGAGGTCCGGGTGAACCTCACCGACTCCGAGCGGCTCGCTTACGCCACGGCCGAGCAGGAGGACAAGTACCGCTACTGCTCCACCACCGCGACCAAGCGGAAGGTGACCGAGGCGATCGTCCGCCGCTTCGCCGGGCAGCAGATCCTCGTCATCGGCCAGTACATCGACCAACTCGACGAGCTGGGCGCCCACCTGGACGCGCCGGTGATCAAGGGCGAGACCAGCAACGCGCAACGCGAGAAGCTCTTCGAGGCGTTCCGGCAGGGCGAGATCAACGTCCTGGTCGTCTCGAAGGTCGCCAACTTCTCCATCGACCTGCCGGAGGCGACGGTCGCCGTCCAGGTCTCCGGCACCTTCGGCTCCCGCCAGGAGGAGGCCCAGCGCCTCGGCCGCGTCCTGCGCCCCAAGGCGGACGGCCACCAGGCCCACTTCTACTCCGTCGTCGCCCGCGACACCATCGACCAGGACTTCGCGGCCCACCGCCAGCGGTTCCTCGCGGAACAGGGCTACGCCTACCGGATCATGGACGCGGACGAACTCCTGACGGAGAGCTGAGGGCCGAGGGGCGAGGGCTGAGGGGCGAGGGGCCGGGAGGGGGCCGGCCCCTCGCCCCGGTCATGCGGGCGGCGAGGTGGGCCAGAGCGCGCGCGGTACCGCGTCGCCGAGCACGTGGGGCCGCCGTGAGTGCGGGCAGCGGGGCCGGGCCGGCCGGGACGGGGAAAGGGCGCGTAGGGCGCAGGTGTGGCGGCCCCGTGGCTCACGTGCGCGTCGCGCGAGTCACGGAGGCGGACGTCACCTCACCGGCGGTGTATACCCGCTTCCTCCGCGTACTCGCCGAGGACGACCACGTCGAACGCGGCGCGCGCGAAGACCTTGACGGCGCGGAGGGCGTCGGCGAGGCGGTGGCGGTTGTGGTGGCTGTCGAGGCCGGTCGCGCCGGGCGGACGGGGCCGCCCGGCGGCCGACGCGGGGATGAAGGCTGCTGCACTCATATCTCCATGGTGGAACCTCCGCCTTCGGAGTGCGTCAGTCTCCGGAGTGAACCCGCTGGGCCCCCGGCTCACTCTCAGGTCCGGCCCACCCTTGGTACCCACGGCGTAGAGACCCCCTAGGGGTAGGCAGGCGGTAAGTAATCCGTTGGCTCCACTCCCCGCCCCTCACCTAGACTCTCCGCTCTTGCCCGCCTCCCTCCCGTGGAGCGCCACCGCCCGGACGGAAACCGGTCGGCCACCACCAGGCAGTACCCCGCCGCCGGGCAGAGCCCTGCCCTCAGGCAGCACCCAGGTCCCGTAGGCCCACCGGAGGCTTCCCTTGTCCGCGCACCCCGCCGGCCCCGCGCCGAGCTCCGCCGTCGACCCCGCCGACCCCCTCTCCCGCGAACGCTCCCACCTCACCGCCTCCCGTGCCGCTCTCCGGGCCATGCGGGAGGACGTGGAGGCGCTGGACATCAGGGACGTCACCGCGAACTGGGTGAACGCGGAGGTGCTGGCGCGCCAGATCGACGAGCGGATCAAGGCGCTGGCCGACCTGAGCGGCACCCCGCTCTTCTTCGGCCGGCTCGACTATCTGCACGCGCCCGGCGCGGACCGGGCGGAGGGAGCGGAAGGGGAACGGTTCTACATCGGGCGCCGGCACGTGCACGACGCCGACGGCGATCCCATGGTCATCGACTGGCGCGCCCCCGTCTCCCAGCCCTTCTACCGGGCCTCCAGGACCGATCCGATGGACGTGGGTCTGCGGCGCCGCTTCGGATACACCGGCGGCGACCTCACCGCGTACGAGGACGAGCACCTCTCCGACCCCACCGAGGCGGCGGCCACCAGCAAGCTGCTCCAGCGGGAGATCGAGCGTCCGCGCGTCGGTCCGATGCGGGACATCGTGGCGACGATCCAGCCGGAGCAGGACGAGATCGTCCGCTCCGGCCTCTCCGGCTCCCTCTGCGTCCAGGGCGGTCCCGGCACCGGAAAGACCGCCGTCGGCCTGCACCGGGTCGCCTACCTCCTCTACGCCCACCGCCAGCGCCTGTCCCGCACCGGCACCCTGGTCATCGGCCCGAACCGCTCCTTCCTCCACTACATCGAGCAGGTCCTGCCGGCGCTCGGCGAGCTGGAGGTCGGACAGGCAACCGTCGACGACCTCGTGGCGCACGTCGAGGTGCGGGGCACGGACGAGGCGCCGACCGCCGTCGTCAAGGGCGACGCCCGCATGGCGGAGGTGCTCCGCCGGGCCGTACGGTCGCACGTCACCCTCCCCGTCGAGCCCGTCGTGGTCGTCCGGGGATCGCGGCGCTGGCGGGTGTCCGCCTACGAACTCGAAGACATCGTGCGGGAGTTGCTGGACCGGGACGTCCGCTACGGGGCCGCCCGTGAGGCCCTGCCGCAGCGGATCGCGCATGCCGTGCTGGTGCAGATGGAACGGTCCGGCGAGGCGCCCGACGACCGGGTGCAGGACGCGGTGGCCCGCAACACCGCCGTGAAGGCGGCAGTCAAGGCGATCTGGCCGCCCGTCGAGCCCGCCAGGCTGGTCCTGCGGCTCCTCTCCGACACGGAGTTCCTCGCCGTGCACGCGGACGGGATCCTGACCGACGACGAGCAGAAGACGATCCTGTGGGCGAAGCCCGCGCGGAGCGTGAAGTCGGCGAAGTGGTCCGCCGCCGACGCCGTACTGATCGACGAGACGACCGACCTCGTGCAGCGCACGCACTCCCTCGGGCATGTCGTCCTCGACGAGGCGCAGGACCTCTCTCCCATGCAGTACCGGGCGGTCGGCCGCCGCTGCACCACCGGCTCCGCGACCGTCCTCGGCGACCTGGCGCAGGGCACGACCCCCTGGGCGACGAGGAGTTGGCGGGAGGCGCTGACCCATCTCGGTAAGGCCGAGGCCCATGTGGAGGAGCTGACCGCCGGTTTCCGCGTCCCGACCGACGTCATCACCTACGCCTCCCGCCTCCTCCCCCACATCGCGCCCGGCCTGACCCCGGTCGCGTCGGTCCGTGAGAACCCGGGCTTCTTCGACGTACGGCCGAGCACGGACGACTCCCAGGTGATCGCCGCGTGCGAGGAGTTGCTGCGCAACGAGGGGTCGACCGGGCTCATCGCCGCCGACGCCCGCGTGCCCGCGCTCGCCGAGGCGCTGGCGGCGGCCGGGATCGGCTGTCTCGCGCCGGGCGAGGAGACGACGCACGAGACCCGCCTCACCCTCGTGCCGGCGTCGCTCGCCAAGGGTCTGGAGTACGACTACGTCGTGCTGGACGAGCCGCGGGCGATCGTCGACGGCGAACCGGACGAGCGGACCGGGCTGCGCCGCCTGTACGTGGCACTCACCCGCGCGGTGTCGGGCCTGATCGTGACCCACGCGGCATCTCTGCCGCCGCAGCTCTCGTAGGGACTGTGGCGTCGTCACCCGAAGGACGACCGCGCGGCGAGTGGTGGACGGCAACGCACAGGTCCTTCACATTGATTGATTCGTCATCACTCTGACACCTCCCGACACTTGTGCCCTACCCGCGGGTAGCGCGAATCTGACCTGCGCATGCCATTTCGCGCGTGCCCCCGCATCGGCACACCCCCGCCCCGGCGCCCGGCCGTCACCCCGCAGCGCAGTGGTCTCGGTCTCGGCCCCGGTCCGTCAGGAGGTCGCAGTGAAGACACGTCCGCGCTCCCGCACGTCACGTCGTATCCGCAGATCCGCCGTCACCCTCGGCGCCGCCGTCACGCTGGTCGTCGGCGTCGCCGGCAGCGCCCACGCGGCCCCGCCCGCCGCGCTGCCCGCCAACGCGGAGACCCTGGAGAGGACCTGGCAGCCGGCCTACGACTACGACACCGACGGCTGCTACTCCACCCCGGCCATCGGCCCCGGCGGAACGGTCAACGGCGGCCTCAAGCCCACCGGTTCCCTCAGCGGCGACTGTCGCGACGCGTCCGACCTGGACAACACCAACGGCTACTCGCGCTACAAGTGCGACAACGGCTGGTGCGCGATCATGTACGACCTCTACTTCGAGAAGGACCAGGCGGTCGGGGGCAGCGGCATCGGCGGCCACCGCCACGACTGGGAGCACGTCGTCGTCTGGGTGCAGAACGGCACGGCCCGGTACGTCTCGACCTCCAACCACGGCGGCTTCACCGTGCACGCCGCGTCCGCGGTCCGCTGGGACGGCACCCACCCGAAGATCGTCTACCACAAGGACGGCATCCGCACGCACTGCTTCCGCCTCGCGGGCTCGAACGACGAGCCGCCGGAGAACCACGAGGGCACCTGGCAGTACCCGCCGCTCGTCGGCTGGAACGGCTACCCGTCCGGCATCCGCGACATCCTCGTCTCCCACAACTTCGGCAGCGCCAACTTCGGCCTCAAGGACGGCAGTTTCGCCTCCAACCTCACGAAGGCGATGCCGTCGGGGATCTCCTTCAACCCCAACGCTTAGCCCTGCGGGCCGCCGCGTCGACCGGCGGGTCGTCCGGCTCTACCCGCGAGGGCCGACCAGCGCCGTACGCCATTCCCGTACGGCACCGGCGACGACCGGCGCGGTCCACCCCTCGGAGCGGGCCGCGCCGCCCATGCCGCGCTGATGGAGTGGATTTTCGCCAGGGGCCTTGGTGTCGTAGACCGAGCCGGGCTTCGGGGCCGTACTCAGTCAGCGATCCGAACCGCCGCAGTCCGTGGCCCGTGGCCCGTGGCCCGTGGCCCGTGGCCCGTGGCCCGTGGCCCGTGGCCCGTCGAGGATTGGACCGCGCGTCGCCCGCTCGCCCCGGATTTCGGGAGGTCGGAGCGGAGGAGACAATGGACGCCATGGCAGCAGACCGGCACCCCGACCTCGAAGCCCTCGGCCTCCGCTGGCTCCACGCCCTCCTCGGCACCCGGGACGGCAACTGCCAGCCGGACCCGTCCCTCTACTCCGCCGACCTGATCAAACGGTGGTCGGAGCCGCAGCGGAAGTACCACACGCTCGACCACCTGACGGCGGTGCTGGACCACATCGACGTACTGGAGGAGTACGCGGCGGACGCGAACGTCGTACGCCTGGCGGCGTGGTTCCACGACGCCGTGTACCTCCCCGAGCGGTCGACGAACGAGGAGAGGTCGGCGCGGCTCGCCGAGCGCGCGCTTCCCGAAGCCGGCGTCCCCGACGACAAGACCCGCGAGGTCGCCCGCCTCGTCCGCCTCACCGTCAGCCACGACCCGGCCGACGACGACCCCGACGGCCAGGTCCTCTGCGACGCCGACCTCGCCGTCCTCGCCTCGCCCCCGGACGCGTACGCCGCGTATGCCGCCGCCGTCCGCGGGGAGTACGGCTTCGTGCCGGACGACGCCTTCCGGGAGGGCCGGGCGGCTGTGCTGCGGCAACTCCTCGCGCTGCCGAGGCTGTTCAGGACGCCGTACGGGCGGCGGAAGTGGGAGGGGCGGGCGCGGGAGAACCTGCGGGCGGAGCTGGACGCGCTGACGGCGGGCCGGGCGGGCTGAGCCCCCGCCCGCCCGGTACGCGGGAATGCGGTTCCGCAGCCGCCGGATGCCCGTGGACACGCCCTCTGCCGCCGCAGACGTCTGATCCCTCCTATCCTCGCCGTCATGCGACCTATGGGTGGAGACCAGGTACTGCAAGCCGTCGAGCACAGCGTCGCGGCGCTGGGGAGAGTGGCTGACCGGGACTGGGAGGAGTCCACGGCGGGGCAGCTGAAGTGGAGTTGCCGTAGGACGGCGGAGCACATCGCGTCGGATCTGATCGCGTACGCGGGGCAGTTGGCCGGGCGTCCGACGGGGCGGTACGTGCCCTTCGAGATCACGACGGCGGAGTGCGAGGACAACGCCGACGTCCTGGAGGTGATCCGGACGACCGGTGCGCTGCTCGCCGCCGCCGTCAGCACCACCCCCCGCGCGGTCCGGGCCTTCCACCCGTATCCGTTCCGCGCGGCCGACCGTGAGGGGTTCGCGGCGATGGGGGTCGCCGAGGTGCTGCTGCACACGCACGACATCGCGGTGGGCCTGGGGCTCACACCGGCGTACATGCCGCCCGCCGGGCTGTGCGAGTCCGTCCTCGCGCGCCTCTTCCCGCACGTCAGGCCCGGCGACGACCCCTGGACGACACTCCTGTGGGCCACGGGCCGGGGCGACCTGCCCGGACGCGCCCCCGTCACGGAGTGGCGCTGGAGCAACCCGCTGCACATCGACGCCGACCGCATCGTCCTGCAGGGCGTCCACCCGGCAGCCGCGGCCGATCTCGCCGAGGACGGCACCGGCGGCTTCGAGTGGATCGCGGGCGGACCGGTCGAGGGGACGCGGATAGGCGCCGGGCTGGTGTTCCAGGCGTATGAGGCGGGGGTGCACCGGCCGGAGTGGGGCATGTTCGCGCTCGTCCGCAAGGAGGACGGGCTCGCCCTCGGCGCACTGGGCTACCACGGCGCCCCGGACGAGGAGGGCCGCGTCGAGATCGGCTACGACCTGGTCGAGGGGGCACGCGGGCGCGGCTACGCCACCGAGGCGCTGCGCGCGCTGGTCGGCTGGGCACGGGAGCGGGCCCGGGACCAGGGGGACGTACGGTCGCTGTTCGCGGTCGTCGAGAAGGCCAACACGGCTTCGCGGGGCGTCGTCTCGCGGGCCGGATTCGAGAAGGTGAGCGACGACTGGGGCGACGGGGAGCACGGGGAGCAGTTCGCATACGAACTCCGTCTGCTCGCCTGACGTACGCCGGGCCCGGCCGCTTTGCTTTGCCGGTGGAAGGGGCCGGCCCCGCTCAGGCCCTCGCCCCCCGCCGCTTCGGCCGGCGCAACCCCGCCTCCGTCAGCCTGCGCAGCAGCTCCTTCGAGCCCACCTCCACGGCCCCGGCCCGCACGACCTCCTCGTAACGGTGGGACGGGATGTCGTAGTGGTCCCGCTCGAAGGCGCGCTCGGGGATGCCCGACTGCCGGGCGAAGGCGTGCAGTTCGTCGAAGGACACGTCACTCACGAGGTGCGACCACATGCGCCCGTGGCCCGGCCAGATCGGCGGGTCGATGTACACGGTCACGAGGACGGCGTCCCACCGGACGCGGCGCCCAGCGACCCCACCGCCGCGACCCGCACCCCCGCCTTGTGGCACACCCACTGCGGGTCCGGCCCGAGCGCCGGCTCGACATCGAGGGCGTGCGGATCACCGACGCCGCAGACCGGGCAGAGGGGCCAGCGGCCGTACCGCTCCAGCAGGGCGTCCTGGACGTCCTGGGCGACGAGCCCGGCGACGTACGCCGCGCCGTCCGGCCACTGCTCGACCCACCAGCGGCGCTGCACGACGGAGTCCTCGACCATGGAGACGACGTCCGCCTCGGCGACCTCGTCGGCCACCAGATCGGCGAGCACGAGCGCGCGGGCGGCGTGCAGCGCCTGCTCAAGGGGGCTCACGGGGTCACTGGGGGACTCATGCGTCCATTGTGCGCACCCTTGACCGCAGCACCGAACAGAAAATATCTTTCATAGGGTGAGCGATGACGTGAAGGAAACTTTCGCGCCCACCGCGCCTGCCGCGCCGCCGGCCCCCGCAGCCCTCGCGGCGAAGGTGCGGACGCTGGCTCCTTCCATGACCCGTTCCATGCAGCGGGTCGCGGAGGCCGTCGCGGGCGACCCCGCCGGCTGCGCGGCGCTCACGGTCACCGGCCTCGCCGCGCTCAGCGGCACCAGCGAGGCGACGGTCGTCCGCACCGCCCGCCTCCTCGGCTACCCCGGCTACCGCGACCTGCGCCTCGCCCTCGCCGGCCTCGCCGCCCAGCAGCAGTCCGGCCGCGCGCCCTCGGTCACGGCCGACATCGCGGTCGACGACCCGCTCCCCGTGGTCGTCGCCAAGCTCGCGTACGACGAGCAGCAGACCCTCGCGGACACGGCGGCCGGACTGGACACGGTCCAGCTCGGCTCGGCGGTCGGCGCGCTCGCGGTGGCCCGCCGCATAGACGTCTACGGTGTAGGGGCGTCCGGCCTCGTCGCCCAGGACCTCACGCAGAAGCTGCTCCGCATAGGGCTGATGGCCCACGCGCACAGCGACCCGCACCTCGCGGTCACCAACGCGGTGCAGCTCCGCGCGAAGGACGTCGCCGTGGCGATCACCCACTCCGGTTCGACGGGGGACGTCATCGAGCCGCTGCGGGTCGCCTTCGACCACGGGGCCACCACGATCGCGATCACCGGGCGGCCGGACGGCCCGGCGTCCCAGTACGCCGATCACGTCCTGACGACGTCCACGGCCCGGGAGAGCGAGCTGCGGCCGGCGGCGATGTCGTCCCGGACGAGTCAGCTGCTGGTCGTGGACTGCCTGTTCATCGGGGTCGCGCAGAGGACGTACGAGTCGGCGGCGCCGGCGCTGTCGGCGTCGTACGAGGCACTGGCGCATCGGCATCGGATGGGAGGACCTTCGAGACAGGGAGGGCCGTCGCGATAGGCAGCGCGGCAGGGAGGACCGTGGGCGAAACGCCGTAGTCGTCTGCCGGGATCGTCGTGGCCGACAGCGCCCGCGCGGGGCAGCCGCACAGCGCTGCCGCCCGCGCCCCTGCGAGGGGCGTGTTCGCACCGTATGGAGATGAGACGCCTGATGCCTTCCCTCCCTCCCCACGCCGCCGCCTCCCCCCGCCACCTCGCCGTGCGCGCCGAGCTGGAGTCACTGACCACCGAGGCGTTCCGGCCGGAGCTGGCGGACGTCGATCAGCTTCCGACCCTCGACATCGCGAAGCTGATGAACGGGGAGGACGCGGCGGTGCCCGCCGCCGTGGCGGCGCGGCTGCCGCTGATCGCCGCGGCGATCGACGCGATCGCCGAGCGGATGGCGCGGGGCGGCCGGCTGGTCTACGCGGGCGCGGGCACGGCCGGACGGCTCGGGGTGCTGGACGCCTCCGAGTGCCCGCCGACGTTCAACACGGCTCCCTCACAGGTCGTGGGCCTGATCGCGGGCGGCCGGGAGGCCGTGGTCACCTCCGTCGAGGGCGCGGAGGACTCGGCGGAGCTGGCGCGGGCCGACCTCGACGCGCTGGCGCTGACGCCCGACGACACGGTGGTCGGCGTCTCCGCCTCCGGCCGTACGCCGTACGCGGTCGGCGCGGTGGAGCACGCCCGCGCGGCGGGTGCCCTGACGGTCGGCCTGTCCTGCAACGCGGCCAGCGCGCTCGCCGCCGCCGCCGATCACGGCATCGAGATCGTCGTGGGCCCCGAGCTGGTCACCGGCTCGACCCGTCTCAAGGCCGGCACCGCCCAGAAACTCGTCCTGAACATGCTGTCGACGATCACCATGATCCGCCTCGGCAAGACCTACGGAAACCTCATGGTCGACGTCCGCGCCACCAACGACAAACTCCGGGCCCGCTCCCACCGCGTCGTCGCCCTCGCCACCGGCGCGGCGGACGACGAGATCGAGAAGGCCCTGGCGGAGTGCGGCGGCCAGGTGAAGCACGCCATCCTGACCATCCTGAGCGGCGTCGCCCCGGACACGGCCGCGCGCCTGCTGCACAGGAGCGAGGGGCACC
Source organism: Streptomyces sp. TG1A-60 (assembly GCF_037201975.1). Classification (NCBI taxonomy): domain Bacteria; kingdom Bacillati; phylum Actinomycetota; class Actinomycetes; order Kitasatosporales; family Streptomycetaceae; genus Streptomyces; species Streptomyces sp. TG1A-60. The sequence continues at coordinate 4,561,825 of NZ_CP147520.1, read as the reverse complement.
TGAGGGCGGCGCTGGCGGCGGCCATGACGGGCTGAGACCGGCGGACGCGGGCCCGACGGACCACCGGGACCCCGGATCCCCGGGTCCGCCAGGGCCACTGTCAGTGTCGTGTGGCACGGTGGAGGTCGCTGATGTCTCCAGGGAAGGACCGAGCCCGTGAACCACGCCCAGCTCACCGCCCTCGGCCGCGCCCTGCGCCTCCTCGGGGAGCACGGCGACGCACTGGCCGCCGACACCCCCGACGCCCGGCTGCACGAGGTGAAGGCGGACATCGGACGGGCCCTGGAGCTGCTGGACGAGACGGTCACGACGGCCGCGCCGACGACCCGCTGCGCCGAGCATCCGAACGGCCCGGTCGACGAGGAGGCCCCCGACCTCTGTCTGCTCTGCGAGACCCGCCGCCGCGCCGCCCGCCGCACCCGGCTGAACGACAGCTACGCCCCGCCCCGCCCCACCGGCCCCGCCACCCCGACCCCCTCGCGGTACGGCGTACGGGACGACCGCCCCCAGCCCCAGCAGCGCTGGCTCCCGGAGGCGTGGAACGGCCAGGTCTGGCAGCTCTGCGGCACCCCCCGCCGCGACCGCCGCGAGGCCGAGCTCTACCTCGCCGCCCAGCGCCGGGGCCCCCGTCCCGCCCCCGCCTACCGCCTGGTCTACGAGTTCACCGACTACGAGGTCCTGCGTATCTGGGGCGAGCCGGTCCGGGTGGACGCCGAGCCGCTGGGAGGCCTGTGAGCGTGCCGAGGCTCACGCCACGGAGCCGCGCTCCACGACCCATTCAGTGGGCTGGCCGGTGATCTCCGCGATGCCGTCGTAGTCCGCGTCGTAGTGCGACACGGTCACGCCGTGCCGCTCGGCCGTGGCCGCGATCAACAGATCCGCGACCGACGTACGACGGTGCTGCCCCTTGGCGGCCAGCAGCCCCTGCACCTCCACCGCGCGTATCCCGATTTCATCGGTCACCGGCAACCGGTCGAACGTCGTCCCCGTCCGCGACTCCACAACCCCCCACGGCCCGAGGCTCGTGTTCCGGGCCGAGGCATGGTCCGCGTTCGTCGACGACCTGAAGCGCGACCGGCCTCAGCCGCGCAGAGGTCAGGAACTGACCTACATGGCTCCTAACGTGTGGCTCGACCGACGGAACAGGTATCCACGGAGGGCCCATTCATGAACGACACCCTGATCACCGGCGAGCGCGCCGACCTGCTGGAGACGCTGGCCCAGAGCCGGCACTTCCTGCGCTTCGCCGCCCGCGACCTCACCGACGAGCAGGCCGGCCGGCACACCACCGTCAGCGAACTGTGCCTTGGCGGGCTGATCAAGCACGTCACCTCGGTGGAACGCAACTGGGTGGACTTCATCCGGAACGGCCCGTCGGCGATGGCCGACTTCACCGCCATGACCGAGGCCGACTTCGCCCGGCGGGCCGACGAGTTCCGGATGTTGCCCGGCGAGACGCTGGCCGGCGTACTGGCGGACTACGCCGAGGTGGCGCGCCGAACCGACGAACTGGTGGCGGCCCTGCCCGACCTCGACGCCGCCCACCCGCTGCCCAAGGCCCCGTGGTTCGAACCCGGGGCACGGTGGTCGGCCCGCAGGACCCTGTTGCACGTCATCGCCGAGACGGCCCAGCACGCGGGCCACGCCGACATCATCCGAGAGTCCCTGGACGGCGCCAAGAGCATGGGCTGACACACCGACGGGACAGGCCCCGAAGCTCGAGCCCCCAGCCCCGATCCCTCTCTTCAAGGAATGGGAGGTGGGCTTCAACCCACCCGCCCACCCCGCGCGTTGACTTGACGCGTCCGGCTTGCCACGCACGGTGACGATGCTGATACCGTGCCCACAGACGAAACAGCCCCCGCCAGGTGCTACCAACACCTGCGGGGGCTTGACCTACGAGATCGAAGAGGAAGTTCGGTCCCATGGCTGATGCCAAGCTTAGTGCTGCCTTTCTGCCCGCGCACGCGGCTCCGCACCCTCACCCGCACCCCATGGCCAACCCGGGCTACGGCCAGCAGCGTTACAGCGGCGCGCCTGGAAGACCACCTGGCGGCTGGCCGTGACCTTCATCTGCCTGCACCACCGGATCTTCCTGCAGAACACCTGCCCGGCCTGCCAGGTCCCTGCCCTTGGCGCTCTGCGCAAACTCAGCCTTCTGTCCTCACCCACGGCAGCCGGACTGCATCCCGTCCAGTGCCGCAACACCCGCACGGACTTGACCTTCTGCGGCGATCGGATGGACAGGCCGGACCACGTCATCCACACGTCCACCCCCAGTCCCGAGTTGATCGACCTCCAACGCCGGCTGCAACACCTGCTCTCGCCGGGACCGGGGCCTTGGCGAACTCATCAACCAGGTTGCCGCCGCCGAAGGTCAGACCTGGCGCCTGCCTCGCCGGGAGCCGAGCGGCCGAGAGCCGCCCGCCGGAAGTCGCGCTCGGCGGCCTGGCGCACTGACCTGAGAGCTCGTCACCTCCAGATGGACCTCAGCTGCCACGCCTGCATGTGGTTGAGGGTGGCGGCGCCGCCCTCGGCGAAGATCTCCACTCCCTGGCTGGCGGGGTCGGGGAAGATCTGGTCGGTGATCACGGCTTCGCCGCTGCCGCCGAAGACCTCGACGGACGACCAGTCGACGAGGATCCGCAGCTTGACCTTGCCGTTCTCGGCCTTCAGCGGCGCTGTCTGGACGCCGGGGAAGGTGCTGTGGAAGTCCACGGCGCCGGAGCGGGTGCGGTCGACGTACAGCTCCTCGGTCGTGGCGTCGTAGCCGATGACGGTCTCCTCGCCGTCGGCGCCGGTGCGCACCTTCAGTCCGAAGCGGTCGGCGTCCTTGAGGGAGAAGGTGGCCTCGATGTCGAGTGCCTTGCCCTTGGCCCCGCGGCTGATCAGCGGCTTGGACGTGCTCTTGACGGTGACGCCTGACGCCGTCGCCGGGCGCTGCTTCCGGAGGGACTCCAGGCTGCCCACCGGCTCGCTGGTCAGCCGGACCCGGCCGTCGACCGTGCGCAGGGCCATCTCCCGGGGAACGCTCTGCGCGCCGCGCCAGGGGGAGGTGGGGACGGCGCCGCTGTAGTCCCAGTTGCTCATCCAGCCGACCATGTACCGCTTGCCGCCCGGGGCGTTCTCCCAGGACACGGCCGCGTAGTAGTCCTTGCCGTAGTCGGCCCAGTCGGCGCGCTGCACGACGGACTTGGCGGCGGTGTCGGCTTCGGTGAACCGGTCGGCCAGGACGTGGCCCCAGCCGGCGGAGGTCTCCTAGTCCCGCGGCTCGTCGGCGCAGCACTGACTGCGGCCCCGGCGCGGACGGACCGAAAAGTGACATCCCAGCGGCGCTGACGTCCACGCAGCCGACTGGGGTGTCAACGACGACGAATGTCATCGATGACAGCGAGTGCCCGATTATGAAGGGCAATCCGGCCAGTGCGTCAACGGTTCGGGCGCGATTGCTCCGGGACGGGTCTGCGGTCCGTCGGGCATCGTCGGCGGTCGGCAGCCGCGCCAACGAGCTCGGCCATGGCGGGTTGGAGTCGGCAACCGCGCAGGTCAGAGCGGTGGCTTGGGTGGCAACCGGCAGGCTTCCGCGGCATCGTGCGAGACCGAGATCGGCCGCGTTAACGAGTTGTTTCCGGGGTGTTGACCGGTGGGGCCTCGCGGTGCTTCACTTCCGGAACCGGTACCGAAACCGGTTCCGGAACCGATGTCGGTACCGGTTCCAGGGGGCTCTGTACGATCGGCCCTTCGGGGCGGGAGGGAAGTCTTCCGCCTCTGCAGGAAGGGAGGGGAGGTGACATGGGAGTCACTATCGCCGACGTGGCCTCGCGGGCCGGGGTCAGCAAGACGACGGTCTCGCGGGTGCTGAACGGCAAGGGCGAGATCCACGAGAACACCGTGGTGAAGGTCCGCGAGGCGATCTCGGAGCTCGGCTATGTGCCGAGCGCCGGGGCAGTGGGGCTCGCCCGCGGCACGACACAGATGATCGGCATGCTGGTCCCTGACCTGGCCTGGGCCTGGGCCGGCATCGTGCAGGCGGTCGTCGAGACGCTGGAGGCCGAGGGCTTCGGACTGCGCATGCTGACCGTGAACCGCGGTGAGGAGTCACTGCGCAGGCTGGGCCTGCAGGTCGCCGCCAAGTCGTTCGACGGTTTGCTGGTGATAGAGCCCGAGGGGGCCCTGGCGGCCATCACGGAACTGCACGAAGCCGGACTGCCGGTGGTGCTGATAGACGACCGCTTCCAGCGGCCGGGATTCCCCTATGTGGCCACCACCAACCGGGAGGGCGGTGAGCAGGCGGCGCGCCACCTGCTGGACCTCGGCCGCCGTCGCCCTCTGGTGGTGACCGGTCCCGAGGAGTACGGCTGCACCCGGGAACGGCTGGGCGGCTTCGTCGACGTCTATGCGCAGGCCGGGATCGAGCTCGACCCGCGCAGCATCATCCGCGGCGACTTCTTGTTCGACAGCAGCCGGAGCGCGATCGCGCAAGCTCTCGCGGACGGCGTGGAGTTCGACGCGGTCTTCGGGCACAACGACCCCTCGGCGGCCGGCGTGCTCGCGGCCTTGCACGAGGCCGGCCTCAAGATTCCGCGGGACGTCGCCGTGGTGGGCTTCGATGACGTCGAGCTGGCGTCGTACACCTATCCGGGACTCACCACCGTCCGCCAGCCGATGCGGGAGATGGGTGAGGCGGCGGCGCGTCTGCTGCTCGACCACGTGCGCAGATCGCCGGAGGCCGCCCCCTCGCGCATCATTCCCACCAGCCTCGTGATCCGTGGCTCGACGTTACAGCCGAGCCCGAACTGACCTGACGTCATCACGGTGCGTACGTGATGGCGCCTCGCGGTCGGGCGGTGCGTTGCCGGTGAGTGACGCACCGCCCCCTGTCTCCTCGAAACCCGGCGGACCTCTTCGGCCTCGCCTTCCTCGCATCCCGTAGCGCCTGTGCCCGCGTTCACGCGGCACCGCCCACCTGCACCTCTCCGATCGCGCGTTCCCGATCCGGGACACCGAACGGTGCGCCTGGCACACCTCGCCCGGCCGCTACCCACGCCGGGTCGGATGCTCCAGCCGCGATCTGCGGCCGACCACCGATGCCGCTGTCACCACAGACGGTCTCCACCTCGTGGGCCGACCCATCCGGGCGCCGGCCCGTTCCCACCTTTCGCCGCCCCCCGCGCCTGTATCGCTCAAATGGCAAGGAGCCGCACGATGCGTATCACCACCCGTCACGCTGTCAGAACCGTCCAGACCCTGTGTGTCACCGTCACGGCCGCCCTGGTGGCCACCGGCTGCGGCCGGAGCGAGGATTCCGGCCCCGGCAACGACGCACCCGCCCAGATAGCCGCGGGCAAGGCCAAGGGGACGGTGGTCATGTGGTCCATGGGCGACACCGACGAGGACCTGAAGGACCTGGCGAAGAAGTTCGAGCAGGAGAACCCGGACGCCGACGTCAAGATCACTGCAGTCCCGTGGGACGCCGCCCACGACAAGCTGACCACCGCGATAGCCGGCGGCAACACACCGGACATGTCCGTGGTGGGAACCACCTGGATGGCCGAGATGGCCGCCATGAAGGGCTTCCAGGCCACCCCAACGTCGATCAAGTCCTCGGACTTCTACCCCGGCCAGTGGGACACCACCAAGTACAAGGACACCTCCTACGGCGTCCCGTTCATCGCCGACACCCAAGCGATCTACTACCGGACCGACATCACCACGAAGGCCGGCATCAAGGGCGCTCTGGCCGGCGACCGGGCCGGATACCTGAAGGACCTGGAGGCCATCCAGGCCACCGCCGGCAAGGAGAACCCCAAGCTGCGCCATGCCAGCGGGCTGGTGATGGGCTTCAACTCCTGGATTTTCTGGGTGCCGATGGTCTGGCAGCAGGGCGGTGACATCTACGACGCCAAGACCGGGAAGTTCACCTTCGACTCGCCCGAGGCCGCCAAGGCGCTGGAGTACTACGCGAGCGTCCCGAAGCAGGGCCTGGCGCCGACCGACAGGGCGGACAACGTCCAGGGCTTCCGGGACGGGCTGATCGCCGTTTACCAGGAGGGTGCGTGGGCCGGCGGCAGCTTCCACAAGGACGCCCCGGAGCTGGACGGCAAGTGGAAGACCATGCCGGTGCCGTACTCCGAGCAGCCGGCCGGATTCGCCGGCGGCAGCGACCTGGCGGTGTTCAAGGAGGCCAAGAACCCCGACGCGGCATGGAAGTTCGCCCAGTTCCTGACCGAGCCCGCCAACCTCGCGGCATATTCCAAGGCCACCGGCAGCCTGCCCCCCGCGCCCCAGGCGTGGACGGAGGGCAAGCTGACCGAGGACGAGAACATGAAGGCGTTCGCCGAGCAGCTCGAGGTCAGCAAGGCGCCGCCCGCCATCACGACCTGGCAGCAGATCGCCGACGCCATCGACTCCGAACTGGAGAAGCTGATCCTCGGCAAGGCCACCGTCGCCGAGGTGCAGAAGTCGCTGCAGTCCAAGGCCACCAGCATCGGCACCGGCCGATGAGCGCCGCCGCGATGAGCACGCCTCGTACGGACGGATGACATCCATGTCCACGAAAACGCTCCCCGGGCGGGGCGACACCAACAAGCAGAGCACCGCGGGGCCGGAGCCGAGCGCCGATCGCCGGCGCTTCGCTCTCCGGGGCACGGCACGCGGCCGGCAGGGGCGGGCCGCCTGGGTCCTCGCCGCGCCCTTCCTCGCGCTGTTCGCGGTCTTCATGCTGCTGCCGGTCGTGTGGTCGCTGCTGATGAGCCTGACCGACACCCAGAGCGCCGACCTGCGCACCCCGTTGAACGTGTCGTTCGTCGGCTTCGACAACTACGTGCGGCTCTTCCAGGACGATCAGTTTTTCACGGCCCTGCGCAACACTGCCGTGTTCGTCCTGGTGGCCCTGCCCCTCACCCTGGCCGCCGGGCTCGCCGCGGCGGTCGCCCTCGACCGGGGCATCCGCCGCTTCCGGGCCGTCTTCCGGGTCGGTTTCTATCTCCCGGTGATCACCAGCATCGTGGCCGTCGCGGTGGTGTGGAAGACGCTGCTGGAACCGCGTTCGGGCTTGGTGAACACCGTCCTGGGCTGGTTCGGGATCGACGGCCCGACCTGGCTGGCGGACACCCGCTTCGCCCTGCCCGTCATGATCGTGATGGCGATATGGCGCAACCTCGGCACCGTCATGATCATCATGCTGGCGGGTCTGCAGTCCGTGCCCCAGTCCCTGATGGAGGCGGCAGAACTCGACGGCGCCGGACCCTGGCAGCGGTTCTGGCGGGTCACCTTCCCGCTCCTGCGCCCCGCCCTGCTGCTGACCGCCGTCACCACCGGCATCGGCTATCTGCAGTTCTTCGACGAGCCGTTCGTGATGACCGGCGGCGGGCCGCTGGACTCCACCCTGTCGGCCACGTTGTACGCCTACAACCAGTTCGGCAACGGCAATTACGAGATGGCGTCGGCCGCCAGTTACGTCATCTTCGTCCTCATCGTGGCGCTGACCGTGCTGCAGTTCCGCGTGCTGCGAGACAAGGACTGACGACCCATGAGCACCCTCTCCACCCTCCCCACGGCACAACCGGGCACGGACCGCGTCCTCAAGCGTCGCCGCATCCGCCGGACCTGGGGCCAGCCCTGGCTGTATCTGCCGCTCGCCGGCGCCCTGCTGCTGATGATCGCGCCGTTCCTGTGGATGCTGTCCGGGTCCTTCAAACCCGAGGCCGACATCCGCAGGGTCCCGCCCGTCCTGCTTCCCACGGCGCCCACCACCGCCAACTACGGCGAACTGTTCAGCACGCTCGACTTCACGAGCATGTTCTCCAACTCCGTGATCGTGGCCCTCGCCGTCACCGCCGGAAACCTCATCTTCTGCTCGATGCTCGGATACGCCCTGGCCAAGCTGGAGTTCCGCGGACAGCGCGCCGTCTTCCTGCTGGTCATGGGGACGCTCATGATCCCCGGCCTGGTCACCTTCGTACCCCTGTACGTGCTGGTGTCCAACATGCAGCTGACCGGGTCCATGCTCGGGCTGATCCTGCCGTTCCTGGCCGGCCCCTTCGGGGTGTTCCTCATGCGGCAGTTCATCTCCACCCTGCCCGACGAACTCATCGACGCCGCCCGCGTCGACGGCTGCAGCGAACTGTCCATCTTCGCGAGGATCATCCTGCCGCTGACCAAGCCGGCCCTCGCCACCCTCGGGATCATCACCTTCCTCGGCTCCTGGAACAACTTCCTGTGGCCGCTGGTCGTGGCCCAGAACGAGAGCCAGTACACCCTCCCCGTCGGCCTCGCCCTGGCCAGCAGCGGACAGTCCTTCACCCGCTTCGGCATCCTCCTCGCCGGCGCCGTGATCGTCCTGCTGCCAGTGATGATCGTCTTCCTCCTCTTCCAGCGCCACTTCATCGCCGGCATCGCCACCACCGGCCTGAAGTGACACCTCTGCTCCCACCGCGCCGCCCCCTGCCGCACCGGTTCCGCCCGGGGCGGCGGGCAGGCAGCGCGCGAGCCCCGCCGCGCCAGTCCGAGCTCCACCACGGCAGACGGCAGCGTCCTTGCGACAAAGCGCTCGAAGTCGCCAACCAACTCTCTGACCTGTGACGACTCATCTCTTGGAGAACAACGTGGGACAGCCGGTCCGCTCTGCGGCGTACCTGGATCCGGAATCATCCGTGGAAGCGAGGATCGAGGATCTGCTGTCACGGATGACCCTGCCGGAGAAGGTCGGGCAGCTGCTGATGCTCGACGCGCAACACGGGGACCTGGCCGACATCGTGTCGGCCAAACTCGCCGGATCGGTCCTGCACGTGTCTCCCGAGCTGATGCCGCAGGCCATGGAACTGGCCGGGCGGACACGGCTCGGCATTCCGTTGCTGACAGCCGACGACGGCATCCACGGCCACTCGTTCTGGCCGGGCGCGACCATCTTCCCGACACAGCTGGCCATGGCCTGCACCTGGGACCCCTCCTTGCTCCACCGGGTGGCACGCGCGGCCGCGACCGAGATCGCGGCGACCGGAATCCACGGGACGTTCTCCCCAGTGCTGTGCATCACCCGGGACCTGCGCTGGGGCCGGATCAACGAGACGTTCGGCGAGGACCCGTTCCTGATCGGTGAACTCGGGGCGGCGATGGTGCTCGGCTATCAGGGCGAGGGCCTCAGCGACCCGACCGCCGTGCTGGCGTACGCCAAGCACTTCGCGGGCTACTCCGAAACCATGGGCGGGCGCGACGCGAGCGAAGCCGATCTCAGCCCGCGCAAGCTGCGCTCGTGGTTCCTGCCCCCGTTCGAGCAGGCGGCCCGGGCCGGCTGCCGCGGCTTCATGCTCGGGTACCAGTCGATCGACGGCGTGCCCATCACCGCGAATCAGTGGCTGATCAACGATGTGCTCAAGGGCGAGTGGGGCTTCACCGGGACGCTGGTGACCGACTGGGACAACGTCGGCCGGATGGTCTACGACCAGCGAACCTGCACCGACCACGTCGAGGCGGCGGCGGTCGCCGTCAACTCCGGGAACGACCTCATCATGGCCACGCCGGCGTTCTTCGAGGGCGCGCAGGAGGCGGTCGCCCGCGGCCTGGTCGAGGAGAAGCAGATCGATGACGCGGTGCGGCGGGTTCTGCGGCTGAAGTTCGAGCTCGGACTCTTCGAGGACCCCCGCACCCCCGACCCCGAACGGCAGGCGCAGGTGATCGGCTGCCGCACCCACGCCGACCTCAACCTCGAAACAGCCCGTCGTTCCCTGGTGTTGCTGCGCAACGAGGGCATCCTGCCCCTCGAAGGCAGGCTGACCTCGGATGGAACCGGCCGCGCCGCAAGCCAGGGCACCCCGCGGACGATCGCGGTCATCGGCCCCAACGCCGACAGCCCGGAAGCCATGCTCGGCGACTGGGCGGGCGCCACCGGCCAGGTCCCATGGATGCCCGAAGGCCATCCCCGCGAGACGGTGGAGACGGTGCTCGACGGCCTTCGCGCCGTCGCACCCGCCGACTGGACCGTCACGCACGCCCGCGGAGCCGACATCGCAAGCCCCGCCCATGCCCCCGAGTGGTCCACCGGGCCCGACGGCCAGCCACTGCCGCCCGTTTTCACCCCCGCCCCGGTCGACCAGGCGCAGCTTCGGGAGGCCGTCGCCGCAGCAGAGGCCGCCGACTACGCCGTCGTGGTCGTGGGGGACACCATCGCCCTCACGGGCGAGACGCGCTCGACGGCCACGCTCGACCTCCAAGGAAGCCAGATCGCTCTGCTGGACGCGGTCGCCGCCACCGGCACCCCCATGATCGTCGTACTGGTCCAGTCGAAGCCGAGCACCCTCCCGGAGTCGGCACTGAACGCGGCAGCACTCATCGAGGCGTTCAACCCGGGCATGCGCGGTGGCCGCGCGATCGCCGAACTCCTCCTCGGACTCGTCGAACCCAGCGGCCGGCTCCCGGTCTCCTTCGCCCGCCACGTCGGACAGCAACCGGTCTTCTACAACCAGGTGCGAGGCCAGCACGGGGAGCGCTACGCGGACCTCACCCAAGACCCCCTGTTCGCGTTCGGCGAGGGCCTCACCTACACCACCGTCACCTACTCCGACCTCGTCGTGCACGACCCGGACGTCCCCGCCGACGGCACCGTCGACGCCACGGTGCGCCTCACCAACAGCGGCAGCCGTCCGGCCCTGGAAACGGTCCAGGCGTACATCAGCGACCTGACCACCAGCGTCACCTGGGCCGAGCAGGAGCTGCAGGGATTCACCCAGGTCGACATCCCTCCCGGCGAAAGCCTGGACGTCCACCTCACCGTCCCTGCCGCGCAGTGCTCACTCGTCACGGCCGACAACCGCCGAGTGGTCGAACCAGGTGAGTTCATGCTCCGCGTCGGCCCCAGCTCACGGCGGGAGCACCAGCTGAGCGCGGGATTCCGCATCCGGACCTGAAGCCCTCAACCGGGCCTGAGGACCCCCGCCCCGTCGGCCCGCCGCCCCGCCAACCAGAGGGCCGGCGGGGCGGGACCCATCTGACCCGGCCGCTCTGACATACGGAAAGGCACGCGTGTGTTCACCACACCCCGCGATCCGCACCGCCCCGTGGCGCACCTGCGCCCGCCCCGCAACTGGGTCAACGACCCCAACGGGCTGGTCTTCCACGACGGCTACTACCACGTGTGCTACCAGTACAACCCGTCCGGAGCGACCCACGCGAACATGCACTGGGGCCACTTCCGCAGCCCCGACCTGCTGACCTGGGAGCCGCTGCCGATCGCCCTGTCCCCGAACCCCGATGGCGTGGACGCCGACGGCTGCTTCTCCGGCAACGCCGTCTCCGACGGCGACCGGCTGGTCGCCTTCTACTCCGCGCACCGCGAGGACCGCTCGTTCCAGCACCAGCCGGTCACCTGCGCCATTTCCCACGACGGCGGCAACAGCTTCCGCCCGCGCGGCGAACTGCTCATCCCCGAGCTGCCCGAGGGCTGCACCATGTACCGCGACCCGTACGTCTGGCAGGACGGCGACGGCTGGCGGATGCTGGTCGGCGCCGCCCTCGCGGACGGCCGCGCCGCCGCCCTTCTCTACGACTCACCCGACCTGGAGAACTGGACCTACCGGGGGCCCTTCGCGGCCCGCCGTCCGGAGCCCATCGGTGGTACCGACCTGTTCACCGGCGAGGGCTGGGAATGCCCCCAATACCTCCCGGCAGCCGACGGACCCGGCGCCCTCATCCTCAGCACATGGACCGAACCCACCGGCCCGCAGAGCGTCGCAGCCCTGATCGGCGAAGAGCACGACGGCCACGTCAAGGCCGGCCCCGCGGTACCTGCCGACCACGGCCCCGACTGCTACGCACCGGCCCTGCTGCGCGCACCGGGAAACCGGTGGCTGCTGTGGGGCTGGTCATGGGAAGCCCGCGACGAAGCCTGGGCCGTCGCGGACGGATGGGCCGGCGTCCTCACCCTGCCCCGTGAGATCCATGTCCACGACGACGGCACACTGCGCCAGCAGCCCGCCACCGAACTGCTCGCCCTGCGCGGCGAGCACGCTGTCCACGCGGAGGGCGTGACCGACGGCCCGCAGCCGGTGGACCTCGGCAGCGTGGGCCGCGCCTTCGACCTGACGGCCCGCCTGGAGCAGCCCGCCGGAAACGCCGGCCTGCGGCTGCTCACCACCCCGGACGGCTCCGAGTACCTCGACATCCGCCTCGATGCCGACGCGGGCGAACTGGTCGTCGACCGTGACCACGCCTCACTGGATACTCGGGCCCGCGGCGGCTCCTACCGGATGCCCTGCCCAACCGACCGGCCTGTCGACCTGCGCGTGATGGTCGACCACTCCATCGCCGAAATCTTCCTGACCACCACCGGCCAGGTCCTCACCCTGCGCTTCTACCCCACAGGGCAGAGCTCCTGGCGACTGCAAGCCCGCACCGCACCGGGTACGCACCTCGGCTACGCGATCGACGCCTGGGAACTGCACCCGCTCGTGATCAAGGAGCCGAGCACCAGCGCCGCAGAGCCGGCGCCGACGTCGCCGTAGAACCGGCTCCAACCGGTCGATCCCCACCTCGGCAATGCGTCCCACCCCCTCTCCCAAGTACTGACCAAGCAGGTCCGAAGGAGGATCTTCCATGAGCTCATACGGTCTCGGACGACGCCAGTTCCTGGCCACCGCCGTCGGTGTCGCCGCCGCCTGGACCTCGGTTTCCGGGAACGCCATCGCCGCCCCGCAACTGAAGCAGACCGCACGCAGCAATTCCGTCCGTGTGTGGCTGACGGACGTATCGGCCGACAAGTGGGTCGCCGGCCAGGACGATGTGCTGTTCAAGGCGAAGAGAACGGCCAACCCGCTCACGATCAAGATCGACGACAGCGTCAAGTACCAAAAGGTCCAGGGCTTCGGCGCGGCCGTGACCGACTCCTCCGCCTGGCTCATCGACAAGCTGTCCACCGCCGAGCGGACCAAGCTGATGAAGAAGCTGTTCGATCCCTCGAAGGGAATCGGCCTCAGCCTGCTCCGCTCCCCGATGGGCGCCACGGATTTCAACGCGTCCGGGAACTACTCCTACAACGACATGCCCGCGGGACAAACGGACCCCACGCTGTCCAACTTCTCCATCCAGCACGACGTGCCGTACATCATTCCGGCCTTGCAGCAGGCCCTCTCACTCAACCCGTCCATCAAGATCATGGCCAACCCGTGGAGCCCACCAGGCTGGATGAAGACCTCCGACTCCATGATCGGAGGCACCCTCAAGAGCGAGTACACCTCCGCGCTGGCCAACTACTTCGTCAAGTTCATCCACGCCTATGGCGAAGCCGGCGTGCCCATCTCCTACATTTCCCCGCAGAACGAACCCATGGGCACTCCCACCTGGCCCGGAATGTTCCTGTCCGCGTACCAGGAAGCCGAGTTGATCCAGGAGATCGGCAAGGCGTTCGAAGCCAACGGAATCTCCACGAAGATCCTGGCCTGGGACCACAACTGGGACGTGCCCTCGTATCCGGAGACGATCTTCAGCGACCCCGCAGCCTCCAAGTACACCGCGGGAACCGGATGGCACATCTACAGCGGCAACCCGACCTACCAGACGCTGGTCCACAACGACTACCCGAGCAAGGAAACCTTCATCACGGAAGCCACCGGAGGCGTTTGGCAGGACAGCGACCAGACGGCGTTCAGCGAAGCACTGGGTACGTGGATCATCAACGGCACGCGCAACTGGGCGAACGGGGTGATGCTGTGGAACATCGCACTCGACCCCGATCGGGGCCCGCTCAACAGTGACACCGCCGGTATACCCATGCTGCGGGGCTTGCTCACGATCGACCCGGCCGACGGGCGGGTGACCTACAACGTGGACTACCACGCCCTCGCTCACGCCAGCAGGTTCGTCAAGCCCGGAGCACGCCGGATCTACTCGAACACCTTCGGGGAAGGCAGCATAGAGAACGTCGCGTTCCAGAACCCGGACGGATCGAAGGTCCTGATCGCGCACAACACGGGAAGCGCGGCGAAAACCTTCAGCGTCGCGGACGGGACACACTCGTTCGACTACACCCTGAACGCCGGCGACGCCGTCACCTTCACGTACTCCGGACCTGCGCAGAGCGGCCGCGCCCCCGCAGCGACCAAGGTCTCGGACCCGACACACGACTTCACCTTCAAGTCGGCATCCGGCCCGGTCACCGTCACGTACGACCCGGCACTGCTGCCATACCAGAACTCCATCCGCACCGGAAACAAGCTGGTCACGTACTCCCTGCCGATCGGAGCTTCCGTCCAGACGACGGGAAGGGCACTGAGCCGTAGCAAGTGGACCGCCACGGCTTCGGCGCAGGCGGACTGGGGTGTGGCCGCGAACGCGATCGACGGTGACATCGACACAAAGTGGAGTCTCGGGCACGGGACGACGAGCGGCGACTGGTTCCAGATCGACCTGGGGAGCCCCACGAGCTTCAATAAAATCGTCCTCGACACCGGAGTGAACAACTCGTTCGACTACGTCACCAGGTATCAGATCTACGTTTCGAACGACGGTGCCGATTGGGGCAGCGCGATTGCGAGCGGCAGCGGAGGCATTGGCAAGATGGCCGTCACGTTGCCGACCCGAACGGCACAGCACATTCGCATCGTCAGTACCGCGGCCTCCGGCTTCTGGTGGGCCATCGGCGACATCGAGGTGTACGGGTCTGCGCGTGGAACCGGCTCGATCACAGCTCCGACAGCGGTATCGAACGGCCTCCAGCTGAAGAACTGGACCAGTAAGGAAGGGGAGCAGGTCACCGCAGTATTCAACGGGACCACCGACAGCAAGAGCTTCAATATATCCACCGACGGCTCGTACACGTATACGCTGCCAAGCGGCACCTCGGCGATGTTCACCACCAAGAAGCTGTCGAGCTTCCCATCGCCGACCTTCAGCGATCTGAAGCCGGGCCAAGGCATGCCGCGCTCCAAGTTCACGATTCGCGGCTCTGGTTTCGGCGATGCACAGGGGCTGGGCACGGTGCATTTCGGATCAAGCTATGCCGAAATAGACACCTGGTCGGACACGAGCATCAGCGCCTACGTTCCGAAGGGGCTTCCAGCGGGGAAGGTCACGGTTTCCGTGAAGGGAACCAGCGGAGCAGACGCAGGACGATCATCGTTCGACGTCATCGATCTAGGTCCTGCGCTGCCGCGGACGGGCTGGACCGCAAAGGCTTCAGACGCAAGCCAGTGGGATGCGCCCGGAAACATGCTCGATGGCAACTCTGACACTCGGTACAGCTCCGGAACAGGGCAGTACGACGGCCTCTGGATCCAAGTGGACATGGGGCAGACGCAGACCTTCGACAAGATCGTGCTCGATGTCGGCGCCAGCGTAAGCGACTATGCGCGGAGCGCAGACGTATACGTGTCCACGGATGGAACCGACTGGACCAGGGTCTCCTCAGTAGCGGACGGCCAGCGAGTCCACCTGATCTCCTTCCCGACGCAGACGGCTCGCTACATCAAAACCGTCAATACTGGCAATGTTGCGCGCAACTGGTGGTCAGTCGCAGAATTCAACGTCTACAACTGACCTCGGGCTTTCATGTAGGGCGACCGTTGGCAGACACATTCGCGCACTTCGGCGCGGGCGGTGTGCAGCGCGGCCAGGGCCCGCTGCCCGCGCCGACGACAGCTTGCTGATCAGCCGGCCATGGTCGGGTCGGAGGCCACCCGCCCCGAACACGGCCACCAAGGACCTCGACAATCCTCATTCTTGCAGTTCAGAGGCGATTTTCGTTTGTCTGACCGCCCGTCGGACACACGCTGCCTGAAAGCGTGAGGCCAGAAGGACAGGACTCGCTGGGGCCACCTATCGATCCTCACGGGGGCCAACTACAGATCCTCCCGGAGGCCCTGCCGGGCGGCACCTGCGGCGCCTGCCGAGGCGAACGCGCCCCGTCCCGCCCCAACGCGCCCCTCAGCGCCGCCGCGGTCCACGACCGCGCGGCCCGGATCCGAGCCGCGATGTCACAGCGGACACGAGACAACGAGACCGTCGTCGTGTACGGCGAGCCGAAGGAGGGCCGCCATGAGCTGACTGCCTCCTGCCCCGGAGGGGTCCCCTGCGGAACTCCGCGACACCGGGCCCCCACCCGCGTGGACCCGGCATCACGCGTCCTGCTTCTCAGCTGAGCGAGCCCAGCGCAGCCGGCTCGAACGCCTTCAGCTCGTCGAAGCGGCCGTCGAGCACCTTCGCGGCCCACTGCGGGTCCTGGAGCAGCGCGCGGCCCACGGCGACGAGGTCGAACTCCCCGCCCTCCAGGCCGTCCAGCAGGTCGTCGATGCCCTTGGTCGACGATCCCTCACCGGCGAACGCGGCGATGAACTCGCCGTCCAGGCCGACCGAGCCGACGGTGATCGCAGGCTTGCCGGTGAGCTTCTTCGTCCAGCCGGCGAGGTTCAGCTCGGAGCCCTCGAACTCCGGCTGCCAGTAGCGGCGCGTGGAGGCGTGGAACGCGTCGACACCGGCCGCCACGAGCGGGCTCAGCAGCGCCTCCAGCTCCTCGGGCGTCTCGGCCAGCCGCGCGTCGTAAGCCTCCTGCTTCCACTGCGAGAAGCGGAAGATGACGGGGAAGGTCGCGGACACGGAGTCCCGTACGGCCGCCACGATCTCCGCCGCGAACTTCGTACGGGCGACGAGGTCGCCGCCGTAGGCGTCCGTACGGCGGTTGGTGCGCTCCCACAGGAACTGGTCGATCAGGTAGCCGTGGGCGCCGTGGATCTCGACGCCGTCCATGCCGATGCGCTCGGCGTCGGCGGCGGACCTGGCGTAGGCCGCGATCACCTCGTCGATGTCGGCCTGCGTCATGGCCCGGCCGCCCTCCGCCTCCGTGCCGTCGACCCGCAGGCCGGAGGGACCGAGGACCGGGGCGTCGGGGAACAGCTTGCCCTGCTGCCGGACGGTCCCGATGTGCCACAGCTGCGGCATGATCGTGCCGCCACCGGCGTGCACGGCCTCCGCGACCTTCGCCCACCCGGCGAGCTGCTCCCCACCGGCGAACCGGGGCACCCCGTCCAGATCCCCGGCCGTCTCGTGCCCGACGTACGTCCCCTCGGTCACGATCAGGCCGACGCCCGCGGCGGCCCGCCGCCCGTAGTACGACGCCACGTCCGCGCCGGGCACACCACCGGGCGAGAACACCCGGGTCATGGGCGCCATCGCGATCCGGTTGGGAACGGTCAGGCCGTTGATCGTGACGGGGCGGGACAGCACTTCGGCGGCACGGGAGGGGGAGACGGTGGTCACGTGAGGACTCCTCGGAGAGGTCGTGGTCGGACTTCGGGTGGCTGATGCGGACGCGGTGGCCGACGCGGACGCGGACGGCGGACGCGAGTGGCCGATTCGGTACATGCACACGCATGTACGCCTCTCCCGTCAACCGCCCCGCGCCGCCACGGCATTCCGGCATCGCGCCCCCGCCCATGTGACCCCGGACACGCCCGAGGGCGGCACTCCCGTTCTCAGGGAGTGCCGCCCTCGGTACTGAAGGACGGTGATCGACCGGGGTCGATCAGAAGTCCATGTCACCGCCCGGCATGCCGCCGCCGGCCGGCGCGGCGTTCTTCTCCGGCTTGTCGGCGATGACGGCCTCGGTGGTGAGGAAGAGCGCGGCGATGGAGGCGGCGTTCTGCAGGGCAGAGCGGGTCACCTTCGCCGGGTCGATGATGCCTTCGGCGATCATGTCGACGTACTCACCGGTCGCGGCGTTCAGGCCGTGACCGACGGGCAGGTTGCGCACCTTCTCGACGATGACGCCACCCTCGAGACCACCGTTGACGGCGATCTGCTTGAGCGGGGCCTCCAGCGCGAGCTTCACGGCGTTGGCGCCGGTCGCCTCGTCACCCGTCAGCTCCAGCTTCTCGAAGACCGTGGAGGCCTGGAGCAGGGCGACGCCACCACCGGCGACGATGCCCTCCTCGACGGCCGCCTTCGCGTTGCGAACGGCGTCCTCGATGCGGTGCTTGCGCTCCTTGAGCTCCACCTCGGTCGCGGCACCGGCCTTGATGACGGCCACGCCGCCCGCGAGCTTCGCCAGGCGCTCCTGGAGCTTCTCGCGGTCGTAGTCCGAGTCGCTGCTCTCGATCTCGGCGCGGATCTGGTTGACCCGGCCCTGGACCTGGTCCGAGGAGCCGGACCCGTCGACGATGGTGGTCTCGTCCTTGGTGATGACGACCTTGCGGGCACGGCCCAGAAGGTCGATGGAGGTGTTCTCCAGCTTGAGGCCGACCTCCTCGGAGATGACCTCGCCGCCGGTGAGGATGGCGATGTCGTTCAGCATCGCCTTGCGGCGGTCACCGAAGCCCGGGGCCTTGACCGCGACGGACTTGAAGGTGCCGCGGATCTTGTTGACGACCAGGGTCGACAGGGCCTCGCCCTCGACGTCCTCGGCGATGATCAGCAGCGGCTTGCCCGACTGCATGACCTTCTCCAGGAGCGGGAGCAGGTCCTTGACGTTCGTGATCTTGGAGTTGGCGATGAGGATGTAGGGGTCCTCGAGCACGGCCTCCATGCGCTCCATGTCGGTCGCGAAGTACGCCGAGATGTAGCCCTTGTCGAAGCGCATACCCTCGGTGAGCTCAAGCTCCAGACCGAAGGTCTGCGACTCCTCGACGGTGATGACGCCTTCCTTGCCGACCTTGTCCATGGCCTCGGCGATCAGCTCGCCGATCTGGGTGTCGGCGGCGGAGATGGAGGCCGTGGAGGCGATCTGCTCCTTGGTCTCGACCTCCTTGGCCTGGTCGAGCAGGGCACCGGAGACGGCCTCGACGGCCTTCTCGATGCCGCGCTTCAGGGCCATCGGGTTGGCGCCGGCGGCGACGTTGCGCAGGCCCTCCTTGACCAGGGCCTGGGCGAGGACGGTCGCCGTGGTCGTACCGTCACCGGCGACGTCGTCCGTCTTCTTGGCGACTTCCTTGACCAGCTCGGCGCCGATCTTCTCGTACGGGTCCTCGAGCTCGATCTCCTTGGCGATGGACACACCATCGTTGGTGATCGTGGGGGCGCCCCACTTCTTCTCGAGGACGACGTTGCGGCCCTTGGGGCCGAGCGTCACCTTGACGGCGTCCGCGAGCTGGTTCATGCCGCGCTCGAGGCCGCGCCGCGCCTCCTCGTCGAACGCGATGATCTTGGCCATGTGAAGTGGTCCTCCCGGACTGGGGTGGATTGCTCCGGACCGCGCTGGCGCCCGCGACGGACGGCCTGCCTGCCTCGTGGTTCCTTGCCCCACCCGGCCTGCGGGCCTCGCCGACCCGGTCCTCGTTGTCACTCTCACCTGCAGAGTGCTAACGCCAATGATTAGCACTCGCCCCCTGCGAGTGCAAGCGGGTCTCAGTGATCCGCAGGTGAACGCACCCGCGTGCGCCAGTGCGCGACCTCGGCTCGACACCCCGCCCCGGTGTCGCTTCCCGGGCACGCAGGAGGGCCCGCACCCCTGTACGGGGTGCGGGCCCTCCCGGAAAGAACGAAGAACGTCGCTGCGAAAACCCGGCGCGTACTTCAGCCGACCGCCAGCCGGACCATGTCCGCCTGCGGCCCCTTCTGACCCTGCGAGATCTCGAACTCGACCCGCTGGCCCTCTTCCAGGGTGCGGTAACCGTCCATCTGGATCGCGCTGTAGTGGACGAATACATCCGCACCACCGTCGACCGCGATGAAGCCGTACCCCTTCTCCGCGTTGAACCACTTGACGGTGCCCTGAGCCATGCCTAACTCCCCTATTACTGGCCCTTGCACAGATCCGCACTTCGCGGATCCGGGTCAGACCTCACCCCCCAACGGTTGGGGGTGTGCGCCGGAACGCGTCGACCGCGGCCGAATGTATCTGTCCAACTGCCCTCTGCAACAGGTCAATCGGACGAGAATTCTGGACACGACCGGTCGGGAATGTACGAACAATTCGCCCGAATTCAGGGCAAGTCGGGCCTCACAAAAGGAGCAAAACGCGCAAAAGCCCTGCATACTTTGGCTATTTCGTATAGGGCGTGCGGCGAGCTCACATATGCGCCGGGCACGAAATCACTACGGCGATCGATCCGCGTTCCCCAACTGTACCCTGCTCAACCATAGAGAATTGCCCCCTCCGCTTCTCTCGCGGAGGGGGCAATTCGATGAACGCTCGGTAATCGATGTTACCGACGGTTACTACCGACCGGTACTGACCGGCGGTCAGCCACCGGCGACCGCGGGGATGATCGACACGCCCGCACCGTCCGGCGTGGCCGTCTCCAGCCCCTGCTCGAACCGGACGTCGTCGTCATTCACATACACGTTCACGAACCGCCGCAGCTTGCCCTGATCATCCAGAACCCGGGCGGCGATCCCGTTGTGGTTCTTCTCCAGGTCGGCGATGACCTCGGCGAGGGTGGCGCCTTCAGCGGTCACCTCGGCCTGCCCGCCGGTGTAGGTGCGAAGGATGGTGGGGATGCGAACGCTGACGGACATGATGGGAAACCTCCGGATACGTGCGGCAGAGCTAGGGGGCGTGTTCCATGTGCGGCTACCGCCGCGTGGGCGTGACCGGGCCCCACGGGTCCGCAGCCGAACGACGACCCGGTCTCAGGCGAGACCGGCTTCACGGAACGAGTCGAGGTTGGGCCGGATGGTCGCGGTCAGCCCGGTGCCGGCCACCGCGTCCAGCGTCTTCAGACCGTCGCCGGTGTTGAGGACGACCGTCGTCAGCGTCGGGTCGAGAACCCCGTCCTCGATCAGCTTCTTCGTGACCCCGACGGTCACACCACCGGCCGTCTCCGCGAAGATCCCCTCGGTCCGCGCGAGCAGCCTGATCGCGTCCACGATCTGCGCGTCCGTCACGTCCTCGACGGCCCCGCCGGTGCGCCGGGCGATGTCGAGCACGTACGGCCCGTCGGCCGGGTTGCCGATCGCCAGCGACTTGGCGATGGTGTCCGGCTTCTGCGGCCGTACGACGTCGTGGCCCGCCTTGAACGCGACGGACACCGGCGAGCAGCCTTCGGCCTGCGCACCGAAGATCTTGTACGGCCTGTCCTCGACGAGCCCGAGCTTGATCAGCTCCTGCAGCCCCTTGTCGATCTTCGTGAGCTGCGAGCCGGAGGCGATCGGGACGACGAGCTGGTCCGGGAGCCGCCAGCCGAGCTGCTCGCAGATCTCGTACGCGAGCGTCTTCGATCCCTCCGCGTAGTACGGCCGCAGGTTGACGTTCACGAAGCCCCAGCCCTCGCCGGCCGGGTCGCCGATCAGCTCGGAGCAGAAGCGGTTCACGTCGTCGTAGTTGCCCTCGATGCCGACGAGCTCGCCGCCGTAGACCGCGGCCATGACGACCTTGCCCTGTTCCAGGTCGTGCGGGATGAACACGCAGGACCGGAAGCCGGCGCGGGCGGCGGCGGCACCCACGGCGCCGGCCAGGTTGCCCGTGGAGGAGCAGGAGAGGGTGGTGAAACCGAAGGCGCGGGCCGCCTCCAGCGCCTGGGCGACGACGCGGTCCTTGAAGGAGTGCGTCGGGTTGCCGGAGTCGTCCTTGACGAAGAGCTTGCCCGGGTCGACGCCGAGCGCGCCCGCCAGGTTGTCGGCCTTGACGAGCTGGGTCCAGCCGGGGTTGATGTTCGGCTTGGTGGCCACGTCGGCCGGGACGGGCAGCAGGGGCGCGTACCGCCAGATGTTCGCGGGGCCCGCCTCGATCCGCTTCCGCAGCTCCTCCGTGTCGTACGCGGAGTAGTCGTACGCGATCTCCAGCGGGCCGAAACACTCCTCGCACGCGAAGACGGGGCCGAGCGGGACGCGGTGACCGCACTCGCGGCAGCTCAGGGCGGCGGCGGGCCCGAGGTCGACACCGGAGGCGGTGGAAGCGGGGGACGCGGTGGCGGAACCGGGGGTGGAGTCGGTGGTGCTTGCGACAGTCTGCGCAGCCATGGAGGCGAGGCCCTTTCTCCTCATCTTCCCCACGACGCATCTCGCCGTGAGACGGATTTGGCACCTTCCCGAGCCGGGAGCCTCGCGGTGCGATCGACGGTGATCGTCACGAGACCGGCTGGAGGGTTGCCGGGGCTTCATCGGGCCGTGTCCCTCTGCCCCTCTGGATGAGCGGTATTCGGTTGTATGCGCGAACGAGCACCGACATGCGATGGTCATCAGCGTTGTCCAAGACTGTAACCGACGGCCAGGACAGTTGAGGGAACCGTCCGAACCGCGAGATGAACGCAGAGGAGCCGCGCACCGTGCTGAAGGAAGTCGAGCGCTGGCTGAGTACCCGCTCCTGGTCCGTGGCCGACCGCCCGCTCCACCGGATCCTGGCCGCGAAACGCGCCGGCGGCCAGACGGTCAGCGTCGTTCTGCCCGCCCTCGACGAGGAGGAGACGGTCGGCGACATCGTCGCCGTCATCCGCCACGACCTCATGCGCCGGGTCCCGCTCGTCGACGAGATCGTGGTCGTCGACTCCGGCTCGACCGACCGCACGTCCGAGGTCGCCGCGGCGGCCGGTGCGAGGGTCGTCCACCGCGACGAGATCCTGCCCCGCCTCCCCACCGTGCCCGGCAAGGGCGAGGTCCTGTGGCGGTCGCTGCTGGCGACGACGGGCGACATCGTCTGCTTCGTCGACGCGGACCTCAGGGAGTTCTCGTCCGACTTCGTCTCCGGCATCGTCGGCCCCCTGCTCACCGACCCCGGCGTCGACCTCGTCAAGGCGATGTACGACCGCCCGTTGGGGTCGGCGGCCGGCCAGGGCGGCCGGGTGACGGAACTCATGGCCCGCCCCCTGCTCAACATGCACTGGCCCCGGCTGGCCGGCTTCGTCCAGCCGCTCGGCGGCGAGTACGCGGCCCGCCGCTCCCTGTTGGAACAGCTCCCCTTCCCGGTCGGCTACGGCGTCGAGCTGGGCATGCTCGTCGACGCCCTCCACCTCGTCGGGCTCGACGCCCTCGCCCAGGTCGACGTGGGCGTCCGCAAACACCGCCACCAGGACGGCCAGGCCCTGGGCCGCATGTCCGCCGCCATCTACCGCACCGCGCAACTCCGGCTGGCCCGGGGCCACCTGATCCGTCCGGTGCTGACCCAGTTCGAACGGGGCGAGGAGGGCTTCGAGCCGCGGACGCACTCGGTGGACCTGGAGGAGAGGCCGCCGATGGCGGAGATCGCGGAGTACGTGGAGCGAAAGGCCGCGTGATCAGGGGGGTGCGGCTGGGGACGGCGGGTGCGGGTCCGTCGTGGCTGGTCGCGCCCACATGGCGGAGCCGCACGGTGGCACGGCCCCGCGCCCCTGAGAAGCAGGGGCTGCGCCCCGGGCTTCCCAGCCCGCGGCACCCGTGCCTCTCATGGGCGCGGGGAACTGCGCGAGCAGCCACGCATCACCCGCAACCGCCGTCCCCCGCGCACCCCCAGCCGCACGGGCGCTCCTGTATACGGCCGAACCGCACGTTTGACCACCGAACCTCCGGGCTAGGTTGAGCCGTATGGCATCAACGCACGGCGCGGCCCAGGTGCTGGTCGCCTCCAACCGGGGCCCCGTCACGTACACGCTGGACGAGAAGACCGGCGACCTCACCTCCAGGCGCGGCGGCGGCGGCCTGGTGTCCGGACTCTCCGCGATCGACCAGGAGTCCGGCGCCGTCTGGGTGTGCTCCGCACTGGGCGACGGCGACCGCGAGGCCGTACGCCGAGGTGTGGCCGAGCCCGGCGTACGCATGCTGGACATCCCTGCCGACGTGCACGCCGACGCGTACAACGGCGTGGCCAACTCCGTGCTGTGGTTCGTGCACCACATGCTCTACCAGACCCCGCTGGAGCCCGCCTTCGACGCGGAGTTCCGGCGCCAGTGGGCCTCGTACGAGACGTACAACCGGGCCTTCGCCGAGGCGCTCGCGCAGGAGGCGGCGGACGGCGCGGCCGTGCTCGTCCAGGACTACCACCTGACACTCGTGCCCCGGATGCTCCGCGAACTCCGCCCCGATCTGCGGATCGGCCACTTCTCGCACACCCCGTGGGCGCCCGTCGACTACTTCCGGCTGCTCCCCGACGACATCGCCGCGCAGGTGCTCAGCGGCATCCTCGGTGCCGACCGGGCCGCGTTCCTCACGCGGCGGTGGGCGGACGCGTTCACCGACTGCTGTCACGCCGTCCTGGGCCCCGGCGTCCCGTCCGGCACCCGAATCGGCGTGCACGGCCTGGGCGCCGACGCGGACTTCCTGCGCGCCCGCGCCCACGAGACGGACGTCGACGAGCGCATGGCCGCGCTGCGGGAGCAGATCGGGACGGCTCCCGACGGCTCCCCGCGCCGCGCGATCGTCCGCGTCGACCGCACGGAGCTGTCCAAGAACATCGTGCGGGGCCTGCTCGCCTACCGGCAGCTCCTCGACGACCGGCCGTCCTGGCGCGAGCGCGTCGTGCACGTCGCCTTCGCCTACCCGTCGCGGCAGGACCTCGCCGTGTACCGGGACTACATGACCGAGGTCGAGCGGGTCGCGGACGAGATCAACGAGCGGTACGGGACGCCGGGCTGGACCCCGGTCATCCTCCACCTGAAGGACGACTTCGCGCGGTCGCTGGCGGCGTACCGGCTGGCGGACGTGGCGCTCGTCAACCCCATCCGGGACGGCATGAACCTCGTCGCCAAGGAGGTGCCGGTGGTCT
Organism: Streptomyces sp. TG1A-60; assembly: GCF_037201975.1. NCBI lineage: Bacteria > Bacillati > Actinomycetota > Actinomycetes > Kitasatosporales > Streptomycetaceae > Streptomyces > Streptomyces sp. TG1A-60. The sequence continues at coordinate 4,537,233 of NZ_CP147520.1, read as the reverse complement.
CCGACGAGGGGTGCGTGCTGGTGCTGTCGCGGGAGGCCGGGGCGTTCGAGGAGCTCGGTGACGATGCGGTGGTGGTGAATCCGTATGACGTGGTCGGTACGGCGGAGGCGCTGCACGAGGCGTTGAGTGTGCCGGTGGACGAGCGGGCCGAGCGTACGAAGCGGTTGGCCGCGGCGGCTACGGCGTTGCCGCCGACCCGGTGGTTCCTGGACCAGTTGCGGGCGTTGGAGGGGTGAAGAGCGGCTGAAGCCGGGGCCGGCCCCGCTTACAAGTGCTCGGCGATCGCCGCCAGCAGGTGTACGACCCCTGCCGGGCCGTCGACGACCACGTCCGCTCTCTTGGAGAGTTCCGTGACCTCCGGGCTGCCGCTGCACACCAGCAGGGCCGGGGTGCCCTCGGTGCGGAGTTCTTCCAGGGCGGCGTAGGCGGGGAGGTCGCCGAGGTCGTCGCCGGCGTAGAGGACGGACTCGGCGGCGGTCTCCTCCAGGTAGGTGCGGAGGGCGACGCCCTTGTCCATGCCCGGGGGGCGGAGTTCGAGGACCAAGCGGCCGGGTTCGACGATGAGGCCGTGGCGGGTGGCGAGGTCGGTGAGGGGGGACCGCAGCGCCTCGAAGGCGGCCTGCGGGTCGGTGGCGCGGCGGGTGTGGACGGCGAGCGCCCGGCCCTTCTCCTCGATCCAGGTGCCCCGCCGGGCGTCGACGCCCTCCAGGAAGCCGGGGAGTTCGGCGCGGACGGCGGCGACGCCGGGGTGCGGGGCGGGGGCGCTGACCGTGCCGGTGACGGCGTCCCAGCGTTCGGCGCCGTAGTGGCCGAGGACGACGAGGTGTTCCAGGCCGGGGATGCCGGCGAAGCCGCCGTGGCGGACGGCGACCGCGGCCGGGCGGCCGGTCACCACGGCGACGGAGGCGACCTTGGGGGCGAGCGCGGCGACCGCGGCGACCGCGTCGGGGTGGGCGCGGGCCTGTTCGGGGTCGGGCACGATCGGGGCGAGCGTGCCGTCGAAGTCGAGCGCGATCACCGTACGGCCGGGGCGGGCGAGGATCGCGTCCAGCGCGTCCCGTCCGGCCGGGGTCACGGGTGTCGGCAAGGTGGCCTTGGGGTTCTCTGCGTCCTTGTGGCTGCCCATGGCTGAGACCCTAGCGTCATCTCTCGGCGCGCCGCCCCTCCCGCACGCGCCGCAGCCGGTTCACCGTCACCGGGTCGTGGGCGAGGGCCCGTTCGTCGTCCAGCAGGGCGTTGAGCAGCTGGTAGTAGCGCACGGGGGCGAGGCCCAGCCGCTCCCGCACGGCCCGCTCCTTCGCGCCCGGCCCCGGCCACCCCTGCCGCTCCAGCGCGAGGATGGCCTGTTCACGCGCGTCGAGCTCGTCCATGCGGAGAACGGTAACGGACGGCTGTGACACCCGCCCCGGACCGGCCCGGGGGCGTTCGGGGGCGCGCCTCACTCCTCACTCCGCGCGATCCGCCACGGTCGCCGTCTGCTGCAGCTGCTCAAGCACCGCCCGCGGCTTCGCGTCGCGCCGCACCGCCCGGCCTATCCGCTCCTTGACCGCCGCGCTGACGTCCGCCCAGGACGTCTTGCCGACGGGGTACAGCACGGCGCCGGGAAGCTCGTCGAGGAACGGCGCGAGATCCGCGTCGTCCTTGTCCCGGGCCATGGCCTGCGACGCGGAGGCGGTCACCGGCAGGAGGTCGTACTCGCGGGAGAAGGCGAGCACGTTCTCGTCGCTGTAGACGAAGTCGAGGAAGTCGCCGATCTCCTCACCGTGGCCGTTCTGCCTGAAGGCCATCATCCAGTCGGTGACCCCCAGGGTGGCGCGGGCCCGCCCGTCGCGGCCCGGCATGGCGGCCGTGCCGTACTCGACGCCCTGGTCGGCGGCCATGCGCATCAGGCTGGGGTGGCCGTTGAGCATGCCGACCTCGCCCCGGGCGAACGCCCGGAACGCGTCGGCGCGGTTCAGCTCGGCGGGAGCGGTGGGCCCCGTGAGGCCCCTGTCGACGAGTTCGTCCTTGAGCCAGGTGAAGGTGCGGACGTTGTCGGGGGAGTCGAGCTGGTAGGTGCCGACGTCGTCGGTGTAGCCGGCGCCGCCGCCGAGCAGCCACTGCATGGTCTCGGCCTGGGCCTCCTCGGGCCCGAGCGGCAGCGCGTAGGGGGTCTCGACGCCGGCCGCGTCGAGGTCCTCGGCGGCGGCCCGCAGCTCGTTCCAGCTGCGCGGGGCACTGTCGGCGCCCGCCTCGGCGAAGAGCTTCTTGTTGTAGAAGAGCACGCGTGTGGACGCGGCGAACGGCATCCCGTACGACACCCGCCGCACCTTGCCCGCGTCGGCGAGCCGGCTGAGGAAGCCGGCCTGGACGGGGATGGAGAGCAGGTCCTCGACCTCGTAGAGCCTGCCGGCCGAGGCGTAGTCGGCGTAGGTGCCGATCTGCGCCATGTCGGGCGCCTCACCGGTGGCGACCATCTCCCTGACCTTGCGGTCGACGTCGTTCCAGGAGTGGACGCTGACGTCGATCTCGACGCCCGGGTGGTCCTTCTCGTACGCCTTAACGAGCGCGTCCCAGTACTTCTGGGAGCTGTTCGCCCTGGAGGCGCCGTAGTCCGCGGCGACCAGTTTCAGGGTGACGCCCGGCCCGTCGGCCTCCGTGGCCCCGCAGCCCGCAAGCATCGCCATCAGTCCCAGCGCGGTCAGAGCCGCTGTCACGTTGGTCCTGACGCCGTTCTTCGTCCGCCGCTGCCGCTGTCGCACTCGTACTGTCCCACCTGTCGCACGGGCCCCGCGCGCAACAGCCTGGTTCACAGGCTCAGCGACCAAGCCCGTCACTTTCGAATTTCTCGAACTTCTTCATAAGGTCTACACCACTCTAATGGACTAGACCTCTTGCGGGTGGAAGGGTCACACTGTCACCCGTGAGACATGTCATCGCCCTCGATGTGGGCGGCACCGGGATGAAGGCCGCACTGGTCGGGGCGGACGGCACGCCGTCCGGAGGGGGGCCCGGCGTCCGGCCCGCGCTGTTGCACCGGGCGCGCCGCGCCACGGGGCGCGAGCGCGGCCCGGACGCCGTCGTCGCGTCCGTCCTCGACTTCGCGGCCGAGCTGCGCGCGTACGGCGAACGGCGCTTCGGCGAGCCGGCGTCCGCCGCCGGCGTCGCCGTCCCCGGCATCGTCGACTCCGACCGGGGCCTCGCCGTGTACGCCGCGAACCTGGGCTGGCGCGACGTCCCGCTGCGCGCACTGCTCGCCGAGCGCCTCGGCGGGTTGCCGGTCGCCCTCGGCCACGACGTGCGCACCGGCGGGCTCGCCGAGGGGCGCGTGGGCGCGGGCCGGGGCGCCGACCGCTTTCTCTTCGTGGCGCTCGGCACCGGGATCGCCGGCGCGATCGGCGTCGACGGCCGGGTGGAGGCGGGCGCCCACGGCTTCGCGGGCGAGATCGGCCACATCGTCGTACGGCCCCGGGGCGCGCCCTGTCCCTGCGGGCAGCGGGGCTGTCTGGAACGGTTCGCCTCGGCGGCGGCCGTCGGCGAAGCCTGGGCGGAGGCGACCGGCGACCCCGAGGCCGACGCGGCGGACTGCGCCAAGGCCGTCGAGTCGGGCGACCCCCGCGCGGGCGCCGTCTGGCAGCACGCCGTCGACGCCCTCGCCGACGGCCTCGTCACCGCCCTCACCCTGCTGGACCCGCGCACCCTCGTCATCGGCGGCGGCCTCGCCGAGGCCGGTGAAACCCTGTTCACACCCCTGCGGGCCGCCGTCGAACGCCGGGTGACCTTCCAGAAGGTGCCCGCCATCGTCCCGGCCGCGCTGGGAGACACGGCGGGCTGCCTGGGCGCCGGACTGATGGCCTGGGACCTCATCACCACCACGCCCCCCAAGGGCCCTTCGGAGGTAACCAGCTGATGGCACCCGCACTTTCCGACACCGGGTCCGACAGCGCTCCCACAGGGGCGCGGGGCAGTGCCGACCACGCGACGACCGCCGCGCGGGCGCGAACAGCCCCCGCAGACCCGCAGCCGCCGAGCACATCGCACCCCTACGTCCTCGAAGGCGCCAACGTCGTCCTGCCCACCGGCACCGTCAACAACGGCCGAGTGGTCATCGACGGCGGCAGAATCACCGCGCGCGCCCCCGAGAACGCCCCCGCGATCGACGTACGAAACCACTGGGTGCTCCCCGGTTTCGTCGACCTCCACAACCACGGCGGAGGCGGAGCCTCCTTCACGTCCGGCACCGTCGAGGACGTGCTCCGCGGCATCCACACCCACCGCCTCCACGGCACCACCACCCTCGTCGCCTCCACCGTCACCGGCGACCTGGACGGCCTCGCCCACCGCGCCGGCCTCCTGTCCGAACTGGCCGAGCAGGGCGACATCGCCGGCATCCACTTCGAGGGCCCGTTCATCTCCCCGTGCCGCAAGGGCGCGCACTCCGGGGAACTGCTCCGCGACCCCGACCCGGCGGACGTCCGCAGGCTGATCGACGCGGCGCGCGGCCGGGCCGCGATGGTCACCCTCGCCACCGAGCTCCCCGGCGGCCTCGACTCCGTACGCCTCCTCGCCGAGCACGGCGTCATCGCGGCGATCGGGCACACGGACGCCACGTACGAGCAGACGGTCCAGGCCATCGACGCGGGCGCGACCGTGGCGACCCATCTGTTCAACGCGATGCCCCCGCTCGGCCACCGCGAGCCCGGCCCGATCACGGCGCTCCTGGAGGACGAGCGGATCACGGTCGAGCTGATCAACGACGGTACGCACCTGCACCCCGCCGCCCTCCAGCTGGCGTTCCGGCACGCGGGCGCCGGCCGGGTCGCCTTCATCACCGACGCCATGGACGCGGCCGGCTACGGCGACGGCAGCTACATGCTCGGCCCGCTGGAGGTGCGGGTCGCCGGCGGAGTGGCCCGCCTGGTGGAGGGCGGCTCCATCGCGGGCTCGACCCTCACCCTGGACCGCGCCTTCCGGCGCGCCGTCACCGTCGACCGCCTCCCGGTCGAGGACGCCGTCACCGCCCTCTGCGCCAACCCCGCGAAACTCCTCGGCGTCTACGACCGCGTCGGCTCCCTCGAGCCGGGCAAGGACGCCGACCTCGTACTCCTCGACGCGGACTTCCGGCTGACCGGCGTGCTACGGAAGGGCGAATGGGTGAAGGATCCCCGACTGACCTGACCCGTCCGGTTGGTGGCATGCGGTGAGCATCGCGGCGGCCCGTCCGGGGGACTGCGCCGACCGCCGATCCCTTGACATCACCGAGCCTCCGCGACAGCTGTCGCCGATCGTGTCCTGGACGAAACCGGCGGCGGGCGAGTTCGACCGTCAGATGTACGAGGAGTTGGTGGGGCAGGTGGCGGTGACGGGGGAGGTCACGGCGGCGTGAGCGGGCTCAGAGCCTGAGGGCGGGCCTCAGCTCTTCCATCCCTTTCTCAGGTACAGCTGGTCGAAGTTGACGTCGCAGGAATTTCCGTCTTCGCAGGAGATCTTGATCTGGTTGCTGCCCTTGTTCAGCTGGACGTTCGCATAGGTGTTCGTCCAGCCCTTCTCGTAGTCGCCCTCTGCGGCCTTCGCGAAGTTGGCGAGGTTGAGGTCGCGGCCCTGAGCGGTGCCGTTGACCGTGAGAGTGGCGTCGGCGTCCTTGCCCGGGACGCCGTAGATGACGTACAGCGTGTACTTGCCGCTCTCCGGGACGTCGTCCGCCTTCCACGTCACCGACGAACCGACCGAGTTGAAGTTGCCGACGTAGAACCCGCCGTCCGACTTGGCACCGGAGATGTCGGACGCGATGGCCGCGTTGCCCCCGAGGAGGAGCGTCTTGGCCTCCGCCTTCGGGAGTTCGGCGGTCTCCGCCTCCTTGGACTTGCTGGCCGACGGGCTGGGCTCGGTGTTCTCCTCGGCCGTGGGCGTCGTGGAGGCGCCCGTGTCGTTGCCGGCCGTGTCCTCGCTGTCGTCGCCGACGATGATGGCGACACTGATGCCGATCACGACGGCGGCCACGACGGCGATCGCGCCGATCAGCAGCCCCTTGGTGTTGGGGCCGCCGCCACGACCGCCGCCCCCGGCGTTGCCGCGCGTCTGCTGGCGAGTCGCCTGGGGGCCGCCGGGGAACGCCTCCGGGGCCTGGTAGTTCGCGTTCGGCTGGCCGTAGCCGCCCTGCTGCTGCGGGACCTGCCCGTACTGCGCGGTGGGGGCCTGTGGGGCCTGCTGGGTCTGCTGCCCGTACTGGCGTTCGCCGACCGGTCGCACCCGGTTGACCGCGTTCGGGTAGCCGTAGCTCGCTGTGGGCGGTTGGGCTCCTCGGGCCTGCCCGTCGGCGTAGAGGTAGCCGAACGGGTCGTCGTCCTCGGGCGTGCTCGCGCCGTTGTTGCCGGGCGTCATCCCTAGGTCTCCTCAGCGGTGCGGTACATACGCGTACGGGTGGCAGGTTGGTGCGTGGGGGTGCAGGAGAGCGAGCCTACCCGCTCGTGCTGGCCCAAAGGGGTGACTCAGGCCTCATCGTCGTGCCGACGCACCGCCCACCAGGCGCCTTCCCGTCGCAGGCCACCTCTGACCTGCGTTTCTCTCCGAATGTCGCAGGTGTCACTCTGGCCGCTATCCGGCCCGCCGGTGCTGTCTGGGACGAGATCGTTTCTCGACGTACATCCGCTCGTCAGCTGATTTCAACACCTCGTCCGCCGTCATTCCGCAGTGCGCCCATCCGATGCCGAAACTGGCGCCGACGCGCATCGCGCGGCCGTCCACCCGGATGGGCTGGATGATCTCGTTGCGCAGGCGTACGGCGAGGTCCTGGGCGTCCGCCCGGCCGAGGCCGTCGGCGAGGACGACGAACTCGTCACCGCCGAGCCGGGCCACGGTGTCACCGTCGCGCACGCCCCGGCTGAGCCGCCGGGCCACCTCGATGAGGACGGAGTCGCCCGCGTTGTGCCCGAACCGGTCGTTGATCGACTTGAACCCGTCGAGGTCGCAGAAGAGCACCGCGAGCCCCTTCGTGCCGTCGTCCCGCCCGTCCTCGGGCGCGACGGTGTGCACATGGTGGTCGAAGGCACCGTACGGCCCTCCGGCCGCGTGGAAGTCGAAGGCGTGCCCGCTGTGGCCCGCGGCCTCGTACGCGTCGAACGACGGGTGCGGCAGCTGCGCCGGGGACTCGGCGGCACCGGCCTCCCCGTACTCCCCGCCGAACTCGCTCTGCTCCCCGAACTGCCCGAAGGCCGCGTTCATCGAGTCGGGCGCCGCGCCGGCCGGGAGGGACTGGGGGCGCTGGCAGAGTCGGGCGGAGAGGCGGGAGCGCAGCTCGGCGGAGTTCGGCAGGCCGGTGAGGGCGTCGTGCGAGGCCCGGTGCGCGAGCTGGAGCTCGCGCCGCTTGCGCTCCTCGATGTCCTCGACGTGGGTGAGCAGAAAACGCGGCCCGTCGGCGGCGTCCGCGACCACGCTGTTGCGCAGCGACACCCACACGTGCGTACCGTCGCGCCGCCCGAGCCGCAGCTCCGCGCGCCCGCCCTCGGCGGAGGTCCTGAGGAGCGTGCCTATGTCCTCGGGGTGGACGAGATCGGAGAACGCGTACCGCCGCATGGCGGAGGCGGGCCGCCCGAGGAGCCGGCACAGCGCGTCGTTCGTCCGGAGGATCCGGCCGTGCTGATCGCCGCCCATCTCGGCGATGGCCATGCCGGAGGGGGCGTACTCGAAGGCCTGCCGGAAGAATTCCTCGCTGGCGCGCAGCGCCTGCTGCTCCCTTTCGAGCCTGACCAGCGCGCGCTGCATGTTGGCGCGAAGCCGAGCGTTGCTGATCGCGATGGCGGCCTGGAAGGCGTACATCTGGAGCGCTTCCCGACCCCACGCCCCCGGTCGCCGACCGTTTCGCGGCCGGTCCACGGAGAGGACGCCGAGCAGCTCACCGCAGGAGGCACCGCCCGCCCCCGGGGTGTACATCGGCGCGAACAGCCGGTCGGAGGGGTGCCACTCGTCCTCGAAGCGGGGTGCGGGGCCGTCGGTGTACCACTGTGGTACGTCGTCCTCGTCCAGGACCCAGCCCTCGGTGTGCGGTATGAACCGCAGGTCGCCCCAGGCCTCACCCATGGCCAGCCGGCGGTCCCAGGAGGTGCGGGAGCCGACGCGACCGCTGATCAGGGCCTCGGCGGCGGAGTTCCCGGAGAGGGCGGCGACGACCAGGTCGCCGTCGGGGCGGACGAGGTTCACGCAGGCCAGCTCATAGCCGAGGCCGCCCACCACACCGTCGGCGACGGTCTGCAGCGTGTCGGCCAGGCTGCGTGCGGTGTTCATGTCCGCCATCACCTGGTGCAGCTGCCGCAGCGTCGTCAGACGGACGTAAGGCTCCGACTCGGATTCCATTCGCCCTCCCCCGAGATCTCGTGGCAGCTCCAGGCTCCAGGCTCGTCGTCATGTCCCGTCGTCCGGTATCACCGGCGAGGCCGATGGCACCGAGGTAACCTGCGTAACTCGCGGGCTTACTCCCGCTTACCGTTCCCGCTTACAGCTTGCAGCGTCCCCGCCACTGAATCACAGCGCGAAGCCCACTCGGTACACAGGGTCAACAAAATGTGGCTCCTGTGACTCAAGTCACAGGAGAACGTGAGCAATTGAGTGGAGACTATGCGTTTCCCCCGTGCACTTTCTGAACAGGTTCCAGAACTCTGTGTAGGCGGCGTGCAGAGGGGCAGCGGGGCCGGAAGCACCGACGGGTCGCGCTCGTGGCGGGCTTCGGCTGTCGGCCCAGGTCGCAGGTCCGGGTGGTGGGCGGGCGTCGGCCCGATGTGATGGGGCGGGCGTCGGCCCGATGTGATGGGTCGGGCGTCGGGATCAGCGTACGAGCGTGCCGAAGACTCCGCGCCCACCCGTCCGCTCAGCTCCGCCCCTGCCCTCCCGACCCCGTCCGCGATCCCTCACGCGCCTTCCTCCGCGGCCGTCTCGGGGACCCCGGCCGCGCCCGGGTCCACGCCCGGCGGGCATGCTGATGGGGTGAGTGAAGACGAGTTCCGTGCCGCGATGTCCCGGCTGGCGGCGGGGGTGGTCCTGGTGACGGCGTGCGAGCCGCCGCTGGACCCCGGGGATCCCGAGGGGCCGAGCGGCGAGGACGTCGGCATGACGGCCACCTCCTTCATGTCCGTGTCGCTGGACCCGCCCCTCGTCATGGTCAGCCTCCGCGAGGGCTCCCGTATGGACGACCTCCTCGCCGAGCAGCCTCTGTGGGCCGTCTCCGTCCTCTCCGAGCACCAGCGCACCACCGCCGGCCGTTTCGCCATGAAAGGCCGCCTCAGTGACCGCCTGCTCTTCGCCGACATCCCGTACACCCGCGGCGCGGCCACCGGCGCTCCCCTGGTCGGCGGCGCCCTGGCCACCCTGGAATGCCGCACCGAGCAACGCGTGACCGCCGGCGACCACACCCTCGTCATCGGCCGCGTCCTGGCCGCGACGGCGCCGGGCACGCACGGCGGCCCGCTGGCCTACTTCCGGGGCAGGTACAGGCAGTTGGGCTGAGGAGTCCGGGGCGGCTCGGAAAGGGGCGCGGGGCCGTGTCCCCGTGCTGCTGCGCCGCGTGGGCGCGACAGGTCCCCGTGGGCGGTCAGCCCCAGTCGCGCCCCGACCGCCCCCGCTTGGTGTCGGACCGCTGCTTCTTCTCCCGCAGCCGCCGCTCGTTGATCCCCCTCGGGACCCGGGTGGCCCGGCGCGGCCTGGGCGGCGGCGCGGTCGCCTCCGCGAGGAGCGCGGCGAGCCGTACGGCCGCGGTCTCCCGGTTCCGCCACTGGGAACGGTGCTCGGAGGCCCGCACACTGACGACGCCGTCGACGAGCCGCCCCGCGAGCCGCTCCAGCGCCCGCACCTTCCACACCTCGGGCAGTGCGTCGGTGTTCGCGAGGTCGAACCTCAGCTCGACCTGCGAGTCGCTGGTGTTGACGTGCTGTCCGCCGGGACCGGAGGAGCGGGAGAAACGCCACATGAGCTCGGACTCGGGAAGCGAGACGGAGCCACGAATGCTGATGCCGAGGCTTCTGGGGGACGGGCCCCCAGGCCCCCGAGAAGGACCGGACATGCCCCCATGGTCGCGCGGATGTCCGGTCCACGTCACGCGCTTTTCACCCGCACCCGGTGATGCTCGGTAAAGAAAGTAAAAACCGCTGGAACCTCTGGCGCCCCTCTCTACGTTCATACAGGTGCAGGTAGCTTCGTCAACGGCACGAAGCTCGTAGGACACGTAGGGCATGTAAGCAAACGAGGGAAGGACTCCCAACCATGGCTGTAAGCCTGTCCAAGGGTGGCAACGTCTCGCTCACCAAGGAGGCTCCGGGCCTGACCGCCGTCACCGTGGGCCTCGGCTGGGACGTCCGCACCACGACCGGCACGGACTTCGACCTCGACGCGTCCGCGATCGCGGTCAACCCGGAGGGCAAGGTCTACTCGGACGGCCACTTCGTCTTCTTCAACAACAAGCAGACCCCGGACCAGACCATCGTCCACACCGGCGACAACCGCACGGGCGAGGGCGCCGGCGACGACGAGGCGATCAACGTCAACCTGGCGGGCCTCCCGGCCGACGTCGACAAGATCGTCTTCCCGGTCTCCATCTACGACGCCGAGAACCGCTCGCAGAACTTCGGCCAGGTCCGCAACGCCTACATCCGCATCGTCAACCAGGCGGGCGGCGCCGAGATCGCGCGCTACGACCTCTCCGAGGACGCCGCCACCGAGACCGCCATGGTCTTCGGCGAGCTGTACCGCAACGGCGCCGAGTGGAAGTTCCGCGCCGTCGGCCAGGGTTACGCCTCGGGCCTCGTCGGCATCGCCCAGGACTTCGGCGTCAGCGTCTGACGTCACGTCCGACGTCCACGACCGAGGCCGGCGATCGACGTCCCGGCGGACGTCCACAGCGGACCGCGTCCTGATCGAGCCCCCGCCCCGCACCGGGACGGGGGCTCGCTCCGTCTCCGCATCCCGCCCTCCCCCACCCGCGATACGTCGCCCGATTGAATCCTCCCCTCCCCGAAGGGAGGGAGGATTGGCTCACGTCGGCTGTGGACCGGCGGTCCGGCAGCTCTCGCACGATCACCAGCCGGGTTGAGACCGGCCCGGACGAGCATCACGCGGGCGGAGTTCTTGTCCCCGGGGGACCCGGCTCCGCACGCGGTGCAGGCGTAGGTTCGCCTCATCCTGGGCCGGCGCCGGTGGACCCGCCGGGAACTCGTCGAGTCGACGGGAGACCGGCCCCTGGCCGCCCCAACCAACCCGCCTGCTCACGGAGTTCGAGAAGTCGGAGGCGCAGACAGGCGCAGGCCGGCTGAACGGGCGCGTCGGAGCACTCGTCGGCGGGGTGGCCGTCTCAGGCCTCCGGCGGCTTGCCCTCCCCGTACAGCCAGTCGCCCCAGACCGGTGTCAGGTCGGCGTCCGGGGCCGTCTTCTGCGCGTACCTCTCGGCGTACGCCGTGAAGTCGGCCGTATCCGCGTTGCCATGGCGACGGTCCGTGGCCCAACCCCGCAGCAGGCCGAGGAAGGCGTCGTCGCCGACGGCCTCGCGGATCTTGTGGAGGACCATGGCGCCCCGCTGGTACACCGGGCTGTCGGAGATGCGGGCCGCGCTCGGCGGCTTCGCGGGCGGGAAGTCCCACACGGCCGCGTTCGAGGCGGCGTCCTCGTAGTAGTCACCCGCGTACAGGGCGTCGAAGATCTCCTGGGCGGTGTGGCCGCCGTGGTCCTCCTGCCACAGCCACTCGGCGTACGTGGCGAAGCCCTCGTTGAGCCACATGTCGCGCCAGGTCTTCGGGGTGACGGAGTCGCCGTACCACTGGTGGGCCAGTTCATGGACGAGGAGCAGGATGTCGGGGGCGCCGGGGAAGACAGGGCGGTTCTGGGTCTCCAGCGCGTACGCCACGTCCTCCGGCCGGTCGACGATCGCGCCGGTGGAGGAGAAGGGATACGGGCCGAAACCGGCCTCGGCCCACTCGATCACCTCCGGGATACGGCCGAGCACCGCTCGGCTCTTCTCGGCCTGCGTGGGGTCGACGGCGACGTACACCGGCAGTCCGTCCGAGCCCGCCGTCCCGCCCCCGCCGGAGTGCCGGATCTCGTAGGTGCCGATCGCGAGCGTGGCCACATAGCTCGCCATCGGTTCGGCGGTGTGCCAGGCGTAGGTCGTACGGCCGTTCTTGGCGGACTCGCTCCGCAACTCCCCGTTGGAGACCGCCCGCAGAGGCTCCGGGACGGTGACCGTGATGTCGTAGGCCGCCTTGTCGGAGGGGTGGTGGTTGCCGGGGAACCACGTCATCGAGCCCGTCGGTTCACCGAGCGCGAGGACGCCGTCGGCGGTCGGCAGCCAGCCCTCCCGGGAGCCGTCCGGGTCGGTGATCGTCTCCGGGGCGCCCGCGTAGCGCACCGTCGTGCGGAACCTCTCCCCTTCGTCGATCCCGTGCGCCGGCGTGACGGTCAGCTCCTGCCCCGCCCTGCTCCAACGTGCCGCCGCGTCCCCGACGGCGACCGACTCGACGTCCATCCCCTTCAGATCGAGGTTGAAGGCGTCGAGGGCCCGGGTGGCCCGCGCGGTGACGACGGCGGTGCCGCGCAACCGGTCGTCGTTCCCGATGCCGGAAGGGGGTTCGTACTGGAGCGTCAGGCCGTAGTGGGTGACGTCGTAGCCGCCGTTGCCGAGCTTCGGGAAGTACGGGTCCCCCAGGCCGGCGGAGCCGCGGCTGCCGACGTCGGCGCCCTCGGTGCACGAGACGAGAGTGAGGGTGAGGGCCAGGGCGAGCGTGAGCAGGGCGGCGGCCGGGACAACCGGTGCGGATCGGGACACGCCGGAGATCCTATGGGGACATGACACCATCCCTACGTGCTCGACATCGGCTACGCCCTCTCCAACCGCTTCCCCGACCCGCCGCAGACCGACTACCGCCGCGCGGACGTGTACGCGCTGCGGCACGACCTGTTCTGCGGCGACGTCTACCTCGCCGACAGCAAGGCGGACCGGGAGCTGTCCACAGCCTGGGGGTGGGTGCCGGTGCTGGACTTCGCGTGGGCGCTGTGCGACATCGTGGAACGACTGGACCAGGACCCGGCGGGCTCCCGCGCCTCCCGGCCCCAGCACGCGGAACTCGACTTCACCGAGTCCACCGACCGCATGCTCTTCGAGCGCCGCTTCGGCTGGGTCGACGTCGAGGCGGACTGGATGGCGCCGGAAGACCCCCCGCTGACCTTCTCCCACACCGAACTCCGCCGCGAGGCGAGGGACTTCCTGCACGACCTGATCGCCGACCTCTGCGACCTACACGAACCCCTGGCAGAGAACCCCGTTATCTGGACCCTCCAGTCCCGCTTCCCCCGCCTGCCCTAGCCCACCACGAAGGCACGGGCGCGCCAAGGCGCACAACGGGGTCGAGGGGGAACAGCCCCTGGAGGAGAGGGCGGGTGGGGGTGGGGGCGCGAGGGCTGAGACCCCCGCGCCCCCACCCCCTCATCCCTCCACGCGAATCCCCATCTCCCCCGCCAACACCGGCGCCAGATCCATCAACTGCGCCGCGCTGATCACCGCCCCCGACAACCGATCCACCCCCCGCGCGATCTCCACCGACACCGCCTCCCGCAGATCCACATCCGCCAGGCTCACCCCGCTGAGATCCGCCCCCTTCACGGCACACCCCACAAACGCCACCCGCTCCAACCGCGCACCCCCGAAATCCGGCTCGACGAGAACACAGTCCTCGAACACCACATCCTTGAGCCGAGCCTCACGCAGATTCAGACAGTCCATCTTCCCGCCGCGAACGAGCACCCTCTCCAGCACGGCCCCGTGCAACTGCACCCCGCCCAGCCGCGCATCCACCACCTCGACGTCCCGAAACGTCGCCTCACCGAGATCCGTACCGACCCCCCGTATCCCGATGAGCACGGAGTCGAGAACACGGGCCCGGTGCAGCCGGGTCCCATCCAGCGCGCAGCCCGTCAACGCGCAGTCCATGAACCGGGCGCCCCCACCGTCCTGCCCGGCGAAGTCCTCCTCCCGGAACTCCAGCCCGTCGTAGTCCCCGTCGGGCTCCAGCCCGCCGCCCGCGTACGCCTCCAGCGCCGGCAACCGCACCTCCGGCCGCCGCGCCACCTTCACCACCGACCTCGCCCTCACCATGACCCCATCGTGCACCCCACCACTGACAGTCCTCCGGACCTGCGGCATCACCCACGAAACCCCGCCACCACGACCCGACACCAGGACCCACCGCCGGCCCATGTCACATCCGGGCGCCCTCCCCCGTCGTACTCACCGACAGGCGAATCCGACCCGAGGGAGCCCCGCCCATGCGCCGCACCCCCACCCACCACCGCCCCCTCCACCACGCCCGCACCACCACCCCCCTCACCGTCATCGGCGGCGGTTTCGCCGGACTCACCGCGGCGATCACCGCCGCCGAGGCGGGCGCGAAGGTCACCGTGTACGAGGCGCACCACACGCTCGGAGGCCGGGCCCGGACCGCGGAGGGGCCGTACCGGACGAACGAGGGACCGCACGCTCTGTACAGCGGCGGCCCGCACTGGACCTGGCTCACGCAGCGGAACCTGATCGCTCCGCTCGCGCCTCTCCCGCCCCTGGAGGCGGCCCGGCTGCGCCTGCACCACAGGGGCGCCCTGCGCCGGACCCCGCCGTTCGGGATGCTCAGGCTCCTCCGCCCACGCCGTACGGGCCAACGGGCGCCCATCGACGCCGACTTCCTCACCTGGGCGACGGAGCAGGCGGGCGAGGAAGCCGCACGCGCCGCCGCCCACTACGCGGCGGTGGCGCTGTACCACCACGACCCGGGCTCCCTGTCAGCCGCGTTCGTGCAGGAACGGCTGCGGCGGGCCACGAAGCTGCCCCCGGAGGCGCACTACCCGCGCGGCGGCTGGGCGAGCGTCGTCGACCGGATGGCGGCCCGCGCCTGGAACCTGGGCGTGCGCATGGAGGCCCTGAGCCGGGTGGACAGCCTCGACACCGACGGGCGCGCCCACGGCCCGGTCATCGTGGCCACATCCCTCCCACGCCGCCCGCCGCCTGTTGAGGGACGACTCGCTGACCTGGCCGAGCGGCCTACCGCACTCGTCGACCTCGCCGTCCGCACCCGGCGCGGTGACGCGTTCGCGGTCTCCGACCTGGACGCGCCCGGCTGGATCGAGCGGTTCACCGCGCAGGACCGCACGCTGGCCCCGGTGGGCGAACAGCTGATCCAGGGGCAGTTCCCGATCGGCCCGCAGGAGTCGCGGGCGGATGGCGTCACCCGGGCCGAGCGCCTGTTGGACCTGGCCTTCCCCGGCTGGCGGGACCGGGTCACCTGGCAGCACGAGGCGACCGCGAGCGGCCGTACGGGGGCGGTCGATCCGCCCGGCACCAGCTGGCGCGACCGCCCGGCCGTGGACCGGGGCGACGGCGTGTACCTCGCGGGCGACCAGGTCGCGGCGCCGGGCGTGCTGTCGGAGGTGTCGTTCAACAGCGCCCTCGCTGCCGTTTCGCTGGCGCTGGGCAGAAGACCGAAGGACACGCTCGACCTCAAACATGCTTGAGGTCAGAGGCTGGGCTCACCACGCGAGAACGAACGACCCGCCCTCAGCAGGCGAGTGCGCTCGACGACACCTGCGGTGGAACCCGTCATGCACGCCGTCCGCCCGCACACGTTCGGCCCCTGCCGACAACCTCACGTACGAGAAGGCCGAGGACCCCGAGCTCGGTGCGGGCCCGGTGCGTAGCGCCGTCGCCGCTGGGGCGCACGGGGAATTCCCGGAAGACGCGCGCGTAGTGCCGCCCGCGTGATCGATGTCCCGGACGAGCTGGCCGCCACCCTGGAGGGGTTCTACGAGGGAGAGGGCGAGCCGGTGGCCCTGCGTGTGTGGGACGGCGACGGGGCGGTCCGGCTCCTGGACCACGACCGAACCGACGACCTACGCATTACAAGGGCCTGCATGATCATCCCGGCTGGTGCCGGGCAGTGCCGCAGAGTCCAGTATTCCCTGATCAGAGGCATCCGACCTTGATCGACTTGATGGCTGGTCCACCCTGGTGCCGCCCAGTCCGCTCAGGGACTGTAAAACGTTCGGTTGACAGACCAGGGGCTCGGGGTGGTCGTCCGCCTTCGGCTGAGCCATAGAAAATCCCTTCGTCGGCCGAGAGCAAGGTGATCACCTGATGCCCCGGGGTACGGGAATGATTCAGACCGCACCCTCGGCCAGCGAGCATGCCGTACGGCTAAGCGGTCGGCTCCAGAAGTCCTTCGAGGGTTGACTCCGGAGCCGATCGTGGGCGCCGGCGTGGACGACCACGCCTACACCCTCAACAGCCCGGAGGACGCCGCCATCCTCGCCGACCGGCTGACCCGGCTCGACGGTGGGACCGTCGTGGTCGGCGGCAGCGGCCTCACCGGCGTCGAGGCCGCCGCGGAGATCGCCGAGCGGCACCCGGAGCTCGAGGTGGTGCTGCTGGGCCGGCAGGAGCCGGGCGTGAGCATGCACCCGAAGGCCAAGGCCTACATGGACGCGGCGCTCGCCCGGCTCGACGTGCGGGTGCGCAGCGGCGTCGAGGTGGCCAAGGTGCTGCCGGACAGTGTCGAGCTCGCGGACGGCTCCAGCATCCCGGCGGGCGCGGTGCTGTGGACCAGCGGCACCCGTGTCTCGCCGCTGGCGGCCGCCGCGGGCCTGACCGTCGACGAGCGCGGCCGTGTGGTCACCGACAGCGCGCTGTGCTCGGTCTTCCACCCGGACGTCTATGCCGTGGGCGATGCGGCGGCGATCCGTCAGGGCTACGGCGTGATGCACGGGACCTGTCGGGGGGTATGCCCACCGGCGTGCACGCGGCCCTCTCGATCCTGCGGGTGCTGGCCAGCAAGGAGCCCAAGCCCTTCCGTTTCGGCTACTACCACACACCTGTCAGTCTGGGCCGGAACGACGCCGTCGTGCAGTTCACCCACCCCGACGACAGCCCGCGCCGGATCGTGCTGACCGGCAAGCGAGCCGCAAAGTACAAGGAGACGGTCACCGCCGCGCCGTGGCCGACCTTCGCCCGCATGAAGAAGATGCCCGCCTCGGGCGCGTTCTGGCCGCACGGCGGCCGCTACACCCGGATTCGGAGCGCCAAGTGACCCAGCCGCGGCAGGCGCCTGGGCGGCGGAGAGCTTGACCCTGCCCGCCGACTGGGCCGGCGCCGTGGACGCCCTGGAGGACGCCTTCCCAGCAACCGCGCCCGCGTCGAGCGTTTCTTCGCGCTCGCCAGGGACGTGACGGCGCCGTCACGGCACACGACCTCGACGCCCGGATGCTCGCGCAGCCAAGCTTCCAGCGTGTCGGCGGTGCGGTCGGGCAGCACGTCGATCCGCTCATTGGTCTCGGCGTCGATCACCCGGTGGCATAGCGGTGCCGCCAGCGCAGAGCGAAGTCGTCGACGCCGATCACGCGGGGCGTCCGCCCGGTGGGCAGCGGGATGCGCAGCAGGGCGCGCAGGGCCGTGTGGCGAGCAGGCCCGCCGCGAGTATCGCCAGCAAACGAGATCCCGCCCGGCCCGCTAACTCCTTCACCACAGCCTTGACTTACCTGGTCAGACGGGCCGTGCGTCGCTGGTGACGCTCAGACACTCCGGGCATCTGCTCGCGGAAGGGCTGCCGGCAGCCGCGCGTGGGACACACCAAGTCCCGGCCTGCGAGGCCCGGCACGGGTAGGTCGGCCACGACCCTTCGCGCGCGGCTGACAGAGGGCCGTAACCAGCCGATATCCCCCCCACTCAAATCGCGAAACCAACATCAAGTCACGCAACGCCCTCTCAGAGTTCGAAGCCGCTGCGGCAGATATCCTCTACAACGGCGCCCAGTGGGCGCGGGCCTGGCCAGGGGCTGGGTCAGGATGGCCGTCGGCCTCATCGCGGCCGCACCCTCCGGCTTCGGGGGTGACGGGCGGCCGCCAGGGCTGCACCGCGTCCCCGCCCGGACGAAGCCGAGAACACCGCCGTCCCGGCGTAGCGGAACCGTACTCACATGCCCGCCCGGCCCGTGGGCGGCGTGAGATCGCCCCGGCAAGGCGCTGTAAACCGATCGGTTTTCATTTTATCCACATCGAGTTAACCTCGCGGCATGACCACCGAAGTGAAGCCAAGTACCAGAGAGCGGCTGCTGGAGGCGGCGGCCACGCTCACCTACCGAGACGGTGTCGGCATCGGCGTCGAGGCGCTGTGCAAGGCGGCGGGGGTGTCGAAGCGTTCCCTGTACCAGCTGTTCGAGAGCAAGGACGAACTGCTGGCGGCGAGCCTGGGGAACGCACCTCTGCCTTCGCGGCCGGGCTCCTGCCGGCGGCGGACGACGGCCGTTCACCCCGCGAGCGGATCCTGCACGTCTTCGACCAGCTGGAGGAGCAGGCGGGTGCGCCCGACTTCCAAGGCTGTCGGTACCTGGCTGCTCAGATCGAGCTCAAAGACCAGAGCCACCCTGCAAGCCAGGTGGCCCACCGGGTGAAAGAGAATCTGACCGCCTTCTTCCGTGCCGAGGCCGAACGGGGCGGGGCAAGCCATCCCGACCTGCTGGCCCGGCAGCTCAGCCTGGTCTTCGACGGCGCCAGCGCCCGCGCGGGGATCGGAGCCGACAATCTGACAGGGCTCGTCACGCCCACCGTGACCACCCTGCTCGATGCGGCAGGCATGCACTGACGCATCCCCTTTCGAGCAGGCGCCGCGACCGTGCCCTCCCCAGACCGATGGCTCCCACCCCTGATTCCCTGCAATCGAGGGGAGCCCGGTGGCCGTAAGGGTGCTGACGGGCGTGCCGCGCGCCAGGAAGGCCGTCGTCTCGTCGACATCAGCGCCCAACAGCAGGTACGCAGCTCCCCAGGGCCTCATCCAGCCGGCTCGGACCGCTTGGCCGCATCACTCTTGGCCTCGGCGGCGTAGCCCTACACCTGCAGCTGGAGCGTTTAGACGTGCCGTAGTAGCCCTTGAGTGCGGAATCGGCGACCGCTGTGCGGATGGCACTCTCGCGTCTCTCCTGTGCGCTGACCCTGTTGCTGCGGATGGCAACCTCAGTCTTGCGCTCGGAAACCGATCGGTTTACGATGATGGAAACCGGTCGGTTTCTCAATGAATTCAGGAGCTGGTCCGTGGTCACGCCCCCTTCGGGCGGGCCCTATCCGAATCACCCGTCCGCAGCAGTTCACACAAAGGGAAGCCAGCGAGATGCCCAGCCCAGAGCCACGTCCCACGATGCACATCCCGGGAACCACCAGCCACACCATCGCCCCGCGCACAGGACATCGCAGCAACGAGGGAACCCTGCGCTACCTCAAGGCGGGCACCGGTGCCCCCGTGGTCCTGCTGCACACTGTGCGCACCCAGGCCGAGCACTTCCGCTCCCTCATCCCCCTGATCGCGGACCAGTACACCGTGTACGCCCTCGACCTGCCGGGGATGGGATACTCCGAGATCGTGCCCGGTGCGTCGTACGACGAGCCGGCCATGCGCGCGGGCGTCAAGCGGCTCCTGACCGAACTCGACCTCCACGACGTGACCCTGGTCGGGGAGTCCATGGGGGCGGTGCTCGCCCTGACCACCGCGGCCGACCTGCCCGAGCGGGTCCGGCGCGTCGTCGCGGTGAACACGTACGACTTCCCCGGTGGGATCGCCCGGTCCAGTCTTCTCGCCCGTGTGGTGGTCGGCGGTGTTCTCACTCCGGGGGTAGGCCCGGTGGTCGCCGGGGTGGAGCCCAAGGCCGCCTTCCGCAGGATCCTGCAGGGCGGGCTGGTCGACAAGACCGCGCTGCGGGCGGACTACGTCGACGAACTCCTCCAGGTGGGCCGCCGCCCCGGCTACCCGACCGTCGCCAGGGCCGTGTACCAGAGCCTGCCCAGTCTCATCGCCGCCCGCTCGCGCTACCCCGAGGTCAAGGCACCCGTCCACCTCGTCTACGGGGAGAACGACTGGTCCCGACCCTCGGACCGGCAAGCCGACAAGGAGCTGCTGCCTGACGCCGATTTCACGCAGGTGCCGGGAGCGGGCCACTTCATCGCTCTGGAACGGCCCGGCATCCTCGCCGATCTGTTGAACGCGGCGGCGTGACCGCTGCCCGACGTCCTGGCAAGCCAAGGAACGGTGCATGACCGGAGCGCCGCCGAGATCATGTGGCAGTGGGTCGCATCGTCGGCGATAGTGGCTGATCAGGGCTCTGGCTTGATGCGCCTGGTGCCACCTGGGCATCGCCGCCGAGCGGGCCCGCAGCGTCATTCCTCGGACGGACGGAAGGCAACGACGTTGTCTGGGACCTGCGAGCGGGGCGCCGACTGGCTCTGCTGGTCGGTGAGGACCGCAGCGGCGAGGCTGAGCCGGGTGACCAGCTCCCGCAGTTCCTTGATCTCCCTTCGCTGGTTCGAGACGGTCTCCTTGAGCTTGACCACGGACTCGCGTAGTCGGCGCTCCGCCTCGGGGACCTGCTGCGCTTCGGTGCGTACCCGCTCGTAGAATTCGTTCTTCAGATCCGCGTGCCGCTTCATCAGGGCCATGCGGTGGACGTCGGCCTCGACGGCGAGGGCCGCGATGGTGAGACTCCCGTTGGAAGCGGTGGCCTGCCCCGCCAGGAGGCGGTCCATGGCCTCGCGGATGCGCGTGCGCTCGTCGGTGGGTTGCTCGGTCGTCTCAGGACCTCGGCGGTGGCGGCGTGGGTGACGGCGGCCTGGCGGAGTCGGGCGGCGTTGGCCCGCAGCCGGTTGCCGATGTGCATGGGTGCGTGCGCGGCGAGCTGGTCGATCTCGTCGGCGCGATCACGCAGTCGACTGGCGTGAGTGTCGGTGCGGGCCATGTTCCGCAGCCTGCCCGGCAGTCGAGCACATTCGGCGTGGTCGCGTTCGCTGCCGGTTCACACAATGCCGTCTCGCGCTTGAATGCGCAGATCAGGAGGGCGTCGGGGTTGTCGAACAGGACAATGCCGTCCCGGGCGAGATAGGCGGCTGCCTTCCTCGCGAACGTGGAGGGGACGATGCGGCCCTCGAAGTGCGGGGCTTGGGTCGCGCCGGTGACAGCGCGACGGGCCGCCGGTCCGGAGATCTTCTCACCGGCGGCCATGCGGTCGCGGAGCCGCGCGGCAGTGTCGGCCGCGGCAAGGGCCGTCTCGACATCGAGCACCCCGTGGATCGAGGCCAGCCGGAATACGCACTCGTCCACGTCCCCGCCCGCCTGGCCCGCACCGCGCGCATCAAGCTGACCGCCCACCTGCCCGCCAACTGGCCCTGGCACGGCGCCTACCAGGGCCTGTTCGAGGTCACCCATCGCCCACCCGCACCAGGCTGAGGGGCCCCGCACACCGAACAAACCGACGGCCACACCGGCCCTGGGCGACACCGCCACCACCGCACCCCCGACCCCGAAAGCACCGGACAGGCCGCGACCCGCGCACGGCGGATACCGCGCACCCTCACACCCCCGCCTCACACGGCCGACGCTCCTCGACGAGAGATCGCACCCGCGCGAGATTCACCGGTGGATCCGGGCTCAGAGGACCCTCGCTCCAGAGGCATTCCGACAGTTCCAATACCCGACGTCACCATTAGGCATCCTCCCTCACGTCGGCAAGAACGCCGCCGAGGCCACCGCCAAGCTGGTCCCGCTTCAGCGGAAGACCGAGGCGGAGGAGGCCCGCAAGGCCGCGAAGAAGGCCAAGGACAAGGCGAAGGCCGAGGCCAGGGCCAAGAAGAAGGCCAAGCGGAAGAAGCCCAGGAAATAGGCACCGGCCCGCTCCGCTCACGCAAGCCATCCCACGGTACCCCAGCCGTGTGACGCGTCACGCCCCGAGCAACACAAAAGGCCAGGTCACGAACTACGTGACCTGGCCTTCGGCGGAGCCCCCTGTCGGATTCGAACCGACGACCTACGCATTACAAGTGCGTTGCTCTGGCCATCTGAGCTAAGGAGGCGTGGCCCCCGTGCGGGGGCGCCCGTGCAGTGTACCCACGTCGCCGCCCGTGCTCGTCGGAAATTTCCGCGAAGTTCACAGGGGTCCGGGTACTGACAGACCAGGTGAACGGGGGGTACCGTCCTGACCCAATCCACTCCCGTGGACTACACCACCACAACATCATCCGTGGTGGATCACCACCTTTACAACGGATCGTCCGGCACGTTCCTGCCGGTGAAGGGGGCCTACGACCCATGGCCACAGTCTCGTTCGACAAGGCGACCCGGATCTACCCGGGTTCCACCAAGCCCGCCGTAGACGCGCTCGACATCGAGATCGAGGACGGCGAGTTCCTCGTTCTGGTCGGCCCGTCCGGTTGCGGCAAGTCCACCTCCCTCCGCATGCTCGCGGGCCTGGAGGACGTGAACGGCGGCGCCATCCGCATCGGTGACCGCGACGTCACGCACCTGCCGCCGAAGGACCGGGACATCGCCATGGTGTTCCAGAACTACGCGCTGTACCCGCACATGTCCGTCGCCGACAACATGGGCTTCGCGCTCAAGATCGCCGGCGTCAACAAGGCGGAGATCCGGCAGAAGGTCGAGGAGGCCGCGAAGATCCTCGACCTCTCCGAGTACCTGGACCGCAAGCCGAAGGCCCTCTCCGGTGGTCAGCGCCAGCGTGTCGCCATGGGGCGCGCCATCGTGCGTGAGCCGCAGGTGTTCCTCATGGACGAGCCGCTGTCGAACCTCGACGCCAAGCTCCGTGTCTCGACCCGTACGCAGATCGCGTCGCTCCAGCGCCGCCTCGGCATCACCACCGTCTACGTCACCCACGACCAGGTCGAGGCCATGACGATGGGCGACCGTGTGGCGGTCCTCAAGGACGGCCTGCTCCAGCAGGTCGACTCCCCGCGCAACATGTACGACCGCCCGGCCAACCTCTTCGTCGCCGGCTTCATCGGCTCCCCGGCCATGAACCTGGTCGAGGTCCCGATCACCGACGGCGGTGTGAAGTTCGGCAACAGCGTCGTCCCGGTCAGCCGTGACGCCCTGAAGGCCGCCTCCGACCGGGGTGACACCACCGTCACCGTCGGTGTCCGTCCCGAGCACTTCGACATCGTCGAGTTCGACGGCACCAGCGCCGCGGCCCTGTCGAAGGACGCCGAGGACGCCCCGGCCGGTCTCGCCGTCTCCGTCAACGTCGTGGAGGAGCTCGGCGCCGACGGCTACGTCTACGGCACCGCCGAGGTCGGCGGCGAGACCAAGGACCTCGTGGTCCGCGTCAACGGCCGCCAGGTCCCGGACAAGGGCGCCACGCTGCACGTCGTGCCCCGTCCGGGTGAGAACCACGTGTTCTCGACCTCCACGGGCGAGCGTCTCTCCGACTGAACCACCCGGCCCGGACACGGCCGTTCACCGAGCCACCGACCCGGGACAAATCACCCAGGTTGACGAAGAAGGCCCCGCAGGCACCCTGCGGGGCCTTCTTCGTGGCCGCCAATCACCCTGGCAAATCACCCCATTTCGACCAC
Organism: Streptomyces sp. TG1A-60; assembly: GCF_037201975.1. NCBI lineage: Bacteria > Bacillati > Actinomycetota > Actinomycetes > Kitasatosporales > Streptomycetaceae > Streptomyces > Streptomyces sp. TG1A-60. Next base: position 4,513,842 of record NZ_CP147520.1, on the reverse strand, counting down.
AGTACGTCAACCCACCACCCGGAAGACGGCGCTCGGGCATCCCCCGTACCGGTGACCTGATGTCGCCCTGCCACTACCCCGCGCTACCCTCACTCGCGTGAAGCACACCCACACCCACACCCAACGGACACGGCACGGCCGCGGCCCCGCTCGTCGGATCGGCCGCTCCCTCGCCCTCGTCCTGCCCGTCGTCCTGGTCCTCTCCGGCACCCTCGCGGTCACCCGGGTCAACTGGTCGGGCTCCGACCCGGCGGACTCGGTGCTCGCCGCCTCGGAGGTCTCCCAGCGCGCCAAGACCCGCGCCCCGCACCAGGTGCTGCGCGACAAACTCCTCGTGGAGCTCCATGAGGAGGACCCGGGCGTCGCTCTCACCCACCTCCAGCAGGCCGTGAACGGCCGCCCGGCACTGGCGAAGCACTGCACCTCCATCGCCCGCGCCCTCGGCCGCGCCGCGGTCCGCGCCTACGGCCCCACCCGCGCCCAGTCCTACGCCCGCCCGGTCTGCGACACGTCCTTCGCCACGGGAGTCGCCGCCCAGTACAGCTGAGCCACCCGCCGCAGCCGAGGGAGCCCGAACGGGCCCCCAGGTCCCCGACAGGGCCGTGAGGCCGCCTGGCGCTCCCCAGGGCTCCCCAGGGCTCGCACCCCGCATACCGAGCCGCTTCCTCCCCGTACACCCGTCCCAGGGCCGTGCTCCCGCGCACGGGGCGCGGCGTACAGTTCGGCCATGACCGATCCGAACGCCGCGTCGCGCCCCGTTCAAGCCGTGGTCCTCGCCGGTGGGCAGGGCTCCCGGCTGCGTCCGTACACCGACGACCGGCCCAAGCCCATGGTCGAGATCCCCGGTACGGGCACGCCGATCATCGGCCATCAGCTCGCCTGGCTCGCCGAGGAGGGCGTGACCGACGTCGTCGTCTCCTGCGGCCATCTCGCCGACGTGCTGCAGCAGTGGCTGGACTCGACCGACCTCCCGGTCCGCGTGGCCACGGTCGTGGAGACGGAACCTCTGGGGCGAGGCGGAGGCCTCAAGTACGCCGCCGCCCACCTCCCCCACCCCGACCGCCCCTGGTACGCCACCAACGGCGACATCTGGACGCGTTTCTCGCTCCGCGACATGGCGGACTTCCACACCGAGCGCGACGCCCTCGCCACGCTCGCCCTCGCCCGCCCCCGCATCCCCTGGGGCGCCGTGAAGACGGACGGCTTCGGCCGCGTCACCGACTTCATCGAGGCCCCGCCGACGACGTACGAGGTCAACGCCGGCGTCTACGTCTTCTCCCCCGAGTTCACCGCCCTCCTCCCCGAACGCGGTGACCACGAACGCACCACCTTCCCCCGCCTCGCCCGAGAACGCCGCCTGGCGGGCTTCCCCCTCCCCCAGGGCGCGTACTGGCGAGCCATCGACACGGCGAAGGACCTGACGGAGGCGGCGAAGGAACTGGCGGCCCTGAGCCGCTGAGGGGCGTCATGCGGGGCTCGGGCCGAGCGACGACGCCTCCCCCCTCCTCTGAGCACACACGGCAATGGGCCCCGCGCCATCCACACGCGGGGCCCGTCTGCGTACGTATCGGCGCGGCCGACGGCGACTACCCGAGCAGTCCCCCCACCAGACCGGGCTGCCCGCCGGAAGAGGTCCCCCCGCCGGAACCACTGGTGGCTCCGGCCGACTCCCCGGTCGGACCACCGGAGGCCCCTCCCGTGGAGCTGGGACCCGCCGTCGTACTCGGCGCCTGCTCGACCGGCGGGGACTCCTGTGGCGGTGCCTGCCCGGCCGTCCCCTGCGTCTGGCTCGGCTGTCCGGTGACCGCACCGGTGTCCCGCGTCGCCCCCGGCGTCGTGGCCGCCTGCGACGGGCTCGCCGAAGTGGCCCCGGCGGTGGGTGAGTTGGACGCGGAGGGGCTGTCCTTTCGGCGGTTCTCCGGCTCATCCGGCAGCGGCGACCCCGGCAGTTCGTTGCGCGGCGCCTCGCCGGGCCCGGGAACCACGATCCGGTCGGCGTCCCGCACGGCCCCGCCGAGCAGGGACCCGATCAGCAGTGTCAGCCCGACGGCGATCGCGGTGACGAGGGCACCGCGCCGCAGCACATGGCGCCGCAGGTCCCAGATGTGGGCGCGCGGTCCGAGCCTGCGCCAGGCGTTGCCCGCGAGCCGTCCGTCGGCGGAGTACACCGGTGCGCCCGCGATGATCAGCGGGGACCAGGCGGCGAGGTAGATGATGTCGGGCGTCTCGTAGGCGGGGACGGTCTTCCAGCTGACGGTGACCAGCAGCGCGGCCGACAGCAGCGCGCCGATCCCGGCGGCGAGGCGCTGCCAGAGTCCGAGGACGGTCAGCACGCCGACGACGACCTGGGCGAAGGCGATGACGAGCCCCGAGCCGACGGGATGTTCGAGGGCGAACTGCCGCAGCGGCTCGGCGACTTCCCACGGATGCAGCGTGTTCAGCCACTTCACCATGGAGCCGCGCTCGCCACCGTCGAAGTAGTGCGGGTCGCAGAGCTTGCCCATGCCGGCGTAGATGGAGATGAAGCCGAGGAAGACGCGCAGCGGCAGCAGTACGACGCCCAGGTTCATCCGGCGGCCGGGGTAATAGGCGTGCCGGACGGGCTCGTTGCCGGTCCGGCGCTCGCGCCGCTCGTCCTCGCCGTCCTCGCCGTCCTCGTACGGCTCGGCGAACTCGCCGTCGGCGTAGGCGTCATGGCCGTACCGCCGCTGGTCGTACTCCGGTTCGTCGTACGCACTGCCGACGCCACGCATGGTGGGGAGCATGCGGGTGCCGTCGGGGGCATGGTCGCCGTGCGTGCGCTGGCTGCCGACGACGGGCGTCTCCACGGTCTCGACGGTCAAGTCGGCGCCGTAACGCCCGCTTCCGGTGTCGTAGCCGCCGCTCGCCGGGCCGTCGAGGCGGGGGATGACCTGCGTCGAGCCGGTGTCGCTCAACGGTTCGGGGGGGCCGACGCCCGCGCCGCGTGCCGCCTGGAGGAGCCGGTGGGCTCCGGTGTCGTCCGGCGCGGACTTCCCGCTCCAGACGACCGGCGAGCGACGGCGCCCGGCGGCGGGCACACGGCCCGCCGTACCCGCGAGCGGGATGCGCGCGGTGTCCTCGGTGGCGCTCAAGTGCCGTGCGATGCGCGGGGACGCCCGCGTGGAGGCGCCCAACTGCACGCGGAAGCTCGCGTGGTTGACGATGACCTGCGCCGGATCGCTCGGCACCTTCACCATGCTCAGCGCGGGAGCGTCGTCGAACCCCGAGTCGAATCCCGACGAACGGTCCCCCGTGGGTGTGCGGGGTGTTCTGGTGTCCACGCTCATCTAACCGAGTGACCTGTCGTTAGGACACTGCTTTGACCGCCCCGATCTGTCCGGACCCCGTCAAGGTGATCCAGCACACCCCAAAACCCCGGCCAGGACCAGTTCTACACCCGCCGCCGAGCCGCCTCGTACAGCACAACTCCCGCCGCGACACCCGCGTTCAGGGACTCCGCCCCACCCGGCATCGGAATCCGCACCCGGAAGTCGCAGGTCTCGCCGACGAGGCGGGACAGGCCCTTGCCCTCGCTGCCGACGACGATGACGACCGGGCCCTCCAGGGCCTTCAGTTCGCCGACCTCCACCTCGCCGTCGGCGGCGAGACCGACCACGGCGACACCGGCCTTCTTGTACGCCTCCAGCGTGCGCGTGAGGTTGGTGCAGCGGGCGACGGGCGTACGGGCGGCCGTACCGGCGGACGTCTTCCAGGCACCGGCGGTCATGCCGGCCGCGCGCCGCTCGGGCACGACGACGCCGTGGCCGCCGAACGCGGAGACGGACCGGACGACGGCGCCGAGGTTGCGCGGGTCGGTCACCCCGTCGAGGGCGACGATCAGCGGGTCCTCGCCCTCGTCGAACGCGGCGGCGACCAGGTCCTCGGGGTGCGCGTACTCGTACGGCGGGACCTGGAGGACGAGGCCCTGGTGGTTGAGCCCGTTGGTCATCCGGTCCAGCTCGGGCCGCGGCGCCTCCATGAGGTTGATGCCGCCGCGCTCGGCGGCGAGCTGCAGCGCCTCGCGCACCCGCTCGTCGTTGTCGATGAACTGCTGGACGTAGAGCGTCGACGCGGGCACGCCCTCGCGCAGCGCCTCGACGACCGGGTTGCGGCCCACGACCATCTCGGACGTGCCCTTGCCGCCCCGGCCCCGCGCCACGGGGCGACGCGCGGCCTGCTTCGCCTTGGCGTTCGCGATGCGGTTCGCCTTGTGCTTCTTGCGCATCTCGGCGGGGGGCGTCGGGCCCCTGCCTTCCAGCCCCTTGCGCCGCTGGCCGCCACTGCCGACCTGCGCGCCCTTCTTGCCGGACATGCGGCGGTTGTTAGCGGCCATGACCTACCCGTCTGTGTGAAGCGTGCGTGTGTACGTAATGCAGTGTGCCGCCCGGATGGCCGGGCGGCACAATCGATCAAGAAAGGCTCAGCGCGGACCCAGCGTCCAGCGCGGCCCCTGCGGGCCGTCCTCGATGACCAGACCCGACTGGTTGAGCTGGTCGCGGATGGCGTCCGCGGTGGCCCAGTCCTTGCGGCTACGGGCGGCCTCGCGCTGCCGGAGGACCAGCCCGACGAGGCTGTCGACGACTCCGTGCAGGTCGTCGCCCCGGTCGCCGTCGGCACCGGCCCAGCACGCCTCCAGCGGGTCGAGGCCGAGCACGCCGAGCATGGCCCGCACCTCGGCGAGCCGCCCCACGGCCGCTTCCTTGTCGTCGGCGGCCAGCGCGCTGTTGCCCTGCCGGACCGTGGTGTGCACGACGGCGAGCGCCTGTGGCACGCCCAGGTCGTCGTCCATCGCCTCGGCGAAGGCCGGCGGCACCTCGGCCGAGGGTTCCCCGGCCCCGCCCGCCAGCTCGACGACCCGCTGCACGAAGCCCTCGATACGGGCGAACGCCGACTCGGCCTCGCGCAGGGCGTCCTCGCTGTACTCGATCATCGAGCGGTAGTGCGGGGTGCCCAGGTAGTACCGGAGCACGATGGGCCGCCAGTGCTTGACCATCTCGCTCACGAGCACCGAGTTGCCGAGCGACTTGGACATCTTCTCGCCGCTCATGGTGACCCAGGCGTTGTGCACCCAGTACGTGGCGAACTCGTCGCCGTACGCCTTGGCCTGCGCGATCTCGTTCTCGTGGTGCGGGAAGATCAGGTCGAGTCCGCCGCCGTGGATGTCGAAGGCGGAGCCCAGGTACTTGTGCGCCATGGCCGAGCACTCCAGGTGCCACCCCGGGCGTCCACGGCCCCACGGCGTCTCCCAGCTCGGCTCGCCCGGCTTCGCCGACTTCCACATGGCGAAGTCACGCGGGTCGCGCTTGCCGGTCTCGCCCTCCCCGGAGGGCTGGAGGAGGTTGTCGAGTTCCTGGTTGGACAGCCGCAGGTACCCGGGGAAGGACCGCACGTCGAAGTAGACGTTGCCGTCCGCCTCGTACGCGTGTCCGCGCTCGATCAGCCCGCGCATCATCTCGACCATCTCGGTCACATGCCCGGTGGCACGCGGCTCGTAGGTCGGCGGCAGGCAACCGAGCGCGGTGTAGCCGTCGTTGAAGGCGCGCTCGTTCTCGTACCCGATCGACCACCACGGGCGGCCCTGGTCGGCCGCCTTCGTGATGATCTTGTCGTCGATGTCCGTGACGTTCCGGACGAACGTCACGTCGTACCCGCGGTACTCGAACCACCGGCGCATGATGTCGAAGTTGAGCCCCGACCGGATGTGCCCGATGTGCGGGGCCGCCTGCACCGTGGCGCCACACAGGTAGATCGAGACACAACCCGGCGTGAGCGGGGCGAAGTCACGGATCTGCCGGGCGCTGGTGTCGTACAGGCGAATAGTCACGCCTCCCAGGGTAGTGGGCCATCGGCGATGCCCCGAGCCCTTCACCCCGAGGACGACGGATTCGTGACGTGTGCCCGCCGGCCGGCCTCCTGAAGGGCCACAGGCCCCGAAGGGGCGTGGGGAACTACGCGCCCCTCACGACGATCCCGCGCCCGGACAACCCACGCGGGCCGGGGCCAGGGGGCGCCGCTCCCTGGGACGGGACGGGCAGGGGTGGCGGGGGCGGGAGAACCCCGAAGTCAGCCGATCCGCACGACGAGCGCCGTGGCGACCGCCATCAACCCCTCGCCCCGCCCCGGGAACCCCAGCCCGTCCGTGGTCGCCCCGGACACCGAGACCGGCGCCCCCACGCACTCCGAAAGAACCTTCTGCGCCTCGTCCCGCCGCTTGCCGATCTTCGGCCGATCCCCGACGACCTGCACGGCCACGTTGCCGATGACGAACCCGGCCGCCCGCACGATCCGCGCGGCCTCGGCGAGCAAGGTCACCCCCGACGCACCGGACCACTCGGGGCGCCCGGTCCCGAAGTGCTGCCCGAGGTCACCGAGCCCGGCGGCGGAGAACAGCGCGTTGCAGGCGGCGTGCGCGACGACGTCCGCGTCGGAGTGCCCGGCCAGCCCCGGCCCCTCCCCCTCCCACTTCAGCCCGGCACACCACAGCTCCCGCCCCTCCTCGAAGGCGTGGATGTCCGTACCGATCCCGACCCGCGGCAACACCACGGGACCCGGCACCGGTGCCGTCTCAGAACCCATCGTTCAGCCTCCTGCGCGCCAGGACCGCCTCCGCGAGCACCAGGTCCAGCGGCCGTGTCACCTTGAACGCCTCCTCGTGCCCGGGCACGACCACGACCCCCAGCCCGAGCCGCTCCACCATGCTCGCGTCGTCGGTCACCTCCCCGGTGACCCTCCCGTGCGCCCGGACCAGGGTCTCCCGGTCGAACCCCTGCGGCGTCTGCACCCCCCGCAGCCGCGCCCGCTCCGGCGTGGCGACGACGGGCTCCGGCGCGCCGGGCGGGTCCGCCGGCTCGACCTCCTTGACGGTGTCGGCGAGCGGCAGCGCGGGCACCACGGCCGGCGCCCCGTCCCGTACGGCCTCGATGACGGCGTCGACGGTGTCGACGGGCACGAGCGGACGGGCCGCGTCGTGGACGAGGACGATGTCGTAGCCGGGCGGGAGCGCGTCAAGGCCGTGCCTCACCGACTCCTGGCGGGATTCCCCCCGGGGACGACGAGGAAGTCGGTCCGCTCGGGCAGCACGTGCGCGTCGAGCAACGTCCTGACCTCGGCGGCGCCGTCGGGCGGCGCCACGACGATCACCAGGGAGACGGCACGGGACGCGGCCATGGCCCGCACCGCGTGGATCAGCATCGGGGTGCCGTTCAGCGCGCGGAGCGCTTTGGGGGCGCCCGGACCGAGGCGTACGCCTCGGCCGGCGGCCGGAATCACCGCGGCGGTACGGCTTCCCGTACCGGCTCCGGAAGGCGAAGGGCGCGAATCGTCAGACATCGGTTCCTGTCAGGTTTGTGTGCTCGGCCTAGGTGGGTATGGCCACAGCGTGCCGGGCGCGACACCTTGACCGGACCCTTCCGTGACATCTGGTCGAGCCAGCTGCCCGGGCCCGGCACGCCAAGTACGAGTACCGGGGACGCCAAGTATCGGGGGCCCCTTCAGGCGTACGGCACATCCGGGTACGGACATGCCGCAGCGCCCGGCGACAGGAGTTACGTCATCGGGCACCGCGGCATTTCAGTGCGCTGAACGGCTGAGCGGGCTGGCTGCCTGTCTCAGAAGTCAGTTCAGGACGCGAGAACCTCGTCGAGCAGGGCCTCGGCCTTGTCCTCGTTGGTGTTCTCCGCGAGGGCGAGCTCGCTCACCAGAATCTGGCGGGCTTTGGCGAGCATGCGCTTCTCACCGGCGGACAGTCCGCGCTCGCGCTCCCGACGCCACAGGTCACGCACGACTTCCGCGACCTTGATGACATCACCGGAGGCAAGCTTCTCCAGGTTCGCCTTGTAGCGACGCGACCAGTTCGTGGGCTCCTCGGCATACGGCGCGCGCAGCACCTCGAAGACCCGGTCCAGGCCGTCCTGACCGACCACGTCACGTACCCCGACGAACTCCGCATTGTCCGCCGGCACACGCACCGTCAGGTCGCCCTGGGCGACCTTGAGCACCAAGTAGGTCTTGTCCACGCCTTTGATCTGGCGAGTTTCGATAGCCTCGATCAGCGCGGCCCCGTGATGGGGATAGACCACGGTGTCGCCAACCTTGAACGTCATGTGACAGGTACCCCTTCCGTGGCTATCCAGGGTAACACGGAAACGGCGGGTTCTGAATGGCGTTTTCGCAGGTCAGGGCACATCTCGGGGCTTGACAACAGCGACAGGAACGTGCTGCGGAGGCCGAACGGAAGGGGGTATTCGCAGGTGGGAGCGGCTCTCCGGGCGGAGAGAAACGCGTACGGTACACGCATTCGGAGGGCCTCCCCACCGTCCGAACGTCCCGCTTTGTCCGACTCCAAGTGTGCGACTTCCGCTACTCCGTTCAGTGCGCGGAGCCGGGTACGAGACGAATCCGGAATTGATCAAGGGGTTCGATCGCCCGGCGATGTTCCGCCGTTACCGGACCGTGTTCTGCAGCCTTCTGCCGCCTTCTACCGGATGATCGATTTTCCGTGGCGCTCTCCATTCCTCACCGGTCCTTACCCGAAATCCGGGACGGCGACGAACGGATCGGCGGCGGTATCCATGGCGGATATGTGAATGCCGGACGAGGGCGTGGGTGATGCGTGGGCCAATTGCTTCCGGTGACCTGCCGACCGGGCACTTGGGGAGGGTCGGGTGCGGAGGCGGCGGAACGGCTCGGTAACCTGAGCCCCGCTACCGATCACGTACCACCCATGTACCGCCCACGTACCGCCCAACAAGGAGTTGCCGCCGCCGTGAGCAGCAGCCTTCGACGCGGCGCCCTCGCCGCCGCCGCCCTCGCGTTCTCGATCGCCTCGCTCGCCGCGTGCAGCGCCGGCAACAACGCCCAGACGCTCCAGGTCAGGCCGGACAACGCGGCCACCACCGTCGGGGACATCAAGATCCAGAACGCCATCGTGATCACCCAGCCGGGCACCGCGGCCAAGGGCCCCGCCGTGGTCTCCGCGACCCTGTTCAACGGCTCCACGACCGACCAGACCCTGGAGTCCGTCACCGTGGAGGGCGCCGGCACCGCCGAGATCACGCCCGCCGAGGGCGAGGGCAAGGGCGGCAAGGTGGTCGTCCCGGCCGGCGGCTCCGTGATTCTCGGCGGCGAGAACAACGCCTCCGCGGTTCTGGCGGACGTCACCGAGGCGGTCAAGGACGGCAACGCCCAGCAGGTCACCTTCGACTTCAGCGAGACCGGCGAGGTCGGCCTGCGCGCCTTCGTCGTTCCCGCCGAGCACTACTTCGAGAAGTGGGGTCCGACCGACGTCCCCGAGGCCCCCGGCACCGGCGCCTCCCCGTCCGAGGAGGCCTCCGGCTCGCCGTCCGCCGGCGAGGGCGCCACCGAGGAGGAGGGCACCGCCGCCGGCTCCACGGCCTCCCCGTCCACCTCGACGTCGGACGCCCAGGAGGGCTCCGGCCACTGAGGCCCGTACGGGCGTACGCCACACATGACCGAAGGGCGGCACCCCTGGGAGGGGGTGCCGCCCTTCGTCCTACGAGGAGCGCGTGGCCGTACGGCGGGCACATGACCGCCGTACGGCCACCTGGCCGTACGGCGAACGCGCGGTCGTCGCTCTACGGCTCGAACTTGTAGCCGAGGCCCCGCACCGTCACCAGATATCTCGGCGCGCCCGGATCAGGCTCGATCTTGGCGCGGAGGCGTTTGACGTGGACGTCGAGGGTCTTGGTGTCGCCGACGTAGTCGGCGCCCCAGACGCGGTCGATGAGCTGCATGCGGGTCAGTACGCGGCCCGCGTTGCGCAGCAGCATTTCGAGCAGGTCGAACTCCTTGAGGGGGAGGTCGACCTTGGCGCCCGAGACCGTGACCACGTGGCGGTCGACGTCCATGCGGACGGGGCCGGCCTCCAGCGCGGCCGGGGTGACCTCCTCGGGCTCGCCGCGGCGGCGCAGTACGGCCCGGATACGGGCGACGAGCTCACGGGAGGAGAAGGGCTTGGTGACATAGTCGTCGGCGCCTATTTCCAGGCCCACGACCTTGTCGATCTCGCTGTCCTTGGCGGTCACCATGATCACCGGGACGTTGGAACGGCCGCGCAGCTGGCGGCAGACCTCGGTGCCCGGCAGGCCGGGCAGCATCAGGTCGAGGAGGACCAGGTCGGCTCCGTTGCGCTCGAACTCGTCGAGACCGTCGGGCCCGGTGGCCGCGATGGCGACCTCGAAGCCCTCTTTGCGGAGCATGTAGGACAGGGCGTCGGAGAAGGACTCCTCGTCCTCGACGACGAGCACTCGGGTCACGGAAGGACCTCCGGGGCGGGAAGCGGTTCATACGGGGATGAGTCGGTGTGAGGCTGTCCGTCCTCGTCGTCGAGGTCCGGGTGCTGGGCCGCACGGTCACGGGACGCGCCCGCCTCCGGCAGCCTGAGGGTGAACGTGGAGCCCTGACCCTCGGAGCTCCACACCGTGACCTCCCCGCGGTGCGAGGCGGCCACGTGCTTGACGATCGCGAGACCGAGTCCCGTGCCGCCGGTCTGGCGGGAGCGGGCCGGGTCCACACGGTAGAAGCGCTCGAAGATGCGCTCCTTGTCCTTGTCCGAGATGCCGATGCCCTGATCGGTCACGGCGATCTCGATGAGGTCCCCGCCGGGCGCGGTCACGCGGCGCGCGGCTATGCCGACGCGGGTGCGGGCCGGGGAGTAGTTGACGGCGTTCTCGACGAGGTTGCCGAGGGCGGCGGCGAGCTGTCCTCGGTGGCCCCAGACGCGCAGCTCGGCGGCGCCTCCGGCGGCCATGGTGATCTGCTTGGTGCCGGCCTGGTGGCGGCACCGGTCGACGGCCTCGGCGACCAGCTCGTCCACCCGTACGGGCTCGGCGTCCTCCAGCGGGTCGTCGTTCTGCACGCGGGAGAGGTCGATGAGCTCCTGCACGAGGTTGGTGAGCCGGGTGGCCTCGATCTGCATCCGCCCGGCGAAGCGTTCCACCGCCTCGGGGTCGTCGCTCGCGTCCATCACGGCCTCCGACAGGAGGGAGAGCGCGCCGACGGGTGTCTTCAGCTCATGGCTGACGTTGGCGACGAAGTCACGGCGTACGGCCTCTATGCGGCGGGCCTCGGTGAGGTCCTCGACGAGGAGCAGCACGAGCCGGGAGCCGAGGGGTGCGACGCGCGCGGAGACGGCGAGCGCCTCGCCGCGGCCCGCGCCGCGCCGGGGCAGGTCCAGCTCGACCTGCCGTATCTCGCCGTCCCGGCGGGTCTCGCGGGTCATCTTGCGCATCGGCTCGACGGCGAGCTTCCCGCCGCGGACCAGCCCGAGGGCGTACGCGGCGGAGCTGGCCTTGACGACGGCGTCGGCCTCGTCGAGGACGACGGCGGAGGAGCGGAGCACGGACAGCACGGTGTCGACGCCGGGCGGGAGCACCGCGTCCGTGTGCAGGGAGGTGCGGGTGGGACGCTTCTGTTCGCGCTCGCTGATGCGGAACGCCAGCATGGCGATGACGCCGGTGAGCACTCCGGCGATCGCCGCCGCTGCGGCGACCGCCGCGTTCACGTCCATGCTTCCAGGTTAGGCACGAGGTCGGACATCCCCACAGCGGTCGGAGGGCGACCTCGAACACTCGTCGCCCAGAGTTCACCCAGGAGCCAGGGATGGTTCATTTGGGATGGCGGAAAAGGACGCGTACGGGACGGAACATGGGAGCGTGGGGTTCGTGCGGGCTTCCGGTCGCCGTTCCTTCGGCTGCCCCGGCCTGGCGGAACGGCTTCCGGCACGGCTTTTCTGATACCCACGAGCAGACGTACGTAAGAGAGGGACACCCTGATGCGGGACGCGTACCACGAGGAACTTGACTCGATCGGTGAGGGCCTGGTCGAGATGGCCCGACTGGTGGGGTCGGCGATCGGACGCGCCACGACGGCGATGCTCGACGCCGACCTGAAGCTGGCCGAGAGCGTGATCGAGGCGGACAAGAAGGTCGATGACCTGCAGCACGACCTGGAGGCCCGTGCGATAGCCCTGCTGGCCAGGCAGCAGCCGGTGGCCACGGATCTGCGTATCGTCGTGACCTCGCTGCGCATGTCCGCCGACCTGGAGCGGTCCGGCGACCTCGCCCAGCACGTGGCCAAGCTCACCCGGCTGCGCTTCCCCGAGCGCGCGGTCCCGCGTGACCTGCATGCCACGATCCTGGAGATGGGCCAGCTCGCGCAGCGCCTGATGGCCAAGGCGGCCGAGGTCATCATCACCAAGGACGTCGACCTGGCGCTCCAGCTGGAGCAGGACGACGACGCGATGGACCTCCTGCACCGCACCCTGTTCCAGCACCTCATGGACGACCGCTGGAAGCACGGCATCGAGACCGCCGTCGACGTCACCCTCCTCGGCCGCTACTACGAGCGCTTCGCCGACCACGCGGTGTCCGTCGCCAAGCGCGTCGTGTACCTGGTGACAGGCGAACACGCGGACGAGCTGCAGGCCGACATCCAGCCGGTGACGGGGGTGGAGGGGGCGTAGGGCTCGGGCGGGGCGTTCTGGCATTTGGTGTATCCCTCGCCCGGGGTTCCGGCGCTGCTGGTGCCCGGCGTGTGGTGCTCCGGCGCTGCTTGGTGCCCCACGCTTGGGTGCCCCGGCGCTTCGGGTCGCGACGCCCGGTGTTCCGGCTCCGGGGGGTTGCGGCGAGGCGTGTGGACGCCTCCGTGCGCCGTTGATGCGCCCGGCTGAACTGGCATGCAATCGGGCATCCAATGGGCACAGGCACCAGCCTTCGAGGAGGGACCATGGCCGATTCCCCCGCCAGCCCCGGCACGCCCGACCCGACGCGGGTCCGGGACACCCAGTACCCCGCCGACATCAAAACCCTGCCCCTCGTCGGCGCCTGCGGCTGCGGCTCGGGATGCGCCTGCGGGTGCCAGTCCGGCAACCCGTGCCAGTGCGGCTGACCGGCACGCGGTCGCTTTCGTACGTGGGAACGTAGGAGAAGGGGGCCCGTCACGGGTGGCGGGCCCCCTTCACTCATGTCAGAAGGGGTGCGGGCTCAGCACCAGGGCTCGGGGTCCTCGCGGACGGCGACGATCTCGACCTGCAGGGAACCGTCGGCCGGCCCGTGGAGGGTCAGACTCGCCACGGCCCCGTCGATCGACTTGGTGAAGCAGTCATTCGTCCGGTACCGCCACCCGTGGGCCGGCGCGGCCTCCCGGTAGTGCGCGAGAACGCTCTTCCTGTCCCCGCCGTACCGGTACGACTTCCCGGCGACCACGAACAGATCGTCGTCGTCGCACCCCTGATACGACTCCTCGGCCCTGACCCCCTCCACCCCCTCGCCCAGGACGGGGTCCCCGGCCAACGCCTCCCCCAACCGCTCCTCCTCCCGCCCGCACCCGTACACGAAGAGGAAGTACCCCACGGGAACCCCCACGACCACAAGCCCCATCACGACCATCACCACGGCCGCCCACGTCCCCACCATCGCCATGCGCATGACGGGCGACGCTAGCGCGCGGCGGCTCGATGCCGGGCCTACCGACTTCGGGAAGCGTGCCACCCGGTCGTTGCCCCCGCGGCACCGTCGAAGATGGAGCACGCGGTCATGAGGCGCCCCGACCTGCGGTCCGGGACGCTCGTGGGCGTACCGGTACGCATCACGTCACCTACGAGTTGACGCTGTATGACGGGCACATCCTGCGGACCCGCATTTCGCATCCTGTCGATCGCACTGTCCATGGTGCCGCACAGTCCCGGGCCAGACGCGGGAGTTCATCAACCATGCGAACGTGCGCTCTGCCGCCCAGCGTCTGGGGAGCACCACGAACCCTGTCATACCGTCGGTGCACTTGACGGTCTCCGAGGTCAGGGCGAGTCTGCCCACGGCAGACCGGTGCCGAGCTTGCCGGGCCTGCGAGCTACAGGAACTCGCTTCGGTAGGTCGAGGCCAACTCAGCCGCGCGGCGGCGGCGTTCCGCGAGCTCGCTCTCCGACAGCTGCGGCGGCGGCGCATCCTTGCCCGCGACGATATCGCCGATGCGCATGAAGTACTCGTCCTGGCCGGCGGGGGTGCACATGCACAGCATGCGGGCCGGCGCGCCCGAAGCGTTGCGGAAGTTGTGCGGTGCGTTGGCCGGGATGTTGATCGTGGACCCGGCCTGTACGGTGTGCTTTTCGCCGCGGAAGGTGAACTCGATCTCGCCTTCGAGGATGGTGAACATCTCCTCGAAGGCGTGCCGGTGCGGCGGCGGGCCGCCGCCGTCGGGGACATGCATGTCGATCAGGCAGTATCGGCCGTTGGTCTGCTCGCCGGTGACCAGCATGCCGTAGGTATTGCCCACCAGTGAGATGTACGTCGTGCCGGGGTCGTCGGGGTTCGCCACGGTCAGCGAGCGGGACGGATCGTCGTCGGGGATCATCGGAGTCGTCTCCTTCACGGGTGGGTCGGGGGGCGTCAGGCGCCGGGCGTGACGACGACCTTGCCGCTGGGCAGTACGCCCGCGGCGGCGTCGGCGTGCAGGGCCGGCAGCTCGGCCAGCGGCACCCGCCGGGCGACCTCGACGCGCAGCTCGCCGCCGTCGATCAGTTCCGCCAGGTGCGACAGTTGCTCCGCGTCGCTGCGGACGAACAGGTCGATGCCCCGTACGCCGCGCTCCTCGTCGGTGGGCGCGGGCATCCACACGGTGGTGTTCACCAGGACACCGCCGGGGCGGATCAGACCGGGAAGCGCATCCAGCTGTGCCGGTTGAACCGACGCGAGGTTGAGCACGATGTCGACCGGCTGGCTCACCGCCGTGACGACGTCGACGGTCGTGTGGTCGATGACCTCGTCCGCGCCCGCGGCCGTGACGCGCCGACTGCTGTGCGGGCCGGCCGTGGCGATCACGTAGGCGCCGGCCTGCTGGGCCAACTGCACGGCGTAGCCGCCGACCGCTCCGCCCGCGCCGTTGATCAGCACGCGCTGCCCGGCGGTCAGCTTGGCGTGCTCGAACAGTGCCTGCCACGCGGTCAGGCCCACCAGCGGCAGCGCGGCCGCGTCGGACAGCGCGACGCTCTTGGGCGCCGGCGTCAGGGCCTCGGCCGGTGCCAGGACATACTCCGCGGCGGCGCCGGGGCCCGCCATCGGCAGGAAGCCGATGACCTGGTCCCCGACCTGGATGCCGGTCACGCCCCCGCCGAGCGCGTCGACCGTGCCGGCGACGTCGATGCCGGGTGTGTGCGGCAGCGTCACAGGGATCGGTCCCTGCATGAACCCGGCGCGGATGCTGGCGTCGACGGGGTTGAACGACGTCGCCGCAACACGGACCCGCACCTGCCCGGCGCTGGGAACCGGCTGCTCCACGTCCTCGTAACGCAGGACGTCGGGGTCGCCGTACTGGTGGAAGCGCACTGCCTTCATAGTTCTTCTCACTTTCGCCCGCGGGGTCGCGGTCGCCTTGCGCCGCGCGCGAAGGCAAGACACCGTGGCTGCGGCGCCGAGCACGGCCGGCAGGCGGTAGATCGTCTGGGAGGTCGAAGCGCCACCAAGCGTAGGAACAGGCGTACGTAGAGCGGGTGTACCTTCGCGACACGGAATGGGATGCCGGCGACATCCTCATCGGGGCGGAGGGCACATGACGAGCAGGCCGCGTTTCCGTGGCCCGGGCGGCAAGGTGGGCACGTTCGCCGTCGACGCCGACTCCACCGGCACCGGTCGGGGAACATGGGAGCCGTTCATCGACACCTGGAACGACCGTATGGGCGACCTGTACCCTCTGCCGGAATTCAGCGCTTCCACGGTCGACGGCTTCCAGGGAACGATGCGCTCGGTGGCCCTGGAAGACACCGCCGTCAACGAGCTCTGGGCATCCTCATCCGTGAGCACCCGGGCAGTCGGGACGTACGAGCACGATCAGATCAGGTTGTACGTCGGGCTGCGCGGCGCGGTGGCCCTGCAGGACCCGCACGATCAGGGCGGTGACGCGTACGTTTCGGCCGGCACCTACTTCATGCACCACGTCGTGACGGAGAATCACTTCCACACCACCCCCGTGATCGGCACCCGCATCCTAATATTCCCCGGCGACGCCCTGCGGCCCCTGGTCGCCGGGAAACCGCGCACCGGTCAGGCCACCTCGCCCGCAGCGCAGATCCTCATGGCACACACCAGCATGGTGCAGCGGACCGTGAGCGACCTCAGCCCGGCGGGGGCGCACTCGTCCCGCAACGCCCTGCTCGAACTCACCAAAGGGCTGATGCTCGACCATTTCGACGACCGCGAGCCCACCTTCACCCCGGCGCTGGCACAAGCGGCCAAGGACCTCGCCGATGCCCGGCTCACCGACGCCGACTTGTCGCCGTCCGCGGTAGCCGCGCAACTGCACGTATCAGTACGCACCTTGCAGCGGGCCTTCGCGAGTCTGGACGAGTCGTTCAGCGCCTACATCCGCCGCCGACGCCTGGAGGAAGCGGCCGAGGCGCTCACCGCCTCCGGATCACAGCTCAGCATCTCCGAGGCCGCCGCACTCTGGCATTTCACCGACAGCAGCCACTTCATCCGCGCTTTCAAGAAGCAATACCACGCTACACCAGCGCAATTCGCACGCCGCCTGACGTAACGCCTCACCCGGCCGCCGCGCGGAGCAGCGCCGGGAAGACCGCGGTGCTATCCACCACGTGCTCCGGTGACCACGCGGCTACCCATCAGTGCCGGCCGGCGGCCCGTGGCCGTGCCAGACGCCGACTCATCCGCGTGATCATCGGCATCGACGCCGACTTCCACCACCAGCTCGGGTTCCACCAGCGTGGCGTCCAGCGCCTCCCCGCTGCCCCACCCGGCGGAGAACGACCAGCCCGTCCATGGATGACCGCGCCGCGCCGGGGCGAGGAGCGCGCCGCGGGAGTCACCCGGCGGGGGCGTCCCAGAACGGGCCCCGGTCGAGCGCGCCGCAGGGCGTCCGGCCTCCCACCCGCCCGCGGCCCGGGAAGGCATCGTCCTCCTCCAGCCGTGCCCTCGCCGCGAGCGTGCACGAACTCCTTTTAGGCACAGGGTGGTTGGGGCCCGGCGCGGGCCAAGATGGGATCATGGCAGACCCCGAGTTCGTCCCCCGAGGAGTGCGCGCATGAGTGAAAACCCGGCTGGCAGTACGGTCCTGGTGACGGGTGGCAGCGGCTTTGTCGCCGCCCATCTGGTACGGCAGTTGCTGGAGCGCGGCTACCGGGTGCGCACCACCGTGCGCAGCACGGCGAACGCCGCGAAGCTGGAGCCGCTGTGGGCGATGCGAGAGGCGTACCCCGGCCGCCTCGACCTCTTCGAGGCGGATCTGCTCGCGGACGGCTCCTTCGACGAGGCGATGAAGGGCTGCTCCGTGGTCTTCCATGTGGCCTCGCCCTTCCTGATGCCGGAGAAGATCAAGGACGGCCGCCGGGACATGCTGGAACCGGCGCTCCACGGCACGCGCAACGTGCTCGCCGGCATCGACCGCACGGAGACCGTCGAGCGGCTCGTCCTCACCTCCACGGTGGGTGCGATCTTCGGCGACTACGTCGACGTCCTGCAGATGGACGACCGGATCCTGTCGGAGAAGTACTTCAACACCACGAGCACGGTGGAGAACAACCCGTACCACCACGCCAAGACCGTGGCGGAACGGGCGGCCTGGGACGCGGCGGCCGCGCAGGACCGCTGGAGCATGGTCTCCGTCAACCCCGGCCTGATCCTGGGCCCTTCGCTCACCCCCGCCTCGGAATCCGGCAGCCTGTTCCTCCTGGACGAGTTGTTCAAGGGCTACTTCTTCTACGGCGCCCCCGACTTCAGCTTCACGACGGCCGACGTACGGGACGTGGCGGCGGCCCACATCGCGGCGGCGGAACGACCCGAGGCACACGGGCGTTACCTCGTCGCGGCACAGGAGATGACGTCGTTCCACCAGATGTCGACGATCCTGCGCACGCACCATCCCCAGAACCTCCGCCTCCCCCGCACCGCCCTCCCGCACTGGCCCCTCCGCGTCCTGGGACCGGCCTTCGGCCTCAGCCAGGACTACATCCGCAAGCACCTCGGCATCCGCTTCCGCGTCGACAACCGCAGAAGCGTCGATGAACTCGGGCTCACCTACCGCCCGATCGAGGAGACGCTGCTCCACCACTACCGGTCGTGGCGCGAGCAGCGACAGCAGCGGCGGAGGACCAGGGGAGGACCCGGCGGATCACACTGAGAGGATGGCGCGGACCGCAACAGAAGAAGGGGGGATGAGCATGGGTGTGCTCCTGCTCGTCGTCGGGGATGCGTCTGTGTGGTGTGGGCGTCGCGGGGCGGCCCGAGCTGGGTGAACTGCCCGAATTTCGTAGGTCCAGCGATCTTGTTTCAGGCGGACTGCGGGGGGCTTCCTGTTGTCGCCACCAGTCGCGTTCGTACCCGGCGGGCGGTAGGTAGTCGAGGGCGGAGTAGGGGACCTGTCCCCGCTTCAACTCGGCGTTCTCCCTACGGAGTTGCTTGAGTTCCTCGCGCTCGGCGGTGGTGAGCCGGTCGTCACGCTCACCGCCATCGGCCTCGGCCTGGCGGACCCAGCCGCGCAGGGCCCGTCTTCTTTCTGCGGTGCCGCGCCTTGCCGTGGCCGTGCAGTTCAGTCATGTGTGTTTTCCCAGTCTGTACTTACGTGGGGGGTGCCCGTGAGGAACGGGCTGCTCAAGCAGTTGCCGCGGAGTCGAGAATGATTGCCGTCCGCCGAAGTAGTTGCCTCAAGCCGCTGCCTCTGGGCACAGGAAAGACCGGTCAGTCCCCCGGCTGCCCGGCGCGGACCTTCCGCCAGTTCGGGTGATCAGAGGCGTCCGGAATCGAAGGCACCCGCGCCAAGCTGAAACGCCTGGTCAAGCTCGATGTCCTCACCGAGGTCGACGCCGGCAGCTTCACCGGGAACCAGTAGCCGACCGGGCACCGCGACCAGCAGCCCTACCCCGGCCTCACCTGACCGCAGCCGCCGTCATCGTGGCGTTCCGTGACGCGTCAGTCGACCGCCGGCAGGCGAAGCGTGGCGACGGCCCCACCGTCAGGCGCGTTGGCGAAGGACAGCGACGCCCCGATGACCTGGGCCTGGCCGAGCGCGATGGTCAGCCCGAGGCCGTGGCCCCGGCCGCGTTCC
This sequence comes from Streptomyces sp. TG1A-60, assembly GCF_037201975.1. Taxonomy (NCBI): domain Bacteria; kingdom Bacillati; phylum Actinomycetota; class Actinomycetes; order Kitasatosporales; family Streptomycetaceae; genus Streptomyces; species Streptomyces sp. TG1A-60. The sequence goes on along the minus strand of NZ_CP147520.1, from coordinate 4,494,753 downwards.
GACGCCCCGGTGCGGAACCGCTGGGGCCCGTGGGCGAGCAGGTCGTGGGGGAAGCCCGGGCCGTGGTCCCGTACCGTCACACAGGTCCCCGCCACCTCGACCTCGACGGGGGCGCGACCGTGCCGGTGGGCGTTGACGACCAGGTTGGCGACGATCCTGTCAAGTCGGCGCGGGTCGGTCTCGGCGGACACGGCGCCGGCTGTGGTGAGCTGTGTCTGCAGCCCGGTGCGGGCCAGTGACTGCCTGACCGCCTTGGCGAGCGGAACGGGCCCGAGTTAGCCGTAGCGCTCCAGCGCCAAGGTGAGCGATCTGCGGATCACTTCGTCGTCCTCCACGAGCAGGATCGCCACCGGCACCAGGGCGCTTCCCCCGGCCACTGGAACCGACATCTCTCCCCATCGGACGTAGGGTGCTGGAGGTCCATCATGCGACGGGGCACCCCGCCCTGCCGAATCCTTCCTCCACCGCGCCTACGCCCGGGCCGGGTTCGCCCGTGGTGCTGATCGGGTCAGGGTTCGCGGGTCTGGGGGCTGCTGCGCCGGTCCTGGTCACCGGGGAGGTCGTCGCGGTGGTCGGGACGGGGCGTGGCACCGGTGAGGGTGCAGCCTCGGCGGGACAGGTCCAGTTTCGATCCCTTGGCCAGGCAGTCGGTGATCATGTGAACCTGCTGGCCATAGCTACGACCCTGCTGGGAGGTTACTTCCCCGTTCGGGCCCACTTCGCAGGGGTTGTTGTCGGTGCATTGTTCGCCGTCGTCGTTGTGGGTGTTGTGGATTCCCACGACCGTGGTGCCGTCGGGGGCCAGCAGCGCCGAACCGGAGTCGCCGTGCCAGGGGGCGCAGTCGTCGCTGGTGGTGTAGCGGATTGAGTTGTTCAGCTGGTAGCCGCCCTCCCGCAGGTGTGGGACTACGGCCTCGGCGGTGCATGTGTAGCGGGTGCCGACGGACGCCATGGTCAGTGGGTCGCCTGCGCGCACGGGGGTGGAGGTGAGGTGGAAGACTTTCGCGCCTTCGGCCTTCAACCGCGCGTAGGTCTTGTCCAGGCGGTAGAGCGCGATGTCGGTGCCGGTCATCGTCGCGTACACGAGCCGTTTCGCACGGGCGGTGGTTCGCGGATAGCCCTGACGGTCGGCGACAGGCACCTCGCGGTCGGCCGGCTGGTCCACTGTCGCAGTTCCGGGCGCGGGCCACTGTCCTTGCACACAGTGACCGTTGGTCAGCAACAGCGCCGGGTCCTGCGGCCGGGAGGCGGGGGTGCGGACCACTGAGCCCGCACAGCCGCTCAGGTCCACCGAGCCTTCCATGTCCGGGATCAGATCATCGGGGGGCACGTTGGTGCCCGTGATGATGCCGTTGATCCAGTCGGCGTGCTTGGTGACATCGGAGTACAGCGTCTTGCCGCTTTCGTCGGGGCCACTGACCACACCGGCCACGGTCCACTGGTCGCCGTCGCGGACCAGCGCAGGCCCACCGGAGTCCATGTTCGACGCGGCGATTCCGCCGTCGCGGCTACCGATGCACAACTCTCCGCTGGGCGCGGCTGACGGACACATCGAGATCGGCTGCACCACGGTGTCGGCCTCCCGCAGCCGCTTGGGGAAACACGCCGCGTTGCTGGTGTCGTCGCAGGTCATACCCCAACCCATGATGCGGACGGGCGTGTTGTCCGGCGGTGTGGTCGAGGCGATCCGCACCGGCTTGGCTCGAACCGGGGTCCGCAGGTGCATCAACGCGAGGTCGCGGCCCCAGAAACCTCCCTCGTCGCGACTGGTTGCCAGCCGGTAGTAGTGGTCGCCCTCGGCGACCTCGCCGCCGGAGGTGGTGTCCAGTGACCCGACCCGGACCTTCCAGCCGCGCGGGACACCCGCCTTCGCGTTGGTCGGGTTCCTGCCGGCACAGTGGCTGGCGGTCAGGACCCATTGCGGCGCGAGGACCTCCACCCCACAGCCGTGCTTGTCCGGGCGTGGCGGAGCAGGGTAGGACGGCTGGAACGAGCCCATGAACGAGTAGGCCCGGGTGGACTCGGTGCCACCCATGACGGCCTGCGCCGGTAAGGGTGCTACAAGGGCCGCGGTCAGCGCGATCCCCGTCGTCAGGGCGGCGGCCACCCTTCGGCCTGTCGAGGTGTGCATGTGTGGCTCCCCTTGCGTCTGCCGCCGGCCATCGCTCAGGCGGGCTGTGCGGGGGACAGCAGTCGGCCGTCCCGTCCGGCAGCGAGCCTGGACCCTGCGGCCCTCCGGAAGGTCTCTCCCGCGTATCAGGCGCGGCACGGCAGCCGCTCAGTTGTGTATCAGCGGGTCCGGGACAGGCCAGATGATGCCGTGGACACGGATGGGAATCCGCCCGCTGCCGTTGTCTGTCGGAGCGTGACGGGGAGGCGGAGGCCAGGGGACGACATCTCCGCCAAGTGGCCGGGCCCGCCTGCGCCGTGCGTAGTCGCGAGCCAGGCGGCGGCGAGGCAGTGATGCGCGTCGGCCACCTGCTCAAGCAGCACCCGGGCGGCGGCGCGGTCGCCGGTGTCCGCGGCGGTGACCATCACCCCGAGCAGCAGGCCGAGAGTGTCGACCACGACGTGCCGTTTGCGCCCGTTGACCAGCTTCCCGCCGTCGAACCCGCGACTGTCCGCACCGACAACAGCGTCCGCCTTCACCGACTGCGAGTCGATCACTGCGGCTGTCGGCTCCGCGTTGCGGCCCGCCTTCTCGCGGGCCTGCCCACGCAGCCGGTCGTGGAACTCCTTGACCAGGCCATGGTCGCGCCAGCGGCGGAAGAACGCGTATACCCGGTCCCACGGCGGGAAGTCGGCCGGCATCGCCCGCCACTTGATGCCGTTGTCGACGAGGTAGCGGATCGCATCGAGTGCAGCCCGGTGGCAGTACGCCTCCGGCCGGCCGCCGCGACCGCGCATCCAGCCCGGCACCGGCAGTAGCGGCCGGACGGCCGCCCACTCCGCGTCCGTCATGTCCGTCGGGTAGCGCGGCTGCCGCAACCCGTTGTCGGCGGCGTTTCCGAACCGGTGAGCCAGGCAGTCACACTCCCAGGTGACCGAGCTGGACTGCCCGGCCGTCGGCACGGAAGACTGCTGCATCACGGCCTCCTGCTGCTCGGTGATTCGACACCAACGAGCTGTTCAGGAGGCCCTGTCCGTATGCGCCAAGCGCCCCACGATCACCCGATCGGGACTCCCGTTCGACGCGCATCCCTCAAGATCGAAAAGACAACAACTACTGAGTGCTCTCAATCCAAGGACCATGGTGACCTGCGACGTTGTCGTGTCTCCATCCAGAGTGCCCGCCCCTCTCGGTAGGGCCTGGTGTTGGCGCGGGGTGAGTACTTCTGAGCATGACCATGTCCCAAGCCTCCAGAGTGGAGCGCCGCTGTCACGGATTCTGGCGGCGAGAACTGGTGGGCTGTCCGGGCACACGAACTGGCGCATCTCCGTGCGGGCGGTTCAATACCTGCGCGTGAACCCTCCTGGCCGCTTCGGACAACAGGGGGTGGAATGCACTCCACTCCTATTGCACGAAGAAGCGAGGGCCTCGTGGGGGATCCACCCACCGACGACGCGCTGGTCATCCAGGAATCCCTGGAGCGGCCGGAGATATTCGCCAGGCTTTACGACAGACACGCCACCGAGATCCACCGGTATGTGATGCGCCGGCTGGGCGACAGTCACGCCGACGACATCACGGCGCAGACCTTCCTCATCGCCTTCCGCAACCGCGCCCGCTACGACGTCGCGCGCGCCAGTGCCCGGCCGTGGCTCTACGGCATCGCCGGCAACCTCATCGGCAGCCACCGCCGCTCCGAAGTGCGGGCGCTGCGGGCGCTGGCCCGTACCGGCGTCGACCCGGTGGCCGAGTCCTGGTCGGAACGGGCCGACGAGCGGGTGACGGCCGAGGCCTCGCAGCAGGCGCTGGCCGGGGCGATCGCCGCCTTGCCCGGGAAGGACCGGCATGTGCTGCTGCTGGTCGCCTGGGCGGACTTCACTTACCAGGAGTGTGCCGACGCCCTCGGGGTGCCGGTCGGCACGGTCCGCTCCCGGCTGAGCCGGGCGCGGCGCAAGATGCGTACGGCGCTCGGCGCCGACCCCACCCTCGTAAGCGACCACAACGGGGCGGTAACCCATGGATGACATGACCAAGATGCACGAGCTGCGCGCCGATGCGCCGACGCCGGACCGGGCGCGGCTGGTTCCCGGCCGCCAGAAGCTGCTGGGAGCAGCGCAGCAGGGCTCTGCCCGCAGGATGCGGCTGGACTGGCGCGTGACGGCTGCGGGGGTCGCCGCGACGGTGATCACCATCGCGGTGCTGGTGACCATGCTCGTCGGTGGCGATGGACCCGAGCGCGGCGTGCAGCCTGCCAGCCCCGACCTGACGTCCGCGACGGCACTCCTGGAGCAGGCGGCGGAAGTGGTGTCGCAGCAGCCGGATCTGCATCCGCGCGACGGCCAGTGGGTCTACCTGAAGACCGCGCAGTGCCAATACGGAGCGTCGGACGCGGCGCCCGATGCCAAGCCCGAGGTGAGCGAGGAGTGGGTCCAGTACGACAGCCCCGTGAGGGAGGACGACAAGGACGGCGACAACGAGCCCTCGCAGCGGCGGCTGTATCGCCTGCTCGCCTCGCTGCCGGACGACCCCGCCGAGATCCGGAAGCAGGCGGCGGACATGTTCCCCATGGGCAAGGACACCGGCTTGACGGGTGAGCAGCTCGAGACCTTCGCGCTCCTGGCGACCCTCGACGAGGCCTATCCCGTGCATCCGCAGGGGATGGCCAAGCTGTACCGGGCCCTGGCCGCGGACCCCGGGATCGAGGTGGTCCCGCACCTGGTGAAGGACCCCATGGGGCATGACGCCATCGCCATATACCCGGACCTGGGCAGCAAGGCCGTTCAGCGCCGGGAGTACCTCCTCGACCCCGACACCTTCCAGTACCAGGGGAACCAGTCGGTCGCGGTGCGCGACTACGAGGAGAAGTACGAGGACGGCTCGTCGGCTGGGCCCTCGCACAAGAAGGGCGAGGTCACATTCTGCGAGATGAAGACGACCCAGTCCCTCGTCGACCGGGACGGCGAGAAGCCCTAAACCGGCCGGGCGGGGCGGCCCACGGGCCGCCCCGCCCGCCGCCCGAGCCCAAGGCCGTACCGGGGCGCAACACCGCCTGGCGGAAGTGGCCCAGTGCTCGTGAGCCTTTCGGCGTGCCGGCCCGGCGGCGCTGAGCGGCCAGCCGCTGCGCAGAGGCGGAGAGGCAGGCAGTTGCGGACATCGCCGGTCAGCCCACAGTGCTGGAAGGCCACCCCGACCGACTTGGTGCCCTTCTTCTGAGCCTGGGTGTCATCGATGACGAGTGAGGCGTCCTGGTCGCCCAGGTGCGTGATGACGTAATCGCGGACCGCGTCACGCAGCCGGCCGGCGTCCCACACCGACCCGTTGAGCAGCCACTGCATCCGGTCCGCGGTCACATGCCCGGCACGCTCCGACAGTGTCCAGCCGTTCTTCTTCGGCAGCTCCGCCAGCAGCCCCTCGATGAACTGCGCGAACACCACCCGAGGCTCCGGCCGGTTGAACAAGTATCCCAACGAACCAGTCAACGCGGACGATTCAGCATCCCACCCGGCTATCTGCTCAGCCGTCACACCCAACATCATGCCCGGTCAACGACGCCACACAGGCTCCGTCACAAGATCTCCGGCTGCAGTACTAGCTAGCTTTCAACAGTCGACCCCAAACGGTGTCCGATTTGGATCCTCACATTTGAGATCCGTTTCGCAGTCCCAAATCTAGATTCCAAATCAAGGTTCAAATCGGCTAGGCCAAACCGACTTGGCCAAACGGATTTAGCAGAACGGATTTGGGAAACCGGCTGAGCAAACCGGGAAACCAGACCTGACGACCGGTCCACAAGGCACCGAACCTCCGCCAGCATGCCGTGTAGAAACGTGTGGAGAACGAGACGGCGCGCGGTGACGCAGGTCAGCATCAGCAGGCGGCGCGGGCACCGTGGATCCAGCACGAAGCGGCGCAGGGCGACGGGGAGACTTCTGGAAAGATTGGAGAGTCTTCAAAGTCTCCGAGTATTCCTGGAGTGCTCTGACTGCCTACCGTCGTGGACAGTCCGTCTACGCAAGCGAACAGAGCGGCCTTTAGCTGCGCGTTTGGCTGGCGCGTGAGGCTGTGGGAAAGTTTCAGCGGGCATACGAATGCCGCCCGATCAGGGGCGGCATTCGTCTCCATTGCCGCGTCCCAGAAATCACCTTGCCAAGTGAACCGAGCACAGCTGGAGGGCCTCATGGTCCCACGCGTCGGCCTGACCGTCGACATCCACCCCCGCGATCTGCCGATCGCACTCATCGGCACGGCCGGCGGCGCATTCGCCCTCTGGTCCGACGCTCCCGCCGGGGCCGCCATCCCCGTGGCGCTGCTGATCGTCCTCGACATCCGGGTCCGCCGCTGGCGTCGTCGCAACTGACGGCCCACAGACGGCCCAGCCCCACCGGTAACCCCCGACCTGCCAAGAAACAGCAGGTCGGGGGCTTACCGGTGTTGCGTTACTTCTTCTTGCCCTGGTTCTTGACCGCCTCGATGGCGGCTGCGGCGGCCTCGGGGTCGAGGTAGGTGCCGCCGGGGTTCAGTGGCTTGAAGTCGGCGTCCAGCTCGTACGACAGGGGGATGCCGGTCGGGATGTTGAGGCCGGCGATGTCCGTGTCGGAGACGTTGTCGAGGTGCTTGACGAGGGCGCGGAGGGAGTTGCCGTGGGCGGCGACGAGGACCGTGCGGCCGGTGAGGAGGTCGGGGACGATGCCGTCGTACCAGTAGGGGAGCATGCGGGTGACGACGTCCTTGAGGCACTCCGTGCGGGGGCGGAGCTCCGGGGGGATGGTCGCGTAGCGCGGGTCCGAGGACTGGGAGAACTCCGAGTCGTCCGAGAGCGGGGGCGGCGGGGTGTCGTACGAGCGGCGCCACAGCATGAACTGCTCCTCGCCGAACTCCGCGAGGGTCTGCGCCTTGTCCTTGCCCTGGAGGGCGCCGTAGTGGCGCTCGTTCAGGCGCCAGCTGCGGTGGACCGGGATCCAGTGGCGGTCGGCGGATTCGAGGGCCAGTTGCGCGGTGCGGATGGCGCGCCTCTGGAGGGAGGTGTGGAGCACGTCCGGGAGCAGGCCGGCGTCCTTCAGCAGCTCACCGCCGCGCGTCGCCTCCTTCTCTCCCTTCGGCGTGAGATTGACGTCCACCCAGCCGGTGAACAGGTTCTTCTCGTTCCACTCGCTCTCGCCGTGGCGGAGGAGGATCAGCTTGTACGGTGCGTCGGCCATGGCTCCGAGCGTAATCGACGGCCGGGAACCGTCGCCCGCCCGGCCGACAGGCGGACAGGCGGACAGGCCGGCGGGGCGGGCCAAGTCGAACTGCGGGCGGCCTACGCGCTGACAGTCGACTGGGGTTGTTAATTGGGTGGTCCGGGATCCGACGGGGTTCGTAAGTTGTGTTCACCGCCTTAGCCACTTACGTCCGTGGGAGACCTCCATGCCACTCGTCGCCGCCAGACGTGCCGTCCGGGAATCGGTGTCAGGGCTGCCCCGTGAGTTCTGGTGGCTGTGGACCAGCACGCTCGTGAACCGGCTGGGCGCGTTCGTCGCCACGTTCATGGCGCTGTATCTGACTCTGGACCGCGGGTACTCCGCCTCGTACGCCGGGCTCGTGGCGTCGCTGCACGGTCTCGGCGGGGTCGTCTCCTCGCTCGCAGGCGGGGTCATGGCCGACAGGCTCGGGCGGCGGCCCACGCTGCTCGTCGCGCAGGCCTCGACGGCGGTGTCGGTCGCGCTGCTCGGCTTCGTACAGGATCCCGTCGCGATCGCCGCGGTCGCCTTCCTCGTCGGCGCCGCCAGTAACGCCTCCCGGCCGGCCGTACAGGCGATGATGGCGGACATCGTGCGGCCCGAGGACCGCGTCCGCGCCTTCTCCCTCAACTACTGGGCCATCAACCTCGGTTTCGCGATCTCCGCCATGGCCGCCGGGTTCATCGCCGAGGTCAGTTATCTCGCCGGGTTCCTGATCGAGGCGGGGATGACGCTGGCCTGCGCGATCCTGGTCTTCGTGAAGCTGCCGGAGTCGCGGCCGGAGCGTACGGCGGCGGAGAAGGCCGACGGTGCGGACGAGGCCGGGCTGGGCACCGTCGTGCGTGACGGGCGGTTCATGGGCGTCGTCGGGTTGTCCTTCCTCGTCGCGCTGATCTTCCAGCAGGGGTCCGTGGGGCTGCCCGTCGCGATGGGCGAGGCGGGATTCACACCGGCGGACTACGGTCTCGCCATCGCCGTCAACGGGGTGCTGATCGTCGCCCTGCAGATCCCGGTCACCCGTTTCATCGAGCACCGGGACCCGGGACGGCTCCTGGTCATCTCCTCGATGCTCGCCGGCTACGGCTTCGGCCTCACGGCGTTCGCCGGGTCGATCGGGGTCTTCGCGCTCACCGTGTGCGTCTGGACCCTCGCGGAGATCGTCAACGCGCCCACCCAGACCGGCGTCGTCGTCCGCCTCTCTCCCGTCCAGGGGCGCGGGCGCTACCAGGGCATGTACACGATGTCGTGGTCCGTCGCCGCCCTCGTCGCACCGCTCATGTCCGGCGTCGTCATCGACCGGTGGGGCGAGGAGTGGCTGTGGGGGGCGTGCGCCGTGATCGGGACCGTGGCGGGGGCGGGATACTGGGCGTTGATGCGGGGGATGCCCGGGGGGCAGGCCACCGTCGTGACGGAGGAGACCACCGTGGCGGAGAAGGAGACCACCGCCGTTGAGCGGCCTGGCCAAGGGCCTCTGGTCAGCACACCCTCAGCGGAGAAGGCCCGTACGAGTTCGGGCTGAAGCTCCTCGGAGCCGGCCGGCGCTTGCCGGGGAGCGGTTGCGGGGGCATCTGCGCAAGCCGCTTCCGGGGGTGTCGCCGGGGCAGCGGCCACGGCCCGGTCGTACGGTCGCCCTTCGGCTGCGGATCTGCTGATGTCCCGTTGGGTGGATCGGGCCAGGCGGCTGCTGTTGGAAGAGGTGCGGCCCGGTGAGGTGGCGGCGGTGGCGGTGGCGGCCGGGTTCTACGACCAGCCTCATCCGGCCCGGCGCTTCACGCCGTGGGCGGGGGTCACCCCGGGTCGCTGTCAGCGACCGGGCGGGCGGCGTCGGACGGGCCGGCAGGTTCGCGCGTCAGGTGGCTGAACGCGTCCAGGTTGCGAGTCGACTCCCCGCGGGACACGCGCCAGGCGTACTCCTTGCGGATCGCGGAGGCGAAGCCCAGTTCGAGGAGGGTGTTGAAGGCGCCGTCGGCCGCTTCCAGAACCTGGCCGAGGAGGCCGTCGATCCCGTCGGGGGTGATGGCGGAGAGCGGCAGCCGGGCCGTGACGTAGACGTCGCCGAGCCGGTCGACGGCGTAACTCACGCCGTACAGCTTGAGGTTGCGTTCCAGGAGCCAGCGGTGGACACCCGCCTCGTTCTCGTCGGGGTGGCGGATCACGAAGGCGTTGAGGGAGAGCGAGTGCCTGCCGACGATCAGTGAGACGGTCGTCGAGAGTTTGCGGGTGCCGGGGAGTTTCACGACGTAGTTCCCGGGCCCCGGGCTCTCCCACGCCAGCTCGGCCTCGGTGAGGACCTGCTCGATGATCGACGCTGCGTCAGCCATGGGGCGAGCGTACCCGCCGGTACGAGCGGGCCGACGGCTCACCGGCGGTGAGCCCGCACCCCGCTGCACCGACAGCCGTGTGCCGTATGGCGTATGCCGTACGGCACACGTGGATGGGCGCGCACCCTCGTCGCGGCGGCAGTCGCGCGGCACGGCCGTGAGGGGCCCGCACCCCCGTCACCGCGACAGTCGCGCGAGGGGCGACTCAGCCGTGATGGGCCCACGCCCCGTTGCGGCGGTAGTCGTGCGTGGCCTCCGTGTACACGTCCGCGGTGGTGGCGGCGGCCCTGTCCCAGCCGAAGGACTCGGCGTGGCGGGCGGCGGCCGTGCCCATGCGGGCGGGGAGGTCGGGGTTGTCGGCGAAATCGCCCAGCACGCGCGCGTAGGCGACGGGATCGTGGCCCTGGACCAGGAAGCCCGTGTGCCCGTCCCGCACGGCGACCGGGAGGCCGCCGACCGAGGCCGCCAGCACCGGCGTGCCGGCTGCCTGCGCCTCGATGGCGACGAGCCCGAAGGATTCGCTGTACGACGGCATGACCAGCACGGACGCCGCCCGGAACCAGTCCGCGAGCTGCTCCTGCCCGACCGGCGGCCGGAACCGTACGACATCGGCGATCCCGAGACGCGCGGCCAGCTTCTGCAGGCCTTCCGGCTTGGCGAGTCCGCTGCCGCTCGGTCCGCCGACCACCGGGACGACGATCCTCGACCGCAGCTCGGGGCGTTCACCGAGGAGGACGGCGACGGCGCGGAGGAGGACGTCGGGGGCCTTCAACGGCTGGATGCGGCCGGCGAAGAGGGGGATCAGGGCGTCCTGGGGCAGGCCGAGCCGGGCCCTCGCCGCCGTCCGGCCGTCAGCAGGACGGAAGCGGTCGAGGTTCACGCCCGGGTGGACGACGGCGACCTTGGCGCGGTCGGCCTCGTAGTGGCGTACGAGTTCGTCGGCCTCCTCGGCCGTGTTGGCTATGAGGCGGTCGGCGGCGCGGACGATCTGCGTCTCGCCGATGACGCGGGCGGCGGGCTCGGGGGTGTCGCCGGCGGCGAGCGCGGCGTTCTTGACCTTGGCCATGGTGTGCATGGCATGCACCAGAGGGACACCCCAGCGTTCGGCGGCGAGCCAGCCGACGTGGCCGGAGAGCCAGTAGTGCGAGTGGACCAGGTCGTAGTAGCCGGGGCGGTGGCCCGCCCACGCCTGCATCACACCGTGCGTGAAGGCGCACAGCTGGGCCGGCAGCTCCTCCTTCGCCAGCCCTTCGTACGGGCCCGCGTCGACGTGCCGGACGAGGACGCCCGGGGCCAGCTCGACCGTCGGGGGCAGGGCGCCGGTCGTGGCACGGGTGAAGATCTCCACCTCGATGCCCTGTGCGGCGAGCCGCTGCGCCAGCTCCACGATGTACACGTTCATGCCGCCCGCGTCGCCGGTTCCAGGCTGGTGCAGCGGCGACGTGTGCACCGACAGCATCGCGACCCGGCGCGGCTTCCGGTGCAGCCTCAGCCGCGACGTGGCGGCCGGGGAACGTCGCCCGAGCCTGCCGATGTAGTGGCTCACGTGGCGTTCCTCCTCGGTCCGGGCATGCCGTTCGAGGGCGTGCGCAACCCTCTGGTGTGCGAAAACGCCGGAGGGGGCCGTTCCATTTCCTCTTTGCTGAATTATTACCGAGTCTCGCTCAACCGTTCGATTGACTGAGGGGTTGAGGGAGGGGGAGCGAGGGTTGAGGTCGGTGAGGGACTGGAGTTGTGAGTCGTTGGGGGGGGTGGAGGGCCGAGCCCCTGCCGAAACCTGCGGCATCCGGGAAACGCCGGCCCGCATACCCTCGGTCCCATGGCCCCCCACCCCCTCGGCACGGTGACGCGCGGCACCACCAACCCCAACCGCCTGCGCCGCATGGACCGCTGGATCGCCGCCACCCACGGCGCCGCACTCCGCCGCGCCACCACCCCCCTCGCCGTGGACCTCGGCTACGGCGCGGCCCCCTGGACGGCGGTCGAACTGCTCGGGCGCCTCCGCGCGGCAGCACCCCGCACCCAGGTGGTCGGCATCGAGATCGACCCGGCCAGGGTCGCGGCGGCGAAGCCGTACGAGCGCGAGGGCCTGACCTTCCGGCACGGCGGCTTCGAAGTGCCGGTGCCGGGCCGTCCGACCCTCATCCGGGCGGCGAACGTCCTGCGCCAGTACGACGAGGAAGAGGTCGCCGCCGTCTGGGAACGCCTGTGCGCCCGCCTCGAACCTGCCACGCCCCTCAGCGGCTACTCCCCCGACAGACACTTCCCCGGCGGCCTGCCCGTCGGGGGTCCCGGCGGGCAGGCCGTCCAGGGCCCCGGCGGTCCACCCGTCCAGGGCCCCGGTGGCCCGCCCGTCGGGAGCCCCGGTGGCCTGCTCGTCGAGGGCACCTGCGACGAGATCGGCCGTCGGCACGTCTGGGTCGCACTCGGCCCGGAGGGCCCCCGCACGATCACCTTCGCCACCCGGCTCGGCTCCCTGGCCCACCCCTCCGACCTGGCAGAACGCCTCCCGAAAGCCCTCATCCACCGCAACGTCCCCGGCGAACCGGTGCACGCCTTCCTCCGCGACTTCGACCGCGCCTGGGCCGCCGCCGCCCCGTACGCCTCGTACGGCGCCCGCCAGCGCTGGATCCGCACGGTCCGCACCCTGAGCGCCGACTGGCCGGTGCGGGACGGGGTGACGCGCTGGCGGCAGGGCGAAGTAACCGTGGCGTGGGAGGCTTTGGCGCCGCGAGGCTGAAGCTCCACGGAACTCGACGGAACCCGACGAGGTCCACGGAAGCCCACGGAAGTCCACGGAGAACCGCCACCGGATGATTACACAGAGCGATGTTTTCGTGACGCACGGGAACGGCCTTCCCGAGGTGTTCGTCACACAGGCGGGGGACTGTCATGCAGGTGGGAGCAAGGGGAAGTGAGGGGAAGTGAGTTCTTGCCCACCTCTGTCGCATCGCGCGACGCCGTGACACGATCACCCAGGCGCCAGGAAGTTACTGATGGTTAACCAGTTCAGTCGTGTTCTGTTGGGGTTGGGGGCAAGAAGTATGGGAGCCGGCAGGCGGAACCTGACCATGGTGGCTGTGGCCGTGGTCTGCGCGATGACGGTGCTGGGCACGCCGGTCACCGCGTACGCGAGCCAGACGGCACCGACGGAGCCGACCCCGAGCCCGACACCTTCGGCCGGTTCGGACACTCCTTCAGGCGCGAGCACTCCGGCCACGGACTCGACGCCCGTGACGAACGAGGAGTTGGAGGCCGTACGGGAGAAGCTGGAAGGCCTCTACCACGACGCGGCGGTCGCCACGGACGCGTACAACGCGGCTGAGGAGAAGGCCGACAAGCAGTCCGCCGAGATCGTCGATCTGGCCCAGGAGATGGCCAAGGGTCAGGCGAAGCTGGACAAGCTGCAGGACCTGATCGGCGCCGCGGCCCGCGCCCAGTACCGGGGCGGTGGCCTCCCGCCCGAGGTGCAGCTGTGGCTGAGCGAGAACCCTCAGGACTTCCTGGAGGGCGCGGACCGTGTGCGTCAGGGCCAGCTGGCGAGCAAGGGTCTGCTCGCCGAAATGACCCGGACCCAGCAGGACTTGGAGCAGTACGCCGAGGACGCCTCCGCACGCTGGGAGAAGCTGGAGGCCAACCGCAAGGCCAAGGAGAAGGCCAAGAAGAAGGTCAAGAAGCAGATCGCCGCCGCCGAGGAGCTCGAAGCTCAACTGGAGGACGACGAGCTGGAGCGGTTGGCGCAGCTGGAGGAGGACGCGGCGCAGGAGTCGCAGGCGGCCTGGCTGGACTCCGGCATCCTCGACGAGATCAACGGCAAGGCGTCCGAGCAGGGCAAGAAGGCCGTGAAGTTCGCGACGGAACAGATGGGCAAGCCGTACGAATGGGGCGCCGAGGGCCCCAAGACCTTCGACTGCTCCGGCCTGACCAGCCAGGCCTGGGCCAGCGCCGGCCGGCCGATCCCCCGCACTTCCCAGGAACAGTGGAAGCGGCTCCAGCACATCGACATCAAGGACATGCGCCCCGGCGACCTCGTCATCTACAACTCCGACGCCAGCCACGTCGCCATGTACATGGGCAACGGCTCCGTCATCCACGCCCCCCGACCGGGTCGTACGGTGACGATCGCCGGCGCGGGCACGATGCAGATCTTGGGCGTCGTACGACCGGACGCGTGAGCGGGCGGCCGTACGGGGCAGAGGATTCAGAGGTAAAGGATCAGGAGCTGACCCTCCCCCTGGAGGACACCGTGACCCACCCCACGTGACCCTCACCACCTTCCGCATCCGGCTCGGTCCCGGCCGCGTGACATACGTCATCCCTGACGAAAGCACCGCCATGTCCAAGTGCGGTACCAGATGCGGCATATGACAGCGGCCGATTGCCACCCCGTGCCCCGCCAGGCATTCCGTTGTGGCGGCGCCTGGCGCTAAGGTCCCCGTCGGTGGGTCGAGGTCCCTCGCCCCACCATGCCCTCGGGGGAGGGAAGGAACCCAAGACGATGCCCGTACCCGTACCGCGGCAGAGAGCGATCCCGGCCGTGGAGAGTGGTCAGGCGCACGCCGTGTCCGCGCCCAGCGGCCCGTTCGGAGAGGGGCCGGCCCTGAACGCCTCGGCCCTGCCCCCTGCAGACAACTCCACAAACCCGCCCGGGCCCGCCGGCGCCGGAGGCCCGACAGGACCCGCCGGCCCGGCCGCCCAGCCCGGCGGCCCCACCAACCTCACGGTTCTCCTCATCGAGGACGACCCGGCGGGTTCCCTCAACGTGCCCGGGCTACTCGACTCCGCGGGCAAGCCGATCCGTGTCCGCACCGCCCGCAACCTCACCGAGGCCCAGCGCCTGCTGACCGATGACGTCAACTGCATCCTCCTGGACCTGGCCCTCCCGGCCCCGACCCGCACCACCGACGCGAGTCTCGGCCCGGGCGTCGGCCCCGGAGCGAACACGGGCACCCCCACAGCCGCCACCACCCCCGGCTCGGACGCCACGGCGGTCAGGACCACCAACGACGACGAACTCGCCGTCCTCAAAAACGTCCTGTCCCTGGCCCCCCGCCACGCCGTACTCGCCCTCACCGACTCCGGCGACATCGAACGCGGCACGGAAGCGGTACGAGTCGGCGCACAGGACTACCTCTTCCGGGACGAACTGGACGGCCGCCTCCTCAGCCGCGCGATCCGCTACGCCGTGGAGCGGAAGCGGTCGGACACCGCCGAGCGTCGGCTCACGGAGTCCAAACTGCGCGCCCAGGAGAACGCACGCCTGGAGCGCGGCCTGTTGCCGACGCCTCTGCTGGAGGGCTCGTCCCTGCGGTTCGCCGCCCGCTATCGCCCCGGCCGTTCCCGCGCCCTGCTCGGCGGCGACTTCTACGACACCGTCCGCACCCCCGACGGCACCGTGCACGTCATGATCGGCGACGTCTGCGGGCACGGCCCCGACGAGGCGGCGCTCGGCGTGGAGCTGCGCATCGCCTGGCGGGCGCTGACGTTCGCGGGTCTGTGCGGCGACGAGCTGCTGTCCACGCTCCAGCGCGTCCTGGAGCACGAGCGCGAGAGCGACGAGATCTTCGCGACGCTCTGCACGGTCGACATCGCCCCCGACGGCCGCCGCGCGGGCCTCTGCCTCGCCGGCCACCCGTCCCCGCTGATCGCCCGCCACGGCCAGGGCGGGGCCACCCCGCCGACCGAGCTGCTGCCGTACGACAACGGCGGCCCCGCCCTCGGCCTGCTCCCGAACGCCCGCTGGCCGCGCACCCAGATCGAACTGGGCGCCGCCTGGAGTCTGATGCTGTACACCGACGGCCTGATAGAGGGCCGGACCGGCGAGGGCAAGGAACGGCTGGGCCAGGACGGCATGGTGGAGATGGTCCGCCGCCAGCTCACCCAGGGCCTGCGCGGCGAGGACCTGCTACGCGCGGCCGTGAACGAGGTCCGCGACCTCAACGGCGGCGAACTGACCGACGACGTGGCCGTCCTCCTGCTGGACCGAGACAGCTGACCGGGTACCGGGTCCACGCCGCCCCAGCTGTCGACGCCTGAGGTCACCGACCGCCGTTGTACGGCCCGTACGGCCCGTCACTGCTGGAACCGCGGCGACCGCCACCGCCCCCACCGGAGACCTGCCGAAGCGCGGGGCGTACGTCGACGAGGAAGACGATCGTCGCGATCAAGCCCGCGATCTGCAGGAAGAGGAACGGCACGACCAGGTTCACCACGACCGTGACGCCGAGCAAGATCAGCCAGAACATCTTGTTCTGCTTGTCGGCGGCGCGATATGCGTCCTCGCGCGCGAACGCGGCCATCACCAGCGCCACCACCGCGAGGAGCAGCATGGCGAGGTAAAGCAGCGACACGAAGCCGCTGAATGCCGTCAACAGCACAATGCCCACCACCTGGATCGAGTCGTCTTACGGCCACCGTACCCGCAGAACGGGCCGGCCACCCCAAAGGTGCCCGGCCCGTCCCCGTGGCGCGATATGCGCCGCCCCTTACCTGGCGGGCGGCGTGGTCTTCTTCGCGGTCGTCGTCTTCCGGGCCGGAGCCTTCTTCGCCGCCGGCTTCGCGGCGGCGGGCGCGGGCGCGGCCTTGGCCTCGGCGGGCTTCGCGGCGGGCGCCGGCGCCGCCTTGGCCTCGGTCGGCTTCGCGGCGTCCTTGACCTCGACCGGCTGGGACTTGGGCTCGACGGCGATCGCGAGCTCCTCGATCTCCTCCGCGGCCTCGCCACGCCAGGTCTTCACGGCCTGCTCACCGTGCTCGGCGACCTTCTCGTACGTCTCCCGTGCCTTCACGGCGTACTCGGCGGCCACGCCGACACCGCGCAGCGCGAAGTCCTGGGCGGTCTCCCCGAACTTCTTCAGGTCGGTGTCGAGGGTGCCGAACAGCTCGGTGACCTTGGTCTGGACGTTCTCCTGGGTCTCCTTGACGCGGGCGGTCGCCTTCTCCTGGACGGCCTTCGGGTCCGTCTGGCGTACGGCGTCGATCCTGGCCGGGGCGTCGGCGCGCAGCTGCTCGACGAGACCGGGGACCTTCTTGGCCTGCTGGAGGGCGAGGTCGGCGGTGCCGGCGGCGAAGTAGAACGGCGTCGGGTCGGTGACGGCCTTGCGGATGTCGTCGGTGATGGCCATGGTGATGGTCCTCCCGGGTTGGCTTTCAGCTGAGGGTTTCGTGATCGGTCCGACCCGTGGTCGACGAGACCGTCGAGTCGTCCCTGTTGTCCAAGTCATTGAAGTGGTCCACGTCGTCGAGTCCCGTCAACCCGCCGTCTGTCGCGGACCTGCATCGTCGCCGTCGGTCGTACGAGGACCGGGGGCCGAGGATTCCTCGGCTTCCGTGGCCACGCCGACACCGCCGCCGGCACCGACGCCGAGGTCGATCTCGAACCCGTTCTCCTTGCGGAAGGACTCGTAGATCTGGAGCAGCACCTGTTTCTGCCGCTCGTTCAGCGTGGGATCGGCGAGGATGACGGCGCGCGTCGCGTCCTCCCGCCGACGCTCCTCCCCGTCCCGCTCGGCGTCGAGGATCCCGGCCCGCACGTACAGCGTCTCGGCGGAGATCCGCAGCGCCTTGGCGACCTGCTGCAACACCTCCGCGCTCGGCTTGCGCAGCCCGCGCTCGATCTGGCTCAGATACGGATTGGACACCCCGGCGGCGTCGGCGAGCTGCCTGAGCGACAGCTGCGCGTTTCGCCGCTGTTCACGCAGGTACTCACCGAGATTGCCGACGTTGAGCGATGCCATGTCTCCACCATGCCCCACCTCTGCTAACTTTTGCAAGCACCCGCTTGCAAAAGTGCGCTACACCACTGCGGCCCCGTGAGTGAGGCTGAGCACGATGGGTGTCGCATTTGCACGACAACTGTCGTAGGGAGCACGGAACTACGCCAGATCGATCAGGCCGCGAGCACGGAAGCCTCGGGCCCCGCGTCACCTCGCGGGTGCGGCCGGTGCGCACACGCCGCGCGGCGCCCGATGCCGGGCCCCCGGTCAGTCGGCTTCCGTCAGGGCCGCGTGCGCGGCGGCGAGGATCTCCTCGGAGAGCGGGGAGCCCTGGGTGGCCCGGGACAGGACCAGAGCACCGACCAGGGTGCACAGCCGGGCGAGGCCGCCCTCGCCGCCCTCGCCGCCCCCGACGCCCCCGACGCCCCCGACGTCCGCGACGGCCTCGGCGGGGGCGAGGAACGCGGCGAAGTCGGCCACGCCCTCCGCGTAGGTACGGCGCGCCTCGCGGCCTTCGGGTCCGCGCGCGACGTCGATGGCGAGAGCCGCGACCGGGCAGCCGTCCGCCGCGTTGTCACGGTGTTCGACGGAGAGGTAGGCGTCGATCAGGGCCCGCCGAGCGGCATCCCGCTGCCCGTCGTGCCGCTCGAGCCCGGCCGCAAAGCGCCGTGCGAACTCATCGAAGGCGTGGGCGGTGACCTCATCGACGAGCGCTTCCTTGGAGGCGAACTGCTTGTAGAAGGCGCCGTGGGTGAGGCCGGCCGCCTTCATGAGATCGGCGACGCTGACGTGGGTGCCCTGCTCCCGGAACAGCCGCGACGCGGTGTCCACCACCCGCCTGCGATTTTCCTGCGCCTGCGCCTGCGATACGCGGCCCATGGCCACCTCCTGCACGAACCAGTTTGGATGTCGATTGGCATCTATCCTAGTCGCGTGTTTAGATTGTGGCTGCAATCTAATTGACGCGGGTGCTCCGACGGCGTCTGCGAAGGACAGGAGCGAGCATGGAACTCAAGAACGCGGTCGCGGTTGTCACCGGCGCCAACCGGGGCCTCGGGCGGCACCTGGCCGCCCAGCTCGTGGAGCATGGCGCCAAGGTCTACGCGGCGGCCCGCCGTCCCGAGACGGTCGACCTGCCGGGCGTCCACCCGTTGCGCCTCGACGTGACGGACCAGGAGTCGATACGGGAGGCCGCCCGCATCGCGTCGGACGCGACGCTGCTGATCAACAACGCGGGCGTCTCCACCGGCGCGACGCTGGTCGGCGGCGACCTGGACGAAGTACGTCGCGAGATGGAGACCAACTTCTTCGGCCCGCTCGTCGCCACACGGGCCTTCGCCCCCGTCATCGAGGGCAACGGCGGCGGCGCCGTACTCAACGTCCTGTCCGCCCTGTCCTGGTTCCACCCGGCCGCCCTCGGCTCCTACGCCGCGTCCAAGGCCGCCGCCTGGGCCCTGAGCGACGCGAGCCGCGAGGAACTGGCGCCCCGCGGGATCACCGTCTCGGCGCTGCACGTCGGCTACATGGACACCGACATGGCCGCCGACGTGCCCGCCGATCAGAAGGTCGCCGCCGCCGACGTCGCGGCCCAGGCCCTGTACGGCATCGAGACCGGCCTGCCCGAGATCCTCGCCGACGAGACCAGCCGGTACGTCAAGCAGAGCCTGTCCGCGACACCCCAGCCGACCGCGGGCTGACGCTCACCCCGCCACCCCGACGCGACCGCCTTCCAGGCCCCCTTACGCAAGGACTTCTCATGCGTTACACGACCTTCGGCCGCAAGACCGGACTGCGCGTCTCCGAGTACGCGCTCGGCACCGCGAACTTCGGCACCGGCTGGGGCGCCGGCGCCGAGCCCGACAAGGCCCGCCGGATCTTCGACCGGTTCACCGAGGCCGGCGGCACCTTCCTCGACAGCGCCGACAGCTACCTCGCAGCCCTCGACGTCCAGCTCACCGACGAGCAGTACGCGCGCCTCGACAAGGTCAGCGCCATGCCGCTCGGCGTACCGCACGAGGGCGTCGCGGGCTCGCCGGGCCGCCTCCAGGGCGGCGACGCGGGCAGCGTCATCGCCCCGGTCGTGCCAGTAGCCTGAGCCCGGAAACACGGCCGCCGCAGAGCTCTCCGCGCAGGCACTGGTCCACTGCCGTGCCGACGCGGAACGCGCGGACCAGAAGACACCAAAAACTGTCTCGTAACGAGACAAACCCCTCACGGACAGAACACCCCTCCCGCTTGGACGGGAGACCACACGAACGGAGATGACGATGAAGGCCTTCATGGTCGAGAAGTACGGTGACGCGTCCAACATGCGTGCCGCCGAGATACCCGACCCCCAGGTGGGCGCCGACGACGTCCTGGTCAAGATCCACGCGGCGAGTGTCAACCCACTGGACATGAAGATCCGCGACGGTGACCTCAAGCAGATCCTGCCCTACCGTCTCCCGCTCGTCCTGGGCAACGACCTCGCCGGGACCGTCGTCCGCGTCGGATCGTCCGTCACCCGCTTCGCCGTGGGCGACGAGGTCTACGCGCGGCCCGACAAGGACCGCATCGGCACCTTCGCCGAACTCCTCGCCGTCCACCAGGACGACCTGGCGCCCAAGCCCGCCACGCTCACCATGACCGAGGCCGCCTCCCTCCCCCTGGTCGCGCTGACCGCCTGGCAGGCCCTGGTCGAGCGGGCGAACGTCCAGCCGGGCCAGAAGGTCCTCATCCACGCGGGCGCCGGCGGCCTGGGATCCATCACCATCCAACTGGCCAAGGCACTGGGCGCGCACGTGGCCGCCACCGCGAGCACCGCCAAGATCGACCTCGTCAAGGACCTCGGCGCGGACGAGGTCATCGACTACCGCACCCAGGACTTCTCCGAACTCCTCACCGGCTACGACCTCGTCCTGGACTCCCTCGGCGGCGAGAACCTCGCCAAGTCCCTGCGCATCCTCAAGCCCGGCGGCCTGGCCATCTCCGTCGCGGGCCCACCCGACCCGGCCACCGCCCTCGAACTCGGCTCGAACGCGGTCATGCGCCTGGGCATCGCCGTCCTCAGTGCCAAGATCCGGCGCCAGGCCAAGCGCCTCGGCGTCACCTACTCCTTCCTGTTCATGAGGGCCAGCGGCGACCAGCTGCGCGAACTCACCCGCCTCATCGACGCCGGGAAGATCCGCCCCGTCGTCGACCAGGTCTTCCCCTTCGACGAGACCCTTCAGGCCATGGAGTACGTCGAGAAAGGCCGCGCAAAAGCCGGCAAGGTCGTCGTCTCCATGACGTGAACCCAGGGCAACGGCCCTGCCGGACGCCGAGAACGCCGCCCGCCACAACGAGAAGAACCCGCCCCACGCTCCTTTCTCCCACACCAGGACCCGATCACGAACGCACCGTCCAGCTCCCCCACGCCCACCCCGTCGTCGTACAAGAACGCGCCGACCCGCGCCGTGTCCGTGCACGGCGTGGACGTCGCCTACCGGCAGCACGGTCCGGACGGCAACTTGCCTGTGACCTTCCCCTCGTAGCGTAGAGACCCTGACTGCAGGGGAAGTTGAGGGTCATGGCAGGCAAGAGACGGAAGTTCGACGCGGAGTTCCGTGAGGGGGCTGGATCGTCGCCGAGACCGGCAAGCCGATCGCGCAGGTCGCGGAGGATCTCGGGATCAACGAGACCACGCTGGCGAGCTGGGTGTCGCGGGCCCTAAGGGCCGGCGGGGCCACAGCGACGGGTGAGAGCGAGGAGCTCGCGCGGCTGCGGCGGGAGAACGCGCAGCTGAAGAAGGACAACAAGGAGCTGGCCATGGAGCGTGATGTACTCAAACGCTGCATGGTCTTGTGGGTGAAGTAGCTGTGGCGGACCCGGCGTTGCTCGTCGGGGTGATCAGCGACCAGAAGACCGTGCACAGCATTCCGCACCGCACCTCCCGTCGGGCCCTCGGCGTGTCGGAGGCGTGGTTCTACAAGTGGCGCCGCAGGCCGTCCGAGCCGACGAAACGCGAGGTCAGACGCGCAGAGCTGGCCGAGAGGATCCGCTGCTTCTTCGACCGCTCGGGCCGGACGTACGGCTCGCCGAGGATCACGCTGGATCTGTGGGAGGAGGGCTGGCAGGTGTCGCAGAACACCGTCGCCGAGATCATGGCCGAACTCGGCCTGCAGGGCCGCAAGCCGCCTCGTCGACGCCGCTCGCTCACCCGCCCCGGCAAGCGGAAGACTGCCCCTGAACTGGTGCGACGCAAGTTCGACGCCATCGCTCCCAACGTCTTGTGGTGGGGCGACATGACGGAGATCGACACCGGCGAGGGCAAGCTCTACCTCGCATCCGTCCACGACGCGTTCTCCCGCCGGGCCCTGGGCTACGCGATGGGCGCGCGGCACGATGCCGCGCTGGTCAGCGCCGCCCTGCAGATGGCGATCGCAGCCCGGGGCGGCCAGGTCGACGGCGTCATCTTCCACACGGACCGCGGCAGCGAATACACGTCCGAGGCGTTCCAGCAGCTGTGCGGCCGCTGGGGCGTGGTGCAGTCGACGGGACGCGTCGGCTCGGCGTTGGACAACGCGGCCGCGGAGTCGTTCCACTCGGTCCTCAAGGTCGAGTACATCCACCGGCACGCCTTCGCCACCCGCGCCGAGGCCCGGCTGAAGACCGCCACGTGGATCGCGGACTTCTACAACACGAAACGCCGTCACAGCGCGGCCGGCGGGAAGCCACCCGTCGCGTTCGAACGGATCATCCAGGAAGCGCGAGCCCGCACCGATCAGGAAGGCCGGGCCGCGTAACCAACGTCTCTACGCAACCAGGGGATTGACAGTCCACGATCATGGGAAAGCTTCAGCGATTGGCTCGCCCATGAAACAGGGCGGGTTACCCACGATGGTTCACTGGCCGGCCCTGACTGCACGCCTCGCGGCCCAGAAACGGTAGACAGCCCAGCCTGCACCGATCACAGCAGCTGTCCAGACGATGACCTCGGCGAGAACAATTGCCGGGGTCAGGGTGAGGTGAGGCCGGGGCGGGATCACGACCATCTGCACCGCAGCACCCACCGGCACCGTCAACGCGGCAAGAAGGCCGATCAGCCCAGGCCGCCTGATGGCTGCACCCACCACACCCAGGGCCAACCCGAACAACAAACCCGCCGCCGACCACATGACCGTTTCCGTCGCGAACAAAGCCAGCGGTGCCCCCAGAACGAAGGCGTCCGTCACGTAATAGGACACCGAGGCCGCGATCAGCGCCAGAGCCCCAACCAGCGCGCCTCGGGCCCATGTCCCGGCCAGCCAACCCATCCCCACCGCCAACGCGGCCCAGGACCAGCCGGCGTCCATCAGCAGGCTGAGCACCTTGGCAGCCTTGGCCCAAACGGTGCCGGCGAGCGGCATCCCGAGCTCCACGTACGGCGACGAAAGCGCGTTGACGAGCGAGGTAACCGCCCCAAAACCCAACCCGGCCGCGAGGCCCCCCACCATGATCCTCATATCGGCAGAATATCCAGCCCACGCACGCATGGCAGAGGCGAGCTGAGCTGTCTGGCGCGACCGCACCCCCGGCCGACGCCAGGTAGACAAAGCCACCATGCCTAACAGCAACACCCGGAGCCTCACACATTGCACCTGCCCCACCACAGCTTCCCGCATAACCTGCCCGACATCCCCACCCGCCGGCCCCCAATAGGTAAGCCGTCCAGTCCGTCACCACTAGGGGACAGGTCCCACCCGAGGTGTCGGACTGCGAAGGAGTTCCGCACCGTCGCCTTCGAGTTCGTCGCAGTACGTCGCGCGTCCGGTCATGGCCATCACGAAGGCCAAGGCGGGGCCGGGCACGAGCGGCCCCGAACCGGTCGTGAAAGGGCCGTCATCCGCGACGAGCTTCAGCCCGTCGATGCGTCCCTTGGCAACGACCACAAGGTCCGAGCCCTGGTAGTACCCGGCCACCTGAGTGACGACCTCGATCGGGTAGTCGCGGCGGATGCCCAGCGGACGCCGGATGTCTTCTCCGTGCACGATCGTCTCGCCCAGATGGCTACGGCCGGCAAGGGAGGCTTGGTAGTGCTCGGGACGACGCGCCGGAATCGCTCAAGAGTCCCGGCTGAGACAGGACACGCGTCCTGTCTGTCCTGTCTCTGCGACGTGTAGGCAGTACCGCACTTCTGTAGGCATGTACGGCTGGGTCCCGGTCATGTGCAGGCAGGCTATGGAGAGTTCCTCTGGCCGCCTGCGCCCTCCTTCACGCTGGCTCGACTCCCGGCTCACCACACTTGATGCCCTCCGCATCCTCAGCAGCCAGTCCCGTCAGAACCTGGCCAAAGCCACCCCCGGCCTCCGCGCGAACGACATGTCGCCACCACGAAAACCCACGCCCCGGCCCCCGACCACGTGCTCCATCGGGCCTGCCGCTGCTGTGTCGTCACACGCATCGGCTCGACACTCCCCGCTCAGGTCTGGGTCTCCGTCCACGACAACGTCTGCATCCGGCACAAGCGCCGGGTCTGTCGGAGCCCTCTTGAAACCCTTGATCTTGCTCCGAAGATCGTTCTGTTGGAGGCTGAGGCATGCAGAATCTGCCGACATTCGTTCTTGTTCATGGGGCCTTCGCGAATTCGTTCTCGTTCGCGCCGCTGCAGGCCGAGCTCGCCTTACTCGGGCACCGCTCGGTCGCGGTCGACCTTCCGGGGCACGGATTCGAGGCGACCTTCCCCGCGGCCTACCAGGCTCCCCAGGATCTCGACGCCCTCGCCGCGGAACCGGGGAGCATCAAGGGAGTCACGCTCGCCGACAACGCCGCCCGCGTGATCGAAGTCCTCGAACGGGCCAAGCGGAACGGCCCCACCATCCTCGTCGCCCACAGCAGGGGCGGCATCACGACCACCGCCGTCGCCAACGCCCGGCCCGAGCTGATCGACCGGATCGCTTACGTCTCCGCCTGGTGCCCCGTCGATCTGGACGTGAGCGACTACTACGCCCAGCCGGAGATGGCGGACGTCGACGCGGGAGCCTTCGCTGCCACGCTCGTCGGGAACCCGGCCGAACTCGGCCTGCTCCGGACCAACTTCCGCACCGCCGATCCGGCGGCGCTCGCCGCGTTCAAGCGAGCGTTCGCCGCCGACCTCACCGATGACGAGTTCCGGACCTTCCTGAACACCTTCCAGCCCGATGAGAACCTCGACGCCGGTACGTCCGCCGACCGGGCACAGGCCGCGACCTGGGGCCGGATTCCCAAGACCTATGTGCGCCTGGCCGCCGATGCCAGCATTCCGCTCACCGCGCAGGACCGCATGATTCGCGAAGCCGACGCGCTCACACCCGACAACCCCTTCGATGTCCGGACACTCGAGGGGAGTCACCTGCGCTGGCTCGTCCACCCGAAGCCCGCCGCCCAGCTGCTCGCAAACCTCGCAGCGCGCTGACACTCCTCCAGGCCGTCGGCGGTGCTGCAGGGGCAGTGCTGCAAGTCTTGCACCGCAGGTCAGAGCACCACCATGCCCACAGTTACCTGGGACAGGACACGTGAGTACGATCCGTGTCGCCCGAACGCCGGATGTCCTGCGGGCCTCGGCCGAGGCCCGCAGGACATCCGGGCATTCCATTTCACGGGACTTCGTTGCATGGACCCCGCTTCATGGACTTCAGGTGCACCTCAGTTGCGGACGCCCCGCTTGAAGGCCGCCTTGGACCAGAGGTAGCCGGTCAGGCCGATTCCCGCGCACCAGGCCAGGGAGATCCAGCCGCTGTTGCCGATCTCGGTGCCCATCAGGAGGCCGCGGAGGGTTTCGTTGACCGGCGTGAAGGGCTGGTAGTCGGCGAACCAGCGCATCCAGGACGGCATGGAGTCGGTGGGGACGATGGCGCTGCCCAGGAAGGGGAGGAAGGTGATGGGCATGGGCATGTTGCTGGCGGACTCGACGGTCTTGGCGGTCAGGCCCATACCGGCCGCGAGCCAGGTCAGGGCGAGGGCCAGGAAGGACAGCAGGCCGAGGACGGCGAGCCACTCCAGGGCGGTGGCGTTCGGGCGGAAGCCGATGGCCAGGGCGACACCGGTGACCACGGCGGTGCCGAGGACGGTCTGGACCAGATTGCCCAGGACATGGCCGGTGAGGAAGGAGGCCCGGGAGATCGACATGGTGCGGAAGCGGTTGACGATGCCCTCGGTCATGTCCATGCATACGCTGAGTGCGGCACCGATGCAGCCGGTGGCGACGGCCATCAGGATGATGCCGGGGGCGACGTAGTCGATGTAGTCGCCCTTCGATGCCTGCGGGCCCTGGATGCCGGCGCCGAGCGCGCCGCCGAAGGCGTAGTTGAAGAGGAGCAGGAAGAGGACCGGCATCATCACGATGGTGATGACGACCGACGGGTAGCGGATCGCGCGCTTCATGTTGCGGCGGAACATGGTGACGGAGTCACGGGCCGCGTAGCTGATGCTGCTCATCGGGAGATCTCCTGCTGCTGCTTGTCGCCGGTCAGGGTGAGGAAGACGTCGTCGAGGTCCGGGGTGTGCTGGGAGAGGGCCTCGGGGGTGATTCCGGCGGTGTCGAGGATGTCCAGCACGGCGCGGAGAGTGGGGACGGTGCCGTCGGAGGGGATCTGGAGGGTGAGTTCCTCGTCGTCGCGGGAGGTGGCGGCGAGGTGGGAGGCGGCCAGGTCCAGGGCCACGGGGTCGGCGAACTTCAGCGAGATGTGCCCCCCGGGAATGCGGCGCTTCAGCTCCTCCGCCGTACCTTCGGCGACCAGCTTTCCGCCGTCGAGTACGGCGATACGGTCGGCCAGTCGGTCGGCCTCCTCCAGGTACTGGGTGGTGAGGAAGACGGTCACGCCGTCGTCGGCGACCAGGGAGCGGATGATCCCCCACATGGTGCGGCGGGAGCGCGGGTCCAGGCCGGTGGTGGGCTCGTCGAGGAAGATGATGCGCGGGTCGCCGACCAGGGTCATCGCCAGGTCGAGCTTGCGGCGCATGCCGCCGGAGTAGGTGGCGACGGGCTTGCGGGCGGCCTCGGTGAGGTCGAAGCGGGTGAGCAGGTCGGCGGCTCGGCGGCGGCCCTCGCGGCGGGGCAGATGGTGCAGGTCCGCCATGAGCATCAGGTTTTCCTCGGCGTTGAGGAGGTTGTCGACGGCGGCGAACTGGCCGGTCACGCCGATGAGTTTGCGTACGGCGTCGGGCTCGCGGTCCAGGTCGTGGCCGGCCAGGCGGGCGGTGCCGGAGTCGGCGGCGATCAGAGTGGAGAGGATCTGGACGGTGGTGGTCTTGCCCGCGCCGTTGGGGCCGAGGAGGGCGAAGACGGAGCCGGCCGGGATGGCGAGGTCGATGCCGCGCAGGACCTGCTTGTCGCCGTACGACTTGGTGAGGCCGGTGGCCATGAGGTCGGCGGTGGCCCTCTGGCGTTCGAGTTGTGTTGTGGGCATGACAGACAGCTCCTTGGCGGAGTGAGGAGTGGGAGGAGAGAGTCGGGTGACGGGCGTATGCCGCCCTTGCGGGTCAGGCGCGGCGGATGTGGATGTCACCGACCGAGGTGCGGGCGCTGACCTCCACCGTGTCGGTGGCGTCGCCGGGGCCTTCGGCGGAGCCGAGGGTGGAGCGCAGGGTGCCGACCTTGGTGTGGATGTCGAGCCAGGCGGCGGTGGTCTCGGGGATGCCGACCTCCAGGTCGCCGGTGGAACCGCGGAGGGTGACCTTGCCGCGGACGACACGGTCCAGGCGGATACCGCCGTTGGCGGACCTGGCCTCCACGTCGGCGTGGGCGATGCCGACATCGATGCGGCCGTTGGAGGCCGAGACCTCCAGGGCGCCGGTGACCTCGGCGAGTTCGGTGTCGCCGTTGCCGTTCTTGACGGTCAGGCCGCCGTTCACCGTGCCGACGGTGACGCGGCCGGCGGCGATGATCTCGGCTGAGGCGGTGGCGCGGCCCAGGCGGACCATTCCGAGTTCGCCGTGCAGCCGGGCGGCGGCGGTCTCCTCCACCTGGAGGTCGCCGACCGAGGTCTTCAGGCGGGTCTCACCGAGGCGTCCGGTGCAGTGGAAGTCGCTGACCTCGCCGGTGGCCTCAAGAGCGGAGCCGGCCGGCAGGGCGACGGTGATGTCGATGCCGCCCACCCGCCCGAAGGGCGAGTTCTTGCGCGGGCCCTTCACCGTGAGGACGCCACCGGAGAAGGTCACCTTGGTCTGGTCGGCGGCCTTGACGTCGGCGCCGGCGGAGGGGTTGGCGGGGGCGACCTCGACCACGGTGTCGGTGCGGTCGGAGGCGATGATCCGGGTGGTGCCGATGGAGCAGTAGACGACTGCGGTGATGGGCTTCGGTGTGTCGTAGGAAGGCATGACGGATCTCCCGTCCTCTCTGGATGGGTGGATGACGTAGGTGGTGAGTGCGGCGGTGGTGAGTGCGGCTCAGGCCTCAGCGGACCCAGCCGGTGAAGCCCCGGTCGCCGGTGGCGCGGTTCGGTGCGGAGGCGGGGGGCGTGCTCGTACGAGGGCCGGCCACCGGGTCGAGTGCGGCGGAGGCGGCACGGACCAGCCAGGCGTTGACCGAGAGCCCCTCGCGGCCGGCCGCCTCCTCCAGGCGGGCCTTGAGGTGGGCCGGGAGGCGGAAGTTGATACGGGCCGAGGCGCCGTCGTCGCCTTCCGGCACGGGAGGCGGGGCGAGCGCCTCGGTCCGCGGTGCGGCGTCGTGGACCGGGGCGGGGGGCAGGGTCACCACGAACTCCGGGTCGGCGCCGCGCAGCCTTACGTCGACCGAGCCCGGAGCCAGCTCGCGGGTGACCTCGCTCATTGCCGCCGAGAGGGCGGTGAGGAGGGTGAGGCGGGTGGCGGAGTCCAGGGGAGCGAGGAGACGCTCGGCCAGGGCTCGGGCCTCGTCACCACCGGCTTCGGCGGCGACGACGAGCTCCTGGCGGAGGCGGTCGACGTAGGGGGTGAGATCCATGACGCCATCATGGCACATGAATGGCACCAATGGAAGCGGGATTGGCGCCACAGGGGTGGCGAGGGCGGGCGAGCGAGGCCCCACCGAGCCGCCTTTCCGCAGGTGAGAGCAGGCTTTCGGGACACGAGCACTGTCATGACACCACCAGATCTCAAGTGGCTCAACCTGGCGCCGCACGGCATCAGACCGCGCCCCTTGACGCCAAGCGACGCCGGGTGACCCAAGTGGCACCGAGTGGCACCACTCGGCGCCGGGGTGGCCGGGTGATGTCTCCACGCCCGCCCCTCCCGCCGCCTGGGTTGCCACCCCAGGCCCCTCGGGGCCGCGCACCCCGGTTCACGACCGCGTGCTCGGTCGCGGCCATCGAACACCCTTCGAGCCGTAACCGCATGCTCAGCCCGTGGCGGGGGCCGACCACCTGGGCAGGTGGGTGAGCAGGTCCTGCTGTGCCTCGCCCGCCCATGCCACGTGGCCGTCGGGGCGCAACAGGACGGCGGGGCGTCCGGTTCCTCGCTGACGTCGACGACGTGTGATCCGGTCGGCCCGGCCCGCCACCCGTCCAAGAGCACGAGGCTGCCGACCACACCGTCGCGGTGGCGCGGCGCGGACGGCACCCGGGGCCTCGGGTGGTGGAGAAGGCGCCGATGAAAAAGGCGGTGGGCAGAGGCCGGTGGAGCGGCAGACTGGCCCCATGACCACTGCCCCTCCTGATGCCAAGGCCGACCTTCGCTTCTATCTGCAGTCCGCCCGCGACGCCCTGTTGTGGAAGCTGGAAGGGCTCTCCGAGTACGACGCCCGCCGGCCACTGACGCCGACCGGCACCAATCTGCTGGGTCTGGTGAAGCACGCGGCGAGCGTGGAGCTGGGGTATCTCGGGGACACCTTCGGGCGGCCGTCCGGTGAACCGCTGCCCTGGCTCGACGACGCCGCCGAGACCAACGCGGACATGTGGGCCACCGCCGACGAGCCGCGCGAGGACATCGTGGGGCTCTACCGCCGCGCGTGGGCGCACTCGGACGCGACGATCGAGGCGCTGGCGCTGGACACGGTCGGCAGGGTGCCGTGGTGGCCGAGCGGCAGGGCCGAGGTGACGTTGCACCACGCCGGCGTCCGCGTGATCGCCGACACCCAGCGGCACGCCGGGCACGCCGACATCCTCCGGGAACTCATCGACGGCACCATCGGCATGACCGAGGGCAACGACGGCGTTCCGCCGCAGGACCCGGCGTGGTGGGCGGACTATCGCGACCGCTTGGAGCGCGCGGCCGAGGAGGCCGGCCGAACGGCATGACTCCGGGCAGGCCAGACCCCGGAACATCACGGCGGGCCCCGCCGCACCGTGGCGAGCGGGTGTTCCCGTACGAGGCCGGGGCCGTCGTCCTGGAGGGCGAGGAGCGGGGCGGCCGGGCGGGCATGCGTGACGTCGCAGGGCGTCACGCATGCCCGCCCGGCCGCGTGGCCACCGGTGCCGAGATCGCCCTGCCCGAACAGGCCGCCGCCGGTGGTGGCGGGCGGCGGCGGGCGTCGGTGGACGCGTTCCGGGCGGGCATGCGTGACGTCGCAGGGCGTCACGCGCTCACCGCGACGTCGGCCTCCTTCGTGCCGCCGCGCTCGCCCCGGGGCAGGGCCCGTGCCAGGTAGGGGTTCTCGGTGGAGCGGGCCGGCAGGCCCAGCGCGGCCATGGCGGCGGCGAGGGTCATGGCGTAGGAGTCCACGGCCCGGCGTACGTTCGGGGCGTCGAGGCTCGCCCCGGTGACGAGGCGGTCGAGGTCGACGTAGGCGGAACGGACGATCTCGATGCGCCGGTAGACGAGCCAGTCACGCTCCCAGTCCTTGGTGTGGCCGGCGGAGAGAATGCTCGCCCAGCGGCGGAACATGCGGTCCCGGATCTCCGGCCGGGTCGGGGTGAGGTGCATGTGCCGGACCAGGTCGTACAGCGGATCACCGACCATCGCCATCTCCCAGTCGATGATGGTGAGGGCGAAACGGTCGTCACGGCGTACGAGGTTCCACGGGTTCAGGTCGCCGTGCAGCAGGGAGTGCCGCCGGTCGGTCAGCCGGTGTCTGCGGAGGATCTGGCGGAGCCGGTCGGCGTCGGGCAGACCCAGCACCCGTGCGAACTGCCGGGACTCCTCGGGCAGCTCCGCGACCAGATGGACCAGTTGCCGGCACAGCCAGGTGTGGAAGTCCGGCTCGACGGCCTGGCCGAGGGCGACGTGGTCGACCTCGGTCAGGGCGCGCAACTGGTCCACCAGGCAGTCCGCCTCGTGCGGCCGTAGGCCGTTCACCGGGTGGTCGGGGGGCCGGTCGCCGTCCGGCGGGCCGACGTAGGTGTGGATGGCGAAGGGGTCGTCGAGGTGACTCCTGCCGAGTGCCAGGACCTGGGGGGCCGCCACCTTCGCGCCGGACCGCCCGATGGCGCCCAGTACCACGTGCTCGTTGAGAGGGCTGGGCTCGCGGCGGCAGAAGGAGCGCGCCCTGCGGCGTACCACCACGGGGAAGTCGACGCCGGGCACCCGCACGACCGAGTTGAGGTGGGCCGTTCCCTTGAACACCCGGCCCGCCGGTGCGGCGCCCTCGGCGGCCAGCGCCGCGAGCACGGCCGTTTGCGGGAATTCCGGGTGCTCGTCGAATCTCTTGTCGGGCCGCCAGCTCATGACGGGGCCCTCGCCCCCGTGCCGCCCGCGCCAGGAGGCCTGCCAGCGGTAGAGGACACGCTGGACCTCGGCAGCGTCGGGGAGGTCGGTCAGACCGAGCGGTTCCGCCGCCGCTTCCAGCGCGCCGTGCACCACGAGCGTGGCATCGTCCAGGCTCTTCTGGTCCAGCGCGCTCTGCAGGGTCCGCGCGGCGCGCATGACGTCCGGGAACACCGACTGGGCCCGCTCGAAGGCGACGTAGTGCCGCAGGTCCTTGCCCAGGCCGTTGAGCGCCGCCGGCCTGGCCTTCTGCATGGCCCGCGCCCAGGCGTCGACCACCTCGTCCCACTGGTCCTCGGGGTACCGCATGCGGACCAGGTGCGTGGCCAGGTCGTGCAGGGGGTCGCCGTAGGTCGCGAGTTCCCAGTCGACGCACATCAGCGGCGGCTCGCCGAGATAGCTGACGATCACGTTGTCCCGGTGGAGGTCCGCGTGGAGCAGGCTGTACGGGCGCCGGGCCATGGCCGGTACGCGATCGGCCAGCCGGGTCAGTACGTCGCCGGGGATGCCCAGGGCGGCGAACAGCCCGCCGAACTCGGCCCAGTTGCGCCGCCGGACCCGGGTGTCCGCCAGGTGGGCCAGGGTGCGCAGAAAGCCCCGGCTGTCCTTGTCGTCGCGCGGCCAGTGCGCGGGCAGCGGGGGCAGCGCTTCCCGGCGCACCTGCGTCATCCGGGCCAGCAGCTCCGTCAGCCCGTTGACGACCAGGCTGTCGACGGGCTTGCCGTCCCCGCAGATACCGGACAGCGCGACCCCTTCCACATGGCTGTGGATGGCGAAACCCGGGCGGGAGACCAGGCACGCGGGGACGTGGGGCAGGGTGCCGCGCAGGGCTCTCAGCAGCTCGGACTCGTTCTCCCAGGTCCGGATGACGACCGGCAGCGCGTCACCGCGGCGGACGCGCACGATGACGGAGGTGTCGGGCTCCGGGAAGATGCCGGACTCGCGGCCGATGAAGCGGGCCATTTCCCGGGTCAGCGGGTGGACGAAGTTCTGGTTGTGATGACCGCGGTGCTCCTTGCCGTGTTCCCTGGCGCGGCGGACGAAGCGGTTGAGAAGGTCGTCCGGAGGACGGGGAACAGGAGATGCGCCCACTGGTCGCTCCTGGGGCTTGCGCGAGGGCTGGGAGAACTGAGGCAAACGTAAATCCGTGAGGAGCGTCCTGGAGGGCAGAGGCCCGAATTCGCGGGCCATTCGGAGTGGTTTGACACTCGTTCTGCCGTCGGACCGCCCGGGATCGCGGCGGGTTCGC
Organism: Streptomyces sp. TG1A-60; assembly: GCF_037201975.1. NCBI lineage: Bacteria > Bacillati > Actinomycetota > Actinomycetes > Kitasatosporales > Streptomycetaceae > Streptomyces > Streptomyces sp. TG1A-60. The sequence goes on along the minus strand of NZ_CP147520.1, from coordinate 4,462,549 downwards.
CCACGGGTAGGCACCCGGAAGCGGTCGCTTCCCTCAGTGGTCCGCGCATGCTACCGGAGATGTGCCACGGGAAGTCGCTGGCATATTCACCCGGCAACCGGTTCCGAGTATGGCGGAGTAGCCCGTCAGTCCCGCTTCTTCACCACGTCCAGCACCGGCTTCATGGAACTCACGATGCGGTGGGGCGGAACGTGCGCCGCCTTCAGCGCGTCGCGCTTCTCCTGCCGACGGGCGTAGCCCAGGAACGGGACGCCCGCCTGCTCGGCCGCCTCGAAGTCCGTCGGGGTGTCGCCGATCATCAGCGTGAGCGAGGGGTCGGCGCCCATCGCGCTCAGGGCCTGGCGCAGGGTGTGCGGATGCGGCTTCATCAGGTCCAGGTTCCGTGTGCGGCCGTAGACGTACGGGAAGCAACCGGTGAGGCCTCGGGTGTCGAGGTAGCGCGTGGCGGCGAGCGCCGAGTTGTTGGTCGTGACGGCGAAGCGGGCCCGGTTCGACCACGTCCTGATGAGCGGGTCGGCGTACGGGGTGGGGAACGCCTTCGGTGCGGCCACGAGCTCCTGTTGGGTGAGCCATTCCTCAAGGTCGGCTATCAGGTCGCTGCTGGGGTGTCGGCGGCCGAGGCCGCGCAGCACGGCGAGCGGGTCGGGATCGCGGCGCTCCCGCTCGGTGAGCTTCCCGCCCAGCCCGCGTCTCTCGATCTGTCGCACCAGGTCCACCGCCACTTGATGCGACGGATGCCCGAAGAACAGCCGGCAGATCGGCCCGTCGAGGTCCCAGAGCACGAAACGGACAGGGGTGATCAGTTCTCGCAGGGTCTCTGTCTCTACCGTCACCGGTTCAGTCTGCGCCGTAGAAGTCACTAGGCGAGTGTGAGGTCAGTGGTGATGGTTGCCCAGAGGGCGTCGAACCACTGCTGGGACTGCTCCACGAAGGCGGCGTCGCGGGGGCCGGTGTTCTTCTCGAAGGAGAACAGGAGGGACTGGGTGCCGAAGGCGTCGTACATCTGCAGCGGGCCGTTCTCCATCTGCTCCTCGCGCCGCATGAGCATGTAGTAGGCGATCAGGGCTTCCGAGCCGTTGAGGAGATAGAGCTTCACGGGCGGGGTGAAGGGGAGGGCCCGGAACGTCACGCGGACGTCGAGGCCGTGGGAGGTGCGGAGGGCCAGGAGGTTGTGGCGCAGGACGCGGATCTGGGCGTTGCGCTGGTCGAGCCAGCGCTTGTGGACGGGGTCCTCGTCGTCCCCGCCCCGGCCTTCCACGGGGACCGGGAACGCCAGGTTGATCTTCCGGGAGGGGAGGAGGATACGGACGTCGACGGACTCGGGGCGGATCGTTCCCTCATGGATGAGACGGACCGGTTCGCCGAGGGCCAGCATCAGGGTCTCGGCGGTGAGGCAGGCCGCGTCGACACGGACGTGCGGCACGGAGAAGGCCTCGGTCAGACGAGGGCCGAGGCCCACCATCGTCGACTGCGGCTCCCCACCGGTGGGGTGGGTGGCCGCGGCGACCCTGGGCGGGCTCCCCTTGCTCACGTTGCTCAGCAGCCCGTCGTCCTGCAGCGCGCGCAGGGCCTGACGGACCGTGCCGCGCTCCACGCCGAACTCCTCCGCCAGTTCGGCCTGCGTGGGCAGGCGTTCGCCCGGTCTGAGGTCGCCGCTGTGGATGCGGTCCCGCAGGGTGGCGGCGATCTCCTGGGACGAGAGCTTTCTGCTGCCGTTCACTGCAACGTTCTCCTCGGTCACGACCAAACGCTACAACTGTCATCCATCTTTGGAGAGTTCAAGGAAAGATGGTTACGATCATAGACCAAATGGGAACCATTTAAACGAAGTTGGTTGCCAACTTGGTCGAGTTGGCGGGCGTTCTGTTCTTCTCGGTCGCCCCAGCCCCCGGGCGTTCGGCCCTCGGTCGCCCCAGCCCCCTCGGAGGAGGTACCACCATGCCTGCCATCGCCCTCATCTCCGCCATCGCCGTCGTCGCCTTCCAGCAACTCGTCGAGTGGCGCTTCGGCCCGATGGGAATCGTCGGCCTGCTGTTCCTCACGGTCGGGCTGAAGGCACGGAACCACACGTGCAGCTCCATCGGCGCCGTCATACTCACGCTGATGTTCGCCGGCCCCGCCATGTGACCGCCTCCGACCCCTGCCCGTGTCCGCGACCGGCCTCCGACCTCTGCTCGTGGCCGCCGTCAGCCCGTGAGCAGCAGGTCCGAACTGATGGTCTCCCACAGCGCCTCGAACCACAGGCGGGACTGTTCGACGAAGGCCGTGTCCCGTGAGGCCGCGACCGCGCCCTGCTCGAAGGCGAACAGCATGGACCGGGTGCCCTCGGCGTCGTACATCTCCAGGTGCTCGCTGTCCACTTCGGCCTCCGTCCGCCGGACCGTGTAGTACGCGAAGAGCGCCTCCCGGCCGTTCAGGAGGTAGAGCTTCACGGGCGGGGTGAAGGGCAGCGCCCGGAAGGAGACATGGACGTCGACACCGTGCGTGGACCGCAACGCCAGCAGGTTGTGCCGCAAAACCTGGCCCTGGGCGTTGCGCTGCGCGAGCCATCGACGCTGCAGCCGGCCGTCGACCGAGGGGTGGACCGGCGTCGGGAACGCGAGTGGGATGTCACGGCTGGGCAGCATCACCCGAACGTCGACCCTGGCCGGTTTTGTGCGCCCCGCGTGAATCTCGCGCAACGCCTCACCCACGGCGAGCGTGAGGGACACGGAGGTCAGGCAGAGGGCGTCGATCTTCACCCGCGGGGCCGCGAAGGCGGCGGACATGCGGGGGGCGAGCTCCACCGTCGTCGACCGCGGCGCCGCTCCCGGCCCGCCGAGCACGGCCGCGTTCAGGCGTGGGGCGACGGTCGCCGGGCTGCCCTTCGAAACGTTGGTGAGCAGGTACTCCGACTGCAGGATGCGCAGGGCCTGCCGTACGGCCCCGCGTTCCACGCCGAACTCGTCGGCGAGCCTGGCCTGGGTGGGCATGCGCTGCCCCGGTCGCAGCTCGCCGGACCTGATCCGGCCGCGCAACACGTCGGCCACCTCGTGATGTGACCTCTGAGGCCGCTGTGACGACTTCCGCCCATCGACGGCCGTGCGTTCCCGCTCCACGCACAAACACTACAACTTCGCGCCATCTTTGGGCAGTTCAGGGGAAGGTGGTTATGAGACGACTCCAAGCGGAGATAAGTAAGGTGAAGTTGGTCGCCAACTTCGACAACCTGGTCAGGTCTTCCTATGGTTGGGGCCACCCCGAGACCGACCGATCGACCTCCCTTCCGGAGGGGAGCCGGGAGTTCGACCGGTTCGCACAGCCACAACTGAATGGTTCAGCCACAACTGAATGCGCAGCCACAACCACAACCGAATAGCTACGGATACCCGCACTCATCATCGAAAGGTCTCAGAAGACGTCCGGGCACCACGGTCGCCTGGACGTCCGCAGCAGGGCGTCGGCCATGGAGGCGGCGCCCTTCCGCTGTTCCCGCACCCGCCCGAGCGCGCTCAGCCGCACGGCCGACTCGTCGCCCAGCCACAGCGTGGCCAGGTCCGAGGCCTCCAGGGCCAGATCGCCGTCCTCGCTCGTCGGCACACAACTCGCCCCGTCCGGGCCCGCGTCCAGCCGGTAGCGCCCGTCCGCGAACCCGTCCCGGTCGACGACCTCCAGCACCAGCGTCCCGGTCCCCGCGTACGTACGGGCCTCCAGCGCCCGTACGACGTCCAGGATCCGCACCCACAGCCAGTCCGCCTGGGTGGTGACGCTCGCGGCGCGCGGGTCGGGGAGGAAGTGCGGGAGGAGGTCGTCGGGGGCCCGCCAGCCCGTCCTGACCCTGGTGATCCAGTCGATCGAGCAGAGGTAGTGCCACAGGGCGCGCTCGGCGGCCGGGGCCGTCGCGATCAGCCAGTTGACCTCGGCCGTGTTCTGCGGCTGCTTCCGCTGCCAGGTGTCGTCCACCGCGTACGAGACGAGGCCCTCGACCTCACCGGCCGCCGAGCGGTACACCGCGTAGAACGGCTCGGTCCAGGAGCCGTGGACCCGCAGGTCACCGGTGTTGATCCGCCACCAGCGCTCGTCACGGCTCACCGCGCCGGGCTGGGCGTCGCGGAGCCGGTCGTGGAGGGCGGGGCCGAGTGCGCGTACCGCCGCGCCGTCGACGAGGTCGACCCGGCCGCCGTCCGCCGGGCCCGACCAGCGGGGGTCCAGACCGGCGCGGGGGACGTCGACGGTCCACTCGGTGGCCCAGGTGGCGGGGCCGAAGCCGTAGCGGCCGTAGATCGGGTACTCGGCGGCGATCAGCGTGGCGACGACGTCGCCGCGTGCCTTCGCGGCGGTGAGGTCCCGCGTCATCATCCGGGTGAGGAGGCCCCGGCGGCGGTGGGTGGGGCTGACCGTGACGTTGCTGATGGCATCGGCGGGGACGGGCCGGCCGCCGACCGCGGTCAGTTCCTGGGGGAAGGAACGGAAGGTCGCGACGACGGGGGTGCTCTCCGTGGAGCGGAGGGAGGGGTGCGAGCGGGACTCGTCGAACGCGGCGAGGGTGCGGGACGGGTCGATATGGGCCGTGCGGTCTTTGAGTTCCTGCTCGGCGGGGGCTTCGTGGGCGCGGAGGAAGCCGGTGTCCAGGGCGCGGAGCCAGGCGGGGATCTCGTCCTCGGTGACGGGGCGTACTGCGGTGTCGTGGGAGGAGCTCATGAGGTCACGGTAGGGGAGGTGGCAGAAGTGTGTCGTTGGGTTTTCCCCGCCCCCGCCGCCCCTTGTCGCGCAGTTCCCCGCGCCCCTTGGCAGGAGCGCGGGGATGCGCGTCGCACCGGCTCCGGGGGTGCCGGAGCCGGTGGGTCAGGTGAGCAGGTCGTCGATCCGGGCTTCGCCCTCGCGGTAGCGGCGGGCGATCTCGGCGCTGCAGCCGTCGGCGGTGCGCTGGAGACGCTGGCGGCGGCCGGAGATCTGTCGTTCGTGGTGGACGAGACGGGCGAGGCCCGCGCCGAGTTCGTCGTCGGTGCGCGCTTCGAGGTCGGAGAGTCCGACCTCGTCGAGCATCTCGGCGGCGAGCCGGCGGTACTCCTCGCCGTGCGGCGTGCCCACGGTGACGTGGCGGGCCGAGGAACGGTGCCGGGCCGGGGCGTCCGTGAGGATCACCGAGAGCCGGTCGACGAGTGCCGAGGGCGCTTCCGGGGCCGCGGGGTCTGCCGCGCCGCTGCGGCGCGCCAACTCGTGCCGCAGGATGTCGATACGGCCCTGCAGCATCCGCCGCAGATAGCTCAGGTCGGCCTCGTCCCGCTGGGCGTCCCGGCGCAGTGTGCGCAGTTCGGGCAGCCGCATCCGGGACAGGTCGTGCTCGGCCGGGGCCGGCGGCGGCAGCGGGCCGCTGTCCGTGCGCTGGACCGGTGGCCGGCGGACGCCGGGGCCGGGCCCCGGACTCGTACGGTCAAACGTCGCAGTCCCCGGGGGCTGCCCGGTACTCGATGTGCTCATGCGCCTCAACCGTCCCCTCGACCGGTGTGTGTGAGCATGGTGCCACTCCGCGTGGCCGCTTGGTGACCGAGTCCCCGCGATCCACCCCGGATGGCCGGTAATGGGTCAATGAGAAAGACCGGGCAAAGTGCTCTTCAAACCCCCGTGATCACAAACCCCCCGTAAGGGGGACCCCTCGCGTACGGCCGATGGACGTCGGCGGCATGATGGTCGGCATGCGTGCGGTGGTGCAGAGGGTCGACGGCGCGAGCGTCGTCGTGGACGGTGAGACGGTCGGGGCGATCGAGGGCGAGGGGTTGTGCGTCCTCGTCGGGGTGACGCACGACGACACCAAGGAGAAGGCGGCGCAGCTGGCGCGCAAACTGTGGTCCGTGCGGATGCTCCACGACGAGAAGTCGTGCGGCGACATCGACGCGCCGCTGCTGGTCATCAGCCAGTTCACGCTGTACGGGGACGCGCGCAAGGGGCGTCGGCCGACCTGGAACGCGGCGGCGCCCGGCGATGTCGCCGGGCCGCTGGTGGAGGAGGTCGTCGCGCAGCTGCGGGCGTTGGGGGCGACGGTCGCGACCGGGCGGTTCGGCGCGAAGATGCGGGTGTCGCTGACGAACGACGGACCGTTCACCGTGCTGCTGGAGATGTGAGGCACCCGGGGCTCCTGCGGGCCGGGGGAGGGGGCGTAACCCGGCGCGTACGGGGTGCCGCCGCGCCCGCCCGTGCCGCCCCTGGCGGCCCACGACTGCCCGCGGCTGAGTACGGCGCACGGCGCGGCGGGGCGACGGCGCCCGGCGGCACGCCGCCGTAGCTGCACACAGCGGTGACGGCGCCCAGCGGCGCCGACGCGACCAGGTCAGCCGGAAAGGCGGAGAGCCGGAAAGCCGGCGGAAAGCGCCGACCCCCGACCCCGGCCCTCGGTCCCCGCCCGGCCTACGGCTCGACCACGACCTCCTGGGCCGCCGCCGTCGTGTCGGCGAGCAGCCTCGCGTCCACCGGCACGTTCCGCTTGACCAGGGCCAGGGCCACCGGGCCCAGTTCGTGGTGGCGTACCGAGGTCGTGATGAAGCCGATCTTGCGGCCGTCGGGGCCGTCCTCCGCCAAGCGGATCTCCGCGCCGCGCGGCGGGAGGTGGACCTCACTGCCGTCGAGGTGGAGGAAGACGAGGCGGCGCGGGGGCTTGCCGAGGTTCTGGACGCGGGCGACGGTCTCCTGGCCCCGGTAGCAGCCCTTCTGCAGATGCACGGCCGAACCGATCCAGCCCAGCTCGTGCGGGATGGTGCGGTGATCGCTCTCGAAGCCGAGGCGGGGGCGGTGGTGCTCGACGCGCAGCGCCTCGTAGGCGAGGAGGCCGGCCGCGGGTCCCGCCTTCTCGGCGTACGACTCCAGGTCCGCGCGCGGGAGGAACAGATCACGGCCGTACGCCGTCTCGCGGACGACCGCGCCCTGAGGGACCTCGGCGATCGAACCGGCGGGCAGGTGGACGACCGCGAAGTCGCCCGTGCTGTCGGCCACGTCGACGCGGTAGAAGAACTTCATCGACTCCAGGTACGCGAGCAGCGCCTCCTGGGTGCCGGGCTCGACGTGGGCCCAGACCGTCGTGCCGTCGTCGACCAGGTACAGCGCGTGCTCGATGTGACCGTTGGCGGAGAGGATCAGCGCCTCGGTGGCCTGGCCGGTGGGGAGTTCGCTGACGTGCTGGGTGAGCAGCAGGTGCAGCCAGCTGAGCCGGTCCTGGCCGGAGACGGTGACGACGCCCCGGTGGGAGAGGTCGACGAATCCGGTGCCGTCGGCGAGGGCGCGCTGTTCGCGGAACAGGTCGCCGTAGTGGGCGGCGACACCTTCGTCCACGCCCTCGGCGGGAACGGCGCCGGGCAGGGACAGCAGAGGACTCTTCATACGTATAAGCCTACGACTCGGTGGTTGAACTCTTGAGGGAGCAGTCCTCGCAGCGGCCGAAGATCGCGAAGTGCTTCATGTCGGTGTCGAAGCCGAACGTCTCGCGCAGCTTGGCCGTGAACTCCGCCGCCACCGACACGTCCGCCTCGATGACGTTCGTGCAGTCCCGGCAGACAAGATGCATGTGATGGTGCCGGTCGGCCAGGTGGTACGTCGGTGCCCCGTGCCCCAGATGGGCATGGCTGACCAGCCCCAGCTCCTCCAGGAGTTCCAGGGTCCGGTAGACCGTGGAAATGTTGACCCCCGACGCCGTCTTCCGCACTTCCGCGAGGATGTCGTCGGGGGTCGCGTGCTCCAGGGCGTCCACGGCTTCGAGCACGAGTTGCCGCTGCGGCGTCAGCCGGTAGCCGCGCTGCCTGAGGTCGCTCTTCCAGTCGGTGCTCACCACACCACGAGTCTAGAACCACTCCGGCGAGACCTACTCGGCGTGGGCCTACTTGAAGAAGGCGATACCGTCGTCCGGCATGTCGTCCGGGAGGGCCTTGGCCCAGCGCTCGACGTCCTCGGGGGTGACGACCTTCTTCAGGTGCGCGGACATGTAGGGGCGCAGTTCGACCTCGGGGGTGGCCTTCTCGCCGACCCACATCAGGTCGCTGTTCACATAGCCGTACAGCCGCTTGCCGCCGGTGTAGGGACCGGAGGCCGCCGTCCGCGCGACCGCGTCCGTGACCAGGTCGATCTGCGGCTTCTGCTTGGCCAGCTCGCCGTACCAGACCTCGACGACGCCGTCGTCGCGGGTCATGACGACCTCGACCTTGCGGCCGGCGTCCACGCGCCAGAAACCGGACTCGGTCTCCAGCGGGCGGACCTTGTTGCCGTCCTGGTCGAGCACCCAGGTGCGGGAGTGGTACTCCAGGAAGTCCCGGCCGTCGTGGGTGAAGGTGACCTCCTGGCCGAAGTTGCACTTCTCGGCACCGGGGAAGTCGTGGACGCCCGCGCCGGCCCAGCTGCCGAGCAGGAAGGCGAGGGGCACAAGGTCCTTGTGCAGGTCGGACGGGATCTCGATCATGAGTGGCGGTTCCTGGACGTGGTCGGTCAGCGCTGGCCCTGGTACAGCTTCTTCACGGCCAGGCCGGTGAAGGCGAGAACGCCGACGCAGACCAGGACGAGCAGTGCTTCGAAGAAGATGATCACGGGGTGCTCCTCGATTGAGCGGGACACGTGCGGTACGCACACAGGGCCGGGCCCCAGCTTACGCGGCCCGGATCCGGTCCTCGGTACGAGGTGCGCCGCACGGGGTCGGCCCCGCAGTCCGCCGCGCCTGACTCCGTCCACGAAGCGGGACCAGACGGCCGCCTCGAAGACGGGGGCCCCGCGAGAGGGGGCCTTGCTGTCACGGACGGGGACGACAGGGGTGAGGTTGTGGGCGACCTCGACGCAGGCGGCGTGGCAGGTGTCGCCGTGGCTGCTCTTGCGCCAGGCGGCGGTGGAGAGAAGGTCGTCGGAGACTTCGACACAGGCGCCGCGTTCCGAGTTGCTGTAGCTGCGACCCGGCACACGCACTACGCGGTCCTGGAGCCGCTGGAGCCCCTGGAGCTACGGGAACCGGTGCCGGGTTGGCTCCCGGCCGCGCTGGAGCCCGCCCGTGTCATACGGCGTAAGCAAGGGGGTCCTTCCTGACGGGCCGGGGTGCCGCCTCACCGGACCGGACTACGATCCAGCCATGGCGAAGAAGCTCGTGATCAAGGTGACGGCCGGGGCGGACGCCCCCGAACGCTGCTCCCAGGCCTTCACCGTGGCGGCGGTGGCCGTGGCCAGCGGGGTGGAGGTGTCCCTGTGGCTGACCGGTGAGTCCGCCTGGTTCGCCCTACCGGGCCGCGCCGCCGAGTTCGAACTGCCCCACGCCGCCCCCCTCCCCGACCTGCTCGACTCGGTCCTGGCCGCGGGCCGCCTCACCCTGTGCACCCAGTGCGCCGCCCGCCGGGACATCACGGAGAAGGACGTCATCGAGGGCGTCCGCATCGCGGGGGCGCAGGTGTTCGTGCAGGAGGCGATGGCGGACGACACCCGGGCACTCGTGTACTGACTCGTGTGCTGATACGGGGAGTGGCGGCGGCTACCGGGGCCTCGGCCGCTTCTTGCCGTCCAGTTCGTCCCACCACTCGTCGGACTGGGGGTCGCCGGACGGGTCGTCCCACCAGCGGTCGTCGGGTCCCCGGCGGTTGGCGACGACGGCGGCGAAGGGCGGGATGAGCATGGCGATCACGCACATGCCGACCGCGACCGGGACCGACCAGAGGCGTACGACGGCCCAGGCCAGGACGAACAGCGTGAGGCACGTGCCCATCATGGCGAAGTAGACGTGGCGCCGGCGGGCGTACATACCTCCAGCGTAGGCCCGCCGCACGGCTGAGGGCCGCACCCCGGGTGTCCAACCCGGGGTGCGGCCCTCAGCCGTGCGAGCAGCCGCCTCAGACGGCGATCGCGACCTCCGCGAGGCCGCCCTTCTCGGCGACGACGGTACGGTCGGCGGTGCCGCCGGGGACGAGAGCGCGTACGGTCCAGGTGCCCTCGGCCGCGTAGAAGCGGAACTGGCCCGTCGCGGAGGTCGGGACCTCCGCCGTGAACTCGCCGGTCGAGTCCAGCAGACGCACGTAGCCCGTCACCGGCTCGCCGTCACGGGTCACCTGACCCTGGATCGTGGTCTCACCGGGCTTGATCGTCGAGGCGTCCGGGCCGCCGGCCTTCGCTCCACACATGTCTTTCTCCAGAGAGGGTCTGACCGGAGGGAAGGCCGGTCGGGGTGTACGGGGTCTTCGCTGACCACTGGTTCTTACTTGTTGGCGCCGAGCTCGATCGGGACGCCGACCAGGGAGCCGTACTCGGTCCAGGAGCCGTCGTAGTTCTTGACGTTCTCCACACCGAGCAGCTCGTGCAGCACGAACCAGGTCAGCGCGGAGCGCTCACCGATGCGGCAGTAGGCGATGGTGTCCTTGGCCAGGTCCACCCGCTCCTCGGCGTAGAGCTCCTTGAGCTCGTCGTCCGACTTGAAGGTGCCGTCGTCGTTGGCGTTCTTCGACCACGGGATGTTGCGGGCGGACGGGACGTGCCCCGGACGCTGCGACTGCTCCTGCGGCAGGTGGGCCGGGGCGAGCAGCTTGCCGGAGAACTCGTCGGGCGAGCGCACGTCGACCAGGTTCTGCGAGCCGATCGCGGCGACCACGTCGTCGCGGAAGGCACGGATCGCGGTGTTCTGCGGCTTGGCCTTGTACTCGGTCGCCGGGCGCACCGGCACCTCGTCGACCAGCTCGCGGGCGTCCAGCTCCCACTTCTTCCGGCCGCCGTCGAGAAGCTTGACGTTCTCGTGGCCGTACAGCTTGAAGTACCAGTAGGCGTACGAGGCGAACCAGTTGTTGTTGCCGCCGTAGAGCACCACGAGGGTGTCGTTGGCGATGCCCTTCTCCGACAGGAGCTTCTCGAAGCCGGCCTGGTCGACGAAGTCACGGCGTACCGGGTCCTGGAGGTCCTTCGTCCAGTCGATCCGGATGGCGTTCTTGATGTGGTTCTTCTCGTACGCGGTCGTGTCCTCGTCGACCTCGACGATGGCGATGTTCGGGTCGTCGAGGTTGGCCTCGACCCAGTCGGCGTCGACAAGGACGTCGCTGCGGCTCATGCTCTTTCTCCTCCGGGGCAGTTGCGGCGGGGCGTGCGAGTGGGAGGTGCGCGGCCGGTGGGCGTGGCGCACGGATGCCCTGGGCAAGGGCGGTGGGGGCGCCGTAAGTCCGCGGGCGTACGGCCCGCGCTTCGGCTCAGAAGGGGCGACAGAGCATGGCGGCGACGCGGCACAGGTCCACTGCCCGCCGCTTCGTGAGATCCGCCTGTCGCTTCATGAGGGTCGATCGTAGGGACGGAGAGGCGGGCGTGTCACCGGCATGTCGCATTCTGAGACGCGATCGTCCACTATGTGGGATACGAAGAGAGTCAGGGGTGCGGTGACAGGCCTCGGCGGCCATGCGGTCGCCGTCACATCTACTCTACGGACGGCGGCGTCTCGCCTGGCGGACGACAACGGACACCACCGGTCCGTTCGGCGCCGCCCCTCGTCCTACCCGGCCAGCTTGACGTTCGAACCCTTCACCGTGATCTCCACACCGTCCGGCGCCGCCTCGACCTTGTCGAGCTTGATGCCGCCGGGAAGGTCGTCGATGGCCTGCTGGAAGTCGGTGATCGAGCGGACGACGTTCTCGGCGACGTCGGCGCCGCCCAGGGGGGGCAGGGAGTCGGCCTCCACCTCCACCGTGTCGCCCTTCACGCTGACCGTGCTGAGGACGGAGACGGTCTGGGGGCTGAGGGCCGGGGGGTCGATCTCGACGGCGACCTTGATCTTGCCGTTACCGCCGTCGGAGAGGCCGACGACACGGGCGGTGAAGCCGAGGCCGACATCGGTCGTCTCCGACTTGGCGGCCTTCAGGAGTTCGTCGTACCCGATGGTGGCGGTGCCGGTGGCGCTGGTGGCCGTGGCGGAGCTGTAGTCGCCGGAGAAGGCGACGCCGCGCATGCTCGCCCTCAGGTCGGCGATGCGGATGCTCTCACCCGCTTGGCCGGTGCTCGCCTCGTAGTCGTCGATGCCGACCTCGACGTCGTCCAGTTCGCCGCCCGCGACCTGGGTGAGGAACGGGAAGCCCTTGATGGACACGTCGGGGGTGCTGGTCAGGCCCTCGCTGGTCTTCAGCCGCTGCGCCACCTCGTCCTCGGCGAAGCCGACGGCCAAGCGGTCGGCGACCACGAAGAGGCCGCCCAGGATCACGGCGACGATGACAAGTATTCGCAGTGCGCGCATGTCTCGGTGTTCCCCACGTAGTCCACTCGGCGGGCCGGTCGGTCTCCGACGACCTGAGTGGCCGTCCCACGCGAGGGTAATCGTGGCGGGGTGGAGGCGGGGCGGGTTCCTGCGGCTTGTTGATCACCTGTGACAGGGCGGGTGGGCGCGCCTGCCGGTTCTTCGCCCCCGCAGCCGCTACCTGCCCCATCCGCGAGGGCGGCTGCCCCCGCGGCCCGCCGAAGACTCGGGGGTCCGCCCCGGGCACCGTTCGCGCAGTTCCGCGCGCCCCCCACAGAACAGTCCGGGAGTCCCCGCGCCCCCAGGAGACAGGCCCGCAGCCCCGCGCCCCCCAGGAAACAGGCCCGGTCAGCCCAGGGCGCGGCCCAGGAGGTAGACCGCCGGGGCCGCCGCCGTCAACGGCAGGGCGACGCCCGCGGTGAAGTGGACGAAGCGGGAGGGGTAGTCGTAGCTGGCGACGCGGTGGCCGATGAGGGCGCAGAGGGCCGCCGCGGCGCCGAGGAGGGCGCCGGACGTGCCGAGGTCGGTCGCGCCGCCGACGGCAACGCCCGCGCCGGTCGCCGCCAGCAGGGACACGACCACCGAGGCCGGTGTGGGCAGCGGCAGGGCGCGGGCCAGGACGGCCACCGCCACCGCGATCCCGCCCACCGTCACCGCGTCCGCCACCGCCGCCAGGTATCCGGTCGCGATGATCGACAGCGCCGCCGAGGCGATCGTCGCCATCAGCCCGTACATCCGCTCGTCCGGATCCGCGTGGCTGCGCAGCCCGAGCACGATCCCGAGCAGCACCCACACACCGAGCGTCCCGAGGATCGCGACGGGCGCGTGCTCCCGGCCGGCCGCGAACAACGCCACGTCCGCCGCGAGCGCCCCCGCGAAGGCCAGCACGATGCCCTGCCGGGCCGGCCACATGCCGTTCAGCCGGAACCAGCCCGCCGCGGTCACCGCCTGCAGGACCACCAGGGGCACGGCGAGCGCGTACTCCCCGACCGCCGCGGCGCCTGCCAGCAGCAGGCCCAGTACGGCCGTGATCAGCGCCGGCTGCATCCCGGGCTCGATGATCGGCGAACGCCCCTCCGCCCGCGCCCGCTGCGCGTCGGTGACCCGCATGTTCCCGGTGACGGTCGGCGGGCCGTAACCGGGCTCGGGCTGGACGACGGGGTCGGCCTGGGCCTGGGCCCGGCCCTGCGGTGGCATGGGCTGGTGCGGCTGCTGGGCCGGGTACCGCCCGTACTGGGCGGGCTCCCCGTACGGGCCACTCTGACTGCCCTGCCCGTACTGGGCGGGCTCCCCGTACGGGGAGCTCTGACTGCCCTGCCCGTACTGGCCGCTCTGTCCGTACTGGCTGTCCTGTCCGTACGGGGCGTGCTGCCCGCCCGTCTGCGGCGGCAGGTACGCCGTCTCCGCCAGGTTGGCCACGGCCGGTGTCTGGGGCTGGAGCCGGGTCTCCCAGGTCTGGCCCTCCCACTGCTGGGTGTACTGCTGGGCGTAGGCGGCCTGGCTCTCGTCGTACCCCTGCCAGTCCGCCTGTTGCTGCGGCTGCGGCTGGTACCCGTCGTAACCCTGGTGTTCCTGGTGCCCGTGGTGGCCGTCGTAACCGTACGGCTGGTTGCTCATGATGTGGGGGTCACCCTCCTGCGAACGGCGGGAGCACCTCGACCGTGCCGCCCTCGGCCAGACGTACCGTCTCATGTTCACGGGTGCCCACCGGGTCACCGTCGACGAGGAACGAGCATCGCAGCAGTACGCGCGCGAGTTCGCCGGGGTGTCGCTCGCGGGCCGCGTTCAGGGCGTCCGCGAGGGTGACCGCGTCGTAGGGCTCCTCGGCGACGCCGGCGGCGGCCTTGGCTGCGGCCCAGTAGCGGACGGTGCCCTTTGGCATCTGCGTTCCTCTGTGTTAGTCGTGACGGGAATCAGGCTACGGGGGAGTCGGCGTCGTGGGGAAACCGCGGGCCCGGCTGCACAGCCCGAGTTCACGGGCCCAGCGGACCGCCGCCGCGAGATCGAGCACCTCGCGGTCGCCGACCGTGGAGTGGCCGCCGGATCTTCCGTTCCGTGGCCACGGAAGGAGAAGGTGACGACGGAGCCGTACCGGGCGAGCACCTCCGCCACCCTTCGAACGTGGGGACGGTCCACATCGCCCGTGAAGCCATGGGCGACGACGACGGCCAGGTGGCCGGCGGGTGGAGTTCCGGTGTCTTCGGTGGCGTTGTATACGACGGACCTCGGGTTGTATACGGCCTCGATGTTCACCCCGTCGTCAGTGCGGAGAAACACGCGCAAAGGAGTCTTGGGCGGCCCGGACGGGGTTCGATCGGCCGTCTCAGAGTTCGGGACGGCGGAAGATCGCGTCACATCACCTGCCCGACCAGCACTCATGTGGGCTATTCTGCTGGACAGAGGACTCGGGCAATGTCGCCCCCGGGTCCTTTTGTGCTTTCGGCAAGCGCTGTATACGAGCGGGAAACACCACGTGACCGCAGGTGTACGGGCCCCGGGATCGCAGAGCAGAACGCTGTGCAGCTCCGCAGTGCAGTCGCAGTGCCGCAGTGCCGCAAACGTCCTCGCAGGGACCGAGGAGGAACCAGACGTATGAGTTCTCTGCTGCTCCTGACCAATGCCCTCCAGCCGTCGACGGAGGTGCTTCCGGCCCTCGGCCTGCTGCTGCACAACGTGCGGGTGGCCCCGGCGGAAGGCCCCGCGCTCGTCGACACCCCCGGCGCCGACGTCATCCTGATCGACGGACGCCGTGACCTCCCGCAGGTCCGCAGCCTGTGCCAGCTGCTCCGCTCCACCGGCCCCGGCTGCCCCCTCATCCTCGTCGTGACCGAGGGCGGTCTCGCCGCCGTCACCGCGGACTGGGGCATCGACGACGTGCTCCTCGACACCGCCGGTCCCGCCGAGGTCGAGGCGCGGCTGCGGCTGGCCATGGGCAGGCAGCAGATCGTCAACGACGACTCCCCCATGGAGATCCGCAACGGCGACCTCTCCGTCGACGAGGCCACGTACAGCGCCAAGCTCAAGGGGCGCGTCCTCGACCTCACCTTCAAGGAGTTCGAACTCCTCAAGTACCTGGCCCAGCACCCGGGCCGCGTCTTCACCCGCGCCCAGCTGCTGCAGGAGGTCTGGGGCTACGACTACTTCGGCGGTACGCGGACGGTCGACGTCCACGTACGACGGCTGCGCGCCAAGCTCGGCCCCGAGCACGAGTCGCTGATCGGGACCGTCCGGAACGTCGGTTATCGGTTCGTCACGCCCGAGAAGGGCGAGCGTACGGCCGACGAGGCGAAGGCCAAGGCCGGGCAGCCGAAGCCGGAGGACGCGGGCGGGACGGCGGCGGCCCTGGACACCGCCGACATCGCGGCCGAGGCGTAGTGCGCGGAGCCCGCCGGTCCCGCGCCGCACGGCGTACGCACGGGTCTCACGCAGACGGGCTGCCGTACGCCCTGCCCAGCGGCGGTCCATCCGCGTAGACTCCGCGCGTGGCCAAGGTGACTCGGGATGACGTGGCAAGAGTGGCGGGTACATCCACCGCCGTCGTGAGTTACGTCATCAACAACGGACCCCGGCCGGTCGCCCCGGCCACGCGCGAGCGTGTCCTCGCCGCCATCAAGGAGCTGGGGTACCGGCCCGACCGGGTCGCCCAGGCCATGGCGTCGCGGCGCACCGACCTCATAGGAATGATCGTCCCGGACGCGCGCCAGCCCTTCTTCGGCGAGATGACCCACGCGGTCGAACAGGCCGCCGCCGAGCGCGGAAAGATGGTGCTCGTCGGCAACACCGACTACGTGGCCGAGCGCGAGGTCCACTATCTGCGGGCGTTCCTCGGCATGCGCGTCTCCGGGCTGATCCTCGTCAGCCACGCCCTCAACGACAACGCCGCCGCCGAGATCGAGGCGTGGGACGCGCGCGTCGTACTGCTGCACGAGCGGCCCGAGGCGATCGACGACGTGGCCGTGGTGACCGACGACGTCGGCGGTGCCCGCCTCGCCGTGGAGCATCTCCTCTCGCACGGCTACGCGTACGTGGCCTGTATGGGCGGCATCGCCGAGACCCCGCTCGTCGGCGACCCCGTCTCCGACCACGTCGAGGGCTGGCGCCGCGCGATGGCCGGGGCCAAGATCCCCACCGAGGGCCGCCTCTTCCACGCGCTCTACAACCGGTACGACGCCTACCAGGTGGCCCTGGAGCTGCTCTCCGGGCCACATCGCCCGCCGGCCATCTTCTGCTCCACCGACGACCAGGCCATCGGCGTGCTGCGGGCCGCGCGCGAGCTGCGCATCGAGGTGCCCACGGAGCTGGCCGTCGCCGGCTTCGACGACGTCAAGGAGGCGGCGCTCACCGATCCGCCGCTGACGACGATCGCGACGGACCGTACGGCGATGGCACGGGCCGCGGTCGACCTGGTCCTCGATGACGGTCTCCGGGTCGCCGGGGCGCGGCGTGAGCGGGTGAAGCTGTTCCCGTCGAAGCTCGTCGCACGGAGATCGTGCGGGTGCGCGTAGCGCCGTAGCGCGTTCCTCATAGCGCCGTGCGTCCTCATAGCGCCGTGCGCGTCTTTGTATCGGGCGAACGAGCTTCTGGTGGGCTTCTCAGGGAGCACTCAGGAAGGTCTCATGGTCGGGCGGCAGGCTCTGAGTCATGACCGAGAGCTTCCGCCGCAGCGGCGAACACGAGAACCCCTACCAGGGTGACCAGCAGCACGCCTCCGCCCCGGTGAACCCGGAGTGGCCGCCCCCGCCGGCACACGACCCGGCGGCGGCCCCGGCAGCCCCTGCCACCGAGCACGCCACGAACGCCTCCGACGCTTCGTACGCCTCGTACCCCTCGTACCCCTCGTACGAGCAGCCCACCGCGGCGGACTCGGCGGCTCCTCCCGCTCCCGCCGCGCTCCACACCGAGCCGCTCTCCTCCGCGCCGAAGAAGCGCGCCCGTGGTCCGATAGCGCTGCTGGCGGCCGTGGCCTTCGTCGCGGCGGCGATCGGCGGCGGTACGGCGTACGGCATCCAGGAGCTGGCCGGAGCGGACACGGTGGCCTCCAGCTCCACCAGCACGAGCGTGGTGCCGACCAGCGGAAAGGGCACGGTGGCCGGGGTCGCCACGGCGGTCAGTCCGAGCATCGTGGAGATCAGCGCCAGTTCCAACGCGGGCGAGGCCACCGGTTCCGGCGTGATCATCACCAGCGACGGCGAGATCATCACCAACAACCACGTGGTCTCCGGCGCCTCCGAGATCAAGGTCACGACGAGCGACGGCAAGTCCTACGCGGCCGAGGTCGTCGGCACCGACAGCAAGAAGGACCTCGCCCTCATCAAGCTGCGGGACGCCTCCGGGCTGAAGGCCGCCACCCTCGGCGACTCCGACGGCGTCAAGGTCGGCGACGAGGTCGTGGCGATCGGCTCCCCCGAGGGCCTGACCGGCACGGTCACCAGCGGCATCGTCTCCGCGCTCGCCCGTGATGTCACCGTCTCCACGGAGGAGAGCCAGAACCAGCGGCAACAGCAGGGCGGCGGCCAGTGGCCGTTCGAGTTCGGCGGCCAGGAGTTCAACGGCGACACCGGTTCCTCCACGACCACGTACAAGGCGATCCAGACCGACGCCTCCCTCAACCCCGGCAACTCCGGCGGCGCCCTCATCAACATGAACGGCAACATCATCGGCATCAACTCGGCGATGTACTCCGCCTCCACCTCGGGCGACTCCGGCAGCGCCGGCCTCGGCTTCGCGATCCCGGTGAACACCGTCAAGGCCGACCTGAGCACGCTGCGGGCGGGCGGCTCGGACTGAGGTCCACCACCGCTTCCCTCGCCTCCCGTCTCGCTCCCTTCTCGCCTCCCGTCCCGTTTCGCTGAGCCCAAGGAGTCCGGCATGACCAGGCAGATCGCACAGATTTCGCACGACGTCGAGACCGCCGGCGACCCGGCCGGGCTGGGCCTCGCCCTCGTGGTGGCCGCCAAGCTGCACACACCGGTGACACGGGCCGCCGAGGTGGCGTCCGTCGTCCGCGCCCCGGCCCGCCGGAACACGGCGGCGCGCCCGCACCGCCGCACGGTTCGCGGCTGATCCTGACGGCTACTGCGCAGCGGGGGAACGTGCGAGGCTATGCGGTACTGCGCGCCCCTCCAGGGACGCGGGGAACGCGCGACCAGCCACCCGCACCCGCACCGGACGACACACACGAGCCCCGCGACGCCCCCGGCCCGTAAACGACCGCCCCCGAGGAACGAAACCACCATGAGCCCCGCCGAAGGCGCCCCCGAACCCCAGCGCATCCTCATCGTCGACGACGAGCCGGCCGTGCGTGACGCGCTCAAGCGCAGTCTCGCCTTCGAGGGCTACGGCACCGAGGTCGCCGTCGACGGCGCGGACGCGCTGGAGAAGGCGACCGCGTACAAGCCGGACCTGGTGATCCTCGACATCCAGATGCCACGCATGGACGGTCTGACCGCCGCCCGCCGGTTCCGCGGCGCGGGCGAGACGACCCCCATCCTGATGCTGACGGCCCGTGACACGGTCGGCGACCGTGTCACCGGTCTCGACGCCGGCGCGGACGACTACCTGGTCAAGCCGTTCGAGCTGGACGAACTCTTCGCCCGCGTCCGCGCCCTGCTGCGCCGCAGCTCGTACGCGGCGGCCACGGCCGATGCGGACGACGCTCTCACCTTCGCGGACCTGCGGATGGACCTGGCGACGCGGGAGGTGACGCGGGGCGAGCGGCAGGTGGAGCTGACGCGCACGGAGTTCACGCTGCTGGAGATGTTCATGGCCCACCCGCGTCAGGTGCTCACCCGCGAGCAGATACTGAAGGCCGTCTGGGGCTTCGACTTCGAGCCCAGCTCCAATTCCCTGGACGTGTACGTCATGTACCTGCGGCGCAAGACGGAAGCGGGCGGCGAGCCCCGGCTCGTGCACACGGTGCGGGGCGTGGGGTACGTCCTGCGACAGGGCGGCGCGGAGTGAAGAGGCTGGTGAGCCGGTACCGGTCCCTGCCGATCCGGGCCCGGCTGTCGATGCTGGTCGCCGCGGCGGTGGCGTTCGCGGTGGCGGCGGTGTCGGTGACGTGCTGGTTCATCGTGCAGGGGAAGCTGTACGAGCAGCTGAACGACGACCTCGACAAATCGATGAAGATGCCGTCGTTCGAAGAGCACGCCGCGTACGCGATCGAGAACTGCACGCAGATCCCGCGGGAGAACAACCCCTTCGGCCGGAACACCTATTACCAGGTGGTCATGGAGGACGGATCGTCCTGCGTCATGGATTTCTCCGCCGGCATGGTCAAGGTCACCCGGACCGACAAGGACGTCGTCGCGGCCACGGGCCGCACGGAGGCCGTCTACCACAACAGCCTCGACTCGGACGGGGACGACGTACGAGTCAAGATCGTGCCGACGATCTACACGGACCCGACCACGGGGGAGCAGTCCCCTGTGGCGCTGCTCGCCGCCGTCCCCCTCAGGGGCACCCAGTCCACGCTCAACGACCTCGCCCTGATCCTCCTCCTCGTCTCCGGCATCGGTGTCGTCGGCGCCGGAGCGGCCGGTCTGGCCGTGGCACGGGCCGGGCTCCGGCCCGTCGACAAGCTCACCGAGGCGGTCGAGCACGTGGCGCGCACGGAGGACCTGGGCATCCGCATCCCGGTGGAGGAGGAGAGCGAGGACGAGGTGGCCCGCCTGTCCCGTTCCTTCAACTCGATGACGAGCGCGCTGGCCAACTCCCGAGAGCTGCAACAGCAGTTGATCGCCGACGCGGGCCACGAACTCCGTACACCCCTCACGTCCCTGCGCACGAACATCGAACTCCTCACCCGCAGCGAGGAGACGGGCCGCCCGATTCCGGCGGAGGACCGCAAGGCCCTGCTCGCCTCGGTGACGGCCCAGATGACCGAACTGGCCTCACTCATCGGCGACCTGCAGGAGCTGTCCCGCTCGGACGCCGGTCAGCAGAGCGGCCGGCTGCTCCAGGTGGTCGACTTCCAGGAGACGGTGGAGGCCGCCCTGCGCCGGGCCCGGCTGCGCGGCCCCGAGCTGACGATCACGGCGGACCTCCAGCCCTGGTACGTCCGCTCCGAGCCGTCCGCCCTGGAGCGCGCGATCGTCAACATCCTGGACAACGCGGTGAAGTTCAGCCCCGAGGCGGGCACGATCGAGGTGGCCCTGAACGCCGGCGTCCTCACCGTCCGCGACCACGGCCCCGGCATCCCCACCGCCGAACTCCCCCACGTCTTCGACCGCTTCTGGCGCTCCCCCAGCGCGAGGTCCCTCCCTGGCTCCGGCCTCGGCCTGTCCATCGTGGCCCGCACGGTGCAGCAGGCGGGCGGCGAGGTGACCCTGTCGCGGGCCGAGGGCGGCGGGACACTGGCGACCGTACGACTGCCGGGGGCGGCTACTCCGCCGCCGGAGGCGGTGTAGGCAGGTCGCCTCCCAGCCGGAAGAGCTCTTCTACGACGATCTCAGGGTCTTGGCACGGCGCTCGTCGGAGGCGCGCGGGCGGGGGCGTCGCGCCGGGGGCACCCGAGGCCGAGAAGACGGTGCCCCGCGCCCCTGGTTGCTCAGGGACGCGGGGCACCGCGCGACCAGCCGGGAACCGCCCGCGCTGAACGGACGGCCGGCGACGGTCAGTTGATGATCGTGATCCGGTTCGCCGCCGGCGGCGCGATCGGGTTCGCGGCCGACGAGTTGGCCAGCAGGTACTGCTCAAGCGCAGCGAGGTCGTCCCCGCCGACCAGGTCGTTCGTGCCCTGGCCCAGCGTGGTGATGCCGTCGCCGCCGCCCGCGAGGAAGCTGTTCGTCGCGACACGGTACGTGGCCGTGGTGTCGATGGCGGCACCGTTGAGCTTGATGGAGTCGACGACGATGCGGTCGGCGCCGGACTTCGTCAGGTCGAGGGTGTAGGTGAGGCCGGTGGACGGCAGCAGAATCTTTGGCGAGGCGGCGTTGGAGCCGCTGACCTGCTCCTGGAGGATCGAGATGAGCTGGGCGCCGGTGAAGTCCTGCAGGTTGACCGTGTTGGAGAACGGCTGGACGGTGAAGCCCTCGGCGTAGGTCACCACGCCGTCGCCCTCGGTGCCCTTGGCCGCGTAGGTCAGGGGCGCCCGGACGCCGCCGGGGTTCATCAGCGCGAGGTCGACCTCGGGGTCCAGGGCCTTGCCGTACCAGTACTGCGCGTCGGCGATGAGGTCGCCCAGCGGGGACTCTGTGCCGACGTTGGGCACGTCGGCGGAGATGTGGCCGATGGCGCGGTTGCCGATGGGGGCGGCGAGGGTGTTCCACTTGCTGATGAGGGCCGTCATGTCGGCGGCCTTCGCGACGTCGCGGGTGACCACGTGGTTCGCGGACTTCACGGCCGTACGGGCGATGTCGCCGGTCCGGCGGTCGTACGTCAGCGTCGTGTCGGTGTAGAGGCGGCCGAAGGACGCGGCCGAGGTGACCGTGCGCGGCTTGCCCGCCGGGTCGTTGATCGTGCAGGCGTACGCGGCGTGCGTGTGACCGGTGACGAGGGCGTCGACCTTCGGCGTGATGTTCTTGGCGATGTCGACGATCGGACCGGAGATGCCGTCACCGGCGCCGGGCGAGTCGCAGTCGTAGTTGTACGCCGTGGAGGCGGGGGCACCACCCTCGTGGATCAGCGCGACGACCGACCTGACGCCCTTGCGCTCCAGCACCTTGGCGTACTTGTTGATCGTCTCGACCTCGTCCTTGAACTTGAGGCCCTTGACGCCCTCGGCGGAGACGATGCCCGGGGTGTTCTCCAGCGTCACACCGATGAAGCCGATCTTGACGCCGTTCTTCTTCCACACCCAGTAGGGCTTCAGGAGGGGCTTGCGGGTCTTCTCCTCGATGACGTTCGCCGCGAGGTAGGGGAAGTCGGCGCCCGCGAACTTCTCACCCTCGACGTAGCAGCCATCGGTCGGGTGGCAGCCGCCCTTCTGCAGGCGGGCCAGTTCCTTGGCTCCCTCGTCGAACTCGTGGTTGCCGACGCTCGTCACATCGAGGTCGAGCTTGTTCAGCGCCTCGATGGTGGGCTCGTCGTGGAACAGACCCGAGATCAGCGGGGAGGCGCCGACCATGTCACCGGCCGCGGCCGTGATCGAGTACTTGTTCTCCACGCGGGCGGTGCGCAGATGTGTGGCGAGGTACTCGACACCACCGGCGTCGATCGTCTCGGTGTGGCCGTCCTCGTGGACGTGCGTGACCCGGCCCGACGAACCGGCCGGCGGCTCCAGGTTGCCGTGCAGGTCGTTGAACGACAGCAGTTGCACGTCCTGGTAGCGGCTCGGCTTGTGCTTGCCGGGCTTGTACGACTTCGCCTCACCGGCGCTCGCCGGGATCGCCGCGGCCAGCGCGCCGACGGTCGCGAGGCCGACCGCGACGGCGAGGACCCGGTTGCGGCGGCTTCTGCGGGTGCGCGCTTGGGGTGTGGCTGACATGTGCCCCCCTGGATTCGTGAGAAGTGAGAGAAACGTGAGAACAGGCCCCGTCGGGCCGAAGCCTAGGGTCAACGCGCGTAGCGCGGGAGAGGGTTCATGGTTACGACCTGGTTGCCATCGAGGAGGACTGGTGAGGAAACGACACATTCGGCGCGCCCCGATGGCGCGCGGGGCTGCGACATCCGCGCCTCCGCCGCGGGGCACGACCAGCCACATTCAGGCCGCACCCGTCAGACCACGGAATCGACCGAGCTCCGCGACGCTCCCCCGCCCACCCTCACGGTTAACCTCGAACCCATGACCAGCGACGACACCGCCCGGCCCAGCCCAGCCGCCCGCAGTATCGAAACCCGCCCGGAACTCACCCCGGACCAGGAAGAGGCCGTACTCACCCTGCTGGACGAGGCCGCCCGGATCGACGGCCAGCAGGCGGTGTCCGAGCAGGGCCGGCTCCACCTCCGGGGAGCGGCTCGCGAAGGCGTACGCCACCTGCTCCTCACCGTCGGAGACGACCTGCTGGGTTACGCCCAACTGGAGGACACCGACCCCGTGGAGGCGCCCGCCGCCGAGCTGGTCGTCCACCCCTCCCACCGGGGCCACGGCCACGGCCGGGCCCTCGGCTCCGCCCTGCTCGCCGAGTCCGGCAAGCGTCTGCGCGTCTGGGCGCACGGCGGCCACTCCGCCGCCCGGCACCTCGCCCAGGTCCTCGGCCTCACCCTCTTCCGCGAACTGCGCCAGATGCGCCGCTCCCTGGCCGATTTCGACCCCCCGGAGCCAGTGCTCCCCGAGGGCGTCACCGTCCGCGCCTTCGTGCCCGGCGAGGACGACGCGGCCTGGCTCGCCGCGAACGCCGAAGCCTTCGCCCACCACCCCGAACAGGGCTCCCTCACCCAGCGCGACCTCGACGACCGCAAGGCCGAGCCCTGGTTCGACCCGGCCGGCTTCTTCCTGGCCGAACGGCGCGGCGGCGAGGGCGGGAACGGAACCGGGGGCGCCGAACTGCTCGGATTCCACTGGACGAAGGTGCACGCCGGCGAGCGGCTCGGCGAGGTCTACGTCGTCGGCGTCCGCCCCGGCGCCCAGGGCGGCGGCCTCGGCAAGGCCCTCACCACGATCGGCCTGCGCCACCTGGCCGCCCAGGGTCTGCCCACCGCGATGCTCTACGTCGACGCGGACAACAAGGCGGCGGTGACCGTGTACGAACGCCTCGGATTCGTGACGTACGAGACGGACCTGATGTACCGCAGCGAAACCTGACGCACCGGGCACGGCCAAGGCGCCCATAACCGGAGTTGTCCACAGGGCAGGGGGCGGTGTCGTTGACACCGCCCCCTCTCTGCACCACCCTTTCACTACTCAATTAGTGAAAGGGTGGTTGTCGAGTGGTCGAGTACCGCATCGACCGGCGCAGCGGTGTCGCCACCTACGTGCAGATCGTCCAGCAGACCAAACAGGCCCTGCGGCTCGGCCTGTTGGAGCCCGGCGACAAGCTCCCCACGGCCCGCGAGGTGGTGGAAGCCACCGCGATCAACCCGAACACGGTGCTGAAGGCCTACCGCGAGCTGGAGCGCGAGGGCCTGGTCGAGGCCCGCCGCGGCCTCGGCACGTTCGTACGGAAGTCACTGGGCACCGCGCCCGTCGACTCCCCACTGCGGACCGAGCTGGACGCATGGGCCGTCCGGGCCCGCAGGACCGGGCTCGAACGGGACGACGTAGAGGCGCTTTTCACTTCCGTACTGGATGAGCACTTCACGGCAGATCAGGGGGACGAGGCATGACCGGGACCACGATGGAAGCGGACGCGCTCGGCAGGAAGTTCGGGTGGCGCAAGGAGAACTGGGCGCTGCGCGCGTGCACGCTGCGGCTGCCGACCGGGCGCGTGTGCGCGCTCGTCGGACCGAACGGCGCGGGCAAGTCGACGCTCCTGGCCCACGCGGCCGGGCTGCTCGCCCCCACCGAGGGCGGCATCACCGTGCTGGGCACCACCCCGGCGGCGGCCCGTGAGCGCATCGCGTACGTCGCCCAGGACAAGCCCCTGTACCCGCAGCTGACCATCGCCGAGACGCTGAGCCTGGGCCGGGAACTCAACCCCCGGCGCTGGGACGCGGCCGTCGCCCGCCGGGTCGTGGACGAGGGCGGTCTGGACCGGGGCGCCAAGATCCGCTCCCTCTCCGGCGGCCAGCGCACCCGGGTCGCTCTCGCCCTCGCCCTCGGCAAGCGCCCCGAACTGCTGCTCCTGGACGAGCCGATGGCCGACCTCGACCCGCTCGCCCGCCACCAGCTGATGGGCACCCTGCTCGCGGACTCCGCCGAGCACGGCACCACGGTCGTCATGTCCTCGCACGTGGTGGCCGAGCTGGAGGGTTCCTGCGACCACCTGTTCCTGCTGGGTGCCGGGCGCGTCCGGCTGGCGGGCCCGCTGGACGGGATCCTCGCCGCGCACACCCTGGTCACCGGCCCGGCCGGCGACCTCGCCCCGCACACGGTGGTCGAATCCCGCACGACGGGACGTCAGCTCACCGCGCTCGTCCGCCCGCGGGGCCCGGTCGGCCCCGGCTGGCAGACCGCCGAACCGACCCTGGAGGAACTGGTCCTCGCCCACCTGAGGGCACCGCGGGCCCCGGCCCTCATCCTCGACGACGAGGGCGACACGACCGACGGGAACGACGGGAGCGACGGGAACGACACCGGCGAGACCAACGGTGCCGAGGCACGAGGGGCGTCCGTATGAACACCACGACCGCCGGGCCTTCCGAGACCTCCGAGACCCCGGCCTCCCGGTCCGGGGCCGGGAAACCGGCCCCGACCCGGGGCCTGGTCCGCGCGGTGCTCCGTCTGCACCAGTCGGCCCTGTGGTTCTGGGGGCTGCTGGTGCTGCCGGCCGTCGGCGGGCTGCTGTGGGCCGCCGGGCCGGGGGCGGACGCGGCCTGGGCGGAGTACCGGGCCGGCGACTGCGCGGAGGGCGAGTACTGCGCGTCCTACCTGTTCGACTCGGCCGTCACCGTCGGCACTGTCGTCCTCACCATCGCCCCGGTCCTGATCGGCGCCTGGGCCGGCGGCGCCCTGATCGCCCGCGAACTGGAGAACGGCACCGCCCGGCTGGCCTGGACCCAGTCCGTCACCCCGGCCCGCTGGCTGGCCGCCAAGCTCGCCGTCCCGGCCGTCCTGATCGCCTCGGGGACGGTCCTGCTGACCCTGCTGCACCGCCTGCTGTGGTGGTCGGACGAGGAGTTGCTGCGGGCGCTGGGGAAGGAGTCGTTCACCTGGGAGACGTTCGCGGCCGGCGGCCCCGTCGCCACGGCTTGGGCCCTGCTCGCTCTGGCCGTCGGTGCCCTCGCGGGGCTGCTGATCCGCCGTTCCCTGCCCGCGCTGGCCGTCGGTTTCCTGGGCACGGCCGTCATCGAGGGAACGCTCCGGGTGAACCGTCATCTGCTGTGGCCCGCGGAGACCCTCGTCTCCAAGTCCACGAACACGGAGTGGACGGACCCGGAGTGGACGGCACCGCTGGTCGACCAAGGCGCCGTCACCGCCTCGGGCGAGCACGTCTCGTACGTGGGGTGCGAGGGCCCCGCCTGCGACGGAACCGACGTCGTCGGGTACTACGCCGTCTACCACCCCTCCTCCCACTTCTGGCCCCTCCAGCTCGTCGAGACCGGCATCACCCTCGCCCTCACCGCCCTGCTAGTCCTCGCGGCCTTCCGCCTGCTGCGCCGCCGTACGGGAGGTGCCGTATGACCACCACCGCCACCGCTCCCGTCTCCCGACGCGGCCTCCGCCCGCGCGGCCTGACCTGGGCCATGTTCCGTCTGCACACCTGGGCGGCGGTGCTCTGGGCGCTGCTGGTCCTCGTGGCCGCCGGGATGCTGCTGTGGGCGGCGGGGCCGGGCGGGGACGCCGCCTGGGTCACGTACCACACGGAGGCCTGCCGGGAAGAGCAGATGAACGCCGGCTGCGACTACACGGCCCTCGACCGGTACGACACGGCCGTCGGCCTCGGCTCCTCGCTCATCAGCCTCTCGCCCCTGGTCGTCGCCGGCTGGGCCGGGGCCGCGCTGATCGGCCGCGAACTGGAGAACGGCACGGCCCGGCTGGCCTGGACCCAGTCCGTCACCCCGGCCCGCTGGCTGGCCGCCAAGCTCGCCGTGCCCGCCGCCCTGCTCACCACCGGCACCCTCCTCCTCGTCCTGCTGCACCGGCTCATGTGGTCGTCGCACATCGGGCAGTGGGAGTCGTGGCGCGTCTGGCAGTGGTACGACAGCCAGATCTTCGCGGCCAACGGTCCCCTCGCCGCCGGCCGCGTCCTCCTCGGCCTCGCCGTCGGCGTCCTGGCCGGTCTGCTCACCCGCCGCTCCCTGCCCTCGATGGGCTACGGGGTCCTCGCCATGGGCGGTGTGCTCTACGCGCTCGAACTGCTGCGCCCGTCTCTCTGGCCGGCCACCACCTCGACGACGACGGTGGAGCAGGGCCACCCCGGCCACAGCGGGATGACCATCGACCAGGGCGGCCTCACCTCCACCGGCACCCGTATCCCGGACCCCTGTCTGACCGACGCGGGCTGCACGGGCGTCCCCGATCTGGCCGGCTACTACCGGGACTACCACCCCTCCTCCCACTTCTGGCCCCTCCACCTCGTCGAGACCGGCATCGTCCTCGCCGTCACCGTGCTGGCCACCGCCGCCGCCTTCTGGCTGCTGCGCCGCCGCACCCGCTGACGGCCCACCGAGCGGGCACGCCCCTCCTACGGGGGGAGGGGCGTGCCGACGCCGCACCCCGGGGCCGACGCCGCACCCCGGAGGCGGGCCGGCGTACCCCCAGGCCGACGGCGTGCCTCCGGGCCGGGGCCCGCCCGTACGAAACCGGCGGTCCTCCCCCCGATATCCCGCACGTAAGGTCTCCGTAACCGGCGATTCAGACAGTCTTGCGAAGCTTCCGCAATGAACCCCGTCGTGCCCGAGCCCTCGCCTCCCCCACGCAACGGCCCAAGCAACGGGAAGAACGCGGGGAGCGGCCCCCATGCGCCCACGGACGTCGTCGCGCGGATCGACGCGGACATCGCCGAGAACACCACCCCACGCGGCCCCGCGAACACCACCTCGCACGTGCCCGCGCACACCACCTCGCCCGTCTCCGCGCTCCCGCCGGTCCTCTCCGACGCGCCTGTGCTGCTCGCGACGCGGAAGAATGGTGCCATGAGCCAGTCCAACGCCCAGGCAGCAGCCAAGGTCCAGCACGCGCAGCCGTCCGTCGGCTCCATAGCCGCCCACCGCCCGCACACGGTGGCGGCCGCGGTCTCCGACCTGGAACCCGACATCGACGCCGACCTCGACGCCTACGAGGAGGCTCCCTACGACGGCGCGCAGCTGCCGCAGGGCCGTTTCCTCGACCGGGAGCGCAGCTGGCTCGCGTTCAACGAGCGCGTCCTGGAACTCGCCGAGGACCCGAACACGCCCCTCCTCGAGCGGGCGAAGTTCCTGGCGATCTTCGCCAGCAACCTGGACGAGTTCTTCATGGTCCGGGTGGCAGGTCTGAAGCGCCGTATCGCCACCGGCGTCGCCACGAAGTCCGCCTCAGGGCTCCAGCCCCGCGAGGTGCTGGAGATGATCTGGGCCCGCTCCCGCGAGCTGATGGCCCGGCACGCCGCCTGCTTCCACGAGGACATCGCTCCCGCGCTGGCCGAGGAGGGCATCCACGTCGTCCGCTGGAGCGAGCTGACGGAGAAGGAGCAGGCCCGCCTCTTCACGCTCTTCCGGCACCAGATCTTCCCGGTCCTCACCCCGCTGGCCGTCGACCCGGCCCACCCCTTCCCCTACATCTCGGGCCTGTCGCTGAACCTGGCCGTGGTCGTGCGCAACCCGGTCTCGGGCCACCGGCACTTCGCCCGTGTCAAGGTCCCGCCGCTGCTCTCCCGCTTCCTGGAGGCCTCCCCGAACCGGTACGTCCCGATCGAGGACGTGATCGCGGCGCACCTGGAGGAGCTGTTCCCGGGCATGGAGGTGTTGGAGCACCACGCCTTCCGCCTCACCCGCAACGAGGACCTGGAGGTCGAGGAGGACGACGCCGAGAACCTTCTCCAGGCCCTGGAGAAGGAGCTCATGCGGCGCCGCTTCGGGCCGCCGGTGCGCCTGGAGGTCGAGGAGTCCATCGACCGGTACGTCCTGGACCTGCTGGTACGGGAACTGAAGATCTCCGAGGCCGAGGTGTACCCGCTGCCGGGCCCCCTGGACCTCACCGGTCTCTTCGGCATCGGCGCCCTGGACCGGCCCGAGCTGAAGTACCCGAAGTTCATCGCCGGCACCCACCGCGACCTGGCGGAGGTCGAGTCGGCGTCGCCGCCCGACATCTTCGCCGCCCTGCGCGAGCGCGACGTCCTCCTCCACCACCCGTACGACTCCTTCTCCACCTCCGTGCAGGCGTTCCTGGAGCAGGCCGCGGCCGACCCGGACGTCCTCGCCATCAAGCAGACCCTGTACCGGACCTCGGGCGACTCCCCCATCGTGGACGCGCTCATCGACGCCGCCGAGTCCGGCAAGCAGGTCCTCGTCCTGGTCGAGATCAAGGCCCGCTTCGACGAGCAGGCCAACATCAAGTGGGCCCGCAAGCTGGAGGAGTCGGGCTGCCACGTCGTCTACGGCCTGGTCGGCCTGAAGACCCACTGCAAGCTGTCGCTGGTGGTCCGCCAGGAGGGCGAGACCCTGCGCCGCTACTGCCACGTGGGCACGGGCAACTACCACCCGAAGACGGCCCGCCTGTACGAGGACCTGGGCCTGCTGACGGCGGACCCGCAGGTGGGAGCCGACCTCTCCGACCTGTTCAACCGTCTCTCGGGCTACTCGCGCCGCGAGACGTACCGCCGTCTCCTCGTCGCCCCCAAGTCCCTGCGCGACGGCCTGATCGCCCGGATCAACAAGGAGGTCCAGCACCACCGTGCCGGACGTCCCGCGTACGTCCGCATCAAGGTCAACTCCATGGTGGACGAGGCCCTGATCGACGCCTGCTACCGGGCCTCGCAGGCCGGTGTGCCCGTCGACATCTGGGTGCGCGGCATCTGCGCGGTACGACCGGGCGTCCCCGGCCTCTCGGAGAACGTCCGGGTCCGTTCCGTCCTCGGCCGTTTCCTGGAGCACTCCCGGATCTTCGGCTTCGGTAACGGCGGCGAGCCCGAGGTGTGGTTCGGCAGCGCCGACATGATGCACCGCAACCTCGACCGCCGGATCGAGGCCCTGGTCCGGGTCACCGACCCGGCCCACCGGGCGGCCCTCAACCGCCTGCTGGAGACCGGCATGTCCGACACGATCTCCTCCTGGCACCTCGGCCCCGACGGCGAGTGGACCCGGCACTCGACCGACGCGGACGGCCAGCCCCTGCGCAACGTCCAGGAGATGCTCATTGACGCCCGGAGGCGCCGGCGTGGCACAGCGACACCATGACCCCACGGACCCCACGGCCGTACCCGCCGACGCCCTCGCCGGCTATCTGCGGGCTCAGGCCACGGAGTTCCTCCGCGCGCTGCGCACCCACCGCGAGACCGGTGGGGCCGGTGGGAGCGCCCCCCTTCGAGCGCAGTCGGGAGCGGGGGACGCCGGAGCCGAGGAGTCCACCGACGCGGCCCTCGCCCTGCGCCGCTCGGCCCGCCGCATCAGCGGCACGCTGCACACCTTCCGCCCCCTGCTCGACGCCGACTGGTCGGATTCCCTCCGCCCCGAACTTGCCTGGCTGTCGGGCACGTTGGGCCGCGAACACGCGTACGCGGCCCGTCTGGACCGCCTGGTGACGGCGTTGAACCGCCTGTCGGGAGCCGCCGGGTTCCCCACCCAGGCGGCGCTGCCCGCCCGCTCCACCGCCACCGCCGCCTCCACTGTGGGCAGTCGTCCCGCCGGGGCGGAAAGGGCGAGCGGTGGGGGCACCCCCCAGGCCTTCAAGGCACCGGGGGAGGATCTTGGCACCGCCGGCCCGGATGCCGGCCCCGCGGCCACACCCGACCGCGGCAGCCTCACCGTCGGCGCGGCGAAGGCGGGCGCCCTCCTGGACCGCCGGCTCACCCTCGCCCGCACCCGGGCCCACTCCGCGGCCCTCCAGGCCCTCGGCTCGTCCCGCTTCCACGCGGTCGCGGACAACGTCGCCTTACTGGCCAGCGAGGTCCCCCTCAGCCCCACCGCCGCCACCACGGACCTCCGCCCCCTCGCCGCCGCCGCCCACGACCGCCTGCGCGACGCGGTCACCGGCCTCCCCCTCCACACCGCCGGCCACCCCTACAACGCCGAGGCCCTCATCCACGGCCTCTCCCCCGACACCGCGCCCCACCCCCAGGACGCCCCCTGGCACCAGGTACGGCTCCTCCTCCGCCTCCACCGCTACGCCCTGGAGGTCCTCCACCCCGAGGCCGTCCCCGTGGACGTCTCCCTCCTCGCGGCCGGCGAGTCCCTCAACCGCCACCGCGACGCCTCCGAGGCGGCCTCCGCCGCCGCCTCCGCCGCCCGCACCCCCCGCATCGCCCCGGCCACGGCCTACGCCCTCGGCATCCTGCACGCCGACCAGCGCCACGAGGTGGAGGCCTCCCGCTTCGCGTTCCAGCAGTCCTGGCAGAAGGGGGCGGTGAGCACACGATGACCGAGCAGCACGGGCCGGCACCCCACACGAGTGAGCCGACGACGGAAAACGCGGCTTCGGTACGCGCCGCGGGCTGCGCCCTGTGGCGGCGGGCCGTCTCCGGCGGGGGCGTCGAGCTGGCCGTGGTCCACCGGCCGAAGTGGTCGGACTGGTCGCTGCCGAAAGGCAAGCTCAAGCGCGGCGAAGAGGCCCGTGACGCAGCCCTCCGCGAGGTCCTTGAGGAAACCGGCATGGAATGCGCGCTCGGCCCGGAACTGCCCGGCGTCCACTACACCGACGCCCAGCACCGCCCCAAGCAGGTGCGCTACTGGGCGGCCGAAGCGACCGGCGGCACCTTCACTCCCAACCGCGAGGTGTCCCGCCTCCTCTGGCTGCCCCCCGAGGCCGCGGCCCAGCGCCTCACGTACGAGAGGGACCGGGCACTGGTCTCCGCACTCCTCGACGCCCTGCACAAGACCGGGACGGACCGGTAGGACGCCTCCCGTCGGTGGCGGCGGGTCCTTCAACTCATCGCGTCCGAGCGGGCGTTCGGCCGACTGCCACGCGACAGACGCGCACACCCTCACCCCACGGCCGCCGTATGCCCTTGCGCGTCCGAGCGGGCCAGGCTCCGGGCCCGCCGGGCCGGCCCGCGCCAGCCGCAGCTGCACCGGGCCACGCAGAAACGGCCCTGTTCGACGGTGGTCGTGCGGTGCTGCCGCGAAAGTGCCGGATCTTCGTACTGCGCCACACCCACGACGCTACCCAAGGCGAACAACCCCACCCCCCTCACCCACCCCGGAACGGCCCCGCGTGACGACGTCCCCCGACCGTCGTTATCCGGACGAGCAGGAGGATCCGGTACGGACCGGCCAGGGGGTTGGCAGGCGATGGTGACGCGGCGGCAGGGCAGGACGGGCGCGGTGCTCGTCGCGGCGGGAATGATGGTCGGCGTCACCGGCTGCTCGGGCGGCGGCGCCGACGCCGACTCCCTCCCCTCCGACCCGGTCGACCTGCTGCGCCGCGCCGCCTCCACCCTCGTCCGCGCGGGCAGCTCCAAGGCCCGTACGGAGATGGAGATGGCGACCGGCGGCACCCGCGTGACCATCCACGGCGAGGGCGTCTACGACTACGGCAGACAGCGCGGCCGGCTCAAGGTGCTGCTGCCGCACGACCCCGCCGGCCGCAGTGAGCACCACCCGATCACCGAACTCCTCGCCCCCGGCGCCCTGTTCATGAAGAACCGAGGCGCGGGCGTGCCCGCCGACAAGTGGGTCCGCGTCGACACCGGCACACTCTCCGACGGCAATCTCGTCACCGGCGGCGCCACCGACCCGTTCGCCGCCGCCGAGGTGCTGCGCGGGACCCGTACGGCGACGCTCGTCGGGGAGACCGAGGTCGAGGGCACCCGCGTCAGGCACTACCGCGGCACCGCCGACCTCACGGCGGCCTCCCGTGCCGCCTCCGAAGGCAACAGGGGCCCCCTCCGCGCCGCGGCCGAGGGCTTCGCCACCGCCCGCGTCCCCTTCGACGCCTACCTCGACGACGAGGGCCGCATCCGCAAGGTCCGCCACCGCTTCAGCTTCGTCAACGGCAGCCGGCCGGGCACCGTCGCCGTCGCCTCCACGACCCTGCTGTTCGACTTCGGCGTCCCCGTCGCCGTACGCCTGCCGAGGCCCGAGGACATCTACGCCGGGAAGGTCGCCGAGGAGTAGCGCGGTGGGAGCGGCGGAAGTGCCGGGTCGGAAATGGTCCGTTGGTGCCATGCGCCGGCTGCGGGCCGCTGCCTACCCTAGGAGCCGGTGACGGCTGAGAAGAGGTGATGCACGTGGCTCCGGCAGGCGGTACGGCGGTTCAGGACCACGTGGCCCTCGCCGAGATCGAGCTCTGCGGCGAGCTCATCATCGCCGCCTCGGCCACCGACGGCGACCGCCTCAGCCCCGACCGCATCGACGAGGTCCTGCGCGTCTGGGAAGAACGCGCCCAGGACGACGAACCGCCCCGGTAGACGGACGGCCGCGTCGGCAGGGCCGGCCGCCCAGGACGCCGTAGCCGGTGGCCGAAAAGCGACCCGGGCGGCAGCGCGGCCCGGCGACCCCGCCCCTCAGGTCCGCAGCAACCGCCCGATCGCCTTGGTGGCCTCCTCCACCTTGGCATCGATCTCGGCACCGCCCTTGAGGGCCGCGTCGGCGACGCAGTGCCGCAGGTGCTCCTCCAGGAGTTGCAGCGCGAAGGACTGCAACGCCTTGGTGGAGGCGGAGACCTGGGTGAGTATGTCGATGCAGTAGACGTCCTCGTCGACCATCCGCTGGAGCCCGCGGATCTGGCCCTCGATGCGCCGCAGGCGCTTGACGTGTTCGTCTTTCTGCTGGTGGTAGCCGTGGACCCCACGGTCGTGGTCGGTCACGACCCCCGGCTCCACTCCGTCTGCGGCGGAGGGCGCTTCCGCGCCGGCCCCTGTGGTCGTCATCGCGTCCTCCAGACATATACCCCTACAGGGTATATCGTAACGAACTTTGCGGGTACACGGCCTGCGAAACGGCCCCCGTGCCGGCCGGTCTGCCCGATGGGCGACACTGGGGGACGGCCCCATAGGCGTGGCCGGATGATGCGCCTAGCATCAGCCTGACCGAAACCAATGCATACCGAGGACCCCACGTGCGCTTTCGTCTGACCCCCAGGGAGACGAGCTTCTACGACATGTTCGCCGCTTCCGCGGACAACATCGTCACGGGCTCGAAGCTCCTGATGGAACTGCTCGGGGCGGACGCCTCCGGCCGGGCCGAGATCGCGGAGCGCATGCGGGCAGCGGAACACGCCGGTGACGACGCCACGCACGCGATCTTCCACCAGCTGAACTCCTCGTTCATCACGCCCTTCGACCGCGAGGACATCTACAAGCTCGCGTCCTCCCTCGACGACATCATGGACTTCATGGAGGAGGCCGTCGACCTGGTCGTCCTCTACAACGTCGAGGAGCTGCCCAAGGGCGTCGAGCAGCAGATCGAGGTGCTCGCACGGGCCGCCGAACTGACGGCCGAGGCGATGCCCCACCTTCGCACCATGGACAACCTCACGGAGTACTGGATCGAGGTGAACCGGCTGGAGAACCAGGCGGACCAGATCCACCGCAGGCTCCTGGCCCACCTCTTCAACGGCAAGTACGACGCCATCGAGGTTCTCAAGCTCAAGCAGATCGTGGATGTGCTGGAGGAGGCGGCAGACGCCTTCGAGCACGTGGCGAACACGGTGGAGACCATCGCCGTCAAGGAGTCCTGACCCCTTCATGGAGACGTTCGCTCTGGTCGTGACCATCGGGGTCGCGCTCTTCTTCACGTACACCAACGGCTTCCACGACTCGGCGAACGCGATCGCGACGTCGGTGTCGACGCGCGCGCTGACACCCCGCGCCGCGCTGGCGATGGCCGCGGTGATGAACCTCGTCGGCGCCTTCCTCGGCAGCGGGGTCGCCAAGACGGTCAGCGAGGGCCTGATCTCCACGCCCGAGGGCTCGAAGGGGATGGGCATCCTCTTCGCGGCACTGATAGGCGCGATCACCTGGAACCTCATCACCTGGTACTTCGGCCTGCCGTCCTCCTCCTCGCACGCGCTGTTCGGCGGCATGGTCGGCGCGGCACTCGCGGGCGGTACGACGGTCTACTGGTCCGGCGTCCTCGAAAAGGTCGTCATCCCGATGTTCGTGTCACCGGTGGTCGGCCTGGTCGTCGGCTATCTGGTGATGGCGGGGATCATGTGGATCTTCCGCCGCGCCAACCCGCACAAGGCCAAGCGCGGTTTCCGCATAGCGCAGACCGTGTCGGCGGCGGGCATGGCCCTCGGGCACGGTCTCCAGGACGCCCAGAAGACGATGGGCATCGTCGTGATGGCCCTGGTCATCGCGGACGTCGAGGACTACGGCGACCCCATCCCTATGTGGGTGAAGATCGCCTGCGCGGTCATGCTGTCCCTCGGCACCTACGCGGGCGGCTGGCGCATCATGCGCACCCTGGGCCGGAAGATCATCGAACTCGACCCGCCGCAGGGCTTCGCCGCCGAGACCACCGGCGCGTCGATCATGTTCATCACGGCCTTCATCTTCAAGGCCCCCATCTCCACGACCCACATCATCACCTCGGCGATCATGGGCGTGGGCGCCACCAAGCGCGTCAACGCCGTCCGCTGGGGCGTGGCCAAGAACATCGTCCTCGGCTGGTTCATCACCATGCCGGCCGCCGCCCTGGTCGCCGCGACGAGCTTCTGGATCGTGAACCTGGCGTTCCTGTAGGCCCCGGGAGCGCCCGGCGAATCGACGTAAGGGCCCGCCCCCGGAAGCCGGGGGCGGGCCCTTACCCACCTCGCGGTGGCACCGCCATGCAGCACCGTGAGGGGACTTGAGGGGAGGGCCTAGCCGAAGCGGCCGGAGATGTAGTCCTCCGTGGCCTGGACGGACGGGTTGGAGAAGATCCGCTCCGTGTCGTCGATCTCGATGAGCTTGCCGGGCTGCCCGACGGCGGCGAGGTTGAAGAACGCCGTACGGTCGGAGACCCGCGCCGCCTGCTGCATGTTGTGCGTCACGATGACGATCGTGAAGCGCTCCTTCAGCTCACTGATGAGGTCCTCGATGGCGAGCGTCGAGATCGGGTCGAGCGCGGAGCACGGCTCGTCCATCAGCAGCACCTTCGGCTCGACCGCGATCGCGCGGGCGATGCACAGCCGCTGCTGCTGGCCGCCGGAGAGCCCGGAGCCCGGCTTGCCGAGGCGGTCCTTGACCTCCTTCCAGAGGTTCGCGCCCTTGAGGGACTTCTCGACGATGTCGTCCAGTTCGGACTTCTTCTTGGTGCCGACCAGCTTCAGGCCCGCCGCCACGTTGTCGTAGATCGACATCGTGGGGAACGGGTTCGGGCGCTGGAAGACCATGCCGACCTCACGCCGCACGGACACCGGGTCGACCCCGGCGCCGTACAGGTCCTCGTCGTCGAGCATGACCTTGCCCTCGACACGGCCGCCCGGGGTGACCTCGTGCATCCGGTTCAGGGTGCGCAGGAACGTGGACTTGCCGCAGCCGGAGGGGCCGATGAAGGCCGTCACGGTGCGGGGCTCGACGGTCATCGAGATGTCCTCGATGGCCCGGAACGAGCCGTAGTAGGCGTTGAGGCCGCTGACGTCGATTCGCTTGGCCATGGGAATCACTGCTTCTTTCGCGGTTCGCGGGGATCTGGTCGCTGTATGGCCGCGTCGACGGCCGGCCGCGCGGCGGAGCCGCACATGGTCAGCGCGGGGCCTTCCAGCGGGCGATGCCGCGGGCCGCCAGGTTCAGGATCATGATGAAGGCGATGAGTGTCAGGGCCGCCGCCCAGGCACGGTCGTAGGCCGCGCCGGAGCCGCCGCTGTTGGCGTACTGCAGGTAGATGTACATCGGCAGCGACGCCTGCGGGTCGGAGAAGGGGTTCGCGTTGATGAAGTTCGAACCCCACACCAGCAGCAGGACGGGGGCGGTCTCACCGGCGATACGGGCGACCGCCAGCATCACACCGGTGGTGATACCGCCGACGGCGGTCGGCAGTACGACCTTCAGGATGGTGCGCCACTTCGGTACGCCGAGGGCCAGCGAGGCCTCGCGCAGCTCGTTCGGGACGAGCTTGAGCATCTCCTCGGTGGAGCGGACGACGACCGGCAGCATCAGGATGGTCAGCGCCATCGCGCCGGCGAAGCCGGAGGGGCCCATCTCCAGGAGCAGTATCCAGGTACTGAGGATGAACAGGCCCGCGACGATCGACGGGATGCCCGTCATGACGTCGACGAAGAAGGTGACGGCCCTGGCGAGGTTGCCGCGGCCGTACTCGACCAGGTAGATCGCGGTCAGCACGCCGATCGGCACGGAGATCGCGGTGGCGAGACCGACCTGTTCCAGGGTGCCGAGGATGGCGTGGTAGATGCCGCCGCCGGGCTCGGTGTCGGAGACCACGCCCATCGAGTGGGTGAGGAAGTAGCCGTCGAGGACCTTCACACCGCGGCTGACGGTCTCCCAGACGAGGGAGGCCAGCGGGAGGACGGCGAGGAGGAACGCGACCCAGACGAGGCTGGTCGCCACCCGGTCCCTGGCCTGCCGCTTGCCCTCGACGCGCGCGGCGACGGCGTACGAGCCGAGGACGAAGAGGACGCCCGCGATCAGGGCCCACTGGATGGAGCTCTCCAGGCCCGTCACGGCGCTGATGCCGAGGCCCAGGGCGACCGAGCCGGCGGCGACCGCCCACGGGAACCACTTGGGCAGCGACGCGGCGCGCAGTGTGCTGGGGCTCTTGGCGGGCTTGTCGGTGAGGCTTGCGTTGCTCATGCGTTGGCCCCCGAGAAATCCTTGCGGCGGGCGATGATCAGCCGGGCCGCGCCGTTGACCAGCAGGGTGATGACGAACAGGACCAGGCCGGAGGCGATGAGTGCGTCCCGGCCCATCTCGGTGGCCTCGCTGAACTTGCTGGCGATGTTCTGGGCGAAGGTGCCGCCGCCCGGGTCGAGCAGGCTGACGTTGATCTCGAAGCTGGACGACAGGACCATCGCCACGGCCATGGTCTCGCCGAGCGCGCGGCCGAGGCCCAGCATCGAGGCGGAGATGACACCGGAGCGCCCGAAGGGGAGCACCGCCATGCGGATGACTTCCCACCGGGTGGCGCCGAGGGCCAGCGCGGCCTCCTCGTGCATCCGCGGGACCTGACGGAAGACCTCGCGGCTCACGTTGGTGATGATCGGCAGGATCATGATCGCGAGCAGGATACCGACGGTGAGCATCGACCGGGGGGCACCGCCCTGCCACTCGAAGATGCCGGTCCAGCCGAGGTAGTCGTTCAGCCAGCCGAAGAGCCCGTCGAGCTGCGGTACGAGGACGAGGGCGCCCCAGAGGCCGTAGACGATGGACGGCACGGCGGCGAGCAGGTCGATCACGTAGGCGATCGGGCCGCCCATCCTGCGCGGGGCGTAGTGCGTGATGAACAGGGCGATACCGACCGCGACCGGGACCGCGACGGCCATCGCGATGACCGACGAGACGATGGTGCCGAAGGCCAGGACCGCGATACCGAAGACAGGCGGGTTCCCGGTGGGGTTCCACTCGAAGGTGGTGAAGAAGTTGCCCTCGTCCTTGCTGATCGCGAGCGCGGCCCGGTAGCTGAGGAACACGGCGATGGCAGCCATGAGCGCCAGCAGGAAGATGCCGGATCCGCGCGAGAGGCCGAGGAAGATCCGGTCGCCGGGGCGGGTGGCACCCCGCGCGGCGCCCTTCGGCCCGGCGGCGACGGGAGTCGGTGGTGTGGGCGGAGCTGGAGTGTCTTTGGTCGTGGATATGTCCATCAGGTTCTCCGGTCTGCGGAGCCGTCGTCGTGCGGGCGGCGGCTCGGGGCGGAGCCTCCCGCGGTGGCGGGCGAACTCCTGGCGGCGGTGCACCGGACGGTGCGGCCCGGTCCCGGTGGGACCGGGCCGCACTCGGGTCAGCTCAGTTCCGAGACGGTCTTGCGGACCTTGGTGAGGATCTCCTCGGGCATCGGGGCGTACCCGGCCTCGGAGAGCAGCGCCTGGCCGTCCTCGGAGGCGATGTAGGCGAGGAAGGACTTGGTGGCGGGGAGGGTCTCCGCCTTGTTGCCCTTGTCACAGACGATCTCGTAGGTGACCAGGGTGATCGGGTAGGCGCCCTCGGCCTGCGGCGTGTAGTTCAGCTCCAGCGCGAGGTCCTTGCCGGTGCCGACGACCTTGGCCTCGGAGATGGCCTTGGTGGCGTTCTCGACGGTCGCCTCGACCGGGTCGGCGGCACCGGTCTTGATGTCGACCGTGTTCATGCCGTCCTTGGCGTACGAGAGCTCGAAGTAGGCGATCGCGCCCTCGGTCGACTTCACGCCCTGGGCGAGACCGGAAGAGCCCTGCGCGGACTGGCCGCCCTTGGCCTGCCAGGCCTTGCCGCCTTCGTACTTCCACTGGTCGGGGGCGGCGGCGCTCAGGTACTTGGTGAAGTTGTCCGTGGTGCCGGACTCGTCCGAGCGGTGGAAGGCCTGGATCCTGAGGTCGGGCAGCTTCGCGTCGGGGTTCAGCTCCGCGATGGCCTTGTCGTTCCAGTTGGTGATCTTGCTGTCGAAGATCAGGGCGAGGGTCTTGGCGTCCAGGGCCAGGTCGTCGACACCCGGGACGTTGAAACCGACCGCGATCGGGCCGGCGACCATCGGCAGGTCGATGCCCTGCCCGCCGGAGCAGATCTTCTTGGAGGCCTCGATCTCTTCGGGCTTGAGCGCCGAGTCGGAGCCCGCGAAGGCGACCTGGCCCTGGGTGAACGCCGTGATGCCGGCGCCCGAACCACCACCCTTGTAGTTGATCACGACGTCCCTGCAGGCGCTCTGGTACTGCTTCACCCACGCGTCGATCGCGTTCTTCTGCGCGGAGGAGCCGTCGGCCAGCAGCTGCCCCTTGGCGTCGCCGCAGTCGATGTTGCTGTTCGCGGACGCGGTGCTGTCGCCGGTGCTGCCCGTGCCGGCGGCGTCGGACCCGCACGCACTGAGGGTCAGGGCGCCGGTGACGGCGACAGCACCGAGCGACAGGGCGCGCAGCCGGTTCTTGCGCTGAAGCTTCACTTTCGGGAGTTCCTTCCAGGAGCCGCCGTCCACATGGCGGCGTGCGAAGTCGTCGTATCAGCCTTCGGACCCGTCCAGCTGATGCCTCTGGTCCCTCAGACTGCTGTCGTCACGGGCCGCGCGGCCGCATTTCGGCCCGCACCCCGCACCGGGTAAGGCCGAAATTAGGCAGATCAGGTGAAGCCGCCAATGGGCCGAAGTGAACGGCGGGTGAACCCCTGCCGAAAGTGCGGTGAGGTCACGAAACGCTCACGGAGAGAACACGCGAGTATCGCGATGCCGACCCCTGGAAGGGCCGCGCGGGGCTGTTTCTCCATGCGGCTCCGCCTCGTGGGCGTCCAGGCGGCTCCGCCGCGTGGACGCGACGAGCCACGACGCACTTGAATGCTCCCGCTGACCCCGGGTACCCGTCGTCCCCGGCGGGGAAGGGGGCGGCAGCTCCCAGGATCGGCCCGGGGTCGAAGGACAGTGCCCCCGGTGACGGGACGACGCTGTCGGTTGATTCGGGGGCGGCTTACTCGGCCCCGAATCAACCGACAGCGTCTTGGCACAGGCAGGGGCCGCGGGAGCGCACTCCCGGGCGGGCCGTCAGGCCGCCAGATCCCGCTCCTCCGCCGAAGCCGTCTCCACCCGCGCCCCCGGAACCAGCGCACTCCGCCCGTCACGCGCCCGGACCAGCCATCCGACCCGCGGCGACCGCTCGATCGCCTTCGTCAGCGGCGTGAGAAGCGACATGGCGAGCGGCGAGAGCAGCAGCACGACAGCCGTCCCGAGCGCGAACCCGCCGATGACGTCGGTGGGGTAGTGCACCCCCATGTAGACCCGGATGAAGCCTCCGAGCAGCCCGATGACGAGTCCGACGAGCCCGAACTTCCGGTTGGCGACGAACAGTCCGACCGCCATCGCCATGATCAGCGTCGCGTGATCGCTCACGAAGGAGTAGTCGGTCTTGCCGGAGACGAGCACCTCCAGCCCCTCGTGGTCGTTGAAGGGCCGGGGCCGCTCGACGAACCCGCGTATCGGCACATTGACCAGCACGGCGATGCCGGCGGCCAGCGGCGCCCACGCCAGCGCGGCCACGGACGAGGCGGCGTCCTCCCCGCCCCGCTTCCGCACGCCCCACCAGCACCACAGGATCAGCAGCACCATGGCGAAGAGGAGTCCGTACTCGCCGACGAACTCCATGATCCGGTCGAGCCAGGTCGGCGCGTCCCTGGCGAGGCCGTTGATGTCGTACAGCAGCTCGACGTCGGGGTTGGATCCGGATTCAGCGGCAAGTGCGGCATGCGCGGCGAGTCCAGCCATCGTGCTGCGGCCCTTTCGTCATCGTTCTCGCGACCGCACCGGTACGTGCGCCGCGCTTTGCCACCCCCGTGGTTGTCCGTAGGCGTCGACGCGCTACGTCACCCAAGGAACGCACACTCCTCTTCCATGCGTTCCACCCTCCACTGAATGATCACCCAGACGTTATCGAAGAGAGACACGTCTCCGCAGCTCAGGGCAGTGGTTCACAGAGCATTACGGCCCGCTCAGACCGTCGTGGGCAACGCTTTCGCGCCATCTTCGGTGACCCGGGTGGCGCCGAAGTAGTCGGGGGTGTCAATCGGGTCGAACCGGATGACGGCCCCCGGCCGCGGTGCGTTGATCATGTATCCGCCTCCCACATAGATCCCGACGTGCCGAATGGCCCGGGAGTTGGTGAGATCGTCGGAGAAGAACACCAGATCCCCCGGCAGCAACTCGTCCCGCGACGGATGCGGCCCGGCGTTGTACTGGTCGTTGGCGACCCGCGGCAGCGTGATCCCCACACTCTCGTACGCCGCCTTCGTCAGCCCGGAGCAGTCGAAGCGTCCGCCCTGGTCAGCGGTGCCGTTGCCACCCCAGAGGTACAGCGTCCCGAGCTTCTTCTGCGCGTACGAGATGGCCCCGGCCGCCTGCTCGCTCGGGTCGATCCGGGTCGTCGGCGCGGCGAAACTCTCCTGCAGCGTGGTGATCGTCTTGACGTAGTTCTGGGTCTCCTTGTACGGCGGGACACCCCCGTACTTGATGACGGCGTACGCCCCCGCGTTGTAGGAAGCGAGCATGTTCGCCGTCGGATCACCGGGCACGTCCTTCACGT
The DNA here is from genome assembly GCF_037201975.1 of Streptomyces sp. TG1A-60. Classification (NCBI taxonomy): domain Bacteria; kingdom Bacillati; phylum Actinomycetota; class Actinomycetes; order Kitasatosporales; family Streptomycetaceae; genus Streptomyces; species Streptomyces sp. TG1A-60. The sequence continues at coordinate 4,420,622 of NZ_CP147520.1, read as the reverse complement.
ACGACGCGAGCTTGCAGTCGTACGAAGCGGCCGACGGAATCGCGTCATTCGGGTCCCAGACGTCCCTGTCGCCGTCCCCGTCCCCGTCGAGCCCGTGCGTGGCCCACGTTCCCGGGATGAACTGCGCGATCCCCTGCGCTGCGGCATGGCTCTGCGCCTTCGGATTGAACCCGCTCTCCTGATACAGCTGCGCTGCCAGCAGCGCCGGATTGATGGCGTCGCACAGATTGCCCCACTTCTGCACGAGCTCCTGATAAGCGGCGGGCACGGCCCCCTTCGCCAGCCCGACCGACTTCCCGCCGATCCCGTTGGCCAGGTTCCCGGCGACCATGTACACACCCACGACCAGCAGCATCACGAAGCTGAGCCCGGCGCCGACAGCGGAGATCACCACGATCCATGCCTTACGCACCGTCAACCGCCCCTCACCGCGCGCCAGTCCGCCTACGGTCAGTGTAGAGGCGGCCACCCTTCTTAGGAATGATCACTCGACCGTCCCGCATCGGGCATCGGCTCTCATTCCGCATCAAGCGACAAGCGACAAGCGACAAGCGATCCTCTACCGAGAGGACAACCCCGCGCCGTACCAGGCGGTCATCCGAGGCGGCGCATCCACACCCCCAAAGAGGAGCAGTCCCCCGTGTCTGACCTCCCCCCGGACCTCGACTGGATCCGAGCCGCCCCCGACGACGCGACCGGCCCCGGCCCCGGCCCCGGCCCCTGGATCGAACTGGCCTTCGGCGAAGGCAACGGCGAGGACGACCCCGAAGCCCCCGTCTACATCCGCGAGACGAGCGACCCGGACAACGTAGTGACGACGAACCGCCGAAAGTGGGACGCCCTCGTACTGGGCGTACAGGCGGGGGAGTTCGACCACTTCGTGGAGGGGGTCGAGGACTTCGAGAAGTGATGCGACCGTGTGCGGGCGTACACGTGGACGTGCGGGCGGCCGGGCAGGACTCACATCTCGAACTCGCCGACCCAGGCCCGCTCCAGCAGATGCCTCGGCAGGTACTCGGACTCGACCTCGACCTGCATGCCCACGTCGTAGGCGAGGCAGGCGACGGCGAGGGGCCCGAGGGCGACGGCGCCGTCGGTCCGTCCGCGTTGTGCACGACCAGCGTCGTGGTGTCGAGGTAGACGACCTCGCCCTCGGGGGTCTGCATGCGGACGGAGCTCTCGGGGGTGGGCCCGGCCGGGAGGTCGTCTGCGGCGTTCGGCAAGTCGGCGATCCGGTACGTGCCATCGCCGAGCTTGATGTGGGTCCCGTTGGTGATCCCCCGCAGGCTCGCCACGACGTCGCTGATCTTCACCGCCGTCGCGCCGACACCCTTCGTGATGTACGTCATCGGGTCGACGATCCGCCCCGCCCTGCCCGCGAACGAGATCGCCTTCGCGACGGCACCCGCATTGCCGGTCGCCGCCACCGCCCCGCCCGCACCGCCCGTGAAGACGGTCGTCAGGACGTTGAAGGTGACGGCCCCGGCCGCGCGGGACGGGTTTCTTGCCCCACTCGTCGTACGCGATCAGCGCCTTCCCGGTCTCCACCACCGCCGTACGGGAGTCGCGCAGCCAGGAAGGGAGCTTGTCGGCCGGAGTCAGCCAGTACGCGGCACCGAGCGGCGTTCCCGTGATCACGATGCCGGCCAGCAGCTTCCCCAGCCCCGTCCACGCCTGGCCGGCCGCGTCCCAGCCGTCCACACCCACCAGCGTGCCGAGCCCCCGGACGGTCCCCCACACACCGTCGACGAAGAACCAGGCGGTGAAGTCCCAGGCGTGCTCGTGGAAGTAGTACCAGGGGTTGGACTCCTCGACGGCGTCGCCCCACGGCAGCCCGGAGGCGACGTCAAGGTCCTCGGCACGGTAGCCGTACATGTTCTCTTTGCTCGAACCGTCGTTGACGACGAGCGGCTCGCCGCCGACCAGCGCGACGATCTTGTTGTGGCAGGCCAGCTCGGCGGCCTGGAAGGCGGACCATGCGGCGTTCACCGCGTTGCGGCGGGCCGTGTTCTCGTCGATGAGGTCGCCGTCCGCGACCCACTCGTCGTCGTCCGCGACGCGCCGCTCGAAGGCCGCCGCCTCCGCACGCAGGGTGTTGAGCCTGTCCACCAGGGGCCGGACCTCGGCCGCGTAGTCCAGCAGCGCCCTGGAGACCGTGCCCAACTCGGTCCGCAGATCGTCACCGGCCGCCGCGACCGGCGCGGTCGTCGCGAAGAGCTGGTCGGCCTCGGGAGCCTTGTAGAAGGGTTCCAGGAGGTTGAAGCTGGGCGTCGATCAGCAGGCCCGCGGCCCCGAGCGACATCCCGTCGAACGCGATGTCCCCGGCGTTTGTCTCCAGCTGCTCCAGATTCCCCGTGAACTCCGGCATCTCGGCCGAGACAGCGGTTCTCTCCTCGCTCACGCCTACCCCCGTGGACGCCCTCGCAGATTCGTACCCTCAACCCGGCGCTCACCGCCCACACCTGACACGGAGACAGTACGAGCACCCAGTCGACCATTTGCACCAAGGTTGCGATCGCTATCCCATACAGTTCTGGCCAAAGCTCGACCCTCACGGCCTCTCGCCACCCACACGCGACCCTTGCGTCCACATCAGGCACACTCGAACCCCGGAGAACACCGGATCGACAGACCAGGACCGACGCCCCGTCAGAAGCGGGACCGGGCCGGCCCCCAGAAGCCGCGAAAGGGAAAGAGGGGGACCAGAGAGGGAACAACGACGGAACCACACCGCAGGTTCCGGTTCATCCTTGTTGCCCGGCGTAACCTGCCGTGATACACAGAGTGACGATACGACTCTTTACGTACCGGTCCGCGTCCCCCGTTAGGGTCCCACGCGGGCCGACGGCAAGGGATCCGTACGAAACCCGCCAATCAATGACGCCAAGTCGACATGCGAGAGCGTCATTGTCGGCGACAATAAGGCCGACCTCTGCGCACCCGCGCCGAGGGACGCATCGCGGACGCTCACGCGAACGCGGTGCAGAGACAGCGGAGACAACAGAACTACCCACTAGGGGCGGTGACTTATATGTTCGTTGCGGCCGAAAAGGGCGACATCACCACCATCATCGGCGGAATCGCCCCGGACTGGGGGCCTTTCGGCAACCTGGGCAACGAGGCGCGCGTGATGATCGAGGTCGTGATGGCGGTCGCCATCCTCCTCTGCCTGGGCATCGCGATCTGGGGTGCCGCCAAACAGCGCATCGGCGCGACCGCCCTGCGCGACACCTTCAGCGCCGAACAGGGCAAGGGCCTCATCATCGCCGGCCTCACCGGCGTCTTCATCATCGGCTCACTGGGCACGCTCTTCACCATCGTGTACGGCATGGCCGTGTAGGCGACGGCCGACCCCCTTCCCCCTTCGTCCCGGCCGGGCACTCCCGGTTCGTCCGGTTCCCCCTACCCCACCCGTCCGTCGTGCCCACCGGCTGAGGTTGCGTTTCCCTGATGTCGAGTCACCACACCGCGCCCGCGCGGGAACCAGCGCGGCTACCGTCGTACTGCTACGCCTTTCGGTACGGCGTCGAAGTTGAAGGGGCGACTGCGGCATGAGTCTCGGCGACGATCAGGGGTACGGCGAGTCCTCGCGCTCCGGTGACGACGGGGGGTACGGCGGCTACGCCGGCACCGGCCAGACCCGAACCCGCCTCCCCGATGCCCCCGGCGACCCCCGCCGGCCCCGCTCCTCCTCCAGAAGCCTCGTCACCATCGTCGGCGTCGTCGTCCTCCTCATCGCAGCGATCGCTTTCGCGAACCGGGGAGGAGACACCACCGACGACGGCGCCACCGACGGCAACAAGGCAGAATCAGCGCCTACGGCGGCTTCGGGGGAGCGGCCGGTGGAGTCGACGACGGTGGGGGTTCCCACGGGGTACGCGCAGAGCGAGCAGGGGGCGGAGAGCGCGGCGGCCAACTACACAGCCGCCCTGGGTTCAGACGGCATGTTCAACACCGCCAAGCGGCACCAGATCGTCGAGACCATCGCCGATCCCAGCACGATGGACCGCCTCAAAGCCGGCTTCGACGCGGACTACTCCGCAGAATTCCTGAATGCACTCGGCCTCAGCGAGGACGGCAGCGCCCCCTCGGACAGTACATTCGTCAACCGGACACTGCCGGTCGGAACCAAGGCCACGTCCTACAGCTCCAACGCGGCCACCGTCGAGGTCTGGTGCAACAGCCTCTTCGGGCTCACCGGAGAGAGCACCACCAACCCGGTGACCAGCGGTTGGTTCACCGTGACCTTGAAGCTGAAGTGGACCGATGGCGACTGGAAGGTCATCGAAACCAGCCAGAAGACCGGCCCAACCCCCGTCAACGCAGACGACCCGGTCTCCGGAGCCGAGGAGATCGGCAAGGCGGTCGAGGAGTTCGGAGGGTTCACCTATGCCCGGTAGCCCGCGTCGCACACTCACTCTCACCGGTGCTGTGGCGGCCGTTCAGGTCAGCGCCGTACTGCTGGCGACCCGCGCCTTCGCCGCACCCACCCCGACACCCACCCCCACGAACAGCGACGACCCCTGCTCACTGATCTCGGGCCCCGCCAAGGACTACTGCGAACGAGGTTCCCGCGAGAGAGGCGACACCAGCACCCTCCCCAACGGCGTAACCTCCACCCTCGACCCCCTCTCCTCCCTCGCGCAAGGCTGCGCCGACGCCGCCTCCTGGACCATCGACAAGCTCTCGGAAGCCGTCAACGAAACGGCGAACGTCGACTTCACCAACCCGAAGTTCCTGCAGCAGTACGCCGTGGTCTTCGCCGCGTCGACGATCCTCACCCTCATCCTGTGGCTGCTCGCGGTGGCCAAGCGGGCCGTGCGCGGTGTCCCCCTCACCACCGCCCTGTCGGAGGCGGTCGGCTTCCTCTGGCTGACGGTCCTGGCCTCCGCCTTCACCCCCCTGATCCTCTACACCGTCGTATCGGCGACCGACGGTGTGACCGAGGTCCTCGCCAGAGCCACCGGCGACCAGACGGACACCTTCTTCGGCAACTTCTCCGGCGCCCTGAAGAAGGGTGATGACATCGGCGGCGGCCCGATCATGCTGATCGTCGTCTCCCTCGTGTCGATCCTCGCCGCAGGCGTCCTCTGGCTGGAACTGGTGATCCGCGCCGCGCTCCTCTACGTCGGCGCGCTGCTCGGCACGGTCGTCTACGCCGGTCTGGTCGACAAGAACCTGTGGGGGCACGTCCGCCGCTGGGCGGGCATCATGATCGCGGTCATCCTCATCAAGCCGGTGATCGTGATAGTCCTCGGTCTCGCCGGGGCCCTCTCCGCGGACGACGGCCCGGACGCCTTCTCCGCCGTCGTCTCCGGCCTCGCCATCATCCTCCTCGCCATCTTCGCCTCGGCGATGATCTACCGCTTCGTCCCCGGCTTCGGCGACGAGATCGCGGGCTCCCGCAACAACCGCATCATGCGCGGCGCGGAAGGCAAGGCCGCGGCCGTGATCAGCTCCCCCGCCACCCTCGTCGCCCAGGGCATCAAGACCCACAGCACCCGAGCCGACAACAACGGCGGCGGGGCGAACACCCCGTCACGCCCCGCGAACCCCGCGTCCGGCGGCGTGGCCGCCCACAGCTCGCGCACCGCGGGCGGAAGCGGCGGAACAACCGTCCGCTCCGCCGCGCCCCCGCCCCGCACGAGCCCGGTCAACACCCCCCACGCCAGTAACACCCGCAACAGCAATCGCACGGGAGGTGAAGGGCGTTGACGACCGAGTCCCACCTCTCCCATCCGGTCACGCCCCGCCGTACATATCTGATCGGCCGCGCCCGGCCGAACGCGATCATCGGCCGGAACCGCGAGTCCGGCGAGATCGCGTTGATCATCGTGGGCGCGTTCCTCGGCATGATGTGCGGCCTCCTCGTCCCGGTGCTCGTACCGCGCATCGCCCTGCTGACGGGCTTCCCCCTGCTGGCGCTGGCCGCCGTGTACGTGCCGTACAAGCGGCGCACGTTCTACAAGTGGTTCGAGATCAACCGCAGTTACAAGCGCAGCCTGCGCAGCGGCACGACGTACCGCTCCCCGGTCATAGAGGCCGGCACGCACCTCGACGGCCGTGAGGTCGAGGTCGGCCCCCCGCCGGGCATCGGCCGCATCACCTGGCTGGCCGCGCCCTTCGGCCCGGACGAGATCGCCGTCCTGCTGCACGCGGATCGCAAGACCGTCACCGCGGCCATCGAGATCGAGGGGCCGGGCGTCGGTCTGCGCGACTCCGAGGACCAGGAGGCCCTCGTCGACCGCTTCGGCACCCTCCTCAAGCACGTCGCCAACGGCGACGGCTTCGTCACCCGCCTCCAGATGCTCGCCCGCACCCTCCCGGCCGACCCGGACGCCCACGCCAAGGACGTCGCCCAGCGCGGCGACGACCGCGCCCCGGGCTGGGTGCGGCAGTCCTACGACCAGCTGCAGTCCATGGTGTCGACGAGCAGCGAGCAGCACCGCGCGTACCTCGTCGCCTGTATGCACTACAACCGCGAACTGGCCGCCGAGGCGCACGCGATGGCCCGCGCGGCCCGCCCGCAGGGCCGGAGGATGGACAAGGACGCGGGCCTCGCGGTCGTCATGGCCCGCGAGCTGACGGACATCTGCTCGCGCCTCCAGGAGGCCGACATCCGCGTACGGCAGCCGCTGGGCCAGGGCCGCCTCGCCTCCCTCATCCACTCCATGTACGACCCGGACCACCCCATCGACCACATCCAGGCCATGACCAAGCGCAACGCCTGGCCGGCCGAGCTGGACGCGATGGAGCCGGACTACCTCCAGGCCAAGACCCGCGAGTCCTCCACGCGCGCTCCCTGGTGCCACGCCACGGCCTGGGTGAAGGAGTGGCCGATGACCCCGGTCGGCGTCAACTTCCTGGCACCGCTCCTGGTCCACACCCCGGACGTCATCCGCACCGTCGCCGTCACGATGGACCTCGAACCCACCGAGGTCGCCATCGAACGCATGCTGACCGAGAAGACGAACGACGAGGCGGAGGCGTCCCGCGCCGCCAAGATGAACCGCACCGTCGACCCCCGTGACGTCGCCTCCCACTCCCGCCTCGACCAGCGCGGCGAGGACCTCGCGAGCGGCGCCGCCGGCGTCAACCTGGTCGGCTACATCACCGTCTCCTCCCGCTCCCCGGAGGCCCTGGCACGCGACAAGCGGACGATCAGGGCCTCGGCCGGCAAGTCGTATCTCAAGCTGGAGTGGTGCGACCGCGAGCACCACCGGGCCTTCGTCAACACGCTCCCGTTCGCCACCGGAATCCGAAGGTAGGGCCACCGCGATGCGGGATCACTCGGGCCGACACCAGCAGGAGTCACCACCAGGTCCAGCGCCAGGCTCAGGGCCAGGTCCACGACCGGCTCACGGACAGGAGGTGCGTCGCTGATGCGAGACCCCCTGTCCGCCGTCACGGAGGCCTTCACCTCCTTCCTCTTCGGCAAGGTCGAGACGACCCGCCTCCCGGTGCGCACGTCCACGGGCCAGGCCCAGGCGGTCTACCTCCCGACCGCCGCCCCCGGCCTCGGCGACTCCGGCGTGATCATCGGCCGCGAGGTCTACTCCGGCAAGGGCTACATCTACGACCCCTTCCAGCTCTACGGCCAGCAGCTCCCCGCCCCGCACTGGCTCGTCCTCGGTGAGTCCGGCAACGGCAAGTCGGCCCTGGAGAAAACGTACGTCCTACGGCAGCTGCGCTTCCGTGACCGACAGGTCGTCGTCCTCGACGCCCAGGGGGAGGACGGCGCCGGCGAATGGAACCTCATCGCGCAGGAGCTCGGAATAACTCCCATTCGCCTGGACCCGACGGCCGCCCTCGACCACGGCATCCGCCTCAACCCCCTCGACCCGTCGATCACGACCACGGGCCAGCTCGCGCTCCTCCGGACCATCATCGAGGTCGCGATGGGCCACGGCCTGGACGAACGTTCCGGATTCGCCCTGAAGGTCGCCCACGCCTACGTCAACGAGACGATCGTCGAACGCCAGCCGGTCCTCACCGACATCGTCGAGCAACTCCGCCACCCCGAGCCGGAGTCCGCGGAGGCGATGAACGTCGCCCTGGACGACGTACGCGCCTGGGGCCTGGACGTGGCCCTGGTCCTGGACCGCCTGGTCGACGGTGACCTCAGGGGCATGTTCGACGGCCCGACCACGGTCGGCATCGACCTGGACGCCCCCCTCATCGTCTTCGACCTGTCCCACATCGACCGCAACTCCATCGCCATGCCCATCCTCATGGCGATCGTCGGCGTGTGGCTGGAGCACACATGGATCCGCCCCGACCGGAAGAAGCGCATCTTTCTGGTCGAGGAGGCCTGGCACATCATCAACAGCCCCTTCGTGGCCCAGCTCTTCCAGCGCCTGCTGAAGTTCGGCCGCCGGCTCGGTCTGTCCTTCGTCGCGGTCGTCCACCACCTGTCGGACGTCATCGACGGCGCGGCGGCGAAGGAGGCCGCCGCGATCCTCAAGATGGCGTCCACACGGACGATCTACGCCCAGAAGGCGGACGAGGCACGAGCGACCGGCCGGGTGCTGGGGCTGCCGCGCTGGGCGGTGGAGATCATCCCCACCCTCACCCCCGGCATCGCCGTCTGGGACGTCAACGGCAACGTGCAGGTGGTCAAACACCTGATCACCGAGACCGAACGCCCCCTCGTCTTCACCGACCGCGCCATGACCGAGTCGTCCAACGACCACCTTCTCGACGACGACGCCCTGCGCGCCGCCGAACTGGAGGCGGAGGAACGGGCCGCCGCGTTCGTGGAACAGCAACTGAGCGAGGTCGACGGCTACGGCTCCTCCGAGTCCACGGTGGCCTGAGTGGACGCGACGGACAGGACGAGCGGGATGAACGGGACCGGCAGGACGAGCGGGGTCGGTCGGTGGTCGGCAGGAGCAGGCGAAGGAACGGCATGAACGGCGTGAACGGCGGCGTGCGATGAGACCGGACGACCGACGCCCCGGGCAGGGCGGAGGCGGCATCCCCGACGGGCTGCTGATCGCCCTCCTCGGTTTGCTGGTGGGCGTGACCCTGCTGATCTGGTCGGCCACCGGCCTGGCCGGCCTCCTCGCCCACGGCTCCTGGCCCGACGGCGTCACCTTCACCCGTACACCCCTGGCCGTACGCAGCCTGGCCGCCGACCCCCAGGACATCCCCGCCGCCTGGCCGGACACCCCCGCCACCCAGCTCTCCGGCTACGGCCTCGTCTGGGGCCTCCTCATCAGCCAGCTCATGGTCCTCCTCGTCCTGACCGTCTTCGTGATGGGCACACTGGCCCGCTGGCGTGCCGTACGAGAGAGGGAGAAGGCGGCACGGACCCTGAGGACGGGCCAGGCGGGGACATCCGTTGACCCGTCCGGCACTGCCGCACCGCACGGCGGGGGTCACACCGGCGCCGCGGGCCGGACCGCCGGAACGCCGGCCGAGCCGGCCGGCCATGTCCAGCCGCACACCGGCGGTTACGGTCGGCACGACGCCCCGCACACCGCCGACGCCCCTGGCGAGCCGGCCGCCCCGGCCCCACCGGCCGCCGTAGGCCACAGCGCCGGCCCCGCACCGCAGCCTTCCGGAACGGCCGTCGAGTTCCCCGCCACGCCCACCACCCCCTTCCCTGAGCCCCGGCACGGCACCCCTGCGGCCCCACAGCCGGGCATCGCCCCGTCCGCTCACAACGGCTTCGCCTCAGCCCCTGTCACGGCGGCGAGCGGGCCTGCGGGCGGGGCCGTGGGCGGGGCGGGCGCCGCCCCGGGAACCGCGCCCGCGCCCGGCGCCGACCCCACAGAACACGCCGCCGCCCCGCTCACCACCGGCGACAACCGGACGGCCGGATGGGCACGGACGGGCAAATGGGCGCACACACTGCCCCCGGTCGTCCTCGGCTCCGCCGAGACCCGTCGCCCCGCCGCCGCCCAAGCCGTACGCGACGCCGAGGGCCCGGCCCTGGTGGTCACCTCCGATGCCACCCTCTGGTCGGACACGAAGGACGCCCGCGCGAAGCTGGGCCCGGTCCTCCTCTACGACCCCGCGCACCGCTGCGACACCCCGGCCCGCCTCCACTGGTCGCCCATCGCCGGCTGCGAGGACAAGCCGACGGCGGCGGCCAGGGCGACCGCCCTGCTCGCCCCCCTCCGCCCCACCGCCAAGATCGACCAGGCGATGGCGGACACGGCCGAGACCCTCCTGCGCAGCTATCTGCACGCCGCCGCCATAGACACCCGCACCATCCGCCACCTGCACCGCTGGTCCCAGGGCAGCAACGTCCAGGAAGCGGTACGCACCCTGCGTACGAACCCGAAGGCGGCCCCCGGGGCGGCGGGCGAACTGGAGTCGGCCCTCACCTCGCACCCCGAGCGCCGGGACATCGCACAGGAGTTGACGGCCCGAGCCCTCTCCTCCCTCTCCACAGTCAATGTCCGGGAATCCTGCACCCCGAACCGAACTGACTCCCTGGCCTTGGATTCCTTTGTCCACGAGGGGGGAACACTTTATGTGGTCGGCGACCCCATCGAGGACCCCAAGGCGAATCCTTCCGCGATGCCTCTCCTGACGGCCCTCGCCTCAAGCGTGGTCGAGTGCGGCCGGCGCATGGCCGAACGGTCATCCTCCGGCCGCCTCGACCCACCACTCACCCTGGTCCTGGACGACGTGGCAGCCGTGGCCCCCCTCCCCCAGCTCCCCGCCCTCCTCACCGCCGGAGCCGACCAGGGCCTCCCCACTCTGGCCCTCCTCCGCTCCCGCGAGCAGGCCAGGTCCCGCTGGCCGCACCACGAACTCCCGCTCCGGTGACAGCAGTCCGGCACCCGCGTCCGCCCCCGCCCGAGGCGCCCTGCTAGTCGGCGTCCCACTGATCTGCCTGCTCGGCTACGCCCTACTCGTCGTCGTCCCGCCAGCCGTCCTCCTGTGGCACGGCGTATCCGGGCACGGACGGCCACCGCACGGTCAGCACCACCGACTCCTCCTCCGCGACCCAGGAGTGGTCCACGCCATGGCCCCAGACGACGTAGTCGCCCTGCCGTTCCAGCACGACACTGCGGCTGGGGAAGTCGACACGGAAGCGACCGCTGATGAGCACCTGCAGTGCGGTACGTTCCTCGCCCCGGACCCACCGCGCCCGCGTGTCGCCCTGCGGATGGACGCCCCACTTGATCTCCACCTCGTCGCTCTGACGAGGATCGCCGTCCGGCTTGAAGTGCCCGAGCAGCCAGCCACGGTCCAGCGCCGCGTCCTTGCCCGCATTGCCCACATACACGCTGTCGTCCATGCCGCCGAACGCTAACACCAGGCCGCCCGGCACCCCTTACACCGGTTCCCGCACGTACTCCAGCTCCCGCCCGGCGTCTCCCTCGACGGTCACGCCGCTCGCCACGAACCCGGCCCTCCGATAGAACGCCGCGGCCCGCCCGTTCCCCTCATGCACGAACAACCGCACCCGCTCGATCCCGGCACCCCGTGCCCACTCCGACGCGGCGGCGAACAACGCCTCGCCCACGCCCCTCCCCCGATGCCCTTCCCGCAGGAACACCCCCACCAGATGCCCCTGCCGCCGCTCGATGATCTCCCCGAAGTAGTCCCGCACCCCGGGCTCCTCCACGAGCACGGTCACCGTCCCGGCCCATCCGCCGGCCTCGGTCTCCGCGATGATCTGCTGCCTCCCGCGAACCCCCTCAGCGGCCCCTTCCGTCCGCTCCTTCCAATACGCGTCCGGGCGCTCCACGGCATCCTCGTACGTCTCCAGAAACGCCAGATGCGCCAACGGATCCCGCAGCGCGGCCAGTCGCAGCTCCCGCGCGGCCCGCCACTCATCAGCCCGAACAGACCGCACGGCATACCCCTCAGGCACGGCACCCCCACAGCTCGTCACCTCGTCCATGCCGCCCACCGTAATGCCGGGGTACTACACCCTTCGCGTCCTTTCCCACCCCAGCCGAACGCCCCGAGCCCCACCCCGCCCGACCATGACATCAACACCCCACTCCCCGTCACATCCGGAGACGCGTCGTGGCCCCCAGCCTTACTAACCACCTCCCCGCCCCGGAAAGCCCACCGACCCCGCACCCCCGGACCGACGCCTCGCGTCTCTCACGGACCGTGAACGGGAAATCGTCACGGTCATCGGCAAGGGCTGGACGAACAGCGAGACAGCCATCCGGCTGCACCTGGCGGAATCGACGGTGAAAACTCACGTAGGCCGCATCCTCGCGAAAACAGACTCACGCGACCGCGTCCAGACGGTGATCCTGGCGTACGACGCGGGACTGGTGGAGCCGTCCTGAAAGGGAGGGGAGATACACCCGGGGATATATCCGGAAAACAGAAAACCCCCGCCGGTCACCCGGCGGGGGTTTTCTCACTGTTTGTTCGGCGGCGTCCTACTCTCCCACAGGGTCCCCCCTGCAGTACCATCGGCGCTGTAAGGCTTAGCTTCCGGGTTCGGAATGTAACCGGGCGTTTCCCTCACGCTATGACCACCGAAACACTATGAAACAGTCAACCGCACCGCCGTGACCATGGCGGGGTTGTTCGTGGTTTCAGAACCAACACAGTGGACGCGAGCAACTGAGGACAAGCCCTCGGCCTATTAGTACCGGTCAGCTTCACCCATTACTGGGCTTCCACATCCGGCCTATCAACCCAGTCGTCTACTGGGAGCCTTAACCCCTCAGAGGGGGTGGGAGTCCTCATCTCGAAGCAGGCTTCCCGCTTAGATGCTTTCAGCGGTTATCCCTCCCGAACGTAGCCAACCAGCCATGCCCTTGGCAGGACAACTGGCACACCAGAGGTTCGTCCGTCCCGGTCCTCTCGTACTAGGGACAGCCCTTCTCAAGACTCCTACGCGCACAGCGGATAGGGACCGAACTGTCTCACGACGTTCTAAACCCAGCTCGCGTACCGCTTTAATGGGCGAACAGCCCAACCCTTGGGACCGACTCCAGCCCCAGGATGCGACGAGCCGACATCGAGGTGCCAAACCATCCCGTCGATATGGACTCTTGGGGAAGATCAGCCTGTTATCCCCGGGGTACCTTTTATCCGTTGAGCGACGGCGCTTCCACAAGCCACCGCCGGATCACTAGTCCCGACTTTCGTCCCTGCTCGACCCGTCGGTCTCACAGTCAAGCTCCCTTGTGCACTTACACTCACCACCTGATTACCAACCAGGCTGAGGGAACCTTTGGGCGCCTCCGTTACTCTTTGGGAGGCAACCGCCCCAGTTAAACTACCCATCAGACACTGTCCCCGATCCGGATCACGGACCCGGGTTAGACATCCAGCACGACCAGACTGGTATTTCAACGACGACTCCACAACCACTGGCGTGGCTGCTTCAAAGTCTCCCAGCTATCCTACACAAGCCGAACCGAACACCAATATCAAACTGTAGTAAAGGTCCCGGGGTCTTTCCGTCCTGCTGCGCGAAACGAGCATCTTTACTCGTAGTGCAATTTCACCGGGCCTATGGTTGAGACAGTCGAGAAGTCGTTACGCCATTCGTGCAGGTCGGAACTTACCCGACAAGGAATTTCGCTACCTTAGGATGGTTATAGTTACCACCGCCGTTTACTGGCGCTTAAGTTCTCAGCTTCGCCCACCCGAAAGTGAGCTAACCGGTCCCCTTAACGTTCCAGCACCGGGCAGGCGTCAGTCCGTATACATCGCCTTACGGCTTCGCACGGACCTGTGTTTTTAGTAAACAGTCGCTTCTCGCTGGTCTCTGCGGCCACCCCCAGCTCGAGGAGCAAGTCCTCTCACCAGTGATGGCCCCCCTTCTCCCGAAGTTACGGGGGCATTTTGCCGAGTTCCTTAACCATAGTTCACCCGAACGCCTCGGTATTCTCTACCTGACCACCTGAGTCGGTTTAGGGTACGGGCCGCCATGAAACTCGCTAGAGGCTTTTCTCGACAGCATAGGATCATCCACTTCACCACAATCGGCTCGGCATCAGGTCTCAGCCACATGTACGACGGATTTACCTGTCGCACGGCCTACACCCTTACCCCGGGACAACCACCGCCCGGGATGGACTACCTTCCTGCGTCACCCCATCACTCACCTACTGCAGGTCTGGTCCGTCGGCTCCACCACTCCCCTTTGCCCGAAGGCTCCGGGACGGCTTCACGGACTTAGCATCGCCTGGTTCAATGTTTGACGCTTCACAGCGGGTACCGGAATATCAACCGGTTATCCATCGACTACGCCTGTCGGCCTCGCCTTAGGTCCCGACTTACCCTGGGCAGATCAGCTTGACCCAGGAACCCTTAGTCAATCGGCGCAAACGTTTCTCACGTTTGTATCGCTACTCATGCCTGCATTCTCACTCGTGAACCGTCCACAACTCGCTTCCGCGGCTGCTTCACCCGGCACACGACGCTCCCCTACCCATCCATACAGGCGTTGGCCCTGTTGTATGAATGACACGACTTCGGCGGTACGCTTGAGCCCCGCTACATTGTCGGCGCGGAATCACTAGACCAGTGAGCTATTACGCACTCTTTCAAGGGTGGCTGCTTCTAAGCCAACCTCCTGGTTGTCTCTGCGACTCCACATCCTTTCCCACTTAGCGTACGCTTAGGGGCCTTAGTCGATGCTCTGGGCTGTTTCCCTCTCGACCATGGAGCTTATCCCCCACAGTCTCACTGCCGCGCTCTCACTTACCGGCATTCGGAGTTTGGCTAAGGTCAGTAACCCGGTAGGGCCCATCGCCTATCCAGTGCTCTACCTCCGGCAAGAAACACACGACGCTGCACCTAAATGCATTTCGGGGAGAACCAGCTATCACGGAGTTTGATTGGCCTTTCACCCCTAACCACAGGTCATCCCCCAGGTTTTCAACCCTGGTGGGTTCGGTCCTCCACGACCTCTTACAGCCGCTTCAACCTGCCCATGGCTAGATCACTCCGCTTCGGGTCTTGAGCGTGCTACTGAAACGCCCTGTTCGGACTCGCTTTCGCTACGGCTACCCCACTCGGGTTAACCTCGCAACACACCGCAAACTCGCAGGCTCATTCTTCAAAAGGCACGCAGTCACGAGACAAGCACACGTGCTTGTCCGACGCTCCCACGGCTTGTAGGCACACGGTTTCAGGTACTATTTCACTCCGCTCCCGCGGTACTTTTCACCATTCCCTCACGGTACTATCCGCTATCGGTCACCAGGGAATATTTAGGCTTAACGGGTGGTCCCGCCAGATTCACACGGGATTTCTCGGGCCCCGTGCTACTTGGGTGTCTCTCAAACGAGCCGTTCATGTTTCAGCTACGGGGGTCTTACCCTCTACGCCGGACCTTTCGCATGTCCTTCGCCTACATCAACGGTTTCTCACTCGTCTCACAGCCGGCAGACTGTGAAAGAGAGATCCCACAACCCCGTATACGCAACCCCTGCCGGGTCTCACACGCATACGGTTTGGCCTCATCCAGTTTCGCTCGCCACTACTCCCGGAATCACGGTTGTTTTCTCTTCCTGCGGGTACTGAGATGTTTCACTTCCCCGCGTTCCCTCCACTTGCCCTATGTGTTCAGGCAAGGGTGACAGCCCATGACGACTGCCGGGTTTCCCCATTCGGACACCCCCGGATCAAAGCCTGGTTGACGACTCCCCGGGGCCTATCGTGGCCTCCCACGTCCTTCATCGGTTCCTGGTGCCAAGGCATCCACCGTGCGCCCTTAAAAACTTGGCCACAGATGCTCGCGTCCACTGTGCAGTTCTCAAACAACGACCAACCACCCATCACCCCGAACCAGAGCGGTCCGAGTGCACTGGGGCCGGCACTGAAGGCAGCCATACGGCCATACCCTCAGACACCCAACAGCGTGCCCGACACGATCAGTCGATGAGCTTCGCGTTCCACGCCGAAGCAGTACTAACGCTCTCACCCATACTGAACCGTGCCGAATAATCAACGTTCCACCCATGAGCAACCAGCATCAGACGTTCGCTGATGTCCTGGCCTCTGACCAGCCGAAGCCGGTAAGAAGTGCTCCTTAGAAAGGAGGTGATCCAGCCGCACCTTCCGGTACGGCTACCTTGTTACGACTTCGTCCCAATCGCCAGTCCCACCTTCGACAGCTCCCTCCCCACAAGGGGGTTGGGCCACCGGCTTCGGGTGTTACCGACTTTCGTGACGTGACGGGCGGTGTGTACAAGGCCCGGGAACGTATTCACCGCAGCACTGCTGATCTGCGATTACTAGCAACTCCGACTTCATGGGGTCGAGTTGCAGACCCCAATCCGAACTGAGACAGGCTTTTTGAGATTCGCTCCGCCTTACGGCCTCGCAGCTCATTGTACCTGCCATTGTAGCACGTGTGCAGCCCAAGACATAAGGGGCATGATGACTTGACGTCGTCCCCACCTTCCTCCGAGTTGACCCCGGCAGTCTCCTGTGAGTCCCCATCACCCCGAAAGGCATGCTGGCAACACAGAACAAGGGTTGCGCTCGTTGCGGGACTTAACCCAACATCTCACGACACGAGCTGACGACAGCCATGCACCACCTGTACACCGACCACAAGGGGGCGACCATCTCTGGCCGTTTCCGGTGTATGTCAAGCCTTGGTAAGGTTCTTCGCGTTGCGTCGAATTAAGCCACATGCTCCGCTGCTTGTGCGGGCCCCCGTCAATTCCTTTGAGTTTTAGCCTTGCGGCCGTACTCCCCAGGCGGGGAACTTAATGCGTTAGCTGCGGCACCGACGACGTGGAATGTCGCCAACACCTAGTTCCCACCGTTTACGGCGTGGACTACCAGGGTATCTAATCCTGTTCGCTCCCCACGCTTTCGCTCCTCAGCGTCAGTAATGGCCCAGAGATCCGCCTTCGCCACCGGTGTTCCTCCTGATATCTGCGCATTTCACCGCTACACCAGGAATTCCGATCTCCCCTACCACACTCTAGTCTGCCCGTATCGAATGCAGACCCGGGGTTAAGCCCCGGGCTTTCACATCCGACGCGACAGACCGCCTACGAGCTCTTTACGCCCAATAATTCCGGACAACGCTCGCGCCCTACGTATTACCGCGGCTGCTGGCACGTAGTTAGCCGGCGCTTCTTCTGCAGGTACCGTCACTTGCGCTTCTTCCCTGCTGAAAGAGGTTTACAACCCGAAGGCCGTCATCCCTCACGCGGCGTCGCTGCATCAGGCTTTCGCCCATTGTGCAATATTCCCCACTGCTGCCTCCCGTAGGAGTCTGGGCCGTGTCTCAGTCCCAGTGTGGCCGGTCGCCCTCTCAGGCCGGCTACCCGTCGTCGCCTTGGTGAGCCATTACCTCACCAACAAGCTGATAGGCCGCGGGCTCATCCTTCACCGCCGGAGCTTTCCACACCGAGGAGATGCCTCCCGGTGTCGTATCCGGTATTAGACCCCGTTTCCAGGGCTTGTCCCAGAGTGAAGGGCAGATTGCCCACGTGTTACTCACCCGTTCGCCACTAATCCCCACCGAAGTGGTTCATCGTTCGACTTGCATGTGTTAAGCACGCCGCCAGCGTTCGTCCTGAGCCAGGATCAAACTCTCCGTGAATGTGTACCCGTAATCGGGTGCAACACCACGAGAGCGGAACAGTCAGGCGGAATAAGCCCGACCGTTCACAGCGTCCTCGCTGTGTTTGTTTCAAAGGAACCTCGCCCCGACCGAAACCGGCCAGGAACGGGGTATCAACATATCTGGCGTTGATTTTTGGCACGCTGTTGAGTTCTCAAGGAACGGACGCTTCCTTTGTACTCACCCAAACCAACCGGCTCAGGCTTTCCTCCGGGCGCTTCCCTTCGGTCTTACCTTTCCGACTCTATCAGATCCTTTTCCGATCCGATTTCCTCGGCGCTTTCCAGGTTCCCGCTTCCGCGTTTCCCTTTCCGGCGGCTCCGACTCTATCAGATCCCTTCGGGCCTGATTCCCAGTCAGCGGGAGTCGCCTTCGCGACTGTTGAGCCGCTCCGACGTCCCAAACCTTAGCGGATCTGCTCGGCAGTTCCCAATCGGGGGCTGTCGAACCCAAATCGAATTGAATTCGGGCGCGCCGAATTCACCCCGGTTGGGAGATCGAGCTGGTTGTGGGGGTGCCGCTTGAGCGGCGGAGGTGCTGCCGCAGAACCGTTACGGCTCCGTGGCAACCCGAAGAACTCTACAGATCGCGGGGTGGACTGTCAAGTCTCCCCAAGGTGCCCCGCGGTCAAACCTTGGGCACCGCCCAAGCGTACTGCGTCAGTCCAGGTCGGCGAGCCGGCCGCCGGCGTCCGGCTGGGCGTCCTCGACGCGGCGGAGGAGTCGGGTCAGGACCTCACCGAGGACCGTGCGTTCCAGGGGAGAGAGGTCCTGGAGGAGGTCCTCCTCGAAGACCGAGGCGAGGCGCATGGCCTCCAGCCACTTCTGGCGACCCTCGGTGGTGAGTTCGACGATGACGCGGACCCGGTTGGTCTCGTCGCGCTCCCTCGTCACCAGGCCCTCGGCGACCATGCGGTCGATGCGGTGGGTCATGGCGGCCGGGGTGAGGCCGAGCCGCTTCGCCAACTCGCTCGGGCCCATGCGGTACGGAGCGCCGGAGAGGACGAGGGCCTTGAGGACCTCCCACTCGGCGTTGCTGATGCCGAGCGCCGACGTCTGGCGGCCGTAGGCGACGTTCATACGGCGGTTGAGGCGGGAGAGGGCCGAGACGATCTTCTCGACCTGGGGGTCGAGGTCCAGGAACTCGCGCTGGTAGGCGGCGATCTGCTCTTCGAGGGTCGGCTCGGCGCCGTCGGCGGTGCTTGGGGTGTCGCCCATGGGCGCAGTATGGCACGCCGCCGCTTGGCATCGAAGCCCTTCGATGTGTACTGTTTAGCTTCGAGGTTTTAGCTTCGAAGTCTTCGGATCTAATGTGTGAGTGGTTCAGGCTGAGGGCTTCCCTTACCTAGGCAGGTGAACTTGACCAGGGCGATGGGCGCAGCGATGCGCCGGATCCACGTGGGCAACGCGCTCAGCGCGTTCGGGCTCGGCTTCACCGTCCCCTATCTGTATGTCTATGTGGCGCAGGTACGGGGGCTCGGTGCTGTGACGGCGGGGCTCGTGCTCGCCGTCTTCGCCGTGGCCGCGCTGGTGGTGCTGCCGTTCGCCGGGCGGGCCATCGTCCGGCGCGGGCCGCTTCCGGTGCTGCTCGCCGCCCTGGTCATAGCCGCCGTCGGATCGCTGAGTCTGGGGTTGGCCGCAGGTGCGACGACCGTGCTGTCGTCCGCGGCGGCGCTCGGGGCCGGGCAGGCCGTGATGCAGCCGGCGCTCGCGACGATGATCGTGGACTGTTCGGGTACGGAGAGCCGGTCGCGGGCCTTCGCCACGCAGTTCTTTCTCCAGAACCTCGGGCTCGGTGTCGGTGGACTGATAGGCGGGCACCTCGTGGATGCCACGCGCGCGGGGTCCTTCACCTTGTTGTTCTCCATACAGGCGGCGATGTTCCTGTTGCTCGTCGGTGTGATGGCGACCGTCCGGATGTCTCGGGCGCCGAAGGTCGACGGAGTGTCGGCGGGGACGGCGAAGGGGAGCTGGAAGCAGCTGCTCGGCAACCGGGCCATGGTCCGGCTGTGTGTACTCGGGTTCGTCCTGTTCTTCGCGTGCTACGGGCAGTTCGAGTCGGGGCTCAGTGCGTACGGCGTCGAGGCGGCCGGGATGTCCACGTCCGCGCTCGGGACGGCGTTGGCCGCCAACACCGCGGTGATCGTGGTCGCGCAGTTCGCCGTGCTGAGGTTCGTCGTGCGGCGGAGGCGGTCGCGGGTGATCGCCGCGGTGGGGCTGATCTGGGCCGTGGCCTGGGGCCTGGCTGGCTTCGCGGGGCTCGGGCACGGCAGCCGGGAGATGGCCGCGGCCGCGTTCGTCTCGACGTACGCGCTGTTCGGGCTGGGTGAGGCGATGCTGTCGCCAACCGTCGCTCCGTTGGTCGCGGATCTCGCGCCGGCCGGGATGGCGGGGCAGTACAACTCCGCCTTCGCCTTGGTGAAGCAGCTCGCGCTGGCTGTCGGTCCGGCGGTGGGCGGGCCGATGGGTGCCTCGCTGCACGGGCCGTACGTCGTGGCGTTCCTGCTGTGTTCGCTGGGCATCAGCGTGCTGGCGGTGCGGCTCGGGCGGCTTCTCACGGACGGCCAGGACCATCCCACGCGGGCGAACATCCGGGTGGTCGCCCGGGGTGGAGCCTCCACGGAGCCGGCGGCGGCGCGGGCCTGAGGCCGGCCTCAGGGATGTCGGACAGGGCGATGGCCGTCAGGCCGCTCGGGCTTCGGTGACGCGGAGCTTGCGGGCGGAGAGGACGGCGGCGAGGACGGCGAGCTGCCACCAGGGGACGCTCGGGACGGAGCCGGAGACCTGGGCGGCGAGGACCACGCTCGGGATCACGGCGATCACCAGGCCGAGCAGGATGCTCACTCTGCCGTGGGCGGTGAACACCGTCGCCCGGGGCAGCCTGGCGCTGGATCCCTGTCTGACACAGGCCGTGACCAGCGCCTACGTCAGGCCCTCCCCACCGGACCAGGATCGCGCCCCGACCGAAGCCCTGGTGTCCGCGCTCACCCCGCGCGAGCGAGGGATCCTCGCGCTCGGTCGGCGACGGGCTGCCCAAGCGGGAGATCGCCGACGCCCTCAGTCTGAGCCCGGACACCGTCAAGGACCACCTGCGCCGCATCTACACCAAGCTCGGCGTCGAGCCCCGGCTGCACGCGGCCCGCGTCGCCCGGCACGCGGCGATCGGCACCACCCATCGGCCGGACCGGCAGGTGCCGAGTCCGTGTGACGGCCGGTGTCGGTGCGGTCCAGCCCGTCAGGTCGCCCCCCGGGGCAGGGCGAACTCGCACCACACCGCCTTGCCGCCGCCGGGGGCCCGGCGGCTGCCCCAGTCGGAGGCGATGGTCGCGATGATGGCGATGCCGCGGCCCGACTCGTCGGCGGGGTCGGCACGGCGGCGGCGGGGAAGGTGGTCGTTGCCGTCGGTGACCTCGACGATGAGGCGGCGGTCGGTGCGGCGCAGACGCAGCCGCATGGGCGGGGTGCCGTGCTGGAGGGAGTTGGCCACGAGTTCGCTGGCCGCCAGGACACCCAGGTCGTGCAGCTCCGGGGTGAAGCGCCAGCTGCTCAGGACCCCCGAGGCGAAGGCCCGCGCCCGGGGGGCCGCTTCCACGCCGCCGAGGAGCTCCAGGGCCGCGTTGCGGAAGAGTTCGCTGTCGGCGCCGGTGCGGGCGGGGTGCTGGAGGACGAGGACGGCCACGTCGTCGTCGTGGTCGGCGGTGACGCCCGTGGAGCGGACCAGACGGTCGCAGATCACCTGGGGGGTGCCCGTGGCGCCGGCCAGGGCCCGCTCCAGGGCGGCGATGCCCTCGTCCAGGTCCTCGTCGCGGCGTTCCACCAGGCCGTCCGTGTAGAAGACGGCCGTGGAGCCGGGGCCGAGGGGAATCGAGCCGGAGGCATGGGTCCAGCCGCCGGTCCCGAGTGGGGGGCCGGTCGGTTCGTCGGCGCGCAGGACGGTGCCGCTCTCGTCGCGGACCAGGATGGGCAGGTGGCCGGCGGAGGCGTAGACCAGTCGGCCCTCGTTCGGGTCGTGGACGGCGTAGACGCAGGTGGCGATCTGGTTGGGGTCGATCTCCATGGCGAGACCGTCGAGGAGTTGCAGGACCTCGTGCGGGGGGAGGTCCAGTCGGGCGTAGGCGCGGACCGCCGTACGCAGCTGGCCCATCACGGCTGCCGCTCGTACGCCCCGGCCCATGACGTCGCCGATGACGAGAGCCGTCCGGCCGCCGCCGAGGGTGATGACGTCGTACCAGTCGCCGCCGACGGCGGTCTCGGTGCCGCCGGGGTGGTAGACGGCGGCGATGCGGAGGTCGTCGGGCTCTTCCAGCTCCTGCGGGAGGAGGGAGCGCTGGAGGGTGACGGCGGTCTCGCGCTGGCGGCGTTCGCTGGTGCGGAGGCGTTCGCCGGCCTCGGCGTGGTCGGTGACGTCGGCGGCGAAGATCAGTACGCCGCCGTCGCTCTGCTCGGTGCCGCTCGGCACGTCGACGGGGGTGCAGGTGATCGTGTAGCTGCGGCCCCCGGGGGCCTTGCGGGACTTGACCGTGCGGGGTCTGGAGCTGCGCAGGACCTGGTCGAGGAGCGGGAGGAGGCCGAGGGCGTCCAGCTCGGGCAGGGCCTCGCGGGCGGGTGCGCCGAGGGGACGGACGCCGAAGGCCGCGACGTAGGCGTCGTTGACGTAGGCCGTGCGGTGGTCGGGGCCGTGCACGAGGGCGACGAGGGCCGGGATGCGGTCGAGGATCTCGCGGGTGGGGAGGTCGTCGACGACGGGCACGGGCGGTGTGTCGTCCGGGGGGTAGTCGGCCTGCCGTTCGGCGCGGGCCGGGGGCACGGAGCCTTCCCCCGACGGTCCGCGGTGACCGTCTGTTCGCTCCGCGCTGCGGCGCGGCGCTGCGTACCGGGGAGCCGGGCGCTCCAGCGCGTGAAGTTCACCGAATCCCTGCCTCGTGCCTCGTGTCGTCGTCTGCGGCCGGCTCCGGATCCGGCCGGTGGCCCCGGGCGGTCGGCCCGGGGTACGGCGGTGGGGACGCCTGGTCCTGGTGGTGCGTGGGCAAGGCGGTGACCCCGCCCGAGATCATGGACCAACGTCGCGGACCAGTTTGACCGACCGGACCGACATCCGTCAGACGTCGGCCTGAACGGTGGAGTTCCTGGATCCGGTCAGGACGACCCCTTCGGGTCCTGAGGAGGCTTTCCACCGGCCGCGAGTTCGAATTCCGCACGGGGATGTTCGAGTGAACCGAGCGAGACGATCTCCCGTTTGAAGAGCCCGGAGAGGATCCATTCGGCGAGGACGCGGGCCTTGCGGTTGAAGGTCGGCACCCTGCTCAGGTGGTAGACGCGGTGCATGAACCAGGCGGGGTAGCCCTTCAGCTTCCGCCCGTAGACATGGGCGACGCCCTTGTGGAGACCCAGGGAGGCGACCGAGCCGGCGTACTTGTGCGCGTACGTCTGCAGGGGTTGGCCGCGCAGGGAGCGGGCGATGTTGTCGCCGAGGGTGCGGGCCTGCCGTACGGCGTGCTGGGCGTTCGGGGCGGTCTCCTTGCCGGGTTCGGCGGTGACGTCGGGAACGGCGGCGGCGTCTCCGGCGCCCCACGCGTGTGCCACGCCCTCCACGGACAGCTCGGCGGTGCACTTCAGGCGCCCGCGCTCGTTCAGCGGGAGGTCGGTGGCGGCGAGGACGGGGTGCGGTTTCACCCCGGCCGTCCAGACGACCGTACGGGTCGGGAAGCGGGCGCCGTCGCTGAGGACGGCGACGCGGTCGGCGCACGATTCGAGGCGGGTGTGTAGGCGTACGTCGATGTTGCGGCGGCGCAGTTCGGTGACCGTGTAGCGGCCCATCTCCTCGCCGACTTCCGGGAGGATGCGGTCGGATGCCTCCACGAGGATCCACTTCATGTCCTCGGGCGTGACGTTGTGGTAGTACCGCGCGGTGTAGCGGGCCATGTCCTCCAGCTCGCCGAGCGCCTCCACGCCCGCGTAGCCGCCGCCCACGAAGACGAAGGTCAGGGCGGCGTCACGGATCGCGGGGTCACGGGTGGAGGAGGCGATGTCCATCTGTTCGATGACGTGGTTGCGCAGGCCGATGGCCTCTTCGACGGTCTTGAAGCCGATCCCGTGGTCCGCGAGCCCGGGGACGGGCAGGGTGCGCGAGATCGAGCCGGGGGCGAGGACCAGTTCGTCGTACGCCAGCTGCTCGGAGCCCGTGCCCTCCTCGGTGGCGAGGGTGTCGAGCGTCGCGACGCGCTTGGCGTGGTTGATCGCGGTGGCCTCGCCGATGACGACCTTGCACCTGTCCAGCACCCGGCGCAGCGGCACGACGACATGGCGGGGTGAGATGGAGCCCGCGGCGGCCTCCGGAAGGAAGGGTTGATACGTCATATAAGGGTCGGGGGACACGACGACGATCTCGACGTCACCGCGCCCGAGTTCCGGTTTCAGCTGTCGCTGCAGACGCAGCGCTGTGTACAGCCCGACGTAGCCGCCGCCGACGATGAGAATGCGCATCGGTTCCTTCACCATCCCATGACGCACCTTGCTCGTTGGTTTGTCCACAGGCCCGGCAATTTGTGTGACCGGTCGCCCTGGGGGCGCGGGCTTGGCAGATTTATCGGTGTGCGCGGCAGGTGCGCAGGTCAGACGGCGTGAGCCGGGTGACAGGAGGAGGCATAAACCGGACGTAAGCCGCCCGTACTCCGATCGAGGGGCGCTCCGCCCGGAACGCGCCCCTTCTGAATTGACTCCCTCTCAACTATGTTCGTGAGTCGACGGGGTGTAGGGGGATGCGTTCAAGAGGTTCGGTGGGTTCCGGGGTCCGGTGGGATCCCGGGTTGGGTTCCGGGTGGCGTCCGCGACGGGCGGGGCGACTCGGGGCCGGCTCTCCGACGAAAGGGAATCGGGGACCACCGAGGACCTTGGACGCTCGTTCCGCCGCTCCGGCTTCCGATGACGGGGAGAGTCTCCGGGGGGAGACGTCATTACCGGGGGAACACGTATGCATATTCAGGATTCTCACTGGTCGCCCGCGTCCACCATCTCACCCGGCGGTGAGATGGTCTCGGCGGGCGGCCACGGACGCGGTGACGGAGGGCGGTCCACTCCGCTCCGCGTGGACGCACAGCGCAACCTCGAGCATGTGCTGCGCGCGGCACGCGAGGTCTTCGGCGAGCTGGGGTACGGCGCGCCGATGGAGGATGTCGCCCGCCGCGCGCGGGTCGGCGTGGGCACGGTGTACCGGCGATTCCCGAGCAAGGACGTCCTGGTCCGGCGGATAGCCGAGGAGGAGACCTCTCGGCTCACCGAACAGGCCAGGGTGGCGCTCGGGCAGGAGGAGGACGCCTGGTCGGCGTTGTCGCGCTTCCTGCGGACGTCGGTGGCCTCGGGTGCCGGGCGGTTGCTGCCGCCGCAGGTGCTCCGTGTCGGGGTCGCCGAGGACGGGGCCGACGGATCCGGAGCGGCCGGCCAGGTCGACGCGGACGAGGCACGGGTGCCGCAGCAGCGGGCCCGGCCGGCGGAGGAGTTGCGGCTGGTGCCGGCGGACGGGGTCGGTGGCGATGTCGGCGGCGGCCATGTCGGCGGTGGCGGGCCGGTGGACGACGCCGGGGCTTCGGCGCTGCTGGAAGTCGTGGGGCAGTTGGTCGAACGGGCTCGGGCGGCGGGTGAGCTGCGGGAGGACGTGACCGTGGCCGACGTGTTGCTGGTGATCGCCACGAGCGCGCCCTCGTTGCCGGACGCGGCGCAGCAGGCTGCCGCGTCGGCTCGGTTGTTGCACATCCTGTTGGAGGGCTTGCGGTCCCGGCCGGCCTGACGGCCGTGGCCGGGTGAGTTTCGCCAGGGGCGGCGTGGGGTGTTTCTCACCCCGCACCGCCCCTTCCCGTTCCCATGGGGCGCCACCCCTTCGCCCCCGGGACCGACTCTGGGGCGGCGCCGCCGCATGCCGACACAGCCCCGCGTCCCTTTTACGCCCTTCTCGCCGTCGCGCCCGCTCCCAGCGCACCCCTCTGGGGGGTGATGCCCGCCGGTACCGCCCGCTGCCTCGCGGGGGTGCCTGTCCAGCAGGTGCCTCGGCGGGAGAGCAGGCGGCGTAGCCAGAGTT
Organism: Streptomyces sp. TG1A-60; assembly: GCF_037201975.1. NCBI lineage: Bacteria > Bacillati > Actinomycetota > Actinomycetes > Kitasatosporales > Streptomycetaceae > Streptomyces > Streptomyces sp. TG1A-60. The sequence goes on along the minus strand of NZ_CP147520.1, from coordinate 4,395,019 downwards.
CGAGGGAGACGAGGTCGGCCAGGCCGTCGAGCGGCAGGGGCTCTCCCTCGGCCGCCGCGCGGAGGGCCTTGCGGACGACGCGGGCTTCCACCAGGCCGGCCTGGGCCAGCAGGGGCGTGTCGAAGAGGGTGATCAGGGTGTCGGCGGCCACCCGGAGGCCGGTGCGGGCGGCTGCGGTGGCGGAGGCGTGGGAGGGGGCTCCCCACCCGGGTGGGAGGCCGGTGACGCCGGCGCCCTCCAGGACCGTGCGGAGGACGGCGGCACGGGCGCCCGGCTGGACGCGGAGGGCTTCGGGGAGGGCGCGGCAGGCGCGGACGACCTGGTTGTCGAGGAACGGGGTGTGGAGGCGTTGGGAACGGACTTCCGCCGCCTGTTCGAGGACGCGGATGTCGGTGGCGTGGCGGGCCAGGGCCGCCCGCGCGCGGAAGTCGCCGGGGCGCTGGCCGGGGCCGACGGTCGGGCGGCCGGTCAGTGCTCCCAGGCGAATCGATACCTCCGCCAGGGCCTCGCCAGTCAGCCAGCGGGCGGCGGGGCCCGGTCTGGCCCAGGTGAGGGCCGCGAGCGAGGCTCCGACCGCGCCTTGGGGCTCTTCGAAGCGGCGTTGCATGAGGCGGTCGGCGAGGACTTCGACGCCGGCTCGGTAGGGGGTTCGGGCCAGTTTCCGGGCGGCGCCGTACACGCGCGCCGGGACCATGACGGAGCCGTCGGCCTTGGCGAGGGCGGCGACCGGGCGGACCAGGTGGCGGCGCTTGCGGTCCATGAGGAGGTCGGCCAGGCGGGCGGGGTGGGCGTCCAGGACCTGGCGGGCGCCGTAGCCGGTGAAGTGGTCGGCGCTGCCGGAGACGAGGCGGGCTCGGTGGCGGGCCGCCATGACGAGGGAGGGAGCCGGCTCGTCGGTCAGGGGGCCCTCCAGGTCCGCGTACGGGAGTACGTCCTCGCCGCCGGTCACGACGACGTGGTGGAGGCGGGGGTTGGCGGCCAGGGTGCCCGCGCGTTCCAGTTCGGCTTCGCGGCCGGAGGTGGCGAGGTCGTTGAAGGTGACCGCCAGAAGGCGCTCGCCGCCGCCCGTGCCGTGGCCGAGGACCGTGCCGGGGGCGCCGGGCAGACCCGCGGCCAGCAGGGCCAGGGTGCCGGAGGCGGGGCCGCCGGAGAGGTCGGCGCCGATGCCGGGGACCGGCATGCCGCGGGCGGCACGGCGCTCGGCCGGGCCCATGCCGGGGACCGGGCCGGGGTCGACGTCGGGGACATGGCGGGGTGCGGACAGACGGGCCCGTACGGCTTCCACCAGGGCGTCGCGGACGGCGTCCACCGCGCTGGCCGGGTCGGCGGAGGGGGCGGCGACGGCGAGGGACGCGACCGGCTCGTAGCCGGCGATCTCCCGTGAACCGGCGCGCAGGATCAGTGCGTGCCCCGGAGGAATGCGGCGCACGCCGTCGTACGGGGTGGAGTCATGGAGGGCGTCCGGTACGTCGGGGGCCGCGAGCAGGGCGGCCAGGTGCCCGAAGTCGAGGTCGGCCTCGACGAGGTCGGCGAGGGGGAGGGCGGCCGTCGCGTACGCGGTGCCGCCCGCCCAGGGGGTGTGGAAGACCGGGCGCGCGCCCGCGAGGTCGCCGCAGACCGTCAGGCGGCGGCCGACCTGGACGACGGCGGTGTAGCTGCCGGGCCAGGCGGTCAGGTGGCGCAGGGCGCCGCCGCGGGCGGCGAACAGGCCCACGCGCAGCTGCTCGTCGGAGGCGCCGCAGATGCCGAGGACGGCGATCCTCGTCCGGGCGTCGGCCGTCACGACGCGCACCTCGTCGGGGCGCCAGTCGCCGACGGCCCACAGCGGGTCGGGGTCACCCCACAGGAGGTGGGAGCCGACCGGGTGCACGCTCTCGCCGTCGTGCCCGGTGGCGCCGGCGGAGCCGATGACGGGAGCGCCAGCGGCGGTACTGCTCCATCCCACCAACCACCGCATCGACGCCTCCACAGGCTGTGGACAACCAGTGCACCGCACGAACGGCTCCCATGCTGCCACGAAGGAGGCCCCCAGGAGGGCGTGCGGGACGGCTTGCACACCGGTAAATGCGCCCCCGGGGAGCCTTCAGTGCTCCCCCCTCAGGCCCTCAAGTGGCCCTTGAAGTCGGGCGGTCGGCCAAGGGCGACCCCGGGTCTACGACGTGAATGCGCCCCCGCTACGCTCCCCCAGAACACCTGACGCGCCCTCAACAGACGTGGTCGGAGCGGTATTCACCCTCGACAACCACCGTCGATTTTCGGCCAAATCGTCCTCGAAGGGCGGAGGGCGCACACCCTCAGCATCACCCCCGATGACGACGGAGTGTCAACGCACAGTCCGGGAGGCGGAGTTCGCCCCCCGGACCGGTCCGCCGCCCGCGGGGACGAAGGCGGCGGTGTCCCCCAGCCCACTGGATCCAGTACAGCGGGCCGACCCACGCACCTTCATGGAAGCGCTCTCCCGGTGGCCGGAGAAGAGCGCACGGGCAGGCGCACAGCCACACAGCGGGAGCACGTGGCAACACTCCGTACTGTGGCCGCACTTTCGCACGGACCACAATCCCGCCATCCGGATTTGGGCCCCTTAACGCTTGGGATGCGGCGAACTACGCTGGGTTTACGAATGCCGCGTGCCTATGCCGCCGCGGCAGCCGTCTGTTCGAGGGGTGGCTCAATGTCCAGGGAGCAACGCGGGCCGAACGAAAAACTCGGCACCGTTCTCGCCCTCGCGGGAATCAGCAACGCAGGGCTCGCGCGTCGCGTCAACGACCTTGGCGCCCAACGCGGGTTGACCCTTCGCTACGACAAGACCTCGGTGGCGCGGTGGGTCTCCAAGGGCATGGTCCCCCAGGGCGCCGCGCCCCATCTCATCGCGGCCGCCATCGGCCAGAAACTCGGCCGCCCGGTACCGCTCCACGAGATCGGCCTGGCGGACGCGGATCCCGCCCCCGAAGTGGGCCTCGCCTTCCCCCGTGACGTCGGACAGGCGGTGCGCGCCGCGACGGAGCTGTACCGCCTCGACCTCGCCGGCCGCCGCGGCGGCACCGGCGGCATCTGGCAGTCCCTCGCCGGATCGTTCGCGGTGAGCGCTTACGCGACACCCGCCTCACGATGGCTGATAACCCCGGCCGACAGCTCGGTGGCGCGCGAGGCGGGCTCCGCCGAGGGCTCCGGGTCGCCGCTGAAAGTCGGCCACAGCGACGTGCGGAAGTTGCGGGAGGCCGCCGAGGACGCCAGGCGCTGGGACTCCAAGTACGGAGGCGGCGACTGGCGTTCGTCGATGGTGCCGGAGTGTCTGCGGGTGGAGGCCGCGCCCCTGCTGCTCGGGTCGTACTCCGACGAGGTGGGCCGCGCGCTGTTCGGAGCGTCCGCGGAGCTCACCCGCCTCGCCGGCTGGATGGCTTTTGACACGGGTCAGCAGGAAGCCGCGCAGCGGTACTACATCCAGGCGTTACGGCTCGCGCGCGCGGCGGCCGACGTGCCGCTGGGCGGGTACGTGCTGGCCACGATGTCCCTGCAGGCGACCTACCGCGGCTTCGGCGACGAGGGCGTCGACCTCGCGCAGGCCGCGCTCGAACGCAACCGGGGGCTGGCCACCGCCCGCACGATGAGCTTCTTCCGGCTCGTCGAGGCGCGTGCCCACGCGCGCGCGGGAGACGCCGTGGCGGCCGGGGCGGCCCTCAAGGCGGCCGAGGGCTGGCTGGAGCGGGCCCGCGACGGCGACAACGACCCGTCCTGGCTCGGGTTCTACGGCTACGACCGGTTCGCCGCCGACGCGGCGGAGTGCTACCGCGACCTCAAGGCTCCACGTCAGGTGCGCCGCTTCACCGAGCAGGCGCTGTCGCGGCCGACGGAGGAGTTCGTACGCTCGCACGGGCTGCGGCTCGTCGTGTCCGCGGTCGCCGAGCTGGAGTCCGGCAACCTCGATGCGGCGTGCGAGCAGGGGGTACGGGCGGTGGAGGTCGCGGGGCGCATTTCCTCGGCCCGCACCACCGAGTATGTGAAGGATCTGCTGCACCGGCTGGAGCCGTACGGGGATGAGCCGCAGGTGATCGAGCTGCGGGAGAGGGCGCGGCCTCTGTTGATGACGCCGGCGTAGGTTTTCGGGTGCCCACGCGTCCGCCGGGTTGGTGAGGCGTCTGCCGCCCCGGGTGCGTCGTGGTTGACCGCGCAGTTTCCCCGCGCGCCTGGAGGGGCGCGTGACCGGCGTCATGAAGACGTCTCCCGGGTTTGAGGGCATTGTCAGTGGTGCAGTGCACTATCGGAGTCGGGAGGTGGGGCGCGTGCGGAGGCAGGGCGCGTACGACTGTGATGTGCTCGTGATCGGCGGCGGGATCGTCGGGCTGTCGACGGCGTATGCGATCACACGGGCGGCGCCGGGCACGCGCGTGACCGTGCTGGAGAAGGAGCCCGGACCGGCCCGGCACCAGACGGGTCGCAACAGCGGGGTCATCCACAGCGGGATCTACTACCGCCCCGGGTCGCTGAAGGCGCGGTACGCGGTCAAGGGCGCCGCCGAGATGGTCAAGTTCTGCGCCGAGTACGGCATCGACCACGCCGTCACCGGGAAGCTGATCGTGGCCACCGAGCGATCGGAGCTGCCCCGGCTGCACGCCCTGGTGCAGCGTGGCCGGGAGAACGGGATTCCGGTGCGGGAGCTGGGACCCGCCCAGATCACCGAGTACGAGCCGGAGGTGCGCGGGCTCGCCGCCATACAGGTCGGCACCACCGGGATCTGTGACTTCGTGGGGGTCGCCCGGCAGCTCGCACGGGCCTCCGGCGCCGAGATCCGGTACGGCGCCGAGGTCGAGCGCATCGACCGGCGGGCCTCGCTGGGGGTCGCCGTACGGGTCCGGGGCGGCGATGTCGTGCGGGGCCGGGTGCTGGTGAACTGCGCCGGGCTGCACTGCGACGAGGTGGCCCGGCTGACCGGCGACGATCCCGGGATGCGGATCGTGCCCTTCCGGGGGGAGTACTACGAGCTGGCGCGGCCCGACATGGTCCGGGGGCTGGTGTATCCGGTGCCCGATCCGGCGTTCCCCTTCCTCGGGGTGCATCTGTCCCGGGGCATCGACGGAGGCGTGCACATCGGACCCAACGCCGTGCCCGCGCTGGCCCGCGAGGGGTACGGGTGGGGGACCGTGCGGGCGCGGGAGCTGGCGGCGACCCTGGCGTGGCCCGGCTCCTGGCGCATAGCCCGACGGCACTGGCGGTACGGGGCGGGGGAGCTTCGGCGGTCGGTGTCGAAGAAGGCGTTCACCCGGGCGGTGCGGCGGTTGCTGCCGGGGGTCTCGGAAGGCGACCTCGTGCCTGCGGCGGCCGGGGTGCGGGCTCAGGCCGTGCTTCGGGACGGGACACTCGTGGACGACTTCCTGATCAGGGAGGGGGCGCGGGCGGTGCACGTGCTGAACGCGCCTTCGCCCGCGGCGACCGCCTCCCTGCCGATCGGCAGGGAGGTCGGCCGGCGGGCGTTGGGGGCGCTCGCCGGGGTGTGACGGGCGGCAAGCCCCTTGGTCTTCGTGGCACCCGGCGACTGGGGCCGGGCGGGGCGGGTTCCGCTCACCGGCGCTCGCCGGATGCAGCTGCGCCCGCCCTCCCCCTCTCGACTTCGCTTGAGCGGGACGGACCTCCATCGCCCAGCGGCACGGCTGCCCGCAGCCGCGCGCAGCGGCATGCGCATGTCGGCAGCCGTGGGCATGGCGGCGGCTATGCATGTCGGCAGCTGTGCATGGCGGCGCCTGCGACGGGCGTCTTGGGGGAGTCGTAAAATCGGGGCACTGTGTCTGACTCCGCCAATACTCCCGAGCCCCGCACCTCCGGTGCCTCCCTTCGGCGTACCCGGGTCAAGGGTGAGCCCCGCTTCCCCGACGGGCCGAAGGCGGATCCCGCCGGGTCGCATTTCGAGCGGCGGATCAGGAGTTTCCAGCCTCGGCGGAGTCGGGTGACGGCCGGGCAGGCGGACGCGTTGCAGCGGCTGTGGCCCAAGTGGGGGCTGGACATCGACGGTCGGGCGCTGGACCTCGTCGAGTTGTTCGGGAACGAGAAGCCCGTCGTACTGGAGATCGGGTTCGGGATGGGAGAGGCGACGGCGCAGATGGCCGCCGCCGATCCGGAGACCAATGTGCTGGCCGTGGACGTGCACACGCCTGGCCAGGGGAACCTGCTGAGTCTCGTGGACCGGGACGGACTGTCCCATGTGCGGGTCGCCAACGGGGACGCGATCATTCTGCTGCGGGAGATGCTCCCGCCCGGCTCGCTGGACGGGCTGCGGGTCTACTTCCCCGATCCCTGGCCGAAGAAGCGGCACCACAAGCGGCGGCTGATCCAACCGGAATTCCTCACGCTCGCCGCGTCACGGCTCAGGCCGGGAGCGATCGTGCACTGTGCGACGGACTGGGAACCGTACGCCGAGCAGATGCTGGCCGTGCTGACCGCTCATCCGGAGTTCGAGAACACCCGGCCCGACGGTGGGTTCGCGCCACGTCCCGGCTTCCGGCCGCTGACCCGTTTCGAGGGACAGGGGCTGGACAAGGGTCATGTCGTGAACGATCTGCTCTTCCGCCGCGTACAGCAGCGAGAGCAGGAGTCCGGACAACCCCCCACAGACGCCTGACGGCCTTCCGTCACAGCCGCGCGAGCGCGGCACCACGCACCGTCGCGGGCGGCTCCCATCCCTCGTTAGGGTCAATGCAATGGCCACCAGTCCCCCTTACCCGACGCATCCCAGCGGCCCTGCCGGTGGGTATGCGTTCAGGCCCACGCGCTGGTGGCAGCGGACGAACGTCCTGTACGGCGCGCTCATCGGGCTGCTCGGGGTCTCCGGGCTCGTCATCCTCGCCCTCGTCCGTGAACAGACCGGCACCGAGGGGTTCCTGGTCGGGCTCGGACTCGCGGTGCTGCCCGTGCCGTTGCTCATGGCGGCGTTCCGGTGGCTGGACCGGGTGGAACCGGGGCCCTGGAAGAACCTGGTCTTCGCGTTCTCCTGGGGGGCGTGCGCGGCGGCGCTGATAGCCATCGTGGCCAACAGCTTCGCGACCCGGTGGATCGCGACCGCCACCGCCGATCCGACGCATGCCGACACTCTGGGTGCCACCGTCATAGCGCCCGTCGTGGAGGAGACCGCCAAGGCCGCGGCCGTCCTCCTGGTGTTCCTCTTCCGGAGGCGGGACTTCACCGGCGTCGTGGACGGGGTGGTGATCGCGGGGTTCACCGCCACCGGGTTCGCGTTCACCGAGAACATCCTGTATCTCGGGACCGCGTTCGGGACGGATCAGCTCAGCGGGGGAAGCGGGCTGGCATCGGTCACGGCGGCCACGTTCTTCGTGCGGGTCATCATGTCGCCGTTCGCGCACCCGCTGTTCACCGTGCTGACGGGCATCGGGTTCGGGGTCGCGGCATTCGCCCCGGAGTGGCAGCGGACCCGGCGGATGCTCGTGCCGGTGGGCGGACTGTTGCTCGCCGTGGGGATGCACGCGATCTGGAACGGGTCGTCGGCGTTCGGGGAGTACGGCTTCTTCGCGGTGTACGCGGCGTTCATGGTGCCGGCGTTCGGGCTGCTGACGTGGTGGGTGATCTGGACGCGGCAGCGGGAGTTGCGGATCGTCCGGCAGGCGCTGCCGGCGTACGCGGCGGCGGGGTGGCTGACGCCGACGGAGCCGTACGCGCTGGGGTCGATGCGGGCCCGGCGGGTGGCGCGGGAGTACGCGGCGCATCACTTCGGCAAGGCGGGGGGCCGGGTGGTCGCGGAGTACGAGACATACGCGACGAAGCTGGCGTTCCTGCGGTACCGGGGGCTCCGGGGGAGCGCCGGGCGCGACTTCGTGCTCCGCGAACGTGAGCTGCTCTTCGAACTGTGGCGACGCCGGGAACTGGCGCGGCCCGCCCTGGGGTATGCGGGGCAAGAGGCCGGTGGCGGGTACGGGTACCCGGGGTACGGGCGCCCGGTGCCGTACGGGCTGACGCCGTATCCCACGTACAACCCGTATCGCTACTAGCTAGACCGTTCGCGGACCGACGGGCGGGCCGGGGCCGACAGGTACGGCGAGCGCCCATCGGGCCGGACGCGACGGACGCAGCCGATGCGGCCGATGCGACAGGCGCGGCAGACGCGGCAGACGCGGCAGACGCGGCAGACGCGGCAGACGCGGCAGGATGACGAACGCCGCGTAGGCCTCAAGGGCTCACGCGGCGTACAGCCGCAAGGACCACCGGGCCTCACCGGTCGGCAGCCTTGCGGAGCTCGCTCGTTCTACGGGTTCAGGCCCTTGCTGCGCAGCCAGGCCGCCGGGTCGATGCCGCCCCCGCCGGCCGCGTGGACCTCCAGGTGGAGGTGGGCTCCGGTGACGTTGCCGGTGGCGCCGACGCGGCCGATGACATCGCCGGTGGCGACCTTCTGGCCGACGCTGACGCCGATGGAGGACTGGTGGGCGTACCAGATCTCAGTGCCGTCATCGAGGGTGAGGACGGTCTTGTAACCGTACGAACCCTCGTAGCCGGCCTGCGTGATGGTGCCGCTGTGGACGGCCTTGATGAGGGTGCCGGTGGGGGCGGCGAAGTCGAGGCCGGTGTGGTAGCCGGAGGACCAGTAGGGCCCGGCCTGGCCGAAGGCGGAGGTGAGGGTGTAGGAGGAGGTGGGAAGCGTGAACTGCTTGGCCAGGGCGGCGAGGCGCTCGGCTTCCTTCTTCCTCTCGGCCTCCTCGGCCGCCTTCTGCTTCGCGGCGGCTTCCTTGGCCTCGGCCGCCTTCTTCTCCTCGGCGGCCTCCTCGGCCGCCTTCTCCGCGGCGGCGGTCTGGGCCGCCTCGGCGGTGGCCTTGTCGAACGCGTCCTGCTGGGACTCGGCCTGCGCGATGATGCGGGCGCGGAGTGCCTCGCCGGCGTTCGCGGCGCCCTGCTCGGTGTCGGCGGCGATCAGGCCGGCGCTGCTGAGCGGGGTGGTGGAGGCCTGCGGCTCCGGCGTCTCGGTGTCGTCCTCGAAGACCGAGCCGACGTTCGGCACGTCGGGCAACGATATGGACACCGGAGGCTTGCCGGACTGCGCGCTGGCCATGCCGGCGCCGCCGACGGCGGCTATGACACCGACGCCGAGAACCGTGGAGCTCCGGGCCAGTCCGCCACGGGCGAGTCCGCCGCGCGGCTTGGCCACGCGGTGTCGGCCGCGAAGGGGGCGAATGGATTCCTCACTGGGATTCCACTCCTGCCAAGGGCCCTCGTTGTCACTGTTGTAGCTGCCGTAGCCGAACGTCTGGCTTTCGCCGTCGCGTTGGCTCGGTTCGAACGGGGCTTCGGTCGCGGACCGGTTTGACGCCACGTGGGCGTACTCCTTCCTTCCTCCTCGCCTACCGGGTTAGCTGACGGGTTCGGAGCAGGAAGGTCTCCTACGCGCGTAAACCGGTCGTGCGTGCTGCCACGACGGCTTCCGTGCGATTCACCCCAGAGTGGTGGTTCCCCGGTTCCCTTGCGGGATTCGGCGCGTGAGCACGGAGCCGTCTCTTGTGACGGCTGGGACGACCGCGCTGCGTTATCGAACGTTAATAGACGCGAGTACTCCATTCCAAGCTGTTCTGGATGATCGTTCCGGCTTTCACGCTGGACTTACGGGTCACGAGGGGCGGAAAGCGGGCGAGTTGACCTTGCCTCAGGATCAATCAGGAGTAGCAGACTCCCTGAGCACGCGTCAGTCGGTATACGGAGGAAGACCAAACGAACACGCCTCGTGATGTCGATCACGGGAGATGTGAGAGAGACGTGTGGGCCGCCGCACGAGGAGCGGTGTGCGAGGGGGGCGTCAGGTGCGGCGGACCGCCAGGAGCGCCATGTCGTCCGTCGTACGACCGCCCGTGTGCCGGCGTACCTCCTCGGAGAGGGTCGCGAGCAGGGCGCGCGGGGCGGAGAAGGTACGGCCGGAGAGCCGCTCGGCCGGGTCGTAGAAGACGCCCCGGGCGTCCCGCGCCTCGGACAGGCCGTCGGTGTAGAAGAGCAGCGTGGCGCCGGGCGGGAACACGGTGTCGTCGGCGCGGTCCGGCCAGGCCCCCAGGTCGTCCATGCCGAGCGGCAGCGCGGGGTGCGGCGCGTCCAGGATGCGCACGGTGCCGTCGGCGTGCAGCAGCAGGGGGGACGGGTGGCCGCGGTTCACGGTCCGGGCGCGGCCGGCACCGTGCGGGAACTCCGCCAGTACGGCCGTGACGAACCCCTCGTACCGCTCCGTCGCGTCGCGCCGTGTGGCCTCCCGCCGCGTCGACTCCCGGGCCAGCGCCCGCTCCAGCCGCTGGACGACCGCTTCGAGCGTCGACTCCTGCTCGGCCGCCTCCCGGAACGCCCCGATCAGCACCGCCACCTCCGACACCGCCCCCAACCCCTTGCCGCGCACATCGCCCACGATCAGCCGCAGGCCGTGGGGCGAGTCCTGCACGGCGTACAGATCGCCCCCGATCGACGCCCCGGTCTGCGCCGCCTCGTACCGCGCGGCGATCTCCAGCCCGCCGATCCGCTCCTGCGGCACCGGCAGTACGGCCCGCTGCGCGGCCTCGGCGATCTCGTGGGCGGTGGCGAGCCGGGCGTCGCTGCGCCGGGCGAGACGGTTGATGAGCACGGCCAGTACGGCGACGGTGGCCACGGTCACGACCTCGGTGACCGCGTCCTCATGGCTCGTGTCGTCATAGAGGATCCGTACCGTGATGCCGGCCACCGAGGCGACGCCGGTGGTCACCGTGCCGTGGAGCGAGTAGAGAGGGGCAGCCACGAGGGGCGCGGCGGTGAAGAAGGGGACGGCCGTGAACTCGCTCGGCGTGAAGTGGTCGTAGAAGAGGCCCGTCGTGATCAGCAGGACGGGGAGGACCAGGACGAGGGTACGGGTGCGGGAGAACCGCCTGCCGGCCGGCTCCCTCGCGCCCTCCGCATCCTCTGACTGCCCCACGGATACAGGGTTTCCGTGGTCGGGGCGCCGGGCTAGTCGGTGGGGCCGAGTGGGCTAGTGGGCGCACCGCCGGTTCGCCCTCGCCCCCACCCGGTACCCGCCTGCGCCCCGGCCCCGTCCCCCGGGGCTCAGCCGGCCGTCAGTTCCGGCAGGTGCGTCAGCTCCGGGAGGGGGAGCGTGTGCTGGGTCTGGAGGACCTTCGCGCGGAGGTAGCGGACGTTGTGGGCGGTGGTGAAGACACCCGTGGGGACACGGTGCCGGACGCCGACGCCGAGGTCGCGGAGTTGCTGCGCCTTGTCGGGGTTGTTGGAGAGCAGGTCCAGCTCGTCGAAGCCGAGGGCGGCCAGCATCTGGGCCGCCGCCGTGTAGTCGCGGGCGTCCTCCGGCAGTCCGAGCGCCGCGTTCGCCTCGTAGGTGTCGAGGCCCTGGTCCTGGAGGGCGTACGCGTCGAGCTTGTTGTAGAGGCCGATGCCCCGGCCCTCCTGACGGAGGTAGAGGAGGACGCCCCCTCGGTCGGCGATCCGCTCCACCGCCTCGCGCAGCTGCGGACCGCAGTCGCAGCGGGCCGAGCCGAAGACGTCGCCGGTCAGGCACTCGGAGTGCAACCGGACCAGCGGGGCCGGGCCGGGGGCGGGATCGCCGAGGACGACCGCCACGTGCTCCTGGCCGTCGACGAGGCCGTGGAAGGTGACCAGTTCGGCGTCGGCGCCGTAGCCGTCGTGGAAACGCAGCGGTACCCGGACGCGGGCACGCGCGGTGGCAGCGGGAAAGTCGGGCATGCGGGCTCTCCGGTCCTGGTGCGAGGTGCCGCTGTGCTTCAGATTTGAAGCACAGCGCTCGCGGTGACTCTAACCCATGCTTCAAAGTTCAAGCAATAGCCCGAGGCCGCATTGGGGATGCGTCACATTCCCGCCGCCACAGCGACCGCGCGGGGGACCGCTACCGCCTCGGCGGGCAGGCGCGGCGGCGCCACGGCAGGTCGCCGGGGGCGGACGTCCGCCGGCCCTCGCCCTGGATCGCCGTCGCGATGGCCGCGCAGATCTCCTCCAGCTGCCCGATCTGCTCGGGGCCGAGGTGGTCGAAGACGGCCTTGCGGACCATCTCGACATGGCCCGGCGCCGCGCGCTCCAGCAGGGCCATGCCCTCGTCGGTGAGCACGGCGACACTGCCTCGCTTGTCCCACTGGCATTCCTCGCGCCGCACCACACCGTCCTTCTCCAGCCGGGTCACGGCGTACGTGAGCCGGCTGCGTGTGATCTTCAGGGACTCGGCGAGATCGGTCATCCGCATCCGGCGTTCGGGCACCTCGGAGAGGGCGGCCAGCACGGAGTAGTAGAGGTGCGGCAGGCCGGCCTCCTGCTGGAGCTGCCGGTCGAGCGCGTCCTCCAGGAGGGAGCTCGCGGCCACGTAGGAACGCCAGGCACGCTGTTCCTCGGGGGTGAGCCAGCGGGTCGTCATACGTACAGTGTAGTTACTGTTTAAAACTTGAACCAAGTCGTGCCGTCGCAGTCATCGTCACCGTCACGGTGACCGCCCCCGGCACAGTCATCACCACCTTCGCAGTGATCACCACCGTCACCGTCAGGGAGCGCGCCCATGCCCCAGCCCTACGTCCTGTTGTCCGCCGCCGTCTCCCTCGACGGCTACCTGGACGACACCGGGCCCGAACGGCTGCTGCTGTCGAACCCGGCCGACTTCGACCGGGTCGACGAGGTGCGCGCGGCCAGCGACGCGATCCTGGTCGGCGCCGGCACTCTACGCACCGACAACCCCCGGCTGCTGGTCAACTCCCCCGAGCGGCGCGCGACCCGCGTCGCCGCCGGGCTCCCGGAGTACCCGCTGAAGGTGACGGTCAGCGCGTCCGGCGATCTCGACCCGGCGGCCCAGTTCTGGCACACCGGCGGCGAGAAGGTCGTGTACACGACGGACAGGGGCGCGGAGCGGCTCCGCGGAGCGGGCCTGCCGACCGGGCCGACGGGCGTGGCCGTCGTGTCCCTCGGCCCCGCCCCGGAGTGGCCCGCCCTCCTCGACCATCTCGGAGACGTACGCGGCATCCGGCGCCTCATGGTGGAGGGCGGCGGCCTCGTGCACACCCAGCTGCTCCAGCAGGGGCTCGCGGACGAGCTGCTCCTGGCCGTCGCACCGGTGTTCGTGGGCGAGGCGGACGCGCCGCGCATGCTCGGGACGGGCGCGTACCCCGGCGGCCCGCGCAGCCGCCTCCGCCTGCTGGAGACCCGGCCGGTCGGCGACGTCGTCCTCATCCGGTACGCCCCCACCGTCCCCGGTACCGGCCGGGCCGTCTCCGCCGCCGACCGGCACTGGCTGGCACTGGCCTGCGAACTGGCCGCCGAGTGCCCGCCCTCCCGGACCGCGTTCAGCGTGGGCGCGGTCGTGGTCGCCGAGGACGGTACGGAACTGGCGCGCGGCCACTCCCGCGAGGACGGCGACCCCGTGGTCCACGCCGAGGAGGCCGCCCTCGCCAAGCTCGACCCCGCCGACCCGCGCCTCGCCTCCGCCACCGTCTACAGCAGCCTGGAACCGTGCGCCCACCGCGCCTCCCGCCCCGCGCCCTGCGCCCGGCTCGTCCTCGACGCGGGCGTACGACGCGTCGTCACGGCCTGGCGCGAGCCGGACACGTTCGTCGAGGACGCGGCCGTCGGCAACGCGGTGCTCTCGGCGGAGGGGGCCGAGGTGGTCGTCCTGCCCGAGTACGAGGAGCGTGCCAAGGCACCCAACAGGCATGTCGTCGGCTGAGCGAACCGGCGATGATCGGCCGCCGTCGTGAACGGTGTGCTGAGGGCCCCGCGCATGGCGTACACTGGTTTCAACGACGCGGGGTGGAGCAGCTCGGTAGCTCGCTGGGCTCATAACCCAGAGGTCGCAGGTTCAAATCCTGTCCCCGCTACTGAAGGCCCTGGGCCCGAAATCCGATGAGGATTCCGGGCCCAGGGTGTTTTCCACGTTCCCGCGCGTGCCCACCTCGTCCACGTGTCCCCCTTGCCTCCGTTTGGGTTTCAGGGCATGCGCACTGTCCGCCGCCCGGACCGCCCCCCAGCGCGACGGCAGCCACGCCGCCAACTCCTTGAGATACGTGAGCGGCACTCCCTGTGCCCAGCCGGGAGCGGTGGGCGTCCGGCCACCGGGTGGCGTCGAGCCGCTGGGCCACGTCGTCCAGGACCGCCTGGGGAATGTGGAGCCGGAAGAGGCGGATGGCGCGGTGGGGGGTCAGGTGGTGGGCCCCGGACCGTGATCGGGCCGGGCGGGCCGGTTCGGTCGCCGCCTGTGCGGGCTCACTCAACGCCTTCCCACTCCCCACGTGACTCTCCTGGCCCTCCTGGCCCTCCTGGCCCTCCTGGCCCTCCTGGCCCTCCTTGTTCTCGTCGAGGTCGCCGACGAGCGTACGGGCGGCTGCGACGTCGTTCTCGTCCCAGCCCCAGTGGCCCGGGCCCCCCTCCCGCGCGGCCTGCCCGTCGATCCGGCGCTTGTGCGCCTCCCAGGCCGCCTGCTTGGTCGCACCCAGCGCCGCGCCGCCCTGGGGCCACGACGCCCCGGCCCGCCGAGCGGAGCGAACGGACACCTGTCGCCCGTAGGCCGCTTTTCGAGCGTTCACCTCACCGAGCGCCGGCAACTCCAGCGCGTCCGCGCCGCGACAACGGCACGCTGTACGGATCGCCCTGCCCGCCCGCGACATCGCCCTCTCCCTCTTCATCCGGCCCGGTGAGGACCTCACGCGTCCGCAACGCGCCATAGCGCGCCACCGCCGATCGAAGTCGAGCGCGTCGGGGTTGTGTGGCTGGGTCAGGCGTCGGCTCCGGTGTTCGCGCGGCGGCCTCCGGGCTGAGGGCCGTACCAGTCCAGGCACAGGACGGTGGCGTCGTCTCTCACACGGCCGTTGCAGGCGGCGGTGACCGCGGCGACCATGGCGCGCACGGCCTCGCGGGGATGCTCGGTGGCGGTAGCACGGATGAGGCCGGGCAGGTCGACTGCTTCCGCTTGGCGTTCTTGCATGCCGTCGGTGTAGAGCACGAGGCGGTCGCCGGGGCGCAGGTCGATGTCCTGCACCTGGTACGGGCCCTGCGCGGCGACGCCGAAGGGCAGGTTGATCTGCAGCTGGATTTCGTCGACCGTGCCGTCGCGCAGCCGTAGCGGCCAGAGGTGACCGGCGTTGACGAGCTGGGCGCTGGTCCCGTCCAGGGCGATGCGCACCAACTGGCCGGTGGCGAAGGTCCGTCGGCCGTGGTCGAGGAGGGCCCGGTGGGTCTCGCGGGCCTGTTCGGCAAGGTCGGTCCCGGCGCGGCGGGCGCCGCGGGAGGCGTTGACCAGGAGGGTGGCCATGAGGGAGGCGTCGACGTCGTGGCCCATGGCATCGGTGATGGACAGGTGCAGGGTGTCGTGGTCGAGGGAGTAGTCGTAGGTGTCGCCGGCGATGTCGGAGGCCGGGACCAGGGCACCGGCGAGGGCGAACTCGGCGGCCTCGCAGGAAGGGGCCGAGGGCAGGAGCTGGCGCTGGATCTCCGCGGCCAGGCTGACCGAGGTGGTGCGGTTGCCCCAGTGGTAGAGGTCGGTGAACCGACGGTCGGTGACGATGATGTACGCCAGCGCGTGCGCGGCCTCTTCCACCTGCTCCAGCACGCCCGGCGTGACCTGGGTGAGGAACACCTCCAGGACCCCGATGGTGTCACCGCGGTTGGAGACGGGGGCGAGCACCCGCTGCCCCTGCTCGCCCTCCGGTGCCCGCACCAGCTTCTGGGTGCGCAGAACCTCGTCGTAGTCGCTGCCGTCGAGGGGGATCTGATCGGTGCGGCGCTCCTGTTGCGTAGCCGCCTTCTCGCTGACCCGCAGCAGGCGTCGCCCGACGACGTCGACGAACAGGAACGACACGTACCGCGCGCCGAACCGGTCGCGCAGATTACACGCCACGACGTCGAGGGAGCCCACCGGCGCGGCATTCTCCGCCGCTGCCAGCACCTCAGCCAGTCCGATCCGATCACGCGCCACATCAGCCTCCCTTGGTTGCGAACTCTCCTTCCCACCGACACGACAGGCATCCCAACCGCGAGACCAGCTTCAACACGTGCGCGCCAAGGGACCGGGAGCAACCCGATGACACACAATCAGAGTCCGCTTCCACAGGACAGCTGGGGTTGCGCGCGGCACGACAGGAGCCTGGTCGGCCTCATGCTCGGGGTCGTGATGGCGAGCGTGGGGACCTGACCCGTGGTGTGCGCGATCGGCGCCCCGGTAACGCACGACGGACAGCCCGTCCAAGAACGGCGAGCACAACGAAAGAGCCCCCACGGTCCCCCCGCTCCGGAAGCAGGCGGCAGAGCTCACCACCCATCCACGTCTGGCACCCAACGGAACACACGGCCACCACACTTGGCGCAACCGCTGACGCCACGGACATCGACTCCACAAGCTCAGTCGTGGCGGGCGAGCTTGACCGCGGATACGAGCAGGATCACGACCAGCGCGGGGATGAGCACCAGGTCCGAGAGCACGCCGAGGAGCAGTCCGCCGAGCGCTGCACCGGCGATCGGGCCTGCAACCATGACCATGGTGAAGCGGAGGTTGGTACCGAGCACAGCGAAGCTGCCGTCACGGCTGTAGCGGGCGAAGGCCACCAGCATGGTCGGCAACGACACCAGCAGGGAGAGGATTCCCGCAATCTTGACGTCCACCGCGAACAACAGCACGATCGTCGGGATCAGCAGCTCGCCCCCGGCCACACCCATGATCGCCGCGACCACCCCGATGCCGAACCCGGCCACGACTCCGCAAGGCACCTGGGCCCACAACGACAGCGTGAGCGTCCCCGGGGTGACGGTGTGAGTGACCAGCAGGGCTGCGGCCATGAGCACCATCAGCGCCGCCAACACCTTGTAGAGGGTGGAGCCGCGCATACGTACCGCCCAGGCCGCCCCGGCCCAGGCGCCCAGCAGGCTCCCCACCAGGAGGTTCGTGGCGACAGGCCAGTGTGCGGCCACCTCGGAGGCCGGGACCGCTGCCAGGCGGGCGGGCAGCGCGACCAGGACCACGACCAGGCTCATCGCCTTGTTCAGGATCACCGCTGAGAGCGCGGCGAACCCGAACAGGCCGATCAGCAGCGGCAGCCGGAACTCCGCCCCGCCCAGAACACCGATGACCGCTCCCGCACCGAACACCAGAGTCGCTGAGTGCGTCGAACGTACGGCTCCGAGCCGCCCTCAGATCTCGCAAGCCACCACGCCATCGCCGTCACGATCAAGCTCTGGGCGGTAGCCCGGCTCCCCGACGATAAGTGGCGCTGCCCCAGCGGCCCGCGCCTCGTCACAGTTCTCGTAGAACACAGCCGTCGGCTCCGGCTCGGCCGGCGACTGCGTGGGCTCAGGCTCCACAGTCTCGGTGACGGTCGACTCCGGGACAGGCACAGGAGGGGCCGTCACGGTAGCCGTCTCCGTCACCGGAGGCCTGGACGGCGTTGGCACCCCAGGCTCCGTGGTCGTCGGAGAAACACTCGGCGTAGACGGCGAGTCCGGCGTCTCATCGACGTACCCCAGGGGGCCGAGGATCGCCCCCAGGACAACGAGGACCACCACGAATCCGGCTACCGCGCCCAGCGCAGCCATGAGGATCCTGCCGGGCCATCCCGCAGCCGCCCAGCGCCGCCGAATGCGCCACACGGGCCCCCGCCGCCCACCAGTGCCAGCCATAGCCACCACCACCGCCGTGTCGAACAGCCACCGACCATCAGTGCACCACGCCCCCGAGCCGCCTGCACGTTGCACACTGGCGTCATGGAGTCGCTCAACATCCGGCCCGGCCACCCCACCGCCCACCAGACCGCCCGACAGCTCGGCATCACCCTCGGCGGCGTCCGCAAACTCGTCCAACGCGGCCGACTCCCCCGCTCCGGCGGCACCGAGCGGCAACCCTGGTACGCCTGGCGGGACGTCGCGGCACTCGCCATCGAGAGGCGCACCCGCAACGCCGCTTGACCGCAGGTCAGCCGCGTGTCACGATCCGGTTGTACAAGCGTGCCCTCAACCGGCACCACAGACACACGACGAAGCCCCGGCTGCCGCTCACAGTCGGGGCTTCGTCGTGTCACAGCACAACCATCGCCATCCCCCACACGTCACACCCGTGACGCACCAGCACTACCAGGGGGAATCATGCGCATCCGTACGACCATCGTCGTAGCCACGGCCGCGCTCGCCATCGCGCTCGTCGGCTGCAGCAGCGACAACAACGACAGCGAGCCCAAGACCATCGAGAGCAGCAGCCAACCCAGCACCGACAACAGTGCCGCTGAGAAGGCCGCCGGCATCCCCGCCGAGCCCACCGGCGCCAAGCGTGACGCCCTCCTCGCCGCCATCCACGACGTCAACGCCAAGCTCACCGCCGACGAGGACAAGGCCATCGACGCCGCGCGCAACCAGTGCTCGGGACTCAACGGCGGCGCCAAGAACCCGGACCACCTCGCCGCTGAGCGGTTCTCCTACAACGGGATCACGCTCACCGACGACGACGGTGCGCACCTCAACATCGGGCTGCGCAAGACGCTCTGCCCCAAGACCTGACCACGCCAACTCCGTCCCGGCCCGCACCACGCAGGCCGGGCCGCGGCATGCCAGGGGGTGAACGTGGCCACCGACCGCGACGAACTCACCAGCTACGAGTACCGGCAACTCCGCGCCCGCATCCTCGCCGCATCCGACGTGTGCATCGTCTGCGGCCACGGCGCCAGCGACACCGCCGACCACATCCACCCCGTCAGCAAGGGCGGAGCACGCCTCGACCCCGACATCCTCGCACCCATCCACGGCGTCAAGGGCTGCCCCGTCTGCCTCCACAAGTGCAGGTACGGGCTGGAGTGCCCGCCGCTGTGGGGGACGCCTCGAAACCCGGACCGTCCCTCGCTCGGGCCGAAGCTGTGGAAGGTCATGACCCGGCTCGGCGCCCCGCCGATGCCGTGGCAGAAGTACGTGTCCGACGTCGCGCTGGAGATCGACCCGGTGACCGGGCTGTTCGCGCACCGCGAGGTGGGCGTCAGCGTTCCCCGGCAGCAGGGCAAGACGGAGCTGTGCCTCGCCGCCCAGGTGCATCGGTCGCTGGCGTGGCAGCGGCAGACCACCGTGTATGCGGCGCAGACCCGGGGCATGGCCCGGCAGCGTTGGGAGGACGAGTTCCGGGAGAAGATCTCCGGCTCGGACCTGGCCCGGATGGCGCGCATCCGGAAGAGCAACGGCAACGAGGCGATTCTGTGGGGCCGCACCCGTTCCAAGATGGGCATCACGGCGAACACGGAGAAGGCGGCTCATGGCCTGACGCTTGACCTGGGGTTCATCGACGAGGCGTTCGCGCACGAGGACGACCGCTTGGAAGGCGCGTTCAGCCCGGCCATGCTGACCCGGCCCATGGCCCAGCTGTGGTGGGCGTCGGCCGGCGGAACGACGAAGAGCGTGTGGCTGAACAAGAAGCGGGAGACGGGCCGCGCGCTGGTCGAGGCGCTCTACGACGCGTTGGCCGAGGACGCCGCAGCGGTTCGACCGCGGGTGGCGTACTTATCCGCCGGACGGACGCATACGGCCGCGAGTATTGGACCGGCCGCGAAATGCAGCCGCTCATGACGTACTCCCGTTGGGAAGACTTCGCCACCGTGGTCGAGAAGGCCAAGGCGTCACTCGCGTTGGTGCACGGCGACGACCAGGCGGCGCATCACTTCGCCGCATCCCGAAGTGATGGCGGGCGCTGGGGAAACCAGAAGCTCGACGACTACCGACTGACACGCTTCGGCGCCTACCTGACGGCCATGGCCGGCGACGACACGAAGGAGGCTGTGGCCCAGGCCAGGGTCTACTTCGCGGTACGCACCCGTGAGGCCGAACTCGGCGCGCTCACCGAGATCGAGACCCGCCGTACCGCGCTTGCCCGAGCACGAGAGATGATCGACTACCGGCTCTTCCGCGACATGATGGCCGAGAATGCGCCCGACTACGAGCCGAGCAGCAAGGCCACTCGGCTCTTCTTCGCGGCTACCCAGAACAAGCTCTACCTCCAGGTCGTCGGCATGACCGCCGAGGAGATCAAGCAGGCCCGGACTCTCGTGACCTGGCCGGGTATCGACGAGGGCAAGCCCGAGCCGAGCGTCAGGAAAGCGGTCCGTAAGGTCGCGAAGAACTACCTCACCGAGCTGAACCGGCTTGTTGGCCGGCTGTGTCTGCGCGCCGAGGACATCGCCGACGACGGGATGCACCTGTCGCTCGTCCAGTGGCGGCACCTCGTCGAGGTCGAACTCGCGATGGCCAACCGCCAGATCGCGGCCTGACGTAGCCACCGCGGCCCCGCTCCTCCGGGAGAGCGGGGCCGCTTTCGTCATACCCGGGGTCAGTCGTCGAGGTCGATGACGAAGTCCACGACGGTGGTGTCGCCGCGCCACACGATCGGGTGGGCCACCTCAACGACCCGGCCCGTGTCAGCGATGTGCCGACGCGTGTACCGCAGCACTGGCACCCCTGAGCCGATCCGTAGCGTCGCCGCCTCCAGTTCGGTCGGCATGCCCGTGGTGAACGACTCCGTGATCCTGGTGACCCGCAGGCCGATGCTCGCCATCTGCGCCCGAGTCCCGCCCGGCCACGGCTCGTTGATCGGATCCGAGACCGGCGTGCCGGCGACGTCCGACCACCGCACGTAGGACGTCGACATCTGGGTGGGCTGATCGTTGTCGTAGAACACGAAGTGGCGTGCGAGGAGAGGTTCGCCCACCTCGCACTCGAACAGCGCCGCCAACTCCGTGTCCGCCTGCGCCCTCTCGAACCGCTTGTCGAGCCGGTACTCCGACCAGCCGATCCCCTGGTCCTGGGTGAACGGAGTCGACCTGCCCCCGGGTGCGGACCGGTAGCGGTCGGCCGCCATGCGGTGGACCGGCGGCCGAATCCGCACGCGGGTACCTGCGCGGGCCCGGCTCTCGGTAAGGCCCTCGCTGGCGAGCAGGCGCAGCGCGTTGCGGACCGGGGCCTCGGATACGCCGTACTCGGTGCACAGCTCGGGGATCGTCGGGATCTGGTCGCCCGGCCCGAACTGCCCGCCTGGAGAGATGCGGCGTCGCAGGTCGGCGGCGATCCGTAGGTACTCAGGCTGCGCCACCACGGCACCCCCACTTCGAGCGATCACGTCAATCCGGATACACATACTCTCCCGTTCCGCTTGACCATCAACAATCACCCCGACAATCTGGATACAGATAAGCACTATCCGTATCCTGGAAACCGCGAATCCGGGGGACAGCTATGCCCGAGTCCGGTCATACGTGTCAAAAGCCATTCAAGGGCCTGACGGAACAGCACGAGCCCCCGCGCACGATCGCCTGGTGCAGCTGGCACAGCGGGCTGAGCGACACCGCCCGCCCCGTACGCATCAGCCTCGACGGAAGGGTGTTCGCGTGCGAGCGATGCCGCCAGGCGAACAACCTCACACCCCTGACGGAAGCCGACTCGAAACTCCTGCCCGAGCCGCCACCCGTCATGGGCCTGACGTGGGCGCAGACCGCCGGGTGGGCGTGCTGCTTCTGCGGCGAGGCCATACGGGCCGACGCCGTCAGCATCGGCAGAGCCCAGGGACACATGGGCGCCCACGACCTCAGCGCCGAGGTCTATGCCTGCTCGGCCTGCGCCCGGCCCGGCACCCTCATCCCGGAATCCGACCAGCCAGGAGGCAGCCAGTGAGCAAGCAGCAGACGACGAAGACCGCCAAGCCGGTCAAGACCTCCGTAGCCGACCCGGCCAGGCCTCAGGGGCTGGGCGGGATGTGCTGGGCGGAGCACCGTCACACATGGGTCCACTGCACCGATCCGATCGGGCACGACGGCCCGCACTGGCACACGTACAGCCAGACCAGTCGGTAGAGACCCCCGCCCGTCCCTGCACCGCGTGAGTTCCTGGGGGCGGGCGGGACAGGCCCCGGCCGGTACGCGAATCCCGGCCGGGGCCGCTCCATATCTTGATCGCCTGCACTCCGGGCGAGCAATGGGCGAGCAATCGATCACTCAGCCCCCGAAAACGGCGTGAGCCCCAGTCCAGGTGTGGTCTGAACTGGGGCTCTTGCGTAGGCCCTGTGGGACTCGAACCCACAACCAATGGATTAAAAGTCCTGGCCAAAGCTTGCTAGGGGGTTCCGGACGGTTCTTCGGTGTCCGGAACCCCCTGGTCAGGACTGATGTGACTCGTGACGCGGTCTTCTCGGTGATGGCCTGTGCGGTTCCGTCCGCTCACGCATCGCTCACGCAGAAGAGGTCGGCTGAGCAGCACGTTCAGCAGCAATGTAGGTGCGGCGCTACTGCTTCTGGCGCTCGCAGTCCCAGCATGCTCCGGGGTGGGAGCGGACTCGTGCCCGATCGGGTCGAGTCGAGTCGCAGGTTCGCAACGACTTGGACCAGTTGCACGTGGTTCGGCGGCCGCTCCTTCGCTTACAGGTCGAATAGTGCGTCGCCCGCGTCCGATGTTGCCTTCAGCGCCTTGGTTGCCTCTGTGGGAACAGGGAGGATCCCCGCTGTGGTCAGGTCCGTCACCGTGATCAGTGGGCCCGCGCACACATCATTTAAGAGATCGGCCTGTGCTGGCTCCTCTCGCACGAGCAGGCCGAGGACATTCAGCAACTCCAGCAGCTCCGTTGTCCATGAGGGAAGCCAGCGCGGAGCTACCTCGTGGTCCAGTTCGAGGCGTCGCTTGCCGGCGGGGTTCCTCCGTCGGTAGCCGAACCACTTGTCGAGAACGTTCATCCCGGACACTTCGTACTCCCGGACCGCGCGAGGCACCGGACTGATCCGTCCACTGCCGACCCACAGATCCTGTGTCACGGGGTCGTACGCCAGCTTCTCCGGCATGGCTTCCGCATCGTCCGGGATCTCCTCGACGCATCGAGGGCGGTCGCGTGGTAGCAGCACCCTGCCGTACGGCCTCCCGGCCGTCTCGTCGACGTACCGCTCGCCGTAGGTGTGTAGCCAGAGGACTCGCTGGCCGATGGCAACTGCCTGCTCCCACAAGCAAAGGTCAACTGTGAGGGGTATCCGCGCGCCGGGGACTTCGAGGTCCTCTTGGAATCGAGCCGTGTACTCCGGGTGGGACGCGATCGCGGCGATGTAGGCCAGCAGGTCTTCAGCGACGATCGGTATGCCGAGCCGCCCGGCGAGCAGGGGGAGCAGACCGGGCATGACGTTGGGCAGCGTGCCGGCGGCGTTGCGGTAGAGGGGACGGGCGCAACCGCTGCGGTTGTTGAAATAATCCATGTCGGTAATGAGGGCGCTGAAGACCAGTGCCGGACCGTTGACCACCGGGTGGGCGTTCTGCTCAACGGTGTAGATCTGGCGGTCGCTGCGAACTCGCCAAAGGTCCGCTCTGCCTCGCTCCATCAATCGGCTGTCCGGCAACACGTATTGCCGGTCGAACGAGCGGAACCCAATGCGCACCGTTTGAGGGTTTGTCCTGTGCTCGGCGGCGAGCGGTATCCGCCCGTGAGACTCAACTCCTGGCAGGGGCGGGACATTGTCTGAAGGCGCTCGCTCACCAGAGCGTCCGAGCATCTCGGCGCGTCTCTCGGTATCCGCGGCGAGTAAGCGCTGCCACCGTTTATGAAGTGTGTCCTCGTCCGGCGCGTAGACCCACATGCGCCCAGGCGTGACGCCACGAGACGACCACGGCATCAGATCTCTCAGCTGCGGGCAGGACTCCCACAGGTCGCTGCCGGGTGGCAGAAAGGCATCCGTCTCACCCGTGGCGCACTCGCGCCACTCGGGGTCGTCGAGCCTGAGTGTCGTCAGGCGTTCGATCTTCTCGTCTCGGCGCCCGCCGACTTTGAGGTGTCTTACCTTGGCAGTCTGCTGGTCCGTCCGTGGCCTGGGGCTGTCCCGCCACCGCACAAAGATCGCGATGCACAATTCCTGGGCGACCTCAGGGAAGATCCGGGTCGCGACATCCGCGCGGTGGCCCTGCGGGGACAGGTCGACGATCCAGCCTTCGTCGGCGGTTTCGCGTAGATAACGCCGCATTCCGGCGAACGCCCGCCCCTTGAGCCATGCCTTCGGAGTGATCAGCGCGACCACACCGAATGGCACGTCGTCGTGTGCGTCGAAGACCTTCCAGGTGGCCCAGCGCCAGAAGTAGACGTAGAGGTTGGCGATCTTCGACTCGTACCTGCCGTTGCCAGGTTGCCGGAAGGCCCCCAGCGGGGCCGGGATGTCCGCCTCGGGCTCCCCTCGTTCCACCCACTTGCCAGCGCCCCGTTTCACGGCGTCGTGAGGCGGGTTGCCCATGACGACCATGACACGCTCGTCCCGCTTGACCTGGTTGGCCTGGCGGCGGGATTCCGCGAGCGCCCGGTAGGTGTGGGGGATCCAGTTGAACTCGGCTGTCGGGCTGTCCAGGGCATCAGCCACCAACAGCCTGAGTCCCTGGGCGGGGGCCGCGGACCCGTACTGCTTGAGCATGGCGTGCATGCGTAGTTCCGCGACAGCGAACGGACCAACCTGCATCTCGAAACCGACCAGTCGACGCCCCACCATCTCTCGCAAACGTGGGCCCACCGCGCCTGGGCCCTCTGCCTCGGTGATGGTCTCGGCGGCCAGCTCCAGCGCCGACAGGAGGAAGGTGCCGGTGCCCATGGCTGGGTCGACAAGGACCACATCGGGAGAAGCGAAGCCGGATGGGATACGGAAACCCTCCCGCTTCAGGACGTCCTCGACGAGCCGCGCCATGGCCGAGACGACGCCGCGCGGTGTGTAGTACGAGCCTGTGCGTATCCGCAGGTCCGGGTCGTAGATCTGGAGAAAGTGTTCGTACAGCAGGAAGTAGGCGTCCCCGGTGCCATCGTCCAGCACATCCCACCTGACCGCGCCGATGACACGAAGCAATGTGTTCAGCGTGGTGGACAGGCCAGCAACAGAGTCGCCGGCCAAGACATCCAGGGCCTGCCCCATCAACGAGTGCTTCTTGCCGAGCTTCGTGGCGATCTCATGCACAGTCTCGCCTTCGAAATTGATCTCCTCAACCCTGGCGAGCAGCAGTGCGAACACCACTGCCTGACCGTATTGCTCGACGAACTGGGCGTCGGTTGCTTCCGGAAACAGCAGGTGTCGCCAGTCCTTGGCGAGTGTCGTGAATGCCGGTGGACGTCGACGGCTCTTCTCCTGTGCGATCGCTTCTCCGACCTCTTCCGACAGAAGTTGGCAGAGTCCGGCGACTGCTCTGATGAGCTGACTCGTGGTGCGAGGTGTCTGCGGCTCCCAGGTCAGGAATGCGCGTAGCACCCGCGCGAGTGTCCCGTCGGCGGGGGTAAGCCGGGATCCAGAGGTGAGAACCGAGCCCTTCATGTGGGCCACTTCACCAACCCGTTGGCCCTCTTGGTGGACGGAGAATTCGTTCCCGTCACAGAGCAGAACGTTGTTGAGCAGCCGTAGTTTTGCCCACTGTTCGGCGTTGCGGCCTGTGTAGACGGACGGGTCGGCCTGCGTGCCCGGCTTCTTGAGCTCGATGTAACCGACGAGGGCGCCTCCGACCTCAACGGCATAGTCCGGGCGGGCTCCCATGTCGACAAGTGGGACTTCGCCGATGAGAGTGACTTCCAGACCCAGGCCACGACATATGGACCGGATCATGTTCTCCAGCGGTCCCCGGAGCTGGTCTTCCTGCCACCCACTGCCTCTCAGCTTTGGCGTGACCTCCGCCCCAAACGTCGACACGGCGGCCTGCACTGCCTGCTCGAAGCTGTCGTCGATCCTGCGACGGGACCCCATACCGCCCCCATCCCCAAGGCGGGCAGATCCGGCCGACGTCAGGTCAGTGCGGCCACCTGCCGCACCGTGCTCCCCGTCAGGGCCGGACTTTTCCGGCCCTCGCTGTTCCATGACCGTAGGAGGGGAGCGCGGGGCGCCTGGAGGGTGCATGCAGGGGCGCACAGAAGCACCAATGTCATCGTCCTGCGACGGCTACACCGGGTCACCAGGACTCCGGAGAGCTTGAAAGTGGAACTCGGCTTGGATGTGCCGTGCCAGATCTCGTCAGCAGGCAACGCTCCCTTGGCAGTCGAACGAGTGGCTTTGGGCCCGTGCCAACAGCCTCGCTGGGGCAGTCGCGATATTCATCGTCGGCGTGAGGACCGGGGCAGGCGTGTCGTCTGTCTCGGCGATCGCCAGCGCACCTGGGCCGCGATCGCCACAGCCCTACACCAACCCCCAGCAGTTGCACGCGTGTTCCGGAAGCACATCCGACTCACGCAACTGGCAACTACGATGATCGCTCTGCGGCTCAAGCGTCCCTTGGAGCACCATGCGCCTCGAAAACATCAAGATCGAGAATTTCCGCGGACTCACGCATGTGGATGTCCCTTTCTCTCGGTTCGGCTGCCTCATTGGCGAGAACAATGCAGGAAAGTCATCCGTGTTCCAGGCGCTGAACATGTTCCTGCGATCAGGAATCGCCGTCGATACAGATTTTCTCGACAGAAGGCGAGCAATCAGAATCCAACTCACTTTCGGCGGCATCACTGAAGCCGATTTGACGCGACTCGAAGAGGGGCATAAGACTCGAATCGAGCGGGAGATTCGAGACGGAAAAATCACGCTGGCTCGGGTCTACGAGGGCTCTGGAAAAGGAACATTCCGTGTCGTCACGAAGGTCCCTAAAGACCATCGTTACACAAAGCTCGTAATTGATGACACTCTGAAATCTGGCCTCTCACCTGAAATTATCGCCGCGAACGTTACTGCGGTATACCCGGAGGTCGCCGAAAAACTCCAGGGGAAGATTAATCGTGCGGCAGTGAGGAGAGAAATCTCTGCAATCACTGAAGCATTCGGTGACGCCGACTACACCACCGGGGACGAGACGCTTCCGACTGGTCTAGATAAATCCATTTCTCCTCTCCTTCCAGAACCGATCTATATTCCAGCCGTGAAGGAGCTCAATGAAGAGGTGAAGACAACTTCGACTGCCACTTTTGGACGACTTCTTGCACTTCTATTCGGGCAAATCGAGCATCAACTTCCCGAATTGGAGTCATCCTTCGAAGCCCTTCGAGGTCAGCTCAATGTAATCACGCATGAGAATGGTCAGGAGTCAGACGATCGCCTGGCCGAAGTGCGACAAATTGAATCGCTAATTCAAAGCAATCTCCAGGAATCTTTCCCTCGGGCGAACGTTCGGCTGGAAATTCCTCCGCCTCGTTTGCGCAGCCTGCTAGAAGAGGCTCAGATCTCTATCAACGATGGGATCAGCGGCCATTTTAAGACTAAGGGAGATGGCCTTCGAAGGTCAGTCGCCTTCGCCATCCTTCGCGCATATGTAGACATGAAGACTTCCCGTCCAGTCACGACGGACCGCACTCAGCAACCTTGCCTGCTCCTCTTCGAGGAACCTGAGGTATTCCTGCACCCACGGGCCCAGCGCAAACTCTTCGAAGCCCTAACCTATTTCTCCGAGTTCAACGATGTACTAGTTAGCACCCACTCCTCTTCGTTCTATGCACCTGGAGCAACTGGGACCTTCGTAAAGGTCATTAAGGATCATTCATTGAACCCGCCAGCGAGCCGAACCTGCGTAATCGACCTATCAAATATGGAGGCTCGCGACCAATTCGAGATCATCAAGCATGAAAATAACGAGGCGGCGTTCTTCGCTAATTCTGTGCTGCTCGTAGAAGGCCCTAGCGACCACGTACTTATCCCACATATCGCTCGGACTCTCAACGCGGAGTGGGATTTCGAGAAGCATGCAGCAGCAATCGCCAAGGTGGAGGGGAAAGGTAGCATCGCACGCTACCGAAATTTCTTCTCACGATTCGAAATGCGGGTCGCCGTACTAGCCGACTTGGACGCTCTAATCAGTGGTTTCGATAAGCTGGGCGCCAGCAAAGACTGTCACGGCATGCGAGACCTCCTAGTTGCCAAGGTGAAGGAGATGGCCGAGGCCGAAGACCTGGGCTCTGAAGTATCCGGAAGGACCTTGAAAAGCATGCGCTCCAGCGGCGAAGTGCAGCAGCTCTGGAAACAGGCCCGAAGCAAGCGAGAGTTGTACGCGCAAGGACTGTGCGAATGGGATGAACTCGACGATGCCGTCAACGAATTCTTTGCGCGCTCCACTTCAGGAACAATGCGAAGAATCTTGGAAGAGGCTGCACAGCCTGAACTCAGAAAAATGAAACTAGAACTACTGCAGGCGCTGCGCAAGGAGGACATCTACGTTTGGGAGCGCGGCGCAATTGAAGATTACTACCCGCCGCTGGGAAAAAACGAGTCCGCAAACAAGAACGACCGCGCTCGCACATTCTGCGAACGCCATGTGACTGCGGAAGACATTAGGGGTTTGCCCGCATTCAAGGATGCAGATCAATGTGAATTCGACTTGGTTTTCGAGTCATTCTTCGGGGTGATGTCCTCGGAACTGGTTAGTAAGATCCCAAATCAACCGGGGTCAGAGTCGGTTGCCCCGTCCCCGGTTGGGGATTGAGGATGAGACCTATCCACTATTCAATGCCATCCGCGGCAACCAGCAGGGGCATCGACTCGATGGCGGGCTTGAGGACTCGGGGTGGTCGTCCGGTTTCAGCTGGGCGACAGAGCTTCCCTTCGCCAACGAAGAGCGGGCTGGTCGCCTGGCGTCCGGCGCCTCGGACCGGCGCGGACGGGTGGTTCGGTGACCATGCGGGTGTAGCCGAATGCTCAGTCTGCCGCTTTCTACCGCGGCCGCGGAGGTCGCTGCCCGCCGGACAGGCCCGCGAATGGACTCCGAGCACCAACTCCCGTGCTGCGCGCGCCTGTGGGTCAGCGGATGGCGCGGATCATCACGATGAGGACCGGTGAAGCCGGTGACGGCTGGCTTTGCCCGATGTCCTCGTACCCCCACGACTTGTAGAGTGCGTGGACCTTTCCGTCGCCAGCGGCCGGGTTGACCATGAGCGTGACGAACGGTTCGTCGCGTGTGGCGAGGAGGGCATCGTGGATGCGGCGGGCGGTGCCGGTCTTCCGCCAGGTAGGCCGGACGCCGATCTCTTTCAAGGCCACCGCCGGACGCTCGGTGTACTTCTCCGCCGGCGTCGGGCTGGTGCGCTGCCAGTACCGGTCGCCGTGCTCGATGGTGTTGCCGTAGGCGTAGCCGACCGGATATCCGTCTGCGTACGCGAGGACGGCCGTGAATCCCGGCTCGGTGCTGTGCCGGTCCAGGCGCTCGCCGAACGCGGTGACTGCGTAGTTCGGCAGGTGGAGCAGCGGGGCGCGTACGTCGGCGTACACGTCGAGGAGGTCGCCGCGGGCGGTGTCGAGGGTGGTGAAGGTGCGCAGTTCGATGGCGGGCGCCGTGGTCATGCGGCCATCCTCCAGTTGGCGGTGTGCTCAGTCCAGGTCTGCACGGTAGAGCTGCCCGCCGCGGTGGCGCGCAGTGCGGCCCCGAACTCCTGCAGCATGCGCGTGACCCGGGCGTGCTGGGTGGCGGCTTCGGCGGGGACCTTCATCGCGGTGGCAGTGGCGGCGTCGGGGGCGCCCTGGGCGAGCTGGGCGTGTGCGAGCCGGGTGGTGGCGATGGCGCGGGACCGGATCATATGGGGCCGGAGGGCGGACAGGCAGCGGTGGGCGTGGTACTCGGCGGTCGAGTAGTCGCCGAGCGCCAAGTGCGCTGACAGGGCCAGGGAGTCCAGCTCGGCTTGGTCGTAGAAGGCGAGCATCCACACCGGCCGGTAATCGGTGGGGTCGGCGCGCAGCATGGCGTCTTGCGCCTGCTCGAAGGCCCGGCGGGCGCCGGTGCGGTCCTGTGCCGTGCCGTGGATGGCGCCCTGGCGGGCCAGGCCGAGGGAGGCGAACAGGGGGTCACGGCGGGTGAGGTGCAGGTTGCGGGCGACGTCGTTGGCGGCGAGCGCGTCGGCGGGGCGGCCCATGTGGCGGTACATGGTGCCTGCGTGGCTCCAGATGCGGAACTTGATCGCCTGGTCGCCGGACATCTCGGCGAGGGCCTGGGCCTCGCGCATGTGCGCCTTGGCGACGTCGTAGCGCCGGCCGTCGATGGCCGCCCACATCGCGGAGGAGCGGAAGGCGGCTGCTGAGGCGTAGAGGTTGCTGCGTACCCGCTGGGTGGCGCTGCCGGCGTTCTGGAGGTTGAGGGCCTCGTCGGCGAGGGCGGCGGCCCGCTGCTCGATGCCGAGTTGTCCGCCGTGGCGGTGGTCGCTGGCGATGATCTCGGCGAAGCGCTTGTTCAGGCGGTTGACGTCGCTTATGCCGATACGGCGCGGCGATGCGGTGCCCGGTGCGGCTGCTGCTGCGGCGGCCGCCGCAGCGATGCCACCGACGAGAGTACGGCGCTTCATGTCGGGGTCCTCCTGCTGTGGTGGGGCCGGGGTGGACGACGGCCGGCCCCGTGGCACGAACCCTAAAGCGACGGCGGGTAGTCCGGTGACGTCCTCAAGTGCCTTGCGGGCGGCTGACTTTGGCCACGTGACCCGGCCCGCTTTCCATGCCCGGACCGATGAGCCGTCGAGTCCTCCAGGGCGCCCGGTCAACCGTTCAATGGCCCTGTTCACGGCCTCGGCGAGGCTGTTGGAGCTGTAGCCGTGTTCGGTCATCCACGCCTCAAGAACGGTGTTGCGGGTGGTGTCCATGCGGGCACGGTAGCCCGCGCAATCCCCGCTCGCCAGGTAAAGGAGAGGTCAAAACGTCCTAGGCGAGTCCGTCGGCTGAGTGTCTGAACGTCCTAACCAACCTGTTGGGAAAGGGAGTTGTCTGGGTGATGGTCGCCCGCCGCGCCCCACCGTGCGGGCGGCTGTTGACGGCCCGGCCCGCCCCTGAGGTTCCCCCGCGGGGGTGGGCCGGGCGCCGAGACGACACGAAGGCTCCACCCCAATGACGAGTCTGAGAACACCAGTTGAGGCCCTCTCCGCCGGCCGCCCCACGTACAGCCAGACCTTCCCGTGCGAGCCGTCCACGGCCGAGCTCGGCCGCGAACTCGTCCGAGATGTCCTCGGCGTGTGGCACCTCGACGGTCTCGCCGACCGTGCCGCGCTGATCATCACGGAACTCATCGCGAACGCCTCCAGGCACACGCCGTGCCCCGAGATTCGCCTCACGGTTGGGCGGCCGAGCGCGACTCGACTGCGTGTCGGGGTCGTGGACCGGGAACCGTCACGTCTTCCCATACTCAGCCAGGCGGCTGACGACGACGAGTCGGGGCGCGGGCTGCTCCTCGTCGATGCTGTCGCCGACCGCTGGGGCTACGACCTGCACGGCTCGGACAGACGCCCTTGGGGCAAAGAGGTCTGGGCGGAACTCCGTACCGAGGCCAGCAAGTGAGCATCCCGGCCACGGCACCCTCGCCCCTTCCGGATCTCGCCCGACTCCGGCCCCGCCAGCAGATGGCCATGGACTGCGCCCTCTGCGCCCGGCCACTGGGAGCGAGCGGTCGACCACTGGGCGAGATACGCCACCGGGGACTGCCGTTCCAGCTCTGGGCCTGCGCTCCCAACTGCCAGGCCGCCAGATCGACTATCCCGACCAGCTGAGAAAGGGGACGTCCTTCCATGGAGTGGCCGTGGATCACCGGTGACTGCTGGCTCGGCTGCGGGCGTACCGACGTCCTGGTGATCTGGCTCGGCCCGGTGCAGTGGGACGGGCAGCACGCCCCCTTCTACGCGTGCGAACCGTGCCTCGATCGCCTCAAGGCCCAGGCACGCGCCTACTTCATGGAGCGACGACCAGCATCCGCTTGATCAGAATTCCGGCACATGACTTCCCGGCGTGAGGCAGGCACCCCGCGAGGACTTCCTACGCGGAGTACGTCCCCTCCTGCCGGGCAGCCAGGCGCCGTCCGGTGAGCAGCCGTCTGGCAACGCTCCCGCAGCGGCACCTGGTGGGCGCTCTAGCCCAGTAACACCACAACGATTAAGAGGAGTTGAAGCATGACACGCAGCACCGTAGTTCCCGGCCGCACCGAAGTACGCCCGCACATCCCTGGGGCATCGGACGGCTTCGACCTGGACGTCTCCCTCGTCGAGATCGCCGACCCGGCGGGCCTGGTCAACCTCACCGACGACAACTGCGGATCCACCTGCGGCGCCTGCACCACCAACGTCGCCTGACCGGACCCCAGATCACACCTGTCTGGTGCCGCCGCGTCTCCGCGCGGCGGCACCAGCCGCCCGTCCCCTCGCCTTACGGAGGTACTCGGTGGTTGCTCCGCCCGCAGCGTTCCGCACCGGTTCCACCGCTCTCGTGCGCGCCGTGGCCCGGCCCTCGCTCCCGTTCCCTCCATGCCCTGACCTCGATGACCGCTCGCCCAGTGGTGCGTCTGCCCGCGTGGCGTGGCTACGCGCGGTCTGGGCGAACAAGGACACTGCCGAGGCACTCCAGCACTCCAGCCCCGTCCTGGCCATGCAGGTACGGGCCCTGTGTACGGTCGAGCACCCCGCCCTCCGTGATGTGCAGCGCGCGGCGCTGTCCGTGGCCCGCTACCTGCTGCGGGCCCAACACCGGGCGACACCCTTCGGCCTGTTCGCCGGCGTGGCCACCGCGGAGTTCGGCCCGCAGGTGCGGTCCGACTGGGGCGAGGAGCACGTGGCCGTCGGCCGCGCCGGCGCACAGTGGCTGGCTGCCGTGGTCGAGCGGTTGGAGTCGTCCCCGGACCTCCTCGAACGACTGCCCGTCGTCATGAACAACACCGTGACGTTCCGCGGAGACCGCCTCATCGTGCCGTTCCAGCCCGACGTCTACGACGACCGGACTCGCGCGGTCGAGGCATCTCTGGCCCTGACCCGACCGGTGCGTGCGGTCCTTGCCGCGACCCGACTGCCGATCCGGTTCGCCACCCTCGTGGACAAGCTCCAGGCGGAGTTCCCCGAGGCCGGTCCCAAGAAGGCGCGTCAACTGCTGACGGAACTGATCCGGCGGCGGGTGCTGATCACGTGCCTGCACGCTCCGAGCACCGAGACCGATGCCCTCGGGTATCTGGTGGGCCAGCTCGACGTCATCGACGCCGGAAGCCTCGCCTCGGTCGCGGAGACCGTGCGCGAACTCCACGCGGTCCGGGCGGGCATGAAGGAATGTGCCACGCACGGCGGCCGGGACAGCGTCGCGGCGCGGATGCGAGACCTCGTCCCTGGCCTGCACCGCCACCCCGTCGCGCTCGACCTCCGCCTGGACGCACAGATCGTTCTGCCGGAAGCGGTCGCCCGAGAGATCGAGCGCGCCGCTCTCATCCTGACCCGCTTAAGCAGCCGTCCGTACGGGACCGCCGCCTGGAACAAGTACCACCAGCGGTTCTACGAGCGGTACGGCATCGGCACGATGGTGCCGGTCACAGAGGTCGTGGCGGACAGCGGCACCGGCTATCCCGGCGGCTACCCAGGCGCTCCGGCCAGCGCACGCAGGCCCCGTGTCTCCGCTCGCGATGACGCCCTCGTACGACTGGCTCAGGCCGCCGCGCTCGACGGCCGTGACGAAGTGATCCTCACGGACGAACAGATTGAGGCCCTGGACGTGGGTCCCGACGAGCCTCGGCTGCCGCCGCACTTGGAGATCGGGGTGCGGGTGCACGCGTCCAGTCTGGAGGAGTTGCAGCGCGGGCGGTTCCAGCTGGAGGTCGTGAGCGTGTCCCGTGGTGCCGGCGTTTCCATGGGCAGATTCCTCAGCGTGCTGGCCCCCGCCGACCGGGAGGCCCTGACCGCAGAGCTTGCCGACCTCCCGGCCGCCGACGGCAACACCATGCCCGCGCAGCTCTCTTTCCCGCCCCTGCTCCCCGAGAGCATCCACATCACCCGCTCCCCACAGGTCTTACCCACAGTGATCAGCCTCCAGGAGCACCGCGCCCCGCAGGACACCGTCCTCACCCCGGAGGACTTGGCTGTGGGGTGCGACGGCCGCCGCATGTACCTCGCCGTCCCCGAGCGAGGCCACCGTGTTGAGGCCGTCGGGATGCATGCGCTCAACCTGCGCACCCACACCCCGCCACTGGTGCGGTTCCTCACCGAACTGTCCCGCGCTCAGTGCGCGCAGGTCACCGTCTTCGACTGGGGCGCCGCAGCGGCCATGCCGTTCCTCCCACGTCTGCGGTACGGCCGGACCGTGCTGGCCCCGGCGCGCTGGCGACTGGAAGCGTCCGAACTGCCCGGCCATGCCCGCCCTCGGGCCGAGTGGGACGCCGCGCTCAGCGACTGGCGTGCCCGCCGGAGGCTGCCGCGCCGCATCTACCTCGTAGAGGACGACCGGCGCCTCTACTTCGACCTCGGCGAGGCCAGCCACCGTGCACTCCTGCGTCGGCACCTCGACCATTCGCGCCTGGCCGTGCTCGTCGAGGCCCCGGAACCGGAGGCATGTGGCTGGTGCGGTGGGCGAGCCCACGAGGTCGTGGTGCCCCTCAAAGCAACCGGACCGTCGGCATGGCCGCCACTGCCGGCCCCCAGCCGGGCCCGTGCTCTGTCTGCGGCCCAGAGGCAGACGCCTGCCGCTTCCTCGGTTCTTCTGGCCGCCCTGTACGGCGATCCCCGCCGCCAAGACGTCTTGGTCTCCCGGCACTTGCCCGGCCTCCTCGAACAGCTCGGCAACCCGCCGTGGTGGTTCATCCGCTTCCGCGACCCGGATCAACACCTCCGCGTACGCATCGCCCTCCCCGACCCGCAAGGCTTCGCCGACACGGCCCGAACGGTGAGCGCCTGGGCCGACCAGCTACGAAGCGTCGGCCTGCTGGCCGACCTTCGCTATCCCACCTCCTACCGCGAGATGGGCCGCTGGGGCTCCGGCACCGCATGGGTGGCGGCCGAGGAGGTGTTCCGGGCGGACTCGCGCGCCATCCTGGCCCAGCTCGCGCAGCCACAGCGTCCGGGCCAGCGCACGCTGGTGGCAGCCCACACGGTCGCCATCACCTCCGCCTTCCTCGGCACCACCGAGGCCGGGATGCAGTGGCTGATCGACCACATCCCGCCGACTGCCCCCGTGCCCGTTCCACGCCCGCAGTTCACCGACGCCGTACGGCTCGCTGACCCGAGCGACGAATGGTCGGCCCTGCGCAGCGTCCCGGGCGGAAACGCCATCGTGTCCGGATGGACTGACCGGGAAGCGGCACTCGCCGCGTACCGGCCGCACCTGCCCGGCCCAGACACCCAGGGCATCGCCGTCGACGACGTCCTGACCTCCCTGCTGCACGTCCACTTCGTACGCCACGTCGCCGTGAATTTCCCGGAGGAAGAGGTGTGCCTCTACCTGGCGCGTGCCGCCGCCCTGGCCTGGACCGCCCGCACCAAGGGGAGGGCCTCGTGACCACCCACCACGCGCTCGCCCTGGTCGACGCCATCGCCGTCCGGCTCGCCGACCCCGACACGGCGCTCCTCGGTCCGAGGATGCTGTCCTCGGACCGGCAGCACCTTGCCTACGGCCCTCCCGGAATCGCGCTCCTGCACATCGAGCTGGCCGCGAACGGCCTCGGCCCGTGGCACCGCGCCCACGACTGGCTCGCCGCCGCCTCCCGGCAGCCGCTCACCAGCGGCCCGGACAGTCACCCCTTCTACGGAGTGCCTGCCTTCGCCCACGCCCTGTCCTGTGCCGCCGACCACCTGCCCGGCTCCTACCAGCGCGCCCTCGACGCGATGGACGCCCAGATCGCAGTCGACGTCGGACGCCGTCTCGACGCGGCACACCGCCGCATCGACGCCGGACGCCTGCCGCAGCTCGCCGAGTTCGACACCATCCGGGGCCTCACCGGATACGGCGCCTACCTACTACGCCGAAACCCCGACAGCTCCACGACGCACGCCGTTCTCGACTACTGCGTGCGTCTCACCGAACCGATCACCCACCACGGCGAGAGCCTGCCGGGCTGGTGGGCGGAGACCGGGCCCTCGGGCAGCCCGGACGACCGTTTCCACGGCGGGCACGCCAACACCGGTATGGCGCACGGCATCGGCGGCGTGCTCGCGTTCCTGGCCCTTGCCGCTCGGAACGGCTCCGTCACCGATGGGCACCATGCAGCTCTGCGCACCATCCTGGCCTGGCTGGACCGCTGGGAGGAGGAGGCCGACGGCGAACCGGTCTGGCCGTACTGGGTCACTCAGGGCGAGCTGCGAAGCGGGCGTCTCGCCCCGTCCGTGCCCCGGCGGCCGTCCTGGTGCTACGGCACCGCCGGCCTCGCCCGCGCCCAGCAACTTGCCGCGCTGGCCCTCGGCGACACCCGCCGCCAGATCGACGCGGAGAACGCACTCGTGGCCGCCCTCACCGATCCCGAGCAGCTGAAGGCCACGACGGACAACGGCTTCTGCCACGGCTTCTCCGGCATCGCCCATGCTGCCGCGCGCACGGCCGCAGACGCCCACCCCTCGACTGCGGAGAAACTCCACGCCGCGATCCCGGCCCTCCTGGCTGCGGTCATCCCACCGGGCACCGACCCCGAACTCATGGCCACGACGCTCATCCAGGACGAGAAAGGCGGCCCCGGCCTACTCGACGGCGCCGCCGGCATAGCCCTGGCCCTCCTCGCACCCAGCACCGCCGCACCATCCCGGTCCGCCTGGGACGCCTGCCTCCTCATCGCTTGATCCACCGACCGAAGGACCTCAATGCCTCCCGACCGCTGGCAGCAGCACAACATCACCTTCGTCGACCGCGAGATTGCCCGGCGCACCATCGCCGAACGCCTCGGCCCTACCCTGATCGAGGCGAAGGCCGACGGGCAGCTCACCGGCTGGTGGTTCATGAACAAGCAGCCCTGGCCGCTGCGTTACCTCGCGGACAAGCCCTCACCCGCCGTCGAGTCGCTCCTGAGCGATCTCGTCGGCGACGGCGTGGCCGTGTCGTGCCTGCCCTGCGTCTACGAGCCCGAGACCGACACGTTCGGAGGCCCGGAGGCCATGGACGCAGCCCACGAACTGTTCCACAGCGACTCCCGCCACCTGCTCACCTACCAGCCGAGCCCGATGCACCTGGGACGCCGGGAGACCGCCGTCCTGCTGGCGAGCGTCATGATGCGCGGCGCGGGACTCGACTGGTTCGAACAGGGCGACGTATGGGCGAAGGTCGCGGTCCTTCGACCGGCCATCGCTCCACAACGGCCCGAACGAGCCGCCGAACTGGCTCCGGCCATGCGCCAGCTCATGACCGCCGACGCCTACAGCCTCTGCCGCCTGGGTGGCCCGCTCCACGCGCACGAGGAATGGGCGACCGCCTTCGAACGGGCCGGTGCCACGCTCGCCGACCTCGCAGCCCGCGGCGCCCTCACCCGCGGCCTGCGAGCCGTCATCGCCCACCACGTGATCTTCCACGCCAACCGCGCCGGTCTCCTCCGGGACGACCAAAGCGCCCTGTCCCACATCGCACGAGAGGTAGTCATGGGAACGAGTGACCACACCGAGTCGCCCACCGAGGCAACGGCCGACGCCGATAGCGTCAGCGCGGTGAACACCGACACGATCACCACCCCCACGGCGGACGCCGAGCGCCTCCGCAACGCCCTGGTCGACCAGCTCCGCGCGGACGGACACGCCCGCACGCCCGCCGTCGAGACCGCGTTGCGGACCGTACCCCGCCACGTGTTCGTGCCCGACGCGTCACTCGAAGACGCCTACGCCAACGCACCGGTGCACATCAAGTACGACACCGACGGCACGTCCATCTCCTGCGCCTCCCAGCCGGGCGTCGTCGCCCTCATGCTGGACCAACTCGACGCCCAGCCCGGCGAGCGCATCCTCGAACTCGGCGCCGGCACCGGCTACAACGCCGGTCTGCTCGCCCACCTGGTCGGCGAGGGCGGACACGTGACCACCCTCGACGTCGACGACGACCTCGTGGAGGGCGCCCGCACGCACCTCTCCGCCGCCGGGATCACCAACGTAGAGGCCGTGACCCGCGACGGGGCCCTCGGCTACGCCGAAGCAGCGCCGTACGACCGGATCATCGCCACCGTCGGCGCACACGGCGTACCGCATGCCTGGCTGCAACAACTCGCCCCCGGCGGCCGACTCCTCGTCCCCCAGCGCCTCAAGGGCACGGTGTCCCGCTCCATCGCCTACGAGCAGCGTGAAGGGCGGTGGGTGTCCCTCGGCAGCGAGATGAACACCTTCATGCCGCTTCGGCGGGGCATCGCCGACGACGACCGCCGAGTGATCCCGCTCAGCACCGACGGCGCCGTACGACTTCAGGCCCCCGCCGGACTCAGCATCGACGCCGATGCCCTCGCGGGCGTAGTCGACCAGCCGCGCGCTGAGGAGTGGACCGGCATGACGGTTCGCGCCATGGAGTCGCCCGAGTGGATGGAACTATTCGTCACCTGCTCCCTCCCTTCTGGTCTGATCCGGATGCTGTTCCCCCAGAGCGCCAAGGGCACGCTACTCACGGAGGACCCCTACCCCTCGTCGACTGCGGTTGTCGACAAGGGTGCTGTCACCTACCTCGCCCGGCGCGTGTCGAAGGAGAAGACCCCCGAGGGCGACAGGCTGTGGGAGTTCGGCGTCATCGGCCACGGCCCCGGCAGCGACGAGCTGGCCGCGAAGGTCGCCGACACCATCCGTACCTGGGACAGGGAGTACCGAGGTCGTGAGGCCACGTTCGAGATCCAGCCCCTCGACACCCCCGCCATCGAGCAGGGCCCCGGTCTCTTTGCCCTCGACACACCGCTGAACCGCATCGTCGTCGACTGGCGATGACGCCCCACGCGTAGCGGACGGTGCCCGTCGGCGTACGGCTGGCGGGCACCGGCGCCTCAGCAGTCCTCGCTCTCGACCTGGGGGATCCATGGACCCATACGGCCCCATAGCCCAGCGTTTCCCGCTCGTCGCCCGCTTCCGCCCCGCCTGCCTGCCCCTGCCTGAACGCGTACGCGCACTCGTCGACCTGGCCGACAACGCGGTGAAAGAGACCGACCAGGGGCTCGCCTCGGCCGTCTACAACCAGGCCGCGCTCATCGCCTCCGACCTCGACCTCCCCGAGCTCGCCCGCGAGATGTGCCACCAGCACGCCGCCACCTACCTGCACGCCTGCCCCCTGCCCGGCATGAGCGCCATCCGCGGACTGGAACCGGTCGTCAACCTCGCTCGCCTCCAGATCCGCGCCGGCCACCCCGACGAGGGCCGTCAGCGGCTCCTCAACCTGTACAAGGCCGTCGAGACGGGCACAGCCGCCCGGTTCGAAGGCGTCAACGTACCTGCGAACCTCACTGCGACCGGCGAAGACCGCCAGGAGGTTCGCGCGTGGCTGTGGCGCGTCCTCCTCGCGGACGGCACGCGCACCCTCACCGCCAAGGGGCAATGGGCCGAGGCGCTGGCGCACATCGGAGCCCACCACGGCATCGGGAAGCGGATGCTCGACGGCCGACAGGTCGCTGTGCTCGCCGCCCTCGTTGCGGGTGACACCGCGGGGGCCGCTGTCCTCCTTGCCGACACGGTGCCCGGCGATGCGTGGGAGCAAGCCGTCACGGCATGCCTGACCGTTCTATGCCGCCGCGACGCCGGGCAGCCGACCGACGGCCACCTGGCGGACCTGGTGACGGCCTACCTCGGACGGAAGACCGAACCCGGAATGACCGTCTTCGACACCCGGCTCGGACTTACGGTCCTCGACGCGATCGGTTCCGCCGATGCGCTCGCCGCGCACCGCATCGTCGAGGACCTCCACCGCAGGACGACGGACGCCGAAGACGGTTATGCGGCCCGCGAGAACTTGGCTCACCCCCTGTTCACCGAGATCGCCACGGACCGGCAAGTGCAGGACTGTCGCGCGCTGGTGCGCGCCTGCGCTCTCAGCTCCAGGATCCTCCCGGACAAGCTGCGAGGAGAACTGACGGCGGCTCTGCGCGCCAGCAACCGCGTGATCCGAGAAAGCCTCGCATGTTCCTCCGATCCCGGAGGAACGCAACCCCTGCGGCTCTGACGGTGCCTAACGGCGCTGTCGGTGCTGCTGTTCGGTAGGTGATGAAGTCACCGCCGGGAGCCGCCCGTTTCCGGTCTGCTGGGCGGGGATCGAGCCTGCCATGGTCGACTGCAGGCGGGCGGCTTCGGCGCGGCGGTTGGGTGCTGGGTTTCGGCCGGTGTGTTGGATGCGGGTGATGAGCACGCGGGCGGGTTGGCGGGCGGTGGTCAGCTCGCGTTGGGCGGCGGCTTCCTTGAGGAGTTGGTGGGGTTGGTGGCCGCGGGCTTCGGCGTCGGCGAGGACGGTGGCGAGCGCGGGCCAGGCCGCGTCGGCGAAGATGCGCTCGGCGTGGTCGGGGACTGCTGCCCGTACGTCGCTGGCCAGAACACGGCGTGCTTCCTCCTTGGGTGGCCGGGCTGTGAGGTTGGCGAGTGTCGGCGCGAGAGCGCAGGCGGCGGCTGTCTGGAGGTGCTGGACCGCTTGGTGGGCGGCGTCGGCCTGGTGGGCGTGGTTCTTCGCTTCGTGCCAGCGCTTGGCGACGATCGCAGCCCAGACGAGTGCTGCGAGCAGGGCAGCAAGCGCGCTGCCGTCGGGGCCGGTGGCGGTGTGGACGATGTCGCGGGCCGCGCTGCGCAGGGCGTGGGCGGCGCGGTCTTCGGCCCGGATCTGGGAACGCTGGGCTCGTGCGAACGCCTTGGAGGCGGCTCGGAGTTCGGCGCCCAGGTTGGCGGGTGCCTTCTGGGCGGTGGCTTCGATCAGTTCGCCGAGGGCGGTGATGTGGGCCTGGGCGTGGGTGTCGTCGGCGAGGTCGGTGTGGAGGGTGTCGAGGGCGTCGGCAGCCTGGTGCCAGGGGGTGCTGGGGTGGTTGCGGCGGGCGGTGGGGTGTTCTTCGGGCCAGCCGGATTCGAGGCGGGCCTTGATTTTGGGCAGGGAGAGGTCGGGGGAGATCTTGCTTCCGGGGTGGTAGATCTGCTCGCCGGCCTCGTTGACGTCGCCGGGTCGGCCAACGGCGTAGCCGAGGAGGTCGCCTGACGGGCCGCGCCGGACCTGGACTTCGACGCCGCTGGCTTCGAGGTAGGCGATGAATTCCTCGGCGCCTGTCACGTGCGGGATGGCGGCACGGATGCGGTCCTGGAGCCACTCGGGGCTGGGCTGTTCCCAGCCGAGGCGTTCGGCCTTGTGCATCTCCGCCTGGGTG
The DNA here is from genome assembly GCF_037201975.1 of Streptomyces sp. TG1A-60. Taxonomy (NCBI): domain Bacteria; kingdom Bacillati; phylum Actinomycetota; class Actinomycetes; order Kitasatosporales; family Streptomycetaceae; genus Streptomyces; species Streptomyces sp. TG1A-60. Next base: position 4,354,078 of record NZ_CP147520.1, on the reverse strand, counting down.
GGGCGGCGGGCGCCGGTGCGGTCGCCTTTCTTCAGGCGGCGCAGCCCGTAGTCCTTCTCGATCTCGCGGCAGGCGTCGCCGACGCGGATGCCGCTGTCGTGGAGCTTGGGGCGGCGTCCGTCTTCGCGGACGGTGGTGGCGAGGATGTGGATGTGGTCGTCGGCGTGGCGTACGGCGATCCAGCGGCAGGCCAGGTCGTCACCGGCGGGGGCGATGCCGGCGGCCTGGACAATGCGCTGGGCGATCTCGGCCCACTCGGTGTCGGAGAGGTAGCGGTCCTCGGGTGCGGCGCGGACGGGGCAGTGCCAGACGTGGTCGGTGACCTTCTTGCCGAACTCGCTGTTGCGCAGTCGGACGGGTTCGTCGAGGTGGCGGGCGAGTTCGGTGAGGGTGGCGTTCTCGTCGCGGCCGGGGTCGGGCATGCCGAGCATCGCGAAGCCGGCCACGATGTGCGGGTCGAAGTGCTCGTCGTGGGTTCCGCGGCCGTAGAGGTAGGCGAGCAGGCCGCGGGTGTTGGACCCGGCCGGTTTGATGGCGGCGATCACGCGGATGCCTCCGTCTCTGGATCGGCGGGCTGGCGCAGGGCCTCGGCGATCAGCTCCAGCAGGTGGTGGAGTTCGGTCAGGCGCTGGCGGATGTCGGGTGGGGTGCGGTCGCTGTTGAGGGCGCGGGCGATCTGGTTTACGTTGACGCCGATACGGTTGAGCTGGCGCAGGACCTGGGTGCGGAAGATGTGCGTGCGGCGTCGGTCCTCGGACAGGGGCAGGTTGGCGGTGAACCGGCCGGTGATGAAGGCGAGGACGATGTCGGCGGCGAAGCCGGAGTCGCCCTTGTAGCCGTGCTCGGCGGCTGTCTCTTGGAGCTGGGTGTGCTCGTCGCCAGTGAAGCGCAAGGGGCCGACGCGGACGACGCGCTTGGTGCCGGTGAAGCGGCGGATCGTGGGCTGGACGCTCTTCACGACGGGCTCACCGCCGACGCTCTCGGCGGTGCCGGTGGCGCGTACAGGGCGCAGGGTCTCGCGTTGGACGGTGTGGAGCGTGTCCTCGTCGGGGCCGCCCTCGGCCCCGACGTCCTGGCCTGGCGCCCCCTGGCGCTGGGCCTCCTCCGCCACCCCCGGGGCGGAGACCCCCGATGTCCGGCCGTGAGTCGGACTCGGGGTACTACTGGCTCCGCCGGGGCAGCCCGTCCGAACGCCTGCCGCAAACGCCCCAGCAGCGTAGAAGACTTCGTCAGCGGCAGCGGCTCGTCGGGAGTGCGGTCGGAGCGGTGTGGGTCGTGCGTCACGGGCGGTTCTCCGGAAGGGTGAGGGCAGCCGGGTCGGCGAAGAAGAATTGGCGGAGTTGCTGGTGGCCAGCACGCCGTCCACAGGTGTGGATAAGCGGGCGACCGGCGGTGCGGTGGTCGGCTGGCCGAGGTGACCGGAAGGGGTTCCGGTCACCCCGTAGGGATTCCGGTCAGCCGCTGCTCGAACCGGTCTTGGCGGCGGCTTCGATTTCGGGCCGGAGGATCTCCATCACCTCGGTCTGCCGCTGACTGCCGATCGTCAAGTCGCTGTCCTTGACGGCCTTCCGGAGAAGCGAGCGGCTGAGTGTGCCGTGCTCAGCGATGGCCACCCGGCCGATCTCCACGAGCTCTGCGAGCGTGGCCTTGGGCGGACGACCACCGCGCGGCTTGCTCGCCGAAACCTCGGGCGGTGGTTCCGTCGGCTGGACGGAACCGGCAGCCGGAGGCTCAGCGGGCCGGACCGGCTCGGCTGGTGGCTCCGTGGGCTTGGCGGGCGCGATGACCGGTCGTACCGGTGCCTGGACGGAAGCGGGCTCCGCGCGGTCGGCGGGTTGGTCGACGAGCTGGTGGATCTGCCGCATCAGGACGCCGAAGGCCAGCAGCGCGGCGGTCGGGGGAACCGCGGCGACCACGTAGTCGAGGAGGGGCACGGTGCCTGCTGTGCCTGTGCCGCTGACCCCGGCCACGTTGAGTGCGATGGAGCCGACCGATCCGGTGGCGGTGAGGGCGATGGCCCAGCCGTCGGTCACCCGGCGCAGGCCCGCGCGGAGCATGAGCAGTTCGCCCGCGACGATGAACGCGTCCAGGGTCGCCGGCCAGGCCCACTGGCGGACAGGGGAGCTCTTGAGGCCGTGCTGTCCGGCGACCTCCGCGAGGTGCGCGTAGGACAGCCAGAACCCGCCGGCGGTGAGGGCCACGATGACCGTTCCAGCCGCGATGAGCGCGTACCGCTCAGCCGCCCGCTTGGTCGTCATCGGCCGCCCTTCGTCAGGGCGATGGTCCCGGTGGATGGGTGTGGAGAGGGTGGTCAAGCGGGGTTCTCCTGGGGTGGTGGCGTGGTCCGTCTTTGCCGTCTTGGCCGTTGCAAGCGCAGGTCAGGGCCGGTACGGCAGGAGGGCTGGTGTTCCGTCCTCGCGGCGTCGGCACGTCTTGGGGGCACGCACGGGCGGCAGAGGCTACGGATCGGATCCGTCTTGCCGTCCCAGCCGACAGCGTCGTGACGTGCGGCGATACGGCGAGGACGCCCGGGACGGCACAAGACGGATCCGGGCAGCGTCCTGGCGGAGCAGCGTGGTCTTCATGATCGCGTTGCCGTCTTGCCCCCGGTTCCCGTCCCGGCCGTATGCCGTTTGACCTGCGGGATCACGGCAGGGACGGCAGGGACAGTCACACCAGCGGGCGTGGGTTCAGCCCGAGGCTGGGGCGGCAGGTTCGGCGTTCACTGAGTGAACGGTGGGGCAGTAGCGCCGCCATGCGTCGAGGAACTTGTTGCGCATGTAGCCCTTGCGCTGGGTTCCGTCGGCGAGGCGGACGTTGCCGGGCTTGATGTCGTACCGGCGCAGCATCGCCGCCAGTTCCCGGGCGGTCAGCCCGCTGCGGCCCCATTCCGCCCACGGGCTCTCGGGGTTCTGCCGCAGGTGGTGCAGCAGCTCGTCCGTGGAGAGGCTGTCGACCTCGCGCTGGGCGACGAAGACCCTGCGGATGTCGGCCAGGATCCGGGCCTCGCCAGGCTGGTCCTCCTCCGCCTCGACCTCCGCAGCCACCATCCCCGCACACGCCTCGCGGGCACGGCGAGGCCAGGACCCGGCGGCCAGGTCGGCGACGATGACCAAGGGCTCCCAGGTGTCGGCGGCCCGGTCCTCCACCGGCATGTCCGGCTCCAGATCCGCCGCCTCGTCCAGCAGCGGCCTGGCCCAGGCGGCGATGCGGTCGCGCAGATCATGGAGTGCGGGGATATCGCGGCGGGAGCGGAAGGGCTTGACGCTCTCGCCCTCCGCACGACGGCGCATCCGGATCACCACGGACCGGTCCATGATCGTGTCAGGCAGGTCACCGATCCCGGCCAGGGCGGCCATGGCGAAGGTGGCGAACCGGTGCGGGGTGTGGTCGTTGCCGACGACCCGCGTGACGTAGCGGTTGCGCTGATGGCCTGCGTTGAGCAGACCGCGCATCTCCTCGTTCTTCTCCGCCTGCTTCGGCGTGCCGAAGATGGTGTCCGCCTCGTCCACCAGGAGCGTGGGCGGCTCGTCGGTGATGGACCGGAAGACCGCGGCGGGTGTGGTGTTGATGGTGAGCATCGGCTCGTGGACCGTCTCGGTCAGCACGTCCAGGAGCCGTGACTTGCCGCACCGCTTCGCCGGTCCGACGACCGCCAGGCGCGGTGCGTGCTGCCAAGCGGGCTGGAGATGCGTCGCCGCGACCCACAGCGTGACCGCGTCCAGCGCCTCCGGCGAGGGCAGGATCACGAACTGGGCTATCTGGGCACGCAGTTCGTTCAGCAGCTCGGAGCCGTACGTCGGCTCCGGGTCCGGCGCCGCCTCCTCGGCCGGTTGATCCGCTGAGGCCAGGCTGGACGCATTGCCGTCGGCCGCTGGAGCCTCATCGACTGAGCCGTGGCTCAGCTGGCCGGGCACGGCGACGGCAGGCCACTCGGCTTCGGCGGAAGCGGAATAGGAGTCCGGTGTCGTAGGTTGCACGGGGCAGCTCCTCTTCTGCGGCGCCGGGCATGCAGGCCCGGCGGGCGCGGATCGTTCGTTGGATGTGGGCGACGGGGTTTCCCGAGCCTCCGGCGTTCCCGCGCCGGAGGCTCGCTGTGTTCAGAGACTGAACGCTCGCCGTGTCCCGAGACGGGACGCTCGCTTCGTTCCCCGAGGGACCACGGACAGTACGTCCACGCCCGGCGACAGTCCAGCGTTTCTGTGTCAGCTCAGCGCAGAACCGATTGCTACGCTGCCCCGCTTTCACGCCGCCAGTCCGAGCAGCTCCAGCAGATCCGCGGTCACCACCCGGTAGGCGTTGCCCAGCCGCAGCACCTTGCACGGGTACTCACCTCGCTTCGCCAGCTCATAGCCCTTGCTCCGACCGAGCCCCAGTGCCCGGTTGCCGGTCTCCAGATCAACAGCCACGGGGAGAGCCAGAAGCTCCTCCCGACTCATCCCCTTCGAGCCCTTCAGCTGTCCAGTCGTCGCGTCTTCGCGCATGCAGTGCACCCCTTTCGGTACAGCCCTCGGCGAACGTGCCCATCACGTCCGGCTCCAGGCGTGCAGCAACCATCATGACCAAGTTAATGTGTCTTCATGACACAACACGGTGTGGATGCTGATGAGGACGACTTCCCGGAGTGGGCGGATCGGATCAAGGCCAACGTGGCCGGCGAAGTCCGGCGGAGAAGGAAGGAGATGGGATGGAGCGCGCAGGACCTGGCGGACCGTTGCGAGGAACTCGGGCATCCCATCCCGCGCAACGTGATCGCCAACATGGAGTCCGGACGCCGGGCCAACCTCCCCCTTGTGGACGTCATGGCCCTGGCCGCCGCCCTGGAGACGTACCCGGTCTGCCTGATCTTCCCGGTGGGCTACGTCGAGCAGACTCAGGAACTCCCCTTCCAAGACCTCATCCCTACCTGGGACGCACTACGTCGCTTCACCGGCGAGCAGGAAATGCCCATGTACGACGCGGGTCTGGTCCCCGACTTCGAGCATCACGCCAGCCTCGTACAGACCGCCCTCGCCGCACTCGACGAGGAAGAGCGGGCACGGTTCGCAGCCAAGACAGCCACCAGCCGTGCCCAGCAGGAAGAAGCCGAGCGCAAGCGGACCAAGTACGCCGACCAGGCCATCTCCGCCAAGTACACCCTCCGCCAGCTTCGCCGCGAACTCCGCGAGGACGGCGCCACCCCACCCCATCTGCCACCCGCGCTGGGCGACGTCGACCCACCCGATGAAGAACCCGACACCACCCCGGAGGAACGCGTTTGAAAGGCTCCACCCACCGCCGCTGCTACTGCCGCGACCCCAAGACCGGCAAACCGCTCGGCAAGAAGTGCCCCCAGCTCTCCAGCCGCAAGCACGGCTCATACTCCATACGCCAGGAGCTCCCGCCCCACGAGGACGGCACCCGCCGCTCCTTCTCCCGCGCCGGCTATGAGGCCCTCAAGGACGCTCAGGCGGACCTCGACCACCTCCGTTCCCTGCTCGCCCTGGCGGACAAGGACGATCCTGACAGCCTCCAGCGCCTCGTCGTCATGCTGGAGGAGGTAGCAGCCGAGAAGGCCCCACTGCCAGCCATCGAGGAGACCCGCCGCCGCCTGCGGGCCGGTCTGGCCCTCCGTGGCAGCCTCACCGTCGGCGAGTGGCTCGACCAGTGGTTCGCCGCGAAGAAGCGCCGCAAGACCACGCTCAACGGCTACGCGTCCCACATCCGCGTCCACCTGAAGCCCCGCATCGGGCAGGTACGCCTCGACCGCCTCAACGTCGGCCACCTGGTGGAGATGTTCGACGCGATCGCCGACGAGAACGAGGTGACCGCGGCTGAGAACGAAGCCCGGCGTGAGCAGATCGCCCGCTGCAAGCCGAGCAAGCCCGGACGCCCGGTAGGAGCCGAGCGGAAGCTGCTCGCAGCCGAACGGGCCAAGCTGGCGGAGATGAAGCCGTTCCGGAAGATAACCGGCCCGGCCAGTCGTCAGGCGATCCGCCGCACGCTCCGCGCGGCCCTCAACTCCGCGATCGCCCAGCAGCTGATCACCTTCAACCCGGCGTCCCATGTCGAGTTGGAGTCAGGCAGGCGCCCGAAGCCCCTCCTGTGGACGGAAGAGCGGGTCCGGCGGTGGCGCGCGACGGGCGAGATCCCTAGCGCGGTCATGGTGTGGACCCCGCAGCAGTTCGGCGCTTTCCTCGACGCCGCCGAAGGCGACCGCCTGTACGCAATCTTCCACCTGATGGGCACCCGTGGCCTCCGTCGTGGCGAGGCAGTCGGCCAGGACTGGCACGAGATCGACCTCGACAACGGCCTCATCACGCCCGCCAAGGAAATCGTGGTGGACGGCTGGGACACGTACGAGTCCGAGCCGAAGACGGACGGCAGCGCCAGCACGATCGCCCTGGACAGCTTGAACATCGCAGCCCTGCGCGAGCACCGCGCCCGCCAGCTGAAGGAGCGGGAGAAGTGGGGTGACGCCTGGCAGGACACTGGCAAGGTGTTCACCCGGGAGAACGGCGCCTGGCTCCACCCCGAGACCGCGTCAGAGACCTTCCGGCAGATCCTGGCCCGCACTGACCTACCGCCGATTACCCTTCGTGATCTACGTCATGTGTCGGCAACCCTCACCCATGGCGGTGGCGGCGACCTCCACACGATCAAGGAAATGCTTCGCCACTCCACGATCACGCTGACCTCGGACACGTACACGAGCTTGCTCCCCGAGGTCGACCAGGCAGCAGCTGAAGCAGCCGTCCGACTAGTGCCACGCGCCCGCCCTGGCAAGGCCGCAGAAATAAATCAGGCCACATCATGAGAAAAACCGCGCAGCATTGCTGTCATGGAAAACGAGAGCAACCTGTCCATCACCCTGATCACGATGGACCGCGCGGCGGCGTGCACCATTTTCACCCGTTCGGACGGGAAGGAGGCCCGGCTTCCGTTGGACCCGTCCCCGTTCGATGACACGAGCGTCCTAGCCCGGCTCGACTTCACCCCGGCTTACGGAGCGCTCCTCGCCACCACTCTGAGCGGCGATCAGGTCCTCTTTGAGATGCCGCTGGAAGGGACCGGCGATCAGCTGGCAAGACGGCTCGTCGTGTACCTCGACCAGAACCAGTGGAGCCTGCTGAGCAACGCCGATCGCGGCGCAGAGAAGAGCAGCGAGGTGGACCGGGTCGCTGCCCGAAAGCTCAAGAAGTGGGTGGCCCAACGTCGAATCGTCCTACCTGCCTCCGCCGGCCACTACTTCGAGACCGGCAAGCGGTTCAGCACGGACAAGCGCTACGACCTCGGACTAACGATCTTGCAGTACAGCCGCGGCTGGCAGATGCGTGATCCGTTGCAGGTCCGGCGGAACGAGCTTCATGATGCCTTCTGCCACCGAATGGACCGGCCCGGCAGAGTACGCTCCGCCCCGGTCTTCACTCTCGCCCCGGACGCCCTATACGCCCCCACCCGGTGGGCTGGTATTGCCCAAACGCCAACGCCACAGAATCGCTTGGCTTTCCAAACCAAGGCGCTGCTCACTGCCTCCGTTTCCATTGATGCCATGCTCGACACCCAGCGGGTCGAGGAGGGACCGGACACCGGATGGATGGCGACGAGCCAACGCTTCAGTGACTGGCTAGACGAACTGGATCAGGACTCACAGCAGAAGCGCAGGGCCATCGACCTCCATCTCGTCAAGGACCTGCAGCAGGAATTGGCTGAAGAGGCGGCTGCGGCAGACGTTCCGCAGGAGTTGTTCCGCGAGTGGGGCGTCAAGGGATGGGTGCGCGCTATCGGAGGGGCTCCGGCCGTCGGCCTCTTCCGGGAAATGCTGCAGAGCCGACACCTCAACAAGGGCACAACGTGGCGACGGAATGATCTGACAGACATGGTCTACCTGTCCTGTGCAGCCGGGTACGCGGACTTCGTTGTCTGCGAAAAGCATATGCGCGACCCATTGCAGCGCGGCTTGAAGCGCATGGGACGCTCGGCACAGGTCTACCGTCGGCTTACCGACGCTGTAGCGGCCATCGAGGAGCTTCTGGAAGCGCCCCCCTCCCCTGTGGGCCCTGCGCAGTAGCGCTGGCGGATCCTATCTCCCCGACCTGCGCCGATGGGTGGCTTACGCGGTTCTAGTGTGGGACGGACACACGTCGACCGCCGCGTCCAGGAAGCTGCAACCGAGTGGAGCCGCTGGGCGCCCTCAAACACACACGGATCTTCATCACTCCGCACGCACTGACGAGGGCGCTTCGGCCACCAGGGCGGCCGCTGAGGTGGCGCCTAACTGTGCTGTGGGCGCCGCGCAGGGCAGGTCCTAGTCCAGGTTCGGCAGCTGACTAAATCCGCTGCAGGGGTGTAGGCATCGGTAGCAAGAAACGTCTCTCCCCGTCGGGTCTTCTCCCAAGCTGCGGCGGAGGACCTCTCGGCTCAGCTCAATCTTGGTGAAGCGGGCCAGGGGATCTCTGGGCCGGGACACCAAACTCACTTCATGGAGCTGCAACTGGGACATGACGGGCCGCGGAAAGGCGGAGACGGTCTCACCAGCGGTGTGTGGACAGCTGAGCCTGCCGCAAACGTTGCACGCACCTTCAGCGTCACGCCGCACGGTTATGTCGTATCGGGTATCGAGCAGGTGCGGACAGGAATCGATGTCTTGCTCGCACAAGGAACAATTGCGAGTCGCAGTGAAGCCAGCAGACATGCCCCATCTGCTGTGCATGAGCGAGACTCGGCATACGTCCCAGTAAGTGTCGTCGGAGTACTCGATGTTGCAGCCGAAGAGTCCGCCTACGAGGGCTGCGACGTGGTGAGCGTGTCGGTGAGCGAGTTCGGAAAGCTCGCTGTCCTCAAGGAAGTTGTAGGCGTCCACTGCACGGGCGAGCGAGGTGCGTGCCGCCGCTTCCAGGCCACTCCACGGATCGGTGAGCTGGGACGTGTCGTGCGGCAGGTGCAGAGAACGCGCCATCGCCAGGTACTGGCGGTGGCCCCGCCCATCGGAGATGGGCTTACCGATGGGCCATGGAGAGGACAGGGCGCGCGCCGCGATGTTGGCTCGCAGTTGGCGCCGGGCTTGCGACCACACGTGGATCAGGAAGTCCCGTTGGGCGCTCATCGTCCACAGTCCGCGGCGGTGGATCTCCTGTGTCGTAGATGTCCAGGAGGGAAGGCGGGCCAGGGACAGGCCCCAGGCGAGGGAGATGCTGCGAGAGCACTGCCCGTACAGGCGGATGGATTCTCGCAGAGCTGTTACGCCGTCCTGGTGCATCATGGCCAGGCGCACAGGGCCTGATGCCGGGGGCAAAGGTACCCCGGTGCGAATGACGAGGCCGGAAACTCTCATCCAGTGGTGTCCTCCGGAGTGGCATCGTCCGGGTCTGCTGGGGGAAGCTCGGCACGGGCCGGGTCGGTCACGGCCGCTTGGATAAGGTTCTCGATGTCTGCCAGCCGGCTGGTGATCTCCAGACCCCGGATGACTGTTTCGTTCTCGGTCCGTACGATCTCAGCGATCTTGACCGTCACACGCGCCTCATCGACCTCCTCATCAGGACAGCTGGGCCCCAGTGAGGAGCGTGCCCGCTGCCAGGCAGTCAGGACGATGCTCTTGACCAGATCGGTGGTGAGCGTGGTGGCCACAGCGATACCGACGGTGGCCACCACCTCAATGGCCCCGTACTCACTGAGATAGCGGCGGTCTTCTCGCGCGCACGCGAAGTCAATGTCAACGCCACGGTGTCGCAGCGTCTTGATCAAGCCCGCCACGTCGTCCCGATAGACGGCCATCCCGTCGATGCTTGAGTCCGGCAGCAGCAACACGCGGCCACCCGTGGGGGCAGTCAGCACCGTCTCGGGCAGGTCTGCCGCTGAGATATCCCAGCGTGTCACAGCATCGGTGATCTCTTTGGCCATCAGCAGGAGCCCTCTCGTGCCTACGCGTTGTTCGCGTGCCCAAGCCTAAAGCTGCGTGGGATCACGCTGTCCCCGCACGCAGTAATCCCTTCGGCTGCGGCCGATCCGTCGGCTACCGCGGCACGGGGGGCGAGAGGCGCCTCGTCGCTGCGAAGCCTCGCAGACGAGCCCGCGAGGGATCTTGTCAGCACCACCAAACGTGCGGCCCTGATCGAACATCCGCTCACGCATCGCTCACGCACGAGCCGGAAAACGAAGCAGCGCCCGAGCCAGCCGAAGCCGACCCGGGCGCCGCACCGCAGGTCAGAGGAGGTAACCCCCACCCGCGAACCGTAGGCCCTGTGGGACTCGAACCCACAACCAATGGATTAAAAGTCCACTGCTCTGCCAATTGAGCTAAGGGCCCAGGCGATGTTGCCTCCCCGAGCATAGCCGGATGCGGCCCGGAGTCCGATCGAGTATCGGTGACCCGGCCGCGTCGGAAGGCCGCAAAAAGGTCCGCCGCAGAACAGAACGGGCGGAAGATCGGCGGAAGTCGAGCGAGTTGGCCGGCGTGCGGGCCGTGTGACACCCGCCTCTGCCAGGCGGCGGTCGGTTCCCTGGACCGATCGGCTCCGGCACCCCTCGTGTCGCCGCGCCCCGCCGGCCGCACACGTCGCACCCGCCGACGGAAACCGGAAGGGCCCGCACGACCGAAGTCGGGCGGGCCCTCGTGTGTCTGTCAGACGTCAGCCGTTGCGCTTCCAGCGCGGCTTGTCCTCGCGGCGGCCGAAGGAGGAGCCGCCGGTGCCGCGGTGGTCGTCACGACGGCCGTACGGACGCTCGTGGCCTCCGGAGCGCAAGCCCGGACGGTCGCCCTGACGGTCACGGTTGAACGGACGGTCGCTGCCCCGGTGCCCACCGCGCTCGTCGCGACGCTCGAACGAACGCCCGCCACGGTCGCTGTCCCGGCGGAACCCGCCACGGTCGTTGTCGCGACGCTCGAAGGCACGTCCGCCACGGTCACCGTCACGGCGCTCGAAGGTACGTCCGCCACGGTCACCGTCACGGCGGTCGTCGCGACGGAACCCACCACGGTCACCGTCCCGACGCTCGAACGAACGTCCGCCACGGTCACCGTCACGGCGGTCGTCCCGGCGGTCGTCGCGGCGGTCGTCGCGGCGGAACCCACCACGGTCACCGTCCCGACGCTCGAACGAACGTCCACCACGGTCACCGTCACGGCGGTCGTCCCGGCGGAACCCACCACGGTCACCGTCCCGACGCTCGAACGAACGTCCACCACGGTCACCATCACGGCGGTCGTCCCGGCGGAACCCACGGTCGTTGCGGTCACCACGGTCGCTGTCACGACGCTCGCCGCCGGCCCCACTGCCCCGCTCCTCGCGACGCTGGCGCGGCTGGTCGTACGAGGGGCGCTCGTACGTCGCCGGGCGTTCGGTCGACTGCTCGACGACCGTGGCCGGGGCCTCGACCGGCGCGCCGTCCGTCTCGACGGCGGTGGCGGCCTCCGCGGCGGTGGCGGCGACGGCCGCCTCCGGGTCCTCGCCCCGCTCACGCGCGGCACGCGCGGTCAGCCGGTCCGCCTCCTCGCGGAACTCGGCGGCGCGGCGCGTGGCCCGCTCCAGCTGCTTGGTGAGGTGGGAGACTTCGCGCTCGGCCTGCTGCGCGGCGTTGCCGGCGGACTCGGCCTGGACCTCGGTCATCGACCGGGCGCCGGTGATCTCGGCGACCTCGGAGTCGAACGTCGTACCGCCCTGGATGATGTGACGCCCGGCGTCCACGCCCGCGTCCTCCATCAGCCGGAAGATCTGGCGGCGCTGGTGCGGCAGGGAGAGGGACACGACCGTGCCCGTACGCCCGGCACGCGCCGTACGGCCGGCGCGGTGCAGGTAGTCCTTGTGGTCACCGGCGGGGTCGACGTTGAGCACGAGGTCGATGCCGTCGACGTGGATGCCGCGCGCGGCGACATCGGTCGCGACGAGGACGTTGACGTACCCGTCCTTGAAGTCGGCCAGGGTCCGCGTGCGCGCCCCCTGCGTCATACCGCCGTGCAGCGCGTCGGCCTTCACGCCGGAGTCGCGCAGCTGCTCGGCGACGCGGTCGGCGCCGAGCTGGGTGCGGACGAAGATGATCGTGCGGCCCTTACGGGAGGCGATGGCGGCCGTGACCGGCGCCTTGTCCTTCGGCTTCACGATGAGGATGTGGTGCGACATGGTCGTCACGGCACCCTGCGCGGCGTCGACCTCGTGCGTGACCGGGTCGTTGAGGTAGCGCTTGACCAGGGTGGAGATCTCGTTCTCCATCGTGGCGGAGAACAGCATGCGCTGGCCGCCGCCGGGGATCTGGTCGAGCAGCTCGGTGACCTCGGGCAGGAAGCCCAGGTCCGACATCTGGTCGGCCTCGTCGAGCACGGCGATCTGGACGTTCGCCAGGGAGCAGGCACCACGGTTGATGATGTCGCGGAGACGGCCCGGGGTGGCGACGAGGACGTCGACGCCGCGCTCCAGGGCGTAGATCTGGTTGCCCATGGACGTACCGCCGCAGACGACCTTCATCTTCAGCCCGAGGACGTCCCCGTACGGCTGCAGCGCGTCCGCGACCTGCATCGCGAGTTCACGGGTCGGCGTGAGGATGACGGCGCGCGGCTTGTGCTTCTCGGTCCGGCCGCCGGCCAGCGTCGCCAGGGCCGGCAGGCCGAACGACAGGGTCTTGCCGGAGCCGGTGCGGCCACGGCCGAGGATGTCCTTGCCGGCCAGGGCGTCCGGGATGGTCGCGGTCTGGATCGGGAAGGGGGTGGTCACGCCGTTCTGCGCGAGCTTGCGCACGATGCCCTCGGGGAGGCCGAGGTCCGCGAAGGTGCCCTCGGGGGCCGCCTCGACGGAGGCGCTCTGGGCGCCCTCGACGTCCTCGCCGTTCTCGGGCACGACGACGTGATCAGTACTGGAAATGGACATGCGTATGCGAAACCTTCCGGAGTCTCGTCGGCACGCGCCCGTCAACTCCGTGATTCGCACACGACCGCCTCTATGCGGTCCGCCACGGCAAAGGAGAGTACGCGCCACACGGCGCGCTCTGCGGTGGCGCCGGGCAAATGGGATCAAACGATCTACCACCATACGCACCCACCGCCCCCCAAGGCAAACCGGTCCCATACCCGCAGGTCAGCGGCAGGCGCTAGCCAGTCGCGGTCACGTGCGACCAGGCCTGCGGAGAGGAAGGGGGAGGGGGAGGGGCGGCGCCGGGTGCCGATGCGCGGAAGACGTGCGCGGGCGGAGCCCCGCGCGGACTCCGAACGGACAAACAACCAGGGCGCCCCACCCGAACGGACACCCCGCCCGACCACCGAAGTCCTACACCGCGTCCCCCGCCCGAGGCGCCGGCTCCCGCTCCGCCAGCTGCGCCCCCTGCGCATGCGCGGACGACGACGGCTCGGCGGAGGGCTCCGGCGAGGGCGACTCCACCGGCTTCGTCGGCTCCGGTTCAGGCTCGGGCTCGGGCTCCGGCGGCGTGGGCGCAGGCGACGGCACCCCCTTCGTCGGCTCGGGTTCCTCAGGCCGCTTCCCCTTCCCGTCGCCCGTGCCGTCCTTCGGCGGCGTCGTCTTCCCGGACGGCTTCGCGGCCCCGGACGGCTTCGCGGCCGGGGAAGCCGACTCGGACGCGGAAGGGTCGGGCGAGGCGGAGCCATGCCGCTTCCCCTGCCCGGCCTGGTATCCCGTACCGCCTCCGCCCGTCACGGCGGAGCCCCCGTCCGGTTTCACCCCGCCCCGCTGTCCCGCGGAGGGCGACGGCCCGGGCTTCCGCCCGTCGTCCCCCACGCTCATACAGCCGGCGGCTGCCGCGACGGCCATGACCGTGGCGGCCAGACGGACGGATACGTTCAAGGCGCGCACGGCGGCCACCTCCGAGGGGGGCGGGAAGAGGAGTCCCCCTGCCCAACTCCCGCCGCCCACAAGAAGACACGCGTCGGACTCGCCCGCGACGTGGACTCGTCCCCCGGCCCTGACGGATACTCAGTCCTCGCGCGAGACCGGTAACTCAGCCCTCACGCGCGACCGGGACCCAGCCATCGGCCGCGCCCGCGACCCGGGCTCAGCCATCGGCCGCGACGGCCACCGGGCCCCAGCCCGCCCGGCCAGAGTCGGCGACCGTCTATCCGTAGCCCAACGCGTGCAGCCGCGCGTCGTCGATGCCGAAGTGGTGCGCGATCTCATGCACCACGGTCACCTCGGTTTCCGCGACCACGTCCTCCCGTGTGTCGCACATCCGCAGGGTCGGCCCCCGGTAGATCGTGATCCGGTCCGGCAGCACCCCCGCGTACCACTCCCCGCGGTCGGTGAGCGGAGTCCCCTCGTAGAGCCCGAGCAGCTCGGGGTCGTCGGCGGGCGGCTCGTCCTCGACGAACACCGCCACGTTGTCCATCAGCCGCGTCAGTTCCGGCGGGATCCGGTCCAGCGCCTCGGCGACCAGTTCCTCGAACTCCTCGCGCGTCATCTCCAGCACACGGCCATTGTCATGCACGACCCGCTCGTACGAGCAGACACCAGGGACACAAAGCGATACCAGGGACACCGACGATACGGCGCGATACACGCGGTACAAGCGATGCCGGAGACACGAGGGACGCCACGGACACCAGCCACGCCACAGACACCAGCGCTACGCCCGCCACGCCAGAGACGCGAGCCCAGAAGGGCGTCCAGGCCACCAGCTCCCCCGCTGCACCCCCGCCCCACCCAGGCACACAGACCAGGCCCCCGACCCAGCCACCGCATATCCGCCCCCACCCCTGGGCATACGGCCCCAATGGCCCGCGTCCCCGCCGCCCCCGCCACCGTCGTCAACGCCCTGCGTACGGCCCTGCGCCGCATCCCCCGAGCCCTGCCGCACGCCCCCCGCGCACTGGCGCGGCACTACCGCTCGCGCCGCCTGCACCCGACCCTCGAACTGGTCCACCACCCCCACCCCTGGGGGCGTGTCCTCGGCCTGGTCGCGGTCGTCCTGCTGGGTGCCTGGCTGGGCCTGCTGATCGTGGGGAACGTACGCACCCCCGTCGGCCCCATGAACACGACGATGGCCCTGCGCCCGTCCCTCACCGGCGGCACGAAGATCAACGTCTCCCCGCTCGGCGCCCTGGAGCTGAGCAGCCACAACGCTCCCGTTCGCCTGGACGTGAACGTCGACCAGCTCGACCCGGAGCGCGCCCAGGCGCTGGTCGACCACCCCGAGCGGATCTCCGGGCTGCAGGAGGAGATCGCCTCCGACGTCCAGCACGGCACCCTCGACCTGGCCCTGCGGTCGGGCGTCGCCGTCGTGTCCGGGGCCACCGCGCTCGGCCTCGCCGTGTACCGGCGCCCCCGCCGGGCCCTCGCCGCCGGCGGTCTCGCCTTCGTACTGCTGGCGGGCGCCGGCGGGACGGCCGCCGCCACCTGGAACGCCAACTCGGTCCTGGAGCCGAAGTTCTCGGGGCTGCTCTCCTCCGCACCGTCGATCGTCGGCAACGCGCGCAACATCGTCACCGAGTTCGACGTCTACCAGAAGGAGTTGGCGCGTCTGGTGACGAACGTGACCAAGCTGTACGACGTCACGTCCACGCTCCCCGCGTACCAGTCCGACCCGACCACGATCCGTGTCCTGCACGTCTCGGACATCCATCTGAACCCCGCGAGCTGGAGGATCATCGCGTCGCTGGTGGCGCAGTACGAGATCAACGTCATCGTCGACTCCGGCGACACCATGGACCACGGCACCGCCGCCGAGAACGCCTTCCTCGACCCGATCGCCGACCTCGGGGCGCCGTACGTCTGGGTCCGCGGCAACCACGACTCGCGTTCGACCCAGCGCTATCTGGAGGGCATCGACAACGCGCACGTCCTCGACGACGGGAAGGCGGTGACCGTGGGCGGGCTGCGGTTCGCGGGGATCGGCGACCCGCAGTTCACCCCGGACCGCTCGTCCGACAAGGCGGACCTCCCCTCGGAGGAGGCGGCGGGGCGGCGTCTGGCAGCCGCCCTGCGCGCCCAGAAGGCGGCGGGCACCCCTGTGGACATCGCCGTCGCCCACAACCCGGACGCCGCCCGGGAGACGGACGGCGACGTGCCGCTCGTCCTCGCCGGGCATGTGCACCGCCCCAAGATGGAGGTGCTGGACGAGGGCACCCGCCTCCGGATCGAGGGCTCCACCGGCGGCAGCGGGCTGCGCGCTCTGGAGGGGGAGTATCCCGCCCCCATCGAGGCCTCGGTCCTCTACCTCGACCGCGACAGCCACCGCCTCCAGGCCTGGGACCAGATCAAACTGGGCGGCCTGGGCCTCACCACGGCCGAGGTCAGCCGCCACCTCCCGAAGGAGAACCAGCCCGGAGCCAACCAGCCCCCGCCCCCCTCGGGAAGCACGTCACCCGAGACCTCACCCGGTACAGCACCCGGCACCTCCCCCAGCACCTCGCGCGGCGCATCACCGGACACCTCACCCGGCGTATCGCCCGAAGGGTCGGGCGCCGGGTCACCGAGCGGCCCGTGACCCGCCGCGCGAGCGGTCCCGTAAACCGTTTTGGCGATACCTCCCGCCATCCCATATGCTTCTCACGTCCCCGACGCGCTGCGAAGCGCCCAGGCGGGCCGATAGCCCTCATCGTCTAGCGGCCTAGGACGCCGCCCTTTCAAGGCGGTAGCACGGGTTCGAATCCCGTTGGGGGCACGCAAGAACGTGTGCGAGACTGTCGTACGCATCCTTGGTCCTGTGGAGCAGTTTGGAGTGCTCGCCACCCTGTCAAGGTGGAGGCCGCGGGTTCAAATCCCGTCAGGACCGCTGGTGTTTCACGTGAAACATCGCGGCTGGGTAGCTCAGTTGGTACGAGCGATCGCCTGAAAAGCGATAGGTCGCCGGTTCGACCCCGGCCCCAGCCACATTGAACGAAGTCCCCCTCCGGCTACCGGAGGGGGACTTCGTCGTTCACTGGAAACGGCGTCCGCCCCTCCTCTCCTCGACCGGACACAAAAGCGTTCGCCCCTCGTTTCCCGGAGGTGAGATCCTGGGTCGCGTATGTCCACTCACCCCGCCCCCGCCTTCGGCGCCCTCGCCCCCCGCCTGGCCGAGCTGTCCCTGCGCGACGCGCACCGGCTCGGGCGCAGGCTCGAAGGCGCGCGCAAGATCCGTAAGCCCGAGGCCCGGGCCGCCGTCCTCGCCGAGATCGAGACGGAGGTCGCCAAGGGCGAGGCCCGTATGGCCGAGCGCGCCGCACGCGTGCCGGCGATCTCGTACCCCGAGCAGCTGCCGGTCAGCCAGAAGAAGGACGAGATCGCGGCGGCCATCCGCGATCACCAGGTCGTCATCGTCGCGGGCGAGACCGGCTCCGGCAAGACGACCCAGATCCCGAAGATCTGTATGGAGCTGGGGCGTGGCGTGCGCGGCATGATCGGGCACACCCAGCCCCGTCGTATCGCCGCCCGTACGGTCGCCGAGCGTGTCGCGGAGGAGCTGCGGACACCCCTGGGGGAGGCCGTCGGCTGGAAGGTCCGCTTCACCGACCAGGTGAACCCGGACGCGACCTTCGTGAAGCTGATGACCGACGGCATCCTGCTCGCCGAGATCCAGACGGACCGCGAGTTGCGCGCCTACGACACCATCATCATCGACGAGGCCCACGAGCGGTCCCTCAACATCGACTTCCTGCTCGGGTATCTGGCGCAGCTGCTGCCCAAGCGCCCCGACCTCAAGGTCGTCATCACCTCCGCGACCATCGACCCCGAGCGCTTCTCCCACCACTTCGGCGACGCCCCGATCGTCGAGGTCAGCGGCCGTACGTATCCGGTCGAGGTGCGCTACCGCCCCCTCCTCGAAGAGGACGGCGACGATGCCGACCGGGACCAGATCACCGCGATCTGCGACGCCGTCGAGGAACTCCAGGGAGAGGGCAGGGGCGACATCCTGGTCTTCCTCTCGGGAGAGCGGGAGATCCGCGACACCGCCGACGCGCTGATCAAGAAGCAGTACCGCTTCACGGAGGTCCTGCCCCTCTACGCCCGGCTCTCGCACGCCGAGCAGCACCGCGTCTTCCAGCGGCCCGACGCGGGAACAGTCCGCAGGATCGTTCTGGCCACGAACGTCGCCGAGACCTCCCTCACGGTCCCCGGCATCAAGTACGTCATCGACCCGGGCTTCGCCCGCATCTCCCGCTACAGCCACCGTACGAAGGTCCAGCGCCTCCCGATCGAGCCGATCTCCCAGGCCAGCGCCAACCAGCGCAAGGGCCGCTGCGGCCGTACGTCCGACGGCATCTGCGTCCGCCTGTACAGCGAGGACGACTTCGACGCGCGGCCCGAGTTCACGGACGCGGAGATCCTCCGGACGAACCTCGCTTCCGTCATCCTCCAGATGACCGCGGCCGGCCTCGGCGACATCGAGAAGTTCCCCTTCATCGACCCGCCGGACCACCGCAACATCCGCGACGGCGTCCAGCTGCTCCAGGAACTCGGCGCACTTGACCCGGCGCAGAAGGACGCACGCAAGCGCCTCACCGAGATGGGCCGCAAGCTCTCCCAGCTGCCCGTCGACCCGCGCCTGGCCCGGATGGTCGTCGAGGCCGACAAGAACGGCTGCGCCCGTGAGGTCATGGTGATCGCCGCCGCGCTCTCCATCCAGGACCCGCGGGAACGCCCCGCCGACAAGCAGGCCCAGGCGGACCAGCAGCACGCCCGGTTCAAGGACGAGACGAGTGACTTCCTCGCGTTCCTCAACCTCTGGCGGTACGTCCGCGAGCAGCAGAAGGAGCGCGGCTCGTCGTCCTTCCGCCGGATGTGCAAGCAGGAGTACCTCAACTTCCTGCGCATCCGCGAGTGGCAGGACATCTACAGCCAGCTGCGGACCGTGGCCAAGCAGATGGGCATCCACCTCAACGAGGACGACGCCCCCGAGCAGCACGTCCATCTCTCCCTCCTCGCCGGCCTGCTCTCCCACATCGGTATGAAGGACGTGAAGGACGCCGGCGGGGAGAGCGGGAGAGGCACGGCGAAGAACGAGTACCTGGGCGCGCGGAACGCCAAGTTCGCGATCTTCCCGGGCTCGGCCCTCTTCAAGAAGCCCCCGCGGTTCGTGATGTCGGCGGAGCTGGTGGAGACGAGCCGCCTCTGGGCCCGCGTCAACGCCAGGATCGAGCCGGAATGGGTCGAACCGCTCGCCGAGCACCTCCTCAAGCGCACGTACAGCGAGCCGCACTGGGAGAAGGACCAGGCGGCCGTGATGGCGTACGAGAAGGTCACGCTGTACGGCGTACCGATCGTTGCCCAGCGGAAAATCAACTACGGCCGGATCGACCCGGAGGCCAGCCGCGAGTTGTTCATCCGCAACGCGCTCGTCGAGGGCGACTGGCGTACGCACCACAAGTTCTTCGCCGACAACCGCAGACTCCTCAGCGAGGTCGAGGAGCTGGAGCACCGTGCCCGGCGCCGGGACATCGTGGTCGACGACGACACGCTCTTCGACTTCTACGACCAGCGGGTCCCCGAACACGTCGTCTCCGGCGCGCACTTCGACTCCTGGTGGAAGCGCGAGCGGCACGAGCAGCCCGACTTCCTGGACTTCGAGCGGGAGATGCTCATCCGGGAGTCGGCGGAAGCGGTCACCAAGGCCGACTACCCGGACTCCTGGCGCCAGGGACAGCTCAAGTTCCGGGTCACGTACCAGTTCGAGCCGGGCGCCGACGCGGACGGCGTGACCGTCCACATCCCCCTCCAGGTTCTCAACCAGGTCACGGACGAGGGCTTCGACTGGCAGATCCCGGGCCTGCGGGAGGAGCTGGTGACGGAACTGATCCGATCGCTGCCGAAGCCGATCCGCAGGAACTACGTACCGGCGCCGAACTTCGCGCAGCGCTTCCTGGAGCAGGCCGTGCCGTTGCGGGAGCCACTGCCGGTGACGATGGCGCGCGAGCTGAAGCGCATGGTGGGCGTGCCGGTGACGCCCGAGGACTTCGACTGGTCCCGCGTCCCCGACCACCTGAAGATCACTTTCCGGATCGTCGACGAGCGGCGCCGGAAGCTGGCCGAGGACAAGGACCTGGAGTCGCTGCGACTGCGGTTGAAGCCGAGGGCGCGCAAGGCCCTCTCCCAGGCCGCGGCGGCCACGGCCGAGCGCGAGGGCGGCGAGTCCCTGGAGCGCACGGGCCTGACGGACTGGACGATCGGCTCGCTCACCCGCGTCTTCGAGACGCGCCGCGCCGGGCAGCCGGTGAAGGCGTACCCGGCCCTCGTCGACGACGGACCGACGGCGAACACCGTCTCCGTACGCCTCTTCGACACGGAGGCGGAGCAGGCGGAGGCGATGTGGAAGGGCACCCGCCGGCTGATCCTGCGGAACATCCCGGTCAACCCCGCGAAGTTCGCTTCCGAAAAGCTGACCAACGCGCAGAAGTTGGCGCTGTCCGCGAATCCGCACGGTTCGATCCAGGCCCTGTTCGACGACTGCGCGATGGCGGCGGCCGACAAGCTGATCGCCGACTTCGGCGGGCCGGCGTGGGACGAGTCGTCGTACCGCAAGCTGTACGACAAGGTGCGAGCCGAGATCGTCGACACGACGGTCCGCACGGTCGGTCAGGTGCAGCAGGTGCTGGCCGCCTGGCAGGCCTGTGAGCGCCGTCTGAAGTCCACGCGGAGCCCAACCCTCCTCGCCAACCTCACGGACGTACGGGGGCAGCTGGACGCCCTTGTGAAGCCCGGTTTCGTGACGGAGGCGGGACTTCGCCGCCTCCCGGACCTGATGCGCTATCTGGTGGCGGCCGACCGACGCCTCCAGCAGATGCCGACCGGCGTCCATCGGGACACGTCCCGTATGGAGAAGGTCCACGAGATGCGCGACGAGTACGCCTGGCTCCTGGAGCAGCTCCCCCGGGCCGGCCCGTCCCCTCCTCCGTCCTGGAGATCCGCTGGATGATCGAGGAGTTGCGGGTCAGCTACTTCGCCCACGCCCTCGGCACGGCCTACCCCGTCTCCGACAAGCGGATCGTGAAGGCGATCGACGCGGCGGTCCCGTAACGGCCCCTGCACGGTCGGTGAGTTCGACCGCGGCCCTCCGGCTCCTGTACAGTCTCTTCTCGCAGGCCAGCGCGGCAACAGGGCGCGGACTGCGAAACCTGGTCCTGTGGAGCAGTTTGGAGTGCTCGCCACCCTGTCAAGGTGGAGGCCGCGGGTTCAAATCCCGTCAGGACCGCGTTGATGACGAGAGGCCCGCATCCGCTGAGGATGTGGGCCTCTCGCGTTGCCGCCACACGACCGCGACCACGACCACGACGATGCCGGGCCCGTCACGGGGGCGGGGGCCGAGGCCTCCTTCGAGTGGCTTCGATGCCGCGGGGGTTGACGGCGTCACATTCCGCCGGTACCTCAGTCTCAGGGCCCCGAGACCCCAGGAGGTGGCGAATGGCGGCGTCCGTTCGACATGAGACCCGCGCGTTACTCCGTGCTCACCTGTCGGCCGCCTCCGCGTACCGCCACCTCACCCGCCACTGCCCGATCTGCCACCGCCTGCTGCGGCTGGCGACGGAGCCCACGACGGGCGGCGAGAACGGCGCAGACGGATTCCTGAAGGAGCCGACGGAGGACGAGTCCCCTTCCAGAGCGTGAGACGCCTCCCGCGGGGAACACACCGGGCGAGGGACACACCGCACTCAACTCCCCCGCCCTCTACCGTAGATACCAGCCAGTAACAAGGTTCCCGGCGTGTGATGGGTGTCACCGTGCAGGTTTCCGGAACATCGGCTCTCACAGACCTTCTACAACTGGTCAATTTAATATGTGCAATTGCACCAGCCCCGGAGGTACTGCACAGGAGATCCGACAACCCTCCCCAGAGTCCGACAAGCGCGCTCACAACGCGCCGCTTCCGGACCCGCCCCCGCCCGCGCGCCCCACACACGCCGGCCACACCCCGGGCACAAAAAAATCGCGCTGGACCCGGCGGAGTCCAGCGCGATCTACGACGCACCCTTGTTGCCTGCTCTGCGCGCTGGGGCGTGGGATCTGTTGGGGCAGAACCCGCGTCGCTTGGAACTGTTCGAGCGGTGCTCTCGAGCTCCCGGCCGATGGGGGACCAGCCGAAATGCCCGATTATGCGATGGTTCAGGCCTCGCTGCGCTGCTGCGGAATGCCCGCGAGCAGTGCGCGGACCTCAGCCTCGCGGTAACGGCGGTGCCCGCCGAGCGTGCGGATGGACGTGAGCTTGCCGGCCTTCGCCCACCGCGTGACCGTCTTGGGGTCGACACGGAACATGGTGGCGACCTCAGCCGGGGTCAGCAGCGGCTCGGCATCAGGGGTGCGAGCGGTCATGAGCGGCCTCCTCGGGAGAACCGAACCTTCTCGGTTCTTTCCTCTAAATTCTGCACCTTGACCCGCGTTGCCCGAAATGGCGGACGCGAGTCGAGTCGGTTATAGGACGAACGGCTTGTCCTCGGCACTACAACTACACCATCCGTCCAGCCGCGTCGGCCAAACCGATGGAATTGCCCTCCCAGGTGTTCATCAGCGACGGATGCCGATGGACCATGCCATAGCGGACAGTCACGCCACTGTGACGATCAGTCACAGTGGCGTGCGGGAGTCACGAGACCCCCCAATAGCGTGCAATGCTGAGATTCCACCCACACGTGGGCAGAAAGAGCCTCCCCCAGACTCCTTGTCCTATTTTGACACGAGGAGGTGCGTAAGAGGCAAGGCCCGTGTAAGTGCAATCCGTCACGCTTGACGCCTGCTTGACGGAAAAGCCCGGATCGGGGCCTACGTCCCACGATGGCGCCCACCTGGAACTTCACCGTGTCAAGCCAGGGCCAAGGGTGGACAGTTCACCACGCTTCAGCCCTCGTGGAAAGCCTTTTCCCACCGGCCTCACACGTCACAGGTACGGCTGAGAGATCGAGCTGGTTCAACCGGTTCGCCCGGTTCAGTTCGCCGAGCGCCGCTCCCGTACCGCCCGCCACCGCTCGACCAGCCGCCCGTACGCCTCGCCGGCCGCCAGGCCGTCCCCGCTGCGCAGGGCCTCGATGCCCTCGGCGACGTCGGCGGCGGAGTGGTCGCCGTCCAGCTCGTCGGCGGGCAGCACGTGCACCAGGCCGCCGTAGTCCAGCTCGACGAGGGAACGCGGGTGGAACTCCTCCAGCCAGCGGCCCACGTCGATCAGGCCGTCGATGAGCGGCCCCTCGTCGATGGTGTCCCGCAGGGCCCGCAGCCCGCGCGCCACGCGCCGCCGGGCCTGCACCATGGGCGTGCGATAGCGAAGCACGGGCGAGGTCTCGCCCGACCCCTTCTCGTACGTCCGCTCCTCGTCCGAGACGAGGACGAACCAGTTGAGCGGCACCTGCCAGGTCGAGGTGCGAATCCACGGCCGGGCGTCGGGATTGCCGGCCATCCACCGCTCGTAGTCCTGACTCGCCTGCCGGCGCACCAGAGGCGGCAGCACCGCGTCCAGGACCGGGGCGGGCAGCTCCTCGGCGAGGTCGCCGAGAGCCTGCCAGCCGCGCAGCCTGGTGCGCCAGGGGCAGACACAGACCACGCCGTCGACCTCCAGCACGAAGGCGTCGTCGCTCTCGTGCACCGGCACCGGGATCGGCGGGACGGGCACCAGGTCGGCCAGCGAACGGCGCAGCTCGTCCTGGCACGAGGGCCGGTCGGGGCGCCGGGCGTAGCGGGCCCAGTGGCCGCGCTCGGGCTCGGGGAAGGCCGCCAGCGGCTCGTACACGCGGAGGTAGGACGCGTACGGGACGATCACCGAGGACACCTTGGGCACCCATGCTCCATCCCCCGGCAGCCACCGGGGAAACCTGCGGAGCCCACACAGGGGCGGGCCGGAAAACTGCGCGGATCACACCACGGTCGTACTCCGGGAGGGGGTGATCCCGAAGCTGCGCCGCTGTAGGGCGGACGCAGGCTCTAATCTCATGCTCACAGGCCCCGCCACCCGTACGGGAGCCTGTCACCGACCGCCGCTTCTTACCCAGGAGTCACCACAGTGACCTACGTATCTGACGGCGTCCTGCACACCCTGTTCCACTCGGACCAGGGCGGTCATGAGCAAGTCGTGCTCTGCCAGGACCGGGCCAGCGGCCTCAAGGCCGTCATCGCCCTCCACTCCACCGCGCTGGGCCCCGCTCTCGGCGGCACGCGCTTCCACCCGTACGCGACCGAGGCGGAGGCCGTCTCCGACGCGCTGAACCTCGCGCGCGGGATGTCCTACAAGAACGCCATGGCCGGTCTCGAGCACGGCGGCGGCAAGGCCGTGATCATCGGCGATCCCGACCGGATCAAGACCGAGGAGCTGCTGCGCGCCTACGGGAGGTTCGTGGCCTCCCTGGGCGGCCGGTACGTCACCGCGTGCGACGTCGGCACCTATGTCGCCGACATGGACGTCGTGGCGCGCGAGTGCCGCTGGACGACCGGCCGGTCGCCCGAGAACGGCGGCGCAGGCGACTCGTCCGTCCTGACGGCCTTCGGGGTCTACCAGGGCATGCGGGCCTCCGCCCAGCACCTGTGGGGCGACCCGACGCTGCGGGGCCGCAGAGTCGGCGTCGCGGGCGTCGGCAAGGTCGGCCACCACCTCGTGGAGCATCTGCGGGCCGAGGGCGCCGAGGTCGTCGTCACGGACGTGAGGGCGGACGCCGTACGGCGGATCCTCGACCGGCACCCGGAAGGGGTCACCGCCGTCGCCCACACCGACGCGCTCGTCCGGGGCGACGGTGCCGGCGGTCTCGACATCTACGCCCCCTGCGCGCTCGGCGGAGCGCTCGACGAGGACTCCGTGCCCGTCCTCACCGCCAAGGTGGTGTGCGGCGCGGCCAACAACCAGCTCGCTCACCCCGGTGTCGAGAAGGACCTCGCCGACCGCGGGATCCTCTACGCGCCGGACTACGTGGTGAACGCCGGCGGGGTCATCCAGGTCGCCGACGAACTCCACGGGTTCGACTTCGAGCGGTGCAGGGCGAAGGCCGCGAAGATCTACGACACCACGCTGGCAATCTTCGCATGTGCGAAGACGGATGGTATTCCGCCGGTCGCCGCCGCCGACCGGATCGCCGAGCAGCGGATGCACGAGGCGGCCTCGGCGCGCGGTCGCTGATCCTCCGCGCGGGCACCCCGCGGCGGCCGTACGGCGGGGCACGGCGCCGGCCGGT
Organism: Streptomyces sp. TG1A-60; assembly: GCF_037201975.1. NCBI lineage: Bacteria > Bacillati > Actinomycetota > Actinomycetes > Kitasatosporales > Streptomycetaceae > Streptomyces > Streptomyces sp. TG1A-60. Next base: position 4,329,048 of record NZ_CP147520.1, on the reverse strand, counting down.
ACCCGTCGGCGGCTTGAGAGAGAACTCTCACGTCCGTCGGCGGGTCGCTTGCCGAGAAACGGTTAAAATCGCCGTTGACCAGCGGGGAAAGGGCTCCTCGCAGGTCCTGGGTACCGGCACGTGCTGCGGGCGACGTACCGTATGGGCGCGGGCTCAGGTACCGTGGAAGCCCTACGGACGGGTCTTTCCACGGAGAGCCCGTTCCAGATCATGAACGCGTGTCAAGACTCTGGGGCCACCGAGCCCCGTATTCGAGGGGGTCGAGCCATGGGGCGCGGCCGGGCAAAGGCCAAGCAGACGAAGGTCGCCCGCCAGCTGAAGTACAGCAGCGGCGGGACTGACCTGTCGCGTCTGGCCAATGAGCTGGGCGCTTCGACTTCGAGCCAGCCGCCGAATGGCGAGCCGTTCGAGGATGACGAAGACGACGACCCGTACGCGCAGTACGCGGATCTCTATAACAGCGACGATGAGGACGAGGACGATCAGTCCGGTCCCGCGTCGCATCGTCGCGGAGCTTGACGCTCTAGCCGCGCTTCACCCGGTCCGAGCGGGTTGCCACCGCCGGACCGGGTTTTGTGCGGTTGCGCTCCGCTTGGGGCGGGAGCGCCTCATAGCTCGGGGACCACTGTGTTTGGCGACTGCGGGTTGTGTGTGGTTGCTCGCGCAGTTCCCCGCGCCCCTGGTGGATGGGCCTTCGGCCTCCATCAGGGGCGTACTGCTGTTCAGCTTCGTGCGTAGTCGCCCACCAGTTCCGCGCCCGTGGTGTGGTCGGCACGGTCCGTGATCCCGCCTGCCACCCAGGCCTCGACGCCGCGGTCCGTCAAGGTCGTGAGGGCCACGTCTGCCGAGTCCTGCGGGACGATCGCGATCATGCCCACGCCCATGTTCAGGGTCTTCTCCAGCTCCAGGCGTTCGACCTGACCGGTCTTGCCCACGAGGTCGAAGATCGGGGCCGGAGTCCAGGTGGAGCGGTCGACAGTGGCGTGCAGGGTGTCGGGTATGACACGGGCCAGGTTGGCGGCCAGGCCGCCGCCGGTGACATGGCTGAAGGCGTGGACCTCGGTGGTGCGGGTGAGGGCCAGGCAGTCCAGCGAGTAGATCTTGGTGGGCTCCAGGAGTTCCGCGCCGAGGGTGCGGCCGAGGTCGGCGATCTCGGCGTCCAGGGAGAGACCGGCCTGGTTCAGCAGGACGTGGCGGACGAGCGAGTACCCGTTCGAGTGAAGGCCGGAGGCCGCCATGGCGATCACCGCGTCGCCCGTACGGATACGATCCGGGCCGAGCAGCCGCTCCGCCTCGACCACGCCCGTGCCGGCGCCCGCGACGTCGAAGTCGTCCGGGCCGAGGAGGCCGGGGTGTTCGGCGGTCTCGCCGCCGACGAGGGCACAGCCTGCGAGGACACAGCCCTCGGCGATGCCCTTGACGATGGCGGCGACGCGCTCGGGGTGGACCTTGCCGACGCAGATGTAGTCGGTCATGAACAGCGGTTCGGCGCCGCACACCACGATGTCGTCCATCACCATCGCGACCAGGTCGTGGCCGATGGTGTCGTACACGCCGAGTTGGCGCGCGATGTCGACCTTCGTGCCGACGCCGTCCGTGGCGGAGGCCAGCAGCGGGCGCTCGTAGCGCTTGAGGGCGGAGGCGTCGAAGAGGCCGGCGAAACCGCCGAGGCCGCCGAGGACCTCGGGGCGCCGCGTCTTCTTCACCCACTCCTTCATCAGCTCTACGGCGCGGTCGCCCGCCTCGATGTCGACGCCCGCAGCTGCGTAGCTGGCACCAGTTGTCTCAGACATGACGGTGAGAACTTTCGTGTCGTACTGCGGCAGATAAGCAGGTGTTACCGGCTGTCTACGGCAAGTCTTACGGGCGTCGGATCGCGTCGGCCGCGGCCGTGGCGGCGGGTCCGGCCGCCAGCTCGGTCTCCAGGAGCTGCTTGCCGAGCAGCTCGGGGTCCGGCAGCTCCATCGGGTACTCGCCGTCGAAGCAGGCCCGGCAGAGGTTCGGCTTGGCGATGGTGGTCGCCTCGATCATGCCGTCGATGGAGATGTACGCCAGGGAGTCGGCGCCGAGCGAGGTGCCGATCTCGTCGATCGTCATGCCGTTGGCGATGAGCTCGGCGCGGGTGGCGAAGTCGATGCCGAAGAAGCAGGGCCACTTCACGGGGGGAGAGGAGATCCGGATGTGGACTTCCGCGGCACCCGCCTCTCGCAGCATCCGGACCAGTGCGCGCTGGGTGTTGCCGCGGACGATCGAGTCGTCGACCACGACCAGGCGCTTGCCCTTGATGACTTCCTTCAGCGGGTTCAGCTTCAGCCGGATGCCGAGCTGGCGGATCGTCTGGGAGGGCTGGATGAACGTACGTCCGACGTACGCGTTCTTCACCAGACCCGCACCGAACGGGATGCCCGAGGCCTCCGCGTAGCCGATGGCGGCCGGGGTTCCGGACTCCGGGGTCGCTATGACCAGATCGGCGTCGACGGGGGCTTCCTTGGCGAGCTTGCGGCCCATCTCCACGCGGGAGAGGTACACGTTCCGGCCGGCGATGTCGGTGTCCGGGCGGGCCAGGTACACGTACTCGAAGACACAGCCCTTGGGCTTCGCGTCCGCGAATCGTGAGCTGCGCAGACCGTTCTCGTCGATGGCGATGAACTCGCCCGGCTCGATCTCGCGGACGTAGGAGGCGCCGCAGATGTCGAGGGCGGCGGACTCGGAGGCGACGACCCAGCCGCGCTCCAGGCGGCCGAGGACCAGCGGACGGATGCCCTGCGGGTCGCGGGCCGCGTAGAGGGTGTGCTCGTCCATGAAGACGAGGGAGAAGGCGCCGCGCACCTTCGGGAGGACCGCGTGGGCGGCCTCCTCGATGGTCAGCGGCTTGCCGTCGGGGTCGACCTGGGCCGCGAGGAGCGCGGTGAGCAGGTCGGTGTCGTTGGTGGCCGCCACACGCGGCGTACGGCCCTCCTGCTTGGGCAGGTCGGCGACCATCTCGGCGAGCTGGGCCGTGTTGACCAGGTTGCCGTTGTGGCCGAGCGCGATGGAGCCGTGCGCGGTGGCACGGAAGGTCGGCTGGGCGTTCTCCCACACGGAGGCGCCGGTGGTCGAGTAGCGGGCGTGACCGACCGCGATGTGACCTTGGAGGGAGCCGAGCGAGGTCTCGTCGAAGACCTGGGAAACGAGGCCCATGTCCTTGAAGACGAGGATCTGGGAGCCGTTGCTGACCGCGATACCCGCGGATTCCTGGCCCCGATGCTGGAGGGCGTACAGCCCGAAGTACGTGAGCTTGGCGACCTCTTCACCCGGAGCCCAGACACCGAAGACGCCACAGGCGTCCTGAGGGCCTTTCTCGCCGGGGAGAAGGTCGTGGTTGAGTCGTCCGTCACCACGTGGCACGCCACCGAGTGTAGGCGAGATCGCGCACCGGTCCGAATCCGGTGATCTCGCCCGCCCCGGGCCGCGACCGCGGGCCCCCGGACGTCACTTGTCGGCAACAGCACCGACCCCTACGTTGTTTTCGCTGGTCAGCGTGATAGTGCGGTGATCGATCCGGTATTCCACCGTGCCCTTGAAGAGCTCCAGGAGGGTCCGCTCGGCGGCCATGAGTGAGTCGGAGCACATCTTGCGGGTGGTGCGCGGGTTGCCGAGGGTGATCTCGCCCTCGCTCACCGTCGCCTGCGCCGCCACCTCGTTGCAGCCGAGGCTGCCGCTGAGGGTGCCCGCCTTCTTGTCGAGGGTGAACCAGGCCTTGCCCTCGGCCGCCTCGGGGAGCGAGGTGGCGACCTCGTGGTCGAGGAGGGAGTCGATCCGCCACCTGGTGCCGTACAGCTCGGCGGGCTTCTCCTCGCTGAGCCTGACGGTGTCGCCGTCGGCGGTGGTGAGGGTGAGCTCGCCGTCGGCGGTCCCGGGCGTGAAAGTCCCGGCGTCGAGCATGCGGGCCAGGGTCTCCTCGAACTTCATGGAGGCGTCGCCGCAGGCCATCTCGGTGGATCGGGCGGTCGCGAAGTCGATGCCGTCCTTTTTGAAGGTGGCGGTCGAGCCGAAGGTGTTGCAGCCGTAGTTGCCGTGGACCTCGCCGTCGTCGCTGATCCTCAGATACGCGTCGTCGGGGGCCTGCTCGGTCCTGCCGCCCACGGTGAGGCTGTCGACCTTCCAGTGGACGCCGGTGACCTCGGCCCGGGAGCCGGATCCCACCGACCGGCTGCCGGGGCCGTCGCCGGCGGACTCGGTGCCGCAGGCCGCGAGCAGTGGCAGCAGGGCCAGGGCCGTCAGGGGCAGGGCGGTGCGGGTCAGTCGCTGGGTGTCCATGCCGGTGGGACGGGTGGGGTGCCTGGGCGGTTCCCCCTCGTTTTCCCGCCGGGCACGGTGCGCGGACCCCTCAGAGCCTGTCGGGTGACCTCCGGTTGTCAGGCGAACGAGCCCTGGTGCGTGCGATGCAAGGCGCCGGAGCGTCCTCATAGCGGAGCCATGAGAACGTTTCGGCAACGCGGCGAGCGCGCGTGCCAGGGTTCGGGCGGCAGACCGGAGGTCACCCGACAGGCTCTCAGCCCATCAGGGGAAGCAGCCTGCTCAGGTCGGCCCGTTCGCCGCTCGCGCTGACCTTCGCCTCGTCCAGGGCGACCGCCCACTCCAGGCGGCCGGTGGCGAGGCGGATCCAGGTCATCGGGTCCGTCTCGACGACGTTCGGCGGGGTGCCCCGGGTGTGCCTCGGCCCCTCCACGCACTGCACGACGGCGTACGGCGGGATCCGCACCTCCGTCGCACCACCGGGCGCCCGCGCGGCGAGGGTGTCGGCGAGCAGCCGGACGCAGGTGGCGAGGGCGTGCCGGTCGTACGGGATGTCAAGGCCGGGGACGGCGGTGTTCAGGTCGTCGGTGTGGACGACGAGTTCGATGGTGCGGGTGAGCAGGTAGTCGTCGAGCATCATGCCGCCGGCGCGGGTGTCGATGACCCGGCCCGCTCCGACGGTGGCCAGCGCGGCCGTGATCCGCTGCCCGACCCGGGTGTAAAGGGCGGTGATGTCGGGGTCGGCCTCGGCGAGGGTGTGGCTGTCCTCGGCGATGGCCTCGGCGTACGCGGCGGTCGCGGAGGCGTGGTCGAGCGGGTTCAGCTCCGCCTTCGCGGGCTCGGGCCGCTCCAGGGCGCGGCTGACGCTCTCGACGGCCCTGGTGAGGTGCGCGGCCAGGTCCCGCACGGTCCACGCCCCGAGCCGGGTCGGCAGGGCGAACTGCTCGGCGGTGAGGGTGCCCACCGCCTCCCCTACGTTCCCGAACTGGGCCAGCACGGCATTGCGTGTCCTGGCGGGGTCGTGGCTGCGGGGGCGGTTCCTGGCCGGGGGCATGGTGGGGAGCCTATTACCTTCTGATCGACCGGGACTCGTGCACTGTCAGCGTGCACAGCAGCCCGGACCGGCTGGTCGGCGGCTACCGCGACGTGCACACCGCCAGGTTCGGCGAGAAGGTGCTCGTCCCCGGTCCGATCGGCATCGAGCTGGACACGGAGATCCTCGAGAACTACGTCCGCTGACCCAAGACCCGGAGAAGCCCCGCCCGGAAATCTCCGTCCGGGAGGGGCTCCTTCGTACGAGGAACTACGCCAGCAGCGCCGGGACAGTGCCCTCGTGAGCGGTCCGCAGCTCGTCCAGCGTCAGCACGAACTCGCCCTGGACGTCGACCGAGCCACCGTCGACCACGCCGATGCGTGTGGTCGGCAGGCCCCTCGCGCCGCACATGTCGTTGAAGCGGACCTCCTCGGAGCGGGGGACCGCCACGACGGCGCGGCCGGCCGACTCCGACAGCAGGAAGGTGAACGCGTCCAGGCCGTCCGGGACGATCAGGCGGGCGCCCTTGCCGCCGAGCAGGGCCGACTCGACCACGGCCTGGATCAGACCGCCGTCGGACAGGTCGTGCGCGGAGTCGATCATGCCGTCGCGGGAGGCGGAGATCAGGATCTCGGCCAGCAGTCGCTCGCGCTCCAGGTCGACCCGCGGGGGCAGACCGCCGAGGTGGTCGTGGACGACCTGGGACCAGGCCGAGCCGCCGAACTCCTCACGGGTGTCGCCGAGGAGGTAGAGCAGTTGGCCCTCCTCCTGGAAGGCGACCGGCGTGCGCCGGGCGACGTCGTCGATGACGCCCAGGACCGCGACGACCGGGGTGGGGTGGATGGCCACCTCGCCCGTCTGGTTGTAGAGGGAGACGTTGCCGCCGGTCACCGGGGTGCCCAGCTGTTGGCAGGCGTCCGCGAGACCGCGTACGGCCTCGGCGAACTGCCACATGACCGCCGGGTCCTCGGGCGAGCCGAAGTTCAGGCAGTCGGAGACCGCGAGGGGCTTGGCGCCGGTGGTGGCGACATTGCGGTACGCCTCCGCCAGGGCCAGCTGGGCGCCGTGGTACGGGTCCAGTTTCGCGTACCGGCCGTTGCCGTCCGTCGCGATGGCGACGCCCAGGCCGCTCTCCTCGTCGACACGGATCATGCCGGAGTCCTCGGGCTGGGCGAGGACCGTGTTGCCCTGCACGAAGTGGTCGTACTGGCTGGTGATCCAGGACTTGGAGGCCTGGTTCGGGGAGGCCACCAGCTTCAGGACCTGGTCCTTCAGTTCCTCGCCGGTCGCGGGGCGCGGCAGCTTGTTCGCGTCGTCCGCCTGGAGCGCGTCCTGCCACTCGGGGCGGGCGTACGGGCGCTCGTAGACGGGGCCGTCGTGCGCGACCGTGCGCGGGTCGACGTCGACGATCTTGCCGCCGTGCCAGTAGATCTCCAGGCGGTCGCCGTCGGTGACCTCGCCGATGACGGTGGCGATGACGTCCCACTTGTCACAGATCGCGAGGAAGCGGTCGACCTTTTCCGGCTCGACGACCGCGCACATGCGTTCCTGCGACTCGCTCATGAGGATTTCCTCGGGCGAGAGTGTGGAGTCGCGCAGGGGTACGTCGTCCAGGGTCACGCGCATGCCGCCGGAGCCGTTGGAGGCCAGCTCGGAGGTGGCGCAGGACAGGCCGGCCGCGCCGAGGTCCTGGATGCCGACGACCAGCTTCTCCTGGAAGGCCTCCAGGGTGCACTCGATGAGGAGCTTCTCCTGGAAGGGGTCGCCGACCTGGACGGCGGGACGCTTGGAGGGCTTCGCGTCGTCGAAGGTCTCGCTCGCCAGGATCGAGGCGCCACCGATGCCGTCGCCGCCCGTGCGGGCCCCGTAGAGGATGACCTTGTTGCCCGCGCCGGAGGCCTTGGCGAGGTGGATGTCCTCGTGCCGCATGACGCCGATGGCCCCGGCGTTGACCAGCGGGTTTCCCTGGTAGCAGGCGTCGAAGACGACCTCGCCGCCGATGTTCGGCAGGCCGAGGCAGTTGCCGTAGCCGCCGATGCCGGCGACGACGCCCGGGAGGACGCGCTTGGTGTCGGGGTGGTCGGCGGCGCCGAAGCGCAGCGGGTCGACCACGGCGACCGGGCGGGCGCCCATCGCGATGATGTCGCGGACGATGCCGCCGACGCCCGTGGCCGCGCCCTGGTAGGGCTCGACGTACGAGGGGTGGTTGTGCGACTCGACCTTGAAGGTGACCGCGTAGCCCTGGCCGACGTCCACGACACCGGCGTTCTCGCCGATGCCGACGAGCAGGGCGTCGGACTGCGGGGCCTTCTCTCCGAACTGGCGGAGGTGGACCTTCGAGGACTTGTAGGAGCAGTGCTCGGACCACATGACGGAGTACATGGCGAGCTCGGCACCGGTGGGCCGGCGGCCGAGGATCTCCACGACCCGCTCGTACTCGTCCTTCTTCAGGCCCAGTTCGGCCCAGGGCAGCTCGACGTCGGGGGTCGCGGCCGCGTGCTCGACCGTGTCCAGAGGCGTCCGGCTCATGCGTTGACCAGCTTCTTGAGAATCGAGGTGAAGAAGGGGAGGCCGTCGGTGCGGCCGGACCCGATGAGGGGCTCGACGGCGTGCTCCGGGTGGGGCATGAGGCCCACGACGTTGCCGGCCTCGTTGGAGATGCCGGCGATGTCCCGGAGCGAGCCGTTGGGGTTGAAGTCCAGGTAGCGGAACGCGACCCGGCCCTCCGCCTCCAGCTTGTCGAGCGTGTACGCGTCGGCGACGTACCGGCCGTCCATGTTCTTCAGCGGGATGTGGATCTCCTGCCCGGACTCGTAGTCGGTGGTCCAGGAGGTGTCCGCGTTCTCCACCCGCAGCTTCTGGTCGCGGCAGATGAAGTGGAGGTGGTCGTTGCCGAGCATCGCGCCGGGGAGGAGGTGGGCCTCGGTGAGGATCTGGAAGCCGTTGCAGATGCCGAGGAGCGGCAGTCCGGCCTTCGCCTGCTCGATGAGGGGCTCCATCACCGGCGAGAAGCGCGCGATGGCTCCGGCGCGCAGATAGTCACCGTAGGAGAAACCGCCGCACAGCACCACGGCGTCGACCTGGTGGAGGTCCTTGTCCTTGTGCCAGAGGGGAACCGGTTCGGCGCCCGCGAGGCGGATCGCGCGCTGCGTGTCCCGGTCGTCCAGGCTCCCGGGAAAGGTGACGACGCCAATACGAGCGGTCACTTTCCGGCCTCCGCGACTTCCTCCACCTTGACGGTGAAGTCCTCGATCACGGTGTTGGCCAGGAAGGATTCCGCCAGTTCGTGGATGCGGGCGAGCGCGGCGCCGTCCACCGGTCCGTCAACTTCCAGTTCGAATCGCTTTCCCTGACGTACGTCGGAGACGCCCTCGAAACCGAGGCGCGGCAGCGCGCGCTGCACCGCCTGGCCCTGGGGGTCGAGGATCTCCGGCTTGAGCATGACGTCGACTACGACGCGTGCCACTGGCACTCCCGGTGTGTGGTGCTGAGCAGGTTCCTTCAGACTACCCGCACGAAATTTCTACGCGAGTAGATTCGTAGGAATCTACAGGGAATGCCGGTGACGGCGGTCACGATCCGGTATCGGGTGCTCACCCTCGTGAAAACTTCCGGGAAAGATCCCTGATACCTATTGCGCGAGAGACACGCGGACGGATTAAGTCTGTGCTCACAATGTAATGACGGGCACTGTACAAATGAATTGGCAATAGCCGATACTTTGCCCATATAACAGCCGGACAGCCGACATCTTCCCGACGTGAGGGCACGTCGACGGAGAGATGTCGCACGAAGGGACCGATATTCGTGGCGCAGCGTGTCGTGGTCACCATCTCCGACGACATCGACGGCTCGGAAGCGGCGGAGACGATCGCCTTCGGACTCGACGGCAAGTCGTACGAGATCGACCTGAACGAAGCCAATGCCAGGAAACTGCGTAAGGCGCTCGCGCCCTACGTGGAGGCAGGCCGCAAGCGGTCGAGGTCGGGCAAGGCCTACAAACAGACCCAGGTCGCCCCGGACCCGGCGGCAGTCCGCGCCTGGGCCCAGGCCAACAAGCTGGAGGTCCCCGCGCGCGGCCGGATCCCCAAGAGGGTCTACGAGGCCTTCGCCGAGGCGCAGTAGGCGCCCGCGCCGGCCGTCCTCAGGGTCCGTCAGCGGGCCCCGGGGACGGCCGACTTGGCCCCCGGGAACGACCGACTTGTTCCACGGGGACAACCGACTTGCGTTGCCCCCCGGCAGATCGGCTAGAGTCTGGAGCACGCCGAGGGGCAAGGCCGAAAGGCCCGGCTCGCCGGAGTCACGCGGGTGTAGTTCAGTAGTAGAACATCCCCCTTCCAGGGGGAAGGCGCAGTGTGCAATTCCTGTCACCCGCTCTGACCACTCACCGACCACTCCTGTGGATCAGGTAAAGTAGTCACCGCGCCGATCGGTGGGAGCCGGTCGGAGGCAATGCGGACGTAGCTCAGTTGGTAGAGCGCAACCTTGCCAAGGTTGAGGTCGCGAGTTCGAGCCTCGTCGTCCGCTCTTGAACGAAGACCCCGGTCATCACGACCGGGGTCTTCTTCGTTTGGTCTCCTTCGTTGGTCTTCTTCGCGTGTCCGGTCCTGCCCGGCGGGCTGCGTCTGACATTTGTCATGCAGGGTGATGACACCGCGCACTGCCGTCCGGCCCGTACCGCCGAGACGCTGAAGGCATGAAAACGAACGGGCGCAAGGGCGTGAACACCCTCGATCATGAGAACGTGATCGAGGTCACCGGCCTACGGCGCGTGTACGGGGGCGGTTTCGAGGCCGTGCGGGGGATCTCGTTCTCCGTGGGCCGGGGAGAACTCTTCGCACTGCTGGGCACCAACGGCGCGGGCAAGACCTCCACGGTCGAACTGCTGGAGGGACTCGCGCCGCCGTCCGGCGGGCGGGTGCGGGTCCTCGGGCACGACCCCTACGGGGAGCGCGCGGCCGTACGCCCCCGGATCGGCGTGATGCTGCAGGAGGGCGGCTTCCCTTCCGAACTGACCGTCGCGGAGACGGTACGGATGTGGGCGGGCTGCACCAGCGGAGCGCGGCCCGTCGGGGAGGCGCTGGAGATGGTCGGGCTCGCGCGGCGGGCCGCCGTGCGGGTCAAGCAGTTGTCCGGGGGTGAGAAGCGGCGCCTGGACCTGGCGCTCGCGCTCCTCGGGCGCCCCGAGGTGCTCTTCCTCGACGAGCCGACCACCGGGCTCGACGCGGAGGGCCGCCAGGACACGTGGGAACTGGTACGGGAGTTGCGCGACGGGGGGACGACCGTGCTGCTCACCACGCACTACCTGGAGGAGGCGGAGGGCCTGGCCGACCGGCTCGCCATCCTCCACGAGGGCGGCGTCGCCGCGACCGGCACCCCGGCCGAGGTGACCGCCTCCCAGCCATCCCGCATCTCCTTCGAGCTGCCGACCGGGTACTTCCTGGGCGATCTGCCGCCGCTCGGTGAACTGGGCGTCACCGTGCACGAGGAGGACGGCCGCGTGGTGGTCCTGCGCACGAACGAACTCCAGCGGGCGGCCACCGGACTGCTGCTGTGGGCCGAACGGGCGCGCGTCGAACTGCGGCGCCTTGAGGTGCGGTCGGCCTCGCTGGAGGAGGCGTTCCTGCGGATCGCCCGGGAGTCGGCGGAGGCAGCGCGTACGGGTACGGAATCCCGTACGGGCACGGGATCGCGCAAGGACGGGGTGGCGGCATGAGCACGACCACGGGTACGGCGAAGGGGACGGACCCGGCGCCGGTCGTCGCGGCCGGGACGACGACCCTCAAGAGCCGGATGACCGCGCTCGCCCGCGCCGAGCTGACACTGCTGGGGCGCAGCCGGGCCACGCTGTTCACGGCGTTGTTCGTGCCGCTGTTGCTGCCGCTCACTGTGCGGTCGGCGACGGACGAGATGGACCTGGGCGAGGCGGGGCTGAGCGTCGGGACCGTCATGCTCCCCGCCGCCATCGGCTTCTCCCTGCTCTTCGCGATCTACACGGCACTGACCAACATCTACGTCGTACGCCGTGAGGAACTCGTCCTGAAGCGGCTGCGGACCGGTGAGCTGCGCGACCCGGAGATCCTGGCCGGGGCCGCGCTGCCCGCCGCCGGCATCGGGCTCGCGCAGTGCGTGCTCCTCGCGGTCGGCTGCACGGTCCTGCTGGACCTCGGGGCGCCGCCCGCGCCGCATCTGGCCGTGCTGGGTGTGCTGCTGGGCGTCGCCATGTGCGTGGCGCTGGCGGCGGTCACGGCGGGCCTCAGCCGTACCGCCGAGAGCGCGCAGGTCACCTGCCTGCCGCTGATGTTCGTCTCGCTGCTCGGGTCGGGCATCACCGTGCCGCTCGAAGTGCTGCCCGACCGCGTGGCGTCCTTCCTCGAGCTGCTGCCCCTGTCCCCCGTCATCACGCTGGTACGGGGCGGCTGGACGGGCGACCTGTCCGCCTACGACGCCTTGGGCGCCGTCGCCACCGCGCTGGCCTGGACCGTGCTCGCGGTGTTTGCTGTACGGCGGTGGTTCCGCTGGGAACCGCGCCGATGAGGGGAGTTGGGCCATGCGGGGGCCGAGGGCATGGTGGCGGGGAAAGAGCACGCCCGCGAAGGTGGAGACGTACACGCGGTGGTCGTTCCACTCGTTCGCGGTGATCGAGGTCGCCGCGTTCGGGCTGCCGCTCCTCAGCCAGGTGCCGCTGCCGCACTCGGGCTGGCTGTTCGCTCTGGTGTGCGGGCACGGGGCGCTCGGCGCGACGACCGGGGCGCGGGCACTCGACTGGGTACGAGGCACCCGCGCGCAGCCCCTGCGGCTGATGTGGGCGCTCGGCGTCGCCGGCGTGCTGCTCGGCGTCGTCGCGTTCACCCTCGCCGGCCGCGAGAACGCCGACGACACCGCCACCGCGCTGGGCGGGATGTTCGGCGGGGTGATGATCTTCAGCCTCGGCCTCATCACGCTCGGCATCCGCAGTCGGCGTCGCGTGCTGTACCTGCTCGCGGGTTTCACGGGCGGCTCCGGCGCCCTGGGGCTCGCCCTGGGCGCCCCCGCGACCGATGCTCTGGCCACGTCCGTGGCGGTGCTGGTCAGCGCGTCGTTCTTCGCCTTCACCTCCGTCTTCTCCGTCTGGCTCCTCAGGGCCGTCTACGAACTCGACGCCGCCCGCGAGACCCGTGCCCGGCTCGCCGTCGCCGAGGAACGGCTCCGTTTCGGGCGGGACCTGCACGACGTGGTCGGCCGCAACCTCGCGGTCATCGCCCTGAAGAGCGAGCTGGCCGTCCAGCTGGCCCGCCGGGAACGGCCCGAGGCCGTCGAGCAGATGATCGAGGTCCAGCGGATCGCGCAGGAGTCGCAGCGCGAGGTGCGCGAGGTCGTACGGGGGTACCGGGAGGCCGACCTCGGGGCCGAACTCGCCGGTGCGCAGGGCGTGTTGGAGGCGGCAGGCATCGACTGCTCGGTCGACCGCGCGGACGCCGCCGGGCTGCCCGGCGAGGTGCAGTCCGCGCTCGCCTGGGTGGTGCGGGAGGGGACGACGAACGTGCTGCGGCACGGGAACGCCGATCAGTGCACGGTGGTGTTGCAGGTGACGAAGGGGCAGGTGGTGCTGACCGTGGAGAACGACGGGATACGGGCCCCCGGCGAGGAGGCAGGGGACACCGGGCGTTCCGTCGGCGCCGGGTCCGGGCTCACCGGCCTGCGGGAGCGGCTGGCGGTGGTGGACGGGACGCTGGAGGCGGGGCCGGTGGGCGGGGAGGTGTTCCGGGTGGTGGCCCGGGTACCGCTGACCTCGGCGGAGTCGGCGTCCGCCGCGGGCTCGGCTTCCACCTCGGGCTCGGCTTCGGCTTCGGCTTCGACGGGTGCGTCGGCCGCGGCCGGCTCGACGGTCGTACGGGGGATCGCGTCATGACGGGCGCAGCGGAGCCGACGGGGGCGGGGCGGCCCGTGCGGCTGCTGCTCGCCGATGACGAGCACCTGATCCGGGGGGCGCTGGCCGCGTTGCTGGCGTTGGAGGATGACCTGCTGGTGGTCGCGGAGGCGGCGAGCGGGCCTGAGGCGCTGGCGATGGCACGGGCGCACGAGCCGGATGTGGCGGTGCTGGACCTGCAGATGCCGGGGGCGGACGGTGTGAGGGTCGCCACATCGCTGCGGGCGGAACTGCCCGGCTGCCGGGTACTGATCGTCACCGGGCACGGGCGGCCCGGGCATCTGAAGCGGGCTCTTGAGGCGGGTGTGCGGGGGTTCGTCCCCAAGACCGTCAGCGCGCAGCGCCTCGCGGAGATCATCCGGACCGTGCACTCCGGGAACCGTTATGTGGACCCGGAGTTGGCGGCCGACGCCATCTCCTCCGGGGACTCGCCGCTGACCGCGCGGGAGGCCGAGGTACTCGAATTGGCCGCCGACGGCGCGCCCGTCACGGAGATCGCCGAGCGGGCCGCGCTGTCCCAGGGCACCGTCCGGAACTACCTGTCCTCGGCCGTGTCCAAGCTCGGGGTGGAAAACCGGCATGCCGCAGTGCGGCTCGCACGGGAGCGAGGTTGGGTATAGTAGGCCTCGCGCCACGGCGCAGCGCGGACGTAGCTCAGTTGGTAGAGCGCAACCTTGCCAAGGTTGAGGTCGCCAGTTCGAACCTGGTCGTCCGCTCTTGAACGCAGAAGACCCCGGTCGTCACGACCGGGGTCTTCTGCGTTCCCCTGGAGCTAGCTCCAGCTCATGCCCGTCAGACGTTCGTACGCCTCCACGTACTTCGCCCGGGTCGCGGCGACGATCTCCTCGGGCAGCGGCGGCGGGGGCTGCTCGCTCCTGCGGTCCCACCCGGACTCGGCGGAGGTCAGCCAGTCCCGGACGAACTGCTTGTCGAAGGACGGCTGGGCGTGACCCGGCTCCCACAGGTCGGCCGGCCAGAAGCGGGAGGAGTCCGGGGTGAGGACCTCGTCGGCCAGGACCAGGGTGTCGTCCTCGTAGCCGAACTCGAACTTGGTGTCGGCGAGGATGATGCCCCGGTCGCGTGCGATCTCCCGGGCGCGGCTGTACACGGCGAGGGTCACCTGGCGCAGCTGGGCGGCGGCCTCCGCGCCGACCTGGCGGGCGACCTCCTCGTACGACACGTTCTCGTCGTGCTCGCCGACGGCGGCCTTCGTGGCCGGGGTGAAGATCGGCGCCGGCAGCTCCGAACCGTCGACCAGGCCCTCGGGAAGAGCGAGGCCGCAGACCGTACGGGTCTCCCGGTACTCGGCGAGGCCCGAACCCGTGAGATAGCCGCGGGCGACCGCCTCCACCGGGACCATCAGCAACGACTTGCAGACGAGGGTGCGGCCCGCCCAGTCGGCGGGGGCGTCCGGCGGGAGTTCGGTGCTCAGAACGTGGTTCGGGACCAGGTCGGCGAGCTGGTCGAACCACCAGAGGGACAGCTGCGTGAGGACGCGCCCCTTGTCGGGGATCTCCGTCGGCAGGACCCAGTCGAACGCGGACGTTCGGTCGCTGGCGACCATCACGAGGTCGCCCGCCTCGTTCTGGTACAGCTCGCGCACCTTGCCGGTGTGCAGATGCACCAGGCCCGGAACCTGGATCGGCTCGGGCTTTTCTACGAATCCGGACACGGTTCCTCCCCGTGGTGATGTCCAATGGCTTGATTGTCCCGTACACCGGGATCGATCAGGACCGAGGGTCGGGCTCGCGGGTCGGCGGCGCCATGGGCACGCGTCGGCATTCTTCGGCGGTCGTCGGCAGGCGTCGGCGGTTGGCGTCGGCGGTTGGCGGGTGGTCGTCGTCTGCGGCCGGGCGGTGGTCGTCAGTCACGCTTGCAGATGCGGTCCAGGAGGTTCGCGGTGGCTCGCTGGACACGGGTGTCGACATGGCCCGGACGGTCCAGGGCCGGGGACCAGGCGAACGTGCCGGACGCGAAGACCCAGGCACCGGAGGGGGCTCGGTAGAGGGAGGTCTCCTGGTGGCGGACGATCCCGTCGCTGTCCCGGTACGGGGAGTGGGCGAGGAGGATACGGCCCTGGTGCTCGGGGAGCGGGGTGCGCGGGAAGTAGCGGTCGGCCTCGCCGGCGACCATGCCGTCCAGTTCGTCGCCCTCGTGGGCGCCGGTCACGTCCCAGAGCCAGTGGTCGGCGTTGCGTACGACCAGGGGGTGGGGTTCTGGGACCCGGCCCACGTACTGGATGCCGATCAACTGCTGTTCAGGGCGGTCGATCTCGCGCCAGAGGGCAGGTTTTCCGGGGCCCCGGCGTTTTCGGCAGGTGAGCAGGCGGTCGGGGACACCGGACGGGGACGGACTCAACTCCACCTGCCAGTACATGGTGTTGGAGGAGAGAAAGACCAGCGACGTGCCGGTCTCGCGGGCGATCTCGGCGGTGCGGCGCATCCGCGGCGACCAGTACTCGTCGTGCCCCGGGAAGACCAGCCCCCGGTAGCGGGTCGGGTCGACACGGCCGGAGTGCAGGTCGCGGGCGTCGGCATAGGCGAGGTCGTAGCCGTAGCGCTCGGCCCAGCGGATGAAGTCGTAGGCGTGGCCTACGTGGAGGGGGAGGCCGGCGCCGGCGTACGGGCGGTCGAAGGAGACGGTCGTCGCCGCCTCGGACTCGCCGAGCAGCCGGCCGTCCTCGTCCCAGGCGTGGTAGAGGCTGGCGCCGGTACGGCCGTCCTCCGGATACAGGTTGTACGCCTGCCAGGTGATGTCGGGGAGCAGGAGCAGCAGGTCGGCCTGGCGGTCGTCGCGGATGGTGAACGGCACGTGCGAGCGGTAGCCGTCGGCGGTGGTCAGGACCGCCACGTACGCCCCGACGTTCCAGTAGGTCGGGATCTGCAGCCGCCAGGAGAGCCACCAGTGGTGGCAGGAGACCGTGCGGTCGGCGGTGAGGGGCGGCGGCTGGACGATGCCGGAGAGGCGGGGGCTGGTGGTGATCTTCGCCGCGCCGTCGCCGCCGTAGTGGCCGATGCGATAGATGTCGACGCCGAATTCCTGGGGCGGGTCCACGGTGATGTGGAAGTCGATGGACTCGCCGGGTGCGGCGGCACCGGTTGCCGTGAAGCCCTTGATCTGCCGGTGCACGTCGTCGGCGGAGCGCG
Source organism: Streptomyces sp. TG1A-60 (assembly GCF_037201975.1). Lineage (NCBI taxonomy): Bacteria > Bacillati > Actinomycetota > Actinomycetes > Kitasatosporales > Streptomycetaceae > Streptomyces > Streptomyces sp. TG1A-60. The sequence goes on along the minus strand of NZ_CP147520.1, from coordinate 4,312,682 downwards.
GGCCCGCCGGGGTGCGCGGGGCGGGCACGCGGGCGCCTTTGGCCGGGGCGCCGGACTCGGGCGGGCCCGGGTCCACGTACCAGGGGACCACTTGGCCGGTGTCGTCGAAGTAGGTCACATTGCCCCGTAGCCAGGGGACCGGGCCCTGGCCGAAGGGGTCCGTCACGGCGTGGGCGAGCGCGCCCGATTCCCAGCGGCGGATGTGATCCTCCGAGCCCATGAGTTGTCCCCTCCCTCGTCCCCCGTGAGCTGTCGCAAGCCCTTGCTACGTACGCGACCGATCCCAGCACATCACATTACGCACGTGTCCCGTCACCGTTCGTCGCGAATTGGTGAGAGTGGAACAAGGTGCTCCGGATAGGGAGTTGGCGGACCGGGGGGCTTGCGGTCGATCCGGTCAGACCAGGCGGACCGGTTTCTCCGGGCGGACGCCGAGGTGGCGGAGCCAGTCGCGGAGGGGGGCGGGGTCGCCGTCCTCCACGAGGGTGAGAACCCGGGGGGTGAGGTCGGCCGCCCGTTCGCCGTTGACGAGGAGCGAGGGACCGTCCAGCCAGTCGAGACCCGGGATCGCGCCCGCCGTATCCATCGCCGCACAGCAGACCATCGCGGTGACGTGCTCGGCCAGCAGCTCGCGGCCCGTCCGGGGCGGTTGCATCGGGAACAGCGGCAGCAGCCCGTCGTCCCACAGGGCCCGGTCCGGACCCTGTGCCTCGGCTCCGCTGGGTGCGGCGGCCGGGGCCGCGGCCTCCTCCCGCGCCAACTCGGCGGTCAGCGCGAGGGCGAGGGCGGAGGACTGGGGGGTGGTGAGGCCGGGTTCGTCCTCGTCCTCGGCGTCGACATCGGCGTAGGCGGCGTCGGCGTATGCGGCATCGGCATCGGCATCGGCATCGGCATCGGCATCGGCATCGGCATCGGCATCGGCATCGGCATCGGCATCGGCATCGGCATCGGCATCGGCATCGGCATCGGCGGCAGTGTCCGTGACGGCTGTGTCCGTTTCGGTGCGGCCCGATATGGGGTGGCGGTCTGGTTCCAGGGCGGGGTCGTGCTCCTGCTCACGGTCGTGAAGGGCTTCGGGGGCCGGCTCCCGCTGGCTGGACGCTTCGGCGTCCCGGGCATGGGCGGCGGGCGCTTCGGGGACGCGGCTGTGGGCGGCGGGCGCTTCGGCGTCCCGGGCGTGAACCGCGGGTGGGGCGGTCAGGTGGTTCAGTACTCGGGACAGGGTGGGGCCGCCGGGGGCTGGGCCGGTTGGGTCCGGGGCTAGGGGGTTTGTGGTGTGGCGGATGCCCAGCGTGTCCAGGACTCGGTGGAGGCGGGCCGCGTCCGTGCGCCATTTGCGGTCGACGACCTCGTCCGGGTACTCGTGCCAGTCGACCGGGGCCCAGTCCGGGCCGGTCTCGGCGGGGCCGCCGTGGAAGAGGCGGGCGGCGAGGAGGGACGCGGCCTCGTCGACCGTGCCGGGCTCTTCGAGGAGGTCGCAGGCGGGACGCTCGCCGAGCCGGGAGGCGAAGCCCTCGGCAAGGCGGTCGCGGCGGGACAGCTCCGTGAGCGCGGCGACGACACCCGCGTCCAGGCGGGACGGCCAGCGGCCCATCCGCCAGGCGGGCAGCGCGACCCGGGTGAGGAGGCGGTCCCAGCCCGCGTAGGCCAGACCGATCTGCTCCTGGGCGACGATCCGCAGGCCGTAGTCCACAGCCTGTGCACGCTCGGCCGCCGCCGCGGCGACCCCTCGCTCCATCTCGGCCGCGTGCCCCCGACAGCTGCGCAGGAGCAGCCGGGTCACCCAGCCGACCCCGGCCAGCACGGTCCGCACGGGCGGGCCGTGCGTCGGCGCCGAGGTGACGGCCACGGCGGCGTCCAGCCCTCGTACGAAACGGCGGGCCGCGGCTATGTCCGGCTGCGCCGACGGTCCCGTACCCGCGACGACCGGTGCCAGCACCGCCCGTAGCTCACCGACCCGCATCCACCACAGGAACGGTGAGCCGATCACCAGCACGGGAGCGGTGGGCGCGCGGTGCCGTCTCGGTGAGGACAACCCGGATGGCAGGCCGGGGGACAGCCCGCGCGCGTCCGCCATCTCGTCGGCCCTCCCGCCGGTGGCGCCGACCGTCGAGGAGGGAGCGGGCGGGCTGTGGGACGGGTGGGTGCGGTCCTCCAGCCAGCTGTCGCAGTCCGGGGTGAGCGCTATCGCGGAAGGGGGAGGCACGTCGAGACGGTCGGCCAGGTCCCGGACCAGTCGGTAGAGATCGGGGGCGGCCTCCTCGGTGATCGAGACCGTGGGGCTCATGGCGGGCCTGGCGCGGGCGACGACGAGCGCGATACCGGCGGCGGCGAGCAGCGCGACGGCGGCGAGGCCGGACACGCCCCAGCCCGCCCTGGACCAGCCAGGACCGGTCAGATGGCCCGTGGCCCCACCGGCCAGCAGGACGACGGCGACGGCCGCGGGCAGCAACGCCACGGCCAGCGCCCTGCTGCGGACGCGCAGCACGGCGAGGGCCCGGGAGCGCGCGGCCCGCGCGCCCGCCTCCTCACCACCTGCCATACCGGTCACGACCCGACGTCACCCCCTGCTCGTCCCGTGCGGCGCGTACGACGACGACTGCTCGTCACCGTGGTCGCCGCCGCATGCCCTGACGTTGCTCACTCCCCCACTGTGGCACCCGCCACTGACATCGCAATGCCGGTGGGCCAAGTGCCGGAACACTTGCGCCGCACCCTAGTTGGGGCCCCGGCCGCCGTCAGCCGGATGGACCATCGCTCACTCGATGGAATGGCTTTGGGGAAAGGTGGATGACGCCGGGCAAGGATCGGGCCCCGGATTCCGACGGGTTTTCCAGGGATTCCTGGCGGTCTCCGAGGGATTCCGGGGCCTGGCGTTCGTACCCCGTTGGTGGTGGTTCTCAAGCTGATGCCGCGGAGGGGCGGATGGGTGTAGGAGGACGTACGGGCGCGCGGAGGGTCGTGGTTGCGCCGCGGGGCGATCCGCATGCCGATCGCACTCTCTTGACAGCTGTCAGTCGGTGACGCCCCGCTTGACGACAGTCGGCAGGTGACGACGCCACGTGTGAAAACCGTCGGAGGTCACGCGTTGGCCGACGCCCGCCGACCGGTCACACCCCTCGGTTGGCGGCCGTCGGCCGGTCAGGTCCCCTTGGACGGCCGTCGGCTGGTCACGCCTCCGTTGCCGCCTTCGCCGCGATGTCCGAGCGGTGCTGGGAGCCGTCGAGGCCGATGCGGGCGACGGCGGTGTACGCGCGGTCGCGGGCCTGGGTGAGGTCCTTGCCGGTGGCCGTGACGGAGAGGACGCGTCCGCCGGCGCTGACGACGTCGTCACCGGCGCGCTTGGTCCCGGCGTGCAGGACGTACGCGTGCGGGGCGTCCACGGAGGCGATCTCGTCGAGGCCGGTGATCGGGTCGCCGGTGCGGGGGGTGCCGGGGTAGTTGTGCGAGGCCACGACCACGGTGACGGCCGCGTCGTCGCTCCAGCGGAGGGGTTCGAGGTCGGCGAGGGTCCCCTTGGCTGCGGCGAGCAGGACTCCGGCCAGCGGGGTCCTGAGGCGGGCGAGGACGACCTGGGTCTCCGGGTCGCCGAACCGGGCGTTGAACTCGATCACCCGTACGCCTCGGCCGGTGATCGCCAGGCCCGCGTAGAGCAGGCCGGAGAACGGGGTGCCCCGGCGGCGCATCTCGTCGACGGTCGGCTGCAGCACGGTCTGCAGGACCTCTTCGACCAGCTTCGGGTCGGCCCACGGGAGCGGCGAGTACGCGCCCATGCCGCCGGTGTTGGGGCCCTCGTCGCCGTCCAACGCGCGCTTGAAGTCCTGCGCGGGCTGGAGCGGGAGGACGGTCACGCCGTCGGTGATCGCGAAGAGCGAGACCTCTGGGCCGTCCAAAAACTCCTCGATGACCACCCGGCCGCAGGCGAGCGCGTGCTCACGTGCCTGGGCGAGGTCCGGCGTCACCACGACTCCCTTGCCGGCCGCCAGCCCGTCGTCCTTCACGACGTACGGCGCGCCGAACGCGTCCAGCGCCTCGTCGATCTCGTCGGGGGTCATGCAGACGTACGAGCGCGCGGTGGGCACGCCGGCTCCGGCCATGACCTCCTTGGCGAAGGCCTTGGAGCCCTCCAGCTGCGCGGCCTCCCCGGAGGGCCCGAACACCGGAATGCCCGCCTCGCGCACGGCGTCGGCGACACCGGCGACCAGTGGGGCTTCTGGGCCCACGACCACCAGACCGGCCTCCAGTCGCGTGGCCAGCGCGGCCACGGCGGCGCCGTCCAGCGCGTCGACCGAGTGCAACTCGGCCACCTCCGCGATGCCCGCGTTGCCGGGCGCGCAGTGGAGTGCGGTGACATCGAGGTCGAGGGACAGCGAACGGCACAGCGCGTGCTCACGAGCACCGCTACCAATGACGAGGACCTTCACGGGGCTCAGCCTAACCGGAGGGGGCGGGTGGCTTTGTGCGGGCTTCCGAAGTGTGCAATCGCGGGGGATGGGTGGATCGTACGAGGGCGGGTGGGGGACGGAGGCTGACCGGGGCTGGGTAAGTGGACTGGAGGGGTTGGGGAGCGCGAGGAGTTGGGTGAAGGGGCTGGGGAGGCACGGCGAGGGGGCCGGGGGCTGTGGGGAGACGGGGCCGAGTGGGGTGCGGTGAAGGGAGCTGGAGGAGGCCGGCTGGGGAGGAAGGCAGGGGCAGGGCGCCGACTGGTGCCTGCCGCGCGAGCACGGCAGGCACCACTCACTTCACTGCCCGCGCGTCGTTCCCTCGCCACTCCCGTGTCGCTCCTGGCCACTCGCTCACTGCCCGCTCGGCACTCGACGGTCACTCGCTCAGTACTCGTGCGCGATCTCCTCCACCACCGTCGCCCCCAGTTCCCGGACGATGAGTTCGCGTCCGGAGAGGACCGACTCGTCGAGGTCGGGGTCGTCGTCCTCGGGGACGTCGTCCTCGGGGGAGACAGGCGGGGGCTCGGGGGCCGGAGGTGGTACGGCGGCCGGGGCGGGCTGCGCGGCCGGGCCCGGGGAAGCCGGGCGGGGGGCCGGGGCCGAAGGCTGGGGCGCGGCGGGACGTGAAGCCGGGGCCGGGGAGCCGCCGCCACCGTCGTATCCGCCGCCGTAGCCACCGGAAACCGGAGAGGAGGCCGCGTAGCCGCCGGCGGCGCCCGGCGGAGGGGCCGAGCCGCCCGAGGTGTCGATGACCGCCTCGATCTTCCAGTGCACGTTGAACTGCTCGGCCAGCGCCGTCCGCAGGACGTCCTCGCTGCCGCTGCTGGCGAAGTTGTCCCGCGCGCCCGCGTTGACGAAGCCGATCTGCAGGGTCGTGCCGTCGAACCCGGCCACATGCGCGTTCTGGCTGAGCAGGATCCAGGTGAACCGGCGGCGGTTCTTCACCGTCTCCAGGATGTTCGGCCAGAGGGTGCGGGGGTCGGGTCCGCCCGGGGCGGCGTTGTAGGCGGCGGGGGCCTGCGGGGCCGAGCCCACCGGGGGGCCGGACTGGGCGTACGTGGCGGGCGGCCCCGACGGGGCGGGTGCGGAGGCGGCCGGGGTCGCGGGCGCCGATCCACCGCCGCCGGCGGCGGGCGCGGCCGTCGGCCAACCGCCGGGCCGCCGGCCGCTGCCCGCGGTGGCCGGGGTGGGCCAGGAGCCGGCGGGGACGCCGGTCGCCTGGGAGGCGGGCGCGTTGGAGTGCGGCTTGGGGCTGGGGTTGGGGTTGGCGCCCTGGTTCGCGGGCGCGGTCGGAGCTCCAGGCGCGGCAGCCGGGGCGATCGGCGAAGCCTCTTGAGGGGCGGCCGGTGCCACTCGGGCGGGGGCAGCCCCACCCGGGCCCGCCTGGCCGCCGCCGGTGTCCCCGGAACCGTACGCATCCTGACCCGGCGCGGCGGCACCAGCGGCACCCGGCGCTCCCGGCGCCCCGGCACCCCGAACGGCGGCCCGAGCCGCCGCAGGTCCGCCACCCGGCGGAGCCTGTGGGGCCTGTGGGGCCTGCGAAGCCATGCCCCCGCCCATGGGAGCACCCGCTCCCCCATGCGCGTCGGGCCCGGGGATGTACCCCATGGCGGGTCCGGCTCCGGGCCCGGAGAAGTTGACCCCGCGCTCCAGGCGGTCCAGGCGGGCCATGACGGACCGTTCGTCGCCGTAGGTCGCGGGGAGGAGTACGCGGGCGCAGATCAGTTCGAGCTGGAGGCGGGGCGAGTTGGCGCCGCGCATCTCGGTGAGTCCCTCGTTGACGAGGTCGGCGGCGCGGCTGAGCTCGGCGGCGCCGAAGACGCCGGCCTGGGCCCGCATCCGCTCCAGGATCTCGGCGGGCGCATCGATGAGGCCCTTGTCGATGGCGTCGGGCACGGCGGCCAGGATCACCAGGTCCCGCAGCCGCTCCAGCAGGTCGGCGACGAACCGCCGCGGGTCGTTGCCGCCCTCGATGACGTGGTCCACGACCTCGAAGGCCGCGGCCCCGTCCCCGGCGGCGAAGGCCTCGACGACCGAGTCGAGCAACGACCCGTCCGTATAACCGAGCAGAGAGGTGGCCATGGCATACGTCACACCATCGTCCGTCGCCGCCGCCAGCAGCTGATCCATGACGGACATCGAGTCACGTACGGAGCCGGCCCCGGCGCGCACGACCAGGGGGAGGACACCCTCCTCGACCGGGATCCTCTCCTTGCCGCAGACCTCGCCGAGATACTCGCGGAGCGTGCCGGGCGGCACGAGGCGGAACGGATAGTGATGCGTACGCGACCGGATCGTCCCGATGACCTTCTCGGGCTCGGTGGTCGCGAAGATGAACTTGAGGTGCGCCGGCGGCTCCTCGACGACCTTCAGCAGCGCGTTGAAACCGGCCGAGGTGACCATGTGGGCCTCGTCGATGATGTAGATCTTGTACCGGCTGCTCGCGGGGCCGAAGAAGGCCTTCTCGCGCAGCTCACGGGCGTCGTCCACACCACCGTGGGAGGCCGCGTCGATCTCGATGACGTCGATCGACCCCGGGCCGTTCCGCGCCAGGTCCTGGCAGGACTGGCATTCCCCGCACGGCGTCGGCGTGGGCCCCTGCTCGCAGTTCAGACACCGCGCCAGGATGCGTGCGCTGGTCGTCTTGCCACACCCGCGCGGCCCGCTGAACAGGTACGCGTGATTGACCCGGTTGTTCCGCAGCGCCTGCTGCAACGGGCCGGTGACATGCTCCTGCCCGATGACCTCGGCGAACGACTCCGGGCGATAGCGGCGGTACAGCGCGAGAGACGACACGCATACGAGGTTATAGGCGCCCACTGACAACCCGACCCGCCACCGAACGAGAACGGCCCCGTCAGGGTCCGGCCACGGCCTCGGTCCACCAAGCCCCGAAGAGCCACGGCCCCGGACAGTCATGCCCCGGCTGTCACAGCCGCCGAACAGCCACCGGCCCCCGGCCGCACAGCCCCGAAGACTGGTCCCAGGACACCAGAATGCGGAAGACCCCTCACGCACCCGCCAGAGCCAACCTACCCTTGCTGCCTTCCGGCCCTGGGGGAGTTCAGTCAGATAGCGCCGCGTGAGGGGCTGCCCTCAGCCTACCCGATCCCCGGGGTCCGCCGACCCGCCTCCCCCACCTCGCCCGCATCTCACCGGCACCTTGATCGCCCGACGATCGCCCGACCTCGAACGAGTTCGCAAACACCCTCCGCCGTCATGTAATGTTCCCGGCGGAGGATTCGCCTAGAGGCCTAGGGCGCACGCTTGGAAAGCGTGTTGGGGGCAACCCCTCACGAGTTCGAATCTCGTATCCTCCGCCAGTGCCTCACCGGGCACGATGTCGAAGGGCCCCACCGTTCGCGGCGGGGCCCTTCGTCGTGCGTGGTTGCAGTTTTGGTTGCAGTTCCCGGCTACCGCCCGTTGAGGACGGCCCGGCACACGCGGCAGTACATCGCCGCGTACCGCCCGTACCTGCGCATCAGCTGGCCGCACCCGGCGCAGGGCCCCAGCTCCCACGTCGGGCATCCCAGCGCGGCGGAGGCGGCGGCCCGCTCGACCGGGGTGATCCGCATCGGATCACGAGAGCCCTGCACAGGCATGCGGGGAAGGGTGATGCCACCGGTCGGCTGACCGAAGTCGCGGAGGGGCCGGGCGTCGCTGCCGAACCGCCCTTCCTCTCCCGCCCGGCAGGTTCGGTCGATCTCCTGCTCGGTGAAAGTGATCACGTCGTCGTCCTCTTCGACCGAGGCCGGGGAAGAGAGGTCCGTTCCCCCGACGATCTCCTCCCACAGCGTGCGGTCGTCCGCCGACACCCACATGTGCCCACCAGACCGGCCGTTGCCGCGGATGGGCGCGTAGACCGGGACGTTCTCCCCCGTGGCGCTCCGCGCGCGAGATCGCTCCAGGGCAGAACGAGGTCACCTTGCACCGTTGGGGGGCTGAAAGAGGACCGGGACCGGGTAGCGTTGATCCACCTCACCTGGCAGGGGGTACCGATGACGACGGCGCTTGATCCGCAGACAGCTAAGCGGCTGGCTTTCGTGCGGCTGGTGTACGACCAGGCCATGCAGCAGTTCCGACTGCCTGCGCCCCTGAACGTGACCGCGCTACTCACGTTCCACGATTCGGTAGAACTGTTCCTTGTGCTCGCGGGGGACCACCTCGGAGCGCAGTTGGACAGGAAGACCAACTTCCTCGACTACTGGGACCGTTTGAAAAAGACGCCCAATGGGGTTCTCCTCAGCCAGTCGGCCGGCATGCGGCGCCTCAACGACCACCGCAACGGACTGAAGCATGCAGGGAACATGCCGACCCCTGAGGCCCTCGACCAAGCTCGGGTGGACGTCACGGCATTCTTCGATGAGAACGTGCCGCGGGTCTTCAGCCAGGTGTCCTTCGATTCCATCGATATGGCGGACGTAATCCCGCAGGACGAAGTGCGTGTCAAGGCGAAGCAGGCGAGCCAGCATGCTGCCGATGGATCACGGGCCCTAGCCATGGTCCTGGTGGCGCGGGCGTTCGCGTTGCTGATCGGCAACAGCCGGGCCATGCGTGGATTCGGCAGGACTTTGCGCCACGACGCTTTCTTTACTGGGAGCCTGGAGAGCGCCTTCCGAAAGATGGGCAACAACCAGGCCCCCCGCCTCGGCGCTCGCCTCGGCGATGTCAGTGAAGCCGTCGTGGAGATCCAAGAAGCAATGCGCATCATGTCGGTGGGCCTCGACTTCCCCAGTACCTGCGCTTCCGCGAGCTACTGCCGGACGTCTGGCCTAACGACGAGGACCGGGATGCAGTCATCGCGCGGCGCGATGAGGAACACGGCCGGTTTGCCGATCAAGAGGAGTTTGAGTTCTGCCGCCAGTTCCTCGTGACGGCGGCCCTCCGGATCGCCGAAGTGAAGGGTCACCAGCAGCGCCCTTCCTGGCAGCGCAGCGAGTAGTCCATGATCCGCCAGGTCCATCAGGATCAGGGGGAGGACACCAGCGGCGGGTGACGTCCAGGGTCCTCAGCCTGGTACTTACTCACGATCGGAGTGACAGGTAGTCGCGGACGAACCGAGGGGGCTCGCCTCCTGCCGAACGCCTACAAGCAACATGGTGATGCTTCTGATCCCGCTGGACCCACGACCTTGCCGACGGCGTGACCGATCCGTTCACGGATCTCGTGTGCGGTTACGTACGAGAGGGCCTGTTCCATCTGCTCGGTGGCGGCAGCGAACTGAACCGCTTGGTGGCGCAGGTGGGTGTCGAGGAAGCGTGCGACGGCGCCCGTGGCGCTGCGCCGCGCCTCTCGTGCGTAGAGCACGGTGAGGGCGAACGCCCAACACGCGTGGAGGAATCCGAAGACGGGACGGTCAGTGCCTCGCCAGGGCGAGAAGAAGGTGACGTCCGTAGGGAGGCGCACGTCGTGTGCTGCGAGGGCGTCGTTGAGCCAGTTGTGGGCGGCCTCGTGGATCAGGTCGCGGGCCAGGACCTCGGGGTGGGCGGTGTAGTCGGTGAAGACGGTGCCCGGGAGGCGGGTGAGGGCCCAGCTGTGGAGGGTCTCGTCGAGTCGGCGACGGTTGAGCAGGCAGATGACGGCGGCCTGCTGGGTGAGCAGGATCCCGAATCCGTGCTCGGTCGCGGAGGCGATGGCGGCACGAACGAGGCCAAGGGCCTCGGGTGGGGCGGGGCTGGTGTCAGGGCCGACGAGGTAGTACGCGGTTTCGGAGATCTCCGAGCGGAGCAGGTCCGCGGTGCGCGGGTTGAGCACGATGTGCGGGCCGGCCGACAGGTGGGTCAGGTCTCCCACCGTCGTACAGCGGTACCAGGCGAGGCGGTTCGCGTCCCGGGCGCGCGCCGCGTGTTCGGCGCCTTCAAGTAGATGGTGGGCCACGGCGTAGTCGAGGGCGGAAGAGCCGAGGCAGTTGGCGAGCACGGAGGTGATACGGCTGGTCCGTAGGCGCTGATGGTCAGCGATGCCACCGAGGGCGACCAGGGCTTCCGGGGAGAGAGCGCTCATCTGGGGCTCCAGGGGTGGAACGGGGCCGGACCGGGTCGGGCCCGGCCCCGTGGCGGGTCAGGACTCGGTGGTGGGCTCAGCGGTGGCGGGCTGCACCGTCGCCAGCCAGGTCTCGGTGGCCGCGTTGGAGGTGTGCGCGGTGGTGCGCACGGGATCGCTGTCGCGCAGGGACGCGACTGCCTCCAGGAACTCGTCGAATGTCTTGTCTTCTGCCACTGCTCGCTCTCTCCTCTGGTCGGGGCCGTGGGTTGGGGGTGCGGCTGCGGGGCGGGCCGCGGGGGCCAGTCATGGCGGGGAAGCCTCCTACTCGGAGACGAAGAGCGTGAGGAACTTGCGAACGCGGCTGGCGAGGACAGGTTCGGTGCCGTGGACGAGCTGACTGCCGAAGACCACGAGCGTGCCGGGAGCGGGTGCGACGCTCCATCGGGTGCGTGGCATGGTGCGGAACCAGGGGGAGGACATGTCCGTCCCTTCGTGCGCGAAGCGCATTCCCTGGGCGTAACCCGACCCGGCCGGCGCCTCGTCGGTGGTCCAGACGGCGTCGCTGCCCGTGGTCTCCACGTAGAACGCGCCGCCGGTGTCGTCAACGTCCGTGAGCGTGACCGTCGCGGCGGCGATCTGGCGGGGACGAGTGAGGGGATCGGGAGCGATGCCATCGGCATGCGGGGTGACGTACTGGCCGGGGCCGTATTCGAGGTAGATCCACGGCCGGTGGCCGGTGACCGACGGCAGGGTGCGCGTGATGACGGCCATGTGCAGCTTCAGGGCCTGGTCGAGGAGGGTGGTCGCCTCGGACGGGATGTCGGTCACCTCGATCCGGCCGACCGGCTCGTAGACGTCCTGCGCCTCGGCGGCTGAGTGACCGGGGATCTCATGGATGGTGGTACGGCGGGCTGTGCCGTACGGTCGCGCCCGAGGGAGCCGAGTGTGTCGTCCATGACGAGGTTGAGTTGCTCGATCTCCTCCGGCTTGAGGAAGCCCTCCACAGTACGGATGGACAGAGTCTCGGCGATGTGGATCACTGGTCGCCTCCGCACGCGCAGGGGGTGGACGGCGGGGCGGAGGCGGCTTCGGCCAGGGCCACCGTGAGTACGCGCACCGCCTGGGCGAGGTCCTCGAAGTACTCGGCCGACGTGGTGCCGGCAGCGGGCACGAGAGAGAGGTCGAGGGTCGGATGCACCCGGCCGGTGGTGCGGCAGGCGAGTTCGCCACGACCGAGGGCCAGCGAACACGCGCCCGGCAGGGAGGACTCGGCTCGGCTGGCGGCACGGCATAGGCGTGCAGCTGTGCGCGCGTATTCGGCGCGGTCGCGCGGCAGGATGCCGACCGAGAGGAACCGGGGCTCGGCTCCGGGGAGGTCTGCGTAGGCGTGACCCTGGCAGCTGTCGTAGGTGACGGCGTTCCAGCCTGAGGTGAGCGCGTCGACGACCGGGCGGATGCCGGATTCGATGCCGTCATACCACTGGGGATGGTAGGGGTCGAGATCGTCTGCCTCGTGCACGCCAGGGAGGCCGACCGTGTTGATGTTCCCGTTGGCGCTGACCTGGAGACGCGCGGGCGGGCGGGGAACAGTGGGGTCGTCCCAGCGGGCCAGGAAGGCGGAGACGTGGTGCATGTTGTTGGGGCGGACGGGACGCCAGCGCAACCGGGAGCATGAGGCACCGGGCGGGAGGTCTGGCTGGGCGAGGAGGGCGGCGACGCCGTCGATCAGGCGCATGCGGTGGTCGCAGTACGCGTCTTCGTCGCCCGCGGCGGCGAAACGGAGGCGGACCGCCAGGCAGCCTGCGCCGCAGGTGTCGCGGTAGTGGCAGGTCGTGCACCTCGTGACCAGGGAGCGTGCCTGCTGAAGCAAGGGAGAGCCGCCCTGGGCGCTGGCCACGTCCGCCTCGGTGTGGACGTCGCCGAGGGAGGCGAGGCCGGCCTGCGGCCAGGGCAGCTCGTCACAGCTTCCCAGGCGGTCATCGGGATAGAGGGTGAGGACGTGGTCGCACTTCAAATCGGAGAAGTGACAGGAACGGGTCCCCAGACCCTTCAGACGGCGGATGACGGAGACGACGGGCTCCAGCTTGACGCGGCGGAACACGCCATCGGCGACCCAGTGGTGGGCGGCCTCCAACACGAAGTCGGCGTACTGACGAGGCGTGACGGCCCAGGCCGGGCCGGTGGGGCCGATGGCCCGTCGCTGGAGTGCCCGACTGGTCGGCGCACGGGATCCGACCACCGTGGTCGAGCGGGTGACCGCCGCGTCGAAGCACGGCACAAGGCTGACCGTCGTCACGGCGGGAAAGGAGGCGAGGTGCTCCATGACCTCGGAGGCCCGGTCGAGGACGTACGGGGTGACGGCGCAGATGACGCCGACGCGGCGTTCCCGACGGCCGAGGAGCTTCAGGGCTTCGACCACTCGCGGGTACGTGGGGCGGCCGTCGTAGCCCACTCGCCACGAGTTCCCCAGCGCGTCCCCGTCGAGGGAGATGCCGATCTTCAGCTCCGGGTAGTGCTGCTCGAACAGGTCCAGCCAGGCGTCGTCGAGTTGGAGGCCGTTGGTCTGGAGGCTCACGCGGATGACGTTCGGCTGTGTGGCGAGCGCGTCAAGGATCTCCGCAATCCGTTCCCGGCCGGCGGTCAGGGGCTCCCCGCCGTGGAGTTCGACGCTGAGCGGACGCCCGGAGAAGATCGAACCGAGGCGGTGGACCTGTTCCGCGCTGATACGGGCGCCGCCCGGTGACTCCTTGCGCTTCTCGAAGCAGTACAGGCAGTCGATGTCGCAGGTCTCTCCCCGCAGCTTGAGGATGACGGAGACCGCCGTGTCCGGCCCGGTGCTCGACATTGGGGCGTAGAGACTCTCCAGGTGCGTGGGGGTGGTGCGGGTGACGGGCATCAGAGACCTCCCGAGGAGGAGAGGCGCGGTCTACGCGCCATCGGTGGAGACCGTGGACAGCCACCCGAGGAGCTGTCCGCCGGTGATGGGGATGTGGACGTCGCCGCAGCGAAGGAACCATCCGTCGGCGTACCGCTGGGGCAGCCAACCGACGTCAGGGGCACCTCCCAGGTCGGGAGGCTTCTGCAGCGGGTCGTCGACGGGCCAGCAGTCCAGGAGCGCTCTGGTCACGCGTCGCTGAACCGGACGGAACCACTCCCACGTTTCGGGGCGGGGCGGGGCGATCGGCGGATGGAACGGAGCGCTGGCAAGCAGCGGCAGCCACTTGTCGCCCAGGACCGGGTGGCCGGCAGCCGCGCAGCCGAGCGCGGCGAGGCAGGTCTCCAGCTTCCGGCACACGACGCCGGCCGATTCGGCCAGGCCGTCCTCGACGAGGCCGGTCAGGTCTTCGGCGAGGCTCGCCGCGACCTCCGCCTGGTCGGCGACCGCCCAGCGTCGGTAGCCCTGGCGCTCCCTGGGGTCGAGCACCGGATTCCAGCGTCCGGAGCCGTACGAGAGAGCCGTGCGCAGACACATGAGGTCGTGCATCGAGGCCCGTACCCGGCGGAACGATCCGAGATCGTCGCGGTGGACGTCGAAGGAGTGGAGCAGGTGACGGAGTTTCTCGGCTTGTTGCGGCGCTGTCGCCTGGAGGTCGACACGGACGCCGTCCACGATGCGTGACTCCCATGCCGGAAGGGGGTCGTCCACGATGCCACGCAGGTCGATGTCGCTCGCCGCGTGGGCAAAGCCGCAGGCGAGGGCCCCCTCCAGCCAGACCTCGCGGGCCTCACCGGATGCGAGCAGGGCCTGGGCGACTCTGTCGGCGATCTCCCGGCGCCGTCGTGCCGATGGGTTCACCGGTGGCCTCCTTCGATCAGGATCTTGTCGTCGGCGGTGATCTCCCTGAGGAGATCGATGGCCCATCGGTCGAGTGCGCCGCGCACGTCGGAGCGCTGTGCGCCGATGTGGGGCGAGGCCAGGAAGTTGAGCGGCGTCGTGGAGCCGGTGAGGAGCGGCAGGTGCTGCCGCTCGACCGGGTCGAGTGCGAGGCCCGAGAGCCTCCCGTCCGCCAGTGCCCGCAGGCAGGCCGCGACGTCGAGGGTCTCCAGCCGCCCTACGCAGATGAGCAGAGGCCGCTGCGGAGCGACGCGTTCGAGGAAGTCCTCGCCGAAGAGATTTTCGGTCGTGGGGCGCAACGGCAGAGCGATCACGTGTACCTGCGACTGCTCCATGAGGGCTGTCGGCGGCCGCGCTCGCAGACCGGGAGGGTTCGACGACCACGCGGCGAAGGCCGTGCGGCCCACGTGGGGGGCGAGGGCCCAGTCGACGGCCAACCCCACCGGGCCAGCGCCCCAGATCCCGGTGGCCAGGGTGCTGAGTGACGCGCCCATGCATGCCTGCTTCTCGTGTCGGCCGAGGAGCAGTGCGTGCTGCCCGAAGGGGATCCGCCGGGCCAGTGCGAGGGCAGCGGCGAGGACCCACTCGCCCACGGCACCCGCGCCGGCCTCGGCGTTGCGGTGCAGAGTGATTCCACGCTGCCGGAGGGCGCTCACGTCGATGTGGTCGATGCCGGAGCCGGTCCGTACGACGTGCCGCAGACGAGGGAGCGCGTCGAGCTCCCTCTCGCCAAGACGGACGCCTGAACGCAGGACGAGCACGGCCGTGTCGGCGGGCGGAGGCGAGTCCAGATCCGGCAACTCGTGTACGAGGACATCGGGCAGGGCGCGGCGGATCGCGCTCGCGTCCGCCGCACCGCGTAGCACCAGGACAGCGCTCATCCGCGGAACTCCGGCTTCTCATAACGGCCGAAGGCGAGATCACCCTCACCGACGACGACGGTCACGGGCGAAGGCCCACCGAAGTACGCGTCGCAGGCACGCTTCACCCCGGGGAGCCCGTCCCAGGCCCGCGGATTGACCGCCGTGTCCGCGTAGTCGTCGACGAGCAACACACCCGTCGGTACCAGGCGGGTGACGCAGTGCGTGAGGCCCGTGAGGATCGAGTCGTAGAAGTCGCCGTCGAGATAGGCGAACGCGATCTCGTCGGGCAGCTCCTTGGGAAGGGTCTCGTCAAACCACCCCGGATGGATGACCGGCGCCGGCCTGCCCCAGGCCGCATGCGTGGCGCGCACGTCGTCCGGGGACGACCGGAGCTCGCCCGCCGCCAGGTGGTCCGAGTCCTCGGCGCCGGGCGCGGGCATGCCCTGGAAGGAGTCGTAGACGTGGATCTCGCGGTCGCGGTCGCCCAGCGAGTCGAGCACGCTGCGGATCCAGAGGGCCATCGCGCCCCTGTAGCAGCCGAGTTCGACCACGGCCCCCGGCAGACTGCGGGCGGTCAGGTCGGCGAGCTCGTCGGCGATCACGTCGAGCCGGTCGGCACAGACCGTCCCTGAGTGCTCCCGCAGTAGCCACTCCTGCAAATCCTTCAGAGTCGGATCCATGAAGGTCACCACCTGTCCACGAAGGGGTCGGCGAGCTCCCCGCTCAACGCCGCCGACAGCGGGCGGTTGATCCTGGGCAGCAGGTACACGTCATTCAGGCGTTTCAGCGGAACCCACTCGAAGCCCACCTGGATCGGGTCCGGAGGTTCCGGCATGCGCGGCTCGGCGTCGTCCACCTGCTCGGCGAGGAAGTTGAACTGGACCTTCTGTACGTCCCCGAACTCGCCCTGCCACGACTCGGGGACGTACTCGACGACGCACAGCAGACGCCGGGCCACGACCTGGAGGCCGGTCTCCTGTGCGACCTTGCGGTTCACGGCCTGGCGCAGGTCTTCGCCGACCTGGGCCTTGCCTCCCGGGAGGTTGTAGTGGAACCCGGCTTCGTCGTCGTACGACAGCAGCAGGACGGTGCCGTCGCGCACGATCGCCGCCTTCACGGAGACGCTGATCCGAGGCAGCTCGGGCGTCAGAGACACGACAGCGCCTCCGGCTCGCCGACGCGCATCAGGTCGCCGACCTCCGCCAGAGACCCCGCGACGGTGGAGCGGAAGCTCCCTCCGCGCTGGAACTGACGAGCGGCGGTGCGCATACCCGCGAGGGCGGCACGGCTGAGCTGGTTCGCGTAGATGCAGAGGCGGAAGCCAGCCTCGCCGAGTTCGGCGGCGCTCAGGTCGGGGAACGCCGTGGGCACGCTGACCAGCGGCACGCCGTGACTCCACGCACGCCCGATGGTCCGCGCCTGATCACCGGTCGCGTCCTTGGAATGGATGAGCACCGCATCCGCTCCGGCCTCGGCGTATGCCTCGGCGCGGGCCATCGCCGTGGCCATGTCCTCGCCGGCGATCAGGGCCTCGGTGCGGGCCACGACCACGAGGCCGTCACCGGCGACCTTCCGTATACGCCCCACCTGCTCGCACAGAAGGTCCCGGTCGGCGAGGGTCTGCGCCCGGTGGGCAGCGAAGCTGTTGCACTTCGGGTACGCGCTGTCCTCGACACACACCGCAGCGGCTCCGGCGCGCATCAGGTCGTACGCGAACCGCTCCGCCGTGCGCCCCGAGCCGCCCGCGTTGTCAATGTCCACGATGATGGGTAGTTCGGTGACACGGCCTAGCGAGGCGACCACGTCGGACAGGTCCCGGGGGCCCAGGACGTTGGCGTCAGGCAGCCCGGAGGCCGCCGACACCTCCAGACCGCTCACCCAAAGGGCGTCGAAGCCCGCCTCCACCGCGACGTGCGCGGCGAGCGCGTTCACCGCACCGATCGCCAGGAGCGGGTGCTTCCGCTCGCTGTCGGCGAGGGCCTCACGCAGACGCGTCCCCTTCGTGCCGTCAGCCATGGGTCTCTCCTCCTTCCGCGTGGGCGGCGAGCGACGGCACCAGTTGCCGTTCGCGCAGTACGTCCCAGGCTGCGAGCAGCACCTCGGACCGGGGTCGGCGGGCGTCCAGGCGGACCACATCGCCGAGGAGCGGGAACTCGTCGGGCTTCGTGACCACGGCCTCGTAGGTCTCGCGAACCCGGCTCTGGACGTCGTGCACGTCCCAGTCGGCCCGGACGGCGTCGCCCTGGCGGGCCTGCGCCCGGCTCATCGAGGCGTCGGTCTCCAGGTCCAAGACGAGCGTGAGATCGGGGGCGACGGTGAGGTGCGCGGCCAGCGCCTCGTACGTCTCCGACGCCCTCATGCCGTGCTTCACGGCGAAGAAGGCCAGCTCGCTGAGAAGCCAGCGATCCGCGATCACGGGCCGGGCCGGTCGCTGGAGGAGCACGAGGCGATCCAGCGTGGCCCGCTTGTCCGCCGCGATCGCGGACAGGTAGGCGTCACGGTTCCCGGCGTTCGGCTGGTATTTGCCGGTGACGATGGCGGCGGCTTGGTCGACCGCGAGGAAGTTGGTGGTGAGTACGCACAGCGGGGTGACGCCGTAGAGCCCCTCCCAGAGCCGGAACAGCCCCTTGCGCAGCGTCGTCTTGCCGGTGCCGTCGAGCCCCTCGATGACGATGAACGGATAGCGGTGGTTCATTCGACCTGCCCCGCCCCCGTGCCGCCCGCGTACTTGGTGAAGCGGCTCCGCCAGCGGGCCGTGGTGGACACCAGGTCCACCAGCCGCAGCTCCGCCAACTCGTTGATGAGGCGGGGAAGCTCGGGCTCGGCGCAGATGCCGGCCTCGATGGCCCGGCAGTACGCGGCGCGGAGGGCCGGGTCGTCGTCGGAGCCGCGTAGCTCTGCCTCCAGCACCCGCGTGGCCATGCCGTTGGCCACCACGCTCACCGCGGTGTCCAGGGCCTGCTCGTGGAGCGGGGCAGGGTGCGGTTCCAGCGTGATGTGGTGCACCCCGCGGTGGCGGATGACCGCGAAGAAGCCCACCCACCACGCGGCGGCGGCGCTGACGGCGGTCACTGCGTCGGACCAGGCAGCCCTGGACTGCTCCGCGAGGATGTTCTGGGCAGCGGTGTCGGCGGCGCGGTGAAGTGCCCCGCGCCGGTTCCGCGACTCCGTTCCGTGTCGCTGGGGCAGCTCCCACCAGAAGCCGAGCCCGATGTCCTCCATCAGCGCCATAGCGGACTCGTCGCCTGCCGGCAGCGGAGACGGGCGCTGGGCCAGCACGGAGACATCGGCGCCCGGCACGTCCGGCAGCGCGTTCTCCTCGGCGACGGCAGCCCGCCATTCGTCCAGATGGAGATGGAGCCGCTGGGTCAGCAGCCCGTCCGCCAGCGTCTGCCAGGCAAGGGCCAGCGGCGGCGAACCGGGAGGCCGGGGCGGCAGGGTCAAGGAGGTCACAAGTCGGATCCTCACGTCCGGGGAGTCGCGGCACGCGGCTCCGGTCGGTGGTGCTCCACCACGATGGCCGCCACGAAGGCCCACGCCTATGAGCGTTTATGAGCCCTGCCAGCGGAACATGTCCCAGCGGTCGCAGAGCGGGGGAGAATGCCGACCATGGTCGACAGCGGACAGCGGCGGTGCACGCGCTGCGGTGCCCTACTCAGCCGCTTCAACGCCGGCACTCGATGTGCCTCGTGCCAGGCCGGGTCGGCCGCCCGACGAGCCGACCCGGCCTTCTGGCGGGATCCGACGGTCCGGCGAGCCGTGGCCGCGTGGGAACTCGGTACCGTCGTCAAGCTGTTCAGGAAGCACACGGGCCTCTCCCAGGCCGGCGTGGCGCGGATGGTCAGCATCGACCAGGCCGAGGTCAGCAGACTGGAACGCGGTCTCAAACAGATCCGCGACCGACGGCAGTTCGTCCAGTGGACCGATGCGTTGGGAGTTCCGGAGGAGCTGCTCGGGCTCCTGCCCACGGCCGATCCGCACACCCCGGACGCCACGGGCCGCCCGGGAACGGTGGACACCGGAGCCCGTGGGTACGCGGCGCTGCCGGAAGGGCCGGGCCAGCTTCTCTTACCCGCTGGCCGGTCCGTCTCGACGACGGCGCTTCCCGTGCTGACGCTTCCCGCAGCCTCCTTCCTCGGTGACAGTTTGCGACTCGACTCCCGCCCGGAGCTGGATGCCTGGCGCACCATGCCGATGCGCGTGCTCGTCGTCGCGAACCGCACGGTGGACGGAGCGGCAAGGCAGTTCGTCACCGACGCCCGACCGAGCGGCGTACGCGCCACGGCCTCCGAACCGGTCGACATACCCGCCGCGTACGAACTGGACGACCTGACCTACGGCATCCTGTGGGCCGTGTCGGGATTCGAGGCGGCACTACTCGGCGACGACCAGCCCCTGCACACCTCGTTGGCGTCGCTCACCGTTTCCCCAGGCGCGCCGATCGCCGCCGACCAGGGACTGACCGAAGTCTCCCGGATGCTCATCGGCTCGGAGACCGCGGCCCGGTACATCCTGGGCAACCGTGACCACCTGGGTGACGCACCCGTCTTCTGGACCAGGGAACAGCGTGGCGAAGAGGCCGCCACATGGCTGTTCTTCCGGCACAAGTATCGCTACCTCGAACGAACGGCCCCCCGACGTCCGGGCGGCACCAGCGGCCGGGGATTCTGCGTTCCCGAGACGGCAGTCGCCTCCTCGCCGGCCTACGAGCGCGTTCTGCTGTTCCTCGCCATCGCGCTCATGGAGTCCTTCGGCATCCGCACCTGGGTGACCGACGACGGAGGCTTCGCACAGACTGACGGTTTCGCCCTCTCCCCCGGGCGCCGGGCTGTCATCGCCTCTTGGGTACGGACCGAGGGAGCGTCCCACCTCGCGGTCACCGCGCGGCCGGGAGCCCTGCGGACGTTCGCGGATGTGACGGACCACGTCAGCCACCACTCGACCACAGCGGCTGAGCAGGCCGGGCAGCGCCTCGCGGCGACGGCGCAGTATCTCGGCCTCGACGCCTCCTGGCTCGGTCGCAGGTGCGCCCAGTTGTCGGCCGTCGGCACGGAGCGGCTCGCCCGGCCGCGCAGCCGGCTGCTCGGCCTCGAAGGGCTGGAAACCGCCTGCCGGTTCGTGGCCGAGCAGCTGTGATCATCCCGCGTACCCGTACGGAGCCGACCCGATAGCCTGCGTGAACCACTCGTGAGGCCGCGCTCGGCGGCGTCCGGACAGGGGAGCAGGGGATATGACGAAGTCGGTCAGGAACGTGGCGGTCTTCTCCCTCGGCGGCACGATCGCCATGACCACCGATCCCACCACCGGAGGCGTCGTACCCGCGCTCTCGGCCCACGAACTCCTCGCCGCGGTACCCGCCCTGGCCACGAGCGGCATCGAACTCAAAGTCCGAGACTTCCGACGTCTGCCCGGCGCCTCCCTGACCTTCGAGGACCTCACCGCACTATCGGCCGCGATCACGGCGGAGCTTGAGGCCGGGGACGTCGACGGCGTCGTCATCACCCAGGGCACCGACACCATCGAGGAGACTGCCTTCCTCCTCGAGCTTTACCACGGCCACGAGCAGCCAGTCGTCGTCACCGGCGCGATGCGTAACCCCACACTGCCCGGCGCAGACGGCCCGGCCAACATCCATGCCGCCGTCCTGGCTGCCGCCGCCCCCGGCCTGCGGGGCGCCGGCTGCCTCGTCGTACTCGGCGAAGAGATCCACTCGGCCCGGACCGTCCGCAAGTCCCACACCACCAGCCCCGCCGCTTTCACCTCACCAGCAAGCGGCCCGATCGCGCGGGTCGCGGAGAACCGGGTGCGGATGATGGGTGGCCTGCCGTCCCGCGGACCGCTCGTCAGCGCGCCCGACCGTGAGGCGCGCGTCGGGCTCTACACCGTCACCCTCGGCGACGACGGCACCCTGCTCGACCTGTGGGACGGCAACTGCGACGGACTCGTGGTCGCGGCCTTCGGCGTCGGCCACGTCCCGGAGCGCCTCGTCGAAGGGCTCACCAAGCTCGCGTCCCGCATCCCCGTGGTCCTCGCCTCCCGCATCGGCAACGGACCCGTCCTGTCCGACACGTACGGCTTCCCCGGCTCCGAGAAGGACCTCCTCGGGCGAGGACTCATCGGCGCCGGAGACCTCAGCCCGTACCATGCGCGGCTCCTCCTCCACGCCCTGCTTGCCCAGGGCGCCGACGGGGCAACGGTCCGCGAGACCTTCACCACCGCCTCCGCCCGCTGATCCCATCCCGTCAGGAGACACCCGCACATGCGCGCTCACGAGCTGACCGTCGGCCGTACCTTCGGCGTCACCTTCGACCACGGGGAGGACTTCTTCGAGGCGCTGTCCACCTTCTGCCGGGACAACGACGTACGGCAGGGCTACATCCCCTCGTTCATCGGGGCCTTCGCGGAGGCCGAAATCGTGGGTGCCTGCGAGAAGCTCGCGGACCCGGACGCACCGGTCTGGGCGAAGACGTACGTCACCAACGTCGAGGCGTTCGGCGCGGGCACGCTCGCCCATGACCCGGCCACCAGCGGGATACTTCCGCACATCCACGTCTCCGCCGGCTTGAAGGCCCAGTCGGCCGACGGCAGGACTAGCCATCTCCTCAGCGCCAAGGTCCAGTTCCTCAGCGAGCTGCTGATCGTGGAGGTCACGTCGCCCACGATGACCCGGCCCCGAAACCCCGACCTCTACGACGTTCCGCTGCTCACGTTCGGCTGACCGGAAGGAGCAGGCGAAGCCAGGGGTGGTTGGGCGCGATCACCTTGATCGCGTCCGCCAGCCAGGCGCGTGCCGGAGCGTCGAGCAGTGGCAGTACCGCTTCGAAGTCGGTCTCGTCCTTGTCCCGGGTCGCCTTTGCCTTGTAGAAGAGCTGTACCTCGGGCGCGAGATACGGGATGCCCGCCTCGCTCGTTCGCCCGAGCTGGTCGATCGGGAGCCGGATCTCCTGGGTACGCCGCGAGACCCACTGGGTGCCCTCGACCTCGTCCAACATGAGCTGCACCGACCAGGGCGCCTTGGATGTGCGGCGGCACCAGATGTCGTGGAGCGGCGGCCGAAGGACCTCTCCAGGACGCCACGGTCTCAACTCCCCCTGGCCGGGCGGATCCGCCACGTGCAGGTCCCAGTCGGCCAGCAGTTCATGTACGAGGCCCTGGTCACGCCGGAGGACGAGGACGTCGAGATCGCCGTGCGCGCGCAGCTCGCGGCCGACCGCGAGTTCGATCGCGTAGCCACCGGCGATCCACCACGGGAAGTCCGCCTTGGCGAAGACCGTGGCCACATCCTCGGGGCGATCCGGCACCCAGCGTCCCAACACGTCAGCAATCACCCGCCCATACTCCCAGTGACCAGCCGAGCGGAAGCACAGGCCGACGGCGGGTCGGCGGTCGCGCTGGAGTGCCTTGTCGCTCGTTGACCCCTCGCGCTCATAAACGCCCATGAGCATCAGGGGCACCGGCGGCCATCGTTGAGTGCGTGACTCGCGACCGGCCTCGTGACTGGTGCCTGAGCCACGATCCTCCCGGGGCCGCGCGCCCGAAGCCGGGGTGCTTCCTGCGGCCGTACGCCTCTCAGCGGCGTACCTGACGCGCTTCCGCGACCACGTCGCAGCTCCGGGAGACGGCCACCGACGTCACCCACAGGAGGTCCGCCGCCCGATGATCAGCGCGCCGTCCGCCGCTCTCGGCCTCGTGTACCACTGGACCGACCACACCATCAACCCGACCGGAGAAGCCCGCGCGGTTCTGCGACGTGTCCTCAAGGGTCTGGGCCTGTCAGGAGACGTCATCAGCGACGGGGTCCTGGCCGTCTCGGAGCTCGTGGCGAACGCGCACGAGCACGCGCGCGGCCCGTACGAGGTACACCTTCGATCTGCTGCGGGAAGATACATCTGCGAGATCCACGACGGGAATCCTCTTCTTCCTACGGACCTCTACCTGGCTGCCGTGCCCTCGCCGGAAGCCACCGCGTCCGAGGTAGTGAGCGGGCTGCTCACTGAGCGCGGACGGGGCCTGCACATCGTGAACGAGCTGACCCAGGGACAGTGGGGGTTCCAGGTCACGAACTGCGGAACCAAGGCGGCCTGGGTGGTGCTGGCCGAGGCTTCGGCTGCGATGGCTACCCGAGGCGGTCAGACCTGACGAACGTGCCGATGCGGCAGATGCTCCCCGCAAGGTCGTCGAGAAGGTCGGTGATCGCGTAGTGGCGATCACCGATCCCGTCACCCGACACCATGGGTGGCCCTTCAGCCGTCGGCTCTCGGGCAGCGGCGACCGGCGCTTGCGTACCTCCCGTTGAAGCGCGGTGACCCGCTTCATCCCCGTCGATACGATCTTTCCGCCCGTACTCGCCGTGCTGGAGGAGCGGACATGACGCAGCAGAATGCAGACGAGCGGCCGGGCATCGCTGCGGCCATCGTCATCCACAACAACCGCGTGCTCATGGTGCGGCGCCGGGTCAGCGAGGGCCAGCTCTCTTGGCAGTTCCCCGCAGGCGAGGTCGAGCCAGGCGAGGCACGTGAAGACGCCGCCGTGCGCGAAACGAAGGAAGAGATCGGCTTGGACGTGGCCGCTGTCAAGCTCATTGGCGAGCGGATCCACCCGAAGACGGGTCGGCTGATGTCGTACACGGTCTGCAAGGTCGTGGGTGGTACGGCGTACGTCGCGGACACCGAGGAGCTGGCCGAGCTCGCGTGGGTGGCCCTCGCCGAAATCCCCACCTACGTGCCGTACGGGCTCTTCGAGCCGGTGCAGCAGCATCTCGACGCCACGCTGATGTGACTCACCGACCCAGGTCTGGCTGGGAAGCTACCCCTCGCTCCCCCGCGAGCGGAGACGCTCGTTCTCCCTCTCCAGCACGGCTACACGTTGCTCAAGCTCCGCACGGGTCGGCTTCTTTGGAGGCGGAGAAGCCGCTGGCTTCGGAGGAGAGGGCGGTTTACCGGCCAGCCCGATGGGCTCGAAGGCCACGATCCCTGATGGGTCCTTCCCGCACTCCGAGCACTGCTCTGACGACGAGCCGTGCAGCGTGGGCTTACCATTCTCACGATGCCGCCGAGTCTCGACGATGTGGCCGCAATACAGCCGTACACGCCACCGCATGATGTCGTGCTCAGGCGTCTTGCAGCTATGCAGCATGTTCAGCACCTTTTCTACGACAGCACGGCGATCTGCCGCGAGCACAGGGTCTGCCCGCTCTTCGGCCTCCTCCTCAGCGGCGTGCTTCTCCACCCAATGTCTGATGTCCTCCCACTGCTTTTGCTGTCGGTGATCGGCTCGGGTGAGCTGGTAGTCCTCCAGCGGACAGCCGTAGCTCTCGTACTCCACCTCACGCATGGCCGAAACCGTAGCCCTGGCCAGTGGAAGGCTCAGGCAGAGTTCGCTCCCGATCGGCCGTGGTGCCGCCCTGAGCAGAGTTGACGTCCGACGAGCGTGAAACGGCCGTACGCGACCAAGTGGACTCCGTGACCAGTCCGGAGCCCACTTGGCCACAGTCGATCCTCGAAACAAGCAGCGCAGCCGTATGCGATCACGGGAGCTACCCCACCGATGGAGCGCACCGTTCGCTTCGGGACTGCATGCCGCGCTTCAGCTTGTAGTCGATGGGGTTGGATCGGCCCTTGGCCTCTGCGACGACTCAGCCGCCACTGTGCCGTTGCCCGAAGAAGTCGGCGCGGCGCTTGCTCCGGGGATCAACGAGGACTCCGTGCGAACTACCGTAGCGATCAATGTGCATCAGGAAACGCACGGAGAGAAGTTCATCGCCCCGCACGCCACGCCCCCGGATCTCGATCACGAGCGTCCAGAGATACCAGGGGGCACAGCCTTTGCGCAGCCCCACGCGAGCGCGGCCTGTGGGGCAGCCAGCGAGTGTCGGGCTCAGACGTCGGCCGGATCGGGCGCGTCGTCCCACCAGTTCGGCTCTTCGTCCTGAAGTTGGTCCGGGATCTCAGCGGGATGGACGCAGCGACGCATGGCCGTTGCCCCGGTCTCGGGATGAATGGTTTCCTGCAGACCATGGTGGTCGCAGTGGGGACACGCCTCGATGACTTCGCGGTTGTACACCCAACGAATATCTGCGGACAGCCGTCGGAAGCTGCTGAGCGCGAGGGGCGCCTCGTGCCAGCGGGGGACCTCGTACTCAGGAATGGCGTGGTGGAGTTCGATAGCTTTGTCGATCTTCCCGTTCAGGGAAGTCACCGAGGCAGAAGCGGCTTCCGGCGGTCCCATCCGCTGGTTGCGCTCCTTCCAGGCCGCGGCGGAGTCGGCGGCCCGCCACGCGAAACAGATCATCTGTCCAGAGGTATATCCATGTCCGAAACCCTTGCGGATGACGTCCGTGAGTTCTTCCCGCCGTGCCTCCGGGACTTCGGGGTAGTCGTACTTCTTGGTGAGTAGGCCGTTGAGATACGAGGCGACGTTGGCGATTTCCATCTCGTCCGTCAACGAGGTGAAGGCTTCGCGCGCTGCGGCACCCTGTGGGCCAGGCTGAGTCTTGAACCTGTTCGCGATCTCCTTGACGCGCTCCTGAGCGGCTGATCGGTCGCCGATGAGCCTCCACACGACGTCATTGGCGCCGAACGTGATGTCGCCACCGTCCTTGGAGAGGCCGAATGCTCGGGACGGGGCTTCCCGGGAGATGGCGAGCAGGTTCGAGTAGTAGAGCGCCAGCAGGAGTTCCCTGTCCTGTGCGGTGTCGCCGGTCCAACCCATCGGGCCGATACCCGTGATGCTCGGGAGCTGCTTGCCGGGGTTTCGGGTGGCGTAGCTGACCAACGCCACATAGAGGGCCATGGCTCGAGGGTTGTCATCTGGGAGGCGGCTGATGGCCTCGGTCTTCGCCTCCTCGTCCTCGATTGCCTCGCCAACCAGGTGTTTGAATTCTTCGGCCTTCTGCTTCTCGCGCGCCTGCTCGGCACGCTTCTGCTCAGCGGCGAGCTGCTGCCGTTCGGCCTTCTCACGCTTCTGGATTGCCGAGCAGTCGCCGCAGAGGTAGGTGGGGGCTTCGACGTCGAGGTACTTGCCGCCGACCTTGTTGGCCCAGGACCGGTTGGCGACGTTGATCGGTTCGGAGCAGTTCGCGCATAGGGAGCTCAGCAGGATGGCGTGAGAGTGCGCCGTTGCCACCGCTCCGATGTTGCTGGCCACTCCGATGCTGCTGACGGTTCGGGCCCATGTGCCGTCGTCCTTGATCTCCCAGTAGAGGGCACTGATCCGCTGGGCATCTTCGGGAGCATCATGATTGATCACGACGCGGATGCGGGGGGCGCCTTCTGGGTATTCCTGAATGATTGGCTGCGGAGCGGCCGGCTGCTGTTGCGGTTGGTGCTTCTTGGCTCGTTCCCGCTTGCGACGGCGTTCGCGCTTACCCACACGTTCCTCCCCGGTTCATGTCGGGATGGTGACGTACTCGCGCTGCACATGGGCGGGTTTTCGCCGTTCGCGATGGACGCCGAAGGGGACTCTAGACGGGAACTTTCGTTCGAGTGGCGGTGCGTAAGGCGAGATGCTGTTGACAGCGATGCGATCAGTCAAAGCCGCCTTCGGGGGCACTCTGGTGAGCAACCGGTCTGCTTCCGCCTGCCGTTGGTCGCCTGTGTTCGCCATTGATGATGGACTCATCGGTCCGTGATGCGGTCTGTCGGAGTGTCAGTGGGCGTTTCTATGCTGGACGGATGGCCAATGGCGTGTGGCACACCGAGTACGGCATTGAGATCATCCTGACGAAACCCGACCTCGGAGTCGACGGCTACCCCGGTCTGCTCCAAGAGATCATGACCAGCGTCTCTGATCGAAACCCCCAACTGCTGGAGTGCCTTGCACACCACCAGGGAAAGAAATGCGCCTCAGAAGCAGGCGGAAAGTCGCCGTGGATGTTCATCCGGCGTGCTCGCGTCGGCGGGCGCTTCCCTCTGGTGGCCGCGCACCTGCCGATCACCCACAAGGCGACGCCGGCGGAGAGCGCGCAGCACAAGGCAACGAAGGAGCGGATCGTCGAGACTGCTTCGCGATGCGGTCTGAACGCCAAAGCCGAAGTCCCCGCGGGGAACAGGCGGACCGTCTCCGATGCCCTCGTTACAGGCCCCGCGGGCATCCGTATTGGTTGGGAGATCCAGTACCACCACATCAGTCCCAGCAGCGTCCACCGCAGGTCTCGCAACGCCGTGCAGCACGAGATCACGCCCCTGTGGGTGGCGAAGGACCGTACAGCTTCGTTGATCGACCGGGCGCCGTGGGCCCGTGTGGACGACATGCCATGGAAGGACATAACCAACGGCAAGGAGATGGTGATCCGCGGTGGATATCGCTACCTCCAGGTCTGGAAGTGCCTGCCCAGCAGCGATCGCCACTGCCCTCTGTCCGAGGGAGCAGGCCATTGCGACGAGATTCATGCCGAGTGGTTTCTGCCCGCGCTGTGCCAGCCGGAGAAGAAGCCAGTCCATATCGAGGATCTCGTTCTCTCCAGCGCGACAGGGGAGAGTGTTCCCGTCTACGTGCCCAATCGCGGCAGCGGCCGGGCCGGCCGGCACATGTGGGTGCCGGCGGACGACTGCGAGCTGTGGCGGGAGTTGGTCGGGGAGAAGGCGCCGCTTCCCGTCGCGCCGGAACTGGAGGAGGACGACCAGATCACCTTCGCCGACCAGGAGATCGACCGAACGTGCCGCTCTGGGGAAGAGGGCTGGTTCGTCAGCGATGCGCGGCCCATCCGCGATCTCGGGCAACCGACCGGTGGTGTCACCCTGCCGCGGATGCCGCTGCAGCGGTCTGTGAAGCCGACGCTGATCACGTCCGTCGAGCGGGCTGCCGCCTCGGCCGCGCTGGGATGCCCTCCGTGGGAGTTAGGGCTGTGCGCAGGATGCGGTCAGTTGATGCGTCGGCACGGACGTTTTGCGGCCATGTACTGCGCGGTGTGCCGCGCCGAGCTCAACGGCCGATAGCCGAGAAGCCTTTACTTCAGAGGCGGAGCGAGCGCCTGTGGGGCGCTGGACCCTGCTTAGTTGCCTGAGCAATCAGCCGGTTTGCTCCTCACCGTTCAGGTGCCCCATCGCGTACGGGAGCTCGTCCGGGTGCTGAGCCAGCCGCGCCATCATCCAGGCGGTCTGGGCGTCCATCCCCGGCCTGAACTCGGCCACCAGGCGGCGGGCCTGCAATATCGTTCGAGGCGCGAGCACCCAGCGCACGAGGGAGAACTGCACCCGGCCGGTGCCAGCCGCCTTTCCCGCTGACCCGGGCTCATTCTCCGGGGACGGGGCGGCGCCGTCCGGTTCCTGCGATGTTGTGTCGGCCACGCCGCGAGTGTCGTGGCACACCCGGCCTCTACGGAGTCGATCAACCCTGTAACCACTGGAAAGAGCGGAAGAGACCGCTGCCGTTGATGTCGAGGCGGTCGCGTCGTTCACCGCTACCGCGGCTACACCGCCCCGCCTGGCAGTCCAATCCGGCCATGGCCGACTCGCGCCCTTCTGTCGCTGCCTCAGGTTGCTCAGACTGCCGTACACGGACCTGTGGGGGAGGGGCTTCGATCGTGGCTGGGCGTAAACGTGGTGCGGCTGCCCGCAGGAGGCGGGCGGCGCGGCTGAAGGCGCTGGCGGCCGGCGGTGGTTTGGTGCTGGTCCTGCTGGTGGTGTTCTGGTCAGCCGTGTGGCCGTACATCACAGGTGCATCGGTTCTCGGTGGCGTCGGTGCGGTGGGCTGGTGGCTGTGGCGTACGGACCGGCTCGTGCGCGGCCGGGACCGTCTCTGGCGGCAGGAAGAGGCGGTGAAGGCAGGGCACCGGACCCTCGCCGAGGTGGACGCGATGACCGGCACTGAGTTCGAGGATCTGGTCGCAAGCCTGTGCCGACGGGACGGCTGCATGCAGGTGCGGCGGGTGGGCGGTGCGAACGACAACGGCGCCGACGTCGTTGGCTGTCTCCCGGACGGGCGGACCATGGTGATCCAGTGCAAGCGCTATGCGCCGAGCAGCACGATCGCGAGCCGGGAGTTGCGCGATCTGCTGGGTGCCAAGGTGCACTTCGGGGCCGACCTGGCCGTGTTCGTCACGACCACGCGGTTCAGCCGTCCTTCCGAGAAGTTCGCTCTGCAGCACGGCATCCTCGCCGTGCACCGGGATCACCTCGGGCTGTGGAACAACGGGGCTTCCCTGTTGTCACTGAGCGAGGTGAACGGCCGAGGACAGGGCGACTCCCGCCACCGGACGCGTTGGAAGCAGGCGTACGGCAAGTAACTGGTCCCGATGGGCGAGGCCGGATCATGCTCCCCGGCCGCCGCGGCGCCACTCGCCTCTGCGCTTGGAGGGCAGAGGCGAGTGGCGGACGTGTGGGTGGTGGATTCGGGCTCACCAGCCGGGAACATTTCGCCTGACGAGGCGCTGTGGATCACGAAGCCCAACCGCGGCTCAGGGGGAGCTGGCCGACCCGGTGCACGCCGCGCTGCTCGTTGATCCACTGCTCGACCTGGTCCACGGAATCCGTGATTGGTCGGTCCGTGGTGTCGAGCAGGTGAGTGTGCCATCGGAGATCACCGGTATTCCAGCCAGCCCAGCGGCTCCAGACCATCTCGGGCCAGCTGTCGTCGATGATGACGTCGGGCCGGTGAGACGGGTCGACGGCGTGCTTGCGGTGCCATTCAGCCCAGCCAAGGAAGGCGTCGATCGCCTGGGAATCCCAACGTCCGACGTCACGCTCGGCGAGGCGAGCGCGACGGACCGGATCAGCGACATCGACCAGGCATACGGCGATGCCATCCAGCAGCGGGGCGGAGGGCGCGGCCAGTACTTCTCCCAAGGGGGACTGCCCGGAGAGCAAAAGATCGATGCCGCGGTCCTGGTACTCCAACGCCCGTCGCACCCACATCTCGGTCATGCGGTGGCGCCAGTGCCGGTCGGCGCCCTCTGGCACACCGAGCTCGTCGAAGTCATGCACGGCGATTTTCCCGATCCGGGCAGCCGCCGCGTATGCCAGGGTCGTCTTGCCCGAGCAACTGGACCCGGTGAGCTTCAACAACATCGGGCCAGAGTGCCGACAGCACGGCACCTCCCACGACCTATTTCTTCGAGTCACCTGGGAGGGCGACGCTGCCGGGTCCCCGGAGCTGCCTGGGGAATTGCGGTTCCGCCGGAGCGGAGGGGTAGGCTAGGAACCGGTCGCACGGGAGTGTTCTTGGTCACACTTGAATTACCTCCGTGCGACCACTTTTCTGTCCTGACCACGTCCCGGCGTGCCCGCAATAGTCAGGCGAGCCCAGGAGTGCCCCGGCCCTAGAATGGCCGTCGTGACCGACAACACTCAGCGCCCCGACAGCGGGCCGAACAGCGCCCCCGAACTGCCGACCCAATATGCGCCGGCCGAGGTAGAGGGGCCGCTGTACGAGCGCTGGGTAGAGCGCGGTTACTTCGAGGCCGACGCGAAGAGCGACAAGCCCGCGTACACCATCGTCATCCCGCCGCCCAACGTCACCGGCTCCCTGCACCTGGGCCACGCCTTCGAGCACACGCTGATCGATGCCCTCACCCGCCGTAAGCGCATGCAGGGCTACGAGACGCTGTGGCAGCCCGGCATGGACCACGCCGGTATCGCGACGCAGAACGTCGTCGAGCGGGAGCTCGCCAAGGAGGGCAAGTCCCGGCACGACCTGGGTCGTGAGGCGTTCGTCGAGCGGGTCTGGCAGTGGAAGGCCGAGTCCGGTGGTCAGATCGCAGGCCAGATGCGGCGTCTGGGTAACGGCGTCGCGTGGAGCCGTGACCGCTTCACCATGGACGAGGGGCTGTCCCGTGCCGTCCAGACCGTCTTCAAGAAGATGTTCGACGACGGCCTGATCTACCGCGCCGAGCGCATCATCAACTGGTGTCCGCGCTGTCTGACGGCGATCTCGGATATCGAGGTCGACTACCAGGATGACGACGGCGAGCTCGTCTCCATCAAGTACGGCGAGGGGGACGACACGGTCGTCGTCGCCACCACGCGTGCGGAGACCATGCTCGGTGACACCGCCGTGGCCGTTCACCCCGACGACGAGCGCTACAAGCACCTGGTCGGCAAGCGCATCAAGTTGCCGCTGACGGGGCGCACGATTCCCGTCGTCGCCGACACGCACGTCGACCCGGAGTTCGGCACCGGTGCCGTCAAGGTCACGCCCGCCCACGACCCGAACGACTTCGCCATCGGTCAGCGGCATGACCTGGAGTCACTGACCGTCATGGACGAGCGCGGCGTGATCACGGTCCACGGGCCTTTCGAGGGGCTTGACCGCTTCGAGGCACGTTCCGCGATCGTCGCCGCGCTGCGCGCCGACGGCCGGATCGTCGCGGAGAAGCGGCCGTACGTCCACTCGGTGGGCCACTGCTCGCGATGCAAGACGACCCTTGAGCCGCGACTGTCTCTGCAGTGGTGGGTCAAGGTCGAGACGCTCGCCAAGGCCGCTGGCGACGCGGTCCGCGACGGCCGGGTGGACATCCATCCCGCAGACCTGTCGCAGCGGTACTTCGACTGGGTCGACAACCTCAACGACTGGTGCATCTCACGGCAGTTGTGGTGGGGCCACCGCATCCCCGTCTGGCACGGCCCGGACGGCGAGACCGTGTGCGTCGGTCCCGACGAGCAGCCGCCGACCGGGGAGGGCTGGGTGCAGGACACCGACGTCCTCGACACCTGGTTCTCGTCCGGCCTGTGGCCCTTCTCGACACTCGGCTGGCCCGAGAAGACCGCGGACCTGGCCAAGTTCTATCCGAACTCGGCCATGGTCACCGGGTACGACCTGATGTTCTTCTGGGTCGCGCGGATGATGATGTTCGGCCTGTACGCGATGGACGGCGAGATCCCCTTCCGCACCATCGCGTTCCACGGCATGGTCCGTGACGAGCACGGCAAGAAGATGTCGAAGTCGTTCGGCAACACGGTCAATCCGCTGGACTGGATGGACAAGTACGGCTCCGACGCTCTGCGGTTCACGCTCGCGCGGGGCGCCAACCCC
This sequence comes from Streptomyces sp. TG1A-60, assembly GCF_037201975.1. Lineage (NCBI taxonomy): Bacteria > Bacillati > Actinomycetota > Actinomycetes > Kitasatosporales > Streptomycetaceae > Streptomyces > Streptomyces sp. TG1A-60. The sequence continues at coordinate 4,280,586 of NZ_CP147520.1, read as the reverse complement.
GGTACCGACGTGCCGATCGGCGAGGACTGGGTCCAGGCGTCCCGGAACTTCGCCAACAAGATCTGGAACGCGACGCGGTTCGCGATGATGAACGGCGCCACGATCGAGGGCGAGCTGCCCCGGCCGAGCAGCTCTCGGCCACGGACCGCTGGATCCTGTCCCGGCTGAACACCGTCGTGGCCGAGGCGGACGCGTACTACGACGACTACCAGTTCGCGAAGCTCGCCGATGCCCTGTACCACTTCGCGTGGGACAAGGTCTTCGACTGGTACGTCGAGCTTTCCAAGACGACGTTCATGGCCGGCGGCGACGCGGCCAAGGTCTCAGCACGCGTCCTGGGCGAGGTCCTGGACGTGACGCTGCGGCTGCTGCATCCCATCGTTCCGTTCGTGACAGAGACGCTGTGGACCACGCTCACCGGCCGCGAGTCCGTCGTGATCGCCGACTGGCCGGCGGACAGCGGATTCCGTGACGCTGCGGCCGAGGCGGAGATCGAGAGCCTCCAGCAGGTGATCACCGAGGTTCGCCGCTTCCGCTCGGACCAGGGCCTGCAGCCCGGCCAGAAGGTCCCCGCCCGCCTGGACCTGTCGGGTACGCAGCTCGCTGCCCACGAGGCCGCCATCCGTCAGCTGCTCAGGCTCCAGCCCGAGGGCGACGGCTTCAGTGCCACGGCGCCCCTCCCGGTTGCCGGCGCGACGGTCGCGCTCGACCTGTCCGGCACGATCGACGTCGCGGCCGAGCGCAAGCGGCTGGCCAAGGACCTCGCTGCGGCCGAGAAGGAGAAGGCCCAGGCGGAGGCCAAGCTCGGCAACGAGGCGTTCCTGGCGAAGGCGCCGGACAGCGTGGTCGAGAAGATCCGTACCCGTCTCGCGAAGGCCGAAGGGGACCTCGTGCGGCTGCAGAACCAGATCGACAACCTGCCGCCTGCCTAATAGCCAGACCAGCGAGGAAGCCCCGGACGCATCGTCCGGGGCTTCCTTCATGGAGCGGGCGCGGCTACGGGATGCCGAGGGCCTCGAAGGGGCTCGACAGGGAGAACTGCCGCTGGCGGGCGACCGCGAGGGCCTGTTCGAGGTCGAACTCGGCCATCCGGATCAGGTCGACGAGCCGGGACGGCTTCGAGGCGAGGACGAGGCGCGCGATGTCCTCGGCCGAGTCGTCGCGGTCGAAGTGGTGCCGGAACAGGTCGAGGTTCTTTTCCACGACCAGCAGGGTCATGTCGAACTCGGAGATCTCGGCGTTGGAGACCCGTCGTGTGCGCGAGTGGACCCGGTATTCGTGCAGCGGGCCGGCGATGCACACGATGTGGTTGGCCTCTCCTCTGCGGAAGCGTCCGGCGAGGAGGTTCACGGCGAATGCCCAGTCTCCCCATTTCCGTACGTGGGGGTCGTAGAGGCCGCCGTGGATGGCGTCGTCTCGGCGGTAGACGATCGAGGTGGGCACGTGGTGCTTGCGCAGGACCAGTTCCTCGCGGCACGGGTAGGAGGAGATGGTGAGCCCGTCGAAGTCGCCCATCATCTGCGACATGGTGTGGACGAAGGCCACGTGCTGGTGCGTCTTGAGGAGCTTGACGGCTCGGTCCGGGTAGCTGCCGGCCTTCAGCAGCTCAGGATCCGTGGCGAGCCGGTCGTCGGCGTCGAGCTGCATCACGTACTCGAAGGATGCGGCGTCGATGCCGGCGTTCCTGGCGGCGTGGTGTCCGCTGTGCTCCTGGCGGACGATGCGGACCTCGGCGCGTTCCGCGCACAGCGCGATGGCGCGAAGCGTGGGCTGGTCGTCGGAGCCGTCATCCACGATCACGACTTCGTACGGGAACATGTGGGGCTGCTGGATCAGAGACTCGACGGCTTCCACGAGGTAGCCCCCCGAGTTGAAGCAGGGGATGACGAAGCTGATCCCCTCGGGCGTGCTCGACTTCACGGCGTTCTCCATGTCTCTGATCAGGCTGACCGGTTGGCGGCGATGACGGTGGCCCGGGTCGCCTCGAAGCAGTTGCGCCCGGTTCGGCGGTCCTGTTCCGCGTGCTCGGACCAGAGCAGCGTGAGGTCCCAGCCGTCGTAGATCCGCTCGATGACCTGCCGGAAAGAGTCCGGGGAGTAGTCTGCCTCCCCCTCGATGCGGCGCAGCTGACCGTTAGCGGCTCTGCGCGTGATCCCTGTGAAGACTTCGAGGTAGTGGCGGTTGCCCCCGAGTGCGTGAACGACCGCGTTCGTGAGCAGGGACTCGACGTCGTGTCTCGCGAGGTAATGCAGGACGTCCCTGGCGACGACGACCCCGAAGTCCTCGTCGATGGCGTAGTTCTCGGCGAGGCATTCGCGCGGGTCGATCCGGCGGGCCCACTCGCCCGCGCCGTCGATACGGTGAAGCAGAACGTCGGTGGGGATCTGATCGACGGCTGTCACGCGGAATCCGGCGCGCGCTAACGCAATGGTGTAAGCGCCAGCCCCGTACCCCAGATCCAGGGCGGTACGTGGGGTCTCGACTCCGAGGGATTCCACGAGGGTGTTGAACCGCTCCGACGTGGCCGCCTGGAGGTTCTCCGCAGTGTTCCGGCCCTGCTGGATCGCCTCGTCGTAGAAGGCATGCACGGACGCCTTCGAAACCAGCTCGTTCATGGGTGACTCCTCTGTTGTGTCCTGGACGGTTTGGAGCAGCTGGTGCCTAGAAGGGCACCGTGACCAGGCGCCCAGGAGCGAGCACGGACGAGGCGAGTGCCTCGGTGACCTGCATGGGGCGCAGATGGCTCGCGAGGGTGCTGCGGTGCTCGGAGCCGCGCAGCCAGTGCTCCATGAGCTGACGGTTGCTGTCGCTGTGGAACAGCCCGTCAAACGACTCCTCCGACACGTACTGCTCGTCGGGCAGCAGCGCGGCGTTGGCGCGTGTGATCACCCGGGCGAACGCGTCGATCCCATCCGCGCTGATGCCGCGGGGGATGTCGTAGCAGTGGACGTGGGTGGAGAACAGCGTCGACAGCTGGGCCTCCAGATCGACGCTCGACGTGCGGCCGTTGACGTTGTAGAGGCCGTCCGGGAGCTCCGCCCAGTCGCGGATGGAGGGGGTGGTCTGCTCGAAGGACAAGGTCCCGAGCGAGACGGTCCTTCCCGCGGCGGCGTCTATGAGGCGGAACGTGGAGGTCACATCGGTCTCGCCGAAACGGAAGCCCTCATCCGAGTCCGCCGACCACCGCGCGCCGGCGTCCTGGAAGCTGCGGGCGATCGGCTGGGAGAAGCGCTGGTGCTGGTCGATGGGGAAGGCACCGAAGGCGCTTACTTCCAACCGAAGTTGGCGCTCGGGGAAGAGCTCCGCGTTGAGTGACAGGATCTGGGTCGCGAGATCCACGTAGTGGTACGCGCCGTGCATCATCATCCCGTAGCCGTACTTGTACGGGTGATCATCGCGGCTCTCGAACTCCCGCTGGAGATTCCACACGCCGCCGGCGGCCAGGGCGGCTTCAAGTTCCCGGTAGGAGCGGGCTGTCGGTGATGCCCCAGATCCAGATGGCGTGTTCGGGTGCGTCCCGGATCGCTCGGGTGGTCTTGGCGATGTTGTCCGCTCCCAGCAGCCGCAGCCTGCCGATGGCCAGGTTCCGCAGAGCGGCCATCGCCCGCGGCGCGCTGCCGGTGTGGACGGTGGAGGCGTCCTCGGCGAACACCACATCTCTGACATGGTGGCTGGAATTTTCGATTCCCCAGTGGCCGCGCACGTATCCGCCCAGGTCAGCAGGGCTGGCCTGGTGGGTATCGAGGCTGGTGACGGCGTAGACCGTCTCCCGGGTCTGCCGCTTGCCGCTCTCCTGGCGGCGCCGGTGGATGCGCAGAGCCAGCCGTGCTTCCGGGAAGGCGATCCCGCCCAGGTTCGCCGCGATGGCCATGGTCTTGACCGAGCGGGACTCCCGCCGCCCGTGCCCGGTCCCCGAGACGGTGTGAGCTACGGGCACCTGCTCCCATGGCAGGGCCTTGAGCTGGGCAGACGCGGTCGGCTGGTTTCCCTTGATCACCGCGATGTAGTGGGCTTTCTTCTCCCGCACCAGCCAGCGCACCTGGTCCTTGACGCTGTGCAGGGCGTCGAAGGTGACCACGGTGCCGGTCAGGTCGAGTGGTTCCAGCAGCGGACGGAAGGCGGCCGTCTCGTTGGTCTTGGCACCCACTTCCCGCTGGGCCAGGGTGACGGTGGGGGCGTGAGTGACGGCGGACAGCAGGTGCCGGTGGCGCTGCTGCCGGTGCGCGGAGCCGGACAGTGCCTTGCCGTCCACCGCGATCGCCGGCCGTGGCGCAGAGCCGGTGCCGCGGCCGGCGTTCGCGGTGTGGTCGCGTTCGGCCAGGTAGGCGCCGATCGCGCTGTCCAGGGCATCGCCGTCGAGGGCGGCAAGGAGCCGGGTGAGGGTGGCATGGGACGGGGCACGGCGACGTCCGGGCAAGTGCCTGCGGATTCCGAGTCGTTCCAGCACCGTGGTGGTGGCACGCTGTCCCCACTCGGTGATCTCGGTGACGGTCCGGGCGCCGGAGACGACTGCGCAGGCGCAGATCAGCAGCAAGCCGACCAGGGGATACCACCGCCCGCGACGCGAACGCGGGTCGGGTACGCGCTGGAGGTGGGCACGCAGGCAGCCGGTGCCGTGCTGGTGCAGGGGGCCCAGTTTCGCCAGGGCGGCAGGGATCGGGGAGGATGGAGCGGCAGGCACGGGACCTCGATGTGATCAGCTGGCGTAGACACCCTGATGATCACCGGTCTCGTGCCTGTGCTGTTGCCACGTCAACTCCCACTGGCCGCGCACGATCTACGCGATCCCGGAACTTGCAACCGCCCTGGCCGGCGGCCCGGAGATGGAATGAAGTCAGGGGCGCCTCCCACCTCTCCATCCGATCCCTCAGCGAGGCAACTACCTTCTGGTTGTAGATCTGGTGGTACCGGCTCAGCGTCATCACCGAATGCTCCGCAGGGGAGTCGGCAGCAACACCGATGAGTTCCTGCATGGTCTTCGTGATGTACGACGGCTTGAACCAACCGTCGACGATGGGAGCCAGCACGGGCTTCTCGACCAGTGAGTCGATGTGGTTCTCCACGCAGAACCGCAGGTATGCCTCGTGAGCTCGCACCTCCGTGGCGATGTACACCTTGGTCGGTACGCCGGGTACTCGCAGGCGTTGCACGGCGGTTGCGATCACTTCCTGCGGCGTCTCCCGCACTCGGTCGCCGGAATCCGGCAGGTAAACGACTCCTCGCGGCTTCACGCTCGCTGCGTGTATGCGTCGGTCGATTTCCGTCCGCTGCGACTCCAGATCGATGATGGAATAGGAGTCGATGTGGCCGGACTTGATGGCATCGCGAATGCACGGAAGGTACTTGTTGGCGACGATCTCATCGAAACCGATCACGATGAGGTGGTGAGCTGATATCACGGGACCACCTTTCCAAGGAGCCCAGAAGGCATGGCTGATGGGCTGGTTTTGGGCGCACGCCGCCAAAGGCCCGTATGGCAATGGAGGCAATGCGTGAATACTTTCCGTGCCGTCAACTCATGGAATTCGACTCGGAACCGCCGACCTGCCCTGCGGCGGTAAATTCAACTGTCGTCGTGCGAAGGCGACTTCGGGAGCGTGCACTCGGGGGTGCACTCGTGCACTCCTGCGTGCGAACCTCCTGCACCCTGGGGCTGACCTGCGTAGAGTGACCGTGCGTCAAGCTGGCACTACGGCCGTTCTCTGGGGGTCCGATGGCAGACCGGAACGCCAGGCTGGCCGCGCTCATGCAGGAAGCGGACTTCTCGCACAAGTCGCTCGCCCGCGCGGTAGTCGTCGCAGCGGCTCGATCAGGGGAAGACGTCACCTGCGATCACACGTACGTCACCCGGTGGCTCAAGGGCTCGATACCGCGTGGGAACATGCCGCAGTTCATCGCCGACGCCATCGGGGCCAAGCTGGGACGCCGCCTCACCATCGATGACATCGGGATGGGCGACGCGGCGGTATCCGCCTTACAGCCTGACCTCGGGCTCGACTTCGCGGACCGTCCCGAGGCTACGGCCAAGACCGTGGCAGACCTGTGGCGTGCCGATCTTGCCGAGGCCGAGCCACTGGTCCGAGCGCAGCCGGACTCCGCAGCCTGGAACACCGCCACTCTGCGCTGGCTCGTCGCCCCGCCGGACGCAGCACCGACGCGGACCGGTGGCCAGGCGATCGGCGCCGTGGACGTGGAAATGGTGCGCTCAACCGCAGACGTGTTCAGCACACTTGACGGGAAGTTCGGCGGCGGCCACGCCCGACGCGCGCTCATCCAGTACCTGCACACGGACGTCCGGCCCATGCTCGACGGGCAGTACTCCGATGCCGTGGGCAAGCAACTGCACTCGGCTGTGGCCGAAGCGCTCTTGCTCGCCGGCTGGATGTCGTACGACAACGGCCTGCACGGCATCGCCCAGCGGTACTTCATCCAGGCCCTGCGCATGACGCAGACGGCTGGTGACAGGCTCCTGGGCGGAAGCGTCCTGTCGGCGATGAGCCATCAGGCCACGTTCATGGGGCGGTACCAGGACGCTGTGACTCTCGCCCGTGCCGCGTACATGGGGCCGGCCGCGAGCCTGGGGCCGACGATGGCCGCGCAGTTCCGTGCGATGGAGGCGCGGGGGCTGGCTCGCCTTGGCGACGAGCAAGGCTGTGACCTGGCCCTAGCGGAGGCGGAGCGCAAGCTCGGTCAGAGGACAGCCGACAGCGACCCGCCCTACATCGCGTACTTCGACGAGGTGGAACTGGCGGCAGAGATCGGCCACTGCTTCCGCGACCTGGGCCGTTCCGTCGAAGCTGCGCAGCGGGGTGGGGTCTCGATCTTCGGTGACGGCCTGAACAATCGAAGCGACTTCTTCGCGACGATGGTGCAGGCCGAGGCGTACCTCAACCAAGGTGAGATCGGTCGCGGTTTCGAGATCGCCGTGGGTGCTCTGAGCCTCGGCGAGGGGCTGAAGTCGGCGCGTTGCGTGCAGTACGTGCGGGAGTTCCAAGGGCGCGTCACGAACCACATGAGACGGGCCGCGGAGTTCCGCGACTTCGCGGAACAGGCCCGGGCCTTCCGTCTCTGGCAACAAGCCGAAGCCGCTTAGAACGGCGCCCAATCCCGCCGTGAGCCACCCGACCGCAGCGTCCCGACACGCTTCTCGACTTCTTCAGCGGCGCGCGGATTCGCGCCGGCGTTCTGCGTGAGCCAGGTGACCATCAGCAGTTCGCGGACGCTCCGGAGCACGGTGTACCCGGACCACTGCCGGACGTCGAAGCCGTAGCCCTCCGTAAAATCGGCGTACTCGGCCTCCGTGTGCCAGCCGAAGCTGTCGTAGTACATGGCCGTCTGCATGAGGTCCCACTCACGAGGGCCGGTCGCGAAGCCGTCCAGGTCGATGACCTTCGGGTGTCCTTCGGCGTCATGAAGGACATTGCCGACGTTGAAATCACCGTGCAGATGCCCCGGCGGAAGGGCGAACTCCAGCTGCTCGTACTCGGCTGCCAGCTTCTCGGCCAGACCGGCTAGATACGCGCGGGTCTCGGCACGGATCACAGCACGCCGCAGTCGCTGCTCGACCTTGTTGAAGGGACGGAGGGCGGGCAGGGAGAAGTGCGGCGGCTCCAGTCCGTGGAGCCGCCGCAGGAGTTCGCCCATCTCACGCGTGCTGGCGTAATCCTCGCCGTCGGCCAGCCCCTCCCAGAAGGTCACGGGGTGGCCCTCGACGACGACAGGCTGTTCGGCCTCCGTGACGAGTCGCGCCGACGGGTAGCCCTCCGCCGCGAGCCATTGCGCAACAGCGACCTCGCGGCGCACGGACGGTAGACGATCCGCGTGGCGGCCGACGCGAGAGACGACCCGTCCGCCATCGATGCGGAACACCGCATGGTCACCGAGTCGCAGCATTTCTACGCCGTCGGGGTCTAGCCCCGCCAGGACGCAAGCTCTACGCAGAATGCTCTCTGCCGCTGCGGAGTCGAACGCGGTTTGTTCGCTCGTCGTCATGCCGTCTGACCCTCCTGTGCAACAGGCAGAGCGGGGGTGATCCACCCCCGCGTACGAGGGTAAATGTGTCCGCTTCTTTCCAGTTCGCTCGGGGCAGACAGGAAAGCCCCGGAAAGGACTGGTGCCCGCCCGCAGACCATGTCAACGTACAACGCCCTGCCAGAGCACCTACCCCCGAAGCCCACGGAGGTGAGCTGTACTGAGATTTGTGGAGTCCCTGATGCCAGGGTTACGGTCCTGGCGAAGGAGAACCACGAGCACCATGGCAGCACCCCGTAAGTACCCGGACGAGCTCCGCGAGCGCGCGGTCCGTGAGGTCCGCAGCACCGGCCGACCGATTGCCCACGTCGCGAAAGACCTCGGCATCCACAAGGAGGCCCTGCGCGGCTGGGTCCGCCAGGCCGAGGCCGATGGCGGCGAGCGTGACGACCGGCTCACCACCGCCGAGCGCGAGGAACTCAAGCAACTCCGCAGGGAGAACGCCGAGTTGAAGCGGGCCAACGAGATCCTGAAAGCCGCCAGCGTGTTTTTTTTGCCCAGGAGATCGACCGTCCCCGGACGAGGCCGAGCAGGTGATCGACCACCTGCGTGACAAGGGCCTCGGGGTCGATCCCGTCTGCCGGGTTCTTGAGCTGTCGCCGTCGACGTACTTCGCCCGCAAGAAGCGGCCGAAGTCGGCCCGCCGGCTCCGCGACGAACAGCTCATGCCGCTGATCGAGCAGGTCCATGGCGAGTCGGGCGGCACCTATGGTGCCCGCCGGATCACCCGGGCCCTGCGCCGCAAGGGGGTCGACGTGGCCCGTTGCACCATCGAGCGGCTGATGGCCGAGCTGGGTCTGGAGGCGTGATCCGTGGTCAACGCCGGCGGACCACCGTGGCGGAGCCGTCGGCGCCGCGCCCGCCGGACCTGGTCGACCGCGACTTCACCGCCTCACGGCCCGATCAGCTGTGGGTGGCGGACATGACGTATGTCCGCACCTGGTCGGGCTGGGCATACGTGGCGTTCGTCCTCGACGTGTACTCGCGGATGATCGTCGGCTGGCAGATCGCGAACCATATGCGGACCGAACTGCCCCTGGAAGCCCTGGAGATGGCGCTGTGGAGACGGAGGATCAAGAAGGACTCCGGCCTCATTCATCACAGCGACCGCGGGTCGCAATACGTATCCATTCGGTATACCGACCGGCTTGCCGAGATCGGCGCCTCGGCGTCGGTCGGGTCCGTCGCGGACAGCTATGACAATGCGATGGCCGAGGCTCTGAACGGCACTTTCAAGGCCGAGCTGATCGAGATGCAGGGCCCCTGGAAGGATGTCGACCAGGTCGAACGGGCGATCTTCCAGTGGGTCACGTGGTACAACGAGGAACGGCTCCACTCCGCCCTCGACTACCTACCGCCCGCCGAGTACGAACACGACTGGTGGCGACAACAGGAAGCCACCCCGCAGTCCGCCTGAAACAAGATCACCGGACTCTACGAAACTCGGGGCAGCTCACTTCGTCGTGCTGCCCAAACGGTGGATCGTCGAGCGGACCTTCGCCTGGCTCACCCGCTCCCGGCGCCTCGCCCGCGTAGCGCCGTAGCCGCTACATCCCTTCGACGCCGGTGAACGCGGTGTCCACGACGGGATCGGCCGCGTGCTTCAGTCCGCGCTCTCGGAGATCATTTCCAAGAGCGCGGAAGCTTTTCCCATCACCTCGAGTGCGGCCTTGTTCCGGGCCAAGTCCTTCTGCAGGCGCTCCACCTGCTGGCGCAGCTTCTCGTTCTCCACCTCCGCGGCGGACTTCTTCGCACGGGCCGGGCTGGTCCGGCGGTCGACCAGGCTTTTCAGGGCCCCGGCATCCCGGGCGGCCCGCCACTCCTTGACGTGCGAGTGGTAGAGCCGTTCCCGGCGCAGGACCGCACCCTTTTCATTCCTGGGCGCGGCGTCGTACTCGGCGACGATCCGCAGTTTGTACTCGGAGGTGAAGGTACGGCGCTTCGGCCTCGGTGCCGGGTCGGACCCGACGGACTCAGTGCTGGGCATATGGGGCGGTTCTCCTGTCGTGCCCTCTCAGGCTAACCCCGCAGAGCGGGACGTCTCACCCAAGGCTGACAGAGAGGGAAGAAGGCGTTGACGACGGTCGCACGGCGCTCGTAGCAGCGGGCAAGGCGATGAAAGGCGTTCTGCCAGGCGTGCGTGCGCTCGACATGCCACCGCTGGCTCGCCTGGATCGGCGCCTTCTCCCCCTTGTGCGCGATGCGGCCGTGCAAATCGCGGGCGGCGAGTTCGGTGCGGGTCTTGTCCGAGTCGTAGCCGGCGTCCAGATGGACTGTGATGTCGTCGGGCAGCGGCCCGAGGTCGTCCAGCAGGTCCAGCGTCGGCGCGAGAAGCGGTGAGTCGTGGCGGTTCGCCCCGGCCAGGACCCGGCAGAGCGGGATCCCGTAACCATCCGTCATGCCCGAGCGTTTCAAGCCCTGCTTGCCGCGATCGACCGGTGAGGGCCCGGCGACCTCCCCGCCGCCGGGAGCCCTGGTGATGGAGCCGTCGACGGCGATCTGGTCGAGCACGAGCCCGACGATCCGGTCGTAGGACTCCAGCACGATCTGCTTGAGCCGGGCGAAGACGCCGAGCCGGATCCACTCATCGTGGCGATTGCGGATGGTGGTCGCCGAGCAGGTCGTGTCGGAGATCGCCTGGTAGGAGCAGCCGAACCGCAGAAGCTGCAACAGCTTGTCGAACACGATCCGGTCGCTGATACGGCGGCGGTGGCACCCCAGCGGGTGGGACGGATCGACCGTAGGGCGCTCGGGCAAGAACGCCGCGAATTGGTCCCAGAGCGGGTCAGTCAGCCATGATGGAAGCACGGGCACAGGTCCCCCCAGTGATCACAGAGCGTCGCAACTCCATGATCACCGGGACCTGGGCCCGACTTGTCGCCGGGGACTTCCCACGCCGCCTATCTGCGCGAGTGCGGCGGATTACTGATGGGCTGCCAGGTGATGGAAGTCCCATAAGCCGACCATGAAGCGGAATTTGCTACCGCCATCCACTGCTGCAGCTTCGGGATGTCGCACACGAGGATGTGGAGGCTGTCGCTGGGACGATCAGCGTCGCCGCAGTGACGAGTCGAGCAGCGCGGGCGGAGTGTCGTTCTTCTCGTGTGCGGCGAGATCGGTGCCGGGGGCGACGATGCCGTCGATCGCGTCGAGTACGTCGGCGGAGAGCGTGATGTCTGCGGCGGCGAGCTGCGAGTACAGGTGGTCCAGCGTGCGAGGGCCGACGAGGGCGCTGGTCACGCCGGGGTGCGCGGTCACGAAGCCGAGTGCGAGCTGGATCATCGTCAGGCCGGCCTCGTCGGCGACCTTGGCCAGTTGCTCGACGGCGTCGAGCCTGGCCCGGTTGGAGGGGATGGTGGTGTCGAAGCGCTGCGGCATGAAGGTTGAGCGGCTGGTGGTGATCTCACTGCCCTCGCGGATCGCGCCCGACAGCCAGCCCGAGGCCAACGGGCTCCACACCATCACTCCGAGCCCGTACTGCTCGGTCACGGGCAGGACGTGGGTCTCGATGCCGCGCTGCAGGATCGAGTAGCTGGGCTGTTCGGTGACGTAACGGCTCAAGCGATGTTCGCGGGCGGCCCACTGGGCTTGCACGATGCGGTAGGCCGGAAAGGTCGAGGAGCCGAAGTAGCGGATCTCTCCCGCGCGCTGCAGGTCGGTCAACGCCGACAGGGTCTCCTCGTCGCTGGTGTTCGAGTCCCACCGGTGGATCTGGTAGAGGTCGACGTGGTCGACGCCGAGCCGACGCAGGCTGTCCTCCAGCGCGGTGACCAGCCAGCGGCGCGAACTGCCCTGGCGATTGCGCTCGTCGCCCATCGGCATGGTCGCCTTCGTGGCCAGCACGATGTCGTCGCGGCGCCCGGCGATGGCCTTGCCGACCATCTCCTCCGACTCGCCGCCGCTGTACACGTCGGCAGTGTCGATCAGGTTGATCCCCGCTTCCAGCGCGGCGTCGACGATGGCTGTGACCTCGTCCTGGGTGGTGCGCCCGATCTTTCCGAAGTTCATCGCGCCGAGCGCGAGGGTACTGACCTGCACACCGGTGCGGCCCAAGATGCGGTACTGCATGACCGTGTCTCCTCATGAGGGGTGAAGCGCGGTGCATTACATGGCTTGGTTACCGGGCCCTGCTCTGACATCATGAGCAAAACGGAACCCTGTTCCGGAACGATATGGAACATCGTTCCGCTTTTGCAAGCGGCGAGTGGAAGGAGCGTGCGGTGAGCGACAGCGACGAGGGCGCAAGACAGGTGGCCCCATCCGGGCGGAAGGACGCCCGACGTAACAAGGAAACCCTGCTCGATGCGGCCGCCACGGTCTTCGTCACGTCAGGCGTGGACGCGCCGGTACGCGACATCGCGGCCAAGGCCGGCGTCGGGCTGGGCACGATCTACCGCCACTTCCCGACGCGAGCAGACCTCATCATCGGCGTCTACCGGCACCAGGTCGACGCCTGCGCCGATGCCGGTCCGGCCCTGCTGGCGACTAGCTCTCCGCGCACAGCCCTAGGGCAGTGGATCAACCTCTTCGTCGATTTCCTGGTGACCAAACACGGACTCGCCGCCGTGCTGCAGGCCGACAACGCCGACTTCGAGGCGCTGCATGCCTACTTCCTCGACCGCCTCCTACCCGTCTGCACCGAACTGCTCGAAGCCGCAGCCGTCGCCGGCGAGATCCGCCCCGACATCGACGCGTACCAGCTCATGCGCGGCGTCGGTAACCTCTGCATCGGCGCGGAGAGCGATCCCCGCTACGACGCACGCCGCATGGCCGAACTCCTCGTCGCAGGGCTACGCCGATCACACCACTGACCTCGGCGACCTCGCGCGTGCGGCTCTGCTGAGAGGTCGCGCGATCGCCGCCCCGGATCGACCGCTCCCCTCGGCCGCTTCGGCACCGCCGAGGAAGCCGCCGCCTCGGCCCTCTTCCTGATGGCCAACAGCTACGTCACCGGCCAGATCATCACCATCGATGGCGGCGAAACACTCAGCTGACATCGACCCCCACCACCCGGCTCAGACCTGAGCATGACTGCAACGCATGCGCAGGTCTGCCCAGTGATCACAGAGCGTTGCAACTCCGTGATCACCAGGATCTGTGCCCGCCTTGTCGCCAGGGACTTCCCACGCCCCCTATCTGCGCGGCCTCTTAGAACGGCGCCCAATCCCGCCGTGAGCCACCCGACCGCAGCGTCTCGACACGCTTCTCGACTTCTTCAGCGGCGCGCGGATTCGCGCCGGCGTTCTGCGTGAGCCAGGTGACCATCAGCAGTTCGCGGACGCTCCGGAGCACGGTGTACCCGGACCACTGCCGAACGTCGAAGCCGTAGCCGACTCCGTTGCCCAATTCGCCGTGGCTGCGATGCCCAGTGGGAGATGATCTGCCGTGTCGTCATGAGTGGTGCGAGCCCTGGGATGGTGCGGATGTCGATGCGGCCGGAGGGGCTGCCTGTGGTTCCGGAGGAGACAGCGAGGGTGGCCGGAGCCGCTTTCCCGGCCGGGAGCCTGCCGATACGCCTGCGTGACCGGCTGGAAGCGGTCTTCGACGATGAGCCGTACACCGACGCGTTCGGGGTGCGCGGCGCCCCGGGGCTTTCCCCGGCGGTGCTCTCGCTGGTCACTGTCCTGCAGTTCACCGAGGACCTGACCGATCGGCAGGCCGCTGCGATGGCGGTACGCGCGATCGACTGGAAGTACGCGATCGGCGCCGAGCTGACCGATCCCGGCTTCGACTTCAGCGTGCTGGCCAAGTTCCGCGCCCGCCTGATCGAGCACGGCATGGAACGCCTGGTCTTCGACCGGCTCCTGGAGCACTGCCGCGCCGAGGGACTCGTTGCGGCCGGTGGCAAGCAGCGCAGCGACTCCACCCATGTCATCAGCGCGGTGCGTGACTTGAACCGGCTGGAGTTGGCGGGCGAGAGCGTGCGCGCCGCGCTGGAGGTGCTGGCCGCAGCCGCGCCCGAGTGGCTGGCCGGCGCGGTGGATGTCGCCGAACTGGCGCACCGCTACGGCCCGCGCGTGGACGGGTGGAAGCTACCGGCCTCGAAGACCGAGCGGGACCGGCTCGCGGTGGTGTTCGGGCAGGACGCGCTGATGCTGTGCCGGGCGGTGCGCGTGCCCGGCACCCCACCGTGGCTGGCGGAGCTTCCCGCGGTGGAGCTTCTGCGGCAGGTGCTGGTGCAGACCTACTGCATCGAGACCGGCGCGCGGGGACGGGAGGTGATCAGGAAGCGGGAGGCCGAGACAGACGGCGTCCCGCCCGGTCATATCCGCGGATGCGCGGTGGGCGGCCAAGGGCGAGGAGCTGTTCTGGCTGGGCTACAAGATTCATCTGACCGAAACCTGCAACACTCCCGCCGAAGCCGAAGCCGAAGCCGAAGCCGGGAACGGGAACGGGAACGGGAAGCGCGTCGCGGCGCCGCCGAACCTGATCACCGACGTGCACACCACGAAAGCGACGGTGCCGGACGTGAAGGCCACCGCCGGCATCCAGCAGCGCCTGGATGAACGCGGCCTGCGCCCGGGCGAGCACTATCTGGACTCCGGCTACCCGAGTGTGGACCTGCTGGCCGCCGCCGGCAGGGACGGGACCGCGATGGTCACCCCGCTGCCGGCCGACAACTCGCCGCAGTCCAAGGCCGCCGCGGGGTTCGACAAGAGTGCTTTCCGCGTCGACTGGAAGGCCCGTCAGGCCACCTGCCCGGCCGGCCGCACCAGCGCCGGGTGGTATCCGGTCACCCAGCACGGCAGGCCCGCCACCGTCGCCCAGTTCGCCTCCACCGACTGCCGGGCCTGCCCGTCAAGGACGCAGTGCACCTCCTCCCGGAAGGTCAGTCGGATACTCACCCTGCGGCCGAAAGAGCTGCACGAGATCCAGACTGCCTCCCGCGCCGAGCAGAAGACCCAGACCTGGCGGGACAAGTACAAACTGCGCGCCGGGGTCGAGGGCACGGTCAACCAGGCCCTGGACATGACCGGAATCCGCCGCGCCCGCTACCGAGGACTGGCCAAGGTCCGCCTCCAGCACCTCTTCTCCGCCACCGCCCTGAACGTCATCCGCCTCGACGCCTACTGGAGCACCACCCCGCTCAGCAGACCCCGGACCAGCAGACTCGAACGCCTTGCCTACATGCTCACAGCCTGACCGGCGACCGCTCGGAATTGGGCAACGGAGTCACCTACGCCCGCAAAGCCGCCCTCGCCCAGGGCTACCCCGTCGGCTGACATCCGCCCTCTTGGGCACCGAACACGGACCGGCACAGTCGGTGCTCCCCGGGTTCAGGCCGAGGAAGCTCATCCAGGTCAGAGGTGAAGGTGCGCCCGTCGGCCGGCGCGATCGGGTGCCTGCCCGTGCCGTACTTATGGGTGTGCGCCCCGATGTAGCCAGTCCCGTGGGCATACGAAACCACGGGCAGGGCCACGGAGCCGTGCCGCCATGGCCGGGGGAGCAGCCTCAGCGGATCTTCTTGAAGTCAGTGCGCACCGTGACCTCGACCCCGGCCAGGCTGAACCCGATCTCCTCACCGAAGCGGTAAGGCACGGCCGAGGTGTATTCGTCGCCCTTCGGCACTTGGTAGAGCACGCACTCCCCAGTCAGCACGTCCACGATCAGATACGTCGAAATCCCGCGAGCCGCGTACTGGTTGAGCTTGCGCCCGTAGTCCTGCCCGACCGTCGAACGGGACACGCTCTCCGCGACGAAATGCACATGCTTCTGCTCAACGAACGCGTCTGCCGGGCCGAGCACGCCCGCGTCCACCACGAGCACATCGGGCTCGGGCGTGTACCCGTCCAGCTCTGGCAGTACTCCCTTGTCACGCGTGACGTGCAGACCGGACTCCCCGCCCAGCTGCTCCGCCAGCTGGGAGCGGATCGAATCGTCCGCCTCACTGTGCGCCTCCGTCACCGGCGACATGTACAGGCGCCCCTGATCAAACAGCAGCTTGACCGCCTTGGGCAACTTCATCGAACGCCGCACCTGGCTCAACCACTGCGCGTACTCCGGATACATCGTGCTCATCGCGCCTCCACGCCCATCACGAGGTACCGCCAATCGTACGGGCCGGACGCAACGAGCCATCGGTCTTCCCATGTGCCCGCTTCCAGCCTGCTCGATGACGGAAGTCGCTTTGTCCACGGCCGTTCACCTCTCTGAGGGACGGCAGGGCGGCCCCGTTGTTCCACAGTCCGAGGTGATCCCGGTGCCCGGTGAGGATTCCGTTCTGCGGCGCAACCTCTCTGAGCTTGAGATTTATCCTCGCCGTTCGAACACGACCCTCCGCCGTACGAGCTGGGCGTTTTCGCCCGATTCAGGGCTGCCGCAGGCGCGTTGATCGCATCCGAAAGCGCCGGTCAGAGGCGTTCGAATCCGATGGGTTAAATCTCAAGCTGAGCGGCCGCTGAAGCGCGTGGTCGTGACGAACACGGCCAGGTCGGCGCCGAAGCGCACCTCGGCGCCCAGCAGGTCGCGTGGCTCCCGGATCGCGATCGTGCTGACGACGCCACAAGCCCTCTGACCAGCGGGAACCCGCTGTCCGCTGGTTGCAGTTCTGGTTGCATTCACCTCCGTCCAGGGCCGTCCGCACACCATCCAGCCCCACGCCTCGCCGCAGGTCAGGACGTCCCCGAGCATCCCCGAACCCCCAGACGAACATTTGGAAAGCGTGTTGGGGGCAACCCCTCACGAGTTCGAATCTCGTATCCTCCGCCAGTGCCTCACCGGGCACGATGTCGAAGGCCCCACCGTTCGCGGTGGGGCCCTTCGTCGTGCTCCGTCTCAGTTGGGTTTTCCGTCCGGCTTCCCGTCGGGTTCGGAAGTCCCGCCGCCTCCCGGCAGCTCCCAGAGAGCGTCGCCAATCTGCTGCGCGACCTTGCGGAGCATGGTCCCCGTCACATTCATGTACCGGGCGCGCATCCGGGCCGCTCCCCCGGGCTCCCAACCCATGATCGAGTCGATCACAACATCAGGGACGCCAAAAATCAGGAGGACGGTCGCGGCGATGTGGCGAGCCTCATGGAGACGGCCGTTCCGTACGCCAGCATCCCGGAGAAGCCGCTTCCAGACGTGAAAGTCGGTGTTCGGACTCAGCGGCCCGCCGACCGGCGAGGCGAGGAGGTTGGCGTCAGGCAGCCCGGAAGCGGCCTACACCTCCAAACCGCTCACCCACAGGGCGTCGAAGCCCGCCTCCACCGCGACGTGGGCGGCGAGCGCGTTCACCGCACCGATCGCCAGGAGCGGGTGCTTCCGCTGGCCGTCGTCGAGGGCCTCGCTCAGACGTGTCGCCTTCGTGCCGTCAGCCATGGGTCTCTTTTCCTTCCGCGTGGGCGGCGAGCGACGGCACCAGCTGCCGTTCGCGCAGTACGTCCCAGGCGGCGAGCAGCACCTCGGACCGGGGCCGACGGGCGTCCAGACGGACCACGTCGCCGAGGAGCGGGAACTCGTCGCACCCCGCGGTGGCGGATGACCGCGAAGAAGCCCACCCACCACGCGGCGGCGGCGCTGACGACGGTCACGGCGTTGGATCGTGGTCGCGGCCTTCGGCGTCGGCCACGCCTCGGAGCGCCTCGTCGAAGGACTCACCAAGATCGCGCCGCTCATCCCCGTGGTCCTCGCCTCCCGCATCGGCAACGGACCTGTCCTGTCCGACACGTACGGCTTCCCAGGCTCCGAGAAGGACCTCCTCGGGCGAGGACTCATCGGCGCCGGAGACCTCGGCCCATACCAGGCGCGGCGCCTGCGGCGACATTCACCCATCACGGGTTGGCCTGCGGCGGCTCTGGTCTCGGCGCATCCACGCGGAGCTGTCCATGGTCCCGGGATGATGTGGCGGTCATAGCCCGATCATCCGGGCCTTGCTGCCGCACAGCCGGGTCATGTCATCGACATCCGACGTGAGGATGACGACCGGGCCAGGCTGACGCAAGGCCGCTTCAGCAACGATGGCGTCGATCGCGTACTTGTGTCCGTGCAGACCGGCGCCCTTGAGCAGTTGGGCCGCCGCCCTGGCCGCTGCCTCCGTGACCGGCTCCACCTTGACCCGGGAGAGCGCCCATTGCAGTCGGGGCAGGTTCACCCTGGCGTGGCTCACCTCCACGATGGTGTTGGCGCTGACGACAAGGTCCGCTCCCATGTCATGGAACACCTGGAACATCGCCAGAACCTTCCGGTCCTGCGCCACCCAGGCCGACAGCCCCTCGCTGTCCAGGACGACGGTCTCAATGTGCCCGCTCACGCGGCGCTCGCGCCGCCGACGGCCGACGTCGTACCGAAGATCCGCGCCCGCGCCTCGGCCAGCTCTTCCTCACTGAAGGCTCCGTGCTCGTCTGTGTGGCTGCGCAGGTCGGCCCCCAGGAGCTGGTGCCGGATCTGCCTGGCGACCGCTTCGGCCACGTAGCCGGAGATGTTGTCCGTGATCTTCTTCAGCTCCGCCACCTGCTCGGTGGGGAGTGTCACCGTGATGCGTGTGGTGTCAGCCATAGCCTCAAGCATACTGCGGTATGCACGCTACGTGCTGTCTGTTCCCCGCAGTCGGTCCGGTCAGCGGCAGTCGGGGCGACTGTCCGGTCGAGCAGGGGCTCAGCTGGGCGGTTGTACGACGCCCCAGTTCAACGGGCCCAGTAGCGGTATGCCTCGATCCATTGCGAGCCCTCGGGGGCGGGTTCCGGCAGCGGCAGGCCCAGAATCCGGTGAGCTGGGCTCATCCTCGCCGTAGGCGTCGACGTTGGCCTCTTCGATCAACGCCTCCAGCGCGGCTGGGGCCCAGGTGCTCATGGCGTCACCGTAGTGCTGCACCGTACGGTTCAGGACCGGTGTGTTCAGCAGCGGCGTATCCGTCGTGCGCCGTCGCCGGCAGTCAAGCCAAGGCTCGCGGTTGCCGGCGTGTGACGTTGCCTGGTGGGGTTCGGTAGTGAGCGGCCCGGGGGAGGGCCCGGCAAGCCGACAGGGCGGAAGAGAATGGCACGAGTCGTCGTACGAGAGCCGAGTACGGGCGCGAGGAGCGCACCGCCGCTGGCCCGGCAGGAAGCATCCGCCTTCGTGAGGGAGCTGCTCGGCGCCGGCTGGGCGGCGGTGTTCCTGCCCGGTGAGCCCGCCCGCCTCGGGCGGCTGCTGCTGTGGAAGCCGGCCGGGGCAGCAACCGGGGACAGTATGGCGCCCACCGGCCTTGAGACCGAGGCGGTGGAGCTGGTCCTGCCGCACGGCCGCTCGGTCAGGCGGCGCAGGGTCGAGGGTTACGCGCTGCCTGTCGCTGTCGCTGTCTCCGCCCTGGCCCATGCGGAGCCGACGCATCCCTCCGGCGCCGCCTGGCAGGCCGCCACTCGCTTCGCACTGCGGCTGCTCGCCGACGGCCGCCTCCACCCGGCCCTCACCCCCGCCGGCTACGACACCTGGCAGGTGGGTCCTTGCACCGCCGCCCAGCGCCAGACGCTGGACGCCCTGGCCGCCGCCTTCCCGCCACACGCCCACTGCCTGCCCGAGCCTGGCCCTGCTCCGGTACGGATCGCCGAACCGGCTGCGCTGGTACGCCAGTTCTGCGACGCGGTCGCCGATGATCTGGTCCGTACGCCAGCCGCGCCGCTCGCCATGGGAGCGCTGCCGTACGCCTGGCGCGAGGCCCGCGCCGTACCCACCTTGCGTGAATGGGCCGAGGAAACCCAGGCGGCGCTCACCGCCGAGGTCGGTGTCTCCCTGCGCGTCGACGTACCCGCAGGACGCCGACGGCAGTTCCGGGCCGTCCTGCAACTGCACACCGCGGCGGACCCGGCGCTCGTCATCGAGGCCGCACGACTCTGGAGCGAGCCGACCGAAGTGGAGCGGCTGCTCGGCCCACGCGCCGAGACCGAGACCCTTCTCGCCCTGCGCCGCGGCGCCCGCGCCTGGCCCCCGCTGCGGAGGCTGCTCAACGACGCCGCTCCCGATCAGCTCCGGTTGACCGACGACGAAGCCTTCGATCTCCTTGGGGACGCCACGAACGCGCTGCGCGCGGCCGGTGTCGACGTGCACTGGCCGCGCGAGATGGTCAAGGCGCTCACCGCGACCGCGGAGATCGGGCAGCGCACCGCCCCCGGTTCCACCGCGGGCGGCCTGCTGGACACCGGGGCTCTCCTCGACTTCCGCTGGCAGGTCTCCCTTGGCGGCGAGCCGCTCACCGAGGCCGAGATGGATGCTCTCGCAGAGTCACGCCGTCCCCTCGTCCGGCTTCGCGACCAGTGGGTGGTCGCCGACCCGAAGCTGGTGGCCCGCGCCAAGCGCCGCCGGATGGAACCGCTCACCCCCATGGAGGCGTTGAGCGTCGCGCTGACCGGCGAGGCCGAGCGGGACGGTGACCGGGTCCCCTGTGCGGCGGTCGGTGCGCTCGGCGACTTGGTCGCTCGTATCCGCGACCCCGAGTCCCGCACCCCCGTGCCCCAGCCCGCCGCCCTCAAGGCCACGTTGCGCGAGTATCAGAAGCGGGGCCTGGCCTGGCTGGCCGAGATGTGCGCACTCGGCCTCGGCGGCTGTCTCGCCGACGACATGGGCCTGGGCAAGACCATCACCTTGCTCGCTCTGCACCTGCACCGCCAGAGCGACCCCACCACCGCGGGCCCCACCCTTGTCGTCTGCCCGGCCTCCCTGCTCGGCAACTGGCAGCGCGAGGCCGCCAGATTCGCACCGCTCACCCCCGTACGCCGTTACCACGGCGGCGACCGCCACCTCAAGGACCTGGCCGGCGACGAGATCGTCCTGGTGACCTACGGGGTGCTGCGCCGCGACCGCGAAGTGCTTGCCGAGACAGCCTGGTCGCTGGTGGCCGCCGACGAGGCCCAGCACGTCAAGAACCCCTACGCCGTCACCGCCCGCGAACTGCGTGCCCTGCCCGCCCGCGCCCGCGTCGCTCTCACCGGCACCCCCGTGGAGAACAACCTCTCCGAGCTGTGGGCACTGCTCGACTGGACCACCCCCGGGCTCCTCGGCTCACTCACCGCCTTCCGTGACCGGCATGCCCGCGCCATCGAGGCGGGCGAGGATCCCGAGGCAGCCGAGCGCCTGTCCCGTCTCGTACGTCCCTTCCTGTTGCGCCGCAAGAAGTCCGACCCCGGCATCGCGCCCGAACTGCCGCCCAAGACCGAGACCGACCACGTCGTCCCGCTGACGGCCGAGCAGACCGGCCTGTACGAGGCACAGGTCCGCGAGACCATGGCGAAGATCGCGGAGTCGGAGGGCATCGCCCGACGCGGTCTGGTACTCAAGCTGCTCACCGCGCTGAAGCAGATCTGCAACCACCCCGCCCAGTATTTGAAAGAGCACAGCCTGCGCCAGTCCACTCCCCTGCGGGGCCGCTCCGGCAAGCTCGACCTGCTCGACGAACTTCTCGACACCATCACCGCCGAAGGCGAATCCGTGCTGGTCTTCACGCAGTACAAACAGATGGCGGCTCTGCTGGAGAAGCATCTCGCCGAGCGCGGCGTCCCCGCTCTCTTCCTGCACGGTGCCACCCCCGTCGCGCGGCGCGAGGAGATGGTGGACCGCTTCGAGCGCGGTGAAGTGCCGGTGTTCCTCCTGTCGTTGAAGGCGGCGGGCACCGGACTCAATCTCACCCGCGCCACTCACGTCGTGCACTACGACCGCTGGTGGAACCCGGCCGTCGAGGACCAGGCCACCGACCGCGCCTACCGCATCGGCCAGGACAAACCCGTCCAGGTACACAAGCTCCTCGCGGAGGGAACCGTCGAGGACAAGGTAGCGAAGCTGCTCGAAGCCAAGCGCGCCCTCGCCGACGCCGTCGTCGGCTCCGGCGAGGCAGCCCTGACCGAACTGTCCGACGCCGACCTCGCCGAACTCGTCGCCCTGGGAAGGCATTCATGAATCCCGCTGTCCCCGGCCCGCGCCGTGCGCCCGCCCGCGGCAAGCGAGCCTTCGCCGCGACCTGGTGGGGCCAGGCATGGGTGGCCGCCCTGGAGGACTCCACCCTGGACGCCGGACGGCTCTCGCGCGGACGCACCTACGCCCGCAAAGGCATGGTCGGCCCGGTCACCGTCGCTCCGGGCAAGGTCAATGCCGCTGTCCAGGGCAGCCGCCCGCGCCCGTACCGCTCCTCAGTCCACCTGCCCGTCCTCACCGACCCTCAGTGGGACACCCTGCTCGACACGATCGCGGCCCGCGCCGGACATCTCGCAGCACTTCTCGACGACGAGATGCCCGCCGAACTCGTAGACGACGCCCGGCACGCAGGCGTCCCACTGCTCCCACTGCCCACCGAGCTCGATCCGGAGTGCTCCTGCCCCGACTGGGGATACCCCTGCAAGCACGCCGCCGCGCTCTGCTACGCCATCGCCGCCACCATCGACACCGACCCATTCGTGCTCTTCGCGCTGCGCGGCCGCGGTCGCGAGGAGGTCTTCGCCCAGCTGCGCGCACTCCGTACGGCAGCACAGGAGACCGCCGCCCCACCGGCACCGGCCGGCATCCCGGCCGCCGCCGCGTACGCCCACTGGGCCGAAGAGCCCCCGAACTGCCCGAACTCCCGGAACCCGCCGCCCACACCACAGCACTGCCCGTCGCCCCGCCGTCCGGCACCGGCCTGGCCGCCGCGGACCTGGAACGTCTCATGGCCGACGCCACCGCGCGCGCCGCCCGGCTCCTCGCGGGCGACACCGCCGACCTGCACCTGACCCAGCAGCAGGACGCCGTCCGCATCGCCGCAAGCAACCCCGGGCCCGAGTGGTTCCACCACCTGATCCAGAACACCGGCACCAAACCCACTGCCTTCGCACGCCTCACCCGCGCCTGGCGCCACGGCGGCCCCACGGGCATCACCGTCGCCGAACAGCCCTACGCCCCCGACCCGACGGTGATGAAGGCCACCCGCACCGCCCTGGACGCGGCCCTCGCCGAGATGACCGACTCCCCCACACACCTCAGAACCTGGCGCAACCGCCTCACCCTCACCCACCACGGCATCCAGCTGCGTCTGGGCCCCGACGCCCGCTGGTACCCCTACCTCCAGGACGACGACGGCGAATGGTGGCCCGCGGCACCAGCCGACACTGACCCGGTCACCGCGCTCACCGCGGCCTGGTCGCAGAACGGGGAGTAAGGAGACGATTCCCCGCTGACCAGGAACCACCAGCAGAAGCTGGACACACTCGCGCTGCTCCCACCTCCGTGGTTGCAGTTCTGGTTGCATTCACCGGCGTACAGCACCGTTCAGAACCCCCGCCCGGACCAGATGCACCACAGGTCAGGACGTTGCCGTACGCCCCAGAACCCCCAGACGAACATTTGGAAAGCGTGTTGGGGGGGCAACCCCTCACGAGTTCGAATCTCGTATCCTCCGCAGCCACTGACCAGCGGAAACGAGGGCCTCGAACAGATTCTGGTCGGGGCCCTCGTCGTGCTGTGGTCTCAGTTTTGGTCTCAGTTGCCATCATCGGATCGGCGCGGACCTGGGCGGACACACTCAGGGCCCTCGCGAGTCGCAGTGCCGACTGGAGCATCGACCAGCGGAAACAGCCGAAGTGTCGGTGAGGGCTGGCACCACGCACCTCAGGAGGCCACAACCGATCCCGGAGTAAGCCCCAGGAAGTTCCGGGCTGTAGCTTCGAGGTCGTCGCCTCCCAAGAGGAAACACTCGTCCTAGACTCCCCCTGGCGATACTCAAGGAATTCATGCGCCTAGTACTACAGCCGGTTGTTTCACGGTGAGTGAGCACGTGCGGCTCGGGCGCGGTAGTGGCTGATACGGGCCCGGACTTGGTGGCGGGTGTGCCAGCGGTGCCAGTGCATCGCCAGCCAGGTCCGGGCGGTGCGGACGGGAGCGAGGACGATCCGGTCGTACAGGCGGCGGATCTCGTTCACGGTCGGGGGTCGGGTGTCGTCGGCGGGGCCAGGAATGATCGTCTGGGAGCCACGGGCTTGGTCAACGATACGACGTTGCTGCTGGACCTCGACGGAGTGTCCGTCATGCGGGTCGAGCGGCTTCAGTGCGGTGGGCGCCGGGTCCATCTGGCCACGGCGGATGCCTCGGCCCGGGCCTGCCCGGTCTGTCGGGTCTTCGCCTCCCGGGTGAAGGGCTGGGCGACCGCCCGGCCACGTGATCTGCCCTACGGGGAGCGCGGGCTGGAGTTCGTCTGGCACAAGCGCCGCTGGTGGTGCCGCGAAACCGCCTGTCCACGGCGGTCGTTCACCGAGCAGATCGGGCAGATACCGGCCGGGGCCCGGATCACCGGGCGGCTGCGGGCCGCATCCGGGCGGCGCGTGAGGGATGCCGGCTCCACGGTCATCCAGGCAGCCCGTGATCTGCACCTGTCCTGGCCGACCGTGATGAACGCCTTCCGCGCCGCCGCCCGCGAGGTCGTCCAGGATCCGCTGCCCGAGGTCGAGGTGCTGGGCATCGATGAGACCCGGCGCGGCAAGCCCCGCTGGGAGCAAGACCCGGACACCGGGAAGTGGAAGATGACCAGGGACCGCTGGCACACCGGGTTCGTCGACGCCCTCGGATCCGGCGGACTGCTCGGGCAGGTCGAGGGCCGCACCGTCGCCGACGTGCTGGCCTGGCTTTCCACCACGTGTGACAGCAGGGAAGCCCCGTTGTTCCACAGCCCGAGGTGATCCCGGTGCACGGCGAGGATGCCGTGCTGCAGAGCGAACTTCTCGGAGGGGCGGCTGAACCGCGTGGTCGTGACGAACAGGCCAGGTCGGCCCCGAAGTGCACCTTGGCACCCAGCAGATCGCGCAACTCCCGGCTCGCGATCGTGTCTGCTCGGCGCATAGCGCTTGCACTGGATCACCATGGTCCGCCCGTCCGGGAGGCAGCCAACGACGTCGGCGCCGTTGCCGTTCGCACCGCCCACCCGCCGCACCTGCGTGCAGCCGTCCCGTCGGCACAGGCTTGCGACCAGATCCTCGAACTCAGTGCCGGTCATCGCGTCCACCTCGGCGAGAGTCCGGTGCCCTGCCTTCACCACCTCTTCCTGCCGCCAGAGACGGTCCCGGCCGCGCACGAGCCGGTCCGTACGCCACAGCCACCAGCCCACCGCACCGACGCCACCGAGGACCAATGCACCCGTGATGTACGGCCACACGGCCGACCAGAACACCACCAGCAGGACCAGCACCACACCACCGCCGACCGCCAGCGCCTTCAGCCGCGCCGCACGCCTCCTGCGGGCAGCCGCACCACGTATATCTTCCGCAGGCGCCTGATCAGGCAAAACAGAGCGTCAGACCGCAGCTCGCGGTCCGACGCTCTGGCATGCCAGGGCGAGGCGCTTCCAGGCGTTTCCGGCCGTGTGCATGAGCGATGAATGCGGCAAACCGTGGTGAAACAGTCGGCGCGTCAACATCAAACGCCCAGCCAGAGGTCGGATCCGGGGTCGAGGAGCCGCAGCCCCGCCGGCGGGGCAGGAATCAGAAACTGATACCAAGCGCCCAGCCGCCGAGCAGCATCACCATGCCGGTGATCAGCACCACTCCGAACAGGTTCAGCCACAGGCCCGCCCGGACCATCTGGGGGATCGTCACATGGCCGGAGCCGAAGACGATGGCGTTCGGCGGGGTACCGACCGGGAGCATGAAGCTGCAGGTGGCCGCAAGCGCCGCCGGAGCCAGCAGCAGCAGCGGGTCGAGTCCGATGCCGACGGCCACTCCGCCAAGCACCGGAAGGAAGGTGGAGGCGGTGGCGGTGTTGCTGGTCAACTCGGTCAGCATCAGGATGATCAGGCAGACCACGGCGACCAGCAGCACGGTGGGCAGGGTGCCGAGCCCGCTCATCCGGGTGCCGATCCAGTCACTGAGCTTGGTCTCCTGAACGGCTTTGGCCAGGCTCAGACCGCCGCCGAAGAGCAGCAGTACTCCCCAGGGGATACCGGACTGGACAGTACGCCAGTCCATGGTCTGCTGCCCCTTCTTCAGAGCGACGGGAAGCAGGAAGAGGAGCAGCACGGCGGCGATCGCGACCGCCTCGTCGGTCAGGTTCGCCATGAACGGCAGCACGGAGGTCAGCGCGGACCAGTCGGTGATCGGGTCCTTGAACACCCACAGCAGGGCGGCACCGGCGAAGACCCCGAAGACGTTCCACTCGCCCCGTGACATCTTGCCCAGCTTGTCGATTTCCTCCTGGATGACCTCCTTGCCGCCGACCACATCGGTGAGCTTGGTGGGGTAGGCGACGCGGGTGAGGAAGAGCCAGGCGACAACGAGGAAGACGGCGGAGAGCGGGACGCCCACCTTCATCCAGTCCGCGAAGGCGATGGTGATGCCGTAGTTCTGCTCGACGAACCCGGACAGGATCAGGTTCGGCGGGCTGCCGATGAGGGTGGCCAGACCGCCGATGGTGGCGGCGTAGGCGATGGCCAGCATCAGCCCGGTGGCGAAGTTCTTGGTGTCCTTGTCCTCGGCCAGTTCGGAGACAGGACCGCTGGTCTCCTTCGCGTCGGCCGGGGCGGTGCCGGTCCGCTTGGCGATGACCAGCGCCAGCACACTGGTACCGATCGGCAGCATCATCAGGGTGGTGGCGGTGTTGGACACCCACATGCTGAGGAACGCCGTGGCGACCATGACGCCGAGTATCAACTGCCGTGGCTTGGTACCGATGGCCCGCATGGTCAGCAGTGCGATCCGCTTGTGCAGATTCCACTTCTGCATGGCCAGCGCGATCACGAAGCCGCCCAGGAAGAGGAAGACCGTGGGGTGCGCGTACGGCGCGGTCGCCTCGGCTATCTCCAACACGCCCAGCAGCGGGAACGCGACGATGGGCACCAGCGAGGTCACCGCCAGCGGCAGCGCCTCGGTCATCCACCACACGGCGGTCATCACGACCACCGCGGCCGTGGTCCGTGCCGGGGTGGACAGGGCATCGTCCTGGGGAAGCAGAAAGTACGTCGCGAACGCGAGCACGGGTCCCAGGATTCGGCCGAACCAGACCCGCTTCTGCGACAGGTGCGACTCGTCCGCCCCTGGCCGCGGACCGGCCGAAGCCCGCGCTTGGCCCTCGACGCGCTGAGTGTCAACTTCCATGAGTGTCCCTCCGAACATTTCCGCCACTTCGCTGTACCGGGGCGCTCGGGAATCTGACACGTACCGCAGGATCTGTCCCCGTTTTGTTCTTAACGGTCACATCCCGGGAAACCATCGATCAGTTGCTGCGGGACGCCGACCGGCAGGTGCCCGTTCGCGCTGAGCAGCGCACGCACCAGTGCGCCAGGGGCGTCCTCGGTACCGACACGGCCACCACATCCTCGTCTCACAGCGGTTCGCACGAACGGCGCCGCACCACCGGAAACCACGGCGCCGGAGAGGCCGCGTGAAGAAGCGGGCCAAAGCGTGGCGGGGGCAACCCCTCACGAGTTCGAATCCTGTGACGGACCGCGACGGCACCCGCCCCACACTGCTCAGGGACGCCGTGCCACGGACCGCGCCCCCCACACACAAGACGCGACGGCGTCCCCACCACACCACGTCGAGGCTCCCGTTTCGCACGTTGTGAGGGCGCCCGTTGGGATCATGTCGGGCGCGGTTCCTTTCGGTTGGCCCTTGAGGCCAGGTGGTGGTGGTCTGGATGCAGATGGTGGATTGTTCCTTCGGGGGGCCGGCCTCCTCTCCGGGGCCGGTCCTCGAGGTCTCGTTAAAGTGGCACCGGCGGTTGTCGGTTGTCGGTTGTCCGACGACATATCCGAATCAGACAGGGGGCCAGCCGTGGGAACTCCGCGCCTCAGTAGTACGCCGTTGCCGGGGATCGGGGTTCGTTACGACCTCACGACCAAGGAGCAGCGGCGGCTCTCGGTGGTCGCTGCTCGGGACGGTTCACGGACGGTGAGCGCGTACCGGCGGGACGATCCGGACGAGTGTGCGCTGTCGGTACGACTGACGACCGGGGAGGCGACCGCCCTCATCGACGCGTTGGCGCCGGACCACCACAGCCCGAACCTGCTGTCCACCACGGAGCTGGGACTGGTGGCGGAGCGAATCGAGCTGGCGTCGACGTCGCACTGGAACGGGCGCGTGCTGGGCGACACACGGATGCGGACCGAGACGGGGGTGTCCATCGTGGCCGTACTTCGCCGGGCCGAGGCGATTCCGTCGCCGGGGCCCGACTTCCGGCTGGCCGGCGGTGACACGCTCATCGTGATCGGCACCCGGGAGGGTGTCGATACGGCCGCCTCGATACTCGGGCGGAAGTGAACGGATCATGTACCCCTCCGCGCAGTTCTCCGGCCAGTTCCTCGCTCAGTCCTCCGGGCACTCCTCCGCCGTCTTCCTGATCGAGTTCGGGGCGATCATCCTCGGCCTCGGCCTGCTGGGACGGTTCGCCGGACGGTTCCGGCTGTCGCCGATACCGCTGTACCTCCTGGCCGGGCTCGCCTTCGGAGAGGGAGGGCTGCTGCCGCTGGGCGCGAGTGAGGAGTTCGTGGCGATCGGCGCCGAGATCGGCGTGATCCTGCTGCTGCTCATGCTCGGCCTGGAGTACACCGCCAGCGATCTCGTCACCAACCTCAAGACCCAGTACCCCGCCGGGCTCGTCGACGCCACCCTCAACGCCCTGCCCGGCGCCGCCATGGCCCTGCTCCTCGGCTGGGGGCCCGTCGCCGCCGTCGTCCTCGCCGGCGTCACCTGGATCTCCTCCTCCGGCGTCATCGCCAAGGTCCTCGGCGACCTCGGCCGCCTCGGCAACCGCGAGACGCCCGTCGTCCTCAGTATCCTCGTCCTCGAAGACCTTTCCATGGCCGTCTACCTGCCGATCATCACCGCCCTGCTGGCCGGCGTCGGTCTGGCGGCGGGCAGCGCGACGCTGGCCATCGCCCTCGGTACGGCCGCCCTCGTGCTGCTGCTGGCGTTGCGGTACGGGCGGCACATCTCCCGGTTCGTCTCCAGCGACGACCCCGAGAAACTGCTCCTCGCCGTCCTCGGACTGACCCTGCTCGTCGCCGGGATCGCCCAGCAACTCCAGGTGTCGGCGGCGGTCGGGGCCTTCCTCGTCGGCATAGCACTGTCCGGTGAGGTCGCCGAGGGCGCGCACGGTCTGCTCGCCCCACTGCGCGACCTGTTCGCCGCCGTCTTCTTCGTCTTCTTCGGCCTCCACACCGACCCCGCCAGCATCCCCCCGGTCCTCCTGCCCGCCCTCGTCCTGGCCCTCGTCACCGCCCTGACGAAGATCGCCACCGGGTACTGGGCGGCGCGCCGGGCCGGCATCTCGGCCAAGGGCCGCTGGCGCGCGGGCGGCGCGCTCGTCGCCCGCGGCGAGTTCTCCATCGTCATCGCCGGCCTCGCCGTCACCGCCGGTATCGAGCCGTCCCTCGGGCCGCTGGCCACGGCGTACGTACTGATCCTGGTGATCGTTGGCCCGCTGACCGCGCGCTGGACCGAGCCGGTGGGGACGTGGGTGACGGCGCGACTGTGGCGGCCGGTCACACTCGAACGGGACGAACGTGACCGGCCGACCACGGCTTCGGCCGGGGCACATGAGGCGTTGGACACGCGGGACGCGGCTGATCACGCGGGACGCGGCTGATCGAGCGCGGACGGGTGGAGCGGCCGGGCCAGGCCGGGAGCGGTCCGGCCCCTGTCGCCGTCCGCGACGGTCACTGAGCCGTGCCGGCCAACAGCCCGCGTCGCACGGGGACTTCGAGCAGTACGCGCGTTCCGCCCGGCCGGTGCGGAGCGGTGACGACCCGTACTTCGTGGCGAATGCCTCCGTGACCGTCCGGCGGGAACGGACCGCGGCGGGCCTCCGCCGCCCCCTCCGCCACGACGGGGAGCCGGCCGTCCTCCAGGGCCAGGGACACCCTCCCGAACCTCTCGATGTCGCTGACCTTGACCGAACCGCCGTCCGCGCCGATCCACACGGCACAGGCGGGGTTGCGGGGGCGCGGCCCGTGGGGATGGGAAGAAGTGGGAGGGGAAGGGGAAGGACGGCGAGGGGCGAAGCAACCAGTGCGACACGCATGACAGGCGCGACCGACACGGTGAAGGGTGAGCGATGACGACCATCGACGCGGGGGAACCCTCCGGCGGCCTCGACGTGCGCCCGGCCTCCGGGCACATCGGCGCCGACGTCGACGGCGTCGACCTCGCGGGCCCGCTGGACGACGAGGCCGTCGCCGGTATCCGCGCGGCGCTGCTCCGCTGGAAGGTCGTTTTCTTCCGGGGGCAGCGGCTGGACCACGCCGGGCAGACCGCGTTCGCGCGCCGCTTCGGGGAGCCGGTCCGGCTGCGTTCGAGGGGCTCGGTCTCGCCTGCCGAGCACCCCGAGATCGAGACCACGGCCGACCGCCAGGAGCTGGGCCGCAAACACGGCATGGACCAGGCCGAATGGCTGGAACGCCGCCGCCACTCCACCCTCCGCGGCTGGCACGCCGACCACACCGCCCGTATCGACCCGCCCGCCCTGACCCTGCTCCGCGCCGAACGCGTGCCCCCGTACGGCGGCGACACCACCTGGGCCAACCTCGCCACCGCCTACGCGGGCCTGTCCGAGCCGGTCCGCCGGTTCGCCGACGGGCTGCGCGCCGAGCACCGGCTCGGCGTCGGCTACCTCGCCCGCTCCGGCGCCGACCCCTACCTCCGCCATCTCCAGGACCACCAGGTCGCGTCCGTCCACCCGGTCGTCCGCGTCCACCCCGAGACCGGCGAACGCGTCCTGTACGTCAACCCGTACTACGTCGAGAACATCGTCGACGTCACCCGGGCCGAGAGCCGGCTCCTGATGGAGATGTTCGTCGAGCAGATCACCCGGCCCGAGTACACGGTCCGCTTCCGCTGGGAGCCGGGTTCCGTGGCCCTCTGGGACAACCGCGCCACCATCCACCTCGCCCCCAACGACACCGCCCACCTGGACTTCCCGCGCATCATGCACCGTGTCATGGTCGCCGGGGACCCGCCCGTGGGCGTGGACGGCACCCCGTCGAAGGCCCTCGCCGGGGCGCCTCTGCACGACCGCAGCGCGTAGCCGGGCCGCCCGGAGCGCTTGACCGGGCTCTCCGGAGCGCGTAGCCGGGTTCCGGGGAGCGCGTGGACAGGCCGCCGATTCCGGGTAGCCGGCACCGCATGGGTGACGCACTCGTCGGAGCCTGCTCCTGGACCGACCGCGCGCTGCTGGCCAGCGGCTGGTATCCGCGCGGCGGGCGCCTGGCTCCGGCGTCCTGGCCCCAGCCGCCTGCCTCCGGCGTCCTGACTCTGGTGCCGCCCTGACTCTGGTGGCGTCCTGACTCTGGTGCCCTGCTGTCCGGCTAACTCACCCGTACCGGCTTCTCCACCGTGACCTGGTCGATCTCCGACGTACGGACCGTGAGCTTCATCGTCCACTTGCCGGGCAGGGGGAGTTGGAGGGTGTCGGTGGCCCAGTAGCCGCCGCGGTCGGTGAGCTTCGCGTCGATCGGGCCGATCTTCTGGGCCCGCAGGGTGAAGGTGAGCCGCAGTTCGGGGACGGTCGCGATGCCGCCGTCGGGGCCGAAGACCACGGCCTGCACGGAGTTCTCGCCCACACGTCCCGGTCCGAGGTCGATCTGGACCTTGCCGTGACCGTTCGGGGTGCCGACGTCGAAGGGGATCGACGTCGAGGAGGCCGTGTTCTCCCCGGCCGCCCCGCCCCCGCCCTCCTTCGCGATCTCCGCCGCCGCCCGGCCCGGCAGGGTCCCCGTCAGCACGGTGGTGATCACCAGCACCACGACCGCGACGCTGAACTCCGCGAGGACGGAACGCCGAAGGCCATGACGCTGCCGGTCGGCGGGCGAGTCGGCGTCGTGCAGCTGATCACCGCCCCTGTCGCCGCCCTTGGCCTCGCCCTTGGCCACGGCCGTGTCCGCGCTCCGGCCGCCAGCCTGTCCGCCGTCTCGCTCACCGCCCCTGTCACCGGCGCGTACGTCGTCGGCGTCGCCGACTCGTCCTGCGGCGCCCACCCGCTCAGGCACCCGCGCCGCCGCGACAGCCGCAGTCGCAGTCGCAGCAGCCGTGGCCGTCCGCTCAGTGGCCGCATCGGGCTCAGCGATCCCGTCCGGCTCAGCGACGTCGGTCCGCTCGGCGGCCTTCGCCGAAACCGCCCCCAACCACCCCGTCCACCGCCGCGAAACCCCCGCCGCCACCAGCAGGAGCAGCACCGCGACCAGCTTGGCGACGAGGATCTCCCCGTACGCCGTGGAAGTGAAGGCGGACCAGGAACCGAGGCCTCGCCAGGACTGGTAGACGCCGGTGACGACGAGGACGATCACCGAGGCGAAGGCGAGGCGGGAGAAACGGTTGACCACGGCGGGGGACAGGGTCCTCGGTGCCCGGAGCAGCACGGTGAGCAGTGCGGTCAGCCCGCCCAGCCAGACGGCCATGGCGAGCAGGTGCAGCACGGCGGAGGTCATCGCCACCGGCACCTGGATACCTGCGGAGGCGTGCTCCGCGGCGGCCCAGGTCCCGGCGAGGCCGACGGAGAGCAGGGCCCCGCCGACGAGCGCGCCCCGCCCCCACTTCTCCTGACGACCGACGCGTACGAGGAAGAGGGCGGCCACCGCGAGCAGCGCCAGCCGTGCCAGCAGCGCGAGTCCCGGCCGGCTCACCATCGTGTCGCGCAGAACGGACGGGTCGAAGGCGGCGCCGATGCCACTGCCCCGCTCGTACGGTCCGCGCAGCAGCAGCAGGACCAGCGAGGCGACCAGCAGTACCAGCCAGCCCGCCAGGAGCAGCCGGCGCAGGACCTCGCTCGCACCCCCGAGCACGACCGCCAGGAAGAAGGTCACGCCGATGAGCAGGGCGAGGGCGCCGTACGCGAAGTAGCGGGTGATGTCGTAGAAGGAGGAGGTGAGCGGGTCCTCGGCGAGGTCGGCGGGGAGGGGGGCGGAGGTCGCGGAGCGTTCGCCGACCGAGAAGAGCAGGGCACCCGCGATGGGGTGGCTGTCGGCCGAGACCACCCGCCAGGCGATCGTGTACGTGCCGTCGTCGAGGTCTGCGGGGAGGGTGACGCGCGCCGTGTCGGAACGGCCGCCCGCGCGCCCCGGCTTGCCGGTGTCGACCGCCCGGTTCTGCGGGTCGACGACCCGGATCGAGTCCTCCAGGAGGCTTACCGACTCGGTGAAGCGGAGGGTGACGTCCCGGGGAGCGGACTCGACGACGCTTCCGTCGACGGGGTCACTCCCTTTGAGCGCGGCGTGCGCGGACGCGGTACCCGCCCCGCCGAGGAGGAACAGGACCAGCACGGTGCCCAGCAGCGCCAGGCGCTGAACCCCTCGTACCCGGCCGCCGGCGCGGTGCCGGCACCTGCCGAGGGCTCCGCCGGTCCCGCCCGGCCCGCCGGTGGCAGTAGTCACACTGGTCACACCAGCGCCGCCGTCATGTCGCCTCTCGCCCCTGTCCCGGTCCTCGGCCCTGCCTCCGGCCTCGGCCCTGCTCCTGACCAGGTCCCTTTCCCTGCCTCGGCCCACGTCTTGCTCCGGATCCACTGTCGCCGGCCCTCGGACTCCTCGCATACGTACGCACGTCGCGAACGCCGCGTTCAACCCGCCCTGTCCCGACCTGGGCGAGACCTGGATGGACCTGATCTGGGCGGGACCTGGACAGCCCCGACCGGCCTCACCCACCTCAACCACCTCCCCCACCTCAACCACCTCGACCGCCTCGACCGGCGCTCCGGTCCGCCCCCGGGCCTACGCCCGCCCCAGCCCCGCGATCAGGTCGGCCCGGTCCGGATACAGCCGCGCCAACTCCCCGGTGTCCCCGTGCTCGTACCCCTCGTACGTGAACCCCGGTGCCATCGTGCACCCGAACAACGTCCAGCCCTCGCCGTCACCGCCACCCCCCAGGACCCGCGCCCCCATCCAGGTCCCGGCGGGCACGACGTACTGCACGTACTGCCCGCCGAGCACATCCGGCCCGAGGGCGACCAGCCGCGAGGGCCCGCCCGGGGCGAGGAGCAGCATCTGGAGCGGGTCACCGAGGTAGAAGTGCCAGACCTCGTCGGCGGGCAGCCGGTGCAGCGCGGAGTAGTCCCCCGGCTCGGCGGTGAGCAGCGCGACGATCGCGGTTCCCTCGGGGCGCCCGTCACCCCGATCGGCCCCGGCCCACGTCTGACGGAAGCGACCGCCCTCCCGTGGGATGGGCTCCAGCGCGTAGTGGGCGATGAGATCGTCGGGAGTCACGCTCCCGAGGCTACGCCGCCACTCGAACACCGGCCGACTCCCCAGCCCACCGGCCTACCCGTCTGCCGGCCTACCGGCCTCCGGCCCACCGGCCCGCCGGCCCGCCGACCGATGCCCGAAGACCGTCTCCCTCCGCAGAAACGCCAGTTGCGCCCGCTTCTCGGGCAGATACACATCCGGCAGATCGATCTCCGGCAGAACGACGACCGGTCCGCGCTCGAACCCCTGCCGGAGGAACCGCGCTATCGCCTTCTCGTTCCGCTCGTCCGGGTCGACGACGACCCGCCGCCGGTCCAGTCCGACCATGACGTACGACGAGAAGGCCTCCAGCAGCGAGGACGACCACCCCGGCCGCTCTCCGCCCTCCCCGGCGGGGGCCAGCAGGACATGGACCCCGATGTCGCCGGGTTCGGCCTCGTAGCACTCGCCGACCCGGTCGGCCTCCGGCTCGTACGTCTGCAGCAGCCCGACCGGTCGGCCGTCGTGCACCGCGAGGTAGGCGTCGTGGGTGTCGAGGGTGTCCAGGTGCTCGTATATGTCCCGCACCTGGTCCGGCGTGAGCCCGTTCATGCCCCAGAACTCGGCGCGCGGTTCGCTCACCCAGCCATGGACCACACCGGCGTCGGCCCTCGCGTCCAACGGCAGGATCCGCACGGTCCCGAACCCGCCGACCACCTGCTCGTGGACGGCCACCCGGCCGCCGTACGACTCAACGGTCATGGCAGTCCTCCTCATTGTCCTCCGCGTCCTCGACGCACTGGATGTCCTGGGCGGTCTCAATGTCCTGGACGGGCTCGATGTCCCTGGTGAGCTGGTCCCAGTCTGTGACGACCGGTACGAGGTCTCCCCTGAGCCACAGGGGGAGTTGGTCGCGGTGGTGGGCCGACCCAGCCACGCCTGACGCCCCGAACGGCACCGCCCAGAGGCTGTCCTCACGCCGGGCCAGGTCCCAGACGTACCGGGCGGCGGGCCCGCGAGCGCTGAGGTCGGTCACACCGGGGACGGCGGAGGTGCAGAGCACACAGTCGTGATCACCGGCCAGCCCCGGCTCGTCGGGGGCGTGCTGGCCTTCGTCCGGAAGGGCCCGCCACGGCGCGAGCCGGTGGCTGTCGCCCCAGCGCCGGAACTCGGCGCCGGCGACCTCCTCCAGCGCCTCCCGCACGAGCGCCGCCCGGTCGATCCCGTACAACTCCTCCGCTCTCAGCAGATGTTCGAGCGCGAACCCGATCCGAACGGTCACCGAGAGCCACGGCCGGAAGACCTCGGGATACGTCGGCGGTACGGCCAGCGCCGCGAAGGCGGGCTGCGCCGCGAGCCGACGTACGACCGCTCCGCGCAGCGCCGCGTACGCCGCCGCGTCCACGCTGTCGGCCGCCATCCGCCGGTCCCAGCGCAGCAGCCGCCGGCAGAGCCCGGCTGCGGCGGGGCTGAGGGGCACCGGTTCTTCGGCGGCGTCGGTGTCGGCGTCGTGGGCCTCGGTGAGGGCGGCCAGGTGGTCCAACAAGGGCGCGGCGGAGGCGAGATGGGTGTCCATGTGGATGGCGGGCATGTCCGAGGCGGACCACACCTGCTTCTCGTTCAGCAGTTCGCGGATACGCTCGGCCCGGTGCGGCGGGGCGAACTCCACGCCCAACGGGGCGGCCGGGCCACACTGGTTGGCCATCACGGCGACGCCGTCCTCGAACGTGCCGTACGGCGTCTGGTGCCACCCCTCCCACTCGTGCCCCGGCTCCCAGGCGGCGACGATCCGCGTCCGGTTGTCCCGACTCCGTACCGGAACCCGCCCCGCCACCCGATGCAGCGCTCCGCCCCGCGTGTCCGCGGCCTGCACGACGTTCACGGGCTCGGCCCACCGATCGAACGCCCGGTCCACATCGGCGACTTCGCGGGCGCGGAGGAGGGGGAGAAGCGCACTGAGCCCAAGGTCCTCGGTGACGCGGGGCGGAAAACGAAGACTGATGGAACCGACGGAGCCGGAATCGGAGCCTATGCCGGAGCCTGATTCGGCATAGGCATCGGCATCGGCATCGTCGTGGGCATGGGCATGGGCGTGGGCGTCGGGCCCGGAATCGGAGCCGGAACCGGCGTGGGGAGCCAAGCCGCCGATGACGACGGGCCCGCGCGGGGTCTCGATCACCTCCACCTCGACCGGATTCCCGCCCGCGACCTCGATGACCTCCACGTGCCGATGCACGACCCGCCACTCCCCGTCCGGATCGAGCGCCTCGACAACGCCGCCGTTCCCGTCCCCTTCCCCGTCCCCTTCCCCGTCCCCTTCCCCGTTCCCTTCCCCGTTCCCTTCCTCGTTCCCTTCCTCGTTCCCGTCCCCGTGCTCTTCTCCCTGCCCGTCACCTGTCCGGCGGCGACGGAGGCGCTCCCTATACAGATCCTGGTAGTCGGCCATGGCGTTGGTGATCGCCCAGGCGGCGTCGCCCGTGTGACCGAAGTGGGCGATGCCGGGCATGCCCGGTACGGCGAGGCCGACGACGTCGAACTCGGGGCAGGAGAGGCGGATCTGCTGATAGACGCCCGGTTCCTCGATGAACCGGTGCGGATCACCGGCGATGACGGCGTGCCCGGTCGCCGTACGGGCACCGTCCACCAGCCACCCGTTGCTGCCGGAGGTGGCGGGCCCGTCGGTGGCGAAGAGCCCGACCGCGTCGGCACCGAGATGCCGTACGACCTCCTCGCGCCAGAGCTTCGCGGGGAACCCGGCGAACAGGATGTGCGTGGCGAGCCAGACACCGAGCGGATGCCAGGCCTCCCAACGCCCGGGGACGAGCCCGACCCGCGCGAACTCGGGCGCGCGCCGCGCCCCTTCGGCAAGCCCGTCATTGACACCCTTGACGTAGGCGCGGACCCAGTCGGCGGTCTCCGGGTCCGTTCTCTCCAGCCGGGCGAAGCATCTTCGGGCCGTGTCGTCGAGGCGGGTCCGTCTCGCGAACCGGTCCCAGGCGAGGGCGTCGACGCCGAGGAAGGCGGCCGAGGTGCCCTGGAGGCGGTGGCGTTCGACTTCGAGCTGCCAGGCGCGGTCGAGGGCGGTGACCCGGCCCTGGGCGCGGGCGAGGGCGCGGGCATCGGCGGCGCGGAGGTGGGGAATACCCCAGGCGTCACGATATGTCCCGTGGAGCGAAATGTTCCCCTGCGCGCGCCCCCGCGCGCTGCCGCTTTCCCGCATTCCCGCACCCCACCTGTGATTTAGGTTAGCCTCGCCTAAGTAATCTGTGATCAAAGCGTACGTGAAGGGTGCAGAGGCCATGGGGCAGGGACACGGTTGGGAGGGAGCGGTCCTCAAACTGCTCCGCGCGAAGGACTTCGTCTTCACTGTGACCGGTGCGGAACAAGTCACCGAGAACTACCGTCGGCTCCACCTCACCGACGGCGGCATGCTCGCGGTGACCGGCGTCCACCCGACGATGTGGGTACGCCTCTGGTTCGAGGCCGCGGGCAAGCCGCACCAGCGGGCGTACACGCTCGTCGACCCCGATCCGGCGGCCGGTACGTTCAGTCTGGAGTTCGCCCTCCACGAAGGCCACGCCAGCGACTGGGCCCGCTCCGCCAAACCCGGTGACACCATCGAGGCCACGGTCCACGGCACCGCCTTCACCGACCCGGACCCGGCCCCCACCCGCATCCTCGCCGTCGGCGACCCCGCCTCCCTGCCCGCCCTCAACTCCCTCCTGAGCGCACTCCCCTCAGCACCGGCAACCATCTGGTTCGAGACGCCGTCGGAGGAGACAGCGGGGGCGGAGACCGAGGCGGCAGCGGGGGCGGAACCCCAAGCTACGGCGGAGGCCGAGGGCGAGGGCGGACCCCAGGCCTCAGCTCAGACCCCCGCTCAGCGCCAAGCCGAGGGGACGGGAGGTCTCCCCCTCCGCCTCGATCCCACTCGCCACGACTTCCGCCCGGTCCCCCGCCAGGACGCCGGTGCCCGCCTCCTCACCCAAGTGAAGACCGACGCCCCCGTCCTCCTGAACGACACCTCCGCCCCGTACATCTGGATCGCCTGCGACACCGCCACAACCCGCTCCCTCACGGCCTACTTCCGTAAGGAACTGGGCGTACCGAAGCAGCGGATGCACGCGCTGGGCTACTGGCGCCCGTAGCACCACCGGGGCGGCAAGAAAGGGGAACGGGGAACCGCCGGGCCGGGGGCCGAAGACCGGCCGGTGCCCGCATCATGCGGCGTGGCCGAAGACACGCCGGTGCCCGGACCATGCGGCACAGCCGGCGGCACGGCGTGTCGCTGCGGGCTGCACCGGAGCCCGCCAGCAGCTCGCCCCGCGGCCGACATCGGAGCTGGTGACCGCGCGGCCACCGGAAGCGTTCCGATCCCGAGCCACGGCGCAGCTGGGCAGGGGCAACCCGGCAAGGGAGGCCCGGAACCCGACCGCCCACCCGTCCGCCAGCCCGAGCCGGGCTGCGGTGGGCGGTGGGGCGCGCGATCATCAGGGCATGGACGTCACCCTTCACCTCGCCCAGGACCCCGAGGCGGACGCGCTGCTCGGGCGCAGTCCGCTCGCCGCGCTGGTCGGCATGCTGCTGGACCAGCAAGTGCCGATGGAGTGGGCGTTCAAGGGCCCCTGGACCATCGCCCAACGGCTCGACGCGGACGACCTGGACGCCCACGAGATCGCCACGATGGCCCCGGATGCCTTCGCCGCGCTGCTGTCCACCAAACCGGCGGTACACCGCTACCCCGGCTCCATGGCGAAGCGGATCCAGCAGCTGTGCCAGTACCTCGTCGACCACTACGACGGCGACGCGAGCGCGGTCTGGCAGGACGCGACGACCGGCCAGGAACTCCTCTCCCGCCTCGAATCCCTCCCCGGCTTCGGCCGCCAGAAGGCCCAGATCTTCCTGGCCCTCCTGGGCAAACAGCTCGGCGTCCACCCCACCGGCTGGCGCGAAGCCGCCGGCTCCTACGGCGACCCCGACTCCTTCCGCTCCGTGGCCGACATCAAGGGCCCCGGCTCCCTGGCCAAGGTCCGCGCCCACAAGCAGGAAATGAAGGCAGCCGCCAAGGCCGCCCAGGCCACGAAGCCCTCCGGCAAGTAACCCGCCCCGACCCTCTCAGGGGCGGGGCGGGTTACTGCGCGACCAGCCACAACGCCCCCACACCCACACCCACACGCCTACGCCTACGCCGAGCGAGCGGATCTCCCACTCCACGAGATGCCCCACACCCGACGCGAGCCCACCGCCCCCATCAAGCTCGCACGACCGCCATCGCCCCCGCAGAAACTACCCGTTTCGCCCTACTTGGCGGCACCTTTCCGTAGTCGCACTCCGTCGCCATGGCTGCGCCCGGAACGTCTCGACCGGTAGGCTTTCCGTGTGATCTTCAAGCGCATCGGAAACGGCCGGCCGTACCCCGACCACGGCCGGGAAAGCACCCGGCAGTGGGCGGACGTCGCGCCGCGCCCGGTCCGCCTCGATCAGCTCGTGACGACCAAGGGGCAGCTGGACCTGGAGACCCTCCTCGCCGAGGACTCCACGTTCTACGGCGACCTCTTCGCGCACGTGGTGAAGTGGCAGGGCGATCTGTATCTGGAGGACGGCCTCCACCGCGCCGTACGAGCCGCCCTCCAGCAACGCCAGGTCCTGCACGCCCGCGTCCTCGAACTGGACTGACACCAGGCCGCCCTGGTTGGCCCTTTCGGGTCGGACTGCAGCGCGGTGAATGATCATCTAGTAGGCATCACCGCCCGACGGCACTACGCTGCGCCCATGAGCATGCTGACTCCTCCTGGCATGGGCGGCCAGTACCGGATCACGGGGGACAAGTACCCGAGACTGCGCCGGCCCAAGAGGCGCCGCAGGCTGGCGCTCGCGGCCATCGCGGCGGTGACCGCGCTGGGCCTCGTCGGCTGGGGAACGCTGCAGCTCATCGACGTCTTCACCGGCGACGAGAACCAGGCAGCCGCAGCAGGTCCCAAGGCGGACTGCGCGACCCGCGTGAGCCCCTCCCCAACGGCGGGCGGCCGGGCCGGGAAGTCCGGAACGCCCGAAGGTTCCGGGACTTCCGGGAAGGGCTTCCCTCCCCCGGCAAGATCACCGTGAACGTGCTCAACGCCACGCCCCGCGCCGGTCTCGCCAAGGAGACCGCGGACGAGCTGAAGAAGCGCGGCTTCCGTATCGGGAACGTGGGCAACGCGACCAAGGAGTACGACAAGAAGGTCAAAACCGCCGCGATACTGCTCGGCGCGAAGGCCGCCCAGGACACGGCCCTGCCCGTCCTCGGCACCCAGCTCACCGGCGCGCAGCTGAAGACCGACGGCCGCGAGAAGGCCACCGAGGTCGACCTCGTCATCGGCACCGGCTTCAAGTCCCTCAGCAAACAGAAGGACGCCGACCGGGCCCTGGCCGAACTGGCCAGGCCCCAGCCGACGCCCACAACCGGGAAGACCTGCTGAACCGAGCCCCGTAAGGGACCTGCCCTCGTACCCTCGTACGGGCTACTCGGCAGCCCCGTACAGCCGGTCCCCCGCGTCTCCCAGCCCCGGCACGATGTAGCCGAGTTCATTGAGCCGCTCGTCGACGGCGGCGGTCACGACCGTCACCGGGGCGCCCGCCAGCTCGCGCTCCATGATCTCGACGCCTTCGGGAGCGGCGAGGAGCACCACGGCGGTCACATCGTCGGCACCGCGGGCGATCAGCTCACGGATCGCGGCGACAAGGGTGCCGCCGGTGGCGAGCATGGGGTCGAGGACGTACACCTGGCGCCCGGACAGATCCTCGGGCATGCGGGTGGCGTACGTGGACGCCTGGAGCGTCTCCTCGTTGCGGATCATGCCCAGGAAGCCCACCTCGGCGGTCGGCAGCAGCCGGACCATGCCGTCGAGCATGCCGAGGCCCGCCCGCAGGATCGGCACGACGAGGGGGCGCGGGTGGGAGAGCTTGACGCCCGTGGTCGAGGCGACCGGCGTCGTGATGTCGACCTGCTCGGTACGCACGTCCCGGGTGGCCTCGTAGGCGAGCAGGGTGACCAGCTCGTCGGCGAGACGGCGGAAGGTCGGGGAGTCGGTGCGCCGGTCGCGCAGCGTGGTGAGCTTGTGAGCGACCAGGGGGTGGTCGACGACATGGAGACGCATGTCCACAACAGTAACCGGGCCCACAACCGCGGCGCCGCGTCCCCGTCCACCCTTCCGATGGCATCAACCCCCCGCCAGAGGGAAAGCGGGAGACACATAGCCGAAGCGGTGAGCCGACGCCGGACGGTGGTGCCCCCATGACAGCCGAAGACGAAGGACCCCGGACGCCTCGCGGGACAACACAGCCGACCCGGGAGACCAGGTGGTCCCCTCGCGAAACGGCGCAGACCACCGGTGGCACACCGCGAACAGCGGGCCGGACGGCGCGGACCGCCGGTGAGCAGACACAGGCGGCCGACGGGGAGACAGGGGCGGTGGCCGGGGCGCAGGCCACCAGCGGGGAGACGCGGACGGCCGGTGGGGAGACGCAGACGGCCGACGGGGCGGCGAGCGCCCGGCGGGAGAACGACGCGGCGCGTCGTCGGCGGCGGGCGCAGTTTCTGCGGGAGCTGACGGAGGCGCGGGAGTTGCGCGACCGGGTCCAGCCGCGCCGCGCCAAGGCCGTGCGACTCCGCCACGCCATGCGCATGCGCACCTTCCGCTGGTGACCCCGGACGAGCCGGCCCCCGCCGTCCTCTCGGCCCACCCAGCCCCTCCCCAGCCCTTCTCGCCCCCTGCCTTCAAGAGGCTTGTGCCGTGCTCGCGAGGCAAGCGGGGGCTCCACGGGGTGGTCGCGCGTCTGCGGAGAGGAAGTCCGCGTACGATCCGCTGGTGGCGGCAACGGGTGCGCAGGTGAAGGGTGGACCTGCCGGCGATCAGAACAGCCGGACACAGGGAGCCGAAGACATCCCCTGGGCGCTCTGTTTCTGCCACGATTCCGAGTGGGTGGGTGCGGACCGCAAGCCTCTCCACCCGCAGCCTCCGCCGGGGGGACCCCCAACCGGCACACCTATGACAGTGGGAGAGTCACGGTGTACTTCGCCGCACTGCTCGCGCGCACCGAAGACGGGTGGGAAGCGAGCGACACAGAGCTCGACGATGTGGAAACCCTGTCGGATCTGGCCGACCTGGCCCGTGAGGCCTCGCCCGACGACGACACGGTGCTGGTGCTCATCGAGCAGGAGGACGCATGGTTCGGCGTCGTCCGCATCGATGGCGAGGAAGACCCTCGTATCTACGTGTCGGACGCCGCCGCCGCTGCCCGCAGCAGCTACGGCGAGATCCTACTCACCGACGAACTCCTCGGAAGGGAACCCGGCGAGGACGAAGCCG
Source organism: Streptomyces sp. TG1A-60 (assembly GCF_037201975.1). Taxonomy (NCBI): domain Bacteria; kingdom Bacillati; phylum Actinomycetota; class Actinomycetes; order Kitasatosporales; family Streptomycetaceae; genus Streptomyces; species Streptomyces sp. TG1A-60. The sequence continues at coordinate 4,238,160 of NZ_CP147520.1, read as the reverse complement.
ACCTGGACTCCCTCGACCTCGACGGCACCGAGGACGGTGAGTCCGACTCCGACGACGATGACGACACGTCCGCCGAGGCCGTGCCGCACAGCCCGGTCGGCGACAGGGAGATCCTCGACGACCTGGGTGTGAGCGAGAAGGAGTTGCGCGCCCTCGACGCCGACGACGCGCTCAACTCGATCGCCGATGCCCTCGGAGCGTCGGAGGTCCTGGAAACGGTCCGATAGAACCCACCCGACCACGGGACCCGCCCGTCGGAACCCGTCCGACGACGGAACCCGCCTGACGCAAGGGCCCGCCCGCTCACGGGAACCATCCGCCGACGGAACCCATCCGCCGACGGGCCCCGCCTGCAACCGGAACCCGTCCGTCCGCACCAGCCGCCACTTCCATCCGCTACGTTCCCCGGGTGACCGAAGCAACCGACGCAGAGGCACCGGGTCCCGATCCGGTACGCGACCGCTGGCAGGCCGCGATGCGGCTCGCCCTGGCCGAGGCCGGGCGGGCCGCCGAGGGCGGTGACGTCCCGGTCGGTGCGGTCGTCCTGTCCCCGGACGGCACGACCGTACTGGCCACCGGACACAACGAACGCGAGGCGACCGGCGACCCGACCGCCCACGCGGAGGTGCTGGCCGTCCGCCGGGCCGCCGCCGCACTCGGCGCATGGCGGCTGACCGGCTGCACCCTGCTCGTCACCCTCGAACCGTGCACGATGTGCGCGGGCGCCCTCGTGCAGTCCAGAGTCGACCGGGTCGTCTACGGCGCCCGCGACGAGAAGGCCGGCGCCACCGGCTCCCTCTGGGACGTCGTACGCGACCGTCGGCTCAACCACCGCCCCGAGGTGATCGAGGGCGTACTCGCCGACGAATGCGCCCGTCTCCTCACCGACTTCTTCCGCTCCCGCTGACGCCCGGCACACCGCTCCACCGTTGCGCTGACACCCCGTCGGCAGCTTGTCGGCGGCTCGTCGGCGCCGTCCCCCGGGCCCGCCGATACCGATTTCAAAGCAGGCCTCTCCTTGCTGTAAAGTCTCCCTCGGTAGCGTGTCCGAGCGGCCGAAGGAGCTCGCCTCGAAAGCGAGTGTGGCGCAAGTCACCGAGGGTTCAAATCCCTCCGCTACCGCTCTCACACCCTCCTGACCAGCGGAAACGCGACCAGGAGGGTGTTTTGCGTGCGGCCCGTACTGCACGACCGTGCTGCACCGGAAGACGGCAGGAGCACAACTGGCCCGCGCGCCAGCCGCGTTGCACCTCCCCTCGGAGGGATCTGCCCCTACGGTCCCTCCGAGGGGATGCCCCACAGTCGGCCTCGTCGCCGGCGATCAAGTCCGCCATCACGATGAGCCCGCTCAGACGCGACTGCGCCACCCACGAGGAACCCGACTGGACAGAAGTCCCACTCTTGGTGGTGGGATAATGCGGGTTGGCTATGGAGCACGCGCCTCCGGACGAGACCACCGTCAAGAAGTCCGTCACCATCCCCAGATCGCTTGCCCACGAGGTCGAAGCCGCAGAGGCGCCCGGGGTTTCTCGCGCTTCGTCTCCGACGCCGTCGAACACGCCCTCGCCCTGACCGAAACCAGGGAGATCGTCGAGGTGTTCGAGGACGAGCACGGCTCCTTCACTCCCGAGGAGATCGAGGGGGCCCGCCGGACATGGCACGGCGAGTAGCCCCGGCTTCCCCCGCGCCCTCCTCGTCCTTGATGCACAGCCACTGTCTCTCCTGGCCGACCAGGACCGCAGAATGACCTTGATGCTCAAGGTCGCCGAAGCCGAGGGGTACGCCGCCGCGATCTCCACGGTCAGCATCGCCGAAGTCCGCCGCACCGGACGTGATGATCGTGCCGGAGGCCATGCCGACCACAGCCCGGCTCACGCCCTGAGGGCGGAGACGATCGGGCTGGGCATCGGCTGGGCGACCGGCGACGTCACCGGCGTACGCGCGAGGGTGCTGTCCACCGAGAGGTTCATGGCGCTCGTACCCGCGACCCACCCCCTGCCGGGCACGTCGAGCTGAGGGCGTCCGAACTGTCCACCACCGCTGTTCACCTGGCCCCACCAGATCAACAGCGGTCTCTGCGACCGCCTCCTGTCCGCCTTCCGTATCGGCGGAGCCGACCGGCGCATCATCAGAACCCCGCCGACAGCGTGCACGCCATCGCCGCTCATGTCGCCGCGGGAACGGGCATCGGCCTCACTGCCGAATCCGCACTCACCCCCCAGCCACCCGGCCTGCGCATCATCCCCCTCACCGGCCCTTCCGACCAGTGCCGACCAGGTCGTCCTCACCCCCACCGAGCCGTCGGACGCCGCCTCGGCACTGCGCGATCTGCTGCTGCACGCCTCGTCAGAGTCGCCCTCGACAGAAACACGGTGGTATGTCCCACTCCCGGGAAACCGCAGGTGAGACAGGTGACGTAAGCGGGTTCAAATCCCTCCGCTACCGCCGAAGAAGGGCCCCGTCGTCAGACGGGGCCGCCCTTTTCGCGCGTTGCCAGTCCCTGCCGTGCGCCTTCGAGGTCTCGTCCGTGTGCCTTCGCGGCCTCTCCTGTGCGTGATCGTGGTCTCTCCTGCGAACGGATGATCGGGTTACACTCGCCGCCGACAAAGAGGACCCATGGGGCCCACGGGGCACAAGAGGCGGGGGAGGCTGCGATGGCGGTGCAGGGGAAGAAGATCGCGGTGTACGTGCTCGTGGTCTTCGTGCTGTACGTGATCATCACCGACCCCGAGAAGGCCGCCGACTACGTCCAGATAGGGTTCGAGGGCGTCTCGAACGCCGCCCGGTCCGTCGGCGACTTCATGACCTGGATGGCCAACGGCGGCGAGTAGCGGCAGCGCCGAGCACCACCACACCGTACGACCTCCCCGGAGCGCCCATGATCCGCCACCTGGTCCTCTTCAAGCTCAGCGAGGGCGTCGAGCGCGACGACCCGCGCGTCGTGCGGGGCGTGGAGGCCTTCCGCGCGCTCGACGGCAAGATCGAGGAGATCCGCTCCTGGGAGCTGGGCTGGAACCTCAGCGACCGCCCCGTCGCGTACGACTTCGCGATCAACTCCGCCTTCGACGACGCGGACGCGCTGCGGGCGTACGTCGAGCACCCCGAGCACCAGGCGGGCGTCGCCCTGTGGCGCGAGTTCGCCACGTGGGTGATCGCCGACTACGAGTTCTGAAGCCGACTCCCGGTTCGGAGGACGACTCCCGGTTCGGAGGACGACCCCCGTTTCGGAGGACGACTCCGCATTCGAAGGACGACCACGAGTTTCCAGGTCGACCACATCCAGCGCGGCCCCGGGCCGCCTCCTACGTCGCACCCCCGCCCCGCACTCGAATATGTCGCGCCTCCCGCCCCGCACGCGAACAGTGCGTGCCTTTTACACCCGATCTACACCCGATTGCCCCTCGCACCGTCAACTCTCGCTCAACACGGCGCTATGCGGTGCTTGATCACAGTGCACATGTCTTGTGATGCTATGACCGCTTTTGACGGTTGAGTTGATGGATGAAGAGGTGGCGTTGACCGTGTCGGCCAGTACTGCGCCTCCCCAGGAAGAAGCCCCGGCTCCCGACCTCACGTCGACCCAGGTCACGGCCCAGGTCACCGCCCCCGTCCCGGAGAAGCGCCGCGGCGCCGACACCCGGGCCCTCACTCAGGTGCTCTTCGGTGAGCTGAAGCACCTGGTGCCGGGCACCCCGGAACACAACCGCGTGCGCGGGGCGCTCATCGAGGCGAACCTCCCGCTCGTGCGCTACGCAGCCGCCCGCTTCCGCTCCCGCAACGAGCCCATGGAAGACGTGGTCCAGGTCGGGACCATCGGGCTGATCAACGCCATCGACCGGTTCGATCCGGACCGGGGCGTGCAGTTCCCGACCTTCGCCATGCCGACCGTCGTCGGCGAGATCAAGCGCTACTTCCGCGACAACGTCCGCACGGTCCACGTCCCGCGCCGGCTGCACGAACTGTGGGTCCAGGTGAACAGCGCGACCGAGGACCTCACCACCGCCTTCGGGCGCACCCCCTCCACCGCCGAGATCGCCGAGCGGCTGCGCATCACCGAGGAGGAGGTCCTGTCCTGCATCGAGGCGGGACGGTCGTACCACGCGACCTCACTGGAGGCCGCCCAGGAGGGCGACGGGCTGCCGGGGCTCCTCGACCGGCTCGGCTACGAGGACCCCGAGCTCGACGGTGTCGAACACCGCGACCTCGTACGGCATCTCCTCGTCCAGCTCCCCGAACGCGAACAGCGGATCCTGCTCCTGCGCTACTACAGCAATCTCACCCAGTCGCAGATCAGCGCCGAACTCGGCGTCTCCCAGATGCATGTCTCCCGGCTCCTCGCCCGCAGCTTCGCCCGCCTGCGCTCGGCGAACCGGATCGAGCCGTAGGGCCTGTCCCGCCCACCACTCCGATCCGGTCCTGGCCGTCCGCCCCGCCGCCAGGAGATCCCCGATCGCCGCCCGAGAGGCGTGACCGCCGGTAACCGGAAGCCGCCGTGCCATCGCGGATGGACCGTGGGGCACACGGGGCGCACGAAGGCAGACGGGGCGCACAGAATCGGCCAGCAGGACACGCGCCCAGGCCATGGGCGTAACCGAATGCGCTGTCGAGATATCACCGGCGAGAGCGAATCGACTATCAGTGCCCTTACCGACAGATTCAATATGAAACCGAGTCAGAACGTCTGCTTCCAGGATTTATTCACCCTCTCCATGTCGACATGTCACTACATCGTGTTGCCGACGTGTGACATTCTTCCCCCAGCGCGTTTGCCGTGGCCTCGCCGCCGGTATTCAGGTGGAGGCTGCGTTCCCTACGACGGAGCGTCCGCCGCGACCGTCCGCGACCCAAAGGGGGTGGCATGTCCGCAGACCAGGGCAGCTCGAAGGTGCTCACACTCGCGAAGAGCGAGACCGCGCCCGACGCTATCCAGGCCCCTCAGGACCTTCAGGCACTTGAGGACCTTCCCGGTCCCCAGGTTCCGCCGGCGACTGACTTCCCGGCCTTGTCGGCCTCGGCGAACATCGACACCCGCACCCTGTCCCGCTCCCTGTTCCTGCGGCTGGCCGCACTCGACGAGAACAGCCCCGAGCGCGCCTACGTCCGGGACACCCTGATCGAGCTCAACCTCCCGCTGGTGCGGTACGCCGCCGCCCGCTTCCGGTCGCGCAACGAACCGATGGAGGACATCGTCCAGGTCGGAACGATCGGCCTGATCAAGGCGATCGACCGCTTCGACTGTGAACGGGGCGTGGAGTTCCCGACGTTCGCGATGCCGACGGTCGTGGGCGAGATCAAGCGGTTCTTCCGCGACACCTCGTGGTCGGTCCGGGTCCCGCGCCGCCTCCAGGAGCTGCGCCTGGCCCTCACCAAGGCCAGCGACGAGCTCTCCCAGAAGCTCGACCGCTCCCCGACGGTCACCGAACTCGCCGCCGTACTGGGCGTGTCCGAGGAGGACGTCGTCGACGGCCTGGCCGTCGGCAACGCGTACACGGCGTCGTCACTGGACTCCCCGGCCCCCGAGGACGACGGCGGCGAGGGCTCCCTCGCGGACCGCCTCGGCTACGAGGACACGGCGCTGGAGGGCGTGGAGTACCGCGAGTCCCTCAAGCCGCTGCTGGCCAAGCTGCCGCCCCGCGAGCGCCGGATCATCATGCTCCGCTTCTTCGCGAACATGACGCAGTCCCAGATCGGCGAGGAGGTCGGCATCTCCCAGATGCACGTCTCCCGCCTCCTCACCCGCACGCTGGCCCAGCTGCGCGAGGGTCTCATCTCCGACTGAGCCCCGCCAGACGCGTTGACATGACTTCCGCCGGGGTGCCCTCTTGCGGGCAGCCCGGCGGAAGTCGTGCGTGGACGTACGTACAGGGGGTGGACGAGCGCGGGTTGTACGGGGTGCTCGCGCGGTTCCCCGCGCCCCTGCGAGCACAGGGTGCCCCATTGCCTTCAGACCTGCGGGGAACCGCGGACCAGCCACGACCACACGCGCAGCCGGGCGAAGCGCGCTCGGTGCTCGCAGGTGAGGAATTCACACAGGGCCGGGTCAGTCCGCACCGTCCGCTCAGGGGCCACCGTGACGGGACACTCGGCTTCGCCGACCTCGCCCTGAACGGCCGCCAGGCGCTTGCGCGACCGCCGGTCCGTACGCCACCGCCTGGCACGACACGCTGAGGAACAGAACAGGCGTCAGGCCGTGCCCCGGGGCCCCAGCCGTTCACCACAAGCCCCGACAGTTCCCCTCCCCGGCCCGCCCGGCGCTCCCGGACATCACGCCGACGTAGAACCCACGGCTACTCAAGACCGGGGATCAGAAGCGGGTACTCACACCAGCGCGAGCCACACGACAGCCGCCACCACGGCCAGCGCGGCGACCACACCGACGATCACACCGACACGCGGTCCCGAAGGCGCCGCCGCGGCCTGTCGGCCCCCCGGAGGGGTCTCGTCGACGAAGGCGCGGAACATCTGGGTGTTGCCCGCGGGGTCGTGGGTGCCCTGAGGGCCCTGGTTGTCAGCCATGGCCCGAGACCTTAGCGAATAAGGGATCGGGCACCCAAGCCGGGCACTGGGCCCGCGCCCGGCGCGACCGTCCTCCTTTGCCAAGACTTGGTCCGCGCTGACCCCTATTTCATTTGCCTGCAGCAACCATCAAATTCTATGGTTGCCCCAAGCAACGAAAGCGGGAGAGCTTCATGGCCGGGCAAGCGCACTACGAGGAGCTGGCCCGTCAGCTCAGCGCCATCGGGGTCGTCAAGAGGGAGATGGCCCGGATGCTGCCGTACGACTGCCCCGGCGGATCGGCGGGTGTCCTGGCGCTGCTCGGCCGGCACGGTGAGATGCGGATGAGCCGGCTCGCCGAACTGCTCTCGGTGGACATCTCGGTGACCAGCCGTCATGTCGCCCATGTCGCCGAGCGGGGCTGGATCGAACGCCTCCCCGACCCGGCGGACAAACGCTCGCGCATCCTGCGCCTGACCCACCAGGGCCGGGCCGTGGTCGCCGAGCTGGACCGGCGCAGCAGCCGGTTGATGTCCGACCGGCTGAGCGACTGGTCCGACGACGAGGTCGGACAGCTCACCCGGCTCCTGGGCCGGCTGCGCGAGAGCTTCGGCTCCGCCGCGCCGACCCGTACGCCCGCGTAGAGGCCACCACAACCCGTACACCGCGAAGACCACACAGGAAAAGGAAGCCCATGGCAACGACCACACCAGCCGGTGTGCGGGCTCACGCCAAGCACGGAGGAGGCACCGCCGAAGGTGCCGCCCACAGCGGTGGCGCCCACGCCCCGATGCCGCACCGGCAGATCATGAAAGCGCTGACCGGGCTGCTGCTCGGGATGTTCGTGGCGATCCTGTCGTCGACGATCGTGTCGAACGCACTGCCCGACATCATCAAGGACCTGGGCGGCGGCCAGAGCGCGTACACCTGGGTGGTGACCGCGTCGCTGCTCGCGATGACCGCGTCCACCCCGCTGTGGGGCAAGCTCGCCGACCTGTTCTCCAAGAAGCTGCTGATCCAGCTGGCACTCGTGATCTTCGTGCTCGGGTCGGCCGCGGCCGGCCTGTCCCAGAACGCCGGGACGCTCATCGCGTTCCGCGCGGTCCAGGGCATCGGCATGGGAGGGCTCTCCTCGCTGGCCCAGATCATCCTCGCGGCGATGATCTCCCCGCGCGAACGCGGCCGGTACAACGGCTACCTCGGCGCCACCTTCGCCACCGCCATGGTCGGCGGCCCGCTGGTCGGCGGTGTCATCACCGACACCGACTGGCTCGGCTGGCGCTGGTGCTTCTACGTCGGCGTGCCCTTCGCGGTCATCGCCCTCATCGTGCTCCAGCGGACCCTGCACCTGCCGGTCGTCCGGCGCAAGGCCAAGGTCGACTGGGCGGGTGCGTTCCTCGTCACCGCCGCGGTCTGTCTGCTGCTGGTCTGGGTGACCTTCGCCGGTGACAAGTACGACTGGGTGTCCTGGCAGACGTACACGATGGTCGGCGGCACGCTCGCGCTGCTCGCGGTCTTCCTGCTGGTCGAGACGCGGGCAAGCGAGCCGATCATCCCGCTGCGGCTGTTCCGCAACCGGACGATCGCGCTGGCCTCGCTGGCCTCGCTCTTCGTCGGTGTCGCGATGTTCGCGGGCACGATCTTCTTCAGCCAGTACTTCCAGCTGGCCCGCGACAAGTCGCCGACCATGTCCGGTGTCCTGACCATTCCGATGATCGCCGGCCTGTTCGTCTCGTCGACCGTCTCCGGACAGGTCATCACCCGTACCGGCCGTTGGAAGGCATGGCTGCTCGCCGGCGCGGTGCTGGTGACGGCGGGCCTCGGTCTGCTGGGCACGATCCGGTACGACACCGAGTACTGGCACGTGGCCGTCTTCATGGCGCTGCTCGGCCTCGGCGTCGGCATGATGATGCAGAACCTGGTGCTGTGCACGCAGAACCAGGTGGCCCCCGGCGACCTGGGCGCAGCCAGCTCGGTCGTCACCTTCTTCCGCTCCCTCGGCGGCGCGATCGGCGTCTCCGCGCTGGGCGCGGTCCTGAGCCACCGGATCACGCACTACGCGGAGGCGGGCCTCGCGGGGCTCGGCGTGTCCGGCTCCGCCACGGGCCACGGCGAGATCCCCGACCTGGACGCGCTGCCCGCGCCGGTCCGCACGGTCATCGAGAGCGCCTACGGCCACGGCATCGCAGACGTCTTCCTCTACGCCGCCCCCTTCGCCGTCCTCGCGCTCGTCTGCTCCGTCTTCATCAGGGAAGTTCCGCTCCGGACCACCGGGGCGCTCGCCCAGGCGGCGGAAGCCGAGGCGCCGCTGACCGACGGGGAGGCGGACGTGCCGGCTCCGGCCACCGTGACCGAGGCTCCGGCGCGGCTACGACTCAGGGCGTGGCCGAGGCGACGCCGGTCCCGGACGAGGGGACCAGGTCCCGTGTGGCGGCGGTGATCCGGGCCGCCTCGATCGACATGGGGAACGCGACACGCGACCAGCATCTGTGGTCCCCGGACGTCCTGGACGTCGAGCGGCACCCGGAGATCACGTACGTCTCTACGGGCCTCACGCCCGCCGGCCCCGACCGCTGGACGATCCACGGTGAGCTGGGCACGCACGGGGCCCTGCGGCCGGTCGACCTCGACCTGGCGTACCCCGGCACCGGCGCGGACCCGTGGGGCGGCACGCGAGCCGTTCTCCGGGCCACCGCCGAACTCCGCCGCGATGACTTCGCGATGCACGACAACCAGGTGCCGCAGGCGGGCATCGCGGCGATCGGTACGACGCTGGGGGCAAGCTGGACATCCAGGCCGTCGAGGGCGGGACGCTGCCCCAGGCGTAGCGGCGTGGGTACGCACGACAGGGTCAGGCTCGCGAGTCGGATCACACCTAGGCTCGGCGCATGGCACGGAACATCGCGACCAACACCACGGTCTCCCTCGAAGAGCTGCTCGACTTCGTCCGACCCCGGCACCGGGCGCTGCTGCTCACCCGGCGGGCCGACGGCGGCCCCCAGGCGTCACCGCTGACCTGCGGGGTCGACGACTCCGGGCGGATCGTCGTCTCCACGTATCCCGAACGGGCCAAGACACGGAACGCCAGGCGTGACGAGCGGGTGAGCGTCGTCGTGCTGAGCGACGACTGGGACGGTCCCTGGGTGCAGATCGACGGAACGGCGCAGGTCATCGACTCGCCGGAGTCGGTCGAACCGCTGGTGGAGTACTTCCGCAACATCTCCGGCGAGCACCCGGACTGGGACGAGTACCGGGCGGCGATGCTCAGGCAGGGCAAGACCATCATCCGGATCACACCGGTGAAGTGGGGCCCGGTCGCCACCGGTGGCTTCCCCCCACACCTGGCACAGAACGACTGACCCACCGACAAGCCCATCCTCCGGGTACACCGGTGAAGTGGGGCCCGGTGGTCACCGCGCGGGGAACCCGCGCGGCTGGTGCGCGAGGAGGAGCGGGAGCCAGTGGGGTCGTCATCGGCCCCGTTCCGCCATCACCTCGATGCCGGCGATCAGGGTCTCCAGGGCGTAGGCGAAGTCGCGTTCGCGCATCTCCTCGACGGTGTCGCCGCCGCGGGCCTCCATGAGGTCCGCGGACTGCCGGATGACCTCGTGGGGTTCGAGGGTGTCGGACACCGCGCTCATGGCGTGGCGGAAGTAGTCCTCCTGTGTCATCCCGGCGGCGGCGCAGCGCTGGACGAAGTGGCCCTCGATGGTGCCGAAGCCGTACACGAACTGGAGGACCGCCGAGATGGCGCCGGCCTGGCCGTGCGCGGGCAGTCCGGTGCGACGGATCACGCGCTGCACTGCGAGGGAGAAGTCCAGCGAGTGCGGGCCGATGTTGAGGAAGGTGCCGGCGAGGGGCGACACCCAGGGGTGGCGGACCAGCACCGCCCGGTACTCCCCGGCCAGCGTGCGCAGTTGGGCCCGCCAGTCCTCGTCACTGTCCGCCGGGGGCAGCCGCACCTCGTCGAACGCCTGGTCGAGCGCCAGTTCCAGCAGGTCGTCCTTGGTGTCCACGTACCAGTAGACCGACATCGCCGTCACGTCCAGCTCGGCCGCCAGCCGGCGCATCGAGAACCTGGCCAGCCCCTCCGCGTCCAGCAGCCGTACGGCCGCCGCTGTGATCCGCTCCCGGTCCAGCCCGGACGGCTGCCCTCCCCGCCGTGCCCGCCCTTTCCCTTCCAGCCAGACACTGGCCCGAGCGGGACCTTCGGCTCGACCGACAGCCCTCACCATGAAGCACCTTCCGAGACGTGGCTTCTACGTTGACGTGGCTTCCGCGTTCTCCACCGGTGACGATGCTAGGTGTGCCGGAGCGCGGAAGGCGCGCCGCGCACGCCGTCTTCGGGCGCGCACGGCGCGCTTTCAGGGGCACGGGGAACCGCGCGACCAGGCACGAACACCACTCATCCGCCCGACACCGGAACCCCGCGCGCTATGAGGCGACCACCAACTCCCCACCACCCTTCTCCGCCCTGTGCAGCAGCCCCGCCGCCACCAACCCCCCGAGCAACACGGCCAGGGCCCCCACCAGCAGACTCGTCTCCAACCCGGAGGAGAACGCCGCCATCACCTCCGCCTTCTCCGCCCCCGTGTCCGCCACCGCCAGCGCCGCGGGCAACGACGCGGCGGCCACCGGAATCAGCGCGGCGAACCGGGAGGTGAGCACCGCGCCCAGCACCGCCACCCCCAGCCCGGTCCCGAACTCCGCGAGCGTTCCGTTGATCCCGGCCCCGACCCCCGCCTTGGCCGGCGGAATCGCGCTCATGATCGCGTGTGCCATCGCCGGGTTGGCGATCGCGCAGCCCACGCCGATGAGCACCAGCCCGAGCAGGGTGCCGGTGTAACCGCCGGAGGCCATCGTCGCGATCGAGACCAGGCCGCCGGACATCAGCAGCATGCCCAGCGCGATCGACACCGGCATCCCGAGCTTGGCCGTCCACTTCGCCGACAGTCCGGAGAAGTTGAGCACGACGACGACCAGGGCGAGGGGCGCGATCCGCAGCCCCGCCTCCAGCGCGTCGTATCCGAGCACGAACTGCAGATGCTGGGTGAGCAGGAACAGCGCGCCACCCATGCCGAAGGTGATGAGGACCGCGCCCGCGACGGCACCGGTGAACCGCCGGTCGCGGAAGAAGTACAGGTCGAGCATCGGGTTCGGGATACGGCTCTCCCAGTACGCGAACGCCGCGAGAACGACGACGGCGACGGCGGCCGTGCCCGTCACCCGGCCGGAGGTCCATCCGTGCTCGGGGCCGGAGATGATCGCGTAGACGAGGGCGGTCATGCCGGTGGTCGACAGGAGCGCGCCCGGCAGGTCGGGCCGGTCTCCCCGCGGGTTCTTCGACTCGGGGACCAGGGCGATCACGGCCACCAGCCCCAGCGCGGCGACCGGCAGGTTGATCAGGAAGATCGCGCCCCACCAGAAGTGGCCCAGCATGAAGCCGCCGATGAGAGGGCCGGCCGCGAAGCCGAGGGCGTTGACCGCGCTCCAGATGCCGATCGCCCTCGGCCGCTCCGCGGGCGGGAAGATCTGCATGGCGACCGCGAGGGTCGTGGTGAGCAGCAGCGCGCCCCCGACACCCATCCCCGCCCGCGCGGCGATCAACTGGCCGGTGGACTGGGCGAGTCCGGCCGCCAGCGAGCCGATGCCGAACAGCACCAGGCCCGCGATCAGCATCTTCTTGCGACCGTAGCGGTCGGCCGCGCTGCCGGCGGTGAGCAGCAGACCCGACTGCACCAGCGAGTACGCGTTGATCATCCACTGGATGTCCGAGGTGGCCGCCCCCAACTCCTCGGTGAGGGAGGGGATCGCCACGTTCAGCACGGTGTTGTCCAGCAGCACGGTGAGCTGCGCGAGACAGATGACGCCGAGGATCAGCCAGCGTCGGGGGTGGCCCTGGGCGGTGAGGTCGGCGGAGGTGGCGGGGGCAGTGGGGGCAGCGGAGGTCGACACGCTGTACACCGTAGAACAGTTCCTGTACGGCGTACAACGACATGCGGTGGCGTACGGCAAGGGCGGTGGCCCGGAGTTCAACCTCACCCCGGGCCACCGCCCCGCTCCTCGGCCGACCGTCAGCCGTCACTCGCCGGCCGACCGTCAGCTGTCGCTCGCCGGCTGCGTCAGGTCGTAGGACGCACGGCCGGAGGTCCTTCTCCTCGTTGTAGACGGGGATCACTACGTCCAGGACAGGCGTACCGGCGTCTCCGGCCGGGAGGTGCTCCCGCGCCGGCAGAGTGCCGGGAGAAGAGTCGGTTCGCATGGCAACCACATTCGCGAGCCGCTCTGTCACGCCCGTGTGCTCACACTGTGGTGTGCCTGTGAGTCCGGTTGCCGGTCTGTCGCGTCGGTGACCTCGGACTCGCCGTCGTACCGCACGTCGTCGGGCTGCCGGTTCGCCGCGTCGTCCAGCGGCGGCACGTCCCGCCCGAGGACCGGCAGATGCACCGTGAACACGGTCCTGCCGGGCACGCTGTCGACGGTCACGGCACCGCCGTGACCGTCCGCCACGGCCTGCACGATGGCGAGCCCGAGCCCGGTCGACCCGGACGCCCGGGAGCGTGAGGAGTCCCCTCGCGCGAACCGCTCGAACACATGCGGCAACAGGTCCTCGGCAATGCCCTGCCCGTCGTCCTCGACGTCGACGCACATCCACGGCCCACGCCGCTGCACGCGCGCGGTGACGGTCGTACCCGGCGGGGTGTGCGTCCGAGCGTTCGCCAGCAGATTGACGAGCACCTGCTGGAGCCGCGCCGCGTCGGCCGACACGGGCGCGGGGGCATCCGGCAGGTCGAGCCGCCAGCGGTGACTCCGCCCGGCGACCCGCGCGTCGCTGACGGTGTCCACGACGAGGGGAACGAGGTCGGTCTGCTCGAACTGCAGAGGCCGCCCGGCGTCGAGCCGCGCGAGCAGCAGCAGATCCTCGACGAGCACGGTCATACGCCCGGACTCGGACTCGATCCGCCCCAGCGCGTGCCGGGTGTCGGGCCCGATCTCCTCTCTGCCCCGCCGGGTCAGCTCGGCGTAGCCACGGATCGACGCGAGCGGTGTCCGCAGCTCATGACCGGCGTCCGCGACGAACTGCCGTACGCGCGTCTCGCTCTCCTGCCGCGAGTGCAGGGCGCTGTGGATGTGGTCGAGCATTCTGTTGAGCGCGGCGCCGACCTGGCCGACTTCGGTGCGGTGGTCGGTCTCGGAGGCCGGGACACGCTCGTTGAGGGTGACCTCACCGGTGTGCAGCGGCAGTTCGGAGACCCGGGTCGCGGTGGCGGCCACCTTGCGCAGGGGGCGCAGGGCCACACCGACGAGTACGGAGCCGGCGACACACGCGGCCACGAGACCGGCGCCGGTGACGCTGAGTTCGACGACGATGAGGGTGTTGAGGGTGTCGGTGACCTCGGTGGTCGGCAGGGCGACGTAGTAGTCGCCGTTGTCACCGCTTCGGTACTCCACGCGGTAGTCGCCGAGCCCCGTGATGGTCACGGTGTGCGCCTCATTGTCCTTGGGGACGTCGCTCAGCTCGTCGAGCTGTGTCTCGCTCAGCGAATCAGCCGTGGCATCCGTGACGCCGTTGTCGGACGTCGAGGGCTTGCTGTACATGCCCTCGACGGCGACCCCGCCCTCGACCTTCGCCGCGATGGTGCCGATCATCTGCTGCGGGCCCTTGGTGACGAACTCCTCAAGATCCGGCGGCCCGCTCAGCCCCCTGTTGGGATCGCCCGCACCCTGCTGCCCCTGGGGTCGGGGCTGTGTGGCGTCGGGAGGCGCGCCTTCGGGCCCCTTGCCCGCGGCCCGCCCCAGCACTTCGCTGACCGACTTGTCGAGCTCCTCGTACAGATGCGAGCGCAGCGCAACCGTGGTGACCGTTCCGATGACCGCGCACACCACCGCGATCAACGCCGTCGCGGAGACGACGAGCCGTGTACGCAGCGTGCGCGGCCGTCGTCCTCGCCCCGGCTTCGGCTGCCTCTGCGTACGCGTCCGTCGCCGCCCCCTCATGACACGGCGGGCTTGAGCAGGTAACCGGCGCCACGCCGAGTGTGGATCATCGGCTCACGCCCGGCGTCGATCTTCCGCCGCAGATACGAGATGTAGAGCTCGACCACGTTGGCCTGACCGCCGAAGTCGTACGACCACACCCGGTCGAGTATCTGCGCCTTGCTGAGCACGCGCCGCGGGTTGCGCATGAGGAACCGCAGCAGCTCGAACTCGGTGGCGGTGAGGTGGATGTTCTCCCCGCCGCGCGACACCTCGTGGCTGTCCTCGTCCAGCATGAGGTCACCGACGACGAGCACCGACTCGGAACGGCGGTCGGCGGCACCGGTCCGCCGGATGAGCCCGCGCAGCCGGGCAACGACCTCTTCGAGGCTGAACGGCTTGGTGACGTAGTCGTCGCCGCCGGCGGTGAGCCCGGCGATCCGGTCCTCGACGGCGTCCTTCGCGGTCAGGAAGAGGACGGGCACGTCGGGCAGCTCGCGCCGCAGCCGCCCTAGGACGGTCAGCCCGTCCATGTCGGGCAGCATCATGTCGAGCACGACGGCGTCGGGCCGGAAGTCCCGCGCGGTCTGGACGGCACCGGTGCCGTCCCCCGCGCTCCGGATCTGCCATCCCTCATAGCGCAGGGCCATGGACAGCAACTCGGTGATCGACAGCTCGTCGTCCACCACCAGCACGCGGACGGGGCTCCCGTCCGGCCTCAGCAGTTCGTTGCGCCCCTGGGGCGAGATCGTGGTCATGCCGGACACCCTGTCGGGGCCCCCTGAGAACGCCCTTTCCGGAAACTGTGATTTTCCTGAGAACCGCACAGGTGCCTCTCAGGCAACCGCTGGGAAGCCCTCGACGTCCGGGACAGCACCCCCGCCGACCAGCACCTTTCCGGCCGGTCGCACGGCGGCCCCTACCCCTGACCCACCTTTTACGCAAGCGCCGTCATGCTTCGTGGCCCCCTCCCGCGAAGCTGTGACTCCGCTCGACCTTGGCGATGCGCACGGAGTACCTCTCGTACCACTCACTCCGCCCCCGCTCCTGCGCCGCCCGGTGCTCGACGTCGGCCCGCCACTCCTCGATGGCGTCGGCGTCCCGGAAGTACCCGACGGTGATGGCCAGGCCACCGGGTGTACGGGCGTGATCCATCCCGAGGAACCCCGGCACCCCCTTCACCAGCTCCTCCATCCGCTCGGCGGTCTCCCCGTACCCGCTCTGGTCCCCGGTCCGCGTGGAGGTGAAGACGACGACGTAGTAGGGAGGTTCATGCGCGGGGACGGGCGCGACGACAGGCTCTGTCCACTGATCACTCATGGCACCACCGTCGGACCGGGCCTCGGCCACCGTCCACCACACGACTCGTCACCTGCACGCCCACCTGAAAGCCCATCAGAACAACCCGTCCTGCACACCCCCGCCCCCACCCGTGCCTCTGCCCCTCAACTCCCGTACAGGAACGGTGAGTACGCCACCCGCGCCCCCGCCGACCGGAGCGGTCAACTCCCACCCGGTCATGAGCCGCGCATCAAGAACGACGACTCCCCGCGTGGTGGCCATATGCAGATCGGGCCCGGCGACGGCAAGCACCTCGCCTCCCACGACCCCACCCGCGACCAGCTCACTCACCACACCGTCGACGGCCGGCAACCCCTCCAGCCCGAACACCCCGAAGTGATCGACGGCCTGAAACGCCACAGGCTCCAACGACTCGGGCCACCCGTGGAGCCTGTGAGCCCGCGCGTGCAGCCCCGCCAACTCCCCGGCCCGCACCTCAAGCTCGGGCAGATCGGCCCGGACCACCCTCTTCTCGGCATAGGGAATCCGGTCCGGCACCTTGAGCGCGGCTCGCAAGACCTCCTCGGCCCGCCGCGCAGCCATCAGCGGCCCCCGCCCGAGCCAGGCGAAACAGACGGCCCCCTGCTCCAGCAACCGAGCCGTCCCCCGCTCGACGGCCGTGATCCCCACCTTGACCATCCCGGGCCCGAACCAAGCCAGGTACACGTGATACGGCCGCGGATCATCGGCGATCGTATCGGCGGCCACGGAATGCGCCCGATCAAGTCGCGCGCACTCCTCACACCGGGCCCCGGTACTCCGCCCCGACACCCCGACCCGCACCGGGCACGCGTTCCCCCGCGCCCCGACGCAGGTCCGCCGCCCCTCGCTCACCACCCCGAAGGCGACCACCCGCCCCCGAGGCAAAGCACTGCTGTGCCCACCCTCCCAACCCAACAGCGGTCCATCGTCACTCCACCACAGCCCCGAACATCTCCACACGCGTGCCATCGATCACGACACTAGCGGGCACCACTGACAACGCCATTGACCAGCGCAAACGCGGCACCCTCTCCGGGTGGATCCGTTCGTCTCCGTGATCAGGCGGCTGGACTGCCACTGGTCAGGGCCGGCTCACCCTGCGTTATGCCGCTCCCCTGCCCGAGTCGGATGCCTGCGCATCCTCGCTCAGGAAGGTCTCGTCCTCCCCGAAGTCCGGGGCCTGGAAGGGCTGCATCGCCGGAGGCGGCGGCGCCGCGACGGCATGGCGGGGCGCTCCTTCCGGAGCGGAGAACAGCGAAGTCAGTTCGATGAGAGGTCTCCCATTCGGGTACAGGGCCGTCATGGCACCTGGCGTGCCATGACCGGGCACAGCGGTCCTACAGCTTGCTCATCTTCGCGTACGGGCTCAGGATCCGCTCCCGCGCCGAACCGAAATCGACGAGCGCGGCGATCCCGTCCTCGATGCCGATCACCCGGCCGAGGCCGTACATGTCGTGCGTGACCTGGTCGCCCACGGCGAACTGCTTGGGGGGCGGAGCGACCGGGACCTTGAAGGGGCTGGTGGGCAAATAGCGCTTCGGTGCACTTGGCTTTGTCATTGCGTCCAGTATGCGCCTACCCGCATCCACCGGTTCCCCGCGCTCCCAGCCTGGTATCACTCCGTGACCGCTCCGCCCGCCACGGACCGCCCCCCGCGGCCACCGCCGAGGGCCCCGGACTGATCGCTGAGGCTCGTGATCACCGATCTCCGTTCGCCGTCGTGCCGTCGTATGTTGCCGTCAGGGCGCGTCCCGCAAGGGTCGGCCGGGCATCAGGTCGTGACCGGGGCAGCCAGGGCCGGGTCCTGGCCGGAGCGGCGTAGGGCCTCAGCGACGAATCCGGACGTGACGAGCTCGGTCACGGTCTCGCTGAGGAACCGTGTGGTCTCCGGACGTCGGTCGTTCGCTGTGCCTATGGCCTGCCTGATAGTCATGAACGCAGGTTCGAGAAGATGCAGTTCGGGCTGCTGCGCGACGTGCGCGGTCGTACGCAGAGCCCTTCTTGACGCCAATGCGAACCCCGTCCCGGTCGACGTCCTCGGAGGAGTTGAACGCCGAGTTCAGTGGCGCTGCATAGACCCCCTCGATGTGCACGTACGGCTTACTGAACGCGACCTCTTCCTCACGCACCGGATCTACAGCAAGGAAGCACAGGTCGGCCCGGCCCCCGGTCATCGCGGCGTAGGACTTACGGGCCGCATCAAGCAGAGGAACTCGACCGGCAGGTTCAGGCGTGCGGCGACTTCGCGGGCCAGCTCGACGGTTATCCCGGACGGCGTGTCTGGGGTTCCCTGTGCAAGGACCGGGTTGCCGAGGTTGATGGATGCGCGCAGTAGTCCTGTGGGAGCCAGGTCACGGCATTTGAAGGCAGTGGGGGGCTTGCCAGAACAGCATCGGGGTGTTCCCGGTGAAAGGCCCTGGACTCGGCCTGGCCGGAGCCACGCAAGCCGCTGCCGTCGCTGCCGTCGGCGCTGGATCCGTACAAGGCGGTGATCGACGGGATCCTGCGGGCGGGCCTGGACGCGCCGTGCAAGCAGCGGCACACGGTCACCCGGATCTTCCACCGGCTGATCGAGGAACATGGCGCCGACGAGGGTTACGGCAGCGTTCGTGGAACGGTCACTGTGACTGTTCCACGAACGGGGCTCCCAGAGGGCTGTGGGACGTGCGAGGAGGAGACCTCAAGTGTCCCGTCTCGCGCTATGTTCTCGCTGTCTCACGTGACCTTGCTGGATTCCCGGCTGGTCTCGGGTGACGTTGTCAATACCACCGCGGGGTACGCCATCGGTCTCATGCGATGTTGTCTGTCGTATGGGTATGTCTCAGGTTGTGTTGTCGCTGAGTTTGCTCATGAGAGCGATGTCCCGTCGCGGAACTCGCCCACAAGCTGGTTGGCATACTTGGCCGATGGACACATCAAGGGCCTCCTGGCGCAACACGACGCACGACTGGGCGGGCGAGGTGGACTTCAACCACCTCGCGAGTATCCGTCAGTACCCGGCGGCATTCGCTCCTGGTGGTGTTCGGCACCTCATCCTTGAAGTCGTCGCCTATGCGGCCGACGAGGCGGAGTCCAACGACGGCGGACGCTGTACTGTCACACTCCACCCCGATGGTTCAGTGTCCGTAGCTGATGACGGGCGGGGCACTGACACCCGCCTCGACGAGCATGGCCAGGTCGTGAAGAAACCGATCATGGCGTCGAAGGACCTCCGGTTCTTCGACCATCCCGACGCACAGTTGCTTCCCGATGATCATCCACGCCGGGGCATGTCCGTTGTCGCGGCGCTCAGCGAGTGGCTCGTCCATACCAACCGCCGACGAAGCGGAGCATGGACTCAGCGGTACGAATACGGCGTTCCCGTGACTGATCTGGCACCGATCACTGACGACGGCACGACTGGGACGATCGTCCATTTCCGCCCGGCCGAGCCTGTGCATGCGGCGAGCGCGCTAACGAGGGGTGAGCTTCTACGGTGCGCCACGTCTTGGCGACACCTATCCGTCGAGGTCGACGACCGGCGCGCTGGCTGAGTCGCCCCCTCTGCCCGCATCACATGAGCTTCCCCCTCTGGGGTGGTTTGAAGCCGTATCGCTGGTGGCTGTGCCTGCCTGGGACTTTGCTCGGATCTATGCGATTGGTCCGGAATCTTGCAGGTAGCTCGGCGGTGGATGTGGGGAGGCTGGGGCAGGCTGCGTTCGAGGTGGGGTACGTCGATGAGGACTGCGTACGCAGCCGCGAGCCGCTGTCGGCCTGCTGGACGCTGAGGTTCGAACGGCTATCGCCGGTGCGTACGGTCAGGTCCTACCAGGGGCAGAAGTCCGTGACCCGTGACTACTGGGCGGCCACGACGGCCGGGCAGCTGTCCTGCGAGTCGCACCTGGAACGGCACCACGCGATGCTGCTGGACTTCGATCCGAAGGTCACGGCTCTGGTTGGCCAGCCGTTCCGGCTGTTCTGGCCCGGCCGACGAGGCCGTCGCGGGCACGTTCCGGACTTCTTTGCCCGGCTCCATGACGGCGGCGGCCTGGTGGTGGACGTCCGTCCGGACGATCGGATCGAGCTGGACGACGCGGAGGCGTTCGCAGCCACCGCGCGGGCCTGCGAACTCGCCGGATGGGCCTTTCGACGGGTGGGGGCGATCAATCCGGTGCTGCTGGCGAACGTCAAGTGGCTGGCGGGCTACCGGCACCCGCGCAACCACCGGGAACCCGTCGCCTCGGAGCTGACGGCAGGCTTTGCCGAGCCGGGGGCCCTGCTGGCCGTGGCCGAGCGGGTCGGTGACCGCCTGGCCGTGCTGCCGGTCCTCTACCATTTGCTCTGGCGCCGGATTCTGGAAGTTGACCTGGAATCCGGCCTGTTGGGGGCGCGAAGCATGGTCCGCCGGGCGGGGACGACCTGGTGAGGGCTTCCCTGGTGGTCAGGCCCGGTGACCGGGTGAGGTTCGACAACACGGTGCACACCGTGGTCGGCCTCTCCGGCGTCCTGGTGCGACTGGCTGACGAACACGGACAGTCCAGCGCGATGCATCTGCCGACGCTGATGACCTCGCCGGGCTTCGAGGTGATCGGCTCGCACGGAGCCCGCCGGCTCCCTTCCGGCTTGCTGGACGGGCTGCCGACAGGCGAAGCAGAACGGGCTCTGTGGTGGCACCGGCATATGAGCGAAGTACTCACCGGCCTGCCACCGGACGCCTCGGCGGGGGCAACGCCGCGACCCGAATACGACCCGTCGACCAGGAGCCTGGCCGAGCGGGAGGCGGCCAAGGCCGCCGAGCTCGCGCACGAGACCGGGCATCCGGTCAGCCCGCACACTATCCGCTGGCGCCGCCGTCGCTACCAAAAGCGCGGGGTGATGGGCATGGTCGACGGACGCCAGGCCCCGCGCCGCCCGGCCCTCGGCCAAGTCGACCCGCAGGTCGTGGAAGTTCTGCGGCGGCTCATGGACCAAGCCGCTGACGGCTCGACACGCACCGTCAGCTACTACTTCGAACGCGTCGGCCAAGCGGTGAAGAAGCTGGAGGAACCAACCGTCGAGATGCCCTCGCGGGCAACCTTCTACCGCCTGTTCAACCGGCTGGAGGCCGGGCGTCACACGACCGGCTCAGCCCGCACCCGCCGCTCACTGGCCAACCAGCCCGAAGGAGTCTTCGACCAGGTCACCGTCTGCCGACCGGGCGAGCTGATGGAGATCGACTCCACTCCGTTCGATGTGCTGGTGAGACTGGAGAACGGCGTCGTCGACCGCGTCGAACTGGTCGGCATGGTCGACGTCGCCACGCGATCCATCACTGCCGCCGTGCTGCGGCCTACCACGAAGTCGGTGGACGCCGCTTTGCTGCTGGCCCGGTCGGTGACCCCGGCACCGATGCGGCCGGGCTGGCCGGAGGCCCTGCGGATGGAACACTCGGTACTGCCCTACGAGCGGCTGCTTTCGGTGGACGAGAGGCTACGGCACGCTGCTGCGGTCCCGCTGATCATCCCGGAAACGGTTGTGGTCGACGGCGGCAAGGCCTTCTTGTCGAAGAACTTCCATGCCGCCTGCAATGCGTTCGGCACCGAGGTGATCCACGCCCCACCCCGCACCCCGACGCACAAGCCCCACATCGAAAGAACACTCGGCTCAGCAGCCTCACTCTTCGCCCAGTTCCTCCCCGGCTACACCGGACGGTCGACGGAATACCGCGGCCGCAAGGTCGAGGACGAGCCGCTGTTCTCCCTGCACCAGCTCCAGGAACTGCTGGAGCAATGGATCAGTGCCAGGTGGCAAAACAGGGCCCACGACTCACTACGTGACCCGCTCGCCCCGGGGCGGACGTTCTCCCCGAACGAGAAGTACGCCGCGCTCGTGGAGATGGCTGGATTCCTACCGCTTGCGCTATCCGCGGAGGACTACCTGGAACTGCTGCCGACCCGCTGGCAGGCCGTCAACTCCTACGGCATCAAGATCAATCATCGAATCTACAACTGCGACGAACTCAACGACCTGCGGCGGGAGAAGTCCGGGATCACCCAGCGGAAGAACCGCTGGGAGGTCCGCCACGACCCCTACGACATCCGGCTCGTCTGGCTGCGCAACCACCGGGACTGCGGGAAGTGGATCACTGTCCCCTGGCGGCTGCTCTCCACCACCGCCACCCCCTTCGGTGAGCTGGCCTGGGGCCACACCGCCCGAGACTTGCGTGAACAGGGCGAGCAGGTCACCGAGGACGCCATCGCCGAGGCAGTCGGTGACCTGCTCGACCGGGCCGCCAGTGGCCCCGAGGAAGAGGCGGCCCCGGCCAAACCCGCCCGCAGCCGGGGCAGTCGGGGCCGCGGCCCGAAGGTCGCCGCCCGCACCCGGGCCACCAGCCAGCCCGCATGGCCCCGGCCCGAACCCCCGCCGCCTGCGCCGGCCTCCCGGGCCGAGGACGGCGGGGAGGCCGAGGACGAAGACGCGGTCGCCGAGGTCGTCCCGCTGAAAGTCTTCGACGCACGCAAGGAGGCACGGAAATGGTGGTGAACACGCCCGAGTTCGGTCTGCCCGAGGACCGGCGGATGCCCACAACCACGCTGGAGGGCTGGCGCCGGTTCGTCGACGAAGACCCGATTGCCTTCGACCTTCTGACCGAGGACGAGTGGAAGGACCTCAATCCCAAGGCCCGGGACGAGTACGACGAGGGCCGGGTCAACTACCACTCCGAGCTGATCATCGTGGAAACTCCGACGGTTCGCGACGTCCTCCACCAGGGTCGGCTGCTGACTCTGGTCAATCGGCGGGAGATCAGCGCCCGCCGCGGCCTGATCGTCTCCGGGCCCTGGGCAACGGGCAAGTCCACCGCCCTCAAGCAGCTCGGGCGGGCCCACGAACTGCGAGTGCGTCAGCGCTTCCCAGACCACGACCGCATTCCGATCGTCTACGTATCCGCCCCTCCCAACGGCTCCCCCCGCAAGCTCGCCACCCGCTTCGCGCACTTCCTGGGCCTGCCCATGAAAGCCCGGCACAACGAGATGGACATCGCCGACGCGGCCTGCGAAATCCTCACTGACGCCCGTTGCGACCTGGTGTTGGTCGACGAGATCCACAACATCAACATGGCCACATCCACCGGCAAAGACCTGTCCGACCACCTGAAGTATTTCGCAGAGCACATCCCCGCCACGTTCGTCTACGCCGGCATCAACGTCCAGCGCGAGGGCCTGTTCACCGGGGTCCGAGGCAAGCAGATCGCCGCCCGCTGCGTGATGAAGTACACCGGGAACTTCCCCTACCAGGCCGAATGGCGCTCGATGATCGCGCTGATGGAGGATTCCCTACGGCTGCACCACCATGAGCCCGGCACGCTGGTCCGGCTGGCGAAGTATCTGCACACCCGCACCGGCGGCAGCATCAGCAGTCTGTCGCACCTCGTCCGCGCGGCGGCGATCAGCGCCATCGCCGATGGAAGCGAACGCGTCACCCGCCCGCTACTCGGGTCCATCCCTGTCGATCACAACACCCAGTCCGGCAGCTCCGGCACGGCCGACGCTGAGGACGGCGAGGTCGGAGACGCAGCATGATCCGCCATCTGCCGCTGCCCCGGCTGCGACAGCTCCCGCACACGCTCGTCCCGCTCCACCGTGAAAGTTGGGACTCCTACGTCAGCCGGCTCGCGACGGCGAATCGGATCTCCCACCTCGAACTCCACGAGTACATCAACGACCGGCATCGGATCCACCCCGCTCCGCTGCCATTGCTCGATGCCATCAGCCACCTGTCCGGCCACCCGCGCGACCGGCTCCTCAAAGCCCTGCCCGACCTACGGACTTCCGATCTCGCCCGAGGGCTTCCCGCCGCCTGCCAGTTGCTGGATGACGGCTGGCACGTCCAAGCCGTCTGCACGCTCTGTCTGGCCGCCAAAGGCGTCTTTTCCCAGGCCCGCCACTGGGTCCCCAAAAGCACCCGGCTCTGTCTCCGACACGGCCGCTGGACTGATACCTACCACGCGCAGTTCGACGTCCGCCTGCTGCCCGAGATCATCCAGGCACAACGCGACCACCACCACCTCGTCCGGGAGCACGGCTGGCAGACCGTCGAGCTCGCCATGCGCCAGGCCGCCGGATGGTGCTGGCGCTGGTGGGACAGCCGGAGGTTCCGTCAGCAACGGGACCGCAGACTGAAACTCCTCATTCCTCCCGGGGGCGGCACTTATCGCGAGGACCCCCGGCTCATCGCCAGCAGCTACCCCGACGTCATCGCCCTCACCGGCCTCCTGGCCTCGCCCAAGCTCCGGAACCTGCCCTTCACCGGCCGGGACCAGGACTTCCGCCTGTTCATCAGCGAGGTCCGCGGACGTGCCGCCCCCGGCTACCGATACGAAGGCGCCGGCGTCACCGATCCGCTCGTCCGCTGGATCGAGGAAGAGCGCTACTACCGCACCCTCCCCAACCACCCATTCCCGATGCCGAACGAGCCCCGGACACACAACCCGGACACCGTGGAAGATCTCACCCGCAGACTCAACGCCATCCTCGCTCCCGAATCCGACGAGCTGGGTCATTGCGCCAGCTGCGGCACCCGATTGAAGGATGCCAACCCGAGGATGCGGTTCTGCTCAACCGCATGCAGATCACGCGGCTGGAGGCGACAGCAGCACCAACGCACGCTGCGTGACGCGGCCTCCCGCATGGAGAAGAGGGAGTGCCCAGTCTGCGGGGTCACCTGGACGACCGGCACGGATCGACGTCATGACGCTCGCTACTGCTCGGGCGCTGCCGCCAGGCCGCCTTCCGCCGACGCACGGCGATCGAAGACGAATGACCGACAACGTCAAGTGAGACAACCCTGTGGAAGTGCTACTGGGAGACAACACCAGCTGAGCCCGGATCCACCGGCTGATGTTTCCGAGGTCCGATTTCTCGCCGAGGGCTGATGGTGGTGTGGGGCACGGGTTCGAGGGCGTGCAGCGCCCGCCGCGCTCGGGTCGCGGCCTGTCCGAGGTGTCTTTCGAGTCGGGGCTGGGGCGGTGGTGGTGTCGCCGGTGGCCGGTGCGGCCGTCAGTGTGCGGTGTCGATGGAGGCCGTCAGGGTGTCGATGGCGAGTGGTGGACGGCTTCGAACAAGTCCTGGTAGGCGCCCTGCCAGGGCCAGTTGGCGGGCAGGTGGGCGGTCAGCTTGGTCCTCGCGGTGCGGGCGAGTCGGGCGGGGACGTGGATCAGGTGGGCGCGCAGGGTGGAGGTGGTGGCCTTGGCGTGGAAGGCCGAGGCCAGGGCGCCGGCGGCCCGCAGCAGGTTGTGCGACATGGCCCACAGGGTCAGCCAGGCGGCGTTCGCCTGGAAGTTTCCCGAGGGCAGGTGGGCGAGCGCGGAGGACTTCCCGTCCGCGATCGCCTGTTCCACGACGGCGTGTTGCCGGTGGTGCAGTTCGGCCTGAAGCATGCCGAAGGGGCTATTGGTGAAGACGGGGTGGTAGCGCCAGGAGTCGAACAGCTCGCCCTGCCCGGTGGCTGCTTGCGGGTTCAGGCGTCGCACCCGGCGCACGATCAGACGGGCGGTGACCTGCTCGGCCTTCTTGCGTCCGGTGAACGCGGTGTACTCGGTCTCGGTGACCTCGGCGTCGGAGACCATCTCGCCGGTGTCGGGATCCACGAACGCCTCGGGGTAGCGGATCGGGACCCAGGCGTCCTCGGCGATGCGGCCGATCGCGGCGGCGACGGAGGGGTTCATGCCCGTGGTCAGGGAGAAGTGGGCACCGGCCCTGTGGCAGGCGGCGGCCACATCGGCGGTGTAGAACTTGCTGTCCGCCCGCACCATCCGGATTCCGGTTCCGCCCGCGTCCTTCGCGATGGCCAGGGCCTGGGCGACGAAGCTTTTCGCGCCGCGGACATCGGCCGCCTTGCCGCGGCGCAGGCGGACCGCACCGATCACCGGCCGGGCGAGCGGGGTGGACAGGGTGGCCACGATCGGGTGCAGGGTGCGCTGCCCCTTCAGGCGCCCGTGCTCGGCGCCTTGCTTGGCCCGGCCGTAGACCCGGCGGTGGGTGGGGTCGATATCGATGAACATCAGCTGCCCGGCGCCGGGAAGCAGCGGGGTGTGGGTCGCGAGGCGGGCCAGGAACTCCCGGTGCACCCGGTGGAGTTGCCGGTTGTGGCCGTGGGTGAAGGAGCGCAGGAAGGTGCCCAGCGTGGACGGGGCGCGTATCCCGGCGAAGACCCGGTCCATCGCGCCGTGCCGCAGCCGGTCGGCATCATCGATGGAGTCGGCCCCCGAGCACATCGCGCCCAGCAGCGACATCACCTTGGCCGCCGGATACGCACCGCCGCTGTTGTCGGCAGCCTCGATGCGGACCTGGGCGGCCAGACCGGGCAGGCCGACCCGCTCGGCGAGCGCGACCAGCGGAAGCAGTCCCGCATCCGCGATCAGATTCGGCTCGTCGAAGAGTGCGCAGACATGGACGGCGGCATGGGAAGATTGCATCTCGGAAGAGCCTTGTCATCGTGCGTGCTGGAAGCCTCAAGAACTCCCATCATCGCAGGTCACAAGGCTCTTCCTTGTTCCCGGAGAAGTTGTCCACAGACGTCAGCCGGTGGATCCGGGCTGAGACTCCGCCAAAGATCCGTCTCACCCCTCTTTGTATCACCCCTGGTCACAGCGTCGGCCGTGGGCAAGATCAAATGAGACGGGACATCAAGCGGGCAGTTTCGTGTCGATGACGAAGCTGATTTCGATGACCTGGCCGGGCAAGGTCAGTTCAGTGATGCCCAAGACCGTGCTGGCCGGGCGGTGGTCGCCGAAGTACCTCAGGTTGCCCTCCGCCGTCGCCGCGGCATTCTGCCGCAGGTTCACCACGTACAGGGTCTGCGAGACGACCTGGTTCCGGGTGGCGCCGTAGTGGTCCAGGACCTTGTCCATGTTGGCGTAGGTCTGCTTGAGCTGGGCGGCGAAGTCGCCCGCGTAGAGGAACTCGCCTGCCTCATCGAACGAGAGCTGTCCAGAGACGTGGATCAGCTCGCCGGACCTGATCGCCTGTGAGTAGCCGAAGTCGCTCTCGGCCGGCACGTTGTAATTGAAGACATCAATGGTGTCCACGGTGCTCACCCTTCCGGTCTGCTCTCTTGTAGTTACTCGGAAACTATAGGAGAGTGACGGTTGACCTGGAAGAACGCACTTTTCGGTGACTGAGGAACCTGATGGTGACCAAGCAACTGCTCAAGGGCCTGCCCGAGGACGCTGACCTGCGGCGCGCAGACTCCCTGGCGCGGGAGATCTTCTCGGACGTCGCCAACAAGTGGGCGCTCCTGATCATCGAGGCGCTCGGCGAGCGCACCCTACGCTTCAGCGAGCTGCGAAACGAGGTCGAGGGCGTCAGCCACAAGATGCTCACCCAGAACCTGCGCATGCTGGAGCGCAATGGCCTGGTCGACCGGAAGGTGCATCCCACCGTGCCGCCGCGGGTCGAGTACACCCTCACCGAGCCGGGCCGGGCCCTGCGCACCGCGGTCGACGCCATATGCGGCTGGACCCACCAGCACCTCGGTCACATCGAGAGTGCACGCGGCCGTTTCGACGCCTGACGGGCACGCGGCGACACCCTCGCCCGTTGTGCGATTCCTTGATCGATCTCACGTTGGTGGCCACCAACGTGGCCCGCGCTTCGCCTGATCGGGCTACCGAGCCATCCTGTGCCACACCTTCGTACGGCTCGACTCCCAGCGCTCCGCTTTCGACCGCGTCGGCGACGCGCTGAGGGGTGACGGCAACGATCCGGACGACGATGACGGCGCGGCCGGTGTCCCGGTAGCCGTCTGATCGGCCCCCGAATCCGGTTGCCGTCAAACACTGCCGTCAAGGCATAAAGCAGAGGCCCTGTGGATCACTCCATAGGGCCTCTGACGGGCTGTGCACTCGGCAGGATTCGAACCTGCAACCTTCTGATCCGTAGTCAGATGCTCTATCCGTTAAGCTACGAGTGCTTGTTTTGTTTTGGGCCGGTCCCGGGCATTTTGGCCCGCTCGCGGCGACAGGAAGAACATTACATGACTGCCGTCGCCATGTGAAATCCGTTTGCCACACCCCTTGCGACCTGGGGAAACGACCTGTGGCCCCCTGTCGGCAAGGGGGAACGGCAAGACCCCAAGGACAGGGGCGTCGTCGAGCGGGCGGTGACGTTGCACGAGGGGCACCGCGCCCCTCCGGGGCCCGCCTTCGAGCCGGTCGACCACCTCGCCGACATCCTCGACGACTGCGGACCAGTCGAGAGTGGACCGGGGAGCGCGCGCCGTCAGGGGAGTCCGGAGGCCGGCATACGGGCTTCCGGGCTCCCCTTTCCTGCGTGACCCGCGAGGTCCTCAAGATGACCCCCCGGGCACGAAGATGCCCACGTTCAACCGGAGCTCGACGCCCGAGACGGGCGCTCCGGGTGGGTCACCCTGCCTGCTGCTTCTGCTCCCGGAGTTCGTGGACGCTGGCGGTCAGGGTGCCTTCTTGCTGTTCGTAGTGGGAGAGAGCGACACCGAGGCCGAAGAGGGTGGGCGCCCATTCGCCGACGAAGATGCCCCACCGGTCGGCGCGGTCGAGGCCGATGCCGGGCTCGACTTTGAGGCTCGTGGCCCAGGTCGCGACGGACAGGCCGACGGACGCTATGGCGGCGGTGTAGGCGTGTTCGCTGCGGAGGCCCATGTCGTGCAGTCTCTTGATGATCATGCTTGCGCTCCGTTCTATAGTCGTACTCCAACGAAGTGCCCAAACACGGACAAGTCACTCAAACGGAATTGTGATCTCCGGGCCTGTCACCCCGACCGCCAGAAGCGGATTCGCCCCAGCCTCACCATGGCCCCATGGAGTCACTCACCATCAGGCCCGGACGCTTCACCGCCCACCAGGACGCGCAGCGGTTCGGCCTCATCCCCGACGGCCAGGCGGCGTCATGCGCGAAGTGCCGCGCGCCACCTGCCAAGGCTCCTCGACCTCGGCACAGAGGCCGCCTTCGGGCAATGAAAGCACCCCTGAAAGCGCCTCAGGGAGCCCAGCCTGTTTCGGCCGAGCTCCCTGGTCAGATGGCGGAGGCGGAGGGATTTGAACCCTCGATGGGCTTTAAGACCCAAACCGCATTAGCAGTGCGGCGCCATAGACCGGACTAGGCGACGCCTCCAGCACAACCGCCCGCGCGAGCGCGAGTGGTGCGTGCAGATGATGACACAGCCGGGTGGGCTGTCACCAATCGCCTCCCACGCTACTAGGCGGAGAGGCCGCAGGGCAAAGCCGTATGGCACGTCGGGGCGGGTCGGAGGCGGTTCGGGCGCTCCTCTTCCGTGGCGCAACCGCGAGGCGGACGTGGCGTTAGTCAGGCCATGTTGCAGAGCCCTCCCGTCCTCGCGCAGAAGCCCTCCGGCCCGGGCGCCCCGAGCCGGCTGCTCCTCGGCGCCGCCGCCTCGCTCGCCGCGGCCACCGCCGGCATGATCACGCCGCTCGCGCCCGGCGCGTACGCCGCCGAGGCCCTGCCTCCTGCCGCGCTGCCCGTGCCCGCCTCCGGCCCCGGCGACCGGCTCACCGTCACGGTGCGGGAGGCGGGCGGCGGGGCGGACGGGACGTTCGAGCTGCGTTGCCATCCTCAGGGCGGCAGTCACCCGGACGTGCGCGACGCGTGTGGGCGGCTCGACCGGCGGACCACCTGGGGCACGGACCCGTTCGCTCCGGTCCGGCCCGGCACCGTGTGCACGATGCAGTACGGCGGGCAGGCCACCGCGCATGTCACCGGGACCTGGGCGGGGCGCCCCGTCGACGCCCGCTACGACCGCGGGAACGGCTGCGAGATCGCCCGCTGGGACGCGCTGGTGCCCGTACTGCCCGACCTCCGCGCTTAGCGGAGGGTGGAAGCAGACGGGCAGGAGTAGGGGGGCCGCGTCGGTGCTCGGCCTGCTCGTCCTCCCGCACCTCCCGGCCCGCCGTCTCCATCACCGGCGGCGCCCCCGGCACGCACCGCACCGTGCCGGGCCTGTGGGCGTCATGGTCGAGCGCGACAAGGGCACCGAACGGGCGGCTCGCCGGGCCCGGGTGTCCCGGTACGCCCAGACGCCGCGCCGTCCTCGACCGTCACGACCTGCCCGGTTGTAGTCGCGCTCGGCGCACGCCGGTGAGGTATCGGTGAGGCGACGGCACGTGAACAGAAACGGGCGATACGTACAAGGGAAACGAGCCATACGACGAGTGGCGCGGCAGAGGCTCGCGGCGCCCGTGCGCAGCCCGTACATATGTGCCGCCGACCGTGCCGTTCGGCAAAACACACGGTCACGGCATCACCGTCCGCGCGGTCACGGCATCTCCGTGTGTTCGGTGTGCGACCTCCCTCTCATCCGGCGTCGCGAGCGCAACCTCTGCCCGTAGACTCCCTCGCGTGACACGTGGCGGACCGGTTGGCAAGATGGCCCCCGCGGTCGGCAAGGTGCGGTGACAGGGAGGAAGCGTCTCGTGAGCAGCAGGCCATCCCGAGGCGCTGCTCGCCTCGCAGCCATACTGGACGCGCTGCCCGACGCGTTGGTGCTGGTCAACGCCAATGGGACCGTCGTCAACGCCAACACGATCGCGCTGGAGGCCTTCGAGACGCCGGGGACCGCTCTGGTCGGGCGTGGACTGCTCGATCTGCTGCCCGAGTTCGACTCGCGGCTCATCCCGGGATCCATGCGGCGGCCCGACACCATGGACCCGACCGGGCGGACCAAGCCGACCCGTATGACCGCCCGCAGGACCGACGGCAGCGAGTTCCCGGTCGAGGTCACAAGCGCGAATCTGGAGAACGGACAGCAGGCGTACGACGGTTACGGCTACGCCAATGACGAGCTGCTCATGCTGGTCGTCCGGGACCTGTCGGGGACCGTCGACACCGAGGCCGAACTCGCGCGTTCGCAACGGCAGACCGAGATGATCCTGCGGGCCGCGTCCGAGGGTGTGGTCGGGACCGACACGGACGGGCGGATCGTCCTCGTCAATCCGGCCGCCGCCCAGATACTGGGGTACCGGGCCAGTGACCTCGGTGGACGCGAGCTGCACACGCTCGTGCTGCACTCCCGCGAGGACGGCTCCCCCTTCCCGTACACCGAGTCTCCGCTCGCGGACACACTGCGGTCCGGGCGCAAGCACCGGGTGCGCGGGCAGGTGCTCTGGTCGAAGAACGGCGAAAAGGTGTCGGTCGACCTGACGACCGCGCCGGTGCGCGACGGGGAGCAGCTCGTCGGGGCCGTGATGACCTTCACCGACCGGCGGCCGTACGACAAGCTCGCCGAGGAGAAGGACGCCGGGGCCGAGGCGCACGCGGAGGAGCTGGCGCGGCTCGCCGAGGAGCACGCGGAGCAGCTGGCGAAGGTCCATGAGGAGCACGCCGCCGCGCTGGCCGAGCTGAGCGAGAAGCACGCCGAGGAACTCGCCGCCGGGGACGAGCGGTACGCGGCGCTCGGGGAGCGGGAGAAGGACCGGTACGAGGCGCTGTCCGGGCGGCACGAGCAGTTGCTCGCCGTGCTGGGCACCTCGCTGCGCGGCCCGCTCGACCAACTCCGCGGTGAGCTGGGCACGCTCGCCGCCGACGACGCCGGGCAGCTGTGGCCCGAGGCGAACCAGGTGCTGCATCACCTCACGGCCGGGTATTCGCGGATCACGACGCTCATCGACAACGTGCTGGGTTACCAGCGGATCGACTCCGGCGAGGACGATCTCGTCCGGACGGCCGTCATGCTCGACGCGGTCGTCGCCGCCGGTGTCGACGGGGCGGTGGAGCTGGTCGGGCCGGGGCGGGTGCAGTTCGCCGTGCACGCGCCGCCCATCGAGGCCGAGGTGGACCAGACGCGGCTCGCGACCGCGCTCGCGCACCTCGTCGCGGACGTGGCCGGTGTCGACGCGACGGGCAACAGCCCCATGTCCGTCGGCGGCTACATGGACAACACCGTCGTCGTGGCCGCCGCGCAGCGCGGCGAGGTCGTACGGATCGAGGTGCGCGGGCCGTACGCCGGGGGGACCCGGTGCACCAGCCGATCGTCCAGGGCATCGTGCGGGCGCACGGCGGTGTGCTCCAGACGCACGAGGTGCCGGGGATGAGCGGTAGCGCGTATGTGCTGGAGGTGCCGCTGGGGGGCGGCGCCGGGGCGGTGCCCGCCGAGGCGCTGCCCGCGGAGGCGGTTGTGGCCGTGGCTGTCGACGCCGAGTCCGGGTCAGGGCCGGAGGCCGTGGCCACCGGTGCCGAGATCGCCCTGCCCGAACAGGCCGCCGCCGGTGGTGGCGGGCGGCGGCGGGCGCGGCGGGCGTCGGTGGACGCGTTCCTGGAGAGCGAGGACGCCCCCGAGCGCCGTGCGGCCGAGGTCGCCGTCGCCCCCACCGGGCGGCGCAGGCGGCGGGCGGAGGACGCGGCGGGTGTCGCGGGCCCGGCGGCTGGGGCTTCGCCCGGTGCCGGGGAAGTCGCTGACCCCGAGGGCTCCGGAGGCACCGGACGGCGGCGTGGTCGGGCGGCCTCGGCCGAGGGCGCCGGGGAGTTCGTGGCCGCCGAGGGCGCGGTCGTCACGGCGGCCGAGTACGCGGCGGGTGCCGCTGCCGCCGCCAACGGGCTGGGCGGGACGGTACCACCGCAGGGCGTGCCCGCGCCCAGCGGTCGGCGCGCGCGCCGGGAGCCCGCACAGAACGCGTTGCCGCCGGCGCTGCCCGCGGGGCCCAGCCCGGGCACCGAGGCGACCGCCGCCGACGCCGCTTCCGGCGAGGCGGCCGACGCCCAGCAGCCCACCGGACGCCGTCGGCGCGCGCTCGCCGGCGCGGAGGAGCGGCCCGGGCCCGAACCGGGAGCGAGAGCCGTCTTCGCACTGCCGCCGGCCGAGGCCGACCGGGGGCCCGAGTACGCGCAGGCGGCCGGGCTCGGGCCGGTACCGGTGCCCGCGGGGCCGGGGACGCCGGGCGCACCCCTGCCCATGCCCATGCCGGTACCCGCCGTTCCCACCGCGCCCACGCAGGGCGAGGCGGGGTACGAGAGTGAGGGCGGCCGGGATGCCGCCGCGGCCGGGGACGGCTCCCGCCGCCGGGTCGCCCATGCCTCCTCCCGCTCCCGAGGGAGCCGTGCCCGCCGGAGGGCCGGTGCCCGCCGGAGGGGCCGGGCAGCCGGGGCACGTGGTCGGCGCGGATCCGGTCAACGGTGCGGCCCCGGCAGCGGGCGCGGGTCAAGCCCCTGGTGCGGGGCAAGTGGCCGCTGCGGGCCAGGCGCCGGGTGCGCCGGATGCGCCCGCCGTCGGCGTGGACGACGGTCGCCATGACGCCGCGCGGCACAACCCGTCCGACGACCACACACCGCCGCTGCCCCACCCGGTGCCCACGCCGACGGGCCGCCGGGCCGTACGACAGCCCGGTCCGCAACAGGGGGGCGGCGCCGTCACGGTGGCTCCCGCCCAGGGGGCCCAGGGCGCTCCCGTTCAGCAGATCCCTCCACAGGTAGGGCCGGGGCAGCCGGTGCCCGCGCAGGGCGCACCGATGGCCGCCGCTCAGTCGGTGCCCGCGCAGGGCGTTGCGGGTGACCCGCAGTCGGGGCCCGCGCAGGCCGCTGCCGCAACGAATCCCGGTCGGCCCGCCTCCGTTACGGTCGCTGCCGCGCAACCCGTCGCTCCGCAGGGTGCTCCGGGGACCGGCGCGCAAGCTGCCGCCGGTCAAGCCTCCGCCGCGCCGGGCTCCGCCGCACCACATGTGACCGCACCGCAGGTCACCGCGCATGGCGCCGTACCGCCCCAGGCAGCCCCCGGTGGCCCCCAGCCCGTGCCCGCGCAAGCCGTGACCCCCGCCCAGCCCGTCGCCGTACCGGGAGTTCAGGGCGGGCAGAGTGTGCAGGCCGGGCAGGCCGGGCAGGCGGTCCAAGGTGCCGCCCAGCCCGTGCCCGCCCAGGGTGTGCCCGGTGCCCCGCAGCCCGCCCCCGCTCAGGGCGCGGTCGCTGCCCCCGGCACGGCCCCTCAGCAACCCCAGTCCTGGCCGGACCCCCGCCAGGAGGCCTCCGGCTCCGGCATCCCCGCAGCCGCCCCGGTGCCGCAGGCTGCGCTGCCACCACAGTCCACCCCTTCCTCGGGCACCCCCCTGCCGCCGGAGGTCGCCGTACAGCAGCCGCGCGCCGCGCAGCCGTTGCCCGCCGAAGCCGCGGCCCCGGCCGCGCCCACTGCTCCCTCCGCCCCCGTCGACCCCAACTCGACCCAGGGACGGGCGATCAGCGTGCGGACGCTCGGCCAGGGCGTCCCCTTCGCCCGCCAGGGCGGACCTCAGGTCCAGTCCCGGGCCCAGGCCCAAACGCAACAGCAGCCGCAGGCGCAGCCCCAGACAGGATCCACTCCCGCACCGAACCAGCCCGGTGGCTCCGGTAGGCGCCGCAAGCTGGGGACGCCACCCCAGCCGGCCGCCGGCCGCTCCGACACGGCCGCGCGCCCACACCCGCAGTCCACCCCGAGCAACGGCACCCCGCACAACGGCACTCCGAGCAACGGCACCGGCGTCGGCCCCGCCCAGACGACGCCCCCGGCCCAGGCGGTCCAGGCCCAGCAGACCGCGCAGGCGCCCACCCAGGTGTCGCCCTCCCTCGCCGGACAGGTCCCGCTGCCGCCACAGCCCTCCCTCGCGGGACAGGTTCCGCTCCCCCCACAGCCGTCCCTCGCCGGGCAGTCCCGGCTGGCGGGCCGTACGGAGGGGGCCGGGCGGTCGTACGCCATAGGGGCGCCCGACAAGAACGCGGACGAAGGTCCCGAGCCGCTTGACGGGCCCGGTGGCGCGGTGGAGGTGCCCGACCGGCCGCATCCGCAGCCGATGGACGACGAGTTGCCGCCGGAACCGCTGGACAACCCGCGCCGGCTGCTGGTGTGGCCCGCGCCGGACATGACGACCCACCAGGCGCTGAGCGACCGGGGCTACCGGCCCGTCATCGTGAACTCCCGCGAGGACGTGGACGCCCAGATCGCCGCCTACCCGGCCGCGCTGTTCGTCGACCCGCTGACCGGTCCCATCACCCGCACGGCACTCCAGTCACTGCGCCAGGCCGCTGTGGCCGCCGAGGTCCCCGTTCTCGTGACGGCGGGGCTCGGGCAGGCGACACGGGAGGCGGCGTACGGCGCCGACCCTGCGATCCTGCTGAAGGCGCTGGCACCGCGCGATTCCGAGCAGCACCCGCCGCGCGTCCTGCTCGTCGAGGAGCACGCGGAGATCGCGCTCGCGCTGACCGCGACGCTGGAGCGGCGTGGCATGCAGGTCGCGCGGGCCGCGTCCGACACCGACGCCGTCACACTGGCCGCGCAGATGCGGCCGAACCTCGTGGTGATGGATCTGCTCCAGGTACACCGCCGCCAGGCCGGCATCATCGACTGGCTGCGGACGAACGGCCAGTTGAACCGGACCCCGCTCGTGGTCTACACCGCCGCCGTCGACCCGTCCGAACTCCCGCGCCTGGCCTCGGGGGAGACGGTCCTCTTCCTCGCGGAACGCTCGACGAGCCCCGACGTCCAGACCCGGATCGTGGACCTGTTGGCACGCATCGGCACGAACTGAACCCGCCGACCATGGCAGTGGGGCGGTGTTTCACGTGAAACACCGCCCCACTGCCATGCGTACGAGGTCTAGATCTGCGTGACGTCCAACGCGCCCTCCGCGTACTGCCTCCGCAGCACCTTCTTGTCGAACTTGCCCACGCTCGTCTTCGGCACCGCCTCGATGATCGTCCAGCGCTCGGGCAGCTGCCACCTGGCGATGTGGCCCTCGTCGGCGAGGAAGGAGCGGAGGGCGGCGAAGTCGGTGGTCGCGCCTTCCTTCAGCACGACGGTGGCGAGGGGGCGTTCACCCCACTTCTCGTCCGGTACGGCGACGACGGCGGCCTCGGCGACGTCCGGGTGGGCCATGAGGGCGTTCTCCAGCTCGACGGAGGAGATCCACTCGCCTCCCGACTTGATGACGTCCTTGGCGCGGTCGGTGAGCGTGAGGAAGCCGTCCGGGCTGATCGTGCCGACGTCGCCCGTCTTCAGCCAGCCGTCCTCGCTGAACTTGTCGTCGGGGCGGATGGGTTCGGCGCCCTGACCGCCGAAGTACGCGCCCGCGATCCAGGGGCCGCGGACCTCCAGCTCACCGGCGGACTCGCCGTCCCAGGGGAGGCGTTCGCCACCGGGGCCGGTGAGGCGGGCCTCGACGGAGGCGGGAAAGCGGCCCTGGGTGAGCCGGTAGGCGAGCTCCTCCTCCGTGTCGGCCTCGACATGGGCCGGCGGCCTGGCGATCGTGCCGAGCGGGGAGGTCTCCGTCATGCCCCAGGCGTGGCAGACGCGCATGCCGAGCTTGTCGAAGGCCTCCATCAGGGCGGGCGGGCAGGCCGAGCCGCCGATGGTGACCTGGGTGAGCGAGCCGACCTCGCGCGGGCGGGCGGACAGCTCCGCGAGCAGGCCCTGCCAGATGGTGGGGACGGCGGCGGCGTGCGACGGCTTCTGCGTCTCGATCATCTCGGCGAGCGGGCCGGGCTGCAGGAACCGGTCCGGCATCAGCATGTTGACGCCGGTCATGAAGGTCGCGTGCGGCAGGCCCCAGGCGTTGACGTGGAACTGCGGGACGACGACGAGCGACAGGTCGGAGTCCGTCAACCCCATGGACTGGGCCATGTTGACCTGCATGGAGTGCAGGTAGACCGAGCGGTGGGAGTAGACGACGCCCTTGGGGTCACCGGTGGTGCCGGAGGTGTAGCACATGGCCGCGGCGGCGCGCTCGTCCAGCTCGGGCCAGTCGTACGTGGTCGGCTTGCCGGCGATCAGGTCCTCGTACTCGTGCACCTGGACGCTCGCTCCGGCGAGCAGCGACCGGTCGCCGGGCCCGGAGACGACGACGTGTTCCACCGGCTTGAGGTGCGGGAGGAGCGGCGCGAGGAGGGGGAGCAGCGAACCGTTGGCGATGATCACCCGGTCGGCGGCGTGGTTGACGATCCAGGCGAGCTGCTCGGGAGGCAGGCGCAGGTTGAGGGTGTGGAGGACGGCGCCCATGGAGGGGATCGCGAAGTACGCCTCCACATGTTCCGAGTTGTTCCACATGAGCGTGGCGACCCGTTCGTCGCCGTCGACCCCGAGGTCCTCGCGCAGGGCGTGTGCCAGCTGCGCGGCGCGGGCGCCGATCTCGGCGTAGGAGCGGCGGTGGGGCTCGCTCTCGCCGGTCCAGGTGATCACCTGCGACGTCCCGTGGATGACCTGCCCGTGGGTCAGGATTCTGGAGATCAACAGCGGTACGTCCTGCATGGTGCTCAGCACGGCGTCCTCCCGGGGCGGCTCTGCCTGCGCGGTGGTAACGGTTGTGCTGATTCTGCTCACATACCCATTGGTATGTCACTGGATCCCGAAATGATCGATCAGAGAACCGTCCGGCGAACCGGGTCCGAGGAGCCTCAGGGCAAGGCCAAGAGCCCCACGGCAGGGCGAAGATCCTTAGGACAGGGAGAAGACCCTCACGCAGGGCAACGAACGAAGGAAGCTACCGCACGGGTTCCAGCTCCGGATCCTCGCGCAACTTGCCCAGCGCGCGGGACACCGCCGACTTCACCGTGCCGACCGAGACTCCGAGGATCTCGGCCGTCTGGACCTCGCTCAGATCCTCGTAGTACCTGAGGACGACCATCGCACGCTGCCGGGCCGGCAGTTTCATGATCGCCCGCCACATCGCGTCGTGCAGCGCCTGCTGCTCGGCCGGGTCGGTGGCCTGGCCCCCCTGCGGCTCCGGCAGCTCGTCGCAGGCGAACTCGTCCACCTTGCGCTTGCGCCACTGGGACGTCCGTGTGTTCAGCAGCGCCCGGCGCACATAGCCGTCGAGCGCCCGGTGGTCCTCGATGCGCTCCCAGGCCACGTACGTCTTGGCGAGCGCGGTCTGCAGCAGGTCCTCGGCGTCGCACGGGTTCGCGGTCAGGGACCGGGCGGTCCGCAGCAGCACCGGCTGGCGGGCCTTCACGTACGCCGAGAACGACGGGTACGGAAGGTTCGTCAGACTCGACAAGGTCGACAGGGTCGAGGTCGGCAGGGTCCGCGTCCCTGGGGCAGCGACCTTCGAAGCGCTGGTGCAGACGGGTGTGGTCATGACTCCACGCTAGGAGCGGGCCCCGCCCGGCGGATCGGCCGCAGGTCCCGAAGACGAATCCCCCTCAGGTTGTAGGCGTGGGGCAGACCCCACCTACTGGAGGTGGATGAACAGCCCCCGGGTACTGAGGGTGTGCCCCTGAGAAACACCTGCCGTGGTGGTACGGCCCCGAGGCCGAGGGTTGCCCAGGATGCCTGAAGGGCGGCCCCGGCAGCCACACAGGAACCGCCCGCCCGGCACACTCACCCCTCCGTCCCCAGCACCAACCCCGAGGTCGGCACCCCCGTCCCCGCCGTGACCAGCACCCGCTCCGCCCCGGGGACCTGGTTCACCGCGGTGCCGCGCAGCTGCCGTACCGCCTCCGCGATGCCGTTCATCCCGTGCAGGTACGCCTCCCCGAGCTGCCCGCCATGGGTGTTGAGCGGCAACCGCCCCTCCGCGACGAAGTCGGCCCCCTCCCCCGGCCCGCAGAACCCGAACTCCTCCAGCTGCATCAGCACGAACGGCGTGAAGTGGTCGTACAGGATCCCCACGTCGATGTCGTCCGGGCCGAGCCCCGAGGTCCGCCGGAGCTGCCGGGCGACGACGCCCATCTCCGGCAGCCCGGTGAGATCGCCGTCGTAGAAGCCGGTCATCTGCTGCTGCGCCCGGCCCGCGCCCTGGGCCGCCGCCACGACCACGGCGGGCGCCCGGGGCAGATCCCGCGCCCGCTCCACGGACGTCACCACGAGCGCCTGCCCGCCGTCCGTCTCCTGGCAGCAGTCCAGCAGCCGCAGCGGCTCGACGATCCAGCGCGAGGCCGCGTGCTCGGCGAGGGTGAGGGGACGGCCGTGGAAGTACGCCGCCGGGTTCGTCGCCGCGTGCTTGCGGTCGACCACGGCCACGTGCCCGAACGCCTCGGGGGTCAGCCCGTACGCGTACAGGTACCGCTGAGCCGCCATCGCCACCCACGACGCGGGTGTGAGCAGCCCGAACGGCAGCGTCCAGCCGAGCGCCACACCTTCCGCCGACGGCTCCCGATGCCGTACGCCCGCCCCGAACCGCCGCCCCGACCGCTCGTTGAACGCCCGGTAGCAGACCACGACCTCCGCCACGCCCGTCGCCACGGCGAGCGCCGCCTGCTGCACGGTCGCGCACGCGGCGCCGCCGCCGTAGTGGACACGGGAGAAGAAGGACAGCTCACCGATGCCGGCCGCCTGCGCGACCGTGATCTCCGGGCTCGTGTCCATCGTGAACGTCACCATCCCGTCCACGTCCCCGGGCCCCAGCCCCGCGTCGTCGAGTGCCGCCCGCACCGCCTCCACGGCCAGCCGCAGCTCGCTGCGCCCCGAGTCCTTGGAGAAGTCTGTCGCCCCGATCCCGACGATCGCCGCCCGGCCGCCGAGCCGGTCCTTGGTCCGTGCGCTCATGCGACGCCCTCCGCAGGAAGCGTGACCGTGACCGTGCCGGTGACGTGTCTGCCGACGCCGTTGTCGCCGATGACCTTGACCGTGGCCGTCCGCCCGTCGACCGCTTCGACCGTGCCGGTCAACACCATCGTGTCGCCCGGGTAGTTGGGCGCGCCGAGCCGGACGGCCACCTTGCGGAGGACGGCGTCCGGCCCGAAGTGGTCGGTGACGTACCGCCCCACCAGCCCGTTCGTCGTCAGGATGTTCATGAAGACGTCCGGCGACCCGCGTCGCCGCGCCAGCTCCGGGTCGTGGTGCACGTCCTGGTAGTCGCGCGAGGCTATCGCCCCCGCGACGACGAGCGTACGGGTGATCTCGATCTCCAGCGACGGCAGCGCGTCCCCCGCCCTCATGCCCGCACCCCTTCCTCCGCGCGGAACACCGGCAGCTCCAACTCCTCGTCGTACCGCGCGAACCCGAGCCGTACGGGCATCCCGATCCGCACCTTGTCGTACGGCACCCCGACGACGCCGCTGACCATCCGGACACCCTCAGCCAGCTCGATCAGCCCGACGGCGTACGGCGGATCGAAGGCGGGGAAGGGCGGGTGATGCATGACGACGTACGAGTACACGACCCCCTCGCCGCTCGCCTCGACCGTGTCCCACTCGGGCGAGCCGCAGGCGTTGCAGCCCGGCAGCCAGGGGAGGCGGAGCGTGGCGCAGCCGGCGCAGCGCTGGATGAGGAGGCGGTGCCGTGCGACGCCTTCCCAGAACCCGGCGTTGTCGCGGTTGACGACGGGGCGGGGGCGCCGGGGCCGTTGTTCCTTCGGCTGCGGCCGGGGGTTCTCCGGTGGTGCGGCGGCCGGCGCGTACTTGAGGATCCGGAAGCGGTGGGTGCCGACGAGCTCGTCGCCGACTCGCACATCCATGCGGGTCGTCACGAAGTACCCGGTGCCGAGCCTCGTGGTCTTCCTCTCCGACACCGCCTCGATGACCGAGCCGAACATGACCTCGTCGCCCGGCCTCAGCGCCCGCGGATACTCCTGCTCGCAGTCGGTGGCGACGACGGAGGTGTACCCGGCGTCGTCGAGCAGCGTGAGCAGTTCGTCGTACGCCGGTGAACGGGTCTCGTGGCCGCTCAGCCCGCCCATCGTCCAGACCTGGAGCATGGTGGGCGGGGCGATGGCGTCCGGGCCGGTGTACGCGCGGTTGGTGTCCCCCATGGCCTCGCACCAGTGCCGGATCATGGGCGAGTTGACGGGATCCTTGCCACGGCCACCGAGGACGGCCGTGCGCCCCTCGTAGGCCTTGAGCCGTACCGACAGGTCCTCGGTCACCGCCACCGTCCCCCCTGCGAAAGCCTTCTGACTGTCCGTCAGATTGAAGGAACTGTCGCGCCACCTGTCAAGGTCGTCGACGGGACGCCCACGCGAAGACCCGTGAAGCCGCCGAGGCGCGGATGAGATCACCCGAACACCCATGAAGCCGCGCGAACCGTTTCGACACATGTCCGGCCAGCCTGCGAACAGGCCCCCGACGACCGAAGGGGCACTCCGCCCCCCCTTCCCCTTATCGAACGCCCGTACGGATATAGAAGCATGGCCACCACGGACCGGCAGGCCAGCACCCTGGCCCTG
This sequence comes from Streptomyces sp. TG1A-60, assembly GCF_037201975.1. Lineage (NCBI taxonomy): Bacteria > Bacillati > Actinomycetota > Actinomycetes > Kitasatosporales > Streptomycetaceae > Streptomyces > Streptomyces sp. TG1A-60. The sequence continues at coordinate 4,197,302 of NZ_CP147520.1, read as the reverse complement.
GCGCACGCCCTCTCCGCCGCCGAACGCGGCCTGGCGGTAATCCCCCCTGTCCCGCTCCAAACCTCCGGCCCTGCGCTCCCCTCACCGGAACGCCCCCTCACCTCCTCCTTGCCATGGCGAGTGCGGCCGGGTCGGCCACGGCGTCTACGACGCCTCCACCGACCCCTGCCGCATCCGCGAACTCTTCGCAGCCGCCCCCTGGGCCACCGGCTACGGCATCGCCTGCGGCCTCCGCCCCCACCACCTCATCGGCGTCGACCTCGACACGAGGTCCGGTACGGACTCCTCGGCGGCCCTGCGCGAACTGGCCCTGCGCCACCTGTTCACGGTCCCCGAAACGGTCGTCGTCCTGACCCCGAGCGGCGGGCGTCACCTCTGGCTCACCGGCCCGCCCGACGTCGCCGTCCCCAACTCCGCGAGCCGCCTCGCCCCCGGCATCGACATCCGCGGCTCCGGCGGTGACGGCACATCGAAGCTCCGGGCGGTGCAGGCGACTTGATCGGTCACCGGCATCAACCGGAGCTTCGTTGCGTACGGACCGGGCTGACCACGCATCGTCATACCGTCGCGACCTGCACAGTCACGTGATCATCGGGACTTTGAAACCGCCCTGGCATCTTCCGTTACTCTGCGTCTCAGCGGAGATCAGGTCGTGGAGTGCCAGTACACCGCCAGGCGCGCCTGTCCCACAGGCGAGATGCGCTTGTGCCAATTGGTCCACGTCGTGGAGTACTTGATCCTGCCGTTGTGCTTTCCGGAGCTGGTGGTATTGAGTTCGCCGTGGTTGATTCCGGCGTTGTACTGGACTTCGTGGTTCGCAGTGCCGGCGATGCCGGATGATTCGGATACGGTTCCGTCGTCAAACGAGGAGACGGTGGTCCAGTCGGTGCTCATGTTGCCGTTTTTGGTGGTACTCGGCATCTTGCTCGGGAGATTCCTGAGGAAGCTGCTACCCGGCGTCATGTCCTTGCACTGCTGGGCCTTTCCGCAGAGGGTCACCCTGCTCTTTGTGATTCCGGCGTGCGGGGTGCCGAGCGTGACGACGTCCTCGATGTAGAGCTTCTTCGGGAAGCCCGCGGCGCCCTTATGGGTGTAGTGCAGAGCGGCGCGGACGACGAGACCGCCCATGGAGTGGGCTACGACGTCGACCTTCTTGTTATTCTTCGTGTAGTGCTTGGAGACATAGTTCGCGAATTTCTTGGCCACATCCTTGATGGACGTGTCACGGTTGCCGCCGGCACTGTACGAGCAGTTCTTGTTCTTCGAGTAGTAGCCGAAGGTGAGCAGGTTTCCCTTCCATTCATTGCTTGCGAAATGCTTGCGGGCGGCGTCGAAGTATTTGGTGCAGTCATGCTTGGCGAATGGGGAGTACCCGTGAACGAAGATGACCCGGTTGCTGCTCCCGTTCGACCGGGGCGGCTTGCCCACTGCGCTGGCCGGTGCGACTGTGAAAAGGGTGAGGACAGCCGCCAGCGCTGCGGCGAGAAGCAGCGTGAACCGCCTCTGAATTCTCTGCATGAAAGTTCCCCGTTTCCCCGTCTTTGAGTGTGGTTCTCGACGGGCACATTAGCCCGGCCCGGTCACGGGGTGTGCCGGTCGTTCGCCCCACATCTGGTCCCGCTCGTTCGCCGGTCAACTAACCTCGGCCTCATGTGGCTTGGGGCGCCAGGGCGGTTCCAAAGTCTGACTGTTCATGCGTTCGTGCTGGTCAGCGGAGTCCGAGGAGAGCCAGAGGACGAGTGAACGGCTTGTAGGACAGGTCGCGGAGTCCGGCGGCGATGTTGTGGTGGCCGGCGGCGCGGAGGCGGTTGATCGCGAAGCTGCGCAAGGTGGCCATGTTTTCCGGGCAGTGCTGGGTGCGGACCTTGGATGCGTCCTCGCGAAAGGCGGTGTCACGGACAAAGTGGAGTCTGCTTTCGATCAACCACTGCGAACTAACCTCGATCTTTCGTGACGGTCCGTCGGTTTCTTCGGCGGGCCGTTTCGGTTGTTCGGGCTGGTGGTGGCCAGGCTGATAGCCCGGCTGTCGCGTCGGGTGGGCGCCGGGTTCCACAGCTCCGGTCGGGGCGATGCTGCTCGTAGGGACGGGAACGTGCTGGTCAGCCGGGGTTCGGGAGAGCTTCGAGCTGTGCCAGGGCGTCGGTGATGACGTCGGTCCATGGCCAGTGGCGCGCGAATCTCAGGTGCCGGCGGCGGGCGGTCGTGACGATCTGGGCGGCGGCGGAGAAGAGGCGGAGCCGGAGACGGCGGGGCTCCCATCTGCGGGATTTGCCGGTCAGGGCGAGCATGGGCATCCAGGCCAGCAGGTCGAGGGCGATCTGGACGATCTCCAGCCAGATCTGGTTCTGCGCGGTGTCGTGCAGGGGCAGGTTGCGCAGGCCGGTGGCGCGGGCGTTTCGGATGCGGTCCTCGGCGCGTGCCCGCTGGCGGTGCCGCAGTTCGAGTGCGGCGATCGGGACGCCGGTGGTGTTGGTCGCGAACCCGGTGAGCCGCAGCCCTTCGGCATCGGTGAAGCGCAACTGCGCGCCCGGATGCGGCCGTTCCTTGCGGACGATCAGCCGCATCCCCTTCGGCCAGCCCTTGAGTACATCGCCGTCGAGTTCGGCGACCCAGGCACCGTGGCGGATCTCGCCGCCCGGCTCGACGGCCACCGTCCACGCGGCGGGCGGGACCTTGAGGACGGCCTCGTGGATGGCGTCGGTGATGGTCATGCCGACCGAGTACGACAGCCACCTTCCCCGCTGGGCCAGCCAGGCGACGAACTCATGTGTTCCGCCTCCGGAGTCGGTACGGATCAGCGTCTGGCGTCCACGCCGGTACTTCTTCGGCAGCTGGGCCAGGGCGAGTTGGGCCGTGGCGATGTGGTCGGCGGCGGTGTTGCTGCCAGCGTTGCCGGGCCTGAGCAGGCCGGCCACCGGCTCCCCGCTGCCACCGCTTCCGTGATCGACGAACCCCATCAGAGGATGGTGTCCGAAGGTCTTCTTCCAGGTCGCGGTGGCGTCCTGCTTCTCGGAGTGGGCCAGCACGAGCACCCCGTCCAGGTCCACGATCACCTGCCCTGCGGCGTTCGGGGCCGCGTTCTTGGCCACGTTCCAGACGCGCTCGCGCGCTTCGGCCCGCGCGGCCCGTATCGCGTGGAGGGCCTTCGGCCCAGCGGCGGCGAGTGTGTCGATGAGGCGGGAGACCGTCGGGTCGGAGGCCACCGGCCCGAACACGGCCGGTTCGGCCCGCAGCATCTCGACATCCGCGAGGCAGTCCCCGCCCAGCGCGACCGCGAGGGCCACGTCCAGCAGGATCTTGCCCGGATCGTGCACCGCCCTCGGGCGTCGCCACGGCGTCAGCGCCGTCGATACCGCCCGGTCCAGCCCGGCCTTGCGGGCGGTCTCGACCAGCAGCACGGCCCCAGCCTGGGACACCACCGCATGGCCACCGCCCTCAATACGGACCCGGGGATAGGACCCGATACGCTTCTTCACCTGGGAAGTGCCTCCGACGGTGGCAGGAACAAGGACCTCGACAATCCTCATTCTTGCTGGTCAGAGGCACTTTTCGCTTCCCTGACCACCCGTCGGACAGCCCGTCTCATGAAAGCGCGAGTTTGACGCTGGCCACCTGCGGGGGCGGCGCGGAGTGAACCGCGCCACCGCCCACCCCGGCTACCCAGTTAGCGGAGGTTGAGGAGTATCTGGGTGTAAGTCGGCGCTTGTGCCCTCCGTGACGGTCCGCCGCTCACGTGTCGTTCCTGCGGGTGGGGACGGATTCGCCTGGTACCTCTACTTCTTCGAAGCGCCACTGCTGGTTCGGGGCACCGCGATCCGCCACGACGGCCCGGTGGTTACCGTCGCCGTCCGAGAGGACGGTGACGACCTTGTCCTCATGTGACCCCGGCCAGAACATTCCGCCGTCGGCCTTCCACTGGGTCTGGTCCTGCCTGCCCCAGCCAAACAGGCCCACCTCAACCGGGCCTCCGAAGCCGACCACCCCGACATGGAGGGCGTACGCACTGCGGATGTCCTTGTTGATGTTGACCAGGTGCCAGAATTCGTCGCCGTAGGTGTTCGCCCTGTCGTCGAAGAACCAGATCTCGCGCCTCGCGTTCCTGGGACGGCTCACGACCAGGACCTGGTCTTTGGTGTGGCTGTAGGGGATGAAGCCCTTCTCGCCAGTCCAGCGGTCATGCGCCTCCTGCATGCCGTAGGACGTCCCCCGTCTGCGGCAGCCAGACACAGCCCCGTGTCCTCGTTGATGATGCGGAAGAATTTCTCGGTCGGAAACCCGTTGCCCATTTCACTCTCCGCGATGTAATCGTGACATGTAGTGACGGAGTTAATGATGACATGCGACGGTTGCCCCCATGCGCAGCGGCGCGGCAGGTCCGGGGCACTTTGCGGCCTGCGCGACCGGGGTGCAGCAGCAGGGTTGCGGCAGCTCCGGCGCACTACGCCCGTCGCGTTACGCGCCCATTGTGGGTAATGCGCGCCTTCGCGGACTCGATCCACACTCCTCCGTCCGCTCCCTGGAGCGGTACGCCCGCCCCGGCCTCGACGCGGTCGCCCGGCATGTCGCCGAACGCGACCCAACGGCTCGCCGCCGGGGCAGAACTGCTGACCTGCACCGGAGCACTGCGAGAGGACCCCGGCGCCTGGCCGGGGTCCTCTCGCAGTTCGGGTGCCGTGACAGTGGCTGCCGACGAGTTCGCCGGTGAGTTTGCCGTGGAGGTCGGCACTGGGGTCGTTCAGGCCGGTGATCTCGGCGGTCTTGCATCGCTGGGCGTACTTCGTCTCGATGGCGTCGAGGGCGGCGACGGAGGAAGCGTCCCAGACGTGGGCGACGGAGAGGTCGATGACGACCTTCTTCGGGTCGGTGGCGTAGTTGAACTGGCCGACGAGATCGTTGGATGAGGCAAAGAACAGCTCGCCGTTCACCCGGTAGACCACTGTCTTGCCGTCGGGGTCGACCACTGCGGTGACCTCGGCAAGGTGGGCGACGCGCCTGGCGAAGATGACCATGGCGGTGACCGAGCCGAGGATGACGCCGATGGCGAGGTTGTGGCTGGCGACCACCCAGGCGACGGTGATCACCATGACGGCGATCTCCCCGGTGGGCATCCGCTTGAGTGTCTTGGGTGCGATGGAGTGCCAGTCGAAGGTCGCAAAGGACACCATGATCATGACGGCGACGAGGGCGGCCATGGGGATGTCGGAGACGGGGCCACGATGCACAGCACCATCAGGAACGCGCCGACCTTCGCGTTGATCATCGTCTGGCCGATCATGGCGCGGGCGGGGCTGTGATGGTCACAGCAGCCACGCCGAAGTCCGGTGACAGAAAGTCGCCGATCCCTCCCGCTGACGCTGGTTGCGCCGTGGCCAGTGCCGTTCCTGCCGCTTTCGCTGTAATCACCCTCACCGTCACGCGTGAGCACCCACCGGGAGTCGGCCGACACTTCCTCCCCGCTCCTTGGTCGATCACCAGGTGACCGGCAGGGCTCGGAGTCCGTAGACGACCGCATGGTCGTGGGTGGCAGGTGGGGTGCTTGCATCGTGCAGTTGGAGGGTGGGGAAGCGGTGCAGCAGCTTGGTCAGGATGATTTCGATCTCGAGGCGTCCTAGTTGCTGGCCGATGCACTGGTGGGGTCCGTGGCCGAAGCTGAGGTGCTGGCGGCTGTTGGGGCGGTGGAGGTCGAGGCGGTCGGGATCGGGGAACTTCAGCGGATCACGGTTCGCGGCAGGCATGTGGAGGACAACGCGTTCTCCGGGTTCGATCCGCTGTCCCCCGATAACGAGTGCTGCACGGGCGACCCTGAGCAGTCCGAACTGCAGGATGGTGTGGTAGCGCAGCAGTTCCTCGATGGCGTTCTCGATGAGCGACGGGTCTGCTCGCAGGCCCTGCCAGAGGGCGGGTGAGCGCAGCAGGGTCAAGATGCCGAGGGAGATCATGTTCGCCGAGGTCTCGTGACCGGCGATGAGCATCAGTTGGCCGAGGGAGACGATCTCGTCGATGGCCAGTGGCGGGCCGCTGGGCGGACGGTGCTGGGTCAGCACGCTGAGGAGGTCGTCGGCCGGGTCTTGCCGCTTGGCCTCCACCAGGCTGCGCAGGTAGGTGTGCATGGCCTTCTTGCTGGCCAGCAGTTGCTGTCGGGTCCGGTTCAGATCCAGTAGCTCTCCGGTGAGGCGCTGGAAGTGGTCGTGGTCGGCGTAGGGGATGCCCAGCAGTTCGCAGATCACCAGGGAGGGCACGGGCAGGGCGAGGGCGGCAACAAGGTCGACCGGCCGGGCGGGCGTTGCCGCGATGGCGTTCAGGCGTTCGTCCACGTACTGCTCGATGCGCGGGCGCAGCGTGCGGATGCGGCGCATGGAGAACTGTCCGATGAGCGGATGCCGCAGCCGTGTGTGTTCGGGCGGGTCGGTGGTCAGCAGGTCCGATGTCCGGAACTGCGCCATCTCCGCTTCGGTGATGAGACTGGGTCTGACCTGGGAGTTGAGGTGGGGTCGGCGGGAGCTGAGCCGCAGGTCGGCCAGGCCGGCGCGGACGTCGTCGTAGCGGGTGACCAACCAGCCTGGGGGGCCGTCGGGGAAGGCCAGGCGTGCCACGGGGTGTTCGGTCCGCAGGCGGGCGTATTCGTCCGGTGGGTCCATGGGGCAGCGGCGTCTGCTGGGCAGTGCCGTGATCGGTGCGGTGCGGGTCTCATCTTTCATCTGTGCCGTCCTCCGGTCCGCTCACCTGGTTTGTGCGGTGGCGACAGCCGGTTTCCCGACTGCCGCCACACGGGGGGGGAGTCGGCAGCTAGAGGTAGCGACCGGAAGCGAGCATCCAGCCGAGGTGGGTGCCTGGCATGTCACCGATGATGCGCACGACGCGATGGAACCGGTCTGAGGCGTGCTCTTCCTGGTATGCCGCGGTGAGGACAGCGCGCTCGGTTTCGCGGAGGTCCTGCAGCCGTCGGGTGATGTGTGCGCGGACCTGCTCGACGGCTTCCTGCTCGGTGCAGCCTTGGGCGTGGCGCAGGACGGTGACGTAGTTGGTGGGTTCGTTGTTGGCCCGTTCGCGGGGCAGGGAGACGACGTCGTTGCACCAGGCGGTGATGTCGCTGGAAGCCGCGCACAGTTCGTTCCAGTCCGCGCTGGCGGCCAGGTGCGGGGGGATTTCGGTGCGGCAGGCGACTTCGACGAGGTCGTACATGAACATGCCGTTGGCGTCCCGGCGCAGGCTCGGATACTCCTGCGGGGTGGGGAAGGTGCCGGCCTGCCGGTGGGTGGCCTGGGTGAGGAAGGCGTCGCGGTGGCGGTGGACGTGGCCCAGGATCCGCTCGTGCCACGCCGGGGACATCCGCGCGGCGGTGCGGGGCCACAGGTCGGCCAGTGCCCTGACCGCGGGCGGACCTGCGGCGGGTGTGGGGCGGCCTTGGATGACGGCAGTGACAGCTGTGTAGGTGGCGTGCACTCTCTGGGGTGAGCGGCCCATCGCGCCTTCGTCCTGCTCGTCGTCGAGGTGGAAGAGCCAGGCGACCCATTGGGCGAAGAGTTCGACGTCCGTCTCGGCTTCGTCGGGCAGGAAGCGGGCGGCCACCAGGTGGAATGCGGAACGGCGCAGGCGTGTGTCCTCAGCGGTGCTGGCCGTCAGGCCCATCCGCATCGCCCACGCGGCCAGGCGGTTGCCGACGTGTTCGGCTCGCGGGTGGATCCGGTGGGGAACAAGGATGCCGAAGTCGTACGTGAGCAGTCCTGGGGCCCCGGTCGGCTCGGTCATCGGTTCCCTTTCGCTGACGGCGAGGTGCGGGGCGCCGCTGACGCTGGCGGGCTCAGGCGTGCGGCGGCGTGGGAGTGGCGCAGGGGGCTGTGGAGCATCGCGTGGGCCAAGCCCTGCGCCCGGGGTCGGGAGCCGGTCTGATTCGGCGCAGGCTTGCGGTACCGAGCGGGTGGACGTATCCCGCGCGGGTTTCCAGGCGCATCCTGACCGGCCGCGCACACTCGGCGGGTCGGGGAGCAGCCCATGCGAGCCTCACAGCGGCTCATCTCCTGCCCGACCCTAGGCGTGGCTGGTGGCCGTCCCGGCGGCGGGAAGGGAAGAGCACCCTGCGGTGCCCCACGGCTGGTCGTCCGATGCGTGGCATGCCTACGGTGCCCGGTGTGGCAGTCGCCGGCCTTGGTCACCAGCGCCGGCTCTCGTCACAGGCGCCGAGCGCGAGCAGTGCCCAGATGTCGGCGAAGACGGGGGCGTCAAAGAGCAGCGGCCGGGGGGCGACCTGGTCGGGTAGGGCGGTGAATCCTCCATCGGCCTCCTGGCGGGCCAGGAGGTGGAGGACGCCGCGGCGTGCGGTGACGTCTGTGCCGGCGGGCCGCCCCATCGCGGACAGGGCAAGCAGCGAGTAGGCGGTACTGGTGGTGTCGCTCGCATCCCCGAGGCGGTATCCCCAGCCTCCGTCGCCGTTCTGCGCCAGGTCGAGGAAACGGTGTGAGCGAGCCACCGCCTGTTCGCGAGCGGCACGTAGCTGCGGCAGGCGGGAAGGGGGCAGCGAGTGCAGGGCCCACATGGCCCGCCAGATGGTGTTCGCCTCGCTCAACGTCCAGCTGCGCTCGAACGTGCCATCAGGCTTCTGCGCCCCGAGCAGGTAGCGCGCGGCGTTCTCCAGCAGACCGGCATGTGTCTCCCCGGCCCAGCCCAAGGCGCTGGCGGCCCCGCCGGTCATTCCCACCTCGGACGGGTCCCCCGCGACGTAGGTGGGAAAGCCCCCGTCCTGGCCCGCGATCGCAGACAGGTAGATCCCGGCCCGCTGGAGGGGTTTGGCGTAGCGCCCGGTATCGAGGAAGGCGAGGAAGGCGAGGGCGTAGGAGGTGGTGTCCACGTCGCTTTGCATCATGTGCTCGCCGAACGGCCAGCCGCCGTCCGGGCCCTGCCTGGCCGCAAGGTAGTCGCCCATGCGCTCGGTCACCTGGCGATCAGCTCCCGCCCTGGCCAGGGCAAGACCCGCGACGCCGGTGCAGAACACGGACAGGTTCGCGATACTGGGTAGGCCGCCGTCGGGGTTCACGCACTCCACCAGCAGACGCAGGCCCTTGGCGACGTCGGCACTGCGGGGTGCGACCGCGCTGACGGCCAGGAGCGCCAGCAGGTGCGCTGTGACGTGGTTCTCCCACACGCCGCGGCGCTGGCCTTCACGCAGGAGCGTCACCAGCCGTTCGTGCTCGACGGCGGTGACAGCCTCAGGCCGCCGCAGTCCGTGGGCGATCGTCACCTTGAGCGCCAGCATGATCATCTGAACCCAGGGTGCCCGGTTCCCGCTGTCGATGCGCTCCGGCCGCATCCCCGGGTGGAAGTCGATCGCTCCGACGGCCGCGAGACACACATCGAAGAACAACCGCTTGCGGGCGAAGGTGAAGTGGTCGAAGCCGGCGAGAAGCTCCGCATGCACCCAGTCCGCGTCGGCCTGCCGGCCCGTGAGTACCGCGTCGCTCAGTGCCGAGTCGAAGCGACTCCCGCCACCACCGGTATCCCGTGACAAGAAGCCCTCGAGCCCCTTCTGCACACCAGGGTGCTGTCCCTCCCGGCGCAGCAGCGCCAGCAGCAGCGCCGACTCCAGAACCCGGCTCGCGCACGGCCCCGGCGCACAGCCGTCCGGCGTCACCTGCGCCGCGAGCCGGCTCACCAGGTCCCGGCAGACCCGGGCGGCCTCCATTCCCACACCCGAACCCGCCCGGCGGGAACGCGGCAGCGGAGCGACAGCACGGGGAGGGGCGGATTCGGCATGCACAATAACTCTCCGTTCAGCGCACTGGAGCCGGCGACTGGAAGCTGGTGGAACCCGGGCTGAGCGCGGCTGCCCCACTCTTCCCAGCACGGCGTCCCCACCCGTCGCAGCGACAAGACGTTCCAGAGTCGCCCAGGCCGACCAAGTCAGCGAAGGCGCATACCACCCACAATTGGCGCGTACCGGCCTGGTGTCGTGCGCCGGAGCACAAAACGGCAGCTCGTCCTCCATGTCGGCCCGGAACGCCCGGCGGATGGCCGCGCGGACGGAAAACCCTGGCAGGAGCGGCCGTGCGGGAGGACCGTTCGACCTCGGCTCCCCATCCGATCTCGTTCCAGCTCTCCGCCAGACCGACCCGCCGGAGCTTCCTGACGGTCCCCTCCGCGCCGTATCGGCAGAGCGCCTGCGCCGACGGCGGCAGCCACTACGCCGGATCCTGACCCGCCTTGTTCGATTCGACCGAGACAGTCGCGGTGCATCCCAACCGATCAGGCATAGTCGGAAAGCTCGACAGCCGGTTCGCCGACGTGGGACGCGAAAATTGCTGCTGCCAGTCCGAACTTTACATGCGTAACTGGGGCGAACAGGGCGAGGAGCGGCAGCGCTTCGCCGCTCCTCGCCAGGGCGTCACGGGCGGCGCAAAATCACTTCCAACTCTTGTCACAGGCCGCTTGCAACTTCTTGTCCACGGACCCCCTCGCCAGGTCGCACATGAACCCCGGGTCAATCTGCTGCTTCGCCGGGACCGAGTACCGCGGGCCCTCAACTGCCTTGCGCTGCGGGGCAGTCCAACGCGGGGCCGGCTTCCGGGGGGCCGTCCGCTTCGGCGGGGCGCGTACGTCCGCCGCTGCTTCGCCGCCAGCCTCCCGGCCAGCTTCCGGGCCGACGCCGATGGCGGCGCACCCCCTGCCGGATGCTTCGCCCTGGCCGGTACCCGGCGGGCCGGCTGCGCCGGGACGGCCCGCGAGGGCCACATCCAGCACTGTCTCGCCCGGATCGTGCACCGCCCGAGCCTTCCGCCACGGCGCCAGTGCCGCTGATATCGCGGAGCCCAAGCCGGACTTGCGGACGGTCTCGACCAGCAGCACGCCCCCTGCCTGGGAGACCACCGCCCGGCCACCGCCCTCGATGCGGACACGCGGGTACGACCCGATACGCTTCTTCACCTGAGAAGTGCTTCCTTCCACGGCACGATCTGGACCCTCGACAAGTCCTATCGTTGCAGGTCAGAAGCACTTCTCGCATTTTCGATCACGCTTCGGACAGCCCACCACGTGAAAGCCCGAGGCTAATGATCTTCGCCAGTCGCTGCGGGGAGCCTTCCTGGCTGTTCAGGCCGGTGATGACATAGACCGTCTCGCGGCTGCGCCTGCCGGTCGTCAGACAGGTGCGATGGCGTACGACCCGGGCGACCTGGGCGGCGTGCGGGAAGTCCAGGCCGTCGACGGTTGCACCCACTGTCCGATCGCTGCGAAGGACCGGGCCCCGGCACATGACCGCGGAGCAGGCCACCAGCAGCACGCTCACGAACCGAACGCCCCCCACCGGGCAAAGCCGGGCCGTGCCTGGGCCGTCCGAGGCCGCTCACCAGTGGCCAACGACGACCAAGGACGACCACCAGGAGCACGGTCCCACCACCCCTGACCAGCAAAAACCCAGCTCACCAAGATGCCCCGACAAGACCCAGGGCAAGAAGACATGTCTTGCCTCGCCATTGAGACTGGCCGACCTGACTTCAAGCAGTGCCGACGGTGGACCACCAGGCCACAAGCTTGTCCGCCAGCTGGTCAACTTCTTGGGGCTGAGGGTCGAGGCCAAAGTGATCTTCCAGCTCAGACCCCAGGAACTCGCCAATCGCTGCCCGCCCGGCTCCAGCGTGCAGACGGGTGAGGAGGGGAGCGATGAGACAGTCGTACTCATCCTGGACGTCATCAGCGACGCCGATCGGATCCCACTCGTTAAGTAGGAAGCGCAGATTGCTGTGCACGTCTACGGGCTGCATGCCCTCATCCTGGTATGGAGTCGGTCCAGCCGGCTGGTCTTCCGCTGCGGGCCGTTCTGCCCACGCTACGGGTCAGTCGGCCGTGCCCCATCCGTGCCCGATCGAGCGGTAAACCACGGGAACGGCGGTCGTTGGCGGGGACCGAACAACAGCACGGCCCCTGACCTAGATGCCTGGTCAGAGGCCGTTTCACCTGGCGGTGGGTGTGGGATTTGAACCCACGGTGACTCGCGCCACGACGGTTTTCAAGACCGTTCCCTTAGGCCGCTCGGGCAACCCACCTTGGCCCCATCCCACCTGGGGCGGAGCGGGTACAGCGTACCGGCCCCTGATTCGCGCTGGGTACACGGTCCACACGGGTCCACTGGCTCCGGTCCGCTGCGTCAGATCGCCGCTCCGGCCAGTGTGCGGCAACGGCCGAGGACGGTCGAACTGTTTCGTGCGGCCCGGGGCGGCCACATCCTGGCCAAGGAACATGAGCAGGCGGGGAAGGCTCCCGACTCCCCGTGCTGACGGAGACCGAGGCGACTGCAGGGTTCCTAACTGGCTTGCGGTGCGGCATACGCGAAGTCGTACACGGCGAAGTCGGTGAGCGGGGTGTACCCGATGCGCTGGTAGAGGGCGTTGCTGGTGGGGTTGGCCGCGTTCGTGTACAGCACGACCTCCTTGGCGCCTGCGGCGAGTGCGGTGCGGGTGACCTCGACCGTCACGGCGCCCGCGTAGCCGCGACCGCGCAGGTGGGCCGGGGTGTAGACGGGGTCCACCCGGACCTGGCCGGCGACCATCGGGTTGACGCCCGCCATGGAGACGGACGTGTCGTCCAGGGTCTCCCAGTAGGTATAGCGCTTCTCGACGAAGCGTGTGCCCGCCCAGGAGCCGGCGTCGATGGAGACGACTTCCCCGACGTCCGCGGCGAACTCACGGCACCAGCGCATGAGGTGCTCATGATCCCGATCGCCCACGAGTCGGCCCCGGCCCGCTGGGGCCGACTCCGGCGGGGAGAGCGTGCCGAGGCGGTACAGGCAGAGCCGAACGCGGAGTGTCGCCGTTGCGCCTGTGGGCCGCTGCCATGCCTCGGCGAAAGCAGCGGCGGTGCTGTCGTCCGCGGTGAAGTAGGGAAGGGAGTAACCGAGGGCAACCAGGTGGGCGGCGAGCGTGTCGGCCTGCTCGGGAGTGAGAGAGGTGACGGTCAGCCCGCGGGACGGGAAGCGGTAGAAGACGGCGTGGACCTCGCCCGCTCGCTCCAGTCGGCCGAAGACGGGGAACTGACCGTCGTGTGCGGCCGTCCCGAGTGTGCGTAGTTTCTCGGTCACTGACAGCGGCGTGGTGTGCAGGGCGGGGCGCGAGCGCAGGAAATCTCCGGCCCGGGTGAGGAAGTCGTCGATGTCTTCGGTGAGGTGCCAGTCGTCCGGTCACATGCTTCATGCTTTCGCATGCTGTAGGAGTGCGTCGCTTGGTTCTCCCCAACGAACTCTCGGCGTAGGACACTCAGCCACGCTCCGGGCCACGGAGAGCCGCTGACCGGCAGTACGCGGTTCCTGTCTCACCGGCCCCTGGTCCAGGCCTGGCCCCACTCAGTGTTCCACTGCGGCGGCTGTCGAGACGTCCTACTGCCTGCAGCCCTGTGCCGGAGCACCTGCGGTTCAGGGGTGCTCCGGCACAGGGGCAAGAGACGCTGTCGGCGTCCCCTGTCAGCTGTCGCCCTCGCGTTCGCCCAGGCTTACTTCCGCCGTGTGGGTCTTGCCGTCGCGGATGTAGGTGAGGGTGACCTTGTCGCCGGGGAGGTGGGTCCAGATCTGGCCGATGAGGGCGGGGCCGCTGTCGATGACGTGGTCGTCGAGCTTGGTGATGACGTCGCCGGGCTTGAGGCCGGCCCTGTCGGCGGGGCCGTTGGGAGTGACGGAGTTCGCGCCACCCTCGCCCGACTCCGTGATCTTGGCGCCGCCTGTGCCCTCTTCGAGGGAGACGGAGGCGCCGATCACCGGGTACACCGGCTCGCCTGTCTTGATCAGCTGCTGGGCCACGTTCTTGGCCTGGTTGATCGGGATGGCGAAGCCGAGGCCGATGGAGCCCGCCTGGCCGGAGCCGAAGCTGCCGTTGCTGGCGGACTGGATGGCCGAGTTGATGCCGATGACGTTGCCCCGGGCGTCGAGGAGGGGGCCGCCGGAGTTGCCCGGGTTGATCGACGCGTCCGTCTGCAACGCGCTCATGTAGGAGGCCTTGCTGCCGGAGGAGCCGTCGCTGGAGGCCACCGGGCGGTTCTTGGCACTGATGATGCCCGTGGTGACCGTGTTGGAGAGGCCGAAGGGCGCGCCGATCGCGATCGTCGAGTCGCCCACGGCCACCTTGTCCGAGTCGCCCAGAGTCAGCGGCTTGAGGTCCGACGGGGCGTTCTTCAGCTTGATGACCGCGACGTCGTAGCCCTGCGCGTGGCCGACGACCTCGGCGTCGTACTTCTTGCCGTTCGGGAAGGTGGCCGTCACCTTGCCGCCGTCGACGGCTTCCGCCACCACGTGGTTGTTGGTGACGATGTGGCCTTCCCTGTCGAACACGAAGCCGGTGCCCGTGCCTCCCTCGCCGCCGCTGCCCGACGCCTCGATGGTGACCGTGCTCGGCAGCGCCGCGGAGGCCACCGCGGCGACCGTACCGGCCGCGCGCTTGACGTCGCCGCCGTTCTGGTTGGCCGAGATGGTCGTGGAGCCGGTGGAGGTGTCGTTGCGGTCGGCCAGGGTGTAGCCGATGCCGCCGCCGACTCCGCCCGCGGCCAGCGCGGCCACGAGGACCGCCGCGATGAGGCCGCCGCGCTTGTTGCCCGTCGGCTTGGGGGCCGGCTGCTGGGTCTGCTGCCACGAGGAGCCCCAGCCTCCGTCGCCAGGACCGCCAGGACCGCCGGGGCCACCGGTGCCGGCGGCGCCTCCGGCCGCGCCGGTTCCCCCGGCCGGTCCGTAGGCGCCAGTGCCGTCCGCGTACCCGCCCGCGTTGCCGTTGTCCGCGTACGACGGGACGGCCGACGGCGCCGGGGGAGGCCAGGCGGCGTCGGGCGCGGAGGATCCACCGACCCCACCGCCCCCGCCTGGTGCCTGTCCATGGTCACCGCCGACCCCCGGGACCTGCCCATGCCCCTGGCCCGCCGCCGCGTAACCAGGCGCACCCGTCGACACCAGCTCCGGATGCGGCTGCTGTGCCGTCGGCTGCTCCGCCTGCTGTGAATACGGTGAATCCGGCGAATGCAGTGGCTGCGACGGCTGCGACTGTGCCGGGGTCGCGGTCTCGGCAGACCGCGGTGCCGTCGGCGGGACCGGTGGAAGCTGGGCCGTCTGCGCGTTCTCCGCGGTGGTTCCGGCCGGGGCCGCCTGAGCGGGGGGCGCGGTCGGGGCCGCCGGGGCGGGGCTCTCCGCCGGTGCCGCGCTCGGCTCGTGCGCCGGGGCCGGCGCGGAGGCAGCGGGAGTTTCCACCGGCACGGGAGGTGCGGACGGGGCCGGGGGTACGGTGCCCTCGTTCTCGGTGCTCACAGCTTTTCTCCTCGATCCACGGCTTCACCTTGTCGGCGGTCGGCTGTTCTTTGTCGCACATCAGGCTGTGCGTGAGTTTGTATGCGGTCAGCTTTTCCCACGAGCCGTCAGGGCACCATAAGCGGTGACTGTGGGTCCGGCTTGATTCTTTATATGGCAATTATCGGGCTATTGGCGCGTACTGTCCGTGTAAAGCCAGGCGTCCACGGTCACCACCCCCACGCGTACCCCGCCAGGGTGGCACCATGACGCGGTGACCCACGCACGACAGCTCCCGATTCAGGTGGTCGCCCACCGCGGGGCCTCCGACGAAGCCCCCGAGCACACCCTGGCCGCATACAAGAAGGCGATCGAGGACGGTGCGGACGCCCTCGAATGCGATGTCCGGCTGACCGCGGACGGCCACCTCGTCTGTGTCCACGACCGGCGCGTCAACCGTACGTCGAACGGCCGGGGCGCGGTCTCCGCCCTGGAGCTCGCCGATCTGGCCGCCCTGGACTTCGGTTCCTGGAAGCACGGCGACGAGGCCCCGGACTGGGAGGTCACCCCTGAGGACCGGGCGGACACCTCCGTCCTCACCCTCGAACGCCTGCTCGAACTCGTCGCCGATGCGGAGCGCCGGGTGGAGCTGGCCATCGAGACCAAGCACCCCACGCGCTGGGCCGGGCAGGTCGAGGAACGGCTGCTGGCTCTGCTGAAGCGGTTCGGCCTGGACGCGCCGGAGTCGGCCACCGAGTCGCCGGTACGGATCATGAGCTTCTCGGCGCGCTCACTGCACCGCGTCCGGGCCGCGTCCCCGACCCTGCCATCCGTCTATCTGATGCAGTTCGTCTCGCCCCGGCTGCGCGACGGACGGCTGCCGACCGGCGTCCGGATCGCGGGCCCCTCGATCCGGATCGTGCGCAACCACCCGGCGTACGTCGAGCGCCTGAAGAAGGCCGGGCACCAGGTGCACGTGTGGACCGTGAACGAGCCGCAGGACGTCGACCTCTGCGTCGGCCTGGGCGTCGACGCCATCATCACCAACCGCCCCCGCGCGGTTCTCCACCAACTCGGCCGCTGACGGCACCACCGGACACCCCTCGGCCCCTGACCGCACCAAAGGGACACACCGAGACCGAGAGCGAGCCGACGGCGACGGCGATCGCGACAGCGATCGCACCGGCTTCGACAACTTCGAACACACCGACCCCGACAACTCCGCACACGACTGTGCCGCGGCAGCTCCGAACACGCCGCTGTTCACACCTGCGACCACACCGCCACGCCCGGTCGCCGCACCCGGAGCGGCCCTTGACGAGGTAAGAATTCCGCCAAGTCGGCCGATCTACGCCTGAGGGCAAATCAATATATCAAGGGCGAAATTCAGCCGATCGATCACGGTTAGTGCACCGGCGCGTTCGGTACGTGTTCGATCGCAGGGAGTGCGCCAGAGCACATGTGTGGGCCGGTTTCCAGTCCAGCCCAAAGGGGCATTCACACCGTGGCGTGGGGCGAAGGAGGTCTCGGGGGTGGCGTTGGTGGTGGCACAGGAGGTGCCCACGTCGTCGAGCATGGCCGTACCCCATGGCCCTGCGGGCGTGGGGGAAGCGAGGCACCGGATGCGCGATCAGTTGCGCGACGGTGGTGTGTCGGAATCGGTCATCGACGACGCCCTACTGATCCTTTCCGAACTGCTCAGCAATGCCTGCAAACACGGCAGGCCGCTTGGCGACGCGCTGGCCGGTGACGGTGATGTGCGCTGTGCCTGGCGCGTGGACCTCTCGGGGCGGCTCACGGTCGAGGTGACGGACGGCGGTGGTCCGACCCGCCCTGCGCCGTCCACGCCCTCGGTCACCGCACACGGTGGCCGCGGGCTGAGCATCGTCACGGCACTGGCCGACGACTGGGGCGTGCGCGACGACGCCCGCGGCGAGGTCACGGTGTGGGTCGTCGTCCAGGACGACGTCTACCGTGCCCACCGACGGGACGACTTCGCGACCCGCGTCGTCGCCCCGTCGGTCCCCACCCTCCCCGATCTGGACTTCACGGACGCCTTCGAGGACATGGACTGACCGGTCGGCACCCGAGCCCGGCGGCACAAGGGCTCACCGGCACACCGGCACCATGGCTCACCGACCGGCAGCCCAGCGGCCAGGCGGCCAGGCGGCCAGGCGGCCAGGCGGCCAGGCGGCCAGGCGTGAACAACCTGGCCTGAACCACCGGTTCCGGGACGACTCGGTGCGTTGTCCACAGGGTCCCGTCGGGCGTCGTACGAGCGGCTAGGCTCGCGCCAGTACGAGACGAGCCGTGATCGGGAGACACCCACGATGGCCAAGAAGCGACCCCACACGAAGGCCAAGCGCCCGCAGGGCACCGGCGGAGGCGGCGCCGCAGGCGCTGATGGGCAGGTTCCGGTTGTCGGCGCGCGCGAGCAATGCCCCTGCGGCAGCGGGCGCCGCTACAAGGCCTGTCACGGCCGGGCCGCCGCCCAGGCGGTGACCGAGCTGGTGCAGCGCCCCTTCGAGGGACTGCCGGGCGAGTGCGACTGGATCGCGCTGCGCGAGCTGGTCCCCGCCGCAACCGTCGAGCTCAAGCTGAAGGACGCGCTCCCCGAGGGCGTCCCGTCGGTCACGCTCGCCACCGTCCTGCCGATGGCCTGGCCCGCACTGCGCCGCGACGACGGCTCAGTGCTGATCGGCCTGCAGAACGACACGGCGTCGGGCGACATCAGCCGCGACCTCGCCGACACCCTCCAGCGCGCCCTCGTCGCCGACCCGGGCACTCCGGTTCAGGGCCGGCGCGCCCCGGCCGACGTCCCCCGGCTGCAGGATCTGCTCGACCCCGAAGGTGAGTTCGAGCCAGTTGTGCACTCGGGCTTCGAGTTCTGGGTCCCGGACACGGAGAACGTGACTCCGGAGGTGACCGCCTCCCTGGAGCGGGCCAACTCCGCGGCCATCCCGACGGTGAAGCTCGCGGGCGTCGACGCGGCGTACTGGTGCGAGACCCCGGAGAAGAACCACCTGCGCTGGGTCATGCCGCACGCCGAGGAGCGGCTTCTGGACGCTCTCGCGCGGCTGCACGCGGCGGGGCGCTCCAGCCTCGGCGAGGGCACCCGGCTGGTGGGCTCCTTCCGTGCTCACGGCCTCGCGGTGCCGGTCTGGGATCTCCCCGGCGGGGTCGGCGCGGACGATGTCGAGAAGCCGGCGACCGAGTTCGCCGAGCGGCTCGCCGCCGCCCTGGCCGACGAGTCCCCGCTCACCGCGGACGAGCGCCGGGCACGCGGCGGACTCACCAACCGGCAGGTCACGCTGAGCTGACCCGCGGTCGCGGGCTGACCGGGCGGCCAGCTGATCGAGTGCGTTCGACGTATGGTGACTCCTGTCACAACTCCCCTACGTGACAGGCGAATTCGTGTCCGAATAGCCGAGATCGAATTTGCGAAGCGCCGATCTCTTGTTACGGTTCCATCAGCCCGGTTGCTGGTGCATCCCCCGTCGCCAGCAACCGGGTCTTCTCATGCCCGGGTTCCGGTCCCCTTCGCTGGACGGAACCCTCCTCTCCGTCAACGCCCTTACGGCCGGGCGGAGTTGCTCCACGAGCGCAGAAGCAGCGGCCCGGTGCCGTCAGGCGCCGCGAACTCCGCCACCGCCGTGTACGCCCCCGTCCCGCCCCGCGTACGCCCCCTGGGCGTCTCGCACACCCCGGCTCGCCCCGCGGGCCCGAGGCGCAGTGCGTGCGTACGGTGCGTCCGCCGGGCGCCATCATGCCGAGGACCGAACCGAGCTCCCGCCCGGCGGTGTTGCGGTAGTACGTGCGCGCCCAGGTCTCCTCACCCTGCGTGAGGACACACGTCTGCGCCTCGATGCCGTCGGGGGAGGCGAGCTCGGGGCCGCAGCGGGTGGCGGTGGCGGGTCCGAGGCCGGGCCCGGGGCGCGACGAACGCGCGGCGTCGTCCGCCGCGTCGGCACCGTCCGCTGTCTGCGCGTCCGCCCCGCCCGCCTTCGGGTCGACGCGCCCGGAAGCCTTCTCGGCGTCCTCGCCGGCCTCGTCGGCCCTGCCCGCGCGCCCGACCTGCCCGCCGCCGAGCCCGGCGACCTCACCGGCGCCGCCCGGCGGCACGGTCGCGTTCGGAGGTGAGGGCGCGTTCGGACGGACGGACGTCGCCGAGCGGGTCGGTGGAGGCGGCGAGCGGCAGGCCCGGCGCGACGGCCACCGCTGCGCCAGTCCCGCCAGCCGGAGCCGACGCTGATCCGGCCCGCCGCGCTCCGGCCCGGGTGCTCGATGGCTCCGGGACGGGGGAGCGCTGTGGCGGCCACCCGGCGACGGTGTGCCGTCCCCGGGAAGACGCATGTCCGAAAGGTAACGACCGACCGGGCCCGCCCGGCCCCACGCGCGCCGGGCGGGCTCAGAACTCGGGCGCGCTCACACCCGTACGAGTGAGGGCGTCGACGACCGCGTCCACGACCGCCTCGACGCCGGGCACCCAGGGCGCGGCCGAACCGGGAAGCGGCGCCCGCTCCCAGCGGATCGCGCCGTGTCCGGTCTCGGAGGGGGGCAGTGCCAGATAGCCGCCCTCGCCGTGGAAGCGCAGGGAGCCGGGCACGAAATCCTTGGCGTAGAGCAGCTCGCCCAACTGCTCCATGGAGTACGGCGCGACGAGGATCGCCCAGCGGTGCGGGGCGGCCACGACGGGGCCGAGGCGCATGCCGGTGCGGTCGAGCGCGGCGAGGGCCCGGGAGGCCGCCAGGGCCGGCAGGCTCACCGCGCAGGGGGCGCCGCCTCCGGTGGCCAGCACGATCGGCGCGGTCGGCCGGTTGGTCCACCACCAGCGGACCATGCGCTCGTCCGTGGTGGCGGCGAGCAGACCGGGGTCGAAGGGGTGAGCGCCGGGCACCACGCACTCCGGGTCCGGGCAGCCGCAGCGGGCACACCCCTGCGGGTCCGGCGCCACGCCCGGGAGTACGGGCCACTGCCATTGCGTCGCGAACGTCAGGGCCTGGTCGAGCAGCTCCGGCCTCCCGCCGTTGCGCTTGGACAGGAGCCTGCGTCGCCTTCCGGGAATCTCGCGCATGAGCGCTCGTCCTTTCCGTTGCACGCATGGCAACACCGTGGGTCACATCACAACATGTGTCGTTCACTTCACTGTGCGTACCTGATGGCGCATCACACCCCTGTCGCGGACAAGGGGAACCCCGGTGGGCAGAGCTCGGTTACGTCCGCGTCCATCGCTTGCGTCGACTTGCGTCTGCCAAAAGCATGGGCATGGCGTAAGGGTGGCGGCGCCTGGCGTTTTGCCGTCTCGCATGTGCTCGCCGCCTCCGCCACGGGAGGATGGGGCTCGGTCGTCGGTGGATAGGACGCCCGGTTCGGTCGCCAGGTTCCGGGCGGCTCCCGCCGCCCCTGGTCTTCACCGGGTACGTACCCATCACGACCGCTGTGACGCTCTGTTGAACAAGGCCAGTCGACCTCAATACACCGTTCACCACAACATTTTTAAGCCAATTTTACCTTTTCCCGAGGAGTGGACAAGAAGACCACGAACGCCCACCGGCACCTCACGGACACCAGATATCCCGGCAGGACAATGCTGGACATCTCCTCACGAGTGCGTGTACATGTGGAGACACTGCTAGCGGCGCAGAATGACATGGGGGTTTGCGATGCTTTTGAGCAATACGCACCGGTCGGAAAGCCGGACACCATGAACGCCCCTCACCCTCCGAAAGTGGCCGGAATCGATTCCACGGTTCCCTCCCCCGCACACACTGTCGCGCCCGCGCCTGCCACCTCCGGCACCCCATCGGCCACTTCCGCCACGCCCGTCACAGAACCGCGCACCGCCCCCGGGGCCGTTCTGCAGGACAGACTCGCGGGCTGGGTCTCGGACCTCACGACGCTGCACGAACTCACCGAACGTCTGGCCCGCACGGGCTCGCTCGACAGCGCCCTGAAGGAAGCCGTGCACGCCGGAGCCGCCCTCGTCGGCGCCCGCCGCGGACTCGTCGTCCTGGAACCGGGCGACGGCCTCGGCCCGGAAACCACCGTCGGCCTCGGCCTCGGCCGCGCCGACCTGGGGCACATCGAGACGGTGCCGCGCAGTTCCCTGCCGTACGGCCGCATCCTCGACGGGCTGCCGGGCGGTGACGGCGAGCTCGCCCAGCCCGACCTGTTCGCCGAGGACGGACTCGACCCCCGCCACCGCGAGGTGGCCGCCCGGCTGGGCTACGCGGCGAGTTACGCGCTCCCGCTGTCCACGGAGGCCGCCGGCCGGCTCGGCGCCGCCGTATGGCTGTACGACGAACCCGCGGAACCGGTCGAGCGGCAGCGGCATCTCGTCGGGCTGTACACGCGGTACGCCGCCGAGCACCTCGCGCGACTCGTCGAGGTCGAGCGCACGCGCACGTGCATGGCGACGATCGCCGAGGAACTGCTCCCCTCCCGGCTGCCCCGGGTCGCCGGCGTCCAGCTCGCCGCCCGGCACCGCACCGGACCGCGAGGCGGCGGCGACTGGTACGACGCGCTGCCGCTGCCGGACGCCGCGCTCGGCCTCGCGGTCGGGTCGGTGACCGGGTCCGGGCCCAGCGCGATCGCCGCGATGGGCCGGCTGCGGGCCTCGCTGCGCGCGTACGCCGTGATGGAGGGCGAGGACCCCGTCGCCGTCCTCTCCGACCTGGAACTGCTGATGCGCCTCACCGAACCCGCCCGCTCCGCCACCGCTCTCTTCGCCTACGTGGAACCCGCGCTGCGCAGGATCACGCTGGCCGGGGCCGGGCACAGCCCGCCTCTGGTGATCGGCGATCGGCGCATCGAGTACGTGGAGACGTCCCTGTCGGCGCCGCTCGGCATGCTCGCCTGCTGGGAGGCGCCCGGCGTGGAGCTGGCCGCCCTGCCAGGAGAAACCGTTTTGCTGTACACCGACGGCCTCCTCCAGCGCACCGGCGAGAGCGTCGACCGCTCCTTCGCCCGCCTCCACGCGGCAGCGGCCGGCGTCCCCCGGGCCCTGCGTACCGACCCCGGCGCCATCGCCGACCACGTCCTGCGCACCGTCCTGCCCGACGGGCTTGACGAGGCCGGTGGCACCGAGGACGTGGTGCTGCTGGCGGCGCGGTTCGAGTAGGCCGCCCACGGCGGACGCGGCCGGCCTGCTCCCGTCCCGGCCCGCACGGCTCCCGCGTGCTCGCAGGGAGTTCTCCACGGCTGCTTCCTGGTTGCTCTACGGCTGCTCCATAACTGCTTCTCAGCTGCTTCGCGGCTTGCTTGCCGTGAGGGTGTGGTGACCGGTGGTGAGGAGCCGTTCGTGCCCTGGGCGCTCCGCGGTGCGACCGTACGATGGAGGGGGTCCAGTGCCGTACCTAGGAGGATGACCGTGGCGGACGAGCTCGAACCGGCGACCCCGGAGACCGAGACCACCGAAGCCGAGGAACCGATCAAGCAGCGGAAGAACGGGCTGTATCCGGACGTGTCCGACGAGCTGGCCGAGAACATGAAGTCGGGCTGGGCCGACACCGAGCTGCACGGCCTGGAGCCGATCGCCCAGGCCGCCGAGACCGCCACCCGCCGCGCCGCGCTCTCCGCACGCTTCCCGGGCGAGCGCCTGGTCATCCCCTCGGGCAACCTGAAAACCCGCTCGAACGACACCGAGTACCCCTTCCGGGCGTCGGTCGAGTACGCGTACCTCACCGGCAACCAGACCGAGGACGGCGTACTGGTCCTGGAGCCCACGGGCGGTGAGGGGCACGAGGCGACGATCTACCTCCTGCCGCGCTCCGACCGGGAGAACGGCGAGTTCTGGCTGTCCGGCCACGGCGAGCTGTGGGTCGGGCGCCGGCACTCGCTGACGGAGTCGGCGCAGCTGTACGGGATCCCCGCCGCCGACGTGCGCGAACTCGCCGACTTCCTGCGCGAGGCCACCGGCCCGGTCCGGGTCGTCCGCGGGTACGACGCCGGCATCGAGGCGGCGCTCACCGACAAGGTCACCGCCGAGCGCGACGAGGAGCTGCGGGTCTTCCTCTCCGAGGCGCGGCTGGTCAAGGACGGGTTCGAGATCGGCGAACTGCAGAAGGCGGTCGACTCGACCGTGCGCGGCTTCGAGGACGTCGTCCGCGTGCTGGACAAGGCCGAGGCGACCTCCGAGCGCTACATCGAGGGCACGTTCTTCCTCCGCGCGCGCGTGGAGGGCAACGATGTCGGCTACGGCTCCATCTGCGCCGCCGGCCCGCACGCCTGCACCCTGCACTGGGTCCGCAACGACGGCCCGGTCCGCGCCGGTGACCTCCTCCTGCTGGACGCGGGCGTCGAGACGCACACGTACTACACCGCCGACGTCACGCGCACGTTGCCGGTCAGCGGCACGTACAGCGAGATCCAGAGGAAGATCTACGACGCCGTGTACGACGCCCAGGAGGCCGGTATCGACGCCGTGCGGCCGGGCGGCAAGTACCGGGACTTCCACGACGCCGCGCAGCGCGTGCTGGCCGAGCGGCTGGTGGAGTGGGGGCTGGTGGAGGGGCCGGTGGAGCGGGTCCTGGAGTTGGGCCTTCAGCGCCGGTGGACGCTGCACGGCACCGGGCACATGCTCGGCATGGACGTCCACGACTGCGCTGCGGCACGCGTGGAGTCGTATGTGGCCGGGACGCTGGAGCCGGGGATGGTTCTGACGGTCGAGCCCGGCCTCTACTTCCAGTCGGACGACCTCACCGTGCCCGAGGAGTACCGGGGCATCGGCATCCGTATCGAGGACGACATCCTGGTGACGGAGGACGGCAACCGGAACCTCAGCGCCGGGCTGCCGCGCCGGTCCGACGAGGTCGAGCTGTGGATGGCGTCCCTCAGGGGGCCGCGGGCCTGAGGAAGTCGTTCGGCCGCGGGAAGTCCGTGGCCGGCCGCGCGGGGAACCGCGCGATCAACCGCAACGAACGCGCACCCGCCGACACACACCCCGACCTCCGAGTTCTCAGCTCAGAGCCTGTCGGGTGACCTCCGGTCGCGGCGGATCCAGGCCCACGCGGCGGTCAGCGAGGCCTGCCACGCGTCGGCCTCGCCCTCGGTGAGCCGGGGGTGCGCCGGATGGCCGTGGCAGTCCCGCCAGGCGTCCTGCTCCGGCAACGCGGCGAGCGTGCGTGCCAGGGTTCGGGCGCCAGACCGGAGGCCCTGAGGGATCCGGACCTGAGGGATCCGGACCCAGGGGATCCCGTGCGGAATCCGAGGAAGCGGGGCGGCTACACCGCCACCAGCGGCGCGCCCTCGCGCCACTTGAGGATCTTGTCGAAGCTGACGATCGCGCCGCCGCGGCCCGGATTGTTGCCGATGTGGACGTGGTCGGCGAGTTCACGGATGAGGCAGAGGCCGCGGCCGTCCTCGGAGTCGGAGTGCGCCGGGCGGACCGGCTGGCGGTGCGGGAAGCCGGGGCCGGAGTCGGCGACCTCGATGCGGCACTTCTCGCCGTCGAGGTAGGCGGTGACCCGGTACGCCTCCGAGGAGCCGCCCGCCGAGACGGCGCCTCCGTGCTCGACCGCGTTGGCACAGGCCTCGCTGAGAGCGACCGAGAGATCGTAGGAGATGTCCGGGTCGACACCCGCCGTCTCCATCGTGCCCATCAGCAGTCGCCGGGCGAGCGGCACGCTCGCAGCCTCGCGCCGCAGATGGAGTGACCACCAGATGCTCATGCTCCAGCCTCCAGGCCGCGGCTCGACATACCGTTACGTATTGCCGCCGAGTGCCGTACGCAATCGCCCGGAAGCCGTCTCTCCGCCCATACGGCGGATGCGCCCACCCCGCAATCCGTGTATGCGAACCAAACCCTCTAGAATCACCCACAACTCCACCATCTCCGGTCCACATCTTTTGCGGACCCGGGGAACGGCGACCTTCCGGGGTGCGAGGGGCTGCGTTCTTCGGGGCACGGGGGCTGCGCCCCCCGGGGGGCGCGGGAAGCCGCGTCTTTGAGGGGCGCGGGGAAGTGCGCGACAAGCCCCCACGACCCGCACCCGCCCCACGCATCTCACCCCCCACCCCCTTCGCGCCCAACCCCCATCTGAACACCGGCCCTCGTCCCGCCGTACCTCCCGACATGAACCCGCCCAACCCAGCGGAGCGCCCCGGTGGGATGATGAGCCCGCCATGAAAGCCCCCCACCCGCGCCGGTCGCGCGCCGGAGCTGATCTCCGGGTTCTGCGGGCCGCGGTGTTCGCCGCGGTCTGCGTCGTGCTGGCCGGGGCCGGGCACGCGGTCGCCTCGTGCGCGACCATCCCGCTGTGGAGCCTGGGCGCCGGGTTCGCCGGTGTCTTCGCCGTCGCGGTCGCCCTGGCCGGACGGGAGCACTCGCTGCCGGGCATCGCGGCCACGCTGGCGGTGGGCCAGACCGTGCTGCACACCCTCTTCGGGCTGGGCCAGCACGGGACGACGGCCGCGTCACGCACCACCGAGGCCCTGGACGCGACCCTCGTCGCACAGGCCGCCCGGTTCGTGTGCGGTACGAGCGCGGCGGCCCTGAGCCCCGCGCAGGCCCGGCGGATCCTCATGGACTCCGGGGTCGGCCTGCCCACCACGCACCACCCGGCGGACGCCATGACGACCGCGGCGGACTCCTCCGCCGCACTCCTGCCGTCGCTGCCCATGCTGCTCGGCCACGTACTCGCGGCCGTCGCCACCGGGTGGGCACTCCGCCACGGCGACCTGGCGCTGCTGCGCCTCGTCCGGCTGTCCGCCCAGGAACCGGTCGTACGCTCCCTGCGCGGGGCGCTCGCGCTGGCGCGGGTCCTGCGGTCCGGCCTCCCGAGTGCGCCGCAGCCCGTGCCGGGCGCCGTGCGCGCCGTGTACGCGGCGCCCGCGACCCTGCGGACGGCCGCGCTCCAGCACACGCTCATCCGGCGCGGCCCCCCGCCCGCCACGCCCGCCTTCGCCCTCGCCGCCTGACACGACGCGCGCACCCACTCCACGCACATCCGGAGGAGGGACGCCGTCGTAAGGCGCCGTCCCTCCTCCTGTCATCCACCTCACTCACCGTGGAGTGTCACCAGTCATGAAGGTTTCTCGTGTCGCCGCCGTCGGCGCCCTCGCCGGTTCGGCCGTCTTCATCCTGTCCGGCCCCGCTTTCGCGCACGTCAGCGTGGCGGCCGAGGGTACGGCGGCCAAGGGCGGGTACGCGACCGTCAACTTCAAGGTGCCCAACGAGCGCGACGACGCCACGACCACCAAGCTCGAAGTGAACTTCCCGACCGACCACCCGCTCGCCTCGGCGCAGCCGGAGGCCGTGCCCGGTTGGAAGATCCAGGTGACCAGGTCCAAGCTCGACAAGCCGGTCGACCTGCACGGCGAGCAGATCGACGAGGCCGTCTCCAAGATCACCTGGACCGCCACCGGCGACGGCGTCGCGACGGGCTTCTTCCAGAAGTTCCCGGTCTCCATCGGCCAGCTCCCCGAGAACACCGACGAACTGGTCTTCAAGGCCCTCCAGACGTACTCCAACAAGGAGGTCGTCCGCTGGATCGAGGTCCCGAAGGAGGGCGAGGAGGACCCCGACCACCCGGCGCCCGTGCTCGCGCTGTCCGCCGCGTCCGACGACCACCACGGCTCGTCGTCCGACACGGCCTCCGCCGAGGAACCGGCGGACGCCGAGGACGCCGAGGCCGCGTCGAACGAGACCGCCGCCCCCGCCGACTCCAGTGACACCACCGCCCGCGTGCTCGGCGTCGCCGGCATCGTCATCGGCGTCGCGGGCGTGGCGTACGGCGTCCTCGCAGGCCGTCAGCGCACGAACGCCTGAGGCCCCGGCCTCCGGCTTCCCGCCTCCCTCCTCTCGGCGCGCACGGGCCGTACGGACGGCAGTCCCCGTACGTACACCGCTGTCTGCGACGGCGTACGCCCCGTGCGCGCCGGGGTCCGAACATCTGGGACATTTCTCTATGCGCACGAACACGAAGAAGAAGACGTTCGCGGCCGGCGCCCTCCTCGCCGCCGCCGCTCTCACCCTCTCCGCCTGCGGCACGGGCGACGGCTCCACGACGTCGGTCGCCGAGGTCTCCGACACCGGTCCGCGGAAGGCCGCCACGGTCCTCGACCGGCCGTTCACCAAACCGGACCTGGTCCTCACCGACACGAACGGCACGTCGTACGACCTCCGCAAGGAGACCGACGGCAAGCCGACATTGATCTACTTCGGCTACACCAACTGCCCCGACGTCTGCCCGCTGACCATGAACAACCTCGCGGTCGCGAAGAAGGAGGTGTCGAAGAAGCTGCCGAAGGCGGAGATGGCGAACCTGCGCCTGGTCTTCGTCACCACCGACCCGGAGCGGGACACCCCGGCGGAGCTCGGCAAGTGGCTCAAGGGCATCGACTCCGAGATCGTCGGCCTGACCGGCGACTTCGACGAGATCCAGTCCGGCGCCCGTACCCTCGGCATCTCCATCAGCCCGCCGACCAAGGACAAGAACGGCAAGACCGTCTCCGAGCACGGCACCCAGGTCATCGCGTTCTCACCGAAGACCGACGGGGGCTATGTGCTGTACGGCGAGGGCGCGACCGTGCAGGACTACGAGAAGGACCTGCCGAAGCTGCTCAAGGGCGAGAAGCCGTGAGGCGCCGACTCGCCGGACCTGCCCTGGTCACCGCCACCGCCACCGCCCTCGTCGTCACCGGGTGCGGTTCGTCGGGTTCCTCTGACTCCTCTGGTTCCTCTTCCGCCTCCGACGCCAAGCTGTCCGTGAGGGCCGCCTATATGCCGCAGCCCGTCTCGGACTCCATGGCCGCCGGTTTCCTCGTCCTCGCCAACGACGGCACTACGGCGGACGAACTGACCTCCGTCACCAGCGACATCGCCCAGGACGTCACCGTCCACGAGACGACCGGGCAGTCCATGCAGGAGGTCGCGGCCCTGAAGATCCCGGCCGGCGGCGAACTCGTGCTCAAGAGCGGCGGAGACCACCTGATGTTCGAGAACCTGAAGCGCAAGCCGAAGGAAGGCGAGACGGTGTCCCTGCGGTTGAACTTCACCAAGTCCGGGGCCATCACGGTCGAGATGCCCGTGAGGTCGGCGACGTACCAGCCGACCAGCGGGCACTGAGGGAGGTAGCTCCGTTGAGCCGGTTGAGGCCCTTGCTGTTGCTGTTGTTCGCCACCGTCGGAGCGCTGCTCGCCGGTGCCGTGCCCGTCTCCGCGCACGCCGCGCTGACGGGCAGCGACCCGCAGCAGGGGTCGGTGGTCCAGGAGGCACCGGCCCAGGTGTCGCTCACCTTCTCCGAGAAGGTCGCGCTGTCCGACCACTCGGTGCGGGTGTACGACCCCAAGGGCAAGCAGGCGGACACCGGCGACGTCACCGATCTGGGCGGCAACAGCTACGGGGTGGAGCTGCACTCGGGCCTGCCCGACGGCACGTTCACCGTCACCTACCAGGTCGTCTCGGCCGACAGCCACCCCGTCTCCGGCGCCTTCACCTTCTCCGTGGGGGCGCCCTCCAAGACGACGGTCGTACCCGAGCAGGAGGCCGGTGGCGGGATCGTCGGCGGCCTCTACGGGTTCGCACGCTATCTCTCGTACGCCGGTTTCATCCTGCTGGTCGGCGGCGCGGCCTTCGTGCTGGCCTGCTGGCAGCGCGGTGCCGGGGTACGGCCCGTGCAGCGGCTCGTGGTCTCCGGCTGGCTCACGCTGACCACCGCCACCCTCTCGATGCTGCTCATACGGGGCTCCTACGCCGGCTCCGGCGAGCTCGGCGACGTCTTCGACCTGGACCTCCTCAGCCAGGTCCTCCAGACGAAGACGGGCGCGGCCCTGGTCTCCCGGCTCCTGCTGCTCGCCGCGGCGGCCCTGTTCATCGCGGTGCTGTTCGGGGCGTTCGCCCGGCGGGACGAGGAGATCGAGGGCGAGGAGGCCCGGGAGGCCGACGGGCCGCTCGCCAAGACCGGCGTGTCGAGCGAGGCCGGCAAGACCGGTGCCGGCACCGGCATCGCCGAGGGGCCGGGGTGCGCTGAGGATTCGGCGGCCTCGGCGGCCTCGGCGGATGATGAGGGGCCTGAGGACGCCGAGGGGTCTGAGGACGCCGCCGACGACGAGTCCCTCCGGCGGGACCTCACCTTCGGGCTCGCCGTCGGCGGGAGCGTGGTCTCCGCCGGTCTCGCCGCGAGCTGGGCAATGGCCGAGCACGCCTCGACCGGCATCCAGACAGGCATCTCGATGCCCCTGGACGTCCTGCACCTGCTGGCGGTCGCCGCCTGGCTGGGGGGCCTGGCGACCCTGCTCGTGGCCCTGTTCCGGGCGCCCGTCGAGGCGCAGATCGAGACCGAGGCCGTACGTCGGTTCTCGCGGGTCGCCTTCGGCAGCGTCCTCGTGCTGACCGGGACCGGGATCTACCAGTCGTGGCGTCAGGTCGGCACCTGGTCGGCGCTGACCGGCACGTCGTACGGGCAACTGCTGCTCGTGAAGATCGGCCTGATCGCCGTACTCGTCGGGATCGCGTGGATCTCGCGCCGGTGGACCGCGCGGCTGGCGGAGGCGCCGACGGCGGCGGAGGCGGAAGCCGCGGTGAAGACGGAAGCCGCGGTGAAGACGGAAGCCGCGGTGAAGACGGAAGCCGCGGTGAAGACGGAAGCCGCGGTGAAGACGGAAGCCGTGCCGGAGAAGGAGCCGGCGGCCGTGCGCGCCGGTGGCGGTGGTTCCGAACGCACGGCGGACGGGGAGTCCGGTGGTGGTGCCGAAGGCACAGCCGGTGGGGAGTCCGGCAGCGGTTCCGAACGCACGGCGGACCGGGAGTCCGTTGGTGGTGCCGAGCGGGTCGCCCAGCTCGCGCGGCAGCGGGCGGCGATGGCGAACGCGCGTGAGAAGCGGATGCGGAACGCCGATCCGGGACGTACGGGTCTGCGTCGGTCGGTGCTGGCGGAGGCGGGCGTCGCCGTCGTACTCCTCGCCGTCACGACGGCGCTGACGGCCACCGAACCGGGGCGCACGGTGGAGGAGGCCAAGGCGGCCAACGCGGCCCTGGCGCAGGAGGCCGAGCAGAGCGGGGCGCTGGCGCTCGACATCTCGTTCGACACGGGAGGCGAGGACGGCAAGGGGGTGGCCCGGTTGGAGATCGACCCCGCGCGTGTGGGCGGCAACGAGTTGCACCTCTACGTCCAGCGGCCCGACGGCAAGCCCTTCGACATCCCCGAGGTGAAGGTCGCCTTCACCCTGGAGGCCAAGAAGATCGGCCCCCTGCCCGTGATCCCCGACCGCATCACCGCCGGCCACTGGACGGCGGACGGCGTGCAGATCCCCATGGCGGGCGACTGGAAGACCGAGATCACCGTACGGACATCCGACATCGATCAGGTGACCGTCAGCAAGAACGCGAAGATCGGCTGAAACACACCATGGCTGACCAGTCCACGACTGTCCCTTCCGACGGGAACGACACCACGGGGGACAGTGCTGTCGACACAGGCTCCACCCTCCGTGGGGCACGGGGAACCGCGCGAGCGACCACGAACGACTCGTCGCCGCCGTCCGGCAGTGCGGAGCCAGGGCGGGAGAGCGACCCCTCACCCGGGAACCTGGCGAACGGAACGATCTCCCGGCGCCGTCTGCTCGGCACCGCCGGCGCGACCGGCCTCGCGCTGGGCGCGGCAGGCGGCGCCGCCGGATACGCGGCGGCGTCCTCTTCCCCGTCCTCCTCGGCGGGGCGGGCCGCGCCGCTGTCCTCCCTCGGCGCGGGGGAGGTGATGTTTCACGGGAAACATCAACCGGGGATCACCACCCCCCTCCAGGCCCGCGGCCACCTTCTCGCGTTCGACCTGGCGGCCGGGGCGGGGCGCAAGGAGGCGACGGCCCTGCTGCGCCGCTGGTCGGAGACGGCCCGGCGGCTGATGGCGGGCGAGGCCGCGGCCCAGGACGACACGGATATCGCCCGGGACGCGGGACCGTCGTCCCTGACGGTCACCTTCGGCTTCGGGCACAGCTTCTTCACCCGTACCCAACTGGAGAAGCAGCGCCCGGACTCCCTGGACCCGCTGCCCGACTTCTCCTCCGACCAGCTCGACAGGGCGCGCAGCAACGGCGACCTGTGGGTGCAGATCGGGGCCGACGACGCGCTCGTCGCCTTCCACGCCCTGCGCGCGATCCAGAAGGACGCGGGCAGCGCGGCCCGGGTGCGCTGGCAGATGAACGGGTTCAACCGTTCGCCGGGCGCCACCGCCCACCCCATGACGGCACGGAACCTGATGGGGCAGATCGACGGCACGCGCAACCCCAAACCGGCCGAGCCCGACTTCGACGAGCGGATCTTCGTGCCCGCGTCCGCCTCACCCGACACCTCCGGCGACCCCGCGTGGATGGCGAACGGCTCCTATGCCGTCGTACGCCGCATCCGCATGCTCCTCGACGACTGGGAGCGGCTCTCGGTCAAGGAGCAGCAGGACGTCATCGGGCGCCGGAAGTCCGACGGGGCGCCGCTGAGCGGGGGGACGAAGGCGACCGAGACGACCGCGATGGACCTGGAGAAGACCGACGCCCAGGGCAATCTCCTCGTCCCGATCAACGCGCACGCCCGTATCACCCGGCCCGATCAGAACGGCGGCGCGGCCATGCTCCGCCGCCCCTTCTCCTTCCACGACGGCATCGACGCGAAGGGCGTCCCCGACGCGGGCCTCCTCTTCGTCTGCTGGCAGGCCGACCCCCTCCGCGGCTTCGTCACCGTCCAGCGCAAACTCGACCGAGGCGACGCCCTCTCCCAGTACATCCGCCACGAGTCGAGCGCCCTCTTCGCGGTGCCGGGGGGCGCGACGGAGGGCGGGTACGTGGGGGAGGCGTTGCTGGAGGGCTGACCCTGGGCAAACCGGCGAACCAACAACCCCCGCCCCGGCTACGGCCGCCCCCTCCCCGGCCCTCGCCCCCTTCCACCGCCCCGACGCCGTTCCCACCACCGTCGCGGGCCTCACCGCCCCGACGGCCACCGCCGTACTCGCCGCGCTTCGGTGCCCTTGCCACAGCAGTCGCTCCTCGCCGCCATCCGCCGTCTTCACTGCTTCTCCGTCCTACCCGCCCCGCTGCCCCCGCCGCGTCGCGGCCTCGCCGGGCTTGCCCACCCCCGCTGCCCGCCGCCCTTGCTTTGGGCACCCGTGCCGCTGGGGGGCGGCACGGGTGGGCGCACCCGGCGAGCGCCGGTGGGCCAAGCCCACCCGCCCGCCCAGCCGCCGGGTGCCGAGGAAGGCGTGAGGCGCCCCCACGGAGGCACGTCGCTCTCACGGGTGGTGCGGCGAAACACGTGCGCCGCACGCGCGCGCGGCCCATTAGGGTGAGCCCATGCCAGCCAGCTACGTGTACCTCGGCCCCGAGGGCACCTTCACCGAGGTCGCCCTACGCACGCTGCCGGAGTCCGCGACCCGCGAGCTCGTCCCGATGGTCTCCGTGCCCGCCGCCCTCGACGCCGTCCGCAACGGTGAGGCCGAGGCCGCGTTCGTCCCGATCGAGAACTCCGTGGAGGGCGGCATCACCACCACGCTCGACGAGCTGGTCGTCGGCGCCCCACTGATGATCTACCGCGAGGTGCTCCTCTCGATCACCTTCGCGCTGCTGGTCCGCCCCGGCACCAAGCTCTCCGAGATCAAGACGGTCACCGCGCACCCGGCCGCCCAGCCGCAGGTCCGCAATTGGATGAAGGCCAACCTCCCGCCCGACGTCGTCTGGGAATCCGCCGCCTCGAACGCCGACGGCGCCCGCCTCGTCCAGGAGGGTCGCTACGACGCCGCCTTCGCCGGCGAGTTCGCGGCCTCGCGGTACGGCCTGGAGGCACTGGAGACCGAGATCCACGACGCGGAGAACGCCCAGACCCGGTTCGTCCTGGTCGGCCGCCCCGCCCGCCCCGCCGCCCCGACCGGCGCCGACAAGACCTCCGTCGTCATCTGGCAGCGCGACGACCACCCCGGCGGACTGCGCGACCTGCTCGGCGAGTTCGCCGTCCGCGGCGTCAACCTCATGCTGCTGCAGTCCCGCCCGACCGGCGAGGGCATCGGCAACTACTGCTTCGCCATCGACGCCGAGGGCCACATCTCCGACCGCCGCGTGGCCGAGGCCCTGATGGGTCTGAAGCGGATCTGCCTCCAGGTGCGCTTCCTCGGTTCCTATCCGCGTGCCGACGCCGCCACCGCGAAGGTCCGGCCCACTCTGCCGGGAACGTCCGACACCGAGTTCGTGGCCGCGGCGGACTGGGTGGCACGCTGCCAGGACGGCCGCTTCTAAGCCGTCCCCAGGCCGTTGTCAGGCCCCTTCCAGCTCACTCCCAGCCCAGTTCCAGGTCACTCTCAGCCGCTTCCAGGCTGCTCGGCGGCATCGCCACCGGTCCTACCTGCCTATTTTCTTTATCCACAGAAGTTATCCACAGGTGGGCTTCTCGACCTGGGGACAAGTCGACAACACAACGCCACTCGGTCGACAAATCTCCTTCGAAGGCCCCGCCATGTCCACAACCCCGTAGGTCACCCTTCGTCCACGCGTTCCCTCTGGGTAACCCTTTGGAGCGGACCATTTCAACACGAATCCACCTGAAGCGGGCGTGAAGGTGGTTCGAGTCGGGAATCCTCAACTCTGCGCCCGTCTTCCCCAGCGATCTTCCCCGAAGTCCACAGATCTTTCGCACAGCCTGTGGATAACTTTGCGGCGCCGTGGACCTCTGTGGACTGTTGATCTCCAAGTCCCGTACGACACAAGGGAGTCGAGTCAACCAGGTGCCACATCCATGCCCCCTTTCAGGGGGACGGGTCCCCATTCATTGACTTTCACCGACGCTCGTTCCCGCCCACCATCGCCCGTCACCGTGATCAACATTCAGGGCAAGACGTCACAGAAGCGGCGCAGCGCGAATTCATGTCGTGGGCCGGAACCACGCACCGGTAGCCTTGTGGGGTGATTGACCTTCGCCTGCTCCGTGAGGACCCCGACCGTGCGCGCGCCTCCCAGCGCGCCCGTGGAGAGAACGTCACGCTCGTCGACGCCCTCCTGTCCGCCGACGAGCGGCGCAGGTCCTCCGGCGTCCGCTTCGACGAACTCCGCGCCGAGCAGAAGTCGCTCGGCAAGCTGATCCCCAAGTCCTCCCCCGCCGAGAAGGCCGAACTGCTCAAGCGCGCGGAACAGCTCAAGGCCGACGTCAAGGCCGCCGACGCCGAGCGCGACGCGGCCGACACCGAGACCCAGGAGCTCCTCCTCCAGCTCGGCAACCTCGTGCACCCGGACGTTCCCGTCGGCGGCGAGGAGGACTTCGTCACGCTGGAGACGCACGGCGAGATCCGTGACTTCACGGCGGAGGGCTTCGAGCCGAAGGACCATCTGGAGCTCGGCACGATCCTCGGCGCCATCGACACCGAGCGCGGCGCCAAGGTCTCCGGCTCGCGTTTCTACTTCCTGACGGGTGTCGGCGCCCTCCTCGAACTCGCCCTGGTCAACGCGGCGATGGCCCAGGCCACCGCGGCCGGCTTCACCCCGATGCTGACCCCGGCGCTGGTCCGCCCGCAGTCGATGGCCGGCACCGGCTTCCTCGGCCAGGCCTCCCAGGACGTCTACCACCTCGACAAGGACGACCTGTACCTGGTCGGCACCTCCGAGGTGGCCCTGGCGGCGTACCACATGGACGAGATCATCGACGCCGACCGCCTGCCCCTGCGGTACGCGGGCTTCTCCCCCTGTTTCCGCCGCGAAGCCGGTTCGCACGGCAAGGACACCCGGGGTATCTTCCGCGTCCACCAGTTCGACAAGGTCGAGATGTTCTCGTACGTCGCGCCGGAGGACTCGCAGGCCGAGCACCAACGCCTGCTGGACTGGGAAAAGCAGTGGCTGACGTCGCTCGAACTGCCGTTCAGGGTCATCGACGTCGCCTCCGCCGACCTCGGCTCCTCGGCCTCGCGCAAGTTCGACTGCGAGGCGTGGATCCCGACCCAGGGCAAGTACCGCGAGCTGACCTCGACCTCCGACTGCACGGAGTTCCAGTCGCGCCGCCTGCAGATCCGCGTCCGTGACGGCAAGCAGGTCAAGCCCCTCGCCACGCTCAACGGCACACTGTGCGCCGTCCCGCGCACGATCGTCGCGATCCTGGAGAACCACCAGCAGGCCGACGGCTCCGTCCGCGTCCCCGAGATCCTCCGCCCGTACCTGGGCGGCCGTGAGGTCCTGGAGCCGGTAGCCAAGTGAGTGAAGCGGCTGCCGCCGAGGGCCCCAGGAAACCAATGGGATCCAAGGAGTCCTCGCAGTCCACGGAACCCGTGCGGTCCGCGGGGCCCATGCGGTCCAAGGAGTCCTCGGGGCCCGCGGAACTCTCGGGCTTCCCGTACAAGCTGATCGCGACCGACCTCGACGGAACGCTCCTGCGCTCCGACCACTCGGTCTCCCGACGCACCCGTGAGGCGCTCGCCGCGGCCACCGCGGCGGGCGCCGCCCACATCGTCGTCACCGGCCGGGCCGTCCCCTGGACCCGCCACGTCCTCGACGACCTCGGCTACCGGGGACTGGCCGTCTGCGGCCAGGGCGCCCAGGTCTACGACGCCGGAGAGCACCGCCTGCTCACGGCCGTCACCCTGGACCGGCAGCTCGCAGCCGTGGCCCTCGCCAAAATCGAGGCGGAGGTCGGTGCGCTGTACCTGGCCGCCAGCCGCGCCGGCCTGGACGGCGAGGTACTGGTCGGCCCCGGCTACGCCCTGAACGGCCCCCTGCCGACCACCCCGTTCACGGACGTGTCCGACCTGTGGGCCGCCCCGCTGAACAAGCTGTACGTACAGCACCCCACCCTGACCTCCGACGAACTCGCCGAAGCCTCCCGTCAGGCCGCCGGCGGTTTCGTCACGGTCGCCATGGCCGGCGAGGGCATCGTCGAACTCCTCCCTCTCGGTCTCACCAAGGCCACCGGTCTCTCCCTCGCCGCCCGCCGCCTCGGTGCGAAGCGCACCGACACCATCGCCTTCGGCGACATGCCCAACGACATCCCCATGTTCACCTGGTCCACCCATGGCGTAGCCATGGCCAACGCCCATGCAGACCTCAAGGCGATCGCCGACGAAGTGACCTCCTCCAACGACGACGACGGCATCGCGAGGGTGCTGGAGCGATTGCTGAGCCGACCCGCGAACCAGTGAGCCACGCAGTACGGCAACACCACGGCCCCCTCCACTCGCCCCACTCACCGCCGGGCTGACCCCCTCCACGGCCCCGGCCGCCGCAGTCACTGCCGGGCCGGCGGTCGCGTCCCGCGTCGTGGTGTAGGGGATCAAGCGTTATACGTTCCGGTACGAGGCCTCTGACGATCTCCGCAGAGGCGGCAGCCCACGAGGCGTCCTGCTGAGGCGAGTTGAACCCCTGGTCCGACGGAGCCACCGTCCCTGACCTGCGGTTTCCGGCGCCCTGATCGGCTACGCCACCCGGCGGGACGCCATCGGGTCGGCCCAGTCACTGCTCCGCTCGCCACAGCCACCGCACTGCTCGGCCCTGGCACCGCCCGACCTGCCCCAGCCGGCCCCCCGCCCACACACACGACCACTGCCCGGCTAGCCCCTGCCGCTTCCCGCCGGCCCCAACCACCTGCACCGCTGGCCCCAACTGCGGGCAGTCGTGCCGCTGGGGCGGCCCGGGTGAGCGCGGGCGGCACCCTGCGAGCGCCGGTGAGCGAAACCCACCCCTCCCGGCATCAGCCGCCGAGCAACCAGGATGCGTCGGGGCTCATGCACAGCCCCAGTACCTCCCCGCACGCACCCTCGGGCCCAGAATCCGGCCAAGTCACAGCGACAGCGAAACGGCAGAGGATGCACGATTCGAACGTGCGCGGGCACAACCCGACCACGGCTCAGCAAGCCGGTGCCTTACCACTCGGCCAATCCTCCGGGTGGGCGGCCCACGCGAAGCGATTCGCGTGCTCGAAGCGGCCGCCCCGGGCAACTCCCCGCTGCGGGGGACGGACTCGACGGAGGGGTGACTACTCCGGAGTCCGTCGTCGGCTGCCCTGCCGGGAACTCGACGTACTGCGCCTGAAGGACAGCATCGTCGGGCTCCTCTCCCAGAACACGACACCGGCGCGACCCGGCGACCTGGACATCAACCACTGTGCCCGGAGGCCGAGCCGCCCGCCACCGAATATCCACCGCACCGGCCACCGCCGCACGGGTCGGTCACCGGCGGCGCCACCTGCGTCGTCGCGCCTTGCTGAAGAACCATCCGGCGGGCGGCTCGTCCGACCGCCAGGGCTGGGGGTCGGGTGCCTTCCGCCGCCAGCGCGCCGTGAGCATCCGGGCCCGCGCCGACGGCTCGGCCGTCTCGGCGGACCGTATGAAGTCCTCGTCCAGGACGACCTCGTCCCAGACATCCTCAGCCCCGCTCCCGACACCGGTCTCGGGCCCGGCTCCCGGCCCCGGAAAGGATCCGGAGCCGCCCGTGGCGCTCGGCCCACCTCCGGCGCCCGGTCCGGCTCCGGCCCCGGCACCCGCCCCGGGCCCCGTTCCGGCCCCTGCCGTGCCGTCGGTCACCGCACCCTGCGTCTCGCCGCCGTCGGGCGACACGTTCGCTGCCATTCCCGTCCCTCCTGCCTCCTGGCCGCCCCTCCTGGCCGCGTACATTCCGTTCGCCCCGTCGTTTCGCCTCGCCCAGTGTGCCCGGACCCCCGTGAAGCCCCTGTCAAGGTCAAGAGGGCGGTGGTCCTCCGGGGCCGAGCGCCCCGGAGGGTTCCGTCACTCCTCGCCGGCCAGCTTCAGCGTCCGCAGCTTCTGCCCCGCGTACCACGTCGTGCCCGCCGTGACAGCCGTCAGCAGAACCACCGCGGTGGGCAACCCCACGTCGGAGGTCACAAGGCCCCCGTCCGTGACCTTCTGGGCCACGGCGAGTGCCCACTGCTGGACGCTGAGCGTGCGCGCGCCCTCCACCAGGGACCCGAAGAGCGTCTCCCAGACAAGCGCGTACACGAGCCCGAAGACGACCGCGTGCCGGGTGACCGTCCCGAGGAGCAGGAACATCGCCGCGTACGCGATCGAGGCGACCAGCGCCGCCACCGTGTAGGCGACCGCGATCTGCTGTCCGTTGCCGTTCAGGATCAGGCCCGCGATCAGTGTCGGTATGGCGGAGAACGCCATCGTGACCGCGATCGCCACGATCAGCTTCGTGCAGATGATCGTCGGTCGCTTGATCGGCTTGGCCAGCAGATACACCACCGAGCCGTCGTCGATCTCCGGCCCGATCGCGCCCGTTCCCGCGATGACGCCGATGATCGGCACCATCGTGGCGAGCGCGAACCCGCCGAGAAGGTCCGCGGCCACCTGGTCGTCGGCGCCGCTCAGGACGCGCACGGCCACGGAGAGCACGATCAGCAGAGCGGGCAGCGCGCTGAGGATGAGGGCCCTGCGGCGGCCGAGCAGGGCCCGGTAGGTGAGCCGGGCGACTGTGGGGTCATACATCTTCGGCCTCCTACGCCGCGACGAGATACGAGAAGACGGACTCGAGGGACTCGTCCGACGGCGAGACCGTGAGCAGACGGACGCCGTGGTCCCGGGCCACCCTCGGCAACAGGGCCGTGAAGCGGCCGAAGTCGACGGCCTGGACGCGCAACGCGCCCTCGGCCAGATCCACTTCGATCCCGGCGGTCGACGGGTCGGCGATCAGCGCGGCGGCCAGGGCCCGGTCGTCGCTGGAGCGCACCAGGTAGCGGTGCGGGCGGTCGGTCATCAGGCGGCGGATGCGCCGGAAGTCACCGCTCGCCGCATGCCGTCCGGCGACGATCACCTCGATGTGGGCGGCCAACTGCTCGACCTCTTCGAGGATGTGGGAGGAGAACAGCACCGTGCGGCCCTCGTCGCCCATGCGCCGCAGCAGGTCCATGAGCTGCATGCGCTGGCGCGGGTCCATGCCGTTGAACGGTTCGTCCAGCAGGAGCAGGGACGGTTCGTGGACCAGCGCGGACGCCATCTTCACGCGCTGGCGCATGCCCTTGGAGTACGTCGAGATCTGGCGGTCCTGCGCGTACTCCATCTCCACCGTGGCGAGCGCCCGCTGGGCGGCCTTCGCCCCGAGGCCGTGCAACTCGGCGTTGGCGACGACGAATTCGCGGCCCGTGAGGAAGTCGTACATCGCCTCGCGTTCG
This sequence comes from Streptomyces sp. TG1A-60, assembly GCF_037201975.1. Taxonomy (NCBI): domain Bacteria; kingdom Bacillati; phylum Actinomycetota; class Actinomycetes; order Kitasatosporales; family Streptomycetaceae; genus Streptomyces; species Streptomyces sp. TG1A-60. Next base: position 4,157,988 of record NZ_CP147520.1, on the reverse strand, counting down.
GGGACGATGCCGATGTGCTTGTAGATCTGTTCGTTGCGCCACACCGGTTTGCCGTCGAGGGTGACGGAGCCGGTGGAGGGAGCGAGGAAGCCGCCCATCATGTTGATGAGGGTGGACTTGCCGGCGCCGTTCGGGCCGAGCAGGCCGGTGACACCGGGGCCGATCGTCATCGTGACGTCGTTGACCGCCACCACGTTGCCGAACCAACGCGAGACGTGGTCGATGTTGAGGGTGGTCACAGCCCGACCTTTCGGTAGCGGCGCATCAGCAGGCCGTAGCAGCCGGCGATGAGACCCAGGACGACGAGGAGGTAGACGACTCCCTGCCCGCTGGAGGGCCCGTGCCCGCCGGGGAAGGCGGAGGTGGCGCCCAGGAAGGCGGTCTGCACACCGTCTATCAGCGTGATGGGCGAGAAGAGGCCGAGCCAGGGCACCGCGCCGGAGCTGGACTGCACGTCGGCGATGGCCTGGACGACGGACACGGCTCCGTAGGAGATCGTCAGGACGGCGATGACGGCCGCGATACCGAAGCCGCGGCGCGGGGTGACCGCAGAGATCACCAGGCCGATGCCGGCGAAGAGGAGCGACAGCAGTGCCACGGACACCAGTCCCTGCGCGAGTCCCTCGGTCTGGTCCGTGAAGTCGAGCTCGGCCAACAGCGCGCCCGCATAGAGCACGAGCAGGGGCACCGCGGTGAGGATGAAGAGCGCCGAGGTCAGCGCCGCGAACTTCGCGCGGACGTAGTCGGCGGTCTCGATCGGGCGCGAGAAGTACAGCGGAACGGTCTTGAAGCGCAGGTCGCGCGAGACGGACTGCGGTGCCTGGGAGGCGACGTACAGACCGATGACGGCCTGCATGATGACCGCGTAGTCGGTGTACTTGATGGGCAGGTCGTTGGCCTGGGTGGCGACCGAGACCGCCACCATGATGGCCGCCGGTACGCACATCACCGCGAAGAGCAGCATGGGCAGTACCTTGGACTTGGCCGAGCGGCCCAGTCCGTACGCGCCGCGCAGGGACTGCGAGTACAGCGCGCGGCGGGCGTAGGCGCGGCCCAGGCGGGGGCCGTCGTAGGAGCGGTATCCGATGTTGTGGATGCGACTCTGTTCGCCCGCGCGCGCGGGCTGCCCACCGGCGAGGGCCGATGCCTGCGCACCGGGCTGCTCAACCGCCATGGCCGACCGCCTCCTTCCCTGCGTCCTGGGGGCTCCGGGTGTCCGTCTGCTCGTCGTTGTCCTTGAAGACCTCGGCGATGTGGTGCCTGCGCTGCTCCATGCGGACCAGGCCGAGACCGAGGTCGGCGACCACGTCGCGGACCAGGTCGTAGGTCTCCTCGCCCTGGGCGGTGAGCAGCAGGATGTGCCCTGCGCCCGGGAGACCGCTGCCGTCGGAGACGGTCACCCCGTGCGCGTGGAGCGCCTCGCGCAGCGCGCCGGTGCCGTCGGGGTGTTCGTCGGTGTCGGTGACCTCGATCGCGAGGATCGCCGTGCTCTGGGTGAAGTCGCCGGTCGAGCTGGACCGCAGGAGCTTGCCGCCGTCGACCACGACGACATGGTCGCAGGTGCGCTCCAACTCGCCGAGCAGGTGGGAGGTGACCAGGACCGAGATACCGAAGTCGGTGTGGATGCGGCGGATCAGGCCGAGCATCTCGTCCCGCCCGACCGGGTCCAGGCCGTTGGTCGGCTCGTCCAGGAAGACCAGCTGCGGGTCGTGCACCAGGGCCTGGGCGAGCTTCACCCGTTGCTTCATGCCCGTGGAGTAGCCGCCGATGGGGCGGTACCGCTCCTCGTACAGGCCAACGTGGCGCAGGGTGTCCGCGGTGCGTTCGCGCGCGGCGGTCGGCGGGAGGCCGGACATGCGGGCCATGTGCACGACGAACTCGGTGGCCGAGACGTCGGGCGGCAGGCAGTCGTGCTCCGGCATGTACCCCACGCGCTCGCGGATGGCGCCGCCCTCGGTGGCGACGTCGAGGCCGAGCACCGCGGCACGGCCCTCCGATGCGGGGGACAGACCCAGCAGGATCTTGATCAGGGTGGACTTGCCGGCGCCATTGGCACCGACGAGTCCCGTCACACCGGGTCCGATGTCCATGGAGAGCCGGTCAAGAGCGGTCACCCTCGGGAACCGCTTGCTCAGGCTTTCGGTCGCGATCACAGTCACGACTTAGACATTAGGGGCGCGGGCCGCCGTGGTCGTCACCCCGCAGAGCTGTCTCCGTCTCACTCTCGAGTCGTACGGGCCCGTAGGGGGCGTCAGCCGCTGGTCCCCCTAGGGGGTCGCCCTGAGGTCGAACAGCCGACGGGCCCGAGCCGCACGTCAACGGCCGCCGTGAGAGAGAACGGCCTGCGCCGCAGTTTCGTGCCCGTCTCCGTGTCCGCCGGTTTTCCACAGCCCGCGTACACCACTCTTGACGCAGCCGCCCATCACTGTCACATTCACCAATGTCACATCATGAACACGGACCGTAGTCGATGAAGACAGGTGGGGCAGTGACATGACCTCGGCACTGACAGGCGGCCTCACCGCGGACCTGCGGGGTTTCAGGCAGGTGCAGGCCCTCGCGTACGAGTGCGCGGAAGCGGTCGCGGCCCAGCTGAAGCCTGGCGTGACCGAGCGCGAGGCGGCGCGGATGCAGCGCCACTGGCTGCGCGAGCGCGGCGTGCGGGACTGGTTCCACCTGCCCTTCGCCTGGTTCGGCGACCGCACGGCGTTCGTGAACTTCCGCATACCGCTGCAGTTCTTCCCCACCGACCGCCGCCTCGAAGCGGGCATGCCGTTCATCCTCGACATGGCCCCCCTGTACAAGGGCTGCACGGCGGACATCGGCTACTCGGGCTGTCTCGGGCCGAGCCCTCTGCACGAGAAGCTGATGGCGGACCTCCGGGCGCACCGCGAGCTGATCCTGCGCGAGGTACGCGAACGCCGCTCGCTGCGCGAGATCTACGAGGACGTGGACCGGCTCATGGTCCGCCAGGGGTACGCCAACCGACATCGCGCATATCCCTTCGGTGTCATCGCGCACAAGGTGGGCCGGGTGAAGGAGCGCCGGTGGTCACCGCATGTGTTCGGGTTCGGCACCCAGTCGCTGAAGGGCCTGGCGGCCGACGCGCTGCGCGGGCACCGCGACGGCTGGTCACCGCTGTGGTCGCCGTACCGGTTCTCCGACCACCCGCCGCAGCCGGGGCTGTGGGCGGTGGAGCCCCACCTCGGTTTCCGGGGCACGGGCGCGAAGTTCGAGGAAATCCTGGTTGTCACCGATTCCAAGGACCCCGAGGAGAGCGCGTTCTGGCTGGACGACGACCTGCCGCACGTCCGGCGGTGGGCGGAGGACACGTGCCGATGAGCCAAGGGGGAGACATGACGGGTGCGGTGGCGCTCGAAGACGCGCGGGAGCGCCGGGTGCGGGCGGACGGGGTCGAGTTGTGCGTCGCCGAGCTGGGTGACCCCGCGCAGCCGACCGTGTTGCTCGTGCACGGCTATCCCGATTCCAAGGAGGTCTGGTCCGAGGTCGCCGTACGGCTCGCGGAGCGCTTCCACGTGGTGCTGTACGACGTGCGCGGCCACGGCGGGTCGACGGCGCCGAAGCCGTTGCGCGGCGGATTCACGCTGGAGAAGCTGACGGACGACTTCCTGGCCGTCGTGGACGCGGTCAGCCCCGACCGGCCTGTGCATCTGGTGGGGCACGACTGGGGTTCGGTGCAGGGCTGGGAGTTCGTGACGGTCGAACGCACCGAGGGGCGCATCGCGTCGTTCACCTCGATGTCCGGACCCTCCCTCGACCACATGGGGCACTGGATCAAGCGGCGGGTGAAGCGCCCGACCCCGCGCCGGATCGGCCAGCTCCTCGGCCAGGGCGCCAAGGCCTGGTACGTCTACCTGCTGCACACACCCCTGCTGCCCGAGCTCGCCTGGCGCGGCCCTCTCGGCAAGCGGTGGCCCGGCATCGTCCGGCGCGCCGAGAAGCTGCCCCGGGGCGACTACCCCGGCCCGACGCTGCCCACGGACGCCGCCCACGGCGCCTGGCTGTACCGGGACAACATGCGAGCCCGACTGGCCCGCCCCCGGGACGACGCGTACGCGCACGCGCCCGTGCAGCTCATCACGCCCCTGGCAGACCAGTTCCTCTCCGAGCAGCTCCATGACGACCTGGAGTCGTGGGCTCCGCAGCTGACCCGCCGCACCCTGCCCGCCAGGCACTGGATCCCGCGCACGCGGCCCGACCGACTGGCGGGCTGGATCACCGAGTTCGTCACGGCCACCGAGGGCGGACGGCCCGCACCGGTTGCCACCGGCAAGCACACGGACCGGTTCGGCGGGCAGTTGGTGCTGGTCACCGGCGCGGCCGGCGGCATCGGCCGCGCCACCGCCTTCGCGTTCGCGGAGGCCGGCGCGCACGTGATCGCCGTGGACCGGGACGCCGAAGGAGCGGCCCGCACCGCGGAGTTGTCCCGCCTGATCGGCTCACCCGAGGCCTGGGCCGAAGTGGTTGACGTCTCGGACGAGCAGGCCATGGAGAAGCTCGCCGAGAAGGTCGCCACCGAGTACGGCGTGGTCGACGTGCTGGTGAACAACGCCGGGATCGGACTCTCGGGGTCCTTCCTCGACACCACCCCCGAGGAATGGCGGAAGGTCCTCGACGTCAATCTGTGGGGCGTGATCCACGGCTGCCGGCTCTTCGGGAGGCAGATGGCGGAGCGCGGGCAGGGCGGCCACATCGTCAACACGGCTTCGCTGGCGGCCTTTCTGCCGTCCAGGTCGCTGCCCGCGTACAGCACCTCCAAGGCGGCCGTCCTGATGCTCAGCGAGTGCCTGCGCGCCGAGCTGGCCGGGCAGGGCATCGGAGTGTCGGCGATCTGCCCCGGCATCGTGAACACGGGCATCACCTCGACCGCGCGCTTCGCCGGCGTCGACGCCGAGGAGGAGAGGCGCCTGCAGCGGAAGACCGCGCGGCTCTACGGGCTGCGCAACTACCCGCCGGAGAAGGTGGCCGACGCGGTCCTGCGTGCGGTCGTCCGTAACCAGGCCGTCGTTCCCGTCACCCCGGAGGCCCACGGCGGTCGCCTCATCTCCCGGATCGCCCCGAGAGCGCTGCGTGCGCTCGCCCGACTGGAGCCGCCGTTGTGAGCCCCCAGGACGAGCAGGTCGACAGTGGGCACACGATCGCCCCGCGCCGGGTCTCCTTCGACATGTTCCGGCACTGCGGCGGCCGGCACCGGCCCCGCTACGCCCGCCGGGTCGTGGGCATGGCGGTCACGGCGCGGTGAAGCTTTCCATGTGGGCGTGGGGCGCCACTTACCTCGTACGCCACGACCCCAATCTCGCCGGACGCCCGCGTTACTCACTCGCCGCGCACAACAGGACCGTAACCAAGGGCCTGTTGCCCACGTGGAAGGAGCTCGGTGCGGCCGTCCCCCGTTATCTGCGCCGTTCCTACCACCCGTCGAGGGAGGCTTCCCCGCGCAGGGCGGTCGAGTATCCGGCGAAGTCGTCAGCGGCCCACTCGGTGGCGGGCGCGAGCGCGCGGGCGGGCGGGCGGGCGGCGTCGGCGTAGCCGCCGACGGACGGCACCGGGCGGCAGAAGGAGACACGAGGAACCGTGAACGACGAAACGGCCGGGGCCGCGTACCGCATCGAGGATCTGGCGCACCGCAGCGGTACCACGGTCCGGACGATCCGCGCCTACCAGGACCGCGGCCTGCTGCCCCGCCCCGAGCGGCGCGGCCGGGCCAACGTGTACGCGGACGCGCATCTGACCCGCCTGCGCCAGATCGCCGAGCTCCTCGACCGGGGCTACACCCTGGCCTCCATCAAGGAACTCCTGGAGGCCTGGGACACGGGCCGGGGCCTCGGCGGGGTGCTCGGCCTGGTCGCGGAGGTCGACGGGCCGTGGACCGCCGAGAAGGCCGTACGGATCTCGCGGGCCGAGCTGATCGAGCGGTTCGGAGGCGCCCCGGACGATGCGGCGGTGGCCGACGCGGTCGAGCTGGGCGTACTGGAGCCGGTGCCCGGCGAGGAGAACCGCTTCCTCGTGCCGAGCCCCCAGGAGCTGGCGGTGGCGGCCGAGTTGCACGAGGCGGGGGTCCCGCTGTCGGCGACCGCGGGCCATCTGAGGGAGTTGAGGGGGCAGGTCGAGCACATCGCCACCCGTTTCCTGGACTTCGCCACCGAGCATGTGTTCGCTCACTATCTCGGACAGCACCAGCCACCGACCGAGTCCGACGCGGTCGAGGCGGCGTCGCTCGCACGACGGCTGAGGCCGCTCGCCCAGCAGACCGTCGATGCCGAACTCGCCCGCGCGATGCGTCTGTTCGCCACCGGACAGCTGCGTCGGCACCTCGACTCGGACGCTGCCGCCGAGCCTGCGGACGAGGTGTGTTCCGTACGGATAGCCGCCTCCACCATGCGAGCCGTGGAGCAGTTGGTCGGCCCGGAGCAGGCCTCGGCGTTCATCACGGCGGCGGCCGAACGGGAGGTACAGTCACGCACCCTGGACGCGATGACCGCAAATGGCATGAAAGCACCATAATGGAGCAATCGCCCCAAACGGGCTGGATGGTTATCCACAGAATCCCCTCTTCTCCTGTGGATAAGTGCACTTGGCTGTGGATCAAACATCCGGATCACGATCAAGTCCGTGACCCGGGTCTCGCCGGGAACGCTGGTGCGGGATGGACGAACGACGCCGTGAGGGTGTCGAAGTACCTCTCGAAACACCTGCGACACCAGCCGGAGCGGATCGGGCTCACACTCGACGAGCGCGGCTTGGCCGGGATCGACACGTTCATCGAGGCGGCCACCGCCCATGGCTTCCCCTTCACCAGGGCGAAGCTCGACCACGTGGTCTGCGGGCCCGCCGCACGGCAGCGCGGGAGACCGCGAGCCCACCGGCCCCGACCGGCGCCCCGGCCGCCGCCACGTACGCCCGCTGGGCGGAGCACATGCACAAGCTGCCCGAAACCCCTGAACCAGCCGCCCACACCGCGTCGCTCCCCGTCACCCCGCCTCCCGGCAGCCGCCCGGCCACCACGGGCCTGGAGCGCCTCACGACCAACGCCGCCACGCGCGCTGCGCGGATCCTCGCAGGCGACACCACCGGCCTGCGCCTGACCCGGCACCAGAACGCGGTAAGGATCGCCGCGAGCGGCCCCGGACCGGAGTGCTGCTTCCACCGCCTCATCGAGAACACCGGCGCCGAACCCACCGCATTCGCCCGCCTCACCCGCGCCTGGCGCCACGGCGGCCCCACCGGCCTCGCCGTCGCCGAGCACCCCCACACCCCGGCCCGGCGACGATGAAGGCCGCCCGCACCGCCCTGACCACAGCGCTCGCCGAGATGACCACCGCCCCTGCCCCCTCCGGGCCTGGCGCAACCGTCCCACCCTCACCGACCACGACATCCAGCTCCGCCTGGGCCCCGACACCCGCTGGTACCCCTGCCTCCAGGAGGACGACGGCGCATGGCGGCCCGCCGCACCGGCCGACACCGACCCGGTCGCCGCGCTCACGACGGTCTGGCAGCGGAGCGGGACGTGACGACAGCGCTGTGAACTTGGCGCCGGCCGTCACCGGATACGGTGAGGAGCCATCGAGCGGGGGAGGTTCGGATGCGACAGGGCGCCGCCGAGTATGCGGCAGCACTGGACGAGACGATGGAGATCCTTCGGCGTCGGGCGCGGGAAGGCCGCACCGACGGCTGGTACAAGTCCCTCGGCGAAGAGCTGAGGGCGAAGGGGCACAACGTCCACTACCGCGGCCCGATCATCAGCCACCTGCTCGGTGACGCCTGCCGCCGTGACAGCGAGGGGACCGAGCCCATGCTCTCCGCCATCGTGGTCCTCAAGGCGACCGGCCGGCCCGCAGGCCAGTTCTTCGAGCCGACGAACGGGGCCCCTTTCACCGAACGGCCGCGGACTGGACCTGGCCGCAGGAGCGCGCCCGCGTCTTCGCGCGCTACCGCGAGGGCTGAAGGCAGCCCGAGCCGGGGACGTCCGGCGCTGTCGTTGCTCGCAGTCACCGGAGCATAGGGTCGTAGGCATGCGACTGAGCACCGTGATCCTTCCCATCCACAGGTGGGGCGAGGGACAGAAGGTCTGGCAGCGCGCCGAAGACCTCGGATTTCACACCGCCTACACCTACGACCACCTCTCCTGGCGCACCTTCCGGGACGGGCCGTGGTTCGGGGCGGTACCCACGTTGACCGCAGCAGCGACAGCTACGCGGAGTCTGCGACTGGGTACTCTCGTGACCTCGCCGAACTTCCGGCACCCGGTGACCCTCGCCAAGGAGCTGATCTCCCTCGACGACATCTCCGGCGGCCGGATCACCCTCGGCATCGGCGGGGGTGGCACCGGCTTCGACGCCACCGCGCTGGGCCAGGAGCCGTGGACCCCGCGCGAGCGCGCCGACCGGTTCGCCGAGTTCGTCGCCCTGCTCGACCGGCTGCTCACCGAGGACTCCGTCTCGTACACGGGCGACCACTACTCGGCCCACGAGGCGCGCAACATCCCCGGCTGCCTACAGCGGCCTCGGCTGCCCTTCGCGGTGGCCGCCACCGGGCCGCGCGGGATGCGGCTCGCCGCACGGTACGGGCAGGCGTGGGTGACCACCGGGGACCCCAAACTGTCCGAGACGGGCACACCCGAGCAGTCGGTTCAAGCCATTCGCGGGCAGGTCGAGAGGCTGGCCGACACGGCCGCCGCGCTCGGCCGGGACGCGGCCCGGATGGACAAGATGCTGCTCACCGGATTCACCCCGGACCGCGGCCGGCCGCTGGAGTCGCTGGACGCGTTCGTGGACTTCGCGGGCCGCCACGCCGAGCTGGGCTTCACCGACATCGTGATCCACTGGCCGATCCCTGACTCGGACTTCGCCGCGGACCAGAAGGTCTTCGAGCGGATCGCCATGGAGGCGCCGACGCAGCTGGAGTGAGAGCGCCCCGGAACACGGGCGGCGATGTCGCAGGCGAGGACGGGCAGGGTCGGTAATCACTCACCTGCGCAGGTACCCGCACGACCGTGCGCGCATATGCGCGACAATGGGATCCGTGACCTCAGCGACGCGACAGCCCGAGACCCCGGCCCCGACCGCCCCGCCCCGGCTGATAGCCACGGATCTCGACGGCACCCTGCTGCGCGACGACAAATCGGTCTCCCCCCGTACCGTCGCAGCCCTCGCGGCGGCCGAAGAGGCCGGCATCGAGGTCTTCTTCGTGACCGGCCGCCCGGCCCGCTGGATGGACGTCGTCAGCGAACACGTCCACGGCCACGGCCTCGCGATCTGTGGAAACGGCGCCGCCGTGGTCGACCTGCACGGCCGTCCGGGAACCCACCGCTTCGTCAAGATCCGCGAGCTGGCGCGGGAGAACGCGCTGGACGCCGTACAGCTGCTGCGCGAGGCCGCCCCCGGCACGGTGTACGCGGTCGAGCAGACCTTCGGCTTCAACCAGGAGCCCGAGTACCCCAAGCTGCACATGGAGATCCCCGACACCCTCGCGCCCGCCGAGAAACTGCTGGCTCCGGGCGGTGTCGCCGACGACGAGCCGGTGCTGAAGATCCTCGCGTACCACCCGACGATCGACCCCGACGCCTTTCTCGCCACCGCCCGCATCGCCGTCGGCGACCGCGCCACCATCACCCGCTCCAGCCCCAGCGCCCTGCTGGAGATGAGCGGCCCGGGCGTCTCCAAGGCCAGCACCCTCGCCCTGTGCTGCGCCGAGCGCGGCATCTCCCACGAGGAGGTCGTCGCCTTCGGCGACATGCCGAACGACGTCGAGATGCTGACCTGGGCGGGCCAGTCGTACGCCATGGGCAACGCGCACCCGGACGTCCTCGCGGCGGCCTCCGGCCGGACCGTCGCCAACAACGAGGACGGGGTGGCGATCGTGATCGAGCGACTGCTGACGGAACGGCTCTAGTGCCGCCACAGGCGACGTTCGCCCCGTCGCGGCACCAGCCGCGACCGCCGTACGACCGAGACCGCGACCCCACCCTGCGCCTGGGTCCCGCGCTACAACTCCACCCCGTGCTGCAGCAGCCACGGCACGGGGTCCACGCCCGACCCCATCTCCGGTGTGACGCGCACCTCGAAGTGCAGGTGCGGCCCGGTGGAGTTGCCGGTCGTGCCCGACTGGCCGATCCACTGGCCCGGGGCCACCCGTTCGCCCTGGTCGACGGTGACGGCGGCGAGGTGCGCGTACTGCGTGTAGTAGCCGTCCGCGTGGTGGACGACGATCTCCATGCCGAACGCGCCCCCGCACGACACCTTCACCACACGGCCCTCCCCGACCGCCCGCACCGGCGTGCCGATCGGCACCGCGAAGTCCTGCCCGGTGTGGCGGCGCGCCCAGCGCTCACCGCCGCTGCCGTAGCCCGCGGAGAGCTCGTACGTCTCCACCGGTGCCACCCACGCGCTCGTGGAGCGGCTGTCCGGCTGGTCCAGCCGGACAGCTCCCCGGCAGGCACCGGCCGCGACCGCCGCGTCGGCCTGCCCCTGGAGCGTCCACTGCGCCTCTTCGAGCTTCTTCTGGATCGCCTGCTTGATCCCGGAGAGTTCGGTGTTCCGCTGTTCCAGCGCCTGCCACGCCGTCGCGGCCTTCGCCTCGTCCGCAGCGAGCCTCGCCTCCGCTCGGCGGCTCTTGGTCACGGCGTTGTTGACCGCCAGATCGGCCTGCCAGGCAGCCCGCCGGCCCCGCATCAGCTCCCCGGGGTCCTCCGCGAGGAGCATCTGCGCGGTGTACGGCACCCCGCCGCCCTCGCGGTACTGGGCGCGGGCGATCCGGCCGAGGTCGGCGTTCAGCACCGCGATCTGCTTCCGTTCCCGCGCGAGCAGCGTCTCCAGCCGCTCCGCCTCGGCCTTCTGCGTCTCCGCGGCCCGCCGCCCCGCCTCGTACTGCTGCGTCGCCACCGCCGCTTCCTCGAACAGCCGCGCCACCTGGGCGCTGGCCCCGGCGACACCGGGCGCCCCCGGCACCCCACCGCCGTCGCTTCCGGCCGCCGTGGGCCGCGCCACGAGAACCGCCGCGGCACACAGCAGGACGACGACGAACAGCGGGTGTCGGCGGAAGAAGCGCATATCAGCGATCGTGGCGCGCATCGGCGCCACGGTCCTGTCCGGTCGTACGGCCGGGGGACAGGGATGCCCCGGACGGGCCAAGGGGCTGGGCCGAACAGGGGCCCGACCGCAGGACGTTCGGTAGGGACGCTTGCGGGCCGGAGCCACCGCTAGCCGATCCGCCGAGCCGTCTCCTCGTCGACTCCCTGGATGCCCCCGCTCAGACCCCCGCGAGCACCTCTCCAGCGGCCTCCCGCTCCACCATCGCCCGCAAGGGCCCGTCCTTCACGGCCAGTTCCGCGTAGGTCCCGCGCTGCGCGACGTGTCCGTCCGCCAGCACGACCACCTCGTCCACGGCTTCCAGCCCGGCCAGCCGATGGGTGATGAGCAGGGTCGTACGGCCCTCGGTCGCGGCCAGCAGGTCCGCCGTGAGCGCGTCGGCGGTCGGCAGGTCCAGATGTTCCGCGGGCTCGTCGAGGACGAGCACCGGGAAGTCGGCCAGCAAGGCACGAGCCAGGGCGAGCCGTTGGCGCTGTCCGCCCGACAGACGTGCCCCGTGCTCGCCGATCAGGGTGTCCAGCCCGTCGGGAAGTTCGTCGGCCCAGTCGAGCAGCCGCGCCCGCGCCAGGGCGTCCCGCAACTCCGTCTCGTCGGCATCCTTCCGGGCGAGCAGCAGGTTCTCCCGCACCGAGCTGTCGAAGAGGTGCGCGTCCTGGGCACACAGCCCCACCAGCCGCCGTACGGCGTCACCGTCGAGCGCGTACGCGTCCACACCACCCAGCGTGTATGTCCCCTCACGCGCGTCCAGGAACCGCAGCAGCACCTGCGCGAGCGTCGTCTTGCCCGCCCCCGAGACCCCCACCACGGCGATTCTGCGCCCCTGTTCCAAGGTCAGGTCCAGCCCGGCGAGCGCGTCCCGGTCCTGCCCGTCGTACCGCGCGCCGAGCCGGTCGAGCCGCAGCGGGAACGGCGACACCGGCGCCTCGGCCGGCTCCTCCGGCTCCCGTACTGGGTCGGGGGCGTCCAGCACCTCGTACACGCGCTCCGCGCTCCTGCTCACCCGCTGGCGGAACTGGACGGCGAGCGGCATGCCCAGCACCGCCTCGAACGCGGCCAGCGGGGTGAGCACGACGACGGCCATGGCCACCCCGCTCAGCCGCCCGTCGACGACCGCCTGTGCACCGAGGAGCGTGGTGGCCGTCACGGTGAGCCCGGAGACGAGCGCGGTGAGTCCGCCGCCGAGCGCGGTGGCGGTCGCGGCGCGGGAGGCTAGGCGGGTGAGCACCCGGTCGGCCTGCCTCGCCTCGGCGGTACGCGCCGGCAGGGCGCCCGCGACCGTCAACTCGGCGGTGCCGGTGAGCAGATCGGCCACCCGGGTGGCGAGCACCCCGCGAGCCGGTGCGAGCCGGTGCTCGGCCCTGCGGGCCACGGCCCCGGACACGAGGGGCACTCCGGCCCCGGCGGCGAGCAGCCCGACGGCGAGGGCGGCGCCGGCCTCGGGCAGCAGCCAGGCTGTGAACCCGACGGAGGCGGCGGACACGGCCATCGCGGCCCCGGCGGGCAGCAGCCACCGCACCCAGTAGTCCTGCAGAGTGTCCACGTCGGCGACCAGCCGCGAGAGCAGATCGCCCCGACGGGTCGTCCGCAGGCCGGCGGGCGCCAGCCGTTCCAGCCGCCGGTAGACGGCCACCCTCGTGTCGGCCAGCATCCGCAGCACGGTGTCGTGCGACACCAGCCGCTCCGCGTACCGGAACACCGCCCGCCCGATCCCGAACGCCCGCGTCGCCGTCACCGCGACCATCAGATACAGCACCGGAGGCTGCTGCGAGGCCCGCGAGATCAGCCATCCGGAGGTCGCCATCAGTCCGACGGCACTGCCGAGCGCGAGGCTGCCGAGCACCAGGGCGAGCGCGAACCGACCCCGGCGGGGTCCCGCCATGCGTCGGACACGACTGAGTACACCGCACCGCAGAGTGAGGGGCGACGCGTCGGAGTGAGCGCCACCGGCGGTCTCCTCAGCCGCGCCCGCTCGACCGGCGACCCTCTTCGCGGCCTCCGCACCGACGGCCCGCCCGACCGCCGCGCCCCGCATGCCGGACTCTCCCCGCGCTTCCCCTTCCTGGCCCTGGGAGGGGCTGAGCGAAGCGGTGGTTTCACTGGCAAGGGGCGCGTGGACGGGCAGACCTTCGGCGGTACGCCCCCCCAGCCTCACCACCCGGTCCGCGACCTCCAGCAACGCCGGCCGGTGCACCACCAGCAGTACGGTCCGGCCCACCGCCAGACGTCGTACCGCCTGCACGACCTCCGCCTCGGTCTCCCCGTCCAGCGAGGCCGTCGGCTCGTCGAGGAGCAGCACGGGCCGGTCGGCGAGGAACGCACGGGCGAGGGCGAGCCGTTGCCGTTGTCCGGCGGAGAGACCGGCGCCGTCCTCACCGAGGACGGTCTCGGTTCCGGCGGGCAGCGCGTCAACGAACTCAAGCGCCCCCGCGTCGGCCAGCGCCCGCCGTACCGCCGCGTCGTCCGCGTCCGGACGGGCCAGCCGTACGTTCCCGGCGATCGATCCGGCGTACAGGTGCGGTCGCTGCGGCACCCAGGCGACATGCGAACGCCACTCGGCCAGGTCGAGCGAGGCGAGATCGGCTCCCCCGACCCGCACCGCGCCTGCCGTGGCCTCCGTGAACCCCAACAAAACGTTCAGCAGTGTCGACTTGCCCACCCCGCTCGGCCCGACGAGGGCCGCCGTCTCCCCGGGGGCGACCTCGAAGGACACGTCCGAGACAGCGTCGTAGGACCGCCCGGGGTGCCGGACGGTCACCCCCTCGAAACGGATGCCGCAGACAGCCGGCACGGCCCCGGTTCCGGACACCGGCACCGGCGTCTCCAGGACGTCGAAGATCTCCTCGGCCGCCGCGAGCCCCTCGGCGGCGGCGTGGAACTGGGCACCCACCTGCCGGACCGGCAGGTACGCCTCCGGGGCCAGGACGAGGATGACCAGCCCGATGTACAGGTCCATCTCACCGTGCACGAGCCGCATGCCGATGGTGACCGCGACCAGCGCGACCGAGATCGTCGCGAGCAGTTCCAGCGCGAAGGACGACAGGAACGCGATCCGCAACGTCCGCATCGTCGCCTGCCGGTATTCCCCGGTGATCCGTTTGATCGACTCGGCCTGCGCCTTGGCCCGGCCGAACACCTTGAGCGTCGGCAGCCCGGCGACGACATCCAGGAAGTGCCCCGACAACCGGGACAGCGACCGCCACTGACGGTCCATCTGCGAACGCGTGGCCCAGCCGATGAGGACCATGAAGACCGGGATCAGCGGCAGCGTCCCGACAATGATCGCCGCCGAGACCCAGTCCTCGGTGACGATCCGCGCAAGCACCGCGGCGGGTACGACGACGGCAAGGCCCAGTTGCGGGAGATAGCGCGAGAAGTAGTCGTCGAGCGCGTCGACCCCACGAGTGGCGAGGGCGATGAGCGAGCCCGTGCGCTGCCCGCTCAACCAGCCGGGCCCCAGCGCGGCGGCCCGCTCCAGCAACCGTCGCCGCAACTCCGACTTCACCGCCGCACTCGCCCGGTGAGCGGCCAGCTCGGTGAGCCAGGAGACAAGGGCACGGCCCAGCGCGACGGCCGCCAACAGCAGCAGGGGAGTACGGAGTTCCGAGGCCGGTATTCGGTGCTGAAAGGCGCCGACCACCACTTCGGCGATGAGCATCGCCTGCGCGATGACGAGCCCGGCCCCGAGGACACCCAGGCCGACGACCGCCATCAGGAAGAGCCGGGTGACGCGGGCGTACCTCAGCAGTCGCGGGTCGATCGGTTTCACGTGAAACACCCTTTTCTCGGCAAGCATGTTTCACGTGAAACATGCCTCTTCGGTCCGGGGAGGCGTGTTTCACGTGAAACATCGTCAAACACGCCTCCCCGTCGAGACTCAGTGCGCCGACTCGGCGATGTGCTGCGTGCCGATCCGCTTGCGGAACACCCAGTACGTCCACCCCTGGTAGACCATCACGACCGGCGTGGCGATCGCTGCGCACCAAGTCATGATCTTCAGGGTGTACGGACTGGACGAGGCGTTGGTGACAGTGAGGCTCCAGTCCTCGTTCAGCGAGGACGGCATGACGTTCGGGAAGAGCGTCAGGAAGAGCATCGCGACGGCAGCCACGATGGTGACCCCGGACAGCGCGAACGCCCAGCCCTCACGACCCGCTCGAACCGCCGTCAGTGCCGTCAGGAGCGCGGCCACCGCCGCGACCGCCGCGACCAGAGAGACGCCGTCGCCCTTCTCGATCTGCGTCCAGAGCAGGAAGAGAAGCACCAGTCCGGCCGTCACGGCACCGACGCTCAGCGCCAGCCTCCGCGCCCGCTCGCGGATGTTTCCGACGGTCTTGAGGCCGACGAACACCGTCCCGTGGAAGGTGAACAGCGTCAGCGTGACCAGGCCGCCCAGGAGGGCGTACGGGTTGAGCAGATCCGTGAGACCGCCCACGTACTCGAAGTCGCGGTCGATCTTCACACCGCGCACGATGTTGGCGAAGGCCACCCCCCACAGGAACGCGGGGAGCAGCGAGGTCCAGAAGATCGCCGTCTCCCAGTTGCGCTGCCAGTTCTCCTCGGGCCGCTTCACCCGGTACTCGAAGGCCACACCCCGGACGATCAGGCAGACCAGGATGAGCAGCAGCGGCAGGTAGAAGCCGGAGAAGAGGGTGGCGTACCACTCGGGGAAGGCGGCGAAGGTCGCGCCGCCCGCCGTGAGGAGCCACACCTCGTTGCCGTCCCAGACGGGTCCGATGGTGTTGATGAGAACCCGCTTCTCGGAACGGTTCCGGGCCAGCAGCTTGGTGAGGACACCGACCCCGAAGTCGAAGCCCTCCAGGAAGAAGTAGCCGATCCACAGGACGGCGATGAGAACGAACCAGACGTCGTGAAGTTCCATGACTGTGCTCCCTTGGCCTGGTGCGGCCTAGTACGAGAAGGCCATCGGCTTGTCGGCGTCACGGGAGTCGCCACCGATCTTCGTGGGCGGGTTGAGGTCAGCCTCCGTCAGCTCGGGCGGTCCCGCCTTGACGTACTTCGTGAGCAGCTTCACCTCGACGACGGCGAGGATGGCGTACAGAGTGGTGAAGACGATCATCGAGGTGAGGATCTCGCCCTGGGAGACACCGGGAGAGACCGCGGCCTCGGTACGCAGCACGCCGTAGACGACCCATGGCTGACGACCCATCTCGGTGAAGATCCAGCCCCAGGAACTGGCGATCAGCGGGAACCCCAGGGTCAGGACCGCGATGCGCCAGTACCACTTGGTGAGGGTCGGGCCGAGGGCCTTCGTCGGCAGCAGCACGAGAGGCGGCACCTCATTGTCTCCGACTCTCAGGTGCTGCGGCAGCAGGAACTTCTTGCGGGTGAGCCAGAGTCCGGCAAGGCCGAGGGCGAAGGACGTCATACCGAAGCCGATCATCCAGCGGAAACCCCAGTAGGCGACGGGGATGTTGGGGCGGTAGTCCCCGGGCCCGTATTTCTCCTGCTCGGCCTTGTTGACGTCGTTGATGCCGGGGACGTACGAGCTGAAGTCGTCCTTGGCGAGGAAGGACAGCAAGCCCGGGATCTCGATGGCGACCTTGTTGTGGCCCTCGTCGACGTCACCGACGGCGAAGACCGAGAAGGGTGCGGGGGCCTCGCCGTCCCACAACGCCTCGGCGGCTGCCATCTTCATCGGCTGCTGCTCGTACATGACCTTGCCGAGCAGGTCACCACTGATGGCGGTGAGCATGCCACCGATCACCACGGTGACCAGACCGAGCCGCAGTGAGGTCTTCATCACCGGGATGTGCCTCTTGCGGGCCAGATGGAAGGCGGCTATGCCGACCATGAAGGCGCCACCGGTGAGGAAGGCCGCCGCGAGGGTGTGGAAGACCTGGGTGAGCGCGGTGTTCTGCGTCAGGACGAGCCAGAAGTCCGTGAGCTCGGCACGGCCCTTCGCCTCGTTGATCCGGTAGCCGACGGGGTGTTGCATCCAGGAGTTGGCCGCGAGGATGAAGTACGCCGACAGGATCGTGCCGATGGAGACCATCCAGATGCAGGCAAGGTGGATCTTCTGCGGCAGCTTGTCCCAGCCGAAGATCCACAGGCCGATGAAGGTGGACTCGAAGAAGAAGGCGATCAGCGCCTCGAAGGCGAGCGGAGCTCCGAAGACATCGCCGACGAAGCGCGAGTAGTCGGACCAGTTCATGCCGAACTGGAACTCCTGCACGATGCCGGTGACGACGCCCATCGCGATGTTGATCAGGAAGAGCTTGCCCCAGAACTTGGTGGCCTTGAGGTACTTCTCCTTCCCCGTGCGCACCCAGGCGGTCTGCAGGCCGGCGGTGAGCGCGGCGAGCGAGATCGTGAGGGGGACGAAGAGGAAGTGGTAGACGGTGGTGATGCCGAACTGCCATCGGGCCAGAGTCTCCGGCGCCAGAGCGAGGTCCACGTCTTCTCCTTTTTACATGCCGTGGCACTGCGGCGATTTGCCCCGTTTGTCACGTACATCACAGGGCAACCGGGACGCGCTTGTGAACGCGTTCACATTCACAAGCAATTATGGCGCATAGTCGTTCGAGCCTCGAAAGGCGGGGGGTCCTTAAGTCGGGGCCGATGGACCCATGGCTCAAACAGGCACGTCAACGCTGTCTCGGCATGAAGAAGGGGCCCGGAAAACCCCGGGCCCCTAGCCGCCGAAACCCAGTGCCGCGGCACCTAGAGCTCCTTACGGAACCCTTCGGTCACCTTCAGGAAAAGGTCGTTCGCCTCGGTCTCGCCGATCGTCGCGCGGACGCCCTCCCCGGGGAACGGCCGCACGACGACGCCGGCCCGCTCGCACACACCGGCGAAGTCCACCGTGCGCTCCCCCAGCCGCAGCCACACGAAGTTCGCCTGTGTCTCCGGTACCGTCCAGCCCTGGCCGCGCAGCGCCTCGACGACCCGGTCCCGCTCGCAGACCAGCGAGCCGACCCGGCCCAGAAGCTCGTCCTCGGCTCGCAACGAGGCGACAGCGGCGTCCTGGGCAAGCTGGCTCACACCGAACGGCACTGCGGTCTTACGCAGGGCGGCAGCCACCGGTTCGTGAGCGATCGCGAATCCCACCCGGAGCCCCGCCAGACCGTACGCCTTGGAGAAGGTACGCAGCACACAGACGTTCGACCGCTCGCGGTAGTACTCGACACCGTCCGGCACCTCCGTGTCCCGCACGAACTCCCGATACGCCTCGTCCAGCACCACCAGCACATCGCCCGGCACCCGGTCGAGGAACCTCTCCAGCTCGGCCCGGCGGACCACCGTCCCCGTCGGGTTATTCGGGTTGCAAACGAAAATCATCCGGGTCCGGTCGGTGATCGCGTCCGCCATCGCGTCCAGGTCGTGTACATCGCCCGGCGTCAACGGCACCTGCACGGACGTGGCTCCACTGATCTGCGTGATGATCGGGTACGCCTCGAACGACCGCCAGGCGTAGATCACCTCGTCGCCGGGCCCCGAGGTCGCCTGCAGCAGTTGCTGGGCGACACCGACCGAGCCGGTGCCCGTGGCCAGATCCGTGAGCGGCACCGCGAAGCGGTCCGACAGCTCGTTCATCAGCCCCGTGCACGCCATGTCCGGGTACCGGTTGAAGGACGCGGCCGACCCGGTCACGCTCTCCAGCACTCCGGGCAATGGCGGGTAGGGGTTCTCGTTGGAGGACAGCTTGTACGCCACCGGACCGCCCGCCGCGGCCGGCTTGCCGGGCTTGTAGGTGGGGATACCCGCCAGCTCGGCTCGCAGCTTGGGGCTCGTCTCGCTCACCGCAGTCCTCCTCGTCGACGTAATGCTTCTCACCTTATGAGGATTCGGCGCCCCTGCGAACGGCCTGTGGACAACCACATACACCCCGCGTACCCACTCTGCGCCACACCCGCCCACCGGCATCAGTGCACGAAGGTGCATGAATCAGGGAGCGCGCCACTCACGAGTGCACGCGCCGGTGGCTCGCGCCGTGGCGCGCATCACCCGTACAGGTGAGTTGAGACCTCTTCGAAACATGAGCGACTTGGCAGGCCCATACGCGTCGACAAGTCACGTACTGACATTGGATCGCCCAACTCCCTTGCATTGTAAGGAAGTTTCCCTCATTGACCTTGCAGAAACGTGCCTGTCAACGAGTGCATATGCGTCCGCACTACCCCACCGCATGAGCCCTACTATCGGCTCGCCATGACAGCAGCAGGGAAGCACCAGGTGAGCCGCGCGGAAACTCCCCGCCGAGGCAGCCGGTCGGGCCGGGCGGGCATCCGAGACGTGGCCGCCGCCGCCGGAGTCTCCATCACGACCGTTTCCGACGCCCTCAACGGCAAGGGCCGGCTCCCGGACGCCACCCGACGCCATGTACGCGAGGTCGCCGACCGACTTGGCTACCGCCCCTCGGCGGCGGCCCGAACCCTCAGAACCGGCAAGTCCGGGCTCATCGGCCTGACCGTGACCACGTACGGGAATGAACCTTTCACCTTCACCGAGTTCGCGTACTTCGCGGAAATGGCGCGGGCCGCCACCTCGGCCGCGCTCGCCCGGGGCTACGCCCTGGTCATCCTCCCCGCGACCTCGCGGCACGACGTGTGGTCGAACGTCGCCCTGGACGGCACCGTGGTCATCGACCCCTCCGACCATGACCCGGTCGTCAGCGAGCTGGTCCGCCAGGGATTACCGGTGGTCTCCGACGGCCGGCCGGCCGGCTCGCTCCCGGTCACCGCGTGGGTCGACAACGACCACGATGCCGCCGTCCTCGGCATCCTCGACCACCTGGCCGACGCGGGCGCCCGCCGGATCGGACTCCTCACGGGCACGACGACGGACACGTACACTCATCTCTCCACCACCGCATACCTGCGCTGGTGCGAGCGCGTGGGCCAGGATCCGGTGTATGAGGCCTATCCGGCGCACGATCCGTGCGCGGGAGCCGTCGCAGCCGATCGGCTGCTGGCCCGGCCGGACCGCCCGGACGCGGTCTACGGCCTCTTCGACCCGAACGGCACCGATCTGCTGGCCGCGGCCCGGCGGTACGGCCTGCGCGTCCCCGACGACCTGCTGCTCGTCTGCTGCAGCGAGTCCGCCGTGTACGCCACCACCGAGCCGCCGATCACCACGCTCTCGCTGAAGCCGCGTCGGATCGGCACGGCGGTGGTACAGCTCCTCATCGACGCCATCGAGGGGGGCGATTCTGACCAGCCGGTCGAGCAGGTGATACCGACGGAGCTGATCGTGCGGACCTCGTCCGAGCGGCGTCCACCCCGTACGACGGTCAGCCCGCCACGATCACCTGAAGCGGGTTGATGCCCGAGCTGAGGATCCGGACGGGAATCGGGCGGGGAAAGCCCCGCCCAATTCGGGAGAAAACCGCGGTGAACTGTGGTCCTGCGCCATTTCACCACCCCTGGGTCATCACATGGCGCGATCCGCATTCCTATGATGGGCGCACGACACCGCGGGCCGCTGCGACCAGGCAGTCCGATGCGGTGCAGACGCGGGCGATGGTGGTGGAGGGGTCGATGACTCAGGGGGCCGGTCAAGGACCCGAGGTGCGGACGCCGACGGTGCGCGATTTCCGCGTGCCCGCGTACGTCCACGAGGCCGGTCCGTACGGACACACCGCGCAGGCCGGCGAGACCTCCATGCCTTCCGAGGAGCCGGAGGGCTACCCCGAGGGGTACACCCCGACCCAGCGAGACCTACCGGTGATCAACCGGGGTGACACACTTCAGGTCGTGATCGACCCGGAGGCCGCGGCGGCCGAACAGCCCGCCACCCCGCCGAGTCCGCTCTTCGTCGTCGGGGACGTCCACGGCTACCTCGACGAACTTCTCGCCGCGCTCCGCGAGAAGGGCCTCGTCGACGCCGCGGGCAACTGGTCAGCGGGAACCGCCCGGCTCTGGTTCCTCGGCGACTTCACCGACCGCGGCCCCGACGGCATCGGCGTCATCGACCTCGTGATGCGCCTGTCCGCCGAGGCCGCGGCGGCCGGCGGCTACTGCAAGGCCCTCATGGGCAACCACGAGCTGCTGCTGCTCGGCGCCAAGCGATTCGGCGACACCCCCGTCAACTCCGGCGCGGGCACCGCCACCTTCCAGGCCGCCTGGCTCCTCAACGGCGGCCAGAAGACCGACATGGACCGCCTCCAGGACCACCACCTCCAGTGGATGGCCCGCCTCGACGCCATGGAGGAGGTCGACGGCCACCTTCTGGTGCACTCCGACACCACCACCTACCGCGACTACGGCGACTCCATCGAGGCGGTCAACGACACCATCCGCGAGACGATCACGCGCAACGACCCGGACGAGGTCTGGGACCTCTTCCGCAAGTTCACCCGGCGCTTCTCCTTCCGCGACGAGGGCGGCGCCGACGCCGTGCGCTCCCTGCTGGACACCTACGGCGGCACGCGCATCGTGCATGGTCACAGCCCCATTCCGTACCTCCTGGGCGAGGTCGGCTCTGAGGACGGCGAGGACGACACGGGCCCTTCGGTCGAAGGTCCGTACATCTATGCGGACGGCCTGGCCGTCGCCATGGACGGCGGCGTGACCATGGCCGGAAAGCTGCTGGTCCAGCAACTTCCGTTGAGCAGCTGAGCCTTCACGGGCAGGCGTCCTCCGTCGGAAGAGTTCGCTGGCCAGGGGCCAATTTCTTCAAACCCCCTGTCACCGCCCGCCATCACCGCTCTACCATCGGCTTATCCGTAGCAGGCTCCCCTCCGTTTCTGCCCGACGGCTCGTCAGCATGCCGAGCCACAAGCCCTACGGAGCATCGGGGGATGCACATGAACAGCGTTCCGCAGCACCTGCTCAGTGAGGACCGCCAGGAGTACGAGCGGATCCTCGGCGAGGTGCTGCGCTCCGCACCACACCGCCCGGAACTCGCCGCCGGTCTCCGGCGGCTCAACCCCGAGCAGCTGCGCACCATGGCCCTCAACGCCACGGCGCTCATCACGGCCGCCGCGGCGACCGAATACCAGTACTACGTCAAGGTCCGCTACGAGTTCCGCAGCCCGTCGACAGGCACCACGCCCGCCCGTGAGGGGACGGCGTCCGGCTCGACCGAGCCGGACGGCACCGCGGTGGGACTCGCGGCAACCATGGGTGAGGTCACCGAGGCCGCCGGCGCGGGCGCCGGTGCCATCGCCGCGGTGCTCGCGCCCGTCCTCGCCGGAACGGCCGCGGTGCTCTTCCTGCTCGTGGGGTGCGTCATGAAGGTGCTCGACCCCCAGCAAGCTATCGCCGACACCCTCCTCACCACCGGGTGGGTCTTCGGCGCGATCACGGCGGCGGCGATCCTGGTGGCCGCGGTCGCCCTCCTGCTCACCGCCCTGCGCAACAACGCCACGGCCCTCCTGGACCACGGAGCGCGCAGCGAGTTGAGCGACGAGGTGGCCCGCGCCCGGGAAGCCTGGCGCGAGGCCCTCCTGGAGCGCGGCATCCTGCCGTTCCTCCGTGATGCCCTCGCGAACCCGGGCCCGTCGGTGCTCGACGAACCGGGCCGGCAGTCCCCGCCCAGCCGCATGCCGCACCTCGGCTACGACCGCCCGAACTTCAGCAGCAGCCCGGAAAGCGGCAGCTCCGGCTCCCGCCCCAGCTTCTCCAGCCCGGATTTCACGAGCCCCGACTTCGGCAGCCCGGAGCACCAGCCCGAGTGACGCCCCGGGCTCCGGCCGCGGCCCTGCGACCACCGGACTTCGGCGGCCACCCGGTGCGCCGTCGGCCGGCGGCAGGCCCGGACTCATGGCGCCGCCGACCCGCGACGGCAGGCTCTCCCGGCAACCGGCCGGAAGAGCGCCGCTCGTCGTACGGGCACTCGGCTGCCGAGATCGAGCACGGCGGCCACGCGCCACCCTGCGCGTCGGCGCGCTCAGGGACCCGGTCCTACGCGTCGGCGCGCCAAGGGCCTGTCCGGCGGGCTTAGTCCGCCATCGGCAGATAGACGCGGTTCCCCGCCTCCGCGAACTCCTTGGACTTCTGGGCCATGCCCGCTTCGATCTCGGCCCGGGAACCGCCGTGTTCACGGCGGATGTCATGGGAGATCTTCATCGAACAGAACTTCGGGCCGCACATGGAGCAGAAGTGGGCCGTCTTGGCCGGCTCGGCCGGGAGCGTCTCGTCGTGGAACTCACGAGCCGTGTCAGGGTCGAGGGCCAGGTTGAACTGGTCCTCCCAGCGGAACTCGAAGCGGGCATCCGACAACGCGTCGTCCCACTCCTGTGCACCCGGGTGACCCTTGGCGATGTCCGCCGCGTGGGCCGCGATCTTGTAGGTGATGACGCCGGTCTTCACGTCGTCACGATCGGGCAGTCCCAGGTGTTCCTTGGGCGTGACGTAGCAGAGCATCGCAGTGCCCCACCACGCGATCATCGCGGCACCTATGCCTGAGGTGATGTGGTCGTACGCCGGCGCGACGTCCGTGGTCAGCGGGCCGAGCGTATAGAACGGAGCCTCATCGCAGATCTCCTGCTGCAGGTCGATGTTCTCCTTGATCTTGTGCATCGGGACATGGCCCGGGCCCTCGATCATGGTCTGTACGTGGAAACGCTTCGCGATCCGGTTGAGCTCCCCGAGTGTGCGCAACTCCGCGAACTGCGCCTCGTCGTTGGCGTCCGCGATAGAGCCCGGCCGCAGGCCGTCACCCAGCGAGTACGTGACGTCGTAGGCGGCGAGGATCTCGCACAGTTCCTCGAAGTTCTCGTAGAGGAACGACTCCTTGTGGTGGGCCAGGCACCAGGCCGCCATGATCGAGCCGCCGCGCGAGACTATGCCGGTCTTGCGGTTCGCGGTCAGGGGGACGTACGCCAGGCGCACGCCCGCGTGGACCGTTATGTAGTCCACGCCCTGTTCGGCCTGCTCGATGACCGTGTCCTTGTAGATCTCCCAGGTCAGTTCCTCGGCCTTGCCGTCGACCTTCTCCAGTGCCTGGTAGAGCGGCACTGTTCCGATAGGGACGGGGGAGTTGCGCAGCACCCATTCACGAGTGGTGTGGATGTTCCGCCCAGTGGACAGGTCCATGACCGTGTCGGCGCCCCAGCGGGTCGCCCAGGTCATTTTCTCGACCTCCTCCTCGATGGAGGAGGTGACCGCGGAGTTTCCGATGTTGGCGTTCACCTTCACCAGGAACCGCTTACCGATGATCATCGGCTCGATCTCCGGATGGTTCACATTCGCGGGCAGTACGGCCCTGCCTGCGGCGATCTCCTCGCGGACGACCTCCGGTGAGACGTTCTCCCGTACGGCGACGAACTCCATCTCGGGGGTGATCTCCCCGCGTCGCGCATAGGCCAACTGGGTCACCGCCTGGCCGTCACGGCTCCGGCGCGGCTGGCGCGGTCGCCCCGGGAACACCGCGTCGAGATTGCGCAGTCCACCGCGCGGCGACGTGTGCTTGATCCCATCGTCCTCGGGGCGGACGGGGCGGCCCGCGTACTCCGCGGTGTCGCCACGGGCGATGATCCAGCTCTCGCGGAGAGGGAGGAGTCCCCTCCGGACATCGGTCTCCGCTGTCGGATCGGTGTACGGGCCGGAGGTGTCGTACAGGGTGACGGACTGCCCGTTGGTGAGGTGCACCTGGCGGACCGGCACCCGTAGATCGGGGCGTGAGCCCTCGATGTACGCCTTGTGCCAGCCGATGGACTTCCCGGCCTCCAGAGCCTGTCCGCCCTGGTTCTTTTCGCCCTCGGGCGAGGCAGATGCCCCGTCCGTCTGGCTGGAGGCAGACGTGCTTGTGTCCTCGATGGTCATATGGGACCTACTCCCTACGCCGGCATTACCCGGTAACAGGTTCAGCGGTCGACGCAGCGATTTCCGCCACGCGATGTTCCACGTGAAACATCGCGTCTGCGGAGGTCAGCGCCCTCTCAGCCCGGTGCTCCGAGCTCCCGCGTGTGCAAAGGTGCCTCAACGCTAGCGGCAGATGTGGCGCGGTGAACAGTGGGCATCGCTCGTTCTTGCGATGATCGGTCGGTGACCACGACGCAGCAGCCCCCGCCTCCGCCCCCCGAGCCGCCCCATGGCCATGGTCCCGGAAACGGCCATGGGCATGGTTCCGACGGCGGCCATGGACACGGTTCCGGGGGTGGTGGCCACGGCTCCGGAGGCGGGCATGGCCACGGTGACGGACATGGCCAAGGCCCGGTCCCCGGCGGCGGGCACGGCCATTCCCACAGCCACGGTCCCGCCGCGCCCGTCTCGCAGCACCTGCGCAAGGTGATCGCGGCGGTGCTGATCCCCTTCGCGACAGCGGTCGTCGTGGGCCTCGTCGCGCTCTGGCCCAGCGGCGCCCCGGCGCACGAGCGCACCGGGGTTGGCTTCGACCGGCAAACGCAGCAGGCCACCGTCACCAAGGTCGACGAGGTCGACTGCTCGTCGGTGAACGCCTCGGGCGGCACCCCGACCGGTGACACCTCCACGGCCGAGGGCT
Organism: Streptomyces sp. TG1A-60; assembly: GCF_037201975.1. Taxonomy (NCBI): domain Bacteria; kingdom Bacillati; phylum Actinomycetota; class Actinomycetes; order Kitasatosporales; family Streptomycetaceae; genus Streptomyces; species Streptomyces sp. TG1A-60. Next base: position 4,132,474 of record NZ_CP147520.1, on the reverse strand, counting down.
CGTCCGCCCAGCAGCAGGCGAGCGGCACCTGTAAGAAGGCCACGGTCCGGGTCGACACCGGCCAGGACAAGGGCCGTACGTTCACGGAGATCGTTCAGCCGGACCAGTCACGGCAGTTGGAGCAGGGCCAGGAGGTCGTGGTCGCGTACGAACCCGCCGCGCCCAGGGACCTGCAGTACTCGGTCACCGACGTGAACCGGAAGGTTCCGCTGGCGCTGCTCGCCGGCATCTTCGCGCTCGCCGTCGTGGCGGTGGGCCGGCTGCGCGGTGTCATGGCCCTCGTCTCGTTGGCCGCCAGCTTCCTGCTGCTGACCCTCTTCATCCTGCCGGCCATCCTGCAGGGCTCGAATCCACTGGTCGTCGCGGTGGTCGGGGCGAGCGCCATCATGCTGATCGCGCTCTACCTGTGCCATGGCCTCTCGGCCCGCACATCGGTGGCGGTGCTCGGCACGTTGATCTCCCTGGTGCTGATCGGTGTGCTGGGCTCGATGTTCATCGGCTGGGCCCATCTGACCGGCAACACGGACGACAACACCGGTCTGATCCACGGGCTGTACCCGACGATCGACATGAGCGGTCTGTTGCTCGCGGGCGTCATCATCGGTTCACTCGGTGTGCTCGACGACGTGACGGTCACCCAGACGTCGGCGGTCTGGGAGCTGCACGAGGCCAATCCGTCGATGGGCTGGCGCGGACTGTACCGCGCGGGCATCCGGATCGGCCGGGACCACATCGCCTCGGTGGTCAACACCCTCGTCCTCGCCTACGCCGGTGCCGCGCTGCCGCTGCTGCTGCTCTTCTCGATCGCGCAGAGCAGTGTCGGCACGGTCGCCAACAGCGAGCTGGTCGCCGAGGAGATCGTGCGTACGCTCGTCGGCTCGATCGGCCTGGTGGCGTCGGTTCCGGTGACCACCGCGCTGGCCGCCCTGGTCGTCTCGGCCGACCGCCCCGGGACCCCGGAAGCGACGGCGGTGCCCGCTCCGGCACGCGGTGGAAAGGGCCGCCGCCGCAAGCGCTGAAGCGTTACGGCACCCCGATGCCGCAGCCGTTCAGCCCGCGCTCTGTTCCTCCGCCAAGATGCGGTCCAGGGCCTCGTCGAGCAGTGTGTCGAAGTCCGCGAGGGAACGCTCCTGCCCCAGCGGCACGAGCTTGTCCGTACGGTCCAGGAAGGCCACGAGCGGCGCCGTGCCGACCCGGAACACCGCCTGGTCGGTGCCCACTTGTAGCCGGATCAGCACTTCGCCGAACGTCTCCGGATCGGCGGGCGCGATGTGGACGTCCCCGTCCCCGCACGGCCGCCCCACGCCGTCGATGAGCAGCTCCCGCCCGAAGGCCCAGGTCACGGGAGCATCACCAGGCAGGTGGAAGGTCAGCCGCACGGCGTAGGGATCACAGGTCTCGTAGCGCAGCTCCACCGGGATGCGGAAGGAGAGCTCCTCAGAGACGAGGAAGCTCATCATGACCTCTGCCTGTACCGACTCGCGCATCGCCTACCGCCGTGTTCGTCGACTGGCCAGGAATCATCCGCCTGACACCCCTGGAAGTTTGCTGAAAGTACACAAGAGATCACAAGGAGTGATTTTTCAGATACTGATAGAGATAGCGAGTGTCCCTAGCAGCTTTCCGATCTCGGCCTGCAATCGATGAGCTGCGGGCAGCAACCGGTCAGCCTGGTGCGAGGGCAGCGAGATGGCGAGGGCCCCGGCGGTCGTCCCCGCGGTGATGGGGATCGCGGCGCACACCGTCCCGAGCGCGTACTCCTGCCGCTCGACGACCGGCTGCATCCGCCCGATCCGGTCCAAGCGCCGTAGAAGCGTCTCTTTGTCACGGACCGTGTACGGGGTGATCGACTGCACCGGATGGCGGTCCAGATGGTCACGGCGGGCCTCGTCGCTCAGCTGGGACAGCAGGCACTGCCCGATGGCGTGGGCGTGGCCGGTCTCGCGGAAATCGGCCCATTCCTCGACCGCCGGGTTGCTCGGGCTGTCGGCGACGCACAGGACCTCGATCTCGCCGTCCCGGTAGATCGCGAAGTAGACGGCTGCGCCGAGAGTGTCCCGCCAGTGCGCCAGGGCCTCGCCCACCGTGCTGCGACGTTTCTGCCGCGCTCCACTGCTGCTCAGCCGCTCGGCCGCCTCACCGAGGAAGAACAGCCCCTTCTCCCGGCACAGATAGCCCTCATGGACCAGTGTGCGCAGCAAGTGGTACGCCGTCGGCAGCGCGACTCCCGCATCCCGCGCCAACTGCTTGGCGGGGGCCCCGTGCTCCCGCTCGGCGACGGCCTCCAGTAGCCGCATCGCCCGCTGCACGGAGCCGATCAGGGTCCCGGAGCTCGCCTCCGCCCCGGCCGGCGCAGCCGCCGAGGACGGGATGCGCGCCCCGCGCGCCAACCCATGCGCCCGCGCCTGTCTCGCGGGCGGCTCGCTGCGGCGCACGTTCTCCTCGCCCGGCGAGGTGCGTGGCTGCACGGGGGGAGACGGCGCCTTCGAGATCGTCGTACGCGGCGGGGGCGGCGGTGCGTGCTTCTCCGCGGCCCGGACACGCGGCTGCTCGGAGGCGGCTGCCGGTGTCGGTCTCAGGCTCGGCTGCGTGGGAGGAACGGCGCTCTGTGTCGACCGGGAACGCGGCCGGGCGGGTGGGGAGAGCGGTTCTGCGGGTGCGGTGTCAGCCGTGGCCAAGGGTCACTCCCGAAGCGCGAGGAGGGCCGCCCGTGCGGGGGACACGGGAGGGGGATGCGCCGCCCGCGGGGTCGAGCCCGCGACGAGTCCCCGGACTCTAGCTGCCCGTCGCCGCCCGCAGACGGCCCCAACGGGAAACTTCCCTCTGGCGAGGGAACCTCACGTTCCTGTTACCGGCGCACCCTGACCGGTCCTCACCCACTCACGCCACAGCTGTCGCGCGGCGCTGACGCCTCACCAGTCGCCGCGCGACGAGGAACCCGCCGTGAACTTCTTGACGACGTAGATCAGTCCGCCGACCAGCGCCACGAAGACCAGCGCCTTGAAGAGCAGGCCGACCACGACCTGGACGACGCTGACTATCAGCCCTCCGAACACCAGCAGGGCGATGACCGGCACCGCGATCCACTTCACCCACCACGGCAACCCCGCGAAGATCTCCCGCATCGCCCTTGCTCCTTGTGTCTCCACCCGTCGCCCCTCCACCGGGGCACTGCTTCCGGGCCTCCTGCTGTCCTGCCATCGATGCTAGGGCCGCGAAGGGGTCGTTCGGGGGCTTCACAGCCCTTGTCCGTCCCTGATCGTCCCCCTAGGGAACGCGCAGGCGGACGTCAGCCCTCCGGCGGAGAGAACACCACCACGACCCTCAGGTCCTCGGTGATGTGGTGGAACTTGTGGGCGACACCGGCGGGCACGTACACGACACTGCCACGCGCCACCTGCGTGGTCTCCAGGCCGACCGTGATCGAGGCACGGCCGCTCACGACGAGGTACACCTCGTCCTGGCCGTGCGGGTTCTGCGGGTCGAGATCACCGGCGTCCAGCGCGTACAGGCCGACCGACATGTTCCGCTCACGCAGGAACTGCAGGTAGGCACCGTCATTGGCAGCGCGCTCCGCCTCCAGTTCGTCCAGCCGGAATGCCTTCATCGACTTAGTCGCCCCTGCCCGGTGCTCGTAACGATCGCTTCTGCCACGATCAGACACATGATGAATTTCCTAGTCAAGACGATCGCCAACGCGGGCGCCCTGGCGGTCGCCGTATGGCTGCTCGACAAGATCACGCTCACCGGGGACAGCACGGGCAAGAAGGTTGGCACACTGCTGCTGGTCGCGCTCGTCTTCGGCCTGGTGAACGCGGTGGTCAAGCCGCTGGTGAAGCTGCTCACCCTCCCACTGTTCATCCTGACGCTCGGCCTGTTCACGCTGGTCGTTAACGCCCTGATGCTGCTGCTGACCTCCTGGCTCGCCGACAAGGTCGACCTGAGCTTCCATGTGGAGGGCTTCTGGACCGCCGTCCTCGGCGGCCTGATCATCTCGATCGTCTCCTGGGCACTCCACCTCGTCCTGCCCGACGCGGACTGAGGCCCGGCATGACCTACCGAGTCTGCTTCGTCTGCACCGGCAACATCTGCCGCTCCCCGATGGCCGAGTCGGTTTTCCGCGCGCGCGTCGCGGAGGCCGGGCTCGACGGCCTGGTCGAGGTCGACAGCGCGGGCACCGGCGGATGGCACGAGGGTGACGCCGCCGATCCGCGCACCGTCTCCGTCCTGGAGGCGAACGGCTACGCCACCGTCCACGCGGCCCGCCAGTTCCAGGCCTCCTGGTTCTCCCGCCTGGATCTGGTCATCGCCCTCGACGAAGGCCACCTCAAGGCGCTGCGCCGCCTCGCACCCACCTCGGCGGACGCGGCCAAGATCCGACTCCTGCGCTCCTACGACCCCGCCGCGGGCGACGACCTCGACGTTCCCGACCCCTACTACGGGGGCAGGGAAGGCTTCGAGGAGTGCCTGAACCTCGTGGAGGCGGCAAGTCCGGGGCTGCTGGCCGCCGTACGCGAGAAGGTGGAGGAACGGGCCGCATGAGCGCGGAGAACCCCGCTTCGGGCCTCGGTGACGGCACCCGCGCGGTAAGGGCCGGGCTGCCCGAGCCCGTCAAGCACGAGCCGACCCTCCCGGGGCCGGTCTTCGCCGCCCACTACCACCTGCCGGGCGAGCCCACCGGCCCGTACGCCTACGGGCGGGACCAGAACCCCAGCTGGACCCTCCTGGAACGCGCCATCGGCGAGCTGGAGGCGCCCGGGCAGGACGACGCCGAAACGGTCGCCTTCGCCTCCGGCATGGCCGCCATCTCGGCCGTCCTCTTCTCACAGCTGCGCGCCGGCGATGTCCTCGTTCTGCCGAGCGACGGTTACAACGTGCTGCCCCTGGCGGGCGAGCAGCTGCGGTCGTACGGCATCGAGGTGCGCAGCGCCCCGACAGGCGGCGACGCCCAGCTCGACGCTCTCGACGGCGCCAAGCTGTTGTGGCTGGAGACGCCGTCGAACCCGGGGCTGGACGTGTGTGACGTGCGGAGGCTCAGTGAGGCGGCGCGCGCGCGTGGCTGTCTCGTCGCGGTCGACAACACCCTGGCGACCCCGCTCGGGCAGCGGCCACTGGACCTAGGCGCCGACTTCACCGTGGCCAGCGGCACCAAGCAGCTGACCGGACATGGGGACGTCCTGCTCGGTTACGTCGTCGGGCGCGACGCCTCATTGATGGCCGGTGTGCGCCGCTGGCGCAAGATCGTCGGGGCGATCCCGGGTCCGATGGAGGCCTGGCTCGCACACCGCTCCCTGGCCACGCTCCAGCTGCGAGCCGACCGGCAGAACGCCAACGCCCTGGCCGTGGCCGAGGCCCTCAAGGAACGGCCCGAAGTGTCCGGCCTGCGCTACCCGGGGCTGCCCGACGACTCCTCGCACAAGGTCGCCTCGCAGCAGATGCGCCGCTATGGGTGCGTGGTGTCGTTCACGTTGCCCACCCGCGCGCGTGCCGACAGCTTCCTCGGCGCGCTCCACCTCGTGGACGACGCCACGAGCTTCGGCGGAGTGCGCTCCACCGCCGAGCGGCGCGGCCGGTGGGGGGCGACGCGGTCCCGGAAGGCTTCATCCGCTTCTCGGCCGGCGCGGAGGACACCGACGACCTGGTGGCGGATGTGCTGCGGGCGCTCGCTGTGGCCGACGACTAGTACTCCGCTCACACAGCGGACGGTCCGAGCCTCCCCCTCGTGGCTCGGACCGTCCTCGGTTCCGCGCGCGAAGAACCGCGCGAACAAGGCTAATTGACTCTATGTCAGTGTCCAATCACAGCAGCGACACCGGCCTATCGACTTATTTATAGTTAGGCGCTCCGAGAGCGGCGAAAGGAGGGACAACCATGGATCTGGCCTTGCTGCGAACGTTCGTGACCGTGCACAGAGCCGGTTCCTTCACCCGCGCCGCCGCCCTGCTCGGCCTCTCGCAACCGGCCGTCACCTCACAGATGCGCACCCTCGAACGCCAGCTGGGACGCCCCCTCTTCCTCCGCCAGGCCCGGGGAGTGACACCGACGGCCATCGGCGACGAGCTCGCCCACAAGGCGGCGCCGCATCTCGACGCGCTGGTGGAGATCGCCGAGGCCGGCCTCGACGACGACTTCTCCTTACGTACCCTCCACTTCGCCGGTCCGCCGGAGTTCACCGCCGAGCGGGCCCTGCCCGCCCTCACCGAGCTGACCGGAGACGACGGCCAGGGCTTTGCGCTGCGGGTCTCCTTCGGGAACGCCGACGAGACGATGGAGGGACTCGCCGCCGGGCACCACGACCTGGCCATCACCACCGCCCGGCCGCGTGGCGCTCTGCTCACCGCGGCTCCCCTCTGCGACGAGGAGCACGTCCTGGTGGCCGCCCCGCGCTGGGCGAACGAGATCAGTCCCGGCACGCTGCGCCGTAAGGGGGCGCACCCTCTGGAGGGCCTCCCCGTCGTGGAGGTACACGAGTCACTGCCGTTCATCGCACGCTACTGGGCCTCGGTCTTCGACTCCCAGCCCGCCGTCTCCGGCACCGTCGTCGTCCCGGACCTGCGCGCGGTCCTCGCCTGTGCGGTCTCGGGCACCGGGCTGGCCGTGCTGCCCCGGTACCTGTGCGCATCCGCCCTGGAACGCGGTGACGTCGTCGCCCTCCTCGACCCGGCGGTCCCCCCGCTGCGGACATACTTCCTGGTGGCCCGTACCGGCACCCTGGCCATGCCGCACATCGAGCGGGCACGAATGGCTGCTGCGGGCCGCGGTGGACTGGTCCTGAGACGCCCCAGGAGCCCCTGGGCGGAGGACGGTACTGACGGCGAGCCACTCGTAAACGCCGGGGCGCTCCTCTTCCTCGCTCCGGCGATGTTTCACGTGGAACATGCAGGGCCACATTTCTCCCATGACCGTACGACCCGTGGTCAAGCGCACCGCCCGTGCCGTCCTGCTCGACGGAGACGACCTGATCCTGATCAAGCGGACCAAGCCCGGCGTCGATCCCTACTGGCTCACGCCGGGCGGCGGGGTCGAGCCGGGGGACATGACTGTCGTCGACGCGCTCCACCGCGAAGTGCACGAGGAACTCGGCGCCAAGATCACCGACGTGGTGCCTTGTTTCGTGGACACCGTCGAGCACATCGGCGAAGACGGCGGTGCCACCGGTGTGAAGGTCCAGCACTTCTTCGTCTGCCGTCTGGAATCCATGGATCCCGCCAAGCGGCACGGGCCCGAGGTCGACGAGCCACGGGGCGAGTACGAGATCGTGCGCATCCCCTTCACCCGGGTCGGCATCGCCTCCGTGCACCTCGTCCCGCTGTCCCTGCGGCACTACCTGGACGGGAACATCGAGGGCGTTCGGGCGATGCACGCGCCCGACCTGGGCTGACCCTGCACGGGACGGCCGTGAGGATTTCAGCGGTCAGTCTCCGGCGGCCACCAGTTCCTCCACCGAGTCATGACGTATGCGCTCCCACGGAATGCCGACTGCCTTCAACGCGTCCACACCGCTGCGGATCATGCCGGGCGGGCCCGCGAGGTACGCGTCGTACTCGTTCCACGGCCCGTGGTCACGTATGGCGTCAGGCAGCTGGAGCAGCCCGTGTCGGTCCACGACCGGGCGGACCTCCAGCCACGAGTTGGTCTGCTGCAGCCGTAGCAGTGTGTCGAGGTCGTAGAGATCCTGGCCGGTGCGGGCTCCGTAGAAGACCTCGACCGGGCGGGGCCGCCCGTGTTCGGCGACGTCCTCGACGATCGCCTTGATGGGTGCGATTCCGGTGCCGCCGCCCAAACAGAGCAGTCCGCTGTGAGTGGTGTGGTCGACGGTCATCGCGCCGGCCGGCGGGCCCAGTCTCAGGACGTCACCGGGCCGGGCACGGTGCACGAGCGCGTTGGACACCCAGCCCGCGGCGATCGCCTTCACATGGAACGACAGCAGTCCGTCCGAGCGGGGCGCCGAGGCGAACGAGTAGTGCCGCCAGATCCGCGGCCACCAGGGGGTCTCCAGGCTCGTGTACTGCCCGGCGAGAAAGGGGTACGGCTGGTTCGGACGGACGGTGAGGACCGCTGTGTCCGCGGTTCTCAGCTCGTGCGAGACGACCTCGGCGAGCCACCAGGGCGGGGAACGCAGCTCGTCGGCCGCCGCGGCGTCGATCATCACCTGGGAGATCGTCGTGTACGCCCGGACCCAGGCCGCCTCCGTCGCATCGTTCCAGCTCTCCTTGGCGTACCGGCTCAGCGCGCCGATGAGGCACTCGCCGACGGCCGGGTAGTGGTCGGGCTGAGTGCCGTACTTGCGGTGGCCACGCCCGAGGTTCTGCAGATAGTCCACGAGGACCGGGGTGTTGTCGATGTGCTCGGCCGCGGTCAGCAGCGCCTTGAGCAGGCGGTCGCGCTGGGCGTCCATCGCCGGGGGAAACAGCGAGCGCAGCTCCGGGTGCTGGACGAAGAGCAGAGCGTAGAAGTACGAGGTGACCTTGTCGGCGACGGGCTCGATCTCGGCCATGGTCCGTTGGATGAGAACGGCGTCGGGAGAGGCAGCGTCGATACCGGTGGCGCGCTGTACGGGCACCCGGCCATCGATGACGGAGCGCTCGGAGCCGTACTCCACGGCGGCCGGGCCGGGCTGAGGAGGAGGCGCGCTACTGCCCTCGACCTGGATGTCCGGGGCATCGGGAGGAAGGTTCACGGAGGCCTCTAGCCGCTCTCGCCCGGCGTCGTCCCGGTCCTGCTGCGGGCCGGTCGACGACTCCTGGGAACGGCGCACGGGCCGCAGGGCGGCAAGGCGGTTGCCTTCGGGCTCCTGGTCTCCGCCGGGGGGCGGCGGAGACGTGCGCGGTGTGAACCAGCCGCCTCCGTCACTGTCCCCCGAAGTGCCGTTGCCGGCCGACGTGGTGGTCGGAGCGTCCATGGTCTGCCTCGCCTCGAGCATCTTTCGGTCGATCTGCGACTTCCCCAGTCGGACGTCGCTGCTTTCCCCCGCGGACGGCCTTGCTCTTACCCGTTCGTTCCCCATCGGACAATGCGGCCACATTCAACCCGGGCTGCCGTTCCGTACGGACCAGTAGGTGAGAGTGTGACGTGAGCCGCAGCCCTCAGCGCAGCGTTCCACACCGCACGAACACTTCCGTCTCGTAACGGTAAACGCAGATCCACGATCCCCTCGTCCGGTTGGGCCGCATTGGGCTGCGTTCGCACCCCCGCCATGAGACGACTGCATCTCACTTCGGACACGAACCGGACTCGACCCTACCGGCAGGCGCGCCACACACAAGTCCCCCCTCGCCCACCTGGGAATTCAACGGGGCGAATCAGTAATTCCTTCAATTACCTGGCGCGTCGCACCCATTCATGTGCATCCCACAGATCCGGCCCCCGCGTACGAGCGACCGACGCGCTTCATCAGATGCCGGTCGGTATTCACAGCGACCGAGATCGGCACCGTCTCGAAGAGTGCCGAAGAGTTCCGTGTCGGAGAGAGTCACCGTACGGTCTCGGCTCAGGTGTCCCGGACGCGTCGCAGCCACCGCGTCCTCTCGAAGGTCTCCACCGGGGCCGCTGTGCGGTGCGGCAGGGCCCCGTCCAGGTCGAACAGGTGCAGTCGAATCACGGAGCCGAGGCTAACGATGACTGCACGCGTGTGCCTGGATGGGGCCGTTTCACGTGAAACATCTGTCCGCACGTTGCGCGGTTGTGCACGAGATGGCCAAAATGGCGTATGCCTGACGGCAAACCGCTGGACGCCACGTGCTCGTATCGGCCAGCCTGACCTGCGTGCCGACACCTTCCCCCGCCGCTCTGCCCATCCGCCGTCTGACGCCTCGTGATCTCACCGCCTGTGCCGATCTGTCCGAGGACCGGGGCTGGCCCCGCGAGGAACACAAGTGGGGGCTGCTTCTCACGGCCGGGGCCGGGTACGGCATCGATGACCCTGATGGCGGTCTCGTCACCGCCTGCGTGGTGACCGAGTACGGCCCGGCGGGCCGCCCGGATCTGGGGGCCATCGGCATGATGCTGGTCGCCGAGCGGCACGCGCGCCAGGGCATCGGCCGCCGTCTGATCCGCCATGTCGTCTCGGAAATGGGCACGACCCCGCTGACCCTGCATGCGACTCCGTACGGACGGCCGCTCTATGAGGAGCTGGGCTTCAAGGCCACCGGACGGGCCGAGATGGTCCGCGGGCACTTCACGCCGGACGGCCCCGGCCTCGCGGTCTCGACACGCCGGGCCACGGCCGAAGACCTCACCACGATCGTCCGCCTCGACGAGGAGATCTTCGGCACGGACCGCACCCACATCCTCACCCGGCTCCCCGCTTTCGCCGATCAACTGCGCGTCGCCGAGGAGAGCGGCCGGATCATCGGCTACGCGGCTGCCTGGCCCAACATGGACGACCATGTCGTCGGCCCGCTGATCGCCCGCGACACACAGACGGCGAAGGCCCTCATCAACTCCCTGGCCGCCCGCACCGACCGACCACTGCGCACCGACATCGACGTACGCCATGAGGAACTGCTGGCGTGGGTGAAGGAACGCGGCCTGGCCTCGATCGCCTTCAACTCGGTGATGACATACGGGATTGCCCAGCTGCCGGGTGACTGGACCCGGCGGTACGCCCCGCTGACCGTGGCGGCGGGCTGAGGCACGGGCTCAGGAGTGCGGGGCATCTACGGTGCATCAGTAAGGGATGGCTGTTCGCTGTTCAGCCGCTCCCGCTCCCGCAACGACCGTACTGGCGACGCTGCCCTTGCGGTCCAGCCTCGCCGAGACGAGTGCCAGCGCGAGAGCGCTCGTCGCTAGGGCGGCTCCGACCCAGTTGGGTGCCGTGCAACCGCGGCCCGCGTCGACGACGAGGCCGCCGAGGCAGGGGGCGGAGGAGTCGGCGAAGCCGGCGACGTGCGTCATCATCGGCGCGATGTAGGTGCTGGCCACGAAGACGCCGCCGAAGCCCAGCACGGTCATCGCCATGGCGAGCAGGACGTGGGGATTCTTGAAGCCGGCCAGTTCATGGCGCAGGCGCACGCCTTGGGGCTTGGGCATCTCCGGGACCAGCCGGGCGATGCCCAGCAGTCCGACGACGCCCAGCGCCGCGACGCCGGCGAACGATACCCGCCGGCCCACGGACTGCCCGAGCAGGGTGCCCAGCGGGACGCCGACTACGTTCGCCCTCGACGAAGGGCGAAGAACATCGAACTGGCCCCCTGGTCCGCGTCGTGGAGTCCCTGAGTGTGTCCGCGCGTAGGGTGCGGGCATGGGAGATCTTGCAATTCGCCCCGCGACCAAGGACGACGTCCCTGAGATCGTCGCGATGCTGGCCGACGACCCCTTAGGGGCAAAGCGCGAGTCGCCGGACGACCTGGTTCCCTACTTCACCGCGCTGGAGCGCCTCAGCGACGATCCGAACCAGCACCTGGTGGTCGCCGTCCGCGAGGGCCGTGTCGTCGGCACGCTCCAGCTGACGATCATTCCCGGGCTCTCCAGGCGTGGCTCCACCCGCTCGATTGTCGAAGGGGTACGCGTCCACGCCGATGAACGCGGCAGCGGTCTTGGTACGCAGCTCATCCAGTGGGCGATCGACACATCACGGCACCAGGGCTGCCAGTTGGTGCAGCTGACATCCGACGTCACACGCACCGACGCGCACCGCTTCTACGAGCGGCTCGGCTTCGAGGCCACCCACCTGGGCTTCAAGCTGCCGCTCCGAGGAGTGGCCCGGTGACGCCTGTGGAGCTCAGTTTCACGTGAAACAACGCGCGCCAGAACCCCACCACGGCCAGGACGGCGCCTACGGGATCCCGCGCCATCCCTCAGGGTCCACTCCGCCCGGCACCGGAGCACCCTCGTCGTACGGCTGACGCGTGAACACGAACGACCCGAGGTCCAGGTGGCCCACCGTTCCGTCAGGCCTTCGTACGGCCTGTAGGAGCTCTCCGGCGAAGTAGCCGTTGAGTCCGGTCCAGCTCCCATCGTCGTTGCGCCGGAACCGGGCACCGCGCAGGGTGGCGGACAGTGGATCCAGCGAGACGCCCCCGTCAGCACCAAGTCGCAATACGAAGCTGTGCGTCCCCCAGTACCAAGGGCCGGTCAACTCCAGGACGGCGCGGTCCACTGCGGCCAGCGGCTGCCACGGCTCGGGAATCCGTGGCTCGGCCTCCGCCACGATGCGTACGAGGTCGGCGGCCACGTCCGACACCACTGGCCCGGAGGTGCAGTTGGCCAACACCACGGCCGCCACATCGTCCTCGACACTGATCGTGAGGTTCGCGAGGAAACCGGGTACCGAACCGCTGTGGCCGACGAGGAACCGGCCGTCACGGTACTGAAGCTGCATCCCGAGCCCATACGACGAACCGGCAGACACGTCGCCGGCCTCCCCTGGCGCGGCCGGCGCCCGCATCTCCAGGACGGAGTCCACGCTCAGCACCCGGTCGTCCCCTTTAGTCAGGAACACCGCGAAGCGCGCCAAGTCCGCTGTTGTGGACCAGAGTTGGCCTGCGGGGCCCATGCGGCCCAGGTCCTCGACCTGCTCCTGGAGCATCGCGTCCGCCCACGGGTGCACGGCCCAGCCGCCGGCGTGTGGTGCCTCCGGGTGCCACGTCGTGCGGCGCAGGCCCAGCGGTTCGAGCACCTCGCGTCGTAGGACGTCCTCCCAGGGAGCGCCCCGCAGTTGTTCGACGAGTGCGCCGAGAAGGGTGAAGCCGGGGTTGGAATAGTGGAAGCGTCGGCCGACGGGATGTCGATGGGGCTGTTCGCCGAGCACATCGGCGAGTTCCGGACGCAGAGAGCCAGGTGTGCGCTCCCACCAGGGCGACGGCGACTCGGCCGCCAGGCCGCCTGTGTGCGCGAGCAGTTCGGCGACAGTAGCGTCCCCCGCGCCGGTGCCCGGCAGATGCTTCTCCAGCGGATCGCCGAGGTCCAGCACACCCTCGTCACGCAATCGCAGCACCAGAACGGCGGTGAACGTCTTGGTGATCGAGCCGATCCGATACTGCACGTTCTCGTCCGGAGCGTGCCCCTGCACCGAGGTCCGCGACCCGTTCCACACCGCCTCCCCGTCCCGGACCACCGCCGCGACCAGCGACGGTGCCCGCCCCTCGGCCTGAGCGACGGCGATGCGATGCAGCAGAGCCCGGCGTGTGGCGGGAGACAGCTCTTCCTGAGGTGTTGTCATGCGCCAAGTCCATCGGGCTCGGGACCACGAGTCGAGCGCATTTCATCCAGATCAGGTCTGCGCCATGTCCACGAACCGCGAGTAGTGGCCCTGGAAGGCGACTGTGATCGTGGCCGTCGGACCGTTACGGTGCTTGCCCACGATGATGTCCGCTTCGCCCGCGCGCGGCGACTCCTTCTCGTATGCGTCCTCGCGGTGCAGCAGGATCACCATGTCCGCGTCCTGCTCGATCGATCCCGACTCACGCAGGTCGGAGACCATGGGCTTCTTGTCCGTACGTTGCTCGGGACCACGGTTGAGCTGCGACAGCGCGATCACCGGCAGCTCCAGCTCCTTGGCCAGCAGCTTCAGGTTTCGCGACATGTCCGAGACTTCCTGCTGGCGGCTCTCGGACCGCTTGCCGCCGGACTGCATCAGCTGCAGATAGTCGATGATGACGAGCTTCAGGTCGTTGCGCTGCTTCAGGCGGCGGCACTTGGCGCGGATCTCCATCATCGACAGGTTTGGGGAGTCGTCGATGTAGAGCGGGGCGGCGGAGACGTCCGGCATCCGGCGGGCGAGCCGCGTCCAGTCCTCGTCGGTCATCGTGCCGGACCGCATGTGGTGCAGGGCCACGCGCGCCTCGGCCGACAGCAGACGCATCGCGATCTCGTTGCGGCCCATCTCGAGCGAGAAGATCACGCTCGGCATGTTGTGCTTGATCGAGCAGGCGCGCGCGAAGTCGAGGGCCAACGTGGACTTACCCATGGCGGGACGGGCCGCGATGATGATCATCTGTCCCGGATGCAGCCCGTTGGTGAGCTGGTCGAGGTCGGTGAATCCGGTCGGCACACCGGTCATCTCCCCCGACCGCGAACCGATCGCCTCGATCTCGTCGAGCGCTCCCTCCATGATGTCGCCGAGGGGGAGATAGTCCTCGGTGGTGCGCTGCTCGGTGACCGCGAAGATCTCGGCCTGGGCTCTGTTGACGATCTCGTCCACGTCGTCGTCGGCCGCGTATCCCATCTGAGTGATGCGGGTGCCCGCCTCCACCAGGCGGCGCAGGACGGCACGCTCGTGGACGATCTCCGCGTAGTACTCCGCGTTCGCGGCCGTCGGCACCGTCTGGACGAGGGTGTGCAGATACGAGGCGCCACCGACCTTGGTGATCTCGCCGCGCTTGGTGAGCTCGGCGGCGATCGTGATGGGATCGGCCGGCTCGCCCTTGGCATAGACGTCGAGGATCGCCTGGTAGATGGTCTCATGCGCCGGCTTGTAGAAATCGGGGCCCTTGAGGATCTCGACCACGTCGGCGATGGCGTCCTTGGACAGCAGCATGCCGCCGAGAACGGACTGCTCGGCGTCGAGGTCCTGCGGCGGTACGCGTTCGAAAGCAGAACCCCCGCCGTCCCACTCCCCGTTGTCCCGGCCTCGGTCGTGCTGCTCGTCCCTGTTCCGACCGCCGTTGTGACTCCGGCGGGAAGAAGGCAGACGATCACTGGGCCCGCTGTCGGCCCACGGGTCGTCCAAGGGCTCGGAAATGCTCACCGAGCAGCCTCCTCCCGTCCGCCGAGCGGACCTCGCCGTGCTTCTTTTCTACGGCACGACACTGACAAATAAGAGGCCCAACTCCGGTTCTGGCGTGTCGGTTTTGCGAGGTTTCCGTGATCTGCCAAGGAGTGGGCGCCGCACTACCGTAGGCCCGTCGGCACCGTCAGCCAATCTGGTTATCCACAGGCCATGTGGACGACGCCCCAGATGCTGTGGAGAACTCCGCAAAACCTGTGCACGACTCAGTGGACAGCCCTGTGAACAAGACCTCGCCTCTTCCGGATAACCGACTCTGACCTGCGATTTCACCGTCCACCGGCTGTGCAGAAGAAAAACTTCCCCGACTGGATCGAGATCATCCAGGTCGGCATGTGACGGCGCACCCGACCAGGCGTGATGTAATAGCCGCTACCGCATTACATCTCTTACCTGTGGAAGATTAGATTGGTGGTCATGACACAGGCTTCCGCGACCTCCAGGGCCACCCGGCGTCAGCACGATCGTGACATCGTCACGCTGGCCGTTCCGGCCTTCGGCGCACTCGTCGCCGAGCCGCTCTTTCTGATGGTCGACACTGCGATCGTCGGCCACCTCGGCACCGCACAACTGGCCGGTCTCGGCGTCGCCTCGGCACTCCTCGTCACAGCCGTGAGTGTCTTCGTCTTCCTCGCCTACGCCACGACGGCCGCCGTCGCTCGACGAGTCGGGGCCGGCGATCTGCGGGCCGCCATCCGCCAGGGCATGGACGGCATCTGGCTCGCCCTACTGCTCGGTGCCGCCGTCGTCACCGTCGTCCTTCCCACCGCACCCGATCTCGTAGCCCTCTTCGGCTCTTCGGACACCGCGGCACCTTATGCCACCACCTATCTACGGATCTCGGCACTCGGTATCCCTGCCATGCTCGTCGTGCTCGCCGCCACCGGTGTCCTGCGCGGCCTCCAAAACACAAAGACACCGCTCTACGTCGCCGGCGCGGGCTTCGTTGCCAACGGCGCCTTGAACGCGGTCCTTGTCTACGGCGCCGGCCTGGGCATCGCCGGATCCGCCTGGGGCACGGTCATCGCCCAGATCGGCATGGCAGCCGCCTACCTCTGGGTCGTGATCCGGGGAGCTCGTAGGCACGGCGCCTCTCTGCGCCCCGACACCGCCGGCATAGGTGCCTCGGCTCGGGCCGGAGTGCCCCTGCTGGTCCGTACCCTCTCACTGCGTGGGATCTTGCTGATCGCCACCGCGGTGGCCGCCCGCCTGGGGGACCAGGACATCGCCGCGCACCAGATCGTCCTTTCGCTCTGGAGCCTGCTCGCCTTCGCCCTGGATGCAATCGCCGTCGCCGGGCAGGCCATCATCGGCCGCTATCTCGGCGCGGGAGACGCCCAAGGAGCCCGGGAGGCCTGCCGGCGGATGGTGCAGTGGGGGATCGCCACGGGTGCTGTGCTCGGGCTCCTGGTAATCGCTGCCCGCCCCTTGTTCATCCCGCTCTTCACGGGCGACCCGGCAGTCGAGGCAGCCGCGCTGCCCGCGCTGGTGGTGGTGGCGCTCGCTCAGCCGATCTGCGGGATCGTCTTCGTGCTCGACGGCGTATTGATGGGTGCGGGAGACGGCCCCTACCTTGCCCGGGCCATGGTGCTGACCCTGGCAGTCTTCACCCCAGCCGCTCTGCTCGTCCCCTCCTTCAGCGGAGGTCTTACTGCCCTCTGGGGGGCGATGACTCTGATGATGGCAACGCGCATGCTGACCCTGTGGCTGCGCTCCCGCTCCGGCCTCTGGATCGTCACCGGCGCAGCGCGCTGAAACGCGTCGCCGAAACCTGACTCCGTTTCACGTGAAACAGTCACTTCGCAGATGTGCCCCCGCCGATCACCGGAGCACCGATATGCGTGTGGGGCCGCACCCTCACAGGGTGCGGCCCCACACACCGCCTCAGCGAGCACAGCGCTTAGGCCGCGATGACCTCGATGCTGACCTTGGCGGCAACCTCGGGGTGCAGACGCACGGACGTCTCATGGGCGCCCAGCGTCTTGATCGGAGCAGACAGCTCGATGCGGCGCTTGTCGACCTCGGGGCCACCGGAAGCCTTGATCGCGGAAGCGATGTCGGCCGGAGTGACGGAACCGAAGAGACGACCGGCGTCACCGGAGCGGACAGCCAGACGGACCTTGACGGCCTCGAGCTGGCCCTTGACCTGGTTGGCCTGCTCGATGGTCTGGATTTCGTGGATCTTACGAGCGCGACGGATCTGCTCGACGTCCTTCTCGCCGCCCTTGGTCCAACGGATCGCGAACTTCCGCGGGATCAGGTAGTTGCGAGCGTAGCCGTCCTTGACGTCGACGACGTCACCGGCAGCGCCGAGACCGGAGACCTCGTGGGTAAGGATGATCTTCATTGGTCGGTCACCCTTCCCTTAGCGCGCGGTGGACGTGTAGGGCAGCAGCGCCATCTCACGGCTGTTCTTGACGGCCGTGGCGACGTCACGCTGGTGCTGCGTGCAATTGCCGGTCACGCGGCGGGCACGGATCTTGCCACGGTCGGAAATGAACTTCCGCAGCATGTTCGTGTCCTTGTAGTCCACGTACGTGACCTTGTCCTTGCAGAAAGCGCAGACCTTCTTCTTAGGCTTGCGCACAGGCGGCTTCGCCATGGTGTTTCTCCTGTGTGATCAAGAAGTGTGGGGTACGAGCCCCGTCCTCGACCTCGGAGACCGGTGATCCGGCTTCCCAGGGGTCTTAGAAGGGGGGCTCGTCCGAGTAGCCGCCACCGCCGCCGGAGCTTCCGCCCCAGCCGCCGCCACCGCCCTGGTTGCCACCGGCGGGAGCGCCGCTGGCCCACGGGTCGTCGGCGGGAGTGCCGCCGCCCTGCTGGCCGCCACCGCCGGGGCCTCCGCCCCAGCCGCCGCCACCCTGGCCGCCACCGCCACCGCCGCCGTAACCGCCCTGGCCACTACGCCCGGCGGTCTTGGTGACCTTGGCCGTGGCACTGCGCAGGCTGGCGCCGACTTCATCGACGTCCAACTCGTAGACCGTGCGCTTGACGCCCTCACGGTCCTCGTAGGACCGCTGCTTCAGCCGGCCCTGCACGATGACGCGCATGCCTCGCTGGAGCGACTCGGCGACGTTCTCCGCCGCCTGACGCCAGACCGAGCAGGTCAGGAACAGGCTCTCGCCGTCCTTCCACTCATTGGTCTGACGGTCGAAGGTGCGGGGGGTGGACGCGACACGGAACTTCGCGACCGCCGCACCGGAAGGGGTGAAGCGCAGCTCGGGGTCGTCGACAAGATTGCCGACGACCGTGATGACGGTCTCGCCTGCCATGGGGGAACCTCTCGGCGGGTTTGCTGCTGGCTGCTTGGTGCTGCTACTCGGATCCCGGGATCAGCTGAGCGGAAGAGCTCAGTGAGTCTCGGGACGGAGGACCTTGGTCCGGAGGACCGACTCGTTCAGGTTCATCTGGCGATCGAGCTCCTTGACGACCGCAGGCTCGGCCTGCAGGTCGATGACCGAGTAGATGCCCTCAGGCTTCTTCTTGATCTCGTACGAGAGACGACGACGGCCCCAGGTGTCGACCTTCTCGACCTTTCCGTTGCCCTCACGGACGACGGAGAGGAAGTTCTCGATCAGGGGGGAGACAGCGCGCTCCTCCAGATCGGGGTCGAGGATGACCATCACCTCGTAGTGACGCATGTGGAACCCACCTCCTTTGGACTCAGCGGCCACGGTCGTTCCGTGGCAGGAGGGTCGTGATGCGTACGCAACGGTATCGGCAGCCACTGACAATCAGGGCTCCCGCTAGGGATCCCTGTCATGGCCTGGGCAGACACCGGTGCAGACGCTACAGACTACCCGCACACCCGCTTCCGGTTGAAATCAGGTGGCGGTGACCGTCAATCTGTACACATCGGGTGTGTATGGCGCTACGATGCGCCGTCTTCCGCAGGAGGTGCCCCATGGCACAGACAACGCGACCCAACATCGCCGGTTCCCTGCTCGCCACCGACGACAAGCCCCACCCCGTCCAGGACACCCTGCTCGCCGTGACGCTCGTGCTCGGAGCGGTCTCCTTCATCACTGCGATGTTCCCCCATCTGCACCTGCTCAGTTCCTGGACGGGGCTGGTGGGAATCCTCACCGGCGCGTACGGGCAGTTCATCTCGGAGACGACCCGTGAGCGCTTTGGGCTGGTTGTGGGTCTCGGTGCCTCGGCCGTCGGCTTCTTCCTCGGCATGGCCCAGGGAGGCCTTTTCGGCGGGGTCTTCGGCTGACGCCACATCAACGGCCGCGCGCTCGGCGGGGTGTGCCCCTCGCTGTTCGCCACCCCACATCGGACCAAGCGGCCGATGACATCACCTGACATCCTGGCCGCGTGCCGACCGGGCCCCAGGTCCCATACAGCCATTCGGGGTGCCCGCAGGGCGCAGTAGGCTTCGGCGCGAGAGCCGGAGCCCCTGTACCCATGGGGACACACCAGCCCGAGGAGCGCCGCGAATGAGCCTGACCCTGAGGACGATCAGCCGAGAGCAGCATCTGGCGTACATCCAGAGCCTGCCCTCGGCTAGCCACATGCAGGTCCCGGCCTGGGCCGACGTCAAGGCCGAGTGGCGCTCCGAAAGCCTCGGGTGGTTCGACGAGAAGAACGGCGAGATGGTCGGCGTCGGCCTGGTGCTGTACCGCCAGCTGCCCAAGATCAAGCGTTATCTCGCCTATCTGCCCGAGGGCCCGGTCATCAACTGGTTCGCGCCGAACCTCACCGACTGGCTGGAGCCGATGCTCGCGCATCTGAAGCACCAGGGCGCCTTCTCGGTGAAGATGGGCCCGCCGGTGATCATCCGGCGGTGGGAGGCCACGTCCATCAAGAAGGGCATCCAGGACCCGGATGTGAAGCGGCTGCGCGACATCGAGGCGGACTTCATCGAACCGCGTGCCTTCGAGGTCGCTGACAAGCTGCGCCGCATGGGCTGGCAGCAGGGCGAGGACGGCGGGGCCGGCTTCGGTGACGTACAGCCCCGCTACGTCTACCAGGTTCCGCTGGCTAACCGCTCCCTGGAAGAGGTCCACAAGAACTTCAACCAGCTGTGGCGCCGCAACATCAAGAAGGCCGAGAAGGCGGGCGTCGAGGTCGTCCAGGGCGGTTACCACGACCTTGAGGAGTGGCAGCGGCTGTACGAGATCACTGCTGTGCGCGACCGATTCCGGCCCCGCCCGCTGTCGTACTTCCAGCGCATGTGGACGGCCCTCAACACCGAGGACCCCAACCGCATGCGCCTCTATTTCGCCCAGCACAACGGCGTGAACCTGTCTGCCGCGACGATGCTGGTCGTCGGTGGACACGTCTGGTACTCCTACGGCGCCTCGGACAACATCGGCCGTGAGGTCCGGCCCTCGAACGCGATGCAGTGGCGCATGCTGCGCGACGCCTACGCACTCGGCGCGACCGTCTACGATCTGCGCGGTATCTCCGACTCGCTGGACGAGACGGACCATCTCTTCGGCCTGATCCAGTTCAAGGTGGGCACCGGCGGGCAGGCTGCCGAATACCTCGGTGAGTGGGACTTCCCGCTGAACAAGCTGCTCCACAAGGCGCTCGACATCTACATGTCGCGTCGCTGACGCCCCCGTTTTTGCTTCCATACCTCTGATACACCGCAGCCACGAGAAAGGTTCCGGGACCGGCCATGGCGCTCACGCTCTACGTCGACACCGCGCGCTGGCGGGCACACCACAAGCACGTTCAGGAGCAGTTCCCGGGACTCGTCCCCGTCTGCAAGGGCAACGGCTACGGCTTCGGGCACGAGAAGCTGGCGGAAGAGGCCACGCGCCTCGGGTCGGATGTCCTCGCCGTCGGCACCACGTACGAGGCGGCCCGGATCAAGGACTGGTTCAGTGGCGACCTGCTGGTGCTGACGCCCTACCGGCGGGCTGAGGAGCCCGTACCCCTGCCCGACCGCGTCATCCGTTCCGTGTCGTCGGTCGACGGCGTGTACGGCCTCGTGGGCGCCCGCGTCGTCATCGAGGTCATGTCCTCGATGAAGCGGCACGGCGTGAGCGAGCAGGAACTGCCCCAGCTCCACGCGGCCATAGAGAACGTGCGCCTGGAGGGCTTCGCCATCCACCTGCCGCTGGACCGTACCGACGGCTCGGACGCCGTCGAGGAGGTCATCGGCTGGATGGACCGTCTGCGCGCGGCCCGCCTCCCGCTGCACACCATGTTCGTCAGCCACCTCAAGGCCGAGGATCTCAGCCGTCTCCAGCAGCAGTTCCCGCAGACCCGCTTCCGCGCCCGTATCGGCACCCGGCTGTGGCTGGGCGACCATGAGGCCACCGGGTACCGCGGGGCCGTGCTGGACGTCACCCGCGTCGCCAAGGGCGACCGCTTCGGTTACCGGCAGCAGAAGGCGGCCTCCGACGGCTTCCTGGTGGTCGTGGCCGGCGGCACGTCGCACGGGGTGGGTCTGGAGGCCCCGAAGGCGCTGCACGGCGTCATGCCGCGCGCCAAGGGCGTCGCCCGGGCAGGCCTCGCGACGGTCAACCGGAACCTTTCTCCGTTCGTCTGGGGCGGCAAGCAGCGCTGGTTCGCCGAGCCGCCGCACATGCAGGTGTCGATCCTCTTCGTGCCGTCGGACGCGCCGGAGCCCAAGGTCGGGGAGGAACTGGTGGCCCACCTGCGGCACACCACCACGCAGTTCGACCGGATCGTCGACCGCTGAACTCTGCTTCTCCAGGGAGCGGCCGAGCTGGCCGTCGGGCGGGAGCGACCGCCGTGCGAAGCAGAGGGCCGTACACGGAAACCCGTGTACGGCCCTCTGCTTCGCATGACCGAGTTCTGTTCGCTCAGAGCGAACCGCCTCCCGGGTCACGGCTGCCCCATTCCACCTGTGGTCCGTCGAAGCGCGTCGCGTGCCGCGAGGGAGGAGCCGCCGCGCCGTACACGTGCACATCCTCCGCACCGTCGAGCACCCCGCCGGACGGATCGTCGTCACCGGCTCGGCGTACCACGTCCCGTTCCGGCATGAAGATGTCCCGGACGACCACGACACACAGATAAAGCGTCCCCAACAGGTGTGCCAAGATGGCAAGTTGGTAGCCCTCGGCGGGCAGGCCCTTGTGGGCTTCGCCGCTGGTCGTGTACGCGAGGTACATCCAGATCCCCAGGAAGTACGCGACCTCGCAGGCCTGCCAGATCAGGAAGTCCCGCCAGCGGGGCCGAGCCAGCGCGGCGAGGGGCACCAGCCAGAGCACGTACTGCGGCGAGTAGACCTTGTTGGTGAGGATGAAGGCCGCGACGATCAGGAAAGCGAGCTGCGCGAAGCGCGGGCGGCGCGGGGCGGTCAGTGTGAGCGCGGCGATGCCCGCGCAGACGAGCACCATCGAGACCATCGCGTACGCGTTCGCCGTCTCGGGGGTGATCTGGATGTTCGTCCGCTGGGAGATCACGAGGAAGAGGGAACCGAAGTCGACGCCGCGCTCCTGGCTGAAGCGGTAGAACTTCGCCCATCCGTCGGGGGCCAGAAGCATCACCGGGAGATTCACCGCGAGCCAGGCCCCGACGGCACCGAGCAGCGCGGTCCCGTACGCCCGCCACTTGCCCGCTCGCCAGCACAGTACGAAAAGCGGTCCGAGCACCAGGAACGGATAGAACTTGGCGGCCGTGGCAAGACCGATGAGCACACCGAAGGCGAGGGGACGGCCGCGCGACCACATCAGCATCGCGGCGGCCAGCAGGGCCACAGCGAGGAGGTCCCAGTTGATGGTGGCGGTCAGCGCGAAAGCGGGCGCCAGGGCCACCAGAAGGCCGTCCCAGGGGCGCCGGCGATGGATGCGCGCGGAGCAGACGGCGATGACCGCCGCACACGCCATCAGCATCCCGGCGTTGACCATCCAGTACCACTGTTCTTGTTCCTGGATGGACCCGCGGCCCGGGGTGAGCCAGGCGGCGACCTCCATGAACACGCCGGTCAGCACGGGGTACTCGAGGTACTCCATGTCGCCAGGGATCTTGTCGAAGTACGGCACGAGCCCGTCGGCGAACCCTCGCCCCTGATAGAGGTGCGGGATGTCCGAGTAGCACGCGTGCGTGTACTGGGAGCTGGCTCCGAAGAACCAGGCTCCGTCGTAGCACGGCAGCTTCTGCACCATGCCCAGCGCGAACATGCCGATTGCCACGAGTGCGACGACCCGTACGGGCGTCCACCAGGACGCACCGAGCAGCGCACGCCGCCCGATCGGGCCGCCGATCAGCTCACTGCCGGTCGAAGCGACCTCGTCCTCTTTGGTCGGCCGCACCGGCTCCGGCTCGTCCACGCTCACTCGCGTCGTCTCTGCACTGGGCATGCCGCACATCCTGCCGTACGCGCCTGGGAATACGCCGACCACCACTGCACCCCGTCGAGTGCGCCTCTCATGTTTCACGTGAAACATGCCGACATTCGTTCCGTCCATGTCTCTCTCCGGACATGGCAGCGGCCACCGCACCTGATCGGTGCGATGGCCGCTGTTTCACGTGAAACACGTTCTGCCGGGCAAGGAGTCACCCACTGGGGCCTCCGAGGAAACCCCCGTTCTGGTTGCCCCTCGTATCCTCCTCCGACTCCGTCGGTGCCGGTGTCACTCCACCATCGACGCCACCAGTGGCCGTCCCGCCCGGGTCCGTACCACCGGTTGCCTGACAGGTGGGATCGAACGGGTTGGTGCAGGTCTCGCTGGGCGACGGTGAGGGCAGGATCTCACTCTCGGTCGGCGACGGGCTCGGCTCGGGGCTCTCCTTCTCGGACTCGGTCACCGTCGGGTTTGGCGTCGGGTCCGGCTCTTCGTTGACGATCTCACCGATCGGCTCAGGCTCCGGGAAGGCCTTCGGCGGCACGCCCTTGAGCGCGTCCTCCATGTAGTCGTGCCAGATCTCGGCCGGGAACGAGGCACCGTGGATCGTCGCCTGGCCACCGGTGCCGTACATCTCCAAGAACGTCCGGTTCTTGTTGGCCTCGTCGTCGTCCATGCGGTACATGCTGATCGCGGTCGACAACTGCGGGGTGTACCCGACGAACCAGGCCGACTTGTTGCCGTCGGTGGTACCGGTCTTGCCCGCCACCTCACGGCCGGGCAGCTGGGCCGAGGAGCCGGTCCCCTCGTCGACGACGGTCTTGAGGACGTCGGTGACGTTGTCAGCGACCTCCGTGGTGAAGGCCCGCTTGGGATCGGCGATGTCGTCGTGGTCGAACATGGTCAGACCCTCGTACTCGACCGTCTTGACGGAGAACGGCTCGTTCTGCTTTCCGCTGGCGGCGAAGGTCGCGTACGAGCCCGCCATACGGATCGCACTGGGATCGGAGATACCGATCGAGAAGGACGGGTAGCTGGTGCCGGTGAGGCTGCCTTCCTTGAGACCAGCTTCCAGGGCTGCTTCCTTCACCCGGTCCAGACCGACGTCCATTCCCAGCTGCACGAAGGCGGAGTTCGCCGAGACCCGCATCGCCTCACGCAGGTCGATCTGGTACTTCGGCGGGCTGCCGTACGACGCGTCGTCGTCGTTGGCCTGCAGCCACTCCTTGTTCTCCTCGTTGGTCCAGATGTCGCCCTTGTAGTCCTTGATCTTGAGGTTGTTCTTGCCGCTGTAGAGGCTCCTCGGTGAGACGATGGTGCGCTCGTCCTGCGCCTGCGTCTCCCCGAGATCGGGGTCGCGCTTGCCCCACGTCATGGCTGCCGCCAGGACGAAGGGCTTGAATGTCGAACCGACCTGTGCGCCGGTGACGTCGGCGTTGTTGGTGAAGTGCTTGGTGGCATCCACACCGCCGTAGATCGCCTCGATGGCGCCCGACTCCGGGTTCACCGACGCGCCACCGAACTGCACATGGGTATCGGTGTCCGGGCGCAGGTCGGGCTTGATGTTCTCCTTGCGGACCTTCGCCACGGCCTTCTCGAGTTCCTTGACCTTGTTCTTGTCGAAGGTCGTGTGGATCTCGTAGCCGCCCTGCTCGAGCTTCTTCTGCGTGATATCGGTGTTGTTGAGAATGTATCCCTTGGCCGTGTCGACGAGGTAGCCGATCTGGCCGCCCAGCTGGGCGTTGGACCGAGGACTCTGGATCTTGGGGAACTCGGTGTACTTCGCCCGCTCGGTCGCCGGCAGGTGCTTGTCCTTGACCATCTCGTCGAGGATCCAGCTCCAGCGCTCCCTGGCCCGCTTGAGGTTGGCCTGCGCCGAGGCCGCCGGGTCGATCGACGTCGCGCCGGCCGGGTCGAAGTAGGTGGCCCCCTTGAGGACCGCGGCGAGGAAGGAGCACTGGCTCGCGTTGAGTTCGTCCGCGTCCTTGCCGAAGTACGTGCGGGCGGCCGCCTGGATCCCATAGGCACCACGTCCGTAGTACGCGGTGTTCAGGTAGCCTCGCATGATCTCTTCTTTCTCGACCGAGGTGCCCACCTTGACCGAGATGAAGAGTTCCTTGACCTTCCGCGACAGGGTCTGCGACTGGTCGTCGAGCATGGCGTTCTTCACATACTGCTGAGTGATGGTCGAACCACCCTGCGTCTGACCACCCTTGGCCATGTTGACGACGGCACGGGCGATACCCATGGGGTCGACGCCGCTGTCGGTCTCGAACGTCTTGTTCTCCGCCGACATGACGGCGTACCGCATCTCTTTGGGGATCTTCTCGTACGCGATGATCTGGCGGTTGACCTCACCACCGGTCGCGACCATCTGGGAGCCGTCCGACCAGTAGTAGACGTTGTTCTGGGCCGTCGCGGCCTGGGCCGGGTCGGGTACGGCCACGACCGCGTATCCGATGCCGGCCGCCGCCACCAGGCATCCGAAGAACCCGATGAACAGCCCCGTCACCTGGCGCCATGAGGGGACCCAGCGCATCGCCCCGTACTTCCCTACGCGCGGATAGTCGATAAAACGCTTCTTACCGGGCGGGGCGGGGTGTCCACGGCCACGGCCCGGGCCGCGCCCGGCAGGTTCGGCCGTTCCGCGACGGCCACCACCGGTACCGGCGCCGGTACTTCTCTGCGCCGCCCGTCGAGCCGCAGCACGACCCTCGTACTGGGTCTCCTCACCCCCCGAGCCGTAGGTGTCGGAAAGTGACCCGGTGGCGCCCCGCGGTGCCGCGCGGCGGCCGGAGGACGCCGACTGGCCGCGTCGGGCCGCGGCACGTCCGCCTCCCTGCGGCTGCGGCGGTTTGCGACGGTGCTCGCTCATCGAACGATTACTCCTCGGGCAGGCGCACCCGTGCGCGCCTGGAAACGGCGGCTGGCTTCCGGTCCCCCCGAAGTACGGATGCGGTCGTGCAGGCATTCATCCGTACCGCATCCAGGACGACGACGTGCTCAAACGTCACTCGGTTCCCAGTGGTGTGCATGCCGCACAGACTACGCACCGCCAAAACCCACCGAGCACCGAACTTCACCCCAAATCAGGCAACTTGCATCCTACTGATCGGTGATGTGATCCCGTTCACCACGCCCCCACTTGTCGCATCCGTAGGGGCGTTCTATCGTCTGGATGTATCGAGTCGATACATCAGCTCGGCATAAAGCGTGTCGACAGGGCCAGGGGGAGAGGGGAGGCGACGATGAGCCGACGCTCCGGGATGCTCGAGTTCGCCGTCCTCGGCCTGCTCCGCGAAGCCCCGATGCACGGCTATGAGCTGCGCAAACGACTCAACACGTCGCTGGGCGTGTTCCGTGCGTTCAGTTACGGGACGCTCTACCCCTGCCTCAAGACGCTGGTCGCCAACGGCTGGTTGATCGAGGAACCGGGGAGCACCCCGGACGATGCTCCAGCCGCCGCGCTCACAGGCCGCCGCGCCAAGATCGTCTACCGGTTGACGGCAGAAGGTAAGGAGCACTTCGAGGAGCTGCTCTCGCAGACGGGTCCCGACGCCTACGAGGACGAGCACTTCGCCGCTCGCTTCGCGTTCTTCGGGCAGACCTCCCGTGATGTGCGCATGCGCGTCCTGGAGGGCCGTCGCAGCCGCTTGGAGGAGCGGCTGGAGAAGATGCGCGCCTCCCTGGCGCGCACCCGCGAGCGCCTCGACGACTACACGCTTGAGCTCCAGCGCCACGGGATGGAGTCCGTGGAGCGCGAAGTGCGCTGGCTTAACGAGCTCATCGAGAGCGAGCGGGCGGGCCGGGACCTGAAAGGTCCCGGCCATGGAGAACCCGCTCACGACACCACAGAGGGAGCGCCGGGCGCCCTGCCCCGGCCCGGGGACACCCCCGGGCCGGATGCGCCCGGCGACACCACCATGTGAGGTCCCTGCCAGGACCTCACTCGTACACACAGGGAGCAACCGGAATGGGTTCGGTTCGCGTAGCCGTCGTCGGCGTGGGCAACTGCGCTGCGTCGCTGGTGCAGGGAGTCGAGTACTACAAGGACGCCGACCCGGCGTCCAGGGTCCCCGGCCTCATGCACGTGCAGTTCGGTGACTACCACGTCCGTGACGTGGAGTTCGTCGCCGCCTTCGATGTCGACGCCAAGAAAGTCGGGCTCGACCTCGCGGACGCCATCGGCGCCTCCGAGAACAACACCATCAAGATCTGTGACGTGCCGGGCACCGGTGTGACTGTGCAGCGCGGCCACACCCTCGACGGCCTCGGCAAGTACTACCGCGAGACCATCGAGGAGTCCGCCGAGACCCCGGTCGACGTGGTCCAGGTCCTCAAGGACAGGCAGGTCGACGTCCTCGTCTGCTACCTGCCCGTCGGTTCCGAGGACGCGGCGAAGTTCTACGCCCAGTGCGCCATCGACGCCAAGGTCGCCTTTGTCAACGCCCTTCCGGTCTTCATCGCCGGCACCAAGGAGTGGGCTGACAAGTTCACCGAGGCGGGCGTCCCGATCGTCGGGGACGACATCAAGTCGCAGGTCGGTGCCACCATCACGCACCGCGTCATGGCGAAGCTGTTCGAGGACCGGGGCGTGGTCCTGGACCGCACGATGCAGCTGAACGTCGGCGGCAACATGGACTTCAAGAACATGCTGGAGCGCGACCGCCTGGAGTCCAAGAAGATCTCCAAGACTCAGGCCGTCACCTCGCAGATCCCCGACCGGGAGCTCGGTGAGAAGAACGTCCACATCGGCCCGTCCGACTACGTCGCCTGGCTCGACGACCGCAAGTGGGCGTACGTCCGCCTCGAGGGCCGTGCCTTCGGTGACGTCCCGCTGAACCTCGAGTACAAGCTCGAGGTCTGGGACTCCCCGAACTCCGCCGGTGTCATCATCGACGCACTGCGCGCCGCGAAGATCGCCAAGGACCGCGGCGTCGGCGGCCCGATCCTGTCGGCGTCCTCGTACTTCATGAAGTCCCCGCCGGTGCAGTACTTCGACGACGAGGCCCGCGAGAGCGTCGAGAAGTTCATCAGGGGCGAGGTCGAGCGCTAGACAGGCTCGCCTTCTGGGCTGTTGATGGGTCCCCGGGTCGTGCGACCGGGGACCCTCCCCGTATGTGAGGCTGTGCCCCATGTCCGTCGCGCGTGACCTGCGGGTCCTGCTCCGCTTCCAGGACTTCCGGCGTCTGCTCGCCGTGCGCCTGCTCTCCCAGGGAGCCGACGGCGTCTATCAGGTCGCGCTCGCCACGTACGTGGTCTTCTCGCCCGAGAAGCAGACCTCGGCAGCCGCGATCGCCTCCGCGATGGCGGTCCTGCTCCTTCCGTACTCTCTCGTCGGCCCCTTCGCAGGCGTCCTTCTGGACCGCTGGCGGCGGCGCCAGATGCTGTTGTACGGAAACCTGCTGCGCACCCTGCTGGCATCCGTGACAGCCGTCCTGATCCTGAGCCATGCACCCGACTGGTTGTTCTACGTCTCCGCGCTGTGCGTCACGGCGGTCAACCGGTTCGTCCTGGCGGGACTCTCCGCCGCGCTGCCCCGCGTTGTGGACCCCGACCGCCTGGTGATCGCCAACTCGCTCTCCCCGACGGCCGGAACGCTCGCCGCGACCGCGGGCGGCGGACTCGCCTTCGTCGTACGGTTGGCCGCCTCGGACTCCGACGCCGCGGTGGTCCTCCTCGGCTCCGCCCTGTACCTGTGCGCGGCCCTCGCCTCACTGCGTATCACCCGGGAACTACTCGGGCCGAACCGCGAGTTGGTACAGCCTCGGCTGGGCGCGGCCCTGGTCGGTACCGCTCGGGGTCTGGTCGGGGGCCTGCGGCATCTCATCGAGCCACGGCGGAGGGTGGCGGCCTGGGCACTGGCCTCGATGACACTGATGCGGTTCTGCTACGGCGCCCTGACGGTCATGGTGCTCATGCTCTGCCGGTACGCCTGGTCGTCCGACAGTCCCGGCGCGTCCGACTCGGAAGAGGGGCTGGCTCTTCTCGGCCTCGCCGTGGGAGTCTCCGGGGCGGGGTTCTTCACCGCGGCGGTCGTGACACCCTGGACGGCCGGGCGGTTGGGTCCGGGTCTCTGGATCGTCACCTGCGCAGCGGCCGCCGCCGTGCTGGAGCCGGCACTCGGCCTGCCCTTCACGGAAGCGCCCATGCTGACCGCGGCGTTCGTCCTGGGCCTCGTCACACAAGGAGCGAAGATCGCCACGGACACCATCGTCCAGTCCTCGGTCGACGACGGCTATCGGGGCCGGATCTTCTCCCTCTACGACGTTCTGTTCAACGTGGCCTTCGTCGGCGCCGCCGGCGTGGCCGCCCTGATGCTCCCTGCCGACGGCCGCTCCGCCGCTCTGGTGATCACCGTGGCCGTGATCTATGCAGTGATCGCCGTGACCATGGCCCGCTTCGGAGTGCCGAAACGGCAGTGACCGTGAGCGGGCGGTGTTTCACGTGAAACAGCGCCCCTCAGGGCCTGCGCCTCCCTCGCTGCTCGGCGGCAGGACAGCGCGGCGCGGTGTTTCACGTGAAACACCGCGCCGTGCTACTGCCCTCCGAAGGCGGCGGAGGACCTGCCGTCAGACCTGCGCCGCCTGGCTCCACCACTCCTTGAGTGCCGCCACCGCTTCGTCGTGCTCCATCGGCCCGTTCTCCAGCCGTAGCTCCAACAGGAACTTGTACGCCTGCCCGATCACCGGGCCGGGTCCGACGCCCAGAATCTCCATGATCTGGTTGCCGTCGAGGTCCGGGCGGATGGCATCCAGTTCCTCCTGCTGCTGGAGCTGAGCGATGCGCTCCTCCAGACCGTCGTACGCGCGGGACAGGGCATTCGCCTTGCGCTTGTTCCGCGTGGTGCAGTCGGAGCGGGTGAGCTTGTGGAGCCGGTCGAGGAGAGGGCCCGCGTCGCGCACGTAGCGGCGGACGGCGGAGTCCGTCCACTCGCCGGTGCCGTACCCGTGGAAGCGCAGGTGGAGTTCGACCAGACGCGAGACATCCTTGATGAGCTCGTTGGAGTACTTGAGGGCGGCCATGCGTTTCTTGGTCATCTTGGCGCCCACCACCTCGTGGTGGTGGAAGGAGACCCGGCCGTCCTTCTCGAAGCGGCGCGTGCGGGGCTTGCCGATGTCATGCAGCAGCGCGGCGAGCCGGAGCGTGAGGTCCGGTCCGCTCCCCTCCCACGCGATCGCCTGCTCCAGGACGATCAGCGTGTGGTCGTAGACGTCCTTGTGCCGGTGGTGCTCGTCACGCTCCAGCCGCAGAGCCGGCAGCTCGGGCAGGACATACGCGGCGAGGCCGGCGTCGACGAGCAGGGTCAGGCCCTTGCGTGGGTGGGCGGAGAGGATCAGCTTGTTGAGCTCGTCCCGCACCCGCTCCGCCGAGACGATCTCGAGGCGGCCGGCCATGTCGGTCATCGCGGAGACGACCTCGGGGGCCACCTCGAAGTCCAGCTGCGCGGCGAAACGCGCGGCCCGCATCATGCGCAGCGGGTCGTCGGAGAATGACTCCTCAGGAGTGCCGGGGGTGCGCAGCGCACGCGCAGAGAGATCCTCGAGCCCGCCGTGCGGGTCGATGAACTCCTTCTCGGGGAGCGCCACCGCCATCGCGTTCACGGTGAAGTCACGACGTACGAGGTCTTCCTCGATCGAGTCGCCGTACGACACCTCGGGCTTGCGCGAGGTCCTGTCGTATGCCTCGGAGCGGTAGGTCGTGACCTCGATCTGGTAGCCGTCCTTCTGTGCCCCCACCGTGCCGAAAGCGATCCCGACCTCCCAGACGGCGTCCGCCCAGGGTCGGACGATCTTCAGCACGTCCTCGGGACGTGCGTCCGTGGTGAAGTCCAGGTCGTTGCCGAGTCGGCCCAGCAGCGCGTCCCTGACCGAACCGCCGACCAGGGCGAGGGAGAACCCGGCCTCCTGGAATCGGCGGGCGAGGTCGTCGGCGACAGGGGACACTCGCAGCAGTTCACTCACCGCGCGGCGCTGTACCTGACTGAGGGCGCTGATGTCTTCGTTGGCGTTCGGCACAACAGAAAAGGGTACGTGGCGCCGGTGGCAGCGGTCGCCTCCATTGAACGTGCACGAGGGCTTCGCGCAGGTGACCCCATTCACCGGTCCCTTTGATACGTGCACATACAGGGACAGCCCGGCCACATCCCCGGTCTTGTGGAGCGGACCGCGGCACTTCCCCTCAGCGCGCATCGTTACCATGCGTGGACGCACATTCCGACGACCACTGACGACGACGAGGGACGGGCGAGCGCGTGGCCGAGGCGGCAGACTTCCAGGGGATGAGTCCCTCACCTGCCCGCCGGTGGCTGCTGCGCACCGGAGCGCTCTTCGCCGGGGCGCCCCTGCTGGCCGGTCTGCTGCAGTTGCCCGCGGCCCCGCACGCGGAGGCTGCTCCGACGGCCGCCCGGGCGGACGCCACGGGATCGAGCACCGTCGAGGTCTCCCTGGATTCGCTCAGCCCCAGCGTGCCCACCGACGGCGACACGGTCACCGTCTCCGGTACGGTCACGAACAAGGGCAAGCAGACGGTCACGAACGCCCATGTGGGCCTGCGCGTGGCGTCGGCGGCCCTGACGAGCCGCTCGGCCATCGACGACGCAGTCAAGCGCACAGGCTTCGACCAGTTCGCCGACGGCACGGAGGTCGGCGGGAAGTACGTGGAGCAATTCTCCAAGCTCACCCCCGGTGTGGCCCAGCCCTTCACCATCTCGGTGCCCGTCAAGGAGCTGGACCTCGGCTCGGACGGTGTGTATCAGCTGGGCGTCTCGCTCTCGGGCCAGACCACCGCCACTCCGTACAAGCATGTTCTCGGTATCCAGCGCACGTTCCTGCCGTGGCAGCCCGACGAGGCGGGAACGAAGACGAAGACGACCTATCTCTGGCCGCTGATCTCCACCACCCATCTGACGGCCGAGACCGGACCCGGCGAACGGCAGACGCCCGTCTTCCTCGACGACGACCTGGCCAAGGAGATCTCCGCGGGCGGGCGCCTGGAGCAGATGCTGACGCTGGGCAAAGATCTCGACATCACCTGGGTGATCGATCCGGACCTGCTGGCGTCCGTGATCGCGATGACGGACAGCTACCGGGTCCGGAGCGCGGACACGACCGTCGCGGGCCGGAACCAGGCCGTCGCCAAGGAGTGGCTGGCGGAGCTGGAGACGGCGGTCCAAGGGGAGGAGGTGATCGCTCTCCCTTTCGCCGACCCCGATCTGGCGTCGCTGG
This sequence comes from Streptomyces sp. TG1A-60, assembly GCF_037201975.1. Taxonomy (NCBI): domain Bacteria; kingdom Bacillati; phylum Actinomycetota; class Actinomycetes; order Kitasatosporales; family Streptomycetaceae; genus Streptomyces; species Streptomyces sp. TG1A-60. The sequence goes on along the minus strand of NZ_CP147520.1, from coordinate 4,100,249 downwards.
CGCACAACGGCAAGACCGTCACCGGCTCGCTCAGCCGTCTCAAGGACGCCACCGATGTGGCCTCGGACACCGTCGAGAACATCCTCCGGGTGGAGCCGGACGGCGACTTCGCCTGGCCGGTGAACGGCGCCGTCGACCCGTCGATCGTCAAGGTCGCCATTTCCGCGGGCGCCGACAAGGTGATCGCCCGCAGCGACAGCCTGCAGGAGAGCCGCAGCCTGTCCTACACCCCCAACGCGGCCCGGCCCGTCGGCGGCGGCACCACGGCCGTGGTCGCGGACGCCCGGCTGTCGACGGCCTTCCGGGGCGACCTGACGAAGGCCGAGAACTCCACACTGGCGGTGCAGAAGTTCCTCGCCCAGAGTCTGATGACGAACCACCAGACCAACAAGCAGCGCAGCGTCGTGATCGCCCCGCAGCGCATGCCGTCGGCGAGCCAGGCACAGACGATGGCGCAGGCTCTGACGGCACTGCAGGAGGGGGCCTGGTCGCAGTCCCAGGAACTGTCGGCCGCCGCCGCCGCGAAGCCCGACCCGGCAGCGAACACCAGGATCCCGTCCGCCTCGGCATACCCCTCGTCGCTGCGCAAGCAGGCACAGCCGAAGTCGGCGTTCGAGGAGATCCAGTCCACGCAGGTCGGCCTCGACCGCTTCAAGGTGATTCTCTCCGACCGGTCCCGCGTGGTCACGCCCTTCGGCCGGACCATGGACCGGGAGATGTCCACCTCCTGGCGAGGCCGCTCCGTGGAGGCGGCGGTTTACCGCAACAACGTGAAGTCGTACCTCGACACGCTCACCGGCCAGGTCCGGCTGATCGAGAAGTCCGAGACGAAACTCTCGGGCCGTAGCGCGACGATCCCTGTGACCGTGCAGAACAACCTCGTGCAGGGCGTCGAGGACCTGAGGCTGCGTCTGACGTCCGACGCCCCGAAGCGTCTGGAGATCGGTGACAAGGCATTCGCCGAGCAGCCCGTCGACATCTCCGGCGGGCACAGCGAGTCGGTGAAGTTCACCACCAACGCCGCGGTCAACGGACGGGTCAACGTCGTCGCCCAGCTCTACACGGCGGACGGCGAGAAGTACGGTGCCCCGGTCACCTTCACGGTGAACGTAACCGAGATCACACCCACGGTGATGCTGGTCATCGCCGGTGGTGTCCTGCTCCTCGTCCTCGCCGGATTCCGGATGTACACGCAGCGCAAGCGCGCCGCCGCCCTGCTGGAGTCCGAGGGCACCGCGCCGGCCGACAACTCCGCGGAAGGCGTATCACCGGACGAAGACCCGAACACCGAGGCGGCCTCGCTCGTACACACTCCCGAGAAGGAGTCCCCGGTGAAGCCCGGGGCGGACCCGCCGGAGCACGCGAGTGACCCGGCACCGGACACCGCACCGGAAAGCGCCGACCCCTCCGGCACGGGTGAGAGAGTGGACCGTTGAGCGATTGTCGTGGCCGGTTGGCCCGGGGACGATGAGGTGGCATAACCATGAACGCGCCGTACGACGGTGACCGCGGCCAGGGCGCGGCCGATTCGGGGTATCCCGACGGCCCGGCGCCCGGGCCGGGACAGGTGCCGCCGCAGCCTCCCGCGGACATGTACCTCCAGGACGCCTACGACCAGGACCCTTACCGCGCGCGGGATCTGGCAGCCCAGGACCCGGTGGCCGAGGCGCTCTACGACCGTGCCGCCCACCCGCCGCAGGCACCGGAAACCCACCAGCCGCAGCACCCGCTCTACGCGCAGCCGTCGGCACCGCCGTACGCCCCGACCCGCGTGTGTGGGCGCAGACGCCGGCGCCCGAGCCGGAAGGTCCGGCGCGGCATCTGCCGTACGGCGACGACGCCCGTACGACCCAGTTCGTCGGCGTGGACGACCTGGTGACGCAGGCAGGGGAAAAGCACCACGAGCCCGACGCGTTCGCTCATCTCTTCCGCGACCAGCAACAAAGTGGCCACGCGCCCACGGCCCAGCCGTCCGTTCCCGGACCGGCGCCCGCTCCGGTACCCGGTCCGGGGCGCCCGGCGTACGAGGAGCTCGCACCCGCTCCCGCGCCCGCTCCTCCGGCGAAGAAGGGCGGGCGGGCCTCGGGACTGCTGAAGTCGAGTGCCGTGATGGCGGCGGGCACCATGGTCTCGCGCCTCACCGGTTTCATCCGCTCGGCGATGATCGTCTCGGCGCTGGGCCTCTACCTGCTGGGCGACTCCTTCCAGGTGGCCTACCAACTGCCGACGATGATCTACATTCTGACCGTCGGTGGCGGCCTCAACTCGGTGTTCGTGCCGCAGCTCGTTCGCGCCATGAAGGACGACGACGATGGCGGCGAGGCCTACGCCAACCGCCTGCTGACCCTCGTCATGGTGGTTCTCGGCCTTCTCACCGCCCTCGCGATGTTCGCCGCCCCCCTCCTGGTCCGCGCGCTGTCGGTGGGAATCGCCGACAACCCCGCCGCCAATGAGACCGCCGTCACCTTCACCCGCTATTTCCTGCCCTCCATCTTCTTCATGGGCGTCCACGTGGTGATGGGCCAGATCCTCAACGCCCGCGGTCGGTTCGGCGCCATGATGTGGACCCCGGTCCTGAACAACATCGTCATCATCGTCACCCTCGGCGCGTTCCTCTGGGTCTATGGCACCGCAGCCGACTCCCACATGACGGTCGAGAACATCCCGCCGGAGGGCGTGCGGCTGCTCGGCCTCGGTATCCTCCTCGGCCTCGTGGTCCAGGCCCTCGCGATGATCCCGTACCTGCGGGAGACCGGATTCCGGCTACGGCCCCGCTTCGACTGGAAGGGCCACGGTCTCGGCAAGGCCGCCATGCTCGCCAAATGGACGATCCTCTTCGTCCTCGCCAACCAGGCGGGCGCGCTCGTGGTCACCCAGTTGGCCACCGCCGCTGCCATCGACTCCGACGTCGAGGGCGTTGGTTTCGCCTCGTACGCCAACGCCCAGCTCATCTGGGGCCTGCCACAGGCCATCATCACCGTCTCGCTGATGGCCGCGCTTCTGCCGCGCATCTCGCGCTCGGCCGCCGAGCACGACGCCGGCGCCGTGCGCGACGACATCTCCCAGGGGCTACGCACCACGGCGGTCGCCATCGTGCCGATCGCCTTCGGTTTCCTCGCGCTCGGCATCCCGATGTGCACACTGATCTTCGGCTCGTCCGGCATCGGCGCGGCCACGAACATGGGCTTCATGCTGATGGCCTTCGGGCTCGGCCTCATCCCCTACTCCGTGCAGTACGTCGTCCTCCGCGCGTTCTACGCGTACGAGGACACCCGGACCCCGTTCTACAACACGGTCCTCGTGGCCGCCGTCAACGCGAGTGCCTCCGCGATCTGTTTCTTCGTGATCCCGGCCCGGTGGGCCGTGGTGGGCATGGCCGCCGCGTACGGTCTGGCGTACATGATCGGCGTCGGTGTCGCCTGGCGACGGCTGCGCAAGCGGCTGGGCGGGGACCTGGACGGAGCCAGGGTCATGCGGACGTACGCGCGGCTGTCCATCGCCTCGCTGCCCGCGGCACTGCTCAGCGGCGCGGCCTGCTACGGCGTCAGCCGGGCCCTGGGGCAGGGCGTCGGCGGCTCGATGCTCGCACTCGTCGGAGGAGGAATCGTTCTGCTCGGTGTCTTCTACGTCGCCGCGCGGCGCATGCGCATCGAAGAGCTCAACTCGATGGTCGGCATGGTCCGCGGGCGGCTGGGGCGCTGAGTCCGGGGCACGCGCACAACCATCGTCCGCCGCCGCGTGTCGCTCATAGCGGCGGACTGTGGGCACAATTGACTTTGGCGTCGCAGAGCGCTCAACGGATGGGGAGGCAGGAACGGCGGTGGCGGAACGGAGCACGGCTGCCGTCGACGTGGCAGACAACAGCGGCGACGAGCCGCTGACCGCACAAGCGGATCAGTCCACGGCCGACGGGGAGGCCCAGAACCGGGAGCGGGACACGGAAAGCTCGGCGAGCGAAGAGGCACAGGGGAACGGCGGTACCGAAAGCTCCTCGAAGGCGAAACCGCCCGAACTGCACAGCGGCCACAAGCTCGCCAGACGCTACCGCCTCGAAGAATGCGTCACCCGTCTGGACGGTTTCAGCAGTTGGCGTGCCGTGGACGAGAAACTGCGTCGCGCGGTCGGGGTACACGTGCTGCCCGCCGACCACGCGCGCGCCCGCTCCGTGCTGGCGGCGGCCCGCTCCTCGGCGCTGCTGGGTGATCCCCGCTTCGTCCAGGTGTTGGACGCGGTCGAGGAGAACGACCTCGTGTACGTGGTGCACGAGTGGCTTCCCGACGCCACGGAACTGACGGCACTGCTGGCTTCCGGCCCGCTGGAACCGCACGACGCGTACCAGATGGTCAATCAGGTTTCCCACGCCATGGCCGCCGCGCACCGCGAGGGCCTCTCCCATCTGAGGCTCAACCCGAGCGCTGTGCTGCGGTCCGCCGCCGGGCAGTGGCGCATCCGCGGACTCGCGGTGAACGCCGCATTGCGCGGCATCAGCTCGGACACCCCGCAGCGCAAGGACACAGAGGCAATCGGCGCGCTGCTGTACTCGGCGCTCACCCAGCGCTGGCCCTACGAGAACGACGCGCACGGCCTCTCCGGGCTTCCCAAGGGCGTCGGGCTCATCGCACCCGACCAGGTCCGGGCGGGCGTCCACCGGGGTCTGTCGGAGCTCGCCATGCGTGCGCTCGCCAACGACGGCGCCACCGCCTCACGGCACGAGTCTCCGTGCACGACGCCGGAGGAGCTCGTGAGGGCAATCGGCGAGATGCCCCGCATCCGCCCGCCGGAGCCGGTTTTCACCGCCCCGCCCGACTACCAGCGCACGACGTACCAGCAGGGCACGTACGGCCGCCAGGCCCAGCGCCCCGGGACCCCCCAGCATCTGCCGACACCACCACCTCCGTTGCAGAGTCGCGCCGGCAAGGCACTGAAGTGGGCCGTCTCGGCCCTGCTGATCGCTGCCCTGGGCCTGGGCAGCTGGCAGCTGGCCGACACCCTCTTGGAACAGGGCGGCAAGTCCGGCGACACCGACCAGACGCAGACGCCGGATGAAAACGACAACGACAAGGCCCCGACGAAGAAGCCAAGCAAGCCGATCGCCATCCAAGGAGCCAAGGACTTCGACCCGTTCGGCCCCGATCGCTCCGAAAAGCCCGCCGACGTGTACAAGGTCCACGACAGCACGCCGCGCACGTACTGGCAGACGGACCACTACGCGAGCACCGACTTCGGTCGACTGAAGCCGGGCGTGGGGGTCGTCCTCGATCTCGGCAAGGTCCAGGAGGTCGGGAAGGTGACCGTCTCCTTCGTGGGAGACACGTCGGTCGAGCTCCGCGCCGCGTCCGGTGACAGCCGTACGGAACCGGCGTCCTTCGACAGCTACGCCAAGGTCACCGAGGGTTCGGGCACGACGGTGACGCTCAAGCCCGGCGAAACCCTCAAGGCCCGGTACCTGCTGGTCTGGTTGACCGAACTGCCGCTGACGAACGCAGGCAACTACCGCGGCCGGGTCATGGACATCAAGGTGACCAGCTGACCTATTCGATCCCTCAAGGGGCTACCGAGCGTGCCGCTGCCAGAAGCTTTCGGTGGGCATCGGACAGGAGGGCGAGGTCCTTTCGGTTCTTCTTGATCATGGACTCCTGAATCTCGGCCTCCTGACCGTTCCAGATCTTCACCAGGTCAGTCCGCGTCTTGCAGTCGACGTCGGATTTCGCGGCTCGAATTTCCGGCTTTGTGATCTCTTCACCTGAGTTCTCCGGGGTTCCGAGCGCCTGCAGTGGAGTGCTGTAGTCGAATCCCTTCTCCTTCATGCACCGTGACCATGGTTTGTGCCCGGAGCGTACTCGGCGGGTGACTCCCTTCTCTGCGCCCGGTACCTGAGGCCGTACTTCTGCATACAGGAATCCGCGAGCTCCTCCTCCGCCTTGGAGATCTCGAAGAGCTGCTTCGGAGTGAGCGCGTATGCGCCTATGGGAAGTTCCAGATAACCCTCCAGAGCGGACCTTTCCACAGCGCTCACCCCAGGGCCGACGGAGGAAGGAGGCGACTGCTGAACCTCGTCCCCCTGCCACCGCAGCCGGAAGCACATATGAGGGCGGCGCACGCGACTTCGACAGCCTGTACTCCCCTTCTGCCGTAACCTGCCATTCGATCACCTCTGGAGTTCAAAGAGAATGAGTGCCGGACGCGTCCTGAATGCGTCCGGCACCCAATCGCCTGGAATCTTCTTAGAACTGGTAGCAGTTCCAGCCCTCAGCCATCTCCCCGTCGACTACCTTCAGAGATGCGTTGTTGTTGTACGTGCGATTCAGCTGGTTAGCCTGTGACTGCTTGGAGCCCTGGGCCCAGAGCCAGTCGCAGGCTCCGCCGGAGTTTCTGTTGAAGTAGACCGTGGCACTCTCGTTAAGGGCCTTTGCGATGAAGAACGCCGAGGTTGAATTACTCTTGACGGACAATCCGTTACCGTTACCGTTACCGTTCGTCGCGAACGTGTACCCCGCGAGATTACTGATTCCTCCGTAACCCACGAAGTTGGCGGCAGATCCCTTGAAATTCGAGTTATAGTAGAACACGAAACACGGGTAGGCCCGCTACAGTCTTTCCCCGTGTAAGTCGTTGCTGCTGCCTGCGAAATGGCAGCGAGCGAGACCAGAGCAGTCGCGGCGCCGACGGCCACGGCCCTCTTGAAGAGCTTCACCATTCTCCCTTAAGCGGTCACAAAGGAAGAATTCGACTTAATTCCTGGAAGCCCAGTTGATCAACAGAATAAATGGGTCATCATTGATCGTTCCCTTCTTTGGGGCGCATGACTTGCATCACATGTTCTTCACGTTGCGCGCTCGCCTGCAACGCAACCTTCTCGCCCCTATCTCCGGCCCGCCTGTCGCGCTCTTGGAGAGAGGGCCGTAAGGTAGCTCCGAGGGAGGGGCGGATGCCAGACCGCGCCGAGTACGGCGAAGCAAGCGACAAGCACCTTCTCGCCCGCCACGTGGAGGGCGAACCCGACGCCTTCGGTGAGCTCGTACGCCGTCACCGCGATCGGTTGTGGGCTGTGGCGCTGCGGACTCTGGGGGACCGTGAAGAGGCCGCGGACGCGGTTCAGGACGCGTTGGTGTCCGCCTATCGGGCGGCCCACACCTTCCGTGGTCAGTCGGCCGTCACGACCTGGCTGCACCGCATCACCGTGAACGCCTGCCTGGACCGTGCCCGCAAGGCGGCCTCCCGCAAGACGTCCCCCGTCGACGACGCCGAGCGCCTGGAGCAACTCCTGGAGCCGCACGAGTCGGCGTCCGCCCCGGCCGAGCGCAACGATCTGCACCGCCAGCTGATGGAAGCCCTGGGCACCCTGCCGCAGGACCAGCGGGCAGCGCTCGTCCTGGTGGACATGCAGGGCTACCCGGTGTCGGAGGCCGCGCGGATCCTCGACGTGCCGACCGGCACCGTGAAGAGCCGCTGTGCCCGTGGCAGAGCCAGACTTCTGCCGCTCCTGACCCATCTCCGCAGAGATGGTGAGGGTGACGGCGGAGAAAAGGGGGGGCACGGACGGAACCGGGCGCAGGGGGCATCCGTCCCACCCGCAGCGGTACCACAGGATGCAGGGCCAAGCGATTCAGCTGCTGTGAAGGGCGGAGGTGGGCGAGCGTGACTTCCACGACCGACACGGCCGGGCACCCGGAGGTCGCGGAGATCTCCGACCTCACCGAGGGGCTGCTGCCGCCGTCCCGTACCGCGGATGTCCGCCAACACCTGGACGAGTGCCCGCTCTGTGCCGACGTGCGCGCCTCCCTGGAGGAGATCCGCGGCATGCTCGGCACTCTGCCGAGGCCGCCGCGCATGCCCGACGACGTGGCGGGGCGCATCGACGCGGCCCTGGCCGCCGAGGCCCTCCTTGATGCCACAGCTCACGATCTCGACTCGGCAGAGGTTCCGCCCGGCAGCCGCGGCACCGTCTCGGACGACCACGACGCCGTGCGTGTTTCACGTGAAACACCGCCCGCGGTGGATCGCCCCGCAGGCCACTCCCGAGGATCCACCCGGCCGGGCCGCCAGAGTGCCAAGCGCCGAACTCGCCGGACGACGGTTCTCGCCGGCGTCTTCACAGTCGCAGCTCTGGGTCTCGGTACCCTGCTGGTCCAGTCGATGAGCGACACCGGCTCGGGAGGCACCCCCCCTCAGAGCGAGGCCTCGGCCACTTTTTCCGGCGTCAAGCTGGAGAAGCAGGTGACGGATCTCCTGGACGGTGCCCAGAGCCCGAGTTCGCCCGACAGGGATTCACTCGGTATCGAAACCGAACCCAGCGCACCGGAATCCCCCACGAAGAACACGACCACGGTCTTCAAGACGGACGTGCCCGTCTGTATCGCGAAGGGCATCGGCGACGCTTCGGGGGCCATCGCTTCCAAGCAGGGTACCTATGAGGGAGCGGACGCGTATCTCGTCGTGCTGCCCGACAGCGCCGACACCGCACGCGTCACGGCCTACGTGGTCGACGCCTCCTGCATGGAGAAGACTCCGGAGCCCACCGGTGAGGTCCTGCTGAAGCAGACCTACCCTCGTCCCTGAGCACGGTCGCGCTCGCGCTGCGCCGCATCTGGCATCCCTGTACAGTGCCCGGTCTCCGTGTACCCGGACACACCGGGAATGCACGCCCCTTAGGATCCGTTGGGTGGGGTGAGAGTTTCGAGAGCAGCTCCCACCGGCAGTACGCAGCAGTCTCCAGAGACGAGGAATCAAGCCGTGAGCGACGTCCGTAATGTGATCATCATCGGCTCCGGGCCCGCCGGCTACACGGCGGCGCTCTACACCGCGCGCGCGTCGCTGAAGCCGCTGGTGTTCGAGGGCGCCGTCACCGCAGGCGGCGCGCTGATGAACACCACCGATGTGGAGAACTTCCCCGGCTTCCGGGACGGCATCATGGGCCCCGACCTCATGGACAACATGCGCGCCCAAGCCGAGCGCTTCGGTGCCGAGCTCGTCCCGGACGACATCGTCACCGTCGACCTGGGCGGCGAGATCAAGACCGTCACGGACACCGCAGGCACCGTCCACCGCGCCAAAGCCGTCATCGTCACCACGGGATCGCAGCACCGCAAGCTCGGGCTGCCCAATGAGGACGCGCTTTCCGGTCGCGGCGTCTCCTGGTGCGCCACCTGTGACGGGTTCTTCTTCAAGGAGCAGGACATCGCCGTGATCGGCGGCGGTGACACCGCCATGGAGGAGGCCACCTTCCTCTCCCGGTTCGCCAAGTCCGTGACGGTCGTCCACCGCCGGGACACGCTGCGCGCCTCCAAGGCGATGCAGGAGCGTGCGTTCGCCGACCCGAAGATCTCGTTCGTGTGGGACAGCGAGGTCGCCGAGATCCAGGGCGACCAGAAGCTCGCCGGGCTGAAGCTGCGCAACCTCAAGACAGGCGAGACCTCCGAGCTGCCGGTAACGGGTCTGTTCATCGCGATCGGCCACGACCCGCGCACGGAACTCTTCAAGAGTCAGCTCGACCTGGACGACGAGGGGTACCTGAAGGTCGCTACCCCGTCGACCCGGACGAACCTGACGGGTGTCTTCGGCGCGGGTGACGTCGTCGACCACACGTACCGCCAGGCGATCACCGCAGCCGGCACCGGCTGCTCCGCCGCCCTCGATGCCGAGCGCTACCTCGCCGCACTCGCCGACGGCGACCAGACCGCCGAGCCCGAGAAGACCACCGTCTGATCCCGTCCGCCTCACCGCACCGAACCAGTTAGGAGCCCTCTGTGGCCGGCACTCTGAAGAACGTGACCGACGACTCCTTCGAGCAGGACGTCCTCAAGAGCGACAAGCCCGTCCTGGTGGACTTCTGGGCCGCCTGGTGCGGTCCGTGCCGCCAGATCGCGCCGTCCCTCGAAGCCATCGCTCAGGAGTACGGCGACAAGATCGAGATCGTCAAGCTGAACATCGACGAGAACCCGGCCACGGCTGCCAAGTACGGTGTGATGTCCATCCCCACCCTGAACGTCTACCAGCGGGGCGAGGTCGCCAAGACCATTGTCGGCGCCAAGCCGAAGGCCGCGATCGTGCGTGACCTTGAGGACTTCATCGCCGAGTGATGTTTCACGTGAAACAAGAATGGGTCGACCCGCTGAGGTCGGCCCGTTCGCTTTAGAGGGGGCGCAGCGCCGGCTCCTTCTGAACGGCTCCCAGAAGCCGATCCAGTGCCAACTCGACGTCCTCCTTCCAGGAGAGCGTCGTCCGCAGTTCCAACCGCAACCGAGGATACGCCGGGTGAGGGCGGACCGTCTTGAAGCCCACGGCCGTCAGATGGTCGGCTGGAAGTACACAGGCCGGCTCCTTCCAGCGTGCGTCGCCGAAGGCTTCGATCGCTTTGAAGCCCCGCCGCAGCAGATCCTTGGCAACCGTCTGAACCATCACACGGCCAAGCCCCTGACCCTGGTAGCCCTCCATGATGAAGGCAGTCAGCAACTGAACCGCGTCAGGAGACACCGGGCTCGTGGGGAACGCCGTGGAGCGAGGCACGTAGGCCGGAGGCGCATAGAGCACGAAGCCCACCGGGATGTCGTCCACGTAGACGACACGACCACAGGACCCCCAGTCCAGCAGGACAGCGGAGATCCACGCCTCCTTCTCCAGGGCCGGAGCGCCCGCCTTTACCGCGGCCTCGCCGCTGACTGGGTCCAATTCCCAGAAGACACACGAGCGACAGCGCTTGGGCAGGTCCTGAAGGTTGTCCAGCGTGAGCGGTACAAGTCGACGCCCCATGAAGGCTGCTCCTCGCTTCCTTCGCCCGCAGCGTCACGGGCAGCTGTCAGAGCATTCCGCTCCCGGAGCAGACTGCCGACGAACCCGCCGACCGCCCCCAGTCCCAGACTTGCGGTCAACAGTCCGGAACGGCTCACGGTTCGCATGGCCCCGCCTCTCCAATGAAGATCCGCCAGGTCGATGCGCCATACTCGAACGCATCGTATCCACGATGTGATTGCCTAGGTACCGCCTGCAAGCAAAGAGCGGGCTGTGTCCGGTATACATCGGACGCAGCCCGCTCGTGCAGTCGACCAGCCGAAAGCCGTCCTGCAGGCGAAGGCTCAGGCCTCCGTCTCCTCCGAGTCATCGTCCAGGAGACTCTTCTGGAGAGCCAGCTTTTCGCCCGGAGCGAGGGTGCTCAGGATCCGTTCCAGGTCCTCGGTGGAGGCGAACTCAACGGTGATCTTGCCCTTCTTCTGGCCCAGATCGATCTTCACCCGCGTTTCGAAGCGATCCGAGAGCCGGGTCGCGAGTTCACCCAGCGCCGGAGAAGGCACGGAGCCGGCTCGTGGTCCCTTGGACCGCGCAGCGGTCTTCGGCCGCGACCCCATGAGGGTGACGATCTCTTCCACGGCTCGGACCGAGAGTCCCTCGGCCACGATCCGATGAGCCAGCTTGTCCTGCTCCTCCGAGTCCTCGACGGAGAGCAGCGCCCGGGCGTGCCCCGCGGAGAGGACACCGGCAGCCACCCGGCGCTGGACCGCGGCCGAGAGCTTCAGCAGACGCAGGGTGTTGGAGACCTGCGGGCGGGACCGACCGATACGGTCCGCCAGCCGATCGTGCGTGCAGTTGAAGTCCTTGAGCAACTGGTCGTAGGCGAACGCCTCTTCCAGTGGGTTCAGCTGGGCCCGGTGCAGGTTCTCAAGGAGCGCGTCCAGGAGAAGCTTCTCGTCGTCCGTGGCCCGCACGATCGCCGGGATCGCCTCCAGGCCGGCCTCACGGCAAGCGCGCCAGCGCCGCTCGCCCATGATGAGCTCGTAGCGAGCCGGGCCCAGCTGCCGTACGACGACGGGCTGGAGGAGACCGACCTCCTTGATGGAGGTGACGAGTTCCTGCAGAAGGTCCTCGTCGAACACCTCACGCGGTTGGCGCGGGTTCGGGGTGATGGAGTCGAGGGGCAGCTCGGCGAAGTACGCACCGATCGGTGCTGTCGGCAGCTCTGAACCGTTGGACGACGGCTCCTCTGTTTCACGTGAAACAGGCGGGAGAGTAGCCATCGTCGACGCCGCCACCCCACGCTCGGGCATGAAGACGGATGTTGCCGCCGGCGCTGTGGATGCGGGTGCTCCCGCTGCCGATTCCTTCTCTCCTGTCGAGGCCGCTGGGATCAGTGCGGCGAGACCACGGCCCAACCCCCTCCGTCGATCGCTCACTGGATCCCCTCCGCCACGCTCGGATTATTCTGAGTACCGATATGGGCGTGCGTCGGGTCGTACCCCACGCCCACGCCCTTCAGCGCGATTTCTCGTGCCGCCTCAAGGTAGGAGAGGGCACCACTCGATCCAGGATCGTAGGTCAGCACCGTCTGCCCATAGCTCGGCGCCTCGGAGATACGGACCGAGCGGGGAATGCTCGTCCGCAGCACCTCGCCACCGAAGTGGGTGCGCACCTCGTCTGCAACCTGGGACGCCAGGCGCGTCCGGCCGTCGTACATGGTGAGCAGGATGGTCGACACATGCAGGACGGGGTTGAGGTGCCCTCGTACCAGGTCGACATTGCGAAGCAGCTGTCCGAGGCCCTCCAACGCGTAGTACTCACACTGGATCGGGATGAGGACTTCCTGGCCGGCGACCAGCGCGTTGACCGTCAGCAAGCCGAGCGAGGGCGGGCAATCGATGAGGATGTAGTCCAAAGGCTGCTCGTACGCCTGAATCGCTCGCTGCAGCCGGCTCTCTCGTGCCACCAGGGATACCAGCTCGATCTCCGCACCGGCGAGATCGATCGTGGCGGGGGCACAGAAGAGCCCCTCGACATCAGGAACGGGCTGGACGACTTCCGCCAGGGGCTTGCTCTCGATCAGCACGTCGTAGATGGAGGGCACCTCGGCGTGGTGATCGATACCCAGCGCGGTGGACGCGTTGCCCTGAGGGTCGAGGTCGACCACGAGGACACGGGCGCCGTGCAGAGCCAGCGAAGCGGCAAGGTTGACCGTTGTCGTGGTCTTGCCGACGCCGCCCTTCTGGTTGGCGACGACCATGACTCTGGTCTGCTCGGGCCGGGGCAAGCCCTCGCCAGCGCGGCCCAGAGCCTCTACCGCCAGTTGGGCAGCACGACCGATGGGAGTGTCGTCCATCGGGGGCGGTGTTTCACGTGAAACATCCTCCCCCATCGATTCGGTACGGGGACCGGGGACCGGATCGGTCATCGGTCCCGCGATGTTGGCGTCGGACCGCAAGGATTCACTCTCCTCGACTTCAGGCTCGCAATGAACAGAGCCTCCCATGTCTTCGGGGTCGTGAACCAGTGAGGCCTGGGCTTCTGTGGAGAATTCCACCTCTGTGGAAAACTCCGATACCTCTCCGAGTGACCCGAGAGGCTTCCGGTCACGCGGTTCGGCCGCGGCGCGGCCACGGCTGATGATGCCGTGCAGCAGTGAGCGACGTTTCACGTGAAACACGATGCCCAGCCGCACGAGCCACGCCCGCGCGACACTCCGAGATGCGTACGTTTGGCAGCTTGTGTGGAGTACGACTCGCCGTCAGGGCGGGTCAGCGAACGCCCAGATCAACGACGCCGACGTGCTCGGCCGGTCCGGGCCGCCTTCGCCCGCTTTGCCGCGAAGCGCACGCCACCCGGGCTCTCCCCGACCTCCACCCGCACGACCGTGGACAGAGGGTCGACCACACCCTCGCCGACATGGTGGATGGAGGTCTCCACCGCACCGAGCTTACTCAGGGCCGCTGCGGCACTCTTCAACTCCTCCTCGGCGGTGTCGCCCTTGAGAGCCAGCATCTCTCCGTACGGCCTCAGCAGCGGAATGCCCCAGGTGGCCAGTCGGTCCAGCGGAGCCACGGCCCGGGCCGTCACCACATGGACCGGTTGCAGCGTCCCGAGGACCTCTTCGGCTCGGCCACGGACGACGGTCACATGGTCGAGGCCCAGGAGTTCGACGACCTCGGTGAGGAAGTTCGTACGCCGCAGCAGTGGCTCCAGCAGCGTGATCTTCAGGTCGTCCCGGACAAGGGCCAGTGGAATGCCGGGCAGTCCGGCACCGGAACCGACATCGCACACCGTCACCCCCTCGGGCACGACCTCGGAGAGCACCGCACAGTTCAGCAGGTGCCTCTCCCACAGGCGAGGTACCTCCCGCGGGCCGATGAGCCCTCGCTGCACTCCCGCCTCAGCCAGGAGCTGGGCGTACCGAACCGCATCCCCATAGCGATCACCGAATACATCGCGCGCCTGCTCGGGCGCAGGGGGAGCTCCGCTGCCTCCGTCACGGGGACCGTCCTTCCGTACCGCAAAAGCGCACTGGGCGCTGACACCAGAACAACAGGCTGACAAAGTTCGGCCCCGCCTGCGGACAGACGGGGCCGGAGAAACGTACGTACCGAATCAGGCGGGAAGCACGACGACGAAGCGCTGCGGTTCCTCGCCCTCGGACTCACTGCGCAGGCCCGCGGTCTTGACCGCGTCGTGCACGACCTTGCGCTCGAAGGGCGTCATCGGCTTCAGTTTCACGGGCTCGCCGGTGCTCTTGGCCTCGGCCGCGGCCTTGGCGCCGAGCTCCGAGAGCTCGGCGCGCTTCTTGGCACGGTAGCCCGCGATGTCCAGCATCAGACGGCTGCGGTCGCCGGTCTCGCGGTGCACGGCCAGGCGCGTGAGCTCCTGGAGCGCTTCAAGCACCTCGCCCTCCCGGCCCACGAGCTTGCTCAGGTCGCGGCTGCCGGAATCGCTGATGATCGAGACAGCGGCACGGTCGGCCTCGACGTCCATGTCGATGTCGCCGTCGAGATCGGCGATGTCCAGCAGACCTTCCAGGTAGTCCGCCGCGATCTCACCCTCCTGCTCCAGGCGGGTGAGGGTGTCGCCACCCTCGGAGGAGGAGGCGGGGGTGGTGCCTTCCGTCACGGGATGGGCTCCTTCTTACTTCTTGGACGGGGACTTGGGGCGCTGCTGGCCCTTGCGCTGACCGGACTGGGCCTTGCTGCGACCGCCGGCGCCGGACTTGGGCCCGGCTTTCTCTGCGGCGGCCGCCGGCTTGGCGTCCTCCGGCTCGTCGGTCTTACTCAGCGAGGTGGGCTCAGTGTTCGGCTCGGCTTCGTCGGCGGTCTTCGCGCCGCCGGACTGCCGCTGGGCCTTGGTCTGGCGCTTGGGCTGCTGGCGCTTGGGAGCAACGGTCGTCGGCGTACCGTCCTCGGCTGTGGCGATGGCCGAGGCCTCGCTCTGGACCACGGTGCCGTCGGTCTGGGCCGCGAGGCCCTCCTTGTTCAGGCCGGTGATGAACTTCCGCTCGTACTCGTTGCGGTCCCGGCCCTTCACGACGATCGCCTTGACGATGGCGCGCTCACGACGGTTGCGGGTCTTGCCGTGCCGCGTCACGTGCTTGAAGAGGCGGTCCAGGTAAGCGGCCTGGGCCTTGGAACCCGGGGTCGGGTTGTTGTGGATGACGTACATCTGCTGGCCCATGGTCCACACGTTGGTGGTCAGCCAGTAGACGAGGACACCGACCGGGAAGTTGATGCCGAAGACGGCGAACATGATCGGGAAGATGTACATCAGCATCTTCTGCTGCTGCATGAACGGCGTCTTCACCGTGGTGTCGACGTTCTTCGTCATCAGCTGACGCTGCGTGTAGAACTGCGACGCGGACATCAGGATGATCATGACCGCGGTGACGACGCGGACCGTGGTCAGCGAGGCATCGAGCGCCGCGACGTCCCCAGAGCTGTCGGTGAACTTCGCGGCCAGCGGAGCACCGAAGATGTGCGCCTTCTGCGCGCTCTGCAGCAGGCTCTCGTTGATGACGCCGACGGTGTCGTTGTTCGCGATGCTGTTGAGCACGTGGTACAGGGCGAAGAAGAACGGCGACTGCGCCAGGATGGGAAGGCACGAGGAGAGCGGGTTGGTACCCGTCTCCTTGTACAGCTTCATCATCTCTTCGGACTGACGCTGCTTGTCGTTCTTGTAGCGCTCCTGGATCTTCTTCATCTCGGGCTGCAGCGTCTGCATGGCCCGGGTCGCCTTGATCTGCTTCACGAAGAGCGGGATCAGGCAGATACGGATCAGGATCACCAAGGACACGATGGACAGGCCCCAGGCCCACCCGGTGTCATCGCCGAAGAGGGCGCCGTACACCTTGTGGAACTGGACGATGACCCAGGAGACAGGTGTCGTGATGAAGCTGAAGAGGCTGGCAATCGTGTCCACTAATCATGCTCCTTGGGCATGGGACTGGGTCTCAGCGGCCGGGCTGGAGGAAACATGCCCCTCGGTGGCCGGTTCGGCGGCGGAGGTCCCGCCCTTGCGTACACGCCAGGCGCCACGCAACATCTCGTGCCACCGTGGCCGCTTGCGCGGCGGGACGTGGTCCACACCACCGAGCGACCACGGATTGCATCGCAGGATGCGCCAGGCGGTGAGTGCCGTTCCTTTGATCGCACCGTGCCGGTCGATGGCCGTGTATCCGTAGTGGGAGCACGACGGGTAGTACTTGCACACCGGCCCGAGCAGCGGACTGATCGTCCACTGGTACAGCTTGATCAGCGCCAGCAGCGGATACTTCATCGTGCGCCCCCTCCCAGCAGCCGCCCCAGGGCGGCATCCAGGTCTTGGGCCAGTTGTACGTGGTCGGCGTCACCCGCTCCGGGCAGCGCTCGTACGACTACCAGGCTACCGGGGGGCACCAGGGCGACTCGATCGCGCATCAGATGGCGAAGCCTGCGCTTCACCTTGTTGCGTACGACCGCGCCACCGACGGCCTTGCTCACGACGAAACCCGCACGCGTCGAGGGAGCGCTCTCCCCAGGCGCGTGCGGGTCCATGGCACCGCTACGTAGGTGAACGACAAGGAGCGGGCGGGCGGCCCGGCGTCCTCGTCGTACCGCGGTCGCGAAGTCCTCGCGCCGCCTCAGCCGATGCTCGGAAGGCAGCACGACGTCATGACCTGATCAGGATCAGGCGGACAGGCT
Source organism: Streptomyces sp. TG1A-60 (assembly GCF_037201975.1). Classification (NCBI taxonomy): domain Bacteria; kingdom Bacillati; phylum Actinomycetota; class Actinomycetes; order Kitasatosporales; family Streptomycetaceae; genus Streptomyces; species Streptomyces sp. TG1A-60. The sequence continues at coordinate 4,083,327 of NZ_CP147520.1, read as the reverse complement.
GGCGCGACCCTTGGTGCGGCGGTTCGCGAGAATCGCGCGGCCGGCACGGGTGCGCATCCGCAGGCGGAAGCCGTGGGTCTTCGCGCGGCGACGGTTGTTCGGCTGGAAGGTGCGCTTGCTCACTCGGGGGCTCCAGAAAGAAATCGGTGTTTGCGGGTGCCGTCCTGGCTGTCACCGTGCGCCCACGAGTAGCTCGTATTCACGCCCGAGTGCACCGCTTTTCGATCACCTGACGTGATCTGTGCCCATCGGAGGCAGGCGGCAGCAGCCATCGACAACTCGACCTGGTTACGGTACGCGCGGCTACGCCATCCGGTCAAACCAGCGGCCCCAGGGAGACACTATCCACAGGCTGGGGACAACAACTTGAACCGCACCGGCCGCCGTGACTACCGTGACCGAACTCCGATTCACTCCCTTTTCTTGGCTGCTGGGCCCTCGACCCGGCCACCAGCACCTCGTTCCGAGCGCCCCACCCGAGTTCAACCCGACCCGTCCCAGAACCACACGTTCGTGGGACCTGTGAGAGAGCGTGCCCTGTGGCTGACGTACCTGCCGATCTTGCCGCAGTGTGGCCACGAGTACTGGAAAAGCTCCTCGGTGAGGGCCGCGGGCAGGGCGTCGAGGTGAAGGACGAGCGCTGGATCAAGCGCTGCCAGCCGCTCGCGCTGGTCGCGGACACCGCCCTTCTCGCGGTCCCGAACGAGTTCGCCAAGGGCGTACTCGAAGGGCGGCTCGCACCGATCGTCAGCGAGACCCTGAGCCGGGAGTGCGGTCGGCCGATCCGTATCGCCATCACCGTCGACAGGTCGGTGGGCGAGTCCCCGCCGGTCCAGCCCCGCTTCGAAGAGCCCGAGCTCCCCACCGTCCCGAGACAGAACCACGATGCCTACGACAGGGACGCGTACGACGGCCAGGGACGTGACGCGCGTGGTGCCTACGACAACCAGAACGCGTACGAGAGTCAGAACCCGTACGACGGCCAGGACCGCGCCTCCTATGACGGGTACGGCCGCCACCGGGCCGACGACCGAGGACCCGGGCGCGGCGAGCAACTGACCGGCGGGGCCGGCGACCAGCTGCCGCATCCGCGCACGGACCCGGCGCCCACCGGCCGTGCCGACCAGTTGCCGACAGGGCGCCCCGCGTATCCGTCCGACTACCAGCGGCCCGGACCGGGCGCCTGGCCGCGGTCGTCGCAGGACGACTACGGCTGGCAGCAGCAGCGACTCGGCTTCCCCGAGCGCGATCCGTACGCCTCGCCGTCGCAGGACTACCGTCCGCAGTCGATGGAGCGCCCGCCGTACGAGCAGCAGCGCGCCGAGTACGACTCCGGGCGGGCCGACTACGACCAGCCCCGCGGCGACTACGACCGGCCGGGTACCGATTCCGACTACGCGCGGGCCGACCGCCGACGCGAGCTCCCCGACCCGCCGCCGGGTTCCGGGCATGTGCACCGGGGCGGCCCGGCGAGCAGCGCGCCAGGCCCGCTGGCGGCGCAGCCCGCGCCGGCGCCCGGCCCGGGTGAACCGACGGCCCGCCTGAACCCGAAGTACCTTTTCGACACCTTCGTCATCGGCGCCTCGAACCGCTTCGCACACGCGGCCGCGGTGGCCGTCGCCGAGGCACCGGCGAAGGCGTACAACCCCCTCTTCATCTATGGGGAGTCGGGGCTCGGCAAGACGCACCTGCTGCACGCGATCGGGCACTACGCGCGGAGCCTCTACCCGGGCACGCGGGTGCGGTACGTGAGCTCGGAGGAGTTCACCAACGAGTTCATCAACTCCATCCGCGACGGCAAGGGGGACAGCTTCCGCAAGCGGTACCGGGAGATGGACATCCTGCTCGTCGACGACATCCAGTTCCTGGCGGACAAGGAGTCGACGCAGGAGGAGTTCTTCCACACCTTCAACACGCTCCACAACGCGAACAAGCAGATCGTGCTCTCCAGCGACCGGCCGCCGAAACAGCTGGTGACCTTGGAGGACCGGCTGCGGAACCGTTTCGAGTGGGGTCTGATCACCGACGTCCAGCCGCCCGAGCTGGAGACGCGTATCGCCATCCTCCGCAAGAAGGCGGTGCAGGAACAGCTCAACGCTCCGCCGGAGGTGCTGGAGTTCATCGCGTCCCGGATCTCGCGCAACATCCGCGAGCTGGAGGGTGCGCTGATCCGCGTGACGGCGTTCGCATCGCTCAACAGGCAGCCGGTGGACCTGGGGCTCACCGAGATCGTCCTGAAGGACCTGATCCCGGGCGGCGAGAACGCGTCCCCCGAGATCACCGCGACCGCGATCATGGCCGCCACGGCGGACTACTTCGGGCTCACGGTCGAGGATCTGTGCGGCACGTCTCGGGGCCGTGCCCTGGTGACCGCCCGCCAGATCGCCATGTATCTCTGCCGTGAGCTGACCGACCTGTCGCTGCCCAAGATCGGCGCGCAGTTCGGCAACCGCGACCACACCACCGTCATGCACGCCGACCGCAAGATCCGTGCGCTGATGGCCGAGCGGCGCTCCATCTACAACCAGGTGACGGAGCTGACGAACCGCATCAAGAACGGCTGACAGAAGGCCGTCGTACGTCGCGCTGAGGGCGCCCCGGGACGAGTTCCCGAGGGCGCCTTCGGCGTTCCGTGGCAGCTTTCTCCGTCGCCGGGCTGTCATCAGGTGTTCGAATACCTGCCGAGTTACGGCCTTCCTCCACAGATTCGGGGACTTTCTGCCGTCCACACCCTGGGGACCGGGAAGTTATGCAGATCGTGTCCACAGGGCGCGCTGCTGAGAGATCATCGGTCCAGGTCAGCTACCTGTGGATCCGTGGACAAAAGATCTCCACAGGCTGTGGACGAAGGCGGGATCCACAGACTGTGGACGGAGTTGTCCACCGACAACCCACAGGCTGTGGCCCCTTGTCCCCACTGATGGTCGGCTTCTCCACATGTCTGTCCACTGTTCGGCAAGCCAACGCGCCTTCTCACCGCGCCGAGTGAAAGGCGTCACATGAAGTTGCCTGGTTGGGCTGTGGGAAAGGTGGGCAAACCTGGGGACGCCGTTGGGGAGAAGTGCCCCCGGGCTGTGCACGGGGTGTGCAGAACTTTCTGTTCTCCACAGACACCCCGAGTTGTCCACCGCCCCCACCCACAGGGCCCGTGGACAAAATCTGGCGGCTGAGCTGCGAAAACAGGGTTATCCACGGTTTCCACAGCCCCTACTACTACTCCCAACTAGAGAGAGCTGGGAATCCGTATCGAAGTGGGGCCTGTGCACAACTCGCTCCGGGCTGCCTGACCGCGCCTCGACACGACTTGACCCCGAGAGGCTCCGAGTGTCAGTGGTGTGCGTCAGACTGGTCCCCGGTGTCCTTCCCCTCACAGGAATCAGCGACACCGAGACAGACGACGAAGCCAGGCAGGGCGAGAAGCGCCGGCAACAGCAGGAGGCGGCAACGGTGAAGATCCGGGTGGAACGCGACGTACTCGCGGAGGCAGTGGCCTGGGCGGCGCGCAGCCTCCCGGCCCGTCCGCCGGCGCCTGTCCTCGCCGGCCTCCTTCTGAAGGCCGAGGAAGGCCAGCTGAGCCTGTCCAGCTTCGACTACGAGGTCTCGGCGCGGGTCTCCCTGGAGGCGGAGGTCGACGAGGAGGGCACAGTGCTCGTCTCCGGCCGGCTCCTCGCGGACATCTGCCGCGCCCTCCCCAACCGCCCGGTGGAGATTTCCACAGACGGTGTACGGGCGACCGTGGTCTGCGGCTCCTCCCGGTTCACCCTCCACACGCTGCCGGTGGAGGAGTACCCGTCCCTGCCGCAGATGCCTAATGCCACGGGCACCGTCCCCGGTGAGGTCTTCGCCTCCGCCGCCGCCCAGGTGGCCATCGCCGCCGGGCGCGACGACACGCTGCCCGTCCTCACCGGTGTGCGCATCGAGATCGAGGGCGACACGGTCACCCTGGCCTCCACCGACCGCTACCGCTTCGCGGTCCGGGAGTTCCTGTGGAAGCCGGAGAACCCCGAGGCGTCCGCCGTCGCCCTGGTGCCAGCCAAGACGCTCCTGGACACCGCCAAGGCCCTCACGAGCGGCGACAGCGTCATCCTGGCGCTCTCCGGCTCGGGCTCCGGCGAAGGGCTGATCGGTTTCGAGGGCGCGGGCCGTCGTACGACCACCCGGCTACTGGAGGGTGACCTCCCGAAGTACCGCACGCTGTTTCCGACGGAGTTCAACAGCGTGGCCGTCATCGAGACCGCGCCCTTCGTCGAGGCCGTCAAGCGCGTGGCCCTGGTCGCCGAGCGGAACACCCCGGTGCGGCTGAGCTTCGAGCAGGGCGTACTGATCCTGGAGGCCGGCTCCAGCGACGACGCACAGGCTGTGGAAAGGGTCGACGCCCAGCTGGAGGGCGACGACATCTCGATCGCCTTCAACCCGACGTTCCTGCTGGACGGCCTGAGTGCCATCGACTCCCCGGTCGCCCAGCTGTCGTTCACGACGTCCACGAAGCCCGCGCTGCTCAGTGGCAAGCCCGCTGTGGACGCCGAGGCGGACGAGGCCTACAAATACCTGATCATGCCGGTGCGGCTCAGCGGCTGACCGGCCGGACTCCGCCGCGGCCGGTCAGCCGCGGTGGTCCACAGCGCTGTGGGGCCTGGTGGATCACACCGGGCTCCGCGCCAAGCCGCAGGTCGGGGTGTACGTATGAGCGGGTATGCCCACAGGTGTGCGTGAGCGTTCCGGGTCTAGGCTCGTGCGTGGGTACGCAGGTGCCTCATGCCACGTCACAACCTAAGGAACAACTGATGGAGCTCGGTCTCGTCGGCCTCGGCAAGATGGGCGGCAACATGCGCGAGCGGATACGCCGCGCGGGCCACACCGTCTTCGGATACGACCGGAACCCTGATCGCGCGGATGTCCACAGCCTCGAAGAGCTTGTGGGCAGGCTCAAGGGCCCGCGGGTCGTGTGGGTGATGGTGCCGGCCGGCGCCGCCACCCAGTCGACCGTCGACGAGTTGGCCGAGCTGCTCCAGCCTGGTGACGTTGTCGTGGACGGCGGTAACTCCCGCTGGACGGACGACGAGAAGCACGCCGAGGAGCTGGCCGCCAAGGGCATCGGCTTCGTCGACTGCGGTGTCTCCGGCGGCGTCTGGGGCCTGGAGAACGGCTACGCGCTGATGTACGGCGGTGACGCGGAGAACGTTGCCAAGGTGCAGCCGGTCTTCGACGCGCTCAAGCCCGAGGGCAACCTCGGCGCGGTGCATGCTGGGAAGGTCGGCGCAGGGCACTTCGCGAAGATGGTCCACAACGGCATCGAGTACGCGATGATGCAGGCCTACGCCGAGGGCTGGGAGCTCCTGGAGAAGGTCGACTCGGTGACGGATGTCCGTGAGGTCTTCCGCTCCTGGCAGGAGGGCACGGTCATCCGCTCCTGGCTGCTCGACCTCGCCGTGAACGCCCTTGACGAGGACGAGCATCTCGACCGCCTCAAGGGGTTCGCACAGGACTCCGGCGAGGGCCGGTGGACGGTGGAGGCCGCCATCGACCACGCCGTGCCGCTGCCCGCGATCACGGCCTCCCTCTTCGCGCGGTTCGCGTCGCGCCAGGAGGACTCTCCGCAGATGAAGATGGTCGCGGCGCTGCGGAACCAGTTCGGCGGCCACGCGGTGGAGAAGAAGTAGCCCACGGCTCAGCACACGCAAGCGAACGCAAGAACGGTCGACGAGAAGTCATCCACAGGGCCGCACGGCGGTCCACAACCCTGGGGAGGTCGGCACCCGACCATGCACGTCACGCACCTGTCGCTGGCCGACTTCCGCTCGTACGCCCAGGTCGAGGTCCCGCTCGACCCGGGTGTCACCGCGTTCGTGGGCCCCAACGGACAGGGCAAGACGAATCTGGTCGAGGCGGTCGGCTATCTCGCCACCCTCGGCAGCCATCGGGTGTCCTCGGACGCGCCCCTGGTCCGCATGGGCGCCGACCGCGCGGTGATCCGGGCACAGGTGCGCCGGGGCGAGCGGCAGCAGCTCGTCGAGCTGGAGCTGAACCCCGGCAAGGCCAACCGCGCCCGGATCAACAGGTCGCCGCAGGTCAGGCCGCGTGACGTGCTCGGCATCGTGCGGACGGTGCTGTTCGCGCCGGAGGACCTGGCCCTGGTCAAGGGCGACCCCGGGGAGCGGCGGCGCTTCCTCGACGAGCTGATCACCGCGCGGGCCCCGCGCATGGCGGGCGTGCGCTCGGACTACGAGCGGGTCCTCAAGCAGCGCAACACGCTCCTCAAGACGGCCGCGCTGGCCCGCCGGCACGGCGGTCGCAGCATGGACCTGTCCACGCTCGACGTGTGGGACCAGCACCTCGCGCGCGTGGGCGCCGAACTGCTGTCCCAGCGCCTGGACCTGGTCGCCGCGGTCCAGCCGCTGGCCGACAAGGCGTACGAGCAGCTGGCGCCCGGCGGCGGCCCTGTCAGTCTGGAGTACAAACCATCTTCGCCCGGCATCGTCGGCCACGCGCGCGAGGAGTTGTACGAGCAGTTGACGACCGCTCTCACCGAGACCCGCAAGCAGGAGATCGAGCGAGGGGTCACCCTCGTAGGCCCTCATCGAGATGATTTGGTTCTCAAACTCGGTCAGCTGCCCGCCAAGGGGTACGCCTCCCACGGCGAGTGCTGGTCGTACGCCCTGGCGCTGCGGCTCGCCTCCTACGACCTGCTGCGGGCCGAGGGCAACGAACCGGTGCTGATCCTCGACGACGTCTTCGCCGAGTTGGACGCCCGCCGGAGGGAACGCCTGGCCGAGCTGGTCGCGCCCGGCGAGCAGGTCCTGGTGACCGCCGCGGTCGACGACGACGTACCGGACGTACTGGCGGGGGCTCGGTACGCCGTGTCCGGCGGGACGGTGGAGCGCGTATGAGCAGCGGATCCGAGCAGGCCCCGAAGCCTCCCGAGCCGTCCGGTGTGGACCTCGCGCGCGTGGCGCTGCGCGCCGCGAAGGAGGCCGCGCGCGCGCGGGGGGACGCCGCGCAGCAGCGGAAGCAGGCGCGGCGCGGTGGCGGGCTCCGCTCCGGCGCGCGCGCCGACGGCCGCGATCCGATGCCCCTCGGCCCCGCCATCAACCGCCTGATCACCGAGCGCGGCTGGGAGACGCCGGCGGCGGTGGGCGGTGTGATGGGGCGTTGGCCGCAGATCGTCGGCGAGAAGCTTGCCGCTCACTGCGTTCCCCAGAAGTACGACGAGGACGAGCGCGTCCTGACCGTGCAGTGCGAGTCGCCGGTCTGGGCGACGGAGGTGCGTCGGCTCGCACCCAACCTGGTGGCCCGCCTGAACGAAGAGCTGGGGCATGGCACGGTGCGGCAGATCAAGGTGCAGACGCCCGGTGGTGCGCCCCGCCGCTACGGCCCGCTGCGGGCCCCCGGAAGTACCAGGTCCAGCGGCTTCTACGAGTGACCGTAGTCACAATCGACGGCTCGACCGGGAGCCTCCGGTCGCCCGGCGGCACGGCCCCGTGAAGCCGCGCGCACGTTCGCATGCGGTTGCGAACGTCCACGTGACCCGGGAGTAGCAAAGGGTTGACATCCGGAAGCGCTGAGTGCCGCTGTGAGCCTCTTGGAGCCCCGCTCCGCATATGGGGAGTCGGGAGAGACCGGTTCAGGGCGGCACATGCGGACTCAGGTACCGGCAAACCCCCATCGCTGTCGGCGCTACCGGTAGACTGGAAGCTAATCCCGCCCCATTCGTGGGGACCGCTTCGGAAACACTGTGCAACGCTGACAAAGGCTTCCACCGCAACATGCCGCAGCCGCTCCGGCAAACCCGCCGGGAGCCTGGCTTGTGCTGTGCCAGAAAGGGCGCTTCGTGGCCGATTCCGGCAACCCCAACGAGAACATCCCGTCCATCGAGGCCCTGGCCGGAAAGGCCGAGGCCTCACCCTCGGCGTACGACGCCAGTGCCATCACCGTCCTCGAGGGCCTGGACGCGGTCCGCAAGCGACCCGGTATGTACATCGGCTCGACCGGTGAGCGCGGACTTCACCACCTTGTGCAAGAGGTCGTCGACAACTCGGTCGACGAGGCCCTGGCGGGCCACGCGGACACCATCGACGTGACGGTCCTCGCCGACGGCGGCGTGCGGGTCGTCGACAACGGCCGTGGCATCCCGGTGGGCATCGTCCCGTCCGAGGGCAAGCCGGCCGTCGAGGTCGTGCTGACGGTCCTGCACGCGGGCGGCAAGTTCGGCGGCGGCGGCTACGCGGTCTCCGGCGGTCTGCACGGCGTGGGTGTCTCCGTCGTGAACGCCCTGTCGACCAAGGTGTCCGTCGAGATCAAGACCGATGGCCACCGCTGGACGCAGGACTACAAGTTGGGCGTCCCGACGGCCCCGCTTGCCAAGCACGAGGCCACGGACGAGCACGGCACCACGGTCACCTTCTGGGCCGACCCAGACATCTTCGAGACCACCGAGTACTCCTTCGAGACGCTCTCGCGGCGCTTCCAGGAGATGGCGTTCCTCAACAAGGGTCTGAGGATCAACCTCGCCGACGAGCGCGAGTCGGCGAAGGCCACGGCCGGGGCGGACGAGGCGGGCGAGGACGAGAAGCACGAGGTCAAGAGCGTCTCGTACCACTACGAAGGCGGCATCGTCGATTTCGTGAAGTACCTCAACTCCCGCAAGGGAGATGTGGTGCACCCCACAGTGATCGACCTCGAGGCCGAGGACAAGGACAAGAGCCTGTCCCTCGAACTCGCGATGCAGTGGAACGGCGGTTACACCGAGGGCGTCTACTCCTTCGCGAACATCATCCACACGCACGAGGGCGGTACGCACGAAGAGGGCTTCCGCGCGGCGCTGACGAACCTGGTCAACAAGTACGCGCGCGAGAAGAAGCTACTGCGTGAGAAGGACGACAACCTCACGGGCGACGACATCCGCGAAGGTCTGACGGCGATCATCTCGGTGAAGCTGAGCGAGCCGCAGTTCGAGGGCCAGACCAAGACCAAGCTGGGCAACACCGAGGTGAAGACCTTCGTCCAGAAGGTCGTCTACGAGCACCTGAACGACTGGCTGGACCGCAACCCGGTCGAGGCGGCGGACATCGTCCGCAAGGGCATCCAGGCGGCCACCGCGCGCGTGGCGGCCCGCAAGGCCCGTGACCTCACTCGGCGCAAGGGCCTCCTCGAGACGGCGTCACTGCCGGGCAAGCTCTCCGACTGCCAGTCGAACGACCCCATCAAGTGCGAGATCTTCATCGTCGAGGGTGACTCCGCCGGTGGCTCGGCCAAGTCCGGCCGGAACCCCGAGTACCAGGCGATCCTCCCGATCCGCGGCAAGATCCTCAACGTGGAGAAGGCCAGGATCGACAAGATCCTGCAGAACCAGGAGATCCAGGCGCTGATCTCGGCCTTCGGTACCGGAGTCCACGAGGACTTCGACATCGAGAAGCTGCGTTATCACAAGATCATCCTGATGGCGGACGCCGACGTCGACGGCCAGCACATCAACACCCTGCTCCTGACCTTCCTGTTCCGCTTCATGCGGCCGCTGGTCGAGGCAGGGCACGTGTTCCTGTCCCGCCCGCCGCTCTACAAGATCAAGTGGGGTCGGGAGGACGTCGAGTACGCGTACTCCGACCGCGAGCGCGACGCGCTGATCGAGATGGGCCGCCAGCGCGGCAAGCGCATCCGGGAGGACTCGATCCAGCGCTTCAAGGGTCTCGGCGAGATGAACGCCGAGGAACTGCGCATCACGACGATGGACCAGGAGCACCGCGTCCTCGGCCAGGTCACGCTCGACGACGCCGCCCAGGCCGACGACCTCTTCTCGGTCCTGATGGGCGAGGACGTCGAGGCCCGCCGCGCGTTCATCCAGCGCAACGCCAAGGACGTCCGCTTCCTCGACATCTGAGTCGGTCTCAGCTGACCGCATCAGGAAGGATTTTCACCAGCAATGGCCGACCAGAACACTCCAGTGTCGCCCGAAGACGGCGGCGAGATCGTCATGCGTGTCGAGCCCGTCGGGCTCGAGACGGAGATGCAGCGTTCGTACCTGGACTACGCGATGTCCGTCATCGTGTCCCGAGCGCTGCCCGACGTACGCGACGGCCTCAAGCCCGTCCACCGCCGTGTCCTGTACGCCATGTACGACGGCGGATACCGGCCCGAGAAGGGCTTCTACAAGTGCGCCCGCGTCGTCGGCGACGTCATGGGCAACTACCACCCGCACGGCGACTCCTCGATCTACGACGCGCTGGTCCGCCTCGCGCAGCCGTGGTCGATGCGGATGCCGCTGGTGGACTCCAACGGCAACTTCGGCTCGCCGGGCAACGACCCGGCGGCGGCCATGCGCTACACCGAGTGCAAGATGGCGCCGCTGTCGATGGAGATGGTCCGTGACATCGACGAGGAGACCGTCGACTTCACGGACAACTACGACGGCCGCTCCCAGGAACCGACCGTCCTGCCGGCCCGCTTCCCGAACCTGCTGATCAACGGCTCGGCCGGTATCGCGGTCGGCATGGCCACCAACATTCCGCCGCACAACCTCCGCGAGGTCGCGGCCGGCGCCCAGTGGTACCTGGAGAACCCCGAGGCCTCCCACGAGGACCTCCTGGATGCGCTGATCGAGCGCATCAAGGGCCCCGACTTCCCGACCGGCGCCCTGGTGGTCGGCCGCAAGGGCATCGAGGAGGCGTACCGCACGGGGCGCGGCTCCATCACGATGCGCGCGGTCGTCGAGGTCGAGGAGATCCAGAACCGCCAGTGCCTTGTGGTCACGGAACTGCCGTACCAGGTCAACCCGGACAACCTCGCGCAGAAGATCGCCGACCTCGTGAAGGACGGCAAGATCGGCGGCATCGCGGACGTCCGCGACGAGACCAGTTCCCGTACGGGCCAGCGCCTGGTCATCGTCCTGAAGCGCGACGCGGTCGCCAAGGTCGTGCTGAACAACCTGTACAAGCACACCGACCTGCAGACGAACTTCGGCGCCAACATGCTGGCGCTGGTCGACGGCGTGCCCCGCACCCTCTCCCTGGACGCGTTCATCCGCCACTGGGTGACGCACCAGATCGAGGTCGTCGTCCGCCGTACGCGCTTCCGGCTGCGCAAGGCGGAGGAGAGGGCGCACATCCTGCGCGGCCTGCTGAAGGCCCTGGACGCCATCGACGAGGTCATCGCGCTGATCCGGCGCAGCGACACCGTCGACATCGCGCGCACGGGCCTGATGGGCCTCCTGGAGATCGACGAGATCCAGGCCAACGCCATCCTCGAGATGCAGCTGCGCCGCCTGGCCGCCCTGGAGCGCCAGAAGATCATCCAGGAGCACGACGAACTCCAGGCCAAGATCCGCGAGTACAACGAGATCCTCGCCTCTCCCGTCCGCCAGCGCGGGATCGTCAGCGCGGAACTCGCCGCGATCGTCGAGAAGTACGGCGACGACCGCAAGACGATGCTGGTGCCCTACGACGGCGATATGTCCATCGAGGACCTCATCGCCGAGGAGGACATCGTCGTCACCGTCTCGCGCGGCGGCTACGTCAAGCGCACCAAGACGGTCGACTACCGGGCGCAGAAGCGCGGCGGCAAGGGCGTGCGCGGCACGAAGCTCAAGGAAGACGACATCGTCGACCACTTCTTCGTGTCCACGACCCACCACTGGCTGCTGTTCTTCACCAACAAGGGCCGCGTCTACCGGGCCAAGGCCTACGAGCTGCCGGACGCCGGACGTGACGCGCGTGGACAGCACGTCGCCAACCTGCTGGCGTTCCAGCCGGACGAGGCGATCGCCGAGATCCTCGCGATCCGCGACTACGAGGCCACGCCCTATCTGGTGCTCGCCACCAAGGGTGGTCTTGTGAAGAAGACGCCTCTGAAGGATTACGATTCGCCCCGTTCCGGCGGCGTCATCGCGATCAACCTCCGTGAGAAGGAGGACGGTTCCGACGACGAACTGATCGGAGCCGAACTCGTATCGGCAGAGGATGACATCCTTCTGATCAGCAAGAAAGCACAGTCGATCCGCTTCACGGCGACGGACGAGGCGCTGCGGCCCATGGGCCGTGCCACCTCGGGTGTCAAGGGCATGAGCTTCCGTGAGGGGGATGAGCTGCTCTCGATGAATGTTGTTCGACCCGGTACGTTCGTGTTCACTGCCACAGACGGCGGGTACGCGAAGCGGACCGCCGTCGACGAGTATCGCGTTCAGGGTCGCGGTGGCCTCGGTATCAAGGCCGCCAAGATCGTTGAGGACCGCGGTTCGCTCGTCGGCGCGCTGGTGGTCGAGGAGACCGATGAGATCCTCGCCATCTCGCTGTCGGGCGGTGTGATTCGTACGCGAGTCAACGAGATCAGGGAAACCGGCCGTGACACCATGGGCGTCCAACTGATCAACCTGGGCAAACGCGATGCCGTGGTCGGCATCGCCCGTAACGCCGAGGCGGGGCGGGAGGCGGAGGAGGTCGACGGCGACGATGCCGTGGACGAGACCGCCGAGGGGGCCGCGACGACCGGCACGGACGAGGGTGAGGCGCCCTCGTCCGAGTAGCACGAGGAGTGAGTCAGCGTGAGCGGAGCCACGGGCGCCGGATCGTCCGGTACTTCGGCCGGCACTTCTACCGGATCGGAGGCGGACGGCGGCGGCCGTGGCTCCGCCGCGCGTGCGACGGACACGCACACGACCCAACTGAAAGCGATCAAGTCGAACACGACCGATTCGGCCGCACCCTCGCCCGAGAAGCGTGGATCCCAGGGGGGAACCGTGACGGACACCCGAGGTCCGCAGACCCAGCAGCCCGCGCCCGGTGGCCCGGCCGCGGGTCCGGGCGGGTCCGGACCCGCTCCGGCGCAGGCGCGGCCCGCCGGCTCCGCACTACCCGGCGAGCGGCAGTCGCCGCAGCCGACGGGCCCGTACCACCCGCCGCAGGCCTACCCCGCGGCTCCGGACGGCTCGTCCCGCAAGCCGCGTACAGGGGCGCGTACGACGCCTCGCACGCGCAAGGCGCGGCTGCGGGTGGCCAAGGCCGACCCGTGGTCCGTGATGAAGGTCAGCTTCCTGCTCTCCATCGCCCTCGGCATCTGCACGATCGTCGCGGCCGCGGTGCTGTGGATGGTCATGAACGCGATGGGTGTCTTCTCCACGGTCGGCACCACCATCTCCGAGGCCACCGGCTCGAACGAGTCCAACGGATTCGACCTGCAGTCGTTCCTGTCGCTGCCCAACGTGCTGATCTTCACCACGGTCATCGCGGTCATCGACGTCGTCCTCGCCACCGCCCTCGCCACCCTGGGCGCCTTTATCTACAACCTCTCCGCGGGCTTCGTGGGCGGCGTCGAACTGACGCTCGCCGAGGACGAGTGAGCAGGCGGACGATTTGCGTGATGACCTACGGGGACGGCGTGAATCGCTGCCCCCTACGGGTGTCCCGCAGCGTCACGGTTCCCCTCCGGGTATCGATTTTGGGACTGCCCACGTCGTGCGCTAATCTTCAGGAGTCAGCGCGCGGGACACACCGCAGAGCGCGGCGGGGCTATAGCTCAGTTGGTTAGAGCGCATCCCTGATAAGGATGAGGCCACAGGTTCAAATCCTGTTAGCCCCACCAGCGAGAAGACCCCCAACCAGTCATGGTTGGGGGTCTTTGACATCCATGGCTGACATCAGCCGATGAGTGGATCTTCCAGTAGCTCGGCGGGCAACGTGACCGCTTCCCGCTGGCTGTCGCCGACCACGTGCGTGTAGACATCCATGGTCATGCTGATCTGACTGTGCCGGAGATCGCCTGTGCGGCCTTGGGATGCACCTTCAGGAAGGCGAGCGGGGTGCCGCAGGTGTGCCGGGCGAGGCGGACTGTGATGCGACGCACGCCGGCCCGCTTCACGAGACGATCGAACGTCCACGAGAAGCCCACCGGGTCGATCATGCCGCCATGCTCCGAGGAGAGGACCAGGTCATGGTCAGGCTCCTACGAGCAGTGGTCACCGGCGATCTTCCGCTCCAGCTCTTGAAGCTCCCGGCGCTCCTCCAGGGCGCGGGCGCAGAACTCCGGCAGTGGGAGCACCGCCTGTGACGACTCGGTCTTGAGATCTTGAGAACCAGGCCCTTGCCCTTGCCGCGCTGCACTTGCTTGACCGGGGTGAAGTGCCGCGCCTCGAAGTCGACGTCCTGCCAGCGCAGGCCCAGGAAGTTCACTGCGACGGAGGCCGAGCACGAGCACGAGGACGAGGACGCAGGCCGCGTAGAGACGGTGGGAGCGGGCCGCGCGGAGGAACGTGATCGCCTCAGGTGCGTTCAACGCCCTGCCTTTCTTTGTCCTTGCTGACCTCGGGCATGTCGACCAGGAGCGCGACGTTGCGCGTCAGGATCTCTTCGCGGATCGGCCGGTTGAGCGCGTTCCGGAGGACACGGAGCACCTTGAACCGAGCAGCCGCGCCGACCTTCTCGCGCTTCAGCGTGGCCATGAATGTGCGGATCTGAGCCGGCGTGAGCTTGACCAGCGGCTTCTTACCGAGGTGCGGCAGCAGGTACAACCTGACCTTGGACTCGTACTTGACGTCCGTGTTGTGCTCGCGCTCCGGCTCGACGATGTGCTCCAGCCAGAGACCAGCCGCTCGCCGAGCGACCAGGAGCGGGACGGCACCAGGACACCGTTGCGTTCCTGTTACGTGGATTCCATCCAGGACGCTCGCTCGCTTGGTCATCGACATGTTCGTGGGTGCGCTTCAGCGGCTGCTGATCTACCCGGAGCACGGGTTCATGATCAGTCAGCCTGTACCGGATGACGTGCTTGAGGCTTACGGGCAGGGCCACGGACTGCCCGACGCGCCATCAGCTTACGGGGCCATGATCTCCGCCCCATGGCAGCTCCCGCCCAAAGCCGCTCCACGACCGCGTGGGGAAGTGCGGGCAGTAGATCGGCAATGTTAGCTGGCGGTACGGTGTCCCCATGACCCACAACCGAAAGGGCAATGCCGCGTAGGCGCCCGTCCGCAGTGCGGGGCGATATTCCCGTACGAATCAGTAGCCGTCGTCAGTACTACCCGGGTATCGGCCGTCTGCCGGGAGGGTGCGAGGCCCACATCCGCAGGCTTGAGCGCACCCGCTACTGGCCAGGCGCAACAGCCGAAGCGTTCTGGCACTGGGCCGGCTTGGCGCACGGTCCGTCGAGGCGTATCGCGGACCCATACACCGCGACCCGGTGTGGCATCCCTGAGTGCGGGTGCGATCCGGGGTTCTTCCGGGATCACCTCGAAGAGGTGCTGCACGCGCTGCCGAAGAAGTCGGGCCGGGAGCTCCGCGCGCTCGTGCGGGCTCTTGACAACAAGATTCTGTCCCGAGCGAAGGTTGTCCGCGCAGACTCCCCCGATACCTCGTGGTGGCGAGATCAGCTCTAGCGATCTGACATCCACAGCTGACACCGACATGGGCGAACGAGAGCGGTTGCGCCTGAGCATGCCAGCCAGCCGGAACGGTTGGGTCACCTGGACCAGCGGTACAGGATGACCGACCTGATAAGGATGAGGCCACAGGTTCAGATCCTGTTAGCCCCGCTTGCGTGAAGACCCTCGGCCGGTATCGGTTGGGGGTCTTCGTCGTTCACTGTGGATGTTCGGTTGATGCGTGCGGGTGCGAGAAACCCCCGGCCGGGTCGGCCGGGGGTTTCTCGCTGCTCTACGGGGCGGCGTACGCAAGATCGCCTGTCCGGGAGTCCTTCTGGCCGGGATCAGCGCTGGAGGGGTACGGCCGGCTGATCGGCTCGTCGGGGAGGGGCGTCCGGGACGACGGCCGGGCCGGTGACGTTCGTGGCCAAGGCCGCGAGGTGGCGGCAGGAGGGTGAGGAGCCGTGGGCCTCGGCGCGGATGCGCTGCTTCATCGTGGGAGGCAGGGCCCGGTCCTGGGAGCGGGCCGGGAGGGGCAGGGCCGGCGTCGTGGCGGGGGCCGCGCAGTTGCGGGTGGTCTCGGTCCGCGGTACCGCGGCGGAGGCCGTGGTCGTGACGACTCCGAGCGCCGTGCACAGCGCGAGGAAGGCGGCGACGATGGCGGTCCACAGCTTCATGACCTTGTTCTGGGCCATGGCCCCTCACTTTCAGGTTGGGCGATTTGCGTACTTTCCTCATGATGTGTATGTGGGCTCCGAAGTCGTGGACCGACGCCCATGGCGCGTCGATCTTCGGATGAACACCACTCGGATGGGTGCGAGGGGCGCGGAAAGTCCCGGGACCTAGCAGGAAAGGAGGAGGCGAGTGGGTCGGAGCCGCCGGGGCCGCCAGATCCGTCGAGGTGTGCGAGATGTGGCGGACCTGTGTGATGAACCTGCGATCGGAACAGTGGCGTCCGGTTCTACTGCTGCCTTCCCGGCGGCAGTTGAGGGGCCGACGCAGGTCACCGATCGGTATCGGTCGGTGTGTATAGTCGGGCGCCAGAGGTCCCCTACGTCAAGGAAAGACGAGGTCGCGCGGTGAAGAAGCTTCTCCTGGTCGCACTGGCCGCCATCGGCGGGCTCCTCGTGTACCGCCAGATCCAGGCGGATCGCGCCGAGCAGGATCTGTGGACGGAGGCGACTGACTCCGTGCCCACGGGTTCGTGAACATCGACATCAGTCTCAGAGCAGACCCCGGCCGCACTCGTGGCCGGGGTTTTGTGTCGCTCGGGCACCCCGCCCCAAACATTCGGGCCCTTTCCGTAGGTCTTGCCTTCGCCTTGGCGAACGACGCGCGTGCGACAACGGAAGGTTGGTCTACGTAGCGGCTGTTTTCGGCCGCTCGTCCCCAGGAAGACGGGCATCGGCGCGTACAGCCCGGCAGGATGGGGCCGTACGGAGTGGCGGGAGCCGCGGCTTCGGGGCTATGACGAGGGGTGGCGCGTGATGGGGCGGCGCACGGTCCGGTGGCGAGCTGCGGCACTCGTGGGAGCGGCTGTGTGTGTGACGACGGCGCTGCCCGGACCCGCTGCGGCGACCGACGCTCCTACGCCGTTCTCCTACGCCGAGGACGCGCAGACGGTCGATGGCGCGACGAGTAGCACGGGGGCCGCGCGGCTGGCGGCCGGCAAGACCTACCGGAGCTCCATCGGCCCGGGCGGCAAGCTCTACTACCGCCTCGATCTCGACGCCGTCTCCAACGCGTACGTCTCGGCCACGGCCGTGCCCGCGGCCGGATCGACGGTCGGCTCCGCGGACGGCGTCAGGGTGTCCCTGCAGGACGCCGACGCGCACCGCTGCTCCCGCGAGACCGCACGTTTCGGCCCGACCCGCAGCGCGCACCCCGTCGCCGCTTGGGCCTCGCGTGAGATCGGCAGTGACGAGTACATGTGCCAGGGGGCCGGGGTGTACTACGTCGTCGTCGAACGCGTGGGTTCCGGGGCCGGTGGCGGTACGGGGGCGGCTTCTGGTTCGGTGTCGGGCTCAGCCTCGGAAGGCTCGTCGCAGCAGTGGGGGGTGGAGCTCGGCTTCGTGTCGGAGCCCGCCGTGAAGAAGGGGGGCTCGACGCATGCCCCCGAGAGCTGGAACTCCGCGTCGCCCGAAGCCATGTCGGGCGCCCCCGAGCGTCGTCGTGGCGGGAGCGGCTTCGCCACGGCGAGCCCCGTGGCGCAGGGGGTTTGGCAGGACGAGTCCGGGATCAGGGCCGGGGAGACACTCTTCTACAAGGTGCCCGTCGGCTGGGGGCAACAGCTCCACGCCACCGCCGAGCTGGGGAGCACGACCGGTGGCGATGCCGGGTATGTGGGGAACGCGTTCGTCGTGTCGCTCTACAACCCCGTGCGCGGCTTCGTGGACGACAAGACCGCCAACTACGGCGGCGAACAGCGCTCCGCCGTCCTGGACCCGCTCCCGCCGGTCGCGTACGAGAACCGTTTCTCCCTCGACGACGAAGTGAGCGGGATGAGGTTCGCCGGCTGGTACTACCTGGCGGTGCACCTCGGGACCTCGGTCGCCGACCGGTTCGGTGACCAATCTCTGGGGCTGACTTTGCGGCTGCGGGTGGAGGGGGAGGCCGAGGCAGGCCCAGGGTATCTCGGCATCGCCGAGCCACGCGGGGTCCTCGAGGTCACCGAGGACGACCAGGAGGTTGCGGAGAGCGGGGCGACGGGGGACACGCTGGACGGTGCGGGGGACAGCCGCGGCGGTGGAGGGGGAGCGGACGCTTCCGGCGGTGGCGAGGGCTCCTCGGGCTCCGGCGACCAGCGTCTGGCCATGACGGTCGTCGCGGCGGGCGGGATCGGTACGGGGAGCCTGCTGGTCCTTGGCCTCGTGCTGTGGACGCTCGTGGCGCGCAGGCGTGCCTACGCAGGCGGCGAGCCGGAGCAACTGCGGGTGGGCACCGCTCCACGAGGGCGGCACGGGGCTCCCCGGGGGCGGTAGGGGCTGTCCGGGGGTGGTAAGGAGACGCCGAGGTCGGGGCAGGCAGCGGCTGAGCCGGTGAGATGTGTTCTTGCTGGACGCGGGCCGCGTGGGTGGCCGAGGGCGAACCGGCGGCAGGACTCGGCGGCAGGGCGGAGCCGGCAGTCGGGTGTCGAGACGGGTCAGAGCTGACCCAGCGCCCAGAACCCCACCGCGAAGCAGACCAGCGCGAGCAGCAGGACCGGAACGACCACCTTGGCAGGCGGGCCGGGACGGCGCCGTGGAAGCGCCCTCGATCGACGTGGAACCTGCGAGGGCCGAGCGGTGTATGAACCAGTAGAGGCGTACGCGTGCTGCTGCATCGCCGCGGCCTGAGAGAGGCCCAGCGGCGGGTGTTGCTGGGAGGAGGGCACATGCGCGGGCTCGGGACGTGGAGCTGGTGCGGCTTGGACAGGTGGCGTGGCGGGATGAGCGGCCTGCTGCTCGGGCTGACGCGGTGGGTGGCCGAGACCGGCGGTGTGCGGCTGCTCGGCCTGCCGCGACGGTGCGTGGGCGGCGGGTACGTGGGGTGGCGGCAGATGAAAGCTGCCGGTGTCCGACATCGTGGACGGCCGCGGCTCTACGGGGGTGCCTTCCGGCCGTGGTGGTACGGCGGCCGGGGGAGGCTCGGGCGCTACGTGGACGCTGGGCGCCGAGGACGTCGAAGACAGGGAGCCGGGTTCTTGGGGCCACTGCCGGGTGCCGGCACCGGTGGCTGGGTCGCCGCCCGGTCCAGAGACGGAAGAGCCGGTCTGTGGCGGTGCGTTGGTGGGCATGGGCGGTGGCGATATGGAGCCCGTGTACGGGGGCGGAGCCACGGAGCCCGTGGGCGGTGTGGGCAGCGCTGTACCTGCGCCGTGCTGCGACGCCGGGCCCAGGGGCGGCGGGCTGTATGACGGCGGATGGTGGGGCGGCGGTGGTGTCACGTCCGTGCCGGACGATGGGGCGCCTCCCACGACCGGCCGCGAGACCGAAGGCGAGGAAGAGGACGAGGGCCAGAATGAAGCGGGCGGTGAGGCGGCGGAGGGCGATGAAGCGGGAGCCGCCGGAGCGGCCGGAACCGAAGGGGGCAAAGGAGTGGGCCCACCGGGCGAGCTGGAAGGAGTGTCCGTACCCGTGCCGGGTGTCGGCGAGGACGTGCCGCCTGTGCTCGTGCCGGTCTTGTCCAGCCCGGACGCCCTGTGCAGCGGACCTTCGGAGCCGAACCCCATGGGAAGCGGGCCGAGTTGGTCGAAGACCTCCACCAACTCGTCGTCGGGTCCTGGCTCGGGAAGGAGTTCGGTGGCCGCGGCGAGGGCCTTGCGGGCGCCTGTGGCGGTGCGGAAGCGGGAGTCGGGGTCCGGCTGGAGCAGCGTGGCGATGACCTGCCACACAGGATCGGGGATGCCTTGCGGGGCCTTCGGTGTGCCATGGGCGGCGAAGTGCTCGATGAGGGCCTTGGCGTCGGGTTTGGCGCCCTCCAACAGGTACAGGGCGACGAGGCCCACCGCGAAGAGGTCGGCCGGGAAGTCGGGGTCGGCGCCCAGCATCTGCTCGGGTGCGAAGTAACCCGGGGTTCCCACCACGTAGTTGGTCTCGGTCAGCCGGGGTTCGCCCAGGCGCATGGCGATACCGAAGTCGGACAGACGCAGGCGGGGCGGGGCCGTGCCGGTGGCCTCCAGCAGTACGTTGGCCGGCTTGATGTCACGGTGGATGACGCCTTCCGCGTGCACGGCGGCGAGGCCGGACAGCAATTGGTCGAGCAGACCGCAGACGTAGGCGGGCGGGAGAGGACCGTAGTCGTTGACGAGATTGACCAGGGAGCCTCCGGCGACCAGGTCCATGGTGAACAGGACCTTGTCGTCGTCGGCGGCCCAGCTGGCGGGTGCGAGCACATGGGGATGGTCGATCCGCACGGCCTGCTCGCGGACGAAGCGCAGCAGGGCGTGCGCGTCACGCTGTTGCAGGACCTTGGCGGCCACATAGCGGCGGCGGCGGTGGTCCCAGGTGCGCCAGACCGCGCCGACTCCCCCGCGCCCGATCGGGTCGACCAGTTCGTACCGGCCGGCGAAGACCTCACCCATGGCTGTGCGTCGTTCCCCCTTCGGCTCCCCCCTGGCTGCCCGTCGGCGGAGGGCACGGTGCTCGCGCCGCCCTCCCCGGAGCCGGCCTGCACTTGCCCGGCTCCCCTCGGAACTTGCTTTCGCTCTTGTCTCCCTGCCTCTGTTCCGCTGTTCTTCTCGGCTCTTCTGGAGCCTACGTCCACGTCTCCGTGACTCACGAGGGGCTCACGAGCCCCTCGTCCCCCGTGTCCGCCTCAGCCCGGTCGCCGAACCCCCTTCCGGGGACCGGGCCTTGAGCTCAGTTCTGGTGGGACTGGTAGTGCGCCACCGCGTCCGAGGTGCGGCCCGCGCCGTACACCCGGAGAAACTCTGCCAGTTCCGGGTGGGTCGGGGCGAGGGTGTCCGCCGCCTCGATGATGTCGCCCGCAGCCGACACCGAGCGCAGCAGCGACTGGATCTCACGGACGACCCGCTTGACTGTGGGCGCCCCCGAACTCGTCGTCGACTGTGAGGTGTTGCTGAGCACCGATCCCCCTGTGACTTCTTGATCTCGTCCATGCGCTCGGTCGCCTCGGCGGCGCTCACGCTGCCGTCCGCGACCTGACCCGCCAGATCCTGCAGCAACTGCACTCGCTGTACCACCGCCGGATTGCCGATCTTGGCACGCTGACCGCTCATCAGCTGCGACAGCATCGGTGCGGACAGGCCCAGCACTCCCGCCAAGCGGGCCTGGTTGAGACCCAGGTCCTCGATGAGCCTACGGAAGAGCGCCCCCAGTGGCTCTCCGTACCAGTTCCGCTGCAGCTCCCGGGCTCTTGCGGTCGCTTCCTGCTGTGCGGCGTCCATTGCGTCTCCCCATCGCTTCCCCAAATACCGTGGTTCGCTGTAGCGAACCACGACGAGCATCCTACGGAGAGTGGTCGTTCACGGGGACCCCCCATCTTCTTGCGAGATCCGGGCGGTGACCCGGTACTCTGGTCTGCGAAGCCCTCCGGTGGTCGGTTGTCCGGGTGGATGCTTCCCTTCCGGGGCCTTAGCTCAGTTGGTAGAGCGCTGTCTTTGCATGGCAGATGTCAGGGGTTCGACTCCCCTAGGCTCCACAGCGGATTGACCGGGCCGGATGTCGTAGGACATCCGGCCCGGTCTCTTTCTTGCGTGTCGGCGCCCGGGTGTTCGGTGGTGTTTCGGATGCGGCTCATCGCGATCGCTATCTGTGCACTCCCGGAGGAGAGGGGTGCTGGAACGGGAGGGCGGGCGGTGGCACGTGTCGACGTGCGCATATGCGAAATCAGTGGTCTGGGTCACAGGGGTACGTGACGGGTTGTGGGTATCGCCCTCCGTAATCGGGCCAACGCATTCCGGATGCGCTTTTTTCGTAGCTCTGGAAGGCGGACGTTTCACGTGAAACAGCCCTGTGGGGCCGAAGACCTTCAAGTCTTCTGCCCCACAGGGCTGTTAAAAGCTGTCCCGGCGAACCCACCCTCGGGCAGGCGCGCCTCGGCAGGAACACCCCTCAAGTCAAGGCTGATCACGGAAGGTACGTAGCTGCCGACTGTCAGCGTTGGTTGTCGCGGTCGGCGGCCTCCTCCTCGGCCTGCTTGGCCTGGACCTCGGGGTCCAGGGCGGCCTGGTCGCTGCCGTCGACGGACGACAGGCGACCAGGGTCGGAGACCTCGGTGGCGGCGGGGGGTTCGACCAGCCAGTCAGGGTTGGCCTGCGCGTCCCACCACTTCCAGGCGGCGAAGGCGCCGCCTGCCAGGACACCCAGTACGGCCATGCCCTTGAAGGCGCGGCCGAGCCTCGCACGGCGCTGCTGCCTGCGGACCAGCTTCTGGATCTGCTGGGGCGAGACCTGCCCGCGCAGTGCGGCCAGCGCCGCGATGCTGCGGGCGGTGGCCTCCCCGCGGACGGGGCCGGCGGCGGACACGGCCTGTTCGAGGCGCGGACGGGAGTAGTCGGCGGCCTGGCGGGCCGCCTTACGGGTGCGGACTGCGGCTTCGTGGGCCGCGTGGTCGACCTTCGGCGGCACATGCGTGCGGGCCTGCTCCAGACGCGGGACGACATGGGCGCCGTACTGGACGCGTGCCTGTTCCGCGGCCTGCGACACCTTCGGCGCGAGTCGTACGCGTGCCTCTTGCGCGTAGTGTGAGGCCTTGTCCTTGGCCGTGTCGGCGTAGGGCGCCACCACTTCCGCGGCGTGCAGCACGCTGTCCTTTGCCGAGCCGGTCGCGGCGCGCACGCTGTCGATGCGGGTCACGGGATCCTCCTCCTCGGTGGCGTACGGTAATTCGACTTTCCACCCTTTTGGGGATCATGCCTCCCGGAGCGCTCCGGGGCATGTGCGGGCGGGCATCCGGGTCATGGCACCGGCTCCGGTGGACATCGAGCAGGAGCCGCTCACGGACCGGTCCTGTGCAATAGAGGATGAATAAGGGACAACGGGAACTTGTCCATGACAGTGCCGACAATGCCACGGATCGCCGCGAAGCGCGTCGGTACCAGGGGTACTCGTCCGGTTTTCCGCGCACCCGCCGTGCAAGAGCGAGGGCGTCGGGGGACGGACGGCGTGGTCCGTGCGAGGATCGGGAGAGTCACAGAGGACAACGGAAGGCAGATCGTGGCAGAGCAGCTGTACGCCACCCTGAAGACCAACCACGGCGACATCGAGGTGAGGCTGCTGCCGAACCACGCGCCCAAGACGGTCCGTAACTTCGTCGAGCTCGCCCAGGGCGAGCGTGAGTGGACCCACCCGGCCACCGGCCAGAAGTCCACGGACAAGCTCTACGACGGCACGGTCTTCCACCGGGTCATCAGCGGATTCATGATCCAGGGCGGTGACCCGCTGGGCAACGGCACCGGTGGCCCCGGCTACCAGTTCGAGGACGAGTTCCACCCGGACCTCGCCTTCGACAAGCCCTACCTGTTGGCCATGGCCAACGCCGGCCCGGGCACCAACGGCTCGCAGTTCTTCATCACCGTCTCGCCGACGGCATGGCTGAACCGCAAGCACACCATCTTCGGTGAGGTCGTCGACGCGGCCAGCCAGAAGATCGTGGACGCCATCGCCGGCGCCCAGACCAACCCGCGCACCGACCGCCCGGTCAACGACGTCGTCATCGAGTCGGTCGTCGTCGAGACCCGCCAGGGCTGACCCCACCCGGGTTCACTGTCAGGGCCGAGCATGCCGGGTTCACCGTCAGGACCGGATCCGAAAGGTTCACAAGGTCCCGAAGGGAACCAATCGCCCCGCTCATCCGTAAGGATGAGCGGGGCGACGCGTTCCACACACGAGGCGGAGGAGGGGACCAATGGACCAGGTGCCGAGCAGCTCGCAGGACGCGCAGAGCCTGCCCACCTGCTACCGGCACCCGGACCGTGAGACGGGCATCCGATGCACCCGCTGCGAGCGCCCCATCTGCCCCGAGTGCATGGTGAGCGCCTCCGTCGGCTTCCAGTGCCCAGAATGTGTCCGCAGCGGCTCCGGCACGGGCCACGCGCCCTCCGCCTCCGCCCCACGCACCCTCGCGGGCGGCACGGTGACCGCCGACCCCCGGCTGCTCACCAAGATCCTGCTCGTCGTGAATCTGCTGGTCTTCCTGGTACAGATGGCCGTGGGCGACGGCTTCACCGACCGGCTCTTCCTCGTCGGGCGGGCATGGGTCCCGGAACTGGGCAATGAACTCCAGGGCGTCGCCGAAGGCCAGTGGTACCGGCTCGTGACGTCGATGTTCCTGCACGGCGGCGTCACGCACATCCTGTTCAACATGCTCGGCCTGTGGTGGATCGGAGGCCCTCTGGAGGCGGCCCTCGGCCGAGCCCGCTACCTGGCGCTGTATTTCGTCTCCGGCCTCGCAGGCAGCGCCCTCACCTACCTGCTCGCCGCGCCCACCCAGCCGTCGCTCGGTGCTTCCGGCGCCATCTTCGGCCTTTTCGGTGCGACCGGTGTCCTCATGCGCCGCCTCAACTACGACATGCGCCCGCTGATCATCCTGCTGGTGATCAACCTGATCTTCACCTTCAGCCCGATGTTCAACATCTCCTGGCAGGCCCACGTCGGCGGTCTCGTCGGTGGTGTCCTGATCGGCTACGCGATGGTGCACGCGCCGCGTGAGCGGCGGGCGCTGATCCAGTACGGCGTATGTGTCCTGGTACTGGTGGCCGCGGTGGTCATGGCGCTGGTCAGGACCGCGCAGCTGACCTGAGGCGATGCCGGGCCGTTACCGGTCCGGCACGCGGGCGGCACCGATACAGCACTGTTGTCCACAGACCGTGGCGGATCTTGTGCATAGGGTGCGGGAACAGGTGTACCCTCTGTCGCTCGACCGCGTTTCCGCAGGTCAAGGTGAGGGCGAACGTGCTTGCGGATGCCGGTAGGGCAGTCATATCGGTGTCAACACCCAGTGAGTTATCCACAGATCGTCGTTCTTTTCCCCACTGTGGAAAACGCCTGTGGATAACTCGGTGGATAGCTCTGGGGAGAGCTACTTCCACCGCGCAGAGACCACTACTTCCACTGGGTCGAGACGCCGAATCCCGCGGCGATGAAGCCGAAGCCGACCACGATGTTCCAGTTGCCGAGCGAGTCGATCGGCAGCGAGCCGTCCGTCACATAGAAGACGACGATCCAGGCCAGGCCGATGAGGAACATCGCCAGCATGACGGGCGCCACCCAGCTGCGGTTGGTCAGCTTGATATTCGTGGCCTGCTTGGACGGCGGCGGTGTGTAGTCGGCCTTCTTGCGGATACGTGACTTCGGCACGAGGGTCTCTCCTGTCGATGCGCTGCGTGGCCGCGCAGGGAACTGTGGCGGGCTCCGGGGCAGCGTACAAGGGGACACTGAATGCTCCCCCGGGCATCCGTTAGCGTAGTGCTTCCGCGGCGCCTAAGGAGATAAGGGTACGTTGAGCAATTCAGCCGACTCCCCCGAGCCCGGTTCCGGCGCCTCCCCGGAGCCCGGTTCCGGCGACTCCTCCGGGGCGGGTCCCGAGGCCGCCGTCCGGAACGGCGACCCTTCCTCCCGGGAGGCTTGCGGCCCGTCCGCGTGCTCACCGTCGGTGTCTTCGCCCTCGCCGGGCTGATCTTCTTCACGAGCTTCGACACGGCCAAGGGCACCAACATCCGTACGGACGCCTCGCTGCTGAAGCTTTCCGATCTGATCCAGGAGCGCAGTCACAAGAACGGGCAGCTCGACGAGTCCAACGCGGTGCTCAGGGAGGACGTCGAGGCCCTCGCCGAGCGGGACGACGGCAGTACCAAGGCCGAGGACGCCCGGCTCAAGGCGCTGGAGAAAAACGCCGGCACGCAGAAACTCACGGGCGAGGCCATCACCGTCACCCTCAACGACGCCCCGCCGGACGCCACCGCCAAGCTCCCTGGCTACCCCGAGCCGCAGCCCGACTACCTGGTCATCCACCAGCAGGACCTGCAGGCCGTGGTGAACGCCCTGTGGCTGGGCGGCGCCCAGGGCATCAAGGTCATGGACCAGCGGCTGATCTCCACCAGCGCCGTGCGCTGCGTCGGCAACACCCTGATCCTCCAGGGTCGCGTCTACTCACCGCCGTACAAGATCCAGGCGGTCGGTGACCCGGAGAAGCTGCGGAAGGCGCTCTCCGCGGGCGAGGCGATCCAGAACTACATGGTGTACGTCAACGTCTACGGCCTGGGCTGGAAAGTCACCGAGGACGGGCCGGTGACTCTTCCCGGCTACTCGGGCACAGTGGATCTGAAGTACGCGAAGCCCGTGGAGTAACGGCAGCCGGGGGGCCCGTGTCGGTGCGCGTGATCGTCAGGACCGTCAGCGAACTCTGCATCACCGTCGGCACCCTGATCGTCCTCTTCGTCGTCTACGTGCTGTTCTGGACCGGCGTGAAGGCCCACACCGAGATGGACCATCAGGTCGACCTGCTCCAGGACCAGTGGGCGAGGCAGCCGGTGAAACCGACGTCCGGTCCGGGCTCCTCGGCGGCCCCAGAGCCGCCGGGTCCGTACACGGACGCCAAGCCCTTCGCTCTCATGTACATCCCGCGTCTTGGTTTCACGTGGAACAAGCCCGTCCTGGAGGGCACGAAGACGGACACTCTCAAGAAAGGGCTCGGGCACTACGCGAACACCGCGCAGCTGGGACAGAAAGGGAACTTCTCGGTCGCCGGCCATCGCCGCACGTACGGAGATCCCTTCAAAGATTTTCCCGAGCTGCGCCCCGGCGACGCGGTGGTCCTGACCGACGGCGCGAACTGGTTCACGTACGTCATCGACAAGGGGCCCTATCGGACATTGCCCACGGACGTCCAGGTCATCGACCCCGTGCCGAGGAAGTCGGGGTACACGAGCGCGGGGCGTTATCTGACGCTGACGACATGTGACCCGGAGTGGGGACACAGCCATCGGCTCATCGTCTGGGGTCATCTGGATTCCACACAGCCTGTGGAGGAAGGGAAACCGGAGGCACTACGCCGTTAGTCTGTTGGCGGTACGGCGTGAGTCCGGTGCCGTGGTGTGAAGAAAGGGACGGCATGTACGGCTGGATCTGGCGACATCTGCCGGGCAACGTATGGGTGAAGGCGCTGATGTCCATCGTGCTGACTCTGGCCGTCGTCTATGCCCTCTTCCAGTACGTCTTTCCCTGGGCGGAGCCCCTGCTGCCCTTCAACGATGTGACGGTGAACGACCAGTGAGTGCCGCCCGACCCGCCCGGGTCCTCGTCGTCGACAACTACGACAGCTTCGTCTTCAACCTGGTCCAGTACCTGTACCAGCTGGGCGCCGAGTGCGAGGTGCTGCGCAACGACGAGGTGGAGACCGCGCACGCCCAGGACGGCTTCGACGGCGTGCTCCTGTCCCCCGGCCCCGGCACCCCGGAGGAGGCCGGAGTCTGCGTCGACATGGTCCGCCACTGCGCCGCGACCGGCGTCCCCGTCTTCGGTGTCTGCCTCGGCTTGCAGTCGATGCAGGTCGCGTACGGCGGTGTCGTGGACCGCGCGCCCGAGCTGCTGCACGGCAAGACGTCGCTGGTCGAGCACGAGGGCAAGGGCGTCTTCGCGGGCCTGCCCACCCCCTTCACCGCGACCCGCTACCACTCCCTGGCCGCGGAGCCGGCGACCGTGCCCGCCGAGCTGGAAGTCACGGCGCGCACCCACGACGGGATCATCATGGGCCTCAGGCATCGTGAACTGCCTGTCGAGGGTGTGCAGTTCCACCCTGAGTCGGTGCTCACCGAGCACGGGCACCGCATGCTCGCCAACTGGCTGGTGGAATGCGGTGACCCAGGGGCCGTGGCGAGGTCGACGGGGCTCGCCCCCGTGGTGGGCAGGGCCACGGCGTGACAGCACTGCGCCCCGAGCGCGAGAGTGCCCCCTACGCCGGCGAGGCCGCGTACGGGGTCGCCGAGTCGTTCGAGGCGGAGGCTTTCCCGCCCGGGGCGCCGTTCACCGACACGGCCGAGCCCCGGCAATGGGCCGCCCAGCAGGCCTCGCAGTACGTCCAGGCTGACTGGTTCGGGCAGCAACAACCGTATGAGGGGTCCTCCTACGAGGCGTACGCCGGCTATGAGCCCTCTCCCCAGGCCACGTACACCGGTCGAGCCCCCTATGACGGTCAGCTCGAGGTGTACGAATCGACGAGCGTCCAAGATCACGCCTCGGCCGACACCGCACGGGAGCACCCGCAGATCGATGAGGAGACCGTGGCGCTCCGGGTGGAGGAGGCGCGGCGCGCGGCGGCGGCTGCCGATCCGATACTCACTCCCCCCGCTCCCGGAGGCCGTGCGGCCCGCCGTAAGGCCGCGAGACGGCA
This sequence comes from Streptomyces sp. TG1A-60, assembly GCF_037201975.1. Lineage (NCBI taxonomy): Bacteria > Bacillati > Actinomycetota > Actinomycetes > Kitasatosporales > Streptomycetaceae > Streptomyces > Streptomyces sp. TG1A-60. The sequence goes on along the minus strand of NZ_CP147520.1, from coordinate 4,055,156 downwards.
CGGTAGGCATGGAGGCTCCCCGGGTGCCCGCGGGGGCTCTGGAGCCCCTCAGGGGCCTGAGGAGGCCTTAAGTGCGGCCGGACAGGCCGCGCCTTGCTCCCGGATCGAGGCGCGGCGGGCGGCGCGGGCGCAGAAGCCCAGCGTGGCAGTGATCGCGAGCCGGGTCATCGGCGAGGTGTTCATCACCACGGGTGTGGTGATGCTGCTGTTCGTCACGTATCAGCTCTGGTGGTCGAACATCCGGGCCCACCAGCAGGCGGGCAGGGAGGCGACGAGTCTCCAGGAGGAGTGGAAGAGCGGCAAGCGCGCGCCGGGCGCCTTCGAGCCGGGGCAGGGCTTCGCCATCCTGCACATTCCGAAGCTGGACGTCGTCGTGCCGATCGCCGAGGGCATCAACAAGTCGAAGGTCCTGGACCGTGGCATGGTCGGGCACTACGACGAGAACAGCATCAAGACGGCGATGCCCGAGGACAAGACCGGCAACTTCGGCATCGCGGGTCACCGCAACACCCATGGCGAACCGTTCCGCTACATCAACCGGCTCAAGCCCGGCGACCCGATCGTCGTGGAGACGCAGGACAACTACTACGTCTACGACATGGCCTCGATCCTTCCGGTGACACCGCCGTCGAACGTCAGCGTGCTCGATCCGGTGCCACCGGGGTCGGGGTTCACCGAGCCGGGCCGCTACATCACGCTGACCACGTGCACGCCGGAGTTCACGAGCAAGTACCGCATGATCGTGTGGGGCAAGATGGTGGAGGAACGGCCGCGCAGCGAGGGGAAGCCCGACGCGCTCGTCCAGTAGGGGCTCGACCAAGGGCGGAAGAACTGTGGCAGTGACCACCGACGACACCGAAGAGAAGACAGGCACGCCCGAGCCCGTGCCGCGACGCCGCGGCATGGGCCGGATCGCCATGGCGGTCAGTGTCTTGGGTGAACTCCTCATCACCGCGGGCCTGGTGCTCGGCCTGTTCGTCGTCTACTCCCTGTGGTGGACGAACGTCCTGGCCGACCGCGAGGCGGACAAGGAAGGCAGCAAGGTCCGCGACAACTGGGCGTCTGCCGATGACAACCCGGGCGCCCTGGACACCAAGGACGGCATCGGCTTCCTGCACGTCCCCGCCATGAGGAACGGCGAGGTCCTGGTGAAGAAGGGCACCTCCACCAAGATCCTCAACAGTGGTGTCGCCGGCTACTACACCAACCCGGTCAAGGCGACCCTCCCCACCTCCGACAAGGACGGCAACTTCACCCTCGCCGCCCACCGCGACGGCCACGGCGCGAAGTTCCACAACATCGACAAGCTCGAGAAGGGTGACTCGATCGTTTTCGAGACCCGCGACAACTGGTACGTCTACAAGGTCTACGACACCCTCGCTGAGACCTCGAAGTACAACGTCAAGGTCCTTTCGAACGTCCCCAAGGAGTCCGGCAAGAAGAAGGCCGGCAAGTACATCACCCTCACCACCTGCACGCCCGTCTACACCTCCCGGTACCGGTACATCGTGTGGGGCGAGCTGGAGCGGGTGGAGCGGGTGAACGCGGAGCGCACGCTGCCGAGGGAACTGCGGTAGCGGGAACAGAGTCGTTGCTCGGTTCATGTAGGTGTTTCACGTGAAACAGTCGGTTTCAACGTGAAACGTTCAGGAGAACGAAGGAGCCCCGGTCCCCCTGAGGGGGGACCGGGCTCCTTCGCCGTACGGGACGAGGTGGTGGATCAGTCCTCGTCGCGGAAACCGGGGGCGCTATCCGAAGAAGCCTCCGCCGTTGTTGCCGCCGTTGTTGCCGTTGCCGAAGTTCACCGAAGCGAGGGTGATCGTCGTCTGGGCCGGGTCGGCGTCGTTGCCGCCGTCCGGGTCCTGATCGGTGACCAGCGCGGTGTCGCTCTGGTCGCTGCCCTGGGCGAACTGGATGTTGGTGAAGCCGGAGGCCTGCAGGATCTGCTTCGCCTGACCCACGGTCCGTCCCACGACGTTCGGGACCTCGGCCTCCTGCTCCTCCTCCTCGGCCTTCTTGCCGATCTGGATGGTGACCGTGTCGCCCTTGTTGAGTTCGGAGCCCGCCTCGGGGCTGGTCGCGACGACCTTGCCGACGAGGTTGCCGTCGTCGGTCTCGACCTCGGTGCAGGTGCCGACGAGGTTGTTGGCCTCCATCTGGGCCTTGGCATCGTCACAGCTCTGCCGAGAGACGTCCGGGACGGTTGCCTTCTCCGGCGCCTTGGCGACCGTCAGCGTGACCGTGGAGCCCTTTTCGACCTTGGTGCCGACAGGATCCTGATCAGTCACGATGCCCGGTGTCCGATCGGACTCCTCGGTCTTCTTCTCGACCTGGAAGCCCTTGTCCTCGAGCTGGGACTGGGCCTCGTCGAACTGAATGCCCTGGACATCGGGGACCGTGATCTTGGGAGCACCCGTCGAGATCACCAGGGCGACGGTCTCGCCCTTCTTGATGTCGGTGTCGGCGTCCGGGGTCTGCTGGCAGACGTTGCCGGTCTTCTGGTCCTCGCACTCGTCCTTGGTGGTTGTCACCCTGAGATCGACGTTGGAAGCCGCTTGCTTGGCGTCCTCCTCGGTCTGGCCGACGAAGTTCGGTGTCTTGAGGGTGTCGTTGCTGACGTCCGTGCCCGGGAACATCCACCGCCCGATGAGGATCGCGCCGATCAGCACGAGCACACCCGCGACGACCAGCAGGATAGTCGAGGTGTTGTTCTTCTTCGGCTGGCGGCGGCGGCCCTGGCGGTCGTCGTAGCCGTACCCGTCGTCCCCGTTCATCGGGGGCAGCATGGTGGTGGCCTGGGCGTCCGAGGAGTGCAGGGCGGTGGTGGGCTGGTCGTCGGGGTAGCCGCCGTAGCCGACCGAGCCCATGGCCGCCGTGGCCGCGACGGGCTGGCCGTCGAGGCAGGCCTCGATGTCCGCGCGCATCTCGTCGGCGGACTGATAGCGGTAGTCCGGGTCCTTGACCAGGGCACGCAGGACGATGGCGTCCATCTCCGGCGTGATCTCCGGGTCGAAGACACTCGGCGACTGCGGTTCCTCCCGCACGTGCTGGTAGGCGACCGCCACGGGGGAGTCGCCGATGAACGGCGGGCGGACCGTCAGCAGCTCGTAGAGCAGACAGCCCGTCGAGTACAGGTCGGAACGGGCGTCCACCTGCTCGCCCTTGGCCTGTTCCGGTGAGAGGTACTGGGCGGTGCCGATGACCGCGGACGTCTGCGTCATGGTCATCCCGGAGTCGCCCATGGCGCGGGCGATGCCGAAGTCCATCACCTTGACCTGGCCGTTGCGCGTCAGCATGACGTTGGCCGGCTTGATGTCGCGGTGGACGATCTGGTTCCGGTGGGCGTACTCCAGGCCCTGGAGGATGCCGATGGTCATCTCCATGGCCCGCTCCGGCAGCAGCTTGCGGCCGCTGTGAAGAAGCTCACGGAGGGTCGAGCCCTCGACGTACTCCATGACGATGTACGGGATCGAGACCCCGTCGATGTAGTCCTCGCCCGTGTCGTAGACCGCAACGATCGCGGGGTGGTTGAGCGAGGCGGCAGACTGGGCCTCCCGGCGGAACCGGGCCTGGAAGGTGGGGTCGCGCGCGAGGTCCGCTCGCAGCGTCTTCACCGCCACGGTGCGGCCGAGGCGGGTGTCCATCGCGAGGTAGACCTCCGCCATGCCACCACGGCCGAGCACCTGGCCCAGCTCGTACCGGCCGCCGAGGCGACGCGGCTCTTCCATAGCTTCCTACCAGCCCTCTCCGTCGGTCCCGACCGCACCCATGTGTGGTCCGGCGGCTGTGCTCCGGGCATACGGTACCCGGCTCGCCTTCTGTGACCTGGCCAACCGCGTCACCCGATACAGGACCGGTATCGCAACGTGCACCGATGTGGAGGTGACGTGAGCGGTGTCACTTCTTGCTGTCGATCACTGCCTGCATCACGCTCTTCGCGATCGGGGCGGCGAGACCACCACCGGAGATGTCACCGCGCTCGGCCGCACCGTCCTCGACGACCACGGCCACGGCAACCGGCGAGCTGCCGTCGCTGAGCTTGGCGTACGAGATGAACCAGGCGTACGGCTTCTCACTGTTGTCCACGCCGTGCTGGGCGGTACCCGTCTTGCCGCCGACGGCGACGCCGTCGATCTGCGCCCTGGTGCCGGTGCCCGTCTTGACGACGGTCTCCATCATGTCCTGCAGCTTCTGTGCGTTCTCCGGAGAGACCGCCTGGGACAGCGGCTCGGGGTCGTGCGTCTCGATGACGTCGAGGCTGGAGGCGCGCAGCTGGTCGACCATGTACGGCTTCATCAGCTCGCCGTCGTTGGCGACGGCCGAGGCGACCATGGCCATCTGCAGGGGGGTGGCGCGGTTGGAGGCCTGACCGATGCCGCCCATGGCGTTCTGCGGACGGTTGTCCTCGGGGTAGACGCTCTCCGCGGCGCGGACCGGGGTGTCCAGCTCGTCCTCGTTGAAGCCGAACTTCGCGGACTGCTCACGCATCTTGTCGTTGCCGACGGTGTCGGAGAGCTTGGCGAAGACCGTGTTGCAGGACTGTTCGAGCGCATAGCGGAGCGTGGCGTTCTTGCACACGCCGTGCTCGTTGGTGAGGTCGGTGGTCGACTCGGGCAGCTGGTACGGGTCCGGGCTGTCCGTCTTGGCGTCGATGTCCGTGACGGCGTCGTTCTCCAGCGCCGCGGCGGCCGTGACCACCTTGAACGTGGAGCCCGGGGGGTAGGTCTCGCGCAGCGCGCGGTTCAGCATCGGCTTGTCGGAGTCCTTGTCCAGCTTCTGGAAGGTCTCGCTGTCCTTGCTGCTGATACCTGCGAAAGTGGATGGGTCGTACGACGGTGTGGAGGCCAGCGCCAGGATCGCGCCGGTCTTCGGGTCGATCGCGGCGACGGCGCCCTTCTTGTCGCCGAGACCCTCGAAGGCCGCCTTCTGCGCGGCGGCGTTGAGGGTGGTGACGACGTTGCCGCCCTCCTTCTTCTTCCCGGTGATCATGTCCAGCGTGTTCCGGAAGAACAGCCGGTCGTCGTTGCCGGTGAGGATGCCGTCCTCAAGGTTCTCCAGCTGGGAGGCGCCGACGATCTGGGAGGAGTAGCCGGTGACCGGCGCCCACATCTCGCCGTTCTTCCACGTGCGCTTGTACTTGTAGTCCGTGCCCTTCGTGGCGACCGACCCGGTGATGGCCTTGCCGTCGACGATGATGTCGCCGCGCGGAGTGGCGTAGCGCTCGATAGAGACGCGACGGTTCTTGGTGTCACTCTTCAGGGAGTCGGCCTGGACGTACTGGATCCAGTTGTCGCGGATGAGCAGGGCGAGGACGAGGAGCCCGCAGAAGATCGCGATCCGGCGCAGGGGCTTGTTCACGGTCGGACCACCTGAGTCATCTCGGCGTCGGGGTTCGGGGCGGGGGACGGTGCCGGGCGGCGTGCGGTGTCGCTGATGCGCAAGAGGATGCCGATCAGCGCCCAGTTGGCGATGACGGAGGAACCGCCGTATGCCATGAACGGCAGAGTCATACCGGTCAACGGGATCAGGCCCATGACGCCGCCGGCGACGACGAAGACCTGGAGGCCGAAGGCGCCGGACAGGCCGACCGCCAGCAGTTTGCCGAACGGGTCGCGGGCGGCGAGGGCGGTGCGGATGCCGCGCTCCACGATCAGCCCGTAGAGCAGCAGGATCGCCATGACGCCGGCCAGGCCGAGCTCCTCGCCGAAGGTGGCGAGGATGAAGTCGGAGTTGGCGGCGAAGCCGATGAGGTCGGAGTTGCCCTGACCGAGGCCGGTGCCGAGGGTGCCGCCGGAGCCGAAGGCCCACAGGGCCTCCATGGACTGTTGGGAGTGGCCGGCGATGCCCTGCTGGCTCAACTCGTACTCGCGCATCGGGTCGAGCCAGGCCTGGACGCGTTGCTGGACGTGGATCTCGAACGAGGCCACTCCGACGGCGCCGGCGGCGGACATCAGCAGACCGAAGACGATCCAGCTGGTCCGCTCGGTGGCGACGTACAGCATGATCACGAACATGCCGAAGAACAGCAGCGACGTACCGAGGTCGGTCTCGAAGACGAGGATGAGGATGGACAGCACCCAGACGACCAGGATGGGCCCGAGATCGCGGCCACGCGGCAGGTAGAGGCCCATGAAGCGGCGGCTGGCGAGGGCAAGGGCGTCTCTCTTCACCATCAGATAGCCGGCGAAGAAGATGGCGAGCACGATTTTCGCGAACTCACCGGGCTGGATGGTGAACCCGGCGATGGAGATCCAGATCCGCGCGCCGAAGACATTGAGGCCGAGGCCGGGAACGAGCGGCAGCAGCAGGAGGACCAGGGCCGCCGCCATGGAGATGTACGTGTAGCGCTGCAGGACGCGGTGGTCCTTCAGGAAGACGAGCACGGCGACGAACAGCGCCATGCCCAGCGCCGAGTACAGCAGCTGCCGGGGGGATGCCAGGAAGAACTCGTCACGCAGCTGAAGCCGCTCCGACTGGTCGAGCCGCCAGATGGCCACCAGCCCCAGCCCGTTCAGCAGGGTGGCCAACGGCAGCATCAGCGGGTCCGCGTACGGGGCGAACTTGCGCACGACGAGGTGGCCGATGGTGGCGACGAGACCGAGACCGAGGCCGTAGCTCAGCAGCCCGGCCGGTACCTGGTCGCTGATGGCCAGTCCCACGTTGACGTAGGCGAACACCGGGATCGCGACGGCGAAAAGCAGCAGTCCCAGCTCGGTGTTGCGACGGCTCGGTGCTCCGATCGCGCCGATCGTGGACGTGTGCTGCGTCGACGTGTTGGTTGTACTGCTCATCGTGTGAGTGGGCCCCTCGCGGCTTGCCTACTGCTCACCGCACCGTGAGACGAGCTCCTGCTCCTCCTCCGAGAGGCTGGGGCCGGCCGACGGTGTGGGTGCGGTCTGGTTCGGGGTCGGGGACGTCGACGGTGTCGACGTCGGGGTCGGTGTGGCCTTGGACGTGAGGGAGGTCCTCGTGGTTCCCGTGACGCCCCCGGCCTCGCCCGCGCCGGTCTGGGAGTTGTCGCTCTCCGCCTGACGGCGCTCGGCGTTCTTCTTGCACGCCGACGCCTGGGTGGACAGCTCCTGGATCTTCTTCCGGGCGTCGTTCAGACCGCCTTCGGCGATCGTGGCCTCGACCAGCTTCTGCTGGTACGGGGGCAGGTACTTGAGTTCGATCTCGGGGTGGTCCTTCTCCACCTTCGAGAGCGAGATCCAGGCCAGGTCCTGGCTGATCCCCCGGTACAGCGCCACGTGGTCGTCGTTGGCACCGACGTAGTACTGCGTCTGCGTCCAGCGGTGACCGCCGTACAGGCCCCCGCCGATCACGGCGAGGGCGAGGATGCCGAAGAAGGATCTCTTCAGCCACCTGTGCTTCTTGCGCGGCTTGACGAAGTCGCCGTCGGAGTAGTCACCGAAGCTGCCCGCCGGCATGTACCCGGTGGTTTCGCCGGAGCCGGGCGGGCCGAACTCGCCGCCGCCCTGCCCGCGCCGGCCGAGACCGGAGGCGCGGCCGGCCGGGGTCTGCATGATGCCGTTGTCCTGCAGGTGGAGCTGGTTCTCGGCGACCGCGCCGACCACGACCGGGGTGTCGGAGAGCTGCCCGGCGAGAGTGTCTCCGGTGTCGAGGTCGAGGACGTCGGCGACGATGACCGTGATGTTGTCCGGCCCCCCGCCGCGCAGCGCGAGCCGGATCAGCTCCTGCACGGTCTCCTGCGGGCCCTGGTAGCTGGCGAGGGTCTCCTCCATCGTCTGGTGGGAGACGACGCCGGACAGGCCGTCGGAGCAGATCAGGTACCGGTCGCCGACGCGGACCTCGCGGATGGAGAGGTCGGGCTCGACATGGTCGCCGCTGCCCAGCGCGCGCATCAGCAGGGAGCGCTGCGGGTGGGTGGTGGCCTCCTCCTCGGTGATGCGGCCCTCGTCGACCAGACGTTGCACCCAGGTGTGGTCCTGGGTGATCTGGGTGAGGACGCCGTCCCTGAGGAGGTACGCGCGGGAGTCGCCGACGTGCACGAGGCCGAGCCGCTGGCCGGTCCACAGCAGGGCGGTGAGCGTGGTACCCATGCCCTCCAGCTGGGGGTCCTCCTCGACCATCGCGCGCAGCTGGTCGTTGGCGCGCTGCACGGCGGTGCCGAGGGAGGTGAGGATGTCGGAGCCGGGGACATCGTCGTCGAGCGTGACGAGGGTGGAGATCACCTCGGAGGAGGCGACCTCGCCGGCCGCCTGACCGCCCATGCCGTCGGCGATCGCGAGGAGCCGCGGACCGGCGTAGCCCGAGTCCTCGTTTCCCTCGCGGATCATTCCTTTGTGCGATCCGGCGGCGAAGCGCAGTGACAGACTCATGCGCACCTCGCCCGTCGGCTCCGGGTACATCCGCACGGTGCCCACCCTCCGGTCGGGAGCGCGCCGGGGCCCTTGCTGGGGGCCGCCGCTGCGTGCTCGCTCCGCTCGCGCTCATTCATGATGTAGCACTACTTCCGCAGCTCGATGACGGTCTTGCCGATGCGGATCGGCGCGCCCAGCGGAATCGGCGTGGGAGTCGTCAGTCGGTTCCGGTCGAGATACGTGCCGTTGGTGGACCCCAGGTCCTCGACGATCCACTGGCCGTCGCGGTCCGGGTAGATCCGGGCGTGCCGGCTGGAGGCGTAGTCGTCGTCCAGCACGATCGTGGAGTCGTGCGCGCGGCCCAGCGTGATGGTCTGCCCCTGCAGCGTCACGGTCGTACCCGTCAGCGTGCCCTCGCTGACGACGAGCTTGGTCGGGGCGTTGCGCCCGCGGCGACCGCCACCGCCGGCGGCGGGCTGTTGGCCGCGCTGCTGCGGGGGCGCGGCCTGCCGGGCGGCCTGTTGCTGAGGCCGCGCGCTCTCCCGGCGCGACCCCCGCTGGGTGACGCGCGTACCGAACAGGTCGCTGCGGATGACCTGCACGGCCACGATCACGAACAGCCACAGTACGGCCAGGAAACCCAGCCGCATGACCGTGAGGGTCAGCTCTGACATTGCCCCCGCTTCACCCTTCGGCTTGCCGGTAAATGATGGTGCTGCTGCCCACGACGATCCGCGAGCCGTCGCGGAGCGTAGCGCGGGTGGTGTGCTGCCCGTCCACCACGATGCCGTTGGTGGACCCGAGATCCTGGATCGTCGAGGGCGTTCCGGTCCGGATCTCGCAGTGCCGGCGGGAGACGCCGGGGTCGTCGATCCGCACGTCGGCTTCGGTGCTGCGGCCCAGCACCAGCGTGGGGCGGGAGATCTGATGGCGGGTGCCGTTGATCTCGATCCAGTAGCGCGTGCGTCCGCCGGCCGCCGGAGCGCCGGGCGGGCGCTGGCCGAGCGGGGCGGCGCCGGGGCGGCCCCCACCGGGCGGCGGTGTGGCCGGCATGGGCGGGGCGCCCGCGGGTGCGGCGGTGGGCGGGTAGCCGTAGCCACCGGGACGGCCCGCGGCGGGGCTCGCGGGGGCGCCGGCGGAGGCTTGCTGGTCGGTGGAGGAGGCGAGCGTACGGCTGCGCACCCGGTAGAGGCCGGTGTCGAGGTCGTCGGCCTTCTCCAGATGGACCTTGATGGCGCCCATGAAGGTGTAGCGCTGCTGCTTGGCGTAGTCGCGCACCATGCCGGCGAGCTCGTCGCCGAGCTGGCCGGAGTAGGGGCTGAGGCGCTCGAAGTCGGGCGTGCTCAGCTCCACGATGAAGTCGTTGGGGACTACCGTCCGGTCGCGGTTCCAGATGGTCGCGTTGTTGTCACACTCGCGCTGGAGCGCTCCCGCGATCTCCACGGGCTGGACCTCGGACTTGAACACCTTGGCGAAGGTGCCGTTGACCAGACCTTCGAGACGCTGCTCGAACTTCTTCAGGACTCCCATGGGGCACCTCCTCCGTCGTCACCGCTCTGCGTACCGCGTCGGTACTGCTTACTGATCGTATCCACGCGCCGGGAAATCGGCTGGTTCCCCTCGTCGGCCAGGTCGACCGGTGTCACCCGGTATCGACGCCCGCTGAAGTCCCCTCCCGGATTCCCGCCGGAGGTGCTCTTCGAACTATCCCGTCCGAACTCCTGCCAAGGATGGTAGAGGCGGCGCGAGACCAGTGTCCCGCACCCGACTGTGCGTCCTGGCCCTCTCCAGGAGAGATGGCCGGGACCGGTACGAGGTTGATACGTGAACCAGCACTCACTGATACGTGGTCGGGGGAGGGGGTGTGATCGGTCCGTGCCTGCCGGATCGGCGCGGTGACACGGAGTGGGGTCGGCCACCGATAAGGGATGTGAAGACACCCTCTCCAGCGTGCTAATCTTCTCGATGTCGGAAGGCCCCAGCACTGCTAGGAGCGAGGGCCGAGGGCGCACCCAATGCGCGGGTGGCGGAATAGGCAGACGCGCTGGATTCAGGTTCCAGTGCCCGCAAGGGCGTGGGGGTTCAACTCCCCCCTCGCGCACAAGCACACAGCGAAGCGGTCTCATCGTGATCACGATGAGACCGCTTCTTTTTGTTGCACGTTGGGCCGCCTAGGGGATTGGTGTGTCCAGCTGGCGGGGGTTGGTGGCTCAGCCGACGGGGTGGCGGGCCGACTGCCGGGAAGCGGAGTGTGAGGAGTCTCTCAGGAGATTCAGCAAGGCTTCCGGTGGCGTGGGGGCGCGCTCCGTCCCGTGTGCGCGGTCTGTGGGGTGGGGCGGCGTCAGTGTGGTGCACGCTCCGGGCGCGACATATGGCAGATGCGGGTATATGCGATGTTTCACGTGAAACGGTGGTGTAGTTGATCATGCCCGGTGGTGGGGTTTTCGTGGAGTGATGCGGTGGCCCGTCTCACCGTTGGCCTCATGAAACCTGTCAGTACCGTTGACGCTCGCCTGCCTCGTATTTATCTTCTGGTCGGGAATTCGCACAACGTTCGCAATTTCGAACGAAGCTCTTGCTCTGTGACCTTCCGTCCCCTCTCACCTGCCAGAGACGAGGCGCCCCATGGCACCGCCCCTCTCCCGACGCTTCATTCTCCAGTCCGCGATACTCGCCGCGGCCGTACCTGGAGTCTCCTTCGCGGTCGGCGGCGGCCGTGCGGCCGCCGCCACCGTTCCGACGCCGTCCACCTGGCCCGTGCGGCCGTTCGAGCTCAAGGACGTGACCCTCGGCCAGGGTCTCTTCGCCGACAAACGGCAACTGATGCTCGACCACGGCCGCGGCTACGACGTGAACCGGCTGCTCCAGGTCTTCCGCGCCAACGCCGGGCTCTCCACCCGCGGCGCCGTCGCGCCCGGCGGCTGGGAGGGGCTGGACGGCGAGGCCAACGGCAACCTGCGCGGCCACTACACCGGCCACTTCCTGACCATGCTGTCGCAGGCGTACGCGAGCACCGGGGACCAGGTGTACGCAGACAAGATCCGGACCATGGTGGATGCGCTCTTTGAGGTGCGTGAGGCGCTGCGCGACGATCCGCGTATGCTCGCCGTCACCGGGAAGTGGGGCGGCGCGCACGAGAACGTCCGGGGCTCGTACCAGTACATCGACCTGCCGGCCGCCGTGCTCGGCGGTGCCCCGGCGATCACTCTGTCGGTCTGGGTGAAGCCCACCCACAACGCCAACTGGCAGCGGGTCTTCGACTTCGGCAACAACACCAGCCGGTACATGTACCTGGCCTCCCGCAACGGGAGCGGCGTACCGCGCTTCGCCATCACCACCGGCGGTCCGGGCGGGGAGCAGGGCCTCAACGGCACCGCCGCGCTGCCGCTGAACCAGTGGAGCCACCTGGCGGTCACGATCAGCGGCACCACCGGCACCCTCTACGTCAACGGCACCGCCGTCGCCCGGAACACCTCGATGACGCTCAACCCGTCCGTTCTGGGCACCCTGACGAACAACTGGCTGGGCCGCTCGAACTTCTCCGGCGACCCGGTGTTCGCGGGCGCCTTCGACGAGTTCAACGTCTGGTCGCGGGCCCTGACCGCGGCCGAGATCACCTCGCTGCAGACCAACGAGGCCAAGAGGTCCGCCGCGGGGCTCGGCGACCTCGCGTCGTACTACTTCTTCGCCACCACCGGCGGCACGTTCGCCGACGCCTCCGGGCGCGGCCTGACCGCCACCCTGCGCCGCACCTGGGGCGGGCCCAGCCACCCCGGCTTCCTGGCGGCGTACCCGGAGACGCAGTTCATCGACCTGGAGTCGAGAACCAGCGCCGACTACACCAAGGTCTGGGCGCCCTACTACACCGCGCACAAGATCCTCAAGGGCCTGCTGGACGCGTATCTCGCCACCGACGACGCCCGGGCGCTCGACCTCGCGTCCGGCATGTGCGACTGGATGTACTCCCGGCTGTCCAAGCTGCCCGACTCCACGCTGCAGCGGATGTGGGGCATCTTCTCCAGCGGCGAGTTCGGCGGCATCGTGGAGACGATCGTCGACCTGCACTCAATCACCCGTAAGGCCGACCACCTCGCGCTGGCGAAGCTGTTCGACCTCGACCGGCTCATCGACGCCTGCGCCGCCAACACCGACATCCTGGACGGCCTCCACGCCAACCAGCACATCCCGATCATGACCGGCTACGTCAGGCTGTACGACGCGACCGGCGAGACCCGCTACCTCACCGCCGCGAAGAACTTCTGGGGCATGGTCGTACCGAACCGCATGTACGGCATCGGCGGCACGAGCACGGTCGAGTTCTGGAGGGCCCGTGGCGTCATCGCGGGCACCATCAGCGACACCAACGCCGAGACCTGCTGCGCGTACAACATGCTCAAGCTGAGCCGCATGCTGTTCTTCCACGACCAGGACCCCAAGTACATGGAGTACTACGAGCGGGCCCTGCTCAACCAGGTCCTCGGCTCCAAGCAGGACAAGGCCGACGCGGAGAAGCCACTAGTCACATACTTCATCGGGCTGAAGCCCGGTCACGTGCGTGACTACACCCCCAAGCAGGGCACCACCTGCTGCGAAGGCACCGGCATGGAGAGCGCCACCAAGTACCAGGACTCGGTGTACTTCACCAAGGCGGACGGCAGCGCGCTGTACGTGAACCTGTACAGCGCCGCCACGCTGAACTGGTCCGCGAAGGGGGTGACGGTCACCCAGCGCACCGACTACCCCCGTGAACAGGGTTCCACGATCACCGTCGGGGGCGGCAGCGCGGCCTTCGAGCTGCGGCTGCGGGTGCCGTCCTGGGCGACCTCGGGCTTCCGGGTGACCGTCAACGGCAGTGCGGTGAGCGGTACTCCGGCCGCGGGGAGCTACTTCACGATCCCCTCCCGCACCTGGCGCAGCGGGGACGTCGTCCGCGTGACGATCCCGTTCCGGATGCGGGTGGAGAAGGCTCTCGACGACCCCTCGCTCCAGACCCTGTTCTACGGGCCGGTCAACCTGGTCGGCAGGAACAGCAGTACCAGCTACCTGTCGGTGGGGCTGTACCGCAACGCCGGGCTCTCCGGCGACCTGCTGCCCTCCCTCACCCCGGTGAGCGGGAAGCCGCTGCACTACACGCTGAACGGCACCGAATTCGCTCCCTTCTACGAAGGGAGCGAGGACCCGACCCACGCCTACGTCAGGCGCTCCGAACCGAAGGTCGTCTTCGGCGGCACCGACTCGGGCGTCGCCAATCCGGCGAAGTCCGACGGCACGACCCTGCTCGACGAGATCTGGGCCGGGGCGCCGTTCGCCGACAAGGGCGCGCTGGTGACGCGCGTGCAGTCGACCGTCGGCTCCTGGGTCTCGGCCGGGCTGCTGAGCCAGGCCGACGGGCAGAAGGTGGTGACCACCGCGCAGAACGCGACGTACGCGGCCTGACGGTCGCCACGTCACGGGCGGCTGCTCCCTCGGTGGGGGCAGCCGCCCCGCGCGTTCTGGAGGGACTACGCGGCTGCGCGTTTCCGACGGACTCAAGGACTGGGCCGAGGTCCATCTGCCGCCGCGGAGCCGGCCCTGTGGGGGCACGGCACCCGAGTAGCCCGGCCGAGGGGGCGGCTCGGCCGCGTGCGGGCCGTTATCCACAGGCGTGGACCGGGTCGGCGCCGAGTTTTCCACAGGGTCTGACGCGTTTCGGCCACCGGCTGTACCGTCGTCACGAGTTGATGTTCGTGCGAGGACGGGTACGGGGGAGGCGGTCGCAGTGACCGAGGCCGGTACGACGACGGAGCCGCTGGCCGAAGCGGAGTCGGTTGAATCCCGGGAGGCCGGGGCGCGGTCGCCGGGGCAACGGCCCGCCGGCGCGCGCATGCCGGGGGTGCGGGGCTTCGCCCGGTGGCCCTCGCAGGGGTCGCCCAAGGACGAGGGCAAGGCACTGCGCGCGCGAGTGCCCCGCGGCGCGCACGCGGACCTGGTGCTCACCACCGACCGGCCGGACGCGGTGTCGGCGGTGCAGGAGTCCAACCGCGGCCGGATCCCCGGACTCACGCCGATACGGGTCGGCAGGATGGCGGCCACTCCCTTCGCGTTCCTGCGGGGGTCGGCCGGCCTGATGGCCCACGACCTCGCGCGCACACCCATGACCGGTATCGGCACCCAGATCTGCGGCGACGCCCACGCGGCCAACTTCGGCCTGTACGGGGACGCGCGCGGCGGCCTCGTCATCGACCTCAACGACTTCGACGAGACCGTCCACGGCCCCTGGGAGTGGGACCTCAAGCGCCTCGCCGCCTCACTGATCCTCGCCGGCCGCGAGGCGGGCGCGGACGAGGACACCTGCCGCAAGGCGGCCTACGACGCGACGGGCGCCTACCGCCGCACGATGCGGCTTCTCGCCAAGCTCCCGGCAAACGACGCGTGGAACGCCATCGCGGACGAGGAACTGGTCTCCCACACCGACGCCCACGACCTGCTCGGCACGCTGGAACGGGTCGCGGAGAAGGCACGCGCCAACACGAGCGGCCGTTTCGCGGCCAAGGCGACCGAGCCGGTGGAGGGCGGCGGCCGTCGTTTCGTGGACGCTCCGCCCGTGCTGCGCCGGGTGGACGACGAGGAGGCCGCGGCGGTGGCCACCTCCCTCGCGCAGTACCTCACGACGCTCTCCGAGGACCGCCACCCGCTGCTCGCCCGGTACGCCGTGCACGACGTGGCGTTCCGCGTGGTCGGCACCGGCAGCGTGGGCACCCGCTCGTACGTCGTCCTGCTCCTGGACCACCGCGGCGAACCGCTCGTCCTCCAGGTGAAGGAGGCCCGTCCCTCGGCGCTCGTACCGCATCTCGCGACCGCCGGTTTCGAGGTGCCGGAGGTGGAACACGAGGGCCGCCGCGTGGTCCTCGGGCAAAAGCGCATGCAGGTCGTCAGCGACATCTTGCTGGGGTGGACCACGGTCGACGGATTCCCCTTCCAGGTACGGCAGTTCCGCAACCGCAAGGGCAGCGTCGACCCGGCGGCCCTGGCCGCCGACCAGATCGACGACTACGGCCGCATGACCGGCGCCCTGCTCGCCCGCGCCCACGCCCACAGCGCCGACCCCCGTCTCATCTCCGGCTACTGCGGCAAGAACGACGAACTCGACGAGGCGATAGCCACGTTCGCCGCGACCTACGCGGACCGCACGGAAGCGGACCACGCGGATCTGGTGACGGCTCTACGAGCGGGGCGGATCGTGGCGGAGATGGGGGTTTGAGGAGCGGTGAGGAATGCTGAGGCCGGCGGAGATCGGGCGCCGAGGAGAGCGGCGCTCTCAGGGAGCGGGATCGCGGTTCGAGGGCGGGACCGACGGGGGTGCCCAGGTCGGTGGGGTCTGGAGGGACCAGGGGCCCCGGATACGGACGAGGTGGGTTCGGATGCGTCGACGGTGCGGCCGGACGGGACGCGGTGATCCCCACGTCCCAGGTCCCCGGTGGTCTTCGGTAGGGCTCGGAGCCGTGGCCTAGGCTGGGCCGGGTGACGACCCCGGAAGCCGAGCAGACACCGTCCGAGCGCCCCGCCGAGCCCGTGGAGCCCGCAGCGCCCCGTGGGGGCGCGGAGCCCGCCGAAGGCATGGCGTCCGCCAAGCGTGAAGCAGATGCTGAGGGGCAGGCGGCTGCCGGGAACGAGGCGTCCGCTGAAGGCACGGGCCCGGGGCGGCCCGAGGAGCGGCTGGAGCGGGCCGTGGGGGCGGCCGAGCAGGCGCTGATCGAGTACGAGATCGCCGTGGAGACCTTCCGGGTCGAGGTGGAGAACTTCTCCCGGCTGCACCACCAGAAGCTCGGCCCCATGTACGCGCGGCTCGACGAGCTGGACGCCCAGATCGCCGAGGCGAAGGCCGCGCGCACCGGCGACCCCGAGGATGTGCGCAAGGCCCAGGAGGCGCGGGCCCGGGTCATGCCCATGCCGGGGGTGGAGGAGCTGTTCCACGGCTGGATGGACTCGGAAGGCCTGTTCCCCGAGGCCGCCGCCATGCTCACCGACCAACCCGTACGGCCCCCGGAGCGGGTGCGTCCGAGCGACGAGGCCCGCAGGCTGTACCGCGAGCTGGTCCGCAAGGCCCACCCCGACCTGGCGCGTGACGACAAGGAGCGGGAGCGGCGGGACGAGTTCATCTCGCGGGTGAACTCCGCGTACGGCCGCGGTGACGAGGTGCTGCTGCGCGAGCTGTCCGAGGAGTGGGCCGCGGGGCCCGTACCGGAGGAGCGCAGGCCGAGCCGCGCCGAGGAGTTGTACGCCCGCCTCGAATGGCTCGCTCAGCGCAAGGAACTCCTCGCCCTCGTCGCCCGTGAACTGGAGGAGGGTGCCATCGGCTCCATGCTCCGTCTCGCCCCGGACGACCCCGACCGTCTTCTTGACGAGATCGCCGATCAGCTGCTGGCGGAGGTCTCCCAGCGGGAGGCGGAGCTGGCCGGGCTTCTCGGCCAGGACGGGTAGCCCTGGCCTGCCCTCGCCCGCCGGGCGCTGGGCTCGGCCCGTCGGCCGACCGGTCCGGTAGCGTCGTACGCATGCATTTCGGAGCTGGTGTGCCCACGGTCGAGGTCACAGGCCTCAAGGACGACGACTTCCTGCTGGACGTCCGCGAGGACGACGAGTGGCGGGCGGGTCACGCCGAAGGGGCGCTGCACATCCCCATCAGTGAGTTCGTCGCGCGCTACGGCGAGTTCACCGAGGCGGCCCCGCAGGACGGCAGGGTCCATGTGATCTGCCGCTCGGGCGGACGTTCGGCGCAGGTCGCCATGTATCTCGTCCAGCAGGGCATCGACGCCGTGAACGTGCACGGCGGCATGCAGGTCTGGGCAGCCTCCGGCCGCCCGGTGGTCGACGACAAGGGCGGGACGGGGGTCGTTCTCTAGAACGGCCCGACGGGTACGGGCAGGGCAGCGGAGCGGGGCGCGTAGGTGGGCCTGGCGCGCCCCTGTTGTCGGCGTGCGCGGCGCTCAGCCCAGGGGGTGGGCCGCCAACAGGTCGCCCAGCGCCTCCTCATGCGCCGCTGCGGGGCCGAGTGACAGTTCGAGGTGCTTGGCCCAGGCGTGATAGCGGTGCAGGGGGTAGTCGACGTCGGCGCCGAAGCCCCCGTGCAGATGCTGCGCCGTCTGCACGACCCGTCGCACACCCTCCGACGCCCAGATCTTGGCCACGGCGACATCCCCGGCCGCGGGCAGCGCGCCCCCCGCCCCCGAGGTGATCCGCCAGGCTGCCTGCCACAGCGTCGCCTCCATCGCGCGCAGGTCGATAAAGCGGTCGGCGGCCTGCACGGCGACGGCCTGGAAGGAGGCGATCGGAAACCCGAACTGTTCCCGCTTGCCGGCGTACTCGCCGGTCATGCCGAGTACACGCTCCCCCAGCCCGAGCGCCAGCGCGCACGTCCCGGTGGCCAGCAACTCCCTCAGCCGCTCCCACGCCCCCTCCGCGTCGATGACGTCCCGCCCGGCGATCCGCGCCGACTCCAGCCGCAGTTCGGCCAGCCGTTCACCGGCGGTGGAGATCTGCTCGGCGAGCGCCACTGCCTCATGCACGCGGGCAACGAGCGCGAGCACGACCCGGCCCTCGGCGACCGGGGCCGCGCCGTGCTCGGATCCGCCGGCGGACCCACCGGGGGCGACCGACTCCGGTGCGACCGTCGCGGGGACGACGACGAAGTCCGCGTTGTAGGCCCACGGCACCGCCGTCTGCACACCGTCCAGTACCCAGCCGCCGTCAGCCTCCCGCCGTGCGGTCACGGCGAGTTCGGCCGGATCGTGCCCGGTGCGGCCGTGCGCGGCGACGGTCAGGACGACCTCGCCCCGGCCGACCCGAGCGAGCAGGTCCGCCTTCACCTCCTCGCTCCCGTGCGCCTGTACGGTCACCGCCGCCGCACTGCTCTCCAGCAACGGCACCCTGGCCAGCACCCTCGCCGACTCGCGCAGGACCAGGCACAGGGCGATCGCATCGAGCCCCGAACCGCCGTACACGGGGTCCAGCGGCAGGCTGAGCAGGTCCGCGTCGGCGAGCTTCGCCCACAGCACGCGGTCGAAGTCGTCGGCCACGGCCCCCGGCACGAGCGACGGGCTCGGCACCCCGTCCGGCACGACCCCGGCGAACACCGCCCTCGCCGCCTCGGCCGCCGCCTGCTGCTCTTCGGTGAAGGTGAAGTCCACGGTGCCTGCCCTTCTGTGTCGCCGGTGACGGGGCGTCAAGATAGAACAGGTTCTAGAAGAAGGGAATGGCGCTGACTGGGCCCGCCCCCCCACCCCCCAGCCCCCACCCCCCCGGCCCCGAGCCCCCCACTTCCAGCCCCAGCCCTTCGCCCGTGCCCTGGCCGCGCCCATCGGTGGACCGATCGATCGGTGTGGTCGATCGGCCCGACTCAATGGTGGACCACGGCGCCGTAAGGTGTCCCCCGCTGTGGATAACCTCGTGGGTGCCGTGTGTGCGGTGTGACGATGTGACTGCTGCGGGCCGCCGGGGCTGTGCCGGAGGGACGCGGCTGACTAAGTTCCGGTGGGGATTGCGACCGGACAGTGGGAATCGGGGAGCGGGGCGGAATGGACGCGAACGACGAGGTCTCGAACGCCCGGCGTGGACCGGACGGACCCGAGGACTCCGCCTCCGCAGGCCGTGTCGGCGAGGCTTCCAGAAGCCAGGCTGCTGTCGGCCGGACTCCCGCCGACGCGGGTTCCGTCAGCCAGGCCCCCGGTGAGCGGGGGCCTGCCTCGGGTATCGCCGCGCTCACCCTCCCCTACCAGATCGCCGTGGCGTTGGTGCTCGCGTTCGTGGCGGTGGCGGCCTGTACGCATCTCGGGCTGGTGTTTCTGCATATCGCGCCCTCGAACACGCTGACGAAACAGCATGGCCGGGCGGTGGACGAGTGGGTGTACCCGGAGTTCGAACAGAACTGGAAGCTGTTCGCCCCGAACCCCTTGCAGCAGAACATCTCCGTACAGGCGCGCGCCGAGGTCCGCACGGCGGGCGGTGAGGTGCGCGAGACCGGCTGGTACGACCTGTCGGCGCTGGACGGCGCCGCGATCGACCGCAATCCGGTGCCGAGCCACGCCCAGCAGAACGAGCTGCGCCGGGCCTGGGACTTCTATCTCGCCACGCATGACGACGAGAGCCGCGCCACGACCTCGCGCGGTGACCTGGCCGAGCGCTACGTGCGCCGCATCGTGGTGATGCGGCTCGACCGCGAGCGGGCCGCTGGTTCCGGCGGTGTGATCAAGCGGATCCAGCTGCGGTCCCGTACCACCAACGTGCCGCCGCCCGACTGGAGCGAGGAAAAGGTGTCCGACAAGCCTGTCGTCCGTGAGCTGGCCTGGTGGTCGGTGACCGACAAGGACCGGACGGACGCCGCCGTCAACGCGGGTGGCGCCGGCCGGACCGCCACCGGTCGGACGGAGGCGAGCGCCGAATGAGCGCCATGAGCCCGAGCAACCCTGTTGGCCCGGCCAACCACCCGGTCGGCCCGGTCAAGCCGGTCACGCCGATGGCGCGTCTCGCCGCCGCGATAGGCAGCGGGATCACCCGTGTCACCGATCGCGCGCTGGGCCCGTACCAGAGTGCGGTCATCCGTATCGGTTTCTCCGCGACCTGGCTGTTGTTCCTGTTGCGCGAGTTCCCGCACCGGCGTGAGTTGTACGGTCCCGACGGGCCCTGGAGCTGGGAGTTGGCCCAGCAGCTGATCGCCGCCAACGACGCCTTCACGGTGCTGATGTGGTCCGACAGCGTGGTGTGGTTCGAGATCGTCTATGCCGTCGCCGTGCTGTCGAGCCTGCTGCTGCTCATCGGCTGGCGCACCCGCGCCATGAGCGTGCTCTTCATGGTGGGCGTCCTCTCCCTGCAGAACCGCAGCGTCTTCATGGGCGACGGCGGCGACAACGTCATCCACCTCATGGCGATCTATCTCGTGTTCGTCCGCTGCGCCCAGGTCTGGTCGCTGGACGCGCGGCGCGCAGGGCGCACGCGCGAGCGCCGTGCGCGGGACGGCAGCGCACCGGAGGACCGGAGCGGTCCCCTGCTGTGGTGCGTGCTCGGGTTCGCGCTGCTGGTGGCGACCTTCGGCGGTCTGATTCCGGGCGGTGAGCTGGTTCCGGGCGGCTGGCTGACCTTTTTCTGGGGCCTGTGGGTGGTGCACGCCCTGTGGTGGGCCGCGGGCCGCATCGAGTCGAACGTCAAGCCCCGCGTGCTGCTCGACATCGTCGGCAATCTCGCGCACAACGCCGCACTGGTCGTGATCATGGCCGAGGCGTGTCTGATCTACGCCGCCGCCGGCTGGTACAAGATCCAGGGGTCGCGCTGGCAGGACGGCACCGCCGCGTACTACCCGCTCCACCTGGACTACTTCTCGCCCTGGGCCGCACTCTCCGATCTCATGTCGTCGAGCGGCACGATGGTGATGCTGATGACGTACGGGACGGTGATCGTGCAGGTCGCCTTCCCGTTCACGCTCTTCAACCGGCGCGTCAAGAACGTTCTGCTGGCGGTCATGATGACCGAGCACGCCGTGATCGCCGTCGTGCTGGGCCTGCCGTTCTTCTCGCTCGCGATGATCGCCGCCGACGCCGTCTTCCTTCCGACGACCTTCCTGAAGCATCTGGGCGGCCTCGTGGCACGCGCGCGTGACCGTGTTGTGCGGCGCGTACCGCCGGGGCGTGGCCGTACGCTGCCGGGGCCGCGTGAACAGCGGCGGCCACCGCTGCCGAAGGAGCCGGAGGCGAGCGAGCAGGCGCACGTAGGCTTCACTGCATGAACGATCCGGTGACCGCACCAGTGGATGGACCGGCGGGCCTCCGGCTGACCGGACCGGACCGCCCGCCGATCGGACCGGACGACCGCCCGGTGGACGATCCCCTCCGGACCTGGCGTCGCCTCGCCGACGCCTCCGTCCTGCTCGACGGTTTCCACGCCCTCAAGCACGCCGTGCGCTTCGGCGCCGAGGTCCCGGTGGCCGTCACCGCGGATCGCCCGGCGGCGCTCGTCCTCGCCGACGACCTGGCCCCGGACGTACGCGACCGGCTCGGGCGTCTCCTCCAGGAGGTCCCGGAGGAGACGTACCGCGCCCTCGTGCCGCGCCCGCACCCCACCGCCGTGGCCGCCCTGGCCGTACGCCCCTCGCGCACGGCCAATCTGGCGGCCCTCGCCCGCACCCCGCGCACCGCGCCCGTCGTGGTCCTCGACAACCCGCGCAATCTGGGCAACGCGGGGGCCGTGATCCGGCTGGCCGCCGGTTTCGGCGCTACCGGGGTGGTCACCACCGGCACCCTGGACCCCTGGCACCCCACCGTCGTACGCGGCGGGGCGGGCCTGCACTTCGCGACCGCCGTGGAGCGCCTGGAGGTGGCGGAGCTGCCGCCGGGCCCGCTCTTCGCGCTCGACCCCGAGGGCGACGACATCCGGGGACTGAGGCTGCCGGACGACGCCGTCCTAGCCTTCGGCTCGGAACGCAGCGGCCTCTCCGCCGAACTGCGCTCCCGCGCCGACCACTTGCTGTCCCTGCCGATGCGCCCCCAGGTGTCCAGCTACAACCTGGCGACAAGCGTGGCGATGACGCTGTACCACTGGAGCGTCGGCTCCTTCTGAGACGGCCTGGCCGGAGCGCCCCTCGTGAGGGCGCGGGGCACCGGCGACCAGCCAGGGAAGGCCCGCAGCCGCCGCAGCCGCCGACCGCAGCGGTCGCCTGGTCTTCTAGCGGTGCGCTTCGTGCCGAACCTCCACCACCCGGAACCGGTTGGCCACGAACGCCCCGTCGCACAGAGCCGCGTTCGCCGCCGGATTCCCACCGGACCCGTGGAAGTCCGAGAACGCCGCGGTCTGGTTCACATACACCCCACCCGTGAGGTTCAGCGACAACTGCGCGCACTCCTCCAGGCAGGCCTCCTCGACCGCGTCCGCCACCTCGCCGGCGGTCGTGTACGCGCCGACGGTCATCGCTCCCTTGTCGCGGATGGTCCGGCGCAGCAACTCCACCGCGTCCGTGGTCGAGTCGACGGCGACGGCGAACGACACCGGTCCGAAGCACTCGCTCATGTACGCGGCCTCCTCGTCGCCGCGCTCCCAGTGCTTCCGCGCGCCGTCGAGCTTCACGATCACCGGCGTACGGACGACCGCGTCCGGGAACTCGGGGTTGCTGACCTCCCTTGAGGGGAGGGCGACCTCGCCGAGTGACGCGGCGGTTTCGAGGCGGGCCTTGACGTCGGGGTTCACGATCGCACCGAGCAGGGCGTTCGCGCGCACGTCGTCGCCCAGCAGGCCGTCGACCGACTTGGCGAGGTCGGCGACGACCTCGTCGTAGGATTTGGGGCCCTCGTCGGTGGTGATGCCGCCGCGGGGGATGAGGAGGTTCTGCGGGGTGGTGCACATCTGGCCGCTGTACAGGGACAGGGAGAAGGCCAGGTTGGCGAGCATGCCCTTGTAGTCGTCGGTGGAGTCGACGAGGACCGTGTTGACGCCGGCCTTCTCCGTGTAGACCGCCGCCTGGCGGGCGTTGGCCTCCAGCCAGTCGCCGAAGGACGTCGACCCGGTGTAGTCGATGATGCGGATCTCGGGGCGGGTGGCCAGGTCCTTGGCGATGCCCTCGCCGGGGCGTTCGGCGGCCAGCGCGACCAGGTCGGGGTCGAAGCCGGTCTCGGTGAGGACCTCGCGGGCGACCTGGACGGTGAGGGCGAGGGGCAGCACCGCGCGCGGGTGGGGCTTGACGAGGACCGCGTTGCCGGTGGCGAGGGAGGCGAACAGGCCCGGGTAGCCGTTCCATGTCGGGAAGGTGTTGCAGCCGATGACGAGGGCGATGCCGCGCGGGACCGGCTTGAACCGCTTCGTGAGGGCGAGTGGGTCGCGCTTGCCCTGGGGCTTGGTCCATTCGGCGTTGTCGGGGGTGCGGATCTGCTCGGCGTACGCGTACGCGACCGCCTCCAGGCCTCGGTCCTGGGCGTGCGGGCCGCCGGCCTGGAAGGCCATCATGAAGGCCTGGCCGGAGGTGTGCATGACCGCGTGGGCGAACTCGTGGGTGCGGTCACTGATCCGCCTGAGGATCTCCAGGCACACCGCCGCGCGCGCCTGAGCGCCCGCGTCGCGCCACGCGCGCTGCCCGGCTCTCATGGCGGGCAGCAGCGTGTCGATGTCGGCGTGCGGGTAGGTGATGCCCAGTTCGAGGCCGTACGGCGAGATCTCGCCGCCCACCCAGTCGTCGGTGCCGGGCTGGCCGAGGTCGAGGCGGGTGCAGAGGAGGGCGTCGAAGGCGGCCTTGCCCTCGGCCATGCCCAGGCTGCCGTTCTCGCCGTACGCCTTGGGGTGCTCGGGGTGGGGCGACCAGTACGCGCGCGTGCGGATCGCTTCCAGCGCCTGGTCGAGAGTGGACCGGTGCTTGGCGAGCAGGGTGTGCGCGGACAGTTCGGCGGCCATGCGTGACCAACTCCTCACGTCAGGACTCGTTTGTGGGCCCTGACCTGGGCAGGACAGAATCAGGGGGTGTGGCGCGAAGCGCCTCGTTCAGGGCGGTGGTGGGCGACGGGTGGCCGGACAGAGTTAGAGTAACCGAACGATCGGTCGGGACAAGGGGGTCCGCCGCATCTGTGGACAACCCCGTGCGGGAGGATCGCGCACATGACAGCACTCGACCTCAGCAGCCCCGTGGCCGTCGTCGGCACCGGCACCATGGGCCAGGGCATCGCCCAGGTCGCGCTGGTCGCGGGCCACCCCGTACGGTTGTTCGACGTCGCCCCGGGCCGCGCCCGGGAAGCGGCGGAGGCGATCGGGGCCCGGCTCGACCGGCTCGTTGCGAAGGACCGTCTGGCCGGCGCCGACCGGGACGCCGCGCGCGCCCGGCTGCACGCCGCGGAGAGCCTGTCCGACCTCGCGGACTGCGCCCTCGTCGTCGAGGCGGTCCTGGAGCGGCTGGACGTCAAACAGGAGCTGTTCCGCGCGCTGGAGGACGTCGTCGGCGAGCACTGCCTGCTCGCGACCAACACCTCCTCCCTGTCGGTCACGGCCATCGGGGGCGCCCTGCGCCACCCGGGCCGCTTCGTGGGCCTGCACTTCTTCAACCCCGCGCCGCTGCTGCCCCTCGTCGAGGTCGTCTCCGGGTTCGCCACCGACGTCACGTCGGCCACACGCGCGTACGAGACGGCCCGCGCCTGGGGCAAGACACCGGTCGCGTGCGCCGACACCCCCGGCTTCATCGTCAACCGCATCGCACGGCCGTTCTACGCCGAGGCCTTCGCGGTGCACGAGGCGCAGGCCGCCGACCCGGCCACCCTCGACGCGATCCTGCGGGAGTGCGGTGGCTTCAGGATGGGCGCGTTCGAGCTGACCGACCTCATCGGGCAGGACGTCAACGAGTCCGTCACCCACTCCGTGTGGCAGGCCTTCTTCCAGGACGTGCGGTTCACGCCCTCGCTGGCCCAGCGGCGGCTCGTCGAGTCCGGCCGGCTCGGTCGCAAGGCGGGGCGGGGCTGGTACGGCTACGGCGACGACGCCGAGCGTCCCGAACCGCACACCGCCGAACGGGCCCAGGCGCCCGCGTACGTCGTCACCGAGGGCGACCTGGGCCCCGCCTCCGAACTGCTCACCCTGATCCGCGAGGCGGGCATCCCGGTCCGCGAGGACGACGAGGACCACGGCACCCGGCTCGTCCTGCCGAGCGGCGGGCAGCTGGCCCTCGCCGACGGGCAGACCTCCGTGGAGTTCCGGGACGTCGTCTACTTCGACCTGGCGTTCGACTACCGCCAGGCCACCCGCGTGGCCCTGTCCGCCTCCCAGGACACCTCCCCGCAGACCCTCGCCGAGGCCACCGGGCTGTTCCAGGCGCTCGGCAAGGACGTCAGCGTCATCGGGGACGCCCCCGGAATGATCGTCGCCCGTACGGTGGCCCGGATCGTCGACCTCGCGCACGACGCCGTCGCCAAGGGCGTGGCCACCGAGGAGGACATCGACACGGCGATGCGCCTGGGGGTCAACTACCCGCTCGGGCCCTTCGAATGGAGCCGCAGGCTCGGCCGCAACTGGGCGTACGCCCTCCTGGACGACCTGCACCTACGCGACCCCTCCGGGCGCTACGCGCCGTCCCTCGCGCTGTACCGCCACGCCTACGCCTCCGACAAGCGGGAGGGCACCTCCTCATGACCACCGCCAAACGGGACACGTACACCCCGCAGACACTGCTCTCCGTCGCCGTCCGGGTCTTCAACGAGCGCGGCTACGACGGCACGTCCATGGAGCACCTCTCCAAGGCGGCCGGTATCTCGAAGTCGTCGATATACCACCACGTCACGGGCAAGGAGGAGCTGCTGCGGCGGGCCGTCAGCCGGGCGCTGGACGGGCTCTTCGGGATCCTCGACGAGGAACCCGCGCGCGCGGGACGTGCGGTGGAGCGGCTGGAGCACGTCGTCCGGCGCATGGTGGAGGTCCTCATCGCCGAACTGCCGTATGTGACGCTGCTGCTGCGGGTGCGGGGCAACACCGGCACAGAGCGCTGGGCCCTGGAGCGGCGCCGGGACTTCGACCATCAGGTCGCCGAGCTGCTGAAGGCCGCGGCGGCCGACGGGGACGTACGGGGGGACGTGGAGGTGCGGCTCGCGACCCGGCTGGTCTTCGGGATGATCAACTCGATCGTGGAGTGGTACCGGCCGGACGGACGGGGCATGGGCGAGCGCGAAGTGTCCGACGCGGTGGCGCAGCTGGTCTTCGCGGGTCTGCGCGCCCAGGACTGATCGATTATCGGGGGCTGTGGTCTCCTCGCCGGTCACTCCTCCGGTTCCACGTCCTCCTCCTCGAAGACCAGCAGGGTCCGGGTGCTGAGCACCTCCGGGATGGCCTGGAGCTTGGTGAGGACGACCTCGCGCAGGGCCCGGTTGTCCGAGGTGTGCACCAGGAGCAGGACGTCGTAGTCGCCGCCCACCAGCGCGATGTGGGCGGCGCCGGACAGCTGGCGAAGTTGTTCACGGACCGTGCGCCAGGAGTTCTGCACGATCTTGAGGGTGATGTAGGCGGAGGTGCCCTTTCCGGCGCGCTCGTGGTTCACGCGCGCCCCGAAGCCGCGGATCACGCCGTCCTCGATGAGGCGGTTGATGCGGGCGTAGGCGTTGGCGCGGGAGACGTGGACGCGTTCGGCGACGGACCGTATCGAGGCGCGGCCGTCGGCCTGCAGCATGCGCAGGATGTCCTGATCTATGGCGTCCAGCGGTCGAGGGGGCGGCAGGGCCGGGCCGTGCTCCGGCGGTTCGGCCATTTGTTCAGACGCCATGTGCCCCCGCCTCCCTGCCGTGGACGTACTGCGTTCATTCCAGGCTGCGCAGAACCGTTTGTCCACAGCCTGAGGGTGCCTGTAGCCAAAATGCGCCAACGACCGAACAATCGGTAGGTGAGACGCGTCACAGCCGTGCCGTGTCCCCGAGCCACTCCCACGAGGAGGTGCCGTATGACGGTCATGGAGCAGCGGGGCGCGTACCGCCCGACACCACCGCCCGCCTGGCAGCCCCGCACGGATCCGGCGCCGCTGCTGCCCGACGCGCGGCCGTACCGCGTGCTCGGCACCGAAGCGGTGGCCGACGCGGACCCCGCGCTGCTGCGCCGGCTCTACGCGGAGCTGGTGCGCGGCCGTCGCTACAACACGCAGGCCACGGCCCTGACCAAGCAGGGCAGGCTCGCCGTCTACCCCTCCAGCACGGGCCAGGAGGCCTGCGAGGTCGCCGCCGCGCTCGTCCTCGAAGAGCGCGACTGGCTCTTCCCGAGCTACCGCGACACGCTCGCCGCCGTCGCCCGCGGCCTCGACCCCGTGCAGGCGCTCACGCTGCTGCGCGGCGACTGGCACACCGGCTACGACCCGCACGAGCACCGGGTCGCGCCCCTGTGCACGCCCCTCGCCACCCAGCTTCCGCACGCCGTGGGCCTCGCGCACGCCGCACGCCTCCGGGGCGACGACGTGGTCGCGCTCGCCCTGGTGGGTGACGGCGGCACCAGCGAGGGCGACTTCCACGAGGCGCTGAACTTCGCCGCAGTCTGGCAGGCCCCGGTCGTCTTCCTTGTCCAGAACAACGGCTTCGCGATCTCCGTCCCGCTCGCCAAGCAGACCGCCGCCCCGTCACTGGCACACAAGGCCGTCGGCTACGGGATGCCGGGCCGCCTGGTCGACGGCAACGACGCGGCGGCCGTGCACCAGGTGCTCGCCGAAGCCGTGGCCCACGCGCGCGCGGGTGGTGGCCCCACGCTGGTCGAGGCGGTGACGTACCGCATCGACGCCCACACCAACGCCGACGACGCGACCCGCTACCGCGGTGACGCCGAGGTCGACACCTGGCGCGCCCACGACCCGATCGCGCTCCTGGAACACGAGCTGACCGAGCGCGAACTCCTCGACGAGGCGGGCATCCGGGCCGCGCGGGACGCCGCCGAGACGATGGCCGCCGATCTGCGCGAGCGCATGAACCAGGACCCGGTGCTCGACCCCATGGACCTCTTCGCCCACGTGTACGCCGAGCCCACCCCGCATCTGCGGGACCAGGAGGCGCTGTTGCGGGCCGAGCTGGCGGCGGAGGAAGAAGGGGCGCACCGATGACCACCGTCGCTCTCAAGCCCGCCACCATGGCGCAGGCGCTCACCCGCGCCCTCCGCGACGCCATGACCGCCGACCCGACCGTGCACGTCATGGGCGAGGACGTCGGCACCCTCGGCGGAGTCTTCCGGGTCACCGACGGCCTCGCCGAGGAGTTCGGCGAGGACCGGGTCACCGACACCCCGCTCGCCGAGGCGGGCATCCTCGGCACGGCCGTCGGCATGGCCATGTACGGGCTCCGGCCGGTCGTGGAGATGCAGTTCGACGCGTTCGCCTACCCGGCGTTCGAGCAGCTGATCAGCCATGTCGCCCGCATGCGCAACCGCACGCGCGGGGCGATGCCGCTGCCCGTCACCATCCGCGTTCCCTACGGCGGTGGCATCGGCGGCGTCGAACACCACAGCGACTCCTCCGAGGCGTACTACATGGCGACTCCGGGGCTCCATGTCGTCACACCCGCCACAGTCGCCGACGCCTACGGGCTGCTGCGCGCCGCCATCGCCTCCGACGACCCGGTCGTGTTCCTGGAGCCCAAGCGCCTGTACTGGTCGAAGGACTCCTGGAACCCCGAGGAACCGCAGGCCGTCGAGCCGATCGGCCGCGCGGCCGTGCGCCGCACCGGTCGCAGCGCCACCCTCATCACCTACGGCCCGTCCGTGCCCGTCTGCCTGGAGGCCGCCGAGGCGGCCACGGGCGAGGGCTGGGACCTCGAAGTCGTCGACCTGCGCTCGCTCGTGCCCTTCGACGACGAGACGGTCGCCGCGTCGGTGCGGCGGACCGGACGCGCCGTCGTCGTCCACGAGTCCGGTGGGTACGGCGGTCCGGGCGGCGAGATCGCGGCCCGCGTCACCGAGCGCTGCTTCCACCACCTGGAGGCGCCCGTGCTGCGCGTCGCCGGGTTCGACATCCCCTATCCGCCGCCGATGCTGGAGCGCCACCATCTGCCCGGCGTCGACAGGATCCTCGATGCCGTGGGGCGCCTGCAGTGGGAGGCGGAGAGCTGATGGCCCAGGTGCTGGAGTTCAAGCTGCCCGACCTCGGTGAGGGGCTCACCGAGGCCGAGATCGTGCGCTGGCTGGTGCAGGTCGGCGACGTCGTCGCCGTCGACCAGCCCGTCGTCGAGGTCGAGACCGCCAAGGCCATGGTCGAGGTCCCCTGCCCCTATGGCGGCGTCGTCACCGCCCGCTTCGGTGAGGAGGGCACGGAACTGCCCGTGGGAGCACCGCTGTTGACGGTGGCGGTCGGGGCTTCTGCCTCCGGCGACACCGCCGAGGAGGGCTCCGGCAACGTCCTGGTGGGATACGGCACCGGTGCGCCTGCGGCACGGCGCAGGCGGGTGCGGCCGGAGGCGCCCGTCCGGGCGGCGGAACCCGCCGGAGCCACGGCGGGCACGGCGCGGCCCGCCGCTGCCCGGACAGCACCCGCTCTTGCCGCCCCCGAGCGGCCGGACGGCCCCGTGCCGGTCATCTCCCCGCTCGTCCGCCGCCTCGCCCGCGACAACGGCCTGGATCTGCGGACGCTGCACGGCTCGGGCCCCGAGGGCCTGATCCTCCGGGCGGACGTCGAGCGCGCGCTGCGGGAGGCTCCGCAGGGGACGGCCCCGGCCGTCGGCGTCCCGGCGCCGCACGCCTCCTCGGTCACGGCGCCCCAGGCGGCTCTGCCCGCCCCCGTCGCCTCCCCGCCGGCCGATGGCCTCGGCACCCGCATCCCCCTGCGCGGGGTCCGTGGCGCCGTCGCCGACAAGCTCTCCCGCAGCCGGCGCGAGATCCCGGACGCGACCTGCTGGGTGGACGCCGACGCCACGGAACTCATGGAAGCCCGCAGGGCGATGAATGCGTCCGGCGGCCCGAAGATCTCCCTCCTCGCACTGCTCGCCCGGATCTGCACCGCCGCGCTGGCCCGCTTCCCGGAGCTCAACTCGACGGTCGACACGGACGCCCGCGAGGTCGTACGGCTGGACCGGGTGGACCTCGGGTTCGCCGCGCAGACGGACCGGGGGCTGGTCGTGCCCGTCGTACGGGACGCGCACAGCAGGAACGCGGAGTCGCTGAGCGCCGAGTTCGCCCGGCTGACCGAGGCGGCGCGGACCGGGAGACTGACGCCCGGCCAGCTGACCGGCGGGACCTTCACGCTGAACAACTACGGCGTCTTCGGCGTCGACGGTTCCACACCGATCATCAACCACCCCGAGGCCGCCATGCTCGGCGTCGGCCGCATCGTCCCCAAGCCCTGGGTGCACGAGGGCGGGCTGGCGGTGCGGCAGGTCGTACAGCTCTCGCTCACCTTCGACCACCGGGTGTGCGACGGCGGCACGGCGGGCGGCTTCCTGCGGTACGTGGCGGACTGCGTCGAACAGCCGGCGGTGCTGCTGCGCACGCTGTGACCACCGGCTGCGCCGCCCAGGGCCCGCCGGCTCTCCGCCCTCGGGGCAGGGTCTGCCGTGACGGCGTGACCTTCCCCGCGTTCCCTGTGCTCGGGGCGGCACGCATACTCGGGGAATGACCGCGTACGAGCCCCCGGGCGGCCCCGGTACCGAGGCGTTCGACGCCGTCGTGCTCGCCGGAGGCGCCGCCCGGCGGCTCGGCGGCGCCGACAAGCCCGCCGTACGCGTGGGCGGACGGGCCCTGCTCGACCGGGTGCTGGCCGCCTGCGCCGGGGCCGGGACGACCGTCGTCGTCGCCGGCCCCCGCCCCACCGCGCGGCCCGTGCGGTGGGCCCGCGAGGAACCCCTCGGCGGCGGCCCCCTCGCCGCGCTGGACGCCGGACTCCGGCACACCGGCGCGCCGCAGCTCGTCGTCCTCTCCGCCGACCTGCCGTTCCTCGACGAGGAGACGGTACGAAGGCTGCTCGACGCCCTCCGGAGCAGCGCGGGCCCCGTCGACGGAGTCCTGGTCACTGACCCCGACGGCCGTGATCAGCCCCTCGTGGCCGCCTACCGGGCCGACGCCCTGCGCCGCGAGCTCGCGCGGCTCGCCGCCCGCCACGACGGCCTGACCGGACTTCCCCTGCGGCGGCTGACCGCCGCGCTGCACCTCACCCGTATCACCGACCCGGTCGCGTCCTTCGACTGCGACACCTGGGACGACATCGCCGCCGCCCGCGCACGGATCAGGGAGCATGGCCACGTGTTGGATGAATGGATTTCCGCAGTCAAGGACGAGTTGGGGATCGACCTCGACGTCGACATCACCGAGTTGCTCGACCTCGCCCGTGATGCCGCCCACAACGTGGCCCGGCCCGCCGCCCCGCTGACCACGTTCCTCGTCGGCTACGCCGCCGCCAAGGCCGGGGGAGGACCCGAGGCGGTGACCGAGGCCGCCCGCAAGGCCGCCGCCCTGGCCCTCAGCTGGGCCGACGAAGACGCCCCCGACGTCAAGCCGGACGGCGGGTCCGGCCCGCACACCGCCCCGGGCCCTGAGACCAGCCCGGACACCGCCCCGGGCCCCGAGACCAGCCCGGACACCGCCCCGGACGCCGGATGACCGCCCAGGACGCCGAGGAACTCGACGTGGAGGAGGCGCTGGCCGTGGCC
The DNA here is from genome assembly GCF_037201975.1 of Streptomyces sp. TG1A-60. Classification (NCBI taxonomy): domain Bacteria; kingdom Bacillati; phylum Actinomycetota; class Actinomycetes; order Kitasatosporales; family Streptomycetaceae; genus Streptomyces; species Streptomyces sp. TG1A-60. The sequence goes on along the minus strand of NZ_CP147520.1, from coordinate 4,023,757 downwards.
AACGACAGGGGCGCCCGGGGGCCCGGCGAGCCCCGCTCCTCCCGGAAAACGCCCACGGCCGGTCGGGCCGGCGCCCACCGGGCCGAGGACGACTCCCACCACCGGGCCACCGCCTGGCCCGAGGCCCGCGCCGTCGCCGAACGCGCCGCCCGCTCCGCCGGGGGCCGTGCCCCCGTGTCCGTCACCGTCGACGACGCCCTCGGCCTCGTCCTCGCCGCCCCCCTCACCGCCCTCACCGATCTCCCCTCCTTCGACACCTCCGCGATGGACGGCTGGGCGGTCGCGGGCCCCGGCCCTTGGGACGTACGGGAGGACGGTGTGCTGGCAGGGCACGCCGAACCCGGGCGGCTCACGGACGGGGAGGCGGTGCGTATCGCCACCGGCGCGCGCATCCCGCCCGACACGACCGCCGTCCTGCGCAGCGAGCACGGCCGCACCGACGGCAAGGGAAGGCTGTACGCGAGTCGTGACCTGGCTCACGGGCAGGACATCCGCCCACGCGGCCAGGAGTGCCGCGACGGCGACCAACTGCTGCCACCCGGCACACAGCTCACCCCGGCCGCGCTCGGGCTCGCGGCGGCGGCCGGGTACGACACGCTGACGGTGCTCCCCCGTCCACGCGTCGAACTGCTCGTCCTGGGCGACGAACTGCTCACCGAAGGGCTGCCCCGTGGGGGCCTGATCCGGGACGCCCTCGGTCCGATGCTGCCGTCCTGGCTCCGGGCGCTCGGCGCCGAGGTCACCGCCGTACGCCGCCTCGGCGACGACGCGGACGCCCTTTACCGGGCGGTGAAGGACTCCTCCGCCGACCTCATCGTCACCACGGGCGGCACGGCCGCCGGGCCCGTCGACCATGTCCATCCCACCCTCCGCCGCTTCGGCGCGGAACTCCTGGTCAACGGCGTGGAGGTGCGCCCGGGGCACCCCATGCTGCTGGCCCGCGTCCAGCAGGGCCGGCACCTCGTGGGCCTGCCCGGTAACCCGCTGGCCGCTGTTTCCGGGCTGTTCACGCTCGGCGAGCCCCTGCTGCGGACCCTTGCCGGACGCGCCGCCCCGGAGCCGTACGCGATGCCCCTGCGGGAGGCGGTGCACGGGCACCCGTATGACACCCGGCTCATTCCTGTCGCTCTGCGCGGCGACGACGCCGTACCGCTGCACTACAGCGGTCCGGCTATGCTCCGCGGCATCGCCACCGCCGACGCCCTTGCCGTCGTGCCGCCCGGCGGCGCCCGCCCCGGGCAGGAGCTGGAACTGCTCGACCTGCCCTGGGCGACAGCGGGGATCCAGGTGTTCACGTGAAACACAGGGCGGGTGGGGACGAAGTACAGCCAGGGGACATACGGCGAAACGGGGAGTGTTTCACGTGAAACTGCCGGGCCATGACGTGATCGCCCGCCACGCGGACGAGCGTCTCGTGACCCACCAGGTGAGGCTGCCGAGAAGAGAGGTCGAGCGCCCGATCCGGCAGGTCGGCAGGCGGCTGGCGATGGCGCTGTTCGTGCTGATCGCGACCGCGTTCATCGTCTATGCCGACCGTGACGGCTACACCGACAGTTCCGACGGCACCGTAGACCTGCTCGACGCGTTCTACTACGCCACCGTCACCCTCTCCACCACCGGGTACGGAGACGTCGCTCCGGTCAGCGACGCGGCCCGGCTCACCAACATCTTCGTGATCACGCCACTGCGCGTGCTGTTCCTGATCATCCTGGTCGGGACCACACTGGAGGTCCTCACGGAGCGTACGCGCGAGGAATGGCGACTGAACCGCTGGAGGGCGACCTTGAGGGAGCACACCGTTGTCGTCGGCTGGGGCACCAAGGGACGGTCGGCGATCCAGACCGTCTGTGCGTCGGGGCTGAAGAAGGAGCAGGTCGTCGTCGTGGACCCCAGCTCCAAGGTCATCGAGGCGGCGACGGCCGAGGGGTATACGGGAGTCGTCGGGGACGCGACCCGCAGCGATGTGCTGTTGCGGGCCGAGACGCAGAAGGCGCGGCAGATCATCATCTCGACCGCGCGGGACGACACCGCCGTACTGGTCGCGCTGACCGCCCGTCAGCTCAACCGAGGGGCGAAGATCGTGGCCGCCGTCCGGGAGGAGGAGAACGCTCCGCTGCTGAAGCAGTCCGGAGCCGATGTCGTCATCACCAGCGCCAGCGCGGCCGGGCGGCTCCTCGGACTCTCCGTGCTCAGCCCCACCGCCGGCATGGTCATGGAGGACCTCATCCAGCAGGGCAGCGGGCTCGACATCATCGAGCGGCCGGTCATAAAGGCCGAGGTGGGGCGCAGCGCCCGGGAGACGGCGGACCTGGTGGTCAGCGTCCTGCGCGGCCATCGTGTGCTCGGCTACGACGACCCGGCCGTCGGGGAACTCCAGTTGACGGACCGCCTCATCACCATCGTGCGCGCGACCCCGAGCACCAAGGTCACCCCCCACACGAAGCACCTGCCGTAGCGGACCAGCGGAAGCGGGAGCGGGGAGCGGGACGGTCCGACGCGGTGCCGCCGACGGCGACCGCCTCGAAACAAGAGGGCGCCCCGGGGATGCACTCCCTGGGGCGCCCTCACGGTATGGGGTGCGCCTGGTTCGGACGGGCCTTACTTGCGGTTGTACAGGCGCATCGTGATCGGTCCGAAGACCAGCACGAACAGGGCGGACCAGCCCAGCGTCCAGGCGATCTCCGCGGTGGGCCACTCGCCCGCCATCAGCTCGCGGACCGCCGAGGCGAGGTGGGTGACAGGGCTGTTGTTGACGAACGCCTGGAGCCAGCCCGGCATGGTGCCCGGGTCGACGAAGACGTTGGACAGGAAGGTCAGCGGGAAGATCACCATCATGCTGACGCCCATCACGGACTTCTCGGTGCGCAGCATGAGGCCGAACATCGTCCAGATCCACGAGAACGCGAACGAGAAGACGATGAGCAGCGCGACTCCGGCGGCCACGCCCGGCACCCCGCCGTCCGGGCGGTAGCCGAGGATCATGCCGACGGTGAGCATCACCACGGACGCGATGGCGTAGCGCAGGGCATCGCCCAGCAGATAGCCGACCATCACCGATGGCCGCCAGATCGGCAGGGAGCGGAACCGGTCGAAGACGCCCTTCTCGATATCCGTGTTGACCGAGATGCCCGTGTACATCGTGATCATCACGACCGACATCACCAGGATGCCCGGCAGCAGGAACTGGATGTACTCCTCCGGGGAGCCGGCCAGGGCACCGCCGAAGAGGTACGTGTACATCAGCACCATCATGATCGGGAAGGCGGTGACGTCGAAGAGCTGTTCCGGCACATGCTTGATCTTGAGCATGGCCCGCCAGCCGAAGGTCAGCGACGCCGACAGGGCGCTGGGCCTCGGCGGTCGCTCCTTGGTGACGAGCAGCGCGGCGAGCGACTCGGCGCTGACGGGGGCGAGTTCCCTGCTCTCGGTGGTGGTCGCGGTGCTCATGCCGCCGCCTCGTCCTTCGTCTCGTGGGTGTCGTCGACCGGCGCGGCCGATGCCTTGGTGTCGTGTCCGGTGAGGGCGAGGAACACCTCGTCCAGGCTGGGCTGTCCCAGCGAGAAGTTGTCGACGGTGATGCCCGTGCGGGCCAGCTCGGCGAGTGCGCGGGCGGCTGCCTCGGCCGCGCCCTGCCCGGTGGCGGACCCCGTGCCGACGCGGGCAGTCAGCGCCACCGGGTCCGGTTCGCGCTGCACATCGGCGTCGAGAGCGAGCCGCAGTACCTCCTCGGCCTGCGGCCGCTGGGCCGCGTCGCGCAGCCGCAGATGGACGGAACCGGCGCCGACGGACGCTTTCAGCTCCCCCTTCGTGCCTTCCGCGATCACCTTGCCCTGGTCGATGACGGCGATCCGGGACGCCAGCTGGTCGGCCTCGTCCAGATACTGCGTGGTCAGCAGCACCGTCGTGCCCTGGGCGACCACCGCACGCACGATGTCCCACACCTGGTTGCGGCTGCGCGGGTCGAGGCCGGTCGTCGGCTCGTCCAGGAAGAGCAGGTCGGGCGTGTTCAGGATGGACGCGGCGATGTCGATACGGCGCCGCATGCCGCCCGAGTAGTGCTTGACCTGTTTGCCGGCCGCCTCGCTCAGCCCGAAGGCCTCCAGCAGTTGCTCGGCGCGGAGCCGCGCCGAGCGCTTGCCGTGGCCGAGGAGCCGGGCGAGCAGCACCAGGTTCTCGGCGCCCGTGAGGTCCTCGTCCACGGAGGCGTACTGCCCGGTCAGGCTCACCCGGCCGCGCACCTCGTCGGCCTCCCGGACGACGTCGTGACCGAAGACGTGCGCCTCGCCGCCGTCGGGTCGCAGCAGGGTGGCGAGCATCTTCACCGTGGTGGTCTTGCCGGCGCCGTTCGGGCCGAGGACGCCGTAGACCGTGCCGGCCGGCACGGCCAGGTCGACTCCGTCGACGGCCCGGGTCTCGCCGAACGTCTTCACCAGACCCGCGGTCTCGATCGCGAGGCCGGACGTCTGTGCGCTCATGTTGAGGTCCTTCCACGTACGGGGCCCGTGTCCGGGGCTACGTGAGGGGAGACCACCGGGACCGCCGAAACTCATCGGTGGCCGCGCGGGCAATCACGACTGCCTCGCCTGCTTCCGCGTCGGGGCGAAGAGCGTCCGCGAGTACCCGAGCGGCCGTAGGGTCTCCACGGTCTCGCCGATGATGACTGATCGCACCTCAATTAGTCGGGACCAAGGGCGTGATCAGGCCAAGAGGGCAGGAGGATCGGACCGGGGACGCAGGCCGGTGGGTGCCGGGGCGCGGGTCACAGGAGCCGGGGGCGCGGCTGGTGGGAGTCGGCGACACGGGCCTACGAGGGCCGAGGGCGCAGGTCGGCCGGGGCTGGGGCTGGGCGGAAGTGCTGGGGCGGGGCTGGGGTCTGAGCGTGGAGGGCGGGGGTAGCGTCCCCCTCATGTATGCGATCACGATTCCCGAACCCGGTGGACCCGAGGCGCTGGTCTGGGACGAGGTCCCCGATCCGGTGCCCGGCGAGGGCGAAGTGCTCGTCGAGGTGGCGGCGAGCGCTGTGAACCGCGCCGACCTGCTCCAGCGGCAGGGGTTCTACGACCCACCGCCCGGCGCCTCCCCCTCCCCCGGCCTGGAGTGCTCCGGGCGCATCGCGGAGATCGGGCCCGGCGTGGCCGGGTGGAGCGTCGGCGACGAGGTGTGCGCGCTGCTCTCGGGCGGTGGCTACGCCGAGAAGGCCGTCGCCCCGGCCGGCCAACTGCTGCCCGTGCCGACGGGCCTCGATCTCAACCGGGCCGCCGCGCTGCCCGAGGTGACCTGCACCGTCTGGTCGAACGTCTTCATGATCGCCCACCTGCGCCCCGGCGAGACCCTCCTCGTGCACGGCGGCTCCAGCGGCATCGGCACGATGGCCATCCAGCTCGCCAAGGCCGTCGGCGCGAAGGTCGCCGTCACCGCGGGTACCAAGGAGAAGCTCGAACAGTGCGCCGCCCTGGGCGCGGACATCCTGATCAACTACCGCGAACAGGACTTCGTCGAGGAGGTCCGGAAGGCCACGGACCGCAAGGGCGCGGACGTCATCCTCGACAACATGGGCGCCAAGTATCTCGACCGCAACGTCCGTGTCCTCGCCGTCAACGGCCGCCTCGCGATCATCGGTATGCAGGGCGGCATCAAGGGCGAGCTGAACATCGGCGCCCTCCTCGCCAAGCGCGCCGCCATCAGCGCGACCTCGTTGCGCGCCCGGCCCCTGGAGGAGAAGACCGCCATCGTGGCCGCCGTGCGTGAACACGTGTGGCCGCTCATCGTCGACGGCCACGTACGCCCGGTCGTCGACCGCGAGATCCCCATGAACGACGCGGCCACGGCCCATCGGGTCCTGGAGGAGAGCAGCCACGTCGGCAAGGTGCTCCTGGTCGCGCCGTAGGCTGCCCGGCCTTCCCGCGGGAAGGCCGCGGGAGCGCCGCCGGAAGGCCGGAGCAGCAGTGTGGGGGTGCCGCAGGGGAGGCAACCTGGTCGACACCCACGGGGCCGTGTTTCCGGCGGAGGCGGCGGCCTGGGTGCACAGCGGCTGCGCCACCTCGTGCACGCCTGGTGGCGCGGCCGACGGCGTTCGGCCCCGTCGCGCAGACGTCGCCTGCCACGGCACGGGCTCGGCCCTGCTCAGTCCCGCCGTATCCGCAGCCCCACGAAGGCCAGCCCGAGGCCAAGGCCCATCAGCATGAGTCCGGTGCCGAGGGGGAGAACCTGCAGGACGGGCTCCTCGGCGGTGCCGGTTCCGGGCGGGGCGGCCGGTACGGGCGGGGCGGCGTTCTGCGACGGCAAGGGGGCGACGTCGGCGTCCGGGCCGTCCGGCTCCGGGGCGGGCTCTTCCGGGGGCGCGTTCGCGTCGTCCTCCGGTTCCACGGGACCGGCGTCCTGGCGCCCCGGCCGCTCCCGCCCCTCGCCCGCCCGACTGCCGGCCCAGGAGGTGGCGGGGTCGGGCTCGGCGGCGTGCGTCGGTACGGCCCCCACCCCCAGGACCACAAAAAGCCCGGCGACGAGAACCAGTCCCGTCACCCGCACCGAGCGAATCCAAGGAGTCACGCGCTCAGCCTCACACGCCACCGCCGCCCCGGCATCTCGGAACCCGCCCACCGAAAGCCCGCCCGGCGCCCGGAGCCCGGCGCCCGGCCACAAGCCCACGGCCCACCACCGACCGCTCACGCCCCGCCCCGAGTCGCCGGCCCGCCGCAACCCGGCCGGGGCTCATCCGCCGCGCCCGCCCCCGGGTCCGCCGTGAACGTTCGGGCAGCCACCGCAGCCGGTCGCCGATGACACGACCAAGCCCGCCGATGCCCGCCCGGAGCCGGCAGAATCCCACCCCGGGGGCCCGGCTGGTCCCGAGCCCTCCGCAGCCCCGTGCCGACCTCCGCAGCCGCCCCCTGGCCCACCGACCATCCCACCCACCCCACCCCCGGCAGCCGCCCGGCCGCCAGGGGCGCGAACAGCTTGTCCGTAAGCGGTGGATCACGCTGTGGCGGGGGCACCGAGATGGGGAGGTGTGCGGGTGCGAGAGAATGGCGGCATGGAGATGCCGAGGAACGAACGGTCGCCGGAACAGCCCCAGATCCTGGTCGTGGGTCAGGACGGCATGGCAGTGGGCGGCGGAGGAGACGAGGACTCCCGCGAGGTCCCGGTGACGGAGATGGTGGAACAGCCGGCCAAGGTGATGCGCATCGGCAGCATGATCAAGCAGCTGCTCGAAGAGGTGCGGGTCGCCCCTCTCGACGAGGCCAGCAGGGCCCGGCTGAAGGAGATCCACGCCAGCTCCGTCAAGGAACTGGAGGACGGTCTGGCTCCGGAGCTGGTCGAGGAGTTGGAGCGGCTCTCCCTGCCCTTCACGGACGAGGCGATCCCGAGCGACGCGGAGTTGCGGATCGCGCAGGCCCAGTTGGTCGGCTGGCTCGAAGGCCTCTTCCACGGGATCCAGACCACGCTGTTCGCCCAGCAGATGGCCGCCCGGGCCCAGCTGGAGCAGATGCGCCGCGCCCTGCCGCCCGGCGTCGGCGGCCAGGACGGCGACGACGACCCGCGCACGGTCCCCCGCTCGGGCGGGCCGTACCTCTAGCCTCCGGCCGACCGCCTCCACCGTACGCACGCGAAACCGTACGCACGCAAACGGCCCGGCACTCGAAGTGCCGGGCCGTTCTTACTCATGATCTGCCGGGATGACGGACGACCTGCAGGCGTGACTCGCCGGCGACAAGGGCGGCGACGGAGCGCCGCCCCGCAGGGCTCAGGCCGGGTTGCCCGTCGACACCTTGAGGATGATCGTGGGCATGTCCTTGGGGTCGACGTCCTCGTCGCCCGTGGGGTACTGCTCCATGACCGTGTCCTGGCCGTACGTGTTCTCGTCGACGTCCCGGGTGTCGTACTCCCAGCCCGCCGCCTGGAGGCACTTCTTCACCGAGTCGATGTTCTTGAAGGTGAAGTCCGGCAGCATGATCTTGTCGGGGTCGTTGTACGACTCCGTGGGTTCCGTGCACTCGGTGGACTCCAGGACCTTCGACGTGTCCGGGCCCTTGTGTCCCTCGACCACGGTCGGCGACGCCGACGCGGTCGCGTTGCCGTCGCCGGCCTCGGCATCGCTGCCGTTGCCCAGGGCGAGCGCCGTGATCAGCCCGCCGATCGCGACGACCGCGACGACGACCGAGCCGACGATGACGCCCTTGTTGCTCTTGCCGCCCCCGGAATGCCCCGCCGAGAGCGACGACTGCTGGGGCGACATGGTGTACGGCGGCGGAGTGGAGGGCCCCGGCCGGGGCGAGTACGCGGCCGTCTGCGGCGGGGGCCGGTAGCCGCCCTGCTGCGGGTAGCCGTAGGACGGGGCGGGTGTCGGGCCGGGCGCGGGCGTCGGCGGGCCGTATCCGCCTCCCGTCTGCGCCGGCGGCTGGTACGGCGTCTGGACGCTGCCCGACTGCGGTACGCCCGTGTGGTCGATCGGCGGGAAGACCGCGGAGGAGACGCCGGCACCGCTGGACGTCTGCGCGCCCGGCACGATGCTCGGCGCGGCGGGCTGGAGGGACGCCGCGACCCGCAGGCACTCGTCGCGCATCGTCTCGGCGCTGGGGAACCGCTCGTTCGGGTTCTTCTTCAGCGCGCGGGCGATGACGGCGTCCACGGCCGGCGGCAGGGAACGATTGATCGAGGAGGGGGCGACCGGCTCCTCCTGGACGTGCGCATACGCCACGGCCAGCGGCGAGTCCGCCTCGAACGGCAGCCGTCCCGTGGTCAGTTGGAACAGCATGATGCCGACCGAGTACAGATCGGAGCGCGCGTCCACGCCACGGCCGAGGGCCTGCTCGGGCGAGAGGTACTGCGGAGTGCCGACGACCATGCCGGTCTGCGTCATCGAGGTGACGCCGGACTGCATGGCGCGGGCGATGCCGAAGTCCATGACCTTCACGACGTTGCGCTTGGTCATCATCACGTTGCCCGGCTTGATGTCCCGGTGCACCAGGCCCATCTCATGGCTGATCTCCAGGGCCGCCAGCACGTCCGCTGTGATCTTCAGCGCCTTGTCGGCGGGCATCGCGCCGAGCTGGGCGACGTCCGCGTCGAGCACCGAGCCGAGCGGCTTGCCCTCGATGTACTCCATGACGATGTACGGCGTCGTCATGCCGTCGAGGTCGTCCTCGCCGGTGTCGAAGACCGAGACGATGTTCGTGTGCGTGAGCTTCGCCACGGCCTGGGCCTCGCGGCGGAAGCGTTCACGGAAGGCCTGTTCGCGTCCCAGCTCCGTATGGAGTGTCTTGATCGCGACCTGTCGGTCGAGCACCGAGTCGTACGCGAGGTGGACGGAGGCCATGCCGCCCTCGCCGAGCAGGTCACGCAGCTGATAGCGGCCACCGGCCAGCGACCGCCCCGCGTACCGGCCCTCTGCGGCGTCCTGGCTCATCTTCCTGCGTCCCCCATCGGCGCGCGCGAAAGCTGGTGAAATGGCTCCCGCGATCGGTGATCCTGGTGATCCTTTGTGCTATTCCCGGCCAAGTCTGCCCCAGGGCACTGACACGTCAAGCGTGGTGCCCGTTCCGTGACCGTACGCGAAAGAAGAGTCGCGGAAGCGTTACCGGGGGCGTACGCCCGGTACACACAACTTGCACGAGTGTGCGCGCTGTGGGTTTCATGGCCGGTCAACCTTTGAACCCGTCTTGAATCCGTCGCGGGCCCCTGGCGACCGGTCCCGCATCCCGCCCGGACCGAGCCCTTGCGTGAAGGCTGTAGCGTGGGCCGACGGAGACCGTGACAAGAACCGCGCGGACCGCGGGCAGAAACGACGGCGAGGACTGATGGCACAGCAGCAGCGCTCTCAGGGCCCGTCCGACCCCGAGGCGACTGGCGGCGGCATGTCTGACGCGCCGGAGTTGTGGGGCAACGGCGGGCTTGTCGGGGACGGTCGTTACCGGTTGACCCACAGACTGGGCCGGGGCGGCATGGCCGAGGTGTTCGCCGCCGAGGACGTGCGTCTCGGTCGTACGGTCGCGGTCAAGCTGCTGCGCTCCGATCTCGCCGAGGACCCCGTGTCCAAGGCCCGTTTCACGCGCGAGGCCCAGTCCGTGGCGGGCCTCAACCACCACTCGATCGTGGCGGTCTACGACTCCGGTGAAGACGTCGTGAACGGCACCCCCGTTCCGTACATCATCATGGAGTTGGTCGAGGGCCGCACCATCCGCGACCTGCTGATCAACGCGGAGGCGCCCGGCCCCGAGCAGGCGCTGATCATCGTCTCCGGTGTCCTCGAAGCGCTGGCGTACTCGCATCAGCACGGCATCGTGCACCGCGACATCAAGCCGGCGAACGTCATCATCACCACCAACGGCGCGGTGAAGGTGATGGACTTCGGCATCGCCCGCGCGCTGCACGGGGCGTCCACGACGATGACGCAGACCGGCATGGTCATGGGCACGCCGCAGTACCTCTCCCCGGAGCAGGCGCTCGGCAAGGCCGTCGACCACCGCTCCGACCTGTACGCCACCGGCTGTCTGCTCTACGAACTCCTCGCGCTCAGGCCGCCGTTCGTCGGCGAGACGCCGCTGTCGGTGGTCTACCAGCATGTGCAGGACATCCCGGTGCCGCCCTCCGAGGTGTCGGAGGGGACGGCGCCGCCGGAGCTCGACGGCCTCGCCATGCGCTCCCTCGCCAAGGACCCGGACGACCGCTTCCAGACGGCAGAGGAGATGCGCGGCCTCGTCCAGTACGGCCTGCAGATGCTGTACGACCAGGGCGGCCACACCGGTACCTGGAACACCGGGCCCGTCGCCATGCACGAGGGCAGGCACACGCCGCCCGGCGGCATGGCCGGGACGGCGGTCATGCCGCACCCCGGGGAACAGGGGACGTCGCAGATCCCGCAGCCGATCCTGCCGGGGTACGGCGGTGGCCGGGACGACGGCGGCTTCGAGGGGGGCGGCAACCGGGGCAGTGGCCGCGGCAAGCTGTGGATCCTCGCGGTGCTCGCGGTGATCGCCATCGCGGCGGGCGTCGCACTGGCGCTGAAGAACAACGGCACCAGCGGCGGCGGCACCGAGGTCACGAACTCGCCGACGGCCTCGACGTCCAGCAAGGACAAGGACACCAGCGAGACGCCGAGCGACGAGGCGACCGAGGAGAGCACGGACCAGAACACCAGCTCGGGCGGCGGCTCCAACTACACGCCGTCGTACTCGCAGTCGCCGAGCTACAGCCAGTCGCCGACGCAGAGCCAGCCGACGCAGAGCCAGCCGACGGAGGATCCGACGACGCCGGATCCGACGCCCTCGGGGGAGGCGTCGGGGACTGCGGAGAGCCCGCCGCCCGACGACGGCGGTGGCGGTGGCGGTGACGCCGCGGGTCTGACGGTCGGCGGCGGCGACGGCGGCGGCAGCGAGGAGTGACCCGGGGAGCGGCTCTCCCGAGGGCACTCGGGAGCACCCGGGGCCGCTCGGGGTCACTCCACGGACACCTCGCGCACCGCGTCGTACTGCCGCGTCCAGCACACCACCGGCGCCGGGGCCGCGGGGAACCGCGGATCGGCGCGGGTGTCGCCGCGCTCGTAGTGCCGGCGCAGCATCCAGAAGTCGGTGAGCCGTTCCCACCACACGGGGTGTACGCCCGGCGGCGAGTCGGCCGCTGCTCCAGCAGGGGGCTCAGAGGGGGCGCGTGGAGCACGAGGGGTGGTACAGGCGAGCGCGGCACGCGCCAGATGTTGGGGCGCGCGCCGAGCTGCTGACCTCGCGCTTGTCGCAGACAGTCATTTCCGGTCACAGAGGGCGCGGAACCGGACTGCGGCTTGACGCGCCTACCTACGGGTCCGCCGTTCGCTTCGATGCCGTCCTCCGAAGAGAGCAACTCTCACCGGCGATCTCGGGGCCCGCGTACGGCGAACTCTTCCCGTGGTCGGGGTGGCCGGGATAACGTGCCGGTGTTCCGGCCCCCTGCCGGGCTTGTGGCCAGTGCTGTGACCAGCAGTTGTTCCCGACGGACCCGAACTACTTGGACCCCCTAGTATCGAATTACTTGGAAATCCAAGGAAAATCGCAGGTCAGTAGGGGTTTCACAGGAATGTGGAGCACTGGGTAACGTGCCTTGTGCAGGGCGCTCGCCGGGGCACCTGTCACGTCTGTTCCCGGCCGAGGGCACCCACCCCGTGCACGGGTTCCGGGATCAGGCGAGCCGCTCCCCCAAGCTCTCAAGGAGCTGGGGGGATCCCCAGCCATCCGGCAATCCCGGGGGCCGGACCGACGGAGGAGCACACGTGACCGTGGAGAGCACTGCCGCGCGCAAGCCGCGACGCAGCGCCGCAGGCAAGACCGGTACCACCGGCGGCAAGGCGGCCGGCGCCACCGGTACCAGGCGCGCCACTGCGAAGAAGCAGGCCGGCGCCGGGCCCGAACTCGTCCAGTTGCTGACGCCCGAGGGCGAACGGGTCAAGAACGCCGAGTACGACCCGTTCGTCGCCGACATCACCCCCGACGAACTGCGTGGCCTGTACCGCGACATGGTGCTGACCCGCCGCTTCGACGCCGAGGCCACCTCCCTGCAGCGCCAGGGCGAGCTGGGCCTGTGGGCCTCGCTGCTCGGCCAGGAGGCCGCCCAGATCGGCTCCGGGCGGGCCACCCGCGAGGACGACTACGTCTTCCCGACCTACCGCGAGCACGGTGTCGCCTGGTGCCGGGGCGTCGACCCGACCAATCTGCTCGGCATGTTCCGGGGTGTGAACAACGGCGGCTGGGACCCGAACAGCAACAACTTCCACCTCTACACGATCGTCATCGGCTCCCAGGCGCTGCACGCCACGGGCTACGCCATGGGCATCGCCAAGGACGGCGCCGACTCGGCGGTCATCGCCTACTTCGGCGACGGCGCGTCCAGCCAGGGCGACGTCGCCGAGGCGTTCACCTTCTCCGCGGTCTACAACGCGCCGGTCGTGTTCTTCTGCCAGAACAACCAGTGGGCCATCTCGGAGCCCACGGAGAAGCAGACCCGCGTGCCGCTCTACCAGCGCGCCCAGGGCTTCGGCTTCCCCGGCGTCCGCGTCGACGGCAACGACGTCCTGGCCTGCCTCGCGGTCACCAAGTGGGCGCTGGAGCGCGCCCGCCGGGGCGAGGGCCCCACCCTGGTGGAGGCGTTCACGTACCGCATGGGCGCCCACACCACCTCCGACGACCCGACCCGCTACCGCCATGACGACGAGCGGGCGGCCTGGGAGGCGAAGGACCCGATCGCGCGGCTGCGCGGCTACCTGGAGTCCGACACGGACACGAACGAGGGATTCTTCGCGGAACTCGAAGCGGAGAGCGAGGCGTTGGGAAAGCGAGTGCGCGAAGTGGTGCGTGCCATGCCGGACCCGGACCACCTCGCCGTCTTCGAGAACGTGTACGCGGACGGGCACGCCCTCGTGGACGAGGAGCGCGCCCAGTTCGCCGCGTACCAGTCGTCGTTCGCCGACGTGGACGTAGAGGAGGGCAAGTAGCGATGACCACGCAGACCGCGACATCCGCTTCGGCGTCGGCCCCGGTGTCGAAGAACCTGGCGCTCGCCAAGGCGATCAACGAATCGCTGCGCAAGGCCCTCGAAGCCGACCCCAAGGTCCTCGTCATGGGCGAGGACGTCGGCAAGCTCGGCGGTGTGTTCCGGGTGACCGACGGCCTCCAGAAGGACTTCGGCGAGGACCGGGTGATCGACACCCCGCTCGCCGAGTCCGGCATCGTCGGTACCGCCATCGGCCTCGCCCTGCGGGGATACCGCCCGGTGGTCGAGATCCAGTTCGACGGGTTCGTCTTCCCCGCGTACGACCAGATCGTCACCCAGCTCGCCAAGATGCACGCGCGCTCGCTGGGCAAGGTCAAGCTCCCGGTCGTCGTCCGTATCCCGTACGGCGGCGGCATCGGCGCCGTCGAGCACCACTCCGAGTCTCCGGAGGCGCTGTTCGCCCACGTGGCGGGCCTGAAGGTGGTCTCGCCGTCGAACGCCTCGGACGCCTACTGGATGATGCAGCAGGCCATCCAGAGCGACGACCCGGTGATCTTCTTCGAGCCCAAGCGGCGCTACTGGGACAAGGCGGAGGTCAACCCCGAGGCCATCCCCGGCCCCCTGCACAAGGCCCGCGTGGTCCGCGAGGGCACCGACCTCACGCTCGTCGCGTACGGCCCGATGGTGAAGCTCTGCCAGGAGGTCGCCGACGCCGCCGCCGAGGAGGGCCGTGCCCTGGAGGTCCTGGACCTCCGCTCGGTGTCTCCCCTGGACTTCGACTCGATCCAGGCGTCCGTGGAGAAGACGCGCCGCCTCGTGGTGGTCCATGAGGCCCCGGTCTTCTTCGGCTCGGGCGCCGAGATCGCCGCCCGTGTCACCGAGCGGTGCTTCTACCACCTGGAGGCCCCCGTCCTCCGCGTCGGTGGGTACCACGCCCCGTATCCGCCGGCCCGCCTGGAGGAGGAGTACCTGCCGGGCCTGGACCGGGTGCTCGACGCCGTCGACCGCTCGCTGGCGTACTGAGGGAGAGGTCCGTGACGACGATGACAGACACGTCTCTGCGCGAGTTCAAGATGCCCGACGTGGGCGAGGGACTCACCGAGGCCGAGATCCTCAAGTGGTACGTCCAGCCCGGCGACACCGTCACCGACGGCCAGGTCGTCTGCGAGGTCGAGACGGCCAAGGCCGCCGTCGAACTGCCCATCCCCTACGACGGTGTCGTGCGCGAGCTGCACTTCCCCGAGGGCACCACGGTCGACGTGGGCACGTCGATCATCGCGGTGGCCGTGGCGGGCGGCGCGGCCCCGGCACCGGCCTCGGCCCCCGCCGAGGAGGCCGCGCCCGCCGAGCCGGCGGCGAAGCCCGAGCCCGCGGCGCCGGCGGCCAGGAAGCCCGAGGGCCGCAAGCCGGTCCTCGTCGGCTACGGGGTCGCCGAGTCCTCCACGAAGCGCCGTCCCCGCAAGGGCGTCCCGCCCGCCGCGGTTCCCGCCGAGGACACCTTGTACGGCGCCGCCGCCCTCCAGAGCATCCAGGGCGAGCTGAACGGCCACGGACAGCACGGGGCCCCCGCACCGCGTCCGCTGGCGAAGCCGCCGGTGCGCAAGCTGGCCAAGGACCTCGGCGTGGACCTGGCGACGATCACCCCGTCCGGCCCGGACGGCGTCATCACCCGCGAGGACGTCCACGCCGCCGCGGCCCCGCCGACGGCCCCGGAGCCCGTTGTGGAGGCCCCCGCCGCACCCGCGGCCCCTGCCGTCGCCCCGGCGCCGGTGGCGTCGTACGACGACGCGCGCGAGACCCGTGTCCCGGTCAAGGGTGTCCGGAAGGCGACGGCGGCGGCGATGGTCGGCTCGGCGTTCACCGCGCCGCACGTCACGGAGTTCGTGACCGTCGACGTGACGCGCACGATGAAGCTGGTCGAGGAGCTGAAGCAGGACAAGGAGATGCGGGGGGCGCGGGTGAACCCGCTGCTCCTGATCGCCAAGGCCCTGCTGGTCGCCATCAAGCGCAACCCGGACATCAACGCCTCCTGGGACGAGGCCGCCCAGGAGATCGTGGTCAAGCACTACGTGAACCTGGGCATCGCCGCCGCCACCCCGCGCGGCCTGATCGTCCCGAACATCAAGGACGCCCACGCCAAGACGCTGCCCCAGCTGGCCGAGTCCCTGGGCGAGCTGGTCTCGACGGCGAAGGAAGGCAGGACCTCCCCCGCCGCGATGCAGGGCGGCACGGTCACCATCACCAACGTCGGCGTCTTCGGCATCGACACCGGCACGCCCATCCTCAACCCCGGAGAGTCCGCCATCCTCGCCGTCGGCGCGATCAGGCTCCAGCCGTGGGTCCACAAGGGCAAGGTGAAGCCCCGACAGGTCACGACACTGGCCCTGAGCTTCGACCACCGGCTGGTGGACGGGGAGTTGGGCTCCAAGGTCCTGGCCGACGTGGCGGCGATCCTGGAACAGCCGAAGCGGCTGATCACTTGGGCGTAAGGGCGTGACTGGATAGGCTCGGCGCGAAGGGGTCGGCCGCAACTTCGACTTGCGGTCGGCCCCTTCCGCCTCTGTCCCTCAGATGCGTCAGCGTGGGCTGAGCACATACACCGGCGCCCCGTCCTCCGTCGCCCCCTGAGGACGGATGCAGGCGTGCTTGCGCAGCAGCCGGAGACATTCGTTGACGCGGTGCACCGACAGCCCGGTACGGGCGGCGATCGCCTCCAACGGCTGACGCAGCTCACCGTCCTCGACAAGTACCGGGGCGATCACCACGGCCACGGTCCATACGTCCGCGGTCACGGACAGCCGCCCCCGCCAGTCGGCCAGCACGGCCTCGGTGGTCGGATGCGCTGAGAACGCGGTGGCGGTGGGTGCCGGCCGGTCGACGGCCAGGACGTCGAGCCGGTTCGCGATGCGCTCCATGGCCTGAGCCGTGGCTTGCCGGCGGTGAGCGTTTCGTGCTGCGTCTCCAGCATGGTCTGCTGCGTTTTCACCATGGCCTGCTGTGTCTCCAGCAACTCCTGTTGCAGAGCGAGCGATTTGTGCTGTGCGACCGCGAGCTGCTCGTCCGCCCGAAGGTTGCGCTCTTCGAGCCGGACGAGGGCCTCGGCGACCTGCTCGGGCATGGCGTACGCGATGGGCCCACCGGGTCCGGCGGGTTGTACCTCGGCCTCCACGAGGGTGTAGGAACCCTCCCTCTGAATCGTCTCGACGACCTCGGCGACCCACTGTTTGAAGGGTGCGCATTCGGGTTTGGTGCAGGCGCCGACGAGAAGGATCAGCCCCTGGAGATCGATGAGATTCAGGTCTCGACGCCACTCTCTACCTGCGGGAATGCTGAGACCGTGACCTCCAGTCAGTGTCTCAAGAATGTCTCGATGCTTCTCCGGGACATGGTCGATGAGAGCTTTGCGAGGCGTTGTGTAGCCCAATCGCTTGCAGACATCCACCGCCGGAAACCAGTGCGTCCCGTCCGGCATGGTCAGTCGGCGGACCCTGGCTCCGGTAGCGGCGTAGACGAAGTCGCCGACGTCGAGAGCATCGCGCTGGGTGCGAGGATGGGGCCGGTGCTTGCTGGGTTCGATCACTTGAACCACCTCCGCCCCGGAACCTAGGTCGGAGAAAGGCGAATATGCCAGCCAGCGCAACGATGTTCACCATTGCGAGGGAAGACCGGCTGTTCGGCTTGCATCCGGTCGGAGTGCCTTGGCGCGGGGTGTTGTTCAGCAACGGCCGGGCCGACAGCGCACCTGACCCCAGTCGCCGGACAGCCTTCATCGAACCCCGGGTGCTGTGAGCCTGCGGACCTCGACATCCTCGATACCGCGGCGCCCCACCAGATGACCGGGCAGCACGCTCTCGTCGTCGCAGAGGAACTCTGTCACCGCTCACGGGCCGCCGTCCGTGCGGTCCAACTCTCCTCCGCGTTGTGCAAGTCCACCAGAAGCTGCCCTACGTCCGAGGGCTGCGCGCTGCGGTGGAGCCGCTTCCAGGCGCCGCGGTGTCCGCGCCGGCTCCCTGTCGTGGATCCCGTTCCAGCGCTGGAAGGGCCGGCCGCTGGTGTGCGGCCGGCCCTTCTCGTCTGTACGAAGACGCTGGAGGCTACAGCGTGGCGAAGCCGTAGTTCATGAGCTTCTTCACGTCCGCCGTGCGGTTGGCCGCGGAGGACGACGTGAGGACGGTGCCCACGATGGTCTTGCCGTTGCGGGTGGCGGAGAAGACGAGGCAGTACTTGGCCTGGGTGCCGGAGCCGGTCTTCACGCCGATGGTGCCCTTCCAGCCGAGAAGGGTGTTGGTGTTCTTCCACGGCGTCATGGTGCGCGTGCCGCCGCTCTTCGTGGTGGTCTTCGCCGTGTACTTGGTGGTCTTCACGACCGTCTTGAACGTGGAGCTCTTCATCGCGCTGCGGGCGAGGATCGTGAGGTCCCGGGGTGTCGAGCGGTTCGCGCCCTTGCTGATGCCGTCGAACGAGTCGAATTTCGTGTTCTTCATGCCGAGGCTCTTGGCCATCTTGTTCATCTTGCCGATGAACGACTTCACGCGGGCCGTGCGGGTGGAGCCGGTGCCGAACTTGTCGGCCAGCGCGTAGGCGGCGTCGCAGCCGGACGGCAGCATCAGCCCGTACAGCAGCTGCCGCACGGTGACCTTGTCGCCCACGATCAGGCCCGCGTTGGAGGCCCAGTTGTTGTCGACGATGTAGTCGCTGTACGCCTTCTGGATCGTCACCTTGGAGTTCAGGTTCAGATTCGACTGCGAGAGCACGACCCTGGCAGTCATGATCTTCGTGGTGGAGGCGGTGAGTCTCTTGGTGTCAGCGGCCTTGGTGAAGAGGGCCTTGCCGTTGGCGCTGTTCATCACGAACGCGCCCTTGGCATTGATCGTGGGCTTCGCGACGGCGGCGTGCGCGGGAGCGGAGCCGACGACTCCGGTCGCGATCATCGCACCGGAGGTCACGACGACAGCGGCGGCTCTGCGTACTCGCACACCCTTTATGGCGGTAATCAAGTTCAGTACCCCGATTGCGTCAAATGTCTGAGGAGTGCGGCCAGTTCGACACCGGAGGGACAGGCGCAACCCGGGGCCGCTTCTCGTACGACAAGTGAGTAGCACAAAAGGTTGTGCGGCGGGCGAGGCGGGGGTCGATTCAAGTCCATCTCACACTCTCTTGAAGGTTCCATGGTGATTCGGGCGCGGTTCATCCCGGATCGTGGACGAGGGGCGCCATGCGTGCGTGTTGTATCTAAGCTGTGGCCATGTCCTCCGACCCAGCCCTGGCCGTGAAGCGGCCACCCGCCGCCGACCGTGTCTACGCCCACGTCAAACAGGGCGTCCTGGAGCGCCGTTACGAGGGCGGCACGCTGCTTACCGAGGGGGAGCTGGCCGAGGCGGTCGGGGTGTCCCGGACGCCGGTGCGCGAGGCGCTGCTGCGCCTTGAGGTCGAGGGGCTGATCAAGCTCTATCCGAAGAAGGGCGCCCTGGTCCTGCCCGTCTCCGCGCAGGAGATCGCGGACGTCGTCGAGACCCGGCAACTGGTCGAGGAGCACGCGGTCCGTAAGACGGTCCCGGCCTCGCCGCGGCTCATCGCCCGGCTGGAGGAACTGCTCGAACAGCAGAAGGCGCAGGCCGCCGCCGGGGACCTGGCCGCAGCAGCCGTGACCGACCGCTGCTTCCACGCCGAGATCGTCCGCAGCGGTGGCAACGACATCCTCTCCCGCCTCTACGACCAGCTCCGCGACCGCCAGCTGCGCATGGGCGTGGCCGTGATGCACGCCCACCCCGACCGCATCACCAAGACGCTCACCGAGCACGAGGAGATCCTCCGGGCGCTGCGCGCGGGCGATGCGGAGGCGGCGGTGAACCTGGTGCACCGGCACGTCAGCTGGTTCTCCAACCTGGCGCGGGGGGAGGTCCGGTGAGCCGCCCCGCCCCGTCCTCGTCCGCCGGTCTGCCCGGTGACCCGCCCGGTGGCCGCCGCGCCCTCGCCGTCTGGGGTGTGGGCGTCTGCGTCTACTTCGTCGCCGTCATCTTCCGTACGTCGCTGGGCGTGGCCGGTCTCGACGCCGCCGACCGCTTCCACGTGGGTGCCTCCGCCCTGTCGACCTTCTCGATACTCCAGCTGCTGGTCTACGCGGGCATGCAGATACCCGTCGGTCTGCTGGTCGACCGGCTCGGCACCAAGAAGGTGCTGACCCTGGGCATCCTGCTGTTCACGGCCGGCCAGATCGGGTTCGCGCTGTCGCCGTCGTACGGCACGGCGCTGGCCTCGCGGGCGCTGCTGGGCTGCGGTGACGCGATGACGTTCATCAGTGTGCTGCGGCTGGGGAGCCGCTGGTTCCCGGCCCGGCGCGGGCCGATGATCGCGCAGTTCGCGGGGCTCGCCGGCATGGCGGGCAACCTGGTCTCGACGCTGCTGCTGGCCCGGCTGCTGCACGGCGTGGGCTGGACGGCGGCGTTCGCGGGCAGCTCGGTCGCCGGGCTCGTCGTCCTGGTCCTCACCCTGCTGTTCCTGAAGGACCACCCCGAGGGGCACGAGCCGCAGCCGTTCCCGCACCGGGGGGCCGCGTACGTCCGGCGCCAGATCGCGGCGTCCTGGCGGGAGCCCGGCACCCGGCTCGGGCTGTGGGTGCACTTCACCACCCAGTTCCCGGCGATGGTGTTCCTGCTGCTGTGGGGGCTGCCGTTCCTGGTCCAGGCGCAGGGGCTGAGCCGGGGCACCGCGGGTGAACTGCTCACCCTCGTCGTCCTCTCCAACATGGTCTTCGGACTGGTGTACGGCCAGATCGTCGCCCGGCACCACGCGGCGCGGCTTCCGCTGGCGCTCGGCACGGTCCTGGGGACGGCGACGGTCTGGGCGGCCACGCTCCTGTACCCCGGCGACCACGCGCCGATGTGGCTCCTGGTCGTCCTGTGCGCGGTCCTCGGCGCCTGCGGCCCGGCCTCGATGCTCGGCTTCGACTTCGCCCGCCCGGCGAACCCGCCGGAGCGTCAGGGCACCGCCTCCGGAATCACCAACATGGGTGGTTTCGTCGCCTCCATGACGACTCTGCTCGCGGTCGGCGTCCTCCTGGACATGACCGGCGACGACTACCGCATCGCCTTCTCCGCCGTCTTCGTCCTTCAGGCGCTGGGCCTCAGCCAGATCCTCCGCCTACGGGGCCGCGCGGCCCGCCGCGAGCTGGAACGGCTGGTGGCGAGCCGGGTGGAGACCGTGCACGTACCGGTGTAGGGGCGGGCTTCCGTGGGCCCACCGGTGTAGGGGCGGGCCTTCGAGGCGGGCCGGTCACACGGTGACCGCGAACACGTGCAGGATCGCCGCGATCAGCTGTGGGTCGCCCTCGCCCTTGATGCGGTCGGCGACCAGGTCGGCGGTCACACGGCCGCAGGCGAGGCGGACGTAGGTCTCCCAGTCGAGGGTGAGGGTGGCGGCGGGGCCGAGGGCGGGGGAGGTCTCCAGGGTGCCGCGGCCCTGGATGTCGACGCGGACGGTGCGGATGAACTCCACGGGGCCGTGCACGTCGAGGACGACGGCCGAACTGCGCGGTGCCTGCGCGTCCTCGGCGATGACCTTCGGCAGGACGGAGAGCAGCTCGTCGCGGACGACGTACGCGCCCGGCGAGTCCAGGTTGCCCGGCTGCCCCAGCGCGGCGCGCAGATCCTGCTCGTGGACCCACACGTCGAACGCGCGGTTGCGCATGGCTTGTTCGAGGGTCAGCTCCGTGCCGAGCGGGCCACGCACCTTGTGGTCCGGCTGCCGTGACTCGTTCCGCAGCTGGCGGTTGCGCCGGATGATCGTGTACTCCAGCTCGGAGGTCATCTCCGGCGCGGTGTGGTGCCGGCGGGCGTCGACCTGCATCTCCATGTACCGCTGGTGCTCGGTCCGTACGTGGTACAGGTCGCGCGGGAGGGTGTGGATCGGACGCGGGTCGCCGAGCATCTCGCAGTCCAGGCCGATGACATGGGAGACCACATCGCGAACCGACCAGCCGGGGCATGGCGTCCGCCGGTTCCACTCGCCCTCCACGAGCGGCGTCACCAGCTCGGATATCGCGTCCACGGAGTGGGTCCAGGCGTCGGCGTAGGGCTGAAGTGTGGGATGCAGACTCACGGAACGGGACCCCTCGGGCGGTCGGTACGTGTCAGTACGGTCGGTACGTGTCGGCTACGTGGCGGGTGGTCTTCAGTGGGGGTGTCGGCGTTGACGGCGGTGAGCGGGCGTCGGCGGCTGTCAGTGGGCGCTGTGGAACGTTAAGTTACGCTGCTGAGGGGCACCCCGGCAGTGCTTTGGTGTGACGATCGTAGGTGCCCGTGTCGACGGCTCGAATGCCAGGACGGTGGTAGTGTGCGCGCCTCGCTCATTCAGATCGGTATAGAAGAGGACGAATCGGTTGATTCGCGCCGTCGGCGTGTGGCCTCGCTGGTGCGGGAGCAGGCCGGTGCCGATCTCGTGGTCCTCCCGGAGCTGTGGACCACCGGCGCGTTCGCGTTCGAGTCCTTCACGGCCGAGGCCGAGCCGCTGGAAGGTCCGACCTACGAGGCGATGGCCAAGGCGGCGAGCGACGCGGGCGTCTGGCTGCACGCGGGCTCGATCCCGGAGCGTGACCCGGACGGCCCCCTTTACAACACCTCCCTCGTCTTCTCACCTTCCGGTGACCTCGCCGCCGCCTACCGCAAGATCCACCGCTTCGGCTTCGACAAGGGTGAGGCGGTGCTGATGGGCGCCGGCTCGGAACTGGTGACGCTCCGTCTTCCCGAGACGACCATCGGCATCGCCACCTGCTACGACCTCCGCTTCCCCGAGCTGTTCCGGGGGCTCGTCGACACGGGCGCCGAGATGTTCGTGCTGTCGGCGGGATGGCCGGAGCGGCGGCGGTCGCACTGGACACTGCTGTCGCAGGCCCGGGCGATCGAGAACCAGGCGTACGTCCTCGCCTGCGGAACGGCCGGTACACACGCGGGGGTTCCCCAGGCCGGTCACTCGATCGTGGTCGATCCCTGGGGCGAGGTGCTCGCGGAGGCGGGCTCCGACGAGGAGGTCCTCACGGTCGACCTCGACCCGGCGAAGGTGGCCACGACCCGGGAGCTGTTCCCCGCGCTCAAGGACCGACTGCTGGGGCTGGAGCCGCCGCGCCGCTGATCCCTGCCGGCCGTCCCCGTTCGTCGCTTCCGTCAGTCGTCGTCCCTCTCCTTCTCCGCCAGGTGGATCACGCACACCGCCACGGCGATCAGCAGGGCCGGGTCCGCGTCGTCGCGTACGACGTCGAGGCCGTAGGTCTCGCGGACCCGCAGCCAACGGCGGGAGATGTGCGCGAGGAGTTCTCCGTCGTGCTCGACGACGAACTCACGGTCGAGGATCTTGCCGCTCACGTCGAGCTCGGTGCCGTCCACCAGCGACACCCGGTAGTGGTTGCGGAGCAGGGACAGGTGCTTACGACGGACGGTGGCCAGGGGCTCGCCGTCCCGTTCGACCACCATGGTGTCGCG
Organism: Streptomyces sp. TG1A-60; assembly: GCF_037201975.1. Classification (NCBI taxonomy): domain Bacteria; kingdom Bacillati; phylum Actinomycetota; class Actinomycetes; order Kitasatosporales; family Streptomycetaceae; genus Streptomyces; species Streptomyces sp. TG1A-60. Next base: position 4,000,832 of record NZ_CP147520.1, on the reverse strand, counting down.
CAGCGCGAACATCTTCTGCCTGATGTCGATCAGGACGCGCCCCTGGGTGTCCTTCAGCTCGAAGGTGTCCCGCAGCCGCATGGCCTTGCCGTCGACGAGGAAGGCCTTCCGGCCGTGCTCGTCCTCGATCCAGTAGTCGTCACCGATGCCGAGGAGCCGGTCGCGTACGAGGAATCTCATGCCTTCAGGCGTTCCCCGGGACCCGGTCCGAAACGTCGCTTGTAGGCCGAAGGGCTCAGGCCGGTCTCGCGGCGCAGCCGGTTCCGGAGGTTGGCGGCGGTCCCCGGGCCGCTCCGCGCGGCGACCACGTCCAGCCGTTCCTCGCCCCGCTCGATCAGCGGCACGCCAGGGTCACCCGCTCTCCGGTCAGCCAGGCCGGCGGGGTCGTCCCCGGGCGCTGACGGACTCGTCCGAGACCGCCCTCCTCGCTGCCCGCCGGGACGGTGTGGTCACATGCCGCCGTACCCGTCGCGGTGGTGCCGGTCGTCGACGACCGGAGTCGAGGGCGGCACCAGGACCCGCCTCCGCTTGGCGATGCTGCTGAAGGTGGCGACGCCGATCAGACCGACGATCATGAAGATGATGCCGACCAGGTCGAGGTTGACCCCTTGCATGTCCCAGTCGGTGGCGAACGTGAGGATGGCCCCCACGGCGATCAGAATGATGCACCCGCCCAGGCCCATGAGTGTTCCTCCCTGTGTCCGGTTGGGTCGGCCGGTCGTTCCGGTCGTTCGGTCCTACCGGTCGGGATCGGGTACCCGAACAGGCCTGTCAGTAACCAGTGCCGCGACAGGCAGCGTTCGCCCCGTCAACTGGTGCCGCGACAGGCAGCGTTCGCCCCGTCGGGCGAACCTCGCCTGCCGCGGCACCGGCCCTCGCGGGCGGGGGCCGGGGTCAGCCCTCCAGGAACGCCGTCAGAGCGTTCGCCAGGAGGTAGGGGTCCTTCGCGCCGCACAGTTCGCGGGCGCTGTGCATGGAGAGGATGGCGACGCCGATGTCGACGGTGCGGATGCCGTGGCGGGCGGCGGTGATCGGGCCGATGGTGGTGCCGCAGGGCATGGAGTTGTTGGAGACGAACGTCTGGAAGGGCACACCGGCCTTCTCACAGGCGGCGGTGAAGACGGCGCGGCCCGAACCGTCCGTGGCGTAGCGGTTGTTGACGTTCACCTTCAGGATCGGGCCGGCGTCCGCGCGCGGGTGGTGCGTGGGGTCGTGCCGCTCGGCGTAGTTGGGGTGGACGGCGTGACCGGTGTCGGAGGAGAGGCAGACCGTGCCGGCGAAGGCGCGGGCCCGGTCCTCGTACGAGCCGCCGCGGGCGAAGACCGAGCGCTCCAGCACGGAGCCGAGCAGCGGGCCGTCCGCGCCGGTGTCCGACTGGGAGCCGTTCTCCTCGTGGTCGAAGGCCGCGAGGACGGGAATGCGGGGGAGGCCGTCACCGGTGGTGGCGACCGCGGCGAGTGCCGCCGTACCGGCGTGCACGGAGAGGAGGTTGTCCATGCGGGGACCGGCGAGCAGTTCCTTGTCGCGGCCCAGGTACGCGGGGGCCTCGACGGAGTGGGTCATCAGGTCCCAGCCGGTGACCTCGCCCGAGGGGAGGCCCGACTCCTCCTCCAGGAAGGCGATCAGGTCGCCGTCGCGGACGTCGTCGCCCAGGCCCCAGACGGGCTGGAGATGACGCTGCTTGTCGAGCTTGAGGCCGTCGGAGGCGACCGAGCGGTCGAGGTGGATGGCGAGTTGGGGGACACGGAGGAGGGGTCTGTCGACGTTGACGAGGCGGCTGGTGCCGTCGCGCAGGGACAGGCGGCCGGAGAGGCCGAGGTCGCGGTCGAGCCAGGAGTTGAGCAGCGGGCCGCCGTAGACCTCGACGGCGACCTGGCGCCAGCCGTGCGCACCGCTGTCGGGGCGCGGCTTCACGCGCAGGTTGGGGGAGTCGGTGTGCGCGCCGACGATGCGGAAGGGGGTGTGCGGTGTGGCCCCCTCAGGCACGTACCAGGCGATGATCGCGCCGCCGCGCAGTACGTACCTGCCGCCCAGCGTGCCGTCCCACGCGTCCGTCTCCGCGACCTGTCGGAAGCCGGCCTTCTCCAGCCGCTCCGCGGCGCTCGCCACCGCGTGGTACGGGGACGGGCTGCTCGACAGGAAGGTCATGAGGTCGTCGGTGTGGCCGCGATCGAAGCGTGGGGGTGTGCGCATGGGGTTCACCTTAACGACGTACGAGGGCCCGCTCCCTGGGGTTGGGAGCGGGCCTCGTGGTGAGCGGTGTCGAGGAAGGGGCGCCGGACGGTCGGGCAGGGTCCGTCCGGCGCCACGGCCGGGGTGCGGCCGAGGGGCGCCCTTCCAGCGCCCTTCTAGAACGCCGCCTCGTCCAGCTCCATCAGGTCCAGGTCGACGCCCTCGGAGACCTTGCGGGCGAGGGTGACGCCCGGCAGGACCTCGGCCGCGAAGAAGCTCGCCGCCGCGATCTTGCCGGTGTAGAAGGCCACGTCCTTGGAGGACACAGCCTTGGCGGGGGCGGTCGCCAGCTTCTCGGCGGCGACGGCGGCGCCCCTGAGGAGGAGGTAACCGACGACCACGTCGCCGGAGGCCATCAGCAGGCGGGTGGTGTTGAGGCCCACCTTGTAGATGTTCTTGACGTCCTGCTCGGTGGCCGCGAGGTCGGTGAGCAGCAGACCGACCATGGCCTCCAGTTCGACGGCGGCCTTGGCGAGGTGCTCGCGGGCACCGGCCAGCCGCTCGCCGCCCTCGCCGACCGCCAGGAACTTCTTGATCTCCTCGGCGAGGGTGTTCAGCGCGGCGCCCTGGTTGCGGACGATCTTCCGGAAGAAGAAGTCCTGGCCCTGGATCGCGGTGGTGCCCTCGTACAGGGTGTCGATCTTGGCGTCGCGGATGTACTGCTCGATCGGGTACTCCTGCAGGAAGCCGGAGCCGCCGAAGGTCTGCAGCGACTGGGCAAGCTGCTCGTAGCCCTTCTCGGAGCCGTAGCCCTTGACGATGGGCAGGAGCAGGTCGTTCAGGGCCTCCAGGGCGGAGGCGTCCTCGCCGGCCGCCTCCTTGACCTGGATCTCGTCCTGGAGAGAGGCCGTGTACAGGACCAGCGCGCGCATGCCCTCCGCGTACGCCTTCTGCGTCATCAGCGAGCGGCGGACGTCGGGGTGGTGCGTGATGGTGACCTTGGGCGCGGTCTTGTCCATGAAGTTCGCGAGGTCCGGGCCCTGGACGCGCTCCTTGGCGTACTCCAGGGCGTTCAGGTAGCCCGTCGAGAGCGTGGAGATCGCCTTGGTGCCGACCATCATGCGGGCGAACTCGATGATGCGGAACATCTGGCGGATGCCGTCGTGCCTGTCGCCGATCAGCCAGCCCTTGGCCGGGTGGCGGTCGCCGAAGGTCATCTCGCAGGTGTTGGAGGCCTTGAGGCCCATCTTGTGCTCGACGTTCGTGGCGTAGACGCCGTTGCGCTCGCCCAGCTCGCCGGTCTCGAAGTCGAAGAGGTACTTCGGGACGAGGAAGAGGGACAGGCCCTTGGTGCCGGGGCCGTGGCCCTCGGGGCGGGCGAGGACGTAGTGGAGGATGTTCTCCTCCATGTCGTGCTCACCGGACGTGATGAAGCGCTTGACGCCCTCGATGTGCCAGGAACCGTCCTCCTGCTGGATCGCCCTGGTGCGTCCGGCGCCGACGTCCGAGCCGGCGTCCGGCTCGGTGAGCACCATGGTGGAGCCCCAGGTCCTCTCGACCGCGATCCGGGCGATCTTCTTCTGTACGTCGTTGCCCTCGTCGTGGAGGACGCCGGCGAACGCCGGGCCGGAGGCGTACATCCACACGGCCGGGTTCGAGCCGAGCAGCAGCTCCGCGTACGCCCAGATCAGGGAGCGCGGGGAGGTGGTGCCGCCGATCTCCTCGGGCAGGCCGAGGCGCCAGTACTCGGAGTCCATGAAGGCCTTGTAGCTCTTCTTGAAGGAGGCCGGTACGGGAGCGGTGTTCGTCTCCGGGTCGAAGACCGGCGGGTTGCGGTCGGCGTCCGTGAAGGACTCCGCCAGCTCGTTCTCGGCGAGACGGGCCAGCTCCTCCAGGATGCTCTTGGCGGTGTCCGTGTCCATCTCCGCGAACGGGCCGGTGCCGTACAGCTTGTCGCGCCCGAGGACCTCGAAGAGGTTGAACTCGATGTCGCGGAGATTCGACTTGTAGTGCCCCATGGCGACGGCTCCGTAGAGAGAAGAGGTCGGCGAGGCGCTGGATCCTCGCACTAGTTCACATACCAGCAAGTAGCTTCTATCCGATGATGCTACCCGTCGGTAATAAGAAGCAACCCCGATCGGGTCATCTGTGACTCGTTACGCTGTGCCGCATGTACGGCTACGACCACAGCGCTGGCACTCAGCAGCAGTACGCCCCGCCGCAGCAGCCGATGTCGGGGCAGATGCCCGGCGGCCCGATGGGCGGCGGCTACGGCCAGCAGCCTCCGCTGTACCCCGAGCCGTCCCCGCCCTCGCTCGCGGACGCGGTGCGCGCCTTCACCACCGGACAGATGGCCGCCGAGGACTTCCAGCAGGCCTTCGCGACGTCCAAGGTGTACTGCCCGCGCGGCGACAATCCCGGGTTCCTGGCGCTGCACAACACCCAGCAGCCGGTGATCCCGATGTTCACCTCGCTCAAGGAGTTGCGCCGGTACGCCGGCAAGGAGTCCAAGTACTTCGTCATCACCGGCGCGGAGGTCATCGATCTGCTGCCGACCGGCTACGGCTTCGTCCTCGACATGGAGGGGGAGCACCGGATGGTGTTCGACGCGAAGGCCGTGGAGCAGATGGTGGAGTTCGCGATGCGGCGTATGTACGGATAGCGCGGACGGCTCCGCGGCCGGCGGGCTTCGCGCCGTGTGCCGGGGTGGCCGGGTGCGGCCGTCGCGGCCCGCGGGTCGCATGTGGTTCCTCGTGCCGTTCCTCGCGCCCCTTGGCGGGGCGCGTCTTCGTGGCGCGCTCGCCTGGCGGGGCGCACCGAACGCCCGGAGGGAATGCTCTCCGGGCGTTCGTGGTTGAGGACTGGCAGGAAGTTCAACGATCAACTAAACTGAGCGCACAAGGAGGTACCGACATGCCCGCAGTGACTGTCGAGAACCCGCTGACCCTGCCCCGTGTCGTCGCGCCCGCCGACGCGGTGGCCCGTCCGGTGCTCGCCGTGACGACCGCGCCCAGTGGCTTCGAGGGGGAGGGCTTCCCGGTCCGCCGCGCGTTCGCCGGGATCGATTACAGGCATCTGGATCCGTTCATCATGATGGACCAGATGGGCGAGGTGGACTACAAGCCCGGTGAGCCGAAGGGAACGCCTTGGCACCCGCACCGCGGCTTCGAGACCGTCACCTACATCATCGACGGGATCTTCGACCACCAGGACAGCCACGGCGGTGGCGGCACCATCACCAACGGTGACACCCAGTGGATGACGGCCGGCTCGGGCCTTCTCCACATCGAGGCGCCGCCGGAGGCCCTCGTCATGTCCGGCGGTCTCTTCCACGGCATACAGCTGTGGGTGAACCTCCCGGCCAAGGACAAGATGATGGCCCCCAAGTACCAGGACATCCGCGGCGGCCAGGTCCAGCTCCTCACCACTCCCGACGGCGGCGCGCTGCTCCGCGTCATCGCCGGTGACCTGGACGGCCACGAGGGTCCGGGCATCACCCACACCCCGATCACCCTGCTCCACGCGACCGTCGCGCCGGGCGCGGAGATCACCCTGCCGTGGCGCGAGGACTTCAACGCGCTCGCGTACGTCCTCGCCGGGCGTGGCGGCGTCGGGGTGGACCGGCGCCCGATCCGCCTCGGCCAGACCGCCGTCTTCGGCGCCGGCTCCTCGATCACCTTCCGCGCGGACGAGCAGCAGGACGCGAACGCGCCGGACCTGGAGATCGTCCTCCTCGGCGGCCGGCCGATCCGTGAGCCCATGGCCCACTACGGTCCGTTCGTCATGAACACCCGCGAGGAGCTGCAGCAGGCATTCGAGGACTTCCAGAAGGGCCGGCTGGGGACGATCCCGGCCGTGCACGGCATGTCCGCCGACGGGCTGTAGGGTCTGCGCGGTTCCTTCGGTCACGGGAAAGCCCCGCCGCCGGTACGTGAGTTCCGGTGGGCGGGGCTTTCCCGTACCGGTGGCCGCTTATGGGGGACCTGCCGGCCCCCCGTCCTGCCCGTCCGGTGGTGCCGGTTCGTAGAGTTCGAACCAGATGCTCTTGCCGTCGCCTCGCGGGTCGACGCCCCAGGCGTCCGCGAGCATGTCCATGAGGACAAGGCCGCGGCCGGAGGAGGCGAGTTCGCCGGGGTGGCGCTTGTGGGGGAGGTCGTCGCTGGCGTCGGTGACCTCGACGCGCATCCGGCGCTTGCCGCCGTCGCCGGTCATCTCGGCGACGAGGAGCGCGTCGGCGTCCGTGTGGACGAGGACGTTGGTGAGCGTCTCGGAGACGAGGAGGACGGCGGAGTCGACCTGGTCGCCGCAGCTCCAGTCGTGGAGCAGTTCGCGCACCTGCTGGCGGGCTCCGGCGATGCGCTCCGGCTCCGCCTGGGCGACGGTCAACGCGGTGCGGCGCACGTGCGGTCGTTCGGCCGTGGTCTCCCCGCAGCCGCAGTCCTCGCTCTCCCGGCACAGCAGCAGCATCGCGATGTCGTCCTCGCGCCGGTCGGCGAGCGGGCCGGGGGTGTGGTGCGACGACGGTCCGTGCACACCCTGGACCAGCGCGTCGGCCAGTGCCTCCAGCCGGCCCGGCGCGAGGCCGTTCGGTTGCGGGCGGGTCGTTTGGACGCGGCCGGTTTCGGGGCCGAGTCCGTCACGGCCGCCCGCCGCACGGCCGCCGTCCACCTCCGGGGCGTGCGGCACGTCCGCACCCACCTCGTCGGGGCCCAGCCCCTCGGCATCCGCCCCACCCGCCCCTCCGCCCTCATGAGGTCTCGCGTCGAAGGACTCCAGGATCGTGCGGATGCGGCGCCAGCCCGTGTCGAGGTCGTGGCCGCCCGTCTCGATCAGGCCGTCGGTGCACAGGAGCATGGTCTCGCCGGGCTCCAGGACGAGGCGGGTGGTCGGGTAGTCGGCGTCGGGGTCGATGCCGAGGGGGAGACCGCCCGAGGTCGGCCGGACCAGGACCGTGCCGTCGGCCATCCGGATCGCCGGGTCGGGGTGCCCGGCGCGGGCGATGTCGAGGACGCCGGTCACCGGGTCGACCTCGACGTAGAGGCAGGTCGCGAAGCGCAGGTCGGAGAAGGCGTCGGCGGAGGCGTGGGTGATCCCGTGCAGGAAGCGGGAGGCGCGGGAGAGGACGGCGTCGGGGCGGTGGCCCTCGGAGGCGTAGGCGCGCAGGGCTATGCGGAGCTGGCCCATGAGGCCCGCCGCGCGGACGTCGTGGCCCTGGACGTCGCCGATGACGAGGGCGAAACGGCCGCTCGGCAGGGCGATCATGTCGTACCAGTCGCCGCCGACCTGGAGGCCGCCACCGGTGGGGACATAGCGTGCGGCGACACTCATGCCGGGTATCTCGGGGCCGAGCGTGGGGAGCATCGTGCGCTGGAGGCCGTCGGTCAGTTCGCGTTCGGTCTCGGCGGCGCCGGCGCGGGAGAGGGCCTGGGCGAGCATGCGGGCGACGGTGGTCAGGACCGAGCGTTCGTCGGGGGTGAAGGTGACCGGGTAGGCGAAGCCGGCCATCCACGCGCCCATGGTGCTGCCGGCGACGGTCAGCGGCAGGAACGCCCAGGACTGGCGGCCGAACTGTTCGGCGAGCGGCCAGGCCGTGGGGTAGCGGGCCTTGTAGTCCTCGGGGGAGGAGAGATAGACGGCGCGGCCGGTGCGGACCACCTCGGCGGCCGGGTAGTCCGTCGCCAGCGGCATATGGGTGAAGGGGCCCTCGTCGCCCTGGCTGTGCCCGTGGTGCCCGATGACGGTGAGGCGGTCGGCCTCCACCCCGAACACGGCGAGCCCGTCCGGTGAGAAGCCGGGCATGGCCAGGCCCGCCGCGACCCGCAGCACTTCCTCGGTGGACCGCGCCTCGGCCAGCGCCCGTCCCGCGTCCAGCAGGAACGCCTCGCGTGAGCGCCGCCAGTCGCCGGTGACGGCCGGGGCGCGGGCGGCGGTCTCCGGTGAGGGCTCGGTGACCTCCTGGAGGGTCCCCATCAGCTCGAAGGACTTCCGCACCGGGTCGAAGGCCGGTTTGGAGCGGCTGCGGACCGTACGGATCACCCGGCTCCGGTCGTCCATGACCCGGATCCGGACCTCGGCGAGGGTGTCCTCGGCGACGGCGAGCTGCACGACCGAGACGATCTCGTTCCAGTCGACGGGGTGCAGGCGTGCCCGCGCCCCGGCCTGGGTGAGTGTCGTCGGCTCCGCGGGCAGCCCCATGAGCCGGGCTGCTTCGGCGTCCATCGTGACGGTTCCGGCAGCGCTGTCCCAGGTCCACAGTCCCGTCGCGAGGGCGGACAGGACGTCCCCCACGGTGGGCGGGGGCTCACCAGTGCGCATTGACCCACTCTATGAACAGCTGATCGGACCGTGCCACCGAAGCTGCGCCGGGCACCGAGCGGTCCCGGAAGCCATGACAAGTAACCACGACCGGCGGCGACGGAGGTGACGGCTATCGACGCTAGCGACAGTAACCGCTTGCGGTCCTGCCCATGGCCATGACGGTGTGTATCCGGACAGCGCGGCGGCAGTCGTGTATCGGGGCCAGCGGGCCGACGGCAAAAGGTGGGGAGGCGATCTCGGGGTGGCCGGTACCCTGGGGGTTGTTTCACGTGAAACACCGGCCGTGACCGCCGACCCTGACCACGGGCCCTGCCTACGGGCCCCGACCATGGGCCATGACCGCGGACCGGACACCGTGGGACACCCGCTCAGATCCCCGATCAGCGAAGGCTGGATGAACGACGATGCATCGGTACAGGTCCCACACCTGCGGCGAGCTCCGCGCCTCTGACGTCGGCACCGACGTCCGGCTGAGCGGCTGGCTGCACAATCGGCGCGACCTGGGCGGCATCCTCTTCATCGATCTGCGCGACCACTACGGCATCACGCAGCTCGTCGCCCGGCCGGGCACCCCGGCGTACGAGGCGCTGGACAAGACCTCCAAGGAGTCGACCGTCCGCGTCGACGGCAAGGTCGTCTCGCGAGGCACCGAGAACGTCAACCCGGACCTGCCGACCGGTGAGATCGAGGTCGAGGTCGGCGAGGTGGAGCTGCTCGGTGCTGCCGCCCCGCTCCCCTTCACGATCAACACCGAGGACGGGGTCAACGAGGAGCGGCGCCTGGAGTACCGCTTCCTGGACCTGCGCCGCGAGCGCATGCACCGCAACATCATGCTGCGTACGGCCGTGATCTCCGCGATCCGTCACAAGATGACGGCGCTGGGCTTCAACGAGATGGCGACCCCGATCCTGTCGGCGACCTCCCCCGAGGGCGCCCGGGACTTCGTCGTCCCGTCGCGCCTGAACCCGGGCAGGTTCTACGCCCTCCCCCAGGCCCCGCAGCAGTTCAAGCAGCTGCTGATGATCTCCGGCTTCGACCGGTACTTCCAGATCGCGCCCTGCTTCCGTGACGAGGACGCGCGCGCGGACCGTTCGCCGGGCGAGTTCTACCAGCTCGACGTGGAGATGTCCTTCGTCGAGCAGGAGGACGTGTTCCAGCCCATCGAGAAGCTCATGACCGAGCTGTTCGAGGAGTTCGGGGGCGGCCGTCACGTCACCTCCCCCTTCCCGCGCATCCCGTTCCGCGAGGCGATGCTCAAGTACGGCTCCGACAAGCCGGACCTGCGCGCCCAACTGGAGCTGGTGGACATCACCGATGTCTTCGAGGGCTCGGAGTTCAAGGCGTTCGCCGGCAAGCACGTGCGCGCGCTCGCCGTGCCGGACGTCTCGTCCCAGCCGCGCAAGTTCTTCGACCAGCTCGGTGAGTACGCCATCGAGCAGGGGGCGAAGGGCCTGGCCTGGGTGCGGGTCGCCGAGGACGGTTCGCTGTCCGGCCCGATCGCCAAGTTCCTCACCGAGGAGAACGTCGCCGAGCTGACCAAGCGTCTGTCGCTGGCCGCGGGCCACGCGGTGTTCTTCGGCGCGGGCGGGTTCGACGAGGTCTCGAAGATCATGGGCGCGGTGCGGGTGGAAGCCGCCAAGCGGGCCGGCCACTTCGAGGAGGGCGTCTTCCGGTTCTGCTGGATCGTCGACTTCCCGATGTACGAGAAGGACGAGGAGACCGGCAAGACCGACTTCTCGCACAACCCGTTCTCCATGCCGCAGGGCGGCCTTGAGGCCCTGGAGACCCAGGACCCGCTGGACATCCTCGGCTGGCAGTACGACATCGTCTGCAACGGTGTCGAGCTGTCCTCCGGCGCCATCCGGAACCACGAGCCCGACATCATGCTCAAGGCCTTCGAGATCGCGGGCTACGACCGTGACACCGTCGAGGAGCAGTTCGCGGGCATGCTGCGCGCGTTCCGCTTCGGCGCCCCGCCGCACGGCGGTATCGCGCCGGGCGTCGACCGCATCGTCATGCTCCTCGCGGACGAGCCCAACATCCGCGAGACCATCGCCTTCCCGCTCAACGGCAACGCCCAGGACCTGATGATGGGCGCGCCGACGGAGCTGGAGGAGGCGCGGCTGAGGGAGCTGCACCTGTCGGTGCGGAAGTCGCAGCCGAAGTAGGGGATTCAGTAAGGCAAGCCTTATCGGGGCTTGAACGGGAAAGGGTCCTGAAGTCGACCGTCGATTTCAGGACCCTTCCCGAAACGGACATCGATTTCGAGGCCGCTCGGCGCGAGGCCCGGAACCCTTCCCCTGGGATGCAACAGCATCCCTTCCCCTGGGTTCCGGGCCTTTGCCGTGCCCTCTTCCTCGTACCGGAGTTCTCTCTGCGGGGAAGGCCGCTGGGGAAACCATCATCAGGCGCACGGGCTTCTCGACGGAGGCGCACAGCGGCAAAGGGTGTGATGGGCGTACGGGGTGAGGAACCCGTACGGGACGCACCTCTCGTGCGGGACGAAACGTCGGAATGCTGGAGGAGGCCATGAAGCTGGCCGTGTTGGTGGCAGTGTTGCTGATCGCGGGAGCGGTGGTCGCGGTCGTCGCCCGGCGGCGGTCCGTCGACAGGCCCGGCCCGGCGTCCGGCCTGGACGCGGAGGCCGACGCCAACCGCTGGGTGGTACGGCTGGGCGGCAGTCTGGCCGGCACCGACGTACGGGCGCAGGCCGGAGCGGGCGGCAGCGCGGCCCAGTCCCTGACCGAGGCCGCCGAACACCTCCGCACCGCTCGGGCCCAGCTGGCCGAGGCCCGCACCTCCGACCAGTACACCCAGGTCACGCGGACGGCGGTGGAGGGGCTGCGCCATGTGCACGCGGCTCGTACGGCGCTGGGCGTGGACCCGGGCGCTCAGGCGACGGACCGTACGGCGGTCAGTGGGCCGCTCGACCACGCCGTCCGGGTCGTACGGAGGTCCGAGCCCTCCAGAACCGGGAGCAGGTCGGTCACCGCGGCCTCGTGATGGTCCGGGCCGGGAGCGGGAAGTGCGGCCCGGGAGCGGGAGGTGGCGCTTCCGCGCGCGGGACGGCTTCGCAACCGCCGGCTTCCCGGCCGCGTCCTACTGATCATGACCACGTCGACCGCCGCTTCCACCCCCACGCCGATCCCCGCGACCCTCGGCGAGGAGATTCTCCTCCTCTCCCTCGACGACACCACGGGTGAGGCGCGGCTTCCCCTGCGGACGCCTCACGCGATCGCGGCGGCGGCGCTGCTGGAGCGGTCCCTGTCCGGGGAGACGGACGACGCGGTGCTGCCGGACGACGCCGCGAAGTGGATCTACGGGAACAGCACGAAGGAGTACGAGAAAGCCCTGCGGGGAGTGCTGGACAAGGGGTTGATCCGGAAGGAGCAACGCCGGGTCCTCCTCGTCTTCCGTACCACCCGCTACCCGGAGGCCGACGCCACGGTGGAGTCCGCGCTGCGCGGGCGTCTGGCGGAGGTGGTGCTGACGGGCGCCGAACCGGACCCCCGCACCGCCGCCCTGATCAGCCTCCTCCACCACGGCGACCTCCACACCCTCGCCTTCCCGGACGCCGACTCCGACGAGTCCCCGGTCAAACGGCGCATGACCGAGATCGCCGAACGCCACTGGGCCGACCCGGCGCTCCGCCGCATGGCCGAGACGGCGGCTGCCGCCGCGGCGGCCCTCACGGCGGCGACGATGGCGACGACGGTGGTGGTGATCACGACGGTGACGTGACGGCGACGCCGTGGCGGTGGGACCCTCCGCTGCGCACTGTCAGTTCCGCGTCGTCGAGCAGTAATCGCCCCGACACTTCCACACGAAGCCTCTGCACTTCGAGCATGAGCCGCTCGGAGGCAGGGACCTCCGCCGCCGCGGCGCATCCTTCGGCCGGAAGGCGAGGGGAGTCAGTCATCGATCCTCAAGAACGCATCTGCGGTTCAGGGTGGAGGCACGCGAACCTCCACCCTGAACCCCGGACAGTCATCCGGTAAGGCTGCGCGTGCGTCGGAGCAGTTCCAGGTTCCGGGCCGGCGCGAGCCGCCCGCGCACTCGGGGAGTGCGCGGGCGGCTCGGTCTCAGGGACGATTAGGTGCCGTCTACGGCCTCACCGTCAGCGGCGTGTGTCCCACGACCGCCGAGCCGTCGCCGAACTCGACGACGCCGACGTACCGTTCGCCGCGTGTGGCCTCCGGCCAGGACACCTTGACGTCCGGGTGGTCGCCCGCCGAGACGCTCTGCTCGGCCGGGGTGGCCGTGGGGGTCACCGCAGGGGTGCCCTGGCCGACCTTCCAGCTCCACAGGGTGTACTGCTGGCTGGTGGTGCCGGCCGGCAGCTCGTACTGGAGGACGTAGACGTCGTAGTCGCCGGGCGGCAGGTCCACGTGTTCGTCGGAGCCGACGTCGGCCCAATCGCCGACGTGGTTGCCGTCGGTGTCGAAGGCGTACAGGTCGATGTCGCTGCCGGGGAGGTAGTCGGCGGAGGAGATGGCGAACCGGGTGAAGAGGGCGCCCTCGGGGACGTGGACGCGGTGCTTCACGACGGCGTCGTTGGTGTGCTGGCTCTCCCAGAAGGCGGACTGGTCGGTGCCGGTGAGGGTGCCGGTGGTCTTCTCGCCGGTGTAGAGGGACGCCTTCGCGGTCAGTTCGCCGTCCCAGCCGACGCCCGGCGTCAGCGTCGCCGTGTCACCGCCGGTGACCGTGACCTCGTTCGGGGCCGCGAACAGCACGGCGCGCAGGGCGATCGGGCTGGTGACCTCGTGGCGGCTGTGCGCGTCGCTGAGTGTCAGGGAGCCGAAGGACCAGTTGTCGTAGGCGGCGCTCGTGTGCTCGACGGTCACCTTGTACGACGCCGACCCGCCCGGCGCGACCGTCAGCCGCTTCGGGGTGACCTCGGCACGGAAGCCCTGCGGGGTCCGGAGCTTCGCCTTGTACGTGGCGGTCTCCGCCGAGACGTTGGTGACCGTGCGGGTCACCGTCTGGACGCCCAGCAGGTCGCCGACCGAGATGGACGGGTGATTGAGGTCGCTGGGGTCGGTCTTCGCGGCCGTGGGGCAGGCGTCGCCGCCGCTCTCCGTGACCGGCTTCTGGCCGATCGCGCAGAGGTAAGCGGTCCAGTCGGCGGAGGTGGAGTCGTAGACCAGACCGGGGTCGGCCGCCCGGGTGACCCGGGGCAGGCCCGCGCCGTAGTCGAGCGGCGAGGCGGAGTCGGCCTGGGCGCGGCCGATGGGGTCGCCGTTCTCGTCGGTGGTCGTGGCCGTCGTCATCAGCGCCGACTTGATCTCCATCGGCGACCAGTCGGGACGCAGTTGCCGCAGCAGGGCGGCGAGGCCGGCGACGTGCGGGGACGACATCGACGTGCCGTCGGCGAAGCCGAACTGACCGGTGTACCCGCCGCCGGGCACCACGCCCGCCGGGACGCTCGCGCCGAAGGAGGCGATGTCGGGCTTGAGCAGGTCGCCGTCGCTGTAGTGGTCCGGGCCGCTGGAGGAGAAGGAGGTGATCTCCCGGGTGGCCCGGTGGGCGCTCTTCGTGGGGGTGAACTCGGCGGTCGCGCCGGCACCGGAGGCGTACGCGTGGACCGCCGGCGCGTCCTCCGCGCTCACCTGGACGACGGGCACGCTGAAGACGTAGGCGAAGTAGTCCTGGGCACTGGTCGGGGAGTTGGCGAGGACGATTGCCTTGCCACCCGCCGCCCTGACCTCCTCCGCCTTGTCCACGACGAAGAGGCCCTCACCGCCGCGGTCGCAGACGATGATCTTCCCCTTCGCCCGCTCCGGATCGAGCGTGCCCGGCGTGCACAGCGCGGCCGGGCCGGCGTCCGCGCCGTCCTTCCGTACGGCGGTGGCCTCGACCAGCGGGGCCGAGGCGACGCCCGGGTTCAGGCTGGGGTTGGTGTAGCGGCGGCCGTCGCCGAGGACCAGGGAGGCGGTGTACTCGGTGTCGTGCGTCGCCGCGGCGACCGTCGTGACCCACGGGCCGGTGTGCTCCACCGTGTCCGGGCCGCCGTTGTTGGCCGACGCGGCGATGAAGACGCCCGCCTTGGCCGCGTTGAACATGGCCTCCATGGAGACCGGGTCGGGGAGCGCACCGCCGATGGAGTAGTTGAGGACGTCGACGCCGTCCGCCACCGCCTTGTCGATCGCGGCCGTGGTGTCCACGACCGGGCAGCCGGCGCTCCAGCACGCCTTGTAGTAGGCGAGGCGGGCGGCCGGGGCGACACCGCTGAGGGTGCCCTCGGCGTTGCTGCCGGGGACCGACGCGGCGACGCCGTGGTTCCCGGCGGCCGTGGTGCCGGTGTGCGTGCCGTGGCTGTCGGTGTCCATCGCCGAGGGGATGTCCTCGCCGTCAGGGTCGGGCCTGTCCGCGCCGAACCACTGCGCGCCGATCACCTTGTTGTTGCAGGTCACCTTGTGCGCGGGGTCGTCGCCCGGGACGCAGTCGCCGTGCCACTTCTTCGCGATGGCCTCGGCGTCCGGGCGCGGCTCCGGCAGGGCGGCGAGCATCGGGTTCGACGGGTCGACCCCGGTGTCCACGATCCCGACGATGACGCCTTCTCCGGCGTGGTCGGGGCCGCCGGCCTTCGCCCAGAGGCCCTTCTTGCCGGAGAGGCCGAGGAGACGGGGGGTGTCGGGGAACCGGGCCGAGCCCTCAGACGCGGCCTTCCTGCCGCCGGTCCTGCCGTTGCCGGTGGCCTTGCCGTCGGAGGGCGGCTGCTGGGCCTCGGGGGCCGGGGTGTCGGCCTCGGCCCGGACGTCCACTCCGGCCCGGCCGGCGGCATCCGCCCCCGGCCCGTGGTCCGGCCCCGCCGACGTCAGCTGGGCGACCGTGTTGCGGGTCACCGAGACGACCCCCGGCGTCGTGGTCAGCTTCGCGGCCTGTCGGCCGGTCAGCTCGGCGGCGAATCCGTTGAACGTGTAGGAGTAGTCGTGGAGCGTCTCGACCCCGGGCACGGCGTCGAGGACGCGCTCCCGGCGGTCGTCCAGGTGTGCCACGTACTTCTCGACCTTGGCGGAGTCGGCGTCGAGCCGCCTGCCCGTCGCGGGCGCCGTCCGCTTCAGGCGGGGCAGCCCGCCCTCGTACGCGGCGACGGGCGCGTCGGCCAGCTTGACGATGTAGGTGTCGGCGCCGTGACTTCCGTCGCTCCCCGTGGAGTCGGCGTCGGCGGCGAAGGTGGGAGCGATGACCGCCGTGACGGTCAGGGCTCCGCCGAGCAGCGGCGCCAGCAGGGTGACGGCCGCCCTCGGGCTTATGTGATGGTTCGTCAACTGTGGTCCATGTCGATCGATGTGAAAGATCTCGATCCCCCGAGGACCCCAATGTCGCAGGCGACTCGTCAGTAACAATCTTGAAAGCTCAAATATTGGCAGGTCTCCACAGTCGTTTCACAAGAAGCGACCGAAGCGGATCGGGTGCACCCGGCGTTGGCCCGCGGAACTTCTCAAGTTCAGTTAAGGGAAGGCAAAGCGCGCTCAAAGGTTCACCCCCGATCGTCTTTTGACATGGATCAGCCCCTTCTCGTGGTCGCCGATCTGGCTGCCATCTCCGTGCGGGCGAGCGCGCCGACGGCTACGCGGGCGACCCGAAGTTCTGCGTCCAGTAGTTGCCCGGCCCGGCCAGGCCGATGCCGACCTCCTTGAAGGCGCAGTTGAGGATGTTGGCCTTGTGTCCGGGGCTGTTCATCCAGCCGTCCATGACGCTCTCGGGGGTGCCGTACCCGGCCGCGACGTTCTCGCCCGCCGTACTCAACCTGTACCCGACACGGGCGAGCCGGTCGCTCATGGACGAGCCGTCGGAACCGGTGTGGGACATGTTCTTGTGATCGGCCATGTCCTGGCTGTGGTCCTGAGCGGCCTTGGTGAGCTTGGCGTTCTCGGTCACCGGCGAGCAACCCGCCTTGTCGCGTTCGGCGTTGACCAGAACCAGTACACGATCCGTGGGGCCGGAATCCGCGTTGCCGGCAGAGGTGCCGGGAGTGTTGTCGGCTCTCGTGGCCTTCGTGGCCTTCGTGGCCTTGGGGGCGCTCGGAGGCGAAGTGGTCTTGTCGGGGGTGTCGGGGGTGGGCTTGGCGGTCGGGCTGGCGGACTTCGAGGGAGACGCGCTCGGGCTGGTGGAGCGGGAGGGGCGCTGCGTGCGGGCCGGAGTGGCAGAGGTGTTCGCGGAGGGGGCTGCCGCGGACGCGGAGGGCGTTCGCGATGGTGTCGGGGGAGCCGGATCCGGCTTGTGCCCTCCCCACCAGGAGGACGCCACACTGCTCCAGCCTCCCAGCCCGATGCCGCCGGCCCACGCGGCCGCGGGGAGGCCCACGGCACCGACGGCCACCACGATGGCGGTGGCGACGGCTATCTTCCGGCGCTTCGTTTTCGGACGCCTCGTCCCCGAGCGTTGCTTCTCCGAGCGTTTTGTCTTCCGGCGATGACTGTTCATACGTGACATAAGTGGCCTCACTGAGTGGTCCGGCTTCGGTTCGACTTCGCCCCTGAATGCCCCCCTCGTTGGCCGCTGCCCTGGCGAGCCAGGTCATTATGGGGACCGCCGAGCGCACCGGGCAACGAACGTCCGTGCTACTGCCGGGGCGGTGCCGGTGGCGTTCCGCGGGGCGGGAGGACGTACGCCCCCAGCTGTCGGTGCACCCGCTCGGGCCCCTCCCGCGCAGCCGGGACCAGGCACAAGGCCGCCCTGCCGGGACGGAGGGCAAGGGCATTGCCGATCCAGATGATCAGTTGAATTCGCCATCTGTGGCGGCAAGTGCCCCCATTGGGATTTGAAAGAAGTCATTTGTCGCCACGGAAAAGCGGGTCGATCGATTCCATCGGGCGCATTTCGGTCGTGACGCATGTCACCCAGATTCGAGGTGTGCGCAGGACAGGCGCAGACTGGAAAGCGCGGGGTCCCCGAGAGAGCGGACCCCGGCAGGGAGGTTCCCGAGGCCCCGCGGCGGATCGGTCGTGGAGGAATCATGACGGCAGTCACGCGGACGGATGCACCCGTCGAGATCGAGGGCAGCGGCGTCGAACTGCGCATGCGGGACATCGGCGGCGACACGGAGGTCGCCTTCGTCCGGTTCCCCAAGGGAACGGACATGCGGCCGGCCCTCAAGGACGAGCCCGACGGCCTGTGCCAGGTCCCCCACTGGGGCTACATGTTCAAGGGCCGGCTCGTGATGCACACCAAGGAGGGCGACAGGGCCTACGAGGAGGGCGAGGCCTTCTACTGGGCGCCGGGTCACGCACCGGAAGCGCTTGAGGACTGTGAGTACGTGGACTTCTCGCCCAAGAAGGACTTCGAGCAGGTCATCAGCCACGTGAAGTCGAACCTCGGCTGACCGCGGCTCAGATTCCCCGACGGGCAGGGAAGCCGGAGGCAACCTTTCCCGGCACGGCGACCACACATGAGTCGGAGCCCCCTTCGCGGGGGCTCCGCACGAACCACGTGTTCTCCCGAACCACGTACGTTACGTAAGGACTCATCCGTGGCCTCTGCCTACTCGCGCCCGTCCCACCGCCGGTCCCTCCGCAGGCGCCGTACCCTCGTGGTCTCCGCCGCCGCCGTGGCCGCCGCTGTCGGCGTTGGCGTCCTCGTGGTGAACGCCAACGCCGGGCCCGTGGACCTCTACCACCAGGTGCTGCCCGCGAAGGACGGCTGGGCGGCGGCCGGCTCCGGCACGACCGGCGGTACGAAGGCCGACGCCGCGCACACCTTCACGGTGTCCACCCGGGCGCAGCTGGTGAAGGCGCTGGGCTCCGCCACGGACACCGCCCCCCGGATCATCAAGATCAAGGGCATGATCAACGCCAACAGCAACGCCTCCGGCAAGAAGCTGACCTGCGCGGACTACGCCTCCGGCACCGGCTACTCGCTCTCCGCCTACCTCAAGGCGTTCCATCCGGCGACCTACGGCAAGAAGGCGCCGAAGGGCCCCCAGGAGACCGCACGCAAGGCCGCCGCGGTCAAGCAGAAGAAGAACATCGTCTTCAGGGTGCCGTCCAACACCACCATCGTCGGCGTCCCCGGCACCAAGGCCGGCATCCTCGGCGGCAGTGTCCTGGTCCAGAACGTCAAGAACGTCATCATGCGCAACCTCACCTTCGCCGACACCCGGGACTGCTTCCCGCAGTGGGACCCGACCGACGGCTCGTCCGGCGAGTGGAACTCCAACTACGACTCCGTCTCGTTGCGCGGCGCGACCAACGTCTGGGCCGACCACAACACGTTCACCGACGCGCCGACCTTCGACAAGACCCAGGCGACGCACTTCGGCCGCAAGTACCAGGTCCACGACGGCGCCCTCGACATCACCAACGGCTCCGACCTGGTGACCGTCGAGCGCAACCGGTTCCTCAACCACGACAAGACGATGCTGATCGGCTCCAGCGACACCGACTCCAAGGGCAAGCTGCGCGTCACCATCCACCACAACGTGTGGAAGGGCATCGGCCAGCGCGCCCCGCTGGCCCGCATCGGCCGGATCCACCTCTACAACAACGTCTACGACACCACCACGGTCAACGGCTACGCCTCCAGGTACAGCATCGACAGCCGGGCGAAGGCCCAGGTCGTCGCCGAGCGCAACGTCTGGAAGATCCCCGCCGGCGCGAAGGCCGCCAGGCTGCTGAGCGGCGACGGCACGGGCTCGGTCGCCGGCACGGGCAACCTCGTCAACGGCAAGGCCACCGACATCGTCGCCGCGTACAACGCCGCGAACTCCTCGAAGAAGCTGAAGACCACCGCCAACTGGAAGCCGACCCTCACGTCCGGCCTCCAGGCCTCGGTCAGGAACCTGCTGACCGACCTGACGAGCACGACGGGCGCGGGCACCCTCTCGTAGCCGACCCGGTCCACCGAGGACGTGACGCCGCCCGGCCACCCCTTCTCCGGTGGCCGGGCGGCGTCACTGTGGCAATGGTCCTGGCCACCAACGGGTACGGGAGCAGCGTGACGGCCCAGCGCCTTCTGCGGGCCGCCGTCGACGCCCACGCCGACCAGACCACCCGCATCACGCATCACGCGAGGCGCATGACGTCGTTCTCAGGAGCCAGGAGCCAGGAGCCAGGAGCCAGGAGCCAGGAGCCAGGAGCCAGGAGCCAGGAGCCAGGAGCCAGGAGCCAGCGGAAATGGTCTGCGAGGGGCTCCACCGTGTGAGGATCACGCAGCACTCTTGTCGGTGCGTCGGCGCCGGGCGAAGAAGCGCCTCTTCACCGGGCCTGTGCCTCGGTGTGCCGGGACTACTCATCCGCGAAGACCGCGTCGGCGGAGGAGGCGGTGAGGGCCCGGTCGAGCCATTGGCGCAGAACGTCGAGGTCGTCGCAGGCGGCGATGCGTTCCCGTGCCTCGTCGGGGATGTCGAGGCCGCGCCGCTCCAAGATGAACAGGATGTCCTCGGCGCGGCCCTCGGCGCGGCCCTCGGCGCGGCCCTTGGCGCGGCCCTTGGCCTGGGCTTCGTCGCGGACTTCTTCGAAGAGGGGCGACTTGTAGAAAGAGAGGTCCACGGCCACCAGTTTCCTCCATAGTGCTGCGGCGGGCAGCTTGCCCAGGCCCTGTGAGATGAATTCGATGATGGGGTTCTTGACCGAGTCAGGAGTGTCCTGCAGAACGGTCGTCATTGCTTTTAGTATGGCCCCGATGTCCGGGTTCTTGCCGTGGGTGATCGTGGACAGTGTGGCGACGGCGAGGTCCTTGCGGACTTCGGCGGGGTCGGTGATCACCGGCATGTTGTGTGGACCCGCGACGAGCGGGCGCAGGGTGAGCAGAGGCCACTGGCGAGGGCCGAAGCGGACCTCTCGTGCCGCCCATTCGGCGGTCGCGCGGTCCTGGCAGACGACCAGCAGTATCGGCTGCAGCCGGTACTTCGTGAGCAGGTACGAGGCGTAGTACGCCCAGCTCGCGGGCTTGGCCGGGTCCTTCTTGCCCTGGGCCTCCACGGCGAGGAGAAGAGGCTCGTCGTCCTCCGTCTCCAGCCGCAGCAGCGTGTCGAGCCGGCGTTCGAGCGGGCGGGTCTCAGTCACGTCGGTCGGCAGGATGGCGACCGACGTGGGTGGGGCGAAGTCGACGCCGAGCACCTCGGAGAGCCGGGAGAAGAGGTCCGGGTACTCCTGGAAGATGCGGTGCATCGCCTCGTGGGGCGAGCTGACCATGAGGGTTTCCTGTGGGAGGAGGTACGGGAAAGCGTGGGTGATGCTGCCTTTGGCACATGCCTATGGCAGATGCTTGCGAAAGCTTAGGGCGGCAACGCGGCCTGGAATGAGCTCAGTTGGCGATATTCACCCGCAGGGGTGAGCCTGCGGTGTTCTGTCAGAAGGTCGTGACGGCGGGTGGCTGGCGCTCGCGGCAGTCGCGGCAGCGTGCGCCGATGTGCACGGCCACCTCGGCGAGCAGGGTGTTGAGCCGGTTGGCGCGCGCCAGCACGCCGTGCACCGCGAAGTGACTGATCTCCTGCAGACGACGGAAGGCGACCGCCGCCGCGAGCGCCGCGAGCACGCATCCGAAAAGCAGACAACCAGGGGCCCGGTGACGTCGTACGACGTCACCGGGCCTCTTTTCTGATGCCGGGGCCTTACGCGGCGGGCTCGCCGCCGAAGCGGTCCTTGTACGCCTCCAGGTCGTCCTCCGTCAGCTTGGCGAAGAGGACCGGGGGGACGGTGAAGGGGGTGCCGGCCGGGACGGAGTCGAGGGCCCTGGCCTCCTCCGGCGTGACCCAGGTGGCCGTGTCGTCCCTGAGGGCGAAGGCGGTGCGCATGGCGGCCGAGGAGACCGGGATGAACGGCGCGGAGACCACCGCGTAGAGGTGGATGAGGTTCATGGCGGTGCGGAGGGTGAGGGCCGCGCCGTCCTGGTCGGTCTTGATCTGCAGCCAGGGGGCCTTCTCCTCCAGGTAGGAGTTGCCCGCCGACCACAGGGCGCGCAGGGCCGTGGCGGCCTTGCGGAACTGGAGGGCCTCCATCTGCGACTCGTACTCGGTGAGAAGGCGGGTGATCTCCTCGCCGAGCCGCGCCTCCGGCTCGCCGGGCGCCGCGCCGGCCGGCACCTCGTCGCCGAAGCGCTTGCGGGAGAAGGACAGGACGCGGTTGACGAAGTTGCCGAGGGTGTCGGCGAGGTCCTTGTTGACCGTGGCGGTGAAGTGCTCCCAGGTGAAGGACGAGTCGTCCGACTCGGGCGCGTTGGCGATCAGGAAGTAGCGCCAGTAGTCCGCCGGAAGGATCTCCAGGGCCTGGTCGGTGAAGACGCCCCGCTTCTGCGAGGTGGAGAACTTCCCGCCGTAGTACGTCAGCCAGTTGAAGGCCTTGACGTAGTCGACCTTCTTCCACGGCTCACGGATGCCCAGCTCGGTGGCCGGGAACATCACCGTGTGGAAGGGGACGTTGTCCTTCGCCATGAACTGCGTGTAGCGGACGGGGTTGTCGCCGGAGTCCGCCTCGTACCACCAGGACTTCCAGCCCCGGGTCTCGTCGTCCGGGGCGGCGTCCGACCACTCCTTCGTCGCGCCGATGTACTCGATCGGGGCGTCGAACCAGACGTAGAAGACCTTGCCCTCGGCCGCCAGTTCCGGCCAGGTGTCGGCCGGGACCGGTACGCCCCAGTCCAGGTCACGGGTGATGGCGCGGTCGTGCAGGCCCTCGTTCAGCCACTTGCGGGCGATGGAGGACGACAGCTGTGGCCACTCCTCCTCGTGCGCGGCGACCCAGGCCTCCACCTCGTGCTGGAGCTTGGACTGGAGGAGGAAGAGGTGCTTGGTCTCGCGGACCTCCAGGTCGGTGGAGCCGGAGATCGCCGAGCGCGGGTCGACGAGGTCGGTGGGGTCGAGGACGCGGGTGCAGTTCTCGCACTGGTCGCCGCGGGCCTTGTCGTAGCCGCAGTGCGGGCAGGTGCCCTCGACGTAGCGGTCCGGGAGGAAGCGGCCGTCGGCGGGCGAGTACACCTGGCGGATGGCCCGCTCCTCGATGAACCCGTTCTCCTTCAGGCGGCGCGCGAAGTGCTGGGTGATCTCGACGTTCTGCGGGCTGGAGCTGCGGCCGAAGTAGTCGAACGCGAGCGCGAAACCGTCGTAGACGGCCTTCTGCGCGTCGTGCGCCTGCGCGCAGAACTCGGCGACGGGGAGCCCCCGCTCCTTCGCGGCCAGCTCGGCCGGCGTGCCGTGCTCGTCCGTCGCGCAGATGTACAGGACGTCGTGGCCGCGCTGGCGGAGGTACCGGGCGTACACGTCCGCCGGGAGCATGGACCCCACCATGTTGCCCAGGTGCTTGATCCCGTTGATGTACGGAAGGGCGCTGGTGATGAGGTGTCGAGCCATCGCGGGCTGCTCCCAGGTCGTTGCGTGGGGTGACGGGTGTCGATTTCGGCTGTGCCGTGCCGCCGGGGCCGTCGTACGAACCTTGGAATCGTAGTCGACGGGGGCGGGCGGGAATGATCGTCCGTCCGGGGTCGCGAGTGGACGCTCGCGCACTGGTATATACCGTGAGTGCTGCACGTCTGTATCGGGGAGGTCTGTATGTCGAAGCTGCTCATCGAGGTCGACGACGAGGCTCTGGCGGAAGCCCAGGAACTGCTCGGCACGAAGACCAAGAAGGACACCGTCAACACCGCGCTGTGAGAACGCGAGGGGGACCGAGCCCCGGTCACCTCCCTCACGCTCACGTTCGTGACTACGCGCTCGGCTTCTCCTCCAGACGCGGGAAGAGCACCGCGCCCTTGGTGACCGTCGCGCCCGCCGGGAGCCGGCCCCAGGCGGCGGCGTCTGCGACCCTCTGGTCGGAGAGCGCGCCGAGAACGGCGTCCGCGCCGAGGGAGTCCCAGAGCTTCTGCGAGGTGTCCGGCATGACCGGGTTGAGCAGGACCGCCACCGCGCGGAGCGACTCCGCGGCCGTGTAGAGGATCGTCGCCAGGCGGGCCCGGCCCTCCGGTGAATCGTCCTTGGCCACCTTCCACGGCTCCTGTTCCGTGATGTAGCCGTTGACCTGCTTCACGAAGTCGAAGATCGCCAGGATGCCGCCCTGGAAGTCCAGGTCGTCGCCGATACGGCGGTCGGCCTCGGCCACCGCCTCGGCCAGGCCGCCCTGGATCGCCTTCTCGGCCTCGCCTGCGGCCGTCGCCTCCGGCAGTGTGCCGCCGAAGTACTTGCCGACCATCGCGGCCACGCGCGACGCGAGGTTGCCGTAGTCGTTCGCCAGCTCGCTCGTGTAACGGGCGGAGAAGTCCTCCCAGGAGAACGAGCCGTCCTGGCCGAACGCGATGGCGCGCAGGAAGTACCAGCGGTACGCGTCCACACCGAAGTGCGACGTCAGGTCCTGCGGCTTGATGCCCGTCAGATTCGACTTCGACATCTTCTCACCGCCGACCATCAGCCAGCCGTTGGCCGCGACCTTGCCCGGTAGCGGGAGGTTCTGCGCCATCAGCATCGCGGGCCAGATGATCGCGTGGAAGCGGAGGATGTCCTTGCCGACCAGGTGCACGTCGGCGGGGAAGGTGTTCTCGAACTTCTCCGGGTTCTCGTTGTAGCCGACCGCCGTCGCGTAGTTCAGCAGCGCGTCGATCCACACGTAGATCACGTGCTTGTCGTCCCACGGGACCGGGACACCCCAGTCGAAGGTGGAACGGGAGATGGAGAGGTCCTGGAGGCCCTGGCGGACGAAGTTCACGACCTCGTTGCGCGCCGACTCGGGCTGGATGAAGTCCGGGTTCGCCTCGTAGTGGGCGAGCAGCTTCTCGCCGTACTCACTGAGCTTGAAGAAGTAGTTCTCCTCCTTGAGGATCTCCACCGGCTTCCTGTGGATGGCACACAGCCTCGTGCCGTCCTCGGCCTCGATGAGGTCGCCGGGAAGCTTGTACTCCTCACAGCCCACGCAGTACGGGCCCTCGTAGCCGCCCTTGTAGATCTCGCCCTTGTCGTGGAGGTCCTGGACGAACTCCTGGACGCGGTCCGTGTGACGCTTCTCCGTCGTACGGATGAAGTCGTCGTTCGCGATCTCCAGGTGTTCCCAGAGGGGCTTCCAGGCTTCGTCGACGAGCTTGTCCGCCCACTCCTGCGGGCTGACGCCGTTCGCCTCCGCGGTGCGCATGATCTTCTGACCGTGCTCGTCCGTGCCGGTGAGATACCACACCCGCTCGCCGCGCTGACGGTGCCAGCGGGTGAGCACGTCGCCTGCGACGGTCGTATAGGCGTGGCCCAGGTGAGGAGCGTCGTTGACGTAATAAATGGGGGTGGAGACGTAGTACGCCTTCCTGCCCTGCTTCTCGGATCCAGTGGCCGCCATGGGCGAAATCCTACTGGCCCGGGGGAACGCCCTCACGCCGATTGCGGGCGGGAGGATTACGTGGACAGGGCCCGGGGTAGTGCCGGGCCCTGTCGGTCGATGTGCGGAAGGTTCTCCGTGCTCTCCGAGCGGGCTACGGGCGCCAGTTCGCCAACAGGCCCTCGTAGACCTCGGCGTCCGTCAGCTCCCGCGGGGTCTCGCCGGCGAGGAAGTGGGACGTGTTGTCCGTCCTCAGCTTGCGGAGGTAGTCGAAGGCCCTGTTCTCCGGGTCACCGAACGCCACGAACGCGAAGTGGACGTCCGGGTGGTTCTTCGCGGCGTCCGCGAGCGCCTGGTTCGCCGGGGTCTTGGCGTCGGGGGCGCCGTCGGTCTGGAAGACGACCAGTGCGGGGGTGCCGGCTTTCGCCGCCTTGCGGTGCTGGGCGAGCACCTCCTCGACGGCGACGTGGTAGCTGGTACGCCCCATGCGCCCGAGTCCGGCGTGCAGGTCGTCCACCTTGTTCTCGTACGCGTCGAGGGTGAGCTCGCCGGTGCCGTCGAGTTCGGTCGAGAAGAAGACGACGGGGACGCTGGTGGCCTCGGGGTCGAGGTGGGCGGCGAGCGCCAGCGTCTGCTCTCCGAGCGCCTGGGCCGAGCCGTCCTTGTAGTACGCCCGCATCGACGCGGACCTGTCCAGCACGAGGTACACCTTGGCGCGGGCGGCTGCGAGGTCCCGCTTGTCGAGTACGGCCCGTGCGGCGCCGTACGCGGAACGCAGGCTCGCGGGCACCGCGACCTCGGCTCCGCCTTCGGTCACGTCCGTTTGTCCGACCGCACCACCCGTGCCGCTTTCGTCGTCGGGTGCGGGTGACTCCCGCGGGGTGCCGTCGCCGTCGGCGACCGCGGGCTCGGGGGTGGCTTCCACGGCCGCCGCCACGGGTCCGGGAACGGCCACCGGCTCAGGGGCGTCCTCGGGCTCGGAGGCGGCCACCGGCTCGGGCTCCGGGGCGGCTTCCGGTTCCTTCGCGGCTTCCGGCTCGGGCGCGGGCTCCGGCTTGACGACGGCCTCGGGCTGGGAGGCAGGAACCGCCTCGGCCTCGGGCTCCGGCTCCGCCCCTGCCACAGGCTCGACCTCGGGCGCGGGCTCCGCCTCGGCCTCCTTCGCGGCCACCGGCTCAGGCTCAGCTTTCGCAGCCGCCTCGGGCTCCGGCTCGGCCGTCACGACCGGCTCCGGCTCGGTGGCCGGTGCTACGGCCGCAGCGTCCGCTTCCGCTTCCGGCTCCGCTTCGGCCACCGGTGCCACAGACTCGTCCGCAGGCTCCGGCTCAGCCTCCACCTCGGTCTTCGACGACGCGGGTTCTACCTCGGCCTTCGCCTCGACCGCAGGCTCCGGCTCAGCCTCGACCGCCGGCGCCGCGGGCTTGACCTCGGCAGCGGACTCCTCGGACTCGGCGGACGCCTTGGGCTCAGGCTCGACGACCGGCGTCTCCGCCTCCGCCTTTGCCGGCAGCTCAGCCTCAGCCTCAGCCTTGGCCTTCGGCTCTACCTCCGTCTCCGCCCTGCTCCCGGCAGGTTCATCGACTCGCGGCTTCGGCACCGTCACGTTGTCGAAGGCCGCGGAGACGAGATCGACGACGGAGGGGGCCGGGGTGGGGTCGGCGGTGGTGGCCGTCGCCTCGGGCTCGGCCGAGGGGGCCGGAACCTTCGGTTCGGCCTTCGGTTCGGCCTTCGGCGAGGAAACCGGTTCGGTCTCCTTCAAGGAAACCCGCTCCGCCTCCTGCGAAGGAACCGAGTCGCGCCCCTTGCGTGAGCGGCCGAACGCGTTCCGCAGGAGAGAGAGAATGCCCATGTGCGCAACCCTTCGCGTGAGTTGTAGCCCGTCAATCCCTGGCCAGGACGGACACGTAAGGTTAGCGGCCGGGTTTGGTGATCTTCGGCTGGGGCGGGGACTTTCATTATCTCCGTCACCCGGCGCTGTCAACACCGCCTCGACTGCCGCAGTTTCACCCTCTGTTCACCTTCCGTCCGCGTTCTCGAACGCGCGCACCCCTAGTGTCGCGCTCACAACAAAAAGGCACATAAGAGGAACAAGGAGCGCGCTGTGCGCAAGCTGCTGCCCATGATCGGCTCGCACCCCGGCGGCCGTTCCGCCCTGACCTGTCGTTTCCGCTGTGGTGACGCCTGCTTCCACGAGGTGCCGAACACCAGCACCAACGAGTACGTGGGCGACGTCATCGCGACCGCGCTGAGCCGCCGCTCGGTGATGAGGGCCGCCGCCGTCGTCACCGTGGCCGGCGCGGCCGGGACGGCGACCACCCTCGGCACCGCCCCGCCCGCCACCGCGGCCCCCGCGGCAGCCGCCGTCAGCAAGGGCAGAGGCAGGGCCGCCCGGGGGCTCCGGTTCACCGCCGTCGAGCCCAACACCGCCGACACGGTGACCATCCCCGAGGGGTACCGGCAGAACGTCGTCATCCGGTGGGGGGAGCCCATCCTGCGCGGTGCGCCCGCCTTCGACCCGGAGAACCAGACGGGCGCGGCCCAGGCCGGCCAGTTCGGCTACAACAACGACTTCCTGGCGCTGCTCCCGCTCCCCGGCGAGCGCGGCCGAAAGCTCCTGGTCGCCAGCCACGAGTACACCGACGAGATGCTCATGTTCCGGGGGTACGACGCCGCCAACCCGACCCGTGACCAGGTCGAGGTCGCCTGGGCGGCGCACGGGCTGTCCGCCGTGGTCGTGGAGGAGGACCGGCGCACCGGCAGGCTCACCGCCGTGCCCCGGCACCACCTCAACCGGCGCGTCACCGCCACCACCGAGTTCCGGCTGACCGGGCCCGCCGCCGGGTCCGACCTCCTCAGGACCTCCGCCGACCCGACCGGCAGGAAGGTGCTCGGCACGCTCAACAACTGCTCGGGTGGTACGACCCCCTGGGGCACGACCCTCCACGGCGAGGAGAACTTCAACCAGTACTTCGCCAACGGCAGCCGTGCGACGGACAAGCGGTACGGCCTCGGCACCGGCGCCTCGGAGCGCAAGTGGGAGCGGTTCGACGAGCGGTTCGACGTCGCCCGGGAGCCGAACGAGCCGCACCGCTTCGGGTACGTCGTCGAGCTCGACCCGTACGACCCGTCCTCCACGCCGCGCAAGCACACCGCGCTCGGGCGTTTCAAGCACGAGGCCGCGACCATCCGGCTGACCTCGGACGGGCGGCCGGTCGTCTACTCGGGTGACGACGAGCGCTTCGACTACTTCTACAAGTTCGTCAGCAGCAAGCGGATGAAGCGGGGCGGCTCGCGGGCCGTGCGCGAGCACAACCTCTCGCTGCTCGACGAGGGCACGCTCTACGTCGCCAAGCTCACCGGTGACTCCCCGGCGATCGAGGTCGACGGCACGGGCAGGCTGCCGGACGACGGCGAGTTCGACGGCGCCGGTGAGTGGATCCCGCTGGCCACCGCGACCGCCCGGGGTGCCGTCTCGCACGTGGACGGGATGACGGCCGACGAGGTCTTCGTCTTCACCCGGATCGCGGGCGACAAGGTCGGCGCGACCAAGATGGACCGGCCGGAGGACATCGAGCCCAACCCGGTCACCGGCAAGGTCTACGTCGCCCTCACCAACAACACCAACCGGGGTGTCGGCTCCCACCCCGGGGCGGACGAGGCCAACCCGCGCAACGCCAACAAGCACGGCCAGGTCCTCGAACTCACCGAGCACCGCAACCGGCCCGAGAGCACGAGGTTCGGCTGGCTGCTGTTCCTCGTCGCGGGCGACCCCGAGGACCCGGCGACCTACTTCGCGGGTTTCCCGAAGGACGACGTCAGCCCGATCTCCTGCCCGGACAACGTCGCCTTCGACCCGTACGGCAACCTGTGGATCTCCACCGACGGCGCCCGGCTCGGCTCGCACGACGGGCTCTTCGGTGTCGCCACGCGCGGTGGGCGGCGCGGTGAGCTGAAGCAGTTCCTGACCGTGCCGAGCGGCGCCGAGACCTGTGGCCCGATCATCGAGGACCGCCGTGTCCTGGTCGCGGTCCAGCACCCGGGCGAGGTCGACGGTGCCTCCGTCGAGAACCCCAAGAGCACCTGGCCCGACGGCCCCGGCGAGTACGTCCGCCCCGCGGTCGTCGCGGTGTGGCGCGCGGACGGCTGCGACATCGGCGTCTGATCGCGCACACGCGAACGCGGGCCGTCCTCCTGTCGGGCAGGACGGCCCGCACCGGTTCCGCTGGCGTGTCGGTGGAGGGCGGCGCCCTGGTTCATCCGCGTCGGTGGAGGGTGAGGTCGGCGGTGACGGCGTTGTGGTCGGTGCCGGGCAGTTCCCGGAAGCGGACCCCGCGTGCGGAGAAGTCCTTCGCCGAGACGAGGACGTGATCGATCTGGGCGCCGATCCTCGGGGTCGTCCGGGCGGGCCAGGTCGGCCTCCGGTCCTCGCCGACCAGGCGGGCGGTGTCGCTCAGACCCGTGTCGAGGATGCCGCGGAAGGCGGCGTGGTCCTGGGAGGCGTTGAAGTCCCCGGCCATGATGGTCGGGGTCCGGGTGTCCGCCGCCGCGTACGCCCGCAGCGCGCCCAGCTCCCGCCGCCAGGTGTCCAACTGGCCCGGCAGCGGCGGCATGGGGTGCGCCAGCCGCAGCCGTACGGGGTGGCCCTCGATGTCCGCCACGGCACCGGGCATGCCCATGGTGCCGGGGATCGGGTCGGCGGCCTTGAGCGGGTAGCGGCTGAGGATGACGGAGCCGGTGGAGCCGTAGCCCTCGACGGCCTGGCGGTGGGGGTAGTCGGGAGCGTCCTCCGGGCCGCCGCCCCGGTTGTCGTCGAGGTAACCGAAGGCGTCGCGGAGGGCGGCCGAGCAGGTGTACTCGCACTCCTCGACGAAGACGATGTCGGGGCGGTCACGGCGTACGGCGTCGATGAGGGCGTCCGTGCCCCGGCCGAGCTGCACGTTGGACGTCATCACCCGCACCTCGGCCAGCACGGTCCCGCCGGGCTCGCTCGCCCTGCCGTACGGCTCGATGAACCACGCGAGCGCGCCGAGCACGACGACGCCCCAGAGCAGCCCGGTCCACCAGCGGGCGAGGAGGGCGAGGAGGAGGGCGAGGCCGGTGGGCGCGAGGAGCCAGGGCAGGAACGCGAGGAGCTGGGTGACCGGGGTGAAGGCGTCGGTGTCGAGCGCCCGGCAGGCGACGACGGCGGTGACGCCGAGGAGGAGCAGGGCGGCGAGCCGTGCCCTGCCTCGGTGCCGGGGGCGCCGTGCCGGTGGTTCCGGTGACGGCGCCGGCTCCGGCCGCTCGATGGTCGTGCTCTCCACGGGCCGATGCCTTCCCTTCGCCGCCGGGTTCTTCCTCTAGGACGGAGTGGGCGGGGCGAAGGTTGCGAGGGGAGCGGGACGCGCACGGTCCGCACTCGCCCTCGCACGGGTACCTCCGGGCTCTTCCGCGTTCGTCCGCGTCGCTCGCTACCGCGCCGGGTCCGGGGCCGTCGCCAGGGACCACATCACGAAGACCGCGATGGCGATGCAGATCGTGGACCAGACGGGGGCGTAGGGGAGGAACATGAAGTACGCGATGGCGAAGAGGGACGCCAGAGCGATGCCCATCGCGCGGGCCCAGTCGCGGCCCTGCAGGACGCCCCAGCCGACGGTCAGGACGGCGAGCCCGATGACCAGGTGGATCCAGCCCCAGGCGGTGAGGCTGAACTCGAACACGTAGTCGCCGATGTTCGTGTACACGTCGTCCGTGGCGATCCCCGCGATGCCGTTGAGGATGCCCATGACGCCGATGACCATCATGAGGACACCGGCGAAGACCATTCCGCCGAGGGCCCACGACGAGCCGGGCTCCTTCCCGGACGTCGGCGTCTCCCGCGAGGCGGGGTCCGGGCGCGGGGTGGTGCTGTGCTGGGCCATGAGGGCCTCCTCCGACGGATGGACAGCTCATCCGCATGCTCGCGCCGTAGCGGGAGCGCCGCACCCGGTGGAGGCCGAACGGGTGAGGCGGCCCTCGGGCGTGACCGGCGGGCCGGGCTCAGTCCAGCCGGGTCAGGAAGTCCTCCAGCGCCTTGTCGAACTCCGCCGGCCGCTCCAGGTTCGGCAGGTGGGCGGCGCCGTCGACGACGTGCAGGGTGGCGTCGGGGAGGGCGGCGTGCAGGGCCTCGGCGTCGCTGACGGGGGTGTACGCGTCGTCGGCGCCGACGACGGAGCCCGAGACGCCGGGACGGCCGACGGAGCCGGAGCGGTCCGGGTGGGGCGCGGCGGCGGCCCGGCGGGACGACCGGTCGCGGGCGGGGTCCCCCGGGCCCGGTGCCTCCTCGGGCCGGGGGAGGGGCCGCGGGAGTCGGGCGGGTCCGTGGTCGGCGGGTCCTCGGGGGCGGCTCCCGCGGGGCGTTGCGTCAGGCTCGGGCTCGGTTCGGTCGGTCTGTCGGAGCTGGCGGGGGCGTTGCGGGTGCTCGGCGACGTTGTACGAGGTGGCCGGTGAGCCAGGCGGCGCAGGCGATGGTGGTGCCCAGGCCCAGCAGGCCCCAGGTCACGGTGCGGAGGGTGGCGGTGAGGGCGTCGTAGACGGCGCCGGCGGCCTCGGGGGGACGCCCGGGGGCAGGTCGGCGAGGGTGAGGTGGCGGCCCAGCGCGACGGCGACGCCGAGGAGGGCGCCGCCCAGAGCCGTGCCGAGGCCCGTCGCGCAGACGGCCCGGCGGCGCTGCGTGGCGACGAGGATGCCACCGGCGGCCAGTGCGAGAGCGCCGACCGGGAGCCAGAACGCGGCGACTTCGAGCACGCGATACCCCTTCCTGAGCTGTACCAGTTCCGCGGCCGACAGGATCTCGACCTCGGTGTGCGCGACCGGGATGCGATGGGCGAACGGCACGTGGTCGCGCACGAGTTGCCGCTTGACGCGTTCGCCGATGGGCGCGAGGTCGAGCGTCACCGGCCGCCCCTCGCCCCGCCCGGCCCCGCCCCGCCCGCCCGCAGCGCGCCCGCCGTCCGTCCCCCGCCGTCCGTGCCCTCCTCCCGTACCGCCTTCAGGACCGCGTCGTGCGCCGCCCGGTTCGTCATGCGCCACGCCGTGCGGAACGCCTCCGTCCGGGTGAAGGAGCGCGCCGCCTCGTGCGTGAAGTCGCCTACCGGCTCCCGCAGCGGCGGCCCCACCCGGACCTCGCGCAGGATCCCGGCGGCGACCGCGTCCGCGAGGGTGTCCCGTACGTCGGGGTCGGCGGCCAGGGGTGCCGTGATCGCCTCGTACCGCGTCCGGTCCGCGATCTCGTACGTCGCCCACGTGGCCAGTGCGCCCACCGGCGTGAGCAGGCAGGCGAACACGGTCAGCGCGGCCGACAGGGCGCCGCGAGCGCGGTGGGACACCCCTCCAGGCAAGCCCGCCGCCCGCCCGTACGCGAACGCTCCCGCCACCCGTGCCTGCGAATGGCCCCACAGGACAAGCCGAACGGGGAGGGCGGGCCGCCCGCGGGTCCGTCCCTGCCTCACTTCAGCCGGTGGCCCTCCGCGTCCTCGTGCGTGTAGTAGCGGTAGAACGCCACCGCGAACACCGCCGCGGCGACAGCGAGGGAGATGGCCGCGGAGCGCAGCACGCTGTGCTGGGGGGCCTGGCTGTAGAGGAAACCGAAGGCGCAGCCGGCGAAGGCGGCCCAGAGGAGGGCGTGCGGTTCGCGGCGCAGGCGGGGCGCGACGGCCTGCACGGCGAGGTGGAGTGCCGCGAACACGAACGCGGCCGTGAAGCCGAAGAGGAGGTTCCAGCCGGTGATGGGGCCGGCGTCGCGGCTGACGGCCGCCGCCCAGTAGCCGTAGACGAGGCCGAGGACCACGGGCAGGATCCGGTTCGTGAGCGTGTGCGCGCGCTCGCTGAAGACATCGGGTGTGGTGCCGGGTGTGGCGTCACGGGTGGCCGGGTCGGGACGTGTGCCCGGAGTCGTGGGTCCGCCCGTGGGCGCCGGTCCGCCCGGCGTCGACCGCCCGCCCGGAGTGGGTGCCGCTTGAGCCATGGGAGCACTCCTCTCTTCCCTCCCCCGCACCTCTGCGTCCCGACTACCAGGGCACACCCGACACGGGCCGCGGGCAAGTCGGGATGCGGGGTGGTGGCGGTCGTGTTTCGCTGTGGGTCATGCGGATGCCGAGGCCGCGTGTGCGCCGGGAGCCGGACCCCGTCGAGCGGCAGCAGCCGCTGCGGATCCGCGGGCACGGCATCGCCTGGCTTCCCCCGCTGGTGGTGCTGCTCGCCGTACCGGTGGTCGACTGGAGCACCGACGGTGACTTCCGGGTCCTGTCGTGGCTGGTGCTCGTGCCGGGCACGGCCGCCGCGGTCTGCCGGGTGTGGACGACGGCGCTGTTCGCGCTGCTCGCCATGCTCCTGTACGTCGTCGGCGACCACTCCTGGGGGAACCAGGACCGCACCGGGCTGCCGGACTTCGTGCTCGTCGCAGTGGGCGGGGTGCTGTCGGTGCTGGCGTGCGCGGTACGGCTGCGCGGGCAGGAGCGGATGCTGCACATGCGGGCCGTCGTCGACACCACCCGCCGCATCCTGCTGCGCCAGTTGCCGCCGGACGTCGGCGGTCTCGACCACGCGGAGATCTACCTCGCCGCCGACAGCGAGGCCCGCGTGGGCGGCGACTTCTACGACATCCAGCCGAGTCCGCACGGCACCCGCGTCCTCATCGGCGACGTCCAGGGCAAGGGGCTCGCGGCGGTGGAGGCGGCGTCCGTGCTGCTCGGCACGTTCCGTGAGGCCGCGTACCACGAGCCCGATCCGGGCACCGTGGCCGAGCGGCTGGAGACGCGGATGGTGCGGCACGTGCGGTACTGCGCGCACGTCGGCCGCGACGACGCCGAGCGCTTCGCGACCGCCGTGCTGCTCGACTTCCCGCAGCTGCGCAGCGCACGGACCGACCGGGGGCCGGACACCACCGGGCTCGACGAGGTCACCGTGGGCGTCGTCAACTTCGGTCACGAACCCCCGTTCCTGGTCTCCCCCGACGGCGTGCGGCCCCTGCCGCTGTGGGACGGACTGCCGCTGGGGCTCAGCGAGTTGGCGCCGCACGTGTCCCGGACGACCGCGGTCCGACTCGCTGCCGACGAGACGCTGCTCCTGGTCACCGACGGGGTGACGGAGGCGCGTGACGGCGGTGGGGTCTTCTTCCCGCTGCGCGAGTACCTCGTCCGCGCCCTCGCCGCCGGGCCGTCCGTCACCGATCCCGCGACCCTCGTCCGCCTCGTCCGCGACGGCGTCCTGGACCACACCGGCGGGCATCTCGACGACGACACGACGATCTTCGCGGTACGCCGGGCGAGGAACCCGAAGTGAGTGGTCCTTACCCCGTTCGCACGCGCAGCGGTTACCGTGCTGGCTGGCGTACGTGATCGATGGGGAGGGAACGATGCCCGGAACAGTGCTGCTGCTCGCGGCCTCGCCCATGGGCAAGGGGTGCCTGGTGGACGCGGCCTCCGTGCTTCCCGTACTGGCGGCCGTCACGCCCGAGGTGCTGTCCGGCACGGGGACGGCGAACGTGGTCGAGCTGGCCGATCCGCTGGAGCCGCAGGCCGTCCTCACCCGGCTGCGCGCCGCCGCCACGGCGCCGGGGCCGCTGACCGTGTTCCTCACGGGGCAGCTCCAACTCGACCGCAAGCAGCGGCTGGTACATCTGGCGCTGGCGCGTACGACGCCGGCGACCGTGCGCTACACGGCGTTTCCCTGGCAGTGGCTCGTGGAGGAACTGCGGCTGCGTACGCCGGGGTCCACGACGTTGTTCCTCGATCTGCACGCCGACGCGGAGGTGTGGCGGCAGTTGGCCGGCCGGCCGCTGGGGGCCGGGCCGGGGGTGAGTGTGTACGGGCGGATCGCGCCGCCGGCGGCGGGGGGCCGGCGGGGGCGGCCGTGCCGGGTTACATGAAGACCCTGGCGACGATACTGCGCAGTGGGCAGCGGCCCGAGCCGGCGGCCCTCCACGAGCAGGTGCTCGCGCGGACGGGCGGCTACGACGACCTGGTCCTGGCCTGGGACGCCACCGCCCCCGCCCCGGCCGGCCCCCTCCGAGGCCTCGCCCCCGCCGCGCCCGCCCACCCCCGCCCCCCGGAGGCTGTGCCGCCGGCCCCCCGCCATCGCCCCACGGGCCCGTCCTCGAACGCCGGGCGGGCCGAGGACACCGAGGACGACCGGGAGGCGGCCGTCACCGATCCCCATACCGCCATCACCGCGGCCGTCGAGTCCGGACGTCACGGTGAGGCGGCGGGGATCGCCGTGCGGTGCGAGGAGGGGGCGTTGCGGGAGTTCGGGGAGGGAGCGGAGGAGGTGCTGCACTGGCGGGAGGTGCGGGCGGATCTGGCGATGTTCGCGGGGGACGCGGCGGGGAGCTGCGCGGCCTGGATGGGGGTGGCGCGGGCCCGGCTCGCGGCGGGGCTGCCCGCGCGGGACCCGGTGGTCGAGGCGGCGGTCGACCGGGCGCACCATCAGTGGGGGCTGGTGGCGGACGCCGAGCGGGCCTGTGAACTGGGCCTGGAGCTGGCGGAGTTGCGGGGGCGGGTGCCGGGGCGGCGGGCCGGAGCGGCGGAGCATGTGCGGCAGCGGCTGGCCGAACTGCGGCAGCGGTTCGGGGAGTCGAGGTCGGCCCAGCACGTGCCCGGTTAGCCGAGCCGGTCGATGAGCCGTCGTTCCGTTCGTCGTAGATCGATGAGCCGTCGATCAGGGCGAGCGCCGGGCCGACCTCGGAGGGGGAGTCGTACGGAGCCACACCGTCATGCATGGAGTGGACACCGCACGTTGATCACTTAAGTGGTCGTGGTTCCGGAACGGCTCCGGGTTCGATCGGAGAATGATCAGAATCTCGTCAGCGGTAGGTAAAAACTACCTTCTGTCGCCAGCCATGGGCTACGACGGGGCCGGGGTCCGTACCCTGAACCACGCACCCCCGGCGCCCGGTGAACCCGCTCGTCCGCCGGGCCCGTCCGCGCCGGGGGCGAGGAGACGTACCCGGGGGCGACGCACCGGCCACCCACCGGCCGCCGGCCCGCCGTGCCACTCGGTCAGTTCGCGCACAGTTGGTAGCCCACTCCCCTGACCGTCCGTATGAGCGACTGGCCCGGCACGCCGAGTTTGCGGCGCAGATAGTAGATGTACGTGTCGACGACGCCGGACCCCTCGTCGCGGTGGTTCCAGACGCGTTCCTGGATCTGGCCCCGGGACAGGACGCGGCCGGGGTTCTCCATGAGGTAGCGCAGGAGGGCGAACTCGGTGGTGGTGAGGTCGACGGGGCGGTCGGCGGCCCAGACCTGGTGGGCGTCGGCGTCGAGTTGGATCTGGCCGGCGCGCAGGCGGTTGCGGTCGGGGGTGGGTTGGCGGCTGCCGGCCCGGCGCAGCAGGGCGCGGACACGGGCGGCGACCTCTTTCAACTCGAAGGGCTTGGTGACGAAGTCGTCACCGCCCATGTCGAGGCCGCGCACCCGGTCGTCGACGCCGCTGAGGCCGGTGAGGAAGAGCACGGGGACGTCGTTGCCGCGCTCGCGCAGGGTCCGGCAGACCTCGAAGCCGCCCACGTCGGGGAGGTTGACGTCGAGGAGGATCAGATCGGGGTCGTACCGGGTGACGGCCTGCAGCGCCTGGCGGCCGGTGGCCGCGGCGGTCACCCGGTAGCCGAGGAACTCCAGCGCCATGGTGAGCATGGAGCGGATGCCTTCCTCGTCGTCCACGACGAGCAGCCGCCCGGCGGACGCGGTGGACCCGGCCGATGCGGCTGAGGGAGCGGAGGGCACAGGGGTGGTCATTCCTGTTCCTTTGCGACCGTGACCTCAGGTTGAGGTCTCAAGTTCCGTCGGAGCCGTATCGTCACACGTACCGGCAGGTAAGGGAGAGTCCTTTCCCCACCATTCGGGGTGCCACCCTCCGGGACGCCCCCGAGATCATCGGGCGCAGAGTGCAGCAGCTGCGGACGGAACTGGGCCTCACGCAGCGGCAGTTGGCGGAACCGGCGTACACCCCGGCGTACATCGCTCCGAACGCGGCGCCCTGCACTCCGCCGCCGCCCACCGCCTCCTCGGCATCATCGCCGAGGACACCCGTGACGCGGACGCCGCCGAGGAGCACTACGTGCGCGCGCCGAGCCTGCTGGAACGGGCGGGCGCCGCCGGTGACCTGGCCGACCTGTGCCGGCTGCTGGGGGACCTGTACCGCCGGGGCGGCCGGGTGGAGGCCGCCCTCGACGCCCACCGGCCTCGGCCACCGCACCGCCCCCGGTACCACCACTCTCGGCCCGGCGCCGGCACAGCCGCCTCTTTGACGATTCCGGTGCCGTGCGCAGCGCCGCTCGCTCGCCTCCGCACGTGGAGACCGCGGAGCAACACGGGAAACCCGTACGAGAAGCGGTGACCGGCGTGCGTCGCGGGCCCGTCAGTCGCCGAACCGACTCGACGCGACCACGGCGCCCTTCACGTCGTACACCGTGACCTTGCGGGTCAGGCCCCGCATGTGGTCGGCGTGCGAGACGCCTTCCCCGATGTCCGTCCGCACGTACCAGGCGCCCCACTCCTCGTTCCCGGCCAGCCGCAGGACCGTGCCGTGAAGCTTCCTGCCGTCGTGGAGCTCGATCTCGGCGCCCGCCGCCACGGTCCGGCCGCCGTAGTAGACGCCGGAGAGGAACGCGTAGTCGGAGCCCCATGACGTCTCCTGCACGGAGGCGCCCGGCCGGCTGGTGTCGAGGTTCCCGTCGACCACGCTGCGGAACTCGGGTATGTCGGAGACCTTGGGCTCGTCCCAGTGCTTGCCCTCCTCCGTCAGCCAGATCCGGGTGCCGTCACCGACGTGCACCCGCTCACCCGGTGCGACGACCCGCGCCTTCCCGGCGATCGGCGCCGGGGGCCGCGTGGGCGAGGGCGACGCGCTGGCGCCCGGGGCCGTCGGGGCCATGGGCCGGACGCCGGTGGAGGGGCCGTCGGGGCGCAGGGCCAGCGCGGCGAGCGGGATCAGCAGCAGCCCGCAGCCCGCGCTCAGTGCGGTGGCCCGGCGCCGCCGCCGGCGCCTGCGGCCGTCCCGTTCGATCGCTTCCAGCGGGACGGGCGGCGGCGTGACGTCGGAGGCGGCCTCGGCGAAGGCCGCCCGCAGCAACTGCGCGGTGTCGGGGGCGTATTGGCCGCTTGAACTGAGGCAGAAGCCGGGGCCG
The DNA here is from genome assembly GCF_037201975.1 of Streptomyces sp. TG1A-60. Classification (NCBI taxonomy): domain Bacteria; kingdom Bacillati; phylum Actinomycetota; class Actinomycetes; order Kitasatosporales; family Streptomycetaceae; genus Streptomyces; species Streptomyces sp. TG1A-60. The sequence goes on along the minus strand of NZ_CP147520.1, from coordinate 3,962,969 downwards.
GGGCCGAAGCCGGGGCCGAAGCCGGAGCCGACGAATGCGTCCGTTCCCGCGGCCATCCCCGCGTTCGTTCCTGTTCCTGTTCCTGTTCCTGTTCCTGAGTCCGCGCCGGTGCCGGTCGGGTCGGTCCCGGAGGTCGGGTGGTTCATGTGCGGGCTCCGGGGACGGGCGAGGGGGGCGCCGGGGCGAAACGGCGGGAGGGGGAGGCGGTGGCGCCGTGGGCGTCGTCGGTGTGCGGGACGGGGGCGAACACGGGGTGGCCGCGCAGGGTCTGGAGGCCGCGTCGTACATGGGTCTTGACCGTGCCGGGCGAGCAGCCGAGCAGTTGGGCGATCTCGTTCTCGGTCAGGTCCTCCCAGAAGCGCAGCACCAGCACGGACCGCTGGCGGGCTGACAGCGCGGCCAACGCCTGCCTCACGGCGGCCCGCTGGGCGACGGAATCGGCGTGTCCGGCCTGCCGCTCGTGCACCCGCTCCGGCAGGAACGGCGTCAGCAGATGGGCCACACGTCTCTTCCGCACGCGGCTGATGTTGTTGTTGACGAGCGAGCGCCGTACGTAGAAGTCGACGTCGTCACGGGGTATGCGCCACCAGCGGGCGTACACCTTCACCAGGGTGGTCTGGACGAGATCCTCGGCCTCGTGGAAGTCGCCGGTCAGCATGTGCGCGGTCCGCACCAGGCGGGGCCAGGCCGTGGCGGCGTACGCGGCGAAGTCGGCACCCTCGGGTGATCCGGGTTTCTCGTGCGGCACGGACGACGGTCCTCGGGATCGGGTACGGGTATGAGGGAGGAGCGTGCCGTGCGGGAGCGGGGTGGTCGACTCCCGCTCCCGCACGGTCACTTCGGCACGTTGTGCCGGGGCGGTCCGGCCGGGTCAGATCAGCCGCAGCTCGGAGTAGACGCAGCCCTTGGTGTCGTAGACGGTGACACTGCGGAGGAAGTCCTCCCCGGTGTCCCCCGCGGGCAGGTCCGCGATGGCGTACCAGACGCCCCAGCCGGGCTTCCCGGGCAGTTCGATCAGCTTGCCGTGGACCTTGCCCGTGCTGGTGTCGACCACGACGCGGGAGGCGGTGCCCTTGCCGCCGTAGTAGAGGCCGGAGAGGTAGTAGCGCCCCTCGTGGCCGCCCGCCTGGATCGACACCCCCGGCTGGGTGAGGTCGATGTTGCCGTCGACGACGCTGCGGAACTGCGGGTAGTCGGGCAGGGACGGCTCCAGCCAGTGCTTGCCCTCCGCCGTCATCCACAGCTCGAAGCCGGGCGCGGCGACGACGTGCTCACCGGGCTGGACGATGCGCGGGGTCGGCGCCTTCCTGGCCGCCTCGGAGGCCGCCGCCACCGTCCTGTCGTCGGTGCCGTGCGCCGCCTCCCCCTGTGAGACGGCGTACGACATCGTCGGTGCCCCCGCCAGCAGCGTGGTCAGTGCTGCGACGGCGACGTACTTGTGCATCCGTGCCATGGGCATGAACGGACGACCCCCCTAGGTCTGTTGGTCGGGTGCCTTGGTCTGACACCTCTGAAAACGCGGCGTACGTACGGGACGGATGACACCCGCGGCCGGTTTTTTCCGGCGGTCGCCTCAGGGCACTGCCCGCCGTCCAGCGTTCCCGGCTCGGGTTCCGGTCTCCGTGGCCGACCGTGCGGGAGTCCATGAACACCCGGGGCCGCTTGTCGGAGACGACCATCGTGCCGTTCCAGGTCTCCGTGCCGGGCGCGCCCGGCAGTGACCGGGACGCGCTGGGTGGAGCCGTCCTTCTCCACGGTCATGGTGCGGCGGCGCACGTCGACCGCGGCGATCAGCGAGCGGCGATCGTGAAGTGCCGGGTGCGGCCCGCGCCGACCCGGACGGTGACCTCCGTGCCGGGCTTCCAGTGGGCGCGCGTCCGCGTGACGCAGGCGGCGCCGTACGAGGGAGCCGGTCACCCGTACGCCTCTGTGCACTGGTGGGCGGGCCCCGGTGGTGCTGGCGTAGAAGCGGAAACGTCAGGCTCTCGGGAGGCTCCGCCATGCGTCGTCCGTACCGTGTTCTCACCCGCGTCGTGGGCGTCGGGTTGCTCGCGGGAGCGGCGGCGGCCTGCGCGGTGGACAAGCCGGGGCACCCGCGCGGCTTCCCCGAGGCCGCCGTCGTCGAGACGGCCCCCGCCACCCCCACCGCCCCGACCGAACCGGCCCTCACCGACGCCCGCGCCCGGAGCGCACTACTGCGCCAGGGGGACCTCGGCGGCGCGTGGTCCGGCACCGAGGGCGCGGCGACCTGGCGGGACGGCCTCCTCAAGGGCCGCACCGACCTCCCCGAGTGCCAGGAACTCCTCGACGCGGTGTACGCCGAGGACCTGCTCGGTGAGCCCCGGGGCGGCACGGCCGTCACGGGCTTCGACGACGAGTACGGCGCCCAGTTGCACTACCGCGTCGGCGCGTACGACATGGCCGACGTCGACGCCCGCCTCGACCGCGTCCGCCGACTCATCGGCAAGTGCCGGGAGTTCACCATCACCGGTCCCCGGGGGCGGGAGTACGGCGCCGAGGTGACCCCCGTCGACCTCCCCGGCACCATCGGCGACGCCCGGCAGGGGCTGCGGCTCGCCGTCGGCGGTGACGGCGCCGCCCTCACCCTCGACCTCGCCGCCGTACGCGTCGGCGACACCGCCGTCCTCCTCACCCACGGTGGCCTCCACGGCATCGACGAGGCCGCCACGCGAGACGCGGCCCAGGCGGGCACCCGACGCCTCCAGAGCCTCCTGAAGGAGGAGCCGAAGGAGCGGGAGGGGGAGCGGGAGCTGCGGGTGCCCTCCGGGGAGGAGACCGCAGAGGGGCCGTCCGCCGACGAAGGCGAGGCCTCAGAGGAGGAGGATTCCTCGGACGAAGGGGACTCCTCCGGTGACGGCGAGGTCGACGGCGACTCCTCCGCGGCCCGGTGGCAGCCTGCCAGCACCTCTGCCTCTCCTCCGACAACCGTGTGACGACGCTCCGCACATCCCCCTCCGACACCCTGCTCTGCACGGCCCCGGCGATGCGGCCCTCGCGGTCGACGAACAGCGTGAAGGGCAGGATCTGCGAATTCACCAGCCCGTCCGGCAGCTTGTGGAACTCCCGTCCGCCGGGGTCGTGCAGGCTCGGGTAGGAGAGGCCGAGGTCCTGCTGGAAGGCGAGGGCGTTCTGCCGGGCGGCGTCGGCGCGGGTCGCGCGACTCGCCGACGATCCGCACGGGGTAGCGGTCGGCGATCCGGGTGCACGCCGGGTCCCCGGCCCGCGCGGCCGGCCGGACGCCGAGAGCGGGGAGGACACCTCCCGGGCCACGAGCACCCCGGCGACCGCCGCCGCGCCCACATCCACCCCTCTCGGGGTGCTCCCCGCCTTCCCGGCGACCGCCTCGGCCCCGGCCGCTGCGGTGGTGGTGTACGTCCCGCCGGGCGCCCGCCCGAGCCGGTCGGGGGACGGGAACTGACGGCGGTTCAGGTCACTGTGCGGACCGGTCCTCAGCCGGAATGCGGACCAGCGCTCAGGCGGGTGGATCCGTCAGTGACTGTTCCGCCCAGATCACCTTGCCGTCGGGCAGGAAGCGGGTGCCCCAGCGCTGGGTGAACTGGGAGATGAGGAAGAGGCCCCGGCCGCCCTCGTCCGTCGTGCGCGGGTGGCGCAGGTGGGGCGCGGTGGCGCCGCCGTCGAAGACCTCGCAGATCAGGGTGCGTTCCAGGATGAGCCGGAGCCGGATGGGCCCGGCGGCGTGCCGGATCGCGTTGGTGACCAGCTCGCTGACGACCAGCTCGGTGGTGAACGCCAGCTCGTCCAGCCCCCAGAGGCCGAGCTGCCGGGCGGTCGTCTTACGGGCCTCGGAGACCAGCGCCGGGTCGGCGGGCAGCTCCCAGGAGGCGACCCGGCGCGCGGGCAGGCGCCGGGTGCGGGCCAGGAGGAGGGCGACGTCGTCGGTGGGGCGGTCCGATGCGAGGGAGTCGAGGACGCGCTGGGCGTGCCGTTCCAGGGAGGGCTCGGGCCGGGCGAGGGCGCGGCACAGCGCCTCCCGGGAGGCATCGGCGAGCAGCCCGTCGGTGTGCAGGGCGATCACCGTGCCCTCGGGCAGTTCCACCTCCAGCGCCTCGAAGGGCTGCCCGTCGACACCGAGGGACGGCCCCTCGGGCAGCGCGGGGAAGGTGACCGTACCGTCGGGGGCGACCAGGGCCGGGGCGAACGGCCCGGCGGTGGCCATGGCGCACGTCCCGGACACCGGGTCGTGGACGGCGTACAGACAGCGTGCCCCGACCGTCTGGACGCTGCCGCCGCCCGGCTCGGGGCCCTCCTGACGCGCCGACTTGGCGACCATGTCGTCGAGGTGGGCGAGCACCTCGTCCGGTGGCAGATCGAGGTCCGCGAGGGTCCGTACGGCCGTACGGAGGCGGCCCATGGCGGCGGCGCCGTCGATGCCGTGGCCCGCGACCTCGCCGACGACGAGGGCGACGCGGGCGCCGGAGAGCGGGATGACGTCGTACCAGTCGCCGCCGAGGCCGGTCAGTTCGTCGGCGGGCCGGTAGCGGACGGCGACCTCGGCCGCGTCCTGATCGGGCAGCCGGCGCGGCAGGAGGCTGCGCTGGAGGACGAGGGCGGCGTCGCGCTCGCGCGTGTACCGGCGGGCGTTGTCGACGCAGACGGCGGCCCGGCCGACCAGCTCCTCGGCGAGGCCCAGGTCCTCCGCGTCGAAGGGGTCCTGCCGGTCGCGCCGGAAGAACGTGGTGATGCCGAGCGTGATGCCGCGCGCCCGCACCGGCACGATCATCACGCTGTGCAGCCGGAGCGCCTCGACGGGAACCGCCCGGCCGCCCGAAAACGCCCTGGCCCACTCCGCCGACATCGGGTCCAGGTGCGGCTCCGCCCACGACCGCCCGCCGACCAGCGCCCGCACCGGGGGCGAGCCGACCGCGTACGAGGCGATCGCGCCGACCTCCACGACGGCCTCCGGCACCCCGGCGTGCACGGACTGCTGGGCGGTCCGCCGCAGTGGCACGGAACCGTCGCCGAGGGGCCCCGGCTCGGCGCCGCGCAGCACCGAGTCCAGCAGGTCCACGGTCACGAAGTCGGCGAGCGCCGGCACCACCACGTCCGCGAGCTCCTGCGCGGTCCGCCGTACGTCGAGGGTCCGGCCGATGTGCTCGCCGGCCCGGTCCAGCAGGGCCAGCCGGGTGCGGGCGCGGTGCCGCTCCGACACGTCCACCACCGTGTAGTACACGCCGATGGGCCGGCCGTGATCGTCCTCCAGCCGCGTGAACGACATCGCGTGCGCGGTCTCGCGGTACGGCGACGACCGCACCCGCCCCACGTGCTCGTAGTCGAGCACCGGCACACCGGTCTCCAGCACCTTCCGCATCTGCGCCTCGATGCGCTCCGCGTCGAGCCCAGGCTGCACCTCCGCGAGTCTGAGCCCCACCCGCTCGTGCGCCCGCCCGCCCCCGAACCGTTCCAACGCCGCGTTCGACCACACGAACCGCAGCTCCGTGTCGACCATCGCGATCCCCACGGGCGACCGCGCCGTCATCCGCTCCAGCACCGCACGACTCATGTCCCACCCGGCCGCTTCGGTGGCATCGGAGACGAGAGCCACCCAGTGGGTGGGGGCGGGGGCGGGCGGCTGGTCTGGTGCGATGTCCTGTGGTGCCGGTGCCGGTGCCGGTGCCGGTGCCGGTGCCGGCGCGGGAGGGCTGTGCCGGGGCGCTGGGCCGCCGGTGTTTCCGGTGGCCGGCCAGGTGCCGACCTCGCGGGCCGCTGAGCGCCCGGCCTCGGGCGAGCCCCCTGCGCTTGCCTCCGCCTCCGCCTCTTCCCCGGTCCCCGCTCTGCTCCCTGCCCAGGGTGGAGCCGTCGGCCGGGACGGGTCCGGGTAGCCGGGGTGCGGGGTGGGCCAGTGGGCGGGGCGGGGGGCGGTGGTCGTGGGGGCCGGCGGGGCCTCGGGGGCCGCCGGGGTGGTCTCGCGGGTCGGGACGACCCGGACCATCACCTTGATGGTGTGGCCGTCGCGGTGGCGGGCGGTGAGGATGCCGGACCAGCCGCCGAAGGCGCGGTGGGACTCGGCCAGCCGGCCGATGCGCTCGTCGTCCTCGTCGACCAGGAGCGTACGGACGCTGCGGCCCAGGATCTCGGCCGCCGGGTACCCGAAGAGCCGCTCGGCGTCCCGGGTCCAACTCGTCACGCACCCGTCCGCGTCGATCAGCAGCGGCGCGGTGTCGGCCACGTCGAAGCGTTGACGGGTGACGGCCCTGTCCCTGTCGGTCCCCACGGCGACCCTCTCTGTCGCTGAGACGCCCTCTGGCCACATTATTCACCTTGTGTGACCGCAAACAGCCCCACTCGTGACGGCGTGCATCACACGACCGCACGCCGCAGCGCGCGCACCGGCCCACTCGCACACCGAACCGGCACGCATCGGGCACGGAACAGACACACGTCGGACACGGAGCCGGCACACGTACGGGATCGCGAACGGCCGGGATCGGGCGGGATCGGGACGAAGCGGACCGCACGAACCGGCGCGAAGTCGCGCACACGACCGCCCCCGCCCCGGGCCTCCCCTGGCCCGCCCACGCCGTCGTACGCCGGTAAGACGCCCCCGTACGCCCCCGCGCTCGGCGTGTCGACGCGACCGCCCCTCCGCGGGAGGGGGTGCGGAGGGGCGGTCGGGTGCTCGGCTGCTCGGCTGTCAGCAGTCGCGGAACTCCGGCGACTGGTTGAGGATCTGCGACCGCGGCGACGTGAACCGGGTATACGTGTCACCGCCGCGCGCCTCCGTCGGGAAGACCGCCACCCGGTGGCAGTTCTGGAAGGCGAGCGCCACCCCGAAGTGCCGCTCCAGGCTCCCCCGGATCGCGTCGCTGGACAGTGCCCGCAGCAGCTGCCCGCGCTCCTTCTCGGACGGCGGCGGGGTCTGGTTGTCCGCGAACTCGGCGGTGCCCGCGCGCAGTTCACCGACGAGGGAGGAGATCAGGTCGTACGCGTACGGCAGCGACGTACGGACCGTTTGCACGAACTCCTCCTCCCGCACCTCGCCGTTCTCGGCATCGGCGAGCAACTGCGGGGAGACGTCGAGCGACATGGATGTTCCTGTTCTGATCAGAAGGAGAGTGCGGAGGGGGAAGCGGACTCGGCGGCGGCCGACTCGGCGGCGTACTCGGTGGCCGCGAACGCCTCCGGCCCGTGACGGAACTCGGGGTCGACCTGGGCGGCGAGATCGTGCCCGGTGGCGTCGTTGGCCCAGGCGGCGGCGTTACGGAGGTGGAATTCGACGGCGTGGCGCTGGAAGGTGGCCCAGTCCTTCGTACGGGCGTCGACGGCAGCCTTCAGCCGGGTCAGCGCATGCAGGTTGTGCGCCTCCAGCTCGCCCTGTTCGCGACCCTGTTCCTGCGCGCGGACGTACGACGACTGCACGCAGTGGGTCAGCAGGTCGTCACCGACGTGTTCCTTGAGGAAGAGCAGGTCGTCCTCGCCGGTGACCTTGTTGCCGACGACGGCGATCGGGATGCCGAACTCGGCGGCGTGTTCCCGGTACTGCCGGTACACGGACACGCTCTTCCGTGTCGGCTCGACCACCAGGAAGGTCATGTCGAACCGGGTGAAGAGCCCGGACGCGAAGGCGTCCGCACCGGCGGTCATGTCGACGACGACGTACTCGCCGGGCCCGTCGACGAGATGGTTGAGGTACAGCTCCACCGCGCCGAGCTTGGAGTGGTAGCAGGCGACCCCGAGGTCGCTCTCGTCGAAGGCGCCGGTGACCATGAGCGGCACACCGGCGACGCGCTCGACGTGCCGGCCGTGGATGTCGTCGTCGCCGAGCAGCCGCAGCAGCCGTGAACCCCGGCCCGGCGGGGTCGTCTTGACCATGGTCTCGCGGGAGACGACGCGCGGGTTCGTGCCCCGCAGATGGTCCTTGATCTCGCCGGTGCGCGAACTCAGCGGCGGCGCCCCGAAGTCGTCGTCCTCGTCGAGGCCGAGCGCGTGCGCGAGGTGCTGGTTGATGTCGCCGTCGATCGCCACCAGCGGTGCGCCCGACCGGGCGAGATGCCGGGCGAAGAGCGCGGAGAGCGTCGTTTTGCCACTGCCGCCCTTGCCTACGAAGGCCACGCGCATGGGCCGTCACCCCGTTCGATGCCGGCGGCACCCTTGACGCCGATAATGAAAATGGATGTCATGAGCTTAGACTTCGGGAGTGCCGGACGGCTTGTCAAATCGGCCCCGAAGCAACTTCCTTGGGGTCAGACAGGAGTCGGGCACCTTTTACCGATCGGCCACCCGGTGTCGGGATTCAGGTGGCGCGCCCATAAGGCCTCCGGACCAGAAGATTCCTTTTGTGGGTCGTATGTGGCAGGTGTGTGTGCCAGGTGTGGTGCTCATGTGTCGGCGTGGCCGCGGAGTCGGGTGCCGACGGGCTTTCCCCCGAGGTTGACAGCCCAAACCCCTTGGGAAACGATGGTCCCCCTGTGGCTCAAGTGACCCCTGAGCCCGCTTTTCTACGACTGCTCACACCCCGGCGCGGCCCCGGCGGCTTCGTGCTGCCCCGCCGCCGCGCCCCGGGCCTCGTACGTTCCGAGTTCGAGAATGGGATCTGCTTTGTCCATAGCGAGACGTGTCATCGTGAGCCGCCTGCTGGGGACGGGTGTGGCCGCACTGGCCCTGTCCGCAGCCGCCTCAGGCTCCGCCTGGGCCACCGGAACGCCCGGCGGCGACGGTTGGGGCAAGAAGACCTACGCCCCCGGCCAGGGTGCGGGCACACCCACCGAGACCGACCGCTGCGAGTTCTCCCTGGACGGCGTGAAGTTCGCCGACTGGGTCAAGCTCGACGAGCAGAGCCTCAAGCCCACCGAGGACGGCAAGGTCCACATCAAGGTCCGCACCGCCCCCGACGCCACGACCTGTACGGTCTCCCTGGCGTCGTACCTGGCCCACGGCCCGACCTTCGCCACCTCCGGCGAGCAGATCTTCATCGACTTCGACACCGTCAAGGTGAAGCGCGGCGCGACGGACTCCCTGGACATCGCGGTCCCGGACGAGGGCTGCTACGCCCAGATCGACCTCTACCGGGGTGCCGTGAAGTTCGACGGCAAGCTCGACGCGAAGGACGGCTTCGAACACGGCGACGTCCCCAAGGGCCCCGACCGCCCCGTCATCAAGGACAAGCTCATCGCGGCCTGGAACGGCGGCACGAAGGACTGCACGACACAGGAGCAGCCGCCGGCGGAGGAGCAGCCCCCGGCCGAGGAGAACCCGCCGGCCGAGGAGCAGCCTCCCGCCGAGGAGAACCCGCCGGCCGAGGAGCAGCCTCCCGCCGAGGAGCAGCCGCCGGCCGAGGAGAACCCCCCGGCCGACGACACTCCGGAGAGCGAGTCGCCCTCGCCTTCCGAGTCCACCCCCGTCGCCCCCTCCCCCAACGGCGGCGGCGACCTGGCCGAAACGGGCGGCGGCAACGCCATCCCGGTCGCCATCGGTGCGGCGGCCCTCGTCGCCGCAGGTGGCGCGATCTTCGTGGTGACCCGACGCCGGAGCGCGGGCGGCACGAGCGCCTGACCCTCTTCGTACGCGCGGCGGGGCCTCTGGAGTACGCACACTCCAGGGGCCCCGCCTTCGTGCGAATGGGCCTGTACCCGCCTCGGCGTGGGCTCCTTCGTCGCCGAGAACCCCACCACCGCGGGCGACGTTCCCACGGGCCGACCGCATCGGCCCGCGAGGCCCCGTGCCGTACTCACGGGCCGGGCCGACATCCCCGGCACATCGCTAACCGACGCGCTGCATCGCCTTCCGGTGCCGTTCCGCCATCGCGGCCCCGGACTCGCGGCGGGCCATCCTGCGCAGGACGGACGGTGCGAGGAGCAGCCCGGCGACCGTCCAGGCACCCAGCACGCCCGCTGTCTCCAGGTGCCGCCAGGACGCGCCGATCTCGGCGGCGACCGCTTCGGCCGGCAGCAACGCGGCCCGGAGACCGAGGCCGAGCCAGTACACGGGGAAGATCTGCCCGATGGTCTGCAGCCACTCGGGCAGCTTCGACAGGGGAAAGTAGATCCCGGAGATCACGACGAGTCCCATCACCGGAAGCATCAGCAAACCGATGGTGCGGGGACTGGTGACGAGTGAGCCGATGACGGCGCCCATCGGCAGGGTCGCCAGGAGACCCAGTGGTACCACCCACACCAGCGTCAGCAACGCTCCGCCGCCCTGCCGGGCAACCCCGTCCACCAGGAACAGGCCCGCGGCGAAGGGGAGTGCCATGGAGACGAGAGCCGTCCCCGACACCATGACGATCTTGCCGACCAGGTGGCCGACCATGCCGTGAGGCACGGCCTTGGCCCGCAGCAGGGTGCCGTCCTCGCGCTCGGTCGCGAGCAACTGCGCCGTGGTCATCAATCCGGTGAACGCGAGCGTCATCCCCACCATGCTCGGCAGCATGAAGGCGCCGAGCGAGATGTCGGCGCCCTTCAGCGGCTCGTCCCCGACCAGGAACAGCGGCAACATGAGCAGAACCGTCCAGAGCGCGTAACCGAACACGTCCTGGCCGGTGGTGAAGGTCTGCCGGAGTTCCGTCCAGCCGCGCCGCACCCCTATTCCCGCCGCGTACCACACCGGACTCATCGCGTTCCCTCCTCGAAGGCGTGTGCCGCCCGCTCATCGGGAACGCTCCCCGCCTCCAGCTCCCGCACCATCGTCAGGTAGGTGTCCTCCAGGCTCGCCCGGCGCACCTCCAGCCCGCCGATCGCCTCGCCGTGCTCCTCGAACAGCCGACGGACGAACCCGGTGGGCTCGGCCGTCGCCTCCTCGAAGGGCCGCCCGTCCCGCGTCCAGCGCACGGTGGCCTCGGCCGATGCCTGCCGGGACAGTTCCTCGGCCGCGCCGTCGGCCACGATCCGGCCACCGGCCAGAATGAGGATCCGGTCGGCGAGCTTCTCCGCCTCGGCGAGGTCGTGCGTGGTCAGCAGAACGGTGGTGTTCTCGTCGGCGAGCCCGCGTACCAGACCGTGGAACTCGTTCCTGGCCTCCGGGTCCAGACCTGCCGTCGGCTCGTCCAGGAACAGCAGCTCGGGTCTGCCCACGATGCCGACGGCCACGTCGAAGCGCCTGCGCTGCCCGCCCGACAGGGTTCCGACCCGTTTGTCCGCCTGTTCGGTCAGCCCCACCGCGGCGATGAGCTCGTCGACGTCCCACGGCCGCCGTACGAGGGCGGTGGAGTACGGCGCGTAGTACGAGCCGAGATGGGCCAGGAGTTCCCGCACCCGCCACTTGCCGTGGTCGCGCCAGGACTGCAACACGATGCCCAGGCGCGCACGCCACCGCTCGTCCCCGCGAGCCGGATCGGTGCCGAGGACGGTCACGTCACCGGCCGAGCGCATCCGGAAGCCTTCCAGGACCTCGATCGTGGTCGTCTTGCCCGCGCCGTTCGGGCCGAGCAGCACGACGACTTCGCCTCGCCGGGCCGTGAAACCGACCCCCTTCAGTACGTCCTGGCTGCGGTAACGCATCCGCAGATCCCGTACGTCGATGACCGTGTCGCTCTCCGGTGGTGGGCTGCCCCCACCCCGGGCAGGGCGTGAGCGGTCGTCATCGGTGTTCCCCCGTCCGTTCGGTGGTCCGTTCTCCGGGGTCAGGAGCCGAAGGCCGCGCCGACGTCCGTGGTCAGGAGACGTTCTACGGCTGTGGCTGCCGTTGCCGCTGGCAGCAGCCGTTCGGGCCCTCCCCGGACGAACACATTACCGAACGGTGCACGGAAGCGTGGCTGAGCACAGAACGTGGTCGACGCGGCTGATAAAGCACTCAACGACTGAGCATCCGACGGGCGCGATACGTACCCCTGGCCGAGTGCACTCAGTACGAAGACCCCGGTACGGAGAAGGCGAACGGAGAACAGGACGTGGTGAGGAAGCTGACGCGGGGTGCCGCGCTGGCTGCGAGCCTGGCCGTCCTGCCGCTGGTGGCGGCGTGCGGCGGTGGTGACGAGGACAAGGCGGCGGGCAGGGCGGCGGACGGGTCCAGCCCCGTGGCCGCGGTCGTGGCGCCGGCCAAGGTGGAGGTGATCGCCCAGCTCACGGGTTGCGAGGTGAAGATCCGGACCGAGGCCGAGGAACTCCGCGAGGGCGTCTGCCACACGGCCGACGGTGACTTCGTCATCACCACCTTTCCCAAGGAGGAGTTGAAGGAGGTCTGGCTGGAGTCCGCCACCATCTACGGCGGCAAGTACCTGGTCGGCCCCCGCTGGGCGATCTCCGCCAAGCCCGCCGTGCTGGATCCGCTGAAGGCCAAGGTCGGCGGCACGATCAGGGACCTGGGTCAGAGGGGCGCTTCGTAGCCGCCGCCGGCGTACGCCTTCGTGTACAACGCATGAGCCCCGCTTCGCACGGAGCGAAGCGGGGCTCATGGGATGGAGCGCTGGGCAGGCCTTGCACCTGCATTTCCCCGCAGGAAGCGGGGCGTCTTTCCTTGGACCACCAACGCAGCGAGTGCTTCCCGGAGTTCCGGTGAGCGGCTCGTGATCAACTATAGCCGGTCTCCGGCGGCACGGCATCCCGGCCCGCCTCGCGCCCGGCACGCTGCCCACGCCCCGGCGGGTGGGGCAGCGTGCGGCCTCGGCAGGTCACCGGGGCAGCGCCTCAGTAGCCCACGCGGAACGTCGCGTCCGCCCGTTCCGTCGCCGTCGAGACGGGGTCGACGCGGAGCAGGTAGTCGCTGTGGCGGAGGTAGCGGGACGGGAAGTTGTACGAGCGGAAGGACGACCAGGAGGAGTCCGCGAGGCCGGCCGTGCGGACGAACGTGGCGTCGGCGGCGAACGTCGAGGTGCCGTCGTTCTGGTCGAGCCGCAGGGCGTAGTTGTAGTGGCGGAGGTAGCGGTCGGGGTAGTTGACCGACTGGAAGGAGACGGCGGAGGAGTCGGCGAGACCCGGTACCAGCTTCCACTGGGAGTCCGGGAACGGATCGAAGGGGTATTCCTCGATGCGGCCCACGAAGTCGCTGTGGCGGACGTAACGGGCCGGGTAGTTGTACGACTTGAGCCGGTTCCAGGCCGGGGCGCCCCACTTGGCGAGCAGGTTGTCGTACTCGGTCGAGGTGATCGGGTGGATGCCGCAGTGCTTGGAGTTGAGCGGCTGGGTGTAGAGCTTCTGGTCGAGGGCCGTCCAGGTGCCGGAGGCCAGGTCGTTGGACTGCCAGACGTAGAAGACGCCGTTGGGGGCGTAGGTGTCGCCCCAGAGGTGCCAGGCGTTGGACGTCAGGGACTTCACCACCGTCGGTGCCTCCGTGCCGCCGTGTGCGACCGGGGTGCTGAACGGGGTGAAGCCGCCCGGGGCGAGGGACGTCGACCGCGCCCCCACGAGCTGCTGGTTTCTCTTGTAGTAGAGGTAGTTGACACCGTTCACGCCGACGGTGAGGTTGCCGTCGATGACGTCGTAGCCGGGGTCGAAGAAGACCTGGGTGCTGAGGGTGGTGCGGAAGTCGGTCGTGTAGCTGACCATGATCACGTTGTGGCCGCTGCTGTTCACCGACGAGTAGAGGACGCCGTACTGGCCGCGCGAGGCGTCCCAGTAGGCCTCCGGGGCCCAGCTGTGGGTGGTGGTCATGTCGTGGAGCTTGAGCAGCCGGTAGCCGGTGAAGGTGCGCAGGTCGGTCGAGTCCCAGACGTGGATGTGCACGCTGTCGCGGTTCCAGTCGGTGCCCTTCAGGTCCGTCGCCAGGACGACGAAGGTGCCGTCCTGCTTGCGCATCACGAAGGGGTCGCGCATGCCGCCGGCGCCGAGGGTCGGGGTGACCACGGGGGCGTTCTGGTTCAGCGGCGTCCAGTTCAGGCCGTCCCGGCTGACGGCCAGGTGGAGGCCGTAGTCGGCCTCCAGCATCGTGTTGGACTCGGTGAAGTAGACCATCGCGTACGCCGAGTCGGCGGCGTGGGCGGTGCCGGCGCCGAGGGTCAGCGCTCCGGTGGCCGCCAGGGGGACGGTGGCCGCCATGCCGAGGAAGAGGCGACGGGAGGGGCCCTGTCTTTGCGAGTCGTTCATGTCCGGCTCCACTTCTGGTTGTTCTGACCGTTGCAGGAATCCGGGTCCGATATGTCGAACAAAGATCGGCTCACCGAACGTATCGGCTGGGCGAAAGTAGAGCCGGGAGGGGTGGAAGTCAACGCTGGTGGCACAGGGGATTCTTGGCAGCGTGTCTCAAGAGAACGCCCAGCGCTGGATCGACAACAGCCGCGGGCGGCTCACCACGAAGTCGGCCAACGAACTCGCCGAGGCGGTACTGGCGACCGGTTCTCTGGACTGGCTGCGCACAGCACTTGGTGAGAAGCGGAGTTGACGTTGTACCGGTGATAGGGGGAGGGCCGGCAAGTCGCTCGACCGGGAGACCCCGGCCGAGCGTCTGTCGTGGTCGTATGCCGTCACGCCGGCTCTGTCATGCCGGCTACTCCGTCGCGGTCGGCCTCCTCGACTTCGTCATCGCCTCGTCCACGTCCCTCAGCGGGCGCAGCCGGTACGTGTACGTGTGGTCGCGGTCGGCGAAGAGCTTGTACTCGTCGTGGGTGTGGGCTCCCCAGCTGTTGTCGCCGCCGACGCCCATCTGGCGGTGGTTGACGCGCAGGACGACGGTGTCGCGGGGGGTGAGGTGGTAGTCGTGGCGCAGGCCGGTCGACAGGTCCTCCGGGGTGAAGAAGGAGGCGTTGACCTCGATCAACGGCTCACCGGAGACCAGCAGGCCCACACCGTCGCGGTCGGTCAGGGCGGCCCAGCGGATGTCGGTCTTGTTGCCGTTCTCCTGGGGGCGGATGTAGCCGGACCACTGGTCGGCGACGGTGCCGGAGTGGAGGCCCACGTCGGTGCCGTTGTTGCGGTCCCAGTGGTTCTCCTCGGGGCCACGGCCGTAGTAGTGCAGGCGGTCGAGGCGGCGGGGGAGGTGGAGCAGGCTGCCCACCTCGGGGATGTACGGGAGTGACGCGGCGCCCGGGTGCAGGGTGTTGTCGACCTTGATCTCGGCGTTGCCGAAGACCGTGTAGGTGGTGGTGTACGTCGACTCGACGGTCGTCGGGAGGGTGCCCTTGACGGTGATCTCGACCGCCCGGTCGCCCAGGGCGCGCGCGGTCACGTCCGTCACCTCGCGGTTCGTGCCCGCGTCGCGCCAGGTCTGGTTGCGGATGTGCTGGCCGTTGCCGTGGTCGTTGTCGGTGGGCGCCCGCCAGAAGTTCGGCACGGGGCCCGAGCTGATCAGCCGGGTGCCGGCCGCCCGGTAGGACGTGATCGTGCCGGTCTTCTTGTCGACGGTGACCGAGAAGCCGTCGCGACCCCGGCCGGTGACCGTGATCTCGTCCGGCCCGTCCTCGTACCTCAGCTTCGGGACCCTCGCCAGTGGTACGGGGGCCACCGCCGGGCTGCCCGCGTCGACGGCCAGTTGCCGCCTGGCCACCTCGAAGCCGGCCCTGGCCCACGGGGTGCGCTCCTTGGTGGTGAAGGAGAGCTGGAGGAAGTACTCGGTGCCGGGTGCCGGGCGGGACGGGAGGCGGAAGGGGACGGTGACGTCCTTGGCGGAGAGGGGCGGGACGTTCAGCTGGGCGGAGGAGAGGCGACCGCGCTGGATCACCTCGCCGTCGGCGATCAGGGACCAACGGGCGTTGAAGGCACGGAGGTTGCTGAAGAGGTACTCGTTGGTGAGGGTGACCGACCGCGACGTCAGGGTGGCGCCGTCCGCGTCCGCGTTCGCGTCGGCGTCGGTGTCGGCCGGTGCCGCGAGGATGGCCTGGTAGATCCGCTTGACCTCGGCCGCCTTGCCGGTGTGGCCCCGGTCCGCCTTGACGATGCCGTCCGCGACGAAGACCCCGTCGTTGGGGTTGTCGCCCCAGTCACCGCCGTACGCGAAGAACCAACGCTCCTTCGCTCGGCGCTCGCTCACCTTCACCGTCGCCGCGTCGAACCAGAACCGCACCCCGTCGTCGCCGGGTCCACGGCTGCCGGACGCCAGTTCCGAGGCGGTCAGCGCCCGCGCGTACACCCGGGCCCGCCGGATCGTGCCGCTGAACTCCCGCGTCGGGTTGTCCGTGTCGGTGCCGAGGGCGAGCGGCGCGGTGTTGACGCCGGGGCGCCGGGTGGTGGTGCGGGTCGCCTTCGCCTCACCGTCGACGTGGAGGGTGACGGTCCCGGCCTCGGCGTCGAAGACACCGGCGACGTGGTGCTCGCGGCCGGTCCAGCCGTCGGCCGGCAGTGCCCAGCTCACGCTGACCCACTGGCCGCCGCCGTGGATGAAGAACTCGATGCTCCGGTTCGACTGCTTCAGCGCGTACTGCGTGTCGCCCTTGGCGATGATCGGTTGGTGGCCGCCGGTGACGTGCGGGGTGACCCATGCCTCCAGCGTCAGGGAGCCGGTGATGTCGAGGGCCGCGTCGCGGGTGAAGCCGGTGGCGCCGGTCAGGCCCTTGTCGCGGCTGAACGTCCCCGCCCCGGTGAGGAGTCGGCCGCGCAGCCCGCTCGGGCCGGCGTCGGTGAACACCTTCAGCCTCGGGACCGGCGTGGTCAGCGACTGGTCGGCGAAGTCCCAGATCCAGCCGCCCTGCAGGACGGGATAACGCCGGATGACGTCCCAGTACTTCTTGAAGTTGCCGTTGGAGTTGCCCATCGCGTGCGAGTACTCGATCATCACGTACGGCCGCGTGTCCGAGGTGTCCCTGGCCCGCTGCTCGACCCGCTGCGGACTGTCGTACATCTCCGAGCGGATCTGGCTGATCGCCGGCCGGTCGTCGCCCTCGTACTGGACGACACGTGTCGGGTCGTACGACTCGATCCAGTCGCGCATGGCGACGAAGGTGGAGCCGCCGCCCGCCTCGTTGCCGAGCGACCACATGACGACGGAGGCGTGGTTCTTGTCGCGGTGCACCATGCTCCGCGCGCGGGCCACGCACGCCGTCGTCCAGTCGGCGTGGTCGCCGGGGTACCTGTCGCGGATGCCGTGCGTTTCGAGGTTCGTCTCGTCGACCAGATAGAGCCCGTACTCGTCCGCCAGCTCGTACCAGAGCGGGTTGTTGGGGTAGTGGGAGGTGCGGACGGAGTTCATGTTGAGCCGCTTGATGATCCCGATGTCCTCGACCATGTCGGCGCGGGTGAGCGCCATGCCCCGGTCCGGGTGCATCTCGTGCCGGTTGGTGCCCCGGAAGGAGACCGGCTGCCCGTTGATGCGCATCAGCCCGTCCTTGATGGCGAACTCGCGCAGGCCGACGCGGTGGGAGAGCGTCTCGACGACCCTGCCGCGCGGGTCGCGCAGGCGGAGTACGGCCGTGTAGAGGGTCGGGTGCTCGGCGGACCAGAGCTCGGGTGAGGGGACGGACTTGGCGGCCTGTACGGTCACGTCCTCGCCGGTGGCCGACGCGCCGACGTCGACGGACCGGACGAGGGGGCGCGACCAGACGGCGTGCCCCCGGTCGTCGTAGAGCTGCGTCTCGACGGAGTACGAGCCCTCGTGTCCGGCCGCGTACGCGCGGACGCTCGCGGTGACGGACAGCTTCGCGGCCGTGTAGCCGTCGCTGAGCGGGGTGTCCAGCTTGAAGTCGCGCAGGTGCACGGCCGGCGTGGAGTAGAGGTATACCGAGCGGAAGATGCCGCTCAGCCGGATCATGTCCTGGTCCTCCAGCCAGTCGCCGTCGGAGTACCGGTACACCTCGACCGCGATCTGGTTCGTCCCCGGCTTGAGGTGCTGGGTGATGTCGTACTCGGCCGGGTCGAACGAGCTCTCGTGATAGCCGACGAGTTCGCCGTTGATCCACACGTAGTGGGCGGACTTGACGCCCTCGAAGTGCAGGAAGGTGCGGCGGTCGCCGGCCGTCCAGTCCTTGGGGAGGCGGAAGGTACGCCGGTACTGGCCGACCGGGTTGTAGCGCGTGGGCGCGGCCGGCGGCTGGGCCTCCTCGCCGAGCCCGTTCGGGCCCCACCACGGGTAGGTGATGTTGACGTAGACGGGGAAGTCGTAGCCGTGCAGCTGCCAGTTGGACGGCACCGGGATGGTGTCCCAGGAGCTGTCGTCGACGTCCGTCCGGTAGAAGTCCTCGTCGCGGTCGTCCGGCCGGTCGACGTAGGCGAACCTCCACTTGCCGTCGAGGCTCAGCCGGTACGGGGAGCGGGTGCGGTCGCCCGCGAGCGCCTGTCTGACGTTCGCGTACGGCATGAGGGTGGTGTGGGGCGGTTCCGCGCCGACCTGGTAGAGCGCGATGTCGCCGGACCACTCGGGGGTGCCGTCGGCCGCCGAGGCCGCTGTCGCCTCGGTGCGGGCGGCGGCGAACGCGGAACCGGAGGGGACGGCCATGGCACCGAGGAGGGCGGCGCCGCCCTCCAGGAGACGGCGGCGGCTCACGAAGGGGCGGGCGGGGGTGCCTGCGGGGGACTGCGGCTGCGGGTGCGGGTGGGGCATGACCGGGCCTTCCTCGACGACAATCGGGTGCACGTACGGAGGAGCGTCGGATGATGTCCGATGTTGTTGAAAAGCCGCGCCTACCCTAGGACTTCGAACAGAGGTGAGCAATGAATCTGTCGGAGTTTGTGCAGTCCTGAGTGGGGGAAGGGGGTGCCATTCGGATATGTCCACGCGGGCGCATGTACACCCGGATCCGGCGGCAACCTCCGCAGGGGTCGGCGGCAACTGCACGGTGACATGAAGACACGTGAAATCCCGCCCCCACCAAGGGAGTTCACCATGCGCACCCGTATCGCGAGACTGCTCACGGTGCTTGTCGCCGTCGTCGCCGTGCTCCTGGCGCCCGGCCTGACGAGTCCGTCGCTGGCGCAGCCGGCCACCGAACGAGCGGTCCAGGCCCGGGATGAGAACTTCGGCGGCGGCGTCGGCGGCGACTGGGCCAGCGCATGGGCCGCGCCTACTTCACCGGCGCCCTCAACCAGGAGAACATCCACATCTATCTCCACGAGGTCGGCCACACCTTCGGCCTCGACGACTTCTACGACTGGTCCCCGACCGGCCAGTGCTGCCTCCTGATGAAGGCGGGCAGCGCGGCCCGGATCACCGAGTTCGACAAGTGGATGTTCCGCGACTTCTGGCGTCACCTGAAGTACCGGTACGGCCTCTGACGACCCTCCCCGGCTGACGGCCGCGGCTGACCACACAGCAGGTCGGCCGCGGCTTCGCCATGGCTGACGTACACGACTGACGTACACGACTGACGTACACGACTGACGTACACGACTGACGTACACGACCGATGTCCATGACAGATGTCATGGCGCCACTGTGAACCTGATCGTCCGCGGGAACGATGTATGGCGCACCGATGCTCGTGACAATTACCTGACGAGGCCCGGGAGTTGACCCGCGGGCCGTCAGAACACCGGGAAAGTCAAAACCATCCGGAACGTCAGGACCATCGGGAAGGTAACTCGCCTTGCGTATCAAGCGTGTCGTCGGAACTGCCCTGGGCACCACCCTGCTGCTCGTCACGGCGGCGCCGGCGGTGTCGGCCGCGCCGAGAGCCGCGGGCACGACCCCGGCCCCCGCCGCCCTGGACCGGGCAGCGCTGCGCGGCACGCTCGACGCGATCCACGAGGCCGGCATGTACGGCACGTACTCGTCGGTCCGGGAGGGCAGGGAGCGCTGGACCGGTGCGTCGGGTCTGGCCGACGTGGACACGGGCCGCGAGGTCACCCCGAACATGCGGCACCGCGTCGGCAGCATCAGCAAGACGTTCACGGCGGTGGCGATCCTGCAACAGGTGGAGCGGGGCCGCGTCCGCCTCGACGCCCCGGTCACGGACTACGTCCCCGAGCTGTTCGACACGTCCGACACCGAGCGGGAGCGCGGCGACGCGATCACCGTGCGCATGCTCCTCAACCACACCAGCGGCATCGGCGACTACATCCTCGGCGCCTTCCCCTCCCTCACCCAGAACTCCACCGCCAGCCTCGACGAGGAGCGCTTCCGGTCCATAGCACCCGAGGAACTGGTGCGGCTGGGCCTGGCGGCCACGCCCACCGGCGCCCCCGGCGGGCCGCACGGCACGTACGCCAACACCAACTACGTCATAGCCGGCCTCATCCTGGAGAAGGTCACGGGCCAGAAGGCGTCGACGTACCTCACGCGCCACGTCATCAACCGCGCCGGCCTGCGTCACACCTCGTTCCCGCGCACCCCCTACATCAAGGGCCCGCACCCCAGGATGTACGAGTCCTTCCACGGTCTCATCGACCCGCCGCGCGACTACAGCGTCTACGACATGTCCTGGGGCTACACGGCGGGCGCGATCGTCTCCACCACCGACGACCTGAACCGCTTCTACCGCAAGCTGCTCGCCGGTGACCTCGTCGGCCGGGACTCCCTCGCCGAGATGCAGCGCACGGTTCCGGTGCAGGTGGCGCCGGGCGCCTTCATCGACTACGGCCTCGGGATCTACACCCTCGACCTCCCCGGCTGCGGGCGTTTCTGGGGCCACGACGGAGCGGTCTTCGGCGCCGGCACCATCAGCCTCACCGGCGCGGACGGCGACCGGCAGCTCTCCATGGGCTGGAACCTGATGAAGTACCAGCGCCCCAACGCGGACGGCACGGCCCTGGAACCGAGCCCGATCGACGCGGCGATCAACGTCCACATCGTCGAGGCGCTCTGCCCGGACCCGGGGACGGAGGCGGGCTTGGCGTCGGGTGCGGGCTCGGTGCCGGGTACGGGTTCGGGGGCGGGGCTGAAGTCCCGGATCGCCGAGGCCGACGCCGGGCGGATCCTCCCCGGCGGCCTGGCGGGCGCGGACCTGTCCACCGGGCCCCACGCGGTGGCCCCGCGCTGACGGCCGAGGACTCCCGACGGGGACGACGGTCCCGCGCTGACCCACCGCCGGCCGGTGGATAGAGAAGGAGGGACGGGGGCATCCCCCCCGAGGGGCTTGTGCAGTCCGTCGTCCGGCGGAAGCCGGGGACGGCGGTGGTCACGGCGCGAGGCGGTCCAGCTCCCGGCCGATCGCCTCGCGCAGCCCGTCGTGGCGCGGCCCGAGCGCGTACCGCTCGTCGCGCCACCGCGTAGGCGGATACAGCCACACCGGCCGGCCGACCCGTTCCGGCGGCTCCCACGCGTACCGGGGCCACACATGCGCGTGCAGAAACGGGTCGGTGTTCCCCAGGATCTCCAGATTGACCCGCCGGAACGCCGGATCCAGCCGCCCGCAGGCCCGCTCGACGGCCTCTGCCAGCCGGTCCATGTCCGCGAGGAACGCCGTCCGCCTGTCCGTCGGCAGCTCCGACAGCCGCCCCACCGCAGGGTCGTCCACGAGCAGCACCGAGTACCCCGGCAGGAACTGCGTGTCCCCGATCACCGCGAACCCGGCCGTCAGTCTCCGCAGCACGGTCGGATTCCCGCCCCGCAGCGCGCTCCCGACCCGATCGGCCCGCCACTCCCCAGCCGCCATGGCCGACGACCCTACAGCCCGCAGGACCCCGTGGGACGCACGTCACTTTTGCATGATCATGCATTAGCATGCATACTCTTCCTATGTCCAAGGTCCTCACCTCTCTTCCGGCCGGCGAGCGCGTCGGCATCGCCTTCTCGGGCGGGCTCGACACCTCGGTCGCGGTCGCGTGGATGCGCGACAAGGGTGCCGTTCCGTGCACCTACACCGCCGACATCGGCCAGTACGACGAGCCCGACATCGCCTCGGTGCCCGGCCGCGCGAAGACCTACGGTGCCGAGGTGGCCCGCCTGGTCGACTGCCGCGCCGCGCTGGTCGAGGAGGGCCTGGCCGCACTGACGTGCGGCGCGTTCCACATCCGCTCGGGCGGGCGGGCGTACTTCAACACCACCCCCCTCGGCCGTGCGGTCACCGGCACGCTGCTGGTCCGGGCGATGCTGGAGGACGACGTCCAGATCTGGGGCGACGGCTCGACCTTCAAGGGCAACGACATCGAGCGGTTCTACCGCTACGGCCTGCTCGCCAACCCGCACCTGAGGATCTACAAGCCCTGGCTGGACGCCGACTTCGTCACCGAGCTCGGCGGGCGCAAGGAGATGTCGGAGTGGCTGGTCGCCCACCGGCTGCCCTACCGGGACAGCACGGAGAAGGCGTACTCCACGGACGCCAACATCTGGGGCGCCACCCATGAGGCCAAGACCCTGGAGCACCTGGACACCGGCGTCGAGACCGTCGAGCCGATCATGGGCGTCCGCTTCTGGGACCCCGAGGTGGACATCGCCACCGAGGACGTCACCATCGGCTTCGACCAGGGCCGGCCGGTGACGGTCAACGGCAAGGAGTTCGCCAGCCCCGTCGACCTGGTGATGGAGACCAACGCCATCGGCGGCCGGCACGGCCTCGGCATGTCCGACCAGATCGAGAACCGCATCATCGAGGCCAAGAGCCGCGGCATCTACGAGGCCCCCGGCATGGCCCTCCTGCACATCGCGTACGAGCGTCTCGTCAACGCCGTCCACAACGAGGACACCCTCGCCCAGTACCACTCCGAGGGCCGTCGCCTCGGCCGGCTGATGTACGAGGGCCGCTGGCTCGACCCGCAGGCCCTGATGATCCGCGAGTCCCTGCAGCGCTGGGTCGGCTCCGCCGTCACCGGCGAGGTCGCCCTGCGGCTGCGGCGCGGCGAGGACTACTCGATCCTCGACACCACCGGCCCCGCCTTCAGCTACCACCCCGACAAGCTGTCCATGGAGCGCACCGAGGACGCCGCCTTCGGCCCCGTCGACCGCATCGGCCAGCTGACCATGCGCAACCTCGACATCGCCGACTCCCGCGCCAAGCTGGAGCAGTATGCCGTCCTCGGCCTCATCGGCACCGGCAGCCCCGCGATCGGCGCCGCCCAGGCCGCCGCGACCGGCCTCATCGGCAGCCTCCCCGAGGGCGGCGCAGAGGCCATCGCCTCCCGCGGCGAGACCACCGGCTCCGACGCCGACAAGCTCCTCGACCGCGCGGCGATGGAGTTCGGCACGGACTGACCGCCGGCCAGGAGCAGAAGGGGCCGGCTCGACACGGTGGGTGTCGGGCCGGCCCCTTCACGTCCGGCCCGGCCCCTCAACGGCTCCCGTCGGCATGCCGCGCCCCGGCACACCGAAGGCACACCCGGCCTGGCCGCTGGGAGCGATCGAACGTGGCAGCACGGGAGTTGGACTGGACCTGGCAGCGAGGATGACCGAGGCAGCCTCTGATGCGGTGATCCACCCGTACAACCGCCTCCGGATCTGCGCGATGCTCAGCTCCGTCGAATCACTCGGCTTCTCCGAGGTGCGCGACGCGCCCGGAGTCAGCGACTCTGTACTGAGCAAGCAGCTGAAGGCCCTTCAGAAAGCCGGCTATCTGACGCTGCGCAAGGAGACCCTCGGCTCCCGTGTCAGGACCTGGCTCGCACTGACACATGCAGGCCGCGAGGCACTGGCGGCCCACCTGAGAGAGCTGCGCCGCATCGCAGAGTCGGCCGACTTCCTGGGTCGCCAAGGGCGCCGTGAACCGTGAGCTCGCCCGCACCCTGTTCATCAGCGAGGCCACGGTCAAGACCCACCTCACGCACCAGTACGCCAAGTTGGGTGTCAACGACCGCGCGACCGCAGTGGCCGCGGCGTACGACCGGGGAATCCCGGGCAATGTGCGGCAGCACTGACCG
Source organism: Streptomyces sp. TG1A-60 (assembly GCF_037201975.1). Lineage (NCBI taxonomy): Bacteria > Bacillati > Actinomycetota > Actinomycetes > Kitasatosporales > Streptomycetaceae > Streptomyces > Streptomyces sp. TG1A-60. Next base: position 3,939,408 of record NZ_CP147520.1, on the reverse strand, counting down.
CGCCGGTTCGGCAGAGCGGTGCTCCTCCAGCGACGTTGATCAGGTCCGTCGGTTGACCGGTCGGCGGTCGGTGCGCGTGCGGGCGTTCGGTCGTCAGCTCACGCACACGACGCCGAGGAGGCACAGGCCCGACGGTGAGGTCGTCGCCGTGTCGGAGCTCGAACCGTCCGACGTGCCCGTGCCCGTGCCCGTGCCCGTGCCCGTGTCCGATCCGGAGCCCGTGCCGCTGCCCGATCCCGATCCCGATCCCGAGCCGGAATCGGAGCCGGTGCTCGTGTCCGTCCCCGTGTCCGTCCCCGCAGCGTCCGAGCCCGTGCTCGGGTCCGTCGAGGAGCCCGCGTTGCCGGTGGCCGGAGGTGTGGTCGTCTCGTCCGCCGGTATGCCGGCGACGGTGTCGGTGAGCGACTTGCCGGCGCCCGAGGAGCCGGTCTGCGCCCGCTGGGCGGACGGCGTCGAGGAGTCGGTACCAGCGGAGCCGGGGTTGTCCGCGCGGTAGTTCGGGAGATCGGCGGCGGAGCGGTCGCGCGAGGTGTTGCCGGCCGGTGACCGCGTGCCGGGCGTGTTCGACGTGCTGCGGGCGTCGTCGGTCTCCGTCGCCGAGGCACGGCCGCGCTGCGAGCCCTGTTCCTTGACGGCGCCCAGGGTCTCGGCGTCCGGCGCCATGGCCGCCTGGGTCCGGTCGGTGGACTGCCGGTCCATCCCCATGACGGTCAGGCCGCCGCCGACCAGCGCGACGGCGGTCGCGACCACGGCCCGGCGCTGGTTCTTCTTCCACCGCGCCAGCTGACGGCGCCGAGCGGCCCGCCCCTGCGACAGCGCCGGAGAGCCCTCCACGTCCAGGCCCACGTCCGCGTCCATGTCCTCGACGCCGGGCGCCTCCCCGGTGCGGGCCCGCAGGCCCTGGTCCCCCGGCCCGGCGGCCTCCATCGCCGTGGCGTGCGGCCCGTCGACTAGCAGCCGCTCGGTCCGCGCGATCTCGTCCCCGTCGAACCCGGCCGTGGGCCCGTCGACCGCGAACTCGTCGAAGCCCGGTCCGTCAAGGTCCGGTCCGTCGAAACCCCGCCCGTCGAACAGTGGCCGACCGGCCATCGATCCACCGGCCGGTGAGCCACCCGCCAGTGAGCCGTCGTACCAACCACCGCCCGTGACGGCGGCACCGTACTCCCACGTCGCCGCAGGCACCGTCGGCACGACCGGCAGCGTCGGTGTCTCCGAGGGTGCCGACGGCATCGGGAACATCGCCGACCCGGTGGCCGCGACGGCGTGGCCGTCGACCGTGGCCGGGGCTATGTCGGGGGCGTAGGCGCCGCAGCCGGGGCACACGAGGGCGCCGTTGAGATGTCGGCGACATGAGGAGCAGTAGTCCATCGAGGTCTTTCCTGTGTCGGCATGCCGTCGACCCGCCGGGCCGCGGCCCGGTCTCGTCACGTTCGCACGTGGGATCGAGCGGATCGAGCGCTCAGCAACGCTAACGAGCCATTCTCAGGGCCGCGTGCAGGCTGTGTGACGCTCCTGCGCGGATTCCCCGGGGACTTGGGGCCGGTTCCGCAGGGATGTGCGGGCATGTGTTTGGGCCGTGCTCGTAGCCCGTTGGGTCGAATTCCCCGTCAGGAGGCAACCCGGCCAAACGATTACCAGTCTCATAGGTTGCTCACAGGGAGGGCGGAGAGAGTCCGGCCCGGCCCGAGGCGTGTGGGGTGCGCCTGTTCGGTCGGCCGTTCGGTCGTCGTCCGTGGGCTGTCCAGTCCGCTGCCACTGACCATGGCACTCGCAGACGAGGAACCGATGACCAGCAACACGACCAGCCCGAGCAACGATCCGGGGACCGAGGGGACGGCGGGGAGGACGGCCGACGGGACGGCCGACGGGACGACCGACCGGGCGACCGGTCAGGGCCTGCGCAGACGTCTGAAGCGCCCCGGCCTCGCCGCCCTGGCGTCGCTCACCGTCGTGGCCGCCATGGCCGGTGCCGCACCCGGCGCCGGTGCCGCGCCCGCCGCGACGCCCGGGAAGCCGCAGCTCAAGTTGATCGCGGCCACGAACTCCGTGACGCTCACCCGCTACGAGTGGTCCGAGGGCGTCCAACTGGACCTCGGGACGTACATCTCGGTCGACAACGCGCCCCTGGAGTTCCAGGTGAAGCGGAAGTCGTACAAGGACCCGATCGTCGCCAAGCAGATCCTCCGCGACGGCAGGACCACGAAGACGAGGACGCTGCCCAAGGGGCTGGTCGACGACTTCTCCGGGCTGCCCGGCTTTCTGGAGGTCTCGGTCAGGAACACGGCCGGCGACGAGGTGGCCACGAGCGAGGGGACCTTCTGCCCGAACAACGCCTCGGGCCGGATCCGCCCGGACGCCCCGGCGACCAACCACTATCCGCAGAGCTGCTCCACCAACCCGTGGACGCTGGGCTCGGTGTGGGGCATTCCGAAGGGCTGGGCGACCAACACCACCTCGTGGGACTACGACAGGTCGGTGGACCTGCCGGTCGGCGAGTACACCGCCCGGGTGGGCGTGGCGAAGAAGTACCGCGACCTGTTCGGCATGCCCGACGACCGGCCCACCATCAAGGTGACCGTGCGGGACGAGCCCGTGGAGGAGGGCGGCGGCGAGGGCCTGACCGCCTCCAGGTCGTCGTCCTCCGCGCACCACGGCGGCGGCCACGGCGGCCACACCGCGCAGCCGGATCCGGCGTCCGGCCGGGCGGCGCACGACGGGCACCACTACGGCCCGCGCGGCGCCGACGCCCCGACACCGCCCGCCCTCTCCCACGCCCTCGCGGACCGGGGCCTCGCCGACCACCTGGGCGACGGCCCCGGCCACACCGACGGCTCCCGTATCGCGCCCGCGCTGAAGCCCGCCGCCAAGCGGCCCACCGGCAAGGCTGGCGCCCCCGCGGGCGTGCCCAAGCCGGACCTGCGGTCGCTGCCCGCCTGGGACATCTCCATCACCGACGGCGAGGACGGCGACGTCCCCGGCAAGGACTACCTCGCCTTCAGCGCGAACGTCTGGAACGCGGGCCCCGCGCCCCTCGTCGTCGACGGCTTCCGCAAGCCCGGCGCGGACCTGATGGACGCGTACCAGTACTTCTACGACGCACGCGGCAAGCAGGTCGGCTACGCGCCCACCGGCACCATGGAGTGGGACCCGCGCATCGGCCACGAGCACTGGCACTTCACGGACTTCGCCAGCTACCGCCTGCTCAGCGAGGACCAGACCAAGGAGGTGCGCTCCGGCAAGGAGGCGTTCTGCCTGGCCAACACCGACGCCATCGACTACACGGTGAAGAACGCCAACTGGCACCCGGAGAACACCGACCTGTCCACCGCCTGCGGCGAGGAGAGCTCCATCTCCGTACGTGAGGTCCTCGACGTCGGCTCCGGCGACACGTACACCCAGTACCGTCCCGGCCAGTCCTTCGACATCACCGACCTGCCGAACGGCACGTACCACATCCAGGTCATCGCCAACCCCGAGAACCGTCTGCAGGAGACCAACCACAAGAACAACGTGGCCCTCCGCAAGGTGATCCTGGGCGGCGAGCCGGGTGCCCGCACGGTCCAGGTACCGCCGCACGAGCTGATCGACGCGCCGTAACGGACCGGGCGCGGGCCCCGGCACGGCGTAAGGCCCCCGGGTCATGGACCTGGGGGCCCGTCGGAGCGCGACCCGCTCAGTGGGACCGGCGGGCGTTGAGCCGGGCGGCCTGGCGGGTCAGGTGGTCCCGTTCGGCGAGGTCGGCGGCCTTTCGGGCCGCCTCGGCGTACAGCCGTGCCGCCGTCGTCGGGGCTCCGTCGCGCTCGTGGAGGTACGCCGCCACCGCCGTGTGGCGGGGCAGCGAGTCGTCCAGTGCCGCGAGCGCCGCCAGGCCGGCGCGCGGCCCGTCGGCCTCGCCGACGGCCACCGCGCGGTTGCGCCGTGGCCGCGTGCACAGCGGGGACGGAGCCGGCCACGGGTTCTCGACATCCCCGCACGGGGATTTTTTCGGCCCCCCTGCGAGGGGCCCGGCCTCCCGGCCGGGCCCCGGTCGCGTCACCGTGCGTCAGGTCCAGCTGTGCGCCACGTCGACCACGAGGCGGTCGGGGAGCTGGAGGACGCGGAAGGGGAGGCGGGCGCGGACGCCGACGCCTGTCTGGGTCTGGCCCTCGAAGCTGCCGGCGAAGCGGGTGTCCCGGAAGGTGCGGTAGCCGGTGAGGTTCACGCCGGGCAGGGGCTCGGCCACGACCGCCGGGTAGGCGACGCCGCCGGTCTCCGGGTCGTAGCTCGGCGCGGCGACCCGGACCTCGAGGATGGCGCCCCCGCCGACGGGGATGTGGTCGCCCGAGCCGACCTGGTGGAGCCGGTCGACGTACCGGACGTAGTGGCCGATGTGGTCGCCGCCGCCGGGGACGTCGAACACGATGCGGTCGAAGCAGTCGTGCCGGCCGGTCCTGACGTCCGCCAGCGGTACGGCGCCGACGTCGGGGCTGCCCTTGGCGAGGCTGCCCCAGCCCGTCGGGCAGGCCGCGGCGGCCCGCGCGGCGCCTCCCGGCGCGGCGCTCGCGGTGGCCGCCGCCGTCCCGATCGCGGTCCCCGCGAGTGCGAGTGCCGCCAACGCGGCTCCGATTCGTCTCATGTCGTCCCCCTTGGTGACGTAGCGCTGCCGTAGCGCTGGTATCGGGTGAGACGACCGGGTATGGCGGATGGTTGTACCGCCGGGGGCCGCGGAATGTCCCGGGAATGATCCGGATCCCTGTGCGGTGACTCCTCGGCGCGGTGGCGGGCGTGCTCGCGACGCAGCCCGTCCCCGTCCCGGTCTCCCTCCCCCTCCCCGTCTCCGTCCCCGTTCCTGTGCCCGGGACCGGGCGGGGGCATGGGCGGGGTCACCGCACCGGCGAGCCGCTTCGCTCCAGGTGGTGGCGGTCGGCAGATCTTGGTCACGGGGCTCGCTCGGTGCGTCAAGGCCGCCTGGAACATGCGCCGTTGAGGGGTGGGTCCGACGGGAAGACGACACTGGGGAGCCGGTGTGGAGTTCCTGTGGCGGACTGCCTTACGGGTGGGTAGAACATTAGGGTCAGCCGTATGAACGCACGGCTGGCCCTGCTCGGCACGGTGGATCCGGGTGTCGCGGAGAGCGAGGTCTTCCGGCTGGCACTCCAGCACGCGGTGGGGGAGTTGGGCGCACTCGGGGGATGATCCATCTTCGGGGCCCCCTGTCCGCGCTGCGGCTGGTGTCCGTCACCGGTCTTCCGCCCGCCCTCACCCGCCCCTGGGAGATCATCGACCAGGAGGGCCAGCTGCCCCGGCCCGCGTCCTGCACCAGGGCAGCGGCCGGTGGTCGCCGCTGGGGCCCCTGGCCATCGCCTGGCCCGGCACCGGTCTCGCCGCGTTACCCGTGTCCGGCGGGGGCCGCACGGTCGGCGCGCTCACCGTCCTCACCGGCGACCGGGGCGAACCCACCCGGAAGGAATGGGAGTTCCTGCGGGCCGTCGTCGACTGGACCGAGGACCGCATGGCGCGGGCGGTGCCACCGGCCGGGCCCGCGCGGAGCGAGTCGCACGGCGAGCGGCTGCGGCGGGCGCTGCGCGAGGCCAGCGTCGGCTCCTGGGACTGGGACATCCGCACCGGCCGGCTGATCTGGGACGAGGCCGCGCCGGCGCTGTACGGCACGAGGCCGGGTGAGTTCACCGGCAGGGTCGAGGACTGGATGCGGATCGTCCACCCCGACGACCTCGCGCCCACCCTGGCGGCGGCCCAGCGGGCGATCCGCGACCACACCGTATACGAGGCGGAGTACCGCGTACGACGGCTGGACGGCGGCTGGGGCTGGACCCGGGCCCGCGGCCGGGCGACCTACGACGAGCGGGGCGAACCCCTGCGGATGATCGGCGTGGGGTGGGAGAGCGCCGAGTCGCGGTCGGCCCGCGACGCGCTCGGCCGGGCCCTGCGGCACATGAGCGACGGCTTTCTCGCCGTCGACGACGACTGGCGGATCACCTTCGCCAACCTGGAGGCGGAACGCACCCTCGGTCTGTCCGAGGCGGAACTGCTCGGGCGCCCGCTGTGGGACCTGCCCGCCGTGCGCGGGGTCCCCGGTCTGGAGAGCCGCTGCCGGGAGGCCGCCGCCGAGGAGAAGCCCGCCGGGTTCGACGTCCGTGTGCCGGACCGCGACCGCCTCTACCACCTGCGGCTGGTCCCCGGGGCCGACGGCCGCACCCTCTACCTCACCGACGTCACCGACAAGCGGCGGCACGAGGAGGAGCGCCGCGACACCGAGCGCGCGGCCTCCGAACGGTCCCACCGCATCGCCGAGTTGACCGCCGCGCTCGCCAAGGCGACCACCTCCCGGGACGTCGTCGACGCGGTCGCCCGCCGGGTGCTGCCGCCGTTCGCCGCCACCGGCCTGCTCGTCCAGGCCGTCGAGGGCGGCCGGCTCCACAACGTCGGCGCCGTCGGCTACCCGCCCGAGTTCATCGAGCTCGTCAACCACCTGCCCCGGACGCCGCACGGCCCCGCCTGGGACGCGATCAACTCCGGCACCCCGGTCTTCATCTCCTCACCGCAGGAGTACTCCGCCTACGCGCCCCGGCACGCCGGCCTGCCCGCCCGCGCCGGCAAACAGGCCTGGGCGTTCCTGCCGCTGACGGCGTCCGGCCACACCTTCGGGGTGTGCGTCGTCTCCTTCGACCGGCCGCGCCGCCTCACCGACGAGGAACGCACCCTCCTCACCGCGATCAGCGCGCTCCTCGCCCAGGCCCTGGAACGCGCCCGGCTCTACGACCTCGAACACACCCGGTCCCGCGAACTCCAGCGCGCCCTGCTCCCGCAGGGCCTGCCCGAGCTCGCCGCCTGCGAGGCCGCCGCCCGCTACCTCCCCGCGGGCCAGGGCATGGACGTCGGCGGCGACTGGTACGACGTCATCCCGCTCTCCAGCGGACAGGTCGCCCTCGTCGTCGGCGACGTCATGGGCCACGGCCTGCCGCAGGCCGCCACCATGGGCCGGCTCCGCACGGCCGTCCACACCCTCGCCGACCTCGAACTGCCGCCCGACGAGATCATGAGCCGCCTCAACGACATCGTCGGCAACATGGGCGAGGAGTTCTACGCCACCTGCCTGTACGCCCTCTACGACTCCACCACCCGGGTCTGCTCGCTGGCCCGCGCCGGACACCCGCCCCCGGCCCTGGTCCATCCCGACGGGACCGTGCACTTCCCCGACCTGACCGCCGACCCGCCGCTCGGCGCTGCCGAGCCGCCGTTCGAGACGGTGGAGCTGACAGTGCCCGACGGCAGCCTGCTGGTGCTCTACACCGACGGGCTGGTCGAGTCGGCGAAGCGGGGCATCGACGAGGGCCTGGCCGACCTGGCCCGGCTGCTGCGTACCGCCCACGACGACGGCACCGGCGCGGACCTGGAGCGCCTCTGCGACACCCTCACCCACGGCCTGCTGCCCGCCGAGCAGCCGGCGGCGGACGACGCCGCGTTCCTCGTCGCCCGGCTGCACGCCCTGACCGGGGACCGGATGGCCTCCTGGTCCCTCCTCGACTCCCCGAGGGCCGCCGGCCAGGCCCGCCGCCATGTCCGCGACCAGCTCGCAGCCTGGGGCCTGGACGACCTCGCCCCCACCACCGAACTCCTCGCCAGCGAACTCGTCGGCAACGTCGTACGCCATGCCAAGGGCCCCGTCCGCCTGCGCCTGCTGCACGGCCCCGCGCTGGTCTGCGAGGTCTTCGACGGCAGCCTCACCATGCCCCGCATCCGTCGCGCCACCGACACCGACGAGGGTGGCCGGGGCCTGAAGCTCGTCACCGCGCTCTCCCAGCGCTGGGGCACCCGCTACACCACCACCGGCAAATGCATCTGGACCGAACAGCCCCTCACCGGCCCGGACCCCCGCCGCGATCCTCCGGCGGGCCCGCCGGAACTGATGGTCCTGACCCCGGCGGACTTCGACGGCGACCTGGACACGCTCTCCTTCGGCGACCTGGACATCGACCTGGGCGGGGAGGACGACCGGTAGCGCCGGTACCGGGGCCGGGCGGGGCACGGGCATACGGAACCCCGGGCTCCGGCCGTGGAGGGGCGGCGCCCGGCGTTCGTGTCAGGTCGGCCGGCTCACAGAGGTGGCCGACTGACCGGGTCGGTCAGCTGAACCGGCTGAACCGGCCGCCCGTCCGCCCCGAACCGCCACCCGTGGAACGGGCACTCCACCGTCCCGTCCACGACCCTCCCGCCGACACCCAGATGTGCGCCGTAGTGCGGGCAGTGCGCGTCCCGCACGGTCGCCCGCCCGTCCGTCCCCCGGAACGCGATCAGCGCCCGCCCGAAGCAGTGCAGGCCGACGACCTTCCCCTGCCGCAACTCCCCGCTCCGCAGCACCGCGTACCACCCGTAGGGCACGGTCGGCATCGGATACTCGTCGGCGCGCGGATCACGGGGGCGGCTCCACCAGGCGGGTCTTGGCATGGCGCCGACGAATTCGCATGCGGCTGATGCTAACGGCCGCAGTGGATCTCCCGCCCTCAACTGGCTGACCAGGTAGGGCGATTGGCCCAGCGCGGCGAACTGGCAGCCCAGCCGCGAACCGTCGGCCACCCCGGCAGGCCGTACGTCGCCACCATGATGTTCACGGCCACCTTGTTCATGGTGGAGGCGACGGCCGTGCAGACGGCGTCGGCGGCGGTGCCGTACTCCGCCGCCGTACGAGCCGCGTGGGGACGAGTGTCGTGCCGTGCTCATCCCCGCCCTCCCGCATCTTGCCGAGCACCCCCTCCACACACAGGCGGCCCACCTCGGCGAAGTCCTGGTGGACGGTGGTGAGGGGCGGGAGGAAGGACGCGGCCTCGGGGATGTCGTCGAAGCCGACGACACTCACGTCCTCGGGGACCCTCCGTCCGCGTTCGTCCAGGGCGCGCAGCAGCCCGAGGGCCATCTGGTCGTTGGCGACGAACACGGCCGTGCACCCGGGCTGGTCGGCGACCCGGAGCCCGGCCCGGTAGCCGGACTCCGCCGACCAGTCGCCGCGCACCAGCGGCGGCGCCTCCCGCCCCGCCTCGTCGAGCGTGGCGCGCCACGCGTTCGCCCGCCGCTGCGCCGCGAAGGAGTCCTCGGGCCCGGCCAGGTGCCACACCGTCCCGTGCCCGAGCTCCAGCAGATGCCGTACGGCGTCCCGCGCGCCGCCCGCCTGGTCGGTGTCGACGACGGTGTAGCGGTCGCCGGCGTCGGAGTCGGCCACCACGACCTGCACGCCCGGCGGCAGCGACACGGTCGCCGCGTCCAGCAGATGGACCTCCATGATCACGATCACGGCGTCCACGGCGAGTTCCCCCAGCCGCGAGAACGCCCCGTTCACCTCGTCCTGCGTCGGCACGGCGACGGGCAGCAGCGTGACGGCGTACCCCTCCCGCGCGGCGGACGTGGCGATCGCGTCGAGCGTGCGGATGTTCCCCAGTGTGGAGAGGGAGAAGGTGATCACGCCGAGCGTCCGGAACTCCCCGCGCCTGAGCGCCCGAGCGGCGCTGTTGGGCCGGTACCCCAGCTCCCGCATCGCGTCCAGCACCTGCCGCCGGGTGTCCTCGGTGACCCCCGGGAACCCGTTCGAGACCCGGGAGACCGTCTGGGAGGAGACCCCGGCGAGCCGGGCGACATCTCCCATGGAGGGCCCCTGCCGGGGCCGGACGGCACGTCTCGTCGTACGACCGTCGGTTGTGTCCACGTTGTTTCCCCGACTCTCCGAAACGACTCTTGACGACTCCTTGACCGCCGAGATTCGCACAGTGTAGACATCCGGCTCAGTGGATGTTTACGTAAACATTCGCCGAGACAAACCATATGAGAGTGCGTCAAACAGCAACAGAAGCACCGCAGTAGACGGCACCGCAACAGACGGCACCGCACCGAAACCGCACCACGCGGGCCCCGATCTCTGTGTCTCGCCGGGACGCGGCACACCGAAGAGTTGGAGTACTCGAATGGCACACCGCACCCGTACGAGACGGCTTCTCGGGGCCATCGGCATCACGGCCCTCGCGACCGGGACGGTCATGGCGGCCACGTCCCTGCCGGCGGCGTACGCCGACACTGCGGCAGCCGCCGCTCCGGTGACGGTCCGGCCCGACCCCTCCTACAAGGGGCAGAGCTTCCAGGGCTGGGGCACCAGCCTGGTCTGGTTCGCCAACGCCACCGGCGACTACCCCAGGGAGATACGCGAGGAACTCGCCGACCTCCTCTTCGGCAAGGACGGCCTGAACCTCAACATCGCCCGCTACAACATCGGCGGCGGCAACGCCCCGGACGTCAAGGACTACCTCCGGGCCGGCGGCGCGGTCGAGGGCTGGTGGAAGGCCCCGGCGGGCACCACCCGCGAGGACGTCGACTGGTGGAGCGCCGACGACAGGAAGGACTGGAACAAGAACGCCGACGCCACCCAGCGCTGGTGGGTCGACCGCATCAAGAACGACATCGACCACTGGGAGACCTTCAGCAACTCCCCGCCGTGGTTCATGACGGAGAGCGGCTACGTCTCCGGCGGCTTCGACGCCTCCAAGGACCAGCTCAAGGAGGAGTCGGTCGACGACTTCGCCAAGTACCTGGTCGGCGCCACCGAGCGCCTGGAGAGGGCGCACGGCATCGAGGTCGACACCCTCGACCCGTTCAACGAGCCCAACACCAACTACTGGGGCACCAGACTCGGCGCGGACGGCGAACCCACCGGCGGCCGTCAGGAGGGCGCCCACATGGGCCCCGAGCTCCAGCAGAAGGTCATCAAGGCGCTCGCCCCGACCCTGAGGAAGTCCCGTACGGACGCGGAGATCTCCGCGATGGACGAGACCAACCCCGGCACCTTCGCCACCAACTGGAACTCCTACCCCCAGGACGTGCGCGACCTCGTGGGGCAGATGAACGTCCACACCTACGGCACCGGCCAGCGCACCACCGTCCGCGACCTCGCCAAGGCCGCCGACAAGCCCCTGTGGATGAGCGAGGTCGAGGGCGACTGGGGGACGGCCAGAGCTTCACCGACATGCGCCCCGGCCTCGGGCTCGCCCAGCGCATGGTCGACGACCTCCGCGAACTGGAGCCCCAGGCCTGGGTGTTCTGGCAGCCGGTCGAGGACTACGACAACATGAAGCCGGGCGGCGAGTCCGCCAAGGGCGGCAACTGGGGTTCCATCCAGCTCTCCTTCGCCTGCACGTCCAGGGACACCCTCAAGTCGTGCCCCATCTACACCAACACCAAGTTCGACACCGCCCGTAACTTCACCCACTACATCAAGCCGGGCGACCGCCTGATCAAGACCAACGACACGTCGAGCACGGCGGCGGTCGCCAAGAGGGGCGGCAAGGCGACGGTCGTCCACGTCAACAGCACGACGGAGTCCCGTGCCGTGACGATCGACCTGTCGAAGTTCGGCAAGGTCAGGAAGGGCGCGACCGTCACCCCCGTCGTGACGGACGCCGCGGGCAAGCTGATCCGCCACAAGGCGGTCCGGGTGACGGACAAGCGGGCCACGATCGCCGTCCCGGCCCAGTCGGTGACGTCGTTCCTGGTCAAGGGCGTCTCGGGCGTGGCGAAGTCGCAGGCCGAACTCCAGGACGAGCACACGTACACCCTGACGGGCGTCCAGAGCGGCAAGAACCTCTCCGTCGCCGCTGACGGCAGGAGCCTGGTCATCAGGACCCCGAACGCCACCGACCCGGCCGGCCAGCGGTGGAACCTGGACCGCATCGGCCGGGGCACGGCGGACAACCTCACGCGGTACGCCCTGACGGAGGCCGCCTCGGACAAGCGCCTGGCGATCCGCGACGGCTCGCTGGTGGCGGAGGCCGACTCGGGCCGCCGCGACGACGCCGCCCGGTGGATCCTGTCGACGACCGGCGACGGCACGTGGACCCTGGTGAACGCGGCCACCGGCCAACTCCCGGACGTGCACGGCCAGTCCACGAACGACGGCGCCGGGATCGGCGTCTGGACGCCCAACTCCGGTTCGAACCAGCGGTGGAAGCTGACGGACGTGACACCGGCGGCGACCGGGAGGGTCGCCGGAGGTTCGTGAGGTCCTGAAGGTTCATGACGTCGCTGAAGGTTCGTCATGGTCCTGAAGTTTTTGAAGATTCGTAGGGTGAGCGGTCGTGCAGGGCTGTCAGCCCTGCACGACAGAAGAGTCAGGGCCCATGGCCCACGAGCAGCCCCAGGTCACCGACCTGGGGCTTTCTCGTTCGCCGGGGAACCCGGTCGCGTCGCGTACGCGACACGGGACCCGGCGTGCACACGGAATTCCGCCCGCGGAGGGATAGCCGTGGGCGGCAAGTGGGGCCCCGGCCAGGGCGACACCCCCCAACTCCTCCTCTACGAGGACGTACTGATCGCCAGGAACGGCAGCGAGATGGTCTCCCTGCTGCCGAGGACCGGGGGCTGAGAGGGAGGATCCGGGGCGGGGCTGTGCCCTCGCCCCGGGCTGGGGGGCCTGGTCGTGGAGCGACCTCGGGGCGGGGGTGGGAAACTGGCTGGCGAACAGGCGGGCGCGGTCGGACTGGCCGGTGCCGGTCCGGGTCCGGTGCCGTTGGCCCCCGCATTCGTAGAGCCCCGGCCGCTGACGGCCAATTCGATCAGCGGAGTCGGGTGGGGCGCTGACCTGAGCGAACGGCTGGGCCGTGGTCTGTCGGGTCGGCCCCTTCCACCGTGGTTCCCCGCTGTTCTCCACTCGATCTGGTGCGGCGTTGTGGTCCGACATTCGCAGGCTGAGTCCCATCGGTGACGGGTTCCACCGCAGGCTGGACAGGTTCCGTGAGTCGGCTTGGCACTATCGTCTGCCGCAGCGCGGCGTATGTCGGTTCTTCCACTCCAGATTTCGGAATTTGGGGAACTTTCGATAGGCCTTGTCCGGGTCGCTGAACTTCGCTGGCGAGGAATTCCCTTCACGGTGTACTGCACTCAAACCACCCCGTACATGGTCCCGGATTACTGTCGCTCGCGCTGGATCGGAATTCACCGCGACCGGTTCCTTGATACTGACGGGCGAGAGGGTGATGAATTACAGCTAGGTGAGGTGCTCCCCCTCTGTTATCACAGTGGAGGTGGAGTCGCCTCCTTGGAGACCTTCGTCACCTCGAACTGTTTACAACCCGCTCCGTCTACGTTGCCTTTCAGGACGAGCGGATCTCCCTCGGGGGCGCTTGCCGTAAGATCCGTCATGACGTAGCCACCGGGGTCATCGATCCAGTAGTCCCCGTTGAGTACGAAGGTGTTGCTGGTGAAGCTGCCTTTTGAGGCGTATTTCCCTAGAGGGCTGCCCGCGTTTCCGTCCTTGGGATAGAAGATCACGGTCGCTCGCAATCCACCCTCACCCACCTCGGGGTCGCTCACGATGACCAGCCGCACTCCCTTTAGGTCGCCGCATCGGTAGGTGCCTTCCCAGGTTCCCGCCATCACGAACTCGCCAACTGCGTCAGGGGCGCTCGGGGGTGCTGACTGGACAGCCGGCTGAGTGCCACTCGGAATTTCCGAGACACTTGGCGGCCTATTCTTTCCATCGGTAGAATCGCCGCTGTCCAACAGGCCGAACGCTCCGGTTACGGCTGCCGCTGAGACCGCTCCCGCAGCCGTAATTAGCGCAGCGACCACGGCGATTCTAGCTGCTCGATTCGAAGAATTTTCAGAGTCTGGCTCCGCCATCCGTCTCCCCCTCGAAATTCACTTGCCCTGTCTCGGGTGAACGATTTAACTGAGCTCCGAACATGTGATGGGCATCCAATGGCGGGGGGAGCGCGAGAATCGGGTGTTCCCATCGCCGCAGGGCTTCGGGGCAGTTTTGATCCCTCGAATGAGACAACGGCAGGGTCGGCCTTTATGGATCTTGAAGTCTGGAGATCCACCATGAACCTCAGATGTCGTACTCACTTTGTGTTAGGTGCTCAGCATGGATCAGCTTCCCAAACCAGTGCGATAGAAAACCTCCTCGGGGATCCGGGAGTAACGATTTGGGGAGGGATAGGAGTGCCCGCTGTGTTTGGGCCCCGTCCTGAGCGGTCGGTAGACACGGCATTCGGAGGTTGCTACCCCACCGAGGCGTCGGAGGTGGGCTGTCCCGGAATCTCCAGCAAGGTGGACAGGTACTCGGGGTGCTCCTCGACCACGAGGTGTCCGGCCTCGGAGATCACACCCAGCTCAGTGCCGAGTGCGGCGCGCACTGCTGGGCCGAGCCGCCTCGGAGGGAGGAAGACGTCGTGCTCCCCCGTGACGACCAGGCGGGGAATCGACCGCGTGGGCAGGGTGGCGGCGCCGGGCGCCCCGCTGGAACGCACATGCCGGGCGACCAGTGTCATCCAGTCCACCAATTCCGTGCGGGGTGGATGGCCAGGCGCGAGCATGGCGCGCAGGAGCCGGGTGCTGTGCGTCGGTGTGGGCCGCAGGAACCAGGCGGCCGAGGCGGCCAGCACCGTGGGGGTCAACCTCAGCCTGGTCAGTCCGCCAGGGGAAACCAGGATGAGCCGGCCGATCCGGGGGGAGCCGCTGGACAGGGCAACGGCGGCGCCGAAGGAGTGGCCGATAACGGCTACCGGTTCGGACGACATCTTCTCGATCACTTCGCTCAGCCACGCTCCGTACCAGGACAGCCGGCCGCCGGAGAGACCACGTCGGCCAGAACTGAGACCGGGCTGGCCCGGGACGTCTACCAGCAGGATCCGGTGGCCTGTGGCGACCAGGGCCGTGGCCAGCGGCAGGGACGCGGCGGCGTTGAAGTTGGTGCCCGGGACGAACACGACGGTCGTCGCGCCGGAGCCGGCGAGGACCACGTGGGTTGGTGCGCCCTTGGCGGTCACCGTCCTCCGTGCGTGCGGCACCGGCCAGGCGGCAAGCTGGTCGAGGCACCAGCGTCGGATGAGCTCCTTGCCCGTCGTACTGCGATAGATCGAGTCCACCGGTCGAGTATCGTGCCCCGTCCCGGGCCATGACACGAGAAGAGCCGCACGAATTGGGCAAGTTGTGACGCAAGCCTGGGGTCCGCGCGGCCTGTTCCCATCCTGCCGGCATCTCTCGCGCACACTTCGGTGAGTTGCCCGAAGAACTCGCCCCGAAGGGGAAGCGGCCCGTGGAGTCGGCATTCCACAAGCGCCCCTGCGGCCACCGGCGGCGAGCCGTCGGAGCGGGCCCCAGACAGCGCCTCGTGTTCACCGACCGACTCCCGGTCGCGCTGGTCCACCTACCTCTGGGGCTACCGCACGCAGCTCCGGCCGATCTGTACAGGGCCGAATCCTCTCGGCTTCGCGCGTAGGCGCTATGCGTGACCCACGATGCGCGCGGTACCGGGCGAGGCCTGGAAGGACTGGCGGCAGTCCGGCGCGGTCGGCGGTGTCGGCTCGCCGTCGAGTGCGCGGCACAGCGCGGCGTGCAGGTGCGGCCGGGCCGCTCACGAGGCTGGGGTACGCGGTGGGACGGAACAGGCGGCCCGGCCATGCTCGCCGGTCACCGCAGAGTCGGTGGCATGTATCCGGTGCGTCGTGTGAGCAAGCGTCTGGAAGTACGACCGGTCTCAGTTGGTCGTCAGGATGACCAGTTGCCGCGTGGCTCGGGTCATCGCGACGTAGTGGTCCACCGCTCCTTCGACGCCCTCGCCGAAGTTCTCCGGGTCGATGAGGACGACCAGGTCGAATTCGAGGCCCTTCGAGAGTTCCGGGGTGAGGCAGCGGACGCGGGGGGTCGTGGGGAGGGGCGTCGTGGACGTCGTACGGGAACCGGGGGCGGCGATGACGCAGGCGGTTCCGTCGGGGTGGGTGGCGAGCCAGGTGTCGAGGGTCGGGGCCAGGTCGGAGACCGGGCCGTGGACGACGGGGACGCCGCCGCTGCGGATGGAGGTGGGGACGTTGGCGTCCGGGAGTGCGGCGCGGATGACCGGCTCGGCCTCCGTCATGATCTCTTCCGGCGTGCGGTAGTTGATGCTCAGGGAGGTCAGGGTGGTGCGGTCGAGGCCGATCCGCTCCAGGCGTTCCTGCCAGGACTCCGTGAAGCCGTGTCTGGCCTGGGCGCGGTCGCCGACGATGGTGAAGCTGCGGGACGGGCAGCGCAGCAACAGCATCTGCCATTCCGCGTCGGCCAGTTCCTGCGCCTCGTCGACGACGATGTGGGCGAACGGGCCGGCGAGCAGGTCCGGGTCGGCGATGGGGAGTTCGGAGTCGTCGACCAGGCTGACCTGGGCGTCCTCGCCGCGCAACATCGTCACCAGGCCCTCGCCGTCGTCACCGTCGGCTCCGGAGTTGGCCACGGCCTCGATCAGGTTGTCCACGACCTGTGTCATGCGCTCGCGCTGGGCGGCGATGACGGCCGCGTGCCGGCGCTGGCGCCGGGCCGTCTCCGGGTCGCCGAGGCGTTGGCGGGCCGCGTCCAGGAGGGGGAGGTCGGAGACCGTCCAGGCCTGCGCCTCCGCGCGCTGCAGTCGCCGTACCTCGTCGCGGCTGAGCCAGGGTGCGCACATGCGGAGGTAGGCCGGTACGGTCCACAGGTCTCCGACCAGGTCGGCCGCTTCGATGAGGGGCCAGGCGCGGTCGAAGGTCGTGCGCAACTCCCTGTTCGTCAGCAGGGACTTGCGGAGCAGCTCGGGGGGGACGTCGGTGTCGTCGTCGGTGTCGTGCTTGTCGGCCAGGATCGTGAGGAGTTCCTCCCAGACCTGGTGGCGGGCCTCGTTGTGCGGCGTGCCGGGTTCCGCCGCCTCGAAGGCCGCGGTCCAGTCGTCGGGGCTCAGCCGGATGTCGGACCAGTGGGTCGTGACCGTCATGCCCTTCGTGGGCGGTTCCTCGTAGAACCTGACGGCCTTCTCGATCGACTCCACCAGGGCCGCCGACGACTTGAGGCGCGCCACCTCCGGGTCGGGCTCGACACCGGCAGCCGCCCCCTCCGTGACCAGGTCCCGCAGGATGCAGGTCTGTACGCCCTCCTCGCCGAGGCTGGGGAGTACGTCGGCGACGTAGGACAGGTAGGGGCGGTGGGGGCCGACGAAGAGGACGCCGCCCCGGCGGTGGCCCAGGCGGGGGTCGGCGTGGAGGAGGTAGGCGGAGCGGTGCAGGGCGACGACGGTCTTGCCGGTGCCGGGGCCGCCGTCGACGACCAGGGCGCCTCGGGAACTCGCGCGGATGATGGCGTCCTGGTCGGCCTGGATGGTGCCGAGCACGTCCCGCATCCGCTCCGACCTGTTGCTGCCCAGGCTGGCGATGAAGGCGGACTGGTCGTCGAGCGCGGCGTGGTCGGCGAAGCCGTCCGGGGTGAACACCTCGTCCCAGTAGTCGCTGATCCGGCCGTTGGTCCAGCGGTACCTGCGGCGGCTCGTCAGGCCCATCGGGTTGGCGTGGGTGGCGCCGAAGAACGGTTCGGCGGCGGGGGAGCGCCAGTCGATCAGCAGGCGGCGGCCCGTTGTGCTGTCCGTGAGGCCGAGCCGGCCGACGTAGACGGGCTCGGGGTCGTCCGCGCTCACCATGTGGCCGAGGCACAGGTCCAGGCCGAAGCGGCGCAGGGTGCGCAGGCGGGCGGTCAGGCGGTGGATCTCGGTGTCCCGGTCCATCGCCTGCCGGCCCAGGCCGCCGGGTGCCCTGCGTTCGGCGTCGAGCTGGGCGGACACCTCGGCGATCGACTGCGCCAGGCACTCGGCGAGGGCGGCGAAGTGCTGCTCGTCGGCGGTGATCAGGGCGGGGTCGGCTTTGGCGGAGAGACGGTCGGGGAGTGCGAACGCGCTGGTGGGGGCGGGGAGGGGGTTCACGTCAATGGCTCCGGATGGCTTCGCATGGCTCCGACTGGCTTCGCATGGCTTCGGCTGGCTTGGCGCGTGGAATATCGCCTAGGCCGGAGATTCTGCGGTACGACGGGGGCCTTGCCGCAAGCCCCCCGGTGCGCTATAAGTTGAAAGTGGCAAGGAGTGAGTTACCTCCTTGCCTTTGCTTTTGCCGGATGCCGGACGCCGGACGCCTCGCGTTCGATGCCGGATGCCGATGGGACCTGTACACCAAGACGGACACCGGGGCCATCGGGGCCCGCTGCTCCCCGTACTCCGGCGCCCTGGGCTGGTCCTTCGGCGGCGACGGCGGCCTCGACGTCATCCATGTCATCGACGTCACCTTCGGATGAGATCGAGCGACTGAGAGACCTGCGCCCCGCCCGTGTCGGTGTTCGCCGTCCCGGGCGGGGTGGGGCGGGGTGGGTCGAGAGACTGCCGCCGCGAGACGGGATCCGGTCGACGGCCTCAGCGGTGCCCGAGCCGTCCGCGTCAGAGGCCGAACTCCTGGGGGACAGCCCGAGTGCCGAGCAGGCCTCGCGCAGGACCTGCTCCTCGGCCGGGGCGATGAAACCGTCGGCGCCCGCCACGACGAAGCCGGTCTGGACGACCGCTCGGGCCTCCGTCGGCTTCTTCGCCGCCTTGGCGATCTCCCGCATGGCCTCGGCCTTGCCCTGCTGGAAGTTGAACGACAACTGGTCGACGTGCTTGCCGAAGCGCTGGCGCAGCTGGTCGGCCGGGAAGTTCTGCAGGACGTCGTTGTTCAGGATCAGCGACTCCACGTGCTGGCGCTCGGCGGGGTCGACACTGCCGTCGGCGGCGGCGACCAGGGCGCACATGGCCATGCTGGCGTCCCGGTACGCCCCGCTCTTCAGCTCCGTCTTGAGGGAGGTGAGCTGGGACTTGAGCGCGCTCACCAGCTGGGCCTTGGAGCCGCCGGCGGACCGCCCGGACCCCGTGGACCCGGTGGATCCCATGGGACCCGTCCCCGGTGTGCCCGGCCGTCCGTGTCCGCCGGCGCCCCGTGCGCCCTGCGCCTGCTGCTGCAGACCCTTGGCCTGGTCCTTGATCCGATCCCACATCGCCATGCGTGCCCCTCGGCTTCAGCCCGTGTCGTTCCGGTCGACTGCGGGTGCCCCGCGTCTTCCTGTGAACGCCCGCCGGGCCCCACGAAGTTCCACGGCCGGCAAAGTGATCGTCAAAAAGGGCAGGTCAGTAGTCGTGACGGACACTGCCGTCGCGGTCGCACGCCCACGGCTCGGCGGCCTGCGTGCCGCTGGCGCCGCCGGTGAACGTGAAGGCGACGCAGCCGAGGGCCGCGGCGGCCGTGGCCGGCGCCGCGCCGACGCGGACGGCGAGACGCTGGGCTTGGGACTGGTATGGCCCGCTCGGCCATGTGGAGCAGCACGAGCGGGCCGCCCGCACGGGGGCGGGCGAAGCTGGACGCGCCGCTCGTGTGTCCGCCACCGCTCAGGAGGGCCGATGCCCACGTCACCCCGCCGCCGTTCCCCGCTCGGGCCCCGTCTGGGAACGGCGGCCCTCGTCGCCGCCTGTCTGACCCTGCTGTCGCCGGCCGCCGGCGCCGCCACGCCGCCCGGCCCGCGCCCCCACGATCCGCTCCGGCACCAGCTGGAGGAGCTGGTCCGCTCCCCGGGCGGCCCGCCCGGCGTCATCGCCGTCCTGCGCGACGGCAGGGACACCCGGGTCGTCCGGGCCGGCGTCGCGGACCTGACCACGGGCCGCGGACCCGAGGCCGACGACCACATGCGCATCGCCAGCGCGGCCAAGGCGTTCAGCGGCGCGGTGGCGCTCTCCCTCGTCCACCGCCGCGAACTGCGCCTCGACGACACCTTGCGCGAGCGGCTGCCGCGGCTGCCGCGGGCCTGGGGTTCCGTGACGCTGCGCCAGCTGCTGAACCACACCAGTGGGCTGCCCGACTTCTCGCAGGCCCCGGCTTTCGTACGGACCCTTCAGGCCGACCCCCGGCACCGCTTCGACTCCCGCCGGCTGCTCGACTACGTCGCCGACCGGCCTCTGCTGTTCCGGCCCGGCTCCCGGTACCAGTACTCCAACTCCGACAACATCGCCGTCGCGCTGATGGCGGAGGCCGCGACCGGCACCCGGTACGAGCGTCTGCTGCGCGAGCTGGTGTACCGGCCGCTGGGCCTGCGCGACACCAGCCTGCCGCAGGGCTACCGGATGCCGAGGCCCTATCTGCACGGCTACGACGTGAGCCCGCCCGAGCCGCCGGAGGACGTCAGCGAGGTCGTCGGCATGTCCGGGGTGTGGGCTTCGGGCGGCATCGTCTCCACACCCGCCGACATGACACGGTTCATCCGCGGCTATGCCGGAGGCCGGCTGTACGGGCACCACGTGGTGCGGGAGCAGCGGCGCTGGATCCCCGGGGCGGCCTCCGAGCCCGCCGGGCCGGGACGCAACGATGCCGGGCTCGCCGTCTTCCGGTACACGACCCGGTGCGGCGTGGTGCTGGGGCACACCGGCAACACCCTCGGCTACACGCAGCTGATCGCCGCCACACCGGACGGACGCCGGTCGCTGACCTTCTCCGCCACCACCCAGATCAACCAGGCCCTGAAGCCCGCCCTGCTGCGGAAACTGCGCGCCGTACAGGAGGACTTCGTCTGCGCGCTGCTGCGCCACAAGCGCTGACGCGGGCCTCTCCCTGACGTTCGGTCACCTTGTCGCCGGCGACCTCCGGGCGGCGGGTGACGTGGACCGCGTCGGGTATCCGCCGGTCGTGGGTGACCGGGAGCAGTGTGCCTCCAACTGCTCGATGGCCGGCAGGTCGAGGTGGTTCGTGGGCTCGTCCGACTCCAGCGCGCCCCGGCCGCCGTCAGCGGCCGTTGCCCCTCCCCGGGGTGCGGCGGCGGCCCCCTGCCGAGCCGCCTCGGCGGGAGCGTGAGGCGGACGCCGCACGGGCGGGGCGTTCCTGCGTGACCGGCGGTGGTGTGAGGACGACGGGCACCCCCGAGGGGGCCTGGGCGCCGGTGATGCGGTTCAGTTCGGTGCCGCCCGAGCGGACCCTCGTGGTCGTCGGGCTGATGCCGGCGACGGCCATCAGCTGCGTCATGTCCCGGCGCTGGTGCGGCAGGACCAGGGTGACGACGGTGCCGGACTCGCCCGCGCGGGCGGTACGGCCGCCCCGGTGCAGATAGTCCTTGTGGTCGCCGGGCGGGTCGACGTTGACGACGAGGTCGAGGTCGTCGACGTGGATACCGCGCGCGGCGACGTTGGTCGCGACCAGGGCCGTGACCGCCCCGTCCTTGAACTGCGTCAGGGCACGGTTGCGCTGGGACTGCGACTTGCCGCCGTGCAGGGCGGCGGCGCGCACCCCGACGGCCAGCAGCTTCTTCGCCAGCCGGTCCGCCGCGTGCTTGCTGTCCAGGAACATGATCACCCGTCCGTCGCGGGCGGCGATCTCGGTCGTCGTGGCGTGCTTGTCGTCGTCCTCCACGTGCAGCACGTGGTGCTCCATCGTCGTGACGGCGCCCGCCGACGGGTCGACGGAGTGGACGACGGGGTCGTGGAGGTAGTCGCGGACCAGGCGGTCGACGTTGCGGTCCAGGGTGGCCGAGAACAGCATGCGCTGCCCTTCGGGGTGGACCTGGTCGAGCAGGGCGGTGACCTGGGGCATGAAGCCCATGTCGGCCATCTGGTCGGCCTCGTCCAGGACGGTGATCGCGACCCGGTCCAGACGGCAGTCGTCCCGGTCTATGAGGTCCTTGAGCCGGCCGGGCGTCGCCACGACCACCTCGGCGCCGCCGCGCAGCGCGCTCACCTGCCGACCGATGGACAGGCCGCCGACCACGGTGGCGAGCCGCAGACGCAGTGCGCGGGCGTACGGGGTGAGGGCGTCGGTGACCTGCTGGGCCAGTTCGCGGGTGGGGACGAGAACGAGGGCCAGCGGCTGCCGGGGCTCGGCCCGCTGCTCCGCCGTACGCGCCAGCAGCGCGAGGCCGAAGGCGAGCGTCTTGCCCGACCCGGTGCGGCCCCGGCCCAGGACGTCCCGGCCGGCCAGCGAGTTCGGCAGCGTCGCGGCCTGGATGGGGAACGGGGCGGTCACCCCTTCCGCGCGGAGGGTCGTCAGCAGCCGCTCCGGCAGATCAAGTTCATCGAACACGTCGACCGGCGGCAACGCGGGTGTGACCGTGACCGGCACCGCGAACTCACCGCCGACCGCGGCGGGCCGTCCCGCACGACGGTTCCGGCCGCCCTTGGCGGCACCGCTCTTGGCCGACGAACCGGCCTTTCCCGCACCGGACCTGGCGGCAGGACCGGCAGTGGCCGCACCGGTCCTGTCCGAGCCGGCGGCACCCCGGCGACCGCCCTTGGGCGCACGCGCCTCAGCGGAACCGGACTTGGCCGCACCGGACTTGTCCGGACCGGCCGCCGCTCCCCGGCGGTCGCCCCTGGCCGTACGGGACTGGCCCGAACCGGCCCTGCCCGCCGTACCGGAAGCGGCCGAACGGTCCTGAGCCGAGCGTCCCCCAGCCGAACGCCCCCCAGCCGTACCGCCCTTCGCCGGACCGGCGGGGGCGCTCTGGCTCCCGCCGCCCGTACCCGTGCCCGAGTTGGTGCGATCGCTCCGGACGGAGCGGGCGGAGCCCTCGCCCGCGCGGGTGCGGGAGGACTTGTCGTTCGTACGAGCCGGGCGGTTCATGGGGACCTTCCTGGATGCGGCACCTGTTCGCACACGAGCCGGGGCCCGCGCCCTTCGGGCGCGGACCCCGGCTCATGCGTACGCGTCAGCGTCAGGCGGGAACGATGTTCTCGGCCTGGGGGCCCTTCTGGCCCTGCGTGACGTCGAAGGTCACCTTCTGGCCCTCCTGAAGCTCACGGAAGCCGGAGGTGGCGATGTTCGAGTAGTGGGCGAACACGTCCGGGCCGCCACCCTCCTGCTCGATGAAGCCGAAGCCCTTTTCCGCGTTGAACCACTTCACGGTGCCGGATGCCATGCTGAAACTCCCTTGATGCAAGTGCCCGGAGTCCGCACTTTACGGACCCGGTGTCGCAGCATCGATTTGACCCGACGGGAAGATCAGAAGATCAACGTCCCGGAAAGCCCCGGAAACAAAAAGAGTGCTCGTCGACGGAAGGTCGAAGAGCACTCAAAAGCCTCTGGTAACCAAAACTGCCACTTCATGCAAAGATAGCACAGCCTTGGCTGCCTGGGGTGGTCGTACGGGTTATTGCTGCTCAGGCGGTGTGTTGCCGCCGCCCGCCGCCCGCCGACGTCGCTCGATGCCGAAGGCTCCGGCGTGCGCGCGGCCGACCGGAAGCGTGAATACGTTCTCGCGACCTGTTCGGCCTGTTCGGCCTGTTCGACCTGTTCGACCTGTTCGTTGGGTTCGATGGGTTCGCGCTCCCCTTGCCTCGCGAGCGCGGAAGGGTCCGTGGGGGCAAGCTTTCGCAGGGGCGGCCGAGGCGTACGCGCGGGTGCCCCTCGGCCGGACGCCCGTCCCCGCCCGCTCCCGCACGCGCCATGAACGGCCAGGCAAAAGCCTGGCGGCACACGTCGACGCCGGTCGCGCCGAGCACCTGAACGATCACCATGGTGCCGAGCGCGAACAGCCACCAGGGCACGTCCCGCTCCAGGTACTGCAGCGCCAGTCTGTTCATGACGGCCCCGAACAGCCCGTACACCGCCGCCTGGATGGCGTGGTACGCCAGCAGCGCCACGCCCGCGCTGCCCGCGGCGGCCGTACCGCCGAGGCCCTTGCCGACGTACGAGTAGAAGGCGCCCGCGTCGACCACATGGCGGCCCATCGCGACGTAGCCGACGGAGAAGAGCAGGACGACGACCCCGGCCACCACGTACATCGCGGGGACACCCGGGCCGTTGCCGATGGCTATCGCGACCAGCGCCGCCCCCGCCACACCGGTGAGCGGCGCCTGCGCGGAGAGAACGAGGAAGAGAATGCCCAGGACGCCGAGCGCGTTCTGTCTGAGGGAGCCGGTGGACGTGTAACCGTCGCCGGCCGCGTGCCGCATTCTGGACGCAGTTGTGCCCATGCCTCACCTGTCGGGCGGAAGAGAAGGAATTTGTTTCGGGCTCAAACGAGCTGCCTCATGCTGGCCCCAACTCGCGGGCCTGGCAAGGGAATGGAACGTGTGGAGCGACAGATCGTTAGCAACCGGGGGCGCGCTGTCGTCCGGTCGGCGGGGCAGCCTGGTGGGCGCGCTCGTCGGCCCCGCCGGTCCGTTCCCGGCCCCGCCCGGCCCGTTGCCGGGCGGGGCGCGGAGGGTGAGCTATCTCATTGGTTGGGAATTCACCCACCCGGGGAGCAATTTTGGTAAGGCTTGCCTTATATGCTGCCCGTCGCCCCCGCAGTCGCATGTCGCGCACGGGGGCGTGACCGTCTCCTCGCACGACAGGACCCACCATGCGCACCACCTCCCGCAGCGTCCTCGCGGCGCTCGCTCTCGGCCCGTTGCTGGCCGGCTGTTTCGTGTCCGGTGAGGACGGCTCGGACCCTGCGGGGGGCGCCGAGACGGGCGGCCGGCTGCGGGTCGCGCTCGCCGTGCCGCCGGTGCAGGCGCTGTCGCCGTACAGCAACGACGCCACCGTGCTCAGCAAGCTCTCCGTGGCGGAGGGCCTCACCGCGCTGGACGAGGAGGGGGCCGCCGCCCCCGCGCTGGCGAAGTCCTGGACGCGGAAGAACGCCACGACCTGGGTCTTCGAGCTGCGCAAGGCCACGTTCCAGGACGGCGGCGACGTCACCGCCGAGTCGGTCGTGAGCGCACTCGACCACGCGAACGAGGCCGAGACCAAGCCCCGCGTCCTCAGCGACGTGACGCTCACCGCCAAGGCCGACGACGCAGACACGGTCACGATCACCACCAAGAACGCCGACCCGGTGCTCCCGCTGCGGCTCGCCAGCCCCGCCCTCGGCATCCTCTCCCCGAAGGCGTACGCGGAGGACGGCACCGTCAGCCCCGTCGGCACCGGCACCGGGCCCTTCGAGATCACCAAGCTCACCGGCAAGAGCAAGGCCAGGCTCGACCGCTTCGACGGCTACTGGGGCGGCAAGGCCAAGGCGCCCGGCATCGACGTCAGCTGGATAGCCGACGGCACCGCCCGCGCCAACGCCCTGCGCGGCGGCGACGTCGACATCGCCGAGTGGATCCCCACCGCGCAGGCGAAGCTCCTCGACGAGAAGACCCGCCACGAGGTGCCCTCCGTGCGCACCGACAGCCTGGTCCTCAACACCGGCAGTGGTCTCCTCACCGACGCCGCGCTGCGGGCCGCCGCCCGCGAGGCCGTAGACGGCGGCGTCCTCGTCGACTCCGTCTTCGGTGGCTACGCCGACCCCGCGCAGGGCCTGTTCGGGCCGGCCGTCCCCTGGGCCGCCGACCAGCGCGTGGAGGTGACCGGCCGGGCGAAGGCCGCGACCGCCGCCCAGGTGGGGACGGAGACGAAGGGCAAGACCCTGCGCCTGGCCACCTACACCAACCGCGCCGAACTCCCCGAGGCCGCGAGCGTCCTCCAGCAGCAACTGGAGAAGGCCGGGTTCACCGTGAAGCAGGACGTACGCGAGTACACGCAGATGGAGGCCGACCTCCTCGCGGGCAGGTACGACGCGCTCATCTTCTCCCGCGTCACACTCCTCGACACCGGCGACGCGGTCGCCTACCTCGCCAGCGACTACACCAGCGACGGCGTCTACAACATCGCGGGCCTGAAGGACACGAAGGTCGACCAGGCCATCAAGTCCGCCGCCGAGGAAGGCGACACGGCGAAGCGGCAGCAGAAGATCATGCGGGCCGAGGCCGAGATCCTGCGCACCGACGCCGTCGTGCCGCTGGTCCACGAGAAGGTCGTACAGGGCATCGCCGACGACGTCGAGGGCGTACTCCTCGACCCACGCGAGCGGTCCCTGGTCGACGTCGACACCCACCTGAAGTAACCGCCGATGAGCGTCGCACCGGCCGCCGCCCACGGCCGGCCGACCCGGTGGCGCGCCGGGGTCGGCCGGGTCGTCGCCGGGGGCACGCTGCTGACGGCCGTCGCGTTCCTGCCCTGGCTGTCCGGCACCGACCCCGCGCTGACCGTCCTGCGCGCCCGCTCCGCCGAACAGGACCCGACCCCGGCGCAGTTGTCCGCCCTACGCGAGCGACTGGGCCTGGACGAGGGGCCGTTGGCGCACCTCGCGGCGTGGCTGGACGGGCTGGCGCACGGCGACGCGGGCACCTCCTGGGTGTCGGGCGAACCGGTCCTGCCGGAGGTGACGAATGCCTTCGCGGTCTCCGTCACGCTGATGCTCGGGGCGCTGACGGTGACCGTCGCGGTCGCCGCGCTGGTCTGTGCCCGCACCCTCCATCTCGGGTCCCGGCGGCGGCTGCGGCAGGGGCGGGCGGGCACCGGGGCGGCCGTCCTCGCCGCGCTGCCCAAGTTCCTGCTCGCCTCGCTGCTCGCGACGGTGTGCGGGGTGTGGCTGGGCTGGTTCCCCTCCCAGGGCTGGGCGGGACCGCGGTCGATGGTCCTACCCGCGCTCGCCCTCGGGGTGCCCTCCGGGGCGATGATCGGCGGACTGCTCGACCAGTCCCTGCCCGCCGCCTTCCACGAGCCCTGGGCACGGACCTGGCGTGCGAACGGCCTCCCGTCCGGCCGTATCGCGCGCACCGCGCTGCGCCGCGCGCTGTCCGGGGTGCTTCCGCAGCTCCTGCCGACCGTCGTCGCCCTCGTCGGCGGCGCGGTCGCGGTGGAGAAGATCTTCAACATCCCGGGCCTCGGCCGCCTCGCGCTGGAGGCCGCCATCGCCCAGGACCTCCCGCCGCTGCAGACCGCGACCCTGGCCCTGGTCCTGCTCGGAGTCTGCGCCGGCCTCGTCATCCAGGCCGTACGCCGTGCTCTGCTCGGCCCCGCCCTGCGGGACGGTGCCCTGCCCGCCCTGCACCCGCCCACACTCCCCCGGCCCCGTTCACTGCCCTGGATCGTCGGCTTCTGCGCCCTCGCCCTGCTCACCCTGGTCGTCGCCGGCCTCCTGCGTGACCCCCTGCTCGTGGACACCACGGCGCGGCTGCTCCCACCGTCCGCCGCGCACCCGCTCGGCACCGACTCACTCGGCCGCGACCTGCTGGCCCGGCTCGGCCACGGAGCCCTCCGCACGGCCGGGGTGGCCCTCACGGTGACCGTGGTCAGCGCCCTCGCCGGCCTTCTCATCGGCACGGCGACACAGGTCGGCGCGGGCCTGACCGAGGTGGTCTCCACCCTGCCGGCCGTCCTCGCCGGACTGCTCACGACCGCGGTGACCGGGCCGTCGGTCTGGGGCGCCGCGTGCGCGGTGTGCCTGGTGGCCTGGACCCCCTACGCCGCACAGACCGCCGCCCTCCTCGAACAGGAACGGGCCAGCGGCCACATGCTCGCGTCGATCTCCTTCGGCGCGGGCCGCTCCTACCTCCTGCGCCACCACCTGCTGCC
The DNA here is from genome assembly GCF_037201975.1 of Streptomyces sp. TG1A-60. Classification (NCBI taxonomy): domain Bacteria; kingdom Bacillati; phylum Actinomycetota; class Actinomycetes; order Kitasatosporales; family Streptomycetaceae; genus Streptomyces; species Streptomyces sp. TG1A-60. The sequence continues at coordinate 3,912,229 of NZ_CP147520.1, read as the reverse complement.
GGCGGTCCTGCCCGCACTGGTGCGCAACGCCCTGCTACGGCTGCCCACGACAGTCCTCGTCCTGGCCTCCCTCGGCTTCCTCGGCCTGGGCGAACAGCCCCCCACCCCGGAGTGGGGCCGCCTGCTCTCCGAGAACCAGCCCTACGTCGAACTGGCCCCCTGGACCGTCCTCGGCCCCGCCCTCGCCCTCGTTCTCCTCTCGGTGCTCGCCGTCTCCGGCACGGCGATCGGCCGCCCGGCGGGCCGACGACGTTGAGCTCCGGTCACCCGGTCACCCGCGCGGCCTCATGTACGCGGAACTCCGCGTTCGGCCGAAGTCTTCTCTTATCCGAAAAACCGACGAAATCACTACGGTCTTTCTTTCACCGGTCTTCTCACGGTGTCGGCGGCATGCCGGGCGCCGGACCGAGACGAGAACTGACCGACGAGTTCTCGGAAACAGACCAGGGCGGTGATCGGCGGAATCCCGACGATCACCATCGCGAGCAGGGAACTCGGCGCCTGACCGACGCAGAGAGCCGCCGCGGTTCCGGAGGAAATCAGCATCACCGTCCACGAGCGCCGAGCGGTCCGGTGCTGAACCGACGCCCGCAGAATGGATAGACCAGCCACCAGCCATGGCCCGTACACCGTCAACGGCCACCATTGCGCCAACTTGTCCGACACGACCAGAAGCGCGATGTCGTGCAGTTGACGATACGAATAGGAGAGCGACCAGCACAGCATCGCCAAGGCGCACAGGACGATTATGGCGATCAGGAATGCGATGGTGATGACGCGCGAGTTCCCGGAGACGATGTGCGCGCCTGGACGAGGCCGTCGTCGGCTGGCCGGGCGGCGTGGGCGCCTGGGACTGTCGTGTGAGGGAGGCGCGAGGTCCGCGCTCTGCGTCGTATACAGGATCTGAGCCAGCTCTTCGTCCGGATCCCAGCCCTCCGACGGGCTTCTCGGGTCGGGAATGTAGTAGAGGCTCTGCGTGGCGAACGGCTGAGTGTCATCAGGGTCCTGGCCCACCGCGTCATAGTCGGTTCTCATCCCGAATCCTGCCCCTCGTCGACTCCTGCACGCTCCTGCTCGCAGCGCGCCGGTATTCTCTTTCCAGCTTGTTATGATTTCAAGGAAATCTGCAAGAAGGTCCGAGTAGCACGTGAGGCCCATTCTTCTTTCGACCGACTCGAACGAAGCGATGCCGCCTTCTGGGGGCGGTCTGGTCAGCTGGGGAGGAGATCTGTGTCACGTTCACCCAACGAGCCTCGCGCGGCTCAGGTATCGGGCATTCGAGGGAAGGGCAAACGGCGGGGATTATCTTGAGTATCGGATCGCAGTGCATAGGTGATGAAATTCAGAAGATTTATTACCTGCTGTTATCGAGGGCCTGGAGCGTGGGCCGCGGGAGGGCCGCCGACGCCGCCGCGGAGGCCACCGCGGCGCCCCAACCCGCGTCCCCCCACGTCCTGCGGGTCGAGGTCCGTTCCCTCATCGAGGGACGACTGCCGACAAGGAACCGCACGGGCGGGTCGGCAGCCGCTGACGGCCGTGGCGGTGACCAGGGCGGCGGTCACATCCCCACGGCGCGCAGCTGATCCGGGCCGGGTGACGACAGGGCGCCGCCGCTCACGTCCTTCCAGGCTTCCGGGCTCCTGTGGCGGGTCCGTTCCGCCGTCATGAGCGCGGTCGCGGTCATCGGCGGGCCGGTGTCCGCGCTCGCGGCGACCATCAGCCGGGCGGCGGAGGGGGCGCCGGTCTCCGGGGGGATCACCAGGAGATCCCAGCGGCCCGCGGTGTAGGACAGTAGAAGGATCTTGTGCGGGTCCAGCTCCGAGGTGAACCAACCGACCTTCACCACATGGCCGTTGACGAAGACCCTCGGCGGAAGGATCGGCCAGTAGCGGGGGTTGACCGCGATACGGGTGATCCGCCCCCACAGCGGATCCAGCACGTCCGCCAAGTCGGAGAGTTCGCCCGCCAGGTCACGTGAACGAGGCCACCAGGCGCCGTCCAGCTCGGCGCTCCCCGCGGACGGGCTCCTGGATCTCAGCGCGAGGCGCGCGGTCGGGGTCCTGAAGGGAACGGACCGTAGCGGGGGATGGGAGGTGGTCGGGGACATCGCGCAAACCCGTCTCCGGACCGCTGCGCTCGCGCGACCGCCCGGTGTCTTCGTTCACCGGGAACGACACCGGCATCGGAGCCGGTGTACGAAGTGCTCCCGTTGAGTTCACGCTACTCCCCGAAGGGGCCGGGCGGACGCTTCCCGGGCGGCGGCTCACACCCGTCAGCCGCCGTCCTCCGCGGAGCGGCTGCTCTCCAGCCACGACTGTGCCGGTTCCGCCGCGCGTGTGGTGTCCACGGTGAGGTCGAGGCGTGTTCCTCCGTCGGCGCCCGCCGGGTAGCTGCGCTGCTCGGTGGCGGCGAAGCAACGGCGGAGCACCTCCGCGACCCGGCGGGCGACCTCGGGCGACGCGGCGACGATGCGGACCTCGGCGTGCTCGTCCGAGGGTGTTCCCGTGGACTGCATGGCGACCTCGACGTGCTGTGTCCCGGTAGGAGACGGGCCGGATCTCTCACCTTACTCCGGTGTGCCCGGTGGCCCCGGGGGTGACCGGCGGGCTTCCCGGGCCGCCGTCGGCCGGGGAGTACCGTGAAACGAGGAAGCCCCTCGGTGTCCTCATTCCAGGCAGGCAGGCAGGCGAGAGCGATGGCCGACTCCGACTCCCCGCGTGTGACCAGGCTCCTCCCCGACGCCGTTCACGAGGCCGTGCGGCCCGGGACGGCTGTCGTACGGCTGGAGACGAACCGTTACCGGCAGGGCGTGCTCGACGGGGCGTGGTGGCCTCGTTCCCGCGACATCGCCGCCGAACTCCCCAGCCTGATCACCGCACTGACGGAGCACCTGGGGCCCATCACGCGTGTCGGCCTGGACACCGGCGCCTGGGAGGAGTTGCCGACGCGGATGACCATCGACGACCGTGTCGTCCACATCGAATCCTTCCCGGTCGGCGACGACACCGTCCTGATCACCCGTGGCGAGCAGGATCTCTTCTCCCTCCTCGTGGTCCCGCCGCACGCGGCGCCCGACGCCGCGCGGGCCGCCATGGCTGAGGCCGTCCGTACCGGCAGCGTGACGCAGGCCGAACAGATCCTCATCGACACCGGCACCGGGCGGGCGGACCCGAGCGCCGGCCAAGGCCCGCAGGCCGGCGGCGGATAGCCCGGAAACGTCTCGGCCAGCCGCGGCGGTCGTCGGGCCGGACCGTCGTCGGCGCCGGGATGGCCGTGATCGGGATGGCCGTGGTCGGGGCGGCCTTGGTGCCGAAGTCGTTGGAGCTGTCCGAGGAGTACGCTGAAATCACCGAGGACATTTCGCGCACCGGCTTCCAGGCTCGTGTCGTCCTCGGCGATGGAATATGCCGGGCCGGTCGCGGTCGGCCCGGGGCAGGGTCCGCGTCATGACTGCGACCATTTCCCGCAAGCCGACAGTCGAAGCCGATCACCGGTTCTCCTCGTCCTCTTCTCTGCGTCTGGCACTGGCTCCCGTCGGTCCCGCACCGCCTTTGCTGGACGGCGCCTGGTGGCCTCGCTCCCGCGATCTCGGGGCGGAACTCCCCTCACTGGCAGCCGTGTTGGATCCGCTGTGGGGGCGGATCACCCGGGTCTCGGTGAATCCCACCCGCTGGCGGGTCGTTCCGCGCAAGGTGCCGGTCACCGGGCATGTGATGAAGGTGGGCTGGTTCCTGCCGGAGCAGGACCCGCACGAACTGCTGTTGCTCTCGTACCGCACGGGCCGCTGGAACCTCCTGGTGGTCCCCCCGGAGACGACTCCCGTGTCGGCCGCCTGGCTGATGGCCGCCGCGAGTGATCCACGCGGCACGTCGACCGCGAGCCGGTTGACGGAGGAGGCGGCGCGCCTGCGGACGGTCGACGAGGCCGACCGGGCCGTCGAAGGGGTCTGGGACTCCGAAGGAGGACACGGGGCCCGCGACCCGGTCGCACGTCCTGGGAGCCCGGCCGCGACGGCCACGATGCGCCAGCGGCCGAGGGGAAGGTGAGGACCGTGGAGACGTTCGTGACCGTGGCGGTGATCCTGGGAGTCATCGCTCTCGGGGTGCTCCTCATCCACCGGCTCAACTCGCAGCACGACGAACGCATCGCCGACTTCCACTACGGCCGCTCCGGGCTGCCTGTCGCGGGACCGGCGCCGTCGGCTCCGCCGAAGGCCCGCGACGGGGCGGGGACGAGCGGCACCGCCCGTCGCGACCATCGCCACGGCGGACGCCGGCGGCTCCGCCCCTGGCTCCGACCCCGGCGCCGCACCCGTGAAGGAGCCCGGTGAGCGTCCCCGTTCCGGCAGGCTCTCCGGGCCCGTTACCGACGGCGCCGAACCAGTCGAACCGACAGCACAGCCCGCGGCCCGGGCCCCGGCCGCGGGCTCCGCACAAACAAGACGGGTTCTCGCGGTTCACCAGGCCGACGCTGAGGCCCGCCGACGCCTGGACCTGGCCGATGAGCCTCGGGGCGGACGTGGCTCCGAGGACCGATGGCGATCTTCGGCATCTTTCCGGGAGCTGTCCGTGTTCGTCCCGTTGACACTCCACACGCCCTCTCCTAATGTCACGCCAGCATTCCGACCATGAGACGAGATTTCGAACGATTGAGAGGCAAGTGCCCTGCGTAGCACCGGAATCAGCACACACGTGCCCGGAACGCCGTGGCGCAGCCAGACCCGCGCACCGGTGCGCACCGGCGAAGGGATCGCGAGAGTCGGCGAGCCCCGGGTGCTCTGATTCGCGATGACTTCAGCGGGACCCGACGGCGGTTCATTATGTTGAGACCTGTGCACCGTGCCCCCCGACGACCTCGGGGGGCCCGGCGCGATCCACGGGGCCGCCGAGCGGACCCTCCGTGGCGCACACCGCTCTGCCTGACGTCCGGTCCGTCCGGGGCGCCCGGGATCCAGCCGTACGGCGCCCCCCTGCGGGACCCGATCCCGGAGCGCCCGTGAGCGGGTGGGCCGCGTCCGATGTGTTCTGGTCCTGCCCGGCCCGCTCCACCCCCACCGGCATCTGGTACGCCGTCATCCTCTCAACGACGAGAAGAACAGGGAACATTCACCCATGCGCAACCGAAGAGCCGTCCTCGCCGCCATCGCCGGAGCCGCCTCCCTCGCCCTCACCGTGTCCGCCTGCGGCGGCGAGACCAGCGAGGCCGGCTCCGAGGGCGGCACCATCGGAGTCGCCCTGCCGACCCGGGCCTCGGAGCGCTGGCTCACCGACGGCAAGAGCGTCGTCGAGGACCTGCGGGACAAGGGGTACAAGACCGAGCTGGTCTATGGCGACGACGACCCGAAAGCCCAGGTCTCACAGGTCGAGAAACTGATCAAGCAGGGCGTCGACGCACTGATCATCGCGGCCATCGACAACAAGTCGCTGAACGGCGCGCTCCGACAGGCGGCCGAAGCCGGCATCCCGGTGATCTCCTACGACCGGCTCATCCTCGGCACCAAGAACGTCGACTACTACGTCTCCTTCGACAACGAGCAGGTCGGCCGGCTCCAGGCCCTCCACATCATCGACGAGCTCGGCCTGGAGGACGGCAAGGGCCCGTTCAACATCGAGTTGTTCGCCGGCTCCCCCGACGACAACAACACCAAGTACTTCTTCGACGGCGCGATGCACCTCCTGCAGCCCTACCTGGACAGCGAGCAGTTGGTCGTCCGGTCCGGCCAGACCGAGCTCGACGAGATCACCACCCTGCGCTGGGACGGGCCCACCGCGCAGAAGCGGATGAACGGCCTCCTCGACGAGACGTACCGGACCGAGACGGTCGACGCGGTCCTGTCGCCGTACGACGGCATCTCCATCGGCATCCTGTCCGCGCTCAAGTCGCACGGCTACGGCACCGCCGGCGAACCCCTCCCGGTCATCACCGGCCAGGACGCCGAACTGGCCTCGGTGAAGTCGATCATCGCGGGCGAGCAGTCCCAGACCGTCTACAAGGACCTCCGCCAGCTCGCCGGGGTCGCCGCGGACATGGCCGACGACATACTCAACGACAAGACGCCGGAGCTGAACAACAGAAGGTCCTACAACAACGGCGTCAAGGCTGTACCCGCCTACCTGCTCCAGCCCATGAGCGTCGACAAGACCAACTACGAGTACCTCCTGGTCGCCAGCGGCTACTACACCGAAGCCGAGCTCAAGTAGCCGCACACCCGGACGGGGCGGGGGCGGGGCAGAACCGGGAGCGGGGAACCGGCAACCGGCAACGAGCCACGGGAAAAGGGGAACTACAGGAAGCTGACGTTCTGTGCGAGGGCGAGGCGGCTGGAGTAGTTGATGGTGTTGGTCGCCGGGCGCATGTACGCGCGCCAGGCGTCGGAGCCGGACTCCCGGCCGCCGCCCGTCTCCTTCTCCCCGCCGAAGGCACCACCGATCTCCGCTCCGGAGGTGCCGATGTTGACGTTGGCGATGCCGCAGTCGGAGCCCTCGCAGGAGAGGAAGCGCTCGGCCTCCTGCTGGTCGCGGGTGAAGATGCTGGAGGACAGGCCCTGCGGGACGTCGTTGTGCAGCGCGACGGCTTCCTCGAACGTGTCGTAGGTGAGGACGTAGAGGATGGGGGCGAACGTCTCCTCCCGTACGACGTCGGTCTGTTCGTCGACGCGGATGATGACCGGCTCGGCGTAGGCCGCCCGGGGCGCGATGCCGGCCAGACGACGGCCGCCGCCCGCGAGGACCTTGCCGCCCCGCGCCTGCGCGCGGGCGACGGCGTCCCGCATGCCGTCGAGGGCGCCGGTGGTGATGAGCGGCCCGACGAGGGTGTTCTCGTCGAACGGGTCGCCGATGGGGAGCTTGGCGTATGCCGACGTCAGGCGGGCGACGAGCGTGTCCGCGATGTCGCGGTGGACGATGAGGCGGCGCAGGGTGGTGCAGCGCTGTCCCGCCGTGCCGGCGGCGGCGAAGACGATGCCCTGGACGGCGAGGTCGAGGTCGGCGGAGGGGGCGACGACGGCGGCGTTGTTGCCGCCGAGTTCCAGCAGGCTGCGCCCGAACCGGGCCGCGACCCGGGGGCCGACCTCGCGCCCCATGCGGGTGGAGCCGGTGGCGCTGACGAGCGCGACGCGCGGTTCGTCCACGAGCCGCTCGCCGACGGCGCGGTCGCCGAGCAGCAGACGGTGCACGTCGCGGGGGGCGCCGACCTCCTCGGCCGCCCGGTCGAGCAGCCGGTCGCAGGCCAGTGAGATCAGCGGGGTGAGTTCGGAGGGCTTCCAGACCACCGTGTCACCGCAGGCCAGGGCCACTGCGGTGTTCCACGACCACACGGCGGCGGGGAAGTTGAAGGCGGAGATGACGCCGACCACGCCGAGCGGGTGCCAGGTCTCGGCGAGGCGGTGGCCGGGGCGCTCGGAGGCGATGGTGCGGCCGTAGAGCTGCCGGGACAGACCGACCGCGAAGTCACAGATGTCGATCATCTCCTGGACCTCGCCGAGCGCCTCCGAGCGGATCTTGCCCGCTTCGACGGTGATGAGGTCGGCCAGGTCGCTCTTGTGGTCGCGCAGCAACTCGCCCAGACGGCGGACGAGTTCGCCGCGCCGGGGAGCCGGCGTGGCACGCCAGGTGAGGAACGCCTCGTGGGCGGCGCCGACGGCCTCCTCGGCGTCCGCGTCGCTCGTGGCGGCAAGGCCGAAGAGGTCCTCGCCGGTGATGGGTGTGCGGGCGGGGAAGTCGGTGCCCTCGGGGACGGTCGCGCCGACGCGCTCCAGGCTCCCGCGGGCGCGGGCGCGCAGGTCCTCGGTGGTGGGCAGGGTGGTGCTGGTGGTCATGGTGCTCCCTTGAGAGTGGTGAGGGGGTGAGGAGGTCCGGCAGGCGGGGTCAGCCGGGCGGGCCGTCGAGTTCCAGCTCCCGGGCGACCTGGGCGAGGGAGTGGTCTCGCTGCCGCTCGTACAGGGCGTAGGGGTCGAGGACTTCACGGTCGAGGGCGCCGGAGAGCCACGCGCTGTCGTAGGCGGCGCCCTGCCGCTCGTTGTCCCTGGAGCCCTCACCGCTGAGGTTGGACTGGAAGATGCCGGCCGCCGAGCGGGGCAGGAAGTCCTCGTAGACGATGGGCTCGGCGCGTACCCAGCCCTGGTCCAGCAGGTCGCCGAGGGCCTGGGGCGGGCGGCTGCCGTCCCCCGGCCGGCCAGGGGTGACGCGGTAGGTGAAGTATCCCAACCCCTGGGCGGCCAGGTCGCGTTCGGTGCCGGGGACGTGCTCGGTCCACAGGGCGCGCGCGAGTTCGGTCCGCTCCGCGCCGGGGTGCTGGGCCGCCTGCTCGTCGACGAGGGTGAGCAGGCGGTCGTAGAGGGCCCGGCCCTCGCGGGTGACGGCGATGCCGCGGGCTTCGACCTCGCCGAACCGCACGCGCAGGGCACCGCTGGTCACGCCGCCGTCCGGGGCGCGCAGGGCGCGGGGCTCGGCCAGGGCCCGGAAGGACGTCTGGCGCAGCAGCAGGTCGGGGCCCTGACACGCGGGGGGACCCTGGATCGTGTCGATCATCTCGATGCCGCGCTCGGTCATGCGCCGGTAGAGCTCGTCGATGTCGAGGACGCGCGGGGTGAGGTGGTTGATGTGGGTGCTGCGTACGCCGCCGATGTCCGCGGCGACGGCCGAGACCTTCTCCAGCGTCTCGTACCAGGCCCTGTCGATGGGTTCGGGTGACAACTCGAAGGCGGCGACGGCTAGTCGGAGGAATGGTTCGGCGTCCTGCTCGGACAGTCCGCCCTCCGCCTCCGCCCGGTCCGCCAGGTCGAGCAGCGTCGGCGGGAACAGCTCGCGGGCGGCGAGGAACGTCTCCAGGCGGTCCCGCAGATCGGTGTCGAAGAAGCGGGGGTCGGCGGGGGTGAGCATGGAGGTGAAGACGCGGAAGGGATTGCGGGCCAGCTCGTCGCCGTCGACGGGACGGAACGCGGTCGATACGACGGGTACCGCGCTGGAGGCGGCTTCGCGCAGGTCGTAGAAGCCGACCGGGTGCATGCCGAGGGCGCCGAAGACACGGGCGACCTGCCGTAGTTCGGCCGGGGTGCCCACGCGGATGGCGCCGTGCCGTTCGGCGGTCACCCGGCTGATGGAGCCGAGGCGTTCGGCGTCGGCGCCTCGCGCGCGCAGCACCTCCTCGTTGACCTCGCGCGAGACGTCCACGAGCGTGGTGTAGGCGGGGACCTCCCGCCCGTACATGTCCGAGAGCCGGGCGGCGAAGGCGGCGCGCAGCCGCCACTGGCTGATCATGGAAGGGTCTGCCTTTCGAACGGGGACGGGCTCACACCACGTGGGCCTCGGGACGGATCTCGGCCCCGGTCCGGAAGCGGTCCGCGCTGAGGGGGGAGATGTCGACGAAGGGCGTACGGTCCAGGTGCAGGTCGCGCAGGATCTCGCCGACGGCCGGGGCCTGCAGGAAGCCGTGGCCCGAGAACCCGGTGGCGTACAGGAAGTCGGGCAGCTCGGCGGAGCGTCCGATCAGCGCGTTGTGGTCGGGGGTGATCTCGTACAGCCCGGCCCAGCCGCCGGTCGTCGCCATGTCGGCCAACGCGGGGGCGCGGTGCCGTGCGACGTTCCGGAAGAGCTCCAGCCACTCCGGGGTCCAGGTGGTGTCGAAGCCGTCCGGCTGGCCGGGGTCGGCGAGGCCGAACAGCAGCCCGTCGTCGCTGTTGTGGAAGTAGGCCGACGACGCGAAGTCGATGGTGAAGGGGATACGGGGTGCCGGGGGCGTGAGCGGCTCGGTGAAGGCGAGCTGGCGGCGTACCGGCCGCACGGGCAGGTCGATCCCGGCCATGGCGCCGATCCGTCCCGACCAGGCGCCCGCCGCGCAGATCACCGTGGAGCAGGAGACGGGGCCGTGGTCGGTGTGCACGGTGGTGACGCGGTCGCCGGCGGTGTCGATGCCGGTCACGCTCGTGTGGGTGGCGAAGGTGACGCCGGCGCGGGCCGCCGCGTCCGCGTACCCCTGGACGACCAGGGCGGGGCGGGCGTGGCCGTCGGTGGGTGAGTAGACCGCGGCGACGAGTCCCTCGGTACTGATGTACGGGCACAGCCGGAGGGCCTCACCGGGGGTGATCACGCGGCTGGGCACGTCCAGACCGTTCTGGACCTCGACGCACGTCTCGAAGTCCGCGGCCTGCCGGTCGGTGGTGAGCAGGAAGAGGTAGCCGACGCTGTCGAGGCGGATGTCGGCGCCGGGGCGGTGCGGGAAGTCCTGGAAGGCGCGCAGGCTCCGGCTGCCCAGTTCGATGTTGAGCGGGTCGGAGAACTGGGCGCGCACGCCGCCGATCGGTTTGCCCGAGCTGCCGCCGCACAGCTCGCCGCGCTCGACCACGACGATGTCGGTCACCCCCGCCTCGGCGAGGTGGAACGCGATGCTGGTGCCCATCACCCCGCCGCCGATGATCACGACGTCGGCGGCGGGCGGAACGGTGCGGAAGGTGGAGGAGAGGGACAAGAGAGTGTCCTTCCAGAGGCCGACGCCTGAGCCGAAGGGACATCGTTCGGGGACGCGGCTGGGCCGTCAGTGAGTCCGTGCGTGAGTCCGTCAGGGAGTCTGTCGGGGGAGGGGGGACGCTGATCAGCTAGCTGTCCGTCATCGTGACGCAGTCCGACCGTTGACGTCCATGAACAGTTGGTGCCGCTGATCTATTAGCTTCTCCATATGGACTGGACGAGCTCCCAGCTGCGCTCCCTGGTGGAGCTGACCCGGCGCGGAACCATCACCGCGGTGGCCCAGGCACTCGGATACACCCCCGGTGGGGTCTCCCAGCAGATCGCGGCGCTGGAGAAGGCCACCGGTATGGAGCTGCTGCGGCGGGTGGGGCGGCGGGTGGAGCTGACCGACGCGGGGCTGACGCTGGCCCGGCACGCCGAGCGGATCCTGTCCACGGAGGCCGAGGCCGTGGAGGCGCTGGAGCGCAGCCGGGGCGAGGTCTCCGGGATGCTGCGGGTCGGCCTGTTCACCACGGCCGCCGCCGAGATCCTGCCGCTGGCCCTGCGCCAGGTGCACGAGGCGCATCCCGGGCTGGAGGTGCGCAGCCGCGACATGGACGTGGACGAGGTGTACGACGCCGTCGCCTCCGGCGGTGTGGATCTGGCGCTCGGTCTGGACTACCCGGACGTGCCCATCCCGCGCGATCCGGCCCTGCGGGTGACGCGGCTGTACCGGGAGCGGTTCTCCCTCGCGGTGCCCGCCGGGGCGATGGACGGCCGGGAGGAGATCGCCCTGGCCGACACCCGGGACCTGAGGTGGATCCTGCCGTCGGTTGACAGCTACTACGGCCGCGCCGTGCGCACCGCGTGCCGCCGGGCGGGCGTCGAGCCGGATGTACGGCACCAGGTGACGGACACCGCGGCCACCCTGGCGCTGGTCGAGGCGGGTATCGGGGTGAGCACGGTGACGGATCTGATGCTCAGACTGCGCGCCTCGCACGTCGACGTGGTGCGGCTGCGCGAGACGGTCGAGCGGCACATCGTCGTGGTGTTCCGTTCCTCCGCCCGGCGCCGGCCCACGGTGGCGGCACTGGTCGACGTCCTGCGCACGGTGGCCGGAGCCCGGCGCGACACCTCGGCGTGAGGCCGCGAGGGCGCGATGCCGCGAGGCGGACGCGGAGCCGGGTACCGAGGAGGCTGCGCCGACAGGGGCGCGCCGGAGACAGGGGGCGCGCCGGGGGGCGCGCCGGGGGGAGGGGCGCGCCGGAGGACCCTGCGGGCACAGCCGCGCCCGAGGACTCCGCAGGCAGGGTCGCGCGGATCCGTCACGTCGGTTCGGCCGGGTGCAGAAACGGCTCGTCCACGGGTATGGCCCGCCGCAGCGAGTCCAGCATGGTGGCCAGCAGCGGATTGCTGTTCTCGCGGCGGTGCAGGGCCAGCACGGTGCGGTGCGCGGAGCGCTGGGTGAGCCGGGTGGCCTCGACGGTGTCGCTCGGGGCGTGTCCGAGCGCCGGTACCACCGCCACTCCCAGTCCGGCGGACACCAGCTCCCGTACGACGTCGTAGTTGTTGCTGCGGAAGGCGATCGTGGCCTCGAACCCGGCCGCCGCGCACAGCCGGACGAGTGACTCCGCGCCCGCGGTGTCCTCGCGGCTGGTGATCCAGCGGGCCCGGGAGAGGCGGGGAAGTTGTGCGCTCAGGCCGCTGTCGCGGGCGCGGAGCAGGGCGAGGTCTTCCCGCAGCAGCCGGTGGCGGACCAGAGAGCCGGGCCACCGGCGGGGGCTGAGTCCGTACTCGTACACCAGGGCGATGTCCAGGTCACCGCTGCCGAGTGCGGCGACCAGTTCCTCGGGCTCGCCCTCCTCCAGCTGGATCTGGGCGCGGGGGCGGCTTTCGGTGAACGCCGACAGGGCGGACGGTACGAGCCTGACGCCGGCCGTGGGAAAGCTGCCCAGCCGCAGCCGGCCGGTGACACCGGTGGCCAGCTCCCGCACGTGCCGGTCCAGGTCGTCGAGGGCGGCCAGTGCGTGATCGCTGAGGTCGACGAGGCGGTGCGCCGCGGCCGTCGGACGGACCCCGTGCGCCTCCCGCTCGAACAGCACGAGCCCGGTCTCCCTCTCCAGGGCGGAGATCTGCTGGGAGACCGCCGACGCGGTGTAGCCGAGATCGCGGGCGGCGATCGCGAACGAGCCGCCGCGGAGCACCGCCCTCAGCGTGAGCAGGTGCAGGGGTTTCAGCAACGCGGACTCCTGGCAGAGAGCGGGCGGGGCGGGCGGGGCCGGGGAGCGAGCGTAAGCGTTCTTTGCCCTGGAGCGTCGATTCTGTCGCTCCTCTGGCTCTTGTGGGCGACCTGCCGGACCTACATCGTGGGGAGGACGGACCCACCCGTGGGGAGAACCAGGGCCGGCCGAGCAGGGAGGGCCGAGGGCCTGTGAGCGCGAAGGAGCGAGCCCGGTGACCATGACAGCGCGGGAGCGCGGCGGCGTCGACGCGGCGGCTGTGGCCGCGGCCCTCGCCCGCGGGGACTGTGGCGAGGTCGCCGGTGACGCCGGCCGCCGGGCGCAGTACTCGGCCGACGCCTCCAACTACCGTCAGGTCCCGCTGGCGGTGGTGTTCCCCCGGCACCGGCGGCACGTGCTCAACACCCTCGCCGTGTGCCGCCGTCTGGGGGTGCCGGTCACCTCGCGCGGAGCCGGCACCAGTACCTCCGGCCAGGCGGTGGGGCCGGGCGTGATCCTCGATTTCTCCCGCTGCTTCAACCGGCTGCTCGCGCTGGACCCGGGAGCACGGACGGCCACGGTGGAGCCGGGCATCGTCCTGGACGATCTGCAGCGGGCGGCCTCCGGCCACGGCCTCCTCTTCGGCGCCGACCCCTCCACCCACAGCCGCTGCACGCTCGGCGGCATGATCGGCAACAACGCCTGCGGATCGCACTCCCTGGCCTGGGGACGCACCGCCGACAACGTCCTGGAACTCGACGTGGTCACCTACCGGGGCACGGTGGTGCGGCTCGGCGAGATGACCCGGCGGGAGATCGACGAGGCGATCGCCGTCGGCGACGACCGGGGGCGACTGATCGCGTCCCTGCACCGGCTCGCCCAGGACAACCTGGCCGCGCTGCGTACGAAACTGGGGCGGTTCCCCCGACAGGTGTCGGGCTACGCGCTGGAACACCTGCTGCCCGAGCGCCGCTTCAACCTCGCCCGGGCCCTGGTCGGCAGCGAGGGCACGCTCGCCGTCGTCCTCTCGGCGACCGTCCGCCTGATCTCCCCGCCCCCCGCCCGTGCTCTGGTGGTCCTCGGCTTCCAGGACGCCGGCGCCGCGGCCGACGCCGTACCCGCCCTGCTGGAGCACCGGCCGCTCGCGCTGGAAGGACTCGACCAGGCACTGACCGACATCGTCACCCGCCCCGAGACCCGGGCCACGATCGACACCCTGCCCGCCGCACGGGCCTGGCTCTTCGCCGAACTCGGCGGTACGGCAGACGAGTTGCCCCTCCGTGCCACCGAACTCGCCGAGACCGCCCGGCAGTCCACGGGCTTCACCGGCAGCGAGGTCGTCACCGATCCCGACCGTGCCCGACGGCTGTGGCGGATCCGTGAGGACGGAGCGGGCCTGGCCACGCGCACGCCCGACGGCGCCGAAGCCTGGCCCGGCTGGGAGGACGCGGCCGTCCCTCCCGGCCGACTGGGCCCCTACCTGCGCCAGTTCACCCAACTGCTCCAGCGGTACGACCTCCGGGGCGCGGTCTACGGGCACTTCGGCGAGGGCTGTCTGCACGTCCGTATCGACTTCGACTTCACCACCGGACGGGGCACCGCCGTGTTCCGCGCCTTCGTCACCGACGCCGCGAAGCTGATCGCCGCACACGGCGGCTCGCTCTCCGGCGAACACGGCGACGGCCAGGCCCGCTCCGAACTGCTGCCGCTCATGTACGGGCCGGAGGTCATCGCCCTGTTCGAGGAGTTCAAGAACGTCTGGGACCCCGACAACGGCCTCAACCCCGGCATGATCGTGCGACCGCTGCCCCTGGACGGCAACCTGCGGGTCAGCCCGCACCGGACCCCGCTGCCCCTGACCTCGGTGAGGAAGGGCTTCGCCTTCCACGCCGACGACGGCGACTTCGCCAAGGCCACCCGCCGCTGCGTCGGCGTCGGCAAGTGCCGTACGGCCGCCCCTGGCGGTGACGTCATGTGCCCCAGCTACCGGGTCACCCTCGACGAGAAGGACTCCACCCGGGGCCGCGCCCGCCTGCTGTACGAGATGACCCAGGGCGAGGTGATCACCGACGGCTGGCGGTCGACCGAGGTCCGCGACGTCCTCGACCTGTGCCTGTCCTGCAAGGGGTGCAGCGTGGACTGCCCGGTCGGGGTGGACATGGCCACGTACAAGTCGGAGTTCCTGCACCACCACTACAAGGGCCGCGTCCGGCCCGCCTCCCACTACACGATGGGCTGGCTGCCGCTGCTGTCCCGCCTGGCCGCGAGGATGCCGCGACTGGTCAACTCCCTCACCGGCTCCCGGCTGGCGCCCGCCGTCAAGCGGCTCGGCGGCATCGACGGCCGGCGTGAGATCCCGCGCTTCGCGGACGAGACCTTCCTGAGCTGGTTCCGCCGGCGCACTCCCCGGGGAGACGGCGGACGCGGCCCGGTGATGCTCTGGGTCGACTCCTTCAACAACCACCTCACGCCCGAGGTCCTCCGGGCCGGGGTCGCCGTGCTGGAGAACGCCGGCTTCCGCGTCCGGGTCCCGGACGGTACCCAGTGCTGCGGACTGACCTGGGTCACCACCGGTCAACTCGGCGTCGCCCGCCGCGTCGCGCGGCGCACCCTCACCGCCCTGACCCCCGCGATCGAGGCCGGCCTGCCGGTCGTCGGCCTGGAACCCAGCTGCACGGCGACGCTCAGGACCGACCTCCCCGAACTCCTCGACGGCGACGGTGACGACCTCGACCAGGTGCGCGCCCGTGCCCGCGCCCTCGCCGACGCCACCGTCACCCTGGCCGAACTCCTCGTCCAGCGAGCCCCCGACTGGCAGCCCCCGCGCGTCGACGCCCACTCGATCAGCCAGACACACTGCCACCAGCACGCGACCTCCGGCTTCGGCGCCGACAGCGCCCTGCTGCACCGGATGGGCGTCGACAACACCACGCTCGCCTCCGGGTGCTGCGGCCTGGCCGGCAACTTCGGCTTCGAACGCGGCCACTACGACCTCTCCGTGGCGGCGGGCGAACAGGTCCTGCTCCCCGCCGTACGCTCCGCCGCCCCGGACACGCACATCCTCGCCGACGGATTCAGCTGCCGTACCCAGATCGCCCAGCGGACCGACCGGACCGGCACCCACCTCGCACAGCTCATCGCCCGCGCGCTGCCCGCCACCGATACCGACAAGGAACCCACCCGTGACTGACGCACTCTCCCTCGTCGACGACTGGGGCCCCGAGAAGATCGTCGTCGTCTCGCACCGGCGCACCGGCATGAAGGGCGTCCTGGTCATCGACAACACGGCCCGGGGCATGGGCAAGGGCGGAACCCGCATGAGCCCGCGGGTGACGGTCGGCGAGGTGGCCCGCCTCGCCCGGGTCATGACGTGGAAGTGGGCCGGTGTCGACCTCTTCTACGGCGGCGCCAAGGCCGGCATAGCCGCCGACCCGGCCGCCCGCGACAAGGAGGCCGTCCTGCGCGCGTTCGCCCGCGCCCTGTCCAACGAGGTGCCCCGCGAGTACGTGATGGGGCTCGACATGGGGCTGACCGAGAGTGACGCCGCCATCATCCAGGACGAACTCGGCGACCGGGGGGCCGCCGTCGGTACCCCCGAACACCTCGGCGGTGTCGCGTACGACAAGCTCGGCGTCACCGGATACGGAGTCGCCGAGGCCACGGACGCCGCGGCCCGCCACCTGGGCCTGCCCCTGGCCGGAGCCCGCGTCGCGATCCAGGGTTTCGGCGCCGTCGGCAGCGCGGTTGCCAGGCGATGCGCCGAGCTGGGCGCCACCGTCGTGGCGGTCTCCACCGCCCACGGGGCGCTGCACGACCCCGGCGGACTCGATGTCGACGACCTCCTGACGGCCCGCGAGGAGCACGGCGACCACTTCGTCACCCTCCCCGCCCAGGGCACCGCGCTCGCCTCCGGCGCGGAACTCACCGTGGACTGCGACATCCTGGTGCCCGCCGCCCTGCAGGACGTCATCGACCGCACCACCGCGCAGGAGATCAAGGCCAAGCTCGTCGTCGAAGGCGCCAACCTGCCCACTTCCGCCGAGGCCCAGGGCATCCTCGCCGAGCGCGGCATCACGGTGCTCCCCGACTTCATCGCCAACGCCGGAGGCGTCGTCGCCGCCGCCTTCGCGATGGACGCCCGCCACTCCGGCTTCCGCCCCGACACCCCCGCCATCTTCGAGACGATCTCGACCAGGCTGCGCGCCAACACGGTCACCGTCCTCGACGAGGCCCACCGCCGAGACGTCACCCCCCACGCCGCCGGCCGCGCCCTGGCCGAACACCGGGTCCGCACCGCCATGCGCAGCAAGGGCCGCATCCCCCGCGACTGACCACGCCCTGGGCCGGTCTCCGGGGAGCGGCGCGGGCAGTCAGCCGGAACCGGGAGCGGAACTGCCGGATACCTCGTGCCCGGCACGACGGCGGTACTCGGCGTTGATGCGCTGGGCTTCCTCAAGCTGGTCCTCAAGGATGACGATGCGGCAAGCGGCGTCGATCGGGGTGCCCCTGTCGACGAGCTCGCGGGCACGCGCGGCGATCCGCAGTTGGTAGCGGGAGTACCGGCGGTGTCCGCCCTCCGAGCGCAGCGGAGTGATCAGCCGGGCCTCACCGATGGCTCGGAGGAAGGCCGGGGTGGTGCCGAGCATCTCGGCGGCCCGCCCCATCGTGTATGCGGGGTAGTCGTCGTCATCCAGACGACCACTGAGGGGGGTATCTGCTGTCATGTCACCTCGTCGTGCAACGCGTCGAGGGGCCCTGGTGCCGTACGGCACCAGGGCCCCGAAGGAAATTCAACACCATCTGTCGGCCCTAATGCTGTGCCGACCTTCTGTTTCCGCTACCAGCCCTGCAGAAAGGGGGGTGCGGGGATCGCGGCTGCGTGACCGGGGACCACCTTCCAATCCGGGGTCTTGCGGTACCCGGCCGAGTGTTCCCGGGCCGGGCGATCCTGATGGCGTCTGCTCCTCCGTTCTTCCTCTGAACCAACTGTTGGTGAACTGCTACTGCGGTACTGCTGTGTGGTGCTGCCGGCGGCCCCTCGACCTGCGGGCCACCCAGTGCGGCTCTCAGCCCCGTCGCCGTACTGACAACACCTTGGCTTCGGGACTCCAGAGCCGCACTGACCTGCGAACTTGATGTACTGCAACCCGCCAGTTCGTGTCTGCCGGGTCTCGCTTGACCGTGTCAACGAGAAAAAGACTAACCGCGACCAAGCTCAATGTCTACTCTGTCGAAAGTAGATTTCGAGTCTCTGGGGGCGCAGATAGCCTGTGGGCCGCAGCGACGCCGTGCCGGAGGCGAGCGGACGGCGAGACAGCGGTGAGACGGCAGCGGTGAGACGGCAGCGGTGAGACGGCAGCGGTGAGGGCCCTGCCGACGCGCGTCGGCAGGGCCCTCACCGGGATCCTGATGGCGGTTTCCCGCCCGTCCTCATACCTCCAGGGAGGATGCGCCGAGCAGTGCCGACGCGGTCTGGAGCGGAGTGGGAACACGCGCGGGCGTGGCCCTGAGGTGGTCGTGGCAGGTGAAGCCGAGTCGGTCCAGGGCCCGGACGACCTCGCCGCTGGTGAAGTCGCGGCGGTCCTGTCGGGTGATGACCTGGCCCACCTGCTTGACGGGGTAGCGGCGGCGGCCGATGGTCACGGACTCACCCGTGACGAGCTCGGGAGTGACGCCCTTCATCGAGGCGAGCACTCCGCTCTTGGTCAGGTCGAACGGGTACCGGGCGATGACACAGCGCATGATGCCCCACAGGGAGAAGGAGAACGGGCTGATCGGCGGGAGCGGATCAGAGGGAGAGGGCGAGGACGCCCGGGGCCCGGCCGTGCTCCCCCACGGCGACGTGCCGAGGGGCGGGCGAGGTGAGGGGTCCGTGGAGGACGTCCCGGAGACGGATCCGGTCCGTGTACGTGGAACTGCCTCGGTGAACGGCGAGTTGTGCCCGGGTGACCGAACCCGTGCACCGGTCGTCCGCGTCGCACAGGAGGAGGTACTCGACACGGGCACCGGCCATGACGGACAGCGCGACCTCGACGGTCATGTCGTCCCCTACCCGGGGGCCGGGCGCGTCGTCGTCGACCACGGTCATGGGGGAGGGACCCGCCTGGCGTCGCTGTGTCCGAACCGGTGTCAAAGCTGCCTCCGCGGAGTTGGTGGGCTTGTGGTCGGTGTTTCTAGTACCGCGGCACTAGGCCGCCGAGCCGAAGGCGGGCTGCTGCGCCCTGCGCCGCCCCGGACGTCCGGTGGCGCGCCCCTGGGCGGGGCGGTCGCGGCGGCCCCGGGACGAGGGAGCCGCGGAGGACGTGGCGCGGCGGGGGGATGCCGGGGCCGGTGCGGCGATGACGACGGGGACACCGGAAGGGGCCTGGGCGCCTGTGATGCGGCTCAGTTCCGCCTCACCCGAACGCACCGAGGTGATCCGGGGGGTGATCGCGGCCGAGGCCATCAGCCGGCTCATGCCGCGGCGCTGGTCCGGTGTCACGAGGGTGACGACGCTGCCGGACTCGCCGGCGCGGGCGGTACGGCCGCCGCGGTGCAGGTAGTCCTTGTGGTCGCCCGGCGGATCCACGTTGACGACCAGGTCGAGGTTGTCGACGTGGATGCCGCGGGCCGCGACGTTCGTCGCCACCAGGACCGTCACATGACCGGTCTTGAACTGGGCGAGGGTCCGGGTGCGCTGGGGCTGGGACTTGCCGCCGTGCAGAGCCGCGGCGCGGACGCCGCTGTTCAGCAGGTGCTTGGTCAGCCGGTCCACGGCGTGCTTGGTGTCCAGGAACATGATCACCCGGCCGTCTCGCGCCGCGATCTCGGTGGTCGTCTGGTACTTGTCCGCCTCGCGCACGTGGAGCACGTGGTGCTCCATCGTGGTGACGGCACCCGCCGACGGGTCGACGGAGTGAACCACCGGGTCGGTCAGGTAGCGGCGGACGAGCAGGTCGACGTTGCGGTCCAGAGTGGCGGAGAAGAGCATCCGCTGCCCTTCGGGGCGCACCTGGTCGAGCAGGGCGGTGACCTGGGGCATGAAGCCCATGTCGGCCATCTGGTCGGCCTCGTCCAGGACGGTGATGGTGACGCCGTCCAGTCGGCAGTCGCCACGGTCGATCAGGTCCTTGAGCCGCCCCGGCGTCGCGACGACGACCTCCGCCCCGGCCCGCAGCGCACCCGCCTGCCTGCCGATCGACATGCCGCCGACCACGGTGGCCAGCCGCAGCCGCACGGCGCGGGCGTACGGGGTGAGCGCGTCGGTGACCTGCTGGGCCAGCTCGCGGGTGGGGACGAGGACCAGGGCGAGCGGCTGCCGCGGCTCGGCGCGTCGGCCCGCTGTACGGGCCAGCAACGCGAGGCCGAAGGCGAGGGTCTTGCCCGACCCGGTACGGCCGCGGCCGAGCACGTCACGTCCGGCGAGGGAGTTCGGCAGGGTAGCCCCCTGGATGGGGAACGGTACGGTCACGCCCTCGTGCCCGAGCGCGGCCAGCAACGGCGCCGGCAGGGCGAGGTCGGCGAACGACTCGACGGCGGGCAGCGCGGGCGTGACCGTCACCGGCAGCGCGAACTCGCCCTGGGGTGCGGCCGGTCGGCGTTCGTAGCCCTTGGAGCGCCGCGGAGCCCCCGAACGCTGGGCGGCGGAGCCCCCGGAGCGGTCGTAGGTGCGGGTCGAGCGGGTCGAGCGGGCGGTGCGTGCGCGGTTCAAGCGGAACCTTCCTCGATGTGAGTACGTAGGCACGTAGCAAGGAATTTCCGCAGCAAGATGAACGGCGCAGAGAATCGCGAGAACGGGCCTGAGATGATGGGCGCCGAGTCGGATCGACGGGGAATGCGTCACCATCCGGTGATGCGGTGGGTCTTCCCGTCACGCGCCCTGAAATGCAGCGAGCTGGGGCCCGCACCCCAAGGTGCGGGCCCCAGCTGCGAAGTATGCGTTACTGCAGGTGTCAGGCGGGAACGATGTTCTCGGCCGTCGGGCCCTTCTGGCCCTGCGCGATGTCGAAGGACACCTTCTGACCCTCCAGCAGCTCGCGGAAGCCCTGGGCGGCGATGTTCGAGTAGTGGGCGAAGACGTCGGCGCCGCCGCCGTCCTGCTCGATGAAGCCGAAGCCCTTTTCCGCGTTGAACCACTTCACGGTGCCAGTAGCCATGTCATTTCTCCTTCGGAGACGAAGTCTGGAATTCGCCCTGTGCGGATTCCGCGTCGCCGTGCTGATTAACCCGTCGGAAAATGAACCTTCTGGCAACCACACCTGCAACTGAGATCGACATTAGCACGGTGTGATCGGCCCTGCGCGGTGGATAATTCCGCTCCGCTCGGCGGCCGAGGAATACTCGCCGTGTGCCGCACCTATTTCTCACCTCGCGGACACAGATATTGATCAGCGCGGACACGGTGTTCCCGTCGGCTGCTTCCGGCCACAGCGCCATGACCTCCGTCGATGAGCCACGCGCCGCCGCCGTCGGCGTCGACGGACGGGACAGCGGCGAACCCGCCGAGATCCCCCCATCGCGATGAAGGTCACATCGGCCAGGTGATGCTCGGGTCGGTCAGTCGGGTTTTGCCGCGCTACGCCCACTGCCCGGTCGGCGGTGGTGTGGCAAACGGCCGAGCGTCACTGACCGCGTCCGCTACGAGGCCCGCCGCCCTTGTCCCGCCGTGCGGTCGGGCGGGGGCCGTCGTCCGGGTGGGCGCGAAACGGGTGAGGACGGGGCCAGTTCTGAGTACCCGGGGGTACCCGACAGGGCCGAATGGCCCCCGGGGACGGCCCGACGGCCCCTGGGCGCAACGGGGCGACCGCACCGAGGCTTGAAGCCGAAGGGCCGCGCGTCGGCGACGGTCCGGGACGGGAGTATCCAATGAGTGATCCGGTGATCGTGGGTGTGGACGGCTCCGCCTCCGGCATCGACGCCGTCGAGGCCGCGGCCCGTGAGGCGCACCTGCGCGGGGCGGGACTGCGGATCGTGCACGCCTTCGGCCGTGCGTCCGGACACCTGTCGGTCGGCGCGCCACCGTGGCACCCCGCCGACCACGGCCTGGAGGCGATGGCGCGGGGGGCACTGGCCCGCGCCGAGGAACGGGCGCACGAGGTCGCTCCGGACATCCGGATCACCCGGTCGGTGGTGGCCGGGGAGGCGCTCGAAGTGCTGGAGATCGAGTCGCGGTCGGCCTCGCTGGCGGTGGTCGGGTCCCGGGGCCTGAGCGGCTTCGCCGGGCTGTTGCTGGGCTCGACGGCGGTGCATCTGGCCGCCCACGGCGCCTGCCCGCTGATGGTGGTGCGGGGCCGCCCCGATCCGGCCGGCCCGGTGGTCCTGGCCGTGGACGGCTCCGAGGCCGGTGCGGCGGCGGTGGGGTTCGCGTTCGCCGAGGCGGCACTGCGCGAGGCGCCGCTGGTGGCCGTACACGTGTGGAACACGTGGAGCGAGCGCGCCTACGAAGGTCCCGGAGACCCCCTGACCGCCGTGGTGGTGGGCGCCGACCGTCTCCACGAGGCCGAGCAGCGCCTGCTGGACGAGACGGTGGCCTCCTGGCGGACGCTGTATCCCCAGGTCGAGGTGGAGCGGCGCCTGGTGCGTTCCCGGATCCGCCCGGCCCTGATCGAGGCCAGTCGCGACGCCCAGCTGATGGTGGTCGGTGCCCGGGGACGCGGCGGCTTCTCCGGTCTGCTGCTCGGCTCGGTCAGCCAGGCCCTGCTGCACCACGCCGACTGCCCCGTCGCCGTCGTGCGTGGCAAGGAGTGACCGTGTCCCGGCGGACCACGGCTGAGTGACCGTGTCCCGGCGGAACCACGGCCCGGAAACCACACCGTGTCGGCACCGCCCGCGCGGCCGACACCCACCGGAGCGATGCCGCCGAGGTGCGGACCTGCTCGGCGTGGCCCCGGCCACGGGCCTGACCACGGCGGACGCCCGGGCGCGGACCGCCGCCCGGGGCGCCCACGAAGGGACGGCCCGAGCCGTCGCCTGGCCCTGTGAGCGGAATCGCCGTGGCCGCCTGCACGCTCGTGGCCCTCCCGCGCCGCGAGTACCCAGCCGATCTCGCGCTGCGGGCGGTGGCCCTGGCCGTCGCCGCGATCCCCGAGGGACTGCCCTCCGTTTTCGCGCTCACCCCGACCCTGGGCTGGTTGTACCTGGCGCCCCGGAGCGGTGTACGCGGCCGGCGTCGGTGCCGGCCGGACCGCCGACGCCTGACGTCGGCAACCCGGGCGCCCGGGGCCGGACAAGGCTGTACAGTCACGGCTGTGGGCGGCGCGGTATACCACTTCGGGCAGTACGAGTTGGACACGGAACGCCGTCGGCTCAGCCGCGACGGACAGCGTGTCCACGTCGAACCTCAGGCTCTGGATCTGCTCTGCCACCTCGTCGAGCACCGCGATCGCGTCGTACCGAAAGAGGAACTTCTCGCCACGCTGGGGCACGGACACACGGTCACCGAGGCCGCACTCGCCACCTGGTTGCGCACGGCCCGCCTCGCGATCGGTGACAGCGGCACACGACAGCAGTTCATCCGCACCGTGCGCGGGCACGGCTGTCACTTCGTCGCGCGCGCGACCGTGACCTCCGCCGATGCGCCCGCTCCGCCCGCCACGCCCACCGTCCCCGCCGTCGCGGCGGCGGGGCAGGCGGACCACGAGGTCATCAGGTTCTGCCGGTCCGTCGACGGCACCCGCATCGCCTACGCCACCACCGGCGACGGTCCACCCCTGGTGAAGACCGCCAACTGGCTGTCCCACCTCGATCTCGATCGGACCACCCCGATGTGGGCACACTGGTTCGACGGCCTCACCCGCGACCGGCAGCTCGTCCGCTACGACGAACGGGGCTGCGGCCTCTCCGCACGGACGGTGCCCAGCTTCACCCTCGACGACCTGGTCGACGACCTCGACTCCGTGGTCGATGCCGTCGGCCTCGACCGCTTTCCCCTGCTGGGGGTGTCACAGGGCGGCGCGGTGGCGGTCGCCTATGCCGCGCGCCACCCCGAGCGGGTCAGCAGGCTGGTCCTCACCGCGGCCTACGCCCGGGGACAGCAGATCCGGGCCGGCAACGACGCGGAGCGCTATGCCGCTCAGGTCGACCTGAACATCGCCCGCGCCGGATGGCGCTCCCAGGACACCAGCTTCCTGCGCTTCTTCGCCTCCCAGTTCCTCGCCGACGCCACACCCGCGGAATGGGACGCGTTCGCCGCCTACTCACGGCAGACGACCTCGCCCGCCAACGGTCTCCGCTTCCTGGAGGAGTTCGCCCGCATCGACGTCTCCCACATCGCCCACCGGGTGACCTGTCCCACGCTGATCATCCACTCCCGCGACGACGCGCGCGTCCCCGTCGCACAGGCGCTGGAACTGGCCACTCTCATCCCCGACAGCCGACTCATCCTGCTCGAAAGCCGTAACCACCTGTTCACCGCCGCCGACCCCGCCTGGCCCACCTTCCTCTCCCACCTCGACAACTTCCTCGCCGAGTAGCCCGGGCGGGCACGTCCGAGGACGGGACGCCGCGCACGCGCCCGGACCGGTGGGCTTTGAGACCCCCCGCGACTCTGCTGCGCAATTCGGCCGGGCGGCAGACACCGGCAGGAGAAGCCGCGACGGCTACCGCGTTGTCGCAGGTCGCGGTCCGCGCATCGGAGCCGCCTCAGAATCGCGCAGCAGAGTCACCCGCGCCGGCCCGGCCCCACGGAATGCGCGAAAGGCCGCCCGGCCTGCGGCCGGACGGCCCTCCGGCAAGAGCGTGGACGCGGTTCCGGGCCGGTGCCGGAACCCGTCCCCGCTAGTGCCGCGGCAGGCGACGTTCGCCCCGTCGCGGCGCCAGGCACGCCCTCTCGCCGCACCGGCCGAAAGCCCGAGTACGTCCAGGCCCTTCGGGCGGATGACGCCTTCCGGCCGGCACACCGATAGCACGTACCGGACGCCGCTCCTTCACGGGCAAAGGACCGACAAACTCATTCGCCGGGGCGTCCACATCTCCGTGAAGGCCCTGGAGGACGACATCGCGGCGTGGATCGACACCTGGAACGAGAACCCGCGGCCCTTCACCTGGACCAAGACCGCCGACGAGATCCTCAACTCCCTCGCCGACTACCTCACCAAGATCGGAACCGGCAACCAGAAAACAGAGGAGAACCAACCCTCAGAATTTCTGGCGCAGCACACTAGTGCCGGATCAGGCAATGTTTGCCCTGTCGACGACGGCGCGTAGGCGTCGGTCGTCGGCATGGCGGTTTCGCCAGATGATGTAGCGGCGGATCATGCTGCCCTGTTCCTTGTGGTCGGCATGGTCGGTGCCGTCGAGGGTGAAGTAGCGCAAAGCGGTGAACTGGGCCTCGACGCGGTTGAGCCACGAGGAGTTCGTCGGGGTGTAGGCGATCTCGACGTTGTTCGCCGCCGCCCAGGTGCCGACCCGCTGGCACTTCTTCGTGGTCAGATGCGGGGAAAAGTTGTCGCAGACGATCGCGATGCGGACACCGGCCGGGTAGAGGGTGCGCAGGTAGCGGCAGAACTCCAGGAACTGAGTGCGTCGCTTGATGGGCTTGATGTGGCCGTAGAGCTTGTCCTTGGCCAGGTCCAGAGCGGCGAACAGGTGCCGCACCCCGCCGTAGCGGTTGTAGGTCGCCCGCCGACGACGACGTGGTTCACGGTCGGGGTCCTTGTACTTGCCGCCGCGTTCGGCCCACTGCCGGCCAGGGTGGGGCATCAGGTTGAGCGGCCCGAACTCGTCCAGACAGAAGACGACTTCGGGCTCGCCCTCCTCGGGTATGACCTCGCCGTCGGCGATGGCATACAGGTGCTCGACGCGTGCCTTCTTGGCCGCGTAGTCCGGGTCGCGGGAGGTCTTCCAGGTCTTCAGGCGTTGAAAGGAGACGCCTTCCTCGCGGAGCAGGATGCGAAGGCCCTCGTGGCTGATGTCGTCGACCACCCCCTCGGCGACCAGGAAGTCCGCCAGCTTGGTCAGACTCCAGGTCGAGAACGGCAGGTCGTGCTCGGCGGGCTTGGACTTGGCGATCTTCTTGATCTCGCGACGCTCGGGCAATGTGAACGTCTTGGGCCGGCCGCCCTTGTACTTCGGATACAGCGACTCGAAGCCGTCGGTGTTGAAGTTGTGGATCACATCGCGGACCCGGTCGTCGCTGGTGAACGACACCTCGGCAATCTTCGCCACCGGCATGCCCTGCGCGGACAGCAGCACCATCTGGGCCCGCCGCCAGGTCACCACCGACCCAGTCCCCCTGCGGATGATCCGCAGCAGCCGTCTGCCCTCGTCGTCATCGATCTCACGCACGCGTACTCGTTCTGCCACCCGGACAGAGTGACGGACACGCGCCGCCCGACACAGCACCCGGACGACGCGTCACATCACAACAGGGCAAACGTTCCCTGCTACGGCACTAGCCGATGACGATGTCGCAGTCGGCCCTGCCGCGGGCGGCGATGTCGGCGAAGTCCGCCTGGATGCTGGGGTCGTACGCCGCCGAGCTGACGCTGCGGGTCTTCTTGCCGGGCACGGCCTTCTTCCCCGTCCGGTGCGAGACGGACGCGGCGTCCCACGTCAGGTCACAGGTCCAGTGGAACTTGCGGACGAGGAGGTTCGAGTTGCGCCCGTTTCCCTCGACCGACCAGTTGCCGTCCGCCTTCACCACGAACGTGACGTTTCCTCTGACGCCACGGCTGCTGTCGCCCGTGGCGAACGTGACCGAACGGCCGTCCGCGGCGACCTGCTTGGTGGTGTCGTTGGCCTGCGCGGGAACCGCTCCCAGCAGCAGGGAGCCCACCCCGGCCCCCGAGGCGATCAGCAGCGCCAGCCCCCGCCGAGTCCGGATCCGGCCGGACGTCCTGGTGTTGTCGAGTCGCATGCTCTGTCCTTCTCTGTCGTGTCTCGCGTTCGGGGTGAGCGCCGGGTCGGAGGGGGCCCGCTCGACCGCTCCTCGGCCCGGCACCGCTCCAGCATCGGGTCCGCCACCGGGCCAAGGCTTGACGGAGGTCTGAGGCTTTCCTGAGGAGGGCCTGAGGGCGCCGCCCCCAGGCCCGCGAGGCTCGTGCGGAACGAGCCCCCTCCGGCCGTGCACGGAGACGAGTACGAAGGCGAGTACGAAGGCGGTGAGCCGGCGGCCCGCGGCCACCGCGGGCACACGACGGTGCCGGTGGAGGCCGGTCAGCCGGTCAGTCGCCGTGGGCCCGTTCCCCGGTGACGCCGGCGTGCGGATCCCTCCGCCAGGAAGGCGTCGATGTGGGCCAGGAACTCGTCCCAGGCCGGTTCGAACGCGGTGAGCAGGTGATTGCGGCTCTTGAGCAGGACCAGTCGGCTGTCCGGAATGAGGGCGGCGAACTCACCGGCCTGCGCGACCGGCACCCGCTCGTCGTCGCGCGAGTGGAGGATCAGCGTCGGGCACTCCACCAGATGGGCGATGCCGGACACGTCGATGCGGGCGAACTCCTCCAGGAAACGGACCCCGTTGGCCGGCGAGGTCGTCTGCCGCTGGAACGTGGTGAACTCGGCCCAGTCCTCCGGCGTTCCCTCGGGCAGGAACTGGGAGGCGAAGACCCTCAGGAACTTGGGGTCCTGGTGGATCCACCCCACCCGCGCCAGATCCAGGTCGAGGGACGCCTCGTCGAGCTCGGCCTCGCTCCGGGCCCGGACCTGCCGTCCTCGGGCGTATGCCCCGGCGAGTATCAGTCGGCTGACCCGCTCGGGGCGGCGTACGGCGTAGGCCACCGCCACGGCGCCGCCCTGCGACACTCCGAGCAGGGGGAAGCGGTCGAGGCCGGCGGCGTCGACCACGCTGTCGAGGTCGTCGACCCAGTCGTCGAACGTGAAGCCGGGCACCGCCCAGTCCGAGAGGCCGCACCCCCGCTCGTCGTAGCGGATCAGGTGGCGGTTGCGGGCGAGGCCGCTCAGCCAGTGCGACCACACCGGGGTCGTCCATTCAAGGTCCAGGTGGCTCATCCAGTTGGCGGCCTTGAGCAGGGGCGGGCCCGAGCCGACGGTGGCGTAGGCGATACGGGTGCCGTCGCCGGCCCGGCAGAACCGGATGGTCTGCCGGTCGGGGCCGATCGGTCCGTGGGCTGCTGCCGACTCGGGCCCGGGGGAAGGGGAGTCCCCGACGGTGGTCGTCGGGGCCACGAACTGGTAGCCCCGGCGGTGCGCGGTGCGGATCAGGTGCTGCCGGCTGCCGGTGTCACCCACGGCCAGGCGCGCGGTCCGGAGCGCTGTGGTGAGGGCGGCCTCGCTGACGAAGCGGTCACCCCACACCTCGTCGAGCAGCTCGCTCTTCGGCACCACCCGGTCCCGGTGCTCGACGAGGAGGCACAACAGGTCCAGGGCCCGGGGCTCGACGTGGACCGGTTCGCCGGTCCGGTGGAGCTGGCGCCGAGCCGTGTCCAGCTCGTACTCCCCGAAGCGATATGTGTCCGCCTCCACCTTTGCAGCGTACAACTCCGGTTCCCCGGCGTACACATGAGCGATCGACAGGTATGCCGACGCAGGATCCGGGATGGGCTGACGGCTCGGCGCCACCTCGCGCCGCAGTTCCCGCGCCGTACCGGGTCCTTCGCGAACTCGGCCACGTACTCACGCACGAGCAGGCGCAGCTCGTCCTGCTCGGCCGCCGTCGGAGGCTCGTACCCGTCGCCTGTCGCCTGTCGCCTGTCGCCTGTCGCCTGTCGCCTGTCGCCACCCGGGCACTCGGGCATGAGGTGGACGAGGCAGTTCTGGGCCCTCGAAGCGGGGCAGCGCGCCCCCGCACGGCTCGCGGGTCGGCCACCCGTCCCTCACCGGCGCACTCGCCTCCGGCCCGGTCCCGGTCGGCCGTCGGCCGGGTTCACCGAGCAGCCGCCGGTGCGGCCCGTCGGGGAGACGCGGTGCGGGCGTCCGCGCGGAAGGTGTGCCGCACGTGTGAAGAAGCGGGTCCCCGGGGCCGCCGGGATGTGTCTCATCGGCCGATCGCACGCGGCCGACCAGGGATTTCACCATTGTGGATAGGTATACGACAAAAGTTATACATCCTGGGGCTGGCTCTCTTGTCCTGTCATCCGTTCCACTGCTGTCTCTCGCGACGCGCGAAACCCCCCAAGAGAGGCAGGCTCGGCGAATGACGGACAACAACGGCGGATTCCTCAGAGTGCTCGGCAGAGGAGACGTTCTGGCACTGGCCTTCGGGGCCATGATCGGTTTCGGGTGGATCGTTCTCACCTCCGGTTTCATCAGCGACGCCGGCCCGGTGGGCGCGGCGATCGCCATCACCGCCGGCGGCGTGATCGTCACGCTCGTCGGGCTCACGTACGCGGAGCTGGTCTCCGCCATGCCGCACGCGGGCGGCGAGCACCACTACGCGCTGCGGGCGCTCGGCGGCCGGGGCGCCTTCCTGGCCTCCTGGGCCATGGTCCTCGGCTATGTGTCGGTCGCCGCGTTCGAGGCCGTCGCGCTGCCCCACAGCATGGTCAACCTCTTCCCCGACATGCTCGTGGGCCACATGTGGACGATCGCCGACTACGACGTCTACGCGAGCTGGGTCGCCGTCGGGGTGATCGCCGCGATCGCCATCACGGCCGTGAACTACATCGGCATACGTCCGGCGGCGGTTTTCCAGACCATCGCGGTGCTGTTCCTGCTCTGCGCGGGCGCCGCGCTGCTTCTCGGAGCCCTCAAGGGCGGGTCCGCCGACAACATGGAGCCGATGGTCAGCGGGGGCATGGACGGGATCTTCACGGTGCTGGTCGCCGTGCCCTTCCTCTTCGTGGGCTTCGACGTGATCCCGCAGTCCGCCGGTGAGATCAAGCTCCCGTACCGCCAGGTGGGCAGGCTCCTGGTGATCTCCGTGCTCTGTGCGACCGCGTGGTACGTGATGATCATGCTGACCGTGGGCTCCGGTCTCAGCGCCTCCGCCCTCGCCGAGTCCAACCTCGCCGCCGCCGACGCCATGACCGCCCTGTGGAACAGCCAGGTCATGGGCAACGTCCTCGTCATCGGTGGCATCGCGGGCATCCTGACGAGCTGGAACGCCTTCCTCATCGGCGGCAGCCGACTGCTGTACGCCATGGCCGAGTCCCGCATGATCCCCGCCTGGTTCGGCACGATGCACCCGAAGTACCGCACCCCGGCCAACGCCGTGCTCTTCATCGGCGGCCTCTCGGTACTGGCTCCGTTCTTCGGACGGCCGATGCTGGTCTGGCTGGTCGACGCGGGCGGCATCAACATCGTCGTCGCCTACGTCGTCGTCGTGCTGTCCTTCCTGGTGCTGCGCCGCCGGGAGCCGGGCATGGAGCGCCCCTTCCGCACTCCGGCCGGACCGGCTGTCGGGGTCGCCGCGCTGGTGCTCAGCCTGGGGCTCGGCGTCCTCTACCTGCCCGGCATGCCCGCGGCCCTCGTCTGGCCCTCGGAGTGGCTGATCGTCGGCGCGTGGTGGCTGGCCGGCGCGTTCTTCATGTGGCGCCTGCCCAAGGTGGCGGCGGGCGAGGACGCCGAACAGCGCCTCATCGCCGCCGTCGCCGCCCGCTGACGGGGGGCCTCCTTTCCCGCCCGGTGCCGGCCGGGCGGGAAGCAGGTTCCGCAGCACCATCGGTGTGCGCTCCCTCCGCACATCCCGGCAGCGGTGCCCGCAGCGCGGTTCGGCGGGTGTCGTACCGCAACCGCAGTGGCTGAAAATGTGTCTCTGGGTGCGTGGTCCGAAGCTCCGGGACGACTGAGGTTCCGGCAGCACTGCAGCCTTGGGGGCTGGAATGAACACATGGGCGGTGCCCGGATACACCGAGTCACTGGAGCTCGGCTCAGGGGCGAGCGGGCGGGTGGTCCTTGCCGTGCACCAGGAGACCGGCGTTCCGGTCGCGATGAAGTACCTCAGCGAGTCGCTGCGCACCCGCCCCGGCTTCGTACGCGACTTCAGGGCGGAGGCGCGGCTGCTCGGCGGCCTGGAGAGCCCGTACGTCGCCGGGTTGTACGAGTACGTCGAGAGCCCGGACGGCGCCGCCATCGTGATGGAGCTGGTGGACGGTGTCTCGCTGCGGGCCCTGCTGACCAGCCAGGGACCGCTCGTTCCCGAGGCCGCCCTCGTGGTCCTCAAGGGCTCGTTGCTCGGGCTGGCCGACGCGCACCGCGTCGGCGTCGTCCACCGCGACTACAAGCCGGAGAACGTCCTGGTCGCACCGGACGGAGCCTCCAAGCTCGTCGACTTCGGGATCGCGGCGGACGTCGGCACCAGCGCCGGAGCGGCGGGAACCCCCTCCTACATGGCTCCGGAGCAGTGGACCGGCGCGCCCGCCTCCCCCGCCGCCGACGTGTACGCGGCCACGGCCACGTTCTTCGAGTGCCTGACGGGCCACAAGCCGTACGCGGGTGACAATCTCGCCGAGCTCGCGCTGCGGCACCTCGACGCGCCCGTCCCCGCGGAGCAGGCCCCCGAGGCGGTGCGGGAGCTGGTGCGGCGCGGTCTGGCCAAGGACCCGCGGGAACGGCCCGCACACGCCGAGGCGTTCGTCACGGAACTGGAGACGGCGGCCGGCGCCGCCTACGGGCCCGACTGGGAGGAACGAGGCCGCGGCCGGCTCGCCGCGCTGGTCGCCCTGCTGCCGCTGCTGCTGCCCTCCGCCCGCAGCGCCCCGCACACCACCACGGACACCGCACGCACCGTGCTGAGCCGGGAACCGGGCCACGGCTGGGCGCGGTCGTGGCGGCCCGGCCGGCCGGGGATGCTGGTGTCCGGTGCGGCCGTGCTCCTGGGCGTCCTGCTGACCCACGGTCTCCAGCACACGCCCGGAGCGGCTCCGCAGCAGGCGGCGCAAGCCCTGGCCACCACCGCTGCCCAGCCCGGTGGGGCGCCTCCAGGGCCCACCGCTGCGACCCCGACGACCGAATCCTCCCCGCCGCCCCCGACGCCCACCGGGTCGTCCGGCCCGTCGGCCTCGGACCCGGGGACCGCCGGCACCGGCGCGCCCCCGGCCTCCGTCACCACGCCTCCGGCCCCGGAGACCACGACGCCCGGCGGGACGACCCCCCAGGCGACGCCGACGACCGTTCCCCCGGCTCGCCGGCCGCTCCCGCCGTCAAGGACGTCGCGGTGTCGGGCTTCTCGCAGACGGGTCCCACGACCGCCACGGCGACGATCGACATCACCACGGACGGCACCGGGCCGCTCTCCCTCACCGTCTCGTGGTTCACGGGCCCCATCGGCGGACAGCTCGGCACCCCGGACGGTGCGGTCCAGACGTGGGAGCGCAGCGGCGCCACCCGGTACACGCTCACCGTCGACCAGACCTTCCGGAGCAACGGCTGCTACTGGGCGGTGCGGGCCACGACCACTCCGGACTCCGCCGACGGCGGCGCTTCTCAGCAGCTGCTGACCAGACGGTGTGACCTCCGATGACCGCGCAGGACGACCGCACGTCCGCGTCCGCGTCAGCGTCCGCCGAGGACGAGGAACCCACGCAGGTGCTCGACCTCGCCGACGCACACACCCCGGGCGCCGAACCCGGCGTCGCCGACGCCGACCCCGAGTACAGCGCCACCGTGCTGGCCAGCCACTGGATCCAGAGACCCGAGCCGGACGCCACCCTCGTCGGGCCGTTCGCCGCGGAGATCCTGCCGACGCCGTCGGAACGTGCCGAGGGCACCGTGCTGCGCTTCGGCCCGGGGGTCACAGCCGCCGTCGCGCAGCGCACCCACAGGACGCTGCCCGCGGTGCCGCCGCCCGCCGTCCCCCCACGCCGGCGTCTGCGCCGGCACGCGCTGCCCGCGGCGGTGCTGATCTGCGTCATGGCCCTCCTCGCCTGGCAGCGCCTCGGGCCGTCCGTCGCGGTGAACACGGCGGAGGTCACGGCCCGGCCGACGGTCCTGGGATGCGGTGACACAGCGGACGTCGTCGGCCTCGTCACCACGAACGGCCGACCGGGAACGCTCTCCTACCGCTGGATCCGAAGCGACGGCACCGCCTCGGGCGTCCTGCGCGAAGTGGTGGTACAGGGCCAGACACAGGCACGCCTGCACCTGCTGTGGACCTTCCAGGGCACGGGCCGTTACCCGGCCCGGGTCGAACTGCGCATCCTCTCTCCCACCGCCCGCACGGCCGCCGCCCACCTCACGTACCAATGCCGTTGACCGTCCATGACGGCGAGTCCGCGCCCGTGTCGAAAGCCTCTGACCCGCACGCATTCGCCGCGCTACCGGGATTCGTTCGCAGTGCGTCGGGCAGAGGAGGAGCCCGGCGAGCACCACGTTGACCTTGTCCATGAGCGTGTTCACGTGTGTAGGAGGCGCCGGGCCCGCGAGGCGGGCCCGGCCGACGTCAGGTGACCGGATCAGGGGACCGTCAGGTCACCCGATCGAGGAAGGTCAGCACCGACGCGTCCTCCTCGATCAGTGGGGCGAGGGCGGCGTTGAACGGGCCGCCGTACGGGGCCTTCAGGTGGGCCTGGAAGGCGTCCTCGTCCCGGTACACCTCGAAGATCCAGAAGGCGCGGGGGCGGGACGCCTTGGTGTAGACGTCGAAGGCGAGGTTGCCGTCCTCCTCGCGCACCTTCTCGGCGTACTCCAGGATCAGGCGGGCGACCTCGTCCCGTGAGCCCTCGCGGGCGGTGAACTCGGCGAGCAGGGTCTTGTTCACGGTGTGGTGTCCTCCGTGGTCGGGGCCGGGATCAGCCGTGGGCGGAGTCGAGGTGCCAGACGACCGCCTTGTCCAGCTTCACCGAGCCGTTCTCGGCGAAGACCTCCACTCCCTGGCTGGCGGGGTCGGGGAAGATCTGGTCGGTGATCACGGCTTCGCCGCTGCCGCCGAAGACCTCGACGGACGACCAGTCGACGAGGATCCGCAGCTTGACCTTGCCGTTCTCGGCCTTCAGCGGCGCTGTCTGGACGCCGGGGAAGGTGCTGTGGAAGTCCACGGCGCCGGAGCGGGTGCGGTCGACGTACAGCTCCTCGGTCGTGGCGTCGTAGCCGATGACGGTCTCCTCGCCGCCGGCGCCGGTGCGCACCTTCAGTCCGAAGCGGTCGGCGTCCTTGAGGGAGAAGGTGGCCTCGATGTCGAGTGCCTTGCCCTTGGCCCCGCGGCTGATCAGCGGCTTGGACGTGCTCTTGACGGTGACGCCTGACGCCGTCGCCGGGCGCTGCTTCCGGAGGGACTCCAGGCTGCCCACCGGCTCGCTGGTCAGCCGGGTCTGGCCGTTGATCGTGCGCAGGGCCATCTCCCGGGGAACGCTCTGCGCGCCGCGCCAGGGGGAGGTGGGGACGGCGCCGCTGTAGTCCCAGTTGCTCATCCAGCCGACCATGTACCGCTTGCCGCCCGGGGCGTTCTCCCAGGACACGGCCGCGTAGTAGTCCTTGCCGTAGTCGGCCCAGTCGGCGCGCTGCACGACGGACTTGGCGGCGGTGTCGGCTTCGGTGAACCGGTCGGCCAGGACGTGGCCCCAGCCGGCGTTGTTCATGTCGACGATCTGGATCTTCGCCTTCTTGCCCGTGTAGGGACGCAGGTCGAACGAGGCCCAGTCCAGCGTCTCGCTGTCGGCGCCGGTGGCGCTGCGGACGACCTGCCCGTCGACGAGCAGGTTGACGGACGTCTCCTGGGAGACGGGCTGGGCCTTGGTGTCGGACAGCATGATGTGGTCGACGTTGATGTGGCCCCAGCCGCCGGTGTTGTCGTCGACGATCCTGATCCGCGCCTTCTTGCCGGCGAGTTCGCCGACGTCCCAGGAGGCCCAGTTGAGCGCCTCGCCGTCCTTTCCGGTGGCGCTGCGCACCACTTCGCCGTCGACGAGGAGTTCGAGGGCGGTGGGGTCGGCGGAGCCGGCGGGGTGGTTGCCGCCGCCGATGAGGAAGTTGATGTGGTTCTTGTCGAGGGTGAACTCCGGCGAGGTGAGGGTGCCGGTGGTGGTGTCGCCGTTCAGGAAGGTGTTGACCAGGCCGTCTCCCAGGAATCCGGAGACCTCCTGCTGGTTGGGGAGGGTGCCGGGGGCAGGCGCGGTGCCGAAGGCGTCTCCGGTGGTCGTCCAGTCGCCGTAGGTGCCGCCTTCGAAGTCGGCGAGGACCGTGCCCTCGGGCGGAGTTCTGTCCATGCCGGTTCCGGCCTCGTGCGGATGCCGCCCGCCACCGACCTTGAAGTTCAGGTAGGGGCTGTCCACGGTGAATTCGGGTGAGGTGAGTGTGCCGGTGGCGCCGTCACCGCCGTGGAAGCTGTTGGCGAGGCCCTTGCCGTCGAAGCCGTCGACGGTGCCCTGCCCGTCCACGGCCCCGGCCGCCGGTCCCTCGCCGAAGGCGGTGCCGGTGGTCGTCCACGTACCGAAGTCGGTGCCCTCGAAGTCCTGCACCACCGTGCCGGTGGGCGGGGTGTAGGTGCCCTTGTCGTCGGCGGTGAACTTCTTGCCGTCGAAGTCGCCGATGAAGTACTGGGCGGCCGAACCACCGGCGATGCCACCGGGGTTGATGTTGACGACCAGGACCCACTTGATGTTCTTCCTGTCCCCGTCGACCGCGAGGGGGAACAGGTCCGGGCACTCCCACACGCCGCCCGTCGCGCCGGCCGGCCCGAACTCGCTCTGCAGTTCCCAGTCCTTGAGGTTCTTCGACGAGTAGAACCTCACCTTGTGCTCGGCGGACAGCGACACCGTCATCAGCCAGCTCCCGGTCGGCGCGTACCACTGGACCTTGGGGTCGCGGAACTCCTTGGAGCCGATGTCGATGACGGGATTGCCCTGGTACTTGGTCCAGGTCCGGCCCCGGTCGGTGCTGTAGGCGAGCGACTGGGCCTGCTTGCCGCCGTTCTTGTAGGCACTGGTGTAGACCGCCACCATGGGCGGGTTCTTCTTCGTGCCGAAACCGGTGGTGTTGTTCCAGTCGACGACCGCGCTGCCGGAGAACACCATCTCCTCGTCGTCGTGCGACAGGGCGAGCGGCAGCTCCCTCCAGTGCACGAGGTCCTTGCTCACCGCGTGCCCCCAGGACATGTCGCCCCAGGAGTTGCCGTTCGGGTTGTACTGGTAGAAGAGGTGGTACTCGCCCTTGTAGTACACGAGCCCGTTGGGGTCGTTCATCCAGTTCTTCTCCGGCGTGAAGTGGAACTGGGGTCTGTAGGTCTCGGTGTACGGCGGGGTGTCGGCAGCGACGGCTGAAGGAGCCAGCGGCGCTGCGGACAGGGCGCAGACGGTCGCCACCGCCGCCATCATCCGTGTGCGGGCATGCCGGGATACACGTCCAGAGCTCATGAGGTCTCCTGTGCTGTCGCCGTCCGCGCGGCGGGGCCTGCGCCGCGCGGACCGGCCGAAAGTGACGTCTTGTCGGCACCGACGTCCACGGCGCCTGCCAAAGGGTGTCATCGTTGACTTGTGTCATCGATGACATCGAGTGGCGCGATGAATCGAGTGGCCCGATGATGGGGGCAATCCGGCCGACGCGTCAACAGCTCGGCCGCGACGCACGCTCGGGCCGCTCGCTCGCCCGTCACACGTGGTCGGCTGCGGCGAGCTGCGCCAGCCGGCTCTGCCACGGCGGATTGGGACCGGCGACCGAGCAGGTCAGGGATGCCACCCGGACCGCGAACCGGCAGGCCTCCGCCACGTCGTCCAGGCGGAGTCCGGTGAGCCGGCCGCCGAGGAGACCACGGCCGCCGAGGTGGTGCAGCAGCCCGGCGGTGAAGGAGTCGCCCGCCCCGACCGTGTCGGCGACCCGAGTCGGCACGGCGGGAACCTGGATCCGTTCCCCGTCGAGCGAGGCCAGTACGCCGTCGGCACCGCGCGTGATCACGACGAGCCGCGCCCCGGCCGCATGCCAGATGTCGCACGCCTGCTCGGGCGGGGTGCCCGGCAGCAGGAGTTCCAGGTCGTCCTCGCTCAGCCGGAGGACATCGGCGAGGGCGCACCAGTGCGTCAGCCGGGCGCGGTAGACGTCGGGGTGCACCAGCAGTGGCCGGACATTGGGGTCGATGCTGAGGGTCGTGTCAGGGGCGGCCCTCGCCAGGAAGTCCTCCACCACCGCCGCGCCGGGTTCCCGCACGAGGGCCAGGGATCCGGTGTGGACGCAGGCGGTGCCGGACAGGTCCACCCGCGCCAGTTCCTCGGCCGTCCACTGCCAGTCGGCCGTGTTCTGCGCGTGGAAGGAGAACGCGGCCTGCCCCCGGTCGTCCAGTTCCGCCACGGCCAGTGTGCTGGGCTCAGCGGCCTGGACGGCACTCGACAGATCCACCCCGGACGCCTCCAGGTGGGCGCGGAAGAGGCGGCCGAACACGTCACCGGACAACCGCGCGAGGAAGCGGGCGGGGGTGCCGAGCCTGGCCAGGGCCACAGCCGTGTTCGCGGGTCCGCCGCCCGGCAGGACACGCAGGGCGAGTTCGGTCGAGGTGCCGGCGGGTTCGGCGAAGGCGTCCGCGACGCACTCCCCCAGGACGGTGATCTGACGCGGGCTCATGGGCTGCTCTTCTCTCGCGAACGGTACGGGCGAACCGGACGCGTCGCGGCACAGCTGCCGGACGGCTGCGAGTGGCCGAGGACCGCCGACGTTGCCGATTTGTGACAAGTACAGGGCATTGACGTTTCCGGGAGACGGAGTCCATCATCCTCGCCAGGCGGTGTCAACGATGACATAAGTCAACGATGACACCCCGGGCGGCATGCTCTGAACCCGCCCCCGTGCCGCCCGCCTACCCACAGGAGTCGATCATGTCTCGTACCACTCGCCTGTCCTCTTCCCTCCTCAGAGCCGCCGCTGTCGCGGGCGTCGCGGGCCTCACCCTGACGGCCTGCGGATCCGGCTCCGGATCGACTTCCGCCGGCTCCGATTCGGGCGAGGTCAAGGTCGGTCTGATCACCAAGACCGACACCAACCCGTTCTTCGTGAAGATGAAGGAGGGCGCCGAGAAGGCCGCGGAGGCCGAGGGCGTCAAACTGATGACGGCGGCCGGCAAGTTCGACGGCGACAACGCCGGTCAGGTCACGGCCATCGAGAACATGGTCGCCTCCGGCGCGAAGGGCATCCTGATCACCCCGAGCGACTCCAAGGCCATCGTGCCCGCGATCGAGAAGGCCAAGGCCAAGGGCGTCCTGGTCATCGCCCTGGACACCCCGACCGACCCGGAGAGCGCGGTCGACGCCCTCTTCGCCACCGACAACCTCAAGGCCGGCGAACTGATCGGCGAGTACGCCAAGGCCGCCATGGGCGGCAAGGCCGCCAAGATAGCCACCCTCGACCTCGCGCCGGGAGTGTCCGTCGGCGTCCAGCGGCACAACGGCTTCCTCAAGGGCTTCGGCATCGAGGAGGGCGACCCCTCCGTCGTCTGCTCCCAGGACACCGGCGGCGACCAGGCCAAGGGCCAGACGGCGATGGAGAACTGCCTCCAGAAGGAGCCGGACATCAACGTCGTCTACACCATCAACGAGCCGGCCGCGCTGGGCGCGTACACCGCGCTCAAGGCCAAGGGCCGGGAGAAGGACGTGCTGATCGTCTCCGTCGACGGCGGCTGCACCGGGACCGAGGCGGTCAAGGACGGCAAGATCGCCGCCACCTCGCAGCAGTACCCGCTGAAGATGGCCGCCGAGGGCGTCAAGGCCGTGGTGACGTACGCCAAGGACGGCGAGAAGGCGTCCGGTTACACCGACACCGGCGTCACCCTGATCACCGACAAGGCCCAGGACGGCATCACCTCCAAGGACACCGTCTACGGCCTGGAGAACTGCTGGGGCTAGGGCCTGCCCTTCGGACCGGGCGGGACCGATCGACGGCGCCCTGCCGCCTGACCGAGCGGGGCGATGAGGGCCCCGCTCCGGCGAAGCCGGGAGTGCGGGAGCGTGCAGCCGCAGGGCGGGGGAGGGGAGTCGACGCGAAGTGCCGGCGACCGACGACAGCTCCGCTGGAGCCCCACGGCTTCGGGGCGCCGTCAAGGCGGTGGGGGAGTGAGGGCCGGACCCCGCGACCCCGGCCAGGTCCGAAGGGGCCGCCCTCGGCCGCCCCCGAGGCCCGTACGACTCCGCCTCTCCCCTCATACGGCTTCGCCTCCCCCTTCAGCGGGGCGGCCGTCCCTTCCTCCCTGACCGGGGGACGGCCGCCCGCCTGTCCTGTTGTCCGCCCACGGCCCACGACCGGGGCGGGCAACGACGCTTGCCGGTGGACGCCGGTCCGCCCTGACGGCGAACCGGCTCTTCCTGCCCTGCTCCTCAGGAGCTTCGCTTCCTCCCCGGCCTGAAGGCCGGGGTATCCACGAAGGAAGGCCCCGATGACAGCCACGACCACGCCCCCGGGCACGTCCTCGCCGTACGCCGAACTCAAGGCACCGACCACGGCCCGCCGACTGCTCACGGCACCGACCACCGGCCCGCTGGTCGCACTCCTCCTGGCCTGTGCCTTCTTCTCCCTCTCGACCGACCAGTTCCTCACGGGCGGCAACTTCTCGCTGATCGTGCAGCAGGTGATGGTCGTCGGCACCCTCGCCATCGGGCAGACCCTGATCATCCTCACGGCGGGCATCGACCTGTCGTGCGGTGCCGTGATGGCGTTCGGCAGCATCGTGATCGCCAAGATGGCCGCCGAGGGCACCCTGCCCCCGCTTGCCGCCATCGCCCTGGGGCTGGTCGTCTGCGGCGGCTTCGCGCTGCTCAACGGGCTGCTGGTGCAGAAGATCCCGCTGCCGCCGTTCATCGTCACCCTCGGCATGCTCAACGTGGCGTTCGCGCTGACCCACATCTACTCCGAGGAGCAGACGGTCACCAACCTGCCGGGCCCGCTGACGGCCCTCGGGCAGACCTTCCCGCTCGGCGGCACCGACATCACCTACGGTTCCCTGGTCACCATCGCCCTGTTCCTCCTCCTCGCCTACGCGCTGAGCAACACCGGCTGGGGCCGGCACGTCTACGCACTGGGCAACAGCCCGGAAGCGGCCCGGCTGAACGGCATCCGCACCTCCCGCCTGACCATCGGCGTCTACACCGTGGCCGGCGTCATCTACGGCATCGCCGCGCTGCTGCTCATCTCCCGCACCGGAGTCGGCGACCCCCAGGCGGGCCAGACCGA
Organism: Streptomyces sp. TG1A-60; assembly: GCF_037201975.1. NCBI lineage: Bacteria > Bacillati > Actinomycetota > Actinomycetes > Kitasatosporales > Streptomycetaceae > Streptomyces > Streptomyces sp. TG1A-60. The sequence continues at coordinate 3,872,613 of NZ_CP147520.1, read as the reverse complement.
CAACCTCGACAGCATCACGGCCGTGGTCCTCGGCGGCACCAGCCTCTTCGGCGGACGCGGTTCGGTCCTGGGCACCTTCATCGGCGTTCTCATCGTCGGCGTCTTCCGCAACGGCTTGCAGCTGATGGGCGTCGCCTCCATCTACCAGACCCTGATCACCGGCGTCCTGGTGATCCTCGCGGTGACCGTCGACCAGCTCTCCCGGAAGAAGGCCCGATGACCGCCACCTCCCCCACCCCCGTGCTGCAGGCCCGCGGTCTGGTCAAGCGCTACGGCCATGTCACCGCCATCGACGGCGCCGACTTCGACCTGCTGCCCGGCGAGGTCCTCGCCGTCATCGGCGACAACGGCGCCGGCAAGACCAGCCTGATCAAGGCCCTCACCGGCGCGGTGACCCCCGACGCGGGCGAGATACGCCTCAACGGCGAGCCCATCACCTTCTCCGGGCCGCAGAGCGCCCGCGCCCACGGCATCGAGACGGTCTATCAGGACCTCGCCGTGGCCGCCTCCATGGACATCGCCTCGAACATGTTCCTCGGACGCGAGCTGCGCCGCCCCGGAGTCCTCGGCAGTGTCTTCCGCATGCTCGACAAGAAGCGCATGCGCGAGGAGGCCGCCGAGCACATGGCCGACCTGAAGATCGGCCTGCGCTCGCTGACCCAGGCGGTCGAGACCCTCTCCGGCGGTCAGCGGCAGGCCGTCGCCGTCGCCCGTTCCGTCGCCTGGGCGCGCAGCGTCGTCGTCATGGACGAGCCCACCGCCGCCCTCGGCGTCAAGGAGTCCGGTCAGGTCCTCGACCTCATCCGCCGCGTCCGGGACAAGGGCATGCCGGTCGTCCTGATCAGCCACAACATGCCGCACGTCTTCGAGATCGCCGACCGGATCCACGTCCACCGGCTGGGCAGGCGCGCCGCCGTGATCAAGCCCGCCGACCACTCCATGGCGGAGGTCGTCGCCATCATGACCGGTGCGCTCACCGTGGACGAGGCCGGAGGTACCGTCGTGGCGGATTCCGAGGCAGCGAAGGCCGCGGGAGTTCAGGCCAACTGACGTACGACTGAAGCACTCACGGGTTCCGGCCCAGGCCGTGGCCGGAACCCGTGAGTGACGAGCACAGGAGACCGTTTCCCCCATGGCAGCGAACCGCCGCCCCACCCTGGCCGACGTCGCCCGAGAAGTGGGCGTCAGCGCCAAAACCGTCTCCCGCGTCCTCAACGAGGACGGACCCGCCTCGGCCCGGACCCGGCAACAGGTCCTGGCCGCCGTGGCCAAGCTCGGCTTCCAGCCGAACCTCATGGCCCGCAACATCCGCGTCGGCGGACCCGACACCACCGTCGGACTGGTCATCCCCGACCTCGGCAACCCCTTCTTCGGAGCCGTGGCCAGCAGCATCGAGGACACCGTCCGCGACCGCGGCCTGACCCTGCTCATGGGCTCCTCCGCCGATGACCCCGACCGCGAACGCGCACTGACGGACAAGTTCCTCGCCCGCCGCATCAGCGTCCTGATGGTCGTGCCGTCCGTCGGCGCCGACCACTCCCACCTCAAGTCCCCCCGCGCCGCCGGCCTGCCCGTCGTCTTCCTCGACCGCCCGGGATCGGGTTTGGCCACGGACAACGTCGTCAGCACCAACCGCACGGGCGCCCACGACGGAGTGGCCCATCTGATCGCCCACGGCCACCGGCGCATCGGCTTCATCGGCGACCTCCCCACCAAGCTCTACACTCGCCGCGAGCGCCTGGCCGGCTACCGCTCCGCCCTCCAGGAAGCAGGCCTCCCCGCCGACCGCTCCCTGATCACCAACGCCCACGACCAGCACGGTGCCTCCACCGCCACCTCCCAACTCCTGGGCCTGGCCGATCCCCCCACCGCCCTGTTCGCCGGCAACAACATCGTCGCGCTGGGCATCGTCACCGAACTCGCCCGCACCGGCCGCAAGGACGTGGCGGTCGTCGCCTTCGACGACGTGGCCCTCGCGGAAGCCCTCGAACCCGCCCTGACCGTCGTCGCCCAGAACCCCGAGGAGATCGGCACAACCGCGGCGAACACCGCTCTGGCCCGCCTGGACGGGGACCGCTCGCGCGCCCGCACCATCACGGTCCCCACCCGCCTCATCGTCCGGGGGTCGGGGGAGCGGCCCGCTCGGATGCCGCGGAAGGCGTGACCGTGTAGTTGGTCCTCGTGTGGGGCGAGGTGCCCGGCGGAACGGCCGGTCGGGTGGCGCCGGGGCCGGAGGGGAGTGCGACCCGCTGCGGCGGGTTAGCCGTTCATCCGTCATCGCCGCCACAGCGGCCCACCACGGCTCGGCCGACCTCTCTCGGCGCCCGGTTCCCACACTGCGTTCAACGGCGCCTTCTCTGTCGTCTCCAGGTCTGAGGCGACCGCGTCCGGCGCCGGGCCGACGCGCTGTATCGCACCGTCGTACAGGGTTGTGCACCGCTTGCTCGGTGGAGAGGCGTGTGCGTCGTCGATCGGGCCGTCGCGCCACACCGACGCACGGTCCCGTGGGCGGCTGCCCGGCGAAGCCCCTCCGGGGACGGGAGGACGCGATGTCGACGGCCTCGGCGCAGGGGGCGGCAGACCGACCTCCGTGCTCGCTCTCGCGGCATTTCCGTTACTCCTCGTACACTCAGCGTGACGCGGCGCGCCGGTCGCACGTCTGGGGAAGTCACTGGTCCGGCAGGTGGCCGACGTGTTCGGGCCGGAAGCGAGAATCGGTCTGGGCACGGTGGTCGAGACCCTGGCGGACCTGCCCGGGTCCCGCCGGTCGGCGGACCTGGCACTGAGGGCCCTGCTCTCGACGGGAGAACACCGCACCGTCGCCTTCGCGAGCGAGGTGGCCGAGACGATCGCCCTGAACCAGATGCTGGACACGCTGACGGGGTCGGCCCTGGCACCGGAGACACCGGTGGCACGCCTGGTGGCGTTCGACGCCCGGCAGGGCGGGGGCACCATGGTGCAGACCCTGCGGGCGTACCTCGACCACTTCGGCCACGTGCCGGACACCGCACGCGCGCTGGGTGTGCACGCGAACAGCCTGCGGCACCGGATCAGCCGACTCACCGAGGTGTCCGGGCTCGACCTCGGCAGTACGGACGCCCGGCTCCTCGCCCAGCTGCAACTGCGCCTTCTCGACGGCGGCCGGGAGACGTGAGCCCTCGGGCGGCGCCACGAAGAAGGGGCGGCTCCTTCGTGCCCGGGCACAAGGGCGGCCGTGTCCCGTCCGCGGTTTCGCTCCAGGGTGAGAACCGCGCGGCCGAACACCGGGACGCCCGACGAAGACACCCGCAGCGCTCCGGCGGGAGTCTGATGGCCCGCCCCACGGCAGCCGTGGGCGGCGAGACCCCGGCTCAGGGAGGGTGCACGATGAGTGGTAGCCGACGCCCGGCTTCGACGCCTACGTGGACCACCTGCGCGAGCACACGCCGGCCCTGTTCTCGGGCGAGTACGAGATCGTCACCGAGTTCGGCCGCTCCGTGCTGGCCAAGAACGGGTTCACCGCCGCGTACGTCGAGTACACCAAGACCGTCGGCGGGCGTCCCATCGCGATCACCCACGCCGGCGCGCAGGTCGCCACGCGGACCGTGTTCGCCCCCGACACATGGCCCCTGCGGATCGAGGCACACGACCCCCGCGGCCGGGCCAAGCACGGCCGACCCGTGCCGCAGGACATCGCGGGCCCGTGCTGTTTCGCCGGTGACCTGCTGGCACGCGACCGTGCGCTGCCCCTCCTCGACGCCGGCGACCTCGTCGTCGTCCCGGACACCGGCGCCTACTACTTCTCCACGCCCTTCCACTACAACAGCCTGCCCGAACCCGCCGTGCACGGCGCCCGCGTCGACGCCGACGGCCGGGTCACCTTCCGTCTGCTCCGCCCCGCGCAGGCTGTCCACCCGCTCCCGGCCCTTGCCGGACGGTGATCCGCGCTCTCCCGCGCGGCCCCGTGGAACGCCGATCGCAGCCACTCGGGCCGGCGCGGCCCGAGCGAGCACACCCGGCTGTCCGGAGAAAACCACAACGCCGAGGAAGGCAGGTGCAACCGCCATGAAAGTACGGTGCGCCCGGTCAGGGTGCTCCACGGAGAAAGCGACACCCCCGGGCCGATGGGGGGCCATCGGACGACGGCTGTCCGCCACGGGGGTGCGCTGCGGCCGGGCGACGCGCGATGTCGCGCGGTGGATCTCACGGCGCCGGCGCATCGCGGCCGACCAGTTCCTCCGGGGCGCGTGCTACGGAGCGGGCACGGCCGTAGTGGGTCTCCTGGCGCTGTGGGCGCAGACTCGCTGACGACAAAGGAGCCCCGGACCACGGTCCGGGGCTCTCTCCACTGGAGCGGGTGACGAGAATCGAACTCGCGCTCTCAGCTCAGGAAGCCGCGGTCATGTGGGGCCGGCCCTGGCGCATGCCCGGGCGAACGGCTGGGCCGGAGCCCTCGTCCGGCGCGGCTGCTTTCACCCGTGATTCCCGCTGTTCCCGCCTCGATGAGGTGCGTTTGTGGTGCGGCGCGAGGAGGCCAGGTGAACAGGAGGCAGGCGATCATTTCCCTGTATCGCCGACGGCGGCGACAACGACTCCGGCGCAAACACGCCGGAGTCGCCCTTTCGGGCGGTTGCACGTGAGAGTGAACCAACCCACGGTCAATGGTACTGCGGACGGCGTATCTCGGACATGTCCCGGGCGACGCCTCGAAAACGCTCTTCCCGCGGCCTGCCACGCACCGGATGCCATGGTGTGCCGGTTGGCCCGTGCTGGGTGTGTCGCCCGTGGCCGGATAGCGGTGATCAGGTCCTCGCCCATCGGATAAGCCCAGGCGGTGGGCCGGATCCTCGTCGCGAATATCAAGATCATGAAGTCACCCCGCCTCGGGTGTCACTGGGAGGAGTGGCCGCCCTCCATGGGAGCGTGCGATCTTCCGGCGGTGGTCCTCCGTTCCGCCGACCGTGTCGGAATGTCGTCTCCGGCGATACTTCTGATTTCAGGACCACCTGGCCTATTAATTATCCCTATGTATTTCGCGGTCCATTCGTCGATTCCAGGGAAGCGGTGCGCGGAAAACGTCGACCGGCACACTCCTCAGTAATATGCCAACGCCAGAAACAGATGATTCTGCACGACCGGGAACCGCCAAGACCACCCGTACCAAGGAGTTGGCCCCTCTATGACGCTGAATATCCCTGACGCACCTCTACGACGAACCATGTCGGTCTGGATCTCGGCGGTAACCGCCGTCGTGATCGCCGCTGTCGTCCTCGCGATGACGCCGACACGGGCAAACGCCATTGCCACACCCGTGCCCCTGGGCACGGCGGCCAGCTTCGCGGTACTGGCCGGTTCCGCGGTCACCAACACCGGTCCCTCGGTGATCACCGGGGATCTCGGAGTGCACCCGGGGACGGCCATCTCCGGCTTCCCGCCGGGCCTGGTGCTCGGCACCCAGCACTCCGCGGACTCGGTCGCGGAGCAGGCCAAGACCGATTTGGCCGCGGCGTACGACAACGCGGCCGGGCAGGCCACCGATGCCGCGCTTCCCCCGGACGCCGGTGGCCTGACGCTGGTACCGGGCGTCTACACCGCGTCCTCCACTCTCGGTCTCACCGGCACCCTCACCCTGGACGCCCAGGGCGACCCCAACGCCGTCTGGGTGTTCCAGGTCGGTTCGGGTCTGACGACGGCGACCGGCAGCGAGGTGAGCCTCATCAACGGTGCCTCGCCGTGCAACGTGTACTGGCAGGTCGGCAGTTCGGCCACGCTCGGTACCGACTCCACCTTCGTGGGCACCATCATGGCCATGACCTCGATCAGTGTCACCACGGAAGCGACCATCGACGGCCGCGCGCTGGCCCGCACCGGCGCCGTGACGCTTGACACCAACACGATCAACCGGGGTACGTGTGCCGCCGACACCACGGGTGGCACGACCAATGGCACGACCGGTGGTCTGGTCACGGGCGGTGTGGTCGCCGGTGCTACGACCGGTGAGACCACAGGGGGCACCACGGTCGGCGTCATCGGCGGCGTGCCGACGGGTGGTGGTACCGGTGGTCTCCTGGGCGGCCTTCTCGGTGGCGTCCTGACGACCGGTGGAACCACAGGCGGCACGACCGGTGGCACGACCGGTGGCACGACCGGTGGCGTGACCGGTGGCGCGATCGGTGGAAACGGCCACGATCACGGTGGGAAGCCCGGTGGTCACGGCCACGGTGGGAAGCCCGGTGGTCACGGCCACGGTGGGAAGCCCGGTGGTCACGGCCACGGTGGGAAGCCCGAGGGCTACGGCAGCGGTCACGAGGATCACCACGAGAAGTACTAGCTCCACGTGAGCAACCGGGACCAGTGGCGCGCGCCGGATCGGGGCAACTCCGTCGCGCGCCACCGTCGACATCACAGGAGAAGCAGTGAGACAAGCCAGGAGGGAAGGGCTCGTTGGGCCCGAGCCGACAAGGGAGAGGGACCCGGGAGGGGAGACCCCCGCGCTCCAAGACCCTTCGCAGCCTCGGCCCGTCCTCCTGATCCTGAGGGCGGGGACGAGCGCCGCCGTGGTCCTGTGTCTGGCGACGGCCCTGGTCCACGTCCTCCTCGTGTTCCTGCACGTGGCGCCCCCCAACCCTCTCTCCCAGCAGTACAGCCGGCAGGTCAGTGCGTGGATCTTCCCCTTGTTCGAGCAGAACTGGAGACTCTTCGCACCGGATCCGGAGTCGGTCAACCGGCAGATCTCGGCGAGGACCCTGCACACCGCCCCGGACGGCACCGAGCAGGTGAGCGGCTGGTTCGATCTGACGGCCGTCGACGACTCGGCGGTGAAGCACAACGCCTTCCCGAGCCATACGGCGCAGAACATGCTGCGGCGGGCATGGAGCTCCTACCTCGAAACCCATGGCGGCGACGACCAGCCTCACTCGGAGCGGGCGCTGATGGCGCAGCGGTACCTGACCAACATCGCGGCGGATCGCATCGCCGACCACCGCGGCGGCACCTTCGAGTCCGTCCAGCTGCGGGTGATCACCGTGCCCATCGCCCGCCCTGCCGCGGCGAGTGGCCCCGACGCGTCCGCCGCGGTGCGGAAGGCTGCCCAAACGCGGTATCTGCCCTGGTGGAAGGTGGCCTCCCATGGAAACTGAGCAGGCACGGACACGGTACCGGGGTGCTCCCGAGCCGGCGGACGCAGGCACGTCGCGCCGTGTGACGGAGCAGATCGGCGCGCTGCTCACCGTCCTGACCGAGCGGCCGGTCTCGCTGTACGCCGCGGCCGTCCTGCGGATCGGGTACGGGCTGCTCTATCTCGTCTTCCTGCTGCGCGAGTTTCCGCACCGCGACGAGATCTGGGGTCCTGGTTCACCGTGGACGCCCGAGCTGGCGAGGCAGCTGTTCGGCCAGACGGGCTGGGTCAGCATCCTCACCCTGTCCGACAGCCGGGTGTACTTCGAGGTCTGTTACGCGGCAGCTCTCGTCACGTCCGCGTTGTTCATGCTGGGCTGGCGGACCCGAGTGGTGTCCGTCCTGTTCGCGGTCGTGGTGGCGTCGTTCCACGCCAGGGCGATCTTCATGACCGACGGAGGGGACAACCTCATCCTCCTGATGGCCGTCTACCTCGTCCTCACCGCGTGCGGCCGGCGCTGGTCCCTGGATGCGCGCAGAGCCCGTCGCCAAGCCTCCGTGGAAAAGGGGGAAAGTACCTGGGCAGGCTCGGTAGCAGGCGAGCTCCGGCGTCAACCAGGCACCTCTCGCCGGACCTTGACGGCCGTACTCCACAACTGCGGCATGTTCGTCATCGCGGCCCAGGTCTGCTTCCTCTACGGGGCCGCGGGCCTCTACAAGGTGCAGGGCGCCACCTGGGGCAACGGCACCGCCCTGCACTACGTCCTGAACCTCGACCTGTTCCGGCCCTGGCCCGCACTCTCCCTCGCGGCGGCCGAGCACGAGGTACTGACCGCCATCGCCTGCTACCTGACCGTGCTCCTGCAGGTCGCCTTCCCGTTCGTCCTGTTCGGACGGCTCAAGTACCCGGTCCTGACCATGCTGCTGGGCATGCACCTGGGCATCGCCGTCCTCATGGGGCTGCCCCTCTTCTCCGGTGCGATGATCATCGCGGACGCCGTGTTCGTGCCGGACCGCTTCTACCGGTCGCTGGGGCAGCTGTGGCGGCGCACCGGACGTTGGACACACGCCAGGGAGGCTGAGGCGCCACCTCAGGGGGAACCGGCTCTCGTGCCGCCACAGGCTGTACCGGCGAGCCGGTGAAGGCCGGGCGACGTGGAGTGGATCACCTGCCGCCGCGGCTGCACCCGCGGCGGCCACCGCTGCGCCCGCGCGGGTGGCGGTGTCGCGGCACCGCGACGCCGAGCGGGACGGTCCGGGAGCCGGCCGGGTCGGGCGTCGTGCTCCGGACACTGTTCGTCGAGGCCGGCTCCTGGCCCACGTTGACGCACGTCGTGTCCCTGGAGGCGATCTTCGCCTCCACGTTGTCTCTACGTTCGTCATGATCGGCCGGAATCGGGCAGGCGGCCTTGCGACCGCCGTCTGATCGAGGACGGCGCAGAGCGGTAGCGGTCTTTCGCCCAGGCGGACTCTGCTGCGTAATTCGGCCGGGCGGCAGGGACCGGCAGGAAGAGCCGCGACGGCCACCGCGTAGTCGCAGGTCGCGGTCCGCGCATCGGAGCCGCCTCAGAATTGCGCAGCAGAGTCGGGGCGTGGGTCAAGACCCCAGGCCGGCGAGGGGTTCGGAGTCGTCGATGAAGGCGCGGGCCACGTCGGCCAGGCGCCGGTTGTGGGCGCGGGCGTAGCCGCGCAGCGCGCTGAACGCCTGCTCCATGTCGATGCCCTGGCGCTCGGCGAGCTTCCCCTTGGCCTGTTCGATCAGCACCCGGCTGTTCAGCGCCGTCTGCAGCTGTTCGTTGAGCACCGTGCCGCGGTGGGCGGTGCGTTGTTGCAGCAGGCTGATGGTGGCGACGTCGGCCAGCGCCTGAGCGATGAGCGTGGCGGGCGGGTCGAAGGGGCCGGGCGCGGCGCGGAAGAGGTTCAGGGCGCCCACGGTCTCGTCCCGCAGGCGCATGGGCAGGGCCTGGACGGCCCCGAATCCGCTGCGGTGTGCCGCGGTGACGAAGCGTGGCCAGCGATCGACCTCCCGGGTCAGGTCGTGGATGATCACCGGTGCGCCGGTGCGGAAGCAGTCGAGGCAGGGGCCTTCGTCGTTCTGGAGCTGGAAGAGCTCCAGCAGGCGCACCTGTTCGTCGGAGGCGGCCATGACGCGGAGTCTGCCGTCCCGGTCGGCGAGCAGCACCCCGGCGGCGCTCGCGTCGAGCATGCCGACGCAGCGGTCGGTCAGCAGGCGCAGGAAGTCGATGAGGTCGAAGTCGGCGACCAGGTTGTCGGCCAGCTCGACGAAGGTCTTGGCCAGAAGCTGTTGATCCATCGTGGGCACCCTCGATTGAGACTAGTCCCTGCCCGAAGGGGCGGGAAGTACGGGACGCTGCGCGGTCGGCACCGATCGGTCAGGTTTCCTCATCGGGCTGGTCCGTCTCCGCGTCCGTTGGGAAACGGAGCCGACGGGCCACCACGTCCGCGGCCACGTCGGCGAGTCGGCGTCCCTGCGCATAGGCGTAGGCACGAAGCCGGACGGTGGCTTCTTCGATGCCGACGCCGAGCTGGACGGTCAGGATGCCGCCGGCCTGGTCGATCTCCGCCCGGTACGCGCCCAGGTCCTCGACGGGCTCACCGCGCGGCCCGCCCGTCTCGTCGATGCGCGCGTCGAGCAGCACCAGAGTCGCGAGATCGGCGAACGCCAACGCGTCTGCCAGTTCAGCCGCGTTCAACCGGACCGGAACGTGGGCGTACAGGTCCAGAACTCCCGCGCTGATCGCCCCCATCTGCAGAGGGAGCGCGAACACCGCGCGCGCCCCGGCTTCCAGGGCCGCCTCGGCGAACACCATCCAACGGTCCTGCTCGTCACGGGCGAGCAGATCGGGTACCAGGACGGCCGAGCCATGCAGGAAGGCGTCCACACAGGGCCCCTCGCCCAGCGTGAGCTGGAGCTCTTCCAACTGCTCGCTGACGTCGTCGGTGCTGCACAGCGGGTGGCTCGGCGCGCCCTTGGACATGGCCGACAGCCCGGCCCCGCAGACCGGCAGCGCGGCCACGGCCGCGGTGCACACGTCCACCACACCGACCCGGGCACCTCGTCGGGCCGCCTGCTCGGCCACCAGCATCCGAATGCGGGTCGACCGGCTGTCAGGGCCCACCCGGGCCACCGCCTCCAGGCATCGCGTTAATGCCCTCCAGTCTCGCCGTGGTGCGTTCCCCGACGGGAAGAACCAGCGCGCGGAACGTGGTGGTGCCCAGTAACCTGCGAAGAGCTCCGATGTCCAGCCACCCCCAGGAGCGGAGCTCGGCGGAGGTCGCACGATCGGCCCGGTCCACCAACGTGGCGCCGAGTGATGCCTGGTGGTCGGTCAGCAGCCGCTTCTGCAGACGACGGGCGAGGCCCCGGTCCTGCGGGTGCGGCCGGATCAGGATGTCACCGAACGCGAAGACGCCGCCGGACACCGTGAGTTGCCCGACGCCGCGCGGCAACGCTCCGTCGAAGCCGAACCACCAGGAACCGTCGCCGCGTACCGGGAATCCGAAGGCGCATCCCACCAGTCCGTCCCTCTCGGCGATCACCACGCCGAATCCCGGCCGGCGCATGTCCGTGGTGAGACGGTCCAGGAAGTGCCGGCGGTCGGGACGGCGGTACCCGTCACCCGGCGCCGTTACGCGGGACTCCACATACAGATCCGCCAGGTCCTCACGCATGCCCTCCACCAGCCAGCGGTTCAGCCGACGCAACCGCACCGGAGCCATGGCGGAGGGCGCGCCGTCCCCCGGCTTCCGTGACTGTCCCCGTCCGGCTTCGGCCGTCATCGCACATCACCCGAGAGAACGGGCACCCACTGGACCGACCCGTGCGGCGGGGCTGGAGCGGGTGTGGCCGGGGTGTCTTCGACAGGAGGTGGCAGGTCGTACGGAAGGCCGAGGAGGAGGAACCCGCAGCCGGCGATGTCGAGAATCCGAGCCAGCGTCGCCGGCGGGTGGTGCAGGCGCAGGGTCCCGCCGATCTCGATGGTCTGTTGTGCGGCGTGGAGGAACGCGTTGAGTCCGCTGCAGTCGCAGAAGGCGACGGGGGTGAGGTCGACGTCGATGGCGCGGATACCGTCCCGCAGGCACCGCGCCAGGGACACGCGCACCAACGGCGCGGATTCGACGTCGATCTCACCGGCCAGGGTGATCAGAGCCCGTGTCCCGCGGTCGTGGCGGTAGACGGTGAGCTGTGGCAGGGGCATGATGCCTCGGTTCGGAAGACCTTCCGGCAGCGGGCGCCGTGGTGTCGGAGTCCCGGCTCCCCGGGGCGCGCTCCCGGCAGGGGCGTATGTTCGGCGGAGGCAGAGCCACGGCCGGTCCGACAGCCTGCGCAGCAGGACAGAGGACCCACCCGGTTCCCTCCAGGGAGGCGCCGGGTGGCAGACGAAGCGTCCGCACCCCGCAGCCATCTGCGTTCAGCAACAGCGTGCCGCCGGGGTCTGGGACGTCTGTAGGCAGTTTAGTCCTCGCGTAGCCCGATGTGGGTGGTTCGGAGCTGTCGATCTCAGGATGTGGACGTTCCGAGTACGGTACGCGCCCGTATCCGAGGCACTGCGCGGTACTCGGACGTGCGGCACGATGGCCGACGGCCGCCCGTGCGCAGCACTCCCCGCGCCGCCCGAGGCGGTGGCCCGCATGACGGAGCCGCACAGTCCAACTCTGCGGAAGCCCGGTCCGGATGAGCCCCGAACTCGCCTGGGTGCCATGGTGTCGACGGCGTTTGCCGCAGCTCTGGAGCTGCGCGCGCATGGGGGGCAGGGCCTGACGCCGAGAACGGTGTGAAAGGCGTCTATCGTCTCCGGGTGCGAACAATCGTGGTGCCTGTCCGCTGGGCGGAGGGCTTGTTGTGGTGACGCGGCGGTGGCCGCGTCTTCGGCATCCGGCGCAGGTGGTCGTGGCGGGTTTCGCCACGGCGATCGCGATCGGGACCGGTCTGCTGATGCTGCCGGTGGCCAAGACGGGACCGGGCGGTGCCGGCGTGCTGGAGGCGCTGTTCACTTCCACCTCCGCGGTGTGTGTGACCGGTCTGGTCGTGGTGGACACCCCCGGCTACTGGAGCGGCTTCGGGCAGGCGGTGATCCTGGCGCTCATCCAGGTCGGCGGCTTCGGCATCATGACCTTCGCCTCCCTGCTGGTCCTGCTGGTCTCCCACCGCATCGGCCTGAAGGCGCGCATGACGGCCGCCGCGGAGACCAAGACCCTGGGGCTGGGCGATGTCCGCGCGGTCGTGACCGGTGTGGTCAAGGTCAGCCTGCTGCTGGAGGCGGTCACCGCGCTGGTGCTGGCCGTGCGGTTCGCCACCGCCTACGACGAGTCCTGGCCGCGCGCGCTGTGGCTGGGCGTCTTCCACGCCATCTCCGCGTTCAACAACGCCGGATTCGCCCTCTACTCGGACAGCCTGATGGGCTTCGTCACCGATCCGTGGATCTGCCTGCCCGTCGCGCTGGCGGTCATCGCGGGCGGACTGGGCTTCCCCGTGCTGTTCGAGCTGCGCCGCCGGTTCCGCAAGCCGCGCGGCTGGTCCCTGCACACCAAGATCGTGCTGTGGGCCACCGGGATCTTCCTTCTCGGAGGCAGCGCCTTCATCACCGCGATCGAATGGTCCAACCCCGCCACCCTGGGCCCCCTGGACACACCGGGGAAACTGCTGGCCGGGTTCTTCCAGGGCGTCATGCCGCGCACCGCCGGGTTCAACAGCATCGACACATCCCAGATGAACCCCGCGAGCTGGCTGGGCACGGACGTGCTGATGTTCGTCGGCGGGGCCAGCGCCGGCACCGCCGGCGGTATCAAGGTCACCACCTTCGCCGTGCTGTTCTTCGTCATATACGCCGAGATCCGCGGTGAGGGCGCGGTCAACATCTTCCACCGCCGTCTGCACGGCGACCTCCAGCGTCAGGCCCTGACCGTGGTGCTGCTGTCCGTGGCCGCCGTCGCCATCACCACCGTGGCCTTCATGGTCTTCTCCGACCACAGCCTGGACCAGTCGCTGTTCGAGGTCACGTCCGCCTTCGCCACCGTCGGCCTGTCCACCGGCATCACCGCCGACCTGCACCCCGGTCTGCAGCTGCTGCTGATCGCGTTGATGTTCATCGGCCGGCTCGGCCCCATCACCGTCGCCTCCGCGCTCGCCCTGCGCGCCCGCGTCCGCCTGTACGACCTTCCCGAGGAGCGACCCGTCATTGGCTAGGAAGACCACCCCCAGGAAACGGCGCACGGCCCCGCAGGGCTCCGTCGTCGTCATCGGCCTGGGCCGCTTCGGCCGCGCCCTGGCCCTGGAACTCGTCGACGAGGACACCGAAGTGCTCGGCATCGACGAGAACGCCGAAGTCGTCCAGGCCCTCTCCGGCTCCCTCACCCACGCCGTGCGGGCCGACTCCACCAAGGAGGACGCCCTGCGCCAGCTGGGTGTCCACGAGTTCGACCGCGCCGTCGTCGCCATCGGGACCGACCTCGAAGCCAGCATCCTCACCGCCTCGCTGCTGATCTCCTTCGGCATCGAGAACGTCTGGGCCAAGGCCATCAGCGAAGCCCACGGCCGCATCCTCACCCAGCTGGGCGTCCCCCACGTCGTCTACCCCGAGCACGACATGGGCCAGCGCGTCGCCCACCTCGTACGGGGCCGCATGCTCGACTACATCGAATTCGAGGACGACTTCGCCATGGTCAAAACCAACCCGCCCGCCGACATCATCGGCCTCCCCCTGTCCAGCAGCGCCGTCCGCTCCCGCCACGGCATCACCGTCGTCGCCATCAAACGCCCCGGCGAAGGCTTCACCTACGCCACCGCCGAAACCGTCGTGGAAGCGGACGACACCATCATCGTCGCCGGACGCACCCGGGCAACCGAACGCTTCAGCGAACTTCAGTGATCAGCTCGCGGCAGACGCCCGAGTCGGCGCAGGCCGCGATGGCGGCGGCCGAGACGCTCGGGCTGGACACACCCGTGGGGCAGCGGCCGGCCAGGGTGGGGACGTTCCTGGAGCGAGTCATCGAGGACATGATGGAGTCGGCCGACCGCTGGCGCATGCTCCTGGCGTGATGGGTCTGGTGGCCTCCTTCTGAAGCAGCGGGGCGCGCACGAACCGGGTGCCGTGCTCGGCACGAACCGTTTGTCCCGTTCGACCTCCGTCGGCCGGTCTTGCTTCTGCGCCCGCACGGTGTTCGGCGTTCGAGTCGGTCGGCTGTTGACCCTCGACTTGGTGGAGGGCTCAGAGTTCCGGATGTGGAGAGCGAGATGCGCAGTATTGGTGAGATGGCCGGGGACAGTGGCCTGAGCGTGAGCGCCCTGCGGTTCTACGACCGTGCCGGCGTGCTGGTCCCGGCCTGGGTGGATCCGGTGAGTGGCTATCGCTGGTACGGCCCCGAGCAGCTTGAAGAGTCCCGGTTGTTGGCCCGGCTGCGCCGGGCGGGTATGCCGTTGGCGGACATCCGGCTGGTACTGGCCGGCTGGTCCAGTGCGGACACCGACCTGGTGCGGAAGCTGCTTCAGGCACATCTGCGCCGTCTTGAACTGGGGCTGTCCGATGCCCGCGGTGAGTTCTCCACGCTCCGAGCGCTACTCGAACGCAGGGAGAATCCCATGACCATGCTCCGCACCGCCACCGTCCGGCTGGCTGTCTCCGCGCCTGAGCTGGCCGCCGCGTTGGACGCGGTCCGCTTCGCCGCCAGTGCCGACCCGGCGCTGCCGATGCTCGGCGGTGTCCTGTTCGACATCGAGGGTGAGGCGCTCCATGTCGTGGCCACCGACCGGTACCGGATGGCTGTCGCACAAGCCGGTACCACCGGGCACGGCGGACCCCGTGTGCAGGTCATCGTTCCGTCCCCGCTCGCCGACGCGATGCGGGCGCTGTTGAGCGACGACGCATCCGTCCAGCTCACTGTGGACGGTGACCGCGTGGCCTTGGAGACGGGGGACCGTCAGGCGGCGGGCCAGTGCCTCGATCACGACTTCCCCGATTACCGTCGCCTCGTCCGCCTGCCGGCAGGGCACCGCGCCCTCATCGATGTCACGGCATTCCGGGAGGCGGTGGAAACCGGCCCCGTCCGTGCAGGCGAGGTGCGCGAGCAGGATGGCGTTTCCTGTGACCTCAGCGTGCTCAAGGTGGCGGCCGACGGCGTGGTGACCGTCTGCGAAGACGGTGACGACGACCAGGACCACGTGGCCGTCAACCGCGAGTTCCTGTTGCATGCCCTCGCCGCCGGAGCCCGGGACCAGCTGATCCTGGAGTTCGGCACCCCTACGGCGCCCCTGGCGATCCGCCGGCCCGACACCGAGGACACCTTTTCGATGCTGATGCCTGTGCGACTGGAGAACTGACCACTGGACGGGCGCCCGGTCGCCGTTGACGGCCGACTTGAGGCCGGGCTCAAGCCGCTGCTGTCGTGGGTGCGCAGCTCGGCGATTCGGCTGATCCGCGTCCGGAATGCGAGGACCCAGCCGCGTCGTCGAGGGGCTCAAGTCGAGGGGTTGAAGCTGCCCGACAGGGACGACAGGCACGCGCCGGCCGCGCCGTCCGGGCGGGCGCCCAGGTGGAGGATCCGGGGGGACTGGCCTTCGTGGCTGTCTCAGGCCGGCAGCCGTGTGAGCTCGGCCATGTCCGTCTTCGGGTCCGCGATACTGGTGGCACCGTCGTGCCGGTCGAGAGACGTATGGGATGCAGGGCCGTGGGCCGTACGCGAGACCGCGTTGCACCGGCGAAGAAGGCCTGAGCGGCGCCCGTGCGTCTCGCGCGGCACAGCCGGCAACTCGCTACCCACTGCTCGATACGGGACCGCCCGCTGGTGGCGGGCCGCGGGCCTGCTGAGCCGGGCCGTCAGCAAGCCACTTTAGACGCTTCCCGCCCAAGACCGCACTCGTTCCGTGGAGTTGGGTTGTCGCGGGTTCGAGACCTTTGGAGGCGTGTGACCATCCCTCTACGGTGGGTAACTCTTGTTACCTCGGATCCGGGACCGCCCAGGGGGACATGTGAACGACAACGGATACACGAGCCTGCCGGGATGGAGAGGAGGTGACGCCAACGCCGCGTACCTCGACAAGAATCTGCTGCACATGCCGGTGGAGACCCATCTCGACGACTCGGTCAGCTGGCGGCAGCTGCTCCAGCTGTTCGTCTACGCCCTCCTCGCCTCGTTCCTGGCGTTCCTGCCGCTCTTCTTCTTCGGGCTCATCCTCCTTGCCGGAGGCAGTGCCGAGGGATTCGCCGTCATGGCCGGGCTGGCGTACATCGCCTCGGGCATCGCCTTCTGGGTGACTCTGCTCGGGATGCGCCTGGTCGAACCGATCGCCGAATGGCGGGTCCTGCTGGCGGACCGGAGCGGATCTCTCGACTCGGCGTACGTCTCCATCAGGGGTACGCTCGCGCGTCGCCATATCCCCGTCGACCGCGCTGAACGGGTCATCGCCACCGGACTGGGCCGGGATCAGGTCCGCAGTCGCCTGGTGCTCTCGGAGGGCCGGTGCCAGGTCTACGTCTCGGTCTTCTCGTACGGTACGAGCCTCTACCTGGGGTGGCAGATGTGGCGCTCGCGCCGCGGGTACGCCCTGATCGGCGGGTTCGTGTCCGACCTGATCGCGTCAGTCATGGGCCGCCTGAGCCCCGAGCGGATCATGATGCGGACCGAGGGCGTGAGGGCCATGCGGGAGGCGGTGCACGCGGCGTGCCGGGAGGGACTGGCCACGGCGGTGGACCAGGTCGTGGTGCCCGTCACCTACGGCTTCCCACAAGGACTGCCGCCGGTGCGGGCCGACCACGCGAGGTCCGCGCCGACGCCGGGCCTCAACCCCACGCCGCCCGCCTGGGGTCCGCCCACGGGCATCCCGTCGGCGGGTCCGCCGACGGGCGGCCCCCAGGCGGGCGGTGTGCACCCCGGGACGTGATGCGCCCCGGTTCGCCGGCTCGCACCGCCACACGCGGTGCGAGCCGGCGGCCGGTCATGGAGGGAACGGGAGGGCCCGGGAGGGCCGACGGGCCTGGTGGGACCGGGAAGGGAAGAGCAGATGGCCGAAGCCGCTCCGGAGGACGCGCAGGGCATTCTGCTGCGCGGTGCCCCCAGCGGGGAGAGCTGGGCCTACGTCGCCTTCTCGCTGAGTCCCGTCCCGCTGCCCGGGGGCCTCTACCCGGAGTTCTCCGAAGCCCGGCGCAGAGCCGACCGGGTCGCCGCCGAGCGGACCTGGCTCGCGGCTCTCTGGACGGATCGCACCACGGCCCGCTGGGATCTGCGGTTCATCAGCGATCCGGTGAGCGGACGGATCGAAACCGTCGTCATCGCCCAGGTGTACGGCGCCGACCCGGCAGCCGCGGTGCGGGCCGCGCGGGACGCGCTTCCCACCCTGGCGCGGTTCCCGGCGCACGTGACGGGAACCCGGATCGACGACACCGCGGAGATCGCGCGTCTGCTCGCCCCGTTCGTACCGGGGTGGGGCGCGATCGCCGAGATCCGCAAACGCATCACCTGCCGGACATTGACCCGCCTCTGGGGAGCGGAACGCGTCGCGACCGCGATCTCCCGATTCGACGCCCGTGAGCCTTCCTGGAACCGGATATGGACCCAGCTGGCCGCGGAGCCGCGGCGGACGGTGGTCAGCGTGTGCCTCGAACCGTGCTCCGCTCCGCCCGGACTCACCGAGGGCCTGACGATGAGAGCGCAGGTGTTCGGGACCCTCGCGGCGCCGGGACCACCCGACCCCTTGTACGGGAGTCCCGTGCCGGGCGACCCCTTCGCCCGGGAGGCACACGGTCTGTACGACGCGGCCTCGCGACGTTACACCGGGCGGCTGCACCGGGCGCGGGTCTCGGTCGCCGTCGAGGGCGAGGCCCCGGTGTCCGACGTCCTGACCGGTCTCATCAGCCACACCGTCGCGCCGACGAGCTCCGGGGCGGTCGTCGTCCGCCCGCAGGGCTGGGAGGAACACCGAGTGGCCTGCGGCAACCTGCTGGGCGTCAACCGGGACTGGCAGCCGGAGGCCTACTGGCAGGAGGTCCCCCCGTTCCTGCGGACTTCGTCCGTGGGGCAACTGTGGCTGAGCGATCCGGGAACGGTGACGGCCCTCGCCGACCTCGTGGACGCCGACGAGGCGGCCACCGTCTTCCGCCTGCCCCACGAGGAGCCCGGCGAGCCCGAACTCTTCGCGCTGCGGCCAGGCATGACGCACATGCCCAGCCACGGAGCACCCGCCGGCAACACCGAAGCCGGCTGGACCGACTTCGGCTCCGGCGTCTGACCGCCGAACCCCGGTCCCGCAACGATCCGACCGACGAACAGGAGCCACTGGACATGACCGAAGCACCCGCGTCCCAGCCGCCGGGGAACGCACTGACCTTCGCCTTCCCCGGAACGCAGGCCCAAGTCGACGCCCTGAACCGGGACCTGGCGGAGTGGATCAACGCCACGGACCAGCTGGGCGGCAGGGCGAGCCTGCGCACCCAGCCGCCCGCCCCCGGCGAGCAGGGCGACGTCGCCGTCGCCGTGGACATCATCAACGCCTCCGCGGCGGTGATCGCCGCGGTCACCAACGCCTTCTTCCTCTGGCTGCAGCAACGGCGGCCGACCCACCGGCGGATCGAGTTCGAGGTGGTGCGGCCCGACGGCACCCGGGTCAGTGGCGCGGTCGACCACGAGGACCAACTGCCCGCGGTCATGGCCCAACTGTCCGCCTTCGCCGTCGCCCCGCCCGGAGCGGATGGATGACCTGGGCCGTGTGGCGCCCCGCCTCCGCCGCCGCGTGCGCGCTGTTCGTCGGCACCGGTCGGCACGTCCGCCCCAGCTCCCTGTCCTGCATACCCCAGGCCGTGACCGCGGCCCGAGCCCTCGGGGCCGCCCTCAGCGGCGACCAGGGGGTGTTCGACGCGCGCCGAACCACGGTGGTCCTGGATCCTGCCGACGCACGTCAGGTGCTGGACCCCCTGCGCCGTATGGTCCGGGAACCGGACGTCGACCTGCTGCTCTTCTCCTACTGCGGCCACGGACTGCTCGGCCGGAACGACCGTCTCTGCCTGGCCCTCACCCCCTCCAGCCAGGACGGCGGCGGGGGCGACCCGAGCCCGGCCCTGCCGTTCACCGAAGTCGCCAGCCTGATGAGGGAGTCGTCGGCGAGACACAAGGTCACGATTCTCGACTGCTGCTTCTCCGGCCGCGCCCTCGGCCCGGACGGCCACGGCATCCACCTGCTCACCGCGTGCGGCCCCACCCTGAAGGCCCTGTTCCCGCCCGAGGGAACCCTGACCGGCTTCACCGGGGAACTGCTCAGGATCCTCGACGAGGGCATACCCGACGAGCCCCGCCATCTCGGCCTCTCCGCCCTCTACGACCGGCTGTCGGTGGTCCTGCCGACCACCCCGGCACCGCGGGCAGGAATCATCCCCACCGGGTACCCCGCGCCCCACCAGCAGACTGTCGACGGCTCGGGCCACATCGCGCTGGCAGCCAACCCGGCTTACGACACCCAGCGGACACCGGCGGGACTGCGTGCCCGAGGCGCCTTCGCCCAGCGGCTCAAGAAACTCACCGAGCCGTCACCCGCCATCCCCGTGCCCGACCCGGCGAGGTTGGCGCAACTGGTGCACGTGCTGACCGACTTGGCCCGGGACGCGACCGAGCTCCTGGGCCCGCTCGACGACTTCAGCATCGACGTCCGCCGCAACCACGCCGTCATGACCGGTGCCGCCGGATCCCCCGAGCAGGCCGCGGTCCTGCTGTCCGACCTGGTCGACGCCCTCCGTGTGAAGTCGTCCAGCCACCGGGCCATCCCCGGAGCGGAACGTGCTCTGGCCCACTGGAGCAGAGAGCTCACCCGCAGTGAACACGCGGGAGCGTGACCCCGCTCGTCGGAAAGCCGGCCCGTGGACGTGAAGGCCCGCGACTTCCGGGCGATTGCCGACCTGCATGGATTCCCGGCGTCGGTATCGGCGCGAGGGCCTGTTCGCACCGCTGTTGACCGTGGTTGTCCGCTCCCCCGGGCACGCTGTGGGCACGGCTTCGCAGCACGGTGGGCAGAAGCGCGTGTGAACGGGCTCTGCGCCTGGCCGGCTGGTTCGGATGTCCCACTCGGGGGATTCTGCGAGGGCCCGAGGCCCTGCCGGTGTCGGAATCGCCGATCAGACACGACAGCGCCTGCCCGACCCACGCCGGACAGGCTCGACGCCCAGGCTGACCGGCAGTGCCAAGGTGACGCGAGCACGGCCGTTGTGAGCCGCCTGCGCACACGGCACCCCGTCGCGCGTTTGCGGCTCGTCCCCCTCGACGTGGAAAACCGTCCGGCCGCAAGTTCCTGTCAAGCCGTAGGGAAATCCCCACCGTTCACCGAGGCGGAGCGCAGCGCGTGCCGCCGGTGATCGCCCCGACCCTGGTTGACGATTCCGGTGCCTCCCGGATCCCCGGGCTCCCCCGTATGCCGGACGTGTGACGACGGTACGACGCCAGGCGCCCCGTCGCTGTCACCGGCCCGCCGTGATCAGCGGAGTCGGCATCCCGTCTCTCCCACACGGTGAGCCGGGCGGCGAAGCACCCTGGAAACGTCGTCGCCCCGGCCGGCGCGACCGCCGACGAGACGCGACCGTCCAGGTGGCCTCGACCGTCGGCATCGGGGAGCGGTTCACCCGCGCCACGGACGAGGACGCGGTGAGCGGCATCGCCGGCGCGCTGGGACGTCGCTCGTTGCCCGGACCACGACCCGAGTGCGGGTGGGATCGGGTACGCGAACACGGCGTCCGATGTGTCGTGGTGGAACCGGTCTGGTGGACCCTCCGGGTGCCCCCGGAGCAGGGCTTGTGCACCGGGGTGATGCAGAGGCGGGGCCCAGGGGCAACAGCGCGTCAGTCCCACCTGGCTCCGACGCGGACACGTGGAACGGGCTCTGGTTGTCGGCCGGGGGCGTTCGCGCGCCTGAGGGAAAGGTTTCGCCGGCCTGCAGCTGAGCTGTCGGCGGTGTCCGTGGCCGAGGTCCCTCAGGCTGATCAGCGCGCGGTCGCCGAAGCAACTCCGCTACTGCAGGGTTGCAAGGCCCTTCTGCAGATCGTCGAGATTCATGACCGGCTCAAAGGTGACCTCCGCTCCCATCTCCTGGAAGAGCGGATCGGTGATGGAGGGCAGCTGCGAGCTGTCCTTCATGTCGAACACGAGAAACATGGTGCGTCCGCCCTCAGGAGTGAAGTACGCGGCTTCGGGCTTCAGCCGCTCGATGGCTGACTTCAGAGACTTGGGCATCGTTCCGCCCTTCGTCGCCTGATTCGACAGCTGGGTGTCCATGCGGGCCTTCATCATCATCCGCATCGCGCGTTCTCCTCGCGCACCGCGACCTGCGCGGTTCCGTCCGCGCTCGCTGGGATCCGGTGCATCTCGCTCAGGTTCGCCCCGGTTATCACTGATCGCAACATCTCCTGCGCTTTACGTGATGTCGGCGGACTCCCGCACCCTGAGAGGTGCTCAGCACTCACGTCCGAGGCCTGGGCCATGAGGGGCACGGGTGTGGTGCGCAAACGATGCGGGCGAGGACGGTAGGCAACCTCTCCTAACCGGCGCGTGCGGCGGTCCAGGTGATGTGCGGGGGCTGGACTCGTGCGCACAGGGGCCCGCCCTGCGCGTCGGTCAGACCGAGGCGTCCGACCAGCAGCCCGTCACGTGCGGCGGCGGCGAGTACGTCGGCGGGGATGACGTCGAGCATGAGCTTGGCGCGGCGGAACATCGTGAAGGTACCCGACTCGTCGACCGTGCCCCACGACAGGTAGATGAACCGTCGGCCCAAACGGTCCTGCACGTAGGGGCCTTTGACCTCGGTGCCGGTCGGCGAGGCGCTCGTGGTGCACTCCAGGGTCCATGTCGCGGACGGTGCGTCGCCGGGCTGCGGATCGAGGAGTTCGGCCGGACGGTCGCGGCGTTGCACGGCGACGTGGATGTTGGCGTATGCGGGGACCTCACTGTCGACAGGGGTGGGGGAGGTGAGGCCGGGCAGGTCGACTGCTTCGATGCGGATGCGCATAGCGGCCATCATCCCGCCATCGTCCGGGCGGAGGTCAGCCGACCTCGACCGGGGTGGCCGGGGCAGAGGTGACCTCGTCACTCAGCGCCGGCCCCGCTACGGCGGCCTGACTCGTTCGGCCTGCTGCTCCTCGGCGGCGATCAGGGGTCGAGTGCCCTCAGCCCGTCGATCGCCATACGGGTGCCCCGGTCGATGCTGCGCCGTAGTCGAGTGCGCTGCTTCTTGCGTTCTCTCAGGCCCGGCTCCTCGTGCATCGCGCGAACTGCGCGCAGCTGGGGATCGACTACCACGAGACGGGGCTGCTGCGCTCGTACCGCGAGGCACTGCGCGAACTGCACCGCGTCGGGACCCCTATCCGCAGCGCCGGCAGTCCCTGACGACAGACCGGCGGAGACGACCACGAAGAGCCCTCTCGTCAGCGGCGCCGCCTGGGGCAGAGGGCATCAGGGCTCATGGTCCGCTGTCTGCTGTGCGATGGCGGCGCGTGCTCCGTGCCGCACGGCTGTGAGGTGCGGAGGGGAAAGGGCCACGCGACCGGCAGGCGCGCGAGCACGGCGGGGCAGCCGAGACCTGCCTCACCCGTCCACAACCTCCCGGGACAGAACAGCTAGCGCAGCATGTTGAAGCCCAGCCTCGGATATCCGGACGTTGAGACGCCCACCGCCGACGGGCCGAAGCTGAGGGCGCCCGTCGTGGTTACTCCCGAGGAGGAGCCACGCAGGCTCCACAGTGCGCCGTTCGCGTCGTTCTCCCCGGCGGCGCCGACGGAGAGGTCCGCCCTGCCGTCGCCGTCGAGGTCGGCCAGACGTACCGCGGAACCGAAGAAGTCGTTGGCCTCGGCGGCTCCGGGGACGCCCGCGGTGGCCTGGTGGATCGCCTGGGCGCCCGTGCCGGTCAGACCGGTGGCCGCGCCGCGCAGTACCGTGACGCTGCCGGTCTGGTGGGCGTCCCCGACCTTTTCGTAGATCGCGCCGACGGCCACGTCCGCGTACCCGTCGCCGTCGACGTCGCCGACGGAGAACGCGTGCCCGAACCAGTCCTCGTCCTCGGACACTCCCGGGACCCCGGGGGTGTCCTGGTCGACGGTCTGTCGCTGGGTGCGGACGCCGGACGTGCTGCCGAGGTAGGCGCTGACGGAGCCGCCGTCGCCCGCCCGTGCCGAGCCCGGGGCGGCGCTCGTGACCACGTCGGCGTAACCGTCGGCGTTGAGGTCGCCGACGGCCGCCCGCTCCCAGGCGTCGCTCTTGAGGAAGGTCTGGAAGGCGAGCCCGGACGCGGAGCCCAGGTAGACCAGCGTGCCGTCGTCCCACGTCCCGGACGTCTCGGGGTGGTACTGGCCGCTGACGACCAGGTCGTCGGCGCCGTCGCCGTCGATGTCGCCGGCGGCGAGGTTCTGGGCGCCGTGGTTGCTGCTGCCGGGGGCGTAGAGGTCCGTGGCGAGTTCGTACCTGGACGCGGCGCCGGACGCCTTGGTGAAGCCGCCCTGGTGGATCCAGATGTCCTTGCCCGTGCCGCCGACGGCGAGGTCGGCCTTGCCGTCGCCGCTGAAGTCACCGACAGCGAGGGACTTTCCCCACTCGGCGCCGGCGGAGGCGGCGGGGTCGGCGACGGTCAGACCGCCCAAGAGGCCGCTCGCGCTTCCCCAGATGACCACGACCGTTCCGCTGTCGGCGTCGGAGCCGACGCCTTCCTGCTCGGATCCGACCACGAGGTCGGCGTACCCGTCGTTGTCGAGGTCGCCCGACGCGAGGGCCGAGCCGAACTCGTCCCGCTCCTCGGGCGTACCGGGTATCCCGCTGGTTCTCTGCGTGATGACGGTGCGCCGGGCGGCGCTGATGCCGGACGCCGAGCCGTAGTTCACGACCACGGCACCGGCGTACGTGACGTCGCCCACGGTGGCCATGGGCGCGGCCGTCACGAGGTCACGGTAGCCGTCGCCGTTGAAGTCGTCCGCGTACTCGGCCGCAGCCGCGCTCGCCGTACCGGCGGTGGTCAGGGTCAGCAGGCCGCCGGTCAGGGCTGCCGCCGTCGCCGTGGCCAGGGAGGCGCGTAGGGGAAACGCCATGCGTGTGTGTCTCCTGGTTCGGATGGGTGACGAAGTGTGGGACGAATCTGCCAGTTCATCGAACAAGTTGGCGAGGGAATTGTGGGAAGGCCCGGTCGGCGCGGGAGTCGCCGTCGGCCACGAAGCCGAGAACGACGAGGCCGGCACCTGGTCGAAACCGGTACCGGGCTCGCCGCCCTGTCACACGACCTGCGCGACTGCTGTTGAAGCGTCCCCTGCGCCATCAGCCCTTCGGAGGCCGTACGGTGCCGCCGCCGCGAGGAGGGCGGCGGGGGCCGTTGCCGTACGGACGCGCATCGAGTCCGTCCTTTTCCGCCAGCCCGCGAGGAGGTCGCCGAAGCACGCGCCGCCCGACGGGCCGCCCGACGTCGGGGCGCAGCACCGCCCGCCACCAACTCGCCGGAGGACACACCGTGCTCGTGCCACCGGCCCGCCCACCATCGCCATCGGCCGGGGCGTGCGACTCCATCTCCTCGATCTCCTCAACATCCTCGGCATCCTCGGCATGGAACCGACACGCCCTCGCCGGCCAGAGACCTGATGAGGCCTTCTACGAGGCGATGAGCGACAGCGACGACGCGCGCGACGAAGACGAAGACGAAGACGAAGACGAAGACGAACCGAAGACGCCGGATGACATCGCGCCGCCGGCATGAGAGGGGGCGGGAGAGGAGAAGGCGACTCAGAAGAGCGTCTCGCAGTTCACCCGCGTCTCGATCCGGATGTCGCACTGGTCCGCTGCGCCCGCGCCGCCGTCGCCGGAGTCGTCTGCGCCGGCGGGATCGGCCAGCAGGTCGTTGCCGCCGCCGCCGTAGAGCAGGTCGTTGCCCATGCCGCCGTCGAGGTCGTCGGCGCCTGCCTGGCCACGGAGGGTGTCTGCTCCGGCGTCGCCGTTCAGGGTGTCGGGGCCGGCCCCGCCGTAGACGGTGTCCGGGCCCGCGTCGCCGGAGATCCGGTCGGCTCCGGCACGGCCGTAGAGCGTGTCGCCGCCCGCGCCGCCGGAGATCCGGTCGGCCCCTGCCAGGCCGTCGATCCAGTCGGCGCCGGCATCGCCGTCCAGGGTGTCGGCGCCGGCGTCCCCGGTGAGGCGGTCGTTGCCCGTGCCGCCGAGCAGGGTGTCGGCGGCGGCTCCGCCGAGGAGGGTGTCATCGCCATTGCGGCCTTCGATGTGGTCCCGGCCTTGCTCGCCGGTGATCCAGTCGTCGCCGCTGCCCCCGATGACTGTGTCCGCACCGGCTCCGGCGCAGATGACGTGGTTGCCGGCGCCACTGAGGATGATGGTGTCGTTACCGGCTCCGGTGGAGACCACCAGGCGGGTGTCGGAGCTGAGCACGATCCGGTCGTCGCCGTCCGTGCCGACGATGTCGGCGGGCATGTCGTTGCATGTCGCCGGTGGCGCGGCGTGCGCTGCCGTCGGCAGGGTGAAGGCCATGGCGCCAGTTAGCATGGCCACGACAATCGTCTGTCTCGCAATGTTCATAAGGTTTCCTCCCGGTCGAGGGCATAGGGCTCGCATGTGAACTGCTGTGGCTCTCCAGCCCATCCGCCCCATCCGCTCTCTCCGTTGCCGGAGGGCCTGATGAGGGCCGTGTGCCGCAGCGACACTTATCGTGCCGTCAGGTGCACGTCCTGTGACGGCCTGATCACGCCAGTTTTCAGGCCCTGTGATTCCGTTGCGGTTCCGTCGCCGTGATCCTGCGACGGCGCTGCCTCCTCTCCGCCACGGGGGGCGAGCCTGTCCCTGCGGCCGGTCTCCGAGAGGGCGTCCCGCGATTACGCCCGGCTGTCGTTCGCGAAGGCCGCCGAGTACCAGAAGCCCCAGGCCGCTGACCTGGGGCTTCAAGAAGAGCGGGTGACGAGGATCGAACTCGCGCTCTCGACTTGGGAAGCGACGGCGCTTGGGTGGGCACTACCGCTCTGACCTGGGCGGACAACTTCCCCCGGGGTGGTCGTGCGGGTCGGATCCCACCGCTGTCGACCGTGATTGTCCGCCCTTGCTGGCGCGCTGTGTGCATGCCTGCGGCTCCGGCGCGATCTCCTTGATCAGACCCTCGATCAGGACCTTGATCTCGTCGCGGATCGGGCGGACGGCCTCGACGCCCTGGCCCGCCGGGTCCTCCAGCTGCCAGTCCAGGTACCGCTTGCCGGGGAAGACCGGGCAGGTGTCGCCGCAGCCCATGGTGACGCAGACGTCGGACTCCTTTACGGCGTCGACGGTGAGCATCTTGGGGACCTCGGCGGAGATGTCGATGCCGACCTCGGCCATGGCCTCGACGGCGGCCGGGTTGACGCCTGCGCCGGGGTTGGAGCCGGCGGAGCGGACCTCGACACGGTCCCCGGCCAGGTGGGTCAGCCACGCGGCGGCCATCTGGGAACGGCCGGCGTTGTGGACGCAGACGAAGAGCACGGAGGGCTTGTCGGACATCAGGAGGGTCTCTCTTGTCTCGCGACGGCATCAGGTGTGAATGACTTCAGTACCCGGTGGTGTCAGCTACCACTGATGTGAGAGTATCAGTCCATGATGACGTCAGTCGACACTGATCTGATCCGGGTTCTGGCCGACCCGCTCAGGCTTCGAATCGTGACCCTGCTCGCCCGCGAGACGCTGTGCACCAGCCACCTGGTGGAGGAGACCGGTGCCAAGCAGACCAACCTCTCCAACCACCTGAGAGTGCTGCGCGAGGCCGGGGTCGTCGAGACCGAGCCCTGCGG
Source organism: Streptomyces sp. TG1A-60 (assembly GCF_037201975.1). Classification (NCBI taxonomy): domain Bacteria; kingdom Bacillati; phylum Actinomycetota; class Actinomycetes; order Kitasatosporales; family Streptomycetaceae; genus Streptomyces; species Streptomyces sp. TG1A-60. The sequence goes on along the minus strand of NZ_CP147520.1, from coordinate 3,845,746 downwards.
CCGGTACACGTACTACAAGCTGCTCCCGGACGTCATCGCCCAGCTCGCCGGCCAGTTCGCCGACCTGGCCGAGTCCGCCCGTACCGCGAACGAGAACAAGAGGGCCTGCCCGTGACCCGCACCGAAACACCCGCGACCGTGGAGGAGTCCTCGGTCGTCGCGAAGCTCTCCACGCTGGACCGCTTCCTCGCGGTGTGGATCCTGATCGCCATGGCCCTCGGCCTCGGCCTCGGCCGCGCCATCCCCGGCCTGAACGACGCCCTGGCCAAGGTCGAGATCGGCGGCATCTCCCTGCCGATCGCCGTCGGCCTGCTGATCATGATGTATCCGGTCCTGGCCAAGGTCCGCTACGACAAGCTCGACGCCGTCACCGGCGACAAGCCGCTCATGATCTCCTCGCTGGTCATCAACTGGATCGTCGGCCCGGCCATCATGTTCGCGCTGGCCTGGATCTTCCTGCCGGACCTGCCCGAGTACCGCACCGGCCTGATCATCGTCGGTCTCGCTCGCTGTATCGCCATGGTCATCATCTGGAACGACCTGGCCTGCGGCGACCGCGAGGCGGCAGCCGTCCTGGTGGCCCTCAACTCGGTCTTCCAGGTACTGGCGTTCGGCCTGCTCGGCTGGCTCTACCTCGACCTGCTGCCCGGCTGGCTGGGCCTCGGCGACGGTGAACACCTCGACATCTCCATGTGGAAGATCGCCCTCAACGTCGTCATCTTCCTCGGCGTCCCGCTGTTGGCGGGCTTCCTGACCCGCCGCATCGGCGAGAGGAAGCTGGGGCGCGAGACGTACGAGTCCGACTTCCTTCCCAAGGTCGGCCCGTGGGCCCTGTACGGCCTGCTCTTCACGATCGTCATCCTCTTCGCCCTGCAGGGCAAGACGATCACCTCGCAGCCGCTGGACGTGGCCCGCATCGCGCTGCCGCTGCTCGTGTACTTCGCGGTCATGTGGTTCGGCACCTTCGCCCTCGGCAAGGTCATCGGCCTCGCCTACGACCGCACCGCGACCCTCGCCTTCACGGCCGCCGGCAACAACTTCGAACTGGCCATCGCGGTCGCCATCGCCACCTTCGGCGTCACCTCCGGCCAGGCCCTCTCCGGTGTGGTCGGCCCGCTGATCGAGGTCCCGGTCCTGGTCGCGCTGGTGTACGTGTCGCTGGCCTGGCGCAAGAAGTTCGGCTCGTCCGAGCTGGTGACCGAGGGAGCCGCTCGCTGACGCACTGCCTGGATCGCCGTGCACGGGAAGCGAGCAGCGAAGCCGTGGGTGTCTGCCGTGAGTGTGGTGCCGGCGTCTGCGAGAACCACGCCCGCGTCACGTCCGCAGTCTCCGGGGAGGATCGATGCTGAGTGCCCCGTACGAGCCCCCGGCCCGTACCGTGCGCTGCTTCACGTGTGCGGCCGACTCGGTGGCTCGGGCGCGATGAGCGAGCAGACGGACGTCGTGGTGATCGGCGGCGGCCAGTCCGGGCTCGCCGAACGGCTACCACCTGCGCCGCCTGGGCGTGGACTTCGTCCACCTGGACGCCGAGTCCACGCCGGGCGGCGCCTGGCAGCACGCCTGGGACTCGCTGCGCCTGTTCTCCCCGGCCGCGTACTCGTCCCTTCCGGGACGGCTCATGCCGGTCCTGCCTGTACGCCTGCCGCGTCGTCGCTGCTGCACCGCAGTCCCTTCGCCTCGCCCGCCCCGGACAAGACATGGATGCTTGCCGATACCTCGGGGGGCGGGTGACATCCGGGCGAACTTCGGTGGATGCGCCGCCGCACTGCCGGTGACGGCCTCGGTGGTACGGGATCCTCAGCCCTTGCTGCCGAGGATCCCGCCGAGTCCGGCCACCACAGAGGGTTCGACCTTGTAGTACACCCAGGTGCCGCGCCGCTCGGAGGTCAGCAGCCCGGCCTCCTTCAGCTTCTTCAGGTGATGGCTCACCGTCGGCTGGGAGACGCCCACGTCGGAGATGTCGCAGACGCACGCCTCGCCACCCTCGTGCGAGGCGACCAGCGAGAAGAGGCGCAGGCGGACCGGGTCGCCGAGCGCCTTGAACATCCGGGCGGTCCGCTCGGCCTCCTCGGCGGTGAAGGGACGCTCGGTCAGCGGCGGGCAGCAGGGCACCACGGACTCCGGGGCGTCGGGCTCCAGCAGCGGCAGTGCCTTGATGTTCGACATGCATCTATGTTGACACATGTCGAACTGATGGCCCAGAGCTTCGAAGGGCAGTGATCAGTGCCGGCGTAGGTGCGCGGCGAGATGCCGGGCCGCGCGAGCGGCGTCCCGGCCGACTCCGCGCAGGGAGTTCGACGGGAGCGAGCTGTATCCGGCACGGGAGAGGAGGGTGAGGCTGTCGTAGTAGCGCGGCCATGAGCCGGCCGCTCGTTCGGAAGCCTCCAGGAGCACGGGCTGAAGCCCCCGCTCGCGCAGGGTGCGCGCCACCGCCAGTCCGGCCTGACCGCCGCCGCCCACTGTGACGTCCGCGTGCGCCATAAGACTCGGACTCCTTGGTTTCGATGGATGTCTATGTTGACGTTTATCGAATCAGGTGCCATGCTGGACACGTAAGAGATCGACGAATGTCGAAGTAAAGGGGAGATCTCGTGGCTGCGTCCCTCAACAGCGTGCCTACCACCGACCAGCTGCCCGTCGTGGTCATCGGTGCCGGCCCCATCGGTCTGGCCGCCGCCGCCCGTCTCGTCGAGCGTGGTCTGGAGCCCCTGGTCCTGGAGGCCGGCCCGGCCGCGGGCAGCGCCGTACGCGAGTGGTCGCACGTCCGGTTGTTCTCGACCTGGGGCGAGGTCATCGACCCGGCGGCCGAGAAGCTGCTCGCCCCGACCGGCTGGGTCCGCCCCGACGCCACCACCTACCCGACCGGCGGCGACTGGGCCGAGCGCTACCTCCAGCCCCTCGCCGATCTCCTCGGCGACAAGGTCCGCTGTGGCACCACGGTGACCGGTGTCGCCCGCGCCGGCCGGGACCGGGTCGTCGACTCCGGCCGCGACGAGCAGCCCTTCACCGTGCACACCGAGTCCGCCGACGGCCGCGAGGAGCGGATCACCGCCCGCGCGGTCATCGACGCCTCCGGCACCTGGTCGACCCCCAGCCCGATGGGCGCCGACGGCCTGCCCGCCCTCGGCGAGAAGACCGCCGCCGAGCGCATCTCCCACCGCGTCCCCGACCTGGGCGACCCGGCCGTACGCGCCCGGTACGCGGGCAGGCGCACCGCCGTCATCGGCTCCGGTGCCTCCGCCTTCACCGTCCTCGCCCACCTCGCCGAACTGGCCAGGGAGGAGGACGGGACCCATGCGGTGTGGATCCTGCGACGTGGCATCGGCGCGACCACGTACGGAGGCGGCGAGGCCGACGAACTTCCCGCCCGGGGCGCGCTGGGCCTGCGCGCCAGGGCCGCCGTCGAAGCCGGCCACGCAAGCGCCGCCACGGGCTTCCGTACACAGGCTGTGGAACGCGACGGCGGCCGGCTCGTCCTGGTCGCCGAGGACGGCCGCCGCCTCGACCCGGTCGACGAGGTCATCGTCCTCACCGGCTTCCGCCCCGACCTGTCCTTCCTCTCCGAACTCCGCCTCGGCCTCGACGAACGCCTCCAGGCCCCGGTCGCCCTCGCCCCGCTGATCGACCCCAACGTCCACTCCTGCGGCACGGTCTACCCGCACGGCGTGAACGAGCTCTCCCACCCGGAGCAGGGCGTCTACCTGGCCGGCATGAAGTCCTACGGCCGCGCGCCCACGTTCCTCGCGATGACCGGCTACGAGCAGGTCCGCTCCATCGCCGCCGCGCTCGCGGGCGACCGGGAGGCCGCCGAGCGCGTCGAACTCACCCTCCCGGAGACGGGTGTGTGCGGCGGAGCGGGCCTCTTCGACGAGCCGGAGAACGCCGAGCAGTCCGGCGGCGGTTGCTGCGCCGAACCCTCCACTCTCCAGATCGGCGTCGGCGCCCCGGCCACCGCCTCCGGCGGCTGCTGAACTCCCCATCCCATCAAGGAGGTTCGCCATGACATCCCGTGTACAGCTCGCCCTCCGCGTCCCCGACCTCGAAGCATCCGTGGCCTTCTACTCGAAGCTCTTCGGTACCGAGCCCGCCAAGCTCCGCGACGGTTACGCCAACTTCGCCATCGCCGAGCCCCCGCTCAAGCTCGTCCTGATCGAGGGCGCTGCGGGCGAGGCGACCCGCATGGACCACCTCGGCGTCGAGGTCGACAGCACCGAGGCCGTCCACGCCGCCACCGCCCGCCTGGGCGAGGCAGGCCTGGCCACCGACGTGGAGAACGACACGACCTGTTGCTACGCCCTCCAGAACAAGGTCTGGGTCCACGGCCCCGGCCAGGAACCCTGGGAGGTGTACGTCGTCAAGGCCGACGCCGACTCCCTGGCCAAGCAGCAGGGCAGCGCCTGCTGCACCGGTGCGGCAGAGTCCGACACCGGCACGAAGGAACCGGTCGCCGCGGGCGGCTGCTGCTGATCCGCCGATGACCGACCTCAACACCAGCGAGGCCGTGACCGGGGCGGGGGACCGGTCACGGCCTCGCGCCGCGCTGCCCGCCCTGTGCGCCACCCAGGTCACCAGCTGGGGAATCGTCTACTACGCCTTCCCCGTCCTCAACTCGCAGATCACCGCCGCCACCGGCTGGTCCACGACCGCCACGACCACCGCCTTCTCCGCAGCCCTCCTGGTCTCCGCCCTCGTCGGCATCCCCGTCGGCCGCATCTTCGACGAACGCGGCCCACGCGCCGTGATGACCACCGGCTCCGTGCTCGGCGTCGCGGCCGTGCCGACGCGCCCTCGTGCTGCGGCACGGCTGGCAGTTCGGCGTGCTGGCCGCAGCGGCCGTGTGGCTGCTGTTCCGCTTCTGCAGCGCGAAGGCCGCCTCCGGTGAACTGGTCATGCCGAAGGGTATGACCACCGACGAGGCCCTGGCCGGCATGGAGAAGTCCGTCACCGACCCGGCCACCCTCATGCTCCGCGAACTGTCCTTCGTCCAGGAGGAGGACCACTTCGCGGTCGTCCATCCCCTGCAGTGCAGCAGTGTCGGCACGCCGAGCGGCTCCGGGCGTTCCTGCGCACCCACGATGCCGGCAGACACGCCATCGTGCGTCGGCTCATCGCGACCGTGAGCCGGTAGCGCGCGACTGCGACCCGGACCGTGGTCCGTGCCGCAGCACACGGCGCGTCGTGCCGCAGAAAACGTATGGAGCAGCGCCCGAGCATCGTGCGGACCAGTTCGAGACGTACTTGTGAGGTGTCATCGTGGCCAATCCGTTCGAGAACGACGAGGCGTCGTACTTCGTACTCGTCAATGACGAGGGCCGGCACTCGCCGTGGCACGTTGATGTTGGTGACATACTCTTCTATGTACATCACCAACATCGTGAGGGAGGTGCCACATGTCCGTGACGCAGATCGACATCGATGACGATGCCCTGGAACGGGCCATGGCTCTGGCCAAGGTCAGGACCAAGAAGGAAGCGGTCAATCTCGCTCTGCACTTCTACGCCGAGCAGCAGGAGCGTGCGGCGCGTATCAGCCGTCACTTCGAGCGTGCGCGTGAGTGGGGTGCGGTCGAGGACGCCGAGCGCCTGCACCGGGCGGAGAAGCACGGCCGGTGATCTACTTGCTCGACACGTCCGGCCTGGTCCGGCTGCTCCGGGATCCAGAACTGCAAGTGGCCTGGTACGACGCGATCGACGCCGGGGCGATCGCATCCTGCTACGTGCAGCGAACCGAGTTCCTGTACAGCGCCCGGAACGGACGCGAGTACGACGAGATCGCGGAGATGTTCAGCGACCTCTATCCCGATGCGGCGGTACCGAAGAACGCGGGGCGTTGGATCAGCGCGGTGCAACACCGTATGGCCCAGGCTGGAGAGCATCGCAGCGCCTCGGCGGTGGACCTCGTCATCGCCGCGACCGCCGCCCACCACGGCCTGGCTGTCCTTCACGACGATGCCGACTACCGTGCCATTGCGCGGCACGCATCCGACCTGCTCGAACACGATGTCCACGACATCGCCTGAGCAGAGTTCCTCCGCAGGTTGTGGACGGGAAGTCGCGAAGGCCGGCCACGGGGACCTGAAGCATCACTTGACGCGTATGGCGCGCTTGGTAATGCGTCAGCCGTCGTCGGTACGCCGCAGTTCGTCCGCGCCGGCGGCGCTGATGACGGTGCCGCCGGCCACGACGACCAAGCCCCTGGACCGGACGCGCACCTCGTCGCCCGGACCTTCCGACACGACGCCGTCAGTCGTGTGACGAGCTCGCGCGTGCCCGTCGGCGCTCAGGACGGAGGCGATCGCGTTCAGCCCGACGACCGGGTCAACGGTCGTGCGGCGAGTGCGGCTCGCCGGTCGGCGGGGTCGGGGTCGCGGCGGATCAGCCCCTCCTTCGCCATGCGGTCGGCGAGCCGGGTGAAGCCTCCCGAGCTGAAGGACACGGCCTCCGCCAGGTCCGTCATGCGCAGCCGGTGCCCGGGCGTGCGGCCCAGCCGCAGCAGCACCTCGAACCAGGTGTCCGGGACTCCCAGGACGCGTGGTACGACGGGCTTGAGGCGAGCGAACGCGTCCACGAACAGGCCGTAGAGCGTCACGTCGTCGTCGTTCAGCAGTTGCTCGTCCACCCCACGAGGATGACAGAAGGTCGCCAACGGAAGAAGCTGCTGTTGCAATATCTGTAGCTACAGAGATATTGTCTGCGTCGGCAGATACTTTTCTCTGTGCGCCCCCCACAGATGTGGAGCCCGATCATGCGCAAGCGCACCCTCCGGGGACCAGTTAGCCATGACGCCCCCGTCCGAGCCGCCCATGTCTGTCGACGCCAGGCTGACCGGCGGTGCCGAGGCGACGCGAGCGAGGCCGAGGTGAATCGCCTGCTGCCCACGGCACCCCGTCGCGCGTTTGCGGCTCGTCCCCCTCGACGTGGCAAACCGTCCGGCGGCAAGTTCCTATCAAGCCGTAGGGAAATCCCCACAGTTCACGGCAGTCGACCTGCGAGTGTGAACCCTCAAGTAACGTCTCCGGACGCTCCGCTGCAACGGCCTCCCCACACCCCCCACTTCGACGGAGACCACTCCCCATGTCCGCTGTGACGAACGTGTCCGGGTCCGGTTCGCCGGACGCCCGATGCAGCTCGGTCGACTGTTCCGCGACCGGTGGTACCACCGCCGCTCCTCCCACCGTCCTGATGGACGACCAGGCACTCGCGGACTTCCTCGACGTGGCTGCCGGCGCGTACCGACTCATCACGCCCGAAGCACCGTTGCCCTGTTTCGCGCTGTTACTCGGCAGCGCGGACGGGACGACGTACCACGTGCGGCGTGTCGCTTTCGGCCGCAACGCCCGCACCAGTGATCCGGCGGCTCTGGGGGAGTTCCGCGAGGCGATCGTGCCGACGTTCGGGCCGGCCTACGAAAACGAGCACCGCGGCTGGTGGATGGACTCCCGCGACCTCCTCCGGGCGTCCCGCGAGGCCGAGGCCCTGGGGATGGACCTGCTCGGCTCCATCCACATGCACCCGGACTGGCACCGCCTGGGCCCGCCGTCGGAACGCGGCCAGACGCTCAGCGAGCGCCCGACTCCCATGGACCGTCATCTCTTCAGCCGGGCCGGGTGGCCCCTCAACATCATCTGTTACCTGGAGCGCCGGGACGGCGAGTTCTACCACGCCCTGGGCGCCTGGGCTCCGCCTGCCCAGTATCCCGCCGAGGGTTCCGAGGGTTCCGAGGGCGCCGAGTGCCCCGAGGTCGACCTGCGTATCCGTACGAGTTCACTGATGAAGGTGTGAGAGCGATGCAGCAGCCCGAAGGAACGAACGCCCCCGCCCAGGACGGCACCGAGGAAGGCACCCCAGACGACGCTCGGGCGATCCGAGCCCTGTGGGCCGAGATGGCCCGTGGCTGGGCGGCAGGTGACGCCGCGCTCTTCGCCGCGGGCTTCGCGGAGGACTGCGACTTCACGACCGTGCGAGGCGACAAGCCACTCGGCCGGGCCGGCATCGCGGCCGGTCACGACGCCCTCTTCCACGGGCCGTACGCCGGAACCGTCCTCGACGCACGCGTCGTTGCCGTGCGGTTCCTCCGTCCCGACCTGGCCACGGTGGAGGCGGAGTCGACCGTCACCGCCCCGGACGGGCAGCCGCTGACCACCACGCACGCCCTGGCCGTCGTGGAACGGACGGCGGAGCGCCACTGGTTGATCAGCGCGTTCCACAACATGATCCCCGCGCCCCGCCCGGTGCAGCAGGCCCCCGACCCGAAGGAGTCCACCGTGGACGAACCCACCGCCGCCCGACCCAAGCTCCGCCACCTGGCCATCGTGGCCCGTGACCCGGAGAAGCTGGCCGAGTTCTACTCGTCGGTCTTCGCTATGGAACTCTTCCACCGTGATCCGGACGGCAGTTGCTTCCTCTCCGACGGTTATCTCTCCCTTGCCCTGATCAAGCATCAGCTCGACGGTGAGACCCCGGTCGGCTTCAACCACTTCGGATTCCACATCGAGGACACGGCGGCCACCACCGAGGCCCTGGTGGCGGCCGGCACTCCGAAACCGGCCGAACGCTTCACCAACCGCCCCTTCGCCGAGTACCGGGCCATGGATCCGGAGGGCAACTGGTTCGACCTCTCGGAACACGGCTTCGGCGGCCCGCGCCCGCCGTCCGACTCCACCGAATCGTGAACCCCGACCAGACACCCCGCAACGCCGCGCGACCACGCGGCAGCCGGAGCAGCGGACCGAGGCGGAGGCGCAGCGCGTAACGCTGATGACCGAACCCGACCCTGGTCGACCACCAGCGGTCCGGACCGGTGTCTCCCGGCCCTCTCGGCCCCCGTGCCGTTCCGGCGTTTCACGCTCGGCGCGCGACTCGACGACGAACGGTCGTCCGCGCGGTCGACACCGCACACGCACCCTGGCTGCCGGACACGTGACGACGGTACGACGCCAGGCGCCCCGCCGCTGCCACCGCCCCGACGGCAGCGGCGGAGCGGCGCTGGACGAGGCCGGGCATCCAGCCGAAGTGCACCGTCCAGCACAACGAGATCACGGGCACCCGCCCTGCCCAGGGCAGTTCCGACGCGAACGGCCTCGACCCCGACATCGCCACCACCGACCAGCTGTTCCAGTACAACCACCTCCACGACAACGGCGACGGCATCCCGCTCCGCGGGTGCGGCTCCGCCCGGTTCGGCAGTGCGGTGATCCGCTGCAGCGTCGTGACCGCCGACGAGCGGTGGAACCTCCACATGTCGCAGCAGACCGGCACGGTGGCGTGCGTGTGCAACAACGTCTTCTCCAGCGCCGACGCGCCGAACATGGTGACCGGAGGCGTCTCCGGCCGGGCCACGCTGACCAACAACCTGTTCGTCTCCAGACGATCGACGTAGCCAAGCCGAAGCCGTGGTGAGCGGCCCTCTCGGTGCCCTGAACCCAGGTGGCGGCGGAGCCCGGTCCGACCTCGGCAGCGGATTCATCGAAACGGTGTGTCAACCCGACTCCCGGATGCGCGAGCGCTCCGGCGATCCATCCGGTGGCCTGCGCCGACGTAGTGCAGGGGAAGAAGACGACAGCGGGCACGGCGGTGCGCGGCGCGGATCGGCCGATCGGCCGATCCGCGCCGCGTGGTCGGCCAGGGGCTCTGGCCATATGGCCGAGGCGCACGCCCGTGCTTCCGGGCGACAGTGGAGCCACTTCCTCCACCCGTCGAGCACCGGCGTGACACTCACGCGGAGCGCTGACACCACGCCCGGGAGCACCTCGGTCATGAGCACCGTCCTGGCCGGCTACGGCCTGATCAAGAAGTACGGCTCCACCCCCGCGCTGGCCGGCGTGGACGTCGAGGTCGGCGAGCGCGACTCGCTGGCCATCATGGGGCCGTCCGGCTCCGGCAAGTCCACCCTGTTGCACACCCTGGCCGGGGTCAACCGCCCCGACGACGGTGAGGTCCTGCTGCGCGGCGAACGCATCGACAAGTTCGGCGAGAACCGGCTCAGCGCACTGCGCCGCAAGCGGTTCGGGTTCGTCTTCCAGTTCGGCCAGTTGCTGCCGGAGCTGCCCGCCGAGGAGAACATCGCCCTGCCCCTGATGCTGGAGGGCGTCCCCCGCAAGCAGGCCGTCGAACGCGCCCGCCGCTGGTTCGCCCCGCTCGGCCTGGACGGCCTGGAACACCGCCGCCCGGGCCAGCTCTCCGGCGGTCAGGCCCAGCGCGTCGCCATCGCCCGCGCCCTCGTGACCGAGCCCGACGTCGTCTTCGCCGACGAACCCACCGGCGCTCTCGACCAGCGCACCAGCGAGGAGGTCATAGCGCTGCTGACCTCCGTCCCCCGGGCCTCGGGCGCGGCCCTGGTCATGGTCACCCACGACGCCGACGTCGCCGCCCACTGCGACCGGATCCTCCAGGTCCGCGACGGCCGGATCAGCAGCCACCACCAGTACACGGCCGCCTGACCCCGACCCGCACGCTCCAGGAGACCTCGATGCGTTCCCCCGTCCTGCCCCTGACCTGGCACCTCGCCCGGTCCTCCGGCCGCCGCAGCCTGCAGAGCCACCTGCTCGCCGCCGGAGCCGCCGCCGTCAGCGCCTTCGTGCTGCTGGTCGTGATCGCCGCCTCCCTCGGCTCCGGCACCCGCGCCGACCGCACCACCTGGCGCACCCCCGACGCCGTGCCGACCAAGGCGGCGACCGCCGTCCAGGCCATGACCACGACGTACGTCCGCCACCAGCCCGTCACCGTGGTGAACCTCGCCCAGCTCCCCGGCCGCGAGCCCACACCCGCGCCGCCCGGACTGAGGGGCTTCCCCGAGAAGGGCGAGGTGTACATCTCCCCTGCCCTGGCCGAGCTGATCCATCGCCTCCCCGCGAACCAGCTGGCCGACCGCTTCCCGAAGCCGCAGTCCTACGGCACGATCGGCACGGCCGGACTCGCCTCCCCCGACGAACTGGTCGCCGTGATCGGCCGGACCTCCACCGACCCGGCGGTGTCCAAGGCCGCCGAAGGCGGCAACGACTACGACTACGGCCAGACCACCCGCGCCCCGATCGCCGATTTCTCCGGCACTCAGGCGAGCATGTTCGCGGGCGCCGACGAGATGATGGCACTGCTCAGCGCGGTACTGCTGGTGATGCCCGTGATCGTGCTGGCCGCCGCGGCCGGACGGCTGGGCGCGGCCCGGCGCGAACAGCGGCTCGCCGCGCTGCGCCTGGCCGGTGCCACCCCGCGCCAGATCGTCGCGATGACGGCGGCGGAGGCGGCGGCCGTGGGCGCCGCCGGCGCCCTCACAGGCGCGCTCGCCTACGTGGCACTGCTGCCCGCCCTCGCGGAGATCCCCTACGGCGTCGGCACCTGGTACACGGGCGACCTGTGGGTCGGTCTGTCGTGGCTCGCGCTGGTGGTGCCGGCGGTCACCGCCCTGATCACCGTCAGCGCGGTGACGATGCTGCGCCAGGTGGCGACCTCGCCGCTGGGCGTGGCCCGGCAGGCCAATCCGCGGCGCACCCGCACGATCCGGCTCGTGCTGTTCGCGGCCGCTCTCGGCTTTATCTTCCTCAGTGCGCACGGTGACATGACGAACGGGCTGATGGTGGGGCTGCTGGCCCTCTTCTACGGCACGTTCTGGCTGGTCGGCCCGTGGGTCGTGGACCGGCTGGGCCGGATCGCGGGCCGCTTCGCCCGGCGCCCGGCGACCCTGCTGGCCGCCCGCAGGCTCAGCGACGACCCGCGCGGCGCCTGGCGCACCGTCAGCAGTCTGGTCCTGGCGGGCTTCGTGGCCGGGTTCTTCTCCGTCAGTCAGCTCGGCAGTGGCCTGCCCGAGCACCCCGACCAGGTCGCGGTGCTCACCGACGACGCCGCCGACGCCCGGCACACGGCCACCGAGGTCCGTACTCTGCTCGACCAAGCGGGCATCAGGGCATCCGTCAGCACCGTAGGCATGGACGACTGGGCCTCCTCGGTGACGCTCGGCAGCACCGGCGTGACCGCCCGCGTCTCCGGCGGCCCCGAGCAGGTCGACGCCACCCTCACCGCCCTGACGCCCGCCGGACAGGGCCGGTCCCCGATCTCCCAGGACTACGTCTCCGCCGAGGAAGCCACGGTCACCGACCGCATCGCCGCAGCAGCCACCACCACGCTGATCCTGAGCTTCCTCGTCGCCACCGCCTCCGCCGGCCTGACCGCCTCCGCCAACGTCCTCGACCGACGCCGCGTCTACAACCTGATGCGGCTGTCCGGTACGCCGCTGAAGGTGCTGGACGCGGCCCGGGTCCGTGAAACGGTCCTGCCCCTTCTCGCCCTGGCCGGCGGCACCACCGCGATGGGCGTCTTCGGCGCCTACCAGTTCAACCAGGCGGCCGGCGCCACCGTCAACAGCACGGGCGCGCTCCAGCTCGCCGTCTGCCTGGCCGTCGGCGTGCTGGCGGTATTCGCCGCGATCGGCGGCAGCAAGCCGCTGCTGCGCAGGGTGACGGCCGACCCGACGCAGACCGCGGACTGACGAACCCACGCTCCTACGGCACCTACCGGGTGGGCCCGCCGTGCTGACGGTGGACCCACCCGGCGCTTCGGCCATGACGGACGATCACATCGCGCGGCCGCCGATCGGCAGGTGAGCGGGGCGGACTCGGTGGTACCGCGCCTTCACCCCGGGCGCCTCCGCGCTGGTGGGCCACCGCGCGGAGGCGCGGTCTGGCGGTTCCGTGGCGAGTTGGGCGCGGGCGGTGGGCAGGCGGCGAACGCCGCCGTGGCCGACGCCTCCCAGGCGTCGGCCACGGCGGGCATCGGCCCGACCGCGGGGTGTGTCCCCGCGGCCGGGGACCCCAGGTCGCTGACCTGGGGTTTCAGGGCCACTCCCAGGCGATGCCCTGGATGCCGGCCGGGCACCGGCCCGGCGCCGCGTGGACCGTGTGCGAGGCGTCCAGGACAAGACGGTGGTTATAGCTCTTGTCCGCTCCGGAGCGCTCACGGTAATAGCGGTGGCTCACCGTCGGCAGCGCCGCCGGATGGAAATAGACGTGCAGCAGATAATTGCGCAGTTGGACGCGAGTTTAACGCTCGTAATGATGGTCCGTCCCGTCCCCCGGATCGACGGAAACCGTGTAGTCGACGACCGCAGTCTCATTTTTTACAAGTTTCTTGCCGAATTCTATGTCGATCACGGACATATCTAAATCGGACAGTAGGCGGGCATCTCCCGATATTCCGCAGCGAACGGTGGTGCGGACCGCGCGGGCTCCGCTGTCGAAGGTGTGGACGGCGGTAAGGCGGTCGGCGCCGTCCCGCGTGGCGCGCAGCACCTGCTGGATGGCTATGGAGCTAATGCGTCGATTCTCGTCGATGGTGACGGTTTCCCAGATACTCGGGGTGCTAATCGACTCGTTCAGGCGTGCGAAGTCGGCGCCGAGGATCTGTTCCGCAAGGGAGTTCTCGCCGAGGAGACGATGGGAGGAGCGGAGGTTGTGACCCTGCGGAGCGGTACGGCCCCGGGGCCGGTAGGGGCCGAGCAGCGAACGGAGCGTGCCGGACGGCAGATCGAGGATGGTCTCCAGCGCGTCCACGGCCCTCAGGGAATCGGCTCGTTCGGGCTCGCTCCGTCCCCGCTGCCAGTAGCTGAGGGTGGCGAGGCTGACCTGGATGCCCTGATCGGCGAGTCGGTCGCGCATTCCTTCCAGGGGCAGGCCACGTCTTTTGACGGCTTTCTGGAACACCGCGGCGAAGGTGGCGTCCGCTGACGGCGGGGCACCGGAGGCAAGTCCTTCGAGTGAGAGGGGGTTGTCCTGATCCACCGAATCTCCCGAATCCAGGCCCCAGGCTCTGGCGTATTCCTTCGGGCTGCTTCAAGGGTATTCCAGCGGCCGGAATTCAGCAGAGTTGAATTTCCCTGTTGAAAAATTCGCAGGGGGAGTGCGATTTGCGTTGTTTGCGGTTGTTTCGGATGTCGAAGATTCCCGAGTGTCACGCTCGCGGAGAATGCCCTGGGGGCCGCGAGAGCAATGATTCGTTGAATAAATCCGGTTTGCCGACTTGGACTCGGGTTGTCGCGGCCGTGGGCAGATCTTGATCGTCGCGGTGCGGAGTTTGCACCCACCCCGGTACTACAGCAGCGGATCTTGTGACGGTTGATCGGTGCTGTCGTTGAGTGGTCATGCTGGTGGATGTGGCGGAAGAGCACTTCGCTGTGTGGTCGAGGAACTGGCGGCGTTGACGGAGGGGTTGGGTGATCTGTTCGCGCGGCCCGAGCCGCGGTAGGCGCTCGCGGACCTGGTTGATGGCCTGTTGGCGGGGCTGGGCCGGGTGAACGGGTGGACGCTGTCCGCCCGGGCGGGGCATGCGGCGTCGGAGCGCTCACCCCCCGCTTCTCGGCCGCGGACCTGCGCCTGAGACGACACCTGGCACCCACCCCCCCCGTCCAGCCCCGTCGGGCATCCCGCCCGGGGAACGGCTGTCTGTCCGGGGCGCCGACGACCGGTCTCGGCGTGCCGGCACCGGCCGGCGGCTGCCCACCGAGGACCTCCACGGAGGCGTCCGTCAGGGACGCAGGCCCGTGTGCGCGAGGGCGACTGCGCTGAGGGCGGCGATGGCCTCCTGGTCACCCCGGCGCCAGGCGTCGGCGAAACCACCGGGCGGGGTCGGCAGCTTGACGAGGGCGGCCGACGGGCCGGTGAGAGCACGCAGGGCGAGCAGGTCGGCACCGCCCGGCGCGTCGGCGAGACGACGGACGATCATGCTGCGACGAACCCAGAGCAGGCGCGGGGTAAGCCACAGCACCAAGATGAGAAGCACAAGGACGACGATGAGAGCCGTGGTGGTCACATCGGCGACCTGGGTGACGGTCTCCTGAAGCGATGCGCCGGCATCCGCAAAGCCGGTACTGGCGTCGGCCGCGGACCGGAGCGGTCTCTTCAGGACATCGCCGACGAACGGTACGTTCGACGCCGCGTCCCCGGCCTTACCGAGTTCCTCGGCGAGGCCGTCTCCGGAGCTCTCAACCTTTTGCCCCGGCTCGGCCAGCAGCATGATCGTGTCGCGGACGAAGAAGGCCGCCCACACCGCGATGGCGATCAGGGCCACGGCGGTCAGGTCCACGAGCACCTGGCGGTTCCGGCGCGCGGGAGTCTGGGCGTAGAGGCGCAACAGCGGGCTCCTGTTCGGTTCAGGCGGTCGAGGAGAATCGGCCGCCCCGCCGGCGACTCGTCCGGCCGGTCGCCGGAGTCCACTCTTCCACCGCGCTCCCCGGGCAAACGTGCAAGACGCGCACCACGGCCGGCCCGGCGCCGCGTCACCGAGACTGAACTCGTGTGTCGTCTCGTTGCTTGGGTGGGTCTGACCGACGCTGTCAACTTGGCTGGGCACACGCTGGGCGTACGGAAACCGAACTTGCGCGAGAGGGGACAGGCTCACCCAGAAACAGGCTCGACGCACTACGGGGGCTGGGCATGGAGTGGGCGTGACACCGTCACCGCCGGTCGTGAACCAGCCGGACGCATGAAGCAGAGAGACGGGTCTGTAAAGCGAGCGAGCGGTGTAACTGAGTTCGGTGTGGCTAGAGCTGGCCTGCGGTGAGGCGGTCGTCGAAGGCCAGGTCGAAGGCGTTCATGGCGCCCTTCCAGCGCATGGTCCAGCGTTTGCGGCTGGCGCCTGTCGGGTCGAGGCTCATGACGGCCATGTAGACGCACTTGAGGGCGGCCTGTTCCGTGGGGAAGTGCCCGCGAGAACGGACGGCCCTGCGGATGCGGGCGTTGACGCTCTCGATGCCGTTCGTCGTGCACACAATGCGGCGTATCAGGTGGGGAAGGAGGACTTCCGGCTCGCCTCCGACATCAGGGAAGACGCGCCCTGCGCGGGCGCCGGTGCGAAGCTGTCGGCCCGGCGGACACCCTGCCACGGTCGGGGCGGCTGCATTCGGTGCCGGTGCTCGCGGGGCTGGGCCGGCGGCATACCTGTGCTGAGAGCCGGTCCCCGGCGCGCTGCTGCCTGTTGCCCAAGGTTGCAGAGAAGGTGTGGGCCATGGTCTTGGACCCGCAGCGCTGGTTGGAACTCCGGCGTTTTCGCG
The DNA here is from genome assembly GCF_037201975.1 of Streptomyces sp. TG1A-60. NCBI lineage: Bacteria > Bacillati > Actinomycetota > Actinomycetes > Kitasatosporales > Streptomycetaceae > Streptomyces > Streptomyces sp. TG1A-60. The sequence goes on along the minus strand of NZ_CP147520.1, from coordinate 3,829,711 downwards.
GTCTGGTCGAGTCCGGGGCGATGAGTCTGTCGGAGGTCGCCAAGGAGACCGGGCTGAACTGGCGGACGGTCAGCAAGTACCTGTCCGCCGACGGATCGTCGGCGCCGCCGCGCCGGACGGCGAACGGGCCGGTGCGCAAGCGGGTGGTCGACGAGGTCGCGCCACTGGTCGACGCGATGCTGCGGGCCGAGGTCCTGATGAAGGCCGCAGTGATCCATGAACGCCTGGCCAACGAGTACGGGTTCACCGGCAACTACCAGCGGGTCAAGCTCTACGTTCAGGAAGCCCGCCCGAGGATCGCCGGGGAACTGGGCATCACGCCGAGGGAACTGGCGGGTATGCACCGCCGGTTCGAGGTGATCCCCGGAGCTCAGGCCCAAGTCGACTGGGGTGATGAGGGCAAGGCCCTCGCTCACCTGGGCATTCCCAAGGTCTACTCCTTCCACATGGTGCTGTCGTACTCGCGCGACCCCTTCTGCTGTTTCACCACCAGCCTGGATCTGCAGACGTTCTTCGACTGCCACCGGCGGGCATTCGCGCACTTCGGCGGGGTGCCGATGACGATCGTCTACGACCGGACCAAGACCGTTGTCCGCCGCCATGTCGCTCCGGGCGAAGCGGTCCCGCTGCATCCGGAAGCCGTCGGCTTCGCCGGCCACTACGACTTTGACATCGACGTGCTGGCTGCCTACCGGCCGCAGGGCAAGGGCCGGGTCGAGCGGCAAGTACTGATCGTCCGCGACCACGTCCTGTCCGGACGGGCCTTCTCCTCCATCGAGGAGATGGACGCGGCGTTCGCCGCCTGGGTGCCGCAGCGACGGGCCCAGATCCACAAGACACATCGCGAGGTGATCGGGCATCGGGCCGCCCGCGACCACGCGGCCCTCAAACCGCTGCCGCCGACCCCGTATCTGGTGGCCGAACGGCATCTGCGGCCGGTCGGCAAGGACTGCCTGGTCGCCTTCGGCGGCAACCTCTACTCGGTGCCGGCCCGCAAGGTCCGCCCGCGCCAACTGGTGGAGATCAGGGCCACGAAATCCCAGGTCATGCTGCATTCCACCGCCCCCGGAGCCGACGGCGAGACGTTGTTGGCCATGCACCAGCGGGCGGTCGGTCGCGGCGTCCGCGTGGTGGAGGAGAAGCACTGCAACGGCCTGCCCACCGGCCAGGGACGCCGGGTCACCACCGGTGACGTCCCGGCCCGGACCCGTCATGAGCGTCCTCCGGGCGAGGAAGCCGGCCCGTTGCAGGCCCTGCTGAACCGGGCCGCGGCCACCCGGATCGAGGTCGGACGCCGACCGCTGTCGGTCTATGACGAGCTGACCGGCACCCGCCCGTTCACCACCCACCCGAGTACGAGGGAAACGTCTTGAGCGAGTTGGTTTCCACCCGCATCCGCACCACCGCCGGCAAGCTCGGCCTGCCCCACCTGGCCGAAGCCATCAGCGAGTACACCCGGCGGGCCGACGAGGGAAAGATGGGCTACCTCGACTTCCTCGACCTGGTGCTGTCCGAGGAACTGGCCGTGCGTGATGACCGCCGCTTCCGCCAGGGACTGCGGCTCTCCAGGCTCCCGCACCACAAGACGCTGGACGAGTACGACTTTTCGTTCCAGCCCGAACTCGACCCGCGCAAGGTCAAGGACCTCGCCACCCTCTCCTTCGTGGAAGCCAAGGCGAACGTGGCGCTGCTCGGGCCGCCCGGAGTCGGCAAGACCCACATCGCCATCGCCCTGGCCGTCGCGGCCTGCCGGGCCGGCTACTCGATCTACTTCACCAGCCTCGACGACATGGTCCGCAACCTCAAAACCGCCGAGGCCGCCGGACGACTGAGCAACAAACTCGGCACCTACCTGCGGCCGAGCGTCCTCGTGGTCGACGAAGTCGGCTACCAGCCCCTCGAACGCGCCGAAGCGAACCTGGTCTTCCAGGTCATCTCCAAGCGTTACGAGAAGGGCTCGATCATCCTGACCTCGAACAAGACCTTCAGCGAATGGGGCCAGGTCTTCGGCGACGAAGTCCTCGCCACCGCCATTCTCGACCGCCTCCTCCACCACTGCGAAGTCGTGCCCATCAACGGCCCCAGCTACCGGCTGAAGAACCGCCTCAAGGCCATCGAGCGCGAGACCGAAGTCGCCTGAGACCTCTGCACGTTCATCCGTACGCGGCTATGCACTTCAGCTCGTACGCCGACAGCGTGCCGGGCAATGGCCCGGTAGTCGGCGTCGTCGTGGAGGACAGCCAGGCCGTGGTGGGCCGCGGTGGCGGCGGTGACGAGATCCACCGCCGAGGCACGACGATGCTCCCCGGCCTGGGCCATCTGCCCCGCCTGGTGACACATCGGCGCGACTTAGGGCGTGCGGAGGGCACGAAGCCCTCAAATTGGACTAGACAACAATTAAACCCCAGGCCACTGACCTGGGGCTTCATCATGGAGCGGGTGACGAGAATCGAACTCGCGCTCTCAGCTTGGGAAGCTGATGTTCTACCATTAAACTACACCCGCGTAAGACGCCGGTCGGTGCCGGTGTCGGAACGCGTCGTCACTTTACCTCATGTCGGGCCCCACGCGCTGAAGGCGTGGGGCCCGGATGCGTTTCGGGGGTGGGGACGGGGCTGCGGGGGACGGGAGTTGGGGCGTACGGTGGAGGGGCGGAAGAGGGTCTGAGCGGGCTTCGGCGGGGCCGGGGTGCCGCCTGGAGGGCCGTCCCAATCATCCCGTAATGTGGCTTTCGTCGTCAGGTCGACGTCAGGTCGACAGCCAGACGCGGCTCTTGGGGAAGGGACTCTTGGACTTGATGGAGCGCACCGTCGTCCGTTGTGCCGATGGGCACGTGTTCAGCACCGCTTCGTTCCCGATGCAGCAGGCCGAACGCCTCGGCCCCGGTCGGCTCATGCGCTGCCCACGCTGTGCCCGGCTGCGCAGTGTCGTGCCGGTGGCGTGGCAGAAGCGGTAGAACCGGCAAGGCGGTAGACAGGAAGTAGTCGTACAGGCGCGCGGGTCCGTCCTGGTTGTGGGCGGTCCGCGCGTCTTGCGTATCCTCGGGGCGTGCTTCTCTCAGACAAGGACATCCGGGCCGAGATCGACGTCGGCCGGGTGCGGATCGAACCGTACGACGAATCCATGGTGCAGCCGTCGAGTGTCGACGTGCGTCTCGACCGCTTCTTCCGGGTGTTCGAGAATCACCGCTATCCGCACATCGACCCGTCCGTCGAGCAGGCGGATCTCACGCGGCTCGTGGAGCCGGAGGGGGATGAGCCGTTCATTTTGCATCCGGGGGAGTTCGTGCTCGCCAGTACGTATGAGGTCGTCACGCTGCCCGATGATCTCGCCTCGAGGCTCGAAGGGAAGAGTTCGCTGGGGCGGCTCGGGCTCGTCACCCACTCCACCGCCGGGTTCATCGATCCCGGGTTCTCCGGGCACGTGACGCTGGAGCTGTCGAATCTCGCGACGCTGCCGATCAAGCTCTGGCCCGGCATGAAGATCGGGCAGCTGTGCATGTTCCGGCTCAGTTCGCCGGCCGAGTTCCCGTACGGCAGCGAGCGGTACGGGTCGCGCTACCAGGGGCAGCGGGGGCCGACCGCCTCCCGGTCCTTCCTCAACTTCCACCGGACCCAGGTGTGAGTGGCGTCCGGGAGAACCTGACCTACGAAGCCTTCGGCGTCGCCGTCCGTGAACTCGCGCAGGCCATCGCCGACGACGGGTACGAGCCCGACATCGTGCTGTCCATCGCCCGGGGCGGGGTTTTCGCGGCCGGCGGCCTCGCCTACGCCCTCGACTGCAAGAACATCCACCTGGTGAACGTGGAGTTCTACACCGGCGTGGGCACGACGCTCGACATGCCCGTCATGCTCGCGCCCGTCCCGAACACGATCGACTTCTCCGACAAGAAGGTGCTGATCACGGATGACGTGGCCGACACGGGCAAGACGCTCAAGCTGGTCCGCGACTTCTGCCTCGACGCCGTGGCGGAGGTACGGTCCGCCGTGATCTATGAGAAGTCCCACTCCCTCGTGAAGTGCGAGTATGTGTGGAAGCGTACGGACGACTGGATCAACTTCCCCTGGAGTGTGTTGCCTCCAGTACGTAGGTCTGGGGAGCCGATCACTCCGTCGACGGAAGCGTTCTGACCTGCGAGGCAGGACGATGGCCCCTCGAATGATCACCGAGGGGCCATTTGCGTGCCCAGACTCGCCTGCCGAGGGCTGCTGACTGGCAGACCTCTTCCCCCCGAAGCAACTTGGGCGGGGGCGCTGCCTTGGTCTGGTGTGGCTCTGAGCTGCGCTGATGGTCCGCCGACGTTCGCGGGCGTTCGCTGTTGTTTGTCGGCGTTGTCACGCAGCTAGACACTCAAGGGTTCCGGGGGCGCGATAGGGTGCGCGCCGTGGACATACCCGGCTGGTTCGTCTGGATCGCTCTCGGTCTGGCCGTCTTGCAGGCCCTCGGCCTGGTTCCCATCATCCGCCGACTGCGCGGATCCGACTCGTCGGTGCGTTTCGAGGCGCGCCTTGACCTGCTGGACGTCGTCGCCTCCCTGCTGCTCTTCGGCGGCCTGCTGCTGAGTCTCGCAGTGGCGGAATTCTGGTTCTGGCTCACCTTCGCTGGCTTCGCGCTCATGGCCGCCGTCTACGCCGTGAAGGGTGTCCATTGGGTTCGCCGCCGTCACACGGCCTGATTCAAACGACAGGCTCTATCCGCTCGGTGCGCTACGTCTTCTTGCCCTGGGTCTTGCCGGGGATCTTGGTGACCTGCGTTTTCCCTGTTCAGGAGTGGTCGGCCTGTGCGCCTGGTGGTCGTCGTTGGTGGCCCTTGGCCACTGTCGAGCGACCTCGGACGGCCCAGGGACGGCCCGAACCGCGTTCTGCCAGTGGGCTTCCCAGGGCTCGGCAGCGGTTCAAGTGTTCTCACCTGGCGCGGGATGACTGCATGGTCGCGAGTGTGGGGACAAACCTGGCGGACGTGTTGTGTCGGGGTCCTTGCCAAGTGGGGGCGGGCGAGTATGGCATTCGTGCAGGACATTCTGGTGTCACTGGTGGCCAGCGCCATGTTCGTCGCCCTGGCCTGGACGTTGTCGAAAACCGCACGCCGGGTCCTGCGCGGCATGGCAGCCCATCTGCTGCGTCTGGATGTGGAAGAGGTCTTTGCGGGTGGCCCGGACGCGGCCGCGGATCTCACGAGGGAGTTGAGCAAGGCTCGGGAGGTGGCAATCCTGACGAGCCGGGGCATGGACTTGCAACGTGGCCCGTTCCAGGAGTTGTGGAGGCGGTGCCAGGCAGGCAGTTGCCGGTGCCGCGTGCTCCTGCCACGTCTAGACGTGCCGACTGGCGAGCGGGACTGGATCAATGACCGGGAAGAGGAGCTGCAGGCCTTCGACACCGCCTTTGGCACTGGGCTGTTGCGCCGTCAGATCACCACCACTTACGACTACCTGGCGCCGCTGGCGACTGGCGGAGTCGAGGTGCGGGGCTACAACTTCCCACACTTGGCCCGAGTCGTCCTGACCGAGCGGGCGGTGTATGTGACGCGCTACAGGGCGGACCAGCACGGCTGGAACACAACCGTCTACAAGTACCGCCGGGGAGAGACGTACGACCTGTGGACCCGTGCGTTCACGAAGCTATGGCAAGAGGGCGCGACCGGCTGACACGCACCCGTGGACCACAGCAGCTCGTTTCCGTACTTGCGCCGGGCGGCCCCCGAGGTCCTCGCGACGGCCCGATCGCAACGCTGGGACCCAGCCGAAGTGGTCCGCATCCTGGTGGAAGAAGAGATCAAGGGACGGGACGAGGCGACCCGCCGCAACCATCGCCAGCAGGCCCAGCTCCCATCCGGGAAGACCTTCGATTCCTGGCGCGAGGCCGACTCCTCCATCCCGGCCCCGACACAGCAGGCCCTGATGACGCTGGAATGGATCGGCCGCGCAGAGAATCTGGCCGTCGCCGGACAAAGCCACCTCGCCGAGGCCTTGGCGAACAAGGCGATCGACGAAGGAATGAAGGGCTCCTGGTTCACCCTCGAATCACTCACCGCACACCTCGGGCGGGCGACCGTCGACAACACCGTCTCCAAGGCCGTCGCGAAGATCACCCGATGCGACCTCATCGTCATCGACGACATCGGCATGCTGCCCTCCGGACAGGCCGCCGCCGAGGCGTTCTACCGCGTCATCGACGCCGCATACGAACGCCGGTCCGTGATCGTCACCTCGAACCTGCACCCCTCAGGCTTCGACTCGATCATGCCCGAGACGCTGGCCACCGCCGCCGTCGACCGGCTCCTGCACCATGCCCACATCGTTCTCACCGAAGGCTCCAGCCTGCGGCTGACCCAGGCCACCACCGGCCAGGGCGTCGTCCCACTGAACCAGCCGGGCTGACCCTGGCCTGCTCAGACGGCCGGCTCCGGCAGATGGCGGAGGTGCTCGATGACGCGCTTGCGCAGGAGAAGGTACTCGTCCCAGCGACGCAGGGGGCCCGGCGGGCGCTCGACGACACGGGCCTCGGTGACGGTCTCGTCCCGCTGGAACTGCTCGCGCGTCAAGTCGAGTTCGACACCGCTGGGCAACCGGTTCCACCAGTGGAAGCCGTGCTGGTCCAGATCAAGATGCACTTCGCCGACCACGAGATCACCGCCGAAAATGTCATGGACGATCAAGGCGGTGATGTCACAGTGGCCCCAGGCAGGGTTGTCGGCCGTCCAGGCAATGCCACTCAAATCGCTTGGTGAGCAGGTGTCGGCAGCCCAACTGGCTCGCAAGGCTTTGTCGAGATCGGGCAGGTTCCAAGGAATCATGCCAGCAGCGTCGCAGCCACCACTGACATCGCCGGCGCAACGGCCCATCCCCAACCCTCACACACCCTCATCCGAGGGACCAATAGTCATACCGGACAGGGAGATCGACTGTCCGCCTGCAAGGACCTGAAAAGTCCGCTCACCCGGACGGCCCGCTGTCCGTGGACACGTTTCGACTCTGCTTCTGCTCTTGCCGGATCTTGAGCGGCGTCGCGATGAGCTGAAGCTGGAGCGCGGCCGGTTCAACAAGGCACGGCATCAGGCCGAATCCCTGAGCGCCGACATCGGGGAGGACTTCCGGTCCCTGCCCATCGAGCGTCAGCAGACGTTGATCTTGCACAGCCTGTCGGCCGTCTTGATCCATCCTGCCGGGCGGGGGAGGCGCAAGTTCGATCCGAGTTTGATCGAACCCGTGTGGCGCTGATCCTCACCGTGCTGTCCGAATCAAAGGCCCGGCCTCAGCGCCGGGCCTTCTCGCTGTTCACCCGGCGACGCGAGAGGAAGGCGCCGACCTGCCATCGGGCTGACCTGCGGTATTTCACGTGGGTGACGACCCTCATAAGGTCAACGATCCCTGGAGCGTCGAGCCGCCGGTCGTCAGGCGGGACGGGCAGGTTCTCGACGCCTGAGCACCGGCTCACTGGATCAGACGGACAGCGGACCAGTGGGGTAGCGGACCAGTGGGGCAGCGGGGCAGCGGGGCAGCGGGGCAGTGGGGCAGTGGGGCACACGAGTGAGGGGCTCCCGGCTTGTCGCCGGGAGCCCCTCACTCGTCACCGCACATCGAGCCCTGGCCTAGAACGTGCCCAGCTTGATCAGCGACAGGATCGCGATCAGCTGGATCGCGGAGGCGCCGAGGGCCTTCGGCCAGGGCAGGTCGTGGGACTTGGAGACCATCAGGGTCAGCAGGGCGCCGGCGGCGACCCAGGTGATCCAGCCGAGGATCTGGACGAACGAGGCGTCGCCGCCCGCGAACATCGCGACGAGCAGACGGGGCGCGTCCGTCAGGGCCATGATCAGCATGGAGAGGCCGACCGTGGGCTGCCAGGCGCCGTCGCCGCCGAGCTGGCGGGCCAGGGTGTGGGTGACCACGCCCAGGACGAACGTGCTCACCACCATCGTCACGGCCGTGACGAGCACGATCGGTACGGCGTTCGACAGCGTGGCGTTGATCGCGTCCTCGCGGGCCGTGTCGAAGCCGAAGACGGCCAGCATGCCGTACAGGAACATCACGATGAGGGCGGGCACCCACACCGCGTAGTCCCGCATCACCAGGAAGGTCTGGTTCGGGCTGGTGATGATGCCTTTGAGGAGCGCCTTCCAGGACAGCCGCGGGCCGAGCGGGGGCGGTGGGGCCTGGCCCGCGCGGTAGGTGTCGCTCTGGTGGTACGGGTCGCCGACGGCGAACATCTGTGTGTGCCCCGGGTTGTTGGCCGCGTACGGGTCCGCGCCGCCCTGAGGGTGCGCGCCGTCGTCGCCGAAGTACTCCGGTTCGCCGCGGTGCCCATGGTTGCCGTGGTTTCCGGGGTGCCCGCCGTGCGTCTGGGGCCAGCCCTGACCGCCGCCCCGGCCGCCGGCGTACGGCGGTTGCGGGGGCGTCTGGGGGTAGCCGTACGACGGGCCGCCGGCCTGCGGGGCCTGCTGTCCGTACGGAGGGTGTTGCTGTCGCGCTTGAGGAGCGCCGTTGTCCCGGCCGCGTCCGATCCTGAATCCAGCCACGTCATCGAACGTACCTGGTCCCGGGCGGCGGTGCGCCGGGCGGGACCGACGGGCCCCCCTTTGCTGCCGAGCTGTGACATCCCCTAAGGGATCGTCAGGGCGTGGAAAGGGGTTCGGTCGGGGATGCCTTCGGGGGTGCTTTCAGGGACGGGATCAGGGAGGGGATCGGGGAGGGGATCGGGGAGGGGATCGGGGAGGGGATCGGGGACACAAGCAGGGGTGTTTTCAGGGGCGCGTCGTGGAACCGCCCGGTCACCCGTCTCAGTGGCTGCTCGGGCACCGGCCGTACGACCGACGACGTCAGTGGCTGCTCAGGTACCTGCCGTACGACAACGCAGACGTCGGGGACGGGAGCCCCAGCTTCTTCGGGGTGAGGGCGTAGGAGTTGGTCACGGAGGTCTTCGGGAAGATCCAGACGCCGCCGGAGGCCGTGTTCTCGCCCGGGGTGCCGACGGCCGCGTCCGGGGTGCCGTCCTTGTCGTAGTCGCCGGTGGCCACGGCTGTGCCGAAGGCGTCGGAGGCCTCGGCTGCGCCGGGGACGCCGGGGCGACCCTGGTGGTACGGGACGGACGACGCCTCGCCGAACCGGTCCACGATGCCGCCGACGTGGCCGAGCAGCAGCGTGGCCGCGCCGGCGGCCTCACGGGTGCCGATGGCCTCGCCGGGGGCGCCCGCGATCAGGTCGTCGCGGCCGTCGCCGTTCCAGTCCAGTACGGCGAGGGAGGCGCCGAAGCCGTCGCCGTCCTCGGCGGCGCCGTAGACGCCGACCGTGTCCTGGTTGAGGGTCTGGGAGCGGTGGCCGAAGGAGTTCTCGCCGCCGTAGAGGATGTGGATGCCGCCGCCCTTGGCGTACGACTCCGGGCCGCACGGGTCGTCGATGTTCTCGTCGGCGATCTCGCGGCACTCGCCGAGGGCCAGGTCGTCCAGGCCGTCGCCGTCGTAGTCGCCGACGGCGAGCGCGGAGGCGGCACCGTTGTCGGCGTTCCAGGTGTTGACCATGCGCCGCTCGGCCGCGTCCCACGCCCACAGCCGTACGTGCGACCGGGTGTGGGGGGCGTTGACGGTGTGGAAGGCGACGGCCAGGTCGTCCGTGCCGTCGGCGGTGAAGTCGCCGGTGGCGAGGAGCGGGGCGCGACCGCCCATGGGGGTGGCGAGGACGGTGGTGACGACGACGTCCTCACCGCCGTCGACGACAGCGGTGAGGACGACCCTGTCCCGGCCGCCGATCACGAGGTCCCGGCCGCCGTCGCCGGTCAGGTCCGCCGCCGCGACCGACCAGCCGTACGCCGACTTCGCCGACGGGCCGGTGAGGGCGGTGGAGCCCGGTCCGGGCCCGCCCTTCGCGCCGCCGACGACGGTGACCGAGCCCGCGTCCGCGCCACGGCCGGTGACGTCCTCGCCGGGTGCGCCGACGATCAGTTCCGCGACGCCGTCGCCGCTCAGGTCGTCCAGCGCCACGGCCGTGCCGAAGCGGTCGCCCGCCTCCGGGGTGCCGGGGACCTCGGAGGCGGCCTGGCTGATCCGGATGCCGCCGTGCCTGCCGAGGCCTTTCGCGCCGCCCCATACGACGTGCACATAGCCGGCCTTCGCCTTGCCGTTCACGGTCGCGTCGGGGACGCCGACGGCGAGGTCCGCGTAGCCGTCGGCGTTGAAGTCGCTGGTCACGGGGGTGGGGCGGGCGGACGGAACGGCGGTGGCGTGCGGGGCGAGGGGGAGGGCGAGGGTCGCCGTTGCGGCGGTGGCGGTCGCCATGGTGGCGACCGCCAGGGCGTACGTCCGTCTGTGCACGGGGGCTCCAGGTAGGTGGCCGGATGTCGGGGGTGGTGGCTGGTTCACCTGTGTGACACCTGGAGGCCGTGCGGGGTTGTGCGTGTGGTCGTCCGAGAAGGTGTGTGGGGGGTGTGCGAAGTCGCTGGGCGCGTCAGCCCCAGAATTCGCTCTCCTTGTCCAGGTCCTCCTGGCACTCGTCGATGTCGGTGAACCTGTCTCCGACGATCCGGAAGACGAGGCAGCCGTTCTGTTCGAGGCGCTTGTCGCCCCGCTCGGCGGTGTAGCGGTGTACGGAGACCGCGTGGCCCCGTCCGTCGACGAGGACATGGCTCAGCTCGACGTTGAACGTCCCGCCGGTCTCCTCGAAGAGCCGCTGGTACAGGTCGATGATCGAGTCCTGGCCCTTGTAGTCGCCCGAGAGGAAGTGACTGCCGGGGACGTGGTGGGTGCAGTCCGCCGCCATCAGGCCGCGGAGGGCGTCCATGTCGCCGCGTGTGAAGGCCTCGTAGCCCTTGCGGACGAGCGCTGCGTTCGGGTGTTCAGCCATGGGGATCGCCGGCTTTCCACTGTTCGTGTTCGTGATGTTTTCGACCTTTACAGGCAATTATCTTCGCGGGCGCGGGTCTTCGCGAGCGCGAGCGCGGATGGCGCTCGCGTGTGGGGGCGCGGGCGGTGGGGTGCACCTCCGCGTGGCCGCCAGCCGGGTCATCACGTCCTGCACGTGAGCGCGTGCGTGGTGTGACAGCCTCCCGTGGGGCACCCTCGTGAACCCCTGAGGCCGTGGTCCGCCCCTGTCGCGAGTGGGGCCCGCACCCTTGCCGGATGCGGGCCCCACTCGAAGGCGGTGTACGTCGGTCGCCGCTCAGTTGGCCGCGTTGCCGCCGAACAGCGGGGACGCGTCCGTCGAGACGCCGACCGCGGTCGTCGACAGGGACCGCGAGCCGGTCGTGGTGATCTTCGTGCCGTTGGACGGCAGGTAGACGACCATGCCGTTGCCGCCGTTCTCGCCGTACGCGCCGACCGTCAGGTCCGCCTTGCCGTCGCCCGTGACGTCGGTGAGCTTCACCTCGGAGCCGAAGAAGTCGTCCCTCTCGTCCGAGCCGGGGACGCCGGCCGTGGACTGGGCGAGGAACTGGGTGCCGGAGGAGGTGTTCAGACCGGAGGCCGAGCCGTAGAGGACCGTCACCGCGCCCGTGTTGACGACGCCGCCGAGGTTCTCGCCGGCGGCGCCCACCGCCAGGTCCTGGAAGCCGTCGCCGTTGATGTCGCCGAGCGACAGCTCGTTGCCGAACCAGTCACCGCGCTCGGAGGCGCCCGGGACGTTGCCGGTGTTCTGGGTGATGGAGGTGGCGCCGGCCGGGCCGTCGGCGGAGCCGTGGATGATGTGGACCTTGCCGCCGGTGGCGGACTCGGGCACGGACGGCTCGCTGCCGTCCTTGGACGGGTCCCACTCCTCGCCGGTCACGATGTCGCCGAAGCCGTCGCCGTCGACGTCGCCGATGCCGGTGATGACGCCGGGCTTCAGCTTCTGCGCGGACGAGGCGTTCAGGCCGGAGGCGGTGCCGGGCACGTAGTAGTTGGCGTTCCAGCCGTACTCGCTGTCGGTCTCGAAGCCGTCGACGATCAGGTCGGTCCGCTTGTCGCCGTTGACGTCGCCCGCGGTGAGGTTGAGCGGGCCCGTGCCGCTGCCGGACATGATGGGCGGCTTGATCGTGTAGAGGCCGCCCGCCGTGCCGGACTTGGTGATGCCGTCCTTGAAGACGCGGATCGTGCTCGACGTGGCCCCGACCGCGAGGTCCTCCGTGCCGTCGCCGTCGAAGTCACCGGCGGCCAGGGTCTTGCCCCACTCGTCGTGGGAGGAGGGCGCCGGGTCCTTGATCGTCGTGGCGCCGGACAGGCCCTTCGACGAGCCCCAGAGGATCGCGACCGTGCCGCCGTCCTTGTCGCCGCTGACGTCCTCCAGCAACGCGGAGACGGCGAGGTCGTCGAAGCCGTCGCCGTTGAAGTCGCCGTACGCGCTCACCCAGCCGAACCCGTCGTCCGTCTCGGCCGTGCCGGGCACTCCGGTGGTGTTCTGGCTGATCGTGGCGCGCTTCGACGAGGTCACACCGCTCGCCGAGCCGTACAGGGCGACGATCTGACCGGCGCCCCTCTTGCCTCCGACGGTGGCCGCGCCGGCCGCGTACGCGACATCGCCGTACCCGTCGTTGTTGAAGTCCGCCACGGGGTGGTGGACCGAGTCGGCCGCCGTCGCCGTCGCGGCCGTGAAGGTGAGCAGACCGCCGGTCAGCGCGGCCGCGGAGGCCGTCGCGAGGGCGAGTCGCAGATGCTTGTGCATGCGGGAATCTCCTGCTGCATGCGGAGCCTGGCAGACATCCGCAGTCAAATGGGGTGCCCTTCCTGTCCGTGTTCGCCCGGAGTTGGCCGAGGGTTCACGGGGAAGTCGGCGAACAAGAGACCGATGGGGGTGAGGGAGGGTTGTACGGGAGTTCGAGAAATTCGGAGAATTTCCTTGGCCTGTGGAACGGGCGGGGCGCCGGTGCCCTCTTGCCCGTACGGCTCCTGCTCGCTCCTGTCCGCCCAGGTGTCATACGCCCCGGCCACATCCGGTGAACCGAACGTCCGGCGGTGGTCGTGAGTCCGGAGTGCGGGTGGCCGGTGGTCGGCCGCGTGGACGGGGAGGACACGACGATGAACGGTTACGGCGTCCGGGACACCCGATACGGCGCCCCCGGTGAAGGAGGGATGCCCCCGCGCTCGACCCGAGCGCGGGGGCATCCGTCGTACAGCCGGGCCTGCCGGTCCGGGGTCACTTCACCGGCTGGGGCTCCGGCTCGGTCTCCGTCTCCGCCGTGCCCGCGGGGGGCTCGCCGTCGTCCGGGGCCGGGGTCTTGACGGACTCCAGGAGGAGCTGGGCGACGTCGACGACCTGGATGGACTCCTTGGCCTTGCCGCCCGCGGCGGAGCCGCTTTCGGCTGCAGCCTTCTTGCCGTTGACCGAGTCGGTCAGCATGACGAGGCAGAACGGGCAGGCGGTGGAGACGATGTCCGGGTTCAGGGACAGGGCCTCGTCGACGCGCTCGTTGTTGATGCGCTTGCCGATCCGCTCCTCCATCCACATCCGCGCGCCACCGGCACCGCAGCAGAAGCCGCGCTCCTTGTGGCGGTGCATCTCCTGCTGACGCAGGCCCGGGACGGCGGTCATGATCTCGCGCGGGGGCGTGTAGATCTTGTTGTGACGGCCCAGGTAGCAGGGGTCGTGGTAGGTGATGAGGCCCTCGACGGGAGTCACCGGGACCAGCTTGCCCTCGTCGACGAGGTGCTGGAGCAGCTGGGTGTGGTGGATGACCTCGTAGTCGCCGCCGAGCTGCGGGTACTCGTTGCCGAGCGTGTTGAGGCAGTGCGGGCAGGTGGCGACGATCTTCTTGGCCGACTTGGGCTTCCGCGACTCGGGGGTCACCTTGCCGTCGTCGTCCGTCTCCTCGCCGAACGCCATGTTCAGGGCCATGACGTTCTCCATGCCGAGCTCCTGGAACAGGGGCTCGTTGCCGAGGCGGCGGGCGGAGTCACCGGTGCACTTCTCGTCGCCGCCCATGATCGCGAACTTCACGCCCGCCATGTGCAGCAGTTCGGCGAAGGCCTTCGTCGTCTTCTTCGCGCGGTCTTCCAGCGCGCCCGCGCAGCCGACCCAGTACAGGTACTCGACCTCGGACAGGTCCTCGATGTCCTTGCCGACGACCGGCACCTCGAAGTCGACTTCCTTCAGCCACTCCAGGCGCTGCTTCTTGGCCAGGCCCCAGGGGTTGCCCTTCTTCTCCAGGTTCTTGAGCATCGTGCCCGCCTCGGACGGGAACGCGGACTCGATCATCACCTGGTAGCGGCGCATGTCGACGATGTGGTCGACGTGCTCGATGTCGACGGGGCACTGTTCGACGCAGGCACCGCAGGTGGTGCAGGACCACAGGACGTCGGGGTCGATGACGCCGTTCTCCTCGACGGTGCCGATCAGTGGCCGTTCGGCCTCGGCCAGCGCCGCCGCGGGCACCCCGGCCAGCTGCTCCTCGGACGCCTTCTCCTCGCCCTCCATGGTCTTGCCGCCACCGGCGAGCAGGTACGGGGCCTTGGCGTGCGCGTGGTCGCGCAGCGACATGATGAGGAGCTTGGGGGAGAGGGGCTTGCCCGTGTTCCAGGCCGGGCACTGCGACTGGCAGCGACCGCACTCGGTGCAGGTGGAGAAGTCGAGGATGCCCTTCCAGGAGAACTGCTCGACCTGGCTGACACCGAAGACGTCGTCGTCACCGGGGTCGGTGAAGTCGATCGGCTCGCCGCCGCTCGTCATCGGCTGCAGCGCACCCAGCGCGGTCTCACCGGTCGCGTTCCGCTTGAACCAGATGTTGGGGAAGCCGAGGAAGCGGTGCCAGGCGACACCCATGTTGGTGTTCAGCGAGACCGTGATCATCCAGATCAGCGAGGTGCCGATCTTGATCATCGCGACGAGGTACACCAGGTTCTGGAGGGTGCTCGGGCCGAGGTCCTCGAAGGCGAGGACCAGCGGGTACGAGGCGAAGTACGCGGCCTCGTAGTGGTCCACGTGGTGGAGGGCGCCCTCAAGGCCGCGCAGCACGTAGATGGCCAGACCGATGGTGAGGATGACGTACTCGACGAAGTACGCCTGCCAGGCCTTGGAACCCGCGAAACGCGACTTGCGGCCGGCCCGGGAGGGCAGGTTGAGCAGCCGGATGGCCATCAGGACGAGGATGCCGAGGACCGTCATCACACCGATGAACTCGATGTACATCTCGAACGGCAGGAAGCCGCCGATCACCGGCAGCGTCCAGTCGGCCTGGAAGAGCTGGCCGTACGCCTGCGCGAGGGTCGGCGGCAGCGTCAGGAAGCCGATCGCGACGAACCAGTGCGCGAAGCCGACGATCCCCCACCGGTTCATCCGGGTGTGGCCGAGGAACTCCTTGACCAGGGTGATCGTGCGCGCCTTCGGGGCATCGGTACGGCTGCCCGCCGGCACTGGCTGACCGAGCTTCACGAACCGGTAGATCTGCGCCACGGCTCGGGCGATGAGCGCCACGCCGACCACGGTCAGGACCAGCGACACGATGATCGCGGCGAGTTGCATTTCGGGGCTCCTCGGGCCTGCGAGGGGTTTCCTCCGAGGTGCCTCGGGCGCCTCGGAGCTCATTACTAAGCGGTAACTTATGCAGTCCGTCTGAGACTACCCAGTTCTTCTGCCGCACTGTAGCCAGGGGGGCGGTGATCTGCGTCGCTGAGGGTTGCCTGAGTGTGGCCCCGTCGAGCCCCGGACATCATGCTCTTTCAAAACGATCGTGTTATTCATGAGGAATTATGACATTCACGCCTAACTTGGATCCGTGCTGTATGGAATCTTCGCCGCCGCCTCCGCCCTGTTGCTGACCGCCGTGCTCTCGGCGGCCGTACGCGTGCCCGCGGCGCGGTTCGGGATCGTGGAGCGGCGGCGGGGCCGCGGGGTGCCGCTGCTCGGGGGCGTCGCGGTCATGGCCGGGGTGGGCGGCGTGGCGTGGGTGGGGGAGTGGAGCGGGGTCGCCCCGCTGGGCGGTGAGGCCGGGCGGCTGGTCGTCGTCGGAGCCGGGCTGGGGGTGCTCGGCCTGGTCGGTGATGTGTGGCGGCTGCCCTTCACGGTACGGACGGCCGGGGTCGTGGTCGCCGCCGCGCTGGTCGTGCCGTACGGCGAACTGGGTGTGCCCGGTGGGCTGTTGGGGGTTGCCTGGATCGCGTTTGTGGTGCACGGGTTCAAGGGGATGGGGCGTTCCGACGGGGTGCTCGGGGTGGTCGGCGCCGTCACCGCGTTCGCGCTGGGCGGGTGCGCGGCGGCCGAGGTCATGGACGGTCTGGCGGCGCTGTTCAGCGTGTTGGCGGCGGCGCTCACCGGGTTCCTGATGCACAACTGGCCGCCCGCGCGGGTCGTGCTCGGCACCTGCGGGGCCCTCTTCGTGGGGTTCCTGCTCGCGGGCGGCGTGCTCCACGTGTACGCCGTCGGCTACGAGGCCGGTGTCGGGGCGCCCTTCGCCCTCACGGCCGTGGCGACCGCCGACGCCGTGCTCGTCCTCGTGTCGCGGAAGCGGGCGGGGCGGGAGCTGTGGCGCGGGGGGCCCGACCATCTCGCGCACCGGCTGCGGCGGGTCGGGCTCACGCCGCCTGGGGTGGTGGTCGTACTGGGCGTCGCCGCCGCCGGCGCGTCCGGTGTCGGGTTCGCCATCCACATGCTGTGGACGGAGCCGCGTACCGCGCTGTGGGTGGCGGGGGTCGCCGGCGTGGTCGTCCTCGGGTCGCTCTTCGTGCCGGCCGGCGCGGCCCGCCCCGCTCCGACCGGCGTCCGCCCCGTCCCGACCGGAGTTCACTCCATCCCGACCGGCGTTCACCCCGTCCCCGCCCCCGGCGCCGCCGCCCGTCCCCGCCCCATTCCCGGGCGGCGCGCTCCCGGCCCACCTCCGCGCCCGCCACGGCCCCGCCCGCGGGCGGCGGGGCGGCAGGAGAGGGTGGGCGGGTCACCGGGCTTGGGGCCGGCGGAGTACGAGGAGCTCCGGCCGGAGCGCCGAGAGCGCGCATCGGACGGCGCTCCCTGACGGTCGAACGTCGCCCGGCCCGGGCACCAGGAGTGCGTGAGTGCGTGACTACATGAGTGCGTGACTGCGCGGGTACCTGTCGGCGTGGCCGTCGGGCCGGTCGGAAGAGAACCCTTCTCGTAGGGGCTCGCCGTCCTTCCTCCCCTCACGTATGCGCAGGTCATGAGGGCCCTTGCGCATAAGGAAAACATAAGACCTGAGCCCCCTCGACTCAGCTCTGTTGACCCGGAGGTGGGTGTCGTGCACACTTGAGTCCGTTCCACTCAAGTCAGCTGGAGGAATCGAAATGGCACGTGCGGTCGGCATCGACCTGGGCACGACTAACTCCGTCGTCAGCGTTCTGGAGGGCGGCGAGCCCACCGTCATCACCAACGCCGAGGGCGCCAGGACCACGCCGTCCGTCGTCGCCTTCGCCAAGAACGGTGAGGTGCTCGTCGGCGAGGTCGCGAAGCGCCAGGCGGTCACGAACGTGGACCGGACGATCAGGTCCGTGAAGCGTCACATGGGTACGGACTGGAAGATCGAGCTGGACGGGAAGCCGTTCAACCCGCAGCAGATCTCCGCGTTCATCCTGCAGAAGCTGAAGCGGGACGCCGAGTCGTACCTGGGCGAGAAGGTCACGGACGCGGTCATCACCGTCCCGGCCTACTTCAACGACTCCGAGCGGCAGGCCACGAAGGAAGCCGGTGAGATCGCCGGTCTCAACGTCCTTCGCATCGTCAACGAGCCCACCGCCGCCGCCCTCGCCTACGGCCTCGACAAGGACGACCAGACGATCCTCGTCTTCGACCTCGGTGGCGGCACCTTCGACGTGTCCCTCCTGGAGATCGGCGACGGCGTCGTCGAGGTGAAGGCCACCAACGGCGACAACCACCTCGGCGGTGACGACTGGGACCAGCGCGTCGTCGACTACCTGGTGCAGCAGTTCCGCTCCGGGCACGGCGTGGACCTCGCCAAGGACAAGATGGCGCTGCAGCGGCTCCGCGAGGCCGCCGAGAAGGCCAAGATCGAGCTGTCCTCCTCCACCGAGACCTCGATCAACCTGCCCTACATCACAGCCTCCGCCGAGGGCCCCCTGCACCTCGACGAGAAGCTCACCCGCGCCCAGTTCCAGCAGCTGACCGCGGACCTGCTGGAGCGCTGCAAGACGCCGTTCCACAACGTGATCAAGGACGCCGGGATCGCCCTCTCCGAGATCGACCACGTCGTTCTCGTCGGCGGCTCGACCCGTATGCCGGCCGTCGCCGAGCTCGTCAGGGAGCTGACCGGCGGCAAGGACGCCAACAAGGGCGTCAACCCGGACGAGGTCGTCGCCATCGGCGCCGTCCTGCAGGCCGGTGTCCTCAAGGGCGAGGTCAAGGACGTCCTGCTCCTCGACGTGACCCCGCTGTCCCTCGGTATCGAGACCAAGGGCGGCATCATGACCAAGCTCATCGAGCGGAACACGACGATCCCGACCAAGCGGTCCGAGATCTTCACCACCGCCGAGGACAACCAGCCCTCCGTCCAGATCCAGGTCTACCAGGGCGAGCGCGAGATCGCGGCGTACAACAAGAAGCTCGGGATGTTCGAGCTGACCGGTCTGCCGCCGGCCCCGCGCGGCGTCCCGCAGATCGAGGTCGCCTTCGACATCGACGCCAACGGCATCATGCACGTGACCGCCAAGGACCTCGGCACGGGCAAGGAGCAGAAGATGACCGTCACCGGCGGCTCCTCGCTGCCGAAGGACGAGGTCGACCGGATGCGCCAGGAGGCCGAGAAGTACGCGGAGGAGGACCACGCCCGCCGCGAGGCCGCCGAGAGCCGCAACCAGGGCGAGCAGCTCGTCTACCAGACCGAGAAGTTCCTCAAGGACAACGAGGACAAGGTCCCGGGCGAGATCAAGACCGAGGTCGAGGCCGCCGTCGGCGAGCTGAAGGAAGCGCTCAAGGGCGAGGACACCGCCGAGATCCGCACGGCCACCGAGAAGGTCGCGGCCGTCTCGCAGAAGCTCGGCCAGGCCCTGTACGCGGACGCCCAGGCCGCGCAGGCCGCCGGCGGCGAGGCCGGCGCCGGCACCGGTGAGGCCAAGGCCGACGACGACGTCGTCGACGCCGAGATCGTCGACGAGCCGCGTGACCGGAAGGACGGTGCCGCGTGACGGAGGAGACCCCGGGCTTCGACGAGCAGCAGCCGCAGTCGGCTCAGCCGCAGCAGCCCGACGTCCCCTCCGGCTCCGAGGACGCCGAGCCGAAGGCCGCCCCCGAGGAAGGGGCGGCCCCGGCCGGGGACGCGGCAGCAGCGGCCCAGGTGGCCGGTCTGACGGCACAGCTGGACCAGGTGCGCACGGCGCTCGGTGAGCGCACGGCGGACCTCCAGCGGCTCCAGGCCGAGTACCAGAACTACCGACGCCGGGTAGAGCGCGACCGGATCACGGTCAAGGAGATCGCCATCGCGAACCTCCTGACCGAGCTCCTGCCCGTGCTCGACGACATCGGCCGCGCGCGGGAACACGGCGAACTCCTCGGCGGTTTCAAGTCCGTCGCGGAATCGCTGGAGACCGTCGCGGCGAAGATGGGCCTGCAGCAGTTCGGCAAGGAGGGCGAGCCCTTCGACCCGACGATCCACGAGGCCCTGATGCACAGTTACGCGCCCGACGTCACCGAGACGACGTGCGTGGCGATCCTCCAGCCGGGGTATCGCATCGGCGAGCGCACCATCCGCCCCGCGCGGGTGGCCGTGGCCGAACCCCAGCCGGGGGCGCAGACGGTCAAGGCGGACTCGTCGGAGACCGCGGAGGCCGACCCCGCCGCCGACGACAAGGAGAGCGGTGGCCCGGACGAGGGCTGACGCCGACGGCGTGCACACGGAGTGGAAGGAGGGACGTCGAGGATGAGCACCAAGGACTTCATCGAGAAGGACTACTACAAGGTCCTCGGCATCCCCAAGGACGCCACCGAGGCCGAGATCAAGAAGGCGTACCGCAAGCTCGCCCGCGAGTACCACCCGGACGCCAACAAGGGGAACGTCAGGGCCGAGGAGCGCTTCAAGGAGATCTCCGAGGCGAACGACATCCTCGGTGACCCCAAGAAGCGCAAGGAGTACGACGAGGCCCGCGCCCTCTTCGGCAACGGCGGGTACCGTCCGGGGCCCGCCGGCAACGGCTCGTTCAACTTCGACCTGGGCGACCTCTTCGGAGGCGGCACCCAGGGCGGCCAGGGAGCGGGCAACTTCGGCGGGGGCATCGGCGATGTCTTCGGCGGCCTGTTCAACCGCGGCAGCTCCGGCACCACGCGGGTGCAGCCCCGGCGCGGCCAGGACATCGAGTCCGAGGTCACGCTGAGCTTCACCGAGGCGATCGAGGGCGCGACCGTACCGCTGCGGATGTCCTCGCAGTCGCCCTGCAAGGTGTGTTCGGGCACCGGCGACGCCAACGGCACACCCCGCGTGTGCCCGACGTGCGTCGGCACCGGCCAGGTCGCGCGGGGCTCCGGCGGCGGCTTCTCCCTGACCGACCCCTGCCCGGACTGCAAGGGCCGGGGCCTGATCGCCGAGCACCCCTGCGACATCTGCAAGGGCTCGGGCCGCGCCAAGTCGTCCCGCACCATGCAGGTCCGCATCCCGGCGGGCGTCTCCGACGGCCAGCGGATCCGGCTGCGCGGCAAGGGCGCGCCCGGCGAGCGCGGCGGCCCGGCGGGCGACCTGTACGTGGTCGTGCACGTCGACGCGCACCCGGTGTTCGGCCGCAGGGACGACAACCTCACGGTGACCGTGCCGGTGACGTATCCGGAGGCGGCGCTCGGCGGGGAGGTCAGGGTCCCGACCCTGGGCGGACTGCCGGTCACCCTGAAACTGCCTCCGGGCACCCCCAACGGCCGTACGATGCGGGCCCGCGGCAAGGGCGCCTTCCGTAAGGACGGCACCCGGGGGGACCTGCTGATCACCGTCGAGGTGAGTGTCCCGAAGGACCTGTCGGGGAAGGCTCGTGACGCCCTGGAGGCGTATCGCGAGGCGACCGCGGGCGAGGACCCGCGGGCGGAGCTGTTCCAGGCCGCGAAGGGAGCATGAATGTGATGGACGGCCGCCGACGGCAGAACTCATTCGGTAACAGGGCTTATGAGCTGACGGAAGAGACACCGGTGTACGTCATCTCGGTGGCCGCCCAGCTCTCCGGCCTGCACCCGCAGACTTTGCGCCAGTACGACCGTCTCGGCCTGGTCTCCCCCGACCGCACCGCCGGGCGAGGCCGCCGCTACTCGGCCCGCGACATCGAACTGCTGCGCACCGTCCAGCAGTTGTCGCAGGACGAGGGCATCAACCTGGCCGGCATCAAGCGCATCATCGAGCTGGAGAACCAGGTCGCCGCCCTCCAGGCGAGGGTGGCCGAGACGGAGGCCGCGCTCGACGGCGCCGCCGCGACCATGAGGCAGCGCGAGGCCGCGGTCCACGCGTCCTACCGCCGCGACCTGGTGCCGTACCAGGAGATGCAGCAGAGCAGCGCGTTGGTGGTGTGGCGGCCCAAGGGTCGGCAGCCGTCCGACTGAGGGTCGGTCAAGTACGGGCCGGGCCCGGGGGTTCAGGTGAGCTTCCGGGCCCCTGCCCGTGTGCGGGTGAGTGACGGCCTGGGTGGTGCGGGTGACGTCGGTGATCAGGCGCCGTCGCCTTTGATGTGGAGCACGAGGGCGGCGAGGCCCTCCGGGGCGGTGGCGAGGATGACGTGGGGTTCGTCGCTCTCGCGGAGGCGGAGGGTGCCGTCGGGGGCGGTGGCCAGGTAGAGGCACTCGCCCTCGGGGCCCGCGCTGAAGCTCGACTTCTGCCAGTCGAGCTCGGCCACGGGGCCTCCCTGGAGGGTGTAGAGCACATGTTGTCGCAAGTCCGTCTGGCTTGAGAATCTGGCGGAACCGCCTGATCTGGAGCGGAACGCCCACCGTCCGCCGCGTTCAGTCAACGCTACGGCCTTCAGCGGAAGCAGCTGCCTGTCGAGAGAATGGGCCAAGCCACGCCGACGTCGGCGTAGGTGCCACCACTGCGCAGGAGGAGAGATGTCCGCAGCGATCGACCGGCAGGTCACGACCGTAGCGACGTCCCGTGCCCGGGTGAGCTTCGACGGCAGGACCGTCACTGTTCACCGCCGTCTCGCGCCCGGCCTGCCGTGGCGGCCCCGAGCCACGCACTTGATCTCGCACGTGCTGGGCGCGGAGCTCGTCTGGCTGGGCGGTGAGGGAGAGAGGCGACAGTTCGACGTGTGCCTCGCCGGGGCGCCGACCGTGCGGATCCCCGTGGCCATCGGTCAGAACCCGCATCGCGGGCAGGCACGCCGGAGAGAGGAGCAGTGGGCCACCTTCGCCGGCGCGATCAACACGGCATCCGGGCAGTGGATGCGTCGGGTGCTGGACGCGACAGTTGGGACGGGGCCGTGGAGTGAGGCCGTGTGGCGGCAGGCGGAGACGCTGGCTCCGGAGGTGCGCGTCTTCATGGAACGCGACATCCACGTCCCACCGCTGCAGGGCCGCAAGACGCGCTCTCATCGCGAGATGATCGAGGCCGAGGTGCTCGGCCCCCTCCGCGGTGACGGAGTCGGCGTCGGGGCGGTTCCGGTACGCGGGGTCGCCTGGAGCGGCTTCCGCGCCGACAAGTCCCCGCTGCACCGGGTGAGGGCCGAGGCCTGGCTCAGCCTCATAGGCAAGCTGGAACCCCGTTAGCTCGGTTCTGACACGACGGGGGACGGCACGGCGAACGACGCTCTGTCTCTTTACCGGCCCTCGCCTCGACAAGGCCGACTGGGACGACATCCACCGCGCTCCCTAACGGCACGGACATCGTCTTTCCCGAGGGGCCTGCCAAGGGCTTTGTGGTCGGAGAGGCGGTCAGGGGACCGAAGCGGGGCTGAGGCGATCGCGGGCGGCCCCAGCCAGGCGCCCACGCCGAGCGCCGGCTCCGGTCGCCGGCGGCCGAACGGCAATTGCTCTGGCACTTCTTCCTGCTCGGTGGGCCGCTGAACCTTCCGGTGCGGGGTGACGTCTCAGCAGGGGAAACGCGGGGGTCGTTGTCGGGGAGGCACGCATGGCCATGGTCGGACTGTTCTGGATCGCCGCGGACGGTGGCGTGTACGTCGGGGCGGAGCCGGAGGGGTACGGGCGTGGGGTGCGGCTGACGCGGGACGGTGTCGTGGGGCTCGGCACCGGTCAGGGCGGCAGCTGGGGCTGGGCGGAGGTCCGGTCGGTCGCTGTGCGGGACGTGCGGATCCGGTCCGCCGCCCGGCTGCTCGCCGGCGCGGCCGTCGACCTCGTCGGCAGTGCCGTCACGGGCGGTGGCGAGTCCCCGGCCGCGTTCGAGGTGCACGTGGGGACCGCCGAGGGGACCGTCGAGCTGACCACGTGGGCGGCACCGGCCCTCGGGGGCTATGTGCCGTCCGAGTACGACCTCTCCGTCGCCCTGCTGGAGCGGTTCGTGGCCGGTACCGCCGACGTGGACACCCTCGCGGAGTGGGGACGCGCCCACGCGGGCGAGTGCACCCCGCACCGCGAGGAGCGCGAGGCCCTGCTGCGGAAGTGGGCCGAGGGCTGACGGGCGCGACGGCGGGCACGGCTGATGACCGGGGATGGCCGATGGCCGGAGGCGGCGCGGAGTGAGGTCCACCACCCACCGGCACCCGGTCCCCCGGTCGGCGAGGGGCACCGAGCCGCCCGGGGACGGTGATCGCGCCGGGCGCCCTCGGCCCGGCGCCGGCCCACCCGCTCCGCGACCCGGCACCGTGCTGACCGGCCGTCCTGTCCGAACCCCTCGCCCGCCGGCGGCGCACACCCCCTTCGTTTCCAACGCCCGGCCGTGCGGTGGTCATTGGGCTTCGCGGGGACCCGGTGGCGGCCGTGGGCCTCGGGTCAGGTGAAGGTCACGCGGCGAGGCCGGGGCTCCTTGCTTTACCCTCTTCACACCGAGCCCACACAAGGCTGTTGTCATCTCGTTAAGTGGTTACTCCTTGACGCTGAGGTGATCACCGCGTTGGCTTTCAGCCACCTGG
Source organism: Streptomyces sp. TG1A-60 (assembly GCF_037201975.1). NCBI lineage: Bacteria > Bacillati > Actinomycetota > Actinomycetes > Kitasatosporales > Streptomycetaceae > Streptomyces > Streptomyces sp. TG1A-60. The sequence goes on along the minus strand of NZ_CP147520.1, from coordinate 3,805,813 downwards.
GTCGCATTGCTGCACCCACGCCCGGAAGGCCCTTGATGTGAACGCCCGTACCACCAGCACCACCCCCGGCACCCGTATACGCCGGCGCACCGCACTGCGCCGCACCGCCACCGCCCTCGCCGCCTCGGCCGCGGCCGTCTCCCTCGCCTCCTGTGGGGTCTCGGACGTCGGCGGCAGCGCGGAGGCGAGCCCCACCAAGGGGGACGACATCACGGTGGGTGTGCTGTTCCCCGACAAGGACACGAAGCGTTACGAGCAGTTCGACTACCCGATCATCAAGCAGAAGATCGCCGAGCTGACCGACAACAAGGGCGTGACCAAGTACGCCAACGCGGAGAAGGACCAGGAGACCCAGAACAGCCAGATCGAACAGATGGTTGAGGAGAAGGTCGACATCCTCATCGTCGACGCCGTGGACTCCAAGGCCGTCGCGCCGGCCGTGCAGAAGGCGGACGACGCGGGCATCCCCGTCATCGCCTACGACCGCCTGGCCGAGGGTCCGATCGACGGCTACGTCTCCTTCGACAACGAACTCGTCGGGCAGGTGCAGGGCCGCTCACTGCTGGAGGAGCTGGGTGACAGCGCCGCCAACAAGATCGTCATGATGCACGGGTCGACCACCGACCCGAACGCCGCCCTGTTCAAGCAGGGCGCCGTGTCCGAACTCCAGGACAAGGTGACGATCTCCGAGACGTACGACACCAAGGGCTGGGACCCGGCCGTCGCCAAGGTCAACATGGAGAAGACCGTCGCCAAGCTCGGCATCGACAACATCGACGCCGTCTACGCCGCGAACGACGGCATCGCCGGTGCCGTCATCGACGTGCTGAAGACCGCCGGCGTCTCCAAGGTGCCGCCGGTCACCGGGCAGGACGCCGAGCTGGAGGCGGTGCAGCGGATCGTCTCGGGCGACCAGTACATGACCGTGTACAAGTCGTTCCCGCTGCAGGCGAACGCCGCCGCCGAGATGGCCGTCGCCAAGGTGCAGGGCCGCTCCATCGAGTTCGACGCCCTCGCCAAGGACAGCGTCGACTCCCCGACGACCGAGAACGTCCCCTCCCAGCTCGTGCCCCCGGTGGCGCTGACCAAGGACAACATCGAGGACACGGTCGTCGCCGACGGCATCTACACCGTCAAGCAGATCTGCACGGCCAAGTTCAAGGCCGACTGCGCGGCGATCGACCTGGACTAGCCGGACCGGTTCGGCCGCCCCTTGGCTCTCCGCCCGGCAGGGACACCGACGGTGCCCCTGCCGGGCGCACCTTTTCGGGGCGGCACCGCGAGAGCGACGCGCCCCCGTGTGTCGGATCCGCCGCGGCCCCGCCCCCGCTCACCCCGGCCCCGTTCACCCCGCCCCCGCGTTTCGGGGTGGAGGCAGCCGGAGACACAACCTTTCCACCGGCTCGCGGGGATGGCTGTGACCTGTGGAGACGGAGGATTTGAGGTACGGCAGAGCGGGGGAGCGGACGGTCGCGGTCTGTTCGGGGAGCCTTTCCCTCGCCGCTCCTCCTGGCCCCGACTTCAGCTTGTTGCAGGGCGGACTGCCTGAGGGGTGGAGAAAAGCGGCCGTAATCGGTCGTAGCCGGGCAGGTGGATGGTGGAGCCGTGTTGCGGAGCCGATGCTCGCCGCGCATAGTTGCGCTGCGAAGGGGCTGGAACCGGGGGTGATTGGGTGATGGCCGGGCACGCGACCGAGGAGCATCCGCACGGGGCCGACCGGCTCTGCGCGGCCGGGGACCGCGTGTACTCCCGGGCCGTACGGCGGGGCCGTGTGCCGCGCGCTGACGCCGACGCCGTGCCCTGTCTGGTGGAACTCGCCCTGCTGCACCCCGACCCGGACGACATGGGCTGGCTGGTGCCCACCTCCCCGCAGGAGGTCATGACCCGGCTGCTGCGCGGCGTCCACGCGGAGGTGAGCGCCAGTCAGGCACGCATGGGGGCGGCGGTCGACGCCGTGGAGTGGTACGCGGGCCTCGGCGCCTCCCGGGCGCCGAGGCCGACGGAGAAGACGGCGATCCGGGTACTCGACGGGCTGGCCCGGATCCGGGCGGCGATCGACGAGGCGACCGACCGCTGCACCACCGAGGTGCTCACCGTGCAGCCGGGCGGCATCCGGCGTGAGGACGAGCTGCGTGAGGGGCTGCACCGGGCGCTGGCGATGTGCCGCCGGGGCGTGCGCATGCGGGACCTGTACACGCATGTGGCACGGCACGGGCAGGGCCTGCACAACTACATGGAGATGATGGGGGAGTCGGCGGAGGCCCGCACCCTGGACGAGGTTGTGGAACGCCTCATCGTCTTCGACCGCACCGTGGCCTTCGTCCCCGCCAACACCGACCGGACCGTGGCCCTGGAGATCCGCCACCCGGCGCTGGTCGAGTACCTGGTCACCGTCTTCGAACGGCTCTGGCGGCTGGGCATCCCGCTGGCCGCGCCCCTGCCGTCGACCGGTGTCGCGGGCATCACCCACCGGGAGCGTTCCATCGCCGAGCTGCTGGCGGAGGGCCACCAGGACGCGGTGGTCGCCGAGCGGCTCGGTATCAGCGTCCGCACCTGCCGGGCCCACATCGCCCGCCTCTCCGAGCGGCTCGGCGCCGCCAGCCGCACGCAGCTCGGCGTCCGTATCGCCCAGGCCGGCCTCGGCGGCCCGCCCCGCTCCACCGTCCCGGACGGCCTGCCCACGGTCCCTTCCCCTACGGCAGCTCCGCTTCCCTCTCCAGAATCCCCGACCGCCCGATGAGATAGCCGAGTTGGGCCCTGCTCTCGCTGCCCAGATGCGAGGCGAGTTTGGCGATGTGGACGCGGGCGGTGCGGACGTTCATGCCGAGGCGGTCGGCGATGGTGGTGTCGGTGTGGCCCTCGACGAGTAGCTGGGCGATGGTGCGCTGGCGCGGGGTGACGCCGTCGGCCGAGGGGGCCCGGACGGCTTCGGGGTACATGGGGGTGGCCAGTCTCCAGAGGCGGTCGAAGACCGTGGCGAGGAAGGAGACCAGGGCGGGCTGACGGATCTCCAGGGCGAGCGAGCGGTTCTCGCTGGCGGGGAGGAAGGCCACCGACCGGTCCACGATCAGGAGGCGCTTGGTGACCTCGTCGAGGGTGCGGACCTGGACGTCACCCGCCAAGCGCTCGTAGTGGGCGACGACTCCGAGGTCGTAACGCGTGGTGTCCTGGTAGAGCGTGCGTATGCGGCAGCCCCGGGACAGCATCCGCTGTTCTCGGGCGAGGCCCACATCACGCAGACGCACGGCGGAGCGTCTGCCCCCGGGCACGATGGTGAGCAGCTCCTCGCGGGCCTCCTCCATGGCCCGGCCGATGGCCTCGTTGATCCGGTCGAATCCGGCCAGCAGGCCGGTGCCCGGGGCCTCCGCAACCGACTCGGAAAGCCCGTCGAGAGCCAGCAGCGGTTCGAACGCCTCCGTCAGCCGGGCCTCGTGGTGCCGCCGGAGGGCGATGTCCCGGGCGCTCTCGCTCAGCAGCCGAGGCAGGGCCAGGGCGGGGGCCAGCGGGCGCAGCCATCGTGGGTCCTCGCCGTCCGGGCGCAGGAGCCCGAAGTCGAGCAGACAGGGGAAGTGCTCGGAGTCCTCCGCCGGGATCCGGCCTTCGCGCAGCGCCCGCTCGTACAGGCTCAGCCCCGCCTCGCACAACTCCGCCGGCCCGTGCTCGTGCCTCTCGGCGATCATGTGTGGCCCGTCTCCCACGTCAGTCAGCTCTCCTGCGCCAGAATTCCCGACTGCGCTATCAGGAAGCCGAGTTGGGCTCTGCTGCCGCTGCCCAGCGCGGTCGCCAGTTTGGCGATGTGGGCGCGGCAGGTGCGGACGTTCATGCCGAGGCGGCGGGCTATGGCCTCGTCGACATAGCCCTCGACGAGCAGCTTGGCTATGGAGTGCTGGATCTCGCTGATTCCGTCGGAGGCGGTCTCGTAGGGGGCGCCGGCGGTCAGTGGGACCGCTCGGCCCCACATGAACTCGAAGACCTTGACCAGGTAGCGCACGAGGCCCGGATGTCTGAGTTCCAGGGCGACCTGCTGGTCGTCGCGGGTGGGGATGAAGGCGACGGTCTCGTCGCAGATGATGAGACGCTCGACCAGCTCGTCGATGGTGCGGTACTCGACCTTGCCGTCGGACAGCCGCGCCACGTAGGCCAGCTTCTCCGGGTTGTGCCGGGCCGTGTGTTGATACAGGGTACGGATCCGCACACCACGTTCGATCAATGGTCTGTCACGCTCCAGGCCCTGGAGCAGGTTCCGCTCCGATATGCGGTTGCTCGGCTGGACCGTGAGCACCTCGATCTGGCATTCGGCGGTGGCCAGGTTCAGTGCCATCTGGATTCGCTCGCCGCCTTCCAGCACCCTGATCGCGTGCGCCGGGGCCGACACCTGGGCGCTGAGGGCCATGAAGGGTTCGAAGGCGTCGGCGAGCTCGATCGACCGCCGCCGCTGCTCGGTGATCTCGCGCTCTATCGGGTTGAGTCGCTGGGCCAGAGCGACCGAAGGGGGAACGGGACGGAGCCAGTTCGCGTCATCGGGGTCGGGATGGAGGAGGGTGAACTCCATGAGGCATGGGGCGGGCTCCACGTCCTCACGTGCGATGCGTCCCGTCCGCAGTGCGTGTGCGTAGAGACGTGCGCCGTCGTCACACAGATCAGCCACCGTGTGGGGATGTGTGCCTTTGGCTCGATTTTCCATTAAATCTCCACCCCCCAGGGTCCTGAACATGCAGGAACATGATGCATTGATTATGTGGCCATGACGTGCCCGAATGAGCCATCGTCGTACTCGACGGGGAAGAGGGGACCTTCAAGTGAGGACGAAGCCGACTATGCGCAAGAGAATGCTTCGCTCGGTGCTTGTCGCCGCCTTCTCCACCGTTATCGTCTTCGGAGCGCTGGGTGGTCTCTCCGATGCGAAGGGCGATATCCGCGCGGACACCAGTTGGCCGGCGGTGGCGGAGTCGACGACACTGGCGCAGGCCTTGGACACCAGTTGGCCGGTGTCTCCGGTTGACGACGGTGCGGGGAGCTGATGTGACCACTCCACCCGACGACCGCTCCTTCCGCCGAGAAATGGCCACCGCCTACCGCTCCGGTTGGCACTTCATCGACCTGGCCACCGCCATCCCCCACAGCGGTGACTCGTTGATGGTGACCGTGTTCGGCGAGCCGGTGGTGGTGACGAGGGACGAGGACGAGGACATCCGGGCGTACCGGTGTCTGCGGCGACCGCGCGGCGCGCCGCAGCCAGTGCGGTGTGCCGTCCGGTACGGGATGATCTTCGTCAATCTCGACCAGCGTGACCAGCGGCTCGCCGAACCGGAGACCCCGGCCTCCAGGGCCGTCTCAGCCACCCCCCGCAGTGCCTGAAGCGATCCCCCGTCGTTCCACGTCGCTCAGGCACTTCCCCCGGCAGCGGCGTCACCGTGACCTGAACACGGTGACGCCGCTGCAGGTTTGCGGGGACATTTCAGGACCGGTCCCGGCGTCGGAGCCCGCTCGCTCGATCGCTCATCTGTCCGAAAAAAGGCCAACCGGAAGCCGTCCGTCACCCTCCGCCAGGCCTCCGTTCGGGTGCCCGTCAGCCACGGCCCAGCGCCGCCGTCAGCTCGATCTCCATCACCACGCGCCGCGGGTTCGGCCGCGGCTGCCGACCGTACCGCTCCGCGTACCGCCGCTCGGCCTCCGCGACCCGCTCCGGGTCCTCGTGGATCCGGGCGCGCCCCTCCAGTGTGGCCCAGCGCCGGCCCTCCATCTGGCACACGGCGACCCGGGCGCCCTCGGCCCCGGCCGCCCGGACGTGCCGTGCCTTCGCGCTCGTCCCGCTGGTGATCACCCGGGCGAGCCGCTCCCCGGGATCGTAGGTGACCCCGACCGGCACCACATGGGGGCTGCCGTCGGCGCGGAGGGTGGTCAGTGTGGAGACGTGGCGCTCCCGCCAGAAGGCGAGGTACGCGGCGTCCGGATCCCCGGGATCCACTCGATAGATGCTCACGGTTCTGGAATCTAGTGCGGCACCAGCCTCGAACCCGTCCAAGGGGCCCCCATCCATCACCTTGAGTGGAATAGACTCAACTTTATGTACGTTGCCCAAGTCACTGGACCGACGGCTGACGCAACGGCTGACGCAAGGAGGGAAACGCGAACGTGGACGCCGAGCTGACCAACAGGAGCCGGGACGCGATCAACGCGGCCAGCAACCGGGCCGTGTCCGAGGGGCACCCCGACTTCACCCCCGCCCACCTGCTCCTGGCTCTGCTCCAGGGCCAGGAGAACGAGAACATCACCGACCTGCTCGCCGCGGTCGAGGCCGACCAGGCCGCCGTCCGCGCCGGCGCCGAGAAGATCCTGGCCGGGCTGCCCAGCGTGACCGGCTCCACCGTGTCGCCGCCCCAGCCCAACCGCGAACTGCTGAGCGTGGTCGCCGAGGCCCAGGCCAAGGCCAGGGAACTCGGGGACGAGTACGTCTCCACCGAGCACCTCCTGATCGGGATCGCCGCGAAGGGCGGCCAGACCGGGGACGTACTCTCCGGGCAGGGAGCGACCGCCGGCAAACTGCTGGAGGCGTTCCGGAAGGCCAGGGAGGACGCCGGGTGACCACAGCCGATCCGGAGGGGCAGTACAAGGCCCTGGAGAAGTTCGGGACGGACTTCACCGCCGCCGCGCGGGAGGGCAAGCTCGATCCCGTCATCGGCCGGGACCAGGAGATCCGGCGCGTCGTGCAGGTGCTGTCCCGCCGCACCAAGAACAACCCGGTCCTCATCGGTGAGCCGGGCGTCGGCAAGACCGCCGTCGTCGAAGGGCTCGCCCAGCGGATGGTCAAGGGCGACGTGCCCGAGTCGCTGAAGGACAAGCGGCTGGTCTCGCTCGACCTCGGCGCCATGGTCGCCGGGGCGAAGTACCGGGGCGAGTTCGAGGAGCGGCTGAAGACGGTCCTCGCCGAGATCAAGGACTCCGACGGCCAGATCGTCACCTTCATCGACGAACTGCACACCGTCGTCGGCGCGGGCGCCGGCGGCGACTCCGCCATGGACGCCGGCAACATGCTGAAGCCGATGCTCGCCCGCGGCGAGCTGCGCATGGTCGGCGCCACCACCCTCGACGAGTACCGCGAGCGCATCGAGAAGGACCCGGCGCTGGAGCGCCGCTTCCAGCAGGTGCTGGTCGCCGAGCCGACCGTCGAGGACACCATCGCCATCCTGCGCGGGCTCAAGGGCCGCTACGAGGCCCACCACAAGGTGCAGATCGCGGACGCGGCGCTGGTCGCCGCAGCCACCCTCTCCGACCGGTACATCACCTCCCGGTTCCTGCCCGACAAGGCCATCGACCTCGTCGACGAGTCGGCCTCCCGGCTCCGGATGGAGATCGACTCCTCGCCCGTCGAGATCGACGAGCTCCAGCGGTCCGTGGACCGGCTCCGCATGGAGGAGATGGCCCTCGACAAGGAGACCGACGCCGCCTCCCGCGAGCGCCTGGAGCGGCTGCGCCGCGACCTCGCAGACAAGGAGGAGGAGCTGCGGGGCCTCACCGCCCGCTGGGAGAAGGAGAAGCAGTCCCTCAACCGTGTCGGTGAACTGAAGGAGAAGCTCGACGAGCTGCGCGGCCAGGCCGAACGCGCCCAGCGCGACGGCGACTTCGACACCGCCTCCAAGCTGCTCTACGGCGAGATCCCCACGCTGGAGAGGGTGCTGGAGGAGGCCTCCGAGGCCGAGGAGGAGGCTGCGGCGTCCAAGAACACCATGGTCAAGGACGAGGTCGGCGCCGACGACATCGCGGACGTCGTCGCCGCCTGGACCGGCATCCCGGCGGGCCGCCTGCTGGAGGGCGAGACCCGGAAGCTGCTCCGCATGGAGGACGAGCTGGGCCGCCGCCTCATCGGCCAGACCGAGGCCGTGCGGGCCGTGAGCGACGCCGTGCGGCGCTCCCGCGCCGGCATCGCGGACCCCGACCGCCCCACCGGCTCCTTCCTCTTCCTCGGCCCGACCGGCGTCGGCAAGACGGAGCTGGCCAAGGCCCTCGCCGACTTCCTCTTCGACGACGAGCGGGCCATGATCCGCATCGACATGTCGGAGTACGGCGAGAAGCACAGCGTGGCCCGCCTCGTCGGCGCCCCGCCCGGCTACGTCGGCTACGAGGAGGGCGGCCAGCTCACCGAGTCCGTCCGCCGCCGCCCGTACTCCGTCGTGCTGCTCGACGAGGTGGAGAAGGCCCATCCCGAGGTCTTCGACATCCTTCTGCAGGTGCTGGACGACGGCCGGCTGACGGACGGCCAGGGCCGTACGGTGGACTTCCGCAACACGATCCTGATCCTCACCTCGAACCTGGGCAGCCAGTACCTGGTCGACCCGGTCACCAGCGAGGCGGAGAAGAAGCAGCAGGTCCTTGAGGTGGTCCGGTCCTCCTTCAAGCCGGAGTTCCTCAACCGCCTCGACGACCTCGTGGTCTTCTCCGCGCTGGACAAGGCGGAGCTGGAGCGGATCGCGAAGCTCCAGATCGAGCGTCTCGCCAAGCGTCTCGCCGAGCGCCGGCTGGCCCTGGAGATCACCCCCGAGGCCCTGGCCTGGCTCGCCGACGAGGGCAACGACCCGGCCTACGGAGCCCGCCCGCTGCGCCGCCTCGTGCAGACCGCCATCGGCGACCGGCTGGCCAGGGAGATCCTGGCCGGCGAGGTCAAGGACGGCGACACGGTCCGGGTGGACACGTTCGGGGAGGGCGAGGGCCTGATCGTGGGCCCGATTTCCCGGGAAGGGACGGGCAAGACGCTCTGATCGGGGTACGCGGAAACCGCCGTCCGGCCAGCCGACCGGACCACCCGAATGGTTCCCGGCCACGCTCTGAGCTGAATCCCCTCCCGGAACCGGCCAAGGGCGACGAACCACGCGGGGCGGGGGTTGCCACCCCCCGCCCCGCATGGGAGAGGATGGCGGAATCCGTACGAAGGGAAAATCACGGTGAGCATCGACCCGTCCTCGATTCCGAACTTCGGGGGCCAGCCCGAGCCGCAGCCCCAAGGGCCGGCGGGCCCCGTCGTCCCGGATCAGGACCTCGTGAAGCAGCTCCTGGACCAGATGGAGCTGAAGTACGTCGTCGACGACGAGGGTGACCTCGCGGCGCCGTGGGAGGAATTCCGTACGTACTTCATGTTCCGCGGCGAGGGAGACCAGCAGGTCTTCTCGGTGCGTACGTTCTACGACCGCCCGCACCAGATCGACGCGAAGCCGGCGCTGCTGGAGACCATCGACGACTGGAACCGCCGCACCCTGTGGCCCAAGGTCTACAGCCACACCCACGACGACGGCACGGTCCGCCTCATCGGCGAGGCCCAGCTGCTGATCGGCACCGGCGTCAGCCTGGAGCACTTCGTCTCGTCGACGGTCAGCTGGGTGCGGGCCGCCATCGAGTTCGACAAGTGGCTCGTCGAGCAGCTCGGCCTGGCCGAGGACGTCGACGAGGCCGACAAGCCCAAGGGTGACGAAGACGGCGAGTAGGTGCCCGGAAGCGGCGCGTAGCCATCGGCCGGCCCGGTGGCTACAGGGGGCCCGGTTCACGACGACCAGGAACGCCCCGTAGACGTACGAGAGCCCGGCCGGTGCGCCCACCACCACGGCGGCGTGCCACGGCCGGGCTCTCGCCGTCCGCGCCGGCGCCACCGCCACCGACAGGAGCAGCGGTAAGGCGGGCAGCAGGAAGCGCGAACTACGCCGCGACCCGCCGACTCCGGGTTGAGGTGCCTGTCGGCAAGGGTGAGCGTGGCGAACCGATCACCGAAACGGCACGGGCAAGCTCCCAGTCCCCCTGGCCGACGGCCGCACCTTCACCCTCGACCTCGACGAACTCCCGCGCCCGGAGCCCGAGGCGGACGACCGCTGACGAAGGACTCCTGGTGCGGCCGTGCCGTCGGCACCGCCGTCGTCGGACGTAGTCGTTCCTGGTCGGGAGCAGGCCGTGGATCTCGGCCTGCCGCACCCGGTCGGGCAGGGGGCGTCCGCTCTCCAGCGAGCCGCTCGGCGACCCTCACCTGTGGAGAAACCTCTGCGACAAAGCCCAGCTCGAGGTCCGCGCGCACACCGGCTGCTGGGCCACCATCAACCCGCCCCGCCCCGGTGGAGTACGCGAGCAGACCACCCGCGAACGCTGGAACAAGATCCACGACCTCCTCGGCCAGGGCGTCGGCCTGCTTGACTGCTCCCGCCGCCTGGGCCTGTCCCTGAACACCGTCAAACGCTACGCCCGCATGCCCGAACCCCAAGCCCTGCGCATCGCCCCCGCCTACCGACCCACCCTCGTCGACCCCTACCGCGACCATCTGCGCGCCCGCCGCACGGCCGAACCGGCAGTTGCTGTCACCCACCTCCTCGCAGAGATACGGGAGTTGGGCTACACCGGCAGCGCGAACCTCCTGGTCCGCTACCTCAACCAGGGCCGCGCCGAAGGCGACCGCCCCGTCACCACCCCACGTCACGCCAGCCGCCTCCTGCTCACCGACCCCGAAAACCTGCGTCCGAAGGAAACGGCCCTGTTGGAGAAGATCGCCGCGGCCTGCCCGGAGATGACCGCACTCGCCGATCTCGTAGGCGGCTTCGCCACCCTGCTGAAACCGGGCGAGGGCAACGACGTGAAACTCACCGAGTGGATCACGGCCGCCCGTGCCGTCGACCTGCCCCACCTGCGCAGCTTCACCAACGGCCTCGAAATCGACCGGTCCGCCGTGGACGCCGGCCTCACCCTGCCTTACCACAACGGCCGCACCGAAGGCGTCAACACTCGCACCAAGAGGATCATGAAGCAGATGCACGGACGCGCCGGATTCGACCTCCTCCGCCACCGCGTCCTCCTGCCCTGACGGACACCCGGCGTCACCACCGACTACGGGCCAGAGCCGTTGATTAGACACTCCCTCATGGCGCCGACCGAGAAGTACGGATCACCTGCGTGGGATGCATGTAGATGACGGGCCCGTGCTCGGCGCGTTGGCACTCATCGTCGTGGTCGGCTACGTCTGCGGTCGACTCGCCCGACGGGCGCGGCAAAGTCGCGGATCCCGCACGTTGTAGGGCCTCAAATCTCGTGTCGGAATCTCACGGCTGGTGCCGGATGGAAGTCGGATCCGACGCGGCGCTGAGACATGCAGGTCGCGCCTGTACCTCGTTCGCGTTGAAACGCCGACGCCTGGAAGGCCAAGCGGCCGGGCCGGGAACAGCCGGCCCGGTCTGCACGGTTGCATCGACCGGGGGACCGGCGCCGCACGGGCGGGGAACACGGAGACCACAAGGTCGTCCGCCCCACCAGGATCCGGGCCCCAGGATCGCGGTACGCCCGCCGCGCACTCGGCCCAAGACGCATTTCCGCAGGAGGACTGTTTCATGACTGACCGGCCCTTGACGCTCATGGCAGTACACGCCCACCCCGACGACGAGGCCACCGGAACCGGAGGGGTCCTCGCGCGGTACGCGGCGGAAGGCATCCGCACGGTTCTCGTGACGTGTACCGACGGCGGTTGCGGTGACGGACCGGGGGGTGTCAAGCCGGGCGATCCCGGGCACGATCCGGCGGCGGTCGCCTTGATGCGCCGTCAGGAACTCAAGGCGAGCTGTGACGTCCTGAAGGTCGGCGATCTGGAGATGCTGGACTATGCCGACTCCGGGATGACGGGCTGGCCGAGTAACGACGCCCCCGGATCCTTCTGGCAGACCCGCGTGCAGGAAGGCGCGGCCCGGCTCGCGGAACTCATGCGGCACTACCGACCTGATGTGGTCGTCACCTATGACGAGAACGGCTTCTACGGCCACCCCGACCACATCCAGGCCCACCGCATCACGATGGCGGCGCTGGAGATGACCGCGCTGGCACCGAAGGTGTACTGGACCACGATGCCCCGCTCGATGATGCAGCGGTTCGGCGAGATCATGCGGGAGTTTCATCCGGACATGCCGGAGCCGGATCCTGCCGAGGCCGCCGCGATGGCCGAGATCGGCCTCCCCGACGATGAGATCACCACGTGGGTGGACACCACCGCGTTCAGCGGTCAGAAGTTCGACGCGCTGGCCGCGCACGCCAGTCAGGGTGAGAACATCTTCTTCCTCAGGATGGGCAAGGAGAGGTTCGGCGAGTTGATGGGCATGGAGACCTTCGTACGTGTCCAGGACGCCACCGGCGCGGCCGTACCCGAGAACGATCTCTTCGCCGGACTGCGCTGATCCGCCCGTCCGGCCGGCCGGGAAAGCGCATCGACCGCACGGCGCGATCGAGCGGGTCACACACCCGGAGGCCTGTCCACGCGAGTTCCGCTCCGGCAGCCCGCCTCCAGGCCCTCGCCGCGGCGTCGACGCGTGCCCGCACTGCCGACCCGACACCGCGCTCGTCCCCAAACCACCTGGCAACCGCACAGGTGGGAGACCTGCGGGCTGTCGAATTGGGCTGACTGACCGACTCTGCGGCCCTTGCTCGCACAACAAACCTCGTTCCCTCTTCGGAGGCGCCGGGGCGGGAGGAGCCGGCGAGCCGGGTACGGATGATCTGCTCCCCTGGCTGCTGTCACGTCTGGCGGCGGAACTGCGCTCTTCGGCCGGGCGGGAAGCTCGTGACCACGATTGCCCACACCGCCCTTCTGATTACGGTGGAAATGGGCGAGGACGGGGTTGCCCGGGACAGTGTCCAGCCCGAGGGCTCACCTTCCGCCCCGCCTTCGGCAACGTCGCCCTGTGCGTGAAGTGCCGCACGGTGACGAAGGCCCCCCGTGCCCGTTCGCTGGATACAGAGCACGAGCGGCCTGGGAACGACTCTTCACGCCTGCCCCGACCACGCGGCGGAGCTGACCCCGGCCCGGTTCCCGGGGAGCTGGAGGGGCCACTTCTGGTCCCGCACGGGCCCCGTCCGCCGTAACCCGCTCCGGGTGCTGGGCGGGCTCATTTCCGCAGCTCAGACAACCTTCTGATTGCTTCTTCCATCACATCGGTCCGCTTGCAGAAGGCGAACCGTACGAAGGGCGCGCCCTGTTCACTGTGGTCGTAGAAGACCGCGTTGGGGATCGCCACCACCCCGCAGCGCTCCGGCAGCGCACGGCAGAAGGCGAAGCCGTCGCTCTCGCCGAGGGGGCGGATGTCGGTGGTGATGAAGTACGTGCCGGCCGGGCGGAAGACCTTGAAGCCCGCCTGCTCCAGGCCGCTCGCGAGCAGGTCCCGCTTGGCCCGCATGTCGGCGCGGAACTCGTCGAAGTACGTGTCGGGGAGGCTTAGGGCCTCGGCGATCGCGTACTGGAAGGGCCCGGAGGCGACGTACGTCATGAACTGCTTCGCCGAGCGCACCGCCGTGACGAGCCCGGGAGACGTCGTCACCCAGCCGACGCCTCGTTCATACACTCATTCGCGTGTCGCGCAACAAGCCCATCAGGGGCATCTCCAGCACCGTCGGTGAGCCGGCTGCCGTTCGTGTCCCGTGATGCACGGTCCAAAGGCATCTCACGGCCGGTTTCTGCGGCTGGTCCCGGGGCGTCGCTTCAGCGGTCTGTCAATCGCATTGCCGAACCACTGCCGGCGGTGACTGTTGCCGTGATCACCGGGACACCTGGGCCAGCCTCCACCCATGTCCCGGTCGGCCCCGACTGCGGGGTGACCACGTACAACGAGTCATACGTGAACTGCACCGACCTGCGTACCGTGGACAAACCAAGGCTCTGGCGGCGTCTCGGCCTGCTGCATCCGAACGAGATGCGAGGTGTGGAGGAGTGCGTTCGCGTGATCCTGGGGCCGGCGCAGTCGTCGGCCGCCCCAGGGAACCCGCCCTTCCCTGTGCGTCCCAGGTGTTGAGGCCCGCCCTTCGCGCCGAGGGTGGGGTCTCAGCTCCCGTCCGTCCAGTACTTCTGGAGTCTCGCGACCGCCTCGTCCTTGGTCATCCCCGCCACGGTGTCCTCGCCAACGCCCACACGGTGGATGAGCAGATGCACCAGGTCAGCGGGAAGGGCCTCGCTCGGCGGCTCGGGGGCACCTCGGTCAGGCAACTCGCCCTGCTGTACGCAGGCCCAGAACTCGTCCTCGCTGACGTCCAGTTGGTCCCGCAGGATATGTCGCCACATCGCGGCGCCGTACGCGGTGCGGTCCACCGGGTGCGAGATTCCGGTGCGCAGGATCCGGCCGTCGTGCAGGGTGAGTTCGTAGGTCACGTGATGGGTACCGGTGCGCCCGCGTGCGTCCCGGACGCGTTCCCACTTCTCGGCACGGCAGAAGCGGTCATGGTTCTCACGGTCGGGCTGGGGCCAGGTCACCGTGGAGCACCCACCAGCCAGTCGCGCAGCTGTCCGTCGTCGCTGAGAGCGATCAATTGCACCAGGCCCCAGTTGTCCGCGTGGTTGGGTGCGGTCCGTAGCCTGTCCTGCCAGTCCTCGGCATACTCGCGAAGGACCTGGACCATCTCCCCTATGGCTTCGTCGAAGGTAGCCCCGTCGGCGGCCAGCGGCAGGCCGGACAGAAAGACGGACCAGCCGCCCGCCTCGGCGACCACCTCCGCCTTCGAGGGGCACACCAGCGACAGATACCGGCGCAGCCGCTCCACGTCCACGACTGCCGAGCGCCCGGAGTCACGGCGTACGGTCGCCACCCGTCCCTCGTCGGCCGCGTCGAGGAGGTCCTTCAGGTGTGTGCGCGCCTGGGTGTAGCTCTCGTAGTGGACCGCGGCCATGACCTGCCTCCTTGTTCGTCCCGACCTCTCCAGCGTGCACTCGTCCGTCAAGTACGTCAAGTACGTCAAGTACGTGACGGTGGGTGCGGTCGCTGGAGGCGGGGTTGCTCCAGAGTCTCCGGTCGTCCGCCTCGTCCCGGCGCAGCGTCCAGCTGACCTCGGACGGCCTCGCGGCGGCGGCGAGATTCACGCGAGAGACCGCCCAAGACCAACCGCACATGGCAATACCAACAGGTAGGTGGCCGGCCCGACCTCACTCAGGACGCGAGGCGCTGCAGGCGGCTGGCGGCCTCGGCGAGGGCGTCGTCCTTCTTGCAGAAGGTGAAGCGGACCTGGCTGCGGTCGGCGTCGGGGTGGTCGTAGAAGACGGAGTTGGGGATGGCGACGACACCGCAGCGTTCGGGGAGGGCGCGGCAGGAAGCGTGGGCGTCCTTCTCACCGAGGGGGGTGATGTCGATGGTGATGAAGTACGTGCCGGCCGTCCGGAACACCTCGAAACCGGCGTCCGCCAGCCCCGTCGCCAGGAGGTGCCGCTTGGCCAGCATGTCCGCGCGGAACGCCTCGAAGTAGCTGTCCGGCAGCGCGAGCGCCTCGGCGACGGCGTACTGGAACGGCCCGGACGACACATACGTCAGGAACTGCTTGGCGGAACGGACGGCGGTCACGAGTTCCGCGGTACCGGTAACCCAGCCGACACCTCACTGGCCTACCTATTCCTATTCCTATGTCGTGCGACAGACACCGCTGCGGAGCTCCGGCACCGGCGGTGAGCGGGCCGCACGACCTGTCCGAACCGGTCTGGCGGCCGTACCGACGGGCTCGGTGACGCGGCACCGTCCGCCGTATCCTGACCACACACGGGAAGGAGCCGTCCATGAGCGTCGACGCGATCGTGCACACCGAGTTCCCCAAGGGATACACGGTCCTGTTCGGGGCCGACGGAAAGGTGATCATGACCCCGCAGAGCTTCGAGCACTCCAGCACGATCAAGTCGATGCAGTACGACACGGTCGTGTCCCTCGGACGCCATGCGAAGACCGCCTCTGACGTCTACATCGACTTCCCCGCTGACGAGAACTCCGCGCCCGACCTGGCGATCTTTCGGGAGGACGCCCGCCGGGAGGGCAAGCGCTACAGCTTCGAGGACGTCCTGCTGATCTCCGAGGTCGTCTCGACCTCCTCCGCGCGCAAGGACTACGACGACTGCACCGCCAAGTACGGCCGCTACGGAATCCCGATCTACCTGGTCGTGGACCCGTACGCCCAGGAAGTCGTCCTCCACACCCAGCCGACCGGCACGGGGTACATCGCGGCACACACGCACAAGTACGGCACGGGCAAGCTCCCCATCCCCCTGGCCGACGGTCGCACCTTCACCCTCGACCTCGACGAACTCCCGCGCCCGGAGCCCGAGGCGGACGCCCGCTGACGGAGGGGACGAACTCACGGGAGAACCCCGGCGCACCGCCCGGTGCGTCTAGAGCGCCGCCCTGAGCCGCTTCACGGCCTCCTCCAGCACGCCCGTCCGCTTGCAGAACGCGAACCGTACGAACGGGGCGCCCTGCTCGCGGTGGTCGTAGAAGACCGCGTTGGGGATGGCGACGACACCGGCGCGTTCCGGCAGGGCGCGGCAGAAGGCGAAGCCGTCCGTCTCGCCGAGGAGGCGGACGTCGGTGGTGACGAAGTACGTGCCCGAGGGGCGGAAGACCCGGAAGCCGGCCTCCTCCAGGCCCGCCGACAGCAGGTTCCGCTTGGCGAGCATGTCGGCGCGGAAGGCGGTGAAGTACGACTCGGGCAGCGCCAGTGCCTCGGCGATCGCGTACTGGAACGGGCCCGCCGAGACGTACGTCAGGTACTGCTTCGCCGAGCGCACCGCCGTCACCGGCTCCGGGGCCGCCGTCACCCAGCCCACTCCGTGCTCGCACACCTATTCGTGTGCGGCGCGGGTCGGTTGCGAGAAGGGTGCTGTGCCCGACCTTCGAGTCCCGTCAGCTTTCGTAGTGGTAGCGGCACTGTGCGATCAGGACGCCGTCCTCGGTGGCTTTGTAGATCAACCGGTGCTCGTCGTTGATGCGGCGCGACCAGTAGCCCTGGAAGCCGTGCTTGAGCGGTTCCGGTTTGCCGATGCCCTCGTTGCCGTTCCGGGTGATGTCCGTGATGAGTGTGTTGATGCGCTTCAGGATCTTCCGGTCCTGAAGCTGCCACCACAGGTAGTCCTCCCAGGCGCGGGAGGAGAAGGTGATCTTCAACGCGCGGCCCTTACTCGTCGGTCGCCAGCTCGCGCACGGTGCCGCCGCCGTTTTCCAGCTCGTCGATGGAGGCGAGCAGGCGCCGGGCGTTGGCCGGACTGCGCAGCAGGTACGCCGTCTCCTTCAGGGACTCGTAGTCCTCAAGGGAGACGATGACCACCGGCTCATGGCCGGCCCGGGTGATGACGACCTCTTCGCGGTCGTCGGTGACGGAGTTGAGCACCTCGGCGTACCGCGCGCGCGACTCGGAATACGTCATGGTCTTCACAATCGACCCTCCTTCCACGTACAGAAAATTGTACGTCCGTCCCTGTCGGTGCGGCAAGCGTCGAAATGACGGCCTCCGGCGCGAAAGCGCCGGACGGGCGAGGCGTGGCAGGCGGCGGGGGACGCGTCGACCAGTCCCGCAGGACGCCGGTCAGCCCGCGAATGCCTTGCGGAGCCGTTCCGCCGCCTCTGTCAGTACCTCGGCTCGCTTGCAGAACGCGAACCGTACGAAGGGCGCGCCGGCCTCGCGGTGGTCGTAGAAGACCGCGTTGGGGATCGCGACCACCCCGCAGCGCTCCGGCAGCGCGCGGCAGAAGGCGAAGCCGTCGGTCTCGCCGAGGGGCCGGATGTCGGTGGTGATGAAGTACGTGCCCGCCGTCCGGAACACCTCGAACCCGGCGTCCGAGAGCCCCGCCGCCAGCACGTCGCGTTTGGCCAGCATGTCCGCGCGGAACGCCTCGAAGTAGCTGTCGGGCAGCGCGAGGGCCTCGGCGACGGCGTACTGGAACGGTCCGGACGCCACGTACGTCAGGTACTGCTTCGCCGAGCGCACGGCCGAGACGAGCGCGGGCGCGGCCGTCACCCAGCCGACCTTCCACCCCGTGAAGGAGTAGGTCTTGCCGGCGGACCCGATGGTGACGGTCCGCTCCCGCATACCGGGGAAGGTCGCCAGCGGCAGATGCTCGGCGTCGTCGAAGACGAGGTGCTCGTACACCTCGTCCGTCACCACCAGCAGATCCCGCTCCACGGCCAGCTCGGCGATCGCGGTCAGCTCCTCACGGGTGAGGACCGTGCCGGTCGGGTTGTGCGGGGTGTTGATCAGCAGCAGCCGCGTCCGGTCGGTGACGGCGTCCCGCAGCTCGTCGAGGTCCAGCCGGAATCGTCCCTCGGACGGCCGTAGCGTCACCGGTACGCGCGTCCCGCCCGCCATCGCGATGCAGGCCGCGTACGAGTCGTAGTACGGCTCCAGGGCGATCACCTCGTCGCCGGGTTCGAGCAGGCCGAGCATGGCCGCCGCGATGGCCTCCGTGGCACCGGCCGTGACCAGCACCTCCGTGTCCGGGTCGAACTCCAGCCCGTACCGCCGCCGCTGGTGCGCGGAGATCGCGGTGCGCAGCTCGGGGACGCCCGGCCCCGGCGGGTACTGGTTGCCGCGCCCGTCGCGCAGCGCCCGTACGGCGGCCTCGCGGATCTCCTCGGGGCCGTCGGTGTCCGGGAAACCCTGGCCCAGGTTGATCGCCCCGGTCCGCAGGGCGAGCGCCGACATCTCGGCGAAGATCGTCGTCCCGAACTCGGCGAGCCGCCGGTTGAGCGCGGGACGGGGGGCGGAATCGGCCGGGTCCGAGGTGCCCGGGGGATCCAGGGGGCTTGCGCTGGAGGTCATGGCCGTCATCCTGCGCCGAACCTCTGGACTTCCTCAACTCTGCTTTGGCCGGTGAGGCGCGAGGGCATCCCCACGTCACGCAGGATCCACGGGGGGTCTGCGAGGGGGAACGAAAGGCAGGTGACCGAGATGGAGGTCTTCTACATCGTCTTCGCGGCGGTCGCGGTGACCGCTCTGCTGTTGCGGCTCGGCGGTGGCTCCCGGCGTGGTCGACGCCGCTCGCACGGCTGGTGGGCGGACGGCGGTTCGTCGCAGCAGGGGGGCGGAGTGTCGTGCGGGGGAGGCCCGTCCTGTGGCGGGGGGTCCTCCTCCTGCGGTGGAGGCGGCTGCGGCGGCGGCAACTGACCGCGTGGCGCCGAGAGCCGATTGTGTGGTGCCGGGTCCGTACGGCGGAGCTCTGGACTCGCTCGGCTCGGCTTCGAGCAACGGGGCGCGGGGGCATCCCCGCGACACGCAGGTGAGCGAGGCGCCCACGGGGGGCGGCTTCGGGGGACTCGGGAAGAGGGGAAGGTGACGCCATGAACGCGATCGCGGTGCTCGGCATCATCCTGGCGGTGGTCTGTGTCGTGGTGGTGGTCGGCGTGGCCGTCAGCCTGAGCAGGGCGGACGCGGCACGCCGCCGCCCGCCCGCCCGCCGGGGCGGCAACGCCCACCGGGGCAGCCGCAGCGGCAACGACTCCGGCGGCGGCGACAACAGCTGGTGGGTGCTCGGCGCCACCGGCGTCGGCGACCCCGGGTCGTTCCCTGCCGCCTCGAACGACGACAGGGGATCGTCGTCCGGAGGCGGAGCGTCCTGCGGCAGCTCCTCGTCGTGCGCCGGCAGCAGCGGTTCGTCCTGCGGTGGCGGGTCCTCCTCCTGCGGCGGTGGCGGTGGCGGTGGCGGATGCGGTGGAGGCAGCTGACACGGGGCAGCTGGGCTCCACGGCACGAGCGCCTGCCGGGATTCGTCTCCCGGTAGGCGCTCGTGTGTGTACACGCGCTCGTCGGGGGGCAGGCGCGTGGACGGGCACGTCGGAGCCGCGCTCGCGTGCGTCTGCCCGGTCCCGTCCGGCCGGTGAGGGCGGCGCTCGGATGGGACTCCGGTGCACGCCTGAGTACGCCGGGTGAACCGGGTTGTCCGGCGGGCGCTCCCCGGAGTTCGCGCACCTGCTCGGTGGGCGTGCGAGGAGCACATCGGCGGGTGGGGCGTGCGCCCGGTTGAACAGTTGAGCTGGGCAGCCCTCGAGGGGATGGAAAGCACATCAAGTTGGGTAAAAACGCTGTGGTGGCGCCACAGTTCATGATTCCCTATAAATCGCCGACGCAGCCCCCGGATGTCCCTCCCGGCAGGCCTGACCGGACCGACTGGGACGTCGTCCTCACCTGACCTGGCTGACCGGGTTGTATCTCCCGGTGCCGGCCGGGGTGCGCCGGACCCACTCCTCTTCATCTTTGCGTCGCTGCGGAGCCGACCCATGCTCACGACCCTGAACACCGCCTACACCGACACGCGCGCGACCGACCTCGCCTGGGCCCTGGGCCGCGAGCCGCTGCCCGCGCTCGCCGCCCTCGACCTCGAACTCGCGAACGTCAAACTGCAGTTGCGGCTGCTCGGCGCGTCCCACCAGGTACTTCTTGAGGAGGAGCAGGGCGGCAACTGTTCGGAGACGGTCGCCTGCATCCCGGGTTCCAGCACGCCCCTCCCGCTCGGCGTGGCCACCCGTATGGGCGACTGGGAGTACGAGTTCGCCGCCCGCGTCGAGGTCCTCTCCCCGGGCTCCTTCGCAGGCCGCGCCCAGGAGTTGCTGGCCCTCGTCTCCGACCACCCGCACGGCCTCGCGGGAGTCTTCCCCGGCAGCCCCCACGCCTTCACCGCGATGCTCGCCCAGCACCACGAGGGCCAAGTGCACTGGCGTACGTGGCACGCGTATCCACAGGACGGCCAACTGGTCGCCACGAGAACCAGGGTCGGGGTGCAAATCCCTGCGGCGCTCTGAGGAGAAGTACGGGGCGCAGCCCCGGCTTCTCGGGGCGCGGGTGGTGTCACCTACGCGGCTTCGCAGCGTGGGCGCGAGCAGCCACGACTCACCCGCAGCCGCCGAACGACCCGAACCCACGGGCCGTCAGGCACCCGTCAAAGCGTCGCAGACCACCCGTGTGGGTGACCCAGTGCAGCGCACGCGTGACGGTAGCGTGCCAGGAGTGATCGAGCCGCACGCCCCCGCACCCCCCGGCGCCCCTCCCCCTGGCGCGGCCACGGGGGCCCCGGCGCCCAGGCATGGCTACCGGTCCGCCCAGGACTCGGCCGCTTCCTCGTCCTCGCCGGCGTCTTCGTCTGCGCAGCCTGCGGACTCGTGTACGAGCTCGAACTCGTCGCCCTCGCCTCGTACTTGATCGGCGACTCCGTCACCCAGGCCTCCGTCGTCCTCTCGGTCATGGTCTTCGCCATGGGCATCGGCTCCCTCGCCGCCAAACCCCTCCGCCCCCGCGCGGCCCTCGGCTTCGGCGTCATCGAGGCCGCCCTCGCCCTCGTCGGCGGCTGCAGCGCCCTCGCGCTGTACGCGGCGTTCGCCTGGACGGGTGACTGGGGCGGCATCTGGGCGAGCGGCTCGCGCTACCTCCTCGTTGCCTTCTCCCTCGCCATCGGCCTGCTCATCGGCGCCGAGGTCCCGCTGCTGATGGAGCTGATCCAGCGCATCCGCCGGCAGGACGCGGTCGGCGCCGTCGCCGACCTGTTCGCGGCCGACTACGTGGGCGCGCTGGTCGGCGGCCTCGCCTTCCCCTTCCTCCTGCTGCCCTGGCTCGGCCAGTTGACCGGCGCCCTGCTCACCGGCACGGTCAACGCCCTCGTCGGCGGCGCCCTCGTCCTGGGCCTGTTCCGCCACGACCTCAGCCGCCGCGCCCGCTGGCTGCTGCTGGTCACCAACCTCGCCGTCCTCGGCCTCCTCGCCACCGCCGCCGTACACGTCGACGACTTCGAACGCGCGGCCAGGCGCGCGGTGTACGGAACGGACGTACGGGTGGCGCTGCGGACCGGCATCCAGGAGGTCGTCATCACCGGCGGCCGGGACGGCCGCCCGCTCTCCCTCTTCCTCGACGGCCGACCGCGCATCAGCGGCCGGGACGAACACCGCTACCACCGGGCCCTCGTCCACCCCGCCATGAACGCCGGCCCCCACACGCGCGTCCTCGTCCTCGGCGGCGGTGACGGGCTCGCCGCCCGCGAGGTGCTCCGCCACGAGGACGTACGCCAGGTCGACGTCGTGGAACTCGACCCGGGCGTGGTGCGCCTGGCCCGCGCGGACCCCGCGCTCGCCGCCCTGAACGGCCACGCCTACGACGACGACCGCGTCCGCGTCTTCACGGAGGACTCCTTCGCCTGGCTGCGGGACGCCCGCTCGACGGCGACGTACGACGTCGTGATCTCGGACCTCCCCGACCCCGGCATCACCGCCAGCACCAAGCTGTACTCGCAGGAGTTCTACGGCCTGGCCCGCCAGGTCCTGGCCCACGACGGCCGGATCGTGGTGCACGCGGGCCCGGTGTCGTCCCGTCGGCACGTCTTCTGGACGGTCGACGCGACCGTCCGCGCCGCCGGGCTGCACACCACCCCCTACCGTGTCACCGCACCCGACCCCGGCTTCGTCACCGGCCCCGACCGCACGGCCCACACCTCCCGCGTGCCCCACGACTGGGGCTTCGTCCTGGCGACGCCGACGCCGATGCCGTCGGATGCCCGCCTCCCGCCGCCGGACCTCGGCGCAGGGGCGGTACGACTAGACGCGGACGACCGCGTGGAGGGGCTGCCGCCGTCGACGCTGGTGCATCCGAGGTACGCCGGCTGAGCCTCGTGCGACCGCATGGGCCGGGTGGGTTGGGTGGGCCGTTGGGTTGGGTGGGCCGGGTGGGGCCGCTCGGGGCGGAACGCGAGCGATAACGCGTATGTACGGGTGCGGTGCGGCGCCTGCTGGGTAGGCTCGACTGCCATGGAGCATGAGGTGTTCGTTCCGGTTCCCGTCGGCCGCCTCCGGGAGGCGCTGTCCGACCCCGAGCGGGTGGCCCGAGCGGTCCCCGGGCTCCAGCAGGACGCGGGGACCCCACCCGTGGCCGGCCGCCTGAGGGTACGCGTCGCCGGCCACACCATCACCTACCGCGGCGCCCTCCGTGTCACCCCCCAGGACGACGGCTCCTACGCCGTCGAGGGCGACGCGACCGAATCCCGCGGAACCGGCTCCGTCCAGCTCACCCTCACCCTCGGCCTCGTCCCGGCCCTCGGCGGCACCACCCTCACCTACGTCGGCACGGCCACCGCCGACGGCCGTGTGACCGAACTCCCGCCCGAGGGGGTGTCCTCGGCGGTGACACGGCTGCTGGGGAGGTTCGCGGAGAACCTGGGGGCCGTGGCCGACGAAGAGCGAGAGAAGGAAGAGGGGACGAGGCAGGGGCAGCAGGAGGAAGAAGGAACCCCTGCCCCCGAGACCAAGGCTCCCGAGGCCGCTGGAGGTCCAGCCGAGGACGAGGGCGAGGGCGAGGACGAGGGCGAGGACGCCCCGACCGTTGACGCCGAATCCGCCGAATCCGCCGAAGCCCCAGAGTCCGCCGACACCACGGACGCCGAAGCCGCCGGAACCGCTGACACCGAAGCCGCCGGACCCACAGGTGACACCGGAGCCTCGGGCGAGGACGAGCCCCCGGCCTCCGCCTTCGAGAGCGATGTCCCCCCGTCGCCCCTCGACCCCTTCGCCGAGGGCGACTTCGTCGCCGGGAACGAGCCGCCGGCCGAGGCCGCGCACGCGCGCCGGACGATGATCGGCCGCAGCGCGGAGGAGGTGGACCACGCGCCGCCACGAGGCCGGTACGCCCCGGTCCCGGCGCCCGAGACCGTCTCCGCGAGCGCGGCTCTCCGCTGGGCGGCCCCGGCGGCTGCCCTGGCCGTCGCCACCGCCGTCATCGTGAGCCGCGCCCTCCGCAGACGCCGCTGATGCCGACGCCGCCGGGAGCCTCGGGCCTCTTCGGGCTCGACGAGAGGCCGCCGCCGAAGACGGACGGACGGGCGTTCCGCACCGCCCTCTACACGGTCGCCCGCGCTACCGGAGGGCGGGTGGGACAGATGGAGGAACGGAGCTGTCCCAGGACCTTCCACACCGCCTCGGTGATCCATGAAACGGCCGAGAGCGTCGTTCTCTGCCACATCCACCACCCCTGGATCGCGTTCGTCCGGGAGCGCCTGGACCCTACGACGACGAGTTCCTCGTACCGCCGTCGTGGGCGGACGCGTTCGGCGCGGCGGGGTTCGTGGTCCTCGGCCGCGAGCAGCTCGGCGCGCCCCTTCGCCGAGTGGACGCCTCGGCCATGTCCGCGGCCCAGTGGAGCCAGGCGCGCTACCACGGAACCGGCACGCTGGGCGGAGTGCTCTTCAACTCGTGGGACTGCCCCCACCGGGCTCCCACCTAACCGCGTCGCACTCCGTTGAACCCTGTCGAGCGCCCTGAACTTGCTGGGCCGGCGGGCCCAGTAGGGTCGAAGGGGTGAGTAGCGAAGAGATCACGTTGGCCGCGGGTGACGCGGAGGTCGTGCTGGCGCCGGGGAACGGTGGCCGGGTGGCGGGGCTGCGCGTCGGTGGGGTCGAACTGCTGCGTCAGGGCGAGCGGTTCGGGTGCTTTCCGATGGTGCCGTGGTGCGGGCGCATCCGGGACGGCCGGTTCCTCAGCGGCGGCAGCGTGCGGCAGATGCCCCTGAACGCCCCGCCCCACGCCATCCACGGCACGGCGCGCGACGGAGCGTGGCGCGTCGCGAGCCACGGCGACACCCAGGCCGTCCTCACCTACGACCTCGTCGAGCCCTGGCCCTACCCCGGACGCGTCACCCAGGTGGCGGCCCTCACCCCGGACGCCCTCACCCTCACCATCTCCGTGGAGACGTACGACTCCTCCTTCCCGGCCCAGATCGGCTGGCACCCCTGGTTCAACCGGAACCTGGCGGGCGGCGGGGAGGACGTACGGATCGACTTCACACCCGCCTGGCAGGAGGAGCGCGGCGCGGACCACCTCCCGACCGGCAACCGCCTCGACCCGAAGCCCGGCCCCTGGGACGACTGCTTCGGCATGCCCGGCGGCGTCGACGTCACCCTCACCTGGCCGGGCCGGCTGGAGCTGAAGGTCGCCTCCCGGGAGGAGTGGGTCGTCGTCTACGACGAGCAGGCGGAGGCCGTGTGCGTCGAGCCGCAGACCGGCCCGCCCGACGGCCTCAACACCCACCCCCGTCTGGTCACCCCCATCGACCCCCTCGAAGCCACGACCACCTGGACCTGGCGGCGGCTGTAAGGGGACATAAGGGCCCCCTTAAGCTGGCTGCCATGACTGACGTGGACGTACGCGGATCGCTGCTGCAGCAGATCAAGGACAAGGCCGTGGTGCGCGGCAAGGTGACCCTGTCGTCGGGCCTGGAGGCGGACTACTACGTCGACCTGCGCCGCGTCACGCTCGACGGCGAGGCCGCCCCGCTGGTCGGGCAGGTACTGCTCGACCTGACCGCCGACCTCGACTTCGACGCGGTCGGCGGGCTCACCATGGGCGCCGACCCCGTCGCCGGCGCGATGCTGCACGCGGCTGCCGCGCGGGGCCGCAGGCTCGACGCGTTCGTCGTCCGCAAGGCGGCCAAGGCGCACGGCATGCAGCGACGGGTCGAGGGGCCCGACATCGCGGGCCGCCGGGTCCTCGTCGTGGAGGACACGTCCACCACCGGCGGCTCCCCGCTGACCGCCGTCGAGGCCGTGCGTGCGGCCGGCGCGGAGGTCGTCGCCGTCGCCACCATCGTCGACCGGGCGACCGGCGCCGCCGAGAAGATCGAGCAGGGCGCGGGCGTCCCGTACCGCTTCGCGTTCTCGAAGGACGAGCTGGGCCTCGACTGAGCTCGCCCCGACCGGGGGAGCGCCGAGGCCAGGGTTCACCGAGCAGTTCGGGACGCCCTGGCCGGAGCATCCGGTCATGTCTGGAAGGATGGGGCCGACGATGATGTCGCAACCCTAGGTCAGGGCTCGTAAGCACAACGCCACCCGCACATACAAGGAGCGGACCATGCCCATCGCAACCCCCGAGGTCTACAACGAGATGCTCGACCGGGCGAAGGCAGGCAAGTTCGCCTACCCGGCCATCAACGTGACCTCGACCCAGACGCTGCACGCCGCGCTGCGCGGCTTCGCGGAGGCGGAGAGCGACGGCATCGTCCAGATCTCGACCGGCGGCGCCGAGTTCCTGGGCGGTCAGTACAGCAAGGACATGGTGACCGGCTCGGTCGCCTTGGCCGAGTTCGCGCACATCGTGGCCGAGAAGTACCCCGTGACGGTGGCCCTGCACACGGACCACTGCCCGAAGGACAAGCTGGACGGCTACGTACGGCCGCTGCTGGCGGTCTCGGAGGAGCGGGTCGCGCGCGGCGAGAACCCCCTCTTCCAGTCCCACATGTGGGACGGCTCGGCGGAGACCCTCGCCGACAACCTCTCCATCGCCCAGGAACTCCTCGCCCGCGCCGCCGCCGCGAAGATCATCCTTGAGGTCGAGATCACCCCGACCGGTGGTGAGGAGGACGGCGTCTCCCACGAGATCAACGACTCCCTCTACACGACGGTCGACGACGTGATCCGTACGGCCGAGGCGCTGGGCCTGGGCGAGAAGGGCCGCTACCTGCTGGCCGCGTCCTTCGGCAACGTCCACGGCGTGTACAAGCCGGGCAACGTCGTCCTGCGCCCCGACCTCCTCAAGGAGCTGAACGAGGGCGTCGCCGCCCGCTTCGGCAAGGAGTCCCCCTTCGACTTCGTCTTCCACGGCGGCTCCGGCTCCACGGAGGAGGAGATCCGCACCGCCCTGGAGAACGGCGTCGTCAAGATGAACATCGACACCGACACCCAGTACGCCTTCACCCGCCCCGTCGCCGACCACATGTTCAAGAACTACGACGGCGTCCTGAAGGTCGACGGCGAGGTCGGCTCCAAGAAGACCTACGACCCGCGCACCTGGGGCAAGCTCGCCGAGGCGTCCATGGCCGCGCGCGTCGTCGAGGCCTGCGGGAACCTCCGCTCGGCGGGCACGAAGATCAAGTAAGTCGTAGGGATGGCGGCCTCGCCGCCATCCCTGCCCGCAGCCGCACGAGCGACCGCGGGCAGCAGCCGCGTCGGGGGCCAGCCCCGGCTGTCCCGACCGCCCTGGCTGACGGGCCGCCGTGTCGCTTGGGCGATGGGGGTCCCTCCCGGTCGAGCGAAGTCGAGAGCGGGGAGGGTGGGCGCGGCGGCACCCCATGAGGGTGCGGGCCGCGCGATCCCGCCCGGCCCGCACCCTCACCGCCCGTCCCACGGCTCCGGGCACGTTCAGCTCCCGCACCCGCTCACCTCGCGCACCCGCACACCTGGCCCGATCGCCCCCGTAAGGGAGATGATTCCGACCATGGCCGACGTACGCCTGGCCTCCCCCGGGGCAAGTGGATTCTGCTGACCACGGTGCTCGGCTCCAGCATGGCCATGCTGGACTCGACGGTCGTCAACGTCGCCCTCCCCCGCATCGGCCTGGACCTGGAAGCCGACCTCGCCGCCCTCCAGTGGACCGTCAACGCGTACATGCTCACCCTCGCCGGCCTGATCCTCCTCGGCGGCGCGTTGGGCGACCGTTTCGGCCGCCGCAAGATCTTCGTCGTGGGCGTGGTGTGGTTCGCCGTGGCCTCACTCCTCTGCGGCATCGCCCCGAACGCCGGCGTGCTGATCGCCGCCCGAGCCCTCCAGGGCGTGGGCGGCGCACTCCTCACCCCCGGCTCCCTCGCCCTCATCCAAGCCTCCTTCCACCCCGACGACAGGGCCAGGGCGGTGGGCCTGTGGTCCGGCTTCGGCGGCATCGGCGCGGCCGTCGGTCCGTTCCTCGGCGGCTGGCTGGTGGACGGTCCCGGCTGGCGCTGGATCTTCCTGCTGAACGTCCCCCTGGCACTCCTCTGCGTCCCGGTCGCCGCCCGCCACGTACCGGAGTCGGCGGACGGCCGCGGTCACGCCGGAGGCTTCGACGTCCTGGGCGCCACGCTCGGTGCCGCGTCCCTCGCGTTCCTCACCTACTCGCTGATCGAGGCCCGAGCGGGCTCGGTGACGGTCGTGGCCACCGCACTCGCCGGCGTGGCGGCTGCCGTGGCCTTCGTCCACGTGGAACGCCACCGTGCCGACCCGATGATGCCGCCGGAGATATTCGGGTCCCGCCAGTTCACGGCGGTCAACATCGTCACCCTGTTCGTGTACGCGGCCTTCAGCGGCTTCTTCTTCCTCACCGCCCTCCAGCTCCAGGTGGTCTCCGGCTACTCGGCCCTCGGAGCCGGTGCGGCCCTGCTCCCCATCACCGTCCTGATGCTCGTCCTCTCCGCCCGCGCGGGTGCCCTCGGCGAACGCGTCGGCCCGCGCATCCCCCTCACCGTCGGCCCTCTGCTGTGTGCGGCGGGCGTCCTGCTGATGCTCCGGGTGGGCCCCGAAGCCTCGTACGCGGCGGACGTCCTCCCCGCTCTGCTGGTCATGGGCCTCGGCATGGTCACCCTTGTCGCGCCGCTGACCGCCACCGTCCTCGCCTCCGTCACCACCGACCACGCCGGCCTCGCCAGCGGCATCAACAACGCCGCCGCCCGCGCCGCCGGCCTCCTCGCCGTGGCCGCCCTCCCCCTGATCGCCGGCATGGGCCCCGAGGCCTACCGCTCACCCGCCCGGTTCGACACCGCCTTCGCCACGGCGATGATCGCCTGCGCGGCCACCCTGGTCACCGCGTCAGCCCTCGCCTACACCACCGTCCGCCGCCCCGCTCCGGACTGCCACCACCCCGAATGCCACACCCACGCCTGCGTGACGTCACCACCCCTGGAGGGCCCGCAGCCGGACGAGGCCACGGACAAGTAGCGGGGCAGGGGCGGCAGCCCACGGCGGGGGCGAGGTGTGATCGTGCAGTTTCCGCATCCCGTGCCGCCGCCGCTGCCTGAGTGACGGCGGCACAGACGTTTCAGCTGCGGCGACTACCGCTTCAGCTCCGTGTACGCCTCGGCGCTGCTGTCCTTGAGGAACTGCCAGCAACGTTCCGTCTCGTCCTTCTCGTTGATCTCGCCCGCGGCACGGGCAAGGGCGGCGAGGCAACGCAGGAATCCGCGATTGGCCCGGTGGTCCCAAGGGATGGGGCCATGCCCCTTCCACCCGGCTCGGCGCAGGGAGTCCAGGCCGCGGTGATAGCCGGTCCGGGCGTACGCGTACGACTCGACCACTCGCCCCGCCTCGAAGGCGTCGTCGGCGAGCATGGCCCAGGCGAGCGAGAACGTAGGGTGCTTCGCCGCGACCTCGACCGGCGGTTGGGACTCCTCGCCCAGCAGGCGGTACGCCTCTTCGTTCTCCGGCAGGTAGGTCGGGTCCGGGCCGCCGAGCAGGTTCTTGTGCGTCGTCATAGAAGCAGTCTGCCACTTGGGGATGGGCCTTCGGGATGCGCATCAGGGTCACCATCGCCAACAAGTCCTCGGCGGACACCTCGCGGCGTAGGAAGCGCAAGCATCTGGAACTGGCGGCGCAGGGCAAGCTCCCCGGTGGCCGGGCGCCGTACGGATGGAACCGCGAGGACCGCAGGACGCTGGTGCCGGAAGAGGCCGAGAACCTCCGCAAGGCGGTGAAGGACTTCCTGGGCGGCATCCGCTGGGCGTCGATCGCGCGTGAGTGGCGGGGCTAGGGGTGAGGTCGCACAGCGGCGGTCTCTTCGACGACTCCAAGATCAAGCGGATGCTGATGAACCCGCGGATCTGCGGATACCGGATGCACCAGGGTGAGTTGTTCCTGGACGAGAGTGGTGAGCCCGTCGTCGGCGACTGGGAGCCGATCGTCACCCCCGACGACTGGTACCTGCTCACGGAGAAGGTTCGGCGAGAGGGGGAGGGGCGGGACGTACGGGACTACGCCACCAAGTACCTTCTCTCCGGCATCGCTCGGTGCGGAAGGTGCGGTGCCAAGATGCGGGCCTTCCCGTCGTACCGGAAGTCGAAGACGTCATCGCAGTTCAGGTACGCGTGCCCCGGTAAGAACGACGGGGGATGCGGGGGAGTGGCCAGGGCCGGTGAACCGGTCGACCGCCTCGTCAGGAACGCGGTGTTCCTCAGCTCGGACAAGGCGCTCGCGAGCGTCCGTGAGCACGCGCCGGAATGGACCAAGGAGGAGCAACTTGCCTCTCTGGAACGGAACATGGCCGACTTCAAGCAGGCGTGGCAGGAAGAGCGCATGTCGGCCGCCCGCTACATCGCGCTCACCGAGGACCTGGAGAAGCCGATCGCGGAACTGCACCGGGAGCGAGCCCTGCACCGTGCGGAGGTCGCGACCTTTTCGGCCGGCCCCATCGACATACGGGCGCGGTGGGAGAAACTGACGATCGAGCAGCAGCGCGCCGCCGTCCTCAAGGTCTTCCGCGCGGTCGGCATCAAGCCCGCGTCGAACGGGCCGATCTTCGACCCGGCGGACATCGAGCCGGTGCTCAGGTGACAGACGGAAGCCGGGCCCCATTGCGACTGGGGCCCGGCTTCGTTCGTTCACGCGAGCAGGAGGAGTACGATCGCTGCTCGCAGTTCCTGAAGGACTCCTCCCCGACGGCGGCGCAGACCCTGAGCTGACCGGGGCTTTGTCGCAGGTCCGCCCGGGGTGACCAGGCGGACCTTGCGATCGTGTGGCCGGATCCCCGACCATGCCGGTGGGGACCGGGGCCCCCGTGTCGGAATCGGCAGGGGCGGACCGCTACCCGGAGTACACAGCAGGAGACAGCGATGTCCCACCAGGCTCAGCCCCACGAGGCTTCGGAGCCCGAGACCCCGCATCTCGATTTCCACGGCACGACCCCGTACGAGGACTACGTCAGGGCGGACGTGCTCACCCACCTCCAGCACCCCCTCTCCGACGACCCCGGAGAGATGGTCTTCCTGGTCACGACCCAGGTGATGGAGCTGTGGTTCACCGTCCTCGTCCACGAGTGGGAGACGGCGGCGCGAGCGCTGCGGGGTGAGGACGTACCGACCGCCACCGCCGCGCTGAAGAGGTCCGTACGCGAGCTGGAGGCGCTCAACGCCTCCTGGAAGCCGCTCGGCCAGCTCACGCCGGCCCAGTTCAACTCGTACCGGTCCGCCCTCGGCGAGGGCTCCGGCTTCCAGTCGGCGATGTACCGGCGCATGGAGTTCCTGCTCGGCGACAAGTCCGCGTCCATGCTGGTCCCGCACCGGGGCGCGCCCCGCCTGCACGCCGAGCTGGAGAAGGCGCTGCACGAGCCGAGCCTGTACGACGAGGTGGTGCGACTGCTCGCGCGGCGCGGGTACGACATCCCTCAGGCCGTGCTGGGGCGCGACGTGTCGCTGCGCTACGAGCCGTCCCCGGAGGTGGAGGCCGCCTGGACGGCCGTCTACTCGGGCGACGAGGGCGACGAACTCGCCCGGCTCGGCGAGGCGTTGAGCGATGTCGCCGAGCTGGTGTGGCGCTGGCGCAACGACCACCTCGTCGCCACCCGCCGCGCGATGGGCGCCAAGACCGGCACGGGCGGTTCCGCCGGAGTGGCCTGGCTGGAGAAGCGGGCGCAGAAGCACGTGTTCCCCGAGCTGTGGACGGCGCGCTCCCATGTCTGAACTCGCGATGCGTGCGGAGAAGCTGGACGCCGCCGACGACCTGCGCGGCAAGCGGGACGCCTTCGTCCTCGACACTGCGTCTGATCATGCGGCTGACGCCGCGGGGGTCTATCTC
The DNA here is from genome assembly GCF_037201975.1 of Streptomyces sp. TG1A-60. Lineage (NCBI taxonomy): Bacteria > Bacillati > Actinomycetota > Actinomycetes > Kitasatosporales > Streptomycetaceae > Streptomyces > Streptomyces sp. TG1A-60. Next base: position 3,774,516 of record NZ_CP147520.1, on the reverse strand, counting down.
GACGGCAACTCGCTCGGCGCGCTGCCGGCCGTCGTTCCCGCGCGGGTCGAGGACGTCGTACGCCGCCAGTGGGGTGAGCTGCGCATCCGGTCCTGGGAGGAGAGCGGCTGGTGGACCGCGCCCGAGCGGATCGGGGACCGGATCGCGCCGCTGGTCGGAGCGGCGCCCGGGCAGATCGTGGTGGGCGACTCGACAAGTGTCAATGTCTTCAAGGCACTTGTGGGGGCGGTGCGGCTCGCCGGGCAGGGCCGCGACGAGATCCTCGTCGACGCCACGACCTTCCCCACCGACGGGTACATCGCGGAGTCCGCCGCCCGGATGACCGGCTGCACGCTGCGGCCGGTGGCACCGGCGGAGGTGCCGGGCGCGCTGGGCGACCGTACCGCCGCCGTCCTCCTCAACCACGTCGACTACCGCACCGGCCGGCTGCACGACCTGCCGGCGCTGACGGCCGCCGTGCACGGGGCGGGCGCGTACGTCGTCTGGGACCTGTGCCACAGCGCGGGCGCACTGCCGGTGGGGCTGGACGAGCACGGCGTGGATCTGGCGGTCGGCTGCACCTACAAGTACCTGAACGGCGGGCCGGGTTCACCGGCGTACCTGTACGTGCGCCGGGAGCTTCAGGACCGCTTCGACTCCCCGCTGCCCGGCTGGAACTCCCATGCCGAGCCGTTCGGGATGCGGAGCGGGTACGAGCCGGCCCCCGGCGCCCTGCGCGGCCGGGTCGGCACGCCGGACATCCTCTCCATGCTCGCCCTGGAGGCGGCTCTGGAGGTGTGGGACGGGGTGCCGGTCGAGGCGGTGCGGGCCAAGTCGCTCGCGCTGACGGACTTCTTCCTGGACTGCGTGGCCGAGTACGTGCCCGAGGGCAGGGTCGAGTACCTGACGCCGGTGCCGCACGCGGAGCGGGGCAGCCAGATCGCCCTGCGCTGCGACGGGGCCGGTGACGTGATGAAACGGCTCATCGAGCGGGGTGTGGTCGGCGACTTCCGGACGCCGGACGTGCTGCGCTTCGGCTTCACGCCGCTGTACGTGGGCTTCGCCGACGTGGAGCGGGCGGCGCGGGTTCTGGCGGAGACGCTGGCGTGAGTTCCCGGTGACGAACGGTGAACGGCCCCCGCCGCCGCGGGGGCCGTTCGCACCGGGCGGGCGGCCGGAAGCCCCAACTCCCCACCGCCGCAAGGAAACGACAGAACAGTTTGAGCTTCACCGAGCGTGACATCCCCGTGTCCGCGCATGTCACGCGCCTGATACCGTCCCGGCCAACGGCCAATCCCCACCTGGTCCGCCACATACGTTTGAACGCTGAGAGGTTGGAGCATGACGGACGACGTCGCAGCGGCACGGGCCGCTGCCGAGGAGAAGTCGGCGTTCTCCCACGCGCCCGTCGCCCCCGACGCCACCGCCGCCTACGGCGACCACCCCGACCAGGTGATCGACTTCTATGCCCCGCGCGGGGCGGCCGGCCCGGGCGGGCCCGCCCCGGTCGTCCTCGTGCTGCACGGCGGTGCCTGGCTGGCGCCGTACGACCGGCGCCACATCAGCCCGTTCGCGGAGTTTCTCGCCCGGCGCGGGTTCGCCGTGGCCAGTGCCGAGTACCGGCGCGGCGGTGACGACGACTCCGGCGCGGGCCGCTGGCCCGACACCTTCGACGACGTCGCGGCCGCGCTGGACGCCCTACCGGCGCTCGTCCGGGAACTGCTGCCGCAGGCCGACCCGCGCCGTACGGTCCTCACCGGCCACTCGGCGGGCGGGCACCTCGCCCTGTGGGCCGCGGCCCGGCACGTCCTGCCCGCCGACTCGCCCTGGCGCGCCGGCGGCCCGGCGGCCCTGCGCGGTGTGGTCGCCCTCGCCCCGATCGCGGACTTCGCGGTCGCCGACAAACTGGGTGTGTGCGGCGGCGCCGTACGGCAACTCCTGGGTGGAGACGAGCACTTCGCCGAACGGCAGCCGTACGCGGACCCGGCGCTGCTGCTGCCCACCGGCATCGCCACCACCCTCGTCCAGGGACGCACGGACGTCGACGTGCCGCAGGCGGTGGCCGAGTCGTACGCGGACGCGGCGGCGAAGGCCGGGGAGATGGTGGGGGTGACGCTGCTGGAGGACGTGGGGCACTTCCCGCTCATCGACCCGGCGGCGGACGCGTGCGCGGTGGTGGTGGAGGAGATCGCGCAACTGGCGTGGTGAGCGGCTTTCCTGGGTGCCCGTAGGAGAGATCCCCGGGTCATACCCGCAGGAGCGACCCCCGGCCCTACCTCGCCGAGGCGGTCCGGGTGATCGCGGCCGGCGACGCGCTGCTCGCCCCGGTCGTCACCCGCAAGCTGATCGCCGAGTTCTCCCGGCTGGACGACCGGCCCCGCGCCCCGCTCAAGGAACGGATGGGTGACCTGACCGAGCGGGAGACGGAGGTGCTCGCTCTGATCGCGCAGGGCCTGTCGAACGCGGAGATCTCCAGGCACCTGTTCGTCGCCGAGCAGACGGTGAAGACCCATGTGGGCCGGATCCTGGTGGAGCTGGGCCTGAGGGACCGGACGCAGGCGGCGGTGTTCGCGTACGAGTCGGGACTGGTGCGGCCGTCGGGGTATTGAGGCGGACCCCGGGGCCCCGTAGTACCTGAGAGGGACGCCCGGGAACCCTCTCGCTGGGGACGACCGCGACCTCGGGGTGCGCATACCGTTCTGTACGTGACCGAGACGACCCAGACGCAGACGATGCCCTCGCGCGGCGGGGGGAAGCCGACAAGCCCGGAGTTCCGCATGGCGGTGGACGTGTGGCGCAGGCTCCGGCAGGACCTGTTCCACGACGCGTTCGCCTACCGACCGCTGCCCGCGATGAAGACGGACGGCCCGTTCACCGGCCGGTTGTCCGGCCGCCTCCGCGAGTACGCGGCCTGGGTCCCGCACGCGGCCGTGGTGGCGGCCGGCCTGTTCTCGATGGCCACCGCCGCTACCGCCGGCGGCGGTGGCGGGTTCCCTGCGACGGTGGCTGCCTTCCTCGCCCTGTGCCCGGTCCTGCTGACGCTGGTCCGGCCCGTGGCGGCCTTCTGGGCGTCCATGGCCGCGAACCCCCTGGCCGTGATGTTCAGCGACATGTGGGATGACTGGCCGTGGGCAAGGGGCAACTTCGCGGCCCACCTCGTGGTGATGACGGTCGTGGCACTGCGCACCCGGCCGCGCACGGCCGCCTGGATGTGGGGCCTGACCGCGGCGTACGGGCTGTTCGTCGGAGGCGCCCTCGGCGGGGGCCACTACGCGTCGAACACGGGCCCGATGCTCATCGTCTCCGCCATGACCCTGCTGGCCGCCGCCGCCCTGACCATACGCCGCACGGCCCGGCAGGAGGTGACCGCCCAGCAGACGGTGACCGCGCACGAGCGCTCCAAGCGCACCCTCCTGGAGGAGCGCACCACGATCGCCCGCGAGCTGCACGACGTGGTCGCCCACCACATGTCGGTGGTCGCCATCCAGGCCGAGGCCGCCCCCTACCGCGTGGAGAACCCGCCGCCGGAGCTGGAGCAGGCCTTCGCCACGATCCGGGAGAACGCGGTGGCCGCCCTCACCGAGCTGCGCCGCGTCCTCGGGGTCGTCCGCGCCGAGGACTACGAGGCCCCGGACGCCCCCCAGCCCACCCTCGCCGACCTCGACGGCCTGCTCACCAACGTCCGGGAGGCCGGTCTCCCGGTCGCCAAGGCGGTCACCGGAGCGGTCCGCGAGCTTCCGCAGGGTGTGGAGCTGTCGGCGTACCGGATCGTCCAGGAGGCTCTCAGTAACACCCTGCGGCACGCACCCGGCGCGACGGCCCGCGTGGAGATCGGCTACGTCCTGGGCGGCCTCGGCCTGCGCGTAGTCAACGGCCCGTCCCCGGAGGTGACCCTGGTGAAGTCCACCCACGGAGCGGGCCACGGCCTCACCGGCATGCGCGAGCGCGTCACGATGCTGAACGGCGAGATGGCGACGGGCGAGACGGAGGACGGAGGGTACGAGGTGACGGTGTTCCTGCCCGTGTCCACCGGGAGCGAGGCCGGCGCATGACGATCCGCGTGCTGATCGCCGACGACCAGATGATGGTCCGCGAGGGATTCTCCGTGCTGCTCGGCGCCATGCCGGACATCGAGGTGGCCGGGGAGGCGGTCAACGGCCGGGAGGCGGTCGACCGGGTCCGGGAGCTGTCGCCGGACGTCGTCCTGATGGACATCCGGATGCCCGAACTGAACGGCATCGAGGCCACCCGGGAGATCATGGCGGCGAACAGCGGGGCGAAGGTGCTGGTGCTGACCACGTTCGACCTCGACGAGTACGTGTACCAGGCGCTGCGCGCGGGAGCCTCCGGCTTCCTCCTCAAGGACGCCTCGGCCCGCCAGCTGGCCGACGGGGTCCGGGTGGTGGCCGCCGGCGAGGCCCTCCTCGCGCCGTCCGTCACCAGGCGCCTCATCACGGAGTTCTCCAAGCTGGCCCAGACCTCCCGCCCCTCGTCGGCCGCCCGGCTGGCGTACGGGGAGCTCACCGACCGGGAGACGGAGGTCCTGGTCCTCATCGCCCGGGGCCTGTCCAACTCGGAGATAGCCGAGAGCCTGGTGGTCGCCGAGTCCACGATCAAGACCCATGTGAGCCGGGTCCTGGTCAAACTGGGGCTCCGCGACCGCACCCAGGCGGCGGTGTTCGCCTACGAGGCCCGGCTGGTCTCACCCGGTTGACAGGGCACCGGAAAAGCGGCTTTGTCGAGGTCACGCACCGGTTCCCCCTGGTCATCCGGGCCGCTCGCGGGTTAGCGTCCGTTCATGGCAGCTGCTTCCGATCTCGCGTTCGACCCGTGGGACCCCGACTTCGTGGCCGACCCGTACCCGGCGTACGCGGAGCTGCGGGCCAGGGCCCGGGTGGAGTACTTCGAGCCCACGAACCAGTGGCTCGTTCCGCACCACGCCGACGTCGCGGCGTTGCTGCGGGACCGGCGGCTCGGGCGGACGTACCAGCACAGGTTCACACACGAGGACTTCGGTCGCGGCGCCCCGCCGGCGGAGCACGAGCCCTTCCACACGCTGAACGACCACGGGATGCTCGACCTGGAGCCTCCGGACCACACGCGGATCCGGCGGCTGGTGTCGAAGGCGTTCACACCGCGCACGGTGGAGCGGCTGAAGCCGTATGTGGAGGAGCTGGCCGGTGAGCTGGTGGCCGGGCTGGTGGAGGCCGGCGGGGGTGATCTGCTGACGGATGTCGCGGAGCCGCTTCCGGTGGCGGTGATCGCCGAGATGCTCGGTGTCCCGGAGTCGGACCGGGCGCAGCTGCGGCCCTGGTCGGCGGACATCTGCGGGATGTACGAGCTGAGCCCGTCGCAGGAGACGGCGAAGCGGGCGGTGCGGGCGTCGGTGGAGTTCTCGGAGTACCTGCGGGACCTGATCGCGCACCGTCGGGCGGAGCCGGGCGAGGACCTGATCTCGGGGCTGATCGCGGCGCACGACGAGGACGACCGGCTGACCGAGCAGGAGATGATCTCGACCTGCGTGCTGCTGCTGAACGCGGGCCACGAGGCGACGGTGAACGCCACGGTGAACGGCTGGTGGGTGCTGTTCCGGCACCCGGAGCAGCTGGCGGCCCTGCGCGCGGACCACTCGTTGGTGCCGTCGGCGGTGGAGGAGCTGATGCGGTACGACACACCGCTGCAGCTGTTCGAGCGCTGGGTGCTGGACGACATCGAGATCGACGGTACGACGGTTCCCCGGGGTGCGGAGATCGCGATGCTGTTCGGCTCCGCGAACCACGACCCGTCCGTGTTCGCCGCCCCCGAGACACTGGACCTGGGCCGCAAGGAGAACCCGCACATCTCCTTCAGCGCCGGTATCCACTACTGCATCGGCGCCCCCCTCGCCCGTATCGAGCTGGCCGCCTCCATGACGGCCCTCCTGCAGAAGGCGCCGACCCTCGCCCTCGCCGCCGAGCCGACACGGAAGCCGAACTTCGTGATCCGGGGTCTGGACGGCCTGCCCGTCGAGGTCTGACGACCCCACGCCACCTGGACCCGAACCCTTTCGCGAGCCCGAGCGCTACTACGAGCCCGAGCCCGACTGCGAGCCCGCGCCCGAGCCCGACTGCGACAGCGAGTCCGCGCCCGACTGCGAGCCCGCGCCCGAACCCGCGCACGAGTTCAAGTCCGGGTCCGACTACGGGGCAGGGCCTGGGCCTGGGCCTGGCGTCTTCCGTCGCCGGGCCACCAACAGGGCGATCAGCAGGCAGACGACGGCCGGGAGGGCGGCTCCGGCCAGGGCGACGAAGGGGAGTTCGGTGGCGAGGACGGTGTAGTCCATGTCCTCGCCCTCGAAGCCGCCGCCGAGGTGGCGCCGGGTGCGGGACGAGGTGCTCCAGACGAGCGTCGCGAGTGTCGCGCCCACCGCCGACAACGCACAGCCAGCGCAGCCCCACGCGCTCTGCCGGTCCGGACGCCGGTCCCCTTTCCGCCCCGCCCCGCCCGGCTCCTTCATCCCTCCCACCAAACCCGTCCCCTCGTCCTCCGGCTGCTTCGTTCGACCCATGCAGGAAGGGACGCTCCTTCTTAGTGCCGTGGTTCTTCGGGGCGGGGCGCGACCGCAACACGCCCTCAGCCGCTCAGGTCCCGCCGCCGCAGCGCGGCCAGCCCGCCCGCCACCAGCACCACGGCGATCCCGGTCAGCACCAGCACCGGAGTCCACTCCATCTGCCCGCCCGGCAGCTTCGGGAGGTGGCCGAAGGGGGAGAGGTCGAGGAGCGCCCGGGGAGCGTCGAGCGCGGGGCCGATCCAGCCGATCAGGAGGACGAGTCCGGCGAGGCCCCAGGCCGCCGGCGCCGCTGGGGGGCGAGCCCGTGGAGCAGGACGGCGGTTGCGCCGATGACCCACACCCCGGGGACCTGGACGAGGCACGCGCCCAGGACGGGGCCGACCTCCTCTCCGTAGCCGAGAGCGAAGCCGAGACCGGCGAGGACCATGATCCACACAGCTCCGCCGAAGGCGACGCAGAGGTGCCCGGCCGCCCACCGGAGCCGGCCCAGCGAGTTCGCGAGCAGCGGTTCCGCCCGCCCGGACGTCTCCTCGCCGTGCAGGCGCAGCACGGCGCTGACGATGTACAGCGCGGCGATCAGGCCGAGCATGCCGATCATCGAGGCGAGGAACGCGTTCGTCAGGCCGGACTGGCCGCCCATGCGTTCGATGATCTCGCGGGCGCGCTCGTTGTCGCCGATGAAGTCGGTCGTGCCCTCGGTCAGCCCGCCGTAGACGAGCCCGGCGAGGAAGAAGCCGATGCTCCAGCCCAGGACGCTGCCGCGCTGGAGCCGCCAGGCCAGCGCGCCGGCCGTACCCAGTCGGCCGGTCGCGGGTCCGGGCCGGGTCGGCAGGAAGCTCATGCCGACGTCCCGGCGCCCCGCGAGCCCGTACGTTGTCAGCGAGTCGCTGATGACGAGTGGCCCGGCCCCGGCAGCGTCAGCCCCCACGCCCGCTCCCGTACCGTCCACGTCCGGGTCCGTACCGGTCCCGCCACCAGGGAGTCCGCGCGGTAGCGGAAGTCCGCGCCGGACACGGTCACCCGGTGGCCGACCGCGTGCAGGGGGGTCGCCTCGGCGCCCACCGAGACCGGCCGGACCTCGACGTCGGCACCGCCGTCCGTGCCGGGGGTGACGGACACGGCGTCCACGGGCTGGTCGAGGTCGACCAGGGTCACTCCGTCCACCTCCACCCGCAGCCGCCAGGGCCCGGTCCCGCCCCCGCCGCCCGCCACGACCCGTGTGCGCGACGGCCGCAGGGGGCGGGACATCCGGGCGGGCAGCGAAGGACGCGTCGACAACGTACGGACGAGGGACTGCGGCCAGGCGCGCAGCCAGGAGTGGTGGTGACCGCCCCCGGCCGGGGAACCGTCGTCCCCGGCGGCTCCCGCTCCCGTTCCTGCACCCGTCTCCCCGCCCGGTTCCGTATACGCGTCGGACGCATCCGCGTCCGCACCCGGCCCGGTGCCCGCCTCGCCCTCCGTCTCCCACGGCGCGGATCCCGGCAGCGCCGGGATCCGGAGCGTGCCGAGCACCACCCCGTCACTGTCGTCGACGAGCAGATCCAGCCGTCGTTCGACGCCGTCGAGGGCCGCTCGGGCCGCGGCGACCGGGCCGGTCGGCACCCCGAGGGAGCGGGCGAGTCCCAGGGACGGACCCACGGGGACAAGGGCGAGGGGGCACGCGGTGAGCTCCCGCTGCCGATGCAGATGCGCCACGGCCCGCAGCAGCGCGCGGTCGTCGCCGACCACCACCGGCCGCCGCGAACCGCGCCGCGAGAGCGCTCGCGCGAATTCCTCGGGCCCTTCGGGAAGGCATACTTTCGTACTCGCCGCACCGGCGCTGAGCACGTCTTTCGCGATCCGTACCGCCTCACCGTCCGTGTGACGGGCGAGGGGGTCGATGACCACGAGGAGCTGGTCGGGAGTCACCACCTCGGTCCTGCCTCGCTTCCTCGGGTAGCATCTTTGTGCAAGAGCCCCTTGCGCTGTTGCGCCAGGGGCTTCGTCTATTCCGGGGCACCCGGGTCCGACAGTCTGCGACCAACGGCGGTCGCCGGCGGTCGCCGGCGCGCGCGGCGGATATGAGCCACCGCGTGCGCCCCTGACCTTGGACATGCCCCGCCCGGAAGGGGTGTACGCGCGTGCCCGCACTTGTGCTGCTCGGTGCTCAGTGGGGTGACGAAGGCAAGGGAAAGGCGACGGACCTGCTAGGCGGATCCGTTGACTATGTGGTGCGCTACCAGGGCGGCAACAACGCCGGCCACACGGTAGTCGTGGGTGACCAGAAGTACGCCCTTCACCTCCTCCCTTCCGGGATCCTCACTCCGGAGTGCACTCCGGTCATCGGCAACGGAGTCGTCGTCGACCCGTCGGTCCTGCTCTCCGAGCTGAGCGGTCTGAACGAGCGTGGCGTCGACACGTCCAAGCTCCTGATCAGCGGCAACGCTCACATCATCACGCCGTACAACGTGACCCTCGACAAGGTCACAGAGCGCTTCCTCGGCAAGCGCAAGATCGGCACGACGGGGCGGGGCATCGGCCCGACCTACGCGGACAAGATCAACCGTGTGGGCATCCGCGTGCAGGACCTGTACGACGAGTCGATCCTGACGCAGAAGGTCGAGGCGGCCCTCGACGTCAAGAACCAGGTCCTCACCAAGCTCTTCAACCGCCGGGCCATCTCCACGGACCAGGTGGTCGAGGAACTGCTCGTCTACGCCGACAAGCTCGCGCCGTACGTCGCCGACACCGTCCTGGTCCTCAACCAGGCGCTCGACGACGACAAGGTCGTCCTCTTCGAGGGCGGGCAGGGCACGCTCCTCGACATCGACCACGGGACCTATCCCTTCGTGACGTCCTCGAACCCGACCGCGGGCGGTGCCTGCACGGGTGCCGGCGTCGGGCCGACGAAGATCAGCCGTGTCATCGGCATCCTCAAGGCGTACACGACCCGGGTGGGCGCGGGCCCGTTCCCGACCGAGCTCTTCGACGAGGACGGCGAGGCGCTGCGCCGCATCGGCGGCGAGCGGGGTGTGACCACGGGCCGCGACCGCCGCTGCGGCTGGTTCGACGCGGTCATCGCCCGCTACGCGACCCGTGTGAACGGCCTGACGGACTTCTTCCTCACCAAGCTCGACGTGCTCACCGGCTGGGAGCAGATCCCGGTCTGCGTCGCGTACGAGATCGACGGCAGGCGGGTCGAGGAACTCCCGTACTCGCAGTCCGACTTCCACCACGCGAAGCCGGTCTACGAGACCCTGCCGGGCTGGTCGGAGGACATCACCAAGGCGAAGTCGTTCTCCGACCTCCCGAAGAACGCCCAGAACTACGTCAAGGCGCTGGAGGACATGTCCGGCGCCCCGATCTCCGCGATCGGCGTGGGACCGGGCCGCGACGAGACGATCGAGATCAACTCGTTCATCTAGTCCGTCGCACTGCCGGCGAGGCGGTCGACCCGTAACGGGGTCGGCCGCCGTCGCGTACACGCGACGGCGGCCGGACGGTCTGACCAGTCTGACCGCCATGAAGGAGACGGGATGCCGCTGAGATTCCGGGTGGCGAATGTCAGGTTGCTGCGTGACGAGCGGGAACGTCGTTCGTCGCCCCCACGGTGGTCAGCCTTGAGGCTCCTGCGGTTTGACCTCGACCTCGCGCAGGCTCTGGTCTTTGAGCTCGGTGCGTGCCTCGGTGCGGTGTCCCCGGGCGATGTAGTCACGCACGACCGCTTCGACGGCGTCCTGGGGCGAGCCGACCCCGGCCAGGACCATCACTTCCACCACCAGTTCGGCATCGAGACTGATGTTGACCTTGGCCACGAGCGACCCCCTTCATCGGTCCAGGACTCTAACAGCCGCACAGCAGTGATCTCGTTTCCCGCTGCGGTTCGGTGGCACGGGACAACAACAGGGCGAACGTCGTTTGATACGGCACTAGCTGGTCAGGGCGGGCTGGCGGGGTTTCAGGTTCACCGGTCGGCGGTTGCCTGGTCGGCGGAGTGCCGCTCCTCGAACCCGATGGGGCTGAGACGGACCCCACGGCCGCCGTCGCCGAATCAGGAAGATCCACGCGGATGCCGAGGCCGAGGCAGGGTTGTGACCGACTGGAAGTGGGACTACAACCGAGCGAGGAGTAAGCGAAGTCATGAACCTCGACGACCTGCAGAAGGGCCTGGCCAAGCTGCGCTGACGGCCGGAGGCGCCCTCAGCTGAACACGATCATCGACCCCTGCGCCAGGCTCCGCGTCGCCGCCGCGTGCAGGCCCAGCCAGACGTGCCGCTCGCGGGCGAAGGGGCTGGGATCGTACGGCGCGGGGACGGCCGGCTCCTCCAACTCCGTGGGCGCGAGCGGCGCTTCGGGCGGCGCCGGCGGGTTCGCCGGGTCGATGCCGATGGCCGGGGCGACGAACTCCAGTTCCCGCAGCAGGCCCTGGGAGGAGCCCAACGGGCCTCCACCGGCGAGCAGTTCGTCGTTGGCCAGGGGATGCGGGAAGTCGACCGGGACATAGGCGCCCGCGTGGTCGTAGTGCCAGACCAGATGCGACTGCTGGGCCGTCGTCTCGAACATCTCCAGCAGCTGCTCGTAGTCACCGCCCAGCGCGTCCACCGGCGTCACCGCGAGCCCGCACACCTGCAGCAGATAGGCCCGGCGCAGGAAGTGCAGCGCGTCGTAGTCGAAGCCCGCGACCGGGGCGACCTCCCCGGTCAGCCCCGGCATGTACGGGAACACCGGCACCGGCGGCAGCCCGGCCTCGCCCAGCAGCGTGTTGTAGAGCGCGAGTTCCTCGGCGAAGGGGTTGTCGGGCGTGTGGCACAACACGTCGACGAGGGGGACCAGCCAGAGGTCACAGGCCAAAAGAGAACTCCTCGGTCATCCGGCACGCACACGCACGGTACGGATACGTTCGCGTACGGCACACAGTGGTCAGGGAAGCGTAGTCGCTCAACGCGTCTTCAGTCCCCCGCGTGCAGGTCCCATACCCACACACCGCCCACCCACGTACCGGGTCGCCCGACCAGCCGCTCCACCGTCTCCCGCACCTGCTCGTCGTGCCGCTGCGGCGGCAGGACCAGTGCGCCCGCGTGCCAGTACGCGAAGTCCCGCCGGGCCTGCGCCTGCCGGCTCTCGCCGATCGCCGGCACCCGGCCGCTGGAGCGGACGTCACGCAGCAGGTTCGAGGTGTGGCGGGGGACGGCGCCGTAGATGCCGACGCGGTCCTCGCCGAAGGGGCCGTTGAAGTAGCCGCCGGGCATACGGAAGCCGAAGTCCGCCGTGATCTGCCAGCGCAGCGCCTCCGCGTCGGCGGGACCCGGCAGCGGCACCGGCACCAGGGTCTCGCCGGCCCCGGTGTCGACGTACGACCTCCAGGTGCCGTCCGCGATGAAGGACGGGACCTCGGCGCGCTCCACGGACCTCAGCGGGGTCGGGACGAGCGGCAGCAGGGCGAGGGTGACGGCCAGGAAGCCGGCGCGGCGCGTGCCGGGGCCCGGCGTCGCCGCGAGGCGTTCGCAGGCGAGGGCCAGCAGCATGCCGAGGACGGGCGCGCAGATCATGGCCACCCGGCTCTCGATGACCGACTCCAGCAGCGGCCTCTCGGCGAGCGGCGCCCACGGGCCGGGCAGCACGAGATCCGTCTGCGGGAGGCGGATCCTCGGGCCGAGGGAGAGCAGGGCGGCGCCGACCGCGGTGACGGCGAGCGCCTTGACCAGGGGGCGCTCCCACAGGCGTACGACGATGCCGAGGGCCAGCAGGACCAGCGGCCAGCCGTAGAAGGCGTTCTGCTCGGTGATGTTGAGGGAGAGCGCGTCCGCCCGTTCGCGGTCGCCCGCGAGGAGCGAGCGTTCGGCGAAGGAGAGCAGGGCGAGCGGGCTGTTGCCGGAGTTGTCGCCGTGCACGATGTTCCCGTAGCTCTGCGGGCCGAAGAACTGCCAGGACAGCGGGACGGCGGCGATCGGGACCGCCACGAGGACCGCGATGCCGAGCCCCTTCAGGAGCGGGCGCCAGGACTTCCGTGCCACGTCCCGGCGGACGGCCCCGTACGTGGCGGCGAACAGCAGCATGCCCATCGCGGCGAGGAGGAGGGGTTCCTCGCCGAGGAAGATCTGGTAGGCCGCCATCAGGCCGAGAACCACGCCGTCCCGTTCCGTCCGGGCGCCCGTGCACAGCCGCAGCGACCGGTCGATGATCAGCGGCATCATGAACAGGACGACGAAGTTCGGGTGCGCGTTGGCGTGGCTGACCATCGGCGGCGCGAAGGCGGCGAGGGCCGCTCCGGTGAAGGCCGCGCCCCGGTGCCGTACGACCCGTTTGACGAGCAGCCAGTACCAGGCGGCGGCCGTGGCGGCGAGGCCGAGGGTCATCACCAGGGCGAGGGAGACGGCCGGGCCCAGGGCGAGGGTCACGGGCGCGAAGGGGACCGACAGGCCCAGCATGACCGTGTTGGCCATCAGGTTCACGCCGTCGGGGAAGCCCTGGAAGGTGGTGAAGAGGGGATTGCGGAAGTGGACGAGGTTGTCGGCCGTGACCGCGAAGAACCACTCCCACTGGTTCTGGTCCTGGAGGGAGTCGGGCAGATAACGGTCGTCCGGGCCGAGCCAGCGGCCGATGTGGAGGGCCACGGACATCAGGAGGAAGCAGGTGACCGCGAGGGCGTCGGCGGGGCGGACCGAACGGGCCCGCAGGGTGGCGAGTTCACCGAGGACGCGGGCGTAGTGGCGGGGCCGGATCTTCGAGCCGGGCTGGTGGGACCAGCGGACGGGGACCTCGGCGACCGGCCAGCCGCTGCGGCGGAAGTGCCGCAGTATCTCCACGTCGATCCCGAACCCGTCGAGGCGGGAGGCGGCGAAGGCCTCACGGGCGCGGTCGCCGTCGAACAGCTTGAAACCGCACTGGGTGTCGCGGATACCGGGCACCGCGACCTGGCGTATCAGGAAGTTCCCGGCCCGCCCGAGTGCCGCGCGCAGCCGGTGCTGATGGCGCTCGATGTTCGCACCGGGCGCCTCGCGTGAGCCGATCGCGGCCGTGTGCCCGTCGGAGAGCGCCTTGTCCAGCCGCTCCAACTCGTCGATGGGCGCGGCGAGATCGGCGTCGGTGAGCAGGACGCGGCGGCCGTGCGAGGCGAGCACGCCGAGGCGTAAGGCGTGGCCCTTGCCCCGGTTGCGGGGCCCGTCGGCGACCAGCTGGACCCGTGCGTCGCGCGCGGTGACGGCGGCCACGACGTCGGCCGTCCCGTCCGTCGACCCGTCGTCGACGACGATGATCTCCCAGGTGGCGGCGGCCTCGGTCGCGGCGAGGTGGGTGATGATCGCTTCGAGGGTGGGGGCGAGGCGGTCCTCCTCGTCGTACGCGGGGACGACGACGGAGAGGTCGACGCTCACCTGCCGGGCGCCGGTCTTCCGGGGCTCGCTCATCCGTCCGCCAGGCGTTCCACCAGTGTCAGGGAGTACGCGTCGTACCCGGCGATGATCTCCTGGGCGGTCTGCGCCTCGCGCCGGGTGAGGGCGTCGACGAGTTCGGTGTGGTCGGCCCACAGCCGGCCCCGGAGATCGTCCGCCTGCCGCAGCCGCCGGACCGCGCACACCCAGCACTGCACACGCAGCCGGTGCAGGAAGTCGGTGAGGTACGGGTTGCCGAACAGGGCGCTCAACTCGCGCCAGAACCGCAGGTCGTAGCCGATGAGGATGTCCAGGTCCCCGGCGGTCGCGGCCCGCCGCGCCTCCTCGCCGCGCCGCCGGACCCCGGCGAGGGCGGCGGCCGTACGGGGGTCGACCCGTCGGTCGTCCAGCCGCCGGAACATGCCGTCGGTGACCAGGACGCGGGCCTCGACCATGTTCCGGTAGTCGTCCACCGAGTACTCGCGGACCTCGAAACCCCGGTGCTGCACGGCGTGCAGCAGCCCCTGCGCGGACAGGTCCACCAACGCCTCGCGTACGGGCGTCGCCGACACCCCGTACTGCTCGGCGATCTCCTTCACCGTGAATTCCTGCCCCGGCTTGAGTCTGCCGGCCAGCACCTCGTCACGGAGCGCGTCCGCGAGCTGCTGCCGCAGGGTGCTGCGGGTCACGGCGCCATTGCCGCCGCCGGTGCCGGGCATCGTGGTCTGGCTCCCCCATCCGCGTACGGGTACGCATTCCGTGCGTGCTCTCCGAGTTCTCTTACGAGCAGGTCACCTTACGCGTTCGGATTCCGGGGAGGAGTTTTCGCGGATCGCACGCGTCGGGCCGGGGAACCCGGCTCGGTGCCCCGGCCGCACACTCCGGGGCACCGAGGGGAGACCACGGCCTCACACCGTGTGCTCGTCCGCCACCGACAGGGCCGCGTCGAGGGCGGCGAGGCCCTCCTTGGCCTCGGCCTCCGTGATGTTGCACGGGGGGACGACGTGGGTGCGGTTCATGTTGATGAAGGGCCAGAGGCCGGCCGCCTTCGCGGCGGCGCCGAAGGCGAGCATGGGGGCGCTGGCCTCGCCGGTGGCGTTGTAGGGGACGAGGGGTTCGCGGGTCTCCTTGTTCTTCACCAGTTCCAGGGCCCAGAACATGCCGACGCCGCGCACCTCGCCGACGCAGGGGTGCCGCGCGGCGAGCTCGCGCAGGGCCGGTTCGACGACCGACGTGCCGAGGGAGGCCGCGTTCTCGACGACGCCTTCCTCCGCCATGACGTTGATCGTCGCGACGGCGGCGGCACAGGCCAGCGGGTGCCCGGAGTACGTCAGACCGCCGGGGTACGGGCGCCGGGCGAAGGTCTCGGCGACGGCGGACGAGATGGCGACGCCGCCGAGGGGGACGTAACCGGAGTTCACGCCCTTGGCGAAGGTCATCAGGTCGGGCACGATGCCGAAGAGATCGGCCGCGAACCACGTGCCCGTCCGCCCGAAGCCCGCCATGACCTCGTCCAGGACGAAGACGATCCCGTACCTGTCGCAGATCTCCCGGACCCCGGCCAGATAACCCGGCGGCGGGACCATGATCCCGGCCGTGCCCGGGACGGTCTCCAGGATGATCGCGGCGATGGTCGACGGCCCCTCGAAGGTGATCGTCGTCTCCAGGTGCTCCAGGGCCCGCGCGCACTCCTGCTCCTCCGTCTCCGCGTGGAAGCGGGACCGGTAGAGGAAGGGAGCCCAGAAGCGCACGACGCCGGCCGCGCCGGTGTCGGAGGCCCAGCGGCGGGGGTCGCCCGTGAGGTTCACGGCCTGCTGGGTGCCGCCGTGGTACGAGCGGTACGCGGCGAGCACCTTGGGGCGGCCGGTGTGCAGCCGGGCCATCCGCACGGCGTGCTCGACCGCGTCGGCGCCGCCGTTGGTGAAGAAGATCTTGTCCAGGTCGCCCGGCGTCCGCCCGGCGATCAGCCGCGCCGCCTCCGACCGCGCCTCGACCGCGAACGCCGGCGCGAACGTCGTCATCGTCGCCGCCTGCTCCTGGATCGCCGCGACGACCTTCGGGTGCTGGTAGCCGATGTTCGTGTAGACCAGGCCGCTGGTGAAGTCGAGGTACCGCTCGCCGTCGTAGTCCCAGAAGTACGACCCCTGGGCGCCGGCGACGGCGAGCGGGTCGATGAGTTCCTGCGCGGACCAGGAGTGAAAGACGTGCGCACGGTCCGCCGCCTTCACCGCGACGCCGGCCTGAGGGTTTGGCTGGGGAGTCATGGAGTCGAGGTTAGGGGGCCGCTGGGGGGAGGGGACATCGGCGACCTGTCTGCGGCCGGGAGCCCGATCACGACAGTGTGTCGCCTCCCGGTGAGGAGCGGTGCCCTTTCGGGGCCCCTTCTGCCCACCGCCGCGCCAAGCTCCCCACTCCCACCCTCGGGGGCCGCGCCGAGACCGCCGGGATCGACCCCGGCCACGCGGCCCTCGCCGCCCGCCTCGCGGAGGCACCGGGGGAGGGCTTCGCGGAGACCGTACGCGTGCTGGAACGGCTGTCGGGTGCCTTGGACCACCTCGCGGCGGAACGGAGGCCGAGGCGGCACCGGCCGCTGTTACGGAACCGTAGACACCGCTCCGTCCGCCTCCCCGTACGGCCGCACTACGATCGGTCCGCTGCGCACGTGCACGACGTTCACGACGTACCCGTACGTACGCGTACGGAATGCGTCGGGGACGGCACGGGGAAACGGGGGCGGTGGCCATGGAGAAGCTCGGGCCGGGGGATCCGCAGAGGATCGGGGCGTACCGGCTGCTCGCGCGACTGGGCGCGGGCGGGATGGGGAACGTGTACCTGGCCCGGTCCGACCGGGGCCGTACCGTCGCCGTCAAGCTCGTGCGGCAGGAGCTGGCCGAGCAGGAGGAGTTCCGGGCCCGCTTCCGGCAGGAGGTGCGGGCCGCGCGGCAGGTGGGCGGGTACTGGACCGCGCCGGTGCTGGACGCGGACACCGAGGCCGGCATTCCGTGGGTCGCCACCGGGTACGTGGCCGGACCGTCCCTCCAGGCCGTCGTCGGACGGGATCACGGGGCGCTGCCCGAGCGGACCGTACGGATCCTCGCGGCGGGGCTCGCGCACGCGCTTCAGGACATCCACGCGGCCGGGCTCATCCACCGGGACCTCAAGCCGTCCAACGTGCTGGTGACCATCGACGGGCCGCGCGTCATCGACTTCGGTATCGCGCGGGCGTTGGAGACCGTCACGGACGGCGGGCTGACGCGCACCGGCGCGCTGGTCGGTTCGCCCGGCTTCATGGCTCCCGAGCAGGTGCGCGGCGACCGCATCACCCCTGCCTGCGACGTCTTCTGCCTCGGCTCCGTCCTCGCCTACGCCGCCACCGGCAACCTCCCCTTCGGTGCCGCCAACTCCGGCGTCCACGCCCTCATGTTCCGCATCGCCCAGGAGGAACCCGATCTGGAGGGCCTGCCCGAAGGCCTCTGCGACATCGTCCGCGACTGTCTGAGAAAGGACCCCGCCGCCCGCCCCACCCTCCCCCAGATCCTCCAGCGCACGCGGGCCGAGGACACGGTCGTCGCGGGCCGGTCGAGGGACCCCTGGCTGCCGAGCGCCCTGGTGGCGCAACTGGGGCGGCACGCGGTGCGGTTGCTGGAGGCGGAGGATCCGGAGGAGTCGGCGGGGTCGTCGGGGGCGCCAGGGGCGTCGCGGGCTGGGGCGGTTTCGGGCAGTACGGCGGCTGCGGGCGGCCTGGCGGCTCCGGGGGGTCCGGCGGCTGCGGGAGGTTCGGCGGTTCCAGGCGGTTCGGCGGCTGCGGGAGGCGGGGGCGCGCCGGGAGGTCCGGTGGACGGCGGTCGCTCAGGCGCCTCCGACCTCGCCCGGCAGCCGCCCGCCGCGGCTTCCTCGGCTCCGTCGGCGTCGGCTGGTGTGCCGCCGTCCGGCACCGCGGGTCAGTCCTCGGCTCCTCCCGCGTCCGCCGGCGCGACCCCGTCCGCTCCCGTGCCCGCTCCCGTGGGCCCGGCCTCGGCTTCGCCCGCGTACCCGCCCGGCTCTCCCGTGTTTCCGTACGGCGGCGGTCCGGCGACGCCTCCCGGCGCCCCCGCGACCCCGCCCGAGGGCGGTGCCGTACCGCCTCCGCCGGGTGCGCCGGGTGCCGCTTCCGTGGACCGGCTGCCGACGCAGACCGCGGGGGCGGGCTCGCAACCGCCTCCGCCGACCGCTCCGTCCGGGCATGGACCCGGGTCCATGCCCGGGTGCGGGCCCGGGGCCATGCCCGCCGGATACGGCCACCCGCAGCAGCACACCCGGCAGCCCGCCGGCGGGTACGGGCAGCAGCCCGGCATGGCCCCCGGATACGGCGGCTATCCGCAGGGCGCGCCGCAGGCGCCGTACGGCTCGTACGCGCAGGGGCCGTACGGCGGCCAGGGCGTCGGAGCCGCCGCCGGACCGGGCCCCGGCTCGACCTCGCCGTACGGACCGAACCTCCACTACGGCCCGGGGCCAGGAGGCGGCGGTCAGCCCGAACCCGCGCGCGGGAACCGTCGTTCCTCGGTCCTCCTCGTCATCGTCGCGTTGGTCGTGGCGCTCGGTGCCGGCGGCTCGGTGTACGTGCTGATGAAGAAGCGCGACGACGGCGGCACGGCGGACGACGCCAAGAACGGGACGACGACGGCCGCGCCCGAGACACCCGGGCCCACGACACCCGGGGCGTCGGGCCCGGAGGCCTCCCCGAACCCGACGACCGGGTCACCCGACGCGGGCCCGGTCCCGGAGGAGTTCCTCGGCACCTGGAACGCCACCCTCGGCGGTTCCGGAGGTCAGGACACCCGCGAACTCGTCATCCAGCAGGGAGAGGTGGGCGACACCGTGCTCTCCCTCACGGCGGACGGCCCGCTCGAAGGCGGCGGCACGTACCACTGTGTGTTCGAGGCGGAGCTGACGGAGGAACCGGCCGGCGACGGCCCCCTGCGGATGGGCCCCTCCACCGTCGCCGCCGGCGAACCGGCCACCTCCTGCTCCCCCGGCGCCGCCACCACGGTCACCCTCCTGCCCGACGGACAGCTGCGGCGCGTCGACACGGCGGGGAAGTCGTTGACGTACACGAAGGCCGACTGAGCCGCCGACCGGACGAGGGGCCCGGAGCCCTTGGTGGTTTTCAGGGGCGCGGGGAACTGCGCGACAAGCCCCCGCTCACCTGCGGCCGATCAACCTGTCCAGGTCCCCTCGGGGTGGAAGGGGCGGAGCCCTCTGGCGAAGGCACGGGCAGGGGCGGCGGGAGCGAAAAGGCAACCGGCGCCCCGCAGGTCACGCGCCCCGGGGGTCACCGCGCCTCCGGCGGCCTCTGCCGGGGCATGTTCGGCCGAGCCCCCGGCGGCATCGGCGCCCGCCCGGTGGAACCTCCCATCGGCCGCGAGGGGGATCCCCCCGTCTGGATCTCCAGCGGCGCAGCCCCCGTCCGGAACGCGACCATCCAGTCGGCGGTCTCCACCCGCACCAGCTCCGTGATGTCCTCGGAGAACCGCCGCAGCACCCCGAGACACCGCTCGGCGGCCTCCCCTGCCGTCCCCTCCGCCGGCCCCAGCACCTCCCGCGCGCTCTCGGACGCCCAGTCGAACCGCAGCACCTGGAGCCGCCGCTGCACCGCCTGCGCCGTGGCCACGTCCCTCATCCACCCGGAGGTGACCCCGAAGAACCGGTCCACCGCGACACACGCCACGCACGCCAGGATCGCGAGATACCCCCACGGAGCCGCCCCGCCCACCACCCCGGCGAGGTCGAGCAGCGGCAGCGCGGCCCCGGCGAGCGCCCCCGTCGCCGCCCCGATCCGCAGCACACGCGCCGCCAGCCGTTTCCACACCCGGTCCGCGAGATACCACGCTGCGGTCTCCAGAGCCGCCCGCTCGACCCACTGGTACAGCTCCTCCAGCCGTTCCGCCGGAGCGCCCCAGTCGCCCTGCGGGAACGGCCGCCCGGCCGGCTCCCCCACCCACGGCCCGGCCGCCGACGGCCACGGCTGCGCCCACAGCCCGGAACCCTCACCCCGCCCGTCCTGGGGTCCCCCCTCGGGCTGCATCTCCGGCTGGCTCACCCGGCACTCCCTACTGGCGCTTCTGCTGACGACAGTGCGAGACACACGTACGGGCACCTACCTGCTCCCTGACGCGGCCGGACCCTTCCTACCTCCCAATGGGTGGCGATAGACCCGTTTTCACCGTTTTTCCACCTTGAAGGAGTCCTTGATCAGGTATACGAATCTGCGCCGACTCACTCGAAAGAGTGGCGGAGCGGAGGCCGTGTCGACCACGTAGGCTCGTGACGACCGCAGGAACGCCCCCAGGGCGACGGTCGAGTACAACCGCACGAACGACCCGAGACTCGTACGAGGGAGCTGAACGTGATCCCCGGTGGTGGCCAGCCCAACATGCAGCAGCTGCTCCAGCAGGCCCAGAAGATGCAGGAGGACCTGGCGAGGGCGCAGGAGGAACTCGCGCAGACGGAGGTCGACGGTCAGGCGGGCGGCGGTCTGGTGAGGGCCACCGTCACCGGCTCCGGCGAACTGCGCGCTTTGAAGATCGACCCCAAGGCGGTGGACCCGGAGGACACCGAGACCCTCGCCGACCTGGTCGTCGCGGCCGTCCAGGCGGCCAACGAGAACGCCCAGACCCTCCAGCAGCAGAAGCTGGGTCCCCTCGCCCAGGGCCTCGGCGGCGGAGGCGCGGGCATCCCCGGCCTGCCCTTCTGAGCGCTCCCCGCCCACCCGCGAGCCCCAACCGTGCCCCGTACCGCCTTCCTCGGACCGGCGGCGGCCGACTACGGTACGTACTGAATGACACCAGGAAGGACGGCAGTCCGTGTACGAAGGCGTGGTCCAGGACCTCATCGACGAGCTGGGGCGGCTGCCCGGCGTCGGTCCCAAGAGCGCGCAGCGGATCGCCTTCCACATCCTGCAGACGGAGCCGACGGACGTACGGCGCCTCGCGCAGGCCCTCCTCGAAGTGAAGGCGAAGGTCCGCTTCTGCGCGACCTGCGGCAACGTCGCGCAGGAGGAGCTGTGCAACATCTGCCGCGACACGCGCCGGGACCCCTCGGTCGTCTGTGTCGTGGAGGAGCCGAAGGACGTCGTCGCGATCGAACGGACCCGTGAGTTCCGCGGCCGGTACCACGTCCTCGGCGGCGCGATCAGCCCGATCGAGGGCGTCGGCCCCGACGACCTGCGCATACGAGAGCTGCTGGCCCGCCTGGCGGACGGTACGGTCACCGAACTGATCCTGGCCACGGACCCGAATCTCGAAGGCGAGGCCACGGCCACGTACCTCGCCCGCATGATCAAGCCCATGGGCCTCAAGGTCACCCGCCTGGCCAGCGGCCTCCCGGTGGGCGGCGACCTGGAATACGCGGACGAGGTGACCCTCGGCCGCGCCTTCGAGGGGAGACGATTGCTGGATGTCTGACGCCACGCTGCACGCGAAGGACCTGAACCCGGACGACTTCGCGGTCCAGATCGCGGACCAGGTCGAGAGCTTCCTGGTCGCCGTCACCGAGGTGGCCAAGGGCGACGAGCCGGACTCGGCCGTCCCCTTCCTCCTCCTG
The DNA here is from genome assembly GCF_037201975.1 of Streptomyces sp. TG1A-60. Lineage (NCBI taxonomy): Bacteria > Bacillati > Actinomycetota > Actinomycetes > Kitasatosporales > Streptomycetaceae > Streptomyces > Streptomyces sp. TG1A-60. The sequence continues at coordinate 3,753,057 of NZ_CP147520.1, read as the reverse complement.
GAGGTCTCCCAGCTCCTCCTGGCCGGCGGACGCCTCGGCGCGCACGAGGACATCGTGCCGGACGAGCGCTACGAGCCCGACCCGGGCCCCGAGCCGGACGTCGACGAGCTGCGCGAGCGCCTCGCCGTCATGCTCGACCCGGTCGACGTGTACTCCGAGGTCTTCGACCCGTACGAGCCCCGCAAGGCGCCCGTTGCGGCCCGTATCTCCGACGACCTCGCCGACGTCATCGCCGACCTCCGCCACGGCATGGCCCACTACCGCGCGGGCCGCACCACCGAGGCCCTCTGGTGGTGGCAGTTCTCCTACTTCTCCAACTGGGGCTCCACCGCCTCCGCCACCCTTCGCGCCCTCCAGTCCCTGGTCGCGCACGTACGCCTGAACCAACCCCTCGCCGAGCTCGACGGCCTCGACACCGACCAGGAGTTGATGGGCGACGAGACCCTGGAGTTCGAGGCGGGCAAGGTCATGGCGGAGGAGATCGCGGCGCCGCTGGGGCTGCGGAAGGTGAAGTAGCACCGCCGGCTCGGCGTCAGCTTCGTCCGCACAGTCCGCTTCGTCTGCTCAGAGGATCGGGCCCCGTCCGCCGCCGGACGGGGCCGGGCGGCGGAAGGGCTCCTGAAGTGCGAGTGCCGGCGGTAGCGTAGGCACCTCGTCGTACGCACCCCGTACCCCCCTCGCGCGCCCCCGACAGGAACCGGACCCAGTGACGTGACCGTTCTCCTGCTCCTTCTCACCGCCGTGGCCCTCACCGCCGCAGTGCTGGGCCCCCGTGCCCTGCTGAGGGCGGCGTGGCCCGAGCGGGAACCCGTGGTCGCGCTGTGGGCGTGGCAGTGCCTGGTGGCGGCGGCGCTGCTCAGCTGCCTCGCGGCGCTCGTACTGGGCGCGGCGGCGGTGTTCGAGACCGTCCGCACCCACGCCTTCGCCCCCGCGCCCCCGGCCGTGACCGCCGCGTACGACCTCACGGCCGCGCCGCCCTGGACGGCCGTACTGACCCTGCTGCTGGCCTGCGGGGCCGCGTGGAGCGGCGCGATGATCGCCCGCGAACTCGTCGAGGCCCGGCGCCGCCGTCACCTCCGCCGCGCGCACCTGCGCGAACGCGCCCCCGACCTCCCGGCGGGCCTGCCGCAGTCGAAGGGGCCGTTGCTGGTCCTGGAGGACGAGTACCCGGACGCCTGGCTCATGCCGGGCGCCCCGCCCCAACTGGTCGTCACCACCGGCGCGTTGCGAAAGCTCAGCGACCGTCAGCTGGATGCCGTGCTCGCCCACGAACTCGGCCACGCCCGCGCCCGCCACGACTGGCTGCTCCACCTCTCCACCGCCCTCGCCACGGGCTTCCCGCGCGTCCCCCTCTTCGCCCACTTCGCCGACCAGACCCACCGCCTGGTCGAACTGGCCGCCGACGACACCGCCTCCCGCCGCTGCGGCCACCTCACCACCGCCCTCGCCCTCATCGAACTCAACCGGCACCGTGGCGTGTTGAGCTGCGCCAACACCCGCCGGTTGCTGGGTGACCGGGTGGAGCGCCTGCTGGAACCCCCGCCCCGCCTGCACCGGACCCACCGGGCGGCGACGACGACGGCCGCCGCGCTGCTGGCCCTCCTTCCCCTCCTCATCGCGTTCGCGCCGGCGCTGGGAACGCTCTAGCCCGTCGGCCGGTTCGGAAGGGCCGCTGCTGCTGCGGAGAGCAGAGACTCCGGGTCCACGTAGGGCGTTTCCGACGTCGGCACACCCCCGCTACGGCCAGCAAGCCGTGCGTACGTCGTCGGGGCGCCTCGTACATGCTGGCCATCTGCGTTGGATCAGCCCCGACCCCCTCCAGAACACCTTGTACGAACCTTGCCCCGGGCCTGTACGTCCACTGCACGGCCCCTAACCGGCGTCACGCGAATCTTGAGTCACTTCCACCGCACTGAAGCGGAGGCAGTAACACCCCAACTTCGCACGGGAGATCGCGATGACCCGCAAGAACCGCATACGCGCCGCCATCGTCACCGCCACCGCCGTCGTCACCGTCGGCACCGTCACCGCCGGTGTCAGCATGGCCGGCGCCGAGGCCGCGCCGAAGAAGCCCTCCAAGAAGGAGATCGCGGCGCTCTTCGACGGCTGGAACAAGTCGCTGCGGACCGGTGACTCGAAGAAGGTGGCGGACCGCTACGCGAAGGACGCGGTGCTCCTGCCGACCGTCTCCAACAGGGTCCGCACCGACCGCGCCGGGATCGTGGACTACTTCGACCACTTCCTGGAGAACAAGCCGGTCGGCAAGAAGATCAAGTCGCACATCAACGTCCTCGACAGCAACTCCGCGCTCGACGCCGGTACGTACGCCTTCACGCTCACGGACAAGGAGACCGGCAAGAAGAGCGTCGTCGAGGCCCGCTACACGTACGAGTACGAGAAGCGGAACGGCGTGTGGAAGATCGTGAACCACCACTCGTCGGCGATGCCCGAGGGCTGATCACCAGCCACCGGCGGCGGCAGCAAGGGCTGAGCCGACCCCCCTCCGGCTCAGCCCCTCCGGCTGAGCGGCCCCCCGCTCAGCCACCCCCGTGCCGCGCCGCCCGCAACGTGAGCGTGACGCACAGGCCGCCCCCGGGCGCGTCCTTGAGGGTCACGGTTCCGCCGTCGTCGGTGACGAGTTGCTTGACGACGGCGAGGCCGAGGCCGGAACCGGACTTCCCGGTGAGGCCCTGACCGCGCCAGAAGCGGTCGAAGGCGCGGGACTTCTCGGCGTCCGACATACCGGGCCCCTCGTCCAGCACCGAGAGCACCACCTCGTCGCCCCGGGGCTCCACCCGCACGGTGATCGTCGCGCCGTCCGGTGAGACCTCCAGGGCGTTGGACAGCACGTTGTCCAGGACCTGGTCCAGATGACCGTGGCTGGCCAGCACAAGCAGCCGGCCGTCGGTACTCCCCCTGAGCGTGATGGTGACTCCGCGCTCGTCGGCGGCCGGCCTCCACACGTCGAGACGTTCCCCGATGACCTCCCTGAGGGGCAGCGGTTCCGCCGCCGTCACCTTCGCCTCGGCCCGCGCCAGCACCAGCAGGCCGTTGACCAGGCGGCTCATCCGGACCACCTCGGCGGTCGCCTGCTCCACGTCCTCCCGTACGAACTCGTCGTCCGTCCCGTCCGCGATGTTGTCCAGGGACAGGCGCAACGCCGTGAGAGGGGTACGCAGTTGGTGCGAGGCGTCGGCGACGAAGATGCGCTGCGAGGCGATCAGCGTGTCCAGGCGTTCGCCCGCCTGGTTGAGCGTGCGCGCCAGGGTCTGCGTCTCCTGAGGGCCCGTGACGGGGGAGCGGGCCGTCAGGTCGCCGTCGCTCATCTTGCTCGCCATCTCGTTGAGCTGGCGGAGGGGAGCGGTCAGGCGCCGGGCGGCGAAGACGCCGATGATCGCGGCTGCCAGCAGGACGAGGACGGCCAGCGCCGCCCGGAAGCCCCAGATGGTCCACAGGCGGTAGGTGAGGTGATCGGTCGAGAACTTGATCCGCACGGCGCCGACCACCTGGTCCGGGTCGGTCGTCACGTCCGCCGCGCGCTCATGGGCGGGGACGGTGATCACCAGGTTCTCGCCCCAGATGAAGTCGGAGCCCCAGTCGACGGTGGCCTCGCCGTTTTCGAGAGCCTCGGTCAGAGCCGCGTCCCGGGCGGGTTCCCGCAGACCGTCCAGCGCGCACCCGTTGACGGCGGTGACCTCGACCTTCTCCCGCTTCGGATAGGCCCTGGCCATCTGCGTCAGCGCCTCGCAGGAGGCGACGTCACCGGTGCCCAGGAGCCGGGCCATGGTTTCGGCCTCGCGCATCACGGACTCCCTGGTGTCGTCCCGCAACTGGTCCGTGAGCGTGTAGGCCACCGGCACGGTGAACAGGGCGATGGCCACCGCCACGAGGAGGACGTAGCTGCGGACGAGCTGACGGATCATGACGCCGTCCCGGCCTTGTCCGTCCCGGCCTTGTCCGTCCCGGCCTTGTCCGTCCGGGTCTCCTCGGCCACGATCAGCCGGAACCCCACTCCCCGTACCGCCTCGATCGTGATCGCCCCGGCGAGCTTCCGCCGCAGTGCCGCCACATGGACGTCGAGCGTCTTCGTCGGGCCGAACCAGTTCGCGTCCCAGACCGCCTCCATGATCTGCTCACGCGACATCAGCGCGCCCGGCTCCTCGGTGAGGAAGGCCAGCAGGTCGTACTCCTTCGGCGCGAGCCCCACCTCCGTACCGTCGAGATGGACGCGCGCGGCCTTGCGGTCGATGGTGAGGCGGGCGCCGTAGCGGTCGGGGCCGACCGCGGGGGCGTCGGCGGAGCGGGGCTGCACACGGCGCATGACGGCCCTTATTCGGGCGATCACCTCGCGCACGCCGAACGGCTTGGAGACGTAGTCGTCGGCGCCCAGCTCCAGGCCGACCACCCGGTCCGTCTCGTCGCTGCGGGCGCTGATCACGATGATCGGCACATCGCTGCGGTCCCGGAGGGCCTTGCAGACGTCGAGGCCGTCGGTGTCGGGCAGACCCAGGTCGAGGAGGACGACGTCGTACGGACCTTCGTACGACAACGCCGCCCCGCCCGTGGTGACCCACTCCACCTCGAAGCCGTATCGCAGGAGCCCGCGCCGGAGCGACTCGGCGACCGGCTCGTCGTCTTCCACCAGAAGTACGCGCACGCCAGAGACCTTAGTGCGCGAAAGTTGCGCTTTTTCCGTCGCGGGGGTCCCAGGTGTGACTCCAGGCACTTTTCCCCGTCCTCGCCGACTGTTCGGGCCCGACCTGGGCAGGGACGTTCCCGGAGCGGTCGGAGGTCTGGACGGGAAGCCGGGAGGAAACCGGGGGAACGTCCGGAGAAAGCCCGGATGATCAAGGGGTGAGCGGGACATCTCACCATGCGGTACCGGGGAAGGGAATGTCGGCCGCTCGTTAAACTGAGCCGACCGCAGTACGTGTGTATGTGCGGAAAAGAGACTGAACCGAGCGAGGAGCGCACGTGGGCCTTGTCGTGCAGAAGTACGGAGGCTCCTCCGTAGCCGATGCCGAGGGCATCAAGCGCGTCGCCAAGCGGATCGTGGAAGCGAAGAAGAACGGCCACCAGGTGGTCGTCGTCGTTTCCGCGATGGGCGACACGACGGACGAGCTGATCGATCTCGCCGAGCAGGTGTCACCGATGCCTGCCGGGCGTGAGTTCGACATGCTGCTGACCGCCGGGGAGCGTATCTCCATGGCCCTGCTGGCCATGGCGATCAAAAACCTGGGCCACGAAGCCCAGTCGTTCACCGGCAGCCAGGCAGGCGTCATCACCGACTCGGTCCACAACAAAGCCCGGATCATCGACGTCACGCCCGGCCGTATCCGTACGGCGCTGGACGAGGGCAACATCGCCATCGTCGCCGGATTCCAGGGCGTCAGCCAGGACAAGAAGGACATCACCACCCTCGGCCGCGGCGGGTCGGACACGACCGCCGTCGCGCTGGCCGCCGCGCTGGACGCCGAGGTCTGTGAGATCTACACCGACGTCGACGGCGTCTTCACCGCCGACCCGCGGGTCGTCAAGAAGGCGAAGAAGATCGACTGGATCTCTTCCGAGGACATGCTCGAACTGGCGGCGTCCGGTTCGAAGGTGCTGCTCCACCGTTGTGTCGAGTACGCCCGCCGTTACAACATCCCGATCCACGTCCGTTCGTCCTTCTCCGGACTGCCGGGCACCTGGGTCAGCAACGAGAAGCCAGAGTCGCAAGGGGACCACAAGGTGGAGCACGCCATCATCTCCGGAGTCGCCCACGACGTCTCCGAGGCCAAGGTCACGGTCGTCGGCGTCCCGGACAAGCCGGGCGAGGCCGCCGCGATCTTCCGCGCCATCGCCGACTCCGAGGTCAACATCGACATGGTGGTGCAGAACGTCTCCGCCGTGACGACCGGCCTGACGGACATCTCCTTCACCCTCCCCAAGACCGAGGGCCGCAAGGCGATCGACGCGCTGGAGAAGAACAAGGCCGGCATCGGCTTCGACTCCCTGCGCTACGACGACCAGATCGGCAAGATCTCCCTGGTCGGCGCGGGCATGAAGACCAACCCGGGCGTCACCGCCTCCTTCTTCGAGGCGCTGAGCGACGCGGGCGTGAACATCGAGCTGATCTCGACCTCCGAGATCCGTATCTCGGTCGTCACCCGTGCCGACGACGTCCCCGAGGCCGTGCGCGCCGTGCACACCGCCTTCGGGCTCGACTCCGACAGCGACGAGGCCGTGGTCTACGGGGGTACCGGTCGCTGATGGCCGTTGACGCCGGGCGCACCGGCAGGCCGACGCTCGCGGTCGTGGGCGCCACCGGTGCCGTCGGCACGGTCATGCTCCAGATCCTGTCCCACCGGGCGGACATCTGGGGCGAGATCCGGCTGATCGCCTCCCCCCGCTCGGCCGGCCGCAAGCTGGCCGTGCGCGGGGAGCAGGTCGAGGTGACGGCCCTGTCGGAGGAGGCCTTCGACGGGGTCGACATCGCCATGTTCGACGTACCGGACGAGGTGGCGGAGCACTGGGCGCCGATCGCCGCGGCCAAGGGCGCGGTCGTGGTCGACAACTCGGGCGCCTTCCGGATGGACCCGGAGGTGCCTCTCGTGGTCCCCGAGGTCAATCCGCACGCCGCCCGGTTCCGCCCGCGCGGGATCATCGCCAACCCCAACTGCACCACCCTCTCCATGATCGTGGCGCTCGGCGCGCTGCACGCCGAGTTCGGGCTGCGCGAGCTGGTGGCCTCCTCGTACCAGGCCGTCAGCGGCGCGGGGCGGGCCGGCGTGCGGACCCTGCGGCAGCAGATCGCCCTCGTCGCCGGTACGGAGCTGGGGACCGCCCCGGGTGACGTACGGCGGGCCGTGGGCGACAACACCGGGCCGTTCCCGGAGCCGGTGGCGCTGAACGTGGTGCCGTGGGCGGGGTCGCTCCGCGCGGACGGCTGGTCGTCGGAGGAGATGAAGGTGCGGGACGAGTCCCGCAAGATCCTCGGGCTGCCGAAGCTGCCGGTCGCCGTGACCTGCGTTCGGGTCCCGGTGGTCACCACCCACTCCCTCACCGTCCACGCCCGCTTCGAGAACGAGGTCACGGTCGCCAAGGCGCGCGAGATCCTCGCCACCGCCCCGGGGGTCGTGCTCTTCGACGACCCGGGCGCGGGGGAGTTCCCCACCCCGGCCGACGTCGTGGGCACCGACCCGACCTGGGTGGGCCGCGTACGCCGGGCCCTCGACGACCCGACCGCCCTCGAACTCTTCGTCTGCGGCGACAACCTCCGCAAGGGCTCCGCCCTCAACACGGCCCAGATCGCGGAGCTGGTGGCGCGGGAGCGGGCGGCGAGGTAGGGGCCGACCGCCCGGTCCGGGTTTCTGGGTGTCGGTCGCCCGCCCCGGGGCTTCTGGTGTCGCCGCCCTCTCGGCGCGCTGTGCGTTGACCCTGGGTGCGCTGCCCCTTGCCTTTGCGTGGGCTGCCCGCCGATTCCGCCGCGCGCGGCCCGCGGCCGTGAGTGGACCGGCGGGCACCGCGTGTCGGTCACGGTCCACTGGCCTGGGTCGTTGTCGGTGGTGGCGTGTAAGTTCTTCGAGTCGGCGGTTCGGCGGACGAATGATATCCGGCCGGACAGCCGTGAGGTTTCCGGGTTGATTCAGGCCTCCCGGTGATCGGGGATTCCTCCCCGCCCTTTGCAACCGCGCGGAGGGCGGGGAGCGTCTTTAGCGGGCGCCCTTCGGCGGGGCTGGGCGCCCATACTCGGGGCACAGGGGAAGAGCTGGTACGCATGAGGGTGTTCGACGCGCTGTCCGTTGTTCGGTGGGTCGTGCAAGCGGGTGTGCGTGGCGTGCCGGCGCGCACGTCCCCCGTACGGCCGGGGGCGAGTGCCGTACCGACGGATGGACGTGCCATACGGACGGGTGTGCGGTCTGACGTAAAACAGATGCCTGTCGCGTACAACCCCGACGGGGGGATACGGGTCCAACAGGCGTGGCAGAGGTACTCGATTTCACCGCGGTACAGACGAGGGGCACCGCCCTTCGTCCACCCCGCCGTCCCCGCTTGCCCGGTCCGGCCGGCGGCATGCCGGTGATCGCGCCGATGCCCGCGGCGCGGCCGACCCGCGTACCGAATCAGCGCGACGGCGCGGACGGCACGTCCACGGTGTCGGCCTCCGGTACGACGGTCGACCATCTCACCGAGACATATCGCGCCCACTACCGCTCGCTGCTCGGCCTCGCGGCGCTCCTCCTCGACGACACCGCCTCCTGTGAGGACGTCGTCCAGGAGGCATTCATCCGCGTGCACTCGGCGCGCAAGCGCGTCCGGGACCCGGAGAAGACGCTCGCCTATCTGCGCCAGACGGTCGTGAACCTCTCGCGCTCCGCCCTGCGCCGCCGCATCCTCGGTCTGAAGCTGCTGTCGAAGCCGATGCCCGACATGGCGAGCGCGGAGGAGGGCGCGTACGACCAGCTGGAGCGCGACTCCCTCATCAAGGCGATGAAGGGGCTTCAGCGTCGGCAACGCGAGGTTCTGGTGCTGCGCTACTTCGCCGACATGACCGAGGCCCAGGTCGCCGAGAGCCTCGGCATATCGCTGGGTTCCGTCAAGGCGTACGGCTCCCGGGGCATCGCGGCCCTGCGCGTCGCCATGGAGGCGTCGGCATGAGCACGCACGGCAGGGACGAGGGGCGCGACGGGCACGACGGGCTCGGCGCCCGCAGGCGTGCCTCCTGGGGGCGCCGGGACGATGAGCACGAAGAAACGCACTCGCACGCTGGGAACGCAACTGTGAATCACGGCCCCGAAGAACAAGGCTCCGACCCAAAGGGCCAGGATCTCGAAGGCCGCGCTCCGGACGACTCGGGTTCGGACGACCCGGGTGAGGACGGGCCGGGTGGGGACGAGCCGCGTTCGGACGACCCGGGCGCGGATGACTCGCGTGCGGGCGTCCGGCCTTCGGACGACCTGCGCTCGGATGACTCGCGTGCGGACGAGGTGAATGCGGACGACCTGGGAGCGGACGGCTCGCGTGCGGGCGCCCTGCGCTCGGTCGGGCCGCGTTCGGTCGGCTCGGGGCCGGACCGCTCGGATCCGGCGCGGCTCGGCGGCTTCGAGCCGGACGGGCTGGTGCTGCGCGATCTGCTGCAGCAGGCGGTGTCGGAGATCGAGCCCCGGGACGGCACGCTGGAGCACCTGCGGCGGGCGGTACCGGCCCGGCGGGCGCGCAAGCGGCAGGCCCTCGTCGGGATGGCGGCGGCGGCGCTCTTCATCGGCACGGCGATCCCGGCCCTCGTCCACGTCTCCAGCGCCGACGGCTCCGCCGTCAACCCCTCCATCATGGGCAAAGGCTCCCAGACGCAGGGGACGGAGGGCCAGTCCAAGGGGCAGAGCGGCGGGGACACCACGTCGGGCGGCTCGCCGGACGGTTCGAAGGAGTCCGGCAAGAACAAGGACCAGGGCGCCACGGGCAAGGGCCAGAGCAACGGCTCCACGGGCGGCGCCGAGGCGACGCCCACGCCGGCGGTCGCGACCTTGTGCACGGCGGCCCAGCTCGGCGGCGGCGGGAGCGTGGGGGTACCGGACTCCGGCGGCGCCGTCTACGGCACGTTCCGCGTCTCCAACATCTCCGGCACCAGCTGTACGGTCACCGGCGCGGGCGGTGTGAGCACCACCCCGCAGGGCGCGGCGGACGGGTCGAAGATCACGGTGGCGAACCATGTCGCCGGCGACGCGGCGGCCGGACTCCCCGATCCGTCGCTGTCCCTCGCCCAGCTGGTGCTGGAGCCGGGGGCCGCGTACGAGGTGCGCTTCGCCTGGGTGCCGTCCGAGCCCTGCCCCACCACGGGGGGTACGCCCGGCGGCGGCACCGGCGGCCCGGACCCGTCACCGGAGCCGACGCCCACGGAGCAGGAGACCGGCGGCACCACCACCGACGGCGGCAACTCCGCGACCACCCAGCTCCTCACCGAGGACGGCGGCGTCGCCGACGGCAGCGTCCTGATCTCCCACACCGCCGAGGGCGGCGTCGCCGCCTTCACCACATCCGTCGGCAACGCCTGCGCGGGTGTGGTCTACCGAACGGGCCTCCTGACGGGAGCCTGAGCGGGAGCCGTCGGCCGGGGGAGGACCACCGGCTCCGGCGAGCCGGCGCGCGCCGGCTCGCCGGTTCGTATCACCCCCTCGCGGCGCGCCGGTCCGCCGACGACCAGGGTTCTCGCGTCGCCTGTCAAGGACCGGGGCTCCCACGCCGCCCATCGGTCCGCGCGGCTTCCCGGCCGTCGGACCGCCTGCTCGGCCCTCGCGGTCCGTCCGTCCGCATTCCCGCCGGACGGACTGCCGGACGGACCCGTGGGTCCTACTGGGCAGCGTGGGTCCTACTGGGCAGGCTCGGCCTCCCGGGAGCGGCTTCCGTCCGGGCGGCCTTCGTCCGGGGTGAGGCCGTCCGGGGTGTCCCCGTCCGGGAGCAGGCCCAGTTCCGTGTCGCGGACGAACTCGACCTCGCGGCGGAGCAGACGGAACCACATGAAGACGACGAAACCGGCGAAGACGAACCACTCGCCGGTGTAGCCGAGGTTCTGGAAGGCCTTGAGGTCGAGCCCGGTGCCCTGCGGGGCGGTCGCGGGGACGGCCTTCATGCCCGAGTCGCCCTTGTCGAGGGTGACCCAGGCGTCGTACAGGTCGTCCGGCACCAGGTTCACCAGCGCCGCCGCACTGATCGCCGAGGTCTGGTCGGCCGGGAGCCCGCCCTGGGCCGGCACGCCGTTCGACCCAGGGGTCTCGGAGGCCTGCAGCCAACCGGTGACGGTGACCTCCCCGGTGGGCGCGGCCGGGGCCCGGTCCGGGTCCGCGGTGCCGGGCAGCCAGCCCCGCACGACGGGCAGGGACCTGCCCCCGTCGGTGTGCAGCAGCGTCAGTACGTAGAACCCGTTCCTGCCGTCCAACTCGCGGTTCGGCACGATGAGTTGCTCGCCGTACCGTCCGGTCGCGGTGGCCGCCTCGCCCGAGGTCTCCTTGTCCACCGGCAGCAGCTCGTCCAGCGGCCGTGCCGCGGCCCGGTCCGCCGGGTCGATCCGCTCGGTCGCCGCGCGATGGTCCTGCATCCGGTCCTCGAACCGGCTCAGCTGCCACGACCCCATGAACACGCAGAACGGGATGGCGAGCAGCACGAAGACGTTGATCCCCCACCATCGGGGCGTCAGCAGAAACCGGTACACGCCCTCCACCGTACGGTGCCCGAGCCGGGAGCCGGGCTGCGGGGGCGGCCCCCGCAGCCCCCACGGCCCCCGTCGGCCCGTCGCTCAGTACCGCTCGACGAGGTGCTCACGGCCGGCAGGTGGCTCGTACGGCTCGGGCCAGAAGTCGGTGATCCCGGTGATCCGGCCCTCCTCGTCCCCAGTGAAGAAGGAGATCGCGTACATCTCCTCCAGCCCCACCGTGACGTGCACCCGGCTGACGGCCTGTCCCGGCACCCTCGGCCGGCCCGGCAGCCCCGGCTCGGTGACGATCCGCTCGATCCGGGCGTGCCAGTCGCCCGGATACTCCCGGTTGAACTCCACATAGCGCTCCCTGCCGCGTATCCGCTCCCGCGTCTGCGGCAGCTCGTACACGACGTCCGCCGCCAGCGTCCCGGCGAACGCGGCCCAGTCCCGGCCCTCGGCGGCGGTCCAGAAACTCTCGACGGTCTTGCGCAGATCGGTCGTTGAGGTCATGGGGCGAGTCTGCACCCGGCCACTGACAACCGGTCCGGACGCAACCCCCGGGAGCCGAAGTTGTCCACAGGCTGGGGGCCTCGGCGGCACCGTGGCCTGCCGGCGGGGCAATATGGGGCCATGACTGAGAGCAACGGGTCCATCCCGCAGCAGCAGAGCGGGTCGATGCCCGACTGGGAGAAGAGGTTCCGGGCGCCCAAAGTGTCCCTGCCGGACTGGGCGGAGGACGCGCCGCACCGCGCGCTGTTCGTCTCCAACGCCACGGGCACGTACGAGCTTTACGCCTGGGACCGCGCGACCGGCGAGCAGCGCCAGGTCACGGACCGGGCCAACGGCACGACGGACGGCGTGCTCTCGCCGGACGGCGAGTGGATCTGGTGGTTCGACGACAAGGACGGCGACGAGTTCGGCGTCTGGCGCCGCCAGCCGTTCCACGGCGGCCCGGACGACGAGGCGGCGCCGGGCCTGGACCCGTCGTACCCGGCGGGCCTGGCCATCGGCCGCGACGGCCGTACGGCGGTCGTCGGCCGTTCCACGGACGAGGACGGCTCCACGATCCATCTGTCCCGGCAGGGCGCGGCGCCCGTCGAGATCTACCGCCACCGGGAGTCGGCCGGGGTCGGCGACCTCTCGCGCGACGGCTCGCTGATCGCGATCGAGCACACCGAGCACGGCGACGCGATGCACTCGGCACTGCGTGTGGTCCGGCCCGACGGTACGACGGTGGCCGAGCTCGACGACACCAAGGGCGGCACGATCGAGCTGGGCCTGGAAGTGCTGGGCTTCGCCCCCGTGGACGGTGACACCCGACTGCTCATCGGCCACCAGCGGGGCGGCCGTTGGGAGCCGCTGCTCTGGGACGTGGCCTCCGGTGAGGAGACGGACCTCGGGCTCGCCGACCGGCTGGAGGGCGACCTGACCGCCGAGTGGTACCCGGACGGCTCCGCCCTGCTCGTCGCCCACAGCTTCGAGGCCCGCAGCGAGCTGTTCCGCTACGACCTGACGTCGCGCGCCCTGGACCGCCTGGACACCCCGAGAGGCACCGTCTCCGGCGCCACGGCCCGTCCCGACGACAGCGTCGAGTACCTGTGGTCGTCGGCCGCCGAACCGCCGGTCGTCCGCTCCACGACCGGTGAGGTCGTGCTGGATCCGCCGGGCCTGAAGTCGCCCGGCTCGGTGCCGGTGGAGGACGTCTGGGTGGACGGACCCGGCGGCCGTGTCCACGCCCTCGTCCAGCGCCCGGCGGGCGCGTCCGACGGCCCCTGCCCCACGGTCTTCGACATCCACGGCGGCCCGACCTGGCACGACAGCGACGCCTTCGCCGCCGGCCCGGCCGCCTGGCTGGACCACGGGTACGCCGTGATCCGCATCAACTACCGAGGCTCCACCGGCTACGGCCGCGCCTGGACCGACGCCCTCAAGCACCGGGTCGGCCTGATCGAGTTGGAGGACATCGCGGCGGTCCGGGAGTGGGCGGTGACCTCCGGCTTCGCCGACCCCGACCGCCTCGTCCTCACGGGCGGCTCCTGGGGCGGGTACCTGACCCTCCTCGGCCTCGGCACCGAGCCGGACGCCTGGAGCCTCGGCATCGCCGCCGTTCCCGTCGCGGACTATGTCACCGCGTACCACGACGAGATGGAGGCCCTGAAAGCCCTGGACCGCACACTGCTGGGCGGTACACCGGAGGAGGTGCCCGAGCGTTTCGAGGCGTCCTCCCCCTGACCTACGTCGACGCCGTGAAGTCCCCCGTCTACATCTCCGCCGGCGTCAACGACCCCCGCTGCCCCATCCGCCAGGTCGACAACTACGTCGCCCGTCTGGTCAGCCGGGGAGCCGTCCACGAGGTCTACCGCTACGACGCGGGTCACGGTTCCCTGGTGGTGGACGAACGCATCAGACAGCTCCGCCTGGAACTGGACTTCGCGGCCCGCCACCTGGGGGCCGACGCCTGACGTTCCCCCGCGCCCCTCCTGGTCCAGGGGCGCGGGGACCCACGCGACCAGCTCTCACTCACCCGCGGACGAACGACTCACCCTCGGTTCAGGCGGCCACCGGCTCCTCCTCCGCCGCCAGCGACCGCACCAGCGTGGCCCGAGCCCGAGCCACCCGGGACCGCACCGTCCCGACGGGACACGCGGCCAGCTCCGCCATGTCCTCGTACGACAAGCCCAGCACCTGTGTGAGCACGAACGCCTCCTTCCGCTCCTGAGGCAACGCCTCCAGCAGATCGACGAGCGCGACGCCGTCGTCGAACCCGGGCAGCCCCCGCGGCTGGGCGCGCTCGACGGCCAGCCGCCAGTCCGGTACGTCGGACAGCCGGGGCCGGGCCGCCGCGTACCGGAAGCTGTCGCTCACCGCCCGCCGGGCGATGGACAGCAGCCACGTGCGGGCCGAGCAGTGCCCCTCGAACCGGTGCAGGCTGCCGAGGGCCCGCAGGAACGTGTCCTGGGCCAGGTCGTCCACGGCCTGGGGGTCCGCGCAGAGGTGGGCGACGAACCGCTGGACGTCGCGGTGCAGCGCACCGACGAACCGCTCGACGGCCTCGGGGTCACCGCCACGGGCGGCGAGGGCCCAGGCGGTAATGGACTCGTCGGTCGCGGACCTGGCCTCCGGGATCGAGGGGGGCAGGGGAGTAAGGGTGATCACCTGGTGTCCTTCTCGGGTCATCCGGGATCCGGACCACCGACGCGGGCACGCGGGCACGCGAGTGCGCGCACGGCTCGCCCTGTGCGGGTGCGGGCACGTGGAAGCGCGTTCGGCGGCCTGTCGGTCCGGCGGTCCGGTGAGGAAGGGAAACCGGCCGTGCGGCCCGCGCACGGGCGGCGTACGGCCGAAGCCCGAAGCGCGTGCGTGCCTGGATAGGGGCGCACTGCCGCCTCGGGCCACCGCTGTCGTCAGATGACAGCGGTCCCGGCCGGCGGACCCCGGGAGGTGATCGCATGGACGAGAACGAGCCGTCGTGGCGAACGGTTCGAACGACCCCGGCGCACCCGGGGGCGCGGCGGCCACGGCGCGACGGGCAGCGCGAGGGACAGCCGCAGCGGTGCGGCCAGCCAGCCGGCCACGGCCCGCAGCAGACCGAAGACCGCGCGTTCGCCGTACGCCAGCCACAGACCGCACAGCAGCGCGGCCAGCAGATGCGCGGCGAACATGCCGAACGAAGAGGAGAACGGGGCCGAGCCGTCCAGCAGGAACCAGGTGTGGTCCACATGGTCCGTGTGCCCGGCCGCACCCGTGTGGCCCGTGTGAGCCATGTGGGCGGAGCCCGTGTCCATGGGGTGCACGGGATCCACGGGGTGCGTGGAGTGCGCGGGGTCCGGCGGACGTATGGCGTCCACGGCGGTGCTCGGGCCCGTCGGCTCCGCCAGTTCGAAGGCCGAGTGGAGGGCGGTCTGGGCGGCGACCACGACGGAGGTGATCAGGGGAAGCCCACGCTCACGTCCGGCGAGGCACCAGCCGACGGCGCCGGTCGCGGCGGCCCCGGCGGCCATCGTCCACCAGGGCACCCGGCTGCCGGACATCATCACGTGTCCCAGGGCGGCGAGCATCACACAGACTGCCGCGAACATCGCGGCGCGTATCGTGCGCGAACCCCACCCTGCGGTCATGGCGCCCCTCCTCGCACCCGGACACCGGTCGTCTGCCGTCCCGCTTGAGTACGGATGTCCACCCGCCGTCGCACTCACACCGTGGACTGTGATCCGGATCACGTGGGAGCCGGCCCTGGAGGCCGGGGAGGCCGGGGAGGCCGGGGAGGCCGGGGAGGCCGGGGCGGAGAGGCAGGGCAGGCCGGGGAGGCGCAGAGGCCGGGGAAGTCGAGGTCACCCCACCCCGGCAGGCTCGTGCTCGTGCTCGCAGCTGTCGTCGATCCCGTACGTGTCCCACGCGGGGAACGGATCGTCGGCGGCGGCCGACGGAGACAGGACCTCGTCCGCACCCATCAGGCACCCCGCCAGCGCCGAGCGCAGCGCGTCCGCCCGCAACCCCGTTCCGATGAAGACCAACTCCTGCGCGTACGGGGCCTCGTCGTCCCGCGCGGCGGACGGTTCGAAGCGGGCCACGGACCCGGCCTGGGACCACAGGCCGGCCACGTGCGGCCGGCTGGCCAGGGCGAAGAACCCCTTGGAACGCAGAACCTGCCCGAAGGTGCCGCTGTCGAGCGCCTCGGTCACGAAGGTCCACAACCGCCCCGGATGGAAGGGCAGCTCGGAGCGGAAGACGGTCGAGGAGATGCCGTACTCCTCGGTCTCCGGCACATGGTCCCCGTTGAGCTCCCGCACCCACCCCGGCGCCTGCTGGGCCCGTTCGAGGTCGAACGCCCCGGTGCCGAGCACCTCCGCGACCCGCACCCGGCCATGGCTGACCGGCACGATCCGGGCGGCCGGGTTGAGTCGCGCCAGCGCAGCCGCGAGTCGCTCGGCGGTCGCCGCGTCGACGAGGTCCAGTTTGTTCAGCACGATCACGTCGGCGAACTCGACCTGGTCCATCAGCAGGTCGCTGACGGTGCGCTCGTCCTCCTCGTACTGGTCGAGCCCCCGCGCCGCGAGCTCGTCACCGGCGGCCAGCTCGGGCAGGAAGTTCACCGCGTCGACGATTGTGACCATGGTGTCGAGCCGGGCGAGGTCGCCGAGGGTGGCCCCGTCGTCGCGGGCGAAGGCGAAGGTCGCGGCGACGGGCATGGGCTCCGAGATGCCGGAGCTCTCGATCAGCAGATAGTCGAAGCGCCCCTCCCGTGCCAGCCGGTCCACCTCCTCCAGCAGGTCGTCGCGCAGGGTGCAGCAGATGCACCCGTTGGTCATCTCGACCAGCCGCTCCTCCGTACGCGACAGCGCCGCCTCGCCCCCGCGCACGAGGGCGGCGTCGATGTTGATCTCACTCATGTCGTTGACGATGACCGCCACGCGCAGCCCCTCGCGGTTGGCGAGGACATGGTTGAGCAGGGTGGTCTTGCCCGCGCCGAGGAACCCGGAGAGGACGGTGACGGGCAGCTGTTCGTACGCCATGGCCGTGGTCTCAGCCCTGGGGATGGATCAGCCCGCGCTCGTACGCCTTCAGCAGTCGCTGCGGTACGAGGTGTGTGACGCCGTCGACCGTGAACGGCACCAGCTGGGGCGTGCTCGCCTTCCACTGGGCGCGACGGTGCCGGGTGTTGCTGCGGGACATCTTCCGCTTGGGTACGGCCATGGGGTCCTCCTCCACAGATGCTGGACCGGAACTGTACATGAAAATGGATCCCATTACTGGAAATGGGGTCCGGTGGCCGTGAGCAACCTCGCCCCGGACGCCGTATGAGAGGGGAGGCCGAACCGGCCCGCCCGGCCCGCCCGGCCCGCACAGCACAGCCGTTACCTACGGAGGTACCGTCCCCCGTGGCCACAACCAAGGCAGAAGCCCCCCACCGCGGTCGGCACCTCGACCCACCCCTCCTCCTGACCATGCTGCTCGTCCTGGCGGTGGTGGCACAGGGCCCGCTGCGCGGGCTGCTGTCCGCGCCCGTGACGCAGAGCTGGATGACGGTGTTCGTGGCGGTGGTCGTGCAGGCCCTGCCGTTCCTGGTCATCGGGGTGCTGCTGTCGGCGGCCATCGCGGTGTTCGTGCCGGCGTCGTTCTTCGCCCGCGCCCTGCCGAAGCGGCCCGCGCTGGCGGTACCGGCGGCGGGCGTGGCCGGTGTGGTGCTGCCGGGGTGCGAGTGCGCTTCCGTGCCGGTGGCGGGCGCCCTCGTACGCCGGGGCGTGACGCCCGCGGCGGCGCTCGCCTTCCTCCTGTCCGCGCCGGCGATCAACCCGATCGTGCTGACGGCGACCGCCGTGGCCTTCCCGGGAAACCCGGAGATGGTGCTCGCCAGGTTCGTGGCGAGTCTGGTGGTGGCGTGCGCGATGGGCTGGTTGTGGCAGCGGCTGGGCCGGGGCGAGTGGATGCGCCCGCCGGAGCGGCCCTCCTACGAGGGCCAGAGCAAGGGCGCGGCGTTCTGGGGCTCGGTGCGGCACGACGTGATGCACGCGGGCGGGTTCCTGGTCGTCGGCGCGATGGCGGCGGCCACTCTCAAGGCGGTCGTCCCGGCGAGCTGGCTGAACGCCGCCGCCGACAACCCCGTCATCGCCATCCTCGCCCTCGCGGTCCTGGCCGTGCTGCTGTCGATCTGCTCCGAGGCGGACGCCTTCGTCGCGGCCTCCCTGACGCAGTTCTCCCTGACCTCCCGGCTGGCCTTCCTGGTCGTCGGCCCGATGATCGACCTGAAACTCTTCGCCATGCAGACCGCCACCTTCGGCCGCGCCTTCGCGCTCCGCTTCGCCCCCGCCACCTTCGCCCTCGCGGTCCTGGTGTCGGCCCTCGTCGGGGCGGTGTTCCTGTGAACCGCCAGGCCCAGACCGTCGTCCTCTTCCTCACCGGCGGCGCCCTCCTGCACGCCGGATTCACCGACCTCTACCTCCGCTACGTCAAGGCCGGTCTGCGCCCCCTCCTCGTCGGCGCGGGGCTCGTGCTCATAGCCGCCGCGGCGGCGACCCTCTGGTACGGACGCCGGGCGCGCCGGCGGGACGAGGAGCACACCGGCCACGAGTCCCGCCGGGACGAGGAACACGCCCACCACGAGCCCCGCGTCTCCTGGCTCCTGGTCCTCCCCCTCCTCGCCCTCGTCCTGGTCGCCCCGCCCGCCGCCGGCTCCTACACCGCCATGCGCACCGGCACCGCCCTCCAGCAGCAGCCCTGGGGTTACCCCACCCTCCCCGCCGACGGCCCCCTCCGCCTGAGCGTCGCCGACTACGCGGGCCGTGCGGTCTTCGACAAGGGCCGCGCCCTCGCCGGCCGCGAACTCAAGGTCGCCGGTTTCCTCGCGCTCGACGGGTCCGGCACCCCGTACCTCGTCCGCATGGCCCTCAACTGCTGCGCCGCCGACGCCCAGCCCGTCAAGATCGCCCTCACCGGCGAACTCCCGGCGGTCCTCCAGCCCGACACCTGGATCGAGGTCACCGGCACCTACACCCCGAAGCGGGCCGAGGACCCGGTCAACGGCACCGCCGTCCCGTACCTCCGCGTCGCCGCGACCAAGCCGGTCAAGGCACCCCAGGACCCGTACGACGAGGCATGGAGCGGGTGAGCGGCGGCGGTGCCGCCGCCGGTGCGGCGGCGATGTTCGTCGTGCGCCGCAAGAAGGCCGGCGCCCAGGCGTAAGGCCCGTACCCGGCATCCACCGCGAGAAGGGCCCGCACTCCGAGGACGGAGTGCGGGCCCTTCTCGCACCGTGTGCGGTGCACAGCCCCGGGCAGCTGACGAGGTGTCAGCCACCGGGGGTGAGCGCCGGTCGCGTTCGTCGGAGGCATGAAAACGCCCGGTCGCTGGCGACGGGGGATGCACCAGCGACCGGGCTATGGCCAAGGCTAACAAGGCTGCCGGTGGGACGGGAGCCGACTGCTCCACTGCTTTGACGAGTTGTGATCGGGATCACGCGCATGTCATCGGTCGCCCACGCTTGTCAGGTGGCTCCTGGCCTGCTCAAACGTTTGTCAGGCGCCCTCGCGCGGCGGCTCATACGGCGGCCGGGGCAGGTACTGGTCCCACGTCTCCCGGGTGAGCGCACCGCGTGTCGTCGCGCAGATGTGCCGTACGGCGTCGTCCACGTCCAGATTCCACAGCCGTACGGTGTCCGCGCCGCCGGGCACCCCGAGCAGGTGGCTCTCGGGCCCCCGTCGGCGCGTGACCTGTGTGCCCTCGCCCAGCCGGGCCAGCCGGGCCAGCCGGGCCAGCCGGATCGGCCGCAGTGACAGCAGCAGCGGGGCCGTACGGGCCGCCGGGCGCCGTTCGCGGCGGCGCCCAATGGGCAGCACTTGGATGGCGATGGGGTGCTCCGCTGCCACGTAGAGGGAGCTGGAGAAGTTCTACGAGGAGTGGCGCCCCTGAGCCGGCCGTCGGGGCGCCTTGTGCTCCGGCAAGGAAACTGTTCGGCACGATACTGGCTGGTTCCGTTGACGTGCTCTGACTGAAAACCTATCTTCTGGTCGAAGCGCCGCACGATGTTCGAAATTCCGAACCAGATTTCGGAAGCCGGTGGCCGCCAGAGGGGACAGCCCGTGTACCGAACCCGTGACTGGTTCACGCTGGGGCCAGTTCTTGCGACGCTGCTCGCTCTGCTCCTCACGCAGCCCGCCACCGCGGGGTCTCCGGTCGCTGCCACGGTCCGGCGAAAGCTCCGGCTTCTCGGCCGTTGACCGGTGCGACGCGGCGTTCGGCGTCGCACGCCGACAGGTCCTGTCCCACCGGCACCGCGAGCCTCCCCCCCTCGAATCCACTTTCACCCGATCGTGGCACCCAGAAAGACAGGAGATGTACATGCCCGCGGTTCTCTCCCGGCTGGCGGCGATGTTGGTCGCCGCCTGCCTCCTCTTCACGGCGCAAGTGCTCGCCGCACCTCAGCGGGCAGCCGCCGCCGACCCGGGTTACCTGATGGCGCACTTCATCGGGGAGGGGTCGACCAATCAGCAGATCTACTTCTCGCACAGCGCGGACGGCCTGAACTGGACCGATCTCAACGGCGGCGGGATGACCCTGCGTTCCACCGTGGGCACGCGCGGGGTGCGCGACCCCGCACTGGTCCGCTCACCCGACGGCAGCCGGTACTGGATCATCGCCACCGACCTGTGCATAGGCTGCGGGCAGTCGTGGGGGGACTCCCAGTCCAACGGCAGCCGCAACTTCGTGGTGTGGGAGTCGACCGACCTGGTGACCTGGTCCGCACCGCGGCTGCTGAACGTGGCGGGCGCGATCCCCGACGGGCGCAACGCGTGGGCACCGGAGGCGATCTGGAACCCGGAGACCAACGACTACGTCCTGTACTGGGCGACGAACGCGACCCTCAACGGCGTGCTGAAGCACCGCATCTACTACGCCCGCACCACCGACTTCCGCACCATCACCACCCCGCAGCTCTACATCGACCGCCCCGGCACGCAGGGCATCATCGACACCCAGATCGTCGAAGTGCCTGCCGGTGTGGGGAACTTCCGCTATGTGCGGTCCTCCGGTGACGGCCAGATCACGATCGAGGGCAGCAACTCCATCCTCGGCACCTGGACCAACCTGGGCAACCTCTCCGGTATCGGCCTGACCGGTGCGCAGGTCGAGGGCCCGATGTGGCTGAAGTTCAGGGACCGCAACGAGTGGACCCTCTACCTCGACCAGTACGCCTCCGGCCGCGGTTACATGCCCGTCCTGACGACCAACCCGTCCGCCACCTCCACCTACCGGCTTCCGGCGTCGGGAAGCTACAACCTGGGCGGCACCAAGAAGCGCCACGGCTCGATCCTGAACCTGACGGCCACCGAGGAAGCCCGCGTGCAGGCGCGCTGGCCCAGCACCGCCCCCAAGCGGCTGCAGTCGTTCAACTTCCAGGACCGCTACGTCCGGCACACCAACTTCGACGTGCGTATCGACCAGAACATCACCGGTCCCGACGCCCAGTTCCGCCAGCGGCCCGGCCTGGCCGGCTCCGGCACCGTCTCCTTCGAGTCGGTGAACTTCCCCGGCTACTTCCTGCGGCACTCCGGCTTCGACTTCCAGCTGGCCTACAACGACGGCACCGGCGGGTTCGCCGCGGACGCCACGTTCCGGCAGGTCGCCGGGCTCGCCGACTCGTCCTGGTCGTCGTTCCAGTCGTACAACTACCCCGACCGCTACATCCGCCACTACGCCTACCGGTTGAAGCTCGAACCGATCACCAACGCGACGGGGCGTGCTGACGCCACCTTCCGCGCGACGAGCTGACCGGACGGGATGCCGCCACCCGCCCCCTGGCGGGGAAGGTGTCGGCATCCCACCCGCCGAACACGTCCCGGTGGTCCCGCTCGACACACGACCCCGCCGCCCCGGCCAGTGCGCTCGGGCCGATCCTCGCCGAGCACGACTGCCCCGCCCTTTCAGCGGACGACGCGCGTGCGCCCGGTCGCGTCGGAGCCTGCCGGGCGGGTGGCGCGCCCCCGTCCGGCCTCTCACCCGTCCCGGCGGCCCGTAGCCCAGCCGCCCGCGGCCGTGATACCCCATCGGGAGCAAAGAGCAGACTCTCAGGACTCATCCGAAGATCGGTGTTCCCGGTCGCCCTGACCGCACTCTTCGCCGGTGTGGCCGTACCCGCGCAGACGGCCGTGGCGGCGGAAGCCGACTCCGCCTACGGCAATCGCGGTCGGCCGGTGCCTTCTGCCAGGTCGGCCGGGGCGCTTTCTGCTAGTTCTGTGACAGGGGAGGCGGGCACTGGCCCGCGGCACCGGAGCGGCGCTGTCAGGAGGGGGCGTACGTGAGCCCGACACCACCAAGCGCGATCATCGCCACCGAGCAGAAGGCCGTCGACCGCGCATACGACTGCCGGTTGACCACCGCCCCCGGCACTCACGGCATCAGCCTCTACAAGGTGGCCGGGCCCACCCCCGTGGAACCCGGCCACCCGCCCGGGGATGCGACATGGCCCCAGGGCGTCGAAGACACCTGATCGGAGCAGAGGAACACTCTGGTGTGAGCAGGTGTCTTCAGACCGTACACCGTGGTTGCGGGCGATCGTCAACTAGAGTGGGCTCCAAGTACCGGGTTCCGCGCTCACCACACACCAGAGTGGATGCAGTGGCGATCATGACAAGGACGTACCGGACGTGACAGACGACGAGCCGCGCACCTTCGCTCAGTTGCTGGACTACCTGTTCAAAGAGGTCCACCCGGAGGGGCGCGGGCCATACACGTACGCCGAGGTCGCCGAGGGCATCAGGGAGGCTTCGGGAGGCGAGGGCAAGGGGCTCACCGCGAGCGCGATCCAGCAACTGCGCACCGGCGCCAAGAAGAACCCCACAAGGCACACCATCAAGGCTCTCGCCGACTTCTTCGGCGTACCCGCCGGCTACTTCGTCGACGAGGAGGCCGCCCACCGCACCCGAGCGGAGATCGCCGTCCTCGCCGCCATGCGGGACCGGAACGTCCGCACCGTCGCCCTGCGTGCCAACGGCCTGAGCACGGAGACCCTTCAGATGGTGACGGCGGTGATCGAACAGGCCCGGATCCTGGAAGGCCTCCCGGGCGAAACCGCTCCGAACACCCTCAAACTGGACGACTAGCGGACTCGGTATCCGGTCAGCGGCACTCTCCATCCGGTTGTCGTCGGCCGGCATCCCGGTTGGCAACCCGGTCGGTATCCGGTTGGTATCCGGCCATTCAGTCGGAGGACAGGCCAGAGGGCAGAGATCTTCTTGGAGGGGTCCGGCCGTTCGCCTAAGCTTTCGAGTGATTCGGTACCGGGGATTCCGGATCGCACTCCGGCCGTACGGGGTCACGCCTTCGGACGAGGCCACGCCATCAGACGGGGTCACGCCATTGGGGGGCCAGACCCGACAACGTCAGGACCGGACATGGACCTTGAGCGGCTTCGCCGCGAGTGCGAGAAGCGCGTGGCCGCGCTTCGTCTCCCCCACCGCTTCAACACCCGGGACCTCTGTGACGCCGTGGCGGAGAAGCGCGGCCGTCCGATCATCCTCAGGCCCCTGAACACACTCGGCGCGATCGACGCGCCGTGCGGAATCCGCCTGGAGACGCCCGACGCCGACCTCCTCTTCTACGAGGAGGGCGCGTCCCCTCTGCACCAGAACCACATACTCGCGCACGAGGTCAGCCACATCATCTGCGACCACCCCGGCACCCTGGAGCTGGACGCCGACGCCTTCCACGCCATCGGCTTCAACCCCACCCTCGTCCAGCGCATGAACGGACGCACGAGCTACTCCACGGACGACGAACGCGAGGCCGAGACGATGGCCACCGTCATCCGGCAGCACATCTACCGCGGACGTGAACTACCCCCCAGCGAGCCGGAGAAGGGCGCCGAGCGCTGGGAGGCCCTGTTCGCCGAACCCACGAGGAAGGGCCGTCGGCACCGATGATCGACCTGTTGTTCTCCGGCGTGGCCGTCGTGCTTCTCCTGGCCGCCGGCTACTGGGTTCGCGGGCGAGGCGGTCACCGGCCGACCGGCACCTGGGCCGTGGCCGCGCTGCTGGTGTCGTTCGCGCTCGCCTTCGGTTCGTACGTGTCGTACGTGGAGAGTGCCGTCGAAAGCGTCGTCCCCCATGTCGGTCGGCTGCTCAGCAACTCGTTCACGCTGGCCGCCGCGACCGCCGTCCTGGCGTTCATGCTCCAGCTCAACCTGGAGCCCGACGAGGCCCGCCGGAGCATCCGTCTGCGTGTGCTCTTCCTCGGTATCTCCGTCGCCGGCATGACGGTCCTGTTCGCCGCCGGACAGCTGAACGACCAGTCGCCCCAGCTGTACGCGCTCTACGTGCTGATCTACATCACGTATCTGGGTGTCACCGCGAAGGACTTCTGCAAGCAGACCTGGAGACAGTCCCACCACTCACGGCGCAGGAGCCAGCGTGTCGGACTGCGCGTCACCGCCGTCGGCTGCCTCTTCGCACTGTTGTATGCCGCGTACAAGGTCTTCGGCCTGGTGTCCATCGGGCTCGAACTGAACCTCCTCCCGCACGGCGTCCGGTGCTCGACGCCCGTCAGTCCCGTCCGCTGCGTGTTCAGCGTGACAGCGCCGGCCCTGGCCGTACTCCTCATCACGCTCGGGCTCACGCTCCCGGCGGTCGTGTGGCCGTTCAGCCAGTTCCTGCGCCGTCGATGGGAGGCGCGGTCGTTCGCCGCGCTGGCCCCCCTGTGGAAGGACATCGCCGACGCGGCACCCGAAGTCGTCCTGGCCTCGGCCGAGTTCCACGAGGAGCAGCACGGGGACGACTCCGACTTCTTCCTCCACCGCCGTGTCATCGAGATCAACGACGGCGGGCTCGCCCTTCACCCCCACCGTTCCCCGCGCGTGCGGGAGAACGCCGAGCGGGCCGTCGCCGCTCGTGGCCTGACCGGCACCCCGGACGGAGACGCGATCGTGGAGGCCGCGATCCTGCGAGCCGCCGTGAACGCGAAGAAGGCCGGAAGCGCACCGCAGGCGGAGGCCGCGCCACCGGCCCCCGGGACCGCCTCCCGGGCGGGCGACCTCCGCGCCGAGACCGAGTGGCTGCTCCTCGTCGCCCACGCCTACGCACAGGGCGAGGACGCGCACCCCGTCACCGACGAACCGGCACCCTCACCCTCCGGAACGGACCCGCAAGCGTGACCGACCCGTTGCAGGACCCGAGTTTCTTCGCCGACCCCTACCCGACCTACGCCCGGCTGCGCGACGCGGCGCCGGTGCGGAAGGTGCCCACCGGTTCGGGAGGGCGCCACAGCTACCTCGTCACGGGCTACGCGGAGGCCAGGGAGGCGTTCACCGACCCCCGGCTGTCGAAGGACACCGGGCGGTTCTTCGCCGGCCGCCCGTCGCAGCGCGACCTCCATCCGGCCGTCTCCCGGAACATGCTGGCCACCGACCCCCCGCAGCACGCACGGCTGCGGGCTCTGGTGACGAAGGCGTTCACCACCGGGGCCGTCGAGCGCATGCGCCCCTACGTCGCCGGCCTGGTCGACGAACTGCTCGACGCCTGGCCGGACCACGGACCGGTGGACCTCGTCGAGAGCCTCGCGGTACCGCTGCCGGTCACCGTCATCTGCGAGATGCTGGGGGTGCCGGAATCCGACCGCCGGCTGGTGCGTACGTGGTCGAGCGATCTGTTCGCCGCCGGAGACCCCCGGCGCATCGACGCGGCCTCGCATGCCATCGCCGGTTACCTGACCGACCTCGTCGCCGCCAGACGCGCATCGCCCGGCGAGAGTCTGCTCGACGACCTCATCGCCGTACGCGACGGCCAGGACCGGCTGACCGAGGACGAACTCGTCTCGCTCGCCGTGCTCCTGCTCGTGGCCGGCCACGAGACCACCACCAACTTCATCGGCAACGCAGCCCTGGCCCTCCTGCGGCACCCGGAGGCGCTCGCAAGGTTGAGGGCCGAGCCACAGTGCCTCGGGAGCGCGCTGGACGAGTTGCTGCGCTTCGACCCGCCCGTCGGAATCGCCACGTTCCGCTACAGCACCGAAGCGTTCACCCTCGGCGGCACCGTGATCCCCGAGGGCGTCCCGGTCCTCATCGCCCCCGGCGCCGCCAACCGCGACCCCGCCCGCTTCCCCGCCCCCGACCGCCTCGACCTCGACCGCGCCGCCGCCGGCCACCTGGCCTTCGGCCACGGCATCCACCGCTGCCTGGGAGCCCCCTTGGCCCGAGCCGAAGCCGAACTCGCCCTCCGATCGGTCCTCTTACGCTTCCCCGACGCCCGTCTGGCCGTCCCTCCCGAGCAACTCCCCTGGCGCCACACCCGTTTGACGCGCGGCCTGACCTCCCTGCCGCTCATCGTGTGAGCAGTGCTTGTCGCCGGGGCGTATCGATGCCGTTCCGCCGTGGCTTGTGAAGATCCCCCGCAGAGCCGCTGACGGCCCCGCCGACCTCGAATTGTGCTGGACCGAGCATGTACTGGTGAGTAAAGTTCCCGCCCGACTATGGAAATTTCATCATATTCTCACGATGCGGGGGAGTGGAGATGAGGGCGCGTGCGCGTATGCGCGGCGTCGGGGGAACCATCGCGATCGCTTTGAGTTCCATGCTCGCGGTCGGGCTGCCGCCCGGCACCGCGGCAGCGTCTGACGGGGGACGACCGAATCCCACGGCGCACCGAACGCACCGAAGACACAGCCCGGTTCAGCCGGCCCGGAGGGGGTTTCGCTCGCCGGGGAGGAAGCGCGGGCGCGGGCCGAGAAGACCGGGCGGAGTGGAGATCACCTCGCTGCGCGGTGAGCGCCGCGAGGTCTTCGTGACACCGGCGGGGGAGTTGGAGGCGCGGAAGTATCTGCGTCCCGTCCGGGTCCGGGTCGGCGGTGAGTGGAAGCACATCAACACCGACCTCGCGCGGACCCGTGAGGGCACCGTCGCCCCGAAGGTGACCACCGTCGGACTGGAGTTCTCCGGCGGCGGCACCGACGTACCGCTGGTGCGGATGGACAAGGCGGGCCGGGAGCCGGCGCTGTCCTGAGAACGGCAAGCTCGCCGGCTCCACCGCGTACAGGCGACGCGTCGTCGCCGAGCTGTGGGACCACGCGTGTCATCAGACGCTCTTCCAGGACGGACGCGTAGATGGCGGCTCGGGTGGCGGCGGGGTGGCTCGGCGGCCAGATCCCGCGGCGGAAGACGCAGCGGCGACCGCGGAAGAGCACCACGGTCGTGGCGGCGACCACGTCGCCCGTAGCGCCGGGTACGACTTCGCAGGTGAGTGACTCCAGTTCGCTGCCGCGTCGTTCGCAAAGATCCTGGACAGCCCGGCGGGCGGAGTCGTCAGTCACCGCGGTTGTGTATCGAGCTGTCCGCTGAGGCCAGGATGACCTCACCGCCGTCGGTGGGAAGGACGAGGTGGATGCCGTTGACCTTGAGGCCGGCGTCGGCGCTGGCCGAGGGCAGTTCTTCGTTCACGATGAGCCGGCCACTTCCGACGAGCGGGACCTCCGTGTTCGGATCACCCGACACGGTAACCGGAACTCCCGCGATCTTCAGGGGCAGTGTGGTGCTGCCCGTGCCCTTGCCGCACTCGCTGCTGGATGTCGCGGTGAGCCCGGACACCTCGATGAGCGGCACAC
This sequence comes from Streptomyces sp. TG1A-60, assembly GCF_037201975.1. Lineage (NCBI taxonomy): Bacteria > Bacillati > Actinomycetota > Actinomycetes > Kitasatosporales > Streptomycetaceae > Streptomyces > Streptomyces sp. TG1A-60. The sequence goes on along the minus strand of NZ_CP147520.1, from coordinate 3,725,798 downwards.
CAGGCAGCCCGATGCCTGCCTGCGCAACGGTCGAGGTCGCAGTGACCTTGCCGGGGACGAGCGTCGTGGTGACCTCGGGGCACAGCTTCTGCACGGCCAGCAGGGGCGAGGTGCACTCGGCCGAGCATGGGATGTCGGTCGTGCTCGCGTCCGCCGTGCGAACGGTTCCGGTGCCAGGCTGCGGATCGATCTCCAGCAGCGGGACGCCGACGCATACGCACCGCACACCGAGGTGCCGTCCGGTGCCGAAGGCCCTTTACCGAGGGGCGTCAGGTGGGCGATGCTGACCCGGCGTCGGAGGGTTGATCGACACGGTAGGGGCCGGTCGGTTGGGAGGGGGAGGCCGCCGTGGTGCGCATAGAACTGCTTGGACCGATTCAGGTGTACGCCGACGATGTGACGCCGGTCGAGGTGGGTGGCGTCCGGCTGCGGATGCTCCTCGCCAGGCTGGCCCTCGAAGAGGGCCGGACGGTGTCCGTCGCCTCGCTCGTCGACGGCCTGTGGGGAGAGGATCCGCCCGCCGACGCGGTCAACGCGCTGCAGGCGCTGGTGTCTCGGCTGCGCAGGGCGCTGCGCGGGTCCGCGGCGGTGGAGTCCGCCTCCGGCGGCTACCGGCTCTCGGTGCGGCCCGAAGACGTGGACGTTCACCGCTTCGAGGATCTGACCGCTCGGGGCAGGCGGGAACTTGCAGCCGGGCGGGCCGGCGAGGCGGCCTCGCTGCTCGGAACGGCGCTCGGGCTGTGGCGCGGCGCGGCGCTCGCTGATGTCCTCGACGCCCCGTTCGCCGGGCCCGTCGCGACCCGGTTCGACGATCTGCGGACCGCGGCGGCCGAGGACCGCTGCGATGCCGAGCTGCGGCTCGGACGGTACGGAGAGGTGCTGGCCGACCTCGAAGCAGCCGGTTCCGAGAGGCCGTTGAGCGAGCGGGTCGCCGGGCTGCGGATGCGGGCGCTGTCCGCGGCCGGACGGCAGTCCGACGCCCTCGCGGTGTACGAGGCGATACGGGAGCGGCTCGACGACGAACTCGGCGTCGTTCCATCGGCCGAGCTGCAGGATATCCATCTGGCCCTGCTGCGAGGTGAGTTGGAGACGCCAGTCGAGCGGGCCGAGGCCGCCGCGAGCCGCCTCCCGGCCAGACTGACCAGCTTCGTCGGTCGTGACGATGAACTGAGGAGGCTCGGGGGGCAGTTGGTTCACAGCAGGCTCGTCACCATCGTCGGCCCCGGTGGCGCGGGCAAGACCCGACTCTCCTTCGAAGCGGCCACCCGGGACCGCGCGCACGCGCGCGGCCGGGTCTGGTTCGTGCCGCTCGCCGGTTTGAGCGCCCCCGACCAGCTGGCCGACGCGGTACTCGGCGCCCTCGGCTCCACCGACGGCCGCCTCTACGACGCCGGCCAGGGGCAGCGGGCCACCCCGGTCGAGCGCATGGCCGGGCTCTTCGGCAGCGGGGATGCCCTGCTCCTGCTCGACAACTGCGAGCACCTCGTCGAGGAGGCCGCGGACCTTGCCGCCGAACTCCTCGAGCAGCTGCCGGAGTTACGGATCCTCGCCACAAGCCGCGAGGCCCTCGCCATCACCGGCGAGTCCCTGTGTCACCTCGGCCCCCTCGACGTACCGATGGGATCACCGGAGCCCGCCGAGGCCGCGCAGTCGCCCGCCGTCCGCCTCTTCGTCGACCGGGCCGTCCGAGTCCGGCCGGACTTCACGCTCGATGACATGAACCTCGATGCCGTGGTCGAGGTCTGCCGACGGCTCGACGGGATGCCGCTCGCCCTCGAACTGGCCGCGGCGAAGCTCCGCTCGATGAGCGTCGAGCAGATCGCGCGTCGCCTCGACGACCGCTTCCGCCTCCTCGCCTCGGGCAGCCGCACCGCCCTGCCCCGCCAGCGCACCCTGCTCGCGCTCGTCGAGTGGAGCTGGGACCTGATCGACGAACCCGAGCGGATCCTCGCCCGCAGACTGTCGGTGTTCCCGGGCGGCGCGACCGTCTCCGCACTTGAAGCGGTCTGCGCGGACCGATCGCTTCCGGCCGCCGACATCCCGTACCTCCTGGACGCCCTGGTCGAGAAATCGCTGGTCGACCCCGTCGACGAAGGGGCGGGCCGGCCGCGCTACCGGATGCTTGAGACGGTACGCGCGTACGCGGCGAGGCAGTTCGCCGACGCCGAGTCCGGGGACGCCGTCACCAAGCGCTATGCCGCGTACTTCCTGGCCCTCGCGGAAGAATACGAACCCCGCCTCCGTACCAGCGAACAGCTGCGTGCGATCGAGGTCTTCGACGCCGAACACGACAACCTCGTCCTCGCGCTGCGCTCGGCCGTCGACGCCCGGGACGGGAAGCTGGCCGCACGCTTCGCCAAGGCGATGTTCTGGTATTGGGGGATCGGGGGATGAGCACCCAGCTCGACACATATCTCGCGGAGGTCGGCGGGCGGCATTCCGTACAGGCACGGGAATCCGTACGGGCAGGGGACGGCGAACGTCCCGCCGCCGAGGCCGCGTCGGCGACGGCGCGTGAGTTCCACCCGGCCGTACTGCTCCTGCGCATGTCCGAAGTCTCCTTATCCGCACGCGCATCAGGATCGGGCGGAACCTCGGACCAGGACCCCCTCGACTCGTCCGACCCCTGGGTGCGGGCCAGCGCCCACCTCGCACGGGACTTCGCTCTCACCGAACAGGGCGACCTGGTGACCGGCGCCGAGTCCCGGATCGAGGCCCTGCGCGGCTTCGAGGAGGTGGGCGACCGCTGGGGGCTCGTGATGAGCCTGCTCCCGATCGGCCGCGACCACTCCCTGCGCGGCGAGTACCCCCGGGCCATCGCCACCTTCGAACGGACCGTGGCACTCAGCTCCGAACTCGGCACCGAGGACTACCTCTACCTCAGCAAGGCCAGGCTCGCCCGCGAACGCCGGCGCAGCGGCGACCTGCCAGGCGCCTTCCGCGATCTGCACGCCGCACACCGGCAGGCCCGCGAACGCGGACAGCTGCGCCTGGAGGCCAACATCCTCGTGGGCCTGGCCAATGTGCACCGCAGGGCCGGTGACCTGGCGCAGTCCGACGCGACCCTCGACCGTCTTGAGGAGCTGAGCGCCCGGCGCCCCTCCCTCAGAGAGCTGGCCCGCGATCTGATCGTCAGCACCCGCATCGAGAATCGTCTCGCCGAGGGGGATGCCGTGCAGGCCAGGGCCCTGCTGCCCGAGGCGGCCGGCGCCCTGTTCGGCCAGGGAGCGGGCGCCGCGCTCGCCTGGGTGGCCGAACTGCTCGGCGGTCTGAGGACATTGGAGGGCGCTCCCGAAGAGGGCGCCAGGTCGCTCGGCATGAGCCAGGTGATGCGCGGTGCCTTCGACTGGGGTGAGCCAGAGTGGTGCGAGCTGGTCGACCGCATCGTGGCGACACTGGGCGAGGAGGGCTTCAAGAAGGCGTTCGAGGAGGGGGCTGCGTACTCCCGTGAGGACGCGCTGCGGTGGCTGGAGGCAGAGACCTTGCGGGCGGTGCCGCGGATCTGACAATGCGCGCGGTCAGCGGACAGCCGGGCGGGGTCCGCACTGTGGGTGCGGACCCCGCCCGGCCGGACTTGTCACCGGAGGATCATCCGGCGTTCTTGCGGTAGGCGCGCATGGCCAGCGGGAAGAAGACCACAATCACGCCGGCCATCCAGGCGAAGGTGCCGGCCAAGGAACCGGCGACCGGGCCGCCGTTGAGCAGGCCGCGGACCGCGTCGGCCACCAGGGAGACGGGGTTGACGTCGGACCAGGCCTGGAGCCAGCCGGCCATGTCGTCCCTCGGGACGAAGACGTTGCTGGCGAAGGTGAGTGGCAGGATAAGGATGGTCATCAGGCCCTGAACAGAGGCGGGGTTCTTGATCAGCATGCCGAGGTACACCGAGATCCAGGAGAAGCTGAGGGCGAAGCCGACGAGCAGGGCGAGCGCGGCGAGCGAGGCGACCGGGCCGGTCTCGACGCGGTAGCCCATGACCAGGGCGAGGACGACCAGGGTGCCCAGACAGACGACATAGCGGACGATGTCGGCAAGGACGGCGCCTATCAGGGGGCTGGAGCGGGCGATCGGCATGCTGCGGAACCGGTCGAAGATTCCGGTACTTGCGTCCGCGCAGAGCGAGGCGCCGATGCCGACGCTGGCCTGGAAGACGGCCATGACCATGACGCCGGGGGTGACGAGCTGCAGGTAGCGGTCGGTGTCGCCGCCGGACATGGCCTCCCCGAAGAGGTAGACGAACATCAGCAGGCTGATGATCGGGGTGAGGATTACGTCGACCAGCTGGATCGGCGACTTCATGAACTTGGTGACGCCGCGGCCGGCAAGGGCGAGGCTGTGCTGGGCGGTCTGCGCGAGGCCGATACGGCTGGGGAGTTCGGCGTGGGCGCTGAGGGACTGGATACTCATGACAAGGTCCTCTCGGGAAAGTCTGCGTGGAACGGGATCTGGGGGCTCAGACGGCGACGGGCAGGTCGTCGGTGACGGCGGGCGCGTGTCCGGTCAGGGCGAGGAAGACCTCGTCCAGGCTCGGCAGCCGCAGGCCGAGTTCGTCGGCGGTGATGCCGGCGCCGTCCAGGCGGCGGGCGACCGCGGCGACGATCAGCGGGTCATCGGCCGGCACGGTGAGTACGCCGGAGTCCTCCTGGGCGGGGGCGTGTCCGGTCAGCTCGGTGAGCATCCCGGCGACCTGCGGCACGTCGGCGGCCACGGTGGGCCGGACCTGGAGGATCTGGCCGCCGACGCGGCGCTTGAGCTCACCGGGTCGGCCTTCGGCGACCTTGCGGCCCTTGTCGAAGACGGTGATGGAGTCGGCGAGTTGGTCGGCCTCCTCCAAATACTGGGTGGTGAGCAGCACCGTGGAGCCGTCGGCGACCAGCTGCCGCACAACATCCCAGACCTCCTGCCGGGCATGCGGGTCCAGGCCGGTGGTGGGCTCGTCCAGGAAGAGCACCTGGGGCCGGCCGACCAAGGAGGCGGCCAGGTCCAGACGCCGGCGCATACCGCCGGAGAAGGTGGCGATCGGCTTGCGGGCCGCCTCGGCGAGGGAGAAGTTCTCCAGGAGCTCGGCTGCCCGCGCCTTCGCATCGCGTCGGGAGAGGCCGAGCAGCCGCCCGATGAGCACCAGGTTCTCGGCGCCGGACAGGGTCTCGTCCACGGAGGCGTACTGACCGGTCAGCCCGATCAGCTGCCGGACCCTGACCGGGGCCTTGACGATGTCGTGGCCGCCGACGGTGGCGTGCCCGCCGTCGGGGCGCATCAGCGTGGCCAGGATGCGCACGGTGGTGGTCTTGCCGGCGCCGTTGGGGCCCAGGACTCCGACGACCTTGCCGGCCGGCACCTCCAGGTCGACGCCGTCCAGGGCGGTGAAGTCGCCGTACTTCTTGACCAGTCCCTCGGCCCGGATCGCGTACGCCATGTTCAACAACTCCTTGTCAGGTCCTCGTCGTTCTCGATGACCATGACGGTGCCGGGCCCGGCTGACAGTCCGCGGACAGCACGCTGACAGCGGTCGTCGACAGCTGTCAGGCGGTATCAGAGGACTCCGGGCCGAATGAACCGGTGGTTGAGCCGGTCGTCGGAATGGCTCCGTCGGCGGATCTCCCCGAATTGCCGGGACGGGGCTGGGCTGGGCCATATGCTGTGCATGGCAGATCGCGCCTGCCCGCTCCGAGTCATGGTGGCCCACGTCCATCGTGGCGGCGAAGACAAGGTTCCCCGAATCGCGCAGCAGCGTTCCGCCAGGTCATCCAAGTATCTGCGGCGGGGTGGACGTGGGGCGTCCCGTCCGATGGAGCACACGATGACCAGGAACCGTCGCAGCAAGGCTGAGGTTCACGCCCACCAGGCAGCCACAGGAGTGGCGTATCTGGTGGCCCGCCGACAGATCGCTGCCTTGGCTGAGGTGATGCAGCAGCATCCGCGGCTCAACTCCTTCGGCATCGGCGTTTTCGATCCCCTTCGCAAGACGGCCGAGCAGCGCCGGACCGACCTCGCCGCCGGCCGCGAGGAGTTGGGCGGAAGCGTGGCCATGGTGATGGAGACGGCCGAGTGGCTGCGCGAGAACGTCACGCCGATCAAGACCCCTGCCGCCAGCAGCTACAGCGTGAAACACGTGATGGAGCGGGCAACCGGCAGGTACGTCACCAATGGCGAGTTCATTGCCGCCGCTCTCGTCGCTGGCTACACCTTCAAGTACGCGCAGCCGAATGTGCTGTTCGGAATGAGCGCCCGGGACCTGAAGCGGATGAACTGAGAGCCCCAGCAGGGATCCCTCCGGCCGTCTAAGCGGGCCTCGACGGGGCTTGGTCTTCTAGTGCCGGATCAGGCAATGTTTGCCCTGTCGACGACGGCGGGAGTGTTCAATGATCGGCGGATCCGATGATCAAGGAGACGCCAGATGAGCGACACGGCCATCGAGCAGATACCGGGCGGCGAGCCCGCGGCGGTGAGTGACGAGCAGTTGGTTGCGATGCTCGTGGATCGGGCCCGGTCGGAGGGCCTGCAGCTGACGGGGGAGGGCGGGCTGCTCCAGCAGCTGACCAAGCGGGTGCTGGAGTCCGCCCTGGGGGGGCGAGATCACCGATCACCTCGGATACGAGAAGCACGACGCCGAGGGCCGGGGCAGCGGCAACAGCCGCAACGGGACCCGGGCGAAGACGGTGCTGACCGATGTCGGCCCGGTCGAGGTCAAGGTCCCCCGGGACGTGGCCGGGACGTTCGAGCCGGCCATCGTCAAGAAGCGGCAGCGGCGCCTGTCCGGGGTGGACGAAATGGTGCTGTCGCTGTCCGCGAAGGGCCTGACGCACGGGGAAATCTCCGCACATCTGGCCGAGGTCTACGGCGCGAGCGTGTCCAAGGCGACCATCTCCACGATCACCGACAAGGTGATGGACGGGATGGCGGAATGGTCCAACCGCCCCCTGGACCGCGTCTATCCGGTGTTGTTCGTCGATGCGATCAACGTGAAGATCCGGGTTCTGTCGACGATCTTGTGATCCGGACGGTTGAACGGGTCGTGCCGACTGTTCGCGATCATGCATCGCGTGCTCTCGTGATGTGCTCTTGGAGCTGTTTCCGCACCTGTCCGCGCTGCTGATCGAGGAGGTCGAACGACGGCCGGAAAAGGTGGTGTTGAGGACGCGGGTGCGGGCCACGACTGGGGCCTGCCGGTGCGGCCAGAGGTCGTCTCGGGTGCACGGTCGGTACGTACGGAGGTTGCGCGATGTCGCCGTTGGCGGGCTCGGCGTGGTGATCGAGTTGTGCGTGCGCCGATTCCGCTGCGAGAACCCTGACTGCACAGCGGTGACGTTCGCCGAACAGATCGCGGGGCTGACCACCCCGCACAGTCGCTATGGCCCGCTGCTGCGTGGGGTGTTAACGCGGGTCGGGCTGGCGCTGGCCGGCAGGGCAGGAGTCCGACTCGCGGCCGCGGCCGGTATCACCGTGGGCAAGGACACGCTGCTGCGGCTGGTCAGAGCCCTGCCCGACCCGGAGATCGGCCAGGTGGAGGTACTCGGTGTCGACGACTTCGCCTTCCGTAAAGGCCGCCACTACGGCACTGTGCTCATCGACATGGCCACCCACCGTCCACTGCACCTCTACGACGGACGTGAGGGAGAGGACCTGGCTGCCTGGCTCCGCGGTCACCCTGAGGTGAAGGTCATCTGCCGTGACCGTTCCGGCGGATACGCGGAAGGTGCACGGGCCGGGGCACCGCAGGCCGAGCAGGTCGCTGATCGCTATCACCTGTGGGCCAACCTCGGACAGGCGGTCGAGAAGTCGGTGAACGCCCATCGTTCCCGCCTGACCGAACCAGTTCCCGCAACTGACGGTAACTCCGATGCCCTGGAGGCGGAGCCCGAGAAGGTCCAGCCATCGACGGAGCTGAAGATCGTGACTCGATTGCGTGAGCAGCATGCCGCCGCCCACGAACTGTGGGAGAAGGGCATGTCCAAGGCGGCGATCGGCCGGAAACTCGGGCTGCACCAAGCCACCGTCCGCAAGCTGGTCAACGCCCGCTCCGCGGACGAAGTCGTCGCCAAGAGCCTGCAACGGGCGCATATCGTCGATCCGTACGTCGGCCACCTGCACCGGCGCTGGAACGAAGGTGTCAGAAACGCCGCCCAGCTCTACCGCGAGATCCAACAACTGGGCTATCCAGGTGGCGAGTTGGCCGTCCAGCGTCATCTGCGGCGCTACCGAACCGGGCGCGGACATGCACCCGTCCCCGGCCCCAAGCCGCCATCGGTCCGCGAGGTCACCTCCTGGATCATGACCCACCCCGAGCACCTGCGGGACGAGGACGCCGACAAGCTCCACCGCCTACGCAAACGGGATCCCGAGCTCGACCGGCTCACCCTCCACGTCAGGAAGTTCGCCGCGATGATGACCGGACGCCACGGCGACCGCCTCGAAGACTGGATCACCAACGCTGAGCAAGACACGCTGACCCCGCTCGCGGGCTTCGCCCGCAACCTCCGCCGCGACTTCGACGCCGTCCGCAACGGACTGTCCCTGCCACACAGTTCCGGCACCGTCGAAGGCAACATCAACCGGCTGAAGATGCTGAAACGCCAGATGTTCGGCAGGGCCAGCCTCGATCTCCTACGCAAACGCGTCCTACTCGCACGGTGAGTCTGAACCGTCCGGATCACAAGATCGTCGACAGAACCAAGATCCGGGACGGGCAGGTGGCGAACCGTCCGATCTACGTCGTCATGGCCGTGACCGCCGAGGGCCACCGCGACATCCTGGGGATCTGGGCAGGCGACGGGGGCGAGGGCGCGAAGTACTGGCTGAGCGTGTTCACGGACCTGAAGAACAGGGGCGTCGACGATGTCCTGATGCTGGTCTGCGACGGACTGAAGGGCCTGCCCGAGGCGGTGGAGGCCGTCTGGCCTCGAACGATTGTGCAGACCTGCGTCGTTCACCTGCTGCGGAACTCCTTCCGGCACGCGGCCCGCCAGGACTGGGACAAGATCGCCAAGGCGTTGAAGCCCGTCTACACGGCACCGAACGAGAACGCCGCGACCGAGCGGTTCAGCGAGTTCCAGGAAGCCTGGGGCAAGAAGTACCCGGCGGTCATCCGGCTCTGGGAGAACGCCTGGGCCGAGTTCGTGCCCTTCCTCTCCTTCGACGTCGAGATCCGCAAGGTCATCTGCTCGACGAATGCGATCGAGTCCGTCAACGCCCGCATCCGCAAGGCCGTTCGCGCCCGCGGCCACTTTCCCAACGAGGCCGCGGCCATGAAGTGCGTCTACATGGCGCTGATGAGCCTGGACCCGACCGGCAAGGGCCGCAAGCGATGGACCATGCGCTGGAAGGCGCCCCTGAACGCCTTCCAGATCGCCTTCGAAGGCCGGCTCACCCCGGCCGCCAACTGACCCCTACAAAAACTGGATCAGCCGTCTACTGGACACACCCGCCCGAGCCGTGTCGCTCACCTTGACCGCCTCCGAGCGCCACGGCTCAAGAAGATGGCCTACGGTCACAAGACCCCGCATCAAGCCCGGCAGCGCGCAACAATCGTGCTGCTGGCTGCCCGTGAGGGTTCCAATGCGCGGATATCCGAGCAGACGCGGCTGCATGTGGACACGGTGCGCACCTGGCGGGGCAGGTTCGCCACCGGTGGCCTGCCCGCCCTCGCCGACCGCAAGCGGTCCGGTCGGCCGGCCTCGTTCACCGCGTTACAGGTCGCGGAGGTCAAGGCGCTGGCCTGTCAGTTACCCGCCGAGACCGGGACCCCGCTGTCGCGCTGGTCGTGTCCGGAGCTGGCCCGGGAGGTGGTCGACCGGTCCATCGCCGGGTCGATCTCCACTTCCACCGTGCGGCGCTGGCTCAAGCAGGATGCGCTCAAGCCGTGGCAGTACCAGTCCTGGATCTTCGTGCGCGACCCCGCCTTCCGGCCCAAGGCGGCGCGCGTGCTGGACCTGTACGCCCGCACCTTCGACGGCACCCCACTGGGCGCGGACGAGTACGTGATCTCCGCGGACGAGAAGACTTCCATCCAGGCGCGCTGCCGCTGCCACCCGACCCTGGCACCCGGGCAGGCCCGGGCGATGCGCGTCAACCACGAATACGACCGCGGCGGCGCGTTGGCCTACCTGGCCGCCTACGACGTCCACCGCGCCCGTGCCTTCGGCCGCTGCGAACCCAAGACCGGCATCGTGCCGTTCATGAAGCTGGTCAGCCAGGTCATGACCACCGAACCCTACGCCAGTGCCAGACGCGTCTTCTGGATCGTCGACAACGGCTCCTCCCACCGGGGAAGAAGGCCATAGACCGCCTCACCAGGGCATTTCCGAACGCTGCCATGGTCCACACCCCCGTGCACGCCTCCTGGACGAACCAGATCGAGATCTTCTTCTCGATCGTCCAACGCAAGGTCGTCTCGCCCAATGACTTCACCGACCTCAGCGAGGTCCGGGATCGGCTCCGAGCATTCGAAGACCGCTACAACGCCACGGCACAGCCGTTCCAGTGGAGGTTCACCACCTCCGACCTGGACGAACTGCTGGTCCGGCTCGACCGACACGCAATCCGTCGGCAGGAAGAATCCTCCGCCCGTTCCGCTGCGTCATCAACCCCCGAAGGACTTCGAGCGTCGACCACTAAGGGCGGTTGAGGCGGGCGGGCATGGTGTTCCCGGCCGACTACAGGGCTGGATTCGCGAACGCGCAGGTCCGAGTGCCCTCAGCCGCCGCACTTCAGACGACCTCACCCCCACCCCGTGGGAGAACCCGACCAAGATCTTCTCTCAGATCTCTCCCAGCGCGGGGCAGTACTGGCGTCCTGCGATGGGCTCGGACTGCGGTGCAGCTCAGCCCAGAGGGGCCAAGTGAGTCACAGGCTGTCCGTCGTACGCAACCAGGCCGGGCAGCCGGCTCTTCAGCCAGGGCCGCTCCAGTCGAATGGGAAGTACTTGCTCGATTTGCCGGAGCGTTCCCAGGAGAAGCCGAATGCGTCGGCGCGGTCGACGGTGGCCCGGCCCCACGTGGCGATCTGGCCCGGCCCCACTTCGGCGCCCGGGGCGTTGTGGACCTGGACGCGTGCGCTGTTCGGGGTGGTCGGGCCGGTGAGAGCCTCGGCGGTCGCCGTGACACGGCCTGGGATCTCGGCTCGCCAGGTGGCAAGGTCCTCGTCGATCTCCACGTGGATGGGGGCGATGTCCATGCCACGCATCTCGGGGTGGAACATCTCCCCGAACTGTGCTGGCCATCCGCCCGCCTCACCGCCGAAGACGGCCCCGAGTGCAGCCCGCTGCTGGTCGTCGGCGCGTTCGTCGAGGAAGACCGCGGCATACGGATCGGTATGCGTGCCGGCCCACGGGTTGCCCTCGAAGGAGCCGAGCATCAGGACGTTGAGATCGTCGAGCTGTACGTCGCCGAAGTTGCCTTCCCGGATGTGCCAGACCAGTACGCCTTCGCAGTCACCGTAGGTCGGGGGCTGCGCGAACGTGCAGGGGCAGGGTATGGCGCACTTGCACACGTCGAACCAGTCGCCGGCCAGGTGCCAGCGCGTAACGGTGGTGGTCTGTTCTGTCATCTCGCTTCTCTCCTGCCGGGCCCGAAAGAGCTCACTCGGAATGGCGAGACCGCGTATCCCGAGCCCGCTCCCGGGATCGGGAGAGTGGCCTCCCCTCCAGCTTGCACCTCACGTCCCGGTCTGGAAACCGGTCCGCGTCGGCAATCGCTTCTGTGGTGGGCAGCGGCGCCGAGCCGCTCATCGAGCGGACCCACCTCTGACGAGTCGGCGGGAGCGCCAGGGAACTGACCTGGCACGTATAGGGGTGATCACATGCCGTCCATTGACGGCATCGAGCCCTGCAGCCCCGGCAGCAGCCAGTCCTGAAACGGGGCGAGCAGGGCCAGGACGAGGAAGGCGACGCCCACGACGCTGGTGAGAAGCAAGCCCCGGGACCACAGCTTCTCCATGAAGATCACCAAGGCCAGTCCGGCCATCGCCGCCACGTTCATCACGCCGAGCGGGATGAGGACGACCATCAGTCCGGCGCAGCAGCCGACACAGTAGGCGCCGTGGTGGACACCCACCCGCAGGTCGCGGGCCGGTCGCCGGAAGCCGGCATAGCGCACCAGATGGCTCAGAGGGTCGCGGCAGTGCCGTAGGCAGACGTGCTTGAGGGGACCGAGTTGGTAGAGGCCAGCCAGCAGGAAGGCGATCGAGCCGATCCAGCGTCCGGCGGTCGGATGGTCGTCCACCAAGCCGCCGGTAAAGGCCAGGGCCGCGTAGGCGAGCAGTCCGAAGGCCGTCCACACCAACAGATATCCGCCCACGAACTCGATGGAGCGGGCGGCCCGGGTCCAGCCCGAGGACTGCCGTCCGATGCCTCGCACCCAGGTGATGGCCACCGGCGCCATGGACGGCAGCATCATGGCCGCCATCATCGTCACCCAGAGCAGCAGGAACAGGGGCAGCGCCATCCCCATGGTGCCGGGCTCGACCCCCATGTCCTGGGCCTGTCCGATCGTCAGCGCCCAGGCGGGCACCGCGATCAGGACGACGAGGAACCAGGCGGCCGCAAGATCTCGCGTGGGCAGCAACCCCCCGCCCGCTCCGGTGGGGGCGGGCGACCGGGTGGGTACGAAGGCGGAAGTCCGGCTGCGACGCATCGGTGTTGCCTCCTGTGGCTGCTTCCAGAACAGCACACGTGTACCTGCGACGCGACCTGGCCCAGGCGGTCCTTATGGCCGGTCGGATTCGCGAACGCGCAGGCCCGAGCCACTTGAGCCGACGTGCCTCGGTCGGCTCAGGCACTGACCCTCTGGGAGAAGCCGACCAAGATCTTCTCCTGGTTTTCTCCCAAACGATCTCCAGGCAAGCAGGAAGGGCATGATCCTCAACGAGGATCATGCCCTTGCCCTGATGTTTCTCTGTCGGGGTGGCGGGATTTGAACCCACGACCTCTTCGTCCCGAACGAAGCGCGCTGCCAAGCTGCGCTACACCCCGATTGTCGCTGCCTGTCGCGGCGACGTCGCTTACTTTAGCCCACGGGTGGCTGGAGACGAAATCCGGTTTTCCGGCGGCGGTCGAGGCGGTCGAGGCGGTCGAGGCGGCCCCGGCGAGGGTGTACGGGGTCGGGGCGCAGGTGGTCGACGGCGACGAGGAGGAGGGCGAGGGCGTAGAAGGCGAGGCCCAGGAGGAGGGCGTTGCCGAGGACGCTCTTGTAGCCGTGACGGTCGACGTCCAGGAACGGGTAGAGGTACGGCGTGGGCCAGTCGGGGGCCAGCAGGGCGGCCCGGCCCAGCGTGAACGCCAGGAACGCCATCGGGTACAGCAGCCAGGCCGCCGCGTGGCCCAGGCGTGGCGGGGACGGGCGGGTCAGGAGAAGCCAGTCCGCGACCACCGCGAGGGGGAGCGCCGTGTGGAAGGCCAGGTTCGTTGTCGCTTGCCAGCCGGTGGGGTCGGCTGCGGCACCCGACGGCGCCAGCGTCATGGAGAAGGCTGCCGGGTCCTTTGTCAGAAGCACGTGGTACACCAGGACCGTGATCATGGCGTACAGGACCGTGCCGCTCGTCACCAGGGGCGGCAGGGGGCGGCGAGCCGACCATGCGCGGCGGGAGGTGACGGCGAAGACCAGTGCCACCAGGGCCGTGCTCTGGACCGAGAAATGGCTGAAGGCGCGCAGGGGGCTGCCCAGCTCCATCTCGATCACCACGGCCGCTGCCGCCGCCAGCGCGACCAGGGCGCGGTATGCCGCTGTCAATGGGCGTCGTGCCGGTGCCACCACCGCCGCAGTGGGCACGGCGGACGTCACCGGCGCGGGGATGCCCGAGAGCGCGGGCAGATCGGGGATGTCCCTGGGTATCGGTGAGGTCATGCGCTCACGCTAAGACGACCCGCCGAAACGGGCTATCCGGGATGATCCGCACGGAGGGTGTCGAGAGGAAGTTCCTCGGGTGCGACCCACACCCCCGTCGGGCCGCTCCACCCCTCAGCACCCCTGGCAGGGCGGCCCCGCACCCGCCCCGCCCCCGCACGAACGTCCCCCGCCCCCGGCGAGAGCCCTACCCCTCCCGCCCCACCAACGTCAGCAGCGAAGCCTCCGGCGGGCAAGCGAACCTCACCGGTGTGTAGCGGTTCGTCCCGCAGCCGGCTGAGACGTGCAGGTACGCCGTGTGGCCGTCGGCCGTATGCGTGGAGAGGCCCTTCACGCGGTCCGTGTCGAGGTCGCAGTTGGTGACGAGGGCGCCGTAGAACGGGATACAGAGCTGGCCGCCGTGGGTGTGGCCGGCGAGGATGAGGGGGTAGCCGTCTGCGGTGAACGCGTCGAGGGAGCGCAGGTAGGGGGCGTGGACGACGCCCAGGGAGAGGTCGGCGGAGTCGGACGGGCCGCCGGCCACGTGGGCGTAGCGGTCGCGCTTGATGTGTGGGTCGTCGACGCCGGTGAGCTCGATCGACATGCCCTCGATCTTCAGCGTGCCGCGGGTGTTGGTGAGGTTGAGCCAGCCCGCCCCGTCGAAGCCGTCCCTCAGGTCCTCCCACGGGTTGTGGATGGCGCCGACCACCGGCCTGTTGCCGTTCAGACCGTGGCGGCCATGGGCCTTCTCCAGGAGATACCGGGCGGGGTTGCGCAGCCTCGGGCCGTAGTAGTCGTTCGAGCCGAAGACGTACGCCCCCGGGAACTCCATCAGCGGGCCCAGTGCGTCCAGCACCTCCGGGACACCCTCGGGGTCGGAGAGGTTGTCCCCGGTGTTGATCACGAAGTCGGGGCGCAGCCCGGCCAGAGAACGCAGCCAGCGCTGCTTCTTGCGCTGTCCGCTCACCATGTGGATGTCGGAGACCTGGAGTATGCGCAGAGGGCGCACGCCCGGTGGCAGCACCGGCACCGTCAACCGCCGCAGCCGGAAGGAGCGGGCCTCGAAACCCGCCGCGTACAACACACCGGCGGCACCGGCCGCCGCCATCCCCAGAGGTACTCCGTATCGCGCTCGCATGTCTCCATCGTGTCAGACCACGCCGAGCCCGGGCGAAGGCCTGTGGAGAACCACCGGCCACCACCGGCGAACGTCAACTCACCCTGTGGACAACCGACTCCGGCTCCACCCCTCAGTCCCGCCCCGCTCCGCGCACACCGGCGAAATCAAGGCGCGCTTCCCGCGCCACACCTGCGACAATCGACGTCATGACCACGCTCAAGTCGAAGCTGCAGGAAGACCTCAACGCCGCGATCAAGGAGCGCGATGGGCTCCGCTCCTCGACGCTCCGGCTGACGCTCACCGCGATCACCAAGGAGGAGGTCGCGGGCAAGGAGAAGCGCGAGCTCTCCGACGACGAGGTGCTCAAGGTGATCACCAAGGAGGCGAAGAAGCGCCGCGAGGCCGCGGACGCCTTCGCCCAGGGCGGTCGTCCCGAGTCGGCGGAGCGGGAGAAGGCGGAGGGAGAGATCCTCGCCGAGTACCTGCCCAAGCAGTTGTCCGACGAGGAGCTGAAGCAGATCGTCGTCCAGGCCGTCGAGGAGGCGCGGGCAGCCGGCGCCGAGGGTCCGCGAGCGATGGGCCAGGTCATGAAGATCGTCAACCCGAAGGTGGCCGGTCTGGCCGAGGGGGGCCGCGTCGCCGCCGTCGTCAAGCAGCAGCTCGCGGGGGGCTGATCGCCCCTCCCCGGCAGGCCACGGCGGTACGGGCACCTCCCAGCGATACGGCGGTGGCGGCGCCCCTCTTTCGGGGGAGCGCCGCCACCGCCGTATCCGTGCAGACGTCAGCATCTTCAGCACCCTCAGTGCCTCAGCAGGAACTCAGCACCCGTAGCACCTCAGCACTTCAGCACTTCAGTGCCTCCGGCGAGTGTCACCCGAAGCCGCCACCGTTGCCGTTCCCGTTGTTCCCGCCGTTCGACTGGCCGCGGATCCAGCCCTCCGGGATCGAGAACTCCGGGGTCGGGAAGGTGCCGCCGACGGTGCCGCCGAAGAACCCGTCATCGCCGTTGCCGTTGTCGTCTTCGTTCCCCCCGTTGCCGTTGTCGTCGTTCCCACGGCCGGGGTCCGCCGGACGGTCGTCGGGGATGCGGACGTAGTTGAAGTCGGGGCCGGGCTTGCCCTCCAGCGCGCCGGACATCATGTCGCGCCAGATCGGGCCCGGGACCTGGCCGCCGAAGACCTTGCTGTGCCACTCGCCGCCGATGGTGATGTTCACCATGCGGCGCTTGTGCGCGGGGTCACCGACCCAGACGGCGCCGGCCATGTTCGGGGTGTAGCCGACGAACCAGGCCGCGTAACGGAAGTCCGTCGTACCCGTCTTACCGGCGCTGGCGCGGCTGCCGAGGCCGGCCTCCGTACCCGTACCGTCCTCGACCACGCCCCTGAGCAGGGTGTTGATGGTGTCGGCGGTGTTCTCGGACATCGCGCGCGAGCACGTCGACTTCGGCACTTCCAGCGACTTCGACTTCCCGCCGACCCGCTGGGTGATGGACTCGATGGCGACCGGCGTGCAGTACATCCCGCGCGAGGCGAAGGTCGCGTACGCGTTCGCCATGGTCAGCGGGGACATCTCCTGGGTGCCCAGCGCGATCGACGGGTTCTGGCCGATCTTGCCGCCGTCGGCCCGCTCGACGCCCATCTTCCCGGCCATCTTCGTCACGGGGCAGATGCCGATGTCCGCGATCATCTGCACGAAGTAGGTGTTGACCGACAGCGCGGTCGCCTTCTTCATCGAGTACGGGCCGACCTCGGACTCGTTCTCGTTGGTGAGCTTCGTACCGTCGGTGTTCACCCAGTTCTTGCCGCCGCAGACCGAGATCGGGCTCGGGTACTCCATCTCGTACGGCGCGGAGTACGACTTTGTCGGGGACATGCCGTCCTCGAGTGCGGCCGCGGCGACGAACGGTTTGAACGTCGAACCGGGCTGGTAGCCCGCGCCCCCGCCCATGGACTCGTCGACCGAGAGGTTGATCGACGTCTCGTTCTTCTTGGTGTCGAGCCCGTACGGCCTCGACTGGCCCATGGCGAGGATCTCGCCCGTGCCGGGTTCCACGATGGTGGCGGCGGTGGCCACGTCGTCCGTCTGGTTGACGTGCCGCTTCACGGAGGTCTGGACCGACTTCTGGGCCTGCGGGTCCATCGTCGTCCGGATCGTCAGACCGCCCTGGTTCCAGATCTTGGCCCGGTCCTCCTTGGTCTTGCCGAAGACCGGGTCGTTCAGGAACACCTCTCGCACGTAGTCGCAGAAGAAGCCCGCGCCCTTCACGGCCGTGATGCAGCCGTTCTTCGGCTTGCTGATGTCCAGGCCGAGCGGCTTCTTCCTGGCCTTGTCGGCCTCCGCCCGCGAGATGTCGCCGACCTCGGCCATGCGCTGCAGCACGATGTTGCGCCGCTCCGTGGCCTCCTGCGGGTCGTTGACCGGGTCGTACCGGCTGGGCGACTGCACGATGCCGGCGAGGAGTGCGGCCTCCTCGACGTCCAGGTCCTTCGCGGACTTGGAGAAGTACCGCTGGGAGGCGGCCTCGACGCCGTAGGCCTGCTGGCCGAAGAACGTGATGTTCAGGTAGTTCTCAAGGATCTGCTTCTTGCTGAGTTCCTCTTCGAGCTGGATCGCGTACTTCAGCTCGCGGATCTTGCGGCCGATGGTCTGCTGGGTGGCTTGGGCGACCAGCGTCGGGTCGTCACCGGCCTCCTCCACCGCGACGTTCTTCACCAGCTGCTGCGTCAGTGTGGAAGCGCCCTCGGTGACGCCGCCGTCCTGGGCGTTCCGGTTGAGCGCGCGCAGCACGCCCTTCAGGTCGACCGCGCCGTGCTGGTAGAACCGGGCGTCCTCGATGGCGATGATCGCCTTCTGCATGTACGGCGAGATGGCCTTGAGGTCGACCACCGTACGGTCGCGGCTGTACACCGTGGCGATCGAGTCGCCCTTGCTGTCCAGGATGGTGGTGCGCTGACTCAGCGGCGGCTGCTTGAGGTTGGCCGGGAGCTCGTCGAATCCCTCGGCCGAACCCTTGGCAGCCAGACCCAGAGCGCCGATCGCGGGCAGCGCGATGCCCGCCATGACGGCTCCCGCGAGCACGCTGACACCGAGGAACTTGGCGGCCTGCTGTGTGGGGGACAGACCACCACCCGAGCGCTTGTTTGCCATGGAGGCAGCCTAATCCGTAGTGCTGGGCGTTCCGAAGGAGCAGGTGGGTCTGAAGGGTTTGGGTGCCGGATCGTGACATCCGCGCCGCTATGGGGCCGGCCGCCGACTTCGTGCTGCCCCGGCCCTCGGCGGACGCGTCGCATGGAGGCGGGCGGGAACACCGGCACGAGGGCGCGAGAAAGAAGGAACGTGAACGACTGTCTACGTTCTCAATCGCCGGACACGCGCGCAGGCCTTGGCCTAAGCTGCTCTCAACTGTCACAGCCATAGGCCCTTGTATCAAGTACGTCCGGCGAGCCCGAAACGTTCTGACGTTCTTTCGATTTTTTTCCGGATCCGTGTCCGAATCTGCCTCGTGTGTCATTCGGTGTCCGTTGTGACGCATGTCAACTGTCCCGTTCTGGCGGGATAGTCACCTATGTCCTCAGGTCACTCCCACGGGTGATCTGTCGCTTACGCATAGTCCGTTCGGGCCATTCAAGATTGGGCCCGAAGGGGGTGTTGCGCTGTGCCCACCTTCCGTAACGTCCTCAACTGGCGGCGGTGAATATGCCGCTGCCGCCGTGGGGGAGCCTCGATTCGGGAGAGGACGGCGCCGGTATGGGCTGGGTAACCGACTGGAGTGCGCAGGCTGCCTGTCGCACTACCGATCCGGATGAACTGTTCGTTCAAGGAGCAGCGCAGAACAGGGCTAAGGCGGTGTGCACCGGGTGCCCGGTGCGCACGGAGTGCCTGGCGGACGCGTTGGACAACCGTGTTGAGTTCGGCGTGTGGGGAGGAATGACGGAGCGTGAGCGCCGCGCGCTGCTGCGCAGGCGTCCGACCGTCACGTCGTGGCGCAGGCTGCTGGAGACCGCGCGCACGGAGTACGAGCGTGGCGCGGGCATCCTGCCGCTCGACGATGACGAGATGTACGAGAACTACGCGGCGGTGAGCTGAGGACGAGGCCCCTACCGGGCCACGTTCGTCGAGGGCGCCCTTGAGGTGTCGGCGCGTCGGGCAGGTGTGCCGGCTCTTCGGGTGCCCCGGGGCGTGGGATCGGTCGTCGGGCCACGGATCGATCGACCGATCCTCAGTCAGTCGTCGCCAGTCGGAGTCCTCGGCCATCGGTCATTTCTCGGAGTGGTCATTCCTCGGAGGTGGGCAGCTGCTCCGGGCTCGGGGTCGCGAGCCGGTCCCCGATGTCCCGCAGACCCGCCAGGTCGTGGACGTCACCGGGCAGCGCGGCCACTTCGGCCACGGCCACCTCGGGATGAAGCGCGGTGAAGCGGTCGCGTGTGCGCTGCTCGCGGGAGAGCAGCCGCATCCGCTCGGCGTGCAGCCTCAACAGGCCTGACGTGAGTTGTTCCACGGTCTGGTCCGGGGCTTGGCCCGGGTCCGGGGAGCCGTCCTGGGCGCCGGTCGTTGCAGGAGATTCTGAACTGTCGTACGCGTCGGGAGAGTTACGAACTGCTTTCCCGTCCATATGATCCACAATGCGGGGCTCGTCAAGATTTTCCGCGGCGGCGAGCGCGCGCTCGGCGGACAGGTGGGCCGCGCCGCTGTCGTGGACCCGGTTGAGCACCAGCCCGGCCAGCGGCATGCCCTCCGCCGCCAGCCGCTCCACGAAGTACGCCGCCTCCCGCAGCGCGTCCCGCTCCGGCGCGGCCACCACCAGAAAGGCCGTGCCAGGCGCCTGGAGCAGCTTGTACGTGGCGTCCGCGCGCGTACGGAAGCCGCCGAACATGGAGTCCATGGCGGCCACGAACGTCTGTACGTCCTTCAGCAGTTGACCGCCGAGCAGCTTGCCCAGTGCGCCCGTCATCATCGACATGCCGACGTTCAGGAACTTCATGCCGGCCCGCCCGCCGACCTTCGCGGGCGCCAGCAGAACACGGATCAGCTTGCCGTCCAGGAACGAGCCGAGCCGCTTGGGGGCGTCCAGGAAGTCCAGCGCCGAGCGGGACGGAGGGGTGTCGACGACGATCAGGTCCCACTCGTCCCGGGCCCGCAGCTGGCCCAGCTTCTCCATCGCCATGTACTCCTGCGTGCCCGCGAAGCCCGCCGAGAGGGACTGGTAGAAGGGGTTGTTCAGGATCGCGGAGGCCCGGTCGGGGTCCGCGTGCGCCTCGACGATCTCGTCGAAGGTGCGCTTCATGTCGAGCATCATGGCGTGCAGTTCGCCGTCCCCGTCGACGCCCTTCACGCGCCGCGGGGTGTTGTCCAGCGAGTCGATGCCCATGGACTGGGCGAGCCGCCGGGCCGGGTCGATGGTGAGCACGACCACCTTGCGCCCGCGCTCGGCGGCCCGCAGCCCGAGGGCCGCCGCCGTGGTCGTCTTGCCCACACCGCCCGCGCCGCAGCACACGACGATGCGGGTCTCGGGGTCGTCGAGCAGCGGGTCGACCGCGAGGAGCCGGGGAGCGCTGATCGCACGGTGGGCGTCGTGCGCGTGGGCCGAGTCGGGCGTGGCGGCCGGGTCCGGAGTCATGAGATCCCTTGCTGACGCAGTTCCGTGGCCAGTTCGTACAGGCCCGCCAGGTCCATTCCCTCGGCGAGCAGCGGCAGTTCATGGCGCGGCAGGCCCAGCTCGCCCAGTACGCCCCGCTGTTCGTGCTCCAGGGTGTACCGCTCGGCGTACTCCTCGGCCTGCGCGAGCAGCGGCTCCACCAGACGCTCGGCCTTGCCGCCGCGCCGCGCGCCGCCCAGGCCGGCCGTGGACAGCGACCTGGCGACGTCCGTACGCGGCACCGCGCGCGCGAACTCCACCTCGTCGGCGTCCAGCACCTCGGGCCGCACCATGTTGACGATGATCCGTCCCACCGGCAGCTTCGCGGCACGCAGCTCGGCGATGCCGTCCGCCGTCTCCTGGACGGGCATCTCCTCAAGGAGCGTCACCAGGTGCACGGCCGTCTCGGGAGACTTCAGGACCCGCATGACGGCCTGAGCCTGATTGTGTATGGGGCCGATCTTGGCGAGCCCCGCCACCTCGTCGTTCACGTTCAGGAAGCGGGTGATGCGCCCGGTGGGCGGGGCGTCCATCACCACGTGGTCGTACGTGAACCGTCCGCTCTTCTCCTTGCGGCGCACCGCCTCGCAGGCCTTGCCGGTCAGCAGCACGTCCCGGAGGCCGGGCGCGATGGTGGTGGCGAAGTCGATGGCGCCGAGCTTCTTCAGGGCCCGCCCGGCACCGCCGAGCTTGTAGAACATCTGGAGGTAGTCCAACAGGGCCAGTTCGGGGTCGATGGCCAGCGCGTACACCTCCCCGCCCCCGGGACCCACCGCGATCTTCCGCTCCTCGTACGGCAGTGCCTCCGCCTCGAAGAGTTGCGCGATGCCCTGTCTGCCCTCGACCTCGACCAGGAGGGTGCGTTTCCCCTCGGTCGCGAGGGCGAGCGCGAGTGCGGCGGCGACCGTGGTCTTTCCGGTCCCGCCCTTGCCGCTGACGACCTGGAGCCTGCTCACGTATTCGAGCCTAACCAGTTCGCGCGCGGCATACGCGGGGGGCTGTGGACAACCTGTCTCCTCTCGGACTGCCGGCCGCGGGCCATCCCGGCCGTCCCACCCGCCCCGGGGAGCGGCGGAACCCGTGGCGGACAGGGGCCGGGCAGCGGATAGGGTCGGCCGCATGACCAAGTGGGAATACGCAACTGTGCCGCTGCTCGTCCACGCCACGAAGCAGATTCTGGACACCTGGGGCGAGGACGGCTGGGAGCTCGTCCAGGTCGTACCCGGGCCGAACAACCCCGAGCAGCTGGTGGCCTACCTGAAGCGGCCGAAGCCGTGAGCGCCGTCGAGGCCAGGCTCGCGGAACTCGGGCTGAGCCTGCCCGAGGTGGTCCCGCCGCTCGCCGCGTACCAGCCGGCCGTACGGACCGGGGTGTACGTGTACACCGCCGGGCAGCTGCCCATGGTGGACGGCAAGCTGCCCGTCACCGGCAAGGTCGGTGCCGAAGTCACCCCCGAGGAGGCCAAGGAGCTCGCCCGCACCTGCGCGCTGAACGCCCTCGCCGCCGTCAAGTCCGTGGCGGGTGACCTGGACCGGGTCGCGCGCGTGGTGAAGGTCGTGGGCTTCGTGGCCTCGGCGGCGGACTTCACGGGCCAGCCCGCTGTGCTGAACGGCGCGAGCGAGCTCCTGGGCGCCGTTTTCGGCGACAAGGGCGTCCACGCGCGCAGTGCGGTCGGCGTGGCGGTGCTGCCGTTGGACGCGCCGGTCGAGGTGGAGATCCAGGTGGAGCTCACGAGCGCGTAGCCACGGGCCGTACCGACAAGATCGCGGAGACTCACTCGAACATCCGCCTGTAACGGGTTAGCCTCCGCCCATGGCGAACGGGCAGTGGTACCCACCCGAGTGGCCGGACCGTATCCGCGCTCTCGCGGCCGGCACGTTGACACCGGTGACCCCCAGGCGGGCCGCCACCGTCATGCTGCTCAAGGACACGGCCGACACGCCGGTCGTGCACATGCTGCGCAGACGCGCCTCCATGGCCTTCGCCGGAGGCGCGTACGCGTATCCGGGCGGCGGCGTGGACCCGCGCGACGACGACCACCAGATCCGCTGGGCGGGCCCCACGCGCGCGTGGTGGGCGTCCCGGCTCGGCGTCGACGGGGCGGACGCCCAGGCGATCGTCTGCGCGGCCGTCCGCGAGACGTACGAGGAGGCGGGCGTCCTGCTCGCCGGCCCCACCCCCGACACGGTGGTGGGCGACACCACGGCTGACGACTGGGAGGCGGACCGCGCGGCGGTGGCCGCCCGCGACCTGTCCTTCGCGGAGTTCCTGGACCGTCGGGGGCTGGTCCTGCGCTCCGACCTCCTCGGCGCCTGGACCCGCTGGATCACGCCCGAGTTCGAGTCCCGCCGCTATGACACGTGGTTCTTCGTCGCGGCCCTTCCGCAGGGCCAGCGCACCCGCAACGCCTCCACGGAGGCCGACCGCACGGTGTGGATCCGCCCCCGGGACGCGGCCGACGGCTACGGCAAGGGGGAGCTGTTGATGATGCCCCCCACCATCGCGACCCTGCGCCAGCTCACGGTGTACGACACGGCCGCCGCCGCCCTCGCCGCCGCGCCCGCCCGCGACCTGACCCCCGTCCTGGCACAGGCCCGCCTGGACGACGACACCGACGACGTCGTCCTCACCTGGCCCGGCCACGACGAGTTCACCAAGCGCATCCCCTCCGCCGGAGACCCCGTATGACCGACGCAGCAGCCCTTCCGGGCCAGCCGAGGGGTGGGGTTCTCTCCGGGCCCGCCACCGCGCGCGCGGTCAACGTCCTCGCGCCGAACGCGTCCGTGATGACGCTGGACGGGACCAACACCTGGATCGTGGCCGAGCCGGACTCCGAGTCGGCGGTCGTGATCGACCCCGGTCCGCTGGACGACCGTCATCTGCGCCACGTCGTCGACACCGCGGAGCAGGCCGGCAAACGGGTCGCGCTGACCCTGCTCACGCACGGACACCCGGACCACGCGGAGGGCGCCGCGCGCTTCGCCGAGCTGACCAGGACGCACGTACGGGCCCTCGATCCGGCGCTGCGGCTGGGCGACGAAGGGCTGGGCGCGGGCGACGTCATCTCGGTGGGCGGCCTGGAGCTCCGCGTCGTACCCACCCCCGGCCACACCGCCGACTCGCTGTGCTTCCATCTCCCGGCCGATCAGGCCGTCCTGACGGGCGACACCGTCCTGGGGCGCGGTACGACGGTCGTGGCCCACCCCGACGGCTGCCTCGGGGACTATCTCGACTCCCTCCGACGTCTCAGGTCCCTCACGGTCGACGACGGCGTCCACACCGTCCTCCCGGGTCACGGCCCCGTCCTGGAGGACGCCCAGGGCGCCGTCGAGTTCTACCTCGCCCACCGCGCCCACCGCCTCGCCCAGGTCGAGACAGCGGTCGAGAACGGTCACCGCGCCCCCGGTGACGTCGTCGCCCACGTCTACGCGGACGTCGACCGCTCCCTGTGGCCGGCGGCGGAGCTGTCCGTACGGGCACAGCTGGAGTACCTGTCGGAGCACGGCCTGATCTGATCCTGAGCCTGCGCTCAGCGGCCCGTTCGGGACCTCACCGATCTCCGGGGCGCGGCGTTTTGACGCCGTGCACGCGTGCGTACTCCTCGGCCAGCCAGGGCCCGAGGTCGTCCACGTACGACCGCAGGACGGCGGCGTGGGCGACGGGCCCGCCCGACACGGCACCCGGCTCGTACGCGGCGACCGCCGCCGTACGCATCTGTGCGGCGCGCTCGGGGTAGTACTCGCCGAACGCCTCCGCCATCTCCCGCAGATCGCTGGTCCAGCCGTTCCAGCGAGGCATGACGAGGGTGAACCCGGTGCGGACGAGCCGACGGGAGTAACCCCGGACCAGTGACCGCCGGGCCTCGTCGGTGGAGGCCTCCGCTATCCGCTCACGCCAGCGAGGCAGGTGCAGCGCGAGGTCGCCGTTGGTCTCGCGGGCGAGGAGGGAGTCGGGCCGGTAGCGCGGCAGATCCTCCGCCAGGTCCTCGCCGAGCAGCGGAGTGCACAGACAGGCCACGAACCAGCCCAGGTCGTACCGCTCCAGGTCGCTGAGCACCCGCGCCCGGCTGACCAGCAGCGTCCTGGCCCCGTCGATCTGCGGGAACTCCTTGTCCAGCGTCTCGTCCAGCACGCGCGTCTCCGCCCGGTCCGCCTCCGTGGGCTCCTCGCGCAACGCCACCAGCAGATCGAGGTCACTTCGCCCGGGACGAGCCGTCCCCCGAGGAATCGACCCGTACAGGTACGCACTGTGCAGTCGCGCCGCGAGCATGCTGAGAACCTGGTCCCGAGCCACCGCCACCACCGCCCGGAACGCTCCGGGCACCCGTCCGAGCGACCCCTCCCGCTCGATGTACCCCCGGCTGTCCAGCCCTCTTCGACGCCCTGTTTCGGCCATACAACCACTGTGCCCCGAGGGGCGGGCGGGGGCAGGTCGTTTACGGGGTGCGGGGGCGCGGCGCCCCTGGCGGGTCCGGGGCGGAGCGCCGTGAGGGCGGCGCGAGCGGGCCGGGTCCAAGGAGCGGGGCCGAAGGGGCGGCAGCCCCTGGGGACGGAATGGGTAAGGGCGGCGCGGGCGAAACGCGGCGGGGCGAAAAGTGATGGGGCCCGTCCCGCGAACGAGACGAACCCCCATCGACGTGCTACCGGACCTATGCCTGAAACCGGACCTATGCCTGAAACCGGGCCTGCGCCGCTACCGGGCCTGCGCCCGGGTCAGCGCGACCGCTTGGCCAGCCGCTCCACGTCCAGCAGAATCACCGCACGGGCCTCCAGCCGCAGCCATCCCCGCTGGGCGAAGTCCGCCAGCGCCTTGTTGACGGTCTCCCGAGACGCGCCGACCAGCTGGGCCAGCTCCTCCTGCGTGAGGTCGTGCACCACGTGGATGCCCTCCTCCGACTGCACCCCGAAGCGCCGGGAGAGGTCGAGGAGCGCACGGGCGACACGACCGGGAACGTCCGAGAACACGAGGTCGGACATCTGGTCGTTGGTCCTGCGCAGGCGCCGCGCGACGGCACGCAGCAGCGCCGCGGCCACCTCGGGCCGCACGTTCAGCCACGGCTGCAGATCGCCGTGGCCGAGGCCGAGCAGCTTGACCTCGGTCAGCGCGCTGGCCGTGGCCGTCCGCGGACCCGGGTCGAACAGCGACAGCTCACCGATCAGCTCACCGGGGCCGAGCACGGCCAGCATGTTCTCGCGGCCGTCGGGCGACGCGCGGTGCAGCTTGACCTTGCCTTCGGTGACCACATAGAGGCGGTCGCCGGGGTCGCCCTCGTGGAACAGAGCGTCACCGCGCGCGAGGGTCACCTCACTCATGGAGGCGCGGAGCTCCGCGGCCTGCTCGTCATCGAGCGCCGCGAAGAGCGGGGCGCGCCGCAGAACGTCGTCCACGAGTTCTCTCCTTGTCGACCTGCTCAGGGGATCTTGTTTCCCCGTAGTACCAGGGGACCGTGTTCCCCGTTTTGCCGGACGGTCTAAACAGTGTGATCTGTCACAAGGATGCCGCACACATGTCCTGGGGTAAGCGTCAGGGGTCCAATTGGGGGCCGATCTTCTGGGCCCGGGACGGATGTCGGTGCCTGGCTTTAGGCTGGCCGGGTGTCCAAAACGCCGGTGAGAGCACAGGCCAAGGGGGCTGGGCAGGTGGTTGTGCGTCGCGATTCCGCTGTCGGCGAACAGGACTCCATGGGAGCGAACAAAACGGCAAAGGCGACGAAGGTGTCCGATCCATCAGCGGCGGAGAACCCCGCCCGGAAGACCACGGCCCCGGCGACGAAGGCCGCACCGACGAGAAGGTCCACGACGTCCCCGAAGACGCCGGCGGCGCGGACGACGGCAGAAGCGCAGCCCGCGCCCGTGGCGCGGAGGTCACCAGCAGCGGGGAAAGCGCCGTCGAAGATGCCCCGGCCTTCCCGCCCCGAGTCGCGGACCGCCCTCGTCCGCCGCGCCCGCCGTATCAACCGCGAACTCGCCGAGGTGTACCCGTACGCGCACCCGGAGCTGGATTTCGAGAACCCGTTCCAGCTGATCGTCGCGACGGTCCTGTCGGCCCAGACGACCGACCTGCGGGTCAACCAGACGACGCCGGCGCTCTTCGCGAGGTATCCGACCCCCGAGGACCTGGCCGCGGCCGACCCGGAGCAGGTCGAGGAGATTTTGCGGCCCTGCGGGTTCTTCCGGGCCAAGACGAAATCGGTGATAGGGCTGTCGAAGGCGCTGGTGGAGAACCACAGGGGCGAGGTCCCCGGCCGTCTCCAAGACCTCGTCAAGCTGCCCGGCGTCGGCCGCAAGACCGCCTTCGTCGTGTTGGGGAACGCCTTCGGGCGGCCCGGGATCACCGTGGACACGCACTTCCAGCGGCTCGTACGGCGCTGGAGGTGGACCGAGGCGACCGATCCCGACAAGATCGAGGCGGCCATCGGCGCTCTCTTCCCGAAGAGCGAGTGGACGATGCTGTCGCACCACGTGATCTTCCACGGCCGCCGTATCTGCCACGCCCGGAAACCGGCCTGCGGCGCCTGCCCCATCGCCCCGCTCTGCCCGGCGTACGGCGAGGGCGAGACGGACCCGGAGAAGGCCAGGAAGCTCCTGAAGTACGAGAAGGGCGGCTTCCCCGGTCAACGCCTCAAGCCCCCGCAGTCGTACCTGGACGCGGGCGGCATCCCGGCCCCGCCTCAGGGGGCCACCGGATGACGTTCCGCACACAGCACACCAGCGCGTACGCCCCCTCCGGCACGCGCCCCGCCGCACCCTCGCCCCGCCACCCACACGAGGGATGCGAGGCCCGAGCGGAACGATCAGCGGGTCTCCGGCCGTTGGGACCGGAAGAACGACGGGGGTGGCAATGACACGCGCGAGCTGGACGGGCGGCGGTACGGACACCGACAGCGGGCACCACACGCGGGACGCCCGGCCCGGCCTGCCCGGGTCGGACGGGCACAGGCCGGGTTCGGACGGAGCGGAGCTGGACACCACCGGCCTGCCCGCCTGGCTGGACCCGGTGGTGCGCGCCGTCGAGACCATCGAGCCACCGCAGCTGAGCCGCTTCCTGCCGCCGGCGAACGGCTCGGGGCGGCAGTCGGCGGTCCTGATCCTGTTCGGCGAGGGCCCGCGCGGGCCGGAGCTGCTGCTCATGGAGCGTGCCGGCTCGCTGAGATCGCACGCGGGCCAGCCGTCCTTCCCCGGCGGTGCCCTCGACCCCGAGGACGGCGACCCGCAGACCGACGGCCCGCTGCGCGCCGCCCTGCGTGAGGCCGAGGAGGAGACCGGACTCGATGCCGCCGGCGTGCAGCTCTTCGGCGTGCTGCCCAAGCTGTACATCCCGGTCAGCGGCTTCGTCGTGACCCCGGTGCTCGGCTGGTGGCGGGAGCCGACCCCGGTCCGGGTCGTCGACCCGGACGAGACGGCACGCGTCTTCACCGTTCCCGTGGCGGATCTCACGGACCCGGCGAACAGAACCACCGCCATTCACCCCCGTGGCCACGCGGGTCCGGCATTTCTGGTCGAATCCGCCCTGGTGTGGGGTTTCACGGCCGGAGTGATCGACCGTCTGCTGCACTACGCGGGCTGGGAGCGCCCCTGGGACCGTGACAAGCAGGTCCCGCTCGACTGGCGCTCATGACAGGGTGTCTGCCGTGCTGCGTCTTTCGGGGCCTGTTGTGTCCTCCTGTCGCCGTGCGGCGGACCGGACCCCGGTCGGTCTGTAGTGATCGCGAAGCGACGAGGCGAGGCTTGAAGCGGTGAACGTGCTGGACATCCTGTTGCTGGTCGCCGCCGTGTGGTTCGCGATCGTGGGCTATCGACAGGGCTTCGTCGTCGGCATCCTGTCGGTGATCGGCTTCCTCGGCGGCGGTCTCGTCGCGGTCTACGCCCTGCCCGTCATCTGGGACTGGATGACCGACAACTCTGAGGTCAGCACGGCTGCCGCCGTCGTCGCGGTGGTCATCGTGATCGTCTGCGCCTCCGTCGGCCAGGCCCTCACCACCCACCTGGGCAACAAGCTGCGCCGGTACATCACGTGGTCCCCGGCCCGCGCCCTGGACGCCACCGGCGGCGCCCTCGTCAACGTCGTGGCGATGCTCCTGGTCGCCTGGCTGATCGGTTCCGCACTCGCCGGGACGACGCTGCCGACGCTCGGCAAGGAGGTCCGCAACTCCAAGGTGCTCCAGGGCGTGGCCCGGGCCCTGCCGAACCAGGCGGACACCTGGTTCGCGGACTTCTCCTCGGTGCTCACCCAGAACGGCTTGCCGCAGGTCTTCAGCCCGTTCTCGAACGAGCCGATCACCGAGGTCCAGCCCCCCGACCCGGCGCTCGCGAGCAGCCCGGTCGCCCAGCGCGCCCAGCGGTCCATCGTCAAGGTGATGGGTACGGCCCAGAGTTGCGGCAAGGTCCTCGAAGGCACCGGCTTCGTCTTCGACGAGCGCCGTGTGATGACCAACGCGCACGTGGTCGGCGGAGTCGACGAACCCACCGTCCAGATCGGCGGCGAGGGCCGCAAGTACGACGCCAAGGTCGTCCTCTATGACTGGGGGCGCGACATCGCCGTACTGGACGTGCCGGGCCTGCGGGCGCCCGTGCTGGAGTTCACCGCCAAGGACGCCGTCAGCGGCGACGACGCGATCGTGGCGGGCTTCCCGGAGAACGGCGCGTACGACGTCCGCCCCGCGCGCGTGCGTGGTCGCATCACGGCTGACGGCGCCGACATCTACAAGCGCGGCACCGTCCACCGCGACGTCTACTCCCTCTACGCGACCGTCCGCCAGGGCAATTCCGGCGGCCCGCTGCTCACGCCCGAGGGCGAGGTGTACGGCGTGGTCTTCGCGAAGTCCCTCGACGACCCGGACACGGGCTACGCGCTCACCGCGGACGAGATCGAGGAGGACATCGCCAAGGGCCGTACGGCCAACCAGCAGGTGGACAGCGACAGCTGCGCCCTCTGAGACCGGGTGGGGCCGTGTGACGAGACGTGGTGAAGGCCGCCCCGTAAGCGTCAGGGACGGGAGTGGCGCAGCCGGGCCGAGACCCAGCGGGCCCGGCGGCGCAGGATGCGCGGAATGCCCAGCCGGGGATCCGTGCCCGGCAGTTGCGGGGCGCCCCTCTGGTGGGAGCTCAGGCCCGCGGCCGAGCGGCGGTTGCGTGCTGCGTCACTGTAGTCGTGCGTCCAGCCCATACCCCGACGTGTGCCCCCGCCCCAAGGTCGATAACCGCCCCCACACCCCCCAATTGGCCTATGCGCCGGGCAAGTGGCTGTTCGGGGAACATGTGTTCATGCCGGGCTGTGCCTTCCCGGGGGCTGTGACATCAGTGGCTCCGACGGGGCCCGGGGGCCCCGTCGGAGCCGGCTCGGCCGCCGTTCACCGGTCGGGTTCCGGATCCTTGAGCCAGTTGATGAGTTCGGCCGAGAACGCCACCGGGTCCTCCTCGTGCGGGAAGTGCCCCAGCCCGTCGAACAGCCGCCAGCGGTACGGCGCTTCGACGTACTCCCCGGACCCGGCCGCGCTGCGTGTACGCATCACCGGATCCAGCGAACCGTGCAGGTGGAGGGTGGGCACCCGCACCGGGCGCTTCATCCGCCGGTTGAACTGGATGCCGTCCGGGCGGGCCAGCGACCGCACCATCCACCGGTAGGGCTCGATCGAGCAGTGCGCCGTCGACGGGACGCACATCGCCCGCCGGTACGCCTCCACGGCCTCGTCGTCGGGCAGCCGAGGCCCCGACCAGTCCCGGATCAGCCGGCCGACCAGGGCACCGTCGTCGGCGGTGAGCTGCCGCTCGGGGATCCAGGGCCGCTGAAACCCCCAGACGTAGGAGCCCGCGGCCGTCTGCTTGACGTCCGAGAGCATCGCCGAGCGCCAGCGGCGCGGGTGCGGCATCGAGGCCACCGCGAGCCGCCGCACCAGTTTGGGGCGCATCACGGCCGCGGTCCACGCCAGATAGCCGCCCAGGTCGTGGCCGACCAGCGCGGCGTCGGGCTCGCCGAGTGACCGTACGACGCCGGTGATGTCGAGGGCGAGGTTCGCGGGGTCATACCCCCGGGGCGTGCGGTCGCTGCCGCCGACGCCGCGCAGGTCCATGGCCACGGCACGGAAGCCCGCGTCGGCGAGGGCGACCAGTTGGTGCCGCCACGTCCACCAGAACTGCGGGAAGCCGTGCAGCAGCAGCACCAGCGGCCCGTCGCCCACCTCGGCGATGTGGAAGCGCGCGCCGTTGGCGGCAACGTCCCGGTGGACCAGCTCCTTCGCGCCGGGCACGTCGAGCCGTACGGGAGACGCGTGCTGGTTCCAGGAGGCGGCCGGGGTGGCCGCGGGGTCCGTCATGGGGTTGAGCGTGCCACAGCCTCGACGGCGTCGTCGGCCGGGGCGGGCCGGCGGGGGTGCGGCTTGGCGTTCTGCAGTACGCCCGCCGTCTGCTTCATGGAGGCGGCGACCTTCTGCGGGCCCTGTCCCTTCTTGGCCTTCTTGGAGAAGACGACGCCGATGAGCGCCAGGACGAGCGCGACCACCACGTTCGCCAGGAACGACAGCAGGAAGCAGAGGGCGAGGTTCCAGTCGCTCCAGGTGCGGATGCCGTACGCCAGGGCGAAGCTCAGCATCGGCAGCGAGAAGATCAGCACCGCGCCGGCCGCCGTGAACGCACCGCCGCCGACCACGCCTCGCTTGACGTCCTGCCTGAGCTGGGCCTTGGCGAGCGCGATCTCGTCGTGCACCAGCGCGGACATCTCGGCCGTCGCCGAGGCGAACAGCTGACCGACACTGCGTTCGGCTCCGACCGGGCTGCCGTCGGGTGCGCTCATCGGGGTCTCCCTCATATGCGTGTGTACGGTCCTGTCAGATCATGCCGGACCGTCGTCGCCGTCGCCTGCCCCGCCCGCTACTTCGGCAAGCCTGCGATGTTCGGCGGCCTTGCTTTCGTAGAGCTCGGCCATGCGCAGGTGGTACGCCGGGTCGTCCTGTTCGTAGATGTCGGGGATGCCGTCGAGGTCCTCGTCGCGCTCCTCGGCGGCCCACAGGGCCTGGTACTTGGCATTGCGCATCTTCAACAGGACGGTCGCCAGGACCGCCGCGATGAGGGAACCGGTGAGGACGGCCGCCTTGACGCTGTCGGAGAGCACCGGGTCGCCCTCGAAGGCCAGTTCGCCGATGAGCAGCGACACGGTGAAGCCGATCCCGGCGAGGGAGGAGACCGCGAAGACGTCCGGCCAGGAGAGGTCGTCGGAGAGCGAAGCGCGGGTGAAGCGGGCGGCCAGCCAGGTCCCACCGAAGATGCCGATCGTCTTGCCGACGACGAGGCCGAGCACCACCCCGAGCGTCTCCGGCTGGGTGAACACCTCTCCGAGCGCACTGCCCGACACCGCGACACCCGCGCTGAACAGGGCGAACAGTGGCACCGCCAGCCCGGCGGACACGGGGCGCACCAGGTGCTCGATGTGCTCGCCGGGGGAGTGCTCCTCACCTTCGCGCCGGGTGCAGCGCAGCATGAGCCCCATCGCGACACCGGCGATGGTGGCGTGGATGCCGCTGTTGTACATCAGCCCCCAGATGAGGAGGGCGAGCGGAACATATATGTACCACCCGCGCACGCCCTTCCTCAGCAGCAGCCAGAAGACGGCGAGGCCGACGAAGGCGCCGCCGAGCGCGGCGAAGTCGAGGCTGTCGGTGAAGAACACCGCGATGATCAGGATCGCGAACAGGTCGTCGACGACGGCGAGGGTGAGCAGGAAGGCCCGCAGCGCGCTCGGCAGGGAGGTGCCGATGACGGCGAGCACGGCCAGCGCGAAGGCGATGTCCGTCGCCGTGGGCACCGCCCAGCCGGTCAGGGAGCCGCCGCCGCTGAGGCTGGTGAGCACGTACACGAGCGCCGGTACGGCCATGCCGCACAGGGCGGCGACGACGGGCAGCGCGGCCGTCCGGGGATCCCGGAGGTCACCGGCGACCAGCTCGCGCTTGAGTTCTATGCCGGCGACGAAGAAGAAGATCGCGAGAAGCCCGTCGGCGGCCCAGTGCGCCACGGACAGGTCGAGGCCGAGGGCTGAGGGGCCGAAGTGGAAGTGGCTGAGGCTCTCGTAGCTGTCGTGCAGCGCGGGGACGTTGACCCAGACCAGCGCGGTGACCGCGGCGAGGAGCAGCAGCACACCGCCGACGGTCTCGGTGCGCAGCGCGTCTGCCACGAAGGTCCGTTCGGGCAGGGAGAGCCGTCCGAGAACCTTGCGGTTAGGAGGGGTAGGGGACGCGGCCACGGGGTGGACCTCCGGTCGGTGGGCAGCATGGAACAGTCGCCGACCAGACTTCCCGGCACACCTATTCGTTAGTCTACCTAAAGTGCACGTCAGTCTACCTAGGCGCATGTCTCAGGGCACCCGGTACGTTGATCACCGGGCGCCCTGTACGGCCGTACGCAATCGTCAGCCGGTGACGTGTGTGATCTCAGAGGGTCCTCAGTCCTCGCTCGGCGCCGCCGGCAGCTTGGCCTGGATCAGGTCCATCACCGTGGAGTCGGTCAGCGTGGTGACGTCGCCGAGCTGCCGGTTCTCCGCCACGTCACGCAGCAGTCGCCGCATGATCTTCCCTGAGCGGGTCTTCGGCAGCTCCTGCACCGGCAGGATCCGCTTCGGCTTGGCGATCGGGCCGAGGGTGACGCCGACGTGGTTGCGCAGCTCGCCGACGAGGCTCTCGGACTCGGCCGCCGTGCCGCGCAGGATCACGAACGCCACGATCGCCTGGCCGGTGGTCTCGTCGGTCGCGCCGACCACGGCCGCCTCGGCCACGGACGGGTGCGAGACGAGGGCGGACTCCACCTCGGTCGTCGAGATGTTGTGGCCCGACACGAGCATCACGTCGTCGACACGCCCGAGGAGCCAGATGTCCCCGTCGTCGTCCTTCTTCGCCCCGTCACCGGCGAAGTACTTGCCCTCGAACCGCGACCAGTACGTGTCGAGGAACCGTTGGTCGTCGCCCCAGATGGTGCGCAGCATCGACGGCCACGGCTCGGTGAGGACCAGATAGCCACCGCCGCCGTTCGGCACCTCGTTCGCCTCGTCGTCGACGACGGTCGCGGAGATGCCCGGCAGCGGAGTCTGCGCGGACCCCGGCTTGGTCGCCGTCACACCCGGCAGCGGGGAGATCATCATCGCGCCGGTCTCGGTCTGCCACCAGGTGTCCACGATCGGCGTCGTGTCGCCCCCGATGTTCTTGCGGTACCAGATCCACGCCTCGGGGTTGATCGGCTCACCGACGGACCCCAGGACGCGCAGACTGCTGAGATCGAACTTCGCGGGGATGTCGTCGCCCCACTTCATGAACGTACGGATCGCCGTGGGCGCCGTGTAGAGGATCGTCACCCCGTACTTCTGCACGATCTCCCAGAACCGCCCCTGGTGCGGGGTGTCGGGCGTGCCCTCGTACATGACCTGCGTCGCGCCGTTCGCCAGCGGCCCGTACACGATGTACGAGTGGCCGGTGACCCAGCCGACGTCGGCCGTGCACCAGTACACGTCCGTCTCCGGCTTGAGGTCGAAGACGGCATGGTGGGTGTACGAGGTCTGGGTCAGGTAGCCGCCGGAGGTGTGCAGGATGCCCTTGGGCTTACCCGTCGTGCCGGACGTGTACAGGATGAACAGCGGGTGCTCGGCTCCGAACGCCTCGGGTGTGTGCTCGGCGCTCTGCCGGTCGACGATCTCGTGCCACCACACGTCACGGCTGTCGTGCCAGGCGACCTCCTGGCCGGTGCGGCGGACGACGAGGACGTGCTCGACGTTGCCGGCGCGCTCGACGGCGTCGTCGACGGCGGGCTTGAGCGCGGACGGCTTCCCGCGCCGGTAGCCGCCGTCGGAGGTGATGACCACCTTGGCGTCGGCGTCCTGGATACGGGTCGCGAGCGCGTCCGCGGAGAACCCGCCGAAGACGACGGAGTGCGCGGCGCCGATCCGGGCGCAGGCGAGCATCGCGACAGCCGTCTCCGGGATCATCGGCATGTAGACCGCGACCCGGTCGCCCGCCTGGACTCCCAGCTCCAGCAGGGCGTTCGCGGCCCTGCTCACCTCGTCCTTCAACTCGGCGTAGGTGAGGGCGCGGTTGTCGCCGGGCTCGCCCTCGAAGTGGATGGCGACCCGGTCGCCGTGGCCGGCCTCGACATGGCGGTCGACGCAGTTGTACGCGACGTTGAGCTCGCCGTCCTTGAACCACTTGGCGAACGGCGGGTTCGACCAGTCCAGCGTCTCCGTCGGCTCCTTGGCCCAGGTCAGCCGCCGGGCCTGAGCCGCCCAGAAGCCGAGCCTGTCAGCTCTGGCCTGCTCGTACGCCTCGGCCGTGACGTTGGCGTTGGTGGCCAGGTCAGCGGGCGGCGCGAAGCGTCGCTCCTCCTTCAAAAGGTTGGCCAGGCTTTCGTTGCTCACGACATCTCCCATTCCCAGGGTGTCCGTTGTGTCCCAGGCCACAGCTCATCAGACCCGGACCCTCGGTGACAAGGGCCGTCTTCGGATTGGTTTAGACCTGTGGACGGGCGGCCCCACGGCCAGGGCACCACCCGTTCCCACGGACCGGGAAGGCAATCGGTTCACGCGCGCGTGTCGTGCAGGACCGTCCCCAGGGGGTCGGCGGTCACGGCCGTTCCGGCGACCTGGTCGAAGACTCCGCTCTCGGGTGACCCCTCCGTGAGCAGGTACACCTGTGCCTCGCCCACGTGGAAGTACATCCCCTGCAGTTCGAGCGCGCCCTCGCGCAGGGCACGGGCGACGGAGTCGTGGGCACGTAGGTGATCGAGTTGCTGGATGACGTTGGTCAGACAGAGCTGCTCGACGGCGTCGGCCGGTTCGCGGTCGGCGAGGCGGGCCCAGGGGCGGTTCTCGTCGGTGGCGCGCTCCAGGCTGGGCCGGCCGTGCCGCAGCCAGCGCTTGAGCGGGGTCTGGGCGCCGTGCGGGTCTGTCTTGAGCAGGGCCTGCATCGCTCCACAGCCGGAGTGCCCGCAGACGGTGATGGACCGTACGCGCAGCACGTCCACCGCGTACTCGATCGCCGCCGCCACGGAGTCGTCGCCGCTCTCCTCGCCGGGCGGCGGAACGAGATTGCCGACATTGCGTACGACGAAGAGGTCACCGGGGCCGCTGGAGGTGATCATTGACGTGACGAGCCGGGAGTCGGCGCAGGTCAGGAAGAGTTGCGAGGGCTGCTGTCCTTCGCGCGCGAGCCGGGCCAGCTCATCGCGGACCAGGGGAGCGGTGTTGCGCTGGAACGCGCTGACGCCGCGGGCCAGTTGATGACAGCTCGGGCCGTCGGCCGTCTCCTGCGGGAGCCTGCCGGTGGCCACGGGGGCCGGGGCCTCGCACTGGTGGTTGCGCCACGGTGTCCAAGGGCGGCAGCGGCAGCCGGCCGCCGACGCGTCGGCGGGTTCGGCGATGCGGGTGCCGCCGCGGCCGGTGATCTCCACGGAGCCACTGTGCGCCCGGTGCGCGTGCTGCCAGTCCTGCAGCGACTCGTACGCCGCGTAGTCCATGAACGACCCGTCCAGCTCCACGACGGCGGCGGCCCCTTGGGGGACCTGGTGCAGGGCCCGGCTGAGGCGGGGCACGGCCAGGAACGTCAACTGTCCTTTCACGTGGACGTGATGGACTCCTTCCTTCTCCTCGTGGGTGATGCGCGTGCGGGAGAGGCGGTGCAGGGCGACGCCGACGGCCACGGCGATGCCGAGCGTGACGCCCTCCAGGACGCCCAGGAGGACGACGCCGAGCGTGGTGCCGGCGTAGACCAGCACCTCACGGTGGCGGGTGACCGTGCGGATGTGGTGCAGGGACACCATCTGGACCCCGACGGCCATCACCAGGGCGGCGAGTGAGGCGAGGGGGATCAGCTCCAGGAAAGGAACCAGGAGCAGCGCGGCCGCTACCACCCAAACGCCGTGCAGCATCGTGGAGTTCCGGCTGGTGGCGCCGGCTCGGACATTGGCCGTGCTGCGCACGGCGACGCCGGCGATCGGGAGGCCGCCGAGGACGCCGGAGACGACGTTGGCCGCGCCCTGACCGCGCAGCTCGCGGTCGAGGTCGGAGCGCGGTACGTCGGTGCGCCCCGCCGCCAGTTTGTCCATGGCGACGGCCCCGAGGAGCGACTGGACGCTGCACACCAGGGTGGTGGTGAGGACGGCCGCGGCGAGGCCGAGCGCCGGCCCTTCGGGGAGGCCGGCCAGAGCGTGGCTCCGCCATGACGGCAGGTCGACCTTGGGCAGGCTCAGCACGGCGAACACGGCCGTCGCCGTGGCGCCCGCGACGGCGACGAGTGCGGCCGGGACGGTGCGCAGTGTCCGGCCGAGGCGGCCGGGGAGCCGGGGCCAGGCGAGTAGCAGGACGAGGGTGAGCACGCTCACGGAGACGGCGGCGGGGTGCAGATGCGCCAACTGGGTGGGGAGGGCGGCGACGTTGGCGCTGACGGAGCTCTGCGGGGTGCCGCCGAGCACGATGTGCAGCTGGGCGACGGCGATGGTGACGCCGATGCCGGCCAGCATGCCGTGCACGATCGCGGGGCTGACGGCGAGCGCCGAGCGAGCCACGCGCAGGTGGGCCAGGCCCAGTTGGGAGAGGCCGGCGAGGACGGTGATGGCGCAGGTCGTGCGCCAGCCGTACTGGTGGATGAGGTCGGCGGTGACCACGGTCAGGCCGGCCGCAGGGCCGCTGACCTGGAGGGGGGAGCCGCCCAGACGCCCGGCGACGAGACCGCCGACCGCAGCGGCGACGAGGCCGGCCTGGAGCGGGGCGTCGGTGGCGAGGGCGATGCCCAGGGACAGGGGGAGGGCGATCAGGAAGACCGCGATGGAGGCGGACAGATCGGCCGCCGCGACGCGGAACCGGCGGCGCGGGCCCCGCAGGGGACTGTGCGATTGGTGATCACGCTCCGTCCGGTTCGGGTCCGGGTCGGCGGCATGAGTGGGGACGCAGGCGGACATGTTCTCCCGTCTCCTCCGGGGCTGCGCGGTCGCGTCGGTTCGCGGCCGTGGGTCACGGCGTTCAGCGGCGGGATTTCTCAACGCTCAGTAAACGAATCGTAATGCAGAGTAAAGGCCACGCAAGGATATTGACGGCAAATGGGTTATTGGATCCCTCGTGAGGATGAATAGAGCATTTCATTTACTTGTCGTACTCATGGTGATCGGAACTCTGTGTGACCTTGATCGCTCTGCCCCTGAGCGAAGGAAGAAGGTGGGCGGAAGATGGCCGCCACCCAGAGGATCGCCGTCGGTGTCACGCTCGCCGCGATCTGCGCCGCGGCGCTCGCCGGCTGCGGGATCGGTGAGCCGACAGGAACCGCCGGCTCACCTGACGCTGGAAGAAAGGAGAAAGGGGACCCACAAGGCGTACCCGCCGCGAAGAAGGGCGCCCCGGCGCCGCCCAAGGCCGCGGTCCGGCTGATCGGGGACGGCTCCACCGCGTACACCGGTGTGCAGCCGCACCTGCCCAGGCCCGAACGGATGAAGCCCGGTCAGAAGCCCCCGCAGTTCGTGGTCTTCTCCTGGGACGGCGCGGGGGAGGACGGTCAGCGGCTCTTCTCGCACTTCCGCAAGGTGGCCCGCGCCAACGACGCGACGATGACGTACTTCCTGAGCGGCGTGTACATGCTGCCGAAGGAGAGGCGGGACCTGTACCGCCCGCCCCAGCACTCACCGGGCCGCTCCGACATCGGCTTCAACGACGTTCGCGGAATCAAGGACACCGTGGACCAGCTACGCGGCGCGTGGCTGGAGGGCAACGAGATCGGTACGCACTTCAACGGCCACTTCTGCGGTCGCGGCGGCGGGGTCGGCGAGTGGTCGGTCGAGGAGTGGAAGAGCGAGATCGCCCAGGCCAAGTCGTTCGTGAAGTCCTGGAAGACCAACACCGGCACGGAGGACGCCGAGCCCCTGCCCTTCGACTACGACAAGGAGTTGATCGGCGCCCGCACGCCCTGCCTGGAGGGCCAGAAGAACTTCATGCGGGCCGCCCGCGAGCTGGACTTCCGCTACGACACCAGCGGCGTCAGGAATCAGGTCTGGCCCGAGAGGAAGGAGGGGTTGTGGGACCTGTCGATGCAGCTCGTCCCCGTCCCGGGACGGGACTTCGAGACGCTGACCATGGACTACAACTTCTACATGAACCAGTCCGGGGCCCGAGCGGGCGATCCGGCCAAGCGGGAGTACTGGGGTGATCAGTTCCGCGACGGTCTGCTCGCGGGCTTCGAGCGCGCCTATGAGGGCAACCGTGCGCCCCTGATCATCGGAAACCACTTCGAATCCTGGAACGGCGGCGTCTACATGCGGGCCGTCGAGGAGACCATCGAGGCGGTCTGCGGCAAGGCCGAGGTGCGCTGCGTCTCCTTCCGGCAGCTCGCCGACTGGCTCGACGCCCAGGACCCGGAGGTCCTGGACAAGCTGCGCACCCTGGCGGTCGGAGAGTCCCCCGGAAGGGCTGGAAGACATTCCTCTCCTCCGGTCCGGCACCGGCGCCGAAGGGAGTGCCCGGGGCACCGGCGGCCAAGCCGTAGCCGCGCTCACACAGCGGCGGCGACGTCTTCACCGAGCACGAACTCGGGGTCGATCTGCGCGGCCAGGTCGGCCCCCGTCCGTTCGTTGCCCCAACCGGTCGCGTTCTTCAGGTGGAAGTGCGCCATCTGACGGGTGTAGCGCTCCCAGTCGCGCAGCTCGTACGTGGCGTCGGCGGCCTCGTGAAGGGTGCGCAGGGAACGGCGGTTGGGCTCCTCCAGGTGCTCGAAGCGGGGCGGGCGGCCCTTCTCCAGGGCGCGCGCCCAGTCCGAGTGCCCGATGGTGACCAGCAGGTCGTCCCCCACCTCGGCGCGGAGGAAGTCGAGGTCGTCGTCGTTGTCGTCGCTCCGCACCTTGTTGCCGACGACCTTCAGGGCGACGCCGTAGTCACTGGCGTACTCCTTGTACTGGCGGTAGACGGAAACCCCCCTGCGGGTCGGCTCGGCGACGAGGAACGTCATGTCGAAACGGGTGAACATGCCGGACGCGAAGGAGTCCGAACCAGCCGTCATGTCGACCACCACGTATTCGTCGCGGCCGTCCACCAGGTGGTTCAGGAACAGCTCCACCGCTCCCGTCTTGGAGTGGTAACAGGCGACCCCCAGGTCGGCGTCGGTGAAGGGGCCGGTGACCATCAAACGGACGGCCCCGCCGTCGAGTTCCACCGGGCGGGCGCAGGCGTCATAGATCGCGTTGGGCTCGCAGATCCGCACCAGGCGCGAGCCGTCACCGGGCGGGGTCGTCTTGATCATCGTCTCGGCGGAGGCGATCCGCGGGTTGGATCCGCGCAGGTGGTTCTTGATCAGTGACAACCGGTCGCCCATCGCGGGCAGCTCGGCGGCCTCCGACTCGTCGAGGCCGAGGGCGGCGCCCAGGTGCTGGTTGATGTCGGCGTCGATGGCGACGACCGGCGCTCCGGAGGCGGCGAGATGGCGGATGAAGAGGGACGACAGCGTGGTCTTGCCACTCCCGCCCTTCCCGACGAAAGCAATTTTCATGTTCACCAACGGTAGTGGGATGATCGCCAACAGTGTTCGCGTGGCGGTGGAACACCACTCCTTCGAGGGGGTCGGCGCCCGGTGCGCGTAGGGTCGTACTCATGAGTGCGACAGGTGCGGCCGCCGACCCGCTCGCGGTCCTGGGAGAGCTTCCCGGTGTGGCCGATTCCGTGGAGTCCGTGCGCAAGGCCGTGGACCGGGTCTACGGCCACCGCGTCATGCGGCGCCGCAGCAACGCGGTCACCTCCGAGGCGGCCCTGCGCGGCGCGCGCGGCTCGGCTGCGCTGTCCGGCGCCGACTGGGCCCTCGAAGAGGTGCGCCGGCGCACCGACTTCAGCGGCCAGGACGGCGACGACGGGGCCCGCGCCATGGGCGCCGCGCTGCGGCTGACCGCCGAGGCGGGCCAACTGTTGTCCATCTGGCGGCAGTCGCCTCTTCGGGTCCTGGCCCGGCTGCACCTGGTCGCGGCCGGTCGCGACGACGCGCGCGTGGGGCGGCCCCGACAGGACGGCGAGCCGGTCGACGAGCCCCTCGTCGAGCTGCCCGTGCCGGGTGCCGCCGAGGTCGCCGGCCGCCTCGACGGCCTCTCGGAGCTGATCATCAAGGGCGGTTCGGCCCCCGCCCTGGTGACCGCGGCCGTCGTCCACGGCGAACTGCTCGCCCTGCGGCCCTTCGCCTTCCACAACGGCCTCGTCGCGCGCGCGGCCGAACGGATCGTCCTGATCGGTAGCGGCCTCGACCCCAAGTCCGTCTGCCCGGCGGAGGTCGGCCACGCGGAACTGGGCCGCGCCGCCTACCTCGCCGCCCTCGACGGCTATGTCTCCGGCACTCCGGAAGGCATGGCCGCCTGGATCGCGCACTGCGGCAGGGCGATCGAACTGGGCGCGCGCGAGTCGACGGCGGTGTGTGAGGCGCTGCAGCGCGGGGCTGCGTAGGGCCCTGGGAGGCCGGGCGGCGCGGAACCCCCGGAAAAGGGTTGCGGCGGTACGAGAATTCGTACCGCCGCTGGCATGTCCACCGGGTTACCAGGCGTCCTCGATATAGTGCCCATCAGGCCGGGAGCTATGGCCCGTCACCTGGTGCGGCTGGCCCGTAATCGACGGGTCGACGTCGCGTGGGTGCCCAGTGTTCATGCTAGGTCCGTGGGGCCAAAATGAGCTCTAAAGGTGATCCTCTCGGATGCCCTTTGGTCTCGCGGGCCTTACGTCCTTTCTACTCCAGCATCGGGGCAAGCGGAACCCCTCGATGCGCTTCTTTACTTTTGGGTTCAAACAGGCCGAATCGGCCACCGATGGGTCGGCCCTGGGGTCAGGCGGTCGCCACCCGGCGCCGGTTCGCGTACCAGACGAGCCCCGCGGTGGCCGCCGCGGCTCCTATGGCGGCGGCAGCCAGAAGAGCGGGCCGCGGTCGTACGGCCAGTCGCTGCTTGAGGCGCACGGGGCGGTGGAAGTCGAGAATGGGCCACCCCCGCGCTAGGGCCTCCTTGCGCAGCGTCCGGTCGGGGTTCACCGCGTGCGGGTGCCCCACGGCCTCCAGCATCGGAAGGTCCGTCGCCGAGTCGCTGTACGCGTAGCAGTGCGCGAGGTCGTACTCCTCGGACTCGGCCAGCTCCCGGATCGCCTCGGCCTTGGTCGGGCCGTAGGCGTAGTACTCCACCTCGCCGGTGAAGCAGCCGTCGTCGCCGACGACCATCCGCGTCGCCACCACCCGGTCCGCGCCGAGGAGCTCACCGATCGGCTCCACCACCTCGGCGCCGGAGGTGGAGACGATGACCACGTCCCGGCCGGCGATGTGGTGCTCCTCGATGAGGGAGGCGGCCTCGTCGTAGATGATCGGGTCGATCAGATCGTGAAGGGTCTCGGCGACGATGTCCTTCACCTGTTGGACGTTCCAGCCTCGGCACAGCGCGGACAGGTACTTCCGCATCCGTTCCATCTGATCGTGGTCGGCGCCGCCCGCGAGGAACACGAACTGGGTGTACGCCGTCCGCAGGGCGGCCCTACGGTTGATCAGGCCGCCTTGGTAGAACGACTTGCTGAACGTGAGCGTGCTCGACTTCGCAATGACCGTCTTGTCCAGGTCAAAGAAGGCTGCTGTGCGGGGCAAGGAGTGGTTTTCCACGAGGCCGAGCATAGGCGCCCGCCATTCGGGCTAGTGTGGGGCGTGTGGGTTTGCCTGAGAAGCCTCTCGGGTACACCATGGAAGTCACGGATCGTTCGCGACCGTGCTAACCCGGTCCGGCTCCTCCCCCCGAGTCGGCCGTGGAGACGACCCCCACTCTCCCCCCGGTGGGGGTCGTCGCATGTCCGGGTGCGTTTTCCCCTTCTGTCCCCAGCCCGCGAGGCGCTTGTGTGCCCTAGTGGGCTTTCCTCTGCCCCTGCACAGGATCCATCACGTTCCGTAGTTGTCGGGCTGCGCTGTGGAAGTCGCGCGGGAGTCGCCTGTCCGGGTGACGGCGATATCCACAACCATCGGGTCGTCCACAGTTATCGACCAAGATCCACACGATTTCCGGGATGGCTGCACCGTGATTCCAGCGCGTCCCGACGGCGGCGAGTTCATGGCCGGTTCGGTTTCTCGGGCGCGTATGGCCGGTTTCTGTCGGCCGCCCAAATGGCGGCCGAGCGCCGGTCCGCACACAGGACTTGAACACAAGTGCCCGAAAGGCCGGGCGCCTTGAGACGGGCGTCCGGGAGGCCGGGTGCTCGGAAGGCCGACGTCCGGGACACGGGCGGTCGGCACGGGCGGGAGCCGTGGAGCGCCGGAGGGCGGTCCGCCGTCTCCCGCGCGGTACGCAGCGAAGGGGGCTGGAGATCGTGGCGGGAGTCATCACTCATGACCGGCCGTCCGCCGCCGAGGGGCGGCAGGGCAGGCCACTGATCGTCACAGAGGACGTGGAACTGCTGGACGACCTGCTGCGCCTGTGCGCGGCTGCGGGCGCCAGACCGGAGGTCCACCACGGGGTGCCGGAGCGCCGGGGCAGGTGGGAGACGGCGCCGCTCGTGCTCGTCGGGGACGACGCGGCGCGGCGGCTGCGCGGGGCCGCGCGCCGACGAGGAGTGGTGCTCGTCGGCAAGGACCAGGACGACTCCGGGGTCTGGCAGCGGGCCGTGGAGATCGGCGCGGACCACGTCCTGATGCTGCCGGACGGCGAGCAGTGGCTCGTCGACCGCATCGCCGACGTGGCCGAAGGAGTCGGCAGGCCCGCGCTCACCGTCGGCGTGATCGGTGGCCGTGGTGGCGCCGGCGCGTCCACGCTGGCCTGCGCCCTCGCCGTCACCTCCGCACGACAGGGCCGGCGCACACTCCTCGTGGACGCCGATCCACTGGGCGGCGGCCTCGACGTCCTCCTCGGCGGCGAGAGCGCCGAGGGACTGCGCTGGCCGGCCTTCGCCGCCTCGCGCGGCCGGGTCGGCGGCGGCGCCCTGGAGGAGTCGCTGCCCGAGCTGCACTCCCTGCGCGTCCTCAGCTGGGACCGCGGCGACGCCGTCGCAGTCCCGCCCCAGGCCGTCCGCGCGGTCCTCGCCGCAGGCCGGCGGCGCGGCGGCGCGGTCGTCGTCGACCTGCCGCGCCGTATCGACGAAGGCATCGCGGAGGCCCTCGCACAGATCGACCTCGGCCTCCTGGTCGTCCCCGCCGAACTGCGCGCCGTCGCCGCCGCCTCCCGAGTCGCCTCGGCGTTCGGAATGGTCCTCCGCGACCTCCGCGTGGCGGTCCGGGGGCCGTACGCACCCGGCCTCGACGACCAGGAAGTGTCCCGGCTGCTCGGCCTCCCCCTCGTCGGCGAAGTCCCCGACGAGACCGGCCGACCGGACGGCGGCAAACCCCCGGGAGCCATCCCGCGTGGCCCGCTGGCCCGCTTCTGCGAGGGCTTCTGGGAGCGGGTGGCAGTAGGGGGTGAGGGCGGATGAGCGCGGTGCCGGACTGCGGATC
Organism: Streptomyces sp. TG1A-60; assembly: GCF_037201975.1. Classification (NCBI taxonomy): domain Bacteria; kingdom Bacillati; phylum Actinomycetota; class Actinomycetes; order Kitasatosporales; family Streptomycetaceae; genus Streptomyces; species Streptomyces sp. TG1A-60. The sequence continues at coordinate 3,681,807 of NZ_CP147520.1, read as the reverse complement.
GTCGAACGGCCGCCCGGAAGCGGGAGGCATGACGCGTGGGCTGCTCACCCGCAAGCGGGTGCCGGCCGGAGGGGACGGCGGATGAACGGGACGGCTGACGACGGGTTGCTGGACGGTGTGCGGCGGTGGCTTGTCGAGAGTGGCGCGGAGCCGACGGCGGCTCGGGTGGCGCAGGCCTTGCGGGAGCGAGGGCGGGTGCTCGGGGACGCCGAGGTGCTCGGGGCGGCCGAGCGGTTGCGGTCGGAGCTGGTGGGGAGTGGGCCGTTGGAGCCGTTGCTCGCCGATCCGTCGGTCACCGATGTGCTCGTGTCGGCCCCCGACCGGGTGTGGGTGGACCGGGGCGGTGGCCTGGAGCTGACCGGTGTCTCCTTCCCGGACGCGGCGGCCGTACGACGGCTCGCGCAGCGCCTGGCGGCGGTCGCCGGACGACGGCTGGACGACGCCCGGCCGTGGGTGGACGCCAGGCTTCCGGACGGCACCCGGCTGCACGCGGTGCTCCCCCCGGTGGCCGTCGGCTCCACCTGCCTGTCCCTGCGGGTCGTACGGCCCCGGGCCTTCACCCTCGCCGAGTTGGCGGCGGCGGGCACGGTGCCACCCGGCGGCGACCGGATCCTGCGGGCGCTGATCCGCTCCCGGTTGTCGTACGTGATCAGCGGCGGCACCGGGACCGGCAAGACCACGCTGCTGAGCGCGCTGCTCGGCCTGGTCGACCCCGGCGAGCGGATCGTGCTCGCCGAGGACTCGGCCGAGCTGCGACCCGACCATCCTCACGTGGTCCGGCTGGAGGGCAGAGCGGCCAACCAGGAAGGCGTGGGCCTCGTCGAACTGCGGGACCTGGTGCGCCAGGCGCTCCGGATGCGCCCGGACCGCTTGGTGGTCGGCGAGGTGCGGGGCCCGGAGGTCGTGTCCCTGCTCGCCGCTCTGAACACCGGACACGAGGGCGGCTGCGGCACTCTCCACGCCAACGCCGCGGGGCAGGTACCGGCCCGGCTGGAGGCCCTCGGCACGGCCGCCGGGCTCGACCGGGCCGCGCTGCACAGCCAGTTGGCGGCAGCCCTGTCAGTGGTCCTGCATCTCGTACGGGACCGGGACGGGCGGCGGCGGATCGCCGAGGTGCATGTGCTGGAGCGGTCCGAGTCGGGACTCGTGGTGACCGTACCGGCACTGCGCTGGGGTGCGGAGGCGTTCGTGTACGAGCGGGGCTGGGAGCGGCTGCGAGGGCTGCTTCGGGACGGACTGCACGGCCGGGGGGACGGGCCCACGGGCGGGTTCCGCCCGGGTCGGACGGAAGGGAGTGAGAACCAGTGACGGGAGTTGCGGTGATGTCGGTCGGGGTGGTGGCCGTGGTGTGTGCCGGGGCGGCGGCATGGATGGTGGCTGACGGGCGGTGCGCCGGGGCGCGGCGGGCGCGGTTGCTGTTGACGGGCGTCGGGGCGGTGGGACCGCCGCCGTGGGAGCGGGTGGTCGGCCGGGTACGGCGGCTGGGGAGCGAGTGGTGGGCACCGGTGGCCGGGTTGGTGATCGCGGTGCTGGGTGCTTCGGTGCTGCCGGTCCTCGCGGGAGCGGCCGGGGTGCCGTTGCTGAGGCGGGTGCGGCGGGCGGCGGAGGATCGCCGGGCCCGGGAGCGGCGAGGCGATGCCGTGGTCGCGCTGTGTGCCGCGCTCGCCGGGGAGGTACGGGCCGGGCGGCAGCCGGGTGAGGCGCTGTCGCGGGCCGCGCGGAACTCGGCCGGGCTCGGCGAGACCCGGGCCGTGGTGCTGGCGGCGGCGCGGTTCGGCGGGGACGTGCCGGGTGCGCTCGCCGACGCGGCACGGCAGCCGGGCGCCGACGGGCTGCTGGGGCTCGCCGCGTGCTGGCGGGTGGCCGTGGACCGGGGCGCGGGCCTCGCCGCCGGGCTCGACCGTCTGGAGGGCGCCCTGCGCGCCGAGCGGGACCAACGGGCTGACCTGCACGCCCAGTTGGCAGGCGCCCGGTCGACGGCGGTGATGCTCGCCGGGCTCCCGGTTTTGGGCCTCCTCCTGGGCACCGCACTCGGCGCGGACCCGCTGCACGTGGTGTTGCACAGCGCGGCCGGGCTGGGCTGTCTGTTCGTCGGCGCGGTGCTGGAGGGCGCCGGCCTGTGGTGGGCGCTGCGCATCGTGCGGGGAGCTGAGGTGACGTGAGCGGAGAAGTCGTCCACAGGCTGGGGGTGGTCGTCTGCGTGGTCGTGGGACTGTGGTGGCCGGCCCGGTCGCTCGGCACCGCCCGACGCCAACGCAGGCTGCGCGCCCGGCTGGCCACGGTGCTCGCCCTCGCCGCCGAACCTCCCCGGCGCAGCCTCGTGCCACCGGGTGCCGTGCGGCGCTGGCTGCCGGTGGCCGGGGTGGTCTGCGCCGGGTGGGTGCTCGTCGGCGGCCTCCTCGGGCTGCTGCTGGGGCTGGCTGCCGGCGGCGGGGCCTGGCGGTGGCTGAGGAGAGCGCGGCGCGCGGGCGGCGACCCGGCGGAGGAGTACGACGCCGCACGAGCCGCACGCCAACTACCCCTCGCCGCCGACCTGCTGGCCGCCTGCATCGCGGCCGGGGCGAGCCCCGTGACGGCCGCACAGGCCGTCGGCGAGGCCCTGGGCGGGCCTGTGGGCGAGCGGCTCGCCAGGGGCGCGGCCGAGGCCCGGCTCGGGGGCGAACCGGCCGCAGCGTGGCACGCGTTGGGCGCCCTCCCCGGCGCCGGGCCCCTGGCACGGCTCCTGGAACGTGCCGACGAGTCCGGCGTACCGGCCGCGGCCCCGGTCGCCCGGCTCGCCGCCGAGGCCCGCGCCGAGTGGGGCCGCTCGATGACGGAACGCGCCCGCCGAGCCGCCGTGATGGTCACCGCACCGGTGGGTCTGTGCTTCCTGCCCGCCTTCATCGCGGTGGGCGTGCTGCCGGTGGTGATCGGGTTGGCGGACGGGCTGTTGGAAGGGGGTGGGGGATGACCAGCGGCGGCCAGTGATCAGTAGCGACCAGCCGTCAGCAGTGATCAACCATCAGTAGTCGACAAGTCAGCAGTGGTGACCGGTCATCAGCAATTAACGGAACAGAGCCTCACGGGAGTTGATATGTACAAGGCAGTGCGGGAAGCGGTGCGGGTTCGGGTGGTGCGTGCCGTGATGCGCCGGGTGCGGGCGGCGCGGAGGGACGCGGGAATGGTGACGTCCGAGTACGCGGTCGGGATCATCGCGGCGGTGGCCTTCGCCGCGGTGCTCTACAAGGTGGTGACCAGCGGGCAGGTCCAGGCGGAACTGCAGCAGATCGTTGCGCGGGCTCTCAATGGCGGGGCGTGAGCCACGGGGGTCACGGCGGCGTCGCATGGCCCTGGGCGGCGACCGGGGGTTCGTGACCGCGGAGGCGGCCATGGCCCTGCCTGTGCTGCTGCTGTTCGTGACGGCGCTCGTGTGGGCCCTGCTCGCCGTCTGCGCGCAGATCCAGGTCGTGGACGCCGCCCGGGCCGGGGCCCGGGCGGCAGCCCGGCAGGATCCGTCGGCGGCGGTCGTGGCGGCGGCTCGGCAGACCGCGCCGGAGGGGGCGGTGGTGAGCGTGGGCAGGGAGGGCGACTTCGTACAGGTCGTGGTCTCGGCCCCGGCGCCGGGGCCGGACGGACTGGGCCTCGACCTCAGCCACACGGCCGTGGCGCTGGCGGAGGACACGGTGGGGACGGCCGCGACGGCGGAGGTGGGGGCCGGATGATCAGGCTTCAGGGTTCCAGCCGGCCGTCGTGGCCCTCCTGCTTGGCCCGCTCGGCCCACTCGGAGAGAGGCTCGGCGACTGTCTGGGCCGTCGGTGCGATCGCCGTGCTGTGCGCCGTCTTCGGGGTCGTACTCGCCCTGGGGCAGGCCCTTGTGGTCCGGCACCAGGCAGCCGCGACGGCCGACCTCGCGGCCCTCGCCGCCGCCGATCACTGGATGAAGGGCAGTGAGGGCGCCTGCGCGACGGCCCAACGGGTGGCACGGGCCCAGGGTGGGAGAGTCGTCCTCTGCGAGGTCGAGGGAGAGATCTCGGACGTCACGGCGGCATCCGGCACGGTCCCGCTCACCGCCGAGGCCAGGGCACGGGCGGGCCCACCCGGCCCACCGATTCCGCCAGCCCCGACATCCCGCTGAGGAGGCCACCGCTGAGCGCCCCGAGGGGGCGCGGGAAGCTGTGCGCACAACCATCTACCACCTGCCACTCACCACCCACGACCCGCAGCCCGCCGGACCACACCACCTCCCGAGCTCCAATGCCCCGTAGCCCGCCAAGCTGCAAGGCACCCGTAGTCCACGAGCTGCAAGGCGTCCGAAGCTCCCAGCTCCAAGGTGCCCCGAGTCCTAGGGCACTCGGTCATCTCGCTGCGCGCCGGGCGCGGCTTTCAGCAGCTCGGTCAGCAGACGTACGGCCCCTCGCTTGTGCAACGGATCGTTGCCGTTGCCGCACTTGGGGGACTGGACGCAGGACGGGCAGCCGGCGTCGCACTCGCAGGAGGCGATGGCCTGGCGGGTGGCGGTGAGCCAGTCGCGGGCGGTGTGGAAGGCGCGCTCGGCGAACCCCGCGCCGCCCGGGTGGCCGTCGTAGACGAAGACGGTCGGCAGGAGCGTGTCGGGGTGGAGCGGGACGGAGACACCGCCGATGTCCCAGCGGTCGCAGGTCGCGAAGAGGGGCAGCATGCCGATCGAGGCGTGTTCTGCGGCGTGCAGGGCGCCGCCGAGGATCTCGGGGCTGATGCGGGCCGCGTCGAGCTGGTCCTCGGTGACGGTCCACCACACGGCGCGGGTGCGCAGCGTACGAGGAGGGAGGTCGAGTTTGGTCTCACCGAGCACTTCGCCGGTGATGAGGCGTCGACGGAGGAAGGAGACGACCTGGTTGGTGACTTCGACGGAGCCGTAGCACAACCGGCCGTCGCCCCAGGGGACTTCGGTGTCGGTCTCCAGGACGGAGATGGAGGTGGTGTCGCGGGCGACCGTCGCATAGGGCGGGTCGGCCTGTTCGACGAGGGCGACGGAGTCCTCCAGGTCCAGTGCGCGCACCAGGTACGTACGGCCCTGGTGCAGATGGACCGCGCCCTCGTGGACGGTGGTGTGGGCGGCGCCCGCGTCGACCGTGCCGAGGAGCCGGCCCGTGCCGGTCTCGACGACCTGGACCGGGCGGCCGACCTGGCCCCGGATGTCGGTCAGGTCGGCGGCCCGCTCGCGGCGCGTCCAGTGCCAGGCCTTGGCCCGGCGGCGGAGCAGCTTCGCGGCCTCCAGCTGCGGCAGCAGCTCCTCGCACGCGGGGCCGAACAGGGCGAGGTCCTCGTCGGTCAGGGGCAGTTCCGCGGCGGCGGCGCACAGGTGCGGGGCGAGGACGTACGGGTTGTCGGGGTCGAGGACGGTCGACTCCACCGGCTGGTCGAACAGTGCCTCGGGGTGGTGGACCAGGAAGGTGTCCAGCGGGTCGTCGCGGGCCACGAGGACGGCGAGGGCGCCCTGGCCGGAGCGTCCGGCGCGGCCGGCCTGCTGCCACAGGGAGGCGCGGGTCCCCGGGTAGCCGGCGATGAGGACGGCGTCCAGGCCGGAGATGTCGACGCCCAGTTCGAGGGCGGTGGTGGCGGCGAGGCCGAGGAGTTCGCCGGAGTGGAGGGCGCGTTCGAGGGCGCGGCGTTCCTCGGGGAGGTAGCCGCCGCGGTAGGCGGCCACGCGGCTGGCCAGGGAGCGGTCGCCCGTGGCGTCAGCCGCTGAGGTCACCGTGGCGAGGCGTTCCTGGGCGATCACCGAGATCAGCTCGGCGCCGCGCCGGGAGCGTACGAAGGCGACCGAGCGGACGCCCTGTACGACCAGGTCGGTCAGGAGATCGGCCGTCTCTGCGGTCGCCGTACGCCGTACCGGCGCCCCCTTCTCGCCCTGGAGCTCGGTGAGCGGAGGCTCCCAGAGGGCGAACACCAGTTCACCACGGGGTGAGGCGTCGTCCGCGACCTCGGTGACCGGGACGCCGGTGAGGCGGCCGGCGGCGACCGAGGGCTCGGCGGCGGTCGCGGAGGCGAGGAGGAAGACGGGTTCGGCGCCGTAGCGGGCGCACAGGCGGCGCAGGCGCCGGAGCACCTGGGCGACATGGGAGCCGAAGACGCCGCGGTAGGTGTGGCACTCGTCGATGACGACGTACTTGAGGGCGCGCAGGAAGGAGGACCAGCGGGCGTGCGAGGGAAGGATGCCCCGGTGGAGCATGTCGGGGTTGGTGAGGACGTAGTTGGCGTACTGGCGCACCCACTCACGTTCCTCGACGGGAGTGTCGCCGTCGTACACGGCCGGCCGTACGGCGTTTCCCAGAGGTTGTGAAAATTCCTTCACGGATCGGCACTGATCCGCCGCGAGGGCCTTCGTCGGGGCCAGGTAGAGCGTGGTCGCCCCGCGGCCGTTGGGGGCCTCGGAGCCGTCCAGAAGGCGCGAGAGCACCGGTACGAGATAGGCGAGGGATTTACCCGAGGCGGTTCCGGTGGCGACGACGACCGAGTCGCCGTCCAGGGCGTGCCCGGCGACGTGTGCCTGGTGGGCCCAAGGGTGTTCGATTCCGGCGGCCTGTACGGCGGCGACGACTTCCGAGCGGATCCGGTCCGGCCAGACGGCATGGCGGCCCGCGCGCGGGGGCACATGCTCCGTATGAGTGATGCGCGAAGCCCGGCTCGGACCCGAGGCGAGCCGGTCCAGGACCGTGCCCGGCGAGGGGCTGGGGGCGGTGTCCGTCGAGGATCGATCGGATCGGTGATTCTTGGCCATCGGCATCGAGTGTGTCACCGGCGTGACGGACAATGGAGCCAAGGCGTCGTGCACGCCTGCCGGTAAGTGATTGAATGCCATCGCGGCTGGCGAACCGTCCCGGGGGCTTTCAAGCCGAGGTGTCCCGAGGGGCGAACGCTCGATAGCAAGGTGCTGGAGGATCCGTGGACCTGTCCCTGTCGACCCGTACCGTCGGCGATCGTACGGTCGTCGAGGTCGGTGGCGAAATCGACGTTTATACCGCGCCCAAGCTGCGTGAGCAGCTGGTCGAGCTGGTCAACGACGGGAGTTTCCACCTCGTCGTCGACATGGAGGGCGTCGACTTCCTCGACTCCACCGGGCTCGGCGTACTGGTGGGCGGCCTGAAGCGAGTACGGGCCCATGAGGGCTCGCTGCGCCTGGTGTGCAACCAGGAGCGGATTTTGAAGATCTTCCGTATCACCGGTCTGACCAAGGTGTTCCCGATTCACACCTCGGTCGACGAAGCGGTGGCGGCCACCGACTGATCACGCCCGCCCGGGCCCCGCGCCCGGAACGGCCGGAGACGCATGAGGGGGACCGGGCCCGAGGGCCCGGCCCTCTGACAGCACGCCCGTAGTTCCGAGGGGGATGCATGGCCACCGTTGAACTCCGTTTCAGCGCGCTGCCCGAGCACGTCCGGACCGCCCGACTGGTGGCGGCAGCGGTGGCGCGCAGGGCCGGAGTGGACGAGGCCGTCCTCGACGAGGTCAGGTTGGCCGTCGGCGAGGCGTGCAGCCGTGCCGTCGGACTGCATCAGAGCGGGGGTATCTCCGCGCCGGTGCGGGTGGTGCTGATCGAGGAGGAGAAACAGTTCTCCATCGAGGTGGGCGACGAAGCGCCGCACGCCGTCCCCGGTGACAGGTCATCGGGCGCCGGCGGCGACGCGGACGTGGACAGCGAGGAGGACGACATGGGCCTCGCGGTCATCAGCGGCCTCGTCGACGATGTGGAGGTCATGGCCGGGGAGCACGGAGGGCAGATCCGCATGACCTGGCCGACGACGCCACCGGTCGCGGCGCTGCCCTGATCCTCAAAGCTTCATGTAGTACCGCGAGGGCCCTGCTGAGCAGGGCCCTTTGCATTTCTTCCGACCTCCGTTCATCGGAACGCCGGAATTCGTGAAGAAATTCACGATCAATCGCGCGATAATTTGATCAAGCGTCAATGCCTTTGAGGCGTTACCTCTTTCGAGTAGTGTGGCGGAGCCCGGATCATTTGCTGAAGGGCATGTGAGGGTCAATTCCGTTTGCGGCGCACTGTTTTGATCAGGTTCCGCTCCCTACAATCCGTCCACATCTTGAGCTCAGCCCAAGCGTCAAGGAGGACGAATGGCGGGGCTTTCTACCCCTCAAAGGTTTGACCACACCACGAACTTCACGGCCGCAGTACTGACCGACGACAACCGGATCATCGTCATGGTGATCGGAGTCGTGGCGCTGGCCGCGCTCGCCGTCGCCGGTGTCCTGGTCCGCCAGGTGCTCGCGGCGGGCGAGGGCACCGACAGCATGAAGAAGATCGCAGTGGCGATCCAGGAAGGCGCGAACGCCTATCTGGCCCGGCAGATGCGCACGCTCGGCGTATTCGCCGTCGTCGTGTTCTTCCTGCTCATGCTGCTGCCCGCGGACGACTGGAATCAGCGCGCCGGGCGATCAGTGTTCTTCTTGATCGGCGCGGCGTTCTCGGCGGCCACCGGTTATATCGGTATGTGGCTCGCCGTGCGCAGTAATGTGCGCGTCGCCGCGGCGGCCCGGGAAGCGACACCGGCGGAAGGCGAGCCGGAAAAAGATCTCACCACCGTCTCGCACAAGGCAATGAAGATCGCATTTCGCACGGGTGGCGTCGTCGGCATGTTCACGGTGGGGCTCGGCCTCCTCGGCGCGTCCTGCGTGGTCCTCGTGTACGCGGCCGACGCGCCGAAGGTGCTGGAGGGCTTCGGTCTCGGGGCCGCGCTCATCGCCATGTTCATGCGGGTCGGCGGCGGCATCTTCACCAAGGCCGCCGACGTCGGCGCCGACCTGGTCGGCAAGGTCGAGCAGGGCATTCCGGAGGACGACCCGCGCAATGCCGCGACCATCGCCGACAACGTGGGCGACAACGTCGGCGACTGCGCGGGGATGGCGGCCGATCTCTTCGAGTCGTACGCCGTGACACTCGTCGCCGCGTTGATCCTCGGCAGAGCGGCGTTCGGTGACTCCGGACTGGCGTTCCCGCTGATCGTGCCCGCGATCGGCGTGATCACCGCCATGATCGGCATCTTCGCGGTAGCGCCACGCCGCAGCGACCGCAGCGGTATGTCCGCGATCAACCGCGGCTTCTTCATCTCCGCGGGCATCTCACTGGTGCTGGTCGCCATCGCCGTCTACGCCTACCTGCCGTCGTCGTACGCCGACCTCGAAGGGGTCACGGACCCGGCGATCGCGGGCCACGCCGGCGATCCCCGGGTCCTCGCGGTCGTCGCGGTGGCCATCGGCATCCTGCTGGCCGCACTGATCCAGCAACTGACCGGCTACTTCACCGAGACCAGCCGCCGTCCGGTGAAGGACATCGGCAAGAGTTCGCTGACCGGCGCGGCCACCGTCGTCCTGGCCGGTATCTCCATCGGTCTCGAATCGGCCGTCTACACCGCCCTGTTGATCGGCCTCGGCGTGTACGGGGCGTTCCTGCTCGGCGGTACGTCGATCATGCTGGCGCTGTTCGCGGTGGCGCTGGCCGGCACCGGCCTGCTCACCACGGTCGGCGTCATCGTCGCCATGGACACCTTCGGACCGGTCTCGGACAACGCGCAGGGCATCGCCGAGATGTCCGGCGACGTCGAGGGCGCGGGCGCGCAGGTGCTCACCGACCTGGACGCCGTCGGCAACACCACCAAGGCCATCACCAAGGGCATCGCCATCGCCACGGCCGTCCTCGCCGCCGCCGCGCTCTTCGGCTCGTACCGCGACGCGATCCTCACGGCCGCGAACGACGTCGGCGAGAGGGTCTCCGGCGAAGGCGCGCCGATGAACCTGATGATGGACATCTCGCAGCCCAACAACCTCGTCGGCCTCATCGCGGGCGCAGCGGTCGTCTTCCTCTTCTCGGGGCTGGCGATCAACGCGGTCTCACGGTCGGCCGGTTCGGTGGTCTACGAGGTGCGGCGGCAGTTCCGCGAGCGGCCCGGAATCATGGACTACACCGAGCAGCCGGAGTACGGGCGGGTCGTCGACATCTGCACGAAGGACGCCCTGCGGGAGCTGGCCACGCCAGGTCTGCTCGCTGTCATGGCGCCGATCGCGATCGGGTTCACGCTCGGGGTCGGCGCGCTGGGCGCGTATCTCGCGGGTGCGATCGGCACCGGGTTGCTGATGGCGGTGTTCCTCGCCAACTCCGGCGGTGCCTGGGACAACGCCAAGAAGCTCGTCGAGGACGGCCATCATGGAGGCAAGGGGAGCGAGGCCCATGCCGCGACCGTCATCGGCGACACGGTGGGCGACCCGTTCAAGGACACCGCGGGACCCGCCATCAACCCGCTGCTGAAGGTGATGAACCTGGTCGCGCTGCTCATCGCGCCCGCGATCGTCCAGTTCAGCTACGGCGAGGACAAGAGCGTCGGACTGCGCGTCACCATCGCCGTGGCCGCGATCGCCGTGATCGTCGCTGCGGTGTACGTGTCCAAGCGGCGCGGGATCGCCATGGGTGACGAAGACAACTCCGAGCGGGCGGCCAAGTCGGCGGATCCAGCGGTGGTTTCCTAGGCGGCCATACGGAAGGCCGTACGAGGGCCCAGCTCAAGGGGCGGGCGGCCGGAGCGCGTCAACGCGCTCCGGCCGCCCGCCTCCGCGTATGCCGATGGTCTCCGTGAGCCTTCTCTCGCCTGGTGCAAATGGTTACAAAAGGTGCGTGAGGGGTGCTCGGCACACAGGTGTCGCCCATCTGGCGTGTATGTTCCGGGGCCGAGAGCCACGGAAGGGACCAATCCGGTGAACAAGAAGCTCGCGGCCGCACTGTCCGGCGGTGCGGTACTGGTACTGGCGCTGTCCGGCTGCGGCGGTGACGAGACGAACGACAAGCTGAACTCCTGGGCCAAGGAGGTCTGCGACTCCGTGCAGCCGCAGATCAAGAAGATCGCGGCGGCCAACGCCTCGATCCAGAAGGAGACCTCGGACGACAGCGCACCGGAGGACGTGCAGAAGGCCGACTCCCAGGGCTTCCAGGACATCTCCGACGCCTACGAGGCGATGGCGACGGCCATCCGGAAGGCCGGGGCGCCCGATGTCGAGGACGGCGCGAAGAAGCAGAAGGCGGCGGTCGCGGAGCTGAACCAGTTGTCGGCCGCCTATGCCGACCTGAAGAAGAAGTCGGACGCGCTGAACACGAAGGACCAGGCGAAGTTCGCGGACGGGCTCGAAGGGGTCGCGACGGAGCTGGAGAAGCTGAGCAAGACCGGGAGTGACGCGCTGAAGGAGTTGGAGAAGGGGGAGGTCGGGCAGGCGATGGCCGAGCAGCCGAGCTGCAAGTCCGCGACCACCTCCGGGTCGGCGTCGGCGGTGTCGACGAAGAGCTGAGCGAAGGCTGAGCGGGTGCTGAGCGAGGGCTGACGAGGACGACTGGGCCGGGGCCGCTGCTGGGCGCCCGGCGGGTGGTGCCGGGCGGGGGCGCGGAGCCCGCAGCTCGGAGCCACGAGGTGCCGCTGCGCCCACCCGTGCCGCCCCGGCGGCACGACCGCCGGCGGCGTCGTACGAGTGCGGCGGTGTCATCGTCCGGGGCCGCGCATGACCGTGCGGGAGGTCGCCCGCGGCTACGCTGAGGGTGTGAGTGACTCTGAGTTGATCCCTCTGCCGTCCGCTGACCGGACCGATGTCGCTGTGCGGCTTCGGGAGGCGTTGCTGGGGGCCGAATTCACCGCTGATGGGCTGCTTGAGCTGCTTGGCGCGTCCGCGTACGCGGCGTTGGCGCGGAGTGAGGTCGTGCCGGCCCTCAGGGCCACGCGGGGGGAGACGGCGCTGGAGGCGCTGGTACGGCTGTTCCTGTTGCAGCAGCCGGTGGCGCGGGCGCGGGTGGAGGGCGTGCTCCCGGTCGAGGCGTGTGTGGAGAGCGGGTGGCTGGTCCCCCTCGGTGACGAGGCCGAGGAGGTCGCCGCCGCCGTCGATGTGCGGCCGTACGGCGGGCCCGGCGGTGAGGACTGGTTCATCGTGTCGGACCTGGGGTGCGCGGTCGGCGGTGCCGGGGGGATCGGGCGCCGGGGCGAGGGGGTCGTGCTCGGGGTGGGCGGGGCGTCCACGACGCTCGCCGGGATCACCGTGCGGACGCCCGTGGGCGCCGCCCTCGACCTGGGAGTCGGCTCGGGAATCCAGGCGCTGCACGCCGCCCAGCACGCCACGCGCGTGACGGCCACCGATGTCAACCCGCGCGCGCTGCACATCACGGCCCTCACGCTGGCGCTCTCCGGCGCGCCGGCGGCCGATCTTCGCCAGGGCTCGCTCTTCGAGCCGGTCGGGGAAGACGAGACGTATGACCTCATCGTGTCGAATCCGCCGTTCGTGATCTCGCCCGGCGCCCGGCTCACGTACCGCGACGGCGGGATGGGCGGGGACGAACTCTGCCAAACGCTTGTTCAACAGGCGGGGGAGCGGCTGAACGAGGGCGGGTTCGCGCAGATCCTCGCCAACTGGCAGCACGTGGAGGGCGAGGACTGGCAGGAACGGCTCAGGTCGTGGGTGCCGCGTGGGTGCGACGCGTGGATCGTGCAGCGGGAGGTCCAGGACGTCACGCAGTACGCGGAGTTGTGGCTGCGGGACGCGGGCGACCACCACGGTGACGTGGCTGAGTACCAGGCTCGCTACGACGCGTGGCTCGACGAGTTCGAGGCGCGGAAGGTGAAGGGCGTCGGCTTCGGCTGGATCACCTTGCGGAAGTCGGCCGCCGCGGACGCCGAGCCCTCGATCACCGTCGAGGAGTGGCCGCATCCGGTTGAGCAACCGCTTGGCGAGACCGTGCGGGAGCACTTCGCACGCGTCGACTACCTGAGGAGGAACGACGACGCGGCGCTCCTCGCCGCACACTTCCGGCTCGCCGCCGAAGTCGTCCAGGAGCAGGTCGGGCTGCCCGGAGCCGAGGACCCCGAACATCTGGTGCTGCGTCAGAACCGGGGCATGCGCCGGGCCACCAAGGTGGACACGGTCGGCGCGGGATTTGCCGGTGTGTGCGACGGCACGCTCAGCGCCGGGCGGATTCTGGACGCCATCGCCCAACTGGTCGGCGAGGATCCGGTGGCGCTGCGCGACCGCACACCGGTCCAGATTCGGTTCCTCGTCGAACAGGGGTTCCTCGAACCGGCTTCGTGAGCGGACGGTACCGGTGCCCCGCCCGGCCTCGTCCCCGTGGTGAACGGGTCCTGTTCACGCGCCTGAGGCACATGTGTCCCCATTTAGCTGCATTGGTCCATAAAAGGGCTCCTGTCGGTGGTACGTGCGAAGCTATTTTCAAGAGACGGATTCGACGTGTCCTCGGGGGCGCGCGCTGTTTCGGGGGATCGGGGGATCGCGATGGCGGGGGACACGCAGGATCAGGACCAGGACCAGGGAAGGATCATCAACAACCGGTACCGCCTGCTGCGCACACTCGGCGCGGGAGGCATGGGCCGGGTCTGGCTCGCGTACGACGAGGTGTTGGCCTGCGAGGTCTTCCTGAAGGAGATCTCCCTGCCCGACGTCCCGGGAGACGCGACCGAGCCGGCGATGGGGTTCCCCCCGCTCGAGCGAAGCCGAGAGTGGGGGAGCACCGCCCGCGCCCGGAGCGAGGCGCGGCACGCCGCCCGCCTGCGCGGACATCCGCATGTGGCGACGGTCCACGACGTGGTGCCGCACGAGGGCCTGCCATGGATCGTCATGGAGTACGCGCCGGACGCGATCGACCTCCAGGCGGTCGTACGGCAGCGATGGCCGCTCGCACCCGAACAGGTCGCCCGGATCGGGCTCGCCGTCCTCGACGCGCTCACCCGCCCGCGCCGACGGCGCCCAGCGCTGCGCGGGCCAGGCCGACCCGATGGCCGAGGCCCTGCCCGACGCGGGGGTCTACGCGCTCGTTCCGACGAAGGAGGCTTCACCGCGGCCAAGGGCGGTACGGCATGTCTCGTCCTGAGCAAGCACGTCCCGATCGGCGGCGAGGTGGGTCGGCTCCGGGACGCGGGCGTGAACCTGTGGCCCACACAGATGGCCGTCGGCGACTGCTGGGACTACACCACGAGAGAGTGAGGGATACGACGCCCCGCTGACCGACTGTGCCGAAGCGCACACCGATCAGGTGGTCGGATCGGTCCAGGCGCCCGGCGGCATGACCTTCCAGGGCGCCCTCGACGAGGGCGGCAAGCTGTGCACCAACAGGTTCGAGTCGACTTGGGCGCCCGGCGCTGACCTGATCGTGTCGCGCTGGGTGTCCGACGAGACCGAGTGGAAGAAGGGCTTCAACAAGGTGGTGTGCACGGTGCGCAACGCCGACGTGACGAAGACGACCGGGAAGATACCCACGCCCGGCTCCGTCTGAGGACCCGGACGCCTCGCGTTCACCTCGGGTTCGCGCGCTCGCATCCCGTACGTGCCAGCCTCCCGTCCCGGAGCGTCGACGGCTGGGAGGACGGGACATGGAGAGCGGACCGGCGATCTTCGTGGGGGTGGTGTTCGCCCTGTTCGGGGGCGGACTGTCACTGTGGACCACGGTCCGGCTGCGCCAGGGCGCACCGGTTGCCCAAGGGGTGCCCCCGGTGATGTCGGTGACGGTCGCGAGCGTCGTCGCGGTGACCGCCCTCGTGCTTGGCGCGTGGTGCTTCACACGGATATGAGCGGGCTCCCGGAGCCGCGGCCGGGGAGCGTGCGCGTAACCGAGAAGTGACGCTCCGCATCCACCCGAATGGATCGATGAACACGCCGGGCGGCAGGAATGGCGGTAGTCGGGTTACCGTTCGAGTGGCCGTTGCGGGCTTTTCCCGTTTGACACGGGGGCGGGATGTACCGTCACACTCCGCAGCGTCAGCATGACCCGACCCCCGGGCCCACCGCCGAGCCCCGTGCGAGGCACCAAGCCTTCGGGGGTGCCCGCCCCGGGACGCAAGCCTGGGGAGACCCAGCGTCGACCGGAGAGAAGAGCGAAGTTGTCCCCGACCAGCGAGACCGCGAAGGGCGGCCGCCGACTCGTGATCGTCGAGTCGCCTGCCAAGGCGAAGACGATCAAGGGCTATCTCGGCCCCGGCTACATCGTCGAGGCGAGCGTGGGGCACATCCGCGACCTTCCCAACGGCGCCGCGGAGGTGCCGGAGAAGTACACCGGCGAGGTGCGCCGCCTCGGCGTGGACGTCGAACACGACTTCGCGCCCATCTATGTGGTCAACGCGGACAAGAAGGCGCAGGTCAAGAAGCTCAAGGACCTGCTGAAGGACTCCGACGAGCTCTTCCTCGCCACCGATGAGGACCGCGAGGGCGAGGCCATCGCCTGGCACCTCCAGGAGGTGCTCAAACCCAAGGTCCCGGTCAAGCGGATGGTCTTCCACGAGATCACCAAGGCCGCGATCCAGGCCGCCGTAGCCAACCCGCGTGAGCTGAACCAGCGGTTGGTCGACGCCCAGGAGACCCGCCGCATCCTCGACCGTCTCTACGGCTACGAGGTCTCGCCGGTTCTGTGGAAGAAGGTCATGCCGCGCCTGTCGGCGGGCCGCGTCCAGTCCGTCGCGACCCGGCTCGTGGTGGAGCGGGAGCGGGAGCGCATCGCCTTCCGCTCGGCCGAGTACTGGGATCTCACCGGCACCTTCGCCACCGGCCGCGCCGGCGACGCCTCCGACCCGTCCTCGCTGGTCGCCCGCCTGCAGTCCGTCGACGGCCGGCGGGTCGCCCAGGGCCGTGACTTCGGCTCGGTCGGGCAGCTCAAGGGCGCCAACGTCCTGCACCTGGACGAGGCGAACGCCCGCGCGTTGGCCGCCGCACTGGAGAACACCCGGTTCTCGGTCCGGTCGGTCGAGTCCAAGCCGTACCGCCGCTCGCCGTACGCCCCGTTCCGTACGACGACGCTCCAGCAGGAGGCCTCGCGGAAGCTGGGCTTCGGGGCCAAGGCGACGATGCAGGTCGCGCAGAAGCTGTACGAGAACGGCTTCATCACCTACATGCGTACGGACTCCACGACGCTGAGCGACACCGCCGTGGCCGCCGCCCGCGCCCAGGTCACGCAGCTGTACGGCGCCGACTACCTGCCGGCGCAGCCGCGTACGTACGCCGGGAAGGTCAAGAACGCGCAGGAGGCCCACGAGGCGATCCGCCCCTCGGGTGACCGTTTCCGCACACCCGCCGAGACCGGTCTGACCGGCGACCAGTTCAGGCTGTACGAGCTGATCTGGAAGCGGACGGTCGCCTCCCAGATGAGGGACGCCACGGGCGACAGTGTCACCGTGAAGATCGGCGGCGCCGCCGCCGACGGCCGCGACGCCGAGTTCAGCGCCTCGGGCAAGACGATCACCTTCCACGGCTTCCTCAAGGCCTACGTCGAGGGCGCCGACGACCCGAACGCCGAGCTGGACGACCGCGAGCGCCGACTGCCGCAGGTCGACGAGGGTGACGCGCTCTCCGCCGAGGAGATCACCGTCGACGGGCACGCCACCAAGCCTCCGGCCCGCTACACCGAGGCGTCGCTGGTCAAGGAACTCGAAGAGCGGGAGATCGGCCGCCCGTCGACGTACGCGTCGATCATCGGCACCATCCTCGACCGGGGATATGTGTTCAAGAAGGGCACGGCTCTCGTGCCGTCGTTCCTGAGCTTCGCCGTGGTCAACCTCCTGGAGAAGCACTTCGGGCGGCTCGTCGACTACGGCTTCACCGCCAAGATGGAGGACGACCTCGACCGCATCGCGCGCGGCGAGGCCCAGGCGGTGCCGTGGCTGAAGAGGTTCTACTTCGGCGAGGCCGTGTCCGGCGGCGGCATCGCCGCGGGCGGTGCTCACGGCACCGCGGCCGAGGCCGGCAACGGCGACGGGGACCACCTCGGCGGCCTGAAGGAACTCGTCACAGACCTGGGCGCGATCGACGCGCGCGAGGTCTCGTCGTTCCCCGTCGGCGACGGCATCGTGCTGCGCGTCGGGCGCTACGGCCCCTACGTCGAGCGCGGCGAGAAGGACTCCGAGGGCCACCAGCGCGCCGACATCCCCGAGGACCTGGCGCCGGACGAGCTGACCATCGAACTGGCGGAGGAACTGCTCGCCAAGCCGAGCGGCGACTTCGAGCTGGGCACGGACCCGGCGACCGGCCACCAGATCGTCGCCAAGGACGGCCGCTACGGCCCGTACGTCACGGAGATCCTCCCCGAGGGCACCCCGAAGACGGGCAAGAACGCGGTCAAGCCGCGTACGGCCTCGCTGTTCAAGTCGATGTCCCTGGACACCGTCACCCTGGACGACGCGCTGAAGCTGATGTCGCTGCCGCGGGTCGTCGGCGCCGACGCCGACGGCCAGGAGATCACCGCGCAGAACGGGCGGTACGGGCCGTATCTGAAGAAGGGCACGGACTCGCGTTCGCTGCAGGCCGAGGAGCAGCTCTTCACGATCACTCTCGAAGAGGCGCTGCAGATCTACTCCCAGCCCAAGCAGCGCGGGCGCGCCGCTGCCAAGCCGCCGCTGAAGGAACTGGGCGATGACCCGGTCAGCGGGAAGCCCGTCGTGGTGAAGGACGGCCGCTTCGGCCCGTACGTCACCGACGGCGAGACCAATGCGACTCTGCGGTCCGGCGACAGCGTGGAGACGATCACGCCCGAGCGCGGCTTCGAACTGCTCGCGGAGAAGCGGGCGAAGACGCCGGCCAAGAAGACGACGAAGAAGGCGCCCGCGAAGAAGACGGCCACCAAGGCCGCCGCGAAGAAGGCGACGCCGGCGAAGAAGGCTGCCGCCAAGAAGACGACGACGTCCAAGACGGCTGCCGCGAAGAAGGCCGCGCCGGCGAAGAAGGGGGCCGCGAAGAAGGCGGCGCCTTCGGAGGGCTGAGGCGTCCGGGAAGCGGACAGGCACGAGAACGGGCTGTTGGCCTGGCGCTCGCCGCTCGCCGCTCGCCGCTCGCCGCTCGTCGTTGGTCGCCTGGTGGCGTGGGGCGCGGGTGGTTTTCGCGGCTGCGGGTGGGGTGTGGCTGTTCGCGCCCACGCGGCGGAGCCGCACATCGGCAGAGCCCCGCGCTCCTGAGGGGCGCGGGCGCTGGGCGGTGGCTGAATCTTCACCTTGGCTTCGCTGAATGTGCGCCTTTTCTGCGACGAATGTGCGACTTCTGCGCGACTTGATGGCGCGGTGTGTGCGCGTTCGGGCGCCGCTTCGGGTGTCGGTGGGGGCCGATAGGCTGAAAGCATGATGCGAGCCGAGCAGCCGACGGCCCACAACCCGGCCCCCGACGACGCCCTGGCAGTCGATTCCAGGGAGCGCGCCGTGCGGGCACTGCTGCGCCAGCCACAGCTCAAACGGCTGTGGAGCGCCCAACTCGTGAGCGGCGTGGGTGATGTCCTCGCGCTGTTCGTGCTGGTCCTCCTCGCCTTCCAGGCGGCGATCGCCGAGGCTTCCTTCGGCGGCGGATACCGAGGCGTCGCCCTGACGGTCGCGGCCGTCTTCGGTACCCGCGCCCTCGCGACGCTGCTCTTCGGCGCCGTACTTCTCGGGCCGCTCACCTCACTGACCTCCCAGGACGGCCCGCTCGAACGCCGCTGGACCATGGTCGGCGCGGACGGGCTGCGGGTCCTACTGCTGATCGTGGCGCCCCTGTGGATCGTCTGGATGCCGGACAACGCGCTGGCGGTGCTGCTGGTCACCGCGTTCGTCGCCGGAGTCGCCGAGCGGTTCTGGACGGTCTGCCGGGAGAGCGCGGCGCCCGCGCTGCTGCCAGCGCCGCCGCCGGAGGGCGCGACCGTACGCCCGCTGCCGGACCACATGGACGCGCTACGACGCCTGGGACTGCGTACGGCATTCGTGGCGGTGCCCCTCGCGGCCGCCGTCCTCGTCGTCGCCGCGCTGCTCAACAACCTGCTGGGTGCGGGCATCGACTGGTTCGGAGAGCACCAGGCCGCGCTGGCCTCGTACGTCGCCGCCGGGCTCTTCGCCGCGTCGCTGTCCGTGGTGACCTTCCTCGAACTCCCCAAGACGCGCACCCCTCGCGCGCGGTCGCCGCTGGAGGGGCTGCGCCGGCCCAAGACCGGCAGCGGTGTCGACAAGGGCCGTACGGGCGCGGTCCCGATCCTGGTGCCCGCGTGCGCGGCGGTCGCCGGTGCCGTTGCCGCCGCTGTCGCCGTCGCCGTGCTGCACGCCAAGGACCTGGGCGGCGGGCCGGTGTCGTACGGGCTGCTGGTCGCCGCGTTGACGGGTGGTGTGGTCGTCGGGGTGCGGCGGGCGCCGTCCGTGTTGCCCTCACTGTCCCGGCGTCGGCTGCTCGCTCTCGCGATCGCCTTCACGGGCGTCGCGCTGCTCGCCGCGGGCCTGACGCCGGATGTCACGAGTGTCGTGCTGATCCTGGGCCTCGCGGGCGTCGCCGCGGGAATCGCCGCGAACACCGGGCACACGCTGCTCGACCAGGAGGCCGAGGACTTCCGGCGCGCGCGGACCACCGAGCATCTGCACGCCGTCGTACGGGTGCTCGTGGCGCTGGCGGTGCTGATCGCTCCGCTGGTCGCCGCCGTGATCGGGCCGCACCGGCTGGAGAGCGGCAAGTTCGTGTTCGCGCACGGCGGTGCGGCGTTCACGTTGATGCTGGTGGGGGCGCTGCTGCTGCCGGTGGCCGCGCTGCTGCTCGCCAAGGTCGACGACCGGTCCGGGGTACCGCTTCGGCAGGATCTGCGGGACGCGTTGCTGGGGGGCGACGATCCGGAACAGGCGCCTGCCGCGTCCGGGTTCTTCATCGCCCTGGAGGGCGGTGACGGTGCGGGGAAGTCCACCCAGGTCGAGGCGCTCGCCGAGTGGATCAGGGCCAAGGGGCACGAGGTCGTGGTGACGCGGGAACCGGGGGCGACTCCGGTGGGGAAGCGGCTGCGGTCGATTCTCTTGGACGTGTCGAGCGCCGGGTTGTCGCACCGGGCCGAGGCGCTGCTGTACGCGGCGGATCGCGCGGAGCATGTGGACACGGTGGTGCGGCCCGCGTTGGAGAGGGGCGCGGTGGTCGTCTCGGATCGGTACATCGATTCGTCCGTGGCCTATCAGGGGGCCGGGCGGGATCTCTCACCGACGGAGATCGCCCGGATCTCGCGGTGGGCGACGGATGGGCTCGTGCCCCATCTGACGGTGCTGCTGGACGTGTCGCCCGAGACGGCGCGAGAGCGGTTCACCGAGGCGCCGGACCGGCTGGAATCGGAGCCGGCCGAGTTCCATGAGCGAGTGCGGGCGGGGTTCCTGACGCTGGCCGCCGCAGACGCCGGGCGGTACCTGGTGGTCGACGCCGGGCAGGACCCGGAGGCGGTCACGACCGTTGTCCGGCACCGGCTCGATGTGCTGCTGCCGCTGTCCGAGGCCGAGGTGAAGGCGCAGGAGGAAGCGCGGCGCAAGGCCGAGGAGGAAGCGCGGCGCAAGGCCGAGGAGGAGGCCGCGCGCAAGGCCGAGGAGGAGCGGCTGGAGCGCGAGCGCCAGGAGGAGCTCGCCCGGCTGCGCGCCGAGGAGGAGGAGCGCAAGCGGCGCGAGCTGGCGGAGGCCCAGCGGCGCGAGGCGGAGCGGCAGGCCGCGGAGGCCCGGCAGCGGGCCGAGGAGGCGCGCCGTCGCGCCGAGGAGGAGCAGGCGCGGCTCCTCGCGGAGGAGAAGGCCCGAGTCGAGGAGGAGGAACGGCGGCGAGCCGAGGAGGAACGACGTCGTCAGCAGGCCGCGGAGGAGCAGCGGCTCCGGGCGGAGGCGGAGGCGCGCCGCCTGGAGAAGCAGCGGAAGGCCGAGGAGGCGCTGCTTCGGGCCGAGGAGGCCCGGAGGGTCGCTGCTGAGCGGGCGGCTGCGGTCGAGGCGGAGCGGGTTGCGGCGGAGCGAGCCGCGGCCGATCGGGCTGCGGCCGATCGGGCTGTTGAGGCGGAGGCTGTTGCTGAGGCAGAGCGGGCTGCTGTGGCGGAGCGGGCTGCTGGGGGCGGGCGCTCCGGCGGGGCTTCGCGAGGGAATGACGAACCGACTGTGCTTACGCCGGTTGTGACGCCGACGAACGCGTCGGGCGGACCGGTGGACGAGACGGCTGTGTTGCCGCCGGTGCGGGGGGACGGGCCGGGTTCGGGTGCGCCGGATGCCTCCGGCGCGGCTCGTGGGGCTGGCGCGGTCGGTGCGGCTGGTGCGGCTGGTAGGGCGGATTCGGAGACCACGGCGAAGTTGCCGAAACCGTCGGTGCCGCCTTCGGGGGCCTCGGGTGCGGTTTCGGCTCCGGCCTCTGAGGATGAGACCACGATCTTGCCGCAGGTGCCTCCGGGGGCGGCGGACGAGACGGCTGGGCTGCCGCCGGTGCGGGGGGACCGGATGCCGCCCGGATACTTCCGGGACGAGCGGCCTGGGCCCGACGGAGCGGAGGACCGGACTCGTGAGCTGCCGCAGGTGGACGAGGACGGGACCCCGCGGCGGCGACCTCGCTCGGACTGGGCCGAGGAGACGCCGCTCGACGATCTGCCGACCCTGGCGGACGAGCTGTTGGGGCCGCATGCCGATGACGACCGGGACGAGGGACGCGGCTGGGGGCGGCGGCGCCGCTGACTCGCCGGTGCGCTGGCGGCGGCTGGTCATCTGGGGCCCGGTGGGTAGGGGGCGGGGCCGTGCCGGTGCGCTCGCTCGTCGCTCGTGCCCTACTGCTGGCTAGGGGGATGAAGCGAGCCGTTCTCCGGGCCGCTGGTGCGACGGGCTCAACGCACCGGCACGGCCACGTCCTGGGTGGGCGCGGCGGAACCCTGCGAGTGCCGGTGGGCGGAACCCGCCCCCGCCCGGCCCCGGCTCACTTCACTCCTGCGCCCACCTCGTCCCCCCGGCCGCCGCGCAACCCCGGTGCCGCGTGCCGCGTGCCGCGTGCCGAGAGCGCAGGAGCGGGGCGGTGGTCGTACGCCGGGCGGGATTGTCGGTGGGCTCGCGCACAATGGGGCTCGGAGAGGTGGCGTGGGAGAGGGAGGGTGGTGGGTCATGGCCGTGTGGGACGACCTGGTGGGGCAGGAGCGGCTGAGCGCGCAGCTCGACGCGGCTGCTCGGGACGCGGACGCGATCGTCACGGCGGCCGAGAAGCGCATCGCGCCTCCGGAGGCGTCGAAGATGACGCACGCGTGGCTGTTCTCGGGCCCGCCGGGATCGGGGCGGACGACGGCGGCGCGGGCGTTCGCGGCGGCGTTGCAGTGCGTCAGCCCGGACCGGGCGCTCGGGGGAGCCCGGGGTGCGGATTCTGTGACGGGTGTCATACGGCGTTGGTGGGGACCCACGCGGATGTGACGACGGTGGCCGCGGTGGGCACGCAGATCCTGGCCGAGGACATGCGGGACACGGTGCGCAAGTCGTTCACGTCGCCGGCGAACGGGCGCTGGCAGGTGATCCTCGTCGAGGATGCCGAGCGGTTGAACGAGAAGTCGGCCAACGCGGTGCTGAAGGCGGTGGAAGAGCCCGCCCCGCGGACGGTGTGGCTGCTGTGCGCGCCCTCGCTGGAGGACGTGCTGCCGACCATTCGCTCACGGTGCCGGCATGTCGGGCTGCTCACCCCCTCCGTGGACGCCGTGGCGGACATGCTCATAAGGCGGGAAGGGATCGAGCCGCAGGCCGCGGCCGTGGCGGCGCGGGCCACGCAGGGGCACATCGAGCGGGCCCGGCGGCTGGCCACCGATCCGCGGGCGCGGGCGCGGCGGGCGGCTGTGCTGAGACTGCCGTTGCGGGTCGAGGAGATCGGTGGGTGCCTCAAGGCCGCGCAGGAACTGGTGGAAGCGGCCTCGGAGGAGTCGAAGCAGCTCGCCGAAGAGGTCGACACCAAGGAGACCGAAGAGCTGAAGGCGGCGCTGGGCGCGGTGCAGGGCGGGCGGATGCCGCGCGGTACGGCGGGGGTCATGAAGGACCTGGAGGACAAGCAGAAGCGACGGCGGACGAGGGCGCAGCGGGACAGTCTGGATCTCGCTCTGAGCGAGCTCACCGGTTTCTATCGGGATGTGCTCGCCCTGCAGTTGGGGTCACGGGTCGCGCTCGCCAATGTCGAGGTCCAGGACACCTTGGAGCGGATGGCGCGGGGTGGTACGCCGGAGTCGACCTTGCGGCGGATCGACGCGATCGCGGCATGCCGGGAGGCGCTGGACCGGAATGTGGCGCCCTTGCTTGCCGTGGAGGCGATGACGATGGGGTTGCGGGCCGGGTGACGTGTGGGGCGGGACGGGCCCGGGCTGACGGGAGTGGAGGTTCCGTCCTCGGAGGCGGGGCGGGGCGGGGCGGTGCTGGGCGTGGAGCGGTGGTGCGTGCGTTGACTGCGTCACTCGTACGAGGAGGTTTCGTCGCTGTTCGTGACCGAAGTGTTGCTTCTGGTTACGCTCGCGAGATGCACACCTGGCGTACTCCCCGGCCGAACCGGCCCCTGCGGACCGGCGGCGCGTTGCTCGCCGCCGCCGCGCTGCTCGTCTCGGCCTGCTCCTCCGGCGGTTCCCGCACGGCGGACACGGCGGCGGAGGCGGGGCCCGTCCTCGGCGCACTTCCCCGTTCGACACCGTCGGCGCTGGCCCCGTACCACGAGCAGAAGCTGAGTTGGCGCAGCTGCGAGGTCCCCGGCTTCCAGTGCGCCACGCTGAAGGCGCCCCTCGACTACGCCGAGCCGAGCGAGGGCCACGTCAAGCTGGCGGTCTCACGGAAGAAGGCGACCGGCCCGGGCGAGCGGCTCGGCTCGCTCCTGGTCAACCCGGGCGGGCCGGGCGGGTCGGCGGTCGGCTATGTGCAGAGATACGCGGGCATCGGCTACCCGGCCAAGGTGCGCGCCCGGTACGACATGGTGGCCGTCGACCCCCGTGGCGTGGCCGGCAGCGAGCCGGTCGAATGCCTCACCGGCCGCCAGATGGACGCGTACACGCGGACGGATCTCACCCCGGACGACACAGGGGAGACGGCAGCGGTGGTCGCCGCGTACAAGCGGTTCGCGGAGGGGTGCGGGGCGCGGTCGCCGAAGCTGCTGCGGCACGTCTCCACGGTCGAGGCGGCCCGCGACATGGACATCCTGCGGGCCGTGCTGGGCGACGAGAAACTGACGTACGTCGGCGCCTCGTACGGAACGTTCCTCGGGGCGACGTACGCCGGGCTGTTCCCGGAGCGCGTCGGGCGGCTGGTCCTGGACGGCGCGATGGACCCGTCGTTGCCTGCCGCTCGGCTCAACCAGGAGCAGACGGCGGGCTTCGAGACGGCCTTCCAGTCCTTCGCGAAGGACTGCGTACGCCGCAAGGACTGCGTGCTGGGGCGCAAGCCCGCGCAGGTTGGCGAGAACCTGAGCGCCCTCTTCGCGCGGCTCGACGCGCGGCCCATCCCGACCGGTGACGCCGACGGCCGACAGCTCGGCGAGTCCCTGGCCACGACGGGCGTGATCGCGGCGATGTACGACGAGGGGTCCTGGCCCCAACTCCGCCAGGCCCTCACCGAGGCGGTCGAGGAGGATGACGGCGCCGGCCTGCTCGCTCTCTCGGACAGGTACTTCGAACGCGACCCCGACGGCACCTACTCCAACCTGATGTACGCCAACGCCGCCGTGAACTGCCTCGACCTCCCCGCCGCCTACAGCACCCCCGAAGAGGTCGAACGGGCCGTTCCCGAGTTCGAGAAGGCCTCCCCGGTCTTCGGCCGGGCCCTCGCATGGGCCTCCCTGAACTGCGCGTACTGGCCGGTCAGGCCGACGGGCGTGCCGCACCGCATCGAGGCGAAGGGCGCCGCCCCGATCGTCGTCGTCGGCACCACCCGAGACCCCGCCACTCCCTACCGCTGGGCCCGGGCACTCGCCTCCCAGCTCGCCTCCGCCCACCTCCTCACCTACGACGGCGACGGCCACACCGCCTACGGCCGCGGCAGCACCTGCGTCGACTCCACGGTCAACACCTACCTCCTCCGCGGTACACCCCCAACCGACGGAAAGCGCTGCTCAGCCTCCTAGCAGCGCTACTCAGCCCCCTGACTGCCGACTGAGGTGCCCGACGCCCCGGCCTGTCCCCGGGGCGCTCCGACCCTTTGGTCAGGAGCACCCCGGAAACTGTGTAGACTTGCCGACGTTGCTGATCGCACCATAGTGCGGACAGCCCGCCGCCTTAGCTCAGATGGCCAGAGCAACGCACTCGTAATGCGTAGGTCTCGGGTTCGAATCCCGAAGGCGGCTCTATGGTGAACCCCAGGTCAGGCCTTTGCCGAGTAGCCGAGGGGTGAGATCCCCCTCGGCTACTCGGCATCACCACGATCTGAGATCTCTACCGAACCCGGGGCGGTTCACTTACGGATCTTGTCGGGGGTGCCGTAGTCGTCGGCGGGCTCGTGGTGGATGAACCAGCCGCCGTGCTCCTCCTCGATCTCCACTCGTGGACAGCGCCGACCCCGGCTGCCGTACGCGTGCGGCAGCCGGGACAGGAGCGTGTGGTGTTGTCCGGGACCGCTACGAGGCAGCCCCTGTTTCCGGAGCGAAATGTCGTCCCGCGAGGCGCGAGGTCACCATCAATCGTCGCGAAAGTGACTGATAGCCATCGAATCCAGCGGGGAGTTCGGCCTCTCGACGTGAGCTGCCCGGCGTCACCCGGGCCTACCGCGCCGGCGTCTCCTGTACGGCGCTCCCGCTGGAGATGGCTCCGGGCGCGCCCTCCACCTTGGCCAGCGTCACCTGGCCGCGCAGCAGCTTGCGGCTCGCGGAGTCGGCGAGGCCGCGCCTGCCGTGCAGGGTGCGCTGGTTGTCGATGACCACGAGATCGCCCTCGGACCAGCGGTGTTCGTGCAGGTAGCGGTCCGACAGGAGGTGCGCGCGCAGGTCGGCGAAGAACCGCTCCGACTCCTCCGCGGACACGTCCGGCACGCGGACGTTCCAGCTGGCAAGGGCCTCGTCGGCCTGGAATGGCAGAGCGAGGTTGAGCGAGGTCACCCGGCCGTAGTCACGGAACGTGGGAATGCGGTACCAGCCCTCGGGGACGTTCGTGAAGTAGCCGCGCTCGGTCGCCATGTACTCCAGGTGGCCGCGGTCGAGCACCTCCCGCAGGTGGTCGGGGAGTTCCTTCCACGCCGTGATCTGGTCGCACACCAGGGTCGCGCCGTCCTGCTGCACGCGCGCCTCGGCGGCGTACAGAACGATCAGGTCGACCTGCGTGCCGAGCAGCACCCCGTCGGTGTGCAGAGGGAGGCCGCCGCGGCCGGTGATGACCTTGCCTTCCTCGCGCGTCCCGTCCAGGTGCAGGATGTCCGTGAAGCCGTAGCCGACGCTGTCGTCATCGTCGTCGTACGACACCTTGTCGCCGAGGCCCGAGACGAACGCGCGGAACTCCTCCTTGGTGAACTTCTGGTCCTTGACGACCGCGACGCCGGACTCCAGCGCGAGTTCCCGCACGGTCCCGGGGTCGGCCTGGGTGCCCTCGTTCCACAGGGCCCCGAAGCCGGACGGTGTGAGTGCCGCATAACCGGACTGTGTCATCGTGTTTCGCCTTTCACTTTTCACTGGGTGATGTGCTGGGAGGAAGCGCGGGCCACCTGGGCGACCGCGCGGTCGTAGGCCTCACGGCCTGTCATGAGGGCCAGGGGGTTCTGAGACGCGGTGGCGATCTGCGACGCGAGCAGGGCGCGGTAGACCAGGCCCGTACCGCCGGGCGTGCCGGTGTGCTGGTCGACCAGCCGGTCGAGATTGGCGCCGAGGCCGTTGCCGTGGTGGATCGCCGTCTTCGGGCGCCAGGCCACGTCCTCGGGCAGCAACTCCCGGGCCGCGAACCGCAGATGCCCCTTCTCCCTGCCGCGGTACGTCTTCACGGCCGGGTCGGTCGCAAGCGCGGTCTCCAGGACGCCGGCGTGCCAGTACGGGTGCGTGAGCCGGTGCCCGCCCTGGTCGCCGAGCGCCGCGGTGAACTCCGAGGAGTAGCGGGTGCGGTGCACCGCCTCCCTGACCTTGGCCCCGATGTCCCCGCCGATCTCGTCGGTCGTCGCCATCCCCGAGTTCAGCAGGTCCGAGCCGTAGCCGGTGAGCAGCAGCCGCTCCACCGCGTACCCGCCCCGGCAGAACGCAGCGAGGGCGACGCCGATCGCGATCGTCTGCGGCTCACCGTGGCCGAACGCGCGCACGGTGGCCGGCAGTGCCTCGACGACGTCGTCCGCCCCGAGCGTGGTCGCGCGTAGGTCGAGCCCCACCGCCTGCGCCGCCTCGGCGGCGTGGTCGAACTCGTCGCCCCACTCGGTGCCGATGGTGTAGGCGGTGGTGGGTGCGCCGGTCTCCGCGACCAGTGCCGCCACGAGCCCGGAGTCGACGCCGCCGGACACCAGGACACCGACGTCCGGCGCGGTGGACAGGGCCTCGGCGATGGCGTCGCGCAGCGCCTGAACCTGCGCCTGGCCGGCGAGGAGCGCCTCGCGGAACTTGACGGGGGGTTCCGGGAGTTCGGCCTGCCGGGTGCGCGTGCACTGCCATGCCCCGGACTCCCGGCGCAGTTCCAGTTCGACGAGGTGCTCCAGGCGTTCGACGCCGACGACGGCGGACAGGGGCCCTTCCTGTACGCCGATCTCGTCCCGCAGCGCCGCGGGCGTCCCGGTCAGCGAGGCGTAGGCGGCGGCGGTCGTCGGCAGGTCGGTGCCGACGATGAACCGTCCGGTCGCTGCGTCCTCCGCGAAGTACACCGGGGTGGTGTTGGACGCCGACGTCGTCACCCGGACCCGGTCCGCCGCGACGTTCAGGGACGTGCCCGCCGCTTCGACGGCGAAGGTCATCCCGGAACCCTCGGTGACGGGGGCGCGCCCTGAGGCGTACGCCCGCACCTCGCCCAGGACGGTGGGGGAGAGGACCTCGTCGAAGCCGGGTATCTGCCAGTTCGAGACGACCAGCCACGGCGCGCCGGTCATCGGACCGCTCCGGCCGGGGCGTTCGTGCCGATGACGCGGTTCATCTTCTGCTGCGCCTCGCCGGCGGCGAACGCCGCCCGGTGGGCCAGCTTTCCGGCCACCCTGGTCCGCTCAAGGCCTTCGATGTAATTCGAGTTGAGATAGGGCTTTGTCTTACGGAAGCCGGCCGGGGTGAACGCGGCGGCCTGTCGGGCGCGGCGCAGTGCCGCGTCCCGCAGGGCCTCCGCCGGAACGACCTCGTGCAGGAGGTTGTCCTGCTCCGACTGCAGCGCGTCCCATTCGTCGCACGTCATCAGCATCTTCTGTGCCACGGCCCGGCTGGCGACGGTTTCCAGCATGAAACCGCCGAAGGTACACGCGATACCGAGCTCGAATTCGGGCATCTTGAGGACACAGCGGCTGCTGCCGATCCGGTAGTCCGCGCAGAGTGCTATCTGCAGGCCGATTCCGATGGCATAGCCGTCGATCGCCGCGATCAGCGGCCGGTCGAGCTGGAGGGCCGCGACGTAGAGGTCGGTGACCTGGTCTATCCATGCGTCGACCTCCTCGCCGCCGGTGAACTTCGCCGTTTCGTGGAAGCTGCCACCGACACCGAACGACCGGCCGACTCCGCTGAACAGCACGACCGAGCGGACCTGTTCGTCCTGGGAGAACTCCTTGAGCAGCCGGGTGAGCCCGTCCATGCGTGGCATCGACCACGGGTTGTGCCGATGTGTGTCGTCGAACTCGACCAGGGCGACGCCGTCCGTCACGGCGACGCCGAAGTCGAAGGTGTCGTAGCGGTCACTCATGAAATCTGCCTCCAGGGGTGTGCTCGATTGCTGGCGGAATCACGGCAGCCTGAACCAAAAGCGCCTGTGGGTGAGCGGAAATTCTGGAATCTATGCGCCGAAAGGCGGGAACGAGCCGCGGGTTCGGACGGTCATTTATTGTTTCTGGCCGCGCGCAAGCAGCAGCGGGCGCGCAGCCAGCACCCCCACCGTGGTCACCACGGTGAGTGCGGCCATGAGCCACCACAGCCCGGCGGGCGCCGAGTCGAGCAACGCGGCCACGACGAACGGCACCAGCGCACCGGAGATCCCGACGGCGACCTGGTTGAACGCCAGGAACGAGCCGAGTTCGGAGGGTGGCGGCAGATCGGTGAGCAGGGCGTAGCGCGCGTGCGCGACCGCCAGTTCACCCGCGGTGTAGATCACCATGCCGACGAGCAGCAGGACGATGAGGGCGGTGCCGCCGAGCGCGCCGCCCAGCGCCATGGCCACGAGGAAGACCGCGGTGAGCAGCGTCCCCGCGAGGAGCACCGTGAGGTTCCCCCAGCGATCCAGGAGCGAGGCGAGCGGCAGTTGGAAGACCATGAGGAGGCCGGTGTTTACGGCGAACAGCGTGCCCGCCAGCCAGGCGGGCGCGCCGAGCGTGCCGACCAGGTAGGCGGACATGCTGGTCTCCACCGCCAACGCGACCAGCCACAGCAGGGAGTTGAACCCGACGACGACGAGGAACGCCCCGTCGCGCCACGGCCCGCGGCTGAGCTTCGCGCGATCGGCGGGCGGCACCGTCGGCGGCCGCAGCGGCCACAGGACGAGCCCGGCGACGAGGAAGCCGGCCGCGTTGGCAAGGCCGAGCCACATCAGGGCCGTCTCGCCGCCGACGATCAGAGCGCTGCCCAGGAGGGCGCCGCCGCCGATACCGGCGTTGAAGGCGGTGCGGGTGAGCGCGAGCCACCGGTTGCGCTCGCCGTCCGGCGCGAGGGCGACGGCGAGGGCGGGCGAGGCTGCCTGCTCGGCCCGGTTGCACAGCGCGATGAGGACGCTGAACAGGGCGAAGGCCGCGACGTGGCGGATGGATACGTAGCCGATGAACCCGGCGGCACGCAGCAGCGCCGCCGCGATCAGCACCGTCCGCGGGCCGAGCCGGTCGATGAGCCGCCCGACCCAGAACATCCCCGGCAGCGCGACGAGGGCGGTGACGCTCAGGACCGTGCCGACCTGCGTGAGCGAGATGCCGAGCAGGGCGGGGAAGAACAGCAGCGTGTACGGGTAGAACACGCCGGTGCCCAACGCGCTGACCAGGTTGGACAGTCCGAACGTGACGACCCCGCGGCCGTGCGGAAGGACCGCGCGCAGGCCCGTGCGCGGTGCGGTGTCCGTCGTGGTCACGGGCGCACCTCGATCTGCAGCTGACCGAGCGCGGCGTCGGCCAGGCGCACCGCCTCGGCGGCGCTGTCGCCGACCGCGACGATCCGGCCGATGACGTCCATGTTGCTGGTGGGGGAGCGGACTTCGTCCCCTGCTTCGGCCTCTAGGTCCACGTCGATACGGTCGGCGACCCGGCGGGCCAGCTCGGTGCCGTGCACGGCGTGCAGGGTGCCCGTCGCGCCGGCCGTGACATAGCGCGAGGCCGCCGCCTTGTTGCGCAGCGGGGCGAGGTCGGCGGGCAGGCCCGCGTGCAGCCTAACGACCTGGAGCGGCAGGTCGGTGCCGGTGGCCTCGAGGATCAGCCGGGTGATCTCCGCGCCGGCGGGACGTGCGTTGATCTCCACCAGCTTCACGCCGGTGGCGGTCACCTTCAGCTCGACGTGCGCCGCGCCGAATTCGTGCCCGATGGCGTCGAGCGCGGCGTGCGCGGTCTCGGAGGCCGCGCGGGTCACCGCTTCGGGGAGCATCGACGGGAAGCTCTCCCCGAGTTCGACGAAGTGCGGATGGCCCCCGAGGACCTTGTCGACCACGCCGATGGTGCGGCGCCGCCCGCCCGTGAGCACGGACTCCACGCTCAGCTCGTAGCCGATCAGGTACTCCTCGATCAGGGCTCCGACGGGCTTGGCCTGGCCGCGGAAGTCCCGCTCGTGCGCCGTCAGCGCGCGGAAGTGTGCTCGTACGTCGTCCGCGCTGCGGCACAGCCGTACGCCGATGCTGCCCGCCTCGGTGGCGGGCTTGACCACGCAGGGGTAGCCGATGTCGTCGGCGGCGGTGACCGCGGCCTGTTCGGTGACCGTCCAGGCGAAGCGCGGCCCGGGCACCCCGGCGTTGGTGCACGCCCTGCGGGTCTCCAGCTTGTTGCGCGCCCGGTGGGCCGCTTCCGGTGAGAGGCCGGGCAGCCCGAGCTTTCTGGCTGCCTCGGCGACCACGTGGACGCTGTAGTCGGTGAAGGTGCACATGCCGCGCACGGTGGCGGTGCCCGCGGCGGACCGGACGGCGGCGACGAGGGCCGCCGCGTCATGGGTGTCGGCCTGAACCACGTGGTCGGCCAGGTCGGCGGGCCCGGTCGCCCCGGCGTAGCGACCAAGGTCCCTGGCGACGAAGACGGTACGGAAGCCCAGGGCCCGCGCCGCGACGAAGGGGCTCAGTCCGAAGCGCGAGAGCTGGGTCTCCACCACGACGAAGGTGTCCTGCGGGCTCATCCGGGCTGTCCCAACGGCAGGACGTGGCAGTTCAACCGGGTCGATGAGCAGCCGCGGGAGCGCTTCGCGGTGTCGCTGCCGATGCCGTACTGGATCGTCGCGACGCCCAGCTCGGCGGCGCGCTCCACGGCGAAGTAGTAGAGGAGTTCGTAGTAGAGCGGCACCTTGCCGAGGTAGCCGTAGTCGAAGCCGCACTGGCGGGCGTACCACTGGTCGCCGCGGCGGAGCATCAGGGCGAAGCCGCGGAGGTCGCCGTCCGCCCGGCCGAGCAGCACCGAGGCGTCGTCCTCGAACCGGGCGGCGGCGGTGGCGATGGCCGCGGCGGACCGCTCGGCAGGCCAGTCGAGGCCGTACTTGGCGAGGAGCTGCACCTCCAACTCGGCGAGCCTGCCGCTGAGTTCCGGTGTGACCGCCTCGTGGGTGATGTCGAGGCCCGCCGCGCGGACCTTGGCGCGTTCGCTGAGCACGCTGAGCCGGCGCTTGCGCGGCAGCGCCGCCGCGTAGGCGGGAAAGCCGGCGGGGTCGACCGGCAGCCAGTGGTAGTTGCCGGAGGTGAAGGAGGAGTAGCCCCGGTCCCGCAGCACCGCGGTGAGTGTGGTGTCCCGCTCGTCGACGTACGGGAAGGACACCGACGCGGAGTCGGTGTCAGCGGCCAGCTTCTCCGCCTCCACGACGAGGAGTTCCACGTCGTCACGCGGGGCCTGCCGCGGCCCGGCGGTGTGCAGCAGGCGGGTGCGGCCGACGTGCCGGCCGCCGCAGTGGACGGTGGGCAGCAGGGCGCCGGCACCGCCGTCCAGGCCGCGGGCGAAGTCCGCCGCGCCGTCGAAGCCCTCTGTGACGCAGTGGTCGAGAAGGTGGTCCACCCTTCCGGCCACCCACGGCACGTCCGCCGTCGCGAGTGCCGTGGCCAGCGCGGCGACCGGCTCGCCTGCGCGCTTGAGGCTCAGGTACCGCATGGGGGTCCGGGCGGTCTCCTCCACCACCCTCAACCAGCGGTGGGACAGGAAGAGAT
Organism: Streptomyces sp. TG1A-60; assembly: GCF_037201975.1. NCBI lineage: Bacteria > Bacillati > Actinomycetota > Actinomycetes > Kitasatosporales > Streptomycetaceae > Streptomyces > Streptomyces sp. TG1A-60. Next base: position 3,649,655 of record NZ_CP147520.1, on the reverse strand, counting down.
CGTCCGGGCCCGCCAGGCGGTCCCAGTCGTCCACGGGTATGTCCGGGGTGCGCTCCCACGACAGGAGCGCGTTGTCGCCGCTCTGCATGATCCCCCTGACGCCTGGCGTCCCTCTCCCGTCGGGAAACGTCAGGTCGTGTAGTCGGCGTTGATCCTGATGTATCCGTCGGTGAGGTCGCAGCCGTAGACGGTGAACTCGCCCGCCGCGATGCCGAGGTCGATGGTGATCACGACCTCGTCGCCCTTCAGGTGCGAGGTGGCGGCGGCCAGGACCTCGTCGGTCACGGGCGCCGGGTAGGTCTCGGTCTCCCCGAAGCGGATCACCACGTGCGACGGGTCGATGTCCAGGTCGTCCTCGCACTTGCCGATCGCCATCGCGACGCGGCCCCAGTTGGGGTCGGCGCCGTGCACGGCGGTCTTCACCAGCGGGGAGTTGACCACGGTCTTGCCGACCTGTTTGGCCTGCGCGTCGTCGCGGGCGCCGACCACCCGCACCTCGATCAGCTTGCTGGCGCCCTCGCCGTCGGACGCGATCTTGCGTACGAGCTGCAGCGCGGCCTTGTACAGAACGGACTCGAACTCGGCCTCGTCGACCGGGCCCGCCAGGCCGTTGGCGAAGATCGCGGCGCTGTCGCTCGTGGAGGTGTCGGTGTCGATGCTCAGCGCGTTGAAGGTCCGGTCGACGACCCGGCGGAACACGCGGTCAAGGGCCGGCTGGTCCAGCTGGGCGTCGGTGAAGAAGAACACCAGCAGTGTCGCCATGTTTGGCTCGATCATGCCGACGCCCTTGGCGATGGCGCCGATGGTCGCGTCACCGCACGGCAGCGCCACGTGCTTGGCGACGGTGTCCGTGGTCATGATCGCCTTGGCGGCCGCCGGCAGGTCCGCTTCCGGCAGGGGCCACTGGAGTTCGGAGAGTCCGCTGCGGACCCGGTCCATCGGGTACTGGCGCCCGATGACGCCCGTGGACGCGATCAGCAGCTCTTCCGGCGAGAGCCCGGCGGCCTCGGCGACGGTCGCCCGGACCTCCTTGGCGTTCGCCATGCCCTCGGCGCCGGTGGCGACGTTGGCGTTGCGGGCGATGACCACGACGCCGCGGGCCTCGCCCGCCGCCGTCGACTCGCGGCTCAGCGTCACGCTGGGCCCGACGAATCTGGACCGCGTGAACACCGCCGACACCGCGGCGGGAACCTCCGACAGGACGACGGTGAAATCGTCCGCAGCGTCCTTGATCCCGAGTGCCGCTGTCCGGCTGCGGAAACCACGTGGACTCAGCGATGACATGTCATCACCCCTTTCAGTCGACGCGTCGAGCACCTTGTACTCGCCGAGTATGCACCCTGCGTACTCACAGAGTATACATGCCTCCACATGACGATACCTAGACTTTGCCTGGTCTGCTGATGGAGCTCTGGCGCGGAAAAGGGTAGAAAAATCCCAGATTGGCATGGTAATTGACGGCACATCAGTCGTGTGATGTGTGCCGGACCGCCCTAGGGCCACTGGGCAAGGACTGTATAAATATGTAAGCTCGCGCCCCAGAGGGATGGTGTGCCGGTCAACGGGGGAAGTGATGTGCACCGTATTTCTTCGCGTTCACGCGCGCCCGGAGTTGGGCGTTCTGATGGCGGCCGTTCGGGACGAATTCACGGATCGCCCTTGGTCCGCGCCGGGCAGGCACTGGCCCGAACGGCACCTCGTCGGCGGCCTTGACCTCGTGTCCGGCGGCACCTGGCTCGCCGTACGGACCGACCGCCCGGCGGTCGCGGTCCTGGTGAACGGCCCGGGGGAGGTGCCCGAGCAGCCCGGCAGCCGCGGTGTGCTGCCGCTGCGGATGCTCACGGACGGGGCGCCGACCCGGCACGACGTCACCGATCTGCCGGGCTTCCATCTGCTGCACGCCGAACCCGGCCGGACGCGGGTGATCAGTTGGGACGGGCGCCGGCTGCGCGCGCAGGACGTGCACCCGGGCGACCACATGCTGACGTACGGCGGACTCGACGATCTGGGGCATGCGCGGGTCCGTCGCTTCCTGCCACAACTGCCTGGCCTGACCGACGACGTGTGGCGGACCCTGCTCGAAGGCCCCGAACCCTTCCCGGCCGCCGAGGAGGCCCTGCTCGTCGACCGGCTCGAATCGGGCCGGTCCTATGCCACGACCTCGGCCGCGCTCGTCCGCGTCGGCCACGACAGGCTCACCTACGACTTCACCGCAGATCCACGGGGCGCCGGAACCTGGCGCCGGATGGCCGGCCCCGTGCGCAGCCATCGCTAGCCCGTGTGCAGCCACCGATAGGGAGAATCGTCTTGTCACAGCCGTCAACCGCCGCCGCGGAGCGGGTACCCGCCGTGCCCTCCTGGGTGGGCGCCGAGCCCACCTGGTCCGACCGTCCTGTCGAACTGCGCGGCTGCCGGAGTGAGTTGGTCGCCACCGTGGACCACGCGAGCCGCCTGGTGCAGCAACGGATGGTGAACCGCGCCAAGGCAGCCGTGCCGGCCTTGCAGTCCATCGACGACGACGAGTGGTTCGGGCTCTTCCGCCGTGCCGCCGACATCGTCCGGCAGCGGATCGAGAGCGGGGCGCTCACCGACATCCTGGCCGCGCTCGCCTCGGCCTGCGCGCTGCCGGTGCGCCGGGCCACCCGCGGAATCCTGGCCGTCGTCGACCAGATGCAGTACCTGGACAAGATCATGGCCGTGCAGTCGCCGGACGGCACCACCGTCCCCTACCGCACGGGCGAGACCGGACGCGGGTGGTCGTGGCTGCCCGCCGGGCGCACCGCGATGGTCAGGGTGCCGGCCAACTTCCCGACCATCGCCATCGAGTGGCTGCAGGTCCTCTCCAGCCGCAGGCCGACCCTGGTCAGCACCTCGAAGCACGACCCGTTCGTTGCGACGATCTTCGTGGAGGCGCTGTACGAGGCGGGACTGCCCGACGGCGCCGTGTCGGTCTGCCACGACAGCGCCGAGACCTTCCATCGCCTGGCCGACCAGGTCATCTGGCCGGGGGAGCAGTACCCGCCAGACCTCGACCCGACCCGGCTGAAGCTGTACCACTTCGGCCGCAGCAAGGCCGTGCTGCCGGAGGACCCCGGGGACGAGGCGTGGACGCGGCTCGCGCGTCTGGCGTTCCAGGGCTGCGGCCGGCTGTGCACCAACGTCAGCAGCATCGCGGTCCCGTGGTCGGCGCAGGAGGCGGCGGAGCGGCTCGCGGCGAAGTTCGCGGAGTTCCCGGTGCTGCCGCTGTCGGACCCGGCCGCGAACGTCCCGGCGTTCACCGACCCCGACGACTGGGCCTACGTCGCCAAGCTCGTCGAACGCGAGATCGCGGCGGGCGCCGAGGACGTCACGGCCCGCCTCACGGACGTGCCGCTGCGCGTTGAACTGGACGGAACCCGGTTCCTGCGGCCCACCGTGCTGCGCGTACAGCCGGACTCGCCGCTGGTCCGGGTGGAACTCCCGTTCCCCTTCGTCACGGTGACCGAGGTGCCGCGCGAGGAGGTGGCGCACGCCTGCCGGCAGTCACTGATCGTGTCGCTCACCGGCAAGGACGACGAACTGCTCGACCAGCTCGTCGCCGAGCCGTCCATTTCCAAGGTGTTCCACGGCGAGCAGTTCGACCGGGGCTACGACCCGATCGACCCGCAGGAGGGCTACCTCGCCGACTTCCTCTTCCAGAAGAAGCCCGTACTCCCCAACTGACCTGGAGACGTTCATGGTGAACTCATTGCCGCTGCACGCGGTGTCCGACGAACATGCGCGCGCGGTCGTGCGGCGCCATCTGCACCCCGAGACGGGGTCGCCGTTCTGGCTGGAGCGGGACCGCAGGCTCGGCACGGACGCCTACGCTCGGGTGGACGGATGGGAGTCCGCCCAGGAACTCCTCGCGTTCCGGGACGAGTCCGACCAGGAGGCGTACGAGGAGGCGAGCCGCCGTCGCCCCGTCGAGGACTTCATCCCGGCCGATGTGGTGCGCGACGCCGACTTCCTCTGGGCGGCCCAGACCGGCGGCACGACCGGCCTGCCCAAGCACGCCACCTGGGGCGGCGCGTACTGGAAGCACGTAAGCGAGTTCTCCCACTACGCCATGGACACCCATGGCATTCCCCGGGACTGCAACTGGCTGTACATCTCGCCGATGGGCCCGCACACGATCGGTCGGCTCGTGGTCGACTGGGCGGAGAGCCGGGGCGGCATGTGCTTCTCGATCGACCTCGACCCGCGGATCGTGAAGATCTTCGGCGAGGAGGGCATGACCGACGCGTACAACCGCTACGTCCAGCACATCTGGGACCAGGTGACGGCCGTCCTGCAGTCGCAGCGCATCGGCGTCATCTACGGGACCGCCAGGCTCCTTGAGATGCTGCCCGAGTACGTGGACGCCAGGCTCCTCAAGGACGTTCGGGGAGTCGTGCACGCGGGAACCACGCTGCCCGTGCAGTCGCACAAGCTGCTGCGCGAAGACGTCTTCCCGGGCGTGCCGGTCCTCGGCATGTACGGCTCGTCGACGACCAGCATCAGCTGGCAGAAGCCGTTCGAACCGGAGGACGAGCACAAGCTCGTCTACATCCCCAGCTCGCCCTCGGTGAGCATCGACGTTGTGGGCGAGGACAACGTCCCGGTCGCCTTCGGCGAAGAGGGCCGGGTGCGGGTCTGGCGGCTCACCCACGACCAGCTGCTGCCGGGCTTCCTCGAACGCGACCGGGCCCGCCGGGTGCAGCCGTACGGCGCCGCCGCCGAACTCTTCCCGTGGGCTTGGATCGGCGACCCCTTCAGCCCGGAGTTCACCGAGGGCCGGCGCGTGGAGGGCGTGTACTGACCCGCACCCGGACATGACACCGCGGCCCGCAGAGGGCGAAGCACGTACCTTTCTTGTTTGGAGTACAGCACTATGAGGTCCCCGCGTTCTGCCGCACACGGCACGGTAAAGATCGGGCGCAGTACTGCAGTCTCCCTCACGAAGCCAACGGGGCCCTTGGGCACCCACGTATCGCCATCCGTCGTCGAGCAGGAATCGGACAGCCGGGACCGATTCGAGGTGGTGAGGAGGCCGCTCACCGCCGCCGAGGCCGCCGAGGTGATGGAGCGCATCAGGACCTCGCCGCACATCACCGGCTACAGCCTCCGGGAGTGGACGGGAAAGAGGGACACCTTCCTGCTCCGCGACACGGCCTCGGGCCGGGTCGCGGGGGCGCTCCTCGTCCACCATCTCCTGGGCGGCTGGAGCGAGATAGCCGTGGTGTACGTCTTCGAGGAGCACCGCGGCCACGGCCTGGGGCGCCTGCTGCTCGAAGACGCCGTCGGCGCGATACGGACGTCCGGCCGCAAGCTCCTGCTCTTCTTCTCCTCGGCCAGGATGGGACACATCGCCGCCGGCTCGGGCTTCGACCTCCACGACAGCGAGGCCGACCTCACGCGCGGCTCCCTCAGCCGGGGCCTGTTCCTCGGCGTCCTGTACAAGGCGCAGTGGCTCGCCAGCCTGTACCGGCTGCGCGAGATCCGCAGGAAGCGCCGCACCTACCAGGCTTCGTTCGACTTCCAGGTGGCCGTACTGATGGGGGAGGGCACCCGATGAGCACCACGGACAACCAACCGGGCAACGAGGACAACCAACCGGGCAACGAGAAGAAGCAGCCGGGCGACGACCGGATGTGGAAGGGCTGGCTCACCGGCGGCAGTTCGCTCCTTGAGGAGATCAACGCCTCCGTCCGCTTCGACCACCGGCTCGTGCAGCAGGACATCGACGGGTCGATCGCCCATGCCCGCATGCTCGCCACGTGCAAGGTGCTCTCCGCCGAGGAGGCCACCGAGATCGTGGACGGGCTGGAACGCATCCGCGGGGAGGTCGACGCGGGCGAGTTCGTCTTCGACCCCGCGCTCGAGGACGTCCACATGAACGTGGAGGCCCGGCTGCGCGAGCTCATCGGCCCGGTGGCGGGCCGGCTGCACACGGCCCGCTCCCGCAACGACCAGGTCGCCGTCGACGCCCGCATGTGGGTCAGGGACGCCATCGACCGTCTCGACGCCCTGCTCGCCGAGGTCATCGAGGTCGTCTCGGAGCGGGCGGAGGCCCATCTCGCCGACGTCATGCCGGGCTTCACCCACCTCCAGTGCGCGCAGCCCGTGACGATCGGGCACCACCTCCTCGCCTACGGGGAGATGTTCCTGCGCGACCGGGACCGCCTGCGGTGCGCCCGGCGCCGCCTCGACGAGAGCCCCCTCGGCGCGGCCGCCCTGGCCGGCACCGGCTACCCGATCGACCCCCGGGAGAGCGCCCGCAGCCTCGGGTTCACGGGCATCACCCGTAACTCCATCGACGCCGTGTCCGACCGGGACTTCATGCTCGACTACCTGTCGGCGGGCGCCACCCTCGCGGTCCACATCTCCCGCCTCGGCGAGGAACTCGTCGTCTGGAGCACTCCTCAGTTCGGGTTCATCACGCTGCCGGAGGACCTCTGCGCCGGCTCGTCGATCATGCCGCAGAAGCGCAACCCCGACCTTCCCGAACTCATGCGGGCCAAGTCCGGCCGGATCTTCGGCGACCTGATGTCCCTGCTGACGGTGATGAAGGGGCTTCCCCTCGCCTACAGCCGCGACATGCAGGAGGACAAGGAAGCCCTCTTCGACGCCGCTGACCACCTGGAGATCAGCGTGCGCGCCGCCGCGGCGATGCTCCGCGGCATCACCTTCCGTACCGACAAGACCAAGGCCGACGCGGCGCTCGGCAACACGGTGGCCACCGACCTCGCGGACTGGCTGGTCGCGGACCGGGGAGTGCCCTTCCGCGAGGCCCACAGCGTCGTCGGCGGGCTCGTCAAGTGGCTCGCCGTCCAGGGCCGGGAGCTCGACGGCGCCCGGCCGGTCGAGCTGGGCGAGTTCGACCCGCGCTTCGCCGAACTCCCCCCGCACGTCCTGACGGTGGAGCACGCCGTCACCCGCCGCGACTCACCCGGCGGCACCTCGCCCGCCCGCGTACGGGAGGCGGCCGCCGAGCTGCGCCGCCTCAACTCCGCTCTCACCAAGGAGAACCGATGACCAAGCGTGTCGTGCTGGCCTATTCGGGTGGGGTCGACACCACGGCCTGCATCCCCTACCTGAGGCACGAAATGGGCGCCGACCACGTCGTCGCCATGGCCGCCGACCTGGGACAGGGCGACGAGCTGGAGCCCCTGCGCCGCAAGGCCCTGGAGGCGGGAGCGGACGACGCGGTGGTGGTGGACGTCAAGGACCGCTTCGTCCGCGAGTTCGGCATCCCCGCCATCCAGGCCAATGCCCTCTACGACGGCCACTACCCGCTCAGCTCGGCCCTGGGCCGCCCCCTGATCGGTGAACTCCTCGTCGAGACCGCCCGGTTGCACGGCTGCAACGCCGTGTCCCACGGCTGCACCGGCAAGGGCAACGACCAGGTCCGCCTCGACCTGACCGTCGGGCTGCTCAACTCCGACCTGGAGATCATGGCGCCCGCCCGCGAGTGGGGCTTCAGCCGCGCCGAGACGATCGCCTACTCCGAGAAGCACGGGATAGCCCCGCACGTCACCCAGGAGAAGCCCTGGGCCATCGACCTCAACATTCTCGGCCGCAACGTCGAGGCGGGACTCATCGAGGACCTCACCTGGGAACCCACCGAGGAGGTGTGGAGCCTGACGACCGCCCCCGAGGCCGCCCCCGACACACCCGCCCACGTCACCGTCGGCTTCGCCCACGGCGTCCCCGTCAGCGTGGACGGCGAGGAACTCGCCCCGCTCGACCTGCTCGGCCGCCTCAACTCCCTTGCCGGGAGCCACGGCGTCGGCCGGGTCGACATGCTTGAGAACCGTGTGGTGGGCGTCAAGTCCCGTGAACTGTACGAGGTGCCGGGGATGCTGCTCCTCATCCGCGCGCACCAGGAGCTGGAGAACCTCACCCTGCCCGCCGATGTGCTCCACCAGAAGCGGCAGTTGGAGGCGGTCTGGAGCAAGACCGTCTACGACGGCCTGTGGCACGGCCCGCTGCGTGAAGCCCTTGACGGGTTCGTCCGCCCGACGCAGCGGAACGTCACCGGCGAGATCACGCTCAAGCTGTACAAGGGAGGCATGTCCGTGGCGGCCCGCTCCTCGGCCCGCGCCATGTACCGGCACGAACTGGTCACCTACGGGGACGGCTGCACCTTCGACCAGAGCAGCGCCGAAGGCTTCATCGACCTGTTCGGCCTGCCCAGCCGGGTGTGGAACCACGTGAGCCGCTGACATGACGGACGCCCTTACTGAACGTCGTGAGCCGCCCCCGGCCGGCATGGTCCGTATCGCCATCGGACCCATCGCCGTCATCGGCGTCTTCGGAATGACCCTGGGGATGACCTACCCGTTGCTCGCGCGCATGCTGGAGAGCAACGGCGCCTCTTCCACCGTGATCGGGCTCAACGGAGCGATGACGCCGCTCGGCATGATCGTCACCGCATTCGTGATCCCCGCGCTGGTACGGAGAACGGGCGCGTGGCGACTGATGGTTGGGGCGTCCGCCGGCACGTCCGCGGTCATGGTGATGTTCGGCCTTACGGACAGCCTTCCGGTCTGGTTCGTCCTCCGGGCGGTCCTGGGCGCCTGCGCCGTCGCCATGTTCATCCTCAGCGAGACCTGGATCAGCGAGAACGCCGGTGAGGCCTACCGCGGCCGACTGCTGACCGCGTACACCTCGGTGCTCGCCCTCGGCTTCTGCGTCGGCCCCGCCGTCCTCAGCCTTACTGGCAACTCGGTCCGGACGGCACTGGCCTTCGCCGTGCTCAGCCCCGTCATCGCTCTGGTGCCGCTGTTCACCGAGCGGTCCGCGGTGCCGCGTATGGAGAGCTCCGGGAAGGCGCCCGTCACGGCGCTGGTCCGGCAGATGTCGGCCCTGCTGGCCGCCGTGCTCGCGGTGTCCGTCTTCGACGCGGTCACGTTGCAGTTCCTCCCCCTCTACGGAGAGCGGTCCGGACTGCCCACCGGGCAGGGGGAGTTGGCGCTAACCGTGCTACTCGTCGGCCAGATGGCCCTGCAGTTCCCGCTGGGCTGGCTCGCGGACCGGATCGGCGGCCGCTCCGCGCTCCTGCTCTCCCTCGCGGCGGGCACGGTGGGTTCGCTGCTGCTTCCCCTCATCATGGATTCCGGGGGGTGGATGTGGCCGTTGGTGGCCATCTGGGGCGGCATCGCCTTCTCCGGCTACCCCTTGGTGCTGAGCATCCTCGGCGCCGACCTCGGCGGCCAGAACCTGCTCCTGGCCAATACGGCCTTCGCGGTCGTGTGGGGAGTGGGCGGTGTAGTCGGCCCGCCCTACGCGGGCGCCGCCATGGACCTGTGGGGCACGGACGGGATGGCGTGGTCATTGGCGTCGCTGTGGATCCTGGCGCTCGTCGCGGCGGCATTCACCCTCGTTCGGCATGGTGGACGAGCGCTGCGTTCCCCACAGTAGGTCGTCCTACGGCGCGACGGTGACGGCCAGGGCGAGAGACGCTCCGGCCAGCGCCAGAGAGCCGCCGGGGAAGGCGATATTGCGATAGACGCGCGTACGGATGTGTGCCGCGACGGCGCCTATGAAGAACAGGACGAGGCCCGTCGCGGCGGCCATACCGATGACCGGCACCCCGAGGAGCCCAAGGAGGAGCCCGGCGGCTCCCGCGGCCTTGAGGGCGCCGAGCCAGGGGAGCCACATCTGCAGAGCCATGGGGACGGCGGCTTCGCTCTTGCGGACCTGGTTCGTGCGCGGTGGTCGCTGGGTGCGGACCAGGCCGGGCAGTTCGTGGGGAGTGAGGAGGCCGTGGAGTCGGCGCGGGCCGCGCCATTGGCGGGTGAAGACCACGCTTTCGGGAGGCTGGTCGGGGTCGAGCCACGCCGCCAGCGCCCTGTGGTTGCCGACGGCCGCCGAGAGCAGGATTAGCCGCGGCGGGTCCGGCAGGGCCTGGCAGAAGGCCAGCAGTCCCTCCAGGACGAAGCCGCGCTCGCGATGAGCCATGTGGTGCGCCTCGTCGACGACGATCAGGCCTACGTCCTCCAGGGCGGCGTGCGCGTCCTGCCGCAATGCGTGCATCAGCCGTTCAGGGTTGAGCACCTCGACATCGGCGCCAGCCGTTGCGTCGGGGACACCGGTGGCGGGGAACTCCGGTAGGTCTTCGCCGAGCTTGCGGCCCGGAATCCGCAACCGAGCCCGCAGAGCCTGGCGCATCTCGCGGCACAAGCTGAGCCGTGGGGAGACGTACAGAACCCGACCACGTCTGGTGTCGGCTGCCAGGTGCGCGCAGAATCACCAGCTGCGCCATGAGGGTCTTGCCGGCGCTTGTGGGCACGCTAATCAGCAGCCTGGAGGTGGACGGGTCCAGAGCGCGGGCATTCTTGAGTAGCTCGCGCTGGGGCGGCCACAGCGTCATGACTGGCGGGTCAGACGGCGTAAAGGCCTGGGCGAGGGCAGGCGGGGCGCCGGGTGGCAGGAGCTGGTTGAGGCTTCCGGCTCGCAGGTCGTCCAAGAGCTCCAAAAGGTGGGCGGCGACCCACCGGGCTGAGCGGTCGCCGCCGGCGGTACCGGTCACTACGGCCCGCAGATGCGCCTCGACGACCTCCTGCGGCACCAGACCGATTGGTACTTACCTGTCGGCAGCTCGCGGATGCCGCCCCGCCGGCCCGCTCGTCCGAAGGTGGCCAGCGCGTGCGGCGGTTGTGAGACGCTGACAAGCGCGCCGAACAGGGCAACGAAGTCGGCCTCGGTCGTTCCGCGAGTGTGAGTGGGTGATCACGGATAGCGGCATGGGGGCGCTCCGGTGGACAGCCGGTGGACAGACGCCTTTGGACGAGCCAACACGAGACCACGCGAGGCAGACTGCCGCACATGGTCTGATCAGGGAAAACGCCATTATGCAGCACCGCGCGGCACCACCCGGCACGAACGCTCACGGTCTCGTAATGCGTAGGTCTCGGGTTCGAATCCCGAAGGCGGCTCCATGGTGAACCCCAGGTCAAGCCTTTGACCTGGGGTTTCTTGTTCTGAGTGACCTTGGGATTCGGGCTAATCGGGCATGCGTGGTCTGTGCATCGCAATGCGTAGGTCGCCGGTTCACGGCCTGGGTCAGATTTCCGGTGCGCGGCTGTGAGCTGCGAGTTCATGGTTCTGAAGGCTTCTGTATCGCGTTTTGGGGCAGTCTCGGTGGCCACCCGGTGGCCATTTGCGCAGCGTGCGTGCAGGGAGCCTCCGATCGCCGTCCTGCAGGTGCTGTCCCAGGCGGCCCTTTCTTTGTGCGGTCTGCACAGTGGAGAGGGCCTCAAGGATGGTTCGGCCCCACCCGTGCGACATCGTTGTTGTTTGACCCGTCACGGTCCCCCGTTGTCGTTCGTGGCCCCGCGATGGGGCTCCCGGGACCTGCCCCCGGGTCGTGGACACCCTGGTCTTCGGCCCTGGTGGGCTGGGAAAGGGTGACCCATTTGGTGATCCTCGCCTGAACCTGATCTTGATCTGAGGTCAGGAGGAGAGGGTGATCCGTGTGGAGGACTGGGCAGAGAATCGCAAGCTGCACCGGGCCGAGCAGATGCCGATCCGGGCGATCGCGAGGCATCTGGGTATCTCGAAGAACACGGTCAAGCGGGCGCTGGCCAGCGACCGGCCGCCGAAGTGCGAGCGTCCGGCCAAGGGTTCGGTGGTCGACGCCGTCGAGGGGCAGATCCGCGAGCTGCTGCGGTAGACGCCGACGATGCCGGCCACGGTGATCGCCGAGCGGATCGGATGAGAGCGCGGGATGACGGTCCTCAGGGAGCGGGTGCGGGAACTGCGGCCCTCCTACGTTCCCGTCGATCCGGCCTCCCGCACGACCGGCGACCTGATCGACGGGCACTGGCGGCTGCTGTCCGCCTGGGGTGCGGTGCCCAAGATGCTCGTCTGGGACAACGAGGCCGGGGTCGGCCGCGGCAGGCTGATGGCGGAGTTCGCGGCGTTCGCGGGCCTGCTCGCCACGAAGATCCACCTCTGCCGTCCGCGTGATCCAGAAGCGAAAGGGCTGGTCGAGAGGGCCAATGGCTACCTGGAGACGAGTTTCCTGCCCGGGGTGGTCCGAAGCTCGGATCAGCCGTCGGCCAGCGTCGCCGCCACAGACCGAAACCAGGCGCCGTAGGAGAACGGCTCGGGCGGGCCGACCTCCATGCCGAGTTCGGCGGCTGCCAAGGCGTAGTCCCCCTCGTCCATGGAGAGGGCGAGCAACTCGTGGAGTTCGCCCACAAGGCGTGCGACCAGTTGGGGCTCGGTGGTGGCTGCGTAGTCGGCGACGGCGGCGTCGTGGTCGGGGAACTCGTCGACGATGTCCTGCGAGAACCAGCCGCCAAGCAGCTGCGCGGCTTCGGGGAAGCGCGCGTGCCACTCCCAGTGAGTCTGCGGGGACGACGGTTCCGGGACGTCGCCTTCCTCGACGCTCCTTTTGAGGTGGTCAGCCAGCATCATCAGCCAGTCGCCGATCTCCGGCTCGGCCATCCCGGTGCTGGGGATCGCGTAGAACTCGCCCAGCCTGTGCCGGATGCGACCTGGCGGGTTACGGCTGTACTCGCGCAGCTGGCGCTCCGCCTCCGCGATGGCCCAGGGGCGGGTCTGCCAGGTGTGACGGAGGTATGCGTTCAGCGCGCGGCTGCGCCGCTCCGGGGTATCGTCGGCCGGTTGTCCCAGGTACGCGCGCATCACCTGGTCCAGCTCGCCGTACCGGCGGTCGTGTTCGAGGGGCTTCATGGACATGTGCGTGCGGCCCCTACAGGTAGAACGGGAAGGTCGCGCGGACGGCGAAGCCGTGCGGACTCGACGGTGCGCGGCGCAGCACCACGCGCGCCGCGCGGACGTCGACGGGTCCCTGCCCCGCCAACAGGTCGCCCTCCAGCTGGACTCGGCCCACGGGCTCCTCGCGGGAGGGCCAGGCGGCCTCGATGGTGAGGCGGGCCCGGGTGCCCTGGGCAAGCCAGCGGTGGATGACCTGCTCGTTGACGGTCACCACCTGTTGGGTGGCCCATTGAGGCTCCGCCAAGCTCGTTTCCGCAGTTCAGTGGGGCTGGTGTGATGCGTTGGTGAGGTCCTCACGCTGGCAGGTGGCGTGATCGTCGGGGCGAGATCATCCGCCCGCTCCGTCAGCGCTGTACTTCGCTGTTCGCCAGAACGAGCAGGGCCCGCAGGAGCGTGGTCGCCTGCCGGGTGTCCGTGCGGAGTTTGGTCAGGATCCGCCATGACTTGAGGTTCGCGAAGCCATGTTCGTTGGCGGCGCGTTCGCGGCTGACCAGGCGGTTCGCTTCCCTCTCGGCGACGGTCAGCTTGTGGTTGCGGGTGGCCTTGCGGCCGGTGATGATCACCGGGTCGTCTTCGGGCTTGTCGTCGAGGCCGACGAAGCCGAGGTCGGCCAGGGCGCCGAGGCCGGCTTCCCTCAGGTGTCCGGTGATCTTGTTGTGGCGGGCGGTGGTGATCTCGCTGGACCGGCCGGGCTTGGCCGCGGAGATCCAGATCAGGTTGCCCTTCTCGTCGGTGACAGCGAGAAACAGCAGGCCATGGGCCTTATGTTTGCCGGAGTAGTTCTTCCGGTCGTCCCTCCCGGTGCGGCGGTGGGTGCGGATCAGGGTGCCGTCGAGGAGGACCACGACCCCGCCGCTGCGGGCGATCTTCTTGCATGCGCGGTCCAGGCGCGGGGCGCGGGCGGCCAGCAGCTTGACGACTTCCTTCACCCAGCGGCGGACGGTGGATTCGCCGACCTGGTTGCCGCCGGCCATGTCGGCCAGGCGCTGGTCGTGACGGAGTACGGCGAGCACGATGACGGCCTGCTTACCGGGTTCGGCCTTGCGCCAGACAGAGCGCATCCGGTTGCGGCGTTGGCGTATCAGGTCGGCGACGAGATCGATGGTCCGCTTCGACAGCGGGAGGCGGACCTGGTAGACAACATCCCGAGGGCCCTCGGCGGGCTGGTTTTTGGTCACACACTTACCAACTCCCGCCGGGGGCACTCGCGTTATGGCAGGAATCGGCCCGTCCGGCCAGCGGCGTTACTGGTCAGCGGGGAAGGTAACGCCCGGACGCGGTACGTGAGAGCCAGCCCCGGTCGGCAAGTTTGCGCAGCTGGCCCCGGACCGGCTCGATCTTCGCCGGACTCGCCTCCCGGCCCAGCCCGAGGGCGACGTCCTTGGCCATCACCGGACCGTCCGCCCCGGCCACGATCTCCATGATCCGTCGATATTCTGAGGTCAGGACCTCCAGTCCCATCCCCTCGACGCGGTCCGGCACCACTCGCATCCCGCCCGCACCCGGACCCACCGTCACAACGGCCGGCTCCGGCTCCGGCTCCGGCTCCGGCTCCGGCTCCGGCTCCGGCTCCGGCTCCGGCTCCGGCTCCGGCGACACGATGCCCGGCGGTCGCCGTCCACCATCAGTGGCCTCGGCCCACTGCCCGAACACCACCTCGGCGGCCTCCAACCGGGCGACCTCCGTTTCGAGTTCACCCAGCTCCTTGCGCAGCAGCTCGGCACGTTTCGCCAGCTCAAGCCGCCGCTCGATCGTCCACGCCAGCACGTCCGTCATGAACATCCCTCCCAGCGCAGAACCTACGCGGCGACCCCCGAACCTCACTCCAGAACCCACGAGAACACCTGCGCCAGACGATCTCGTGCTAACGATCACCCCACCTGCCAGCGTGAGGACCTCACCGACCCATCACACCAGCCCCACTGAACTGCGGAAACGAGCTTGGCGGAGCCTCATTGGGCGGTCTCCCGGTCGGGATAGGAGGCGGAACGGGTCAGCACGGGGGCATCCTCTCAAATGACCAGTTCAGGAGTTGTGCTCGTAGGGGACAAGGATCTACAGCCGGGTCACAGGTCGTTGAAGTTCCAGAACAGGCCGACCTCGGTGTCCGAGACGACGACGAGGCCGCAATCCTCCGTGAAGACGCTCATCGGGCTGTACGCCAGGCTCTCCAGAGTGAAGTCGAGGGTGCCGGGCGCGCTGCCGGTCCTGCTGACGTTGGTGTGACAGGTGGTTGTGGCCTCGTTCCCGAAACGAGCCAGGACGGTGCGAGCCAACGCCCTCAGCTCGTCCTCGGACTCGTCGAAGTACTGGAGGTTGGACAGGGTGCAGCCGCCCTCGGAGAGGGCCAGAAGGAGGTCCTCGGCACTGTCCCGGTCGATCTCCTTGAGGCGGGACGCGACGTACTCCGGGGAGTGGACGGCGAAGGGCCACAGGGGGTTCTCCAGGCGCTCGGTGGCCTCCTCCGCGTCGTCGACGCGGGCCCAACCCCGGGGATCCGGCACGGCCCGGGCCATCAGCGCGAGGACATCGAGCGTCCAGTCCTCGTGGCGGCGCGGGCCGGTGGCGATGTATGCGAACGCGTCCCTGTACAGGTGGCGTACCGCGGCTTTCCAGGTGGTCTGGTCGACGGACATGTGGTGCTGGCCTTCGTTCGGTGGGCGCTAGGACTTGGAGGGCATCGACGTCATGACGGTGAACGGCGGGGTTCGGCCGCTGTCGTACCGGATCCGCGTGTCGATGCCGGTGACGTCGTACGCCTTGGCGTCCATGCCGCCCTGCTTGTACCCGGAGAGCGGGTCGTTCGGGTCCACCGGCTGCTTGCTCACGCTGCGGCCGCTGGTCTCGCCGTTCGGCGCGGTCGCATGGAAGCCCTTGACGTCTCCGTCCGCCGGTGGTGGCGGGCTCTTGATCCACGCCTCGATGGCGGCCTGGTTCTTGTTGAGGTTGTACTCGGTCAGGTCCTCCGCCCGCTGGTAGTTGGGAAAGGCCGAAGAACTGCTCGGGTACGGCTTGCCGTACGGCCATGCCTGGGTCGGTCCGTTCGTCTGCTGGTCACGCAGGCGCTGCGTGAGCTGCTCGTCCGTCTTTCCGACGTGCTTGTCCAGGCTGTGGCCGTTCTCCATGTACTCGTTGGCGGCAAGGTTGAGGTCGTACTTGCCGGTCGAGTCGATCTTCAGCCAGACCTGCGAGCCCTTGAACTCCTCCAGGGCCCGCATGCCGAAGCCCTGCGCACGCGCCTCTTGGGCTTCGAACGTCGGAGCGCTCCGGTGCGCTTCGTCCAAAGGGGCCATGAGTGCGTCGAGTTGCGGTACGAGCGCGTCCACCCGTCGGTTGTATGTGGTGACGATCGAGTTCAACTTGGCGGTGTCCATGTTCAGGACGATGCCCTGGCCCAACTGGCTCGCGCCCTTGGCTACCCCCTTGACCACGCCTTTGACCAGGCCCGTGACGTCGTCCATGCCGATGCCGTCCTTGAGGTTGACCTCGACCTTGGGGATCGCGTCGTGTACGGCTTCGATATAGACCTCCCACACCTCCTGATTGAGGTAGACCGCTGCCTCGGCGAATTGGTAGAGGAGATCGCTGACTTTCTGAGCCGTATCGAACAGCACGGTCATCACGGGGTGAGTGGCGGTCTGTGAGGAGGAACTGTCGTGTTTCCACTCGTAGTTCTCGCGGCTCTTTCCCCATGCCGTCGTACCCCAGAGTGAACTGCAGAACTGGCGCATCGCGTCGTACCACTCGCTGTTGGTCTGCTGCGTGATACTGCTGACGTTCCCGGTCAGTCCGCTCTCCGCCGTGGAGAGCGAGGTGGTCGTCGTCATCCACGCCTTGGACAGCGAGTTCAGGTAGTGCTGCTGCGGATACGGGTAGACATCGGCGACCTTTCCCATCCGGTAGGCGTGCTTTACCACCGGCCTCAGTATGTCCCGGACCGGCTCGGGCACCCATTCGAGGAGCCTGCGGACGAAGTCGTCGCCGCCGTCGTCGTCGCCCCACTTCAGATTGGGTACGGAGCCATAGGCGGGCGGCTTCTCGATGACCTTCGGCAACGGCTGGACGACCGGCTTCGCCTTCCCCTTGGGGTCGTTGGCCGCCTCGGCCTTCGCATAGGCATTGGCGGTCGCGGTGAAGCCGACGGCCGCACCCCCGATGCTGACCACACTCCTGGCCCACACCTCAAGGAAACGATTGCCCACCTTGACGTACGACGTCGCGAACGCCTGGGGCGAGGTTCCGTAACCGCCGGCGTCCGGGTACTTGTGCAGCTCGTCGAGCAGGCTCTTGGCGCCCCTGTCCATCACGGTCTGCTGGCTCGCCACACCGCCGGAGACGCGGTGGAGGTCGGTCGGCTTGACGTCGATGGTGCCGTTCTGGCCCTGCGGTGGTGTCCCCATCAGCCGGCGCCCCAGCCGCGCAGCACGGCCTGGTGCGCTGCCGCATAGTTGATGTGACTCGTGGTCGCGCACTCATGGAGCCACTTCTGGGCCGCCTGGAGGTCCTCGGCCGAGCGGTCCCACTCGTCGAGTTTGTCGACGAAGACCTCGCGGGCTGCCCACGTCACCGTGGAGTGGCGTCCTGTGCTCCGGCAGGCCGCCCGGTTGGGCCGTGCAGAGGAACCACCCGCTCGGGTGTGGTTCGGCGCAGGTGGCGGGGCGGTCCACGGCGGCTGCAGGCCGCTGGGGATCGATGTCGGCGAACCGCACCCATCGGTCCTCGTGCGCGTCCGCGTTGTAGGCCCGCATCCACGCGATCACCGCCAGCACCTCCTCCGTCTTCCAGGCCCGGAGTCCCAGGCGGGCGACCGCGCCGAGGGCGTCCCCATCGCCGTGCAGCACATGGGAATTGACCGGGTGGGTCGCCGCGGACGGCGCCTCCATGGCGAGGTGCGAAAGCCCCGCTCACGGACGAGGAATTCGAGCAGTCGGCGCTTGAGCGGGAACAGCTCCCGGGTGCCGTGGGTGGATTCCCCCAAGCCCACGATCCGTACGTCGCGCAGCGCCTTGCCCCACGGCTCCAGATCGTCCGCAGGGCCTCCCGTAGCCAGGGTGCGCAATGGCAGCGCCTGCCCTGCATTTTGCATGCGTTGACGCTATACTGCAAGCATGACTGCTCTGACGATTCGGGACGTCCCGGATGACCAGATCCAGACCTTGAAGGTTCGTGCTGCCCAGGCGGGCAAGTCCCTCCAGGCTTACTTCCTCGATCTCATCGCGCGCGAGGCGTCCAAGCCCACCATGGCGGAGATGGTGGCGCGCTTGAACCGGGAGACTACGGCCAGCGTCAGCACGGAGGACGTGCTGGCCGCGATCGACGAGGCCAGGACCGGGAGGTGAGCGAGACGGTCGTCATGGACTGCTCCGCCCTTGTGCACTTCCTCACCAACCGCGACCCGCTCGGCCTTGCGGTCCGCACCCGGGTGGGTGCCGCCGATGTCGTCGCCGTGCCCACGCTCATCGACTACGAGATCCAGTCCGCACTCCTCGGTATGAGGAGAGGGGGCAAGCTCACGGCCCGTGAAGTGGACCAGGCTGTCGATGCCTACCGGCAGCTCCCACTCGTCCGACACGAGACGCTCTTCCTCTGGGATCGCGTTCAGGCTCTCCACGGAAACCTGAGCGCCTACGATGCCCAGTACGTCGCCCTGGCCGAGGCTCTCGCCGCAACGCTGATCACCAGTGATGCCAGGATCGAACGGAGCGGTGCCGCGAAATGCGGCATCGAGGTCCTCGGCTCGAACTGACAGCGGCGCGGCCGTGGGGCCGCTGACTCAGGACGCACGGGCGGGTTGGTGGAGGCCGGTAAATCGCTTGTTGGAGGGCACCTACAACTCGGCCCCAACACCTCGCTTCGTTGCTCAATGACGCCCCCGGTGGCCGGACGCCTTTGGACGGTGCGGCACGAGGCATTACCGGTCAGGATGTTGCACCCGCTCTGATCAGGCAGAACAGCATCAAACAATATCAGCCGGTACGAGGCGACATGATCACTCGCGGTCTCGTAATGCGTAGGTCTCGGGTTCGAATCCCGAAGGCGGCTCTGCCGAAGCCTCAGGACTCACTCGCCGTGACCTGGGGCTTTTGCTTTTAGCGGACGCGGCGGCGGCGCCGGGCGCGGGCCGCGCGGCTGTCGGCGGTCTCAGTTGTGGTCTCAGACGCGGGTTCCGGCGCAGGTGGCGGGCCTGGCATGAAGGTGTCTCCCATCCGGCGCATGGCGTCCTTGGAGAGATGTGAGCGGCCCTTGACGTATCGGCGGGTCTGGCTGATCTGGGTGTGCCGGAGGATCTCCATGATGGTCACGATGTCGACGCCCAGCTCGTTCAGGATCGTGCCGGCGGTGTGACGGCTTCCGTCGTACAGGCGGCGGTCGTCGATCCCCGCTTCAGTGAGGAGATCTTTGAACTCTTCCCAGTCGGCGCGGGGGTCGAGCGGTCGGCCGTCGGGCCGGGTGAAGACGGCGCCGTGTTCCTCCCACGCGTCGCCGGCGGCGGCTAGGGCGGGTGTGTCCAGTAGACGGCTGATCCAGTTTTTGTAGGGGTCAGTGCGTTGTGGCAAACCGGATCTTGTTCGAGCGGCAGCGGGTGATGATCTGGACGGAGGTTCGGGTGCGGTCGCGGGCATGAGAGAACGGGCCCCTTGGTAGTGACGCGGTTACGACACCAGCACGACCAAGGAAGCCCGTTGCCTGATCAGTTGAGCAGTATCTCTGTGCATGCGTCCACCGCGGTCACCCCTGGGTGTGACTGCTACGTGCACCGGTTCGGTTCGCTCGCTCCGGGACGGCGGGCAGGCTGCTATCCGAGTGACATGACGGATGCGGAGTGGGCCGAGGTCCGCGCCGCGATGCCGGTGCCGGCCTGGCTCCTGAAGCGGGGCGGGCGTCCGGAGGCGTACTGCCACCGGACAATGCTCGACGCGGTGCGCTACCTGGTCGACAACGGCGTGAAGTGGACGGCTCTGCCGGTCGATTTCCCGTACTGGCGGGCGGTCTACGACTTCTTCCGCCGCTGGCGGGCCTACGACTATGCGCGTGAACTGTACGAACGCCTGCGATGTTCGGCGAGGGAGCGCGCCGGCCGCAACGCCGAGCCCAGTGCGGGCATCATCGACAGTCAGTCGGTGGACGCCTCCGAGACCGTCGGCGAGGACAGCCGCGGATACGACGGCGGCAAGTCACGTGACGGCCGCAAGCGTCACATCCTGACCGACACCGAGGGCCTGCTCCTGGAAGTGACCGTGACCACGGCCGATGTGCACGACTCCAAGGCCGCCCCCGCACTGCTGGAGACGTTCATGCAGCAGCCGGGCCGGCTGCTGCAACTGGTGTGGGTCGACAGCGCCTACCAGGGTCCGGCGCTGGCGAAGGCGTTCGCCCGTCACGGAGTCCGGACCGAGGTCGTGCGCCGCTCCGACGGACAACGCGGATTTGTCGTACTGGCCCGCAGGTGGGTCGTGGAGCGGACGCTGAGCTGGCTGGCCCGCTCACGCCGCCTCAACCGCGACCACGAACGCCGCCCCGACCACCATGCCCAGATGGTGTGGTGGGCCGCCGTGATCAGACTTTCCCGGCGCCTGGCCGCAGACGCTCCGCGCTGGCCGGAGAAGCGTCCCGGCCGACTGCTCCGGGCGCGGGCATGAACCGTCCGTCCTTCGCCCGCACCAGCCAGCCCCGCTTCTCCAGCACATAGGCACGGTGCCGGATCTTCTCCACCTCGTTCTTGATCTCCGCTTCCCGGCCCACCGCCCGCGTCAGCTCCACCCCGTTCACCGGCCCCGAAGCGGCCACCACCGCGGCGAACACCTCCCGATACAAGCCGCCGAGCACCTCCTCGCCCATGCCCGACCGCCACACCGGCGGCCGCTCGCCATGCCCCGCGCCCGGGCCGCCCGATCCCACGGCGACAGCCATCTCACCACCGGACGGCACCAGAACCGGCGTATTTACCGGGCTCTCCACGGCCAGCACCGACACAAGCTCCTCACGCCCCACCCGGGCCCGCTCGACCCGCTCCCGCGCGGCATCCACCTCCGCCTGAGCCTGCTCCAGGACCTCCGTCCAGGACTCCAGATCCTGCCTCGCCCGCGCCTCACGCTGTTCCATCAACCCCAGCACCGACGGCATCGCACCCTCCTCGATCCACAACAAGCCGTCCGCTGCCTGCCCCTACCCCAAGGCGATCATGCCCCGCACACGAAGAAGCCCCTGCTCATCGAACAGGGACTCCCTTTGCCACAACGCACTCAGTTGGCGGCCGGGGTGAGCCGGCCTTCGAAGGCGATCTGGAAGGCGTTCAGGGGCGCCTTCCAGCGCATGGTCCATCGCTTGCGGCCCTTGCCGGTCGGGTCCGGGCTCATCAGCGCCATGTAGACGCACTTCATGGCCGCGGCCTCGTTGGGAAAGTGGCCGCGGGCGCGAACGGCCTTGCGGATGCGGGCGTTGACGGACTCGATCGCATTCGTCGAGCAGATGACCTTGCGGATCTCGACGTCGAAGGAGAGGAAGGGCACGAACTCGGCCCAGGCGTTCTCCCAGAGCCGGATGACCGCCGGGTACTTCTTGCCCCAGGCTTCCTGGAACTCGCTGAACCGCTCGGTCGCGGCGTTCTCGTTCGGTGCCGTGTAGACGGGCTTCAACGCCTTGGCGATCTTGTCCCAGTCCTGGCGGGCCGCGTGCCGGAAGGAGTTCCGCAGCAGGTGAACGACGCAGGTCTGCACAATCGTTCGAGGCCAGACGGCCTCCACCGCCTCGGGCAGGCCCTTCAGTCCGTCGCAGACCAGCATCAGGACATCGTCGACGCCCCTGTTCTTCAGGTCCGTGAACACGCTCAGCCAGTACTTCGCGCCCTCGCCCCCGTCGCCTGCCCAGATCCCCAGGATGTCGCGGTGGCCCTCGGCGGTCACGGCCATGACGACGTAGATCGGACGGTTCGCCACCTGCCCGTCCCGGATCTTGGTTCTGTCGACGATCTTGTGATCCGGACGGTTCAGACTCACCGTGCGAGTAGGACGCGTTTGCGTAGGAGATCGAGGCTGGCCCTGCCGAACATCTGGCGTTTCAGCATCTTCAGCCGGTTGATGTTGCCTTCGACGGTGCCGGAACTGTGTGGCAGGGACAGTCCGTTGCGGACGGCGTCGAAGTCGCGGCGGAGGTTGCGGGCGAAGCCCGCGAGCGGGGTCAGCGTGTCTTGCTCAGCGTTGGTGATCCAGTCTTCGAGGCGGTCGCCGTGGCGTCCGGTCATCATCGCGGCGAACTTCCTGACGTGGAGGGTGAGCCGGTCGAGCTCGGGATCCCGTTTGCGTAGGCGGTGGAGCTTGTCGGCGTCCTCGTCCCGCAGGTGCTCGGGGTGGGTCATGATCCAGGAGGTGACCTCGCGGACCGATGGCGGCTTGGGGCCGGGGACGGGTGCATGTCCGCGCCCGGTTCGGTAGCGCCGCAGATGACGCTGGACGGCCAACTCGCCACCTGGATAGCCCAGTTGTTGGATCTCGCGGTAGAGCTGGGCGGCGTTTCTGACACCTTCGTTCCAGCGCCGGTGCAGGTGGCCGACGTACGGATCGACGATATGCGCCCGTTGCAGGCTCTTGGCGACGACTTCGTCCGCGGAGCGGGCGTTGACCAGCTTGCGGACGGTGGCTTGGTGCAGCCCGAGTTTCCGGCCGATCGCCGCCTTGGACATGCCCTTCTCCCACAGTTCGTGGGCGGCGGCATGCTGCTCACGCAATCGAGTCACGATCTTCAGCTCCGTCGATGGCTGGACCTTCTCGGGCTCCGCCTCCAGGGCATCGGAGTTACCGTCAGTTGCGGGAACTGGTTCGGTCAGGCGGGAACGATGGGCGTTCACCGACTTCTCGACCGCCTGTCCGAGGTTGGCCCACAGGTGATAGCGATCAGCGACCTGCTCGGCCTGCGGTGCCCCGGCCCGTGCACCTTCCGCGTATCCGCCGGAACGGTCACGGCAGATGACCTTCACCTCAGGGTGACCGCGGAGCCAGGCAGCCAGGTCCTCTCCCTCACGTCCGTCGTAGAGGTGCAGTGGACGGTGGGTGGCCATGTCGATGAGCACAGTGCCGTAGTGGCGGCCTTTACGGAAGGCGAAGTCGTCGACACCGAGTACCTCCACCTGGCCGATCTCCGGGTCGGGCAGGGCTCTGACCAGCCGCAGCAGCGTGTCCTTGCCCACGGTGATACCGGCCGCGGCCGCGAGTCGGACTCCTGCCCTGCCGGCCAGCGCCAGCCCGACCCGCGTTAACACCCCACGCAGCAGCGGGCCATAGCGACTGTGCGGGGTGGTCAGCCCCGCGATCTGTTCGGCGAACGTCACCGCTGTGCAGTCAGGGTTCTCGCAGCGGAATCGGCGCACGCACAACTCGATCACCACGCCGAGCCCGCCAACGGCGACATCGCGCAACCTCCGTACGTACCGACCGTGCACCCGAGACGACCTCTGGCCGCACCGGCAGGCCCCAGTCGTGGCCCGCACCCGCGTCCTCAACACCACCTTTTCCGGCCGTCGTTCGACCTCCTCGATCAGCAGCGCGGACAGGTGCGGAAACAGCTCCAAGAGCACATCACGAGAGCACGCGATGCATGATCGCGAACAGTCGGCACGACCCGTTCAACCGTCCGGATCACAAGATCGTCGACAGAACCCGGATCTTCACGTTGATCGCATCGACGAACAACACCGGATAGACGCGGTCCAGGGGGCGGTTGGACCATTCCGCCATCCCGTCCATCACCTTGTCGGTGATCGTGGAGATGGTCGCCTTGGACACGCTCGCGCCGTAGACCTCGGCCAGATGTGCGGAGATTTCCCCGTGCGTCAGGCCCTTCGCGGACAGCGACAGCACCATTTCGTCCACCCCGGACAGGCGCCGCTGCCGCTTCTTGACGATGGCCGGCTCGAACGTCCCGGCCACGTCCCGGGCAGGGCGGTTGCAAGTTCCGGGATCGCGTAGATCGTGCGCGGCCAGTGGGAGTTGACGTGGCAACAGCACAGGCACGAGACCGGTGATCATCAGGGTGTCTACGCCAGCTGATCACATCGAGGTCCCGTGCCTGCCGCTCCATCCTCCCCGATCCCTGCCGCCCTGGCGAAACTGGGCCCCCTGCACCAGCACGGCACCGGCTGCCTGCGTGCCCACCTCCAGCGCGTACCCGACCCGCGTTCGCGTCGCGGGCGGTGGTATCCCCTGGTCGGCTTGCTGCTGATCTGCGCCTGCGCAGTCGTCTCCGGCGCCCGGACCGTCACCGAGATCACCGAGTGGGGACAGCGTGCCACCACCACGGTGCTGGAACGACTCGGAATCCGCAGGCACTTGCCCGGACGTCGCCGTGCCCCGTCCCATGCCACCCTCACCCGGCTCCTTGCCGCCCTCGACGGCGATGCCCTGGACAGCGCGATCGGCGCCTACCTGGCCGAACGCGACCAAACCGCGAACGCCGGCCGCGGCACCGGCTCTGCGCCACGGCCGGCGATCGCGGTGGACGGCAAGGCACTGTCCGGCTCCGCGCACCGGCAGCAGCGCCACCGGCACCTGCTGTCCGCCGTCACTCACGCCCCCACCGTCACCCTGGCCCAGCGGGAAGTGGGTGCCAAGACCAACGAGACGGCCGCCTTCCGTCCGCTGCTGGAACCACTCGACCTGACCGGCACCGTGGTCACCTTCGACGCCCTGCACAGCGTCAAGGACCAGGTGCGCTGGCTGGTGCGGGAGAAGAAAGCCCACTACATCGCGGTGATCAAGGGAAACCAGCCGACCGCGTCTGCCCAGCTCAAGGCCCTGCCATGGGAGCAGGTGCCCGTAGCTCACACCGTCTCGGGGACCGGGCACGGGCGGCGGGAGTCCCGCTCGGTCAAGACCATGGCCATCGCGGCGAACCTGGGCGGGATCGCCTTCCCGGAAGCACGGCTGGCTCTGCGCATCCACCGGCGCCGCCAGGAGAGCGGCAAGCGGCAGACCCGGGAGACGGTCTACGCCGTCACCAGCCTCGATACCCACCAGGCCAGCCCTGCTGACCTGGGCGGATACGTGCGCGGCCACTGGGGAATCGAAAATTCCAGCCACCATGTCAGAGATGTGGTGTTCGCCGAGGACGCCTCCACCGTCCACACCGGCAGCGCGCCGCGGGCGATGGCCGCTCTGCGGAACCTGGCCATCGGCAGGCTGCGGCTGCTGGGAGCGGACAACATCGCCAAGACCACCCGAGCGATCCGGGACGCACCCGAACACGCCATCTGGATCTGGGTCATCACCGACAGCCCGCTCCTACCGGGAACTTGAAGCCGCCCTGCCCCGATTCCGAGTGATCGTTTCGGGAGTTTCGGATCGTTGAGGTCGGTGGACCGGCTGGGTGGCATGGGGTACCCGCTGGTCTGCCCAGCTTTTCCACAAATCCACAGGTGTCGGGCCCTCGTGGGCGGGTCGGATGGGGCGTCAGGCTGCTTGCGGCG
The DNA here is from genome assembly GCF_037201975.1 of Streptomyces sp. TG1A-60. Classification (NCBI taxonomy): domain Bacteria; kingdom Bacillati; phylum Actinomycetota; class Actinomycetes; order Kitasatosporales; family Streptomycetaceae; genus Streptomyces; species Streptomyces sp. TG1A-60. The sequence continues at coordinate 3,624,448 of NZ_CP147520.1, read as the reverse complement.
GGGCGTGCACGGTGGCGAAGAGGTTGTCGAAGGCGTCCTGCCAGGGCCAGTGTTCGGGCAGGTGCAGGGTGAGCCGCCGGGCTGAACGGGGGCCAGCCGGGCGGGCACGTTGATGAGGCGGTCGCGGATGGTGGCGCAGGTGGCCTTCGCGTGCAAGGCGCCGGCCAGGGTCCCGGCGGCGCGGGTGAGGTTGAAGGCGAACGCGGCCAGTGCCAGCCAGGCGGCGTTGGCCTGGAAGTTCCCGGAGGGGGCGTGGGCGAAGGGCCCGTTCTTCAATTCGGAGATCACCTGTTCCACGACGGCGTGCCGGCGGTGGTCGGCTTCGGCTTCGACGAGGGCGAGCGTGGAGTCGGTGAACGCGGCGTGGTAGCGGTAGCAGGTGAACAGCTCGCCCTGGCCCTGCGGGGCGGCCTTCGGGTTGAGGCGCCTGACGCGCCGCACGATCAACCGGGCGGTGACCTGCTGCTTCTTCGGCTTCGAGGTGAAGGCCGTGTACTCGATCTCAGTGATCTCGGCGTCCGAGATCCAGCGTTGCTCCTCCTCGTCGAACACGGCCCGGGGTACTTGATCGCCTGCCAGGCATCCTCGTCGATGCTCGCGATCGCCTGCTTGACGGAGGCGTTCATGCGCACGGTGATGGAGAAGCGGGCGCCCAGGGACCGGCAGGCGGCGATCACGTCTGCCGCGTAGTAGGCCGAGTCCCCACGCACAACGAGCAGCCCGCCCGCTCCGCACGCGTGGGCGGTGCGGATGGCTTCGGCGGCGAACGAGGCGGCTCCGCGCACCGAGTTGACCGCGCCCCTGCGCAGCCTGGTCGCCGCGATGACCGGGGCGGCCAGGGGGGTGGAGACGATGGCGATCAGCGCGTTGAGCCCCTTGATCTTGTTGTATCCGTAGCCCACCCCTTGTTTGCAGTATCCGTGGACGGGTTTGATGGTGTCGTCCAGGTCGACGTATGCCAGCTGCCCGGCGCCGGGCAGCAGCGGGGTATGGGCGGCCAGGCGGGGCAGGAACCGGCGGGCCACCGCGTGCAGTTGCTTGACATGGCCGTGCGTGAAGGACCGCAGGAAGCTGCCCAGCGTCGAGGGCGCGCGTATCCCGCCGTACAGCCTGGCCATCGCCCCGTGCCGCAGCCGGTCCATGTCATCGATGCTGTCCGCCCCGGCCACCATCCCCCCCGCGACCAGCGTCATCAGTTTCGCCGCCACGAACGCGCCGGTGCCGTTGCTCGACTTCGGCAACCGCACCAGCTCGGCCGCCAGAGCGCCCAGCCCGCACCGCTCCGCGAGACGGACCACCGGTTCCAGCCCGCCGTACGCGACCAGATTCGGATCATCGAATCGTGCAGAGACCGCCCCGGCGGCATGGGAAGATTGCATCTTGGAAGTGCCTTGCTGATCGTGCGTGCTGGAAGCCTGAAGAACTCCCATCGTCGCAGGTCACAAGGCACTTCTGCGTTCCGGCCCCCAACCACCCGCGATCACCGACCGGTGGATCGGGGCTCAGGCGGTGTCCTTCGCTTCCTTGTCTGAAGGGCGCTTGGGGGGCTGCATCCTCGGCAGGGTGCGGGAGGACTCGGGGGCCTGCGCGTCTGGGACTGCGCTGAGGTGGGGGCGTGAGCGCGGGACGAGCTGGACAACCTTCTCGGCGGCGTCGCGCTTCCGCGCTCCGGTGCCAGAGTATGAGGCGGGCCGGGGCGGGCGAGCCGATCCGGACAGGGGGCCGCCGCCGGCCGGCGGTCCCGGCGGTCGCACCGTGCCGGGACCTCAGTTCCCTCCGGAACGGCCCATTCCGGGGACCTCCGCCGCGACGAGGTCTTCCGGGAGCCGGAAGACGAGCGAGCCGAAGAGGAAGCCTGCCCCGATCGCGCCGAGCACGATGACGTCGCCGCGCCGGGCCCGGCCCTCACTGGCCAGCCGCCACAGTGCCGTCAGCGGTGAGGCCGCGGCGGTGTTGCCGAGGATGTCGGCGGTGACGGGGACCCGTTCGGGTACGGCGCCGGCGATGCGCCCGATGTGCCGCACCAGCTTGGCGTTCGCCTGGTGGACCGCGAAGCCGCTCACCTCGTCCGCCGTGACGCCGGCCAGCGAGAGCGCCTCGCTCAGGGACTTCGGCACCCTGGTCATCGCCTCCCGCAGCACCACGTTGCCGTCCATGAAGATGTACGGCGACCGGGGGGTCTCCGTCGTCGACGTCGGCACCTCCTGGTCCACCCGCCAGGCTGTCGCCATCCGGACGCCGTCCGAGTAGACGTTGCCGAGGTCGTAACTGAGCAGGCCGTCCGCGCCGTCCGTCCTGCGGAGCACCACGGCCCCCGCGGCGTCTCCGAAGAAGATCCGCGTGAGGCGGTCCTGCGGATCGGTGATGCCGGAGCCCCGCTCGGCGCAGACGACCAGCGCGGTGTCCAGGCCCGGTTCCTGCAGCAGGCAGGAGGCCGTGTGGATCCCGTACGCGGACGAGGCGCACGCGTGTTGGGTCAGGTCGAGTATCCGCGGGGTTTCGATGCCGAGGCGCTCGGCGAGGCTCACTCCCAGGGACGGCATGATCCAGTCCGGGCTCGTGCACGCGACGACCAGGACGTCGATGCCGCGGGCCCCGACGTCGGCCGCCGCCATGGCCTTCTCGGCCGCCTCGACCGCGAGGTCGAGAACGGTCTCGTGCGATTCGAGAAACCGGCGTTCCAGAATTCCGGTCTTCTCCTCGATCCACTCCGGCGTGGTGTCCAGCGTTTCGCACAGCTCCGCGTTCGTGACGATCCTCTCGGGTAACGCCAGTGCGACGCTGCGTGGACTGACCGGTGCGAGTTCCCATTTGGGCATGACGAAGTCCTTCTTGGTGCCGGATCGGTCGTGTTCGGGGTGCGGCGCTCACTTCTCCTCGAACGCCATGCGTACGGAGGCCCTCAGATACGGGCTCGGCGTGGGGCGCTTGTCCAGCGTGATGCCGAACCACTTCTCGTACGCGTCCAGCACCGCGGCGTCGTCGGCGAGTTTCTCGGTCGTCGTCTCCTTTCCACGGGTGACGGCCAGCACGTCGTCCTTGAGCACCACCCAGCCGTCCTCCAGCGGAAGGGAGCAGAACATGTTCTGCAGGAGCATCGAGTCCGGGCTGGTCCGGTACCAGTGGATCGCCTGGTCGAAGTCCGACAGGGACGTCGGATCGTCGTAGACGCGGTACTGAGGCTTTCCGTCCCGGAGGACGTCGGTGGCGCGTTCGTCGACCTTCCGGACGGAGAAGGCGCCGTGCGGATCGTCCTGCGCCTCCGTCGTGTCCAGGGAGATCGGGTACCTGCTGCCCTTTCCGAAGCCGACGTCGACGAGCCAGCGCCGCCCCTCGATCTCCACCATGAGCAGCATGTGGTTGTACGGATCCCGTAGCCGGCCGCCGATCCAGACGCGCCCGTGCCGGAGGTGCACGGTGAAGCCCAGGGCCCGCAGCAGGAAGAGGAAGGCGCTGTTGAGCTCGCCGCAGGCCCCGCCTCGGCGAGCGTGCACGATCTTCTCGACGATCCGTTCGTCCTTGTAGTGGATCTCCTTGCCGAGGTGGTAATCGAGGCTTTCGAAGGGCACCGTCATCACGTGCCGCTCGTGGAGGTGGCGCAGCGCGGCGAGGTCGGGCCGGTCCGGTGGTTCGCCCGCGATGCGTTTCAGATAGGCGGCCGTCGTCACTTCATCCAGCATGCCGTTCCCCTGTGGGTGTGGGATGTCAGTTGCTGTCGAATGAGAAACGCAGCGAGTCGTTCGTGTACGGGGTCGGGACGGGACGTTTCTCCAGCCTCATCCCGAACCACTTCTCGTACGCGTCCAGCACCGCGGCGTCGTCGGCGAGTCTCTCGGTCCGCTTCCGGTCGCCGGAGACGACCGTCAGCAGGTCGTCCCGCAGGATGACCCAGCCGTTCTCGAGGGGGAGCGAGCAGACGAGGGTCTGCAGGAACGGGGAGTCCGGGCTGGTCCGGTACCACCACATCGTCTGGTCGAATTCGGTCGGTTCCACCGGCTCCTCGTAGAGGATGTACTGCGGTGTCCCGTTGCGGAGCACCTCGACGGACCGCCGGTCCAGACGCCGCGTGGTGAACTCGCCGTGCGGATCCGTCTGGGGTCCGTCGCAGTCCAGCCGGAGCGGGCGGCGGCTGCTCTTGCCGAATCCGATGTCGGCGATCCACCGGGTGCCGTCGACGGCCACCGTCATCACCACGTGGTGGTACGGCGCTGTGGTTCCGCCTCCCGGGATGTGGACGCGGCCCTGGTGCAGGGTCACGTCGAATCCCATGGCCTTGAGCAGGAGGTAGAACGCGGTGTTGATCTCACCGCACAGGCCTCCGCGGTGCTGGTGGACGATCTTGTCGACGGCTCGTTCGTCCATCTGGATGTCGGCACCGCGGTGGTAGTCGAGGTTGTCGAAGGGCACCGACAGCACATGCCGCTCGTGCAGGTGCCGCAGGGCGTCGGCGTCGAGGCGCTTCGGGCGGTCGGCCGAGATGCGGTCCAGGTAGGCGGAGACCGTCTTCTTGTCCAGCACGGCGTCTCATCCGTCCTTTCCGTCGAATCGCGGGAAGAGGGCCTCGGCGTTGGCGTGTTCCAGCCGGGTCCGCTCCTCGGCGTGGAACCCTCCGTGGTCGATGACGCGGTGGGCGGTGTCGAGCGTGTAGTGCTCGGGCATCAGGGGGAAGTCCGAGCCGACCAGGATCCGGTCCGCCGGGGCGAAGGACCGCAGAGCAGCCAGGGCGTGCGGGTCACCCGCCATGGCGATGTCGACGTAGAGCCGCCGCAGTGAACCGACGGGGTCCTCGGGGAGCCGCTCCGCGAGGGGCGCGCTGATGAGTCCGCCGCAGGCGAGGCGTCCGGCGTAGAAGGGGACGCCGCCACCGCCGTGCGGCAGGATCACCGGCAGGTCCGGGAACCTGTCCAGGGTCTGGTTGTAGAGGAGTTGGGCGGCCACCCGTACCGATTCGAAGGGGAACTCGTACAGCGAGGCCGGCAGGCCGAAGTCCGGCTGACCGGTCGACGGGGGAACCGTCGGATGCACGAACAGCGGAGTGCGTCGGCGGGCCGCCGCCGCGAACAGCGGGTCCATCGAGCGGTCGCCCACGTACAGGCCGCCGTAGTTGCTGACGAGTCCCACGCCGTCCAGCCCGAGTGTGTCGACGGCGTACTCGAACTCCTCCAGCACAAGGTCCATGTGGGGGAAGGGAAGGGTGGCGAACGCGCCGAAACGGTCGGGGTGCGCGGCGACCAGCTCGGCGAGGTAATCGTTCACCCGGCGCGCGAACCGTGCGGCCGGCTTCGGTTCCAGGGTCGCTGGCACCCCCGGCCAGACGCTCACCACGGCCGCACGGATGCCATGCCGGTCCATCATGGCGAGGCTGCCGTGTGCGCTCCAGGTCGGCCTGTCGACTCCGGGAAGGATGGTCGCGACGCCCATCCGCGCCAGCTCGTCGAGATAGAAGTCCGGCAGGATGTGGTGATGCACGTCGATGGCCCGCGACCACGGCCTTCCGGTGGGCTTGTGTGTGCTGTCCGGCATCGATCGTCCTCGGGTGGGGTCGGGTGGGGTCGGGTGGGGACGCCGGTCAGGCCCGGGTGGTGCCGGGCGGGTTGCTGATCAGACACCTCCAGACGCCGTCGGCGCCGCGGCGGAGGATGTCGGCGGCCGTGCCCTCGACGCGCTGGTGCGTCCCGTCCGGCCCGGTGCCCTCGTGCACGTAGTCGCAGATCATCAGCGCCGTGTCGCCGACCGTGTAGATGTGCCGCACCGACAGCTTGACCGGGAGGCGGTCGGGCAGCGTCTGTTCGGCCGACTTCCACATCTCCTCACCCGTCAGATACTGGCCCGGAGCGAGAACACGCATGGCGTTCGGATCGAAAAGCCGCTGTATGGCCTCGAGACTGCCCGCGTTGAAAGCCTGCTCGAATGCCGCCGAAAGCTGACCGGGTTCGGTGGGAAGGGTGATCTGCACGTCTGTGGAATTCGCCATGGAAACAGCACAGGGCACGGCCGCAGGGCACTCAACCCGCCACGGGCCAGTTTGTCAGGTCCGGTACTACCGATATCCGGGACGGGACGAGCTGTGCGCGGACCTGACGAACTATCCGGCGCAGTCCTGGGCAGGGTGCGCACGCGGCCGTGAGGATGACGCCTCGTAGCCGGGGATGCCGCATTCCCCGCAGCGACGAATGGCGAGGAGTTTTCCATGGTCAAGGTAGCCATCATCTTCCATTCCCGGAGCGGCAACATCCATCAGTTGGCGACCGCGGCGGCCGCCGCGGCGGAGAAGGCGGGTGCGGAGGCGCAGCTGTTCAAGGTCCCGGAGCTCCCGGACCCGATGGTGCTGGACAAGGAGGCCTACGCCGAACTGGAGACCGCCACCCGTGACATCCCGGTGGCCACGATGAACGACCTGGTGGCGGCGGACGCGATCATGATCGGCACGCCTGTCCACTTCGGCATGCCGGCCCCGCAGATCCTGAACTTCGTCGACAGCTCGGGTCCGGTCGCCATTCCGGGGAAGCTGGCGAACAAGGTCGCGACCGTGTTCGCCTCCGGGTCCGCCGCGCACGCCGGCCAGCAGACGGCGATTCTCGCCCTCCACAACGTGCTGTGCCACTGGGGCTGCCTCATCGTCCCCAACGGCTCCAGCGTCGAGATCCTGGCGTCCGAGCACAACGGATCCCCGTACGGTACGTGCAGCATCTCGCGGCACGCGCCGAACAACGTGCACGAGGACAACCGCAAGGCGATCGAGTACCAGGCCCTGCGGCTGGTGGAGGTCGCCACCGCCTATCGGACCGGGCTCCAGCAGCAGGAATCCGCCATCGATTTCCTCGACTTCGACTTCCTCATGAAGAAGTTCCCCCGCCTGTCCGTGGACTGACGGCGGTGGACCGACGGCGAGTCGCCGAGCAGGAACACAGCGCACCCGCGGCTCCTCGGAGCCGCGGGTGCGCCGCACGTCAGCGAGCAGGTCCCGCCGCTCGTTCGTCCATCCGGCCGTGGTACCTTGATCTGGCTATAGATCAATGTTCGAGTGCTCGATCGATGTCCGACGCGGAGCCGTCTTCCGAGACGCCAGACGGGGACCGACGGGGGCCGGGAGGTCGGCGGGACGCCCGCCGAGGGTGCCGGGACGGCCCATGCGCGGCCGGGTGCCCCGTGTGTCACGGACGCGAGCCACCGCGCCGCACACCTTCCCGTGTCCCGGTGGACATTCGCGCGGGCACACGCCTGCAGCACCATGTCGTCCCGCACAGGAGGAACTCGTGAAACTGGTCATCTTCGGCGCGAACGGCCCGACGGGCCGGCTGGCCACAGAACAGGCACTCGCCGAAGGCCACGAGGTCACCGCCGTGACCCGTAGGCCCGACGCGTTCCCGCTGAGCGGCGCCCGGTTAAGCGTGGTCGAGGCGGACATCCTGAACGCCGAGCAGGTGCACCGCGTGGTGGCTGGCCATGACGCGGTCATCTCGACCGTCGGCATCCCGTACACCAAGGAGCCGGTGACCGTCTATTCGGAGGGCACCGAGAACGTCATCAAGGCCATGCACGCCCACGGCATCCGGCGCCTGGTCTGCGTCAGCTCGATCGGGGCCAACTACGAGGACGCACCCGGCGAGAAGTTCGTCTTCCGCAAGGTGATCGTGCCGATCCTGCTCAAGATGGGCCGCCCGCTCTACGAGGACACGAGCCGTATGGAGGACATCGTGGGCGCCAGCGGCCTGGACTGGACGGTCGTCCGCCCCGCCGGTCTCTTCGACGCCACGGCCACCTCCGACTACATCGTCAGCCCGTCCCGTCACCCAGGCTGGTTCACCTCGCGACGGGACCTCGCGGACGCGCTGGTGCGTGAGGCGGTCGACAACCGCAACGTCGGCGCCCGCGTCGAGGTCATCACCACCCAGGGCGTTCCCAGCTACTTCGAGGTCTTCAAGAAGGAGGCGCTGCACATCGGCAAGTAGCGAGCCGCACGAGCAAGGCCCGGCCCCGGCAGGCAACGACGGGACCGGGCCTTCCTCATGGGCGCCCGGAGCCGGACGTACCCCGACGACCGAGGGATCAGGAGGCGCGCATCAGCGTCAGCCCCATGGACATGCCGCCGCCGAACGCCGCCAGCAGTGTCAGGTCACCAGGGGCCACGGCGCCCGAACGGGCCAGGTGGTCCAGGGTTATGGGGACCGAGGCCGCGCCGGTGTTGCCGTACCGCGTCACCGTGGTGGCCATCCGGTCGGAGGGAATGCCCAGCCGTTCGGACATGCTTTCCAGAAGCCGTCCGTTGGCCTGGTGCGGCACGAAGTGCGCGATGTCGTCCTGGCTCACCCCGTTGTCCTTGAGGAACTCCTGGATGCCGGGGACCACTTGGTCCTCGACGAACTCGGTGACGCCCCGGCCGTTCATCGAGAAGTACTGCATCCCGTCGCGGAGCGTCTCCTCCGTCGTCGGCAGACGGCTGCCGCCGCCGGGTACGCCGATCAGCTCACGCGCGGAGGCGAAGCTGGCCAGCCTGGTGGAGATCAGCCGCTGGCGGCCGCTCGGGCCCAGCACGATGGCACCGGCACCGTCCCCGAACAGCACGATCGTGCGGCGATCCTCGGGCGAGAGGATGCGTGAGTACACATCGGCGCCGATGACCAGGGCGTAGTCGGTCGACGCGTCGGCGAGCATCCGCTCGGCGATCGACAGGGCGAACGTGAAGCCGCTGCACACCGAGTTGACGTCGAAGGCGGCGGTGCCCTGTCCGGCGCCCAGCTCGTCGGCGACGACACAGGCCGTCGCCGGCTGCGGGGAGTCCGGGGTGGAGGTCGCCACGACGATGAGACCGAGCTCGGCGGCACTGACCCCGGCCTGCTCCAGGGCCGCCCGGGCGGCGGCGACGGCGAGGTCCGAGGTCGCCTCCTCGGGTTTCGCCCAGCGCCGCTCGCGGATCGCGGTCTTGCGCAGGATGGCCACTTCGGAAACGCCGGCCAGGGCACTCATGTCCTTGTTGCTCATCACGCGACTGGGTACGTAGGAACCCGTTCCGAGCACGCCCCGCGCGTCCTGGGCGGCACCGCATGTGATCATGGTCTGCTCCCAATGTCGTCCTGACTGGTACCGGCCACACGCCCGCGTCGGCGCGACGGGGAACGGGGCCGGCGGATCCCGCCGTCCGTGTGCTGTTCCGCCGCCGCTCACCGCGGCTCGGCCCACTGCGGCTCTGGCGCTGTGTGGGGGTCAGCGTGCCGGGTACGGCAAATCCGCATGTGATCAGGACAGTTGGCTTTCGATCCCAGGTCCAGCAGGCCTGTGCGGATCTGTCAGATGAGCTGCCGCCGGTCGATCGACTCCGGCCACCTTCCGGGCCGGGAACAGCGGTCAGTCGGTGGCGGGGAGCTGGGCCTCCAGGCCGTCGAGGACGAACTTCACGCCCAGGTGGAAGTTCTCCTCCCAGTCCTCGTCGAGCATGTACTCGTACTCCACGAGCGTCGGGAACTTGTCCTGCTGCCGGCTCAACTGCTCCTGGGCCGCCATGCGTTCGGCCTTCGACCACTGGAGGTTGGACTGGCTCGCGGCGGAGCCCAGGACGTGGTTGTACAGTAGCCAGCAGACGGCCTGTGTTTGCTGTGCCTTGAATCCGGCGCGCGACAGTGTTGCCTGGAGGAATTCCAGCCACGCCAGGAAGTTCGGCCCGATCGACGGCCGCTGACGCAGCGGCAGCGCCGCGGACCATGGGTGCCGCAGGAGCATGGCCCGACATCCGGAGAGGAGGGCCACGACGTTCTCCTGCCAGTTTCCGTCCTGCTCGTCGGGGAGCGGGGCCTCGGCGAAGATGGCGTCGGTCGCCAGGTCGACGACGTCGTCCTTGGTGTCGATGTGCCAGTACAGCGTCGTGGCCCCGACGCCCAGACGCTCCGCGAGATGGCGCATGGTCAGCCGCTCCATGCCCTCCTCGTCGAGCAGGGCGATGGCCGCTTCGGTGATGCGCTCCCTGGACAGCGGCGGCTCGTGGCGCGGCGCAGGCGGTCGGCGAAGCCAGACGCTCTGCCCGGAACCCGAGCCCGTACGACCGTCCCCCCGTGACTTGCCCACGCTGACACCCACCAACCTTTCGTGCTCATCGTACGCGGGGGAGTCCAGCGTAGTACATTGATCGGGTACCCGATCGTTGTGCGGGTACCCGACCATTGTTCGACTCTTGCGTCCCCCGCCGCGCGCAAGCCCGGCCCCGCAGCCCATCTGCCAGGGAGGATCGCATGAGGCTGATCGTGTTCGGCGCCAACAGCTCAACCGGCCGTCTGGTCACCGCCATGGCCATGAACGCGGGGCACACGGTCACCGCGATCACCCGGCGGCCTGCCGAATTCCCCATCAGTGACCGCCGAGTGCAGGTCGCCGACGCGGACGTGATGGACGCCGATGCGGTGGACTGGGTCGTGCGCGATCACGACGCGGTCCTCTCGGCGATCGGTGCGCCACTCTCCCCGAAGCCCGTCACCGTCTGTTCCCAGGCCGCCTACAACGTCGTCAAGGCGATGATGAACCACGGTGTGCGGCGCTTGCTCTGTGTCGGTTCCGTCGGCCTCGACGCGGCCGATCTGTCCCCGGCCGGCCTCCTCTGCCAGCGGATGATCCGCCCGGTGGTCCTCGCCTGCGGTCGCGCCGTCCAGCAGGACGTACGGCGCATGGAGAACATCGTCCGTGAGACCGGCCTCGACTGGACCCTGTTCCGGCCGGGACGCCTCGTCACCCGGAGCGATGTGACGGACTACCGGATCACCGCGGACCCGGCGCCGTGCGCGCTCACCTCCCGGCTCGACCTCGCCCACGCCCTCGTCCGCGAGGTCACGCACCGCGACCACGTGGGAGAGGCCGTCCATGTGGCCACGTGCCGTGCTGGGAGAGTGCCATCAATTCATCGCCCATCCTAAACGACCGGGTAAAGATCAGGAAAGCGCCCCTTTGATGGCCTGTCCACTCTTCTGTCGTTTCCGGGTGGATCGGCGGTGTCCGTGCGAGGGGCGATCGGTGTGTTGCCGCTCATCAGGGGGGTAGGTGACAGATTCGACTCCGGTGTGGTGGTCCAAAGATCGACTGTCGGTAAAGTGATTCCCCGTTTGGTCCGGAGTGCTTACCCCGTGCACGTGTAAGTCGCGGGGTGTTCAGCGTTCTCCAACGTCCGCAGGCATGATTTCCAGCCTGGCGGTACAGCTATTCGGGGGTCACTCTTGAGTGCAGCCGGGTTTCCGCTGGCTAAGATTGGCAAACAAAAAGAGAACACGGATCGATTATTCGGTGAGAATCTTTCGCCGGATGATTTACTACGAGAGATATCGACGTCGCTCTTCGCGTCGTTGCCTCGTGCTGATCAGCGCAAGAAGGGCGTCGAGTACGTCAGGGGACTCCTGGAGGTTCCCGGGCGAAAGTCGATCAGGAATATCGCGAGCCTGATCGGAGGGCGGGCGGCCGACCAGAGCCTGCACCACTTCATCAGCGAGTCGACATGGGAATGGGCGCCGGTGCGCGAGGCTCTGGCCCGTTACCTGGTACCCCGCCTGCCGGTCGAGGCCTGGGTGGTGCAGGACACGGTGATCCGTAAGGCGGGGCAGCACTCGGTCGGCGTGGACCGCAGGTTCGTCCCGGCCGAGGGACGGGTGCTGAACGCACAGCAGACGATCGGGGTCTGGGCGGCTTCCGGCTGCCGGAGCAGCCCTGTCGACTGGGGGCTCCATCTGTCCCCGACGTGGATCGACGCCCGGTCGCCGGGCGACCGGGCGACGATTCCGGACAGCATCGAGGCGGAAACCCTGTCGGACCAGGCCGTCAGGCTCTGCGTCGGCATGGTGTCGGAGTGGGGGATGCCGGTGCGGCCGGTGGTCCTGGATGCCAGTTCACTGAACCTCGCCATGCTCTTCGACCGTCTGGGCCGCAAGGGCATCCCCCTGCTGGCACGGGTGGACCAGTCGGTTCCCCTGCTCGTCTCGGACCCGGCGCTGACCGGCCACCGAGGCTTGGCGGGCATGCCGGCCGGCGATGTCATGCGCGCGGCCAGCGGCACCAGACAGCCGGCTCAGTGGCGCGAGTTCGGCAGGGGCGGCGGGGTGCGGTCGGGCCTGATCGGGAGCGTGACCGTGCGACTTCCCCAGGGGAGGACAGGGAGACCGCGGGCGGGAGGCGGCCAGCGACTGGCCATGGTCGGACTGGCCGAGACCGGACACCAGAACGCGCCGCAGCTGTGGCTCACCAACCTGACGTCACGCCATCCGATGTCGCTGCTCACGCTGTTCACCCTCCTGGAGCGGGTGCGCGGCGACTACGGCGAAGTCGCCAAGAACGTGGGCATCGAGGACTACGTGGGCCGTTCGTTCGACGGATGGCACCGCCACATGACCCTGGCCTCGGCCGCCCACGCCATCGCCGTGCTGGCCTGCCCCGGCCAGGTGTGGAACGGGCGGTCGGACCGAGCGGCACCCGGCACCTGACGAAGTGAACCGTGGCGTGTTGTCGCGGTCGGCCTCCCGTTACAGGATCGGACTGGCTGCTGATCGCCCGGGAGCGGCGTGTTCGCCGACCCGTCGGTGAGGTGGGTGTCCGGCTCCCGTACAGGCGCGCACGGCATCGCGCGCGATCCGTGCCGCACGGCAACCGTGGGACGTACCCGCGGACCGATTCATCCGCAAGGGGAGAGACTTCAGTGGACAACCCTGTGCTCGACATCGGTTCGAAACCGGCCCGGCAGCAGCCGGGGTGGGGCGACGCGGAGAGTGTTCGGCGCGTGCGGCGGCAGCTCCTGGCCTCTCCGGGGCTCGTCGACCCCGGAGACGTGCGTACGTTGCGCTCGGTGCTGGCCGTCGTCGCCGCCGGAGGCGCCCATGTCGTGCAGGCGGGCGACTGCGCGGAGGACCCCGCGGAGTGCACCGAGTCCCAAACCGCCCGTAAGGCCGGGCTGTTGGACGTTCTCGCGGGCCGGCTGAAGGGAATCACCCACCGTCCGGTGGTCCGCGTGGGGAGGATGGCGGGCCAGTTCGGCAAGCCGCGCTCGAAGCCGACGGAGTGGGTCGGCGACCTCGAACTCCCCGTCTACCGCGGCCACATGGTCAACAGCCCCGAACCCGATCCCGCGGGCAGGCGGCCGGATCCTCAGCGCATGCTGGCCTGCTACCGCGCCGCCGGCACGGTGATGCGCCATCTGGGCTGGCACCGCGGGCCGGGGGAGGCGGGCATCGATCCACCGGTGTGGACCAGCCACGAGGCCCTCGTACTCGACTACGAGGTCCCGCTGGTGCGCGAGGATCCCACCGGTGCGCGGATCCTCACCAGCACGCACTGGCCGTGGATCGGCGATCGCACCCGCCAGTTGGACGGTGCTCATGTCGCGCTGCTCTCCGCGGTGACCAATCCGGTCGCCTGCAAGGTGGGTCCCGGCATGACCGAGGAAGAGCTGATCGCCCTGTGCGAACGCCTCGACCCGGCGCGCGAGCCGGGTCGCCTCACGCTGATCGCCCGCATGGGGGCGCAGCTCGTCGCCCACCGGCTGCCGCCGCTCGTGACGGCGGTGCGGGAGGCGGGGCATCCGGTCATCTGGCTCTCCGATCCGATGCACGCCAACACGGTCACCACACCGGACGGGCGCAAGACCCGCTACCTCGACTGGATCGCGCGGGAGGTACGTGGCTTCCGGTCCGCCGTGCTGTCGGCCCGCGGGGTCGCCGGCGGACTGCATCTGGAGACCACTCCGGACGACGTGACCGAGTGCGCCCCGAGCCCCTCCGCCACCGAGCGCATCGGCGACCACTACACCAGCCTGTGCGACCCCCGGCTCCGCCCGGACCAGGCCGTGTCCGTGGTTACGGCCTGGGGGGCCTAGGCCGTGTCCGACAGGAGCGTCCGCTCGAACTCGTACGAAGGAGGACCGCACATGGAGGGCAAGGTCGCCCTGATCACGGGGGCAGCAGGGGGATCGGCGCCGCGGTGGCCCGCGCGCTCGGGGAGCGCGGCGCCACGGTGGCCGCCGTGGACCGCGAGGCGGACGGGCTCCTGCGCACCGTGCAGAAGCTGACCGCCGACGGCGTGAGCGCCGAGGGTTTCCCGACCGACATCACCGACCGTGCCGAGGTCGGCGACCTGGTCGACTCGGTGGAACAGCGTCTGGGACCGGTGGACTTCCTGGTCAACGCGGCAGGGGTGCTGAACCTGGCCGAGGCGCGGTATCTGACCGACCAGGACTGGGACGCCACCCTGGCGGTGAACGCCACGGGGGTGTTCGTGATGTCGCGCGCGGTCGTCAACCGGATGGTGCCGCGCGGGCGCGGCGCCATCGTCACCGTGGCCTCGAACGCGGCCGGCACCGCACGCACGCAGATGGCCGCGTACGCCGCCTCGAAGGCCGCCGCCGCCATGTTCACCAAGTGCCTGGGCCTGGAAGTGGCGCGGCACGGCATCCGGTGCAATCTGGTGGCTCCCGGCTCCACCGACACCCCGATGCTCAGCTCCATGTGGCACGACGCGAGCGGTCGCCGGACCACGATCGCAGGCCGGCCCGACGAGTACCGCGTCGGCATCCCGCTCGGCAAGCTGGCCATGCCGTCGGACATAGCCGACGCCGTGGCATTCCTGCTGTCCGACCAGGCCGGACACATCACTCTGCACAGCCTCACGGTGGACGGCGGCGCCACCCTCGGAGTGTAGGCACCGCGCGATCGGACGAGGCGGAGAGACGAGCGGAGAGACGACATGAGCGGGATACCTCCCATCGAACCCTACGAACTGCCCCGTGCGGGCGAGCTGCCCGCCCCCGTCCCGTCGTGGACGGTCGATCCGAGACGCGCGGTGCTGCTGGTGCACGACATGCAGCGCTACTTCCTCCGGCCCTTGCCCAAGCCCCTGTTGGAACAGCTGCTGTCCCACGCCGCGCTGCTCCGCACACGCTGCGCCGAACTCGGCATCCCCGTCGCCTACACGGCGCAGCCCGGCGCCATGGACGACGCGGAGCGCGGTCTGCTGAAGGACTTCTGGGGGCCGGGTATGCGGCGCTCCCCGGCAGACCGCGAGATCACGGCGGAACTGGCGCCGACGCGCGACGACTGGCTGCTCACCAAATGGCGCTACAGCGCCTTCTTCCGCTCCGGCCTGCTCGAGCGCATGCGTGCGCACGGCCGCGACCAGCTGATCATCTGTGGGGTGTACGCGCATGTGGGCGTGCTGATGACAGCGGTCGACGCGTTCACCCACGACATAGAGACATTCCTGGTGGCCGACGCGGTCGCCGATTTCTCCGCCGCCGACCACCGGCTGGCGCTCGACTACGCGGCGCGCCGCTGCGCCGTCGTCTCCACGGCCAAGGAGGTCGTCGCGTGACATCCGATCTGCTCGGCAGGGTGCTGGCACCGCACCCGCCGCCCTTCGCGCTGCTGCACCGGCCCACGGCGGACGGCGGTGGGCAGCTGGAGGTGCTCGTCGGCGAGGTGCGCGGCTGGCCCACGCTCGGCTCGATTCCGCTGCCGGAGTCGCCGACCGCCGACGGCAGGGCTCACCACGACGTCCTGGCACTGGTGCCGTACCGGCAGATCGGCGAGCGCGGCTACGTCGGCGTCGACGACGGTGCGCCCCTGCTGGCCCTGCACGTGACCGCCCAGGAGACGGTGCCCCTGGCCGAGGCCCTGCCACGGCTCGTCCGTACGCCGACCCGGCTGGTGGACGGGCACTTCACACCCGACGACGACACGTACGCCGCCACGGTGCGGAAGGTGATCGTGAACGAGATCGGCATGGGCGAGGGCGCGAACTTCGTCATCAAGCGCTCGTACCGGGCGCGGATCGGCGACTACACCCTGGGCAGCGCGCTGTCCTTCTTCCGCAATCTGCTGGAGACCGAGTCCGGCGCCCACTGGACCCATGTGGTGCACACCGGCGGCCGTACCTTCGTCGGCGCCTCACCGGAGCGGCATGTGAGCCTGTCCGGCGGCACGGCGGTGATGAACCCGGTCAGCGGCACCTACCGCTACCCGGCCTCCGGCCCCGAACTCTCCCAGGTGCTGGGATTCCTCGCCGATCCCAAGGAGACCGACGAGCTGTACATGGTCCTCGACGAGGAACTGAAGATGATGGCCCGCATCTGCGACGCCGGGGGCAGGGTGCTCGGGCCGTACCTCAAGGAGATGGCCAAGCTCGCGCACACCGAGTACCTCATCGAGGGGCGCAGCACGCGCGATCCGCGGGAGATCCTGCGGGAGACGCTGCTCGCGCCCACGGTCACGGGGAGCCCGCTGGAGAGCGCCTGCCGGGTGATCGCGCGGTACGAGCCCGAGGGCCGCGGCTACTACAGCGGCGTCGCCGCCCTGATCGGCAGGGACGGGCAGGGCGCCCGCACCCTGGATTCCTGCATCCTCATCCGCACCGCGGAGATCGACGGCGCCGGGCGCGTCGAGATCGGGGTCGGTGCCACCCTCGTGCGCCACTCCGACCCGGTCTCCGAGGCCGCGGAGACGAGGGCGAAGGCGGCCGGGCTGCTCGCGGCCCTGGAAGGAACGCGGACGGCACGCTTCGGTGATCATCCGCACGTGCGCGCCGCGCTGGCCGAACGCAACGCCACCGTCGCCGACTTCTGGCTCGGCGGGCGTCGGACGCGTACCCCCGTGGTGCCGGCGCTGACCGGGACCAGGGTGCTGGTCATCGACGCCGAGGACACCTTCACCGCGATGCTCGACCACCAACTGCGAGCGCTGGGGCTGTCGGTGATGGTGCGCCGGTTCGACGAGGACCACGCGCTGCGCGACCACGACCTCGTGGTGCTCGGTCCCGGGCCCGGGGATCCCCGGGACACCGGGCATCCGAAGATCGCGCGGCTGGCGGCGGTCGTCGACACGCTGCTGGCCGAGTGCCGCCCCTTCCTCGCCGTGTGCCTCAGCCATCAGGTGCTCTGCACCCGGCTGGGGTTCGAGTTGGCGCGCCGGGAGGTGCCCAACCAGGGGACCCAGCGGGAGATCGATTTCTTCGGGGCACGCGAGAAGGTCGGCTTCTACAACACGTTCGCCGCGCGGTCGTCCGAGGACAAGGTCGAATGCGAGGGCGTGGGCCTCGTGGAGCTGAGCAGGGACCGGGACACCGGCGAGGTGCACGCCCTGCGCGGACCGCACTTCGCGTCCATGCAGTTCCACGCCGAGTCGGTCCTCACCCGGGACGGCGTGCGCATCCTCGCCGAACTGCTGACCGGCCTCGTCAGCGGGTGACGTCCGGGGCGAGCGGCGTCGAGGCGGCTGTGCCGTGGGCTCTTGGCCCACCGCACAGCCGCCTCGGTGTGTACGGCCGTGGGGCCGCGGGTCAGGGGCGGGCGCGCAGCGCGCGGTCGACGAGTGGGCCGGCGGCACCGGTGTAGCCGGCCGGATCACAGAGATCCGCCAGCTCGGCCGTGTCCAGGCCGAGGTCGGGTACGTCCCGCAACACCTCAGCCAGTGAGCGCCCCGTCTCCTCGGCCTCCTGCGACGCATCGTCGAGCAGCTTCCTGGCGGCCTCGCCGCCCCAGCGGGGCGCGAGCACGGAGACAATCCGCTCGGCGCTGACCCGGGACCCGGTCAGCGCCAGGTTCTCCCGCATCCGCTCGGGCCGTACCCGCAGCCCCTCCGCGAGCTGTACGGCGGTGTGGGCAGCGCCCCCGGTCAGACGCAGGCACTCCCGGAGCGGCTGCCATTCCGCGTGCCAGCCGCCCGCCGACCGCTCGTCCTCGGACACCAGACACTGCGTCAGGATCGAGGCGATCGGCGGGACCTGGATCGCCGCGCTGCGCAGCAGCGTGGCCAGCACCGGATTGCGCTTGTGGGGCATGGCCGAGGACCTGCCCCGGCCGGGCGCGGTGGGTTCGGCGACCTCGCCGACCTCGGTGCGGACCAGCGACTGCACATCGACGGCCATCTTGCCCAGCGCCCCGGCGGTGAACGCCAGGGCCGAGGCGAGATCGGCCACCGGGGAGCGCAGCGCATGCCAGGGCAGTACCGGCCGGGCCAGCCCGGTCTCCTCGGCGAAGGCCGCGATCAGCCGGTCCGGATACGCGGCGGCCGCCGTCCCGGTGAGGGCGGCGGCGGCGAGATAGCCGGCCAGGGTGCCCGCCGCTCCGCCGAGCGACACGGGCAGAGCCGCGTCCACCGTGCCGAGTCGTTGGGCGGCGTCCAGCACGAGCAGGCGCCAGCCCGCCGCCTTCAGGCCGAAGGTCGTGGGTGTCGCGTGCAGCGCCAGCGTGCGGCCCGCCATCGGGGTGTCCCGGTACTCGGCCGCCAGGCGGGCCAGCGCGTCGGCGGTGGTGTGCAGATCCGCCCGGATCGGCCCCAGCGCGCGTCGCGCGACCAGCATGGCCCCCGTGTCGAAGACGTCCTGGCTGGTGGAGCCCCGGTGCACGTACTCGGCGGCCTCCAGGTCCAGGGACCGCACCGCCTCTTTGAGTGCCGCCACCAGTCCCACCACGGGGTTGGCGGTCTCCCGCGCCGCGAGGGCGAGCGCCCGCACGTCGAGCCGCTCGGCACGGGCCGCCCGGGTGATCGCCTCGGCCGCGGGGGGCGGGACCACCCCGAGCCGGGCCTGCGCCCGGGCCAGCGCGGCCTCCGCGTCCAGCATGGCCTGCAGCCAAGCCGTGTCGCACACGGCCGCCTCCACGGGGGTTCCCGCGCGCACCGGTGAGAGGAGTCCCGCGTCGACAAGGATGCCGCTCACACGATCACCCCCGTGAACCGGCCGCTCCCGGTCATGGCCGGGAGCGTGGACGCCTGCCGGGCAGGGCCCAGGGCGAGGACGGCACGGGCGATCGCGTCGGCGTCGCCCAGCGTCACCGAGTCCACGCCCGGACGGACCCCGGCCGCGGTGACCCAGTGCACCGACTCGGTCGGCACGCCGTAGGCGAACCGGCGCGGGTGCGGCCGGCCCTGCCCGTCGACGACCCGGCACGGCCGCTCGGTGACGGCCAGACCGCCCGTCTCGTGACGGATGCCGCACTCACCCTCGACGCGATAGGGGCGGCACTGCTCGGTGAGGAGCAGATGGCGCAGCAGCGGGTCGGCGGTGCGCCGTATGTCGGGCAGAGGCAGGCGGGCCTCGATCAGATACCGGGACCGTACGGGCGGGCCGGGCACGACGGCCGACCAGGCGACGAAGGCGGGTCGCTCGGTGTCGACGCGGATCTGTGTGCCGGGGCCCGTGAGTTCCAGGATCCCCGCCTCGATCAGCGCGATCATCTCCTCGGTCCGGGAGACCGGGGGGCCGATGGAGAGGAACGCGTTGAGCGGGGTGTACCAGCCCTCCAACTCGTCGAGGTGCGAGCCGCCATCGAGGCCACCGTGCTCGACCAGGAGGCGGATCTCGTTGCGCAGGTCCCGCAGGACGTCCAGCGCCGCCTTGAGCGGGCCGCTGACGTTTCCCGCCCGCGCCTCCCGCACGTCGCGCGCCAGGTACGCGAGCAGCCAGTCGCGGAAGTCCTTCCGGTCGGTGAAGGTGCGCCCGTGGCAGGGCCGGGACAGGCGCTCCCAGTCCCAGCGGTCGGCGGGGGCGATGCCGTGGCCGTCCAGGAGTGCCGCCCGCTGACCCGGCGACGCGGACAGACAGCGGCGTACGAACTCTTCGGACTCGGCTCCACGCGAGGCCAGCAGTGTGCCGTAGTAGACGCCTTCCACCTCCGCGGCGATCAGCGGCCACACATCGGCCTGGAAGCGCACCCGCTCGCCGTGCCGGGACCGGTCGCGCAGGGCGGCGATCACCTCGGGGGTGAGCAGGCGCGGGGTGTGTCTGCCGAAGGCGCCCTTCTCGTTCTCCCCGCGCGCGTGGTAGGGCACGCCACGACGGGAGCTGGCGTAGAGCCGCGGCTCGCGGCCGGAGGGCCGGTAGACCAGCCGGTCCCCGATGCTGTCGAAGACGCCGCCCCGCCCGGCCGTGAACAGCGCCATGTAGTCGAAGAAGTTCAGGCCCAGACCGCGCAGCAGCACCGGCTCGCCCGGCTCGACGCGGCCCGTGTCCACATCGGCGGGATTGGCGGGCGGGACGTAGGTGAGGTGGTGGATGCGGGCCAGGCTGGCCGTCCGTTCCTGACGTGACGTCAGCTGTGCGGGGAGGTGGCCCTGGGCCAGGACCACGGCGTCCAGGCCGTGGATCCTGGTCCCGTCCGCCAGCCGGACGCCCTGTGGCCCGCCGGGGACTCCGTGGGTGTCCGCCATCGCGACGGCGCGTGAACGGTGCACGGTGACGGTGAGGTGCGCCGGAGCCCGCGCGACCACCTGGCGGAAACAGTCCCGCAGATAGTGGCCGTAGAGGGCGCGCGTGGGATAGGAGTCCGGTCCCAGGGCCCGGGCCTCGTCGAGTACGGCCTCGTCGTACCCTGCCGGATCCCCGGTGCGGGCCAGCCGGGCCGCCCACTCGTGGAGGCTGGGACCGGGTTCGATCGGTCCCTCGATCCGTGTGTCCGCGTCGGTGAACACGGTGATCTGGGACGCCACGGTGTTGGTGAGCAGGTGGCGGGACTGGTCGGTGCGCCAGACGGCACCCGCGCCTGGCGGGGCCGGGTCGACGACGTGCACGGTGACGGACTCGTGGGACGGCGCCTTCCGCTCGACCGCGCACAGCCGTTCCAGGAGGCACAGCCCGCGCGGGCCGGCGCCCACGAGGCACACGGCCAGGTGTCCGCCGCTCATCGCCGGGCTCCGGCGGCGCCGAACGCACGCGTTCCGTGCATCCAGGCCACGTGGTCGTGCAGGTCCGTGCCGGACAGGGCCGACAACATCTCGTTCCTCGCTTTCGCTTCTGCTCCGGCCGGATGCCACAGCCGGGTGCTCGCCCGGGCGGCGTGGGTGATCCGGGCGGTGCGGTCGCGCCGTTCGGCGTTGTACTTCTCCAACCGGTCAGGGACCGTCTCCGCCTCGTCGTCGAGCAGGTCGCCGAGGACGACCGCGTCCTCCAGGGCCTGGCAGGCCCCTTGGGCGGCGTAGTGCAGCATCGGGTGTGCCGCGTCGCCGAGCAGCGTCACCCGCCCGTCGGTCCAGCGGTCCACCGGGTCCCGGTCGACCAGCGCCCAGGACTTCCAGTCCTCGCCCAGGGCCAGGAGCCGCTGTGCCACCGGGGCCAGGGAGGCGAACGTGTCGCGCACCCGCTCCCGGTCCACGGGGACCGCGGCGAACGGCTCGGTGACTCCGTTCTCGACGCTCGGGGCGAGATTGAGGTACCGGCCACCGGCGATGGCGTAGTGCACGAAATGGCGGCCCGGTCCGGCCCACCAGGTCACGGCGTTCCACCGCAGCTCCTCGGGGACGCGCTCCATCGGGATGACCGTGCGGTACACGGTGATGCCCGCGACGCGCGGTGCGCCGTCACCGACGAGCTGCCGCCGGATCGCCGAGTGGATGCCGTCGGCGCCGATCACCGCGTCCCCCGTGACCCGCTCTCCGCCGTCCAGGAGCACGGTCGCGCCAAAGCCGTCCTGGCGGTAGCCGGTGGCCCGGCTGCCGGCGCGCAGGTCGATCGCCTCCGACCGGTGGCGGCAGGCTTCCAGGAGCAGCCGGTGCAGCTCGCCGCGGTGGACCACGACGTACGGATTGCCGAACCGGCGTCGGTAGGCACCGGTGAGCGGCATGCTCGCCACGTGCGCACCGGTCACGCCGTCCATGAACCTCAGTTCGTCGATGTGCACCGCGCGGACGCATACGGCGCCACCGAGACCGAGACGGTCGAGGGCGTGGAGCCCGTTCGGCGCCAGCTGGATGCCCGCGCCGATCTCCGAGAACTCGTCGGCTCGCTCCAGCACCACGGCGCGATGCCCGCGCCGGGCGAGG
The DNA here is from genome assembly GCF_037201975.1 of Streptomyces sp. TG1A-60. Lineage (NCBI taxonomy): Bacteria > Bacillati > Actinomycetota > Actinomycetes > Kitasatosporales > Streptomycetaceae > Streptomyces > Streptomyces sp. TG1A-60. The sequence continues at coordinate 3,602,684 of NZ_CP147520.1, read as the reverse complement.
GCGAGGGCCGCCGCCAGGCCGCCGATACCGCCACCGACAATGACCAACTTCGCCATGCCGCCCCCTACTCGCCCGAACCGGCGGCGGTCAGCCGCTTCGCGAGTTCGAGTCGTTTGATCTTCGTGGTGGCGGTCTGCGGCAGCTCCGTCAGGCGCCGCTGCACCGGCTCCGCCATCGCGGGCAGCCCGGCGACCGCCCTGGACCACGCGTCCCGGTCGAGGGGCTTGTCGTCCTTGGTGCACACCACGGGAACGGCGGCGCCGTCCGCGCCGGGGATGATGATCACTTCGGCGAGTTCGTCCAGCCGCGCGAACAGGGCGTCCTCCACGGCGAGCGTGCTGCCGAACCCGGGGATCAGGTCGACTTCGCGGTCGAGCAGGTGCAGACACCCCCACTTGCTCCGGTAGCCGACGTCCCCCATCCGCCACCACCCGTCGCTGAGCTGCTGGGCGTAGCGCTCCGGCTCGCCCAGATAGGTCTTGATCCGTCCGTCGCTGCGCACCTCGATGTAGCCAGGGTTGGATTCCGAGGGGGGCCGCCCGTCGCGGCTGACCACCCGGACGTCGGTCATGCCGGGGAAGGGCCTGCCCACGCAGCGTCCGTCCGCCTCCGGAGCGCGCCGCCGGGTGAAGGCGCGCACCACCGTGGGACCCACCTCGCTCTGCCCGTAGAGCTGCCCGAACAGCGGTGCCCTGCGGCGCGAGGCGTGCAGCAGCCGGTGCACGGTACGCGGATGGATGGCGTCGAACGTGCTGCTGAACAGCTTGACGCCCGCCAGTGGCCCGCGCGGGTCGTCCGCCAGGCTCTCCCAGCGCATGAAGGTGTTGGGATGCGCCTCAAGGATTCCCGGGCGGACCCGGGCGAAGAGGTCGGCCACCCGCACCGGGTCCGAGTCGGACAGCACGACGATCGGGAAGCCCTTCAGCAGCGAGATGGCCAAGGCGGTGAACAGCCGCGAGTGGACGAACGAGACGTGCATCGCGATGGTTTCCCGCCTCCGGACGACCGGTTCGATCGCCAGCCGCTGCGGGCGGTAACGGGCCTGCAGGGTCAGCCCCGTGTGCACCGCCAGCTTGGGGATGCCGGTGGTGCCGGACGTGTGGGTGATCAGGGTCGGTTGGTCGGCGGGCATGGTCACCGGAGCGACCCGCCGGACGCCGGCGAAGTCCTCCAGTTCCACGGCACGGCCATGGTGGCCGGAGGTGAGCAGAACGTCCTCGGCCAGGTCGAAGACCGTCTCGGGCAGCGATTCGTCCAGTGTGGCCTGGTCGGTGATGAGGTGGGGCCGGTCCGCGCGGCGTATCAGTTCGGCCACTGTGTCGCCGTCGAGCTGGGGCGAGAGCAGCACGGGCACCGCGCCGATGCGGCTGATCGCACAGGCGAGCAGGGTGATGTCGAAGCTGTTGGACTTGTGGACCACGACCCGTTCGCCGGGCCGGACCTTCGCCGCCCAGAGCCGCGAGGCCTGTTCGGCCACCAGCTCCGCCAGCTCCGCCACGGTGGCCCGGCGGCCGAGGTCCGGCGCCAGGTCCAGGCCGTGGTCCAGGATCAGCACGTTCGCTGGATGCCGGGACGCGGCGCGCTCGAATAGCGTCCCCAGCCGGATTCCACGGTTTCCTATGCGCTGCAACAGCATCTGTCCGCCTTCCCGCCGGTTGCTGCGGAGAGTCAGGGTTCGGTTCGCAGTTCGTTTCGGAGTGCGTACGGGTACGCGCGGAGGCACGGGCCTACGAGGGGACCGGGTCAGGGGGCAGGTCAGTTCTTCTCGATGACCTGCTTGATCCGCTGGACGGTCGCCGTCATGTCCGCCGTGAGCTTGGCCGACCAGTCGCTGAAGAACGTCCGCTTCTCCGCCGCGTCCATGTGGGCGGTGATGCCGCGGATGCCTTCGGTGGGCCTGCCCATCCAGAAGTGGTGCACCAGGACACAGCCGTGGTCCGCGGCGCGCATCTCGAACGACCAGACGCTCTCCTGCCGCCGTCCGGCGCGGTCACGGATCGCCCAGCGGAAGATGCGGCCCGGCTCGGCCTCGACGACCTCGGACTCGGTGGTCCACTCACCGCGTACGACGGGCGCCCAGGCGACCACATCCTCGGGTCGGTGGTTCTCGCCGCGGAAGACCGCGCCCACGGTTGCGGGAGTGCCGGAGATCCACTGCCCGCCACTGCACTCCACACTCCACTCGCCGCTGCGTGGCAGGTCGCTGACCGTGACGTACACCTCGTCCGGCGATACGGTGACGTGCGCTTCGGCGCTGACCTGGAAGAGGGGGGTGTCGAGCGGGGTGTTCTCCGGCGGGGTGTTCCTGAGTTCGCTGTCAGTCATGGCCCGAAGCGTCGCCAGTGGCGTGTAACGCGGTCAACGGACGCCTTGCGGGTCCGTCAAGTCGGTGCCGTCTGGGTTGAGTCGACGCGTCGGCCGGTGCGCGGGTGCGTCGAAGCGCCGCTGCGGTGGGTGCGCGGCTGGGTGGGTTCGGGCGCGGCAGGGCTGGCCGGGGCTGAGCACCTGTCGTGCCGTGACGATCGATTCAGGCGTCGAAGTCCGGGCGCAGGAGGACACGCTTTCCGTGCAGTTGACCCCGCTCCAGACGGGCGTGGACCTCGGCCGCGGCACTCAGCGGTGCTTCCTCGACCGCACGGGACCGCAGACGCCCCTGCGCCAGAAGCCGGTTCAGGGCGTGCGCGGCTTCCGCGAGTTCGGAGGTCGTGGCGCGAGAGATGACGAAACCGGTGACGGATCCGTCCTTGAGGTAGAGCGGGCCCACGGGAAGAACGGGGCGTGACCGGAGGCCGGCGAGTACCATGACACGGCCGCGGAATGCGAGGAGGCCGACCGCGGTGTCCAGGTCGTTCCAGCCAGCCGCGTCGACGACGAGGTCGAACCCGTGGGGGGCGAATTCCCGGCAGCGGTCGATGAGTTCGGGCTCGCGATAGTCGGCGAACCCTTCCGCCCCGAGGCCGCGGCAGTGCTCCTCGTCGTGGGAGCGGGCGGTGGCCATCACCCGCGCGCCGGCTTCGGCGGCGAGCACGACCGCCGCACTGCCCACGTTCCCGGCGGCCCCGACGACCAGGACGGTCTCCCCAGTGCGCAGCGCGCCGTGGGTGAACAGTCCGAGATACGCCGTGGCCGCCGGGTGCAGCACGGCCGCAGCGTCCGTCGGGGAGACCGGGCCCGGCAGGTGGTAGAGCCGGTCGACCGGCACCACCACCCGCTCCGCCGCCGCCCCCTGCCGTCCGCCGTGGCCGAGGCTGTTGCACCACACGACGTCCCCCACGGCGAAGCCGGCCACGCCCGCGCCGGTGGCGGAGACCGTGCCGACCACGTCACGGCCGATGACGAACGGGAAGGTCACCGGGGTCCGCCATGCACCGGAGCGGACGAATGTGTCCACCGGATTGACCGTTGTGGCGATGACGTCGACCAGCACGTCCGTCGGGCCCTCTAAGGGCGGGGGGAGTTCACCGAACCGAATGGCGTCCGCCGGCCCGAACCCCTCTATGTACGCTGCCTTCATGAGGCGCATGGTGCCACGGGGCCGACGCCGTCCGCGGTTCGCGCCGAGCCACTTTGTCACAGGCGTACGACAGCCTGAGGTGGTGCGGGAGCGGCAGTGATCAGCTTTGTCGCTCCGCCGGCGCGACCGCGGGCAGTCTGGCGAGGGCCTTCGTGAGAAGCAGACTGTCTCGGCGCGCTGTATCAGCACGGCAAGGCGGCCGTCGCACGCGCCCTGCCGCTGGGACTGCGATCAGGAATACGGCTGCCGTCGTTCGCGGCCAGCCGCAACCACGGCACCGGGTCCTCGGACGCCGTGGTGGCCGACCGTCGCCAGTACCGCGCTGATCACTGTGAAGACCGCAGCACGCAGCAACCGCCCACCAACGCCCTCGAAAAGGCCGCCCGCTGCTCCTACCTGTGGGAATCCAACAACCCCGGTGGTTCAGTTCTTGGTCGCCAGCGGCGCCTGCTTCGGTGGCCAGCCGGTGGCCGGACGCCTTTGGACGACGTCATACGAGGCAACACAGGCCAGCCAGCCGTAGATGTTCTGATCAGGTAGAACGTCACTCAGCAGCACGGCCAGGCACCACGCAACACGAACGCTCACGGTCTGGTAATGCGTAGGTCTCGGGTTCGAATCCCGAAGGCGGCTCCATGGTGAACCTCCAGGTCAAGCCTTTGACCTGGGGTTTCTTGTTTTCGTTGACCTTGGAATCTCGGCAAATCGGGCACTGTCCGCCTGTGCATCGTAATGCGTAGGTCGGGTTTGGGCCGCCCTCAAGTGCGTCTACATGGCGCTGATGAGCCTGGACCCGACGGGGAAGGGCCGCAAGCGGTGGACCATGCGCTGGAAGGCACCCCTGAACGCCTATTCAATCGCCTTCGAGGGCCGACTGACCCCGAGCAACAACTGACCACTCAACAACCAAGATCAGCCGTTAAAACTGACACACCCAGCAGGACGGCCGAACCAACGAATCTGAACACCCATCAACCCCTGCTGACCAGCTGATCAGCACCTCCCGCATGACGGGGGAACCTCACCTACCGCACCTGGCAGGACGCCATCTCCCGCCGCATGTCGCAGCGGGGATCGGTGAGCTGGTCGGTCGGTTTTGGGGATGGCGTCCCGCCAGGTGGTGTAGGGGATCAAGTCACGGAATCCGCAGGCCAGGGACGGTAGCCCCGCCCGATCGGGTGTCCAACGCGCCCTACCGGCACGCTTCGTGGGCTGCCGCCCTCCGCACAGTTCGGCACGGGCCTCGAACCGGAACGCGTAGTGCTTGATCCCATACACCACGTCCTGGGACACGACCGTTTTGGGCGGAGGGTGTAGTCCCTGGTGGTCCTTACTGTTCATGTCTGTTCGGATCTGGTCAAAAAGGCGGCGGGGTGAGGTGTAGTCGTGTACGGGCCCGCTGGTAGATCGATACAAGCGGAACGCATGCTGAGACGCGTTGTGTCCGCAGACAAAGGTCCAATGGTACGTACTGTGAGGGCATCCGGAATCCCGGCCGTGGCCGTCCGGCAGACATTTCGAGCCTCGCGGGCATTGAGTATTTCAAGCCAAGGTCAAGAATGCTGTTGCTTGAATGGAGGCCCCCGCGTTCAATCGTGCGCAGAACGGCGAGACGGTGGGCTCCGGTCCACGGCGCTCCCGGGGGACAGCTTCAGATGGCGCTGGGGCAGCACATTCGGCCGTCCCCCTGGAGGGACGCCCCTACCTGAGGACGGTTTGGATTGTTGCGTGCACGGCTGGGTTCCATTCCAGCCTCGACGGGGGAGACACACGGGGATGAAAATCGATCAGCGGGGGACCTGCGTCGGCCTGCGGAAGCGGCGCGAGGACGTGGTCATCAGGTACGCCGTCGGTATGGTGTCGGGGGGCGGGCCCGGCACGAGTGTGAGTCGCATCGTCCCCTTCGAGGGACAGCCCCTGGTCGGCGACGACGTGATCCGCCGTCACTTCGACGGCATGCTCGCCGCCTTCCCTGACCTGGCGCACGAGCTGAGGTCGATCCACCACACGGCCGACGCGGTCATCGTGGAGGGCCGCTTCAGCGGTACCCAGGCCGCCGACTGGCAGGACATCCCCAACCAGGGCAAGCGGATGGAACTGCCCGTGGCGGTGCTCTCGCAGTTCGACGGCGAGTTGCTGGTCGGCGCGACGCTGTACTACGACCTCGCGGCCGCCGCCCGGCAGTTGGTCTGAGGCGCGCGGGTCACGTCAGTGATGACGCTGTATCTGCCGAGCACGCCGCACCGGACGCAGCCGCCGGAATCGCTGCCCACGTCACCGGAACCCCGCGCGGGAGCAGGGCTGGACCTCTTCTGTCTGCCCTGTGCCGGCGGCGGGGCCTCCCTCTACGCCTCCTGGCAGGAGCGGCTCGACACCCTCGACGCCGGGGTGCGGGTCCTGCCGATCCGGTTGCCCGGCCGTGAGGAGCGGGCCCACGAACCGAGGTTCACTGACCTCGACGCCCTCGTCGCCGACCTGGACGAGCAACTGGACGACGCGTTCTGCCAGCCGTACGTCCTCTACGGGCACAGCATGGGCGCGTTCATCGCGCACGCCCTCACACTGGCCCGGCAACGGCGGGGCGCTCCGCTGCCGCGCGCGCTCGTGCTGAGCTCGCACCGCGCGCCGCACGTCCCGCCGAACCGGATCATGGACCCGGACGCCGACGACGAGACGCTCGCCACCCGTCTGGCCGAACTGGGCGGCATCTCCTGGGAATTGGCCCGGCGGCCCCGGTTCCGCGCGGCCTACATGCCGCTCGTACGTGACGATCTCCGGCTCTGCTCGGGCTGGACCGACCCGGCGGACGTCGAGCCGCTGAGAGTGCCGCTCCACCTGTTCACCGGTGTGGACGACGATCTCGTGCCCTTACCCAAGATGGCCGCGTGGCGGGCCCACGGCGGCAGAGGCAGCGAGCTGCGGACGATGCCCGGCGGGCACTTCTTCATCCGCTCCCACGCGGATGAGCTGCTGCGCCAGTTGGCTGCGGTCGTGGCCCGGTACGTCATCGCCGTACCGTCCTAGTGGTGGCACGGCCTCACGAAAATGCCAGAGAAGAAGCCGGATCGTGATCAGGGAGGCATACCCGCATGCTTGTCACTGAACGGCAGGCCCTCGCCGCCCTGCCCCGTACGCACGAGCCCGAAGACCTCGGCTTCGGTGAGCTGCGCGGCCGTGAGCGCGAACTGGTCCTGATTCAGAGGTGGCTGGACCACGGGCAGGCCCGCGAACTCACCCTCACCGGACCAGCGGGCGTGGGCAAGAGCCACTTGGCGCACGCCGCCGTGAGTACTCGGGCCCGCACCCACGACCTGGCCCTGGTGTGGGCGGACCTCGCCGACGCGGAGGACGGCGGGGCGGTCTGGGCCCAGCTCGGCGTCCGTACCGCGCGCGAGGCCGCCGAACGCGTGGGGGTGACGCGGCTGTTGCTGGTCCTGGACAACGGCGACCGGGCGGTTACGGACATCGCCCTGGACGTCTCCGAGCTGCTCCGAGCCTGCCCGCTGTTACGGATACTGCTGACCAGCCGTGTCCCGCTGGACATCCGGGCCGAGCGGATCCTGCCCGTCGGCCCCCTGCCGACCGGCGAGGGCTCACCCGCCGAAGCGATCTACGCCGACAGTGTGCGCCCGTACTACGGTGCCCCGGCCGAGAACCGGCTGACGGGCCTCGCCGTGGCGGACATCTGCCGGATGCTGGACGGGATTCCCCTCGCCATCGAGATGGTCGCGGAGGCCGTCGGCATGGAGGGCCCCCGCGCCCTGCTGGAGCGCCTGACCCGCGGCGAGTTGCCCGGAAGGAACCGGCCGCGCGACACACCCGAGCGGCACCGGAGCCTCTCCAGCGCGCTGACGTGGGCCGCCGACGTGCTGAGCGACAGCGACCGGGCGCTCCTGCGGGACCTGTCCGTGTTCGAGACGTACGTCGACCTGGCGGCGGTGCGGGGGATGACCGGCCGCGACCACGCCGACGCGGTCGCCGGGATCGAGTCACTGGTGCACAAGAGCCTGCTGCTGAGCACGCCCGGCAGAGTCGGCGGCCCCGAGTTCCGGCTCACGCACATGGCTCGCTGCCACTACCGCGCGGAACTGGCCCGGGACACCCGGGAGCTGGGCGGTGTCCTGGACCGGCACGCCGCCCACTGGGCCGCGTTCGCCGACACCATGGCGACCGCCCTGCACGCGGGCCGCCCCGTCGACCAGGTGCTCCAACTCGTCGCGCCCCGCCTGCCCGACATCCTCAAGGCCACCCGCCACCTGTCCACGCGCGAAGACCACATCGGCGTACTGCGGCTGCTGACCGCGCTGGAGGGGCCCCTTCTGCGACACCGGCTCGCCCCGGAGGCCGCGGACACGATCGAGCGGACCGCCCTCGCCTGGACGGCCGACGACGCCGGAACGGGGGCCGCGGCGGATGCCGCCGACGCCGTCGAGGCGCAGCGTCCGGTCGCCGTCGAGGCACTGGTCGCAGTGGTGCGGTGGGCGCTCGGGCACGGGGACCACCGGCGGGCGGAGCGGGTGCTCGACCTGGCGGCCGCCGCCGCGGGAGAGTCCTCCGCGGCGCAGGTCCGGGTAGCGGCCTTCACCGGGGAACTGTTGCGCCGCCGCGGCGAGTCGGCTGCCGCGGCCGTCCTGCTCGACTCGGCCGTCCGGCGCCCCGGCACCTGGGTGGACCGTCATTCCGCCGCGGTGGCCCGCCGTGCCCAGTCCCTCCTCGCGGCCGACCACGGCGACCCGGACGCCGAGCAGCCGCTGTTGAAGGCCCTGCAGGACCTGGCCGACAACGCGCATGTCCCCAACGGAGGGGCCCCCGCCGCCCTCCGGGCCTCCCTCCTCACCGCGCTCGCCCGGGTGCGGCGGGTGCTCGGGCGGCACCAGGACGCGTACGAGAGCGCCCGGGAGGCGGTGCGGCTGCTCATGGGAACAGGGGACCCGGAGCAGGTGGCCGAGGCACTGGAGAGCATGGCCGTCACCTCCCTCGGCGGGGGCGGCGACGAGGAGCGGCGCTACACGGCGGTGCGGTTACTGGCCTACGCGGAGGCGATCCGGCTGCGGTACGGCACCGTCACGGACGACAGGGCCACCGTGGACGTACTCACCGAGCGGCTCGTGCGGAACGTAGATGCCGCCCTGCTACGCCGGCTGCGCAGCGACGCCGAGCAGATCTCGCTGTGCGACGCGTTGGCAGCCGCCCTCCTCGCGCCGCCGCCCGCCGCGGAGCCACCGGCCCGCACGGGTGCACAGGCCCTGCCGTACGAGTTGACACCGCGGCAGTACGAGATCGCCTTGCTGGTGGCCGAGGGGCTCACCAACCGGCAGATCGCCCGGCGTCTGGGTATCTCGGAGTGGACAGTGACCAACCACCTGCGTGTCGTGATGCAGAAGCTCGACTGCGCCTCGCGGGTGCACGTCGTCCGCGCCGTGCAGAGGAACACCCCGTGAGCGGGCGTCGGCGGGGCATCCACGTCTGGACCGGCGAGGTGCCGGACATTGCGGCGGCCCCGGACCTCGCCGTGCTGGACGAGGGGGAGCTGCGGCGCCTGGCGGCGTTCCGGGACCCGGTCGTGGGCGCACGCTACGCGGGCGCGCGGGCCGCGATCCGGCGGACCGTCGCGGCGTGGCTGAAGGTGGTGCCGAGCGACGTCGTCTGGGGCAACGAGGCGTGCCCGGGCTGCGGTGACGCCGGGCACGGGCCGCCGCGCGTGCGGCGTCCCGCCACCGAGTGGCGGGTCGGGGTGTCCCGGTCGGGCCGGTGGTGGATGCTCGCGCTCTCGCCCGGTGTGCCGGTGGGCGTCGACATCGAGGTGCGCGGCCCGCACGAGGTGCCGGCGGTGGTGCGGCGCTGTCTGAGCCCCGCGGAGCGCGCCGAGGTGGCCGCCGCTCCGGAGGGCGGGGAGCGGGACGACAGGCTGACGCGCTGCTGGGTGCGCAAGGAGGCCGTGGTCAAGGGCTGGGGCGTGGGGCTCGGCACCGACCTGGCGGAGGTCGAGGTTCGGCCCGGCCTGGAGCGCGCGGTCGTGGTGCGCCGTACCCTGCGGGGGCCCGAGCCCTGGGAGGTGTCGGACGTCGCCGCGGGTGCGGCGTGCCTGGCGGCGCTGGCCCGGCCGGCCGCGTGCGCCCTGCCGGTCACGGTCCATGGCTCCACGGGCCCGGCCGCCCGGCACGGCGGCCGGGCCCGTGGATGACAAGCGGTCCGGGGTCAGAAGACGATCGGGCCCGGGTTCTGCTTCGTCACGGCGTTGCAGGTGTTGGACATGCCGAGCACGTTCAGACTGAGGGAGACCTCGCCCGACCCGGCGGCCGGGATGTACGAGTCGAAGCTTTCGCCCGCCGACACGGCACCGGTCAGCGGGCCGATGACGACCGGCTCGCCCGCCCCGGCGGCCTCGTTGGCGGTGCCGCTGAAGGCGACGGTGCCGCCGGTCGCGCGCTCGAGGCTGAGCGTGGCCGTGATGGAGTCGGCGGGGAGGTCTACAGGGGCGAGGCCGCCGCTGGTGGAGATCCGGACCGAGCCGACACCGTTGTCGGCTTCCGCCTCGATCGTCAGGTCGGTGACGCCGAACGCTCCGCAGTCGTAGGTGGCCGTGACCGTCTGCGCGGCGGCCGCTTCCACAGCGGCGGCCGGCGCCGTGGCGGCCGCCACGCCGCCCAGCAGGAGACAGGCGGTGGCGGCGATGGTCGTGAAGTTCTGACGCATGGACAAAGGTTTCTTCCCTCGAAGGTCGGTGGGGGGAACAGCCGGGCGGCGGATGCGCCGCCCGGTGTCACCCGGCGGCGTGGGTGTCACGCGGCCGGGGAGCCTTGGGGAACGGCCGGGGGATGCCAGTCCGCGACGCCGTCGAAGCCGCGCAGCAGCAGCGCGGGGACGATCTTCGACATGGCCTGGATCGCGCCGTCACGCAGGGCCAGCGCGGCCGGGGAACGCAGGGCCATCAGCCGGGAGGCGCGCTCCGCACGGCGGATGAGGGCCGTCGTACGGGGGCGGCGCTGCTCGTCGTAGCGGGCGAGCGCGGCCGTCGGGTCGGTGCTCGGCGCCGCGTGGTGGGCGAGGACGACGCTGTCCTCGATCGCCATGTTGGCGCCCTGGCCGAGGGTCGGCACCATGGCGTGCGCCGCGTCGCCGAGGAGGACGGCCCGGCCGCGCTGGAAGTGCTCCAGGGGCTGGGCCATATGGAACACGTCGTGGCGCAGGACGTCCTTCGCCTCGATCGAGTCGAGCACGGCGGGCACGGGGTGGTGCCATTGGCCGAACCGGCGCCGCAGCTCGTTCTTCTCCCCGTCCGGTGAGCGTCCGCCGCGCTCGGTGAAGGCGCAGGCGTAGATGAAGACGCTCTCCGGGTCGCGGATCAGGGTGCCCCACACCTGGCCGGGGCCCCAGGTCTCGTGCGGGACGAAGCGGGGCGGCGTAGGGGCGAGGAACCGCCATACCGTCCAGCCGCCGTACGTCGGGCCCGGGTGCTGGGGAAGAGGAAGCGACGGCACGCCGAGTTGACGCCGTCGGCACAGACGACAAGGTCCGCCTCGTACTGCTGCTCCGCCGTGGACACGGTGGCCGGGTGCCCGCTGCCTCCGGCGCCGGTGAGGGTCGCGGCCTCGCCGGTACGGACGCTGCCGTGGGGCAGGCGGCCGACGATGAGGCCGACCAGGTCGCTGCGGCGCAGGACGACCAGCGGTCCGCCGAACCGGGCGACGACGGACGCACTGGTCGTCCTGGCCAGTGGCCGGCCCTGGGGATCGCGTAGCAGACCGTCGCCCTCCCAGGCGGAGAGCCGGCTGATCTCCTCGCCGAGCGCGAGCGCCGCCAGCGCGCGCTGTGCGTTGGGTGCCAGGGTGAGCGCGGCGCCGACGGGGGCGAGGGCGGGGGCGCGCTCCAGGACCGTGACGTGCCAGCCGCGTCTGTGCAGTCCCAGCGCGGCCGTCAGACCACCGATTCCCGCACCGATCACGACAGCTCGGGGGTGGGGCATGAACTCTCCTCTCTCGCAGGTGAGTTGCGTGCTTCGACGACGGCACCGGCCGGGGGCCCGGTCCCGCCGCCGTGGTCCGCAGGTGCCCGCGGCAGGCCGCCGGGGCGGGCCGTCACGCCCGGGCACTCCCGGCCCGCCAGCGCACCGCCGCCGCCCCCGCGAAGTCGCCCGCGTGGGCGAAGCCCGCCAGCATCAGCAGGTTGCCGTCCTTGATCCGGCCCTCGCGGATGCCGTGGTCCAGGGTGATGGGGACGGCCGCGCCGAAGAGGTTCCCGAAGCGGTCGAAGGTGTCCAGGTGCCGGTCGGGACCGATGGACAGGCGCTGCCGCCACTGCTCCAGGAACATCCGGTTGGGCTGGTTGGTGATCAGCGCGTCGAGGTCGTCGGTCTTGAGGCCCAGTTGTTCGCACAGGCCCAGGACCACCTCGGGCACCAGCTGGTTGCCGCGCTCGACGATGTCCTTGACCTTGCCGGGGGTGAACCCGACGTGCATCTGGCTGGTGCCCGCCTCCCAGTACTTGCGGCCGTCGCTGAGGGTGAGACCGCAGTCCCGGGTGTACTCGCCGCGGTTGGCGACCTGCACGCCCAGCACCGGCGACTCGTCGGACGCGGCCACGAACGCGGCTGCGCAGCCGTCCCCGGGGATCACCGCCTCGGGGAGTCGGCGCACGTCGGGCTGGGTCATCACGGGGCCCGCGCAGTTCTGCACGTTGAACAGCAGGGCGGACGTTGCCTGGCCGGTGCCGATGAGGACCCGTGCCAGCCGCAGCAGGTGAACGAAGGAGGCACAGCCGCCGTTGTGCGCGTCGAGAACCCAGTCGGCCCGGATGCCGAGCCGGTGGGCGACCTCGGCGCCGGCGCCGGTGAACGGCACCTCCGGCAGCAGCGAGTTGGTGATCACCACGTCCACGCCGCGCAGCGCGTCCTGGCCGATGCGCTCGGCCAGGGTGTGCGCCGCCTTCTCCATCATGTCGGTGGGCGTCTCGTCTCGGGAGACCTGATGGCGGGAGTTCGGCGCCTTGAACATGGTGTGGTCGGTGAGCGCGGCGTCCTGCTCCTGGTACCGCAGGAAGTACTCGGTGCCGACGGGCTCGCCCGGCAGGTAGGAGGCGAGTTCGAGCAGGCTGACCGGCCTCATGCGGAGGGGCTTCCGTGCCGGTGCTCGAGGATCTTCTTCAGGTTGTCGATTTCCACCTGGTGGCCCGCGTAGAACAGCGGCCACATGTCGCCGACCCAGGGGCGCTCGGGGGTGGACGCCAGCTCCGGGTGCGGGTTCTTGTCGTAGTAGGGGTGGCGGCAGTTGGTCCAGATGACGACCGAGCCGGGCTTGTTGAGGACGATCTCTGCCGGGACGATCCGGTGGAGGTAGTTCATCCACAGTTCCTGGCCCTGGTCCCAGGCGCACCGCATGTCCACGGTCAGGGCGTTCGGGTCGCCGTCGATCCGCATGAATATCTTGGTCTGGTCGTCGAGGAGGACGTCCCGGCCCTGGTAGACGCCGGGAACGTCGGTCGGCGCGAAGTCCCGGGTGCTGTACGTGTACTCGTTCAGGTTGCGGACGTCGGTGAGGTACTCGTAGACCGCCTGCGGCGGCGCGTCGATGTACTGGTGGACGGTGACGAACTGCCCGTACACCTCGTCGTAAGTGAAGCTCTCCCTCGTCAGCTGTCCGGCGAGGGCCATGGCCTCCTCGCGCGGCGTGGTCTCCCAGCGCAACAGGCCGGGGACGTCTTTGACGCCGGCCGGGATGGGGTCGGGGGCGACATAGCCGGGCAGGGGGGTCGGCTGGCTGATGGAGGTGGTCATCCTGGTACTGCTCCTTCTGAGACGGGCCGTCCGCGGCCGGTGGCCAGCGCCTGCTGGTGGAAGGGCCGGAACGGCGGCATTTCGGTGGGGTCGAGGTCCACGCAGATCAGCGCGGGCGACGTGGTGGCGTGGGCGCGGTCCAGGGCCGCTGTCAGCTCTCCGACGGTGCGGACCGTCGTCGCGGCCAGGCCGGGGAACATGGCGGCAACACCGTCGCCGATCCGGGCCGGGCGGAAGACGTTGAACGTGTAGTCCCCGGAGAAGAACAACTGCTCCCGGGTGGCGCACATCGCGTGCGCGTTGTTGTTGAGCACGACGAAGGTGACGGGCAGCCCGTGCTCGACGGCGGTGTGCAGCTCCATGCCGTGCATGAAGAACGCCCCGTCGCCGGCGATGACACAAGTGCGCCGGCCGGTCGCGAACGCCGCGCCGATCCCCGCCCCGAAGCTGTGCCCCATGCCGCCCATGCCGAGGGCGGCGATGAACCGGCCGTCGACGGGCACGTCGACGTGGTGGATGGCGCTGGCGCCCGCGTTGCCCGCGTCGGCCGCGACGTTCGCCCCCTCGGGGAGCGCCGCCGCGACGGTCAGGACGGATGTCCGCATGTCCAGCGGGGTGGACGCCGACGGTAGGGGGTCGGCGGTTGCTGCCCGCCCCAGGCCGGGGCCGGGGCCGGGTTCCGCACCGGACAGGGCGCGGCGCAGCAGGTCCAGTTCGGCGGCCACGGGGCCGGTGAGCCTGACGAGCTCCTCCCGCGTGTCGAGGAACGGCTCCCGGGGGTCGACGCAGACCACTGGTACGCCCTTGAGGTGCTCGTGCAGGCCGACCCCGGCCATCTGGGGCAGCCGCGTCCCCGCCAGCAGCACGGCGGACGCCCGCTCCAGCTCCTCCTCCACCTCGTCCATGCCCATCACCCCGGTCACGCCCAGGTGACGCGGGTCGCGCGGGTCGAAGACGTCTTTGGCGTCCGGGGCGACGGCGACCCGCGCGTCCAGCGCCCGGACCAGCCGGGCCAGTTGGGGCCTGGCGTCGGACCGGGCGACCGCCTCACCGGCGATCACCACCACACCGCCCTTTCCGCGCGCCGCCCGCAGCAGCCCCGCCGCCCGGGCACGGTCGGCGGTCTCGGAGAGCGGCAGCCCGACCGGCTCCCGGGCCACGCTCGGCGACGCACCGGACGAGAGCACGGCCTGCTGCACGTCCTTGGGCAGCAGGAGCACTGCCGGTCCGGGTGCCGCCGGGTCCGTCGCCGCCGCGAGGGCCCTCGGCAACTCGTGGACGATCCGCTCCGGTTCCCGCACGCGTACGCAGTGCACGGCCAGCTCGGTGAACATCCGTGTGGCGTCGATCGATCCGGCCAGACCGCTGGTCTCCTGGAACGAACCGTGGCCGTCCAGCCTGGCCGGCGGCTGCCCGATCAGGACGAGGGCCGGTACGTAGGACGCCCTGAGTTCGGCGATCCCGGGCACCAGATTCATCGCGCCGGCGCCCGAGGTGGAGGCGATCACCGGTACGCGCTGCGAGGCCCGGTGATATCCGTCCGCCATGGTGGCGGCGGAGTACTCGTGTTTGGCCACCACACCGAGCGGGCCGACCTGCGCATGGTGCAGCGCGTCATACAGGTCCTCGATATTCGCGCCGCCGACTCCGAACACATGGCTGACTCCCTGCCGGTGCAGAAAGTCAACGATGAAATCTACTAGGCGCGGTGAATTTCTCATGAGGCCGCCCTTCGTCAGACGGTGGTGCCGTCATTCAAAAAGGAGCGCCCGCCCGGGACAAGTGACGTGGATCTGCCAGGGCCCCCACGGCCGGCATGGCAGGGATCTGTCATGTCCGGCTGCCATGTGTTCGGCCGGGTCGCGACCTTAGGTTCCCGGCATATGGACGAACGAAAGGAAACGCCGTGATCACCGTTGCCACTGTCTGCTCCCTCATCGAGAAGAAGCTCGGCAGCAAGGCCGCGGGCCTGACCCTGGACGAGAACACGGCCTTCGACTCCGTCGGCCTGTCGAGCCTCCAGATCGCCGACATCGTCTACACCATCGAGGACGACGCGGAGATCGAGCTCGACCCGAGCCAGGCGGCCAACGTCAAGACCGTCGGGGACCTGGTCAAGCTCGTGGGGACCACCAAGTCCGCCGGTACCCCAGCATGACCGCCACCTCCTACCGAGGGGCCACCGCCGAGGCGATCAGACACCACTACGACGTGTCCAACGACTTCTACGCCCTGTGGCTGGACGCCTCCCTCACCTACACCTGCGCCCTGTGGGACGACTCCGCGGCCGCCCTGCCCGGCGTCCCGGAGACCCTGGAGAGCGCCCAGGCCCGCAAGCTGGACTACCTCATCGAGGGGGCCAGGGCGGCCGGTGCCCGACGGGTGCTGGACGTCGGATGCGGCTGGGGAAGCCTGCTGAAGCGACTGACCGGGATCTACGGCGTCGAACGCGCCGTCGGCCTCACCCTCAGCGACAGCCAGGCCGAGCTGGTGTGCGCGGCGGCGCTGCCGGGTACCGAGATCCGGGTCGAGAACTGGCGGGACCACCAGCCCGACGAGGGGTACGACGCCGTCATCTCCATCGGCGCCTTCGAGCACTTCGCCGCCCCGGGGCTGTCCCGCTCCGAACGGATCGCCGCGTACCGGGAGTTCTTCGAGCGCTGCTACGCCTGGCTCCCGCCGCGCGGCCGGATCGCCATGCAGACCAACGTCAAGGGCAACAACACCGTGATGGACAAGGCCACCGTGCGTGAGCTGATGTTCATCATCGAGACGATCTTCCCCGAGTCGGAGATCCCTGCGCTCTCCGAGGTCGTCGAGTCGTCCGAGAAGCTCTTCGACGTGGTGTCGCTGCGCAACGACCCGGACCACTACGCGCGCACCTGCGCCGAGTGGTTGCGCCGGCTGCGCGAGAACCGCGAGTCCGCCGTGCGGGTCGCGGGCGAGCAGAACGTCCTCAACTACGAGAAGTACCTGGGTGCGAGCGTGCGGCACTTCGAGAACCGGCACCTGGGCTTGTCGAGGATCATGCTCGAAAAGGGGCGCTAGTGGGTACACGCAAGCACGTCGTCTACTGGCACGACACCGAGGGTGTCACCCCCGAACCGGCGCTGCGCTCCAACGTGGACTGCGATGTCGCCGTCGTCGGCGGCGGATACACCGGACTGTGGGCCGCCCACTTCCTCAAGGAGGCCGCGCCCGCGCTCGACATCCGGGTCGTCGAGTCCCAGTACTCCGGGTACGGGGCGTCCGGCCGCGCCGACGGGTTCGTCACACCGACCATCGGAAAGGACATCCAGGCCCTGGTCCAGGAGTTCGGCACCCGCCGCGCCCTGGAGGCCTCGCAGGCCGTCGGCCGGTCCATCCTCGAGATCGGCAGGTTCCTGCGCCGCAACAAGATCGACGCCGAGTACGAGGCCAACGACTACCTGATGGTCGCCACCGACGCGGCACAGCTGCGCCGGCTGCGCGAAGACCGGGAGCTGGCCTCTCGGATCGCCGGCCGGGAACAGCCCGACATCCTCTCCGCTGCGCAGGCCCAGTCCGTCATCAGCTCGCCCGCCGTGCTGGGCGCCATGCGGACCGGCGGCGCGCTGGTCAACCCCTTCAAGCTGGTCCGGGGTCTGGCGCGGGTCGTCAAGGAACGCGGCGTCACCGTCTACGAGAACACGCCCGTCCTGCAGGTGCTGCCCGGGGCGCGACCCACCGTCGTCGCACCCGGCGGCCGCATCACGGCCGACAAGGTGATCATCGCGGCCAACGCGCACCAGTTCACGTTCGCGCCGTTCCGCAACAGGACCGTGCCGATCTGGAGCTACGCGATGGTGAGCGAACCCCTCACCGACGCGCAGCTCGGGCGGGTCGAGTGGGCCGGCCGCGAGGGCATGGTAGAGGCCAAGACGTTCCTGACCTGCGCGCGTTTCACCGCCGACAACCGGCTGATGTTCGCGGGGGGGCCCGCCCTGTACTTCATGGGCCGCGACATGCGCCGGCGGCGGATGAACGACCAGCGTGCCTACCGGGCGCTGCACGAGGAGTTCCAGCGGTTCTTCCCCATGTGGGGCGACGTGGAGTTCACCTACGCCTACGGCGGCACGATCGACGTCACCCGGGACTACGCCCCGCACTTCGGCCGGCTCCCCGGCACCAACGTCTTCTACGGCTACGGCTTCAACGGCAACGGCATCGCCGCCACCCACACTGGCGGAAAAGTGCTCCGCGACCTTGTCCTCGGCAAGGACTCGGAGTACTCACGGCTGCTGTACGTCGACGACCAGCACCGCAAGCAGCGCAGCTTTCCGCCGGAGCCGCTCCTCTACATCGGCGCTCGCGCTACTACACGCCTGATGGAGTGGAAGGAGTCCCGGCCATGACCGGACAGCGCCGCACCGTGCTGCTGACCGGCGCCTCAGGCGTCGTCGGCCAGGCCGTTCTGCGCGAGGTGCCAGGCCGCCCGCTGCGGGTCATCTCCATGGCCCGGCCCGGCGGCGCGGCCCTGCCGCCCGGCACCGACGAGATCCTCGGCGCTGATCTGGCACAGGAGCGCTTCGGACTCGACGAGGACAGTTATCGGGCTCTGGCCCGCGACGTCGACACCGTCATCCACTCGGCCGGGCTGACCGAGTGGGGACTGGCCGACGAGCGGTACAAACCAGTCAACATCGACGGCACCCGCCGAGTGATCGAATTCGCCGAACGCGCAGGCGCCACCGTCCACTTCATGAGCACCGCCTTCGTGGCCGCGCTCTTCAAAGACGCCCCGCACCGGCTCAGCGACACCAACGTCACCACCAACTACGTTCGTTCCAAGCTGCGCTCCGAACAGCTGCTGCGCGACAGCGGCATCCAGCACACCGTGTTCCGCCCCACCAATCTGATCGGCGACTCGGCCACCGGCTGGACGTCGCGCGGCCAGATCGTGCAGCTGATGTCCGATTGGATCTGCCGCGGCCGGGCTCCGTTCATCCCGGTCCACCAGGGCAACCGGATCGACATCGTGCCGCAGGACCTGCTCGCCAAGGCCGTGCTGCGCGCGGTCGAACTGGGTGACGACGAGGGAGCGTTCTGGGTCACCTACGGCGACGAGGCCATGACCATGGAACGTGCCATCGAGGTGTGCGCCAAACACGCGGCCGGCCTCGGCCGCACCCTTGGCCCGATCCCGGTCACCGACCCCGACCGCCTCGACCCCGAGGAACTGCGCCGACTGCCGCCGCCAGCCCGCTCCTACCTGTCGGTGCTGCGGGACGTCAGCGAGGTGACCCGGTGCAGCGGAGGCATCCTGCCGACGTCCCTGCGCGAACTGCGCGAGCGGTACGGCATTCCGCACGTCCAGGACACCGACGCCTACCTGCGGACGCTCGAGTACGCCTCCGCCCACCTCAGTTAGCCGGCCGCTCAGCCAGAGAGGACGCACACGTGAACGAGGATTGGAAGCCGCCCAGGCTGGCCGGCGCCGTCGCGGTGGTCACGGGCGCCAGCCGCGGCGTGGGGCGCGGCATCGCCCTGGCCCTCGGCGACGCGGGAGCCACGGTGTACGTCACCGGGCGCAGCACCCGCGGAGAGGGCCGCACCGAGGGTCTGCCGGGCACGGTGGACGATACCGCCGAGGAAATCACCGCCCGCGGCGGCACCGGCGTCGCGGTGCGCTGCGATCACCGCTCGACCGACGACAACCAGGCCCTCGCCGACCGTGTCCGCGCCGAACACGGCGGCCTCGACCTGCTGGTGAACAACGCCTGGGCGGGCTACGAGCGCTCCGCCGACGTCCGCTTCGACGCCCCGTACTGGGACCAGCCCATGTGGCGGTACGAACTGTGCGAGGGGTCGCTCCGCGCCCAGTACGACATCACCCGGCTGCTGACCCCGCTGATGTTCGAACGCCTGAACGGCCTGATCGTCGGCATCGGCTTCACCGACGGCGACACCTACCTCGGGCAGGCGGCGTACGACGTGTTCAAGGCCGCCAACGACCGGCTCGGCAGGGCCTTCGCCGCCGACCTGCGCAAGAAGCGCGTCACCGCACTCTCCCTGCACCCCGGGTTCGTGCGCACCGAGCGGGTGGAGGCGGCCTGGGAGGCGCTGGGCGACGGCCCGGCCGCGGTCGTGCACTCCCCGGAGTACGTGGGCCGCGCCATCGCCCACCTGGCAGCCGACCCCGCCGTGGGGGAGCGGTCGGGCCAGGTTCTCGCCGTCGGCGACCTCGCTGGCGAGTACGGCTTCACCGACGTCGACGGCCGACGGCTGCCCGCCTTCCGACTGGAGGGCCGGATGAGCCTCGCCACCCGCATGGACCGGCTCAACCGGGTCGTGGCACGGACGACCCCCTCCTGACCCACGCGGTCCGGTGGGCCGCGTGGCATCCCCCCACAAGCACCAACCACCACCCACTGGGAGATCGTCGAATGGGAGAAAGCATGGGCAGGGGAACGGCCCCGTCCACGGCCAAGGACAACGCGACGGCCGGATCGGCGGGCAAGGCGGCAGGCCTCGTCCTCGCGGTGACCTGCGGTGCGCAGTTCATGGTCATCATCGACGACACCGTCGTCGCGATGGCGCTGCCGACGATTCGCACCGCGCTGGACTTCGAACAGGCCTCGCTGGCCTGGGTCATCGACGCGTACATGCTGCTGTTCGGCGGCTTCCTCGTGCTCGGCGGCCGGTGCGCGGACCTCTTCGGCCGGCGCAAGGTGTTTCTCGCCGGTCTCGGTGTCTTCACCGCGGCCTCGCTCGCCTGCGGTCTTGCCACCACGCCCGAGATGCTGATCGTGTCGCGCGGCGCCCAGGGTTTCGGCGCGGCACTGCTCAGCCCGGCCGCCCTGTCCATCCTGATCACGTTCTTCACCGAGGCGAAGGAGCGCCGCAAGGCCCTCGGGGTGTGGGGCGGACTCACCGGTATATCCGGGGTCTCCGGCGTGCTCCTCGGAGGTGTCATCACCGACATCATCGACTGGCGCTGGGTGTTCTTTGTCAACATCCCGGTCGGCATCCTGCTGTTCGCACTCGCCCTGCGGCCCGCGCTCGCCGACCGTGAGCCGCCGGCCAAGGGCACGTCGACGGACACCACCGGCGCCCTGCTCATCACCTCCGCGCTGCTGCTTCTCGTCTACACCGTGATCAGCACCAGCCACCGGCCGTGGGGCTCCACCGCCACCGTGGCCGGACTCATCGGCGCCGGCCTGCTGCTGGCCGGCTTCGTCATCAGGGAACTGCGCGCCTCCCAGCCGCTGATCCGGCTCGGCATCTTCGCCAGTCGGCAGATCGCCGCGGCGAACGTGATGATGCTGCTCGCGGCCTCCGGCCTGTACGGGATCTTCTTCTTCCTGACCCAGTACATGCAGGTGCTCCAGGAGTGGTCGCCCCTGCGCGCCGGCCTGTCCTGGGCGCCGTTCGGCGTGACCATGGCGGTGTTCTCCGGCATCGCCATCCAACTGATGCCGAGGCTCGGCAGCCGCATCCTGTGCCTGGTCGGGCTCGGCACCGCCACCGTCGGCCTCGGACTGCTGACAGGCGCCCCCGTCAAGGCCTCGTACGTGTCCGACGTCCTGCCCACGCTGCTGCTGTGCGCCGCCGGATACGGCCTGGCGATGGTGCCCCTGGTGGTTGCCGCGGTGAGCGGCGTGGCGAAGGCGGACTCCGGAGCGGCCTCCGGCGTCCTCAACACCGGCCAGCAGATCGGCGGCGCCACCGGCCTCGCGGTGCTGGCGGCACTCGCCAGCAGCACCCTCGACGACGAGGTGGCCTCGGGCACGGCGATGCCCGACGCCCTGCTGGCGAGCTTCCACTCGGCCTTCCTCGTCGGCACGGTGCTCAGCGCCTGCGCCGCCGCGCTGGCACTGGTGCTGCCCGCGCTGCGCACCGAGTTCGACCCGGAGACGACCTCGGGCGCCTGACCCACCCCGGCGGCGCCGAGTGCACCACACAGGACCAAGAGAATGAGGGATAGAGGGGGATATGGACGGCAGGGAACATCGCTGGTACATGCTCGTGGTCTCCGTGGTACCGCTGCTCGCGCTCGGCGCCGCCATGGTGCTCGCGTGGAACCACATCTTCGGCTGGACCGACGTCCTGGTCACGGCGATCATGTACGTGATCTCGGGCATCGGCATCTCGACCGGCTACCACCGGCTGCTGACGCACCGCGCGTTCGAGACCTACAAGCCGATACGGGTGGCGCTCGCCGCGGCCGGTGTGACGGCGGGCCAGGGCCCGCCGATCATCTGGGCGGCCCACCACCGCAAGCACCACCGGGTCGCCGACAAGGAGGGCGACCCGCACAGCCCGCACCTGGGCTTCGAGCCCGGTTTCAAGGGCGCGCTCGCCGGCATGTGGCACGCCCACCTCGGCTGGCTGTTCAACGTGAAGCTCAGCTCGGACCCGATTCGCTACTGCCCGGACCTGGTCCGGGAGAAGTCCATGCGCTGGCTGAGCGAGAACTTCCTGCTCGTCGCCGCCGCCGGTGTCCTGCTGCCCGGCCTGATCGCCTTCGCGGTGACCGGCGGCTCCGTACAGGCCATGCTCACCGGCGTCCTGTGGGGCGGACTGGTCAGGATCTTCCTGATCAACCACATGACGTACGCGGTCAACTCGATCGGCCACTACTTCGGCCGGCGCCGCTTCACCACCACGGACGAGTCCCGCAACGTCGCCTGGTTGGCCATTCCGTCCTTCGGTGAGGCCTGGCACAACAACCACCACGCGTTCCCTCGCTCCGCCCGGCACGGGATGAAGTGGTACGAGGTGGACATCTCTGCGATCTTCATCTGGACGCTGGAGAAGACCCGGCTGGCCTGGAAGGTCATCCGCATCGACCCCGAGCGCATGACCATGCGCGAGGCCGGCATCAGCCGGGTCAGCGGCAGCACGCTCAGCAAGCAGGAACTCTTGGACGGCCAGCAGAAGATCGTCCCGATGGCGGAGCGCTCCCGCGACGGCTCCGACATCTCGCTCGTGGACGTGGAGTGACCGTGGCGGCCAGGAACGACGGACTCTGGGACCTGCTGCTCAGGAGGGAGTCGCATGGCACCCTCCACCACTGGGAGGAGAACGGCTTCGGGCACCTGCCGTGGAGCGAGGTGGTCGCGGACGCGCACGGCATGGCGCTCGCCCTGCGCGCCGCCGGGGTGCGGCCCGGTACCCGGGTCGCGACCGTGCTCACCAACTCCGCGCACACCGTCCGCGGGCTGCTCGCCATCTGGCTGGCGGGCGGCGCCGTCGCCTCCTTCCCGCTGCCGGCCCGCGGGCAGGCCCCCGAGGAGTACGGGCACCAGCTGAGCGTGCTCAGCGAGCGGCTCGACCCGGCCGCCCTGCTCGTCGACGAGCGGCTGCGCCCCCTCGTCCCGGAGGGGCTGGCCGCGCAACTTCCGGTGCTCACCTGGACGTCCTTGTACCGCGACGGGCGCATCGACCCGGAGCCGCCCGGCACCGAAGACACCGCGTTCATCCAGTACTCATCCGGCAGCACCAGTCTGCCCAAGGGCTGCGAGCTCAGCGTCCGCGCCATCAGCACCCAACTGCACATGCTGAGACAGATGTCGGACGGCCGCCCGGGCCAGGAGACGATCGCCTCCTGGCTACCGCTCTCGCATGACATGGGCGTGTTCGGCACGATGCTGCATGCCTGGGCGTTCGACCACGACTTCGTACTGTCGACGCCCGAGCGGTTCGGCATGGCGCCACGCACATGGTTCCGTGACATGTCCGAGTTCGGCGCGACCATGACGGCCGGCACCAACACCGCCCTCCACCTGGCCACCCGGGCCCAGGGCCGGGGCGTCCTGCCCAAGCCGCTCAGGCTGAAGGTGTTCGTGGTGGGCGCCGAACGGGTCGACTGGGGCACCCTGAACGCCGCCGCCGAGACGTTCCGGTCCTCCGGGCTGACCCCGGAGGCGTTCATGCCCGCCTACGGCATGGCCGAGGCGACGCTCGCCATCGCCAGCACACCGCTGGGCGAGCGGCCGTCGGTACGCGGCTTCGACGAGGCGGCCCTGCTCGACGGCAGGGTCGTGGAGGTCCCCGAGGACGCCCCGGGCGCCACCCGGCTGGTGTCCAACGGCCCGCCCCTGCCCGGCGTCCTGGTCCGCACCGACCGGCCCGGCCAGGTCTCCGAACTGCTGGTCGCCACGCCCAGCCTGGCCACCGGCTACCACGGGGATCCGCAGCGCACCGCCGAACGCTTCCGCGACGGCGAACTGCGCACCGGCGACGTGGGGTTCGTCCACGACGGCGAGGTGTTCTTCGTGGGCCGCGCCGACGACCTCATCTCGGTCGGCGGCCGCAACATCTACACCGGTGAGATCGAGTCGGCGATCGAGGACACCGGCCCGGTCCGCAAGGGCTGCTCGGCGCTGGTCGAGGTGCCCGGCACACCCGTCTCCCGGCTCGTCCTGCTCCTCGAACCGGCGCGCCGCAGCGACGACTTCCACTCGATCGCCGACCGCGCCGCCAGGGTCGCCCTGGAGAAGGCCGGCATCGCGCTCTCCGAGTGCGTCTTCGTGGAGCGCGGACACCTGCCCCGGACACCCAGCGGCAAGATCCAGCGGTTTCGCTGCCGGAACCTGCTCGGCCGGGACGAGAACCGGCTGAAGACCATCGCCCGCGTCTGGCTCGACTGAGCCGGACGGTCGGCCGGACCGCACACCGCCCGGCCGGCCCGTGAGAGGAAGGATTTCCATGTCCCAGGGGCAGGTCCTGCCACCGGGCTTCTTCGCCGACACCGGGATCGTCGACGGCGGAGACCACCTCCGGCTCCATCTCAACGAAAACCCCTACGGCCCGCCGCCCGGCACCGTCGACGCGGTGCACGACGAGTCCGCATGCCACCTCAACCGCTACCCGGACGCCGACTGCCTGAAGCTTCGCGAGGCACTGGCCGCCCACTTCGGGGTCGCCCCCGACATGGTCGCCGTCGGCAACGGCACCGACGAACTGGTGCTGCTCACCTCACTGACCTTCCTGCGCGAACCTGGCACGTCCGTCGTGACCACCGCGACCACCTTCCCTGGATACGTGGTGTCCGCCGCGTCCGTGGGCCGCACCCCTGTAACCGTCCCGTTGGACGGCGCCGATCTCCCCGTCGGGGAACTCGGTGACCGGATCGGCGCGGGCGCCGACCTCACCTTCGTCTGTAACCCTCTCAACCCGACCGGCGCGCTCCTCGACCGTGCGTCCGTCCGGCACCTCATCGACCGCGCCGAACACGCCGGCGTCGTCGTCGTCTTCGACGAGGCCTACATCGACTTCGCCGGACCCGCCCATGAGTTCGCCCTCCAGGCGGTGCGCGAGGGCCGACGGGCGCTGGTGATGCGGACGTTCTCCAAGGCGTGGGGCCTCGCCTCCGTACGCATGGGCGTCGTCATCGGCCCCGCCGACCTCGTCGCCCGGGTGTCCGCCACCGCCGGCGCGCTGCCGTTCAACGTCAACCGGCAGGCCCAGCGGGCCGTCTTGCGGGCGCTGGAGCAGCCGGAGCACCTCGAGCGCGTGCGCGCCGAGAACGCCAGGGTGCGCGAGTTGCTCTGCAAGTCGCTGGACGCGCTGGGGCTCACGCACGCGCCGTCCGCGAGCAACTTCGTGATGGTGGAGGTACCGCCGCCGTGCGACAGCACCGCCTTCGCCGCACGCCTCGCCGCCGAGCACCGCATCTTCGTCCGCGCGCTCGACGCGCTCGACATGCCCGGCCGGCTCCGCATCACCGTGGGCACGGAGCCCGACGTGGAACGCCTCGCCACCGCCCTGCGAACCATGCTTGACGGCCCCGCGGCCACCGCTGGCTGAGAGTCGGCGCCGCCTACACAGACAGGGAGCGAGATCACCGACCATGGGCCATTACCAGCCGAATCCGGTGGACCTGGAGTTCACCCTCTTCGAGGTGCTGGGTTGCGCCGAAACCTACGGCCAGGGCGCCTTCGCCGACACCGACGTGAGCACCGCGCGGACCGTACTGGCTGAGGTGGCCCGGCTCGCCGTCGGTGAACTGGCCGACGCGTTCACCGACGCGGACCGCAACCCGCCCGTCTACGACCCGGTGGCCAAGGTCGTCACCCTCCCCGCATCCCTGAAGCGGGCGTACCGCGCCTGGATGGACGGCGGTTGGCACCTCCTCGACCTGTCCGCCTCACTGGGCGGAGCCGCGGTGCCGCCGTCCCTGCGCTGGGCCGTCGCCGAACTGGCGCTCGGCGCTAATCCGGCCGTCTACCTCCACCAGGGGCTGGCGGGCTTCGCACAGATCCTCGACCGACTCGGCACCCCCCAGCAGCGGCGGCTCGCCCGGCTCATGGTGGAGAAGGAATGGGGCGGGACGATGGTCCTCACCGAACCGGAGGCCGGCAGCGACGTCGGGGCCTGCCGCACCCGGGCCGTCCCGCAGCCCGACGGCACCTGGCACATCGAGGGCGTCAAACGGTTCATCACCTCCGGTGAGCACGACCTGTCCGAGAACATCGTCCACTTCGTGCTCGCCCGCCCCGAGGGCCACGGCCCCGGCACGAAGGGACTCTCGCTGTTCCTGGTGCCCAAGTTCCATGTGGAGGACTATGAGACCGGCCGGCTCGGCGCCCGCAATGGTGTTCACGCCACCGCCCTCGAGGACAAGATGGGACTGAAAGCGTCGGCGACATGCGAGCTGACCTTCGGCGCCGAACAGCCGGCGGTCGGCCTGCTGCTGGGCGACGTCCACAACGGCATCAGGCAGATGTTCCAGGTCATCGAGCAGGCCCGGATGATCATCGGTGTCAAGTCCGCGGCCACCCTGTCGACGGCGCACCTCGGCGCCGTCGCCTATGCCCGCGAGCGCGTCCAAGGCGCGGACCTGGCCCTGGCGGCGGACCGTGAGGCCCCCCGCGTGCCGATCATCCGCCACCCCGACGTGCGCCGCGTCCTCCTGCTGCAGAAGGCTTACGCGGAGGGGCTGCGCGCCCTGGTGCTCTACACCGCCACCATCCAGGACCGCATCGCCGCCGCGGAGGCCGCCGGCACCGCCGACGACGCGGCGAAGGCCCTCAACGACCTGCTTCTCCCAGTCGTCAAGGGGTATGGCTCCGAGCGCGCCTGCGAGCAACTCAACCACGCCCTGCAGATCTTCGGCGGCGCCGGATACATCCGGGACCTTCCTCTGGAGCAGTACATCCGGGACACCAAGATCGACACCCTGTACGAGGGCACCACCGCGATCCAGGGCCTCGACTTCTTCTTCCGCAAGCTGGCCCGCGACGGAGGGAAGGCGTTCGCCGCGCTGCTCAGCGAAGTGGAGAATACCGCGCAGGGCGGCTCGAACGGCCCGCTCGTCGAAGCACGCGCGCTGCTCGGCCGGGCTCTGGAGGACCTGCGGGGCATGGCGGAATCGATGGTCGGGCACCTGCTGGAGTCCTTCACGGACCCGGCCACCGTGTACCAGGTGGGCCGCAACACCACCCGGCTGCTGATGGCCACCGGTGACGTGCTGATCGGCTGGCTGCTGCTGCGGCAGGCGCTGGTCGCCGAGGCGGTCCTGGCGCAGCTGCCCTCCGACGGCGATGGCGCAATCCGAGCGCGACAGGCTTTCTGTCTGGGCAAGATTGCCACTGCCAGATTCTTCGCCCAGGAGGTGCTTCCGCTGGTGACTGCCGAACGTTCCATCGCGGACCGGCTGGACACCATCCTCATGTCCGTCCCCGAAGACGCTTGGTGAGCACTTCCGCTCACCGAACGCGAAGCCCACTCTCCGAGGAGCGCCATGGCCCAGTCCTTCGCCACCCTGCACTCTGCCCATCAGACGATGCTGCTTGCCCATCGCGCGATGGTGCGCGACCTGGACCGGGTCGCCCGCACCGCCGAACAGCTGGCGAAGTCGCCGAACCCCGAACAGGCCATTGCGCTCAGGGAGTACGTCGACAAGCTGTTCCAGCTGATCGAACACCACCACGAGGGTGAGGACGAGTTCCTCTGGCCGCGGCTGCGGCAGCTGGGCGCCGACGAGGAGGCGCTCACCCTGATGACTACCGAGCACGACGAACTGTCGAAGGTGCTGCACAGCTGGCACGACGTCAGCCGCAGGCTGGGCACGGCCCCCGGCGTGGAGGCCGAGCTGGCGAAGCTGACGGAGGGGGTACGCGAACAGCTCGCCAAACACGCCGGGGACGAGGAGCGTGAGCTGACCGGACGACTGGCTCCGGTGCTCGGCAAACAGATCTGGAAGGGGTTCGCGACGCACATGCGCAAGACGGCCCCGAGCTGGACCCTGAAGTTCATGCCGGCCTGGCTGTCCTCCGTGGCTGGCCCCTACGAGCGGGGCGGGGTGCCCGCGCCGCCGGTGGCGGCATTGTTCCGGGGCTGGCTGGAGAAGCGGCAGCGGGCCGCGTTCGGCGAGAACTACTGAATTGAAGTTTCCCCGTGATCTCGGACACGTGATCGTTACGCCGCAAGGGCGTGCTGGTGTCGTTGCCTGGTCTCGGCCGGGGTGAGGTAGCCGAAGATTTTGTGCTTGCGCAGGCGGCGGCGGTTGTAGAAGGTCTCGATGAAGGTGAAGACCTCGGCGCGGGCGGTCGCCCGGTCGGGCCAGGTCCGGGTGCCGATCTCCTCCTTCAGGAGGGCCCAGAAGCCCTCCGCGGCGGCATTGTCGAAACATGACCCAGTCCGCCCGCAACTCTGCCGGAGTCTCAACTCCTCTATTCGGTCACGGAATTGGGACGAGGTGTACTCGCTGCCGCGATCGCTGTGGATCACACATCCCGGCTCCAGGTTCCCCCGGCCATGGGCCATGTCCAGGGCGTCGACGACGAGGTCGGCTCGGTGGTGATCGGCCATGGCATAGCCGACGACCTCGCGGGTGGCCAGGTCCAGCCAGCAGGCGAGGTAGAGCCAGCCCTCGGCGGTGGGCAGGTAGGTGATGTCGCCGACCAGCTTGATCCCGGGACGCTCGGCGTGGAAGTCACGGCCGATCAGGTCCGGGGCCGGCTTCGCCTTCGCATCCGGCCGGGTCAGCGAGCGGCGCTTGCGCCGTGTGACGCCGGGTATGTCGCGCTCGCGCATCACGCGGGCGACACGCTTGCGGTTCACCCGCTGCCCCAGGCGTCGCAGTTCAGCGTGAATGCGCGGGACACCGTAGGTATGGCGGGAGGCGATGTGCAGCACCGTGATCTCATGCCCGAGCGCGTCGTCCGCGGCCTCCCGGGCGCGGCGGGCCGCCTCGCCATCACACCACGCGTAGTACGACGAGCGGGCGACCTTCAGCACCCGGCACAGCAGAACGACCGGGTAGTTCGCCTTCTCCGCGTGGATGAACCGGTACAGCTCGCTCACCGGTCGTTCTC
Source organism: Streptomyces sp. TG1A-60 (assembly GCF_037201975.1). Classification (NCBI taxonomy): domain Bacteria; kingdom Bacillati; phylum Actinomycetota; class Actinomycetes; order Kitasatosporales; family Streptomycetaceae; genus Streptomyces; species Streptomyces sp. TG1A-60. The sequence continues at coordinate 3,574,114 of NZ_CP147520.1, read as the reverse complement.
CTTCACGAAGAAGGCGGTCGCTTTTTTTCAGGATCTCGATCGTCTGCTGCTGTTCGCGGACCTCCTTGCGCAGCCGCTTGAGTTCCTCGCGCTCGGCGCTGGTCAGCTCACCGGGCTCGCCCTCGCCCCGGTCCGCCTTGGCCCGGCGGTACCAGCCACGCAGGGACTCCGAGCTGATGCCGAGTTCCCGGGCCACCGCAGTGACCGTCTTGCCCGAGGAGTCGACGAGCGCGATCGCGTCCCGCTTGAACTCCTCGGTGTACCGCTTCGTGTACTTGCTTCCCACCTGGTGCTACTTCCTCTGGAACCTCAGGTCCCAGTCTCCAGGTGTCCACGATCAAGGGGAAGCTTCACCTCCGGCCTGGCCCTCTCGGCCCGTTTCGCCCGCGAGACCCAGCTCGCCAGGGTCGTCTCGTTGATCCCCAGGTCCTTCGCGGTCTCGGGGGCCGGCTTCCCGGTCTCCGTCACGATGCGTACCGACCCCTCACGAAACTCCGCCGTGAACTTCCGACGCTTCTCCGCCATGACACTCAACTTCCCCTGCTGTCACGGCTCCACGCTACGAGGCAAACCTCAGTTCAGATTTTCACCACGCGGGCGCTGGGGCCGCACAGCATCAGGAGATCCTCGGGGTCTGACGTCAGGACGGTTACCGGGGCAGGTGAGGTGAGTGCGGTGGCGGCGACGATGGCGTCGAGGGCGTATTTGTGGCCGTGCAGGCCAGCTGCGGCGAGGAGCTTGCTGGCGTGGCGGGCGATGGCTTCGGTTGGCGGGATGATGTTCACGCGGGAGACGGCGTAGTCGAAGCGGGCCTGGTCGGTCTTGGGGTCGCGGGCTTCGACGAGGGTGACGGAGCTGGTGATGACGCGGATGTCCTCGGCTTCTGCGGCGGCGAGCCACTCGGTGAGTTCGGGTGTGCGTCGTACGAGCTTGGACAGGCCTTCGCAGTCCAGGACGAGGGTGCCGCTCACGCGGCGTCCGCCGAGCCGGCCGCGTCGCCGCGCAGGAGCGCTCGCTTGGCATCGACCGCAGCCTGGTCGACCGGGCCGTGCTCGGCTTCGGCGTCCTCGATGAGTTCGCGCAGCTGGTCGCGCTCCAGTTGGCGCTGGATGAGGGCTTCGACGTAGGCGGACATGCCGCGCTTGCCGGTGCGTGCCTTGAGCGCCGCGATGGTGCCTTCGTGGAGGGAGACGGAGACCGGGCGGACGGGACCTTCGCCGGGAGCGGAGTCGAGGGTGGTGGCCATGGAGCCATTTTAACAAAACTCTTGTTATTGAGTGGGGTGATTCTGCGGCGTTGCGGCTTGTCTGGAGGCAGTGACGGATTGCCTCACGGGGTTCAGATCCCCCGTGATCACCAGGCGTGACGATGCGTCCCGTGGGCTGACGCGGGAGGAACTGCTCGCGCTGCCTGCGGCCGTGGACCTGGAGACGGCGAACCGCGCGTTGTCCCTCAGCCGGACTACGGGGTACGACCTTGTCAAGCGCGGTCGGTATCCGTGCACGGTTCTGCGTCTGGGCAACGCCTCCAGGTCAGGCCTTTGACCTGGGGTTTCTTGCATTCGTTGACCTTGGAATCCTGGCCAATCGGCCCACCCGGACCGGGCCGGACTCGAAGAGCTCGGGCAGCTCGCGGCCCGGGCACTGCGTACTCCCGCCGCCCGGGTCGGCCGCGCCCGGAAGCGTCGGCGCACCGCCGGCAAGAGTGGCCGCAAGCGGCACCGCTGACCAGGGCATGACCGCCTGCTCATGAAGACGCCAAGTGAGACCGGCACCGGCCACGGCGTCGGGCGGGGGAAACCGGACCGGCGTCGTACGTCCCCGGTGGCGCGCGCTACGGTCGGAGCCGTGGCCGAGGGATGGGACGAGGACGGGCTGCGAGCCGTGCGAGGCGCGCTCCACATTCAGGACTGGGTGGCGCTGCTTGCCGCGTTGCAGCGTGGAACCGTACGTGAGGTGCTGCAGCTGGCCGGCGATTGTGTGGCCGGGGCCGCGGCGCGGGGCCTGCCGGGGGCTGCGGAGATGGCGGCCTCGTTTATCGGCGAACTCCAAGAACGCGGCTTCCGGGGCGACGAGGAACTGGCACACCAGTTGCGAACGGCCATGGGAGATGCGGCGATCCCCCTCCTCCGCCCGCTCGCGGTCGATCTGGAGATGCTGGCCATGCTGCTGGAGGGCGACCTGGCTGAGACGGGTGGCCGGATCGATCTGTCCACCGGGGAGTGCTGGCCGAGGTTGACCGACGAGTTGGAGACTGGGGCCGGGGTCGAGGAGGCGGATGATCCCGAGCGATGGCTGTACGTGCCGGCTCTGGGTTCCCGGGCCGGCTACCGGGACATGGAGCTGTTCATCGACGGGCTCGGCGACGTCGCCCTCGCCGACCGGCTGCGGATCGCCATCACCGGGCGGGGCGCCTTCCGACGCTTCAAGGACGTCCTCGCCCGGGACGAGCGCGCCTGGCGCCGGTACCACCGGCTCAGCGATGAGCGACAGCGCGGCCGGGCCCGCGCCTGGCTGGTGGAGGAGGGCTATTGCCCGTCTGCGTCATGCAGCGCATCCTCGCGCTGACCGTCGCGATCTGGCACGACGACCACACCGGACAGCCAGTCCTGCGCTCACTGGCCGCCTATGATCACTGACCCCTCGGAATCAATCATCTCAGCGGGACGTCAGGCCGGCGTCGGTGAGGCGGCGCATCAGTGAGGACTTGCCACGGTGCTGCTCGCGCAGGTCATGGAGGCGCCGGGCGAACTCACCGGGGGTGCCCGCTCGGTCGTGGATCTCGCGGAGATCCTTCAGGAGGGCGACAGCGGTGTCATAGGGGCCGGGCTGCTTCTTCCCGATCAGGTTGGCGACGTCCTGCCAGGCTTGCTCGGCGTTCTCGGCCAGGCGGTCCAGGTGGCTCTCGCGGGCCAGCTGCTGGGCCCGGCGGGCCTGAGCGCGGGCCTGTTCCTGCTGCCGGGTGTGCTCGGTGCGCACCTCGTGGGCGGCGTCGAGGAGCTCTGCGGCTGAGCGCCGCCGGGTGGCGGTGGACGGTTCGGCTGCGCTGTGGGACCCGGCGCGGTGGCGAGCCAGGAGTGCGGGGCCCGGCTGTGGGGCGACGCCCAGGGCGGCGTCCAGCAGCAGGGCATCCTTCTCGTGTTGCGGCAGGGCGCGGATCCAGGCGGCGAGTGCGTCCTTGCCGATTGCCTGGGAAGGGGCGGCGCCGCTGGCGCGGGCAGCCGCGGTGAGCAGGTACGGGTCGATGCGCAGGAAGTCCGCCAGCGCCTGCTGCGGTCCGGTGAGGTGGGCAAGGCCGGCGGGTACGGGCGGCTCGAGGGTGGAGGTGTACTCGTCCTCGTCGACGTCCTCCTCCAACTCCCAGCGGGTGAGCGCGGAAAGCCAGGCCAGATAGAGGGGGCGCCGGTCGCCCGCGGCGAGTTCGGTACGCAGTGTGGTGAACGGGGCGAGGGTGAAGGAGGTCTCGAAGTCCCACTCGCCGCCGTCCTCGGCTGAGTAGACGAAGTCGAGCAGCAGATGCCCGTTCCTGGTCCAGCAGGTCAAGGCGTCTTCCGCGGAGTAGGGTTCGGCGCTGCGGGCGGGCAGGATCGACCTGCCCCGTCTCTACCGTCTCTACCACGGAGAGTGACTGCTGATCTTTAACTCGGGGGACTGGTTTGTCGTCCCCGTCGGCGAACTGCCGGGGCTCTGCGGGCGTCGTCATTTTTGCAGGCACATGGCTGAAGGGCCCAGGTCTTCATTCCTGCGGCATGGCTCCAGGCAGGCGTCAATCGAGCGACGGTGCAGGAACTTGGCAGAGGGGGAACACACCGCGGTTGAACGGGAGGTCGTCGCCGCGGCCCAGGGTGCGGAGTCGCTCATCCTGGACCGCGACGGCGACCGCACCCCGCCTTGGTCCGAAGACCCCGGGCTCGGCCGGCCGCTTCGTCGTCGACCAGGCTCCGTGCCCGGTCCCGCTGGTCCGGCCTGACCCCGCTCCCGGCCTCGTCGGCATACGGCTGGCGCGCCGTACCCGCCGTGCCACCGGTGGTGCGGCCAACTCGCGGCCGGCCGGTTCTCACCCGGGCCGGAGAACCGGCCGCTGTCCCTTCTCGGAGGCCCAGCGTGGGCCGCCCTGCATCGGGAGTCCGGTCGGACGGCCGGGGCTCTCAGGTGTTCCGGCTGTCGCGGTCACCGACCCCGCCGCCGACATGAGGGTCACTTGGACTTTGGTCGTCACCAGATTGCATCTTGGGATCTCGGCTTGTTGTCCAGAGTACGCGCCGAATCCGATTCTTTATGTTTCGACTCATTGACGTCCGTGTCGAATATGACACACACTTCTCGGCGTCTCAGCCGATTCATGGCGGACGTAAAGGAGCCAGCGATGAGACCCCAACCCACCCGCAACCCCCGGCGCCCGGAGCTCTTGGTGACCGGCCTGTGCTTCGCGGTGATCGTGTTCGACGGATACGACCTGATCGTCTACGGCGCCAGCGTGCCGGCGCTGCTGCAGTACGAGCCCTGGGGGCTGACCCCGGCGATGGCCGGTGTCATCGGAAGCTACGCCCTCGTGGGCATGCTGGTCGGCGCGCTGCTCGCCGGCGCCCTGACCGATGTGGTCGGCCGCCGCCGGGTCATGCTGACCGGCGTCGGCTGGTTCTCGGCCGCGATGATGGGGTGTGCGCTCGCGCCCGACGCGACCTGGTTCGGCATCTTCCGGCTGCTCGCCGGGCTCGGGCTCGGCGGCGTGATGCCGACCGCCGTGGCGCTCACGGCCGAGTACTCCGCCCCGAGCCGCCGCAGCTTCAACAACGCGCTGATGTTCTCCGGCTACTCCGTGGGCGGCATCCTCGCCGCGGTGCTGGCCATGGCGCTGCTGCCGGTGTGGGGCTTCCGTTTCCTGTTCGCGCTCGGTGCCGTTCCGCTGCTGATCCTGCCGCTGCTGGTGCGCTACGTGCCGGAGTCGCTGGTGTTCCTGGTCGCGAAGGGGCGTCTTGAGGAGGCCGAGCGGACCGCGGCGCGCCTGGGCGTTCCCGTGCCGGAGGCCCCTCCCGCCACGGCCGAGCCGCAGCCCAAGCGGGGCCCGGCCGCCCTGTTCACCCGGCGCCACGCGCTGCCCGCCGTGCTGTTCGCGGTGGTGAGCTTCTTCGGCCTGCTGCTGGTGTACGGCCTGAACACCTGGCTCCCGCAGATCATGCGGTCCGCCGGCTATCCCCTGTCCAGCTCCCTGCTGTTCCTGCTGGTGATGAACCTCGGCGCGGTCATCGGCTCGGTGCTGTTCTCGCCGCTGGGTGACCGGTTCGGCATGAAGCCGATCACCCTGCTGTCCTTCCTGGCGGCCGCCGCCTCGATGTCCCTGCTCAGCATCGCCACCGCGGCGCCGCTGATGTATCTCCTCGTCGCCATCGCGGGTTTCGGCACCATCGGCGCCCAGATCCTGGTCCTCGGCTACGTCGCTCAGCACTTCCCGGTGGAGGTCCGGGCCACCGCGCTCGGCTGGACCCTCGGCATCGGGCGCTTCGGTGCCATCACGGGACCGCTGTTCGGTGGTCTGCTGCTGGACTCCGGGGTCGGCATCGAGTGGAACTTCTACGCCTTCGCCATCCCCGCCGCGCTCGCCACGGCCGTCGTACTCCTGCTGCCGGGCAAGGCCACGCAGGCCTCCGAACAGGCGGCCCCGGTGGAGGCCCGTACCGCGTGAGCACGCGAGGTCGCTGACCGTCGCCGCCGTGGCCCTCGCCACGGCGATGGCCGGGATGGCCGGAGCACCGGCCGCAACGGCCGCGGAGGACACGTCGCAGGCGCGGGCCTGGCCCGGCCCTCGGATTCTCAACGAGCCCGAGGCGAAGGCGCCCCAGCTGGAGAACACCGGGGTCTGGAAGGCCGATCCGACCCGCGTCTGCCTGTCCAGCGTGTACCGCGAGGGCGAGTTCCTCTACCAGGGCTGCCTCTGGGACGACCACGGCGCCGGTCCCGACCACGAGTGGCCGGTCAACACCCTGCTGAGGACCTGCACCTACCCGACCGACCCGGCCTACCGCTCCAACGCCGCCGACCTGTCGAGCTGCGGGCCAGGCCCCTTGCCGACGCGACCGCCTTCCGCATCACGTACGACACGATGACCGACCCGGGCCTGGTGGCCACCACCATCGCCCTCGGCGACTCGGACCAGCCGCTGCCCGCCCCGCACGGCGCGAACACCGTGATGCCGGCCCAGGTCTTCGTGACCGTGCACGGCACGACAGCCGACGTCGTGGGCGCCGCCGACGGGCGGGAGCTGGGCAGCGCCCCGGTGACCGTCGACAAGGAGCGGCGCCAGGTCGAGGTGCCGGTCAAGGTGACGCTCGCGGGCTGCGGCTCGCGGACGTTCGGCGGGGGACGACCGCCGTCGGCTCCCTGCTGGGGTCCCTGCTTCCGTAAGGCCGTAAGGCCGTAAGGCGAGAGGCCGGGCCCGTACAACGTACGGGCCCGGCCCTACTTCTGTGGCAGCGGGCGGGACCCGGCCACCTCGTCGTAGAAGGACTCGGCCGCCGGACCCAGCAGTTCGTGGGCCTCCAGGAACATCCCGTGCGCCTCGTGGCCCACCCAGCCCGCCGGGAGGAGTTCGGTCGGCAGGTCGGGGTCGCGGAAGGGGAACTTGCGGTAGTCGTACGTCAGTTGCATGCGCTCGACCATCGCCTCCTCGGGGCTGAGATGCCCGGCCCGGTAGGACGGCATCCGGCCGCGGTAGGTGCGCAGCAGCTCCCGGTAGTCCTCGTTGAGGGCGGCCAGGTCCCAGCACCGGGCGGCCATCTCGCGGTCGACGGGGAGGCCCGACGACTGGCAGCGCAGGGTGTCCAGGCGTACGGCGGGCTCGTCGGCGAACTTCTCCCTCACCTGCCGTATGCGGTCGTGCGGGGAGACGTACGTGGAGGGGGCCAGGGGGCCGAAGCCCAGCCAGGCCAGCTCCTTGCGGATGCGGTCGCGTACGCCCCGCTCGGTCTCGGGGACCGAGTAGATGACCATGTACCAGTGGCGGTCCCAGTCGGACGGGGCCGGGTCGAAGATGCGTGAGCGGCCCTCGTCGAGCAGCTGGAGACTGCGCGTGTTGAGCGTGTAGAGCGTCTCCCTGCCCTCGCGCCGGACGTCGAACCAGCCCTCCTTGCGCAGGCGTGCGAGCACCACGCGCACCGTGCTGTCGCCGACGCCGAAGCAGCCCATCAGTGTGCTGAGGGTGCGCAGCCGGGCGGCGCCTCCGCGGTAGCGGACGTAGTCGCCGAACAGGTCGAAGACGATCGATCGAGGTTTCACGGAAACCGACTATGTCATACGGACGGCCGTTGCGGAGGTGCATCGCATCAGCTGCAACGTCAGGCGGCACGGCCCTCTATTTGGGTAACAAATGATTGACGTCCGTGTAGTGAGTGACACACAATGTTGGTGTGCGGGGCGGCTCGCTCCGATACTGGACATGGAGGCACAAGCCATGGTTTCTCGGATCGCGTGCGTGGGAGGGGGCCCCGGCGGGCTGTTCTTCGCAACGCTCCTCAAGCAGGCCGATCCGTCGGTCGAGGTGACGGTCTTCGAGCGGAACCGCCAGGACGACACCTTCGGTTTCGGCGTGGTCTTCTCCGACGCGACCCTGGCCGGCATCCACGCCGCCGACCCCGTCCTGCGCACCGCTCTCGCGGAGCACGGGCGTCACTGGGACGACATCGAGGTACGGCTCAAGGGGCAGCGGATCCGCTGTGGCGGCAACGGCATGGCGGCGATCACCCGCAGGACGCTGCTCCAGTTGCTGCACCGGCGGGCGGCGGAGGTCGGTGTCGATCTGAGGTTCAGCCACGAGGTCCCCGCCGATCCGGCGCAGCTGGCCGACTACGACCTGATCGTGGCCGCCGACGGGGCGAACTCGCGCTTCCGCGACCGCCTCGCCGACGTGCTCGTGCCGGAGGCGGAGGTCGCGACCGCCAAGTTCATCTGGTTCGGCACGACGTATCCCTTCGACGGCCTGACCTTCGTGCACGAGCACGGGCCGCACGGCACGTTCGCCGTGCACGGCTACCCGATCAGCGACGGCGTCGGCACCTTCATCGTGGAGACGGACGAGGAGTCCTGGCGCAGGGCGGGGCTCGACGAGTTCGACACCTCGCAGCCGCCCGGCCCGAGCGACGGGAAGACCAAGGCGTACCTGGAGAAGCTCTTCGCCGAGCAGATCGACGGGCACGAACTGCTGGTCAACAACTCGCGCTGGGGCAACTTCCGCACCCGCCGCACCCGCCGCTGGCACAGCGGCGACGTCGTCCTGCTCGGCGACGCCGCGCACACCGCCCACTTCTCCGTCGGCTCCGGCACCAAGATGGCCATGGAGGACGCCATCGCCCTCGCCGGCAGCCTGCTCGCCCACCGCGACGACCTGCCGGCCGCCCTGGAGGCGTACGAGGCGGCGGCGCGGCCCTCGGTGGAGAAGATACAGGCCTCCGCCCGGCCGAGCCTGTCCTGGTGGGAGCACTTCGGGCGCTACCACGACGCGTTCGAGCCGACCCGGTTCGTCTTCCACTTCCTCTCCCGCAGCATCGGCAAGGACCGGATCGCGCGCCGCGACCCGGAGTTCGTCGAGCAGGTCGTGGGGGACTGGCGGGCGGCGCACGAGGGGCGGGACCCCTTGGAGACGCCGTTGCGGGTGGGCGGGCAGGAGTTCGCGGGGCGGCGGGTGACCGGCGCCGACCTCGCGGGGGTGGCGTGCCTGTCGCTGACCGCGCCGGAGGACGAGGCGCGACTGCCCGCGGTGTACGAGGAGCTGGCCGGTGCCGTGAGCGGTACGACCCCGCCGCAACTGGTCGCCGTCCACGCCGGGACCGCCCTCACCCGGCAACTGCTCGCGGAGCAGGCCCGGCTGGTGCACGGGGTGCCCGCGCTGATCGTGGAGGACGGGATGGACGACGACCGCGCCGAGACGCTGCTGCTGTCCGGGCGCGCCGATCTGGTCGGCTCCACGGAAGCCGATCTGGTCGGTTCCACGGAAGAGGGGCGGGCGTAGCCATGACCACGAACCTGACGCCGCTCTTCGCCCCCGAGGGCGTGGTCGTGATCGGCGCCTCGCGACAGAGCGGCAAGCTCGGCGCCGCCATGGCCCGTTCCCTGGCCGCCTTCCCCGGGGCCCGCGCCCTCGTCAACGCGCGCCGCCCGGACCCCGGTGAGGGTGTGTACGCCTCGGTCGCCGAAGCGGCCGAGCACGTCGGCGGACGGCTCGACCTGGCGGTGCTGTGCGTGCCGGCGGCCGGCTGCGCGGACGCCCTCGCCGAGGCGGCCGCAGCGGGCTGCCGTGCCGCGCTGATCTGCGCGGGCGGCTTCGGCGAGGCGGGCCCGGAGGGCGAGGAGTACGCGGAGGCGGTGCGCCGCGTCGCCGACGAGACCGGCATCCGGCTGCTCGGCCCCAACACCTCCGGCTTCTTCGCGCCTCATCTCGGTCTGACGGCCAGCTTCGTGCCCGCCGCCGGGCAGCTTCCCGCCGGGGACGTCGCGGTCGTCGCGGCCAGCGGCGGCGTCAACCACGCGCTCGCCTTCGACCTGGTGACCGCCGGGAACGGCATCAGCCTCGGTGTCGGCATCGGGGCGGGCCTCGACGTGACGGCGGCGGACGTACTGGAGCACCTCGCCGGGGACGGCCGCACGACGGCCGTGGCCCTGCACCTGGAGACGGTTCCGGACGGGCCACGGCTGGTGGCCGCCGTACGGCTGGTGGCCGCCGTCAAGCCGGTCGTGGCGCTGGTCGTCGGCCGCAGCGACGTCGGTGACTTCGCCCGGTCGCACACCGGGGCGCTCGCCACGAGCTGGCGTACGACACGGGCCGCGCTGCGGCAGGCCGGGGCGGTGGTCGTGGACGACGAGCGGGAGCTGGTGGACGCGCTCACCGCGCTCTCCCGGATCCGGCTGCGTCCGCACCCGGACCCGGGGCTCGGCATCGTGACCGCTCAGGCCGGGCCGGGGCTGCTGCTGGCGGACCGGGCAGGCACGGACGGCATCCGGACACCGGAGCTGTCCGAGGCCACGCAGCGCACGCTGGGCAGGCTGCTGCCCCCGCTCACCTACCAGCGCAACCCGGTCGACACCGGCCGGCCCGGCGAGACCTTCGCCCGCGTGCTCGACACCACCGCCGCCGACCCGGAGGTGGACCTGCTGTCCGTCTACGCCCTGACCGAGCCGGACAGCGTCGACCTCGCCTCGGCCGCCCAGGACGCCGGCCTCGGTGCCGATTCCCCGGCCGTGGTGGTCGTCGGCGGCCTCCCCGAGGACGTGGCCGAGCAGCGGGCGCGGCTGCACAAGGCGGGGATTCCGGCACTGACCGGACCGGCGTCCGCCGCCAACGCCGTACGGGCGCTGGTGACCCATGCCCGACAGCGGGCCCTCCCGACGGACGGGGCCTCGCCGCCGCCGATCGCCACCGTTCCCCCGGCCCCCTGGACGAGGACGCCGCCAAGACCTTCCTCGCCGGCCTCGGCATCCGCACCCCGCGCCGGGTCGCCTGCGACACCCCCGCCGACGCCCACCACGCCCTGCGCCTGCTGGGCGGGCCCGTCGCGGTCAAGGTGCTCGACGCCGCGATCCTGCACAAGACGGAGGTCGGCGGGGTCCACCTGGGCGTGCGCACCCCCGACGAACTCGACGCGGCGCTGGACGCCATCGGACGCGACCGGCGCTGTCTGGTCGAGGCCATGGCCCCGGCCGGTGTCGACCTCGTGCTCGGCGTGCGACGGGACCCCGTGTTCGGGCCGGTCGTGCTGGCGGGACTGGGCGGTACGGCCGCCGAGGCGCTCGCCGACGTGGCGATCCGGCTCGCTCCGCTCCCGGTGGCCGAGGCCGCCTCGATGCCCGACGACCTGGCCGCCCGCACCCTGCTCGACGGCTGGCGCGGCGGGCCGGTGCTCGACCGTGCCGAGTTCGGGCGGGTCGCGTCCGCCCTCGCCGCCGCCCTGGCCGCGAGCCCCGGCACCGCCGAGATCGAGATCAACCCGCTGCGGCTCACTGCCGACGGACTGATCGCCCTGGACGCCGTGATCGTACGCACGGCCGACCGCACCTGAGGAGAACGACCATGCCAAGGCCGAGCAGCAACGGCGCTGTCCCCTGGCCCGCGGAGTACGCCGAGCGCTACACCGCGAAGGGTTACTGGGAGGGCCACGCCATCGGCGACCGGCTGCACGCCGCCGCCGACGCGACCCCCGAGGCGGTCGCGCTCGTGGACGGCGACCGCCGCCTGACGTACCGCGGGCTCGCCGAGCGCGCGGACGCCGCCGCACTGCGCCTGGCAGCGCTCGGGCTCCGCCCCGACGACCGGCTCGTGGTGCAGCTGCCCAACACCGCCGAGTTCGTGATCCTCACGTACGCCTGTCTGCGCCTCGGGGTCATCCCGGTGATGGCGCTGCCGGGGCACCGCAAGCACGAGGTCGGCTACCTGGTCGAGCACAGCGAGGCGGTCGCCGTCGCCGTCCCCGACTCCCTCAAGGACCACGACCACCGGGCGATGGCGTTCGAGATCGCCGAGGAGTCGTCAACCCTCCGGCATGTCCTGGTGCTCGGCGACAAGGCCGGCGACGACGCCGTGGACCTGCGCGAGTTGTGCGCCGCGCCCGGCACGTCGGCGGACCGGGCCGTCGTGGACGCGTACCGTCCCGACAGCCGCTCGATCGCCGTCTTCCTGCTCTCCGGCGGGACGACCGGGCTGCCCAAACTCATCGCCCGCACGCACGACGACTACGTCTACAACGCCCGTCGCAGCGCCGAGGTCTGTGAATTCGGGGCGGACACGGTGTACTTCGCCGCACTGCCCCTCGGCCACAACTTCCCGCTCGCCTGCCCGGGACTGCTCGGCACGCTGCTGCACGGCGGCCGGGTGGTGCTGGGTTCCCCCAACCCGCAGAAGGCGTTCGCGCTGATCGAGCAGGAGGGCGCCACCGCTTCGGCCCTGGTCCCGGCCATCGCCCAGCGCTGGCTGGACCACCACCGCGACCACGCGGAGGCCGACCTGAGCTCGCTGCGCGTGCTCCAGGTCGGCGGCTCCCGGCTCGCCGACCACGTCGCCCGCCGCGTCCGCCCCGAACTCGGCTGCACGCTCCAGCAGGTGTTCGGGATGGCCGAGGGGCTGCTCAACTACACGCGGCTCGACGATCCCGAGGACGTCATCTGCACGACGCAGGGGCGCCCCATGTGCCCGGACGACGAACTCCTCGTCGTCGACGAGCTGGGCGGCCCCGTCCCCGACGGGGCCCCCGGCGTGCTGCTCACCCGCGGCCCGTACACCCCGCGCGGCTACTACCGCGCAGAGGAGCAGAACGCCCGCGCCTTCACCGAGGACGGCTGGTACCGCACCGGTGACATCGTGCGGCTGCTGCCCGACGGCAACCTCGTCGTCGAGGGCCGCGACAAGGACATGATCATTCGGGGCGGGGAGAACATCTCCGCCGAGGAGATCGAGAACTTCGCCTACCAGACCCCCGGCGTCGCCCGCGCCGCCGCCGTGGCGATGCCCGACGCCGAACTCGGCGAACGAGTCTGCCTCTACGTCGTACCGGAACCGGACCGCACGGTGACCCTCGACGACGTCCACCACGTCATGGAGCGCGCCGGTATCGCGCGTTTCAAGTTCCCGGACCGGCTGGTGACGGTCCCCGAACTCGCCGCCACCAAGGTCGGAAAGATCGACAAGAAAGCGCTGCGCGCCGACATCACGCGCCGGCTCGACGCCGAAGGAACCCCCGATGACCAGTGACACCGTCATAGCCCCGGAGGAGACGGACCCCGGACTCCGCGAGCTGTACGACGGATTCCAGGCGGCCGGACTCATCCCCCTGTGGACCGAGATCGGCAACCTCATGCCGCTCACCCCGCAGCCCGAGGCCGTCCCGCACGTCTGGCAGTGGGACACCCTGCTGCCGCTCGCCCGCCGGTCCGGCGACCTGGTCCCGGTGGGACGCGGCGGTGAACGCCGCGCGATCGCGCTCGCCAACCCCGGCCTGCCCGGACGGCCGTACGCGACTCCCAACCTCTGGGCGGCCGTTCAGTACCTCGGCCCCCGCGAGGTCGCCCCCGCGCACCGCCACTCGCAGGGCGCCTTCCGGTTCATCCTGGAGGGCGAGGGCGTCTGGACGGTCGTCAACGGCGACGCGGTCGAGATGCGCCCCGGCGACCTGCTCCTCACCCCGTCGATGCACTGGCACGGCCACCACCACGTCGGTGACGCGCCGATGGTGTGGCTGGACGGCCTCGACATCCCGCTCGTGCACCGCCTCGACGCCGGGTTCTTCGAGTTCGGCGAGGACGGCGTGTCGGACCGGTCGACCCCGACCCGGTCGCGCAACGAGCGGCTGTGGGGCCACCCCGGGCTGCGCCCGATCGCGGCCGGGGACAACCCCGACTCCCCGCTCATGGCCTACCGTCGGGCCGACACCGACGACGCCCTCACCGCCCAGCTGGAGCTGGAGGACGAGGGGTACGCGGGGGTCATCGAGCCCGGCCACGCGGGCATCCGCTTCACCAACCCCGGCACCGGCCGTGACGCCCTGGCCAGCCTGCGCACCGAGATGCACCGCCTGCGCGCGGGCGCTACGACAGCCACCCGCCGAACCGTCGGCTCCTCCGTCTGGCAGGTCTTCCGCGGAAGCGGGACCGTCACCCTCGACGATCGCGTGATCGAGGTGTCCGCCGGCGACCTGATCGCCGTCCCCTCCTGGTGCGCGCTGACCATCGCCGCGCACACCCGGCTCGACCTGTTCACCTTCAACGACGCGCCCCTCTACGAGGCGCTCAACCTCGCCCGCACCGAGACGACCGGGAGCACCCGCGCATGAAGCTCGCCACCATCCGCACTGCCGACGGGACGGCGGCCGTCCGCCTCGACGGCGACCGGGCCGTGGAGACCGGAGCCCCCGACGTCGCCGCCCTGCTGCGCCGCCCCGACTGGCGTACGTACGCTGCCGCCGCCGACGGGCCGGCGCACGACACGGCCACACTCGACCTCGCCCCGGTCGTCACGACCCCGGCCAAGATCTTCTGTGTGGGCCACAACTACCGCACCCACATCGCGGAGATGGGCCGCGAGATGCCGTCGTATCCCGCCCTCTTCGGCAAATTCGCCAACGTCCTGCTCGGCGCGCGCGACGACATCGTCCATCCCGGCGAGACGCAGGAGCTGGACTGGGAGGCCGAACTGGGCTTCGTCATCGGCTCCCGGCTGCGCCGCCGGGCCACCGAGGACGAGGCGGCGGCCGCGATCGCGGGCTACACCGTCGTCAACGACATCTCCATGCGGGACTGGCAGTGGCGTACCCCGCAGTGGCTCCAGGGCAAGGCGTGGGAGGCCAGTACCCCGGCCGGGCCCTGGCTGGTGACCGGCGACGAGGTCGGCGACGCGGCCGACCTGGAGATCCGCCTTGAGGTGGACGGCGAGGTCATGCAGTGCTCGCGCACGTCCGACCTGCTCTTCACCCCTGCCCACATCGCCGCTTACCTCAGCACGTTCACGACCCTGGAGCCGGGCGACCTCGTCCTCACCGGCACCCCGGGCGGGGTCGGCGCGGCCCGCGATCCCAAGGTGTTCCTGAAGCCCGGCCAGGTCGTACGGACCGTGGTCGAGGGCGTCGGGGAGTGCGTGAACACGATCGTCGAGGACAAGCCGTGAAGGTCCCCGTCGCCACACTGCTGGACTGGGTCGAGGACGGGCAGCTCGCGCTGCAGCGGGCGGTCGACGCGCTGACCGCCGACGCGGTGACCGAGCCGTCCGCCCTGCCCGGCTGGACCCGCGGCCACCTGCTCACCCACCTCGCCCGCAACGCCGACGCCCTGGTCAACCTGCTGACCTGGGCCCGGACGGGGATCCGTACGCCCATGTACGCCTCGCCGGACCAGCGCGCCACGGACATCGAGGCGGGCGCCGGACGGCCGTCGGCCGAACAGCGGGCGGACGTACGGGAGTCCGCCGCCCGGTTCCGGAAAGCCGCTGAGGCCCTGTCCGGCGACGCCTGGTCGGCCACGGTCGTCAGCGGTCAGGGGCGCGAGATCCCGGCCTCGGAAGTGCCCTGGCTCCGGGTCCGCGAGGTCTGGATCCACCTGGTCGACCTGGACGTCGGTGTCGGCATGGACGTCCTGCCGCCCGACCTGGCGTGGGCCCTCGTCCGCGATGTGGCCGGATGGATGTCGGCCCGCGTCGAACCGGACACGGGCGCCGAGCTGACGGCGGAGGGCCACGGCACCGTCGTGCTCGGCACGCCCCCCACCGGTGTCACGGTCACCGGACCGCCGTACGCCCTCGCCGCCTGGCTCACCGGCCGGGGCGGCATCGACGAGCTGCTTGTCACGGGTGAACTCCCGGGCGTTCCGCGCTGGTTGTGAATCCAGCCAAAGTCGAACCCCCTTCGGATATCCGGCCTTGTTGGTCACCGTCACCACCAGCCCATCCCGCGCCAAGGGCGGCTCACTGTGGTGATCGGGCGGCGGAAGGACCGCCCGTCGTCCCCGTCGGCTCATCCGGTCGTCTCCAGAAGCGAGTCGATGTCCTGGATGCCTTCGGATTGCTTCGCAAGCCGCGCGAAGACATTGTCCAGGTTCTCGATGTCCTTGCCGTCGTCGGTGGTCTCCGCGGCAGCCAGGATCGACTCCAACTGCAGGTGGGTGACGGGCGCTAACGGTGACGTCGGGTATGTGAACTGTCCGAGTGCCTGGCTGTTGAGTGTGGTCTGGGTCGTCGAGTCCCCGCAGTAGGACCCCGAGGTGTCAGCTGCTCGCCGTGGATCACGTGTCCCTCAGCCTTGCCGGGGTGTGGCAGGCGGTGTGGCGGCTGATCCCGGCGGTGCCGAACCGTGCCAGACAGTGCCACACCTTCTTGAGGGACTGCTGGTCGTAGTGTCCGGTGCGGGCAGCGTCTCCGATGACCCGGGGATTGAGGACCCCGTCAACGGCGATCTCGGCTCCCAGGTCGACGTACTCCTGCCCGCGGAACTCCGGGTGGCGACGCAGTTCTTCGACGGTGAGTTGGAGTCCTGGATGCCATTCGATCGGACATGGCAGGCGGCGGGCTGCCGCTTCCACCGGCGTTTCCCTGTAAGACGGATCCAGGACCAGGGCTTCCGCATGGTGCTCCAGCACGAGTGGTCCGTGGATTTGTGCCTCGATGTAGTCGTCAAGCGCGTCTTGGTCGTCGGCCTCGGCCAGGTCGATGAGAGACATGCTGGTGGCGACCCCGAAAGCTGATGGCTGGAGGAAACTGTCCGGGTAGCAGAACGTAGCTCGTGGGAGAGTTTCGGCAGTCAGCCGAAAGTGCGCGGAGCCGAATCGTGGTGCGGCCCCGAGGGGCTTGCGCCGGAAGTTCAGTGCGCCGTAGACAGGTCGCTCGTGTGTAGGTGCGAGGTCATACGCACCGTTGAAGATCCGGTTCTCCCAGCGCCATCGGTCGCCGCCCGGGTGGGCCGTCAGACCCCCGTTGCTCGCTCCGGTGACGAACTGCGAGTGGTAAACGCCGTCCTCTGCCAGCGCGAGCAGGATTGGCCGATCGCGCACCATGCGGTCCGGGTGAAAGTTCAGGGTCACTCGCAGTGCGGGGTCGACGGGGGGCCCGGATGACAGCGACGCGACGTGACGTAGGGCCTGTTCCTGCGGTGAACGGGCTGCGTCTGGCTTCATCGGCGCAGTGTGCCCGAACTCGATCAATTGGTGCACCTGGATTGACCAGGCGGACCGGCGTCCGACGGGATGGGAAGTTGCTCGATGCAGGAGACGTCACGGCCGACTGCGGCCACTGACGTCGGCGGTGTAGGTGGCCCAGTCGCCGCCGGACAGACGTTGCCAGGCGACGGCGACGTCAGTGTGAATGCCCAGGGTGCGGGCGAGGATCGCGGCGGGGACCTCGGTGGCGAGCTGGAAGAGCCCGGTGCTGCGGGCCTGGTTGGGCCGGATCCCGAGGTGGGTCAGCCGCTGGGTCAGCTGCGTGGTGCTGATCGGCCGTCCGGGCTGGCCGCCGGGGAAGAGCCATGGCGACGGGGCCAGGGTCCCGATGGTCGCGTGGCCCTTGCGGTTCGCGGCGACCACGCGGGCCAGGGCGGCGACGGGCTCGGGCAACTGGACGGGTGTATCGCCGAGGTGGAGACGTATTTCGTGGGCGCCGGCCTCGACGTTCTCGATGGTCAACCGGCTGATCGCCGACGGCCCTTGGGCATAGAGGAGGGGCGTGGGCGCCTCGTAACGTGCGTCACACTGTGCGCCATTTTCGCTTTCCGACCGGCTGAGGACCGGCCGGGTGCACGTGCCGCTCACCCCCTCCTGATAAAGGCGGGAATGGCGCGGATCGCGCCGGGCGTGTAAATCATGACCATGTTTCACCAAAACGGACATAGGGGTGCCAGTCACCGCAGATGAATTTGACCCAAGGAATGGTTGACCTCGAACCGTGCTATCACCTAGGATCTTGATCATTACGCGGGGAAATGTTTTGACTGGCAGTGATGTGGGGGGCGACTGCTTGTGTTCTTCTTTCTACCTTGGGATTTGCTGCGCCTGGTGGGCCCTGCTCGAGGTGAATATCCACGGCTGACTGACCCACGGATCCCGTGCGGAAGTTCATCCGTCAACTCCTACTGATCGCTGCGGCGTCCACGACGTTTCGCGGCTTTTGGCATCACTCATGCCCTGGCCCGGTGGCTGACTTCGCCATGCCGTGACGCGATTCCGAGTGCTCTCCAAATGAACCATCGCCGACCTCAGGGCGAGATTTCGAGGATCTTCTGTGTCTTATCGTGTCCTAGTGGTGCAGCCGGCGTTCTCGGCGAACGCCTATATCGTGCACGCCCGTTCCATCGGCTGGGATGTTGTCGTGGCCTCCTATGAGAAAGGGGGCCGTGTAATCGCCGACGCGGTACGCTCGCTTACCACCGAGATAATCACGGTGGACACCAATGACAGCGCTGCCCTTGAGGCCGCTGTCGTGGAATCCCATGAGCGTAACGCGATTCATGCCGTGGTGGCCGGAGGTGAATACTACGTACCCGGTTCCGCGCAATTGTCAGCGCGTCTCGGACTGCCTGCCCTGACCCCCACCGCCGTCGACCAGGTCCGGCACAAGGGGAAAATGCGCCAAGCAGTGGCCGAGGCCGGCCTGGAAGTGCCGAAGTTCATGGTCGTGAGCGACCCGGCGGACCTCGAAGAGGCCTGTGCGCACGTCGGGCTCCCCGCGGTCATCAAGCCCGTCGATTCCGGCGGCAGCGTGCACGTCTCGCGCGTCGACAGTATCGAGGAGGCGCGCGCGGCACTGGCCGCGATGCACGCCGAGGAAGGGCTCGAATTCGACCGCACGCTCACCCGCGACGCGATCCTCGAACAATACGTGCCCGGTACGGAGTACAGCGCCGACGGATATGTGCGCGACGGAGAAGTGGTCGTCGTCGCGGTGACCCGGAAGCTGCTCGGTCCCGAGCCCCGGTTCCTGGAACTCGGACACCTCACGCCCGCCCCGCTGGATGAGGCCACGCGCCACGAACTGGCGTCGTACGCCACGCGTGTCGTCGAGGCCGTGGGCATCACGACCGGCCCGTTCCACTGCGAACTGCGCCTCAGCGAGGGCCGCCCGGTCCTCATGGAGGTGGCCGCGCGACTGCCCGGCGACAAGATCACCGAGCTGATGGAAATGGCCACCGGCCTCATGCTGCCGGGCAAGGTCCTCGCGAGCATCACCGGCGCCGACCCGGAGCGCTCGGGTGCGTACCGCGAGCCCGTCGCCAAGGCGGCCGGAATCCGCTTCCTGACGGCCGGCGGCACGGGTTCGTACGCGCGGCTCGAAGGCTGGGGCGAACTCGCCGCCGAGCCCTGGGTGGTGGGGAGCCACGTCCTCGTCGAGCCCGGCGCAGGGATCAAGACGGACGAGGCCGACTACAGCTGCCGGATCGCCGCCGTCGTCTTCACCGCCGACTCCCCCGAAGAGGCCCACGAGCGCTGGTCCGAGATCGGCGACCGCGTCCGCGTGCTCGGCGCCTGAAAAAACGTCAACGCGTGCCCGGTGCCCGCAACGGAAGAAAGAAGCACGATGGAACCCCTCCGTCTCCACTGGTGCTCGCCGCCCGACACGGGACAGGCGACGCCCACGGACACGTACAAGATCGGCAAGTTGGACATGGGCGAGGTCAGGGACTTCGTCCAGGAAGCCGAAGAGCTCGGCGTCGACAGCCTGCTGTTCGGTATCTCCAACTATCTGCCCGACCCGCTGCCGGTGCTCGGCGCCCTCTCGCAGGTGACGGACCGCGTCAAGTTCATGCTGGCCTACCGCCCGGGCCTGATGTCGCCGACCCTGTTCGCGCAGGTCGTCAACACCCTGTCCTGGATGACCGACGGGCGCATGTCCCTCAACATCGTCTCCGGCATCTCCCCGGCGGAGCAGGCCGGTTACGGCGACTTCCTCAGCCACGACGAGCGCTACGCCCGGTGCAACGAGTTCCTTGAGGTCATCCGCGGCCTCTGGGAGGGCGAGTCGCCCATGAGCTACGACGGCCAGCACTACACCCTCAAGGACGCCTCACTCGGCCTCGGCCACAAGGACGGAGGCCGCCCGGAGATCTACATCAGCGGCGCCTCCGCCGTCGCCCAGCAGACGGCGATCGCCTCCGGCGACTGCTGGCTGCGCTACGGCGACACCCCCGAGGGCATGGCCAAGGCGAGCAAGCCGCTCCTGGACGCCGGCCGCCGCGTGGGCACCCGTATGCACGTGCTGTCCCGCGACACGCGCGAGGAGGCGGTGGCGGAGCTCGCCAACCTCATGCGAAACCCGGACGAGGACCACACGGCGTGGATCCGCCAGTGGGTGAACACCACCGACTCCGAGGCGGTCAAGTCCTCGTACCAGCTGGCGGAAAGCGCCAAGGACGAGTGGCTCTCGCCCTACATCTGGACCGGTGCCGTGGCCTACCGCGGCGGCCCGGCGCTGTGCATCGTCGGCAGCCACGAGGAAGTCGCCCGCTACATCCACAGCTACAAGGCCGCGGGCATCAGCGAGTTCATCTTCTCCGGCTGGCCGACCCGCGACGAGATGCGGAACTTCTTCACCCACGTCGCCCCCCTGATCCGTCGTCTCGAAGAGCAGGGCTCATGAGCGGGCGGGAAGAGCGCGAAGTGCTGCTCGTCGGCGTCGGGATCATGGGCCGCCCGTACGTGGCAGCCGCCCGCCGGCTCGGCCTGCGGGTCCGCGGTATCGAGTCGCAGGACTGGGCCGTCGGCATCGAGGGCCTGGTCGACACCGTCGAGCCGAGCCAGGGCCAGTACGGCTCGCTGGACGAGCTGTGGGCGGAGACCGCCCACGACGCCGCCCTGCGCAGCCGCCCGGCCGGGATCCTCGGGTTCACCGAGTGCCACGTCCTGGGCGCCGCCCTGGCCCAGGAGACCCACGGGCTGCCCGGACCGTCCCTGAGGGCGGCCGTGGTCTCGCGGAACAAGGCACTGCAGCGCGGGCGGTTCCGCGCCCACGGGATCGGCCAGCCCGACTACCTCCTCACCAACGACTTGGCCGGGGCGGCCGAGTGGGCCAAGGCCCGCCTCCCCGTGGTGATCAAGCCGCTGTCGTCGGCCGGCAGCGACGGCGTCGAACTCGTCACCGACGCCGCCGCCTTCGACGCCGCGGCGGCACGACGCGCCTCGGAGCGGCCGCTGCTGGTGGAGACCGCGGTCGAGGGCCCCGAGTACAGCTGGGAGGCCCTGGTCCGCGACGGCGAGGTCTGGTTCGCGAGCCTGACCGCCAAGACCACCACGGGCGCGCCCAACTTCGTCGAACTGGAGCACCGGGCCGCGGTGTCCCTGCCGCCCGCCGAGGCCGAGCAGGTCGCCGAACTGGGTCGGTCCGTCATCGCCGCCATCGGGATGCGCACCGGCATCGTGCACCTGGAATTCCGGATGACGAGCTCTGGCCCCTCGGTGATGGAGGTCGCGGTCCGCACGCCAGGCGACTACATCATGGAGCTGTGCTCCCTGGCGTACGGGATGGACTGGTTCGAGCTGGTGCTGCGGCTCGTCGTCGGTGACGAGCTGCCGCCGCCGCCCGAGGGGCCGGTGAAGTTCACGGCCAGTCTCTTCGTGGTCTCCGACCCCGGCGAGGTGATCGCCGTCGACGGCCTCGACGAGGTCCGCGCGCACCCCGCCGTCGTGGACGCCGCCGCCAAGGTGAAGGCCGGCGACACCGTCCAGCGGACCTCCTCCTCCCTGCAGCGCACCGGGTACGCGGTGCTCGTCGCGGACTCGCGCGAGGAGCTGGAAGAAGCCATCGAGTTCGTCCGGCGAACCCTGTCGATCAAGACGGTTTCCGTGGCGACGGAGGAGTGAGCCATGCACATTGTCGTCGTCAACCGCTGGCCGCGGTTCACGAAAGGGCCGCGCTGGGACTTCTCGATGGGCCGCTTCGAGGAGCTCATCGACCATGAGCGGCACCGCGTCAGCTACGTCGTCGACGCGGTCGGCGCCACCGGGATCCTTGCCGATCCCGAGCGGATCGCGAGCACCGTCCAGATCGAGGACGTCAACGACTTCGAGGCGCTGCGCGACGCGGTCCGCCGGGTCGCGGACGAGGCCGGCCCGGTCGACCGGCTGATCGCCGTCTCCGAGTTCACCCTCGGCATCGCGGCCGAGGTCCGCGTGGCGCTCGGCATCCCCGGGCCCCGCCCGGAGGACGTCGCGGTCTACCGCGACAAGCTGCGGATGAAGGAGCTCGTCGCCGAGGCGGGCGTCCGAGTGCCCCGCTTCGACGCCTGCGGAAGCGCCGAGTCCGCGCTGGAGTTCGCCCGGGCAACCGGGTTCCCGCTGATCCTCAAGCCGGTGTCCGGGGCCGCGAGCATGGGTGTGCACCGGGTCGAGGACGAGGCCGCGCTCACCGCGCTGCTGTCGGAGGTCGACCTCGGCGACTACGAGCTCGAGGAGTTCGTCGAAGGCGCGATCTACCACGTCGACGGGTTCGCGGACGAGGACGCCGGGATCCCGTTCATGGCGGTGTCCCGCTACATCAACGACTGCCTGGCCTTCGAGGCCGGCGGGCAGCCGCTCGGCTCGGTCGTCGTCCAGGACTCCCCGCTGCGCGCCCGTGTGCACGAGTTCGCCCGGCGCTGCGTGTCGGGTCTGGGCATGACCTCCATGCCGTTCCACCTGGAACTCTTCGTCACGCCCGACGGGGACCTGGTGTTCCTGGAGATCGCGGGCCGCATCGGCGGGGCCGAGGTGCCGTACCTCACGGACAAGCTCTTCGGGGTCAACCTCTTCGAGCTCTGGCTGGACGCCCTGTGCGAGGGTCGGGCGACGGTCCCGCCGCAGACGGGCGACCCGTCCGGCGGCTGGCTGATCATCCCGAAGCCCGCCGGACTGCCGGCCGAGGTCGTCTCGGCGACCTCCATGCGGGACCGCTTCGCCACGATCTGGCGGGAGTTGGTGCCGGCCCCGGGCGAGGTGATGGAGCCCGGCGGCAGCTATGACGCGGTGCACAGCGGGCGGTTCATCTTCACCGGCGACGAGCCGGCCGTCGAGGAGGACATCCGGAAGATCATCGCCGATTTCCACATCGAAACCGTTCCGGTGTCGCAGTGAGGAGTCTCGGGCCGGGCCGCTCCCGGCCGAGCACAAGGGAGCGATCGATCTTATGACCACGCGATCCGTGCTGCACCGACGGCTCTTCGCCTGCGGTGTCCTTCTCGGGGTCGTTGCCGAGCAGATGGTGATGTTCGCCATCCCGCTGCTCATCTTCCAGGACACCAAGGATGTGTCGGCCCTCGGCCTCGCCTACGCGATCGAGTGGCTCCCGGCCCTCCTCGCGTACCCCTTCGCCGGTCTCCTCGCCGACCGTGACGGCGGGCCGCGGCTGTTCTCCGTCGTCACGGCCGGCCGGGCCGTCGTCCTCGGCGGCGCCCTCGTCGGCTGTCTGGCCGCGCCCTCACTGCTGACGCCCATCCTGATGACAGCCGCGCCACTGCTCTCGCTGCTGATGGCGCCGGTGCGCATGTCCGTGGAGAAGGTCGTGCCCCAGCTGGCCAAGGGCACCGAACTGGCCAAGATCCAGGGCGTGGTGCAGAGCATGGAGGTCTCGGCGATGGCCGTCGGTCCCGCCCTGGCGATGCTGGGCGTGGCGTTCATCGACAAGGTCTGGCTGCTCGGCGCCGCCGCGGCGGTCTTCGCCGTCGCCGCCGCCTGCTGGCTGCCCCTGCCGCGCGGGCTGCGCATCCCCAGCAGCGGCGGCGGAGCCGCGGAGATCGTCGCCGAACTCCGGCTGGGCTGGTCCCTGCTGGTCCGCAGCAGGCCGCTGGTCCTGCTGGCCTCGCTCAACTTCTCGATCAACCTGGTCTTCGCCGTGGTGCTCGCCGCCAACGTCGCACTGGTCACGGGTGTGTTCCGCGCCCCGGAGTCGGCGTTCGCCCTGCTGAACATCTGTATCGGCGTGCTGGGGATCGTCAACCTCCTGGTCATCCCGTTCCTGCTCCGGTACGTCAACGTGCGGATGCTCGGGATCTTCGGCCTCGCCCTGCTCTGCTCCTGTCTGCTGCTCATCGGCTTCGCCTCCTCCATGCTGCTGTACGCCCCGGCGTTCGTGGCGGCCATGGTCGGAGTGACGTACTTCAACGTCTTCAACCGGACGCAGCGCATCAAGGTCCTTCCCCAAGAACACCTCGGAAAGGTGATGGGGCCGTTCTACCTGCTCAATATGTTGGCCATGCCCATCGCGGGACTTCTGGTGGCCGCCTCCGGATCCAATCTGGGACCGCAACAACTCGTCCTGATACTGGCCGTGGCGCTCACCGCGTTCAGTGCGTTCATGCTGCCGCTGACGATCCGGGCTTTCGGCCGCGCGATCGCCGCACGTGAGGCGACTCTCGCGGGCGCGACCGCGGAATAACCGCCGCCGCGAAGAGGCGGCGACGGTTACAAAAACACCATCACTGGCCGTTGGTTTCTTCGGCCTGCCCGAAAAAGATTCACGAGCTGTTCCGCGGAGGAACTTGATGGACGTCGGTTCTGTACGCTTCAGCGAACTCTTTGGCTCGTTCCCGACCCCGATCGCCATCGTGACGGCAACGGACGGAAAGGGTGAGCCGTACGGTTTCACCAGCAACGCCGTCTGCGCGGTGTCGGCGACGACGTCGACGCTGCTGGTCTCCGTCGGCAAGGAGTCCCGCACACTGCCGGCGATCATTTCGTCGCAGGCGTTCGCGGTGAACTTCCTCTCCTCGTCCGGGCGCGACGCCTCTCAGGTGTTCGCGAGCAAGGCCACGGATAAGTTCGCACATGTCGAATGGCGCCCCTCGGATATTGCCGAAGGCGCGCCGCTGCTTATCGAAGTCTCGCTCGGCTTTGCGGAATGCAGGGTTGAAAATGCGATCGAGGCGAGCGATCATTGGCTTGTCATAGGCCGGGTGGAAGGCGCCGCAGTCTTCCCGCGTGAGCCACTTCTCTACCGTCGGGGCGACTACGGTGTCTGGTCGCCGCTGAACGAGTTCTCCACTCTCTAGAGCGATGTTCGGGGCCGAATCTCTCGATTCGCCCGCTCGCCACTCCCTGAAAACATCTCGACTTTCTCCTGCTCGAACATGAAAACAGAAGGGTTTTGCATGGATATCGGGGCCGTAGACCACGTCGAGTTCTACGTCGGAGATGCCCAGCAGTCCGCGTTCTACCTCTGCACCGCTTTCGGCTTCCGTATTTGCGGCCAGGCCGGTCCCGAGACCGGGCAGACCGACTACCGCTCGCTGCTGCTGCGCCAGGGCGGCATCGAGGTCGTCCTCACCTCCGCCCTCAACCCCACCCACCCGGCCGCGTCCTACGTGATGCAGCACGGTGACGGTGTCGCCAACATCGCCTTCGAGGTCAGCGACGCCGCCAAGGCCTTCGAGGTGGCCGTCGAGCGGGGCGCCACCGCCGTCGAGCAGCCCACCGTCCACAGCAAGGACGGCACCGAGGTGGTCACCGCCACGGTCCTGGGCTTCGGCGACGTCGCCCACCGGTTCGTCCAGCGCACCGGCGACCGCGAGCACTTCCTGCCCGGCGTGATGGACATCATCGCCGCCGATCCCGAGGCGGGCGAGGAGCTGCTCAGCACCGTGGACCACGCGGCGATCTGCCTGCCCGCCGGCCGGCTGCGCCCCACGGTCGCGTTCTACGAGAAGGTCTTCGGCTTCTCGCAGATCTTCGAGGAGTTCATCGAGGTCGGCACCCAGGCCATGGACTCCAAGGTCGTCCAGAGCCCGTCCGGCAAGGTGACCTTCACTCTGATCGAGCCGGTCACCGACCGTGAGCCCGGCCAGATCGACACCTTCCTGGCCCGCCACGGCGGCGCCGGTGTGCAGCACCTGGCACTGCTCTGCGACGACATCGTGGGCACCGTGCAGACCCTGGAGAAGCGGGGCGTCAGCTTCCTGCAGACACCGGGCTCGTACTACGAACAGCTCCAGGAGCGCTTCGAGCGCCCGAACCTCCAGGTCGAGGACCTGCGCCGGACCAACGTCCTGATCGACGAGGACCACTGGGGCCAGGTGTTCCAGATCTTCACCCAGTCCCAGCACGTACGGAAGACGTACTTCTGGGAGGTCATCGACCGGCACGGCGCCCGCACCTTCGGCAGCGGCAACATCAAGGCGCTCTACGAGGCGGTCGCCCGCGAGAAGGCCGTCTCCTGACCCGGCTCCGCGCGCCGTCCCTGCACCGATCCACGCACCTGTAAGGAAGACCATGACCATCCAGGACGCCCAGAGCTTCACCCTCACCGACGAGGAGCGCGCGCTGCTCCCGACCGACGAGGACGTCGTCTTCTACGCCGAGCACGGCTGGTACCTGTCGAAGAAGCTGTTCACCGACGACGAGGTCGAGCAGCTGGAGGCCGCCAGCGAGCGCTTCTACGCCGGCCACCGCGACCGCACCCTGCCGGTACGCCCGCCCAAGCTGGCCTACTGGGAGCCGGAGAAGGGCGACGTCCAGCGGCACAACGACTACATCCACTACGAGGACGACACCATAGGCCGCATCCTGCGCAAGCCGCTGCTGGGCGCCGTCGCCGCGCGCCTGGCCGAGGCCGAGCAGATCCGGGTGTTCCAGTCGACGCTCATCTACAAGCCCCCGGTGGCGCAGGAGCAGTCGAACATCGTGCCCTGGCACTTCGACCGCCACTACTGGTCCACCTCCACCTCCGAGCGGATGCTGACCGCGTTCATCCCCTTCCACGACTGCGGTGAGGAGATGGGCACCATCACGATGGTCGACGGCAGCCACCTGTGGAAGGAGACGGCCGACAACGACGCCACCTCCCTGCACTTCGCCGAGCGCGACTCCTCCGAGCTGGATCAAATGCTGGAGGACAACGCGGCCTTCAACGGGGTCGAGGTCAACAAGATCCCGGTCTTCATCCCCAAGGGCCACGTCAACTTCCACCACTGCCGCACCTACCACGGCAGCGGTGCCAACGTCAGCGACCGCCCGCGCCGCGCCATCTCCTTCCACCTGCAGGACGGCGAGAACCGCTACCGCGACTTCTTCCGCTCGGACGGCACCCAGGTCAACTACAACCACGACGTGCTCGTGCGGCGCACCGCCGAGGGCACCCCCGACTACAGCGACCCCGAGTATCTCCCGCTCCTGTGGAGCCACCACTGATGCGAAGTGCCGCAGTGGTCGGAACCGGCCTGATCGGTACCTCGATCGCCCTGGCCCTTCGGGGCCGGGGCGTGACCACCTACCTGATCGACGCGAACCCGGAAGCGGCGCGCACCGCCGCGGACCTCGGCGCCGGAATCGCAGGAACACCTCGTAGCCCGGTCGACCTGGCCGTCATCGCGGTACCACCGCGGCACGTCGCGGCGGCGCTGAAGGAACACCAACTGCGGCGACTCGCCCACGACTTCACGGACGCCGCGAGCATCAAGGAACTGCCCCAGCGGGAAGCGGACCAGGCCGGCTGCGACCTGACCCGCTTCGTCGGCGGGCACCCCATGGGCGGCCGGGAGCAGTCCGGCCCGCTCGCCGCCCGGGACGACCTGTTCCACGGTCGGCCCTGGGTGCTCACCCCCTCCGCGCACACCCGGGCGCAGACCGTCGAACGCGCCAGGCGCCTGGCCGAGTTGTGTCGCGCCCGGCCGGTCGTGATGGCCCATGCCGAGCACGACCGCGCGGTGGCGCTCACCTCGCACGCCCCGCACCTGGTGTCGAGCCTGCTCGCGGGGCAGTTACTGCACGGCGACCCGTCCCAGCTGGGGCTCGCCGGACAGGGACTGCAGGACATCACCCGCCTCGCCGCGGGCAGCGCCGACCTGTGGACCGACATCCTCGGCTCCAACGCCGTGGCCGTCGCCGACGTCCTCGCCGGTTTCGCCCAGGACCTGTACCAGGTGGTCGACGCCCTGCGGGGCCTGGGCACCGCCCACGAGCCGGAGCAGCAGCGTGTCCACACGGACCGGCTCACCACGGCCCTGGTCCGCGGCGTACAGGGCCGGGCCCGGATCCCCGCACCCACCGCGGCCCCCACCCTGAGCACGGCCTACGCGGCCGCGCCGAGAGGAGTCTGAGCGGTGACACAAGCCGCCCTGCCGTCCCCGCACGCCCTGGCGCTCGACGAGCTGCACGGGTCGCTCAGCGACCCGGTCCTCGACGC
This sequence comes from Streptomyces sp. TG1A-60, assembly GCF_037201975.1. Classification (NCBI taxonomy): domain Bacteria; kingdom Bacillati; phylum Actinomycetota; class Actinomycetes; order Kitasatosporales; family Streptomycetaceae; genus Streptomyces; species Streptomyces sp. TG1A-60. The sequence continues at coordinate 3,546,520 of NZ_CP147520.1, read as the reverse complement.
CATGAACTTCCTCAACGAGGTCGTCGGCCGGTTCCCGCAGGCCATCTCCTTCGCGCCCGGTCGGCCCACCGAGGGCGACTTCGAGCCCGAGGACCTCGCGCGCCACCTGCACACGTACACCAGCCACCTGGAAGAGACCCTGGGCTGGTCGCGCGACCAGGTGCGCACCCAGCTGTTCCAGTACGGCCGCACCAACGGGATCATCCACGAGCTGATCGCCCGGACGGTCGCCAACGACGAGGGGATCGAGGTTTCCCCGGAAGCCGTCGTGGTGACGACCGGCTGCCAGGAGGCCATGCTCCTCATCCTGCGGGCGCTCTTCGCCGCTCCCGAGGACACGCTGCTGGTCAGCTCGCCGTGCTACGTGGGCATCACCGGCGTGGCCCGGCTCCTGGGCATCCGGTTGCGGCCCGTGCCCGAGGGCCCCGCCGGTCCTGGCCCGGAGGCCGTGTCGGCGGCCGTGCGGGCCGCCAGGGAAGCCGGCGAACGTGTCCGGGCCTTCTACGTCGTCCCGGACTTCGGCAACCCGTCCGGCACCAGCATGAGCCTCCCGGACCGCGAGCGCTTGCTGCGGGTGGCCGAGGAGGAGGACCTGCTCGTCCTGGAGGACGACCCCTACGGCTTCTTCGTACGGACCGGCTCCGCCCGCCCCACGCTCAAGGCCCTCGACACGGGCCGCCGCGTGGTGCACCTGGGCTCCTTCGCCAAGACGGCGCTGCCCGGGGCCCGGGTGGGCTACGTCATCGCCGACCAGGAGGTCATCGGCCCGGGCGGCCGGCGCTCGCTGCTCGCCGACGAGCTGTCCAAGATCAAGAGCATGACGACCGTCAACACCTCGGCCGTCAGCCAGGCCGTCATCGGCGGACTGCTCATCGAGAGCGACTGCCGGCTGCGCGAGGCGAACGCCGGAGCCATCGCGTACTACCGCACGAACATGGACACGCTCCTCGACGAGCTGGAGCGGCACTTCCCCGCGGAGCGCCGGGCCGAGCTCGGCATCTCCTGGAACCGTCCGGACGGCGGCTTCTTCGCCGTCGTCACGGTGCCCTTCGCCGCCGACCACAAGGCCCTGGAGCTGTCCGCGCGCGCCTACGGCGTGCTGTGGACGCCGATGAGCGACTTCCACCTGGACGGCGGCGGCACCCACCAACTGCGCCTGTCGTGCAGCGCGCAGAGCCCGGAGGCCATCACCGAGGGCATGGCCAGGCTGGCCGCCTTCATCACCGCGCAGAGCACCGGCACCGCCGCCTGACGGCCGGTGTCCCGAACCCCTTGTCGAGTACGGCGAACGGAGAAAATGTGGTGCTGGCGCTGCGCGCGTACGAGGCAGCGGCCAAGGAGCGGCTGCCGCGACCGGTGTGGGACTTCTTCGCGGGTGGCAGCGGCACCGAGTCGATGCTGGCGGCGGGACGGGAGGCCCTGGACCGGATCCGGCTGCGGCCTCGCTGTCTCGTCGACGTCTCCCACTGCGACCCCCGCACCGAGCTGCTCGGGGCGGACCTCGCCGCCCCCCTGGGCATCGCCCCCATGGCGTACCACCAACTCGCCCACCCGGAGGGTGAGGTGGCGACGGCGCGGGCGGCGGGTGAGGCCGGCGCCCTGTTCACGGTCAGCATGTTCGCGAGCCGGACGCTGGAGGACATCGCCGCCGCGGCCACCGGCCCGCTGTGGCTGCAGCTGTATTGGCTCAAGCGCCGCGACCTCCTGGTGGACCTGATCCGCCGGGCCGGGGCCGCCGGTTTCCGCGCGCTGGTCCTCACCATCGACGCGCCCAGGGTGGCGTTCCGTCCCCGGGACGCCGCCAACGGGTTCGCGGTGCCCCCGGGCATCCGGGCGGTCAATGTGGCGCACGACGTGATGGCCGCCTCGCACGGCGGCCGGGACGGGGAGTCGGCCATCGCCCGGCACTCCAAGGAGCAGTTCGACGCCTCGATCACCTGGGAGGACCTCGCCTGGCTGCGCGAGGTGACCTCCCTGCCCGTGGTGCTGAAGGGCGTGCTCACCGGTGAGGACGCCGAACTGGCCGTCAAGCACGGCGTCTCTGGGCTGGTCGTCTCCAACCACGGCGGGCGCCAGCTGGACTTCTCCCGCAGCGCCCCCGATGCCCTCGCCGAGATCGTGGACGCCGTCGCCGGGCGGTGCGCGGTCGTCCTCGACGGCGGGGTCCGGCACGGCGCCGACATCGCCAAGGCCCTGTGCCTGGGCGCGGACGCGGTGATGGTCGGACGCCCGGCCCTGTGGGGGCTCGCCCACTCCGGCGCGGAGGGCGTCGCGGACGTCCTGCGGCTGCTCATGGGCGAGTTTGAGGAGGTCATGGCCTTGATGGGGGCGCCAACCGTGGCCGGCTTCGAGCGGTCCGGGGTGGTCCTTCCCGGGTGTGGGTGTGCCCACCTCTCCGCCTGACGCCGCGCGTCCACCCGGACGCCCGAAGGCGCCCTCGGCCCGCACCGCGTGGTACGCGGCGGGGGCCGAGGGCGCCTTTTCGTATGGTTGTCGGGAGCGCGGCGTCAGCCGAGCTGCCCGGCCGGCCGCATGGTGATGTGGTTGATGTCCACGCCCGCGGGCTGGTTGACGGCGAAGACGATCGTGTCCGCGATCTGCTCGGCGGTCATCGACGGCGTCGCCTCGGGGGTGCCGCCGCGCTGGTCCCAGAACGGGGTGTCCACCACCCCGGGGGCGACGACGGTCACGCCGACCCCGTCCTTGCCGACCAGCAGCCGGGTGTTCTCGGCCAGCGCGTGCGCGGCCCACTTGGTGACCGAGTACAGGTTGCCGGGCGTGTTGCGAACCCCGGCGACCGAACCGATGATCACGATCCGGCCCTTGGACTCCCTGAGGTGCGGCAGGGCCTCCCGCACGAGCAGGGCCGGGCCCAGGACGTTGGTGAGGACCATGGCGCGCATGTCCTCGGGGGCGTGGCTCTCCAGGTTGCCGGGCAGCGAGAAACCGGCGTTGGCGATGACGTTGTCCAGCCGGCCCCACGCGTCCACCACGTGGCGCACGGCGGAGGCGACGTCGTGCTCGTCGCTGGTGTCGCCGGTGATCGTCAGCAGCCGTCCGTCCGCTCCGGCCGAAGCGGCGAAGGAGGCCAGCTTGTCCGCGTCACGTCCGGTGACGGCCACGCGCTGGCCCTGCTTGAGCAGGGCGCGGGCGGTGGCGGCGCCGATTCCGGTCGAGCCACCGGTGATCAGCGTGACGGGTTCCATGCCGGCCTCCTCAGTGATGTGGTCATCGGGGGTCCGCCAGGGTCGCGGGCGTCGATGAGCGCGAGGTTGCGCGTAAGGTCGACCACTCCGGGCCGCCGCCGGTTCTCCGAAACGCCTGCACTATACCCAGAGATCTTCCTGCCGAGCCGGTGCACCATCGCTGACCGGCCACGATGCCGTACGAAGTGGCCGGAACCGGCGCCGCCGACCGCCGTGTCGGGCCCAAAGACTCTGAAACCGCCCTGGTGCTGGGGTCAGGTGCTGGAGCCTCGAAGGTCTCGATCGTGCAGCGTGCTGCTCCACTGCGCTCGATCCTCGCGTCGCTGGTGATCAGCGGAACGCCGAAGCTCTCGGCGAGGGCCACGTAATGCGCGTCGTAGACGGAGAGGTTGTTCGACAGTTCGCGTACGCGCTGCCATAGGACCAGCGTGGGGTGCGGGTCGAGAGCGAGGGTCTGGTAGTCGGTGATCGCCTTCAGGGCCTCCTTTCCGCGATCTTCGGCTTGCCCCCTCGCCGGCCGCGGGCCAGCCCGAAGGCGGCCGAGGTGATCTCGTAGTCCAGCAGCCCGCGCTCCCCAGAGCCCGGACGCCCACGAGATGGTGGCCCGGGGCTGTTGGCCCGGGGCGTCCGCGCAGGACCCCCGGACGGTACGGGGACGGCGGCGTGGGTGGGGACGGGGCGGGTGGGCCCCTGCGGCCAAGAGCCTTTCGGCGGTCGGCTGAGTGTCACCGTACGGCCGGCTGACCCGGTGGAACGGCCGGTCGGCCGCCATGGGAGTGTCCGGGCACTCCCGCCGTACGCGCGACACACCACGGTCCCGGGACCCGCAGCGGGTACCGGGACCGTGGTCCGCTCATCCGGTCCGTCAACTGACGGGCCTGAGCTGCCACTGCTGGCAGTCGTTGTTCAGCCAGGACCAGAGGCGTACGTCGGTGCCGTTGCCGGTGCCGCAGTCGGCCACGTCGGCGACCTTGCCGCTGTTCTCGTTCACGATCCGCACGTAGTCACCGGTGGCGGTGTGGACGAGGCGGAACCGCTGGCAGTCGTTGTCCAGCCAGGACCACTGGCGGATGTCGGTGCCGTTGTCGGTCGCGCAGTTGGTGGTGTCCATGGCCTTGCCGGTCCTGACGTTCACCAGTCGGCTGGTGTCGTCGGCGAGGTCCTCGATCCGCCACTTCTGGTTGTCGCTGCTGCCGTTACAGGTCCACTGGAAGATGTTGGTGCCGTTGGCGGTGTTGCCGCCCTCGACGTCCAGGCACTTGCCGCTGTTGCGGTTGACCAGGGTGTACGCGGTCGGGGTGGCCGCCGTCTCGCCGGAGGGGCCGGGCAGTGTCGTGCCGAGGGCGACCGGGGTGCCGAAGTTCGGTGTGCCGTCCGCGTTCCAGGTGAACTTCTGCGCGCGGGTGGTGCGGTTGTTGTCGCAGCCGTCCGTCGAGGTGTCGTTGCGGGCGTGGTAGACGATCCAGTTCTCCGTGCCGTCCGGCGAGGTGAAGAAGCCGTTGTGGCCGGGGCCGTGGACGTTGGTCGCGCTGTTCCGCTGGAATACGGGGGTCTGCTTCTTCGTCCAGGAGGAGGCCTGCAGCGGGTCACTGCCGGTCAGTTCCAGTTGGCCCAGCTTGTAGTCGGGGGTCCAGCAGCCGCTGGCGGAGTAGACCAGGAACGTCTTGCCGTTCCGTTGCAGCGCCTCCGGGCCCTCGTTCACCGTGCCGCCCTGGCGCTCCCAGCTCAGGGTGGGCTGCGAGATGGTGCGCAGCGTGCCGCTGACGGTGTAGGGGTTGCTCATCGGGGCGATGACGAGGTTCTGGGTGCCGTTGGTGGTGTTGGCGCTGCCCACCATGTACAGGTTGCTGCCGACCTCCAGCACGCTGGCGTCGATGAGCCAGGGGTCCGAGCCGGTGGGCTTGATCTTGTTCTTGTAGATGTACGGCCCCATGGGGTCGGAGCCCACGCTTTCCAGCACGTGGGAGCGCTGGGTGCCGAGGTAGTCGCTGACGCAGGCGCCACCGACGTAGTACACGTACCACTTGTTGTTGAAGAAGTGCATCTCGGGAGCCCAGAAGTTGCAGCCCCGAGAGGTGTCGGTGTCCTTCCACACCTGCACGCTGGGCGCCGTGGCGAGCCCGGCGAGGGTGGGCGACTTGCGCATGGTCAGCACGTCGGACCAGGACGTGCTGATCAAGTAGTAGTTGCCGTTGTGGAACTCGATCCAGGGATCGGCGCCCTTCTGCGACTTGACCGGGTTGGTGAACGGCCGCCCGTCGGCGGCGGAGGCGGGCTGGATGGTGGCGCCCAGCAGCAGGGTGAGTGCGGCGATGACCATCGCCGTCCATCCCCCTCTGCGTGTGCGGACTCCCGCGCGGGTGCGGATCACTGTCGTCGTCCCTTCGTCAGTCGATCCGAAGGTCTCCGTTGTTCGAGTTATCGAACCAGGTTCGGAACTTCGGCCAGAAAGTAAGGTCCCGTCCCCTGCCCGTCAACACTTACGTCACAGTCGCCCCAAACGGTTACACAAACCCGGCCCACGTGCCCCTGTGACGGCGGGGTCCGTCCACCTCGGGCTGGCCACGGTTGCGTCAGCCCTTTGACGCCGTGGCGCGGTCGGGGCTCGGTCTCCTCGTGCACGCCGTCGAGGAGCCGCACGCAGAAGCCCTACTGGCGAGCGACCCACCGGTCGAGCTCGTCGTCCGCACCTCGCCCGCGCCTCCGTCGACCCGGACGACCCCGGGACGGGGACGGCGCGTGGCCTCCCCATCCGTGTGGCGGCCCGCACGGAAGAAGGCCCGGAAGGCCTGGCCTTAGCGGGTACGCGACAGCCCGTTCACCGGCCTGCCCGTCACCGCCGGGCATGGGGTGGGTCAGGCCGGCTTCCGGCGCATCACCGGGACCCCTTCGACCGGATACCGGTCGCCCAGGCGCAGATCGAAGGGATGACCCTGGTGACGCGGGACAAGTGGACCCCTCAGCATGACGTTCGGGTCATGCCGGTGTGAGGGCAGTCCGCTCCCTTTCGTGTCTCTCGTCGGCCCCGGTCAGACCGAGTTGGCGCAGGTGATCGACACAGGCGGACCATGCGTCGGGGCGGCGCCCCGACGTTACGTTCAGTCGCCGCCCTCGGTGGAACCCTCTCTCCGCACGCGCACTTCGACACCTGATGTCCGGCGCGCACACTCGGCGCCGGGGCAGCCCGCGGTGGGAACGGTCAGCCGTCCCAGTCGCTCCCTCGTCCAGGATCCGCAACCGGGGCACCAGGGCGCGGGAGACCCGTCTCCCGCGCCCTACGGGGCGTGAGGAGGGCGCAAGGTAGCACAGGGGGTGTGGGCTGGAGAGCGGGTTACCCGCACTGGTGCGAGTGCGGCAGACTGGTGCGGAATCCCGGCTGTCCGGCCGGGGTGAGAACGTGTGCCAGCCGCAGTACGCACCGTGTACCAGCCGCAGTGAGGAAGCCGCCAGACCCGTGAGTGACGAGCCCGACGCCCCGGAGCCGGATGTCCCGGAGCCGGATGTCCCGGAGCCCGTCGACGAGGGCGCGTTCGGTATCGACGCGTTCTCCCTCGACGACCGGCTGCGGCTGTTCCACTTCGCCGCCGCCGAGAAGCGCCACGAATACCTGTGGCTGCTGCGTGCCTTCGACCGCGGACGCGCCAACTACCAGGTGCTGCTGCACGTTTCGGACGCGGTGGGACTGCTCGAGCGGCTCACCGCCGACCATCCCGCCGCGGGCGCCGTCGGCGGAGTGGCCGGCGTTCAGCCGCTGCTCGACGCGCTCGCGGACTGGCAGGTCCTGGACCGGTCGTACGACGGGACGCGCGCCGCGAACCTCGCCGAGTACCGCAACCGCCACTACGTGTACCAGTTCACGCAGGCCGGATACCGGGCGTACCGGGCCGTGGAGGACGTACTCGGCGCGCGCCTGGAGGACGCCCAGCTCTCCCGTCTCGTCTTCCCCGACATCCTCGGCGACCTGCACGCGCTGGCCGAGGCCAACGCCGCGGGGGACGCCGAGGAGGTCTACCGCAAGCTCGGCCGTCTCGACTCCGTGCTGAACGAGATGGCGCAGCGCGCCGCCCGCTTCTACCTCATGCTGGGCGACCTGGCGCGCACCAACGACACCCGGCCCGAGGTGTTCCTCGCCCACAAGGACACGCTGCTCGCCCACATGCGGGAGTTCACCGCCGAACTCGGGCGCTACGCCCCGCTGCTCGCGGAGGCCGTCGAGAAGGCGGCGGCCACCGGTGTGGACCGCATGATCGAGTACGCGGCCGAGGCCGACGAGCGGCTCTTCCGCAGCCCCGCCGAGCGCCTGGCGGACTGGCGGCACCGGTGGGACGGCATCGTCCACTGGTTCGCGGAGCGCGAGCACAGCGAGACCGAGCGGCTGCAGGACGCCACCGTCACCGCGATCCGCTCCGTCCTCGCCCTGCTGCGCCGGGTCACCGAGGCGCGCCGGGGCGGGGTGAGCCGGGAGAGCCAACTGCGCCACCTCGCACAGTGGTTCACCTCCTGCGAGAGCGACGAGGACGCGCACGCCCTGTTCCAGGCGGTCTTCGGGCTCGGCGCGCCCCGCCACATCGCCGTCCCGTACGCCGATCCCGAGCAGATCCCCGGGCGTACGTCCTGGTGGGAGGCCGAGCCGGTCGAACTCGCCCGCACCCTGGTCCAGTCCGGCCGCACCCCCGCGCTGCACGGCCCCGGCCGGATCGAACGCAACGACGACCGGCGGGCCCTGCTCCGCGCGGAGCAGGTGAAGGAGCAGGCCGAGCGGCGCAGCGCCGCGAACGCCCTGGCGTCGGACGGCGTGTACGGCCGGACGCTCGACGAGCCCGAGACGCGGGCCCTGCTCGCCCTGCTGGACGTGGCGCTCGCCGCCCGTGTCCCCGCCAGCCGCCTGGTCACCGCCTCCTCCGGAGCCGCCCACGGGGTACGGCTCACCCTCACCCCCGCCGAGGGCTCCACCACCGTCGACACCGTACGCGGTCGCCTCCACCTCGACGGTCTGCGCCTGGAGGTCACCGCATGAACCCCACGAACCCGACGAACCACATGAACCACATGAACCGCATGAAGGTCCTACCCGCCCGCTCCGACGTCCTGGGGCCGCCCCACGAGCAGGGCAGGACCGTATGAGCCGCGTCGCGGAGGGCGTCTCCCCGCTCGAACTCGCCGACTACCAGAAGGCGGTACGGCTCGTACTGCGGCATCCGCTGGTCACGCCCGGGTACCCGGACAGGACGGCGCTGGCGACCGTGCGCCGCTGGGCCGCGCAGCTGCGCACCGATCTGATGGAGGTGTTCGGCTACCGGCTCGTCACCACCGCCGACACCGCCCGGCTGCAGCGCGCCCAGGACGGCCTCGACGCCACCCGTCCGGCCCTCACCCGCGCGGGACGCCCCTTCGACCGCCGCCGCTACGCCTACCTCGTCCTCACCCTCGCGGCCCTGGGCCGCCACGGCGCGCAGGTGGCGCTGGGCGAGCTGGCCGACGCGGTCGCCGCCGACGCCGTACGCGTCGACGGGCTCGGGCTCGACACCGCGCGCAAGCCCGACCGGGACGCCTTCGTCGACGCCGTCACCTGGCTCACCGAGCGCGGCGCGCTCACCCTCGCCGACGGCTCCGCCACCGCCTGGGCCGGCGATCCCGAGCGCGCCGAGGCCCTGTACGACATCGACCGCGAGATCCTCCTCGCCGTCCACCACCCGACCCGCGTGCTGCAGCACCTGACCTCCGTCACCGCGCTCCTCGACTCCGCCGGCGCGCTGGGCATGTCCGCCGGCCGCGCCGCCCAGCGCCGTGACCAGGCCCGCCGCGCCCGCCGCCTGGTGCTGGAGAACCCGGTCGCGTACTACGCCGACGCCGACAGCGGACTTCTGGGACAGCTGCGGGCACCCGCCCTCGCCGAGGACCTGGAGCGCCTGACCGGGCTGGCGGTGGAGCGGCGGGCCGAGGGCGTGGCACTCATCGACACCTCCGGCAGGCTGTCCGACATCCGCTTCCCCGGCGGCGGCACGGTCGCGCAGGCCGCGCTGCTCCTCGCCGCCCGGATCAGCGCCGCCGTGCAGCGCACCGGACGGCACGCCCTCGAACTGCTGCCCGCGCCCACCGCCGCCGAACGCCTCACGGCCCGCGCCCGGCGTATCGACGGCGCCCTCCCGACACGCTCGGTCATCACCGAGTTCGCCGCACCCGACGGGGCAGCCGCGTACGAGGGGTACGAGCCGCATGAGACGCGCGACGAGGAGGGAGAGGGACAAGCGGAGACCCGGTATCCCTTCGTCACGGACTCCTGGCTCCGAGGCAGGCTCAAGGAGATCACCGCCGAGTACGGTGCGGGCTTCGCGGCCGACCTGCGCGGCGACCCGGACCGGCTGCTCGACCAGGCTCTCGACCTGCTGGCCGCCATGTCGCTGATCGCCCGGGTCGAGGGCGGAGCCCTCGCCCTTCCCCTGCTCGCCCGCTACCGCGGGGTCACCGCCCGGGTGAAGACCCGTACCGCGGCCCGACCGCCCGCCCAGACCGCCCTGTTCGCCGCCCAGACCGCCCTGTTCGCCGACGAGACCGCCAAGGAACCGACTCCGTGAGCACGCCTGCTCCCGCCCCCGCTCCCGCCTCCGCCTCGGCCGCCCGCTATGTCCCCACCCGTGCCGGGATCATCAACCTGTGGGACTACCGGGACGAGGAGTTCTCCTTCGCCGGCGGCTGGCTGGTGCTGCGCGGCCCCAACGGATCCGGCAAGACCAAGGCCCTGGAAGTCCTCTTCCCGTTCGTCCTCGACGGCCGCATCGACCCCAAGCGGCTCAACCCGTTCGCCGCCGAGGACCGCACGATGAAGTCCAACCTGCTCTTCCGCGGGCAGGACAGCGCGCTCGGCTACGTCTGGATCGAGTTCACCCACCGGGAGACGGGCGAGGCCGTCACCTGTGGCATCGGGCTGCACGCCCAGCGGCACCGCGACACGCCGGCTCGTTGGCACTTCGTCGCCGAAGGCCGTGTCGGCGAGGACTTCTCGCTGCTGACCGACGACGACCGGCCGATGACGAAGAAGCAGCTCGCCGCCGAGCTCGGACGCGAGCTGATCGCCTCCACGGCCGACTACCGCGCCGCCGTCGACCAGCGCCTGTTCGGCCTCGGCCGGGAGCGGTACGAGCAGCTGCTCACCCTGATCCTCACGCTGCGCCGCCCGCAGCTCGCCAAGAACCTCGACCCGGCCAAGCTCTCCGACACCCTCACCGCGGGCCTGCGCCCGCTCGACGACGACCTGATCGCCGAGGCGGCCCGCTCCTTCGACGACATGGAGTCCGTGCAGCGCACCCTGGAGGGGCTGGCCGCCGCCGACGACGCCACCCGTGCCTTCCTCGCGAGCTACTCCACCTATCTGCGGGTCCACGCCCGCACCGCCGCGGACCGGCTCACCGCCCGCCGCGCCGAAACCGCCGAGCGCGCCGCCGCACTGCGCACCGCCGCCGCGGACCTGGCGGCGGCCCGCGAACAGCAGGCCGCCGCCGAGACGCGCGCAGAGTCGGCCGACGCCTCGCTGGCCGCCCAGCGTGCCCGCCTGGACCAGCTGCGCTCCTCCGCCGCCTACCAGGCCATCGAACAACTGGCCGACCTGGAACGCCTGGTGCGCACCTGCGAGCAGACCGCCCGGCAGGCGAGCGCCGAACGCGAACGCCGCACGGCCGCCACCGGGCGCGCCCGCGCCGAGGCCGAACACGCCGCCCGGCTCGCCGCCGAACTCGACGCCGCCGTCTCGCGGGACGCCACCACCGTCGCCGACCACGCCCACACCGCCGGCCTGCCCTGGACACCGGCGGACGCCGAGCCCGCCCGCCTCGCCGAACGCTCCACCGCGCTGGCCGCCGCCCGTCACGAGGGCGTACGGGCCGTGCGCGGCGCCCAGCAGGCGGCACGCGGTGCCGAGCAGACCCGTGACCTCGCCCGGGTCTCGCTCGACCGCGCGCAGGAGGCCGTCGCGGCGGCCGAAACCGCCGAAACGGATGCCGAGTCAGTCCTCGAGTCCGCCCGTGAACAGGCCCGTACGGCGCTCGGCCGGTGGACGGAGGCCCACGGCGCGCTCCTGGCCGAAACGGAGCGGGAGGAGGGTCCCCCCGGCGGAAGGCCGGGGGAGGGCGCCGAGCGGCTCGCCGAAGCCCTCGAACTCACCGGCGAGGCCGAGGCGGTCACGCTCGCCGACGCCTTCACCGAGGCCACCGCTCCAGCCGTGCAGGAACTGCGCGACACCCTCGCCTCCCTGCGCGCCCGGCGCACCGACATCGAGCGCCGCCGCGCCGAGGCGGAAGCCGAACGCGCCCGGATCGCCGCCGAACACGACGACGCCCCGCCCCCCGCGCGCGGCCGCACCGCCGACCGGGCACCCGACGGCGGCGTGCCGCTGTGGCAACTCGTCGACTTCGACGACAAGTTGACGGATCGTGAGCGGGCGGGCCTGGAAGCGGCCCTGGAGGCATCGGGCCTCCTCGACGCCCTCCTCACCGCCGAGGACACCCCCGTGCCGGCCGGGCACAGCGAGGGCTACCTCCGTGCCGGCGCCCCGGTGAGCGGCCCGAGCCTCGCCGATCTCCTGAGGCCCGACAACCCCGGCGCCGCCGACGACCCCGGGGGCCCCGGGGCCAACGCCGCGATCCCGGCCGCGCGGATCACCGCCGTACTGCGCTCCGTCGCCGTCACCGGCGAACTCGACACCGGGATCCCGCAGATCAGCCCCGACGGCCGGTACGCGGCCGGTGTCCTGGTCGGTGCCCACACCAAGGAGCACGCCGAGTACGTCGGCGCCACCGCCCGCGCGCGCCGGCGCGCCGCCCGGATCGCCGCCTGCGAGACGCTGCTGGCCGAACTCTCCGACCGACTCGACGAGTCGGCGCGCGCACAGGCCCGTGCGGGCGCCACCCTCGACGCGTACGCCGCCGCCCGCGCCGCGCTGCCCCGCACCACCGGCATCGCGCAGGCCCTGCGCGAACTCGACAGGGCCGCGGCGAGGCTGCGCGCCACCCGCGACGCCGCCGACGCCTCCCAGGCCTCGTACGACGAGTCGGTGGCCGCCTGTTCGGTCGCCGAGCGCGCCCTGCGCCGCACCGCGGCCGAGCACGCCATCGAGGTCGAACGCGTCGACGCCGTCGAGACCGCCACCCGGGCCTTCGAGACGGCGGTACGCGAACTCACCGCCCGCCGCCGCGAACACGCCCGCCAGACCGAGGCCGCCCAGGCGGGCGCCGACCGGCTCACCGCAGCCGCCGAGGACGAGGAGGCGGCACTCGACATCGAGCGCGCGGCGCGCCGTCGGCACACCGAGGAGGCCGCGGGACTTCAGGCACTCCAGGAGGCCGTGGGTTCCGAGGCGCAGGAGGTGATGCGCCAGGTGCAGGAGGCCGAGGACGGGACCGACGCCCTGGTCCGGGAGGCCGAGGCGGCCCGCACGGCCCAGCACACCGCGATCGCGACCACCGCGGCCGCCGAGGCGCGCCGTACGGCCGCGGCCGAGGCCGGGTCTGTCGCCGCCACGGAGGAGAAGGACACGGCCCGGGGCCTGCGCCCGTACGCGGCCCGCGAACTCCTCGACCTCCTGCGCTGTCCGCCCGGCCTCGCCTGGCCCGCCCAGGAGGCCGACTGGGCCGGTGAGGCACTCCCGCCGGCCGTGGTCGCCGTACACGAGGCGATCCTCGCCGCGACCCGCGACCTCACCCCCACCGAATCCAGCCTCAAGCAGTCCGTCACCCGTCTCACCAAGGCCCTGGACGACCTGCAGGCGCAGCTCGCCGCCGCCGGACAGGACTACCGGCCCGAATGGGACGGCTCAGAGGGGGTCATCCTCGTCCGCGTGGCCGACGAGGAGGGCCCGCTGCCCGTCGCCGCCTTCGCTCAGAAGATCGCGGCACACCGCCACGACCAGGCCGAACTGCTCTCCGATTCCGAGCAGCGCATCCTGGAGGACGCCCTGCTCACCCGGCTCGCCCAGCAGATCCACGACCGCACCGTCGACGCCCGTGACCTGATCAGGCGGATGAACACCGACATGCGCAGGCGCGCGATGTCATCGGGGACGACGGTCGGTGTGAGCTGGCTGCTCGCCGACCATCTCGACGACGAGCAGCGCGCCGTCTGCGCCCTCCTGGACGCCGACGCCGCCCGCCTCGGCCCCGACGGTCTCGCCCGGGTGCGCACCCACTTCGCCGCGCAGATCAAGACCGCCCGCGCCCGCCACCGCGACCAGCCCTACCGGGAGTTGCTCGCCGAGGTCCTCGACTACCGGCGCTGGCGGCAGTTCGCGTTCCAGCTGGTACGGCCCGGCGAGTCCGGCAAGACCGAGGAGAGGCTCACCCGCGCCCGGCACAGCCGGCTGTCGGGCGGTGAGCAGTCCGTCTCGCTGCACCTGCCGCTGTTCGCCGCCGCGCACGCCATGCTCAACTCCGCCGACCCGCACGCCCCGCGCCTGCTCGCCCTCGACGAGGCCTTCGCGGGCGTGGACGACACCGGGCGCGGCGAACTCATGTCGCTGGCCGCCCAGTTCGACCTCGACCTGTTCATGACCGGCTACGACCTGTGGGCCGCCCACGCCTCCGTGTCCGCCGCCGCCCACTACGACCTCGCGCACACCGCCGTCGATCACACCGTCTCCGCGCTGCTGCTCGTCTGGGACGGCGACCGGCTCCTCGCCGACGACACCGGCGATCTCACCGCCGCCCTCGGCTCGCCCGGCACCCGGCGGGTCCCGACACCCGAGGAGGCCGCGGTTGCCGGCTGAGCGGGGTGAGCACCGTGAGTACGACGAGTTGGGGGGTGAGGGATGGCCCCGGCTGCTCGCCGCCGCCCGCCGCAGGCTGGAGCGCACCGGCGGCGTGCTCGACGGTGACATCGGCCTCGCCGACCCCAGCGAGGCCGAACGCCGCACCGTCATCGGCATCACCGGCCGCTACCGGCCCGAGACCGCCAAGCGCCTCGCCGTACCCCTGCGCGACCTGGACGGATATCTCCACGACCGCTACGGCACCGGTCTCCTCCAGACCCTCGGCCGGCTCCACGGCCCGCTGCGTGACCGGCCGGCCGAACGGGCCGACGAGGAAGCGCGCCGCGAACAGGCCCTGAGATCCGCCCACTCCAGCCGACTCGCCGGACAGGGATGGTTCGCCGCCTGGCTGGAGCGGATCGCCGCCGACGGCACCCTCACCCGTCTCGTACGCCGAGGGGACGCGCCCCTCCTCGACGCGGCGGTGCGCGTCCTGGAAAGGCTCCCCGGTGACCGGGACGGCTTCCCCGGCTCCCCGGACCGCTTCCCCGGTGACCGGGACCGGCTCCCCGCGCACCCGACCGGCGTCCTGCCGCTTCCGGTCCTCGCGGAGTGGGCCACCGGCGACACCAAGGCCCTCGTTCCCGGCACCCCGCTCGAACAGCTCGTCCTGCGCGCCCTCGCCCGGCGCACCGGCGGCAGTTCGGTCGTACCGCGCGAGCGGGCCGGGCGGCGCGCCCTGTGGGAGAGCGCCGGAGCCATCGCCGACGACCTCGCCAGCCAGGTACTCGTCCTCAACATCGGGGCCGAGGGCGACACCGTGGTCTGCGACTGGCTGCGCGACGCCGCCGACTTCGGCATCCCCTTCCGGCTCACCCTCCACCAGCTCGCCACCGACCCCGTCGTCCCCGCCGCCCGCACCCTCTTCGTCTGCGAGAACCCGGCCGTACTGCGCGCCGCGGCCGGCGAACTCCAGGACACCGGCGCCGCCCTCGTCTGCACCGAGGGCGTCCCGTCCGCCGCCTGCCACAAACTGCTCGGTGACGCCGTGCGCGCGGGAGCCCGGCTGCACTGGCGCGCCGACTTCGACTGGGCCGGGCTGCGCATCACCGCGGACGCCGTGACCCGCCACGGTGCCCGCCCCTGGCGGATGACCGCCGCCGACTACACGGCGGCACTGGGCAAGGGCGAGTCCACACCGCTCGCGGGACCGTCCGCGGCCAGCCCCTGGGACCCCGAACTGGCCCGTGCCATGGAGGAGTCGGGCAGCGCGGTCATGGAGGAACGCCTCCTGCCCGCGCTCCTGTCCGACCTCACCCGCACCTGACCCGGCGAGTCCGGTGGCCTGCTCGACCTGTCCGCCGGGGAACACCCGTCGGCGGTCCAGGCCACGTCCGATCGGGGGCGGCGGACGCCGGGAGCGGACGAGGGTACAACAGGCCTGCGGAACGGGAGAGTTGTTCGCCGACGGCACCGTGCTCCACGGCCAGGTGGTGGCCGGGCAGTCCGGTGCCGGCAAGGGTGCCGGGTGATCCGGACGCCGGCCGTGGTGGTCTCCACATGGACGTCGAACGCCGTGGGGACCCGCACGGCGGGCGCGGGCGCGGGTGGGGGCAGCAGCCGGGGGGTGACGCCGTGGGCGGGTGGCGCGAGACCGAGCAGGGCGTGGACCTCGGTCCGCCGGCGGCCCGCGGCATCGCCGGGGTGCGCGAACGCGGCGTCGGCGGCGGTGTGCCCGGACCCCGCAGCCCGGACAGCGGGATGACGTCGAATAAGGCCGGTACGTCCGCGGCGCGTCGGCGATGTCTTCGGCGGCCCGATGGGCGCACCTCTCAAAGGTGGTGTGCGGCCGGAGCGGGGGAACCCGCTGAGTGGGCTGGGGCGGTAGGGCGGGCGGCCTCAGCCCTTGGTCGTCCCCGCCGTCAGGCCGCCCACGACGAAGCGCTGGAGGACGGCGAAGACGCAGACCACCGGGAGGCTGATGAGGGTGGCGGTGGCCATGAGGGCGCCCCATTCGGTGCCGTGGGTGCCGACGAAGGCGTTGAGGAGGACGGTGACGGGCTGGACGTCGGGTTCGGAGGCGAGGGTGAGGCCGAAGACGAACTCGCCCCAGGCGATGAGGAAGGACAGGGCGGAGACGGCGACCAGGCCCGGGGCCATGATCGGGAGGACCACCCGCAGCAGTACGCCCACCGGGCCGCAGCCGTCGACGAGGGCCGCCTCCTCCAACTCCCTCGGCACACTCCGCAGTACGGGCCGCAGCACGATCACCGTGAGGGGGAGTGTGAGGGTGGTGTCGGCGACGATCAGACCGGCGTACGTGTCGTCGAGGCCGGCCCGGCGCTCCAGGATGAACAAGGGGGCCGCCAGCACGATGCTGGGCGGGAGCTGGGCGATCAGCAGGGCGAGCACCATGGTGCCGGAGCCGCGCATGGGGACGCGGGCGAGGGCGTAGGCGAGGGGGACGCCCAGGAGGAGGGTCAGGGCGACCACTCCGCAGGAGATGACCACGCTGTTGAACAGGGCGCGGGGGAGGGCGTCGTCGGAGAGGGCGGTGGCGTAGTTCCGCGTGGTGGCCGGGGCGGGGAACCAGCGGAGGGTCTCGGCGAGGATGCGGTCGGGTGCGGTGAGGCTGGTGTCGACCATCCAGTACACCGGGAGGAGGAAGACGGCGGTGATCAGCGCGGCGATCGTGGTGAGCAGCCACGGCCCGCGCCGCCCACGGAGCCGCCCGCCGGCGCTCACGCGGCCTCCCCCTCCCCACGCAGACGCCGTACGTACAGCGCGCCCGCCAGCAGCGGTACGAGCAGCAGGAGCAGGCTCGCCGCCGCGCCCTCGCCGAAGCGGAAGAACTCGAAGAAGACCTCGTAGACGTAGACGGACAGGACACTGGTGGCGTCGACCGGGCCGCCGCCCGTCATCACGAAGACGAGGTCGAAGACCTTGAACGTGTAGACGAGGCCGAGCAGGAGGACGGTCACCGAGACCGGCCGCATCAGCGGGACGGTGATCCGGCGGAACCGCTGCCAGGCGTTCGCGCCGTCGAGGGCGGCGGCCTCGTGGAGCTCCGGGTCGATGGTGTGCAGGCCCACCAGGAGCAGCAGCATGTTGAAGGGCACGCCCACCCAGACGTTGGCGAAGATCACGCCGGCCAGGGAGGTGCCGGGATCGGTGAGCCAGCCGTGGGCGAACGCGTCCAGGCCGACCGCGCGGAGCAACTCGTTGTAGGCGCCGGCCTCCTGGTCGAGCATCCAGCGGAAGAGGGTGCCGCTGACCACCGGGGGCAGCAGCCACGCCACCAGCAGGAGCGAGCGGAGCAGACCGTTGAAGGGGAACGGGCGCGCGAAGAGCAGGGCCAGGGCGAAGCCGATCGTGAACTGGAACAGCAGCGAGCCGGCCGTGAAGATCAGGGAGAGGCGTACGGCGTGCCAGAAGTCCGGGTCGGTGACGGTGGTCCGGTAGTTGTCGAGGCCCACGAAGGGCCGGGAACCGCTGAGGAGTTCGGACAGGCGTACGGCGTGTACGGAGGTCCAGACGTTGTAGAGCAGCGGGTACGCCAGGACGAGGGCCAGGAAGACCAGGCCGGGGAGGGAGAAGAGGTATCCGGCACGCCGACGGCGGGTGGCGAGGGAAGGCATACGGGAGGGCGTACGGGAGGCCGTACGGGAGGTCGTACGACCGGCGGCGAGGGAGGTCGTACGGCGGGGACCGGGGCGGTCCTCACGGCGGGGACGGGGTCGGGCCGCTCGGCGGGGGCCGGGGCGGCCTCCTCTCACCGCTCCTCCAGTGCGTTGTCGATCTTCGTGGCGGTGGTTCTCGCGACGGCGGCGGGGGAGGCCGTGCCGGTGAGGACGGACTGCTCGGCCTCGGCGATGGCCTGGGAGGCGTCGGCGTAGCCCGGACCGTACTGGCGTGGGCGGGCGAGGGGCAGCTGGCTGAGGAAGAGCCGGAGTGCCGGGTCGGAGGCCCAGGTGCCGGTGTCCGCGAGGTCCTTGCGGGCGGGGAGGTTGCCGAGCGCCACGAGGAACGGCACCAGGACCGAGGGGCGTTGGGTGTACTCCAGGACCTGCCAGGCCCTGTCCTGGTGATCACTGTTCGCCATCACCACCCAGTTCTCTCCGCCCAGACAGGTCGCCGCCTCCTCGCCGCGGGGCAGCGCGACGACGCCGTACTCCACGTCGGTCTCCTTGATGGTCGGCAGCTGCCACGGGCCGTTGATCTGCATCGCGGCCCGCCCGCTGACGAACCGGGCGTTGACGTCCTGCTGTGTCCAGCCCACGCACTGCTCGGACAGCGAGCCCTTGGCGACCAGGTCGTCGAGGAAGGCGAGCGCGGTCGCGCCGTATGTCGCGAAGGTGTCCAGGTCGCCGCCGGCCTGCCACAGGAACGGCAGGAACTGGAACACGCCTTCCTCCGTCCTGATCGCGCTCATCGCCAGCCCGAACCGGTCCCCGCTGGTCAGCCGCTGGGCCGTGTCGGCGAGCTGGTCCCAGGTGGCCGGCGGCTCCACCCCGGCGGAGTCGAGCACGCGGGTGTTGTAGTAGAGGGCGAGGCAGTTGCTGTTGTTGGGGATGCCGAGGCTCTTGCCGTCGACCTGACAGCCGTCCCAGGGGCCTTTGTAGTACTGGTCGGCCTGGCCCCACTCCTCGACCCGCTCGGTGAGATCGGCGAGCAGGCCGCTGCCGGCGAGGGAGTTCATGGAGACGTTGTCGACGATGGCGATGTCCGGGAGGTCGCCGGAGACGGCGCCCAGGGTGATCTGCCGTTCGAGGTCGGCGAAGGGGAAGGTGCGGCGTTCGATGCGTACGCCGGGGACCTGGGCCTCGATGTCCTTGATCAGCCGGGTGAAGGCGGGCTGGAAGTCGGCCAGGCTGAAGTAGTCCCACCAGGTGAGCGTGACTGTGTCGCTCTGCTGGTCCGAGCCGCAGGCGGTCACCGCGGAACCGAGACCGAGAGCGGCTGCTCCCGCACCGGCGGCGCGCAGGAAACCGCGGCGGTCGACGGGGTGGTAGGACATGCTCTGCTCCCTGGGGGTGGAGGGACGGAGGAAGGGTGGATTGCCGGAATCGGTGGATGTCGGAAGGGGTGGGTCCCGGAGAGGTGGGTCTCAGGGGTCGGGGTCCCGGAACTCGGGGAACCGGTCGAGATCGGGGAACTTGTCGAGATCGGGGAACTCCTCCTCGGGCTCCGAGCCCGGGACGGGGCGGCAGGGGCCGGTGCTGTCCCGGAGGGAGATCAGCGGCTTGAGGAGGACGTGGCGGGGCGGTGAGCCGGGGGCGGTGAGGCGGCGCACGATCAGGTCGACGGCCACGCGGCTCATCTCCTTGGCGGGGATGTCGGCGGCGGTGAGCTGCGGGTGCACCTGCTCCGCCCAGTGGCCGGCGGCCACGCCGACGACCGAGAAGTCACGCGGGACGTTGCGGCCGTGCCGGAGCAGACCCCGGTAGAGGCCTTCCAGGGCGGCCTCGTTCATGGTGACGAGGGAGGTCGTCGCCGGGTCGTCGAGCAGGATGCGCTCCAGGGTCGCCTCACCGGCGGTCACCTCGTCGTCGCAGAGGTACGCGTGCGGGGTGAGCACCTGTTCCGCCATGGCCTTGGTGTAGCCCTCCAGGCCGAGGTGGGCGAAGCCGTACCCGCTCCGGAAGAGCTGTTCGGAACGGTTGACGAAGGCGATCCTGCGGTGGCCCAGGTCGGCCAGGTGGTAGACGCAGCCCCGGGCCAGACCGGCGAAGTCCAGGTCGACCCAGCCGGTCTCCTCGGCCCTGCTGTTCCGGCCGATCGTGACGAACGGGAAGCCGGTCCTCGCCAGGTGCTCCACCCGGTCGTCCTCCAGCTTGATCTCCATCACGATCACACCGTCGACCCGTCCCGCGTCCACCATCCGCCGGAACGAACGGTCACTCGCGCTGTCGGCGGGCGAGAGCAGCACGTCGTAGTCGTACGCCGTCGCCGCTTCGACCACCCCACCGATGAACGCCAACTGCATGCCGGTGTAGTCGCGGTTCCGCCCGGCGGGGGGATAGACGAGGCCGAGGGTATGGGTGCCGGTGCGGGGCGCGGTTGTGCTGCGGGCGGGGGCGGGGGCGGGGGCCGCGGTGGAGGCGGCGGCCTGGGCGGGCCCCTCCACCGCGGCTGCCGCGCGGGCGGATGAGGGGGGCGCGGGCGGAGGGTGGAGGCGCATCGTCAGGTGGTGGGAACGGGAAGGGGCTGTTCGGCCCAGATGGTCTTGCCGGTGGCGGTCTGGCGGGTGCCCCAGCCCTGGGTGAGCTGGGCGACCATGTGGAGGCCCCGGCCGCCCTCGTCGTAGGCGCGGGCGCGGCGGAGGTGGGGGGCGGTGCTGCTGGCGTCGGAGACCTCGCAGATGAGGGTGCGGTCGCGGATGAGGCGGAGGCCGATCGGGACGGCGCCGTAGCGGATGGCGTTGGTGACCAGTTCGCTCACCACCAGCTCCGTGACGAACGCCGCCTCCTGCAGACCCCACAGCGCCAGCTGCCGCGAGGCCTGCGCGCGGGCGTCCGCGACGATCGCCGGATCGGACGGCACCGACCAGGCGGCGACCTGGTCGGCGTGCAGGGCCCGGGTGCGGGCCAGCAGCAGGGCCACGTCGTCCGCGGGGGTCTCGGGGAGCAGCGCCTTGAGCACGGTGTCGCAGGTGACCTCCAGGGACGGTACGGGGGAGGCGAGGGCCTCGCAGAGCCGGTCCAGGCCCGCGCCGATGTCGCGGTCGCGGGCCTCGATCAGACCGTCGGTGAAGAACGCGAGGAGGCTGCCCTCGGGCAGTTCCACCTCGGTCGCCTCGAAGGGCAGACCACCGACCCCCAGCAGCGGTCCCGGCGAGAGCTGGACCACGCCGACCTTGCCGTCGGGGTAGAGCACCGCCGGCGGTGGATGGCCGGCGCTGGCGAGGGTGCAGACGCGGGCGACGGGGTCGTAGACGGCGTACAGACAGGTCGCGCCGATCTCCGCGGCGGACGGCATCTCCAGATCCTCGGGGACCGTCTCGTCGTCGTAGGTGAGGTGGGTGACCAGGTCGTCGAGGTGGGTGAGGAGTTCGTCCGGC
Organism: Streptomyces sp. TG1A-60; assembly: GCF_037201975.1. Lineage (NCBI taxonomy): Bacteria > Bacillati > Actinomycetota > Actinomycetes > Kitasatosporales > Streptomycetaceae > Streptomyces > Streptomyces sp. TG1A-60. The sequence goes on along the minus strand of NZ_CP147520.1, from coordinate 3,525,519 downwards.
GGGAGGTCCACGTCGGCGAGGGTGCGGACCGCCGTGCGCAGTCGGCCCATCGTCGCGGACGCGTGCAGCCCGTGACCGACGACGTCGCCGACGACCAGGGCGACCCGGGTGCCCGACAGGGGCACCACGTCGAACCAGTCGCCGCCGACACCCGCCCCCGACCCGGCCGGCAGATAGCGGTACGCCACCTCCACCGCCGCCTGCCTGGGCAGATCGCGGGGGAGCAGGCTGCGCTGGAGGGTGAGCGCGTTGGTGCGTTCACGGGTGTACCGGCGCGCGTTGTCCACGCCCACCGCCGCCCGGCCCGCGAGTTCCTCGGCGAGCACCAGGTCGTCCGGCTCGAAGGGTCTCGAACCGTTCCGGCGGGCGAAGAACGCGACCCCCAGCGTGATCCCGCGCGCCCGCAGCGGTGTGGACATGATCGAGTGGAACCCGAACCTCCGTACCCGGTCCTTCCGTGTCGCGTCCTCGGAGACCCATCGCAGGTAGTCCGGATCGCCGACCCCGCTGAGCAGCGGTTTCCCACTGGCCAGCGCGCGGGCCGGTGGGGAGAACGGAGGGTAGGAGTCGAGACCCCCGAGGGGGACGGCGGCCTCGGGCACGCCCTCGTAGGTCGACTGGTGCGCCGCCCGGCGCAGAGCGACCGTGCTGTCGAGCGGCCCGGGAGCGGGTTCCTGGCCGCGCAGCACCGAGTCGAGCAGGTCCACGCTGACGAAGTCCGCGAGCCGGGGGACGGCCAGATCCGCCAGCTCCTGGGCCGTGCGGGTCACGTTCAGCGTGCTGCCGATCCGGGTGCCGGCCTCGTTCAGGAGGGCCAGCCGCTGGCGTGCCCAGTGCTCCTCGCTGCTGTCGAACGTCGCGGTGCCGACGGCGCGTACCTCGCCCGTGGCCGGATCCCTGACCGGCCACATCTCGGTGATCCAGGCCTGCTGACGGGAGGAGAAAGGGCCCGGTGCGGTGCGCTCGTACCGCATGGGCCTCCCCTCGTCCGCCACCTGCTGGACGAGCCGCAGGAACCCCTCCTCGGCCGCCTCCCCCGGCGGATCTCCCGACTGGGACGCGTCCAGCCGCCATCCCTCCGGCCCCTTGGTGAACGTCGACATGCCCAGCGGCGACTGCCTGTGCGACCACTCGACCATCCGCCGGCCACCACCCGCCGAGGCCGCGTCAGCGACATCGGCGGGACCGGTGACACCGCTGTCACCAGCGACGTCAGCGTCACCGGCGGCATCGGCATCAGCGGCTGTATCGGCACCGGCACCGGTATCAGCGGCGGGACCGGTCGTGGCCGTGACGACGAACCCCCGCGTCGTGCCATCGGCCCCCAGAGAGGGCGCCCAGCGCAGGGTCACCCGGACCCGGTGACCGTCCCGGTGCCGGAGTACCGCCGAGCCGCTGCCGCCCAGCTCGGCCCGGCCGCCCAGCTCGGCCCGGCCGCCCGGTGCCCGGTACGTGTCGTACGGGGCACCGGACGGCTCGTAGGAGTCCAGCAGGTCGCCCGCCGCACGTCCCACCACATCCGCGGCACGGTGGCCCAGCAGGCGTCGGGCCTCCTCGCTCCAGCCGGTGACGAGGCCCTGGGGGCTGAGGGTGGCCGTGGCGGGTTCGGCCGCGTCCGCGTGGCGACCGGATGCCTGCTCGGAAGCCGGTCTGGCTGTATCCATTCCCGCTCAATTCGCGCCGGACGTGTCACTCATAGTCCTCAGCCTGCGCGCTGCGCCAGAAACGGACAAGTCGGACCCGCCCCAGGTGGGTGAGGTGCGGACCGAAATTCGTACGAGGTCCTACCTGGCCGGCTCTGCCCTGTCCCTCCCCTGCCCCCGCGCTGTTCGACCGGATCGCTGTTCCCGAAGAGCAACCGGCCGCCGCGGTCGCCGAACGACCGCGAAGCCACCGTCGTGGAGGACTGGCCTCGCGGTTCGGGGATCTCCGGGGGCCGGGGTCCGCGTACCGGGGGTTCCGGATTCCGCAGGGCGTCCCGCGCTCCCATGAGGTGTGCGGGACGCTTGCGCTCCCGCCCCAGCCGTGCCCCTCCGACCCCGTCGATCGACTTGCCCGGCATGGGCGTTGACCCGCCCCACAGGCACGGCGAGAATGAGCGCGCACGCGCCTGAGAGCGCTCTCAGAATCCGCGCGCTCCAGACCCCGGGCGCGCCCTCGGACTCCGGGCGCTCCCTCCGGCCCCGCACTTCCAAGGGAGACCCATGACCGGCAGCACTGGCCGTACCGGCAGCACGGGCGACACCGGCCGTACCGGCAGACAAGGCCCGGCGTTGAGTCGCCGTGCGCTCCTCGGCGCCGGACTCGGGGCCGCGACGGCGCTCACCGTCCTCGGCTCCGGCCCGGCCCACGCCGCCGGGGCGAGGCCCCGGGCGGGCGGGGCCTCGCCCCGGCGGCGCGGACAGGCCTTCCTCGCCGCCGCCATGGACGCCTACCCCGACCACGGCGACATCCGGCTGGCCCAGAGCTACACCGACCAGGCGGGCCTGTTCAGTACGGCCTTCACGTACGACAACGCCCTCGCGCTCCTCGCCCACCTCGCGGTGCGCACGGAGGACGGGCGGGCCCGGGCGACGTCGCTCGGGGACGCGCTGGTCTACGCGCAGGAGCACGACCCGGCGTACGACGACGGCCGGCTGCGCCAGGCGTACAACGTGGGGCCCTACGTCTTCTTCGACGGGGTGCCGCAGCCGGACGGGTTCGTCCGCGCGGACGGGACGGCCAACGTCGGCACCCAGTTCGGCTTCACGGGGACGGCCGTGGGGGACATGGCCTGGGCCGGGATCGCCCTCAGCGCGCTGGCCCGGCGCACCGGGAAGCGGCGCTTCCTCGCCGCGGCGGTGCGGATCGGTGAGTGGATCGAGCGGACCGGCCGTACCGACGAGCCCCTCGGCGGCTACAAGTTCGGCGTCGACGGGGCGAACGCGAAGCTGCCGTTCACCTCGACCGAGCACAACACCGACCTGATCTGCCTGTTCGGACGGCTCGCCCGGCTCACCGGCGACCGGGTGTGGTGGGAGCGGCGGGCACGGGCCGAGGCCTTCGTGCGGAGGATGTGGGAGCCCTCCGGCGGCTTCTTCCACACCGGCACCAACGACGGCGTGACCGTCAACAGGTCGCCGATCCCCGAGGACACCCAGACCTGGACCCACCTCGCCCTCGACTCCCGCCGCCACTCCCGCTCCCTCGACTGGGCGGCCACCGAACTGGCCGTCCTCGACCACGCCGGGCGGCGCAACAGCACGGTGCCCGCCGGGCAGTCGTACGAGGGCGTCACCTTCAGCTCCGCCAGTCTCCTCGCGAACGAGGACGCGCCCATCGCCGAGTTCCAGCCCGAGCCCAACCGCAACGGCGTCTGGTTCGAGGGCACCGCCCACCTCGCGCTCGCCCTGCGCGACCGGGGCGCCCGGGGTGACGCGACACGCGCCCGCCGCCTCCTGGCCTCCCTCGAACGCGCCCAGGACCACCTCGGCACCGACCAGACCGTCGGCGGTCGCGCCCTCCCCCACCGCTCCGGCGTCGTCTCGGCCAGCAGCCCCCTCGACACGGGCTTCGGCTTCGGCTACTACCCGTACCGGCACACGGGCGCGACGGCCTGGTACCTGATGGCGGCGACCCGAACGAACCCGCTGCGCGTCTGACCGCCACCAGAGCCCGGATCCATGCCCCACGGCCTCCCGGAGGTCGGGGCAGCCCGGGAACGACCGGCGTGGGCGAGCGACGCGTCCGTACGCAAGGGCGTGCGAGAGGTCGTACGAGACGACGTGCCGGACGACGTGCGAGAGGCCGTGCGAGAGGGAGGGGAGAACCGGCGTACCGGGGGGGAGCCCGTGAGAAGTCCGCGGTGTGAACGGCTAGCATCCCGGCCGTAAACAGTCGGTGGGAACGGGAAGCGGGCCGGCGGTCGCCGGCTGTGCCGGTCGTCCGCGGTGGTCCGTGACGGGATGGGGTGGGTGTCGTGGTGGAGGCCGGGCCTCGGGTCGCAGTCGCCGTGGTGACGATGGGCAATCGGCCCGCCGAGGTGGACGCGTTGCTCGCCTCCGTGGCCAAGCAGGACGTGGCGCCCGAGCGGATCGTCGTCGTGGGGAACGGCTGCCCCCTCCCCGAGTTCGCCGATCGGCTCGGACTGCCCGGTGAGGTCACGCTCATCGAGGTGGACGAGAACCTCGGCTGCCCCGGCGGCCGGAACGTGGCCCTGGAACGGCTGCGGGAGTCCGGTGACGTCGACGTCGTCGTCGAACTGGACGACGACGGACTGCTCGTCGACGCCGATGTGCTGCGCCGCGTCCAGGAGTTGTACGCCGCGGACCCCCGCCTCGGCATCGTCGGGTTCCGGATCGCCGACGAGCACGGCGAGACCCAGCGGCGGCACGTGCCGAGAGTCGGCGCCAAGGACCCGATGCGCGGTGGGCCGGTCACCGGCTTCCTCGGCGGCGGGCACGCCCTCTCCATGGCCATGCTCGGCGAGACGGGCGACTGGGCCGCCGAGTTCTTCTTCGCGCACGAGGAGACCGACCTCGCCTGGCGGGCCCTCGACGCCGGCTGGACCGTGCTCTACGCCCCCGAACTGCTCCTCCAGCACCCGAAGACCTCACCCGCCCGGCACGCCATCTACCACCGGGTCAACGCCCGTAACCGTGTCTGGCTCGCCCGCCGCCGTCTCCCGCTCCCGCTCATCCCCGTGCACCTGGGCGTGTGGGTCCTCATCACCCTGCTGCGGATGCGCTCGGTGGGCGGTCTTCGGGCGTGGTTCAGCGGCTTCGTCGAGGGCTGGCGCGAGTCGGGCGGCGAGCGCCGGCCCATGCGATGGCGGACGGTGTGGCGGCTCACGCGCCTGGGACGGCCACCGGTCCTGTAGTAGCCCAACGACCCCTGCCGAGCAGGCCGTTGGGACCACCTGGCGCGACACGAGTGCCCCGGTCGTTCACCTCCACCGACCGGGGCACAGCGCTTTGCGCGGTTCACGGATCCGGCAGCGGCGGCGGCACTCCCCCGAGCTACGCGTACCACGCGTGCGCCGTCGTCGCCGGATCCGATGAAGTGATCACATCAGCTCGCGCCAACGGATCGCTAACATGAGCCCAACGGTTCCACCGGGAGCCGTACGGGAGGCGGCGCCGAGCCGCCGCGGGGGCGGGCCCGGAACGACGGTGCGGGAAGGCAGCGGACGGGTTCTATGCGGGACGGGCTGCGGTTCGGACTGCTTGGTCCGCCGGTTCTCTACGAGGCCGGGGGCACCGGGAACACCGGGGATGCCGCGGAAGCCGTGGGTTCCGGTGGTGTCCTCAGCGGTGGCGTACGGTCCGTCGGCGGCGGCAAGATGCGGGCCCTGTTCGTGGCGCTGCTGCTCGAACCCGGGCGGATCGTCTCGGTCGACACCCTGAAGGACGTGCTGTGGGACGCGATGCCCCCGCCGTCCGCGCAGGCCTCCCTGCAGAACCATGTGACCCGTCTGCGCAGGCTGTTGGACGACCCCGAGCGGCTGCGCGCGGTACCGCCGGGCTATCTGCTGCGCGTCGACGAGGGCGAACTGGACGTCCGCGTCTTCGAGACACACGCCCGCGCCGCCCGCACCGCCCACGCCGAACGGGACTGGACCCGCACCGTCCGCGAGTCCACCGCCGCGCTCGCCCTGTGGCGCGGCACACCGCTGGGCGGCCTGCCGGTGGGGGAGTTCCGCGCGCAGGCGTTCGTCCAGCGGCTGGAGGAGGCCCGGCTCTCGCTGCTGGAGCGACGGTACGACGCGGAACTCCACCTCGCGGCCGACCCGCCGGACGAGGCGGCCACGGGAGCGCACACGCTCGGCGCACTCGCCCCCGAACTCGCCGCCCTCGTCGCCGAACACCCCCTCCGTGAGGCCTTCCACCGGCTCCTCATGTTCGTCCTCCACCGCACCGGCCGCCAGGCCGAGGCGCTGGCCGTCCACCGGGACCTGCGCGCCCGCCTCCTCGACGAACTCGGCGTCGAACCGGGCCCCGCCGTACGCGACGCCCACTTGGAGATCCTGCGGGAACAGGACCCCGAGCCCCCGGCGACCCGGACCGGCACCCCACCCACCGAGCTGCCACCACGCCCGGCCCAACTCCCGCCCGCACCGGCGCATTTCACGGGCAGGGGAGAGATCCTGGCAGAGCTGCGCCGGGTACTCGACCCGGGCACAGGCGCCCCTTCAGAGGCGCGGGGCGGCCCCGCCTCCGCGACTGCCGCCGCGTGGGCACGACAAGCCACGCCGAACCCGCACCCGCCACACCACAGCACCCCCCGAGCCCATCGGCACCCGTCCCCCGCCAAGGGCACGGCCACCGTCGTCCTCAGCGGCATGGCCGGCGTCGGCAAGAGCGCCCTCGCCCTCCACCTGGCCCACGAGCTGGCCGAGCACTTCCCCGACGGCCAGCTCTATGTCAACCTGCACGGCGCGACCCCGGGCATGACCCCCCTCACCCCTGCCCAGGCCCTGGCCTCGCTGCTGCGCGACCTCGGCACCGCCCCTCGCCGTATCCCCGAACACCCGGACGCCGCAGCCGCGTTGCTCCGCTCGACGCTCGCACCGACCCGCACACTGATGGTGCTGGACGACGCCGCGCACGCCGCCCAGGTACGCCCGCTGCTGCCGGCCGGCGCCGGCTGCGCGGTCATCGTGACGAGCCGCTCACCGCTCACCGCGCTGGACGGCGCCCACCGCTTCCCGCTCACCCCGCTGTCGGACGACGAGAGCGCGGCCCTGCTGCGGGCCGCGTCGGGCCGTGCCGCCGGCCTGGACGCCGCGCACCCCCTCGTCGCACTCACCGGCCGGCTCCCGCTCGCCCTCCGCGTCGTCGCGGCTCGCCTCGCCGCGCGCCGCGCGCTCACCCCGGACGCGCTCGCCGGTCAACTCACCGCCACAGAAGGGCGGTTGCACCACCTCGAATACGACGACCTGAGCGTCCGCCGCTCCCTCGCCGTCGCCCACGAGGCCCTGCGCGCCTCCGACCGCGCGGCCGACCGCGACGCCGCCCACGCCCTCCGGGCCATCGGCGCCCTCGACCTGCCCGCGTACGGCGCGCCCCTCCTCGCCCGGCTCACCGGCACCGACGGGTTCCGCGCCGAGGCCGCCCTCGACCGCCTGGTCGACGTGGCCCTCCTTGAGGAGACGACGTACGGCCGGTACGTCCCCCACGACCTCGTACGCCACTTCGCCCGCGAACTCGCCGACACGGCCGACGCCGCGCACGCCGTCGAGCAGGCCCTCCGCTGGTACGCCGGCCGCGCCCGGCAGAGCCTGCGCGTGCTGCTCCCACCGGGCTACGAGCGCGACGAACGCCTCCGTACGACGGCGACCACGGTGGAGCCGCCGCCCGTGGAAGCCCCCTTCGCCTCCGCCGAGGAGGCCTTCGCCTGGGGCGACCGCGAACTCCCCAACATCGTCGCCCTGGTGGCACGCTGCTCCCGGGAACCCGGCACCGGCGACCGCGGTGGAGACGGCGCGGGCGACGGAACCGCAGCGCTCGTGCCCGCCCTCGTCCGCCACCTCTTCCCGTATCTGCACCGAGGGGGCCGGCTCGCCGAGCTGGACGTGCTGGGGCGGTCCGCCCTGGACGTGGCGCGGTCGCTCGGGGACGACGCGGCCGAGGCGTTCGCGCTGACCGACCGGGCGGGGCTGCACTTCATGTCCGGCCGGGCCACGGAGGCGCTCACGCTCAACGACGAGGGCCTGACACTGTGGCGGCGGCTCGGGGTCGTGTCCTGCGTACGGCGGTGCCTGAACAACCGGGGGCTCGTACTGGAGAGCCTCGGCCGGTACGCGGAGAGCGAGGAGACGCTGCGGCAGAGCCTGGAGCTGTCCCGGCAGCTCGATGACCAGTACGGCGAGGCGGTGACCTTCAGCCACCTCGGCAACCTCTACAAGCACACCGACGCACGGGCCGCCATCGCCCACCACGAGCGGAGCCTGGCCCTCGGCGAGGAGGCCGACAGCCTCGTCGTACGGCACACCGCGCACTGCAACATCGGCTACGCCCACCTCAGACTCGGCGAACCGGCCGCCGCCGTACGCCACTTCGAGCAGAGCCTGCGGATCCTCGGCGACGACGAGGACTGGCAGGGCGAGTCCAAGACCCGGCTCGGCCTGGTACGGGCCCTGCGCGAGCTGGGGCAGGCGGACCGCGCCTCCCACGAGTGCACCCTCCTCCTCGACCTCGCCGAACGCCGTGCCGACCAGTACGCGGTCGGCCTCGCCCGGCACCAGCGGGGGCTGCTGCTGCGGGCACGCGGCCGCGACGAGGAGGCGTACCGGGAGTGGGAGCGCGCGCTGGCGGTCCTGGACGGCACGGACTCGGCGGTGGCGGGGGAACTGCGGGACCTGCTCAAGGCCCGGGAGTGAGCCGGCTGTCGGACCGGCCGTCGGACCGGCCGAACATCCGTCATCACTTCGCGTCGGCATAGCACTCCACCACCGCCGTGGTGAACGGAAACCGCACCGGCGTGTCCCCGAAGGTCAGCCGGCCGGACAGCTCCGACGCCTCGCGGATGGCCGCGACGACGGCCTCCGCCTCCTCTTCCGGGCAGTGCACGATCACCTCGTCGTGCTGGAAGAAGACCAGCTCGGCGGCCATGCCGACGAGGGCGCGGCGCAGGGCGGCGAGGAGGAGCAGGGTCCAGTCGGCGGCACTGCCCTGGACGACGAAGTTACGGGCGAAGCGGCCTCGGGCACGTGAGCTGGTGGAGGCGTACCCGGGCACCCACTCCTGCCCCTGCCCCTGCCCCGGTTCCCGGGGGCCGGGGGCGTCGTCGGCCTGGGGGAGGCCCGCCTCCTCGGTGGCCGCGTCGGAGGCACCGGCCGCCGGTGGACACGTACGCCCGAGCCAGGTCCGCACGAGCCGGCCCTCCTCGCCGGCGCGGGCGGCGTCGTCGACGTACCGCACGGCCCTGGGGAACCGGCGGCGCAGCGCGGCGAGGTTCTTCAGCCCGTCCCCGGAGGTCTGCCCGTACACCGCGCCCAGCACGGCGAGCTTGGCCTGTGCGCGGTCGCCGGAGAAGGCGCGGTCGGAGACGGACTGGTAGAGGTCGGTGGCGCGGCCCGCGACCTCCATGAGCCCGGGGTCGCGGGAGACGGCCGCGAGCACCCGGGGTTCCATCTGGTCGGCGTCGGCGACGACGAGCCGCCAGCCCGGGTCGGCGACGCAGGCGCGGCGGATCACCTTGGGGATCTGGAGCGCGCCCCCGCCGTTGGTGACCCACCGCCCGGTGACCGTTCCGTGCGCGAGGAACTCCGGCCGGAACCGCCCGTCCCGCACCCAGTCCTGCAGCCAGGACCACCCGTGGGCGACCCAGATCCGATACAGCCGCTTGTACGCGAGGAGCGGCTTCACCGCCGGATGGTCGAGGGTCTCGATCTCCCAGCGACGGGTGGAGCGGATCCGCACCCCGGCCTGGCCGAAGGCCTTCACGACATCGGCGGGCAGATCGGGCCGCACACGCCGCCCGAAGGCGCTGGACACCTCCTCGGCGAGTTCGGCCAGCCGACGCGGCTGACCACCGCCCGCGTACCGCTCGCCGAGCATCTCGTGCAGCACCTCCCGGTGCACATCGGCCCGCCAGGGCAGACCGGCGCGGTTCATCTCGGCGGCGACGAGCATGCCGGCCGACTCGGCGGCTGTCAGCAGCCGCATCCGCTCCGGGTGGGTGGTGGCGTCGTGCCGCCGCTGCTGGTCCGCGTACACCCCGACGAGATCGGCGAGCGGGACGTGGACGGGGCGGGGCTCGAAGAGGGAGGGCTGGGCGCCGGGGTCGGCCGACCGGAGGGGCGGGTCGGCGGGGACCGGGGCGCGGCGGAGCCGGGCGAGGGCGGCGGCAGCGGAGCGGGGTTCGCCGAGGCGGCCCTCGTGACCGAGGAGCAGCGTCTCGGCGTCCTCGATGTCATAACACCGCTCGACACGGATGCCCTCGGCGAGCAGCCGCGGATACACCTCCCCGGTGGCCCGCCACACCCACCGCCCCACCTCCGGCCGCCGCCGTACGGCCTCCGCCAGGTCGGCCTCCCACACCACCGGCCCCGCGAGCAGCCCGTCCACGCCGAGGGGGGCGACTTCCACACCACCGTCCTCGGTCGCCGCGAGCGCCCACCTGTCGGTCATGGGTGGGAGTGTGGCAGGGGGGTCTGACATTGATGCCGATACTCAGGTTCCGGTGGTCGTGGCTGGGCAGGCGGGGCCGGTGGCCGACCCGTTCCTCGTGTACGCGACCGCGCACCCCGACGACACGCGCACAGCGGTCTGTCGGGGGTGCTGGGGATCTCGGCCTGCCGGACGGCGCCCCGACTCGATCGGTCATCGGCTCAGCCCGACAGCTGCCGGGCAGCAGGGCGTCGCTCGCCGCGTTGGGCTTCGCGGTGGAAGCGCCCGCTGAGCCACCGACGGCGCAGCCAGGCCCGAGACCGCCGGTCCCCCTGCGAGCGCCGAGGTCACACCCTCCAGATGCGGTTGCGGTACTGGAACATCGGGGGATGATGGTGCCAGGTAAGACACAGCTGTGCCCGAGTAGTCGTTCCGCCCCGCATCAGTTGTCGAGCTGTTCCCGGCCACGCGGGATGCAGAGCACGAGGCGCTTGGAGAATCGGGTGGAGGACGGCTCACTTTCGACAAGTGGGCGAGGTCTCATTCCGCACCACACGCAAGGGGAAGCTGTGAGCGACATGCCGGTGACGAGCGGGGTCCCGTGGTTCGACGACCGGGGGCGGACGGTGAACGCCCACGGTGCCTGCCTGCTGCGACAGGATGGCCGCTCCTACCTGTTCGGCGAGTACAAGACCGACGACCTCAACCTGTTCGCCGGCTTCAGCTGCTACTCCTCCGCCGACCTGGTCAACTGGCGGTTCGAGAGGATCGTCCTCCCCGTGCAGCCCGACGGACTGATGGGCCCCGGCCGCGTCGGGGAACGCGTCAAGGTCATGAAGTGCCCCTCCACCGGCCGCTACATGATGTACATGCACTCCGACAACGCGGGTTACACGGACCCTCGCATCTGCGTGGCCGTCAGCGACACCATCGACGGCGAGTACACCTTCCTCGGCGAGCTGACCCACCGGGGCGAGCCCGTCCGCAGGTGGGACGTGGGCACGTTCCAGGACGACGACGGGACCGGCTACCTGCTGCTTCACGAGGGTGACGTCTACCGCCTGAGCCAGGACTACCTCACCGCCCAGGAGCTCGTCGCCGACGGGATCGCCCGTGGCGGCGAGTCGCCGGCCATGCTCAAGCACGACGGCACCTACTTCCTGATGTTCTCGCAGAAGACCAGCTGGGAGAGCAACGACAACTTCTACCTGACCGCTCCTGCGGTCGAGGGTCCGTGGACCCACCGCGGGTACTTCGCGCCCGAGGGGAGTCTGACGTGCAACTCCCAGTGCACCTACGCCTTCACGCACACCACGGCGGACGGTGACGTCCCGATCTACATGGGCGACCGCTGGTCCTTCCCGCACCAGGCGTCCGCCGCCACCTACGTGTGGCTGCCGCTCCACGTCCGAGGCGACACTCTCGCGATCGACACGTACTGGGGCGCCTGGGACCCGCTGACCTGCCGGCCCGCCGAGTTCACCGGGAGGGAGGCCGACGTCCGCTTCTCGTCCGGCACCACGGGCGACGGCATCGGGATTCCCTTCACGGGAAGCCGGATCGTCCTCGTCGGCCGGTCCCGGCCCGACGGCTCCTACGCCCGGGTGGAACTGACCAGCACGGACGGCACGGTGATCTCGTCGATTTATGTCACCTTCTACAGCAAGGTCCCCGACGACGGGTACCGGTACGTCAGCCCGGTCCTTCCCCGAGGTGACTACCTGCTGCAGGTCACCGTGCTCGGCGAGCCCACCGAGTGGAGCGACAAGAGCGGAGAGCGCTTCGGCTCCGTCGGCACCCGTGTCGTCATCGACCGTGCCCTCGTGCTCGACTGAGCCCGTTCACCGTGGCCAACCGATCAGGTGACGGCGGGAGGGAGCACGACGCACGAGGCTCCCGTGCCGGCGGGGGGAAGTGCACGAAGTCTCAACCCCTCGCACCGGCGTGCACTGGTCCTCCTGGCCTTCCTGCGTACGCACGACTGTCTACAGGGACTCGACCGTCTGGCTAGGCCTGCCCCTCCTTCTCTCCCTGCCCCTCCGCCATCGCCCGCGGCGCCTCTGCCACGTCCGCCTCCGTGGCCTCCCTGGTCAGGGTTACCTCGGGGCCGGCCGGGGGCGGGAGGTCCGTCGTGGCGTCGCGTACGGTCTCGGGGGAGACACCCTGGGCGACGATCGCCCTGCGCCGAGCCCCTCCGGTTCGGCGAAGAGGCCGAGAACGAGGTGGGCGGGCACGCCCTCGGCGTTCCCGGCGGCCTCGGCGGTCATGCCTCCAGCGAAGTGTCCGTGGCCCGCCCGCACACGACCTCTGGAGGGTGTCCCCGAGGTATGGCCGGCCCTACCACCGCCCCGCGCCATGACACGATCGAACACGTGAGTACGACCAGCACGGTGGACCGCGCCTTCGCGGCGGCCCTCTACGCCGACACCGAAGCCGCCCTCGACACCGGCGCCTCCCTCCTCGCAGCCGACCCGGCGGCGGACGCGGAAGTCGCGCGGCGCGGACGGGAGTTCGTGGCCGGTGCCTGGCGTCGCGGCTGGCAGCCGGCGGACGTCGTACGGCTCACGCGCCGTGAGCTGGAGGACGCGCACGTACGCCTTCTCGCGCGGCTCGTCGTGGAGGAGCACGAGGAGGGGCAGGCGAGCGCGAAGCCGCAGCCGCCGAGCCCCCGCTGGGCCGCCCAGCTCGACGACGTCAGGGCCCTCGCCGCGCGGCCCGCCCGCACGGACCGTTTCTCGTACGCCACCGCCGCCCTGGAGCTGTACCGCCTGCTCCTGCGCCTGCCCACTCTCGAACCCCTGGACCGCCCCCGGGCGGCGAGCACGCCGCACCACCCCGAGTCCCGCATGCTCGCCCGGGTCCGAGCCCTCCTCGCCAAGGCGGAGGCCACCGGGTTCCCGGAGGAGGCGGAGGCGCTCAGTGCCAAGGCGCAGGAGCTGATGGCACGGCACAGCATCGACGAGGCGCTGCTCGCGGCCCGCGCCCACAGCAAGGACGCGCCCGGTGCCTGCCGGATCGGTGTCGAGCCGCCGTACGAGACGGCGAAGGCGGTGCTTCTGGACGCGGTGGCCCGGGCCAACCGCTGCGAGGCCGTCTGGAACGAGGCCCTCGGCTTCTCCACGGTCGTCGGTTTCGAGGCCGACCTGGAGGTGGTCGAGCTGCTTCACGCCTCGCTCCTCGTCCAGGCCACCACCGCGATGGCCAGGGCGGAAGCGGCTCAGCGCAAGGGCGGACGCAAGCGGACGAAGACCTTCCGGCAGTCCTTCCTGGCCGCGTACGCCCACCGCATCGGCGACCGGCTCGCGGCGGTCGCCGATGCGCAGGTCGCGGAGGCCGAGGCGGAGGGGGAGGCCGCGGGTGCGGGTGGCCCCGGGTCCGGTGCCCCGGGGCCCGGCCTCCTGCCCGTCCTCGCCGCCCGCGACGTCGCCGTCCGCGAGCAGTTCACCCGTATGTTCCCGGAGACCGTCACCACCCGCGTCCGGGGCGTCAGCGACGCCGCCGGCTGGCGGCAGGGGTCCGAGGCGGCGGACCGGGCGCAGGTCAGGGCCCGGCCCCGGCTGCCGTCGTGACGGAGAGCCCGTCGGGTGACCTCTCCTGTCTGGCGCCCGAACCCTGGCACGCACGCTCGCCGCGTTGCCGAAACGCCCTCATGACTCCGCTCTGAGGATGCTCCGGTGCCTTGCGATCGCACGCACCAGGGCCCGTTCGCCTGACGACCGGAGGTCACCCGACGGGCTCTCAGTCACCGATGGGCAGGAAGGGGCCCACGGTCGCGTCGAGCGTGTTCCCGGACGTGACCGCGACCTCGGGGTCCGGCCACTTGAAGCTCTTGACCTCGCTGTCTCCGGGCAGGGCGACCTTCAGCTCGTCCACGTCGGCGCCCTTCTCCGCGTCACCGGCGGCCCCGCGCACGTACGAGATGGTGAACGTCACCGACTGACCGTCCTCCAGCGTCAGTTCGGCCGCCTCGGACGCGCCCTCCTGCGGCTCCAGGGCCCAGGACCTGTCGCCGGCGAACAGGTCGACCGCGGCGACGCCCTTCAGCGTGCAGGCGGCGCCGCTGGCGTTGGTGACGGTGACCGGCACGGCGCCCTCGTCGCCCGTGGCCGGGGCGGCGCTGCTGGGGCCCACCTCGAAGGCGGCCCGCGCGGCCGTACAGGCGGTCCCCTTCGCGCTGTCGGCGGTGTTCGTCGCGCTCGCCTCACCCCCGCCCTCACTGCTGCTGCACGCGGTCAGCGCGAGGGCCGCGAGGAGGGTGGCGGCGAGGGTGGTCGGAGCGGTGCGCATGGGGTTCCCGTGAGGTTCGTGGCTGTCACAGCAGGTGGTGGTGTGTCGTGCGAACGGGCCGCGAAACCCGGTGGTTCCGCGGCCTGTTCACCACATGATCTACGACCCGAGGCCCGCCGTGGGCAGATCCGTCGGCAGCCCCGACGGCAGCCCCGACGGCAGTGACCCCTCGGCCTTCTGGAACGTCTCCTCGCCGACGCCGCCCTTCCACGTGATCGTGAGGGACTCGGCGCCGACCGAGTCGACCGTGCCCTCGGTGCGGTCGTCGCCGCCGTCCTGGCACGTGAGGCTGATCGTCTGCGTGTCCGCCCCGTCGGAGATCTTGCCGCCGCACACCGAGGTGTCCACGAAGAGCCCGACCTCGTCGCCGTTGACGAACAGGGCGACCGCCTTGCCACCGGTCGTGGCCAGCCAGTTGCCCTGCAGCCCGGTCTCGGCGCCGGAGGAGTCCCCGGAGCCGCCGCCGTCCGCGCTCTTCGTGGCCGTCGGGGTGGCCGACTGCTCGGTCTCGGAGCCGCCGTCGCCACCGCTGCATCCGGTCAGCACGAGTGCGGCCGCGAGCCCGGCCGCCGCGGTCGCGAGGCGCACGCGCCGACGGGCGGAGGTCGCCCTGGTCACAGGCCTTGCCGTCATCGCCGTAGTCACTGGAGATCTCCCAAAGGTGTGGCCGGTTCCGGTCGCCGCGGCGACAGCGGCAAGCTACCAGGAGTGCCCTGTCGGAAAACGGCCGGAAACTGTGAGAACTCCGAGGGCGACGACCGCGAGGCGGGCCACGCTCGGGACCGACCACTACCGGGGTGACGTGTACATCCCCGGCACGGAACCCGGCATCCACCGCCCCCGGCTGTCGACAGGACGACGTGCGCCCCCCGCCAGGGGACCGGCTCCGCCACGCCACCCCCGCCCCTCACCAGGACGACTTGCGCACCCCCGGCAGGAACCCGGCGTGTGCCTGTTCCCTCAGGCTCACCCGGGACAGTCCGAACGTCCGGAAGTAGCCGCGGGGCCGCCCGTCGACCTGGTCGCGGTTGCGTACCCGGGTGGCGCTGGCGTCGCGTGGCTGCCTGTTCAACTCCCGCTGGGCGTCGGCGCGTTCGGTCTCCATCGAGGACGGACGGCGGATGATCTCCTTCAGCTCGGCCCGCCGTGCGGCGTACCGGGCGACGATCTCCTGCCGCTTCTCGTTCTTCGCGATCTTGCTCTTCTTCGCCATCGGCCCCGCCCTCTCAGATCTTCACGCCGCGCGCGCGGATCCGCGCGACGGCGGCCTCGACGCCGATGACGTCCACGGTCTTGATCCCCTTGGTGCTCAGCCGGAGCCGCACATGGCGGTTCTCGCTGGGCAGCCAGTAGCGCTTGGACTGGATGTTCGGGTCGAAGCGGCGGGACGTGCGCCGGTGGGAGTGCGAGATGCGGTTGCCGAAGCCGGGCTGGGCGCCGGTCAGCATGCAGTGGGCGGACAAGGGTGATGCACCTCTCTCTGCGGAGTTGTGTAAATGGAATTCATTTTCAGTAAGGTACCAGCATGGCACGCAACGAACTCCGGCCGGTCGTCAAACTCCGGTCCACGGCCGGCACCGGCTACACCTACGTCACCCGCAAGAACCGCCGGAACGACCCTGACCGGCTGACGCTGCGCAAGTTCGACCCGATGGTCGGCCGCCACGTCGACTTCCGAGAGGAGCGCTGACCGACGATGAAGAAGGACATCCACCCGTCGTACGGGCCCGTCGTCTTCCGCGACCGCGCCGCGAACCACACCTTCCTCACCCGCTCGACGATGACGAGCGAGAAGACGATCGAGTGGGAGGACGGCAACACCTACCCCGTGGTCGACGTCGAGATCTCGAACGTCAGCCATCCCTTCTACACGGGCACCGCGCGCGTGCTGGACACGGCGGGGCGCGTGGAGAAGTTCGAGAAGCGGTTCGGGAAGAAGCGGGGCTGACCGACGTGACCCAGCTGTCTGTCGCGATCGTCGGCGGGCTGCACGCCGACGCCCGGCGGGCCGCCGTCGAGGAGCTGCTCGCCGCGGTCCCGGGCAGCGTCGCGCTGCACCACGACCTCTCGACCGCCACGGACGGTCCCGACGCCAGGGTCGTCCGGACCGTCCGGGACGCGGCGGGCCTCATCTCCACCGGTGAGACCCCGCTCGTCAACGACTGCGCGTGCTGCGCCCTGCGCGAGGACCTTGTCCCCGAGCTGGAACGCCTCGCCGACGCGGGCCTCACCCGGCTCGCCGTCGTCGAGCTGTGGGACTCGGTCGAGCCGAAGGCGATGGCCGAGGTGGTCGCGGCGAGCGGTCTCCGCCTCACCTCGGTCACGACGGCCGTCGACCCCGCCCTCCTCCTGCCCTACCTCGCCAACGGCGACGACCTCGCCGACCGGGGCCTCGCAGCCGCCACCACCGACCAGCGCACCGTCGCCGACACGTTCGCCCGCCAGCTGGAGTACGCGCCCGTCCTGGCCGTACTCGACTCGGAAGAGGCGGACGAGGAGGACCGGGCGTTGCTGGCCCAACTGCACCCGACGGCGCGAAGGGTGCCCGTCGGCAGCGAGGTCCGCGCCCCTGAAGGGGGCGCGGGGAACCGCGCGACCGGCCATACCCGGCCCGCGGTCGACAACCCGCCGCGACTCCTGCGGCCCGCCCTCGTCGACGCCGCGTTCGCCGGCTTCGACGTGGAAGCAGCCGCCGCGGCCCAGCACCCGGCCTCCGCCCTCCTGCCCACCGACGCCGACGAGCACGGCGTCACCACCCTCGTCTGGCACCGGACGCGCCCGTTCCACCCGGAACGGCTCTACGCCGCACTCGAAGACCTCTGCTGCGCGGCGGCCCGCAGCCGCGGCCGGTTCTGGCTGGCCGAGCGCCCCGACACCCTGTTGCACTGGGACGCGGCCGGCGGCGCCCTGTGCGTGGAGTCGGTCGGCCCCTGGCTCGCCTCGCTCCCGGACGCCGCCTGGGACATGGTCCCGCCGGTGCGCCGGGCCGCCGCCGCCCTGGACTGGCACCCGGAGCACGGCGACCGCTGCCAGCACCTCGTCTTCACCTCGCCGGGCCTGGACCGCGACGGACTCGAACAGCTCCTGGAGTCCTGTCTGCTCACCGACGCCGAGTACGCCGCCGGACGCGCCGCCTGGGAGCGGCTGCCGCGCCCCTTCGACACCTTCCTGGAGGTCTGAACCACCATGGCCCGCAAGCCGGAGCGCAAGCCCGCCAAGTCCCGCCCCAACCCGTTGGACCAGGCCAAGATCACGTACATCGACTACAAGGACACCGACCTGCTGCGGCGGTTCATCTCCGACCGCGGCAAGATCCGCAGCCGCCGGGTCACCCGCGTCACCGCCCAGCAGCAGCGACAGCTCGCCCGCGCCATCAAGAACGCCCGCGAGATGGCACTCCTGCCGTACTCCTCGCGCTGACGGCGCCCACCGGGCCAGCGCGCGCACCCGGCCCCGGGGAGGATCCACGACCTCCCCGGGGCCACTCGTTTCCCGCCATCCCGCGCCCGGCCGCCCCGCCGCCGTGAACCCCGCGGTCCCGAGCCCCGTACGGAGAGACGACGCGCACGCGCGCGGATGGAACAGGAATGCCCCGTCATACGTCTCTCCGGTGCTGTAACCGAAGGACCACTTCTCGTGCACGTGCATCTGCTTGTGCATCCACAAGGGCATCCGCTCATGCATAAGCACATGAACAAAGCTATGATCCGGGGCAGTTGACCACTGCATCACTGGCATCACTGGCCATTCCAGTGCCAATGCGCATCAGCGCACCACTGCACCACCCCGGGAGCGACCTGTGGACCACGACGTGTACGGCGTGGATGACGTGTACAACGGCATGGCCGCGGCGGAGCTGGCCGAGCTCCACGCGGTGGCCTGGCAGAAGAGCCGGCACAGCAACTCGCAGGGCAACTGCGTGGAGTTCGCCCGGCTGCCCGGCGGTGCGGTGGCGGTGCGCAACTCCCGCTTCCCCGACGGCCCGGCGCTCGTCTACACGCGCGCCGAGATCGAGGCGATGCTCCTGGGCGTCAAGGACGGCGAGTTCGACCATCTGGTCGGATAACGCCCGCTCGTCGGCGGGCCGTCGAGGAGCCCGCCGACGTGACACGCGTAGAACCGCGGCATCGAGAAGCGCCGCGGTTCGTCAGTACGAGGGCGGGGGCGGGGGTGCGGACGGGGGCGGGCCGCCCTGCTCCGGAGGCATCCGGAACAGTGCCCACACGACCTTTCCACTGAGTGCGCCGCCCAGCGGATGCCAGCCCCAGCTGTCCGCGAACGAGTCGACCATGAACAGCCCACGCCCCGACTCCGCCGAGAAGTCGTCCGAGTCGCCCGCGACCGGACTGCCGTGGCTGGGGTCGCGCACCGCGCACACCAGCCGCTCGGTCCAGCGCATCAGGTGCAGTCGTACGGGCGGGTCCTGGGCCGGGCACAGGGCGCTGCCGGGCAGGCCGTGTCGCAGGGCGTTGGTGACGAGTTCCGAGACCACGAGACAGATGTCGTCGAAGCGGTCGCCCATCCGCCACTGGTCGAGCGTGCCCCGGGTGAACTGCCTCGCCTCGCGCACCGCTTCGTAGCGGGGTGGCAGCGCGCAGGACGCGGCGTTGGACACGGACGCGGGATCAAGTGGCGGAAGTCCCTGCCGTACGGGTTCGAGCATGGTCGATCCATTCGTCCCCATGCGAGGCACTCCCCGTGATCGATCGCGGTCGTTGCGACATAGCAGCGGTGGCGCGAGACCATGGTTTCTGATGCGAACGGCAGATGCAAGGGCAGATGCACGTGCACGCGCCCGAAATGGACCTTCCCGTACCGCTTACTGGATATTTCTTCTGTCGCTCTGTTACCGGATGGCGGTCGCCATCTGACGGTTCGCCGGCCACTTCCCGTGTCCCACCCGTCACGGACGTCCAATACTTTCCCTTTCTGTAACCGCGCGAGTGCGGATCGGAGTGGTTTAGTGGCAGACTGCGGCCCTTGGAGAAGTTGGGGAGGCTGGACGAACGTGGGCGCCGGTGAATCGAGCGGGTCGGTGGTGAGGCGGATGCTGCTGGGCTCGCATCTCAGGCGGCTGCGCGAGTCGCAGGGGATCACCCGGGAGAAGGCCGGGTACTCCATCCGCGCCTCCGAGTCGAAGATCAGTCGGATGGAACTCGGCCGGGTCAGCTTCAAGTCCCGTGACGTGGAGGACCTGTTGACCCTCTACGGCGTCACCGACGAGTCCGAGCGCAACTCCCTGCTCTCCCTGGCGAAGGAAGCCAACGTCGCCGGCTGGTGGCACAGCTACTCGGACGTCCTGCCCAGCTGGTTCCCCACCTACGTCGGCCTGGAGGCCGCGGCCCACCTCATCCGGAGTTACGAAGTCCAGTTCGTGCACGGCCTGTTGCAGACCGAGGCGTACGCCCACGCGGTCGTCGCCCGCGGGATGAGGAGCGCGAGCGCGGCCGAGATCGACAAGCGGGTCGCGGTGCGCATGGAGCGCCAGAAGTATCTGGTGGCCGAGAGCGCCCCCGAGTTCCACTGCGTCCTCGACGAGGCCGCGTTGCGCCGGCCGTACGGAGGCCGGGACGTGATGCGGGGTCAGCTCCAGCACCTCATAGACATCTCCGAGCGCCCGAACGTACGGCTCCAGGTCATGCCGTTCGGCTTCGGCGGCCACTCCGGCGAGAGCGGCGCCTTCACCGTGCTGAGCTTCCCCGAGTCCGATCTCTCCGACGTGGTCTATCTCGAACAGCTCACCAGCGCCCTCTACCTGGACAAGAGCGAGGACATCGCCCAGTACGAGCGGGCGATCAGGCAGCTCCAGGACGACAGCCCGTCCCCGGCGGAGAGCCGAGACCTGCTCAGGGGTCTGCTGCAGCTCTCCTGAACTCCGTGGCGGTCCCCCGCATCGCCGCGGCGGTCACCTGAGAGTCTTCACGGAGTCTTCGGAGTAGCTCTCCAACTCCTCTTACTCGCAAGTACGATGACGTGTGATCAATCATTGATCGATGCCGACTGATTGAGGATCACATGTCGTCCTACTTCACCGACCTGGCCCAGCAGTACATCGGCGGCGAGTGGCGCCCGGGGGCCGGCTCCTGGGACATCATCGACTTCAACCCGTACGACGACGCGAAGCTCGCGTCGATCACGATAGCCACGGTCGACGAGGTGGACGAGGCCTACCGGGCCGCCCAGGCGGCCCAGAAGGACTGGTCCCAGGTCAACGCCTACGCGCGTCGTGCCGTCTTCGAGAAGGCCCTGCGCGTCATCGAGGAGCGCGAGCAGGAGATCACCGAGGTGATCATCGCCGAGCTCGGCGGCACGCGCCTGAAGGCCGGGTTCGAGCTGCACCTCGCCAAGGAGTTCCTGCGCGAGTCGATACAGCTCGCGCTGCGCCCCGAGGGCAGCATCCTTCCTTCGCCGATCGACGGCAAGGAGAACCGCCTCTACCGGGTGCCGGTCGGTGTCGTGGGCGTCATCAGCCCCTTCAACTTCCCGTTCCTGCTCTCCGTCAAGTCCGTCGCCCCGGCCATCGCACTCGGCAACGGCGTGGTACTCAAGCCGCACCAGAACACCCCGATCGCCGGCGGCACCCTGGTCGCGAAGATCTTCGAGGAGGCCGGTCTGCCGGGCGGTCTGCTCAACGTCGTCGTCACCGACATCGCCGAGATCGGTGACGCCTTCATCGAGCACCCGATACCCAAGCTGATCTCCTTCACCGGCTCCGACAAGGTCGGCCGCCACGTCGCCACCGTCGCTGCCTCGCACTTCAAGCGCTCGATCCTCGAACTGGGCGGCAACAGCGCGCTGGTGGTCCTGGACGACGCGGACATCGACTACGCCGTCGACGCGGCCGTCTTCTCGCGCTACGTCCACCAGGGCCAGGTCTGCATGGCGGCCAACCGCGTCCTGGTCGACCGTTCGGTCCGGGCCGAGTTCACCGAGAAGTTCGTGGCGAAGGTGAAGTCCCTGAAGGTCGGCGACCCGCGCGACCCGCAGACCGTGATCGGCCCGGTCATCAACTCCTCCCAGGCGGACTCCCTCTCGTCCGTCGTCGAGCAGGCGCTCGCGGAGGGCGCCACCGCGCTTCTCCGGGGCGGCACGACCAACAACCTGGTCGAGCCGTCCGTCCTCACCGATCTCCCCGCCGACTCCGCGCTCCTCCGGCAGGAGGTCTTCGGGCCGGTGGCCTTCCTCGTCCCCTTCGACGGCGAGGAGGAGGCCGTCCGCCTCGTCAACGACACCCCGTACGGCCTCAGCGGTGCCGTCCACACCGGGGACATCGAGCGCGGCGTCGCCTTCGCCAAGCGGATCGACACCGGCATGTTCCACGTCAACGACGGCACCGTCCACGACGAGCCCCTCGTCCCCTTCGGCGGTGAGAAGCACTCCGGTATCGGCCGCCTGAACGGCGAGGCGACGGTGGACGCGTTCACCACCCAGAAGTGGATCTCGGTCCAGCACGGCCGGAGCTTCTTCCCGTTCTGAGGTGGCCTTCGCCCCTTCGCCCCTTCGCGACGCCCCGGCGCGTCCTCCCGCCGCGTCGGCCGGAAGTCCGGGTACCCCCAGTACGAGGACTTCCGGCCGGCACGCCGAGAGCACGCACCGGACGCCGCTCCTTCACAGGCAGACGTTGCCGGCCCCGGCCCCGGCAACGGCGGCCGACGGGCCGGGTGTCCGAGAAGCCGGGTGCGAGCCGGGGTGACCTCGCGTGGTTCTACGCTTGACCCATGTCAGCGATCCGTCTTCTCGTGCTGGGTTCGGTGCGTCAGCACGGGCGGGCCCACGGCTACCAGGTGCGCAACGACCTGGAGTACTGGGGCGCGCACGAGTGGTCCAACGCCAAGCCCGGCTCGATCTACCATGCCCTGAAGCAGATGGCGAAGCAGGGACTGCTGCTCGCGCACGAGATCGCCCCCTCCACCGCCGGCGGCCCGCCCCGCACCGAGTACACGATCACCGAGGCGGGCACCGAGGAGTACCTCAAGCTGCTGCGCGCATCCCTCGCCGCCTACCACCAGGAGCCGGACGTGCTCTCCGCCGGGATCGGCTTCATGGTGGACCTCGGCCGCGAGGAGGTCCTCGGGCTCCTTGAGCGGCGGGTGCGGGCCATCGGGGAATGGCGCAAGGGCGTCACCGAGTACTACGTACCCGAGGACGGCCCCGGCCAGTTCGGCCACATCGGCGAGATCATGAACTTCTGGATCCACTCCGCCGACACGGGCGCCGAGTGGACCCGAGGCCTCATCGACCGCATCCGCGAGGGCGCCTACACCTTCGCGGGGGAGGGTGAACCGTTCGTCGGCGTCCTGACGGAGGGGCAGGAGAACCCGTACGCGACGGGAGAGCGGCATCCGGAGGATCACCGCTAATCAAGTTTGACCATTGAGCTCGAAGGGGATATCGTCCGAGTGTGTAGTCAAGTTTGACTACTGATTTCGACCCATGGGGAGGTCCCGATGGCGGATTCGGCGATCACTGTCGAAGGGGCACGCAAGACATACGGCGGCAAGGGTGGCGAGGTCGCCCTCGACGGACTCGACCTCCAGGTCGCGCGCGGCACCGTGCACGGGGTTCTCGGGCCCAACGGCGCCGGCAAGACGACCCTGGTCAGGATCCTGTCGACCCTGCTGCGTCCCGATGCCGGCCGCGTCGAGGTGGCCGGCCACGACGTGCTGGCCCGCGCGCGTGAGGTGCGCTTCCGCATCGGTCTGCTCGGCCAGCACGCCGCGCTCGACGAGGAGCTGGGTGGCCGCCAGAACCTGGAGATGTTCGGCCGCCTCTACCACCTGGGCGCCCGCCGCGCCCGCGTGCGGGCCGACGAACTCCTGGAGCGGTTCGGCCTCGGCGAGACCGGCCGCAAGGCCGTCAAGCAGTACAGCGGCGGTATGCGGCGCCGCCTCGACCTCGCCGCGTCCCTCATCACCGAACCGGAGGTGCTCTTCCTGGACGAGCCGACGACCGGCCTCGACCCGCGCGGGCGCACCGAGGTCTGGGACTCCGTCCGCTCCCTGGTCGGCGGCGGCACGACGGTCCTGCTCACCACCCAGTACCTGGAGGAGGCCGACCAGCTCGCCGACCGCATTTCCGTCGTCGACGGCGGCCGGGTCGTCGCCGACGGCACGGCGAACGAGCTGAAGGGCCTGACCGGCGGCGACCGCATCGACGTGGTCCTGCGCGACGCCGGCCAACTGGGCGCAGCCGTAGCCCTGTTGCCCCTCCCCAAGGGGCACATCGCCGTGGACACCGACCGTCGCCGCCTCAGTGTCCCGGTCACCGACCGCATGACGGCCCTCTCCGCGGTCGTCCGCGCTCTGGAGGACGCCGGCGTCGAGGCGGAGGACATCGCCCTGCGCCGCCCGACCCTGGACGAGGTGTTCCTGCACCTCACCGGGAACGACCGAGTGAAGGAGGCCCTATGAGCACGAACACGATGGCGCGTCGCGGCATGGGCGTGTACGCCCTGACCGACTCCTGGACCATGACCCGCCGCGAACTCGCCCACTGGGCACGGCAGCCGGTGCAACTGCTCGTGGGGCTGGTCTTCCCGGTGATGCTGCTGCTGATGTTCGGTTACCTGATCGGCGGCGGCCGAGGAGTGACCGGCAGCTACCTCGACTACCTGGCCCCCGGCATGCTCGCCCTCACCATGGCCTTCGGCCTGGAGGGCACGATGCTCGCCGTCACCCAGGACCTCGACAAGGGGGTGATCGACCGCTTTCGCTCGATGCCGATGACCAACGGGGCGGTCCTGGTGGGCCGTTCGGTCGCGGACATGCTCCAGTCGGCCGTCGGACTCGCCATCCTCATGGGCGTCGCGTTCGCCCTCGGCTGGCGCGTCCACGGCGGCCCCGCGGCCTTCCTCGGCGCGGTGGGCCTCCTCCTCCTCTTCCGCTTCGCCATGCTCTGGATCGGCATCCACCTGGCGATGGTGGCCGGCAAACCCGAACTCGTCACCGCCGTACAGATCCTCGTCTGGCCGGTCGGCTTCCTCTCCAATGCCCTCGCCACCCCCGCCTCCATGCCCGACTGGCTCGGCACGGTCGTCGAATGGAACCCGATGTCCCACACGGCGACAGCCGTACGCGACCTCTTCGGCACGCCGGGCGCCGAAGCGGACCACCTCTGGACGGCGATCGCCTGGCCGGTGGCCCTGATGGCGGTCTTCATCCCGCTGGCGGTACGGCGGTTCGGGCGACTGGGCAAGTGACACGGGCGGCTACCGGGTTCCCCCTCTCGGTGGTGGAACCCGGTAGCCGCCCCCTCGTCCCGCGTCGACGGCCCCGACTGCCGCCTGAGTTCAGGCAGCAACCGCCCGAGGTCCTCCAGAAACAGCCCCGCGAGATCGGACGAGAACCCGTTCCTGCACGCGCGCCGTACGCGGGAATGAGGGGCCGTGAGGGCGCCGTCTGCCCCGTTCCCCGGCTCCACTAGGCTGACGCCGAACGCCGCACACGTGACAAAAGCGAACACGGAAGGCGGAGTCGACCGAACGGGAACCACGTGCGAGAGCGAGGGAGGCGGGCCGAGTTGCCCACCCTTGACTACTTGACCAACGAGCGGCCGCAGCTGCGGCTGCGGTTCCTGCAACCGGGCCACGCCTCCCGCCACGGAGCGACCAGGGTCACCGATGTCGTCGCCCGGCCGCTGTCCGAGCCGCCCCATGTGCTCACCGGCTCCTCCTTCGAGCACGGGACGCTGTTCCTGGCCACCCTGGACACGCCCCACCTGTCACGGCCCACCGTCCAGACGCTCGACCAGCTGATCCGGCTCCTGGACCGGCGCGGGGCGGCCGGTCTGGTGCTCGGCACACCCGGCCACGACCTGACGTCGCTCCCCGAGCCCACCCTGGCCGCCGCGAACCGCCTCGGACTGCCGCTGCTGGTGACCTCCGCGGAGCCCACCGCGTGGGACCACGTCAACGAGGACCTGCGGCTGCGGCGCGCCCAGTTCGCGGAGCGGCAGGTCGAGCATCTCGACGGTCTCCTCAACCGGCTCCCGGCCCGGCTCGCCGACCCCACGGCGGCGCGGCGCATCGCCGACTGGCTCTCCCTGGCCCTGGACGCCGAGGTCCTCGTCAGCTCGGCACGGCGCGGCGTCCTCGCGGCGGCGCCCGACAGCGCGCCCGCCGGTCTGGCCCACGCCGTCATCACCGCCGCCCTGGAGACGGCGGCCCCGGTGCCGGGCGCCCCCTGCGGCACCATGCACACCCGGATCGTGTCCGTATCCCCGGGATCCCCGGGATCCCCGGGCGGCGAGGACGAGGTCCGCCTGGCCATCGCCTCACACAGCCCCTTCGACAGCGCGGGCGCGGCCCTGATCCAGCACGCGGCGAAGCTTGTCGGGCTGTGCGACCAGGCGCGCCGGGAACACCAGGCCAGGGTGGAGACCCCACGGTCGGTACGGCACGCCGCGTTCCAACTGCTCATGCGCGGCGAAACGGTTCTGGCGCAGGTCGTCTACACGGGCGCCGCACAAGCTCTGCTGGACACCGACACCGCCCGGGTCTTCATCGTCGACACCGGACCGCAGGAACGCGAGTCCACCCTGAGCTGGTGCGAACGGGCCCTCGCGGAACAGGCCATCGTGTCCGCCTGCCCGGGGAAGCCGAATCACATCCTCATCCTCGACCCCGTCCGCGAGAGCGACCGGGTCGAGACCGTCCTCAAAAACATGATCGCGGCCCGCCAGGGCCATCTGATGGGCCAGAGCCGGCTGCATCCGCTCGCCGAGACCGCTGTCGGCTACCTGGAGGCGCTGACGGCGGTGGGCGACGCGGCCGGGACCCCGCACCGCATCAGGCTGGGCGGCGCCAAGGCCAAGTTCGCCCCACTGCTCCCCAGGCGGGAGGCCAGAGCCTGGGCCGCCGACCTGATGTCCCCGCTCCTGGACGACTTCCCGGGCCGGGGCGACGAGCGGAAGCTGCTGCTCGAAACCCTCCCGACCGCCCTGAGTTTCAAGCACACCGAGGCCGCCGGCGGCCTCGGTGTGCACCGCAACACGGTCACCCAGCGCCTGAACCGAGCGGGCAGGATCCTCTCCCTCGACCTCCGAGGCTCGGCCAACGACCGCGTCCTGACGCTGCTCGCCCTCGACATACTCGCCCTGCCGGCCCCGGACACGAGCCCCGGCCCGACCCCCGGCGACCCCGCTGCCGACGTCCCCGACTTCGCCGCGCTGATGACGGCCGGAGCCGCGGACGGCGGACCCAAGGCCTGGGCGGAGGAACGGCTGCGCCCCGTACAGGCCGACCAGCGGGATCTCGTGGAGACCCTCTGCGTCTGGCTGGAGAACAACCTCAGCACCAGGGAGACGGCCCGCGCCCTGGGCCTCTCGGAGGCCACCGTCCGTAACCACACCCGGGACGCGGCCACACTCCTCGGCATGGACTTCTCCACGAAGATGGTCGGGATCCACGACACCGACGTGGTGACCGTCGCGGACATCGCCCTCGCGCTGCACGTCCTGCTGGGCCGCCCGGCCCTGAGCCAGCCGCCCCGCGACTGACCGCCCACCGCGTCCGACCCCGTGGGCCCGCGCACGTGCCCCAACACGTGCGCGGGCGGCTCGGGTGATTCTGCGATCCAGCGGGTCGCACCACGGCCCGGCGCCCGCCGGGGGCACCGGCTGCCGCGCTCACGGAGCCGGTGTGTCCACCCGCCACAGGACGGGTCACGCGCCCTCGGCACCGGCGCGCGGGCGGTGCTGCCCGTCCGTGGACGAGACGCCTGGCCCGCACCCCCGTGGCGGGCCAGACGTCTCGTCCACGGACACCGAACCGAGCAGGTGGCCGACATCATCCGGGCCGTCCCACGGGAGGACTCCGGACGAAGTGCGCCCAGCGTAGGAAGACCGCCGGGAGCGGGCCATTGCACAAGTGCACGGTCTGCGCGACGGAGCCTCGCGTTGTGCACAGTGGGACCCGTGTGATGCGCGAACAGTGCGTTTCGTGAGGGACATCACTTGCGGAAGTGCACAGTCCGCTACGGGCCGCACGGCCTCCGTCGCCCGGCCCCCGGTGTGGAGGGACAAAGGACTTGCACCTCACGTGGCGTGAGGACCCAGCCTGGAGTGCGTACCGAGAAGGGAAAGGGACGGAAGCATGGGCCACACCGTGGGACAGGTCGCCGGATTCGCCGGCGTCACGGTGCGCACGCTGCACCACTACGACGAGATCGGCCTGCTCGTACCGACCGAGCGCACCCACGCGGGCCACCGCCGCTACGACGACGCCGACCTCGACCGGCTCCAGCAGATCCTGTTCTACCGGGAGCTCGGCTTCCCCCTCGACGAGGTCGCGACCCTGCTCGACGACCCGGATGCGGACCCGCGCGCGCACCTGCGCCGCCAGCACGAGCTGCTGACCGCCCGGATCGAGAAGCTGCGGAAGATGGCCGCGGCCGTGGAACACACCATGGAGGCACGCAGGATGGGCATCAACCTCACCCCCGAGGAGCGGTTCGAGGTCTTCGGCGACAACGACCCCGAGCGGTACGCCGAGGAGGCGGAACAGCGCTGGGGCGGCACGTCGGCGTACGCCGAGTCGCAACGCCGCACCGCCACGTACACCAAGGAGGACTGGAAGCGCATGCAGGACGAGGTGGCCGACTGGGGCGCGCGCTACGACGCCCTGATGACGGCCGGTGAGGCGCCGACCGGCGAGGTGGCCATGAACATGGCCGAGGAGCACCGGCAGCACATCGGCGCCTGGTTCTACGACTGCCCGTACGAGATGCACCAGTGCCTCGGCGAGATGTACGTCTCCGACGAGCGGTTCAAGGCGTTCTACGACTCCATGCGTCCCGGACTTGCCGAGCATCTGCGGGAGGCGATCACCGCGAACGCGGCGCGGCACCACGTCTGACCACACAGCTTGGTCTCAGTGTGGCCACAGGGCACTCTGGTGGAACCGGTGGAACCTCGTGGGGTGACCGTGCGTTGATAGCTTTGGTCACCCCTATGGGTCCAGCCCTAGTGGGTCCTCACCCGTAGGCCCTCACTTTCTCTCACCCCCCAGGAGCCCGGAACCGTGACGACGATCGCCCTCGGACCGAGCTGGCTGGATCCGGACTATCTGCTCAACTCGTTCGGCATCTGGGGCCTGCTCCTGATCGTGTTCGCCGAGTCAGGCCTCCTCATCGGCTTCTTCCTGCCGGGTGACTCGCTGCTGTTCACGGCGGGCATGCTGATCACCGCCAAGACGCTGGACTTCCCGCTCTGGCCGGCCATCGTGCTGATCTGCGTCGCCGCGGTCCTGGGCGACCAGGCGGGCTACATGTTCGGCAAGAAGGTCGGCCCCGCCCTGTTCAAGCGGCCCGATTCCCGCTTCTTCAAGCAGGAGAACGTCACCAAGGCCCACGCGTTCTTCGAGAAGCACGGTCCGAAGTCCCTGATCCTGGCCCGCTTCGTGCCGATCGTGCGCACGTTCACGCCGATCATCGCCGGCGTCAGTGGCATGCGGTATCGCACGTTCCTCATCTTCAACATCGTCGGCGGCATCCTCTGGGGCGCGGGCGTCACCCTTCTGGGCTCCTGGCTCGGTCAGATCGAGTTCGTCCGCAAGAACATCGAGGCGATGCTGATCCTCATCGTCTTCCTCTCGGTACTCCCGATCATCTTCGAGCTCGTCAAGGCGAGGAAGGCGAAGAAGAACCGGCCCCAGCAGGCCGAGCAGCCGCCGGCCGTCCCGGTCATGGACGACGCCACGACCCAGCTCCGCCGCATCCCGTCGACCCAGCCCCAGCAGCAGCCGTACGACCCCAACCAGGGTTACGGCAACCAGGGTTACGGCAACCAGGGTTACCAGCAGCAGGGTTACCCGGACTACGGCTACCAGCAGCCCGGGCAACAGCCGTACGCCCAGCAGCACCCCCAGCCCAACCAGCCCCCCCGAACCAGAACCAGCAGGGCTACCAGGGCCAGGACTACCCGCGGTACTGACCGTCAGGTCCCACACCCGCGCTCCCGTGACTCGGGGGCGCGGGTGTTCGTGCTTTACAGGGGCGCGGGGCTGTATCGATGTGCGGCTCCGCCGCGTGGGCGCGATCAGCCCCAGGGAACCCGCAGTCGCCAACGGCCCCCACACCCCCGAACCGTCAGGCGCTCAGAACCCCCTGGTCCGCTTCGCGGCCTTGCGCCCAGCGCGCGCCGCCCCCGGCAGGAACAGCCGGAACGTCTCGGACCCGAGGTTCACCCCGATGGCGATGGCCATGGCCAGCGCCGCCGCCTTCGTCAGCGACACCAACCCCGCGTCCACATCGTTCTGCGCGAACCCCAGCAACCCGAAATACGTCGCCGACCCCGGCAGCAGGGGCCCGATCGCCGCCGTCGTGTACGGCAACGCCGAAGCGAACCGATACCGCGACAGCAACTGCCCGAACAGGCCCACCACACCCGCGGCCACGGCCGTGGAGGCGACCGGCGAGATCTCGCCCGCGTAGTGCATCGCCCCGTACACGGCCCAGGCGACACCCCCGTTCAGGGTCACGGCCAGCACGGTGGCTCGTTCCTGCTGAAGCAGCACCGCGAAGGTGAACGACAACAGCATCGACGCCCCGAGCTGCAACAGCGGCCGGTCCGCGCTGCCGAGTGCCGCGTCCGGGTTCAGCTCGGCACCCAGCTCCACGCCGAAGTACAGGACGAGCAGCACCCCCACCACGATGCCCACGAAGAGGTACATGACCTCAAGGAGCCGGGCGGAGGCGGTGATGTAGAAGCCGGTCAGCCCGTCCTGCACCCCCGCCACCAGCGCCCGCCCGGGCAGCAGCGCGAAGAGCCCACCGGTGATGACGGCAGACGCCTTCACGTCCACGTGCGCCACGGTCAGCGCCACCCCGATCGCCGCGGGGGGCATCGCCGCCACCAGGAACTGGTAGAACTCCGGCAGCCCCCGCCCCGAACACATCCAGGCCAGCCGGTCGCCGAGCATCGCACCCAGCGCCGCGGCGAAGAAGACGATGAACCCACCGCCGACCAGCACGGAGGCGGCGCCCGCGAGCAGCCCGCTGGCCGCGGTCAGCGCCCAGCCGGGGTACGGGTGCCGGTTGCGCCGAATCTCCGCGAGCCGCCGGTACGCCTCCTCCAGCGAGATCACGTTCTCCGGGTCGCTGAGGTCGTCCACCAACCGGTAGACGGCCGCGAGCCGCGTGTAGTCGGTGGCCCGCCGCCGGACGATCCGGGACGCCGAGACCGGGTCGTCCACGAGCGACGGCTGGTAGGTGACCGACAGCTGGGTGAAGGTGACGGTCGGCTCGCAGCGGTCGAGGCCGTAGGAGCGGCAGACGGCGAACATCGCCGCCTCCACGTCCTCCGCGCCCTCGCCGCCCGCGAGCAGCAGTTCGCCGATACGCAGGGTGAGGTCGAGCACGCGCGGCACCGCGGGCCCCGTATCGCCCTCCGCACGCGGCGGCGGCTCCGGCGCGGGCCGCTCCGCCACCGGCATCCGCAGCATCGTGCGCATCCGGTCCTGCCAGGGCACGTCCGTGGCCAGTCTGACGGCCGGGATCCCGCTGGGCGGCGTGAACGCGACCGGCGCGTGCCGCGCGCTGTAGGTGCGCGGCGCGCTGAACGCGGACTCCTCCTGCTCCACCGGGACCGGCTCGGGCGGCGCCAGCCCCTTCGGCAGGGCGAACTCGGAGGTCGTTAGCGCCTCGGGCTCCGCCCCGGCGCCAAGCACGGCCAGCCCGTCGGGGATCGCGAACTCCGACGTCACCGACGCGTCGCCGTCGATACCCATGGTGAGACCCGTCACCGACACGAAGGTGCCGCCCGCCTCGTCCGACACCGGCTTGCGCTCCTCCTCCGGCCTGCGCTTCTCGCGTTCCGTCACTCCCACTCCGCCGCGCTCCCTGTACGACACCTCCGGTACGCCTCAGTATGCGCATCGGTACCCACTGACACGCGAACGGGCCACGCGCCCCTCAAGGGGACACGCGGCCCGTCCGTGACAACGGTCGGCGGAGCCGGCAGGTCAGTGACCGCCCTGCTCCTTGAAGCGCATGTACGACTTCTCGACCTCGGCCTCGGCCTCGACGCGGCCGACCCAGTCGGCGCCCTCGACGGACTTGCCGGGCTCCAGGTCCTTGTAGACCTCGAAGAAGTGCTGGATCTCCAGGCGGTCGAACTCCGAGACGTGGTGGATGTCACGCAGGTGTTCCACACGCGGGTCGGTCGCCGGGACACACAGCAGCTTGTCGTCGCCGCCGGCCTCGTCCGTCATCCGGAACATGCCGATCGCACGGCACTTGATGAGGCAGCCCGGGAAGGTCGGCTCGTCCAGGATGACCAGCGCGTCCAGCGGGTCGCCGTCCTCGCCGAGGGTGTTCTCGACGAAGCCGTAGTCGGTCGGGTAGGCGGTCGAGGTGAAGAGTCGACGGTCCAGGCGGATCCGACCGGTCTCGTGGTCCACCTCGTACTTGTTCCGTGAACCCTTCGGAATCTCGATCGTGACGTCGAACTCCACCGGTGGCTCCTCCATGATCAACACATAGTTCTGGTGGTTAAGTGTCCCTCACGCAGGTGTGTGATCGCGAAAGGGGCTGGTGGTCGTGCCTGAGCCGAAGGTCTGGCGGGCCGCGAGACCGCACGTGGTGCGGGTCGCGCGCGCCGTGAAGCCGGGGGTCGTGCGCCTCTCACGCGCCGTGAAACCCGGCGCGGAACGCGTCGCACGGGTGGTGAAACCCGGTGTCGTACGCGTCACGAGCGCCGTCTCGGCACGCTCTTCGCAGCTCGCGGGGAACACGAAGAAGCTCACGACCCTTCAGTTCACCGCTGGCGCGGCCACCCTGGGGCTGGTGCTCTCGGCCGGGGCGGTGGCCGCCGCCGGACCCTGGGACTCATCGGGTCAGCGTACGGCCGAGCGTGACCGTGCGGCATCGCCCGCGGGGCAGGGTGGCGCAGATCACGGACGTGATCCCGGTATGTCGGCGGAGGCGCCCAAGCCCGCGCCGAGCGCCCTCTCCGTGCTCACCGGCCTGGGCGCCGGCGCCGCCCAGGCCGGCGCCGGCTCCGCGCCCGAGTCCGCGGCCCTGGCAGCCGTTTTGGACCCGTTCCTGAACTCCCCGGACCTGGGCCCTCGTCCGGCAGCCGCCGTCGTCGACGTCGCGACGGGCAGGCAGCTCTACGGCCAGAACGCGGACGACGCGCTGACCCCCGCGTCCACCACCAAGATCGCCACGGCTGCGGCGGTCCTCTCGGCGGCCGGCCCCGACCACCGCATCGAGACCCGTACGGTCCTGAAGCCCGACTCCGCCGAGGTGGTCCTCGTCGGTGGCGGCGACCCCACCCTCACCGCCCGTGAGGAGGCGGGCGGCCACGCGAGCCTGCGCGCCCTCGCCGACCGGACGGCCGCCGCTCTCGCCGAGCGTCACCTGGACGAGATCACGCTCACCTACGACACCTCCCTCTACGAGGGCCCCGAGCTGCACTCCATCGGTGTGGACGGCAACATCGCCCCCGTCACCGCCCTCATGGTCGACGAGGCCCGTCTCGACGACTCCACCAGCGGTACCACGACCCGCTCCACCGACCCGGCGGGGGACGCGACCGCGAAGTTCGCGGACCTCCTGGCGGACCGCGGCGTCAAGACGGAGGCGACGGGCCCCCTCCCGGACTCCTCGAGGGCGACTGCGGACACCGAGGAACTCGCCTCGGTCTCCTCTCCACCCCTGTCCGCCCTGGTGGAGCGCATGCTCACCCACAGCGACAACGACCTCGCCGAGGCACTGGCCCGCCAGGTCGCCGTGGCGACGGACGAACCGGCGAGCTTCGAAGGCGGCGCGGCAGCGATCAAGAAGCAGCTGAAGAAACTCGGACTGCCCCTCGACGGCGTCGAGTTCGCCGACGGCAGTGGTCTCAGCCGGGACAACCAGCTCACCGCGGACCTGCTCACCGCCCTCCTCGCCGAGTCGGCGGCTCCCTCCCACCCCGAACTCCGCCCGGTGCTCACCGGTCTCCCGGTGGCCGGCTTCACCGGCACCCTCAGCAGCCGCTACGCCACCCAGCCCGACGGCACCGGAGTGGTACGGGCCAAGACCGGCACGCTGACCGGCGTGAACACCCTCGCCGGCACGGTCGTGGACGCCGACGGCCGCCTCCTCGCCTTCGCCGTCCTGGCCACGGGGGCTACGGACCGCACAGCGGCCCACAAGGCCCTGGACGCGGCGGCCTCGGCCCTGGCGACCTGCGGCTGCCGCTGAGGTGACGCTCCTTCCAGAGCATGCCGCCCTCGAAACGGCCGCAGGCCTTGGGAGGAGGGCGCGGGCGTGTGCCGGTATGGGGCTCCGCAGCGTGGGTGCGAGCGACCACACCCACCCGCACGTGCCCACCCACCCAAGGCCCCCCATCCCTCGCGACCTGCCCCCAGCGGCAGCGCTCCCGTACGGTTGACAGCATGACTCGTATCGGTGGTGCCGAGATGGTCGACTGGAATCTCGCGGTGGCGACCGCGACCCGGCTCGTGCGGCCGGGCCCCGAGGTGAGCCGCGACGAGGCCAGGGACATCGTCGCCGAGCTCCGCCGGCACGCGAAGGAGTCGGAGGAACACGTCCGCGCGTTCACGCGGATGCTCCCCGACACGGGCGACGACACCCCCGTCCTCGTCGTCGACCGGCCGGGCTGGGTCCGGGCCAACGTCGCCGGCTTCCGGGAGCTGCTGAAGCCGCTGCTCGACAAGATGGAGGAACGTCGCGGCAACACGCCGGGCGGGGCCGTCCTCGGCGCGGTCGGCGGCAAGGTCACCGGCGTGGAGCTGGGCATGCTCCTGTCGTTCCTCGCCTCCCGCGTGCTCGGCCAGTACGAGACGTTCGCCCCGGCGACCCGCGACTTCCCGGGCGCCGAGAACGGCGGCGGCAGGCTGCTGCTGGTCGCGCCGAACATCGTGCACGTGGAGCGCGAACTCGACGTACAGCCTCACGACTTCCGCCTCTGGGTCTGTCTGCACGAGGAGACGCACCGCACGCAGTTCACGGCGGTCCCCTGGCTGCGGGACCACCTGGAGGGCGAAATCCAGTCGTTCCTCAAGGAGACCGAGGTCGACCCCACGACCTTCCTGGAGCGCGTCCGGGAGGCCGCCCAGTCACTCGCGGGGGGTCGGCCCGAGGGCGAGCAGGGCGACGACGCTCACTCGATCGTGGAGTTGGTGCAGACCCCCGCCCAGCGGGAGATCCTCGGCCGGCTGACCGCCGTCATGTCCCTCCTCGAGGGCCATGCCGACTTCGTGATGGACGGGGTCGGCCCGGCGGTCGTGCCCTCGGTCGCCGAGATCCGCGAGAAGTTCCAGCAGCGACGCGCGAAGGGGGCCTCCCGCCTGGACCAGGCCCTGCGCAAGCTCCTGGGACTCGACGCCAAACTCAGGCAGTACAAGGACGGCGAGCGGTTCGTACGGGCGGTCGTCGAACAGGTCGGCATGGACGGTTTCAACCGCGTGTGGACCTCCCCGAACACCCTGCCGACCAAGGCGGAGATCGCCAAACCGGCGGACTGGGTCGCGCGGGTGCATCGCAGGGCGGGGTCGTGAGCCGCGCGCGAGCGTGGTGAACGAATCCGGCCGACGGCAGGCGAACGCCCCTCCAATCACCCGTCCGAGGGACCGTGAGCCATGGGTAGGCGTGCAATGCTCGGGGAACGGCCCGTCTCTGTCACCATCTACACACTCTGAGTGACCGAGATCGGGCTCACCTCCCGACAATTTCATGAAGGGAACCGGACATGGGTCCCCACCCCGCGGTCGCGGCGATACGCCTGGCGGTCCGCCGCGTACTCCACGACCTCCTGACCGAACACCACACGAACACCACCCCGCACGCGCCCGCCTGCGCGACCCCCGGCGCGCCCTCCGCGACAAGCGCACAACCGGCGCCCACGCGCCCCACGGCCGTACCCCCCGCGGCCGTGCCCGCCGGGACCACGCTCAGTGTGTCCCCGCGTGCGAGGACCGCCGTGCACGGGCCGCCGCTCGTGCTCGTGGCGTGCTCCGGCGGCGCCGACTCCATGGCGCTCGCCTCCGCCCTCGCCTTCGAGGCACCCAAGCTCGGCGTCCGCGCCGGCGGCATCACCGTCGACCACGGTCTGCAGCCCGGCTCCGGCCTCCGCGCCGAGGAAGTCGTCCTGCGCCTGAACGCACTCGGCCTGGACCCGGTCGAGTCCGTGGCCGTGACCGTCGGGCGGGACGGCGGACCCGAGGCCGCAGCCCGCGACGCCCGCTACGCCGCCCTGGACGCCGCCCTGGACCGCCACGGCGCCACCGCCGTCCTGCTCGGCCACACCCGCGACGACCAGGCCGAAACCGTCCTGCTCGGTCTCGCCCGCGGTTCCGGCATCCGCTCCCTGTCCGGTATGGCCGCGGTCTCGGGGGCCGACGGCCGCTACCGGCGCCCCTTCCTCCAACTCGACCGGCAGACCGCCCGCAAGGCCTGCATGGTCCAGTCGCTGTCCGTCTGGGACGACCCCCACAACGCCGACCCGGCCTACACCCGCTCCAGGCTCCGGCACGAAGGACTGCCCGCTCTGGAGAAAGCGCTCGGCAAGGGCGTCGTCGAGGCCCTCGCCCGTACGGCCCGGCTCTCCCGCGACGACGCCGACGCCCTCGACACCTGGGCCCGCCAGGCCGAGGCCTCCGTCCGCGACGCCGCGGGGCTTCTGGAGTGCGCCAAGCTCTACGCCCTGCCGCCCGCCGTGCGCCGCCGCATCCTGCGCCGCGCCGCCATCGAGGCCGGTGCCCCGGCCGGTTCCCTCTTCGCCCGGCACATCGAGGAGATCGACCGCCTCATCACCGGCTGGCGCGGTCAGGGGGCCATCAATCTCCCCGGCCGGGTCGTCGCCCAGCGGCAGGGTGGCAGACTGGTGATTCGGCAAGGCTGAAACCGGACGCCGACGGGGCCCCGCACACGGGCCCCGGACCCCGCACGGGACGCGGGCGTCCGGGAGCGGCCCCGGGACGACCGACCGAAAGTGATGCGGGTGGACGCGAAAGACATGGGTGCCGACCTCAAAGAGGTACTCATCACCAAGGAAGAGATCGACGCGAAGCTGGCCGAGCTGGCCGCGAAGATCGACGCGGAGTACGCGGGCAAGGACCTGCTCATCGTCGGAGTCCTCAAGGGCGCGGTGATGGTCATGGCCGACCTCGCCCGGGCGCTGTCCACCCCGGTCACCATGGACTGGATGGCCGTGTCCTCCTACGGCGCGGGCACCCAGTCCTCCGGCGTGGTGCGGATCCTCAAGGACCTCGACACCGACATCAAGGGCAGGCACGTCCTGATCGTCGAGGACATCATCGACTCGGGCCTGACCCTGTCCTGGCTGATCTCCAACCTCGGCTCGCGCGAGCCCGCCTCCCTGAAGGTGTGCACGCTGCTGCGCAAGCCCGACGCCGCCAAGGTCGCCATCGACGTGGAGTGGGCCGGTTTCGACATCCCCAACGAGTTCGTCGTGGGCTACGGCCTCGACTACGCCGAGAAGTACCGCAACCTCCCCTTCGTCGGTACGCTCGCGCCCCACGTCTACGGCGGCTGAACCAACCCCCGTAAGACGCTCGGGAACCCCAGCGGGTTTCGCACCGTTGAAGCATGCGAGGACGGGATTGCCGACAGTCCCCTGCGACTTCGGGTGACAATGCTGGGGTACCGTCCGAAGAACAGTCTTTATCAAACTCACTATGGCAGGAGGGACGGGGCGGCACCGCTCCGTATGGATGGACGTGAAGCGATACTTCCGTGGGCCAGTCATGTGGATCGTGCTGGCCGTCCTTGCCGTGGTCGTGTTGATGCAGGTCGTCGGCTCGTCCGGCGGCTACAAGACGGTGGACACGGGCCAGGTGGTCCAGGCGATCCATGACAACCGGGTCCAAGAGGCCAGCCTGACCACCGGCGAAGAGCAGACCATCAAGGCCCAGCTCAAGGACGGGCAGAAGATCGAAGGCAGCTCGAAGATCCAGGCGAGCTACATCGGCGACCAGGGCGTGAACCTCGCCAACACCCTGCAGGACAAGTTCCAGAACGAGCAGATCCCCGACGGCTACACGGTCACTCCGACCAAGCAGAACGCTTTCGTCGGCATCCTGCTCTCCCTGCTCCCCTTCGTCCTCATCGTGGTCGTCTTCCTGTTCCTGATGAACCAGATGCAGGGTGGCGGCTCCCGTGTCATGAACTTCGGGAAGTCCAAGGCCAAGCTCATCACCAAGGACACCCCGAAGACGACGTTCTCGGACGTCGCGGGCTCGGACGAGGCCGTCGAGGAGCTCCACGAGATCAAGGAGTTCCTGCAGGAGCCCGCCAAGTTCCAGGCCGTCGGTGCCAAGATCCCCAAGGGCGTGCTGCTCTACGGCCCGCCCGGTACGGGCAAGACGCTGCTCGCGCGCGCCGTCGCGGGCGAGGCGGGTGTCCCCTTCTACTCGATCTCGGGTTCCGACTTCGTCGAGATGTTCGTGGGTGTCGGTGCCTCCCGGGTCCGTGACCTCTTCGAGCAGGCCAAGGCGAACGCCCCGGCGATCGTCTTCGTCGACGAGATCGACGCGGTCGGCCGGCACCGCGGCGCCGGCCTCGGCGGCGGTCACGACGAGCGCGAGCAGACGCTGAACCAGCTGCTCGTCGAGATGGACGGCTTCGACGTCAAGGGCGGTGTGATCCTCATCGCCGCGACGAACCGCCCGGACATCCTCGACCCGGCGCTGCTGCGCCCGGGCCGCTTCGACCGCCAGATCGCCGTCGACCGCCCGGACATGCAGGGTCGTCTGGAGATCCTCAAGGTCCACCAGAAGGGCAAGCCGGTCGCGCCCGACGTCGACCTGTCCGCCGTCGCCCGCCGGACCCCCGGCATGACGGGTGCCGATCTGTCCAACGTCCTGAAC
Source organism: Streptomyces sp. TG1A-60 (assembly GCF_037201975.1). NCBI lineage: Bacteria > Bacillati > Actinomycetota > Actinomycetes > Kitasatosporales > Streptomycetaceae > Streptomyces > Streptomyces sp. TG1A-60. Next base: position 3,487,308 of record NZ_CP147520.1, on the reverse strand, counting down.
GAGGCCGCGCTCCTGACGGCTCGCAGCGACAGGAAGCTGATCGACAACCAGATGCTGGACGAGGCGATCGACCGCGTGGTCGCGGGCCCGCAGAAGCGGACCCGGATCATGTCGGACAAGGAAAAGAAGATCACCGCGTACCACGAGGGCGGTCACGCCCTGGTCGCGGCGGCCTCCCCGAACTCCGACCCGGTCCACAAGATCACCATCCTGTCGAGAGGCCGCGCCCTCGGCTACACGATGGTTCTGCCGGACGAGGACCGGTACTCGACCACCCGCAACGAGATGCTCGACCAGCTCGGCTACATGCTGGGCGGTCGCGCCGCCGAGGAACTGGTCTTCCACGACCCGACCACCGGCGCCTCGAACGACATCGAGAAGGCCACCAGCCTGGCCCGCGCGATGGTCACCCAGTACGGCATGACCGAGCGTCTGGGCGCGATCAAGTTCGGGGGCGACAACTCGGAGCCGTTCCTCGGACGTGAGATGTCTCACCAGCGCGACTACTCGGAAGAGGTCGCCGCGCTCGTGGACGAGGAAGTCAAGAAGCTCATCGAGAACGCGCACAACAAGGCCTGGGAGATCCTGGTCGAGAACCGCGACGTCCTCGACAACCTGGTGCTCCAGCTGCTGGAGAAGGAGACGTTGGGCAAGGAGGAGATCGCCGAGATCTTCGCCCCCATCGTCAAGCGTCCGCCCCGGCCCGCCTGGACCGGCTCCTCCCGCCGCACCCCCTCCACCCGTCCGCCGGTGCTCTCCCCGAAGGAGCTCGCACTGACGAACGGCGCCAACGGCGCGACGCCGGTGATCACCACCACCAAGGCGCCCGCCGAGGCGACCCCGGAGGAGCACCCGGAGAGCTGACGCCCACCCGGTGAGAACCGGCCACCGGAAGCCTTGGCTCCCGGCCCACGGCCACCTCACCAGGCCCGGAATGGATGCCGCGCCCCCCCTGGTTCTAGCCTGGGGGCGCGGCATCTTTCGTATGGCCGAAACATGAGACGCGTAACCCGTATGCGTCGCAGGCTCAGGAGCGAGGCACCACATGACCGACCCCGTGACGCTGGACGGCGAGGGCACCATCGGCGAGTTCGACGAGAAGCGTGCCGAGAACGCCGTACGCGAGCTGCTGATCGCGGTCGGCGAGGACCCCGACCGCGAGGGACTCAGGGAGACGCCGACGCGGGTGGCGCGGTCTTACCGGGAGATCTTCGCGGGGCTGTGGCAGCAGCCGGAGGACGTGCTGACCACGACGTTCGACCTCGGCCACGACGAGATGGTGCTGGTCAAGGACATCGAGGTGTACTCGACCTGCGAACATCACCTGGTGCCGTTCAGGGGCGTGGCGCACGTCGGGTACATCCCGTCCACCAGCGGAAAGATCACCGGTCTGTCGAAGCTGGCGCGGCTCGTGGACGTCTACGCGCGGCGCCCGCAGGTGCAGGAGCGGATGACGTCACAGATCGCCGACTCGCTGATGGAGATCCTGGAGCCGCGCGGGGTGATCGTGGTCGTGGAGTGCGAGCACATGTGCATGTCGATGCGGGGCATCCGCAAACCCGGCGCGAAGACCATAACGTCGGCGGTGCGCGGCCAGCTGAGGGACGCGGCGACCCGGAACGAGGCGATGAGCCTCATCATGGCCCACTGACCGACCGGCACGCCCTCGGCCCGCCCGGAACCGGCAAGACCCACCTGGCCGTCGCTTCGGGCATCTGTGCCTGCCAAAGGAGGACCACGTTCTCCTTGCCGGTGATGAAGTCCAGGGGTTGCGCGGGCTGAAACGGGAGGCGGTGACCCATCTGGGGGCCCCACCGCGTGCGGCACCGCGCGGGCCCGCCCTAGGCCGCCCGCGCCGCGCCGCCGTTGGTGTCGTCGTCCTCCGGGAGCTTGCAGACGCGCTCCAGGTAGAAGGCGGCCACTATGACGGCGATGCCGGCGAGGACGGAGAACCCGGCGTAGACGGCCTGGTCGCGGCGGGCCGGGACCTCCAGGGATTCCAGGAGGAAGGCGCCCACGCCGCCGTACATGCCGGAGACGAGGGCGGCGACGAGGGCGCTGGCCTGGCCGAAGACGACCGCGCGGGCGGCCATCAGAGGGTCGACGCCCTTCGCGTCCGGTTGGCGCTCCCGCTGGGCCTTGAGCCGGTTGCGGATGGACAGCGCGGTGGCCGTCAGGACCGCGGCGATCAGCGCGAGCACGATGGGGGCGGCCAGCGGGACGCTCGGCAGTGTGCCCACCGAGTTCCACAGCCGGGCCCCGGCCCAGGACAGCACCCCCGCCACGACGAACACCGCGGCCAGCGTCCTGATGCGCAGCTCTTTCACGATGCCCCTTCGACGAGCCCGATGGTCCACGGACGCCGGGATCCACGGCCGCCGGGTGGTCGGCCCGGCGGTCGGTCCCGACGGCGTCGGGTGATGATCCCGACCCGGTAGACCTTAACGATTACTCGGGCAGCTGGAGTTCCAGGTCGGCGCGCGGCGACACGCCTTCGCGGGTGACGGCGTCGAGGAGCCGCGCCACGGGGCCGCGGTCGGCGAGCTGCGCCTCGGGCTCGACGTCGTGCCAGGGGGCGAGGACGAAGGCCCGCTCGTGGGCGCGCGGGTGCGGCAGGGTCAGCGCCGGGTCGTCGGAGACCACGTCCGCGTACGCGACGATGTCCACGTCCAGTGTGCGCGGCCCCCAGCGCTCGTCCCGGACCCGGTGGAAGGCCTCCTCGACGGCCTGGGCCCGCTCCAGGAGCGACGACGGGGGCAGGGTGGTCTTGAGGACGACGACCGCGTTGTAGTAGCTCGGCTGACTGCCGGGCGCCACGCCCCACGGCTCCGTCTCGTACACCCGCGACACGGCCTTGACGCGGAGGCCGGGGGTGTCCTCCAGCGCGTCGATGGCGCCCTGGAGGTTCTCCAGACGGTTGCCCAGGTTCGACCCAAGGGAGATCACGGCCCGCCGGGGGTTGTGCAGGGTCGTGTCGGCCTCGTCCACCTTCTGCACGACGGAGGCGGGCACCGGCTGTACGGTCGGGTCGCTCTGACCCTCGGTGAAGGACGCGGTCATACTCGGCTCCGGGTGATGGTGACGGTCACGTCGTCGAAGGGGACCGCGATCGGCGCGTTCGGTTTGTGGACGCTGACCTCGACCTCCTGGACCCCGTCGTGTTTCAGGCACGTCCGGGCGATGCGCTCGGCGAGCGTCTCGATGAGGTTCACCGGCTCGCCCTCGACGACGCCCACGACCTCCTCCGCCACGATCCCGTAGTGGACGGTCTTCGCCAGGTCGTCGTCGGCCGCCGCCGGCCGGGTGTCCAGGCCGAGCGTGAGGTCCACGACGAAGGTCTGGCCCTCCTGGCGCTCGTGCGGGAACACCCCGTGGTACCCACGGGCCCTGAGGCCGCGCAGCGCGACACGATCCACGCGAATCCCTCCTGCAATCGTCGGTGACGGCCGGTGTCTTCCGCGTACGGACGGCACACCGGCCACCCTCGAATCTACCTGCGAGCACGGACAGCGCTCACCCACCGGGGCTCGACCCCGCCCCCGTACGGGAAGGGTTCACCCAGCGTTCTCCCCAGGGGACACGGCGGCTCACGGGTCGGAAGCGGCCCATACCCGGGAGTCCCCGTTCCCAATCACTCCTCGGCGCTCGTAGCAGCGCCCGCCCGCTCAGGAAGGTGGGTCGTCGCCCTCGTCGTCATCGGATTCGGTCAGGACGGGGGAGCCGTGGTGCGACCAGATCCTCCAGCCGTCGGTCGTGCGCCGGAACACGTTCGTGGCGACCACCAGCTGCCCCACGAGCGGACCCAGCTCGTCACTGCCGTCCGGAGCCGGTGCGCCGCTGAGGATGTTCTCGGTGCAGGTGACGAGTGCCGTGTCCCCGGTGACCGACACGTGCACGTCGGTGAGGAAGAACTGGATGTACTCCGTGTTGGCCATGATCAGCGCGTACGACCGCAGCACCTCCCCGCGGCCGGTGAGGACCGGCCAGCCGGGATGCACGCAGGAGATCACGCCCGCCTCGGCGGGATCGTGGTACTCCTCGTCCACGCCCAGGTCGGCCGGGGTCAGCCAGAGCGAGGAGAGCGTCTCGAAGTCGCCCTGTTCCACGGCCTCGTAGAAGGCCCGGTTGGCGAGTTCGACCTGTTCGACGTCGGTGTGGGCCGAGCTCACCGCTCCCGGGCTCCTTCGATCGCGCGGGCGACGCGTACGGCGTCGGCGGTGGCGCGCACCTCGTGCACCCGGACCGCCCAGGCGCCCTGCTGGGCGGCGAGGGCCGACACGGCGGCCGTGGCGGCGTCGCGTTCCCGCGCGGGCGGCGGGGCGTCCTTGGGGCCCGCCAGCACGCGGCCGAGGAACCTCTTGCGGGAGGCGGCGACCAGCAGGGGGTGGCCGAGGCCGTGCAGCCGGTCGAGGTGGGCGAGGAGGGTGAGGTCGTGCTCGGCGTCCTTGGAGAAGCCGAGGCCCGGGTCGACGACGACGCGGTCCGCCGCGACCCCGCCCTCCAGGACGGCCTCCACGCGCGCGTGCAGCTCCTCCAGCACCTCCAGGACGACGTCGGTGTAGACGCCCTTGACGTTGCCGCCCTTCAGGAAGCCGCGCCAGTGCATCACCACGAAGGGGGCGCCCGCGTCGGCGACCACCGGGATCATCGCGGGATCGGCTAGGCCGCCGCTGACGTCGTTGACGAGGGCGGCGCCGACCGCGAGGGCCTGCTCGGCGACGGAGGCGCGCATGGTGTCCACGGAGACGGTGACGCCCTCGGAGGCCAGGCCCCGTACGACGGGGATGACACGCTTGAGCTCCTCGGCCTCGTCGACGCGGGCGGCACCGGGGCGGGTCGACTCACCGCCGACGTCCACCAGGTCCGCGCCCTCGCCGACCATGTCCAGCCCGTGCTTCACGGCCGCCGTGGTGTCGAACCAGCGCCCGCCGTCGGAGAACGAGTCCGGGGTGACATTGACGACGCCCATGACCGCGCAGCGATCCCACCGGGGCATTCCGGACACCTGGCCGCGCCGGTTCTGCTTGCTCATACGCCAAGCCTAGGCCCCCGCCGCGGTGCGTCGTGACTGAGCCGGATCCCGGCCTGCGCCTCAGGCGGTGTGGCCGGCGGAGCGCACCGCGTGTGCGCACGGGGCCGGGATCCCGGGGCGGCGGCGCGGGGAGCGGGGGAGGGCGAGGTCGACGAAGCCCTCGGCCCGCATGGCGGCGAGGCCGATGCGGGGGATGTCGCGGGAGGCGGCGTAGACGACGAAGCGTGGCTCCCAGCGGGGGCGGAACTTGGCGTTGAACTTGTACAGGGACTCGATCTGGAACCAGCGGGAGAGGAAGACCAGCAGTCCGCGCCAGGCGCGCAGCACCGGGCCGGCGCCGATCCTCTCGCCGCGGGCCAGGGCCGAGCGGAACATCGCGAAGTTCAGCGAGACCTGCCGTGCGCCCAGGCGGGGGGCCGCCTGGAGGGCCGCGACGATGAGGAGTTCGTTCATGCCCGGGTCAGCCGAGCGGTCGCGGCGCATCAGGTCCAGGGAGGCGCCGTCGGGCCCCCAGGGCACGAAGTGGAGTACGGCCTTCAGGTCGCCGTACGGCCCGGGGGGCCCGTCCTCCTTGTGGGCGGTGGCTATCAGACAGTCCCCGTCGGCCGGGTCGCCGATGCGGCCGAGCGCCATGGAGAAGCCGCGCTCGGTGTCGGTGCCCCGCCAGTCCTCGGCGGCGCGGCGGATCCGGTCGAGTTCCGCCTCGCCGAGGTCACGGACGCGCCGTACCCGGGTCTCGTAACCGAGCCGCTCGATGCGCTTCACCATTTGACGCACGTTGCGCATCGCGCGCCCGGTGAGGGAGAAATCCGCGACGTCCACCACCGCCTCGTCGCCCAGTTCGAGGGCGTCGAGACCGGTCTCCCGGGTCCACACCTCGGCGCCCGTCTCCGAGCAGCCCGTCACGGCCGGGGTCCAGGAGTGGGCCTCCGCCTCGTCCATGAAGCGTTCGATCGCGCCGGGCCAGGCCTCGACGTCGCCGATCGGGTCGCCGCTGGCGAGCATCACCCCGGAGACGACGCGGTACGTCACCGCCGCCTTGCCGCTCGGCGAGAAGACCACCGCCTTGTCGCGGCGGAGCGCGAAGTGGCCCAGGGAGTCACGGCCGCCGTGTCTGTCCAGCAGGGCGCGCAGCCGTGACTCGTCGTCGGCGGTGAGGCGGGCCGCCGGGTGTTCGGGACGGAAGGCCAGGTAGACGGTGGTGATGGCGGTCAGCAGACCGAGGGCGCCGAGCGAGCAGGCCACCGTCCAGGACGTGGTGTCCGCGTAGCCGACCGGGCCCTCGAAGCCGAACAGGCCGTAGATGACGTGTTCGAGGCGGGCGGCCAGGCTCGGGTCGCCGACCACGCGCTCGGGGTGGGCGCTGACGATGATCAGACCGAGGACGATCGAACCGGCGCCCATCAGCACGAAGTTGGCGAGCGCCCGCCAGCGGCTGGTCGGGTCGGGCAGGGCGCGGAACTCGTCGCGGTGGCGCAGCAGCGGGACGAGGAGGGCCAGGGAGACGAGGAAGCCGACGAGTGAGTGACGGTAGGCGAACTGGGCGATCGCCCCGGCCGGCAGCAGGACCACGGCCGCGCGCCAGGCCCGCCGCTTGCGTCGGCGCAGCCCGTGGGCGAGGAGGAGCAACAGCACGCCGGCGCTCAGCGACAGGGCCGCCGCGAAGGGGCCGAGCGCGCCGGGCAGCACCTCGGCCAGCGTGTGCACACGGCTGTACCGGAAGTGGGGGAACACACCCGCGGCGATGTCCACGAGCCCGACGAGCGTGCATGCCCTGGCGACCAGGGCGGGCACGGCCTCGGGGCGCGGCCCGCGCAGGAGGCGTCGTACGCCGGTGGACGGCAGCCGACGCGACAGCCGGGTCGGCGGCGCCTGGTTCGGCTGCGTCCGGTCCGACGGTCGGCCCGCGTGGAGCGGAACCCCACCCGATACTTCCCCATCTGCGCTGACAGACATCGCATCCCGTAGTTCCGCGAGAGACCTTGGATCCGGTGCCTTTCCGGCATCCGGCGACATTGCGCCCTCTAGGACGGCGACGCGGCGAGGGAGGTTCACTCTCGGTCGAGAAGCTGTTCCCAAGGACAGGGAAAGAAACGGTCGCGGAGCGGGCCGCCGGAGCGGGCGGGACGACGGGGGACAGTCCGATGGGTCTTACGAGCAACAAGGTGCCGGCGCTTGCGGTCCTGTCCGCCGTGCTGCTGTTCATCGGCACGGTGTGGCTGTGGCCACGGCCGGCCCGCCGTGGCCGGCGGTCGGTCGGCGGCCGGCCACGCCGTACCGCAAGGCGCCGATCGACGCGACGACCGGTGATCTCTTCCGGGGGAACAAGACGCTGCGGAACGAGGCGGACCTGTTCTGGAATCCGAAGCCCGTCAGGCCCCCGACATCTCTCCACTGGTGACCAGCAGCGAACAAGGGGAGACCGACTACAAGGCCACGCTCAGGTTCATCGAACCGGTGAAGCGCGAACAGCCGACCCGCATCTCGTCGATCATCCTCGACAGCGGCGGGCACAACTTCAACACGTGGCGGCGGGAGATCCCGGCGCCGCCGCAGTGGATCAGCGGGCGGCCGAGTGACCGGTGAGGGCCGGGTGCGGGGGCGCCGTCGTCGAGTCTGACCGGTGGCGCTCGGCTCTCCTCGGCGCCCTTCCCGAATGTGCCTCGGTGCGCGCGGAATTCCCCGTGCGGAATGAAACAGATGTGGTCAAGGCGTATCTGGATTCAATGAGGTTGATCGAGTAGAGGAGTGGCCGGTGGGCGCATTGGCGCACCGGCGGTGAGGGAGCTTGTGAGGGCTTGTGAGAGGTTAGGGGACGGCTGAGTTTTTACGGCCCGGGGCACCATCATTCGCCTACGCGCGGTAAGTTTCTGGCCATGCCACGTGGACGTCACCGCCATTCTCCGCCTCTGCACAGGCTGCTGCCCCCCACGGCGATCGCAGGCGTCTCGCTCGTCTGCGCCCTCGGGCCCTGGGTGTTCTCCGAGCAGGCGGTGCTCCGAGTCACCGCCGCGGTCGCCGCGGCGACCGCGACCGTGGGCGCGGCGGTCATGCGCCGCTGGGACGTCGAGGCGGGCAAACGCGTCGCCGACCTCACGCGCGCGCGGGCGAGCGACGAGTGGCGCCACGAGGAGAAGGTCGCCGAACTGGAGACCGACCTCGACGAGTCGCGCGAACTGCGCACCAAGCTGGAGCACAAGCTCCGCGCCAAGCGCGCCGAACTCGCCAACCTCCGCAACGAGCACGCCGCGCTGCTGCGCCGCTACGCCACCGCCGAGACCGAGCGTGCCAGCGCACTGGAAGGCCGCCGCCTGCTGGAGGTCGAGGCGACCGATCCCGAGGAGGCACGGGCGTTGCCGGCGGCCGAAGGCAGCGCGGCGGCCCAGGCTTCGCCGGTGCCGCCGCAGGGGGTTCCCGCGCCGGGGGCGCCCTGGGCTTCGTGGGAGGCCGCGTCCAAGGCGGCGAAGGCACGGGCCGCGTCGGGCGACGACGGGGCGGGGGATTCCGCCGAGGATGACGGCGACGGGGCCGATGCCGAGGGCGCGGTCGATGAGGAGGGCACCGGGGCGAGGAACGCGGCCCCTGCGGTGTTCTCGCCCGCCGGCTCCTCGCTCTTCCTGCGCGCCAACTCGGCGTTGGACCGGATCATCACGCAGCGGGGTTCGGCGGAGGGGTCGGGCGAGGCCGTGGCCGAGGCGGGCGAGAGCGCGGCCGAGGCCGACGTGGAGTCCGGGGCCGCGGTGGTGGGCGTCGAGAGCCGGGCCGACATCGAGACGGGGGACGACGCTGAGGCTGAGGCGGAGGTCGACGCCGAGACCCGCACCGGTGCCGTAGCCGCGGTCGAGTCGCAAGCGGCCGAGGCCGAGGGCGACTTTGCCAACGTACCGGTCGGCGACTCCGCCAACGTACCGGTCGGCGACTCCGCCAACGTACCGGTCGGCGACTCCGCCGCCGCTTCCGCCGAGTCCGCTGATGTGACTGCCGAGGGGCAGGCACCGAAGGGTGGTTCCCCCAAGGGGCCGTCCCCGAAGGGTGATCCGGACGGGCCGACGGGTGGCGGTACTCGGCAGGGACGTTCCGCCGAGGCGGAGGACGAGCCGGTTCCGGTGCTCACCGCCGAGGAGGACGACGCGGCGGGAAAGTCCGTGGCGGCCGACGGGCATGAGCGCGCGGGCGCCGAGCCCGTACCCGCCGTTTCCGCTCCCACGCGGTCGACGCGGCTGGGGGAGACGGAGCAACCGGAGGAGGCGGCGCCCGAGGAGCGGGTGGCCCGGTCGGCGGTGCCCGCGCTGCCGGCCCTTCCGCCCGCCGGGCACTTCGCGGTGCCCACCGCCGTGGCCGTCGTCCCGACCGCGCCGCAGCGGCGGACGGCCGTCGAGGGCGGGTTCGACTTCTTCGGTACGGAGAAGGACGCGGACGCCCTGCAGGCCGTGCAGAACGAGGACCTCGCCGACGTGGTCGGCCAGGAGGCCCTCGTGCTGCACAAGGCCGAGTCCGAGGCGCGGTTCAAGCGGCCCGACGAGGCATCGCGTGGCGTCGGCCAGGTCATCGACCTCACGGCCCACGACGAGACGGAACAGATCGACGTACAGGGCCTGCGGTCGGCGGCGTCCTAGCCTCGTACTTCGCAGGTCACCCGATCGTGAAGATCAAGCGGTCATAGCCGATCACTTGTCGATCGGAACCGTAGCGGCGAGAGCCGTGCCGGTCCGGATCGGTCGAGATCGCAGGCCCGGAGGCCGCTACGGCGAACCTTCTCGGCGACCTGCGAAGTGCGGGCCTAGCCGTCCAGCCGTCCGCCGCGGTACCTGCGGCACTCGGTTGAGGGGAGTCGTGCCGCTGGGGCCGCACGGGGGTGGGCGCGGGCGGCGCGCTCGGGGGGCGGGCGCGGCGGCACCGGCAAGCGCCGCGCCGGTGAGCGGAACCCGCCCCGCCCGACGGCGGCGCCGGGCGCCCGGCACAGCCACCGGGCGCCCGGCACGCCAGCAGCCGGGCGCCCAAGGCGCCGAGCGTCGTGAAGGCACCCGGCGCCCGAAGGGTCCCGCCGCTACGCCATCCACCGATCCGGCCGAGCCTCCCGTCGCCCCGTCCGCGACCGCTCCGCCTGCGCCCGCAACAGCTCCGCAGCCTCCGCGCCGTCCCGCAGCCGAGCGGTCACGGTCTTGTTGGCCCCGGTGTCGACGTGGACGTCGGCGAGGCCCTTGTGCCGCTCCCAGGGCCCCTGCGACAGCCGTACGCTCTGCACCTTCGCATGCGGCACAAGGTCGAGCCGGCGCCGCAGCAGGCCGTGCCGCGCGGCGAACACCGTGTCGCTGACGGCGAGTCGGTATCCCCGCCACCACAGCGGCACGCACCACCGCGCCCGCCCCGGCGGCCGTGTCAGGGCCGCGGCGTCCGGCACGCTCACGCCGGGCAGCACGCGCGCGATCACCGACTCGGCGACCTCGCGCGTCGCGACCGGCATGAGAACGGAGTTCGAGGACCCGGCCACGTCCAGCTCGACGCGCACCCACCCCCGTCGCCGCCACAGCAGCGGTTCGACGACGCGTACGGTCTGCACGCGTCCGGGCGGGACCGTCTCGTGGGTCCGGTCGAGCAGCCCGTGGTCGATGCGGAGCCCGTCGGGGGAGTCGCCGACCGTCCAGTCGTACTCCGTGACGAAGCGCCCCACGCTGCTCGCCCCGGCCGCACCGAGCAGCGGCAGCGCGGTCGCGAGGACGGTCCACACGCTCTCCGTGGCGAACCACAGCACGGAGGGTACGACGATCGCGGCGGTCAAGGCTCCCCAGGTGGCGCCGGTCAGCACCAGCGACACGGCGAGTACGCCGGCCGGGATCCTCAGCAGCTGCCGTACGGGGGCCTCGCCGACCTCGTGCGCGGTCTCGGGCGCGAAACCGGCGGCGCGGGCGAGGAGTTCGGCCCGCAGGGCGCGGGCGTGGGCCTCGCCGAGGTAGGCCAGCTCGTCCTTCTTGTCGGTGCCTATGACGTCGAGTTTGAGCTTGGCGACGCCCGCGATCCGGGCCAGCAGCGGTCGGGTGACGTCGATGGCCTGGATGCGCTCGAGGCGGATGTGGGCGGTACGGCGGAACAACAGGCCGGTACGGATGCGCAGTTCGCTGTCGGTCACCGCGAAGTGGGTGAACCACCAGGTCAGGAAGCCGTACAGGGCGGCGGCCGGCACGAACACCGCGAGCCCTATCAGCAGGGTCGACGTATCGAGCCGTGTGAGCTGCCGCTGAGCCCCGTCCGGATCATGAAAGGCCCACCCGATGATCACCGCCACCGGCGCCCACGCCCGCCGGAACGGCGTCACGGGATGCAGCCGCTGCTCCACGACCGCCCCGCCGCCGGCCCGCCCTTCAACGCCGACCCCCGGCACCTGGCCCGGCCCACCACCGACCTCGGGCCCGGCCACCCGGCCGGGCCGGTCTTCGGCCCCGCTCTCGCCCTCGGGTTTCTCGCCGGCCCGGTCTTCGGCGGGGGGCTTCGGCATCAGACCCGGCTCACTCTCGGTCTTCGCCTCGGGCGCCGGGCCCGGCTCGCCTCCCGGCCCCGGCTCAACGCCCGGTCCCCCCGGTGCTCCCGCCCGTACCGCGTCGTCGTCCGCGTGTGTCGGCATGTCACAGGCCTGCCGATCGGGCCTCGCCCAGTTGGGTGAGGTGGTCGCGCAGGCGTTCGGCTTCGGTGGGGGCGAGGCCCGGGATGCGGGCGTCGGTGGCGGCAGCGGCGGTGTGGAGCTGGACGCTCGCCAGGCCGAAGTGGCGTTCGACGGGGCCGGAGGTCACCTCGACGAGTTGCATGCGGCCGTACGGCACGACGGTCTCCTCGTGCCAGAGCACCCCCCGGCTGATCAACAGGTCGTCCGCCCGTTCGGCGTACCGCCACGAGCGCCAGTTGCGGCCCAGCATGGGCCAGCCCCACAACAGCAGGCCCAGCGGCAACAGCGCGAAGGCCGCCCAGGCGGGTCCGGCCAGCCAGCCCGGCAGAAGGGCCGTGGCGAGGGTTATCGGTCCCAGCCACACCACCAGCAAAAGTCGTCTCATCCGCAACAGCCCACGCGGCAGTCCGGTCCAGGCCGGCCCGCCCTCCGCGCGCTCAGCGCCGTCTTCCAAGGTCCCCGTCTCCATACCGCCAGCGTACGTACGACAGACTGTGTCCATGACTCCCCCGACGGAGACCAGAGAGACGACGGTCGGTATCGGCGGTGCCGCCGAGAGCACGGACATGGTGCTCAACATCGGTCCGCAGCATCCGTCCACGCACGGTGTGCTGCGGCTGCGGCTCGTCCTCGACGGCGAGCGGATCCAGCACGCCGAACCGGTCATCGGCTATATGCACCGGGGCGCGGAGAAGCTCTTCGAGGCGCGCGACTACCGCCAGATCATCATGCTCGCCAACCGCCACGACTGGCTCTCCGCCTTCTCCAACGAACTCGGCGTGGTCCTCGGCGTCGAACGCATGCTCGGCATGGAGGTCCCCGAGCGCGCGGTCTGGATGCGCACCCTCCTCGCCGAGCTGAACCGGGTCCTGAACCACCTGATGTTCCTCGGCTCGTACCCGCTGGAGCTCGGTGGCATCACCCCGGTCTTCTACGCGTTCCGGGAGCGCGAGGAACTCCAGAACGTCATGGAGGAGATCTCCGGCGGGCGTATGCACTACATGTTCAACCGCGTCGGGGGCCTCAAGGAGGACCTCCCGGCGGGTTGGACGTCACGCGCGCGCGGCGCCGTCGCGGACGTCCGTTCCCGCCTGGGCGTCTTCGACGACCTGGTCATCGGCAACGAGATCTTCCGGGGCCGTACGCGGGGCGTGGGCGTCCTCTCCCCTGAGACCGTCCACGCGTACGGCGTCAGCGGTCCGATCGCCCGCGCCTCCGGCGTCGACCTCGACCTGCGGCGCGACGAGCCGTACCTGGCGTACGGGGAGCTCCAGGACGTCCTCAGGGTCGTCACCCGGGAGGAGGGCGACTGCCTCGCCCGCTTCGAGTGCCTCCTGGAGCAGGCCCACAACTCCCTCGCCCTCGCCGACGCCTGCCTCGACCGTCTCGCCGCACTCCCGCCCGGTCCGATCAACCAGCGCCTCCCCAAGGTCCTCAAGGCACCCGAGGGCCACACCTACGCCTGGACCGAGAACCCCCTCGGCATCAACGGCTACTACCTCGTCAGCAGGGGCGAGAAGACCCCGTACCGCCTGAAGCTCCGCTCCGCCTCGTACAACAACATCCAGGCCCTCACCGAACTCCTGCCGGGGACCCTGGTGTCCGACATGGTGGCCATCCTGGGCTCGCTGTTCTTCGTGGTGGGGGACGTCGACAAGTAGGGCTAGGTGAGGGAAGCGCCGGTCGTGCCGAGTGGGTCCGGAATCCCGACCGGCTGGACGAGCCACCCGAAGTCGCCCAGCCCGCCCGGCGCGGTCAGTTCGGCGGCCTCGCCGGCGCCCGCGAGGGCCCGAACGTACGCCGCCGGGTCGGAGGTCGCCAGGGACAGCGGCGGGCGCCCGCCGTCGACTCCCAGGGCACGCAGGGCGTCCCGCTGGGTGAGCAGCCGCGCCCCCGGCAGCGCGCACGCGTCCAGCGCCACATGCGCGGTGATGTCGCACGAGCCGTCCGGGACCGGCGTGGTCTCCCGTCCCTCCCGGAACCCCGTGAGCGTCCCGCAGGGCGGCCGGGCGGCGGCGAGGTGCGCGTAGTCGACGGCGACGGCGAGCCCCCGGTCGACGCCCGCCACGGCGGCGGCCCACGCCCGGTCCCGGGGCAGCCCGACCTCGGCCCGCAGCCCCTCCTCCGGGCCCGGCGGCCACCACCGGGCCAGCCATCGGGCCTCCTCCCCGCCGACGGGCTCCCCGAGCAGCTCACCGCCGTCCTCCCGTACGAGGACCAGCCGGGGTACGCCCGCCGCGTCCACCTCGACGACCTCCACGGGCACGTTGTCCAGCCACTCGTTGGCGAACAGCAGCCCGGTGATCCCCGTCGGAGGTTCGCCGAGCCACGCGACGCGGTGATCGAGACCGGGCGGCCGGTCGGCGACCTCGACGGCGTACGCGCGCGTGCGGGCGGCGACCTCGGCGGGCAGCGTGGCCAGCACCCCGCTCACCAGCTCTCCCCGCCCGGCGGCCATGTCCACGAACCCCAGCCCGTCCGGCCGCCCCAACGCCTCGTCCACCCGGCACAGCAACCGCGCCACGGCGGCGGCGAAGAGCCGGGAGACGTGCACGGAGGTACGGAAGTGCCCGGCGGGCCCCTCCGTCCGCCGGTAGAACCCGCCGGGCCCGTACAGGGCCTCATGGGTCGCGGCGCGCCAGCAGAGCCAGGGTCCCGCCGCACCACGGGCGCGGGGCTGCGACCCGTGCGGCTCCGCCGGGTGGGCGGGACCAGCCACGGGTGACCCGCAGTGGCAGGACAACGCACTCTCCGGAGTTCGTGGACGATCCGTCACCGTCACAGGCTAGGCGCCTCCACCTTGGGGAGTACCTGGGCCGGTCACGGATCGGCCCTCCGGTTGACCCCGGCACACCACGCGCTTCCCTACGCTGGGTTACGTGCAGCGCCTCTATGACTTCCTCCGCAGACACCCGACATGGGTCGACGGCTTCTGGGCCCTCGTCCTGCTCGGGATGACCCTGGCGAGCGGAGCGATCGACCCGGACTACGCGACGGACATGAACGAGACCGCGTTCGTGGTGATCTCGTTCGCTCTGTGTCTGTCGATCGCGCTGCGGCGCCGCATGCCCGAGAAGGTGCTGATGCTGGCCGCCGCGGCGGGTATCGCGCAGCTGATCCTGGACGTGCCGAGAATCCCGGCCGACTTCGCGATGCTGGTGGTCATCTACACGGTCGCGGCGAACGGCGCCCGCTGGGCCTCCTGGTTCGCCCTGGGCGGCGGCCTCTGCGCGGCCTCGCTGGCGCAGCTGCGCTGGACCTCGCAGGAGACGAGCACGCTGGGCAACGCGGTGCTCGCGGTGGTCCTGACCGTGCCGTTCGCACTGGCCTGGGTGCTCGGCGACTCCCTGCGCACCCGCCGCGCGTACTTCGCGCAGCTGGAGGAGCGCGCCGCCCGGCTGGAGAAGGAGCGGGAGGCGCAGGCCAAGGTGGCGGTCGCCGCCGAGCGCGCCCGGATCGCCCGCGAACTGCACGACGTCGTCGCGCACAACGTCTCCGTGATGGTCGTCCAGGCCGACGGCGCCGCGTACGTCCTCGACGCTGCCCCCGACCAGGCGAAGAAGGCCCTGGAGACCATCTCCTCCACCGGCCGCCAGGCCCTCGCCGAGATGCGCCGGCTGCTCGGCGTCCTGCGCACCGGTGAGCACCAGGAGGTCGGCGAGTACGTCCCGCAGCCCGACGTCGAGCAGATCGACGACCTCGTCGAGCAGTGCCGCGTCGCCGGTCTGCCCGTCGACTTCAGGATCGAGGGCACCCCGCGCCCGCTGCCCAGCGGCGTGGAGCTGACGGCGTACCGCATCGTCCAGGAAGCCCTCACCAACACCCGCAAGCACGGCGGCCCCAACACGGGTGCGAGCGTCCGGCTGGTCTACTTCGACGACGGCCTCGGCCTGCTCGTCGAGGACGACGGCAAGGGCGCGCCCCACGAGCTGTACGAGGAGGGCGGCGTCGACGGCCAGGGCCACGGCCTCATCGGGATGCGTGAGCGCGTCGGTATGGTCGGCGGCACGCTGGACGCGGGCCCCCGCCCCGGCGGCGGCTTCCGGATCAGCGCCCTGCTTCCCCTGAAACCCGCACACTGACACAGCCATGCCACTCGCTGACACCTGTTACGGACACGGAAGAGGACCCCGATGGCGATCCGCGTAATGCTCGTCGACGACCAGGTGCTGCTGCGCACCGGGTTCCGGATGGTGCTGGCGGCCCAGCCGGACATGGAGGTCGTGGCGGAGGCGGGCGACGGCGTCGAGGCCCTGCAGGTCGTGCGGTCCACCGCCGTGGACGTGGTCCTCATGGACGTCCGTATGCCGAAGCTGGACGGCGTCGAGGCCACGCGCCGCATCTGCTCGGACCCCAACCCGCCGAAGGTGCTCATCCTGACCACCTTCGACCTCGACGAGTACGCCTTCTCCGGGCTGAAGGCCGGCGCCTCCGGCTTCATGCTCAAGGACGTGCCGCCCGGCGAACTGCTCACCGCGATCCGTTCCGTCCACAGCGGCGACGCCGTCGTCGCCCCTTCCACCACCCGGCGCCTGCTCGACCGGTTCGCCCCGATGCTCCCCAGCACCGGATCGGAACCCCGGCACAAGGAGCTGGAACGTCTCACGGATCGCGAACGCGAGGTCATGATCCTCGTCGCCCAGGGCCTCTCCAACGGCGAGATCGCCGCCCGCCTGGTCCTCTCCGAGGCCACCGTCAAGACCCACGTCGGCCGCATCCTCACCAAACTGGGCCTGCGCGACCGCGTCCAGGTGGTCGTCCTGGCCTACGAGACGGGCCTGGTACGGGCGGGCGGTCAGGGCTGAGCTTCGCGGACCGCCGACCACCGTCGAGCCACAGAAAGCGTGACCCCTGGGTGATCCACGCCCGTTGGGGTGCTGACACGCTGCTGTGGATCAACGGCCCCTTCGTCAGACGGACCGGACGCAAGCTGCTGACCTGGCTGAAAGCATGCCGATCAGGTACCTCGGGACGGGCGAGCGCGTGCGGCGCGACGGTCGGGTTCCCGGTGCGGGCCGCCCAGCAGCGCAGGGCCACCTGCCGGGCCATCGCGCCGGTCGGGAAGAACACGGCGGCCTCCGTGCCGAGCAGCACGGCGGTCCGCTCCTCCAGGGCCTCGTGACCCCGTTGCCGTAGATGTCCGCCGGCTCGTCCAGGTCGTACACGTCCCCGGCCCCGTCCAGCAGCGCCAGCCGCTCCCGGATCGTCGCCAGCGCACTCGTCCGCGACAGCACCCGCCCGGCGGCCCGGTGGGCGGTCCGCCGCCGCTCGTACCGCAGTGCGGCCGGGGACTCCGCTTCCGCTTCCGCTTCTGCGGCCGTCTCCGTGGTCTCCGCCGTCTCCGCCGTCTCGCCCATCCCCGGATCATCCCGTGCGGGCCCCCGTCCGGTACCCGGATTTCCCGCCGGCGGCCCGTGCCTGGGCCATCGGCACGGGCGATGGCGGCGGCCCAAGAAAACCCACAGCCTGTGGACGACCGGACACCCCTCGAACCAATCGCGTTAACATGACGAGAAATCGTCCGGTACCCAGAGCGGACTGGAACGGGAAGGCCACCACCGAGTGAGTACATTCCAGCAACCAGAGCCGAAGGACCGCCCCGCGCGGCTCACCGTCGGGGTCGTCGGCGCCGGCCGCGTCGGCCCCGCGCTGGCGGCGTCGCTGCGGCTCGCGGGACACCGCCCGGTGGCCGTGTCCGGCGTCTCCGACGCCTCCCGGCGGCGGGCCGCCGAACTGCTGCCCGAGGCGCCGCTGATGTCCCCGGCCGACGTGCTGCGCCACGCGGACCTGGTCCTGCTGACCGTCCCGGACGACGCCCTGCCGGGCCTCGTGGAGGGCCTCGCCGAGACCGGTTCGGTGCGACCGGGGCAGCTGCTCGTGCACACCTCGGGGCGGTACGGCGCGAGAGTGCTGGACCCCGCGCTGCGGGCCGGGGCGCTGCCGCTGGCGCTGCACCCCGCGATGACGTTCACGGGGACCGAGGTGGACGTGCAGCGGCTCGCCGGATGCTCCTTCGGGGTCACGGCCCCCGACGAGCTGCGGCTGGCCGCCGAGGCGCTGGTCATCGAGATGGGCGGCGAACCGGAGTGGATCGCCGAGGCGAACCGGCCGCTCTACCACGCGGCTCTCGCCCTCGGCGCCAACCACCTGGTGACCCTGGTCGCCCAGTCCATGGAGCTGCTGCGCACGGCCGGCGTCGAGGCACCCGACCGTATGCTCGGCCCGCTCCTGGGCGCCGCCCTGGACAACGCCCTGCGCTCCGGGGACGCGGCACTCACCGGCCCCGTCGCACGCGGCGACGCGGGCACGGTCGCCGCGCACGTCGCCGAGCTGCGCGCACACGCCCCCGCGACCGTCGCCGGGTATCTGGCGATGGCCCGCGCGACCGCCGACCGGGCACTCGCCCGCGGTCTGCTCAAGCCGGAGCTAGCCGAGGACCTTCTCGGGGTACTCGCGGGCGGGACGAACGGAACCGGCGGAGCCGACGGGACCGACGGGTCCGAAGGGAACGCCCGATGACCACCACCGTGCTGCGCACCGCCGACGAACTGCACGCACGCGCGCGTGCGGGACGCCGGGCCGTCGTGATGACCATGGGCGCCCTGCACGAGGGCCACGCCACCTTGATCCGCGCCGCGCGCGAGATCGCGGACGGCACGGGGGAGGTCGTCGTCACCGTCTTCGTGAACCCCCTCCAGTTCGGCGCGGGCGAGGACCTCGACCGCTACCCGCGCACCCTGGACGCCGACGTGAAGCTCGCCGAGCAGGCGGGCGCGGACGTCGTGTTCGCCCCCGGTGTGGACGAGGTGTACCCGGGCGGCGAGCCCCAGGTCCGCATCACCGCGGGCCCCATGGGCGAGCGCCTGGAGGGCGCCGCCCGCCCCGGCCACTTCGACGGCATGCTCACCGTCGTCGCCAAGCTCCTCCACCTCACCCGCCCCGACGTGGCGCTCTACGGGCAGAAGGACGCCCAGCAGCTCGCCCTGATCCGCCGCATGGTCCGCGACCTGAACTTCGGCGTGGAGATCGTCGCCGTACCGACCGTCCGCGAGCCCGACGGACTGGCCCTGTCCAGCCGCAACCGGTACCTGTCCACCGAGGAGCGCCGCACCGCCCTCGCCCTCTCCGAGGCCCTGTTCGCGGGCCGCGACCGGCACGCCGCGCAGGAGGCGCTGCGCGCGCGTGCCCGCGAGGTCCCCGCCACACGCGCGCGTGCCGAGGCCCTCAGCGCGATCGGCGAGTCCCGCGCGGCGGCCGACGCGCACGCCATGGCCAAGGCGGTGCCCGGCGGTCCGGCCGCCGTCCGCGCCGCCGCCCGCCTCGTCCTCGACGAGGCCCTGCGCATGAAGCCGCCGATCACCCTGGACTACGTGGCCCTGGTCGACCCGGCCGACTTCACCGACATCCCGGACGACTTCACCGGTGAAGCCGTCCTCGCCGTCGCGGCCCGGGTGGGGGCGACCCGGCTGATCGACAACATCCCCCTGACCTTCGGAGCCGCCTCGTGACCAGCACAGGCATACGACTGCACACGCCCGCACCGGGCTGGTCCATCGCCGCCGACGTCGTGGTCGTCGGCTCGGGCGTCGCCGGCCTCACCGCCGCGCTGCGCTGCGAGGCCGCCGGCCTGCGCACGGTCGTCGTCACCAAGGCCCGACTCGACGACGGCTCCACCCGCTGGGCCCAGGGCGGCATCGCCGCGGCCCTCGGCGAGGGCGACACCCCCGAACAGCACCAGGACGACACCCTGGTGGCCGGCGCGGGCCTGTGCGACGAGGAGGCGGTACGGCTGCTCGTCACGGAGGGCCCCGACGCCGTGCGCCGCCTGATCGCGACCGGCGCCCGCTTCGACGAGTCCGAGGAAGGCGGCCTGGAGCTGACCCGCGAGGGCGGCCACCACCGCCGCCGTATCGCCCACGCGGGCGGCGACGCCACCGGCGCCGAGATCTCCCGGGCCCTCGTCGGGGCCGTCCGCGCAATGGGAAGGAGCGAGCGCGAAGCGCTCTCGGCCAGGGGTGGTGGCGGGCGACGGGCGGGCCTGCGCACGGTCGAGAACGCGCTCGTCCTGGACCTGCTGACCGACGCCGACGGTCGCACCGCCGGCGTCACCCTGCACGTCATGGGCGAGGGCCAGCACGACGGCGTGGGAGCCGTCCACGCCCCCGCCGTGGTCCTCGCCACCGGCGGCATGGGCCAGGTCTTCTCCGCCACCACGAACCCGTCCGTGTCCACCGGCGACGGCGTGGCCCTCGCCCTGCGCGCGGGCGCGGAGGTCTCCGACCTCGAATTCGTCCAGTTCCACCCGACCGTGCTGTTCCTGGGCGCGGACGCCGAGGGCCAGCAGCCGCTGGTCTCCGAGGCGGTACGCGGCGAGGGCGCCCACCTGGTCGACGCCGAGGGCACGCGCTTCATGGTCGGCCAGCACGAACTGGCCGAACTGGCACCCCGGGACATCGTCGCCAAGGGCATCATGCGCCGCATGCAGGAACAGGGCGCCGAACACATGTACCTGGACGCACGGCACTTCGGCGCCGACATGTGGCGGCACCGCTTCCCGACGATCCTCGCCACCTGTCGCGCCCACGGCCTCGACCCGGTCACCGAGCCCATCCCGGTCGCCCCCGCCGCCCACTACGCCTCCGGCGGCGTCCGCACCGACTCCCACGGCCGCACGACCGTCCCCGGCCTCTACGCCTGCGGTGAGGTCGCCTGCACCGGCGTCCACGGCGCGAACCGGCTCGCCTCGAACTCCCTCCTGGAGGGCCTGGTCTACGCCGAGCGCATCGCCGTCGACATCGCCGCCGGACACGCCGGGAACGGCCTCCACGCGCGCGTGCCCCAGCCCGTCCCGTACGGGGAGACGCCGGCGCACCCGCTGCTCGCCCCGGAGATACGGTTCGCGATCCAGCGGACCATGACGGAGGGCGCCGGTGTCCTGCGTTCCGAGGCGTCCCTGGCGACCGCCGCCGCGACCCTGGACCGGCTGCACGCCGAGGCCCGGGACGCCCTCGCCGAGAACGGCAAGACGGCCGAGCCCGGCGTCGACACCTGGGAGGTCACCAACCTCCTGTGCGTGGCCCGTGTCCTGGTCACCGCCGCCCGGCTGCGCGAGGAGACCCGCGGCTGCCACTGGCGCGAGGACCACGCCGAGCGCGACGACACCGACTGGCGCCGCCACATCGTCGTACGGCTGAATCCGGACCGGACGCTCGCCGTACGCACCACCGATACCGCAGACTTCCCCCGACCCGGCAGCACCAGCAGGAGCAGTGACAGACGTGAGTACTCCCGACCTTCCCCTCGCCCAGAGCGGCGGCTGCGGCGACGGCTGCGCCTGCGGCGCCGACGAAGGCATCTCAGACGAGGGTTACGCCGAATACGCGGAGTGCGGGCTCGACCCCGCGCTCGCCCAGCTCCTGGCCGACGCCGGACTCGACCCCGTGGAGGTCGAGGACATCGCCAACGTCGCCATCCAGGAGGACCTCGACCAGGGCGTGGACGTGACCACGGTCGCGACCATCCCCGAGGACGCCCGCGCCACCGCCGACTTCACCGCCCGCGAGGGCGGCGTCGTGGCGGGTCTCAGGGTCGCCGAGGCGGTCCTCTCGGTGGCCTGCTCCGACGAGTTCGAGGTCGAGCGCCACGTCGACGACGGCGACCGCGTCGAGGCCGGCCAGAAGCTCCTCAGCGTCACCGGCGCCACCCGCGACCTCCTCACCGCCGAGCGCAGCGCCCTGAACCTCCTGTGCCGCCTCTCCGGCATCGCGACCGCCACGCGCGCGTGGGCGGACACTCTGGAGGGCACGAAGGCGAAGGTGCGTGACACCAGGAAGACGACGCCGGGGCTGCGCTCCCTGGAGAAGTTCGCGGTCCGTTGCGGCGGGGGAGTCAACCACCGCATGTCGCTGTCCGACGCGGCCCTCGTCAAGGACAACCACGTGGTCGCCGCAGGCGGAGTCGGCCAGGCGTTCGAGGCCGTGCGCGAGATGTTCCCCGAGGTGCCCATCGAGGTCGAGGTCGACACCCTCCACCAGCTCCGCGAGGTCGTCGACGCGGGCGCCGACCTGATCCTCCTGGACAACTTCACGCCGATCGAGTGCGAGGAGGCCGTGGCCGTCGTCGCCGGCCGGGCGCTGCTGGAGGCCTCGGGCCGCCTCACCCTCACCAACGCGAAGGCGTACGCGGACACGGGCGTCGACTACCTGGCGGTGGGCGCCCTGACCCACTC
This sequence comes from Streptomyces sp. TG1A-60, assembly GCF_037201975.1. Taxonomy (NCBI): domain Bacteria; kingdom Bacillati; phylum Actinomycetota; class Actinomycetes; order Kitasatosporales; family Streptomycetaceae; genus Streptomyces; species Streptomyces sp. TG1A-60. Next base: position 3,465,390 of record NZ_CP147520.1, on the reverse strand, counting down.
GTCGCCCATCCTGGACATCGGCCTCGACCTGCGCGCGGCCGAGTAGGGACGGGGACGGGCCATGCTGCTGACGATCGACGTGGGCAACACCCACACCGTGCTCGGTCTGTTCGACGGCGAGGACATCGTCGAACACTGGCGCATCTCCACGGACTCGCGCCGCACCGCCGACGAGCTGGCGGTCCTCCTCCAGGGCCTCATGGGCATGCACCCGCTCCTCGGCGAGGAACTGGGCGACGGCATCGACGGCATCGCGATCTGCGCCACCGTCCCGTCGGTCCTGCACGAGCTCCGCGAGGTGACCCGCCGCTACTACGGCGACGTCCCGGCGGTTCTCGTCGAGCCGGGTGTGAAGACGGGCGTGCCGATCCTGACGGACAACCCCAAGGAGGTCGGCGCCGACCGCATCATCAACGCGGTCGCCGCCGTCGAGCTGTACGGCGGGCCGGCGATCGTCGTCGACTTCGGTACGGCCACGACGTTCGACGCGGTCAGTGCGCGCGGCGAGTACGTCGGCGGGGTCATCGCCCCCGGTATCGAGATCTCCGTGGAGGCGCTCGGTGTGAAGGGTGCGCAGCTTCGCAAGATCGAGGTGGCCCGGCCGCGGAGTGTCATCGGCAAGAACACGGTCGAGGCCATGCAGGCGGGCATCGTCTACGGGTTCGCCGGGCAGGTCGACGGTGTCGTGAGCCGCATGGTCCGCGAACTGGCCGACGACCCGCAGGACGTGACGGTGATCGCGACGGGCGGTCTGGCGCCGATGGTGCTGGGCGAGTCCTCCGTGATCGACGAGCACGAGCCGTGGCTGACGCTGATCGGGCTGCGGCTGGTGTACGAGCGGAACATGTCCCGTCTCTGAGGATTCTCGTGAGGTGCCCCCCCGCGCGCGCTCCGTGGTGGTGCGCGGGGTTCCCCGCGCCCCTGGAACGGGCACGGGGAACCCCGCGAGAAGCCCGCACCGGCCCCCAGCCGACGAGCGCACCCCCAGCCGGGTGGTCCCCTCACGCCACGCACTCCCAGCGCATCTCTTTTGTCTGATTAGCGCGTATCGTCGCCGCATGCCCACGCCCCACGGAACCCGCGGCGGCATGGCGTTCGGCGCTGAGGAGCTGCGTGTGCTCCGTCGTGCCCTCGCCCTCGCCCTGAACCCCAGTCCCGCTTCGGCGGAGGACGTGCAGGACTGCCTCCGGCTCGCCGAGTCCGTCGACGAGGCGACCCGCGAGGACGCCCGTCTGAGGGCCTTCCTGCTGGCCGACCTCGCCCGCTACCGCGCCGCGCTCCCCGGCACGGTCACGGGCTACGCGGCGCTCCTGGCGCAGGCCCTGGACGCCGGGTACCGTCCTCGCCCGGACGACCTCGCCGCCCTGCGCGCCCTGCGCGGCAACCCCGCCGCGACGGCCCTCCTGGAGCGCTGCCGCCCGCTCGTCGAACAGGACATCCGCGCCCGCTTCGCGGGGCGCGCGGCCACCTCGGCGGTCGTCGTCCCCGCCTCCCGCTCCCGGCTCCGGCTGACCGCCCTCCCCGGCGGCCTGTCCGAGCACGGCACACGCGCGCGCGGCGCCGGAGAACGGGACGAGCCGAAGCCGTCCCGCCCGGCCCGTCCCGCCGAGAAGCCCGGCCCCGTGCCCCGTCCCGAGGCCCCGCGCCCGGCCCGCCGCCCCGTCCCCACCCCCGGCGAGGTCTTCCCGCCCAAACGCAAACCGGCGGCCCCGCCCGCGAACCCGCCCCGACAACTGGCCGCCGTCTAGCCCTGGCTACCCTGGACCCATGGACTACGTCTCCGCGCTGCTGCCCCCCTTCGTGATGGCCGTGCTGTTCATCGGTGTCATCAGGGTGATCGTGAAGACCCAGGGCGGCCCCAACAAGGCCAAGGAGGACGCGGTCGTCGACGCGGCACTCGCGCGCGCGGAGAACGCCCGCCAGGCCGACGGCCCCGACTCCCGGGACACCGGCGCCTGACGCCACGCACCCCCATCGGCGTACGACTTGTGTGCTTTTCGAGTCGTACGCCCTTTTTGTTCCCCTGTTCCGGATATCGTGCGGAACTGTGCCTCGCCCCTTGGGAGAACTCGAAGACGCGGTCATGACGCGGGTGTGGAAGTGGAACCGCCCGGTCACCGTTCGAGAAGTCCTGGAAGACCTGCAGCGGGAACGGTCCATCGCGTACACCACGGTGATGACCGTTCTGGACAATCTCCATCAGAAGGGCTGGGTGCGCCGTGAGGCGGAAGGCCGGGCCTATCGATATGAGGCGGTCTCCACCCGTGCCGCCTACGCCGCCGCACTGATGAACGAAGCCTGGTCGCAGAGCGACAACCCCGCCGCCGCTCTCGTCGCCTTCTTCGGGATGATGAGCGAGGAACAGCGCCAGGCGCTCACCGACGCCGTACGCATCGTGCAAGGCCCCGAGGCCGTCAAACCCGAACCGGCCGCGCCCGCCGCCCCGGCCGCCGAAACCGTCGGCGAATCCGTCGAATCGTCCGGCGAAACACAGGAGACCCCCGGCGAATCCCCGGATCGCCCCGGGCGATAGCGTCCGCTCATGTCAGCAACGAGTCCCGAAGCCACCACGAAAGCCATCACCGTCAGGCGGGCTCGGACCAGCGATGTCCCGCACGTGCGTCGCCTCCTCGACTCGTACGTCCAGCGCCGCATCCTGCTCGACAAAGCGACGGTGACGCTTTACGAGGACATCCAGGAGTTCTGGGTCGCGGAACGGGGCGCCGGCTCCGGCGCGGAGGTCGTCGGTTGTGGGGCGCTGCACGTGATGTGGGAAGACCTCGCGGAAGTCCGCACTCTCGCGGTGGACCCGGACACCAAGGGGCTCGGCGTCGGGCACCAGTTGCTGGAGAAGTTGCTGCACACCGCTCGCTGGCTGGGTGTTCGCCGGGTTTTCTGTCTGACCTTCGAAGTCGGGTTCTTCGCGAAGCACGGCTTCGTGGAGATCGGCGAGACTCCGGTCGACACCGATGTCTACGCGGAGCTGCTGCGTTCCTATGACGAGGGCGTCGCGGAGTTCCTCGGTCTCGAACGAGTGAAACCGAACACCTTGGGCAACAGCCGGATGCTTCTGCATCTGTGATCGCCGGAGGAGACCTATTCCCGAGAGGTCATCCGCTTCCCGAGGTCTTCCCGAGGTCTTCCGGTGAGCTCTCCCGGTGAGGGTCGCCTTGCCCCGGTGGCCTATGTCCGAAACGCGCACGTTTCCGGTCTTCCCCGGGCTCCTCGCCCTCTCCGCATCCTCTCCCCGGTCTCTCCCAGGGGTTTGTGTTTTTCCTGGAAAAGCGGTTTGCTTTCCGACGTACTGCAGTACTGCATATAACAGGGGACGCGAAACAGCGGCGCACGCCGCAGGCCCTCGGCCCTGAAGTTATCGATGAAAGGAAATCCAGTGGCACAGAAGGTTCAGGTCCTTCTTGTCGACGACCTCGACGGCGGCGAGGCGGACGAGACCGTGACGTTCGCGCTGGACGGCAAGACGTACGAGATCGATCTCACGACCGCCAACGCGGACAAGCTTCGCGGTCTTCTCGAGCCCTATGCCAAGGGTGGTCGGCGTACCGGGGGCCGTGCTTCGGGCGGGCGCGGCAAGGCCCGTGCCGCTTCCGGCGGCAGCCAGGACACCGCGGCCATCCGCGCCTGGGCGAAGGAGAACGGCTACGAGGTCAACGACCGCGGCCGCGTCCCCGCCTCCATCCGCGAGGCCTACGAGAAGGCCAACGGCTGACACTCCGACGGCCCGGTGCTCGTGTGCCGCAGCCGGACGCGGTGGCAGTGCGTCGCCACCGTGTCCACCACCCGTACGAGGTCGGGGGCGCCCTCACCGCCCCCCAACGCCGACATCGTCGGCAGCGAGGATTCCACCTCGCGCCCCGGCTCGGGGGGCCGCAACCACGCGGCGGCCCCCTGTGATCCGGCTGCCCGACGCGCGTCCCCGAGCCTTCCGGCCCCGCCCCGAGGCGTCGGCGCCGCCATGTGACCGCCCGTTCCGACGGCTGCGAGGTCCAGGTCGAGGCCGCCCCAGTCCAGCCACTGCAGCAGCCCCGGCAGCTCCTCGGCGCTGCCCGCCGCGACGAGGATCCGCATCCGCGCTCCGTGCAGGGCCACCGGCGAGCCGGGCCCCGGGACCGGGCCCAGGTGCCTGAGCGCCGCGATCCCCGCTTCCGCCGGCGCGTCGAGCACATCGAAGCGCAGGCCCGTAAGGAGATGTACGGGCGTCCCGGGCACGGTCGCCCAACCGAGATCGTTCTCGTACCAGTGCCGCACCGCGTCGCACCGGATGTCGCCCGAGGCGTCGCTCCGGTCGAGCGGACGGCGGGGAAGGGGGACGATGGTCATGTCAGGAGCAACCGTGCGAAGGACCCCGGAGTTACGCTGGGTGTTGGCGCGGATGCGAAGAGCGCCGGGAAAGGGGGTGTTCCACGGTGTGCGGCGACGCAAGGATGTTCGCCCTTAGCGGAGGGAACCGGTGCATCCGGCATGGAGTGTCAGTGCCTACGGGTAAGACATCCCTAGTGGGAGGGGGCGACACGCAGGAAAGGCCGTCTCGCGTTCGCCATCGGCGTACTGATGGCGGGGGTAACTGCCTGGCCTGCGGGAACATCGTCTCGCACCATCGGGTTGGAGCAGATGTCGGCGTTCGGGGTCAGGAGGCCATCGACGGTGTCGGCAGTTGGAATGAGCGGTCCCCGCTCGCGGGACTAAGCTGCGGAAGGACAGCGAGGGGAGCGTCCCCTTACTGCCTGACCGCTCTGAGGAGCGATTAACGATGTTCGAGAGGTTCACCGACCGCGCGCGGCGGGTTGTCGTCCTGGCTCAGGAAGAAGCCCGGATGCTCAACCACAACTACATCGGCACCGAGCACATTCTCCTGGGCCTGATCCACGAGGGTGAGGGTGTCGCCGCTAAGGCCCTGGAGAGCCTCGGGATTTCGCTCGAGGCGGTCCGCCAGCAGGTGGAGGAGATCATCGGGCAGGGGCAGCAGGCCCCGTCCGGCCACATCCCCTTCACCCCCCGTGCCAAGAAGGTCCTGGAGCTGTCGCTCCGCGAGGCCCTTCAGCTGGGCCACAACTACATCGGCACGGAGCACATCCTGCTCGGCCTGATCCGTGAGGGCGAGGGCGTCGCCGCCCAGGTCCTGGTCAAGCTGGGCGCTGATCTCAACCGCGTGCGGCAGCAGGTGATCCAGCTGCTCTCCGGTTACCAGGGCAAGGAGACCGCCACCGCCGGCGGCCCCGCAGAGGGCACCCCCTCGACGTCCCTGGTCCTCGACCAGTTCGGCCGGAACCTCACCCAGGCCGCCCGTGAGTCCAAGCTCGACCCGGTCATCGGGCGCGAGAAGGAGATCGAGCGGGTCATGCAGGTGCTGTCCCGCCGCACCAAGAACAACCCGGTCCTGATCGGTGAGCCCGGCGTCGGCAAGACCGCCGTCGTCGAGGGCCTGGCGCAGGCCATCGTCAAGGGCGAGGTGCCCGAGACCCTCAAGGACAAGCACCTCTACACCCTCGACCTGGGCGCGCTGGTCGCCGGCTCCCGCTACCGCGGTGACTTCGAGGAGCGCCTGAAGAAGGTCCTCAAGGAGATCCGGACCCGCGGCGACATCATCCTGTTCATCGACGAGCTCCACACGCTGGTCGGTGCGGGTGCCGCCGAGGGCGCCATCGACGCGGCCTCCATCCTGAAGCCGATGCTGGCCCGCGGTGAGCTGCAGACCATCGGCGCCACCACGCTGGACGAGTACCGCAAGCACCTGGAGAAGGACGCGGCCCTGGAGCGCCGCTTCCAGCCCATCCAGGTCGCCGAGCCCTCGCTCCCGCACACCATCGAGATCCTCAAGGGCCTGCGCGACCGGTACGAGGCGCATCACCGCGTCTCGATCACGGACGAGGCCCTGGTCCAGGCGGCCACGCTGGCCGACCGGTACATCTCGGACCGCTTCCTGCCGGACAAGGCGATCGACCTGATCGACGAGGCCGGTTCGCGGATGCGTATCCGCCGGATGACCGCTCCGCCGGACCTCCGCGAGTTCGACGAGAAGATCGCCGGTGTCCGCCGGGACAAGGAGTCCGCGATCGACTCGCAGGACTTCGAGAAGGCCGCCTCCCTCCGCGACAAGGAGAAGCAGCTCCTGGCCGCCAAGGCCAAGCGGGAGAAGGAGTGGAAGGCCGGCGACATGGACGTCGTCGCCGAGGTCGACGGCGAGCTGATCGCCGAGGTCCTCGCGACCGCCACCGGCATCCCGGTCTTCAAGCTGACGGAGGAGGAGTCCTCGCGTCTGCTCCGCATGGAGGACGAGCTCCACAAGCGGGTCATCGGCCAGGTCGACGCCGTCAAGGCGCTGTCGAAGGCGATCCGCCGTACGCGCGCGGGCCTCAAGGACCCCAAGCGCCCCGGTGGTTCCTTCATCTTCGCCGGCCCGTCCGGTGTCGGTAAGACCGAGCTGTCCAAGGCGCTCGCCGAGTTCCTCTTCGGTGACGAGGACGCGCTGATCTCCCTCGACATGTCGGAGTTCAGCGAGAAGCACACGGTGTCGCGTCTCTTCGGTTCGCCCCCCGGATACGTGGGCTACGAAGAGGGCGGCCAGCTGACCGAGAAGGTCCGCCGCAAGCCGTTCTCCGTCGTCCTCTTCGACGAGGTCGAGAAGGCCCACCCGGACATCTTCAACTCGCTGCTGCAGATCCTGGAGGACGGTCGCCTGACCGACTCCCAGGGCCGGGTCGTGGACTTCAAGAACACGGTCATCATCATGACGACCAACCTCGGCACCCGGGACATCTCCAAGGGCTTCAACCTGGGCTTCGCGGCCTCGGGCGACAAGAAGTCCAACTACGAGCGCATGAAGAACAAGGTCTCGGACGAGCTGAAGCAGCACTTCCGGCCCGAGTTCCTCAACCGCGTCGACGACGTGGTCGTCTTCCCGCAGCTGACGCAGGCCGACATCCTCGCGATCGTCGACCTGATGGTCGGCAAGGTCGACGAGCGCCTGAAGGACCGGGACATGGGCATCGAGCTCTCCCCGTCCGCCAAGGAACTGCTCTCCAGGAAGGGTTACGACCCCGTGCTGGGCGCCCGGCCGCTGCGCCGGACCATCCAGCGCGAGATCGAGGACAGCCTCTCCGAGAAGATCCTCTTCGGCGAGCTGCGCCCCGGCCACATCGTGGTCGTGGACACCGAGGGCGAGGGCGACGACAGGACCTTCACCTTCCGGGGTGAGGAGAAGGCGGCGCTGCCGGACGTCCCGCCGATCGAGCAGGCGGCGGGTGGCGCCGGGCCCAACCTGAGCAAGGACGCGTAACCGCTGCGCTCGGCTTGAGCGGAAGGGGCTGCCCCAGGACTTCGGTCCTGGGGCAGCCCCTTTTTCGGTGTGCGGCCGTTACCGGAGCGGCAGGAAAGCAGCGTAGCCCGCGTCACATTCCCGGGCTCTTTGATGTTGGGGCCCGGTGACATGCCGCACAGGGGTTTTGTCCGGTACTAGGGGGAATAGTGGGCGAACTTCAGCAGGCAGAACGGACTTTTGGTTCCAGGAGTGAAGAGGTGTGGCCGTGGAGTGCAGGTAGGGGTGTGTTTGGGGGTGGTTGTCAAGAAGTAGGGCGATTTACGGCGGAGTACGAAGTTCTGTCGTAGGTCACACGTTTGAGGTGTTTCGGGGAGTGGGGGTACCAAGGGGTGTCCCATTCGGCGGTCGCGGATGTGTGCCGGGTGGGATTCGTGTGCGTCGAGGCCGTGTCCGCCGAGGCGCAGTCCCTTTCCCCGTCCCCGTGAGGTATCCATGTCGCAGCGTGTTCGCACTCCCCGTTCCCGTATGTCCCAGCTCCGTGTCCGGGCGGCCGTGGTGGCCGTCGGGGTGGGGGTCTCGGGTGTGCTGGGGGCCGGAGCCGCGGTGGCCGCCGGTGCTCAGGCCTCGGGTGCCGTGCAGGCCGCGGGTACCGGCACCGTCCAGGCCGCCGCCGCCAAGAAGGCGGCCTCCTGGGTCAGCCCCGTCAAGGGCTACAAGCTGAGCGCGCGGTTCGCGCAGGCCGGGAACCTGTGGTCCGCCAAGCACAGCGGCCAGGACTTCGCCGTCAAGAGCGGTACGGCGGTCGTCGCCGCGCACGGCGGGACCGTCGTGAAGGCCGGCGGCAACGGCGCCGGTGACGGTCCGGCGTACGGCAACGCCGTCGTCATCAAGCACGGCAACGGCACGTTCTCGCAGTACGCCCACCTCCTGAAGGTCAACGTGAAGGCCGGCCAGATCGTCAAGACCGGGCAGCGCATAGCCCTCTCCGGCAACACCGGCAACTCCAGCGGGCCGCACCTGCACTTCGAGATCCGTACGACCGCGAAATACGGCTCCGCCGTCGACCCGGTCGCCTTCCTCCGCACCAAGGGCGTCACCATCTGAGCCGAGCCGGCGAAGGGGGCCTGGGGAGTCATTTCCCTACGGCACCGGTGTCAGTGCCGCCACCGCCACCGCCACCGCCACCGGCATCGCCACTGTCACCGGCACCGGCACCGGCGTTGCCGTCGGCATCGGTATCGGCGTTCAGGAGGACTGGGTGCCGCCGTGTGCCTGTGTCACCAGGTCGATCGCGACCTCCAGGACAGCCTCGCGCTTGTCCTCGGGGTCGCCTTCGACGTCTCGGAGGACGAACAGGCCGACGTGCGGGGATGCGGCGGCCGGGGCCAAGGAGGCGGTGGCTGTCTGACGGCGGCAGCGCGTCATGCGCCTCCGCCGCCCGTACCCTCCCGTCCTCGGGGGCTGTGCCCCTTCGGCTCCTCTGAGCGCCTGATGGCTCGGTGTGTTCGGGTTGGTTGGCGGGTGCCGGTCCGTCGGGGTTGGTCGCGCGGTTCCCCGCGCCCCTTGAAGGCGGTCAGTTCGAAGCGTCGCCCGAGAGCGGCAGCATCGGGTAGCTTCCCGTGTTCGTGGGGGCGTGTTCCGGGAGCCAGAGCACGGCGACCGCGCCCTCCGCCGGTACGTCGTCCGGGACTCCGGCCAGGCGGACGTTGCGGAAGGTGAGGCGGGCGCCGAGGACACGGGCCTGCCCGGCGGCGATGGTGAGACCGAGGCCGTGGCCCTGGCCGGCGCGGTCGGAGGCGCCGGTGCGGAATCGGCGGGGGCCGTCGGCGAGAAGGTCCTCGGGGAAACCGGGGCCGTGGTCGCGGACCCGGATGACACGGCCCTCGACGGACACCTCGATCGGTGGTCTGCCGTGCTTCGCCGCGTTGGCCAGGAGGTTGAGGAGGACGCGTTCGAGGCGGCGGGGGTCCGTCGTCACCGCCGACTCGTGCACGATCTGTACGCGTACCCCCGCGTCCTTCGCCGCCACCCGCCGGGCCACGAACTCGCCCAGCATGATGTCCTGCAGCTCGGCCCGCTCGGAGGCCCCGTCGAGCCGGGCCACCTCCAGTACGTCCTCCACGAGGGTGCGCATCGCCTGGGCCCGGTCCCGGACCAGTTCGGAGGGGCGGCCCGGGGGGAGCAGTTCCGCGGCCGTCAGCAGGCCGGTCACCGGGGTCCGCAGCTCGTGGGCGATGTCCGCCGTCACCCGGCGCTCCGCCTCGATGCGCTGCCGCAGGGTGTCCGCCATGGCGTCCACGGCCCGCGCCAGCTCGGCGGTCTCGTCGCGCACGACACCGCCGATCGCGTCCTGCACACGTACGTCCGTCTCGCCCTTCGCCACCTGGTGCGCGGCGGCTGCCGCCTTGCGCAGCCGACGGGACATCTGGCCGCCGATGAGCACACCGAGGGCCGAGCCGCCGAAGACGACCGCGATCGAACCGATCAGCAGGGCCTGGTCGAGGTCCCTCATCACGGCGGCGCTGTGGTCGGTGAAGTCGGTGTGCAGCGACAGGACGCGGTTATCCTTCAGCGGGACCGCCGCCCATATGTCGGGCACGCCGTTCTCGCCCTCGGACACGTACGTGGCCCGGCGGCCCTCCGCGACCTTGGCCAGCAGGTCCTTCGGGATGTCGGGGTCGTCGAGCTTCACCCCGAAGGCGCCCGACTTCAGCGGGCGGCCGGACTCGTACATGCGCTGGGCGACCTGGATACGTTCGTCGGCGAGGTCGCGCGAGTTGTCGAGCATCGACACACGCGCCGCGTTGTGCACGACCAGGCTGAGCGCGATCGCCACAAGCGCGCCGACCAGCGCGATCGCCGCGCTCAACTGCCACCGCAGACCGGTCCGCACGCCCGAGGCGAGCCCTGCGCCGGCCCGGCGATCGGCAACGCTCCGAACAGCGGCCCCAACACCGGAATGACCGCCGACCCCGACGGCCCCCGACCCACTGCCACGACCGGCGACACCTGAACCTCCACCATGGCTGGTGGCGCGTGATCCCGCGTTACGGCCGACGTGTCCGCCGGCGTCCGGTCCCGCTCCCGTGTCGTCGGGGCGCGACGGCTCCGGGTCCCGCTCGCCTCGTATCCCCCTCATGTTCATGTCGGCTCGCCCCGCTCAGGCCTTCAGCTTGTAGCCGAAGCCGCGAACCGTCTCGATGCGGTCCTGGCCGATCTTCGTCCGGAGCCGCTGGACGTGGACGTCCACGACCCGGGTGTCGCCGCCCCAGCCGTATTCCCACACGCGTTCGAGCAGCTTGTCGCGGGACAGGACCGTGCCGGGGGCCGAGGAGAACTCCAGGAGCAGCCGCATCTCGGTGGGCGTCAGCGCCACCGGTACCCCGGCCTTCCGTACCTCCATGCCCTCGGTGTCGATCACCAGTTCACCGAAGGTGAGCACCCCGCCGGTGCCGGGGGACCCGGCCTCCTCGGCCTTGGCGTCGCCACCGCTCGCGTGTCCGAACCGGCGCAGCACCGCGCGGATCCGGGCGACCAGCACCGCGCCGTCGAACGGCTTGGTCACATAGTCGTCGGCGCCCGCCTCCAGGCCCAGGACGACGTCGATGGAGTCGGCGCGCGCGGAGAGCATGATCACCGGGACGGTCGACTCGTCACGGATACGACGGCACAGCGAGACCCCGTCCAGGCCCGGCACCATGACGTCGAGGAGCGCGATGTCGGGCCGGTCCGCGCGGAAGGCCTCCAGGCCGGACAGCCCGTCGGGCATGGCCGTGACCGCGAAGCCGTCCCGTTCCAGCGCGAGCTGGGTGGCCTCACGGATGACGTCGTCGTCCTCGACGAACAGGACGTGGGTCTGCTCTGCCATCCGGTCTTCTCGTCCGTTCTCGGTAGTGATCGAAGGTAACGAAGGTGATGATGCCCGTCGGCGTCGGCCGCGCCAGTGGTGGCGGTGTCAGTGCGGCTCGGGGGTGGCCGTCTCCGCACCGCCGACCGAGGTGCTGTACTCGGTGCGGGTACTGGACCGCTGGACGAAGCGGTCCTTCAGCCAGCGGTAGGTGGTCACGTCCTCGCTGGACGGATACGAGGCCGGGTCGCCGTAGTCGTCGTTCTCGTACAACTGCCTGGTGACCAGCAGGTCTCCCCGGTCGATCTCCGCGTAGACGGGGGGCTGCTCGGAGAGGAAGACGCTGCGGTACTTCCCCTTCTCCGCCCGGTACACGTACGAGGCCACGCCGACGGCGTCCGCGCAGGACAGCACGTTGACCACGATGTCGTCCGCCGAGCCCCCGGTGAGGTCGCCGTAGATCACGTCGACCGGGTACCTGTTCGCCACGCACGGCTCCAGATCACTCTTCACCGCCTTGCTGACCTGCGGGTCGGCCCGGACCATGCGGACGACCTGGCCCACACTCGGATGGTCGCCGGCGGCCGAGGCGGTGACGGCCGGCGAGGCCGCGCCGGGGCCCAGGGAGTCGTTCTCCGCCGGACCCTCGTCGCGTGCGCCGGTCCCGCCCGTGCCGCAGGCGGAGACGGAAAGGCCGAGGGCGGCGAGCACGGCCACCGCCGTGATCACCGCCTTTGCGGGCTGCCTGACCCCTGGACCCGGGTCGGCCGCTGTGCTCAGGCCGCGCAACGCTCCTGCTCCTTGCTCAGTTCGAGTGCGCGGGCGGCGCGCTCCTCGTGGTCCCGTGACTCCAACTCCTCGCGGAGCCGGGCCAGCGCACGGTGCAGCGTGCTCTTGACCGTGCCGGCCGACATGCCGAGCGCGGCGGCCGTCTCCTCCGTGGACATCTGCTCCCAGTGTCGCAGCACCACGACACTGCGCTGCTTGGGAGCCAGCACCTTCATGATGTCCATGAGGAGGGCGCGGTCCGCGTGCTGCTCGGTGGAGTCGTCGACGCAGGCGTCCGGCAGATGCTCGGTCGGGACCTCCTCCAGCTTCCGGGCCCGCCACCACTCCGTCCGCGTGTTGATCATGACTCGGCGCAGATACGCGTCCGCCAGCCGCTTGTCCGCGATGCCGTCCCAGCGGCCGTACGTCCGCGCCAGCGCCGTCTGCAGCAGATCCTGGGCGTCCACCGGGTCCGGGACGAGCCGACGGGCGCTGCGCAGCAACGCGTCCTGCCGGGTGCGTACGTACTCCTCGAATGCGAGCACCTCGCCGTGCGCCATGATCAACCGCCTCCGTTCCCCGTTTCCGACGGCCGCGCTCTCGCGCGCCGCCGGTTGTCCACCGCTTCGTGCCGCTCGTTCCGCCGGATCCGCTGGTTCGTTTCGCGGGTTCCTGCGGTACGTCCATGAAGCTACGGAGGGGTTGTCACGGACACGTCCGAGGCAGCCTGCGGTGAACGCTCGGCTGTCCGTCGGTTGTGTAACAGAAGGAGGAACGGGGTGAGGCGGACTGCCCCTTGGGGTGGGAATGGGCCCGCTTGCCCCGTTGGGCCCCGGTGATCGGCGGTGACGTGCGGCCAGGGGCGGTCAGCTGAGGGGGAGACGGTAGAGACCGCCCGGCAGCGGTTCCACCAGTCCGTCGGCGACCAGCCCGTCGAGGGCGCGGGCGCGCTGGGCCGGCTCGTCCCACACCCGGTCGAGAACCGTCTGCGGTACGGGCGTGATCGCGTCCCGCAGTACGGCGAGGAGCTTGCCGCGGACCTGGCGGTCGGTACCGGCGTACGTCTGGCCGCGCCGGGCCGGACCGTCGTGCGCGGGTTTCCCTGCGAGGCGCCAGGCGCAGTGCCCGGCGATCGGGCAGCGCTGACACGTCTCGTTCTTCGCCGTGCACACCAGCGCGCCCAGCTCCATCGACGCGGCGGCCCAGCGGGATGCCGTGCCCTCGTCCTCGGGCAGCAGGGCCCGGGCGAGTCTGCGCTCGGCGGCCGTGGTGGCGTTCGGCGGGTACTGCGTGCCGCTGACCGCGCGGGCCAGGACACGGCGGACATTGGTGTCCAGCACGGCGTGCCGCTGCCCGTACGCGAACGAGGCCACCGCCGCGGCCGTGTACTCGCCGATCCCCGGCAGCGCGAGCAGCTGCGCGTGATCCTGCGGTACGTCCCCGCCGTGCCGTTCCGTTATGGCCGCCGCCGCGCCGTGCAGTCGCAGTGCGCGGCGCGGATAGCCGAGCCGGCCCCAAGCGCGCACCGCCTCACCCGGCGGCTCCTTCGCCAGGTCCGCCGGACGGGGCCAGCGCGCCAACCACTGCTCATAAACGGGCAGTACGCGATTGACCGGGGTCTGCTGCAGCATGAACTCGCTGACCATCACCCCCCACGCCCCCGCCTCAGGCCGCCGCCAGGGCAGATCACGCGCGTGCGTCTCGAACCAGGCGATCACCGGGGTGTGCAGGGCAGTGGGGGCTACGGCGACGGGGCTGCTCTGGGGCTTCGTGGGTGCAGTCATGGCATCAACGATCCTGCCATGCGGGAACGGTGGGGGCGGGGACCGGCGGGGGTGGGTCGGGAGAGGGGGGCCAGGAAGGTGAAGTCAGGGCCGGGCGCCGGTCCAGTCGCGGGCCGGGTTTCGTCGCGATGTCCGTGAGGCCCGGACGTGGTCCTCGGGGTCAAGGGCGAACGGCAGTGCGAAGGCCGCCTCGTCGATCTCACGGAGCGCGGCGGCCGGCGGTCCCGTGCATGGCCGTGCGGCCGTTCGGTGATCTCCGCGTACCGCGGACGAAGGCGGGGCCGGCCCCGTCGAACAGGTCGATGGTCAGGAGCCAACGGCCTTCCGCGGCGGCCCCGACATCGCTGCCGTGGATCCGCCCCGCGTCTTCCTCCGGGGCGCTCTGGTGGTGGGGACGGTTGCCGGAGGCGGGCCCGTGAGCGGGTTTGGTGAACGGGTGGGTGTGGCTGGGGCGTTCGTGGTCCGCGCGAGGAGCGGTCGCGGTCACGGAGGGTGCGCGACCGGTCTCTCCGGTCACGTAACGCGATCGTGAACCGCCCGGTCGGGCCAGTGGCGGGGGCGACCGGAATGATGATCCGGAAAAGTTGAGTCTCGGGCGGCGGGTGGGGCAAGCGATGTGCCGTATCTCTCGTAAAGTTTGCGCCGTGGGATCTCTGCGCAATCCGATCGGGCCGCTTCCCTCCTCCATCTACTGGCGACGGAGGGCCATTCTGCTGACTGTCGTCGGCCTGCTCGCGCTGCTGGTCGCCTGGGTCGTCACCAGCGGCGGCGGGGGCGGCGGAAACGAGGCGGGCGAGCCCAACGGCAAGAATCCCGTGACCTCCATCACCCCCGGGCCGTCCGGTTCGGGTCCCGCGATCAGTCAGGCGCCGGGCGGGCGCGACGAGTCGGGCGACGAGGCGAGTTCCCGGGGCGACGGGTCGGGCGCCGACTCCGGTTCCGGGTCTGGTTCGGACTCCGGTTCGGGCTCCGGTTCGGGCTCAGGGGGCGCAGGAGCTGCCGGGGGCGGTACGTCGGACGACGGCGGCAAGAACGGGAGCAGCTCCGGCGAACAGGTGCCGGCGAACTCCAGCCTGCCCGACTGCACCGCCGGGGCCGTGAAGTTGACCGTGCGCAGCGTGCGCAACGCCTACGTGCCCGGGGTGAACCCCACATTCGAACTCATCGCCCGTAACTCCTCCGGTGGTGACTGCAAGCTCGACCTCGGGCCGGACAACACGGTGGTGACGATCACTCCGGCTGACGCGGACGACGCGTTCTGGTCGTCCGAGGACTGCCATGAGACCGCGGGCAGCCTGGTGTTCAAGGTGCCGGCGGGGGATCGGGTGACCTACACAGTGGAGTGGAACCGGGATCCGAGCGAGCCCAACTGCGCGACGCCGTCGGCGGATCCGGCCGCCGCCGGGACGTACCTGGTGGAGGCGGAGGCCCCGGGGCTGGCCACCGCACGGACGTCCTTCGTGCTGGAGAAGGACTGAGGGCCAAAGAAGGACTGAGGGCTGGAGAAGGACACTGGGGCCGGAGTCGCCCTCAGGTCTTCGCCCCCGCCGCCCCTGCCCGTCCGTCCTCAGGGATGCTGCCCCCTCGACCCCGTACCACCCTGAGGCCGCGCCCCGGGCCCCCGCTGTCGCCCTTCGGGCTCGTCATCAAACGGCCGGACGGGCCGCAACGCGGCCCGAGGCCTTAGGACCTGCAGAGGAACAACATGCGGGCGAGTAGCGCACTGACCCGCGAAGTCGAGTTCAGGACCAGTAAGTTGATTCTCTGCAAGCCCTTAGAGGTCCTTGCACCATGAACGCCCGGGTCGCGTGGTCTGGCACCGCACCTCGCCGCGTTGTCGGGATCGCCCGCGTACGCCCAGTACGCGGGCGACCCTCCGCCTTGCGATGCACGGCACCGGACCACGCGACCTCATCGGGCGCTCATAGTGCAAGGACCCGTCATACGTAACGCTCCAGGATCGACGACTCCGCCAAGCGGGACAGGCCCTCGCGGACGCTGCGGGCGCGGGCTTCGCCCACTCCGTCGACGGTCTGGAGGTCGTCGACGCTTGCGGCGAGGAGTTTCTGGAGGCCGCCGAAGTGTTCGACGAGACGGTCGATGATGGCGCGCGGGAGGCGGGGGACCTTGGCGAGGAGACGGAAGCCGCGCGGGGAGACGGCGGAGTCCATGCCCTCGGGGGAGCCGGTGTAGCCGAGGGCGCGGGCGACGATGGGGAGTTCGAGGAGTTCGGCGTGGGCGAGGGCGTCGAGTTCGTGGAGGGCCTGGTCGACCGTACGGGAGCGTTTGGCTGTCGGCTCGGGAACGTAGTCCCTGACCACCAGCTCGCGTTCCGGTTCCACGCCGGCGATCAGTTCGTCGAGCTGGAGGGCCAGGAGACGGCCGTCCGTGCCCAGTTCGACCACGTATTCGGCGATTTCGGTGGCGATGCGGCGGACCATCTCCAGGCGCTGGGCGACCGCCGAGACGTCCCGGACCGTCACCAGGTCCTCGATCTCGAGTGCGGAGAGGGTGCCCGCCACCTCGTCCAGGCGGAGTTTGTACCGCTCCAGGGTGGCCAGGGCCTGGTTCGCGCGGGACAGGATCGCCGCCGAGTCCTCCAGGACGCGCCGCTGTCCGTCGACGTACAGAGCGATCAGGCGCATCGACTGGGAGACGGAGACGACCGGGAAGCCGACCTGTTTGCTCACGCGGTCGGCGGTGCGGTGCCGGGTGCCCGTCTCCTCCGTGGGGATCGTCGGGTCGGGAACCAGCTGGACGCCCGCCCGGAGGATCTTGGACAGGTCCGAGGCCAGGACGATGCCGCCGTCGAGCTTGCACAGCTCACGCAGCCGCGTGGCCGTGAACTCCACATCCAGGACGAAACCGCCCGTGCACATGGCTTCGACGGTCTTGTCGGAGCCGAGGACGATGAGTCCGCCGGTGTTGCCGCGGAGGATCCGTTCAAGCCCGTCGCGCAGCGCAGTGCCTGGGGCCACGGCGCTCAGTGAGGCGCGCATCAGGCGATCGGCACCGGAGCTCCCACCGGACTTTCCGGGAGCTGCTGCCCGGTCGTTGGCTGCCACTGCACTCCTCCGGTCGCAGGTTCTGGGGCGCGCCCGTTTCGCACACGTGGTTCGTACGGACGGCGAGACCTGGGCAAAGTCTACCGGCGGTCCTCCTCGTCCCGTGGGGCCTCTCGCCGACGCGATCGGGGCAGTACCCGCAGCGCGTCCCCCATGTCGGCGACTTCCAGGACCTTCATGCCGGGAGGGGTCCTGCCGGGATCGGACGGAACGAGCGCGTGCGTGAAGCCCAGACGGTGCGCTTCGGCGAGGCGGCGCTGGACGCCGGTCACCCGTCTGACCTCGCCCGCGAGGCCCACCTCGCCGATCGCCACGAGGTTCTTGGGCAGGGGGGTGTCGATCGCCGCGGACGCCAGGGCGAGGGCGATCGCGAGGTCCGCGGCGGGCTCGGAGAGCTTCACGCCGCCGACCGTCGCCGAGTAGATGTCCCGCTTGCCCAGCGCGCTGATACGGCCGCGCTGCTCCAGGACCGCGAGCATCATCGAGACCCGCGAGGTCTCCAGGCCCGACGTCGTACGGCGGGGGAGGGGAGTTGGGAGTCGACCGTGAGGGACTGCACCTCGGCGACCAGGGGGCGGCGGCCCTCCAGGGTCACCGTGAGACATGTGCCCGGGACCGGTTCGTCGCGCCGGGTCAGGAACAGGCCGCTGGGGTCGGTGAGGCCCGTGATGCCCTCGTCGTGCAGCTCGAAGCAGCCGACCTCGTCCGTGGCGCCGTAGCGGTTCTTGACGCCGCGGACCAGACGGAGACGGGCGTGGCGGTCGCCCTCGAAGTGCAGGACCACGTCGACGAGGTGCTCAAGGAGGCGGGGGCCCGCGATCGCGCCGTCCTTGGTGACGTGGCCCACGAGGAGCGTCGACATGCCGCGCTCCTTCGAGGCGCGGATGAGGGCGCCGGCGACTTCGCGGACCTGGGCCATGCCGCCGGGGGCGCCGTCGATCTCGGGGGAGGCGACGGTCTGGACCGAGTCGAGGATGAGCAGGGACGGTTTGACCGCGTCCAAGTGGCCGAGGACGGCGGCGAGGTCGGTCTCCGCCGCGAGGTAGAGGTGGTCGTGGAGGGCGTCGATACGGTCGGCCCGGAGGCGGACCTGGCTGGCGGACTCCTCGCCCGTGACGTAGAGGGTCGGGTGCTCGGTGCTCGCCGATTTGGCCGCCACGTCGAGGAGGAGGGTGGACTTTCCCACGCCCGGCTCGCCTGCGAGGAGGGCCACGGCGCCTGGGACGAGGCCGCCGCCGAGGACGCGGTCCAGTTCGGGGACGCCCGTGGTGCGGGCGGTGGCCTGGCGGCCGTCCACCTGGCCGATGGGGACGGCGGAGGTGGTGACCCGGCCGGGGGACGTCGTACGGACGGCGGGCGCGCCGTACTCCTCGACCGTGCCCCATGCCTGGCATTCGGGGCAGCGGCCGAGCCACTTGGCCGTCTGCCAGCCGCACTCGGTGCAGCGGTAGGACGGCCGGTCCTTCGCGGTCTTCGTACGGGCAGCCATGCACGAACCGTAACGGACCCCACTGACATCGATATTCGCAGCGGGATCCGGCGGTCGGCCGGTTCGCGGGCGAGACCGGGGGTGCCGGAGGGAGGAGAAGGGGCCGTCATGCGCGGTGGCGGCCGGTGCCCTGTGAGCGCCGCCCGACCGTCAGCTCCGCCGGGCGGTACGGCACGTACGCCGCGCCGCCGAACGAGGTGCGGCTCGTGTCGACGCGCGGGGGAGGGGAAATGGTGGACGTGGCGGGACGTAACCGGAGGCGACTTGGGTCGTCGGGAATGTAGGGCTGCTTTGCAGTGGCGGTCAGTGAAGTGCACAACGTATGTGCCGCGACCGTGGAACCCGGGATTCCTGTCCCCTTATGAGGGATCGTTTCACCCGTACGGGGTAATTGTGCTGAAGAGGTGGGAAGGCGCTGCTCCCGGGCGCCTACCGTCCACGGATGATGAGCAGGAGTCCGGAGACCTCGACCCGCACCACCGGCGCACACCGAGCGCACCGTGAGGCGCGCGATCGGGCGGCGGCGCACGCGGTGGCGGAGCGCCCGCCGGCGCGCTACGAGCCGTACCTGGACGGCCTGTTCACCTACTGCCTGTCCGTGCTGTGCGACCGCGACGCGGCGACCGCGGCCCTGGCCGACGTGCTCGCGCTCGCCGAGCGCCGCCGGGGCCCCGACGCCGCCGACGACCGCAGGGCCTGGTTGTACGCGCTGGCCCGCTGGGCCTGTCTGCGCAAGCTCGCCGAGGCCCGGCAGAAGAGCCAGGGCACACATGTCTCCGGGCGCCGGCCCGCACACGGCGGCAACGGTGCCGAGAGGCAGCACACCTCGAAGGCCGCTCAGAAGGGCGCCGTCGGGTCCGTGCCGCTCTCCGCGGACGAGGAGCGGGAGCGGCGGCGTGAACTGGCCCTGCTCGCCTGGCCGGAGGCCGTCGGCACCACCCCCGAGCAGCGTGAGGCGCTGGAGTTGGCGGTGCGGCATCAGCTCGCCGCCCGCGAGGTCGCCGACGTCCTGGGGATGGACCCCGCCTCCGCGCGCGAACTGCTCGCCTCCGCCGCCTGCGAGGTGGAGCGCACCCGCGCGGCCCTCGCCGTGGTCGAGACCGGCGCCTGCCCCGCCGTCGCCCGCCTGACCGGCGATCATCAGCTCGTCCTCAGTGCCACCCTGCGCCGGGCACTCGTCCGGCACGTCGACGACTGCCCCGTCTGCCGCCGGGCCGCCGAGCGCGCCGTCCCCGGCCGCTGGCCCGGCATGAGCGTCACGCCTGCCGCGCTGCCCGTGCTCGAAGCCCCGCGCGCCGCTCTGGGACCGGCGATGGCACACCTTACGCGCGCGCGTGGCGGCGCCCCCCGCTTCGACCGGCGGGGTTTCCCCGTGGACCCCATGGACCCCAGGGACCGCGCGGCCCGCCGGGACCGCCTGCGCGCGCGTGCCGTCACCACGACCGTCGTCGCCACCGTCGTCGCCGCACCCGTCCTCGCCCTCTGGGTCGCCTACCGGGGCGCCCCCCTCATGGGCGAGGGCGGCGACAGCCGCCCGGTCACCGCGGGCGAGGAACACGGCGACGGAATCCTCGGCGACGGCAGCGGCGACACGTACGAGAACGCCGGCAGCGCCAGGGCCGAGCCCGGCGCCCGCCTCGGGCGGGGGAAGCGCGCGGCGGACGACGTCCTGGTGGAGGTCTCCCAGGGGAAGGGGCGGGGCGCGCTCTCCGTCGTCGCCGCGAACGACGGTGACATCACCCTCATCACCCTGACCCCGACCGGCGATTCCCCGGTCCACTGGTCCGCCCGCACCGGCGCCGACTGGCTCTACCTCAGCCGGTCCTCGGGCACCCTGCGGCCCGGCGAGTCACTGACGATCAAGGTGTACGTCGACCAGTTGAGCGAGCCCGCCGGGTACTGGACGGCGCAGGTGTCGCTGGCTCCGTCGGGAGCCGTGGTGACGATCGAGGGCTACGGCCCGGTGCCGGTACCTCCGGTCGGCTCCCGGCCGACCCCGCCCGTCCCGAACCCCGGCCCGCCGAGGCCCACCGCACCGCCCCCGGCGCCCGCACCGGACCCCACCCACACCGGCCCGGCCCAGCCCGAACCGGCTCCGACACCCACCGGCCAGGCCCCGACCGACCCGGACCAGACCGACCCGGACCCGACCCCACCGCCGAGCGACGGCGGCGGGTTCCCGCCGGCCTCGTAGTGCGCTTGCGGAGTTCCAGCTCCCCAAGGCCGTCCATGCCCCTTACGGCCCTACCGGATCCGCCGGATGCGGTGCCACCAGTGGCAGCCGCGACGCCAGTCGCTGCTCGCACAGCTCGACCAGGCGGTCGTACCCCGCCTTGCCCATCAGCTCGATCAGCTCCGGCCGGTACGACACGTACACCGGGTCGCCCGCGCCGTGCGCCGACGTCGCCGACGTGCACCACCAGTGCAGGTCGTGGCCGCCCGGACCCCAGCCGCGGCGGTCGTACTCGCCGATCGACACCTGGAGCACACGCGTGTCGTCGGGCCGGTCGATCCAGTCGTAGGTGCGTCGGATCGGCAGCTGCCAGCAGACGTCCGGCTTGGTCTCCAGTGGCTCGCGGCCCTCCTGGAGGGCCAGGATGTGCAGCGAGCAGCCCGCGCCGCCGGCGAAGCCGGGCCGGTTCTGGAAGACGCACGAGCCCTGGTACGGGCGGGTCTGACGGTCGCCGTCCTCGTCCTCGGAGACCCAGCCGGTCTCCGTGCCCACATCGTGGAACTGCCAGATCTCCGGAGTGAGCCTCGCCACATGCTCGGCGACCCGCTTCTCGTCGTCCTCGTCGGAGAAGTGGGCACCCAGAGTGCAGCACCCGTCGGCCGCTCGGCCCGCCTGGATGCCCTGGCATCCGCTGCCGAAGACGCAGTTCCAGCGCGAGGTCAGCCATGTCAGATCGCAGCGGAAGACCTGCTCGTCGTCCGCCGGATCAGGGAACTCCACCCAGGCGCGCGCGAAATCGAGTCCCTTCTCGTCGGGCGCGCCGGACTCCGCCGGCCCCTTCTTCGACTTCGGGGGCTTCGTCGCCGCCTTGGCCCGCGACGATCCGGCTGTCGCCGCCGCTCCCGCTGTCGACTTGTCGGCCTTTGCCTTTTTCGTCTTTGGCACGCGTCCAGAGTACGGCGCCCGAGACCACATCCAGGACGGTGCACGGCTCCGCTGGCAGTAGCGTTCCGTACATGAGACTCGGTGTCCTCGACGTGGGATCGAACACGGTGCATCTGCTGGTGGTGGACGCACACCCGGGCGCGCGCCCCCTGCCCGCGCACTCACACAAGGTGGAGCTGCGCCTTGCGCAACTCCTCGACGAGGCCGGGGCGATCGACTCCGAAGGGGTCGACAAACTCATAGCCGTCGTCCGCGAGGCGCTCCAGGCCGCCGAGGACAAGGGTGTCGAGGAGATGCTCCCGTTCGCCACCTCCGCGGTGCGCGAGGCCAGCAACGCCGACGACGTCCTCGCCCGCGTCAAGGACGAGACCGGCGTCGAACTGCAGGTCCTCGCCGGCGCGGAGGAAGCCCGGCTGACCTTCCTCGCCGTCCGCCGCTGGTTCGGCTGGTCGGCCGGCAAGCTCCTCGTCCTCGACATCGGTGGCGGCTCCCTGGAGATCGCCTACGGGATGGACGAGGAGCCCGACGCCGCCGTCTCACTGCCCCTCGGCGCCGGCCGCCTCACCGCCGGCTGGCTCCCCGGCGACCCGCCCGCCCCGGACGACGTGCGGGCCCTGCGCCGCCACGTCCGAACCGAGATAGCCCGTACGGTCGGTGAGTTCAGCCGCTTCGGCGCCCCCGACCACATCGTCGCCACCTCCAAGACCTTCAAACAACTCGCCCGCATCGGCGGCGCCGCCCGCTCCGCCGAGGGCCTCTACGTCCAGCGTGACCTCAAGCGCCAGGCGCTGGAGTCCTGGGTCCCCAAACTCGCCGACATGACCACCGCCCAACGCGCCGCCCTCCCCGGCGTCTCCGAGGGCCGCGCCAACCAGCTGCTCGCGGGCGCGCTGGTGGCCGAGGGCGCGATGGACCTGTTCGGGGTCGAGACCCTGGAGATCTGCCCGTGGGCCCTGCGGGAGGGCGTGATCCTGCGCCGCCTGGACCACATGGGTACGGTCTAGGTGTTCGGGCGCCTTGTGGCGGGGCGCGGGGCAGCGGCGCCCCTCAGGGGGCGCGGGGCTGTGACAGGTGCGGCTTGGCCGTGTGGGCGCGAGCAGCCACGAACCGCCCGCACACGCCCACCGAGAAAGCCCCGGCGGCGATCAGGCGACGGCGCCTCACCCTCGGCCGACACCCCTCCCCGGCCCGCACCACGAAACGCACCCCTTAGGCTGTCCTGCGTGGCAGAACCCGTACGCATCCCGGATGCGAAGGTCGCCCTGTCCACGGCCTCCGTGTATCCGGAGTCGACGGCAACGGCCTTCGAGATCGCCGCGCGCCTGGGCTACGACGGCGTGGAGGTCATGGTCTGGACCGATCCGGTCAGCCAGGACCTGGAGGCCCTGCGCCGGCTCTCCGACTATCACCGGATCCCGATCCTCGCCGTGCACGCCCCCTGTCTGCTGATCACGCAGCGGGTGTGGTCCACCGACCCGTGGGTCAAGCTCCAGCGCGCCCAGGCAGCCGCCGAGAAGCTCGGCGCGAGCACGGTCGTCGTGCACCCCCCGTTCCGCTGGCAGCGCCAGTACGCGCGCGACTTCGTCACCGGCATCTGGCGGATGGCGAACGAGACGGACGTCCGGTTCGCCGTGGAGAACATGTATCCCTGGCGCTACCGCGACCGCGAGATGCTCGCGTACGCGCCCGACTGGGACGTGACGAAGGACGACTACCGGCACTTCACGATCGACCTCAGCCACGCGGCGACCTCCCGCACCGACGCCCTGGAGTTGGTCGACCGGATGGGGGACCGGCTCGGCCACGTGCACATGGCCGACGGGAAGGGCTCGGCCAAGGACGAGCACCTCGTGCCGGGCCGCGGCAGCCAGCCCTGCGCCGAGCTGCTGGAACGTCTCGCCCTGAGCGGTTTCGACGGCCACGTCGTCATCGAGGTCAACACCCGTCGCGCCATGTCCGGCGCCGAGCGCGAGGCCGACCTGGCGGAGGCCCTCGCCTTCACCCGGCTGCACCTCGCCTCCGCCATGAAGGTGCCCCGGCCGTGACCGGGGCCACCCCCCGCCGCCGGGGACGGCCGCCCCGTACGGAGGCCGACGCCCCCGCGGCCCGCGACCGCATCCTCGCCGCGGCCCGCGAGGAGTTCTCCGGGCGCGGCTACGACAAGACGTCCGTACGCGGCATCGCCAAGGCCGCCGGGGTGGACTCGGCGCTCGTGCACCACTACTTCGGCACCAAGGACCAGGTGTTCGAGGCGGCCGTCACGCTGTCCTTCGCCCCGGCACTGGAGGCCCCCAAGGCCGTCGAGGAGGGCCCGCTCGACGGCGTCGGCGAACGGCTCACCCGCTTCTTCTTCGGCATCTGGGAGAACCCGGCGACCCGGGCGCCCGTGCTCGCGATCGTCCGTTCCGCCGTGAACAACGAGGCCGCCGCCGCCGTCTTCCGCCGCATCATCGCCGCACAGGTACTCCGCCGCATCGCCGACCGCCTGGACTTCCCGGACGCCGAACTGCGCGCCGAGCTGGCGGCGGCGCAGCTCGTGGGCATCGCGATGCTCCGGTATGTGATCGAGGTCGAGCCCTTGGCGTCGGCGGACCCGGAGCAGATCATCAGGAGGGTGGCGCCCGTGGTGCAGGCTCACCTCACCGCGCCCCTAGGGAGTCCTGGCGCTCACAGCGCAAGGACCTCTTAGGGCCTGCAGAGGAACAACATGCGGGCGAGTAGCGCACTGACCTGCGAAGTCAAGTTCAGGACCAGTAAGTTAATTCTCTGCAAGCCCTTAGGGGAGCCGGGCTGTGACATGTGTGGCTCCGCCGCGTGGGCGCGAGCGACCACGGCGGGCCCGCAGTCGAAAACCGAGACACCCGTCCCGTATTCCGGACGAGGTGTCCGACCCGTGGAGCAACGGGCGTACGCTCGACTCAGTCAGAAGTCTCTGATCGCAGTCTCTGAAGGAGCGAGCGCGATGCCCGAGCTGAGGTCCCGCACAGTCACCCACGGCCGCAACATGGCGGGCGCCCGCGCCCTTATGCGCGCCTCCGGTGTACCGGGCGCGGACATCGGCCGCAAGCCGATCATCGCCGTCGCCAACTCCTTCACCGAGTTCGTGCCGGGCCACACCCACCTCCAGCCGGTGGGCCGGATCGTCAGCGAGGCGATCCGCGAGGCCGGCGGCATCCCGCGCGAGTTCAACACGATCGCCGTGGACGACGGCATCGCGATGGGCCACGGCGGCATGCTGTACAGCCTCCCCTCCCGCGACCTGATCGCGGACAGCGTGGAGTACATGGTCGAGGCCCACTGCGCGGATGCCCTGATCTGCATCTCCAACTGCGACAAGATCACCCCGGGCATGCTGAACGCCGCCCTGCGGCTCAACATCCCGACCGTCTTCGTCTCCGGCGGTCCCATGGAGTCAGGCCGCGCCACCCTCGTCGACGGCACGGTCCGCACGCTCGACCTGGTCGACGCGATCTCCGACGCCGTGAACGACAAGATCTCGGACGAGGACATCCTCCGTATCGAGGAGAACGCCTGTCCGACCTGCGGCTCCTGCTCCGGCATGTTCACCGCCAACTCGATGAACTGCCTGACCGAGGCCATCGGCCTCTCCCTCCCGGGCAACGGCTCGGTCCTCGCCACGCACACGGCCCGTAAGCAGCTGTATGTCGACGCGGCCCGCACGGTCATGGACATCACCCGCCGCTACTACGAGCAGGACGACGAGACGGTCCTGCCCCGCGCGATCGCGAGCTTCGCGGCCTTCGAGAACGCCATGGCCCTCGACATCGCCATGGGCGGCTCGACCAACACGATCCTGCACCTGCTGGCCGCCGCCCAGGAGGCGGACGTGCCCTTCGGCCTGGGCGAGATCGACGCGGTCTCGCGCCGCGTCCCGTGCCTCGCGAAAGTCGCGCCGAACGTCGCCAAGGACCGCACGTACTACATGGAGGACGTGCACCGGGCCGGGGGCATCCCCGCCCTGCTGGGCGAGCTGCACCGCGCGGGCCTGCTCAACGAGGACGTGCACTCCGTCCACAGCCCCTCGCTCGCCGACTGGCTGAAGACGTGGGACGTGCGCGGCGGCTCCCCGTCGCCCGCGGCCGTCGAGCTGTGGCACGCGGCCCCGGGCTGCGTCCGCTCCGCCGAGGCCTTCTCCACGTCCGAGCGCTGGGACTCCCTGGACGACGACGCCGAGGGCGGCTGCATCCGCTCCGCCGAGCACGCGTACTCCAAGGACGGCGGACTCGCGGTGCTGAAGGGCAACCTCGCCGTCGACGGCTGCGTGGTCAAGACGGCCGGCGTCGACGAGTCGATCTGGACGTTCGAGGGTCCGGCGGTCGTCTGCGAGTCGCAGGAGGAGGCCGTCCAGAAGATCCTCATGAAACAGATCACGGAGGGCGACGTCGCCGTCATCCGCTACGAGGGCCCCAAGGGCGGCCCCGGCATGCAGGAGATGCTCTACCCGACCTCGTACCTGAAGGGCCGCGGCCTCGGCAAGAGCTGTGCGCTCATCACCGACGGCCGCTTCTCCGGCGGCACCTCCGGCCTCTCCATCGGCCACGCCTCACCGGAGGCGGCAGCCGGCGGCACCATCGCCCTCGTCGAGGACGGCGACCGCATCCGCATCGACATCCCGAACCGTTCGATCGAGCTGCTGGTCGACGACGCCGAGCTGGCCCGCCGCGACCAGGCCCTGAACGGCGTCTACGCCCCCAAGGGCCGCGACCGCAAGGTCTCCGCCGCGCTCCGCGCCTACGCCGCGATGGCGACCAGCGCCGACAAGGGCGCGGTCCGCGACGTCAGCAAGCTGGGCTGAGCCCGGCCCCTGAGGGGGCAACGAGAGAGCGGTACGGGCCGCCCCCGGGGGACCTCGGGGGCGGCCCGTCGCGGGTGTCCGGGCTCACCAGTCGGCCGGAGCGCTCCCGTCCAGCCCGAGGACCGTCCCGTCGGGCGCGCCCGCGCAGATCCGTCCGTCGATGAGCACGGGCTCGGGCAGCGCGGCGGTGACCCGGCCGGGGTCGCCGAACCGCGAGTCGGTCGCCCCGCCGGGCTCGCCCGTGCGCGAGTCCACCGCGAGGAGCCGCCCGTCGGACGAGGTGAAGTAGACGTGCCGGTCGTCGGCGGCCGGTGCCGAACTCCGCGCCACTCCCGTCTCGGTCCGCCACAGCTGCTCGCGGGACCCCATGTCGACGGCCGCCAGCGAACCGCCGACGCCGCTCAGCAGGTACACGATGTCGCCGCGCACGGTCGCGCGGGCCTGTTCGAGCCGTACGGGCAGCTCGACCCGGACCGTCGCCTCGGTGCCGGGGTCGTACCGGACCACGGCCACCGAGTCGGCGTAGGCCCCCCCGCTCGCCGTGAGGAAGAGAGCGCCCTCACGGGCTCCCACCGGCTCCAGATGGCCCTCCAGCCGGGCGTCCCACCGCACGTCCCCGGTGTCCGGGGCCACCGCGGTGATCCGTGTCCGAGCCGCCGCCCCCGCGCCGGACACGCTCGCCACGTAGGCCAGCGGGTCCCCGTCGAGCGCCCTGAAGTAAGCCTCCGGCTGCCCCGGGAGCCGTCCGCTCCACTTGGTGTCGCCGGTGGCGCCGTCCACGCCGGTGACCGTCCCGTCCGCCGCGGTCAGCAGCAGCGTGCCGCCCACGTACCGCTTGCCGCCGTACGCGGAGATGTCCCGCTCCCACCGCACCTTGCCGTCGGCGGGGTCGAGCGCCTGCGCCCGGCGGCCCTCGTCCGTCAGCACATGCACCAGACCGCCCGACTCGACGGGCGGCTCACCCGTGCCGGCCACGCCCACCCCGTCGACGGCGTGCCGCCACAGCACTCCGCCGTCCGCCGGGTCCAGCGCGGAGACCAGCCCCGGCTGCACACACAACAACTTCCCCGCCCCGTACGAGCACTGCGGCGCACCGTTCCTCCCGCCCGCCGGCGCGGCGGTCCAGGGTTCGAGGGCGCGCGCGGTAGCGACGGCACCACTGGCCCGGGGCCTGGCCGTGCCGCTGCCGCCCTGTCCGCCGTCGTCCCCCAGCATCCGCACGGAGACGAGCCCTCCACCCGCGAGGAGTACCAGCGCGGCGGCGACAACAACGGCTCGCCCACGCCGCCGGTGACCGACGCGGCCGTCACGCACGAAGTCGCCACGGCCATCGGGCCCTTCACCGCCGCCGCCCCGGCCGGTGCCCGCTCCCGTGCCCGCTCCGGTGCTCCCGTCCTCGCCGCCGCCCGCACCGGTGTCCGCACCGGTGTCCGCGGCGGCGGTCGGGACCGGCGGAGCACCCCAACTGTCCCCCCGCTCCCTCCGCCCGGCCCGTTCCGCCCCTCCAAGAGCCTCCCCCTGCCCCTCCCACTCGGCGCGCTGGGCCGGTATGAAGGCCTGGGTGTCGTACGAGGCGGCCACGGAACGGAGTTCGCGCATCAGCTCGTCGGCCGTGGGCCGGTCCTCTGGCTCCTTGGTGAGGCAGGCGCCGACGAGCGGCGCGAGGTTCTCCGGTACGCCGGTGAGGTCCGGCTCGTCGTGGACCACCTGGTACGCCACGACGTAAGGGCTGTCGGAGTCGAAGGGCCCGCGCCCGGTGGCCGCGTGCACGATCACCGACCCGAGGGCGAAGATGTCGGCGGCGGGCCCGACCTCCCTGGGCCGCCGGAACTGCTCGGGGGCCATGAACGGCGGCGTGCCGATCAACTTCCCTGTCTCGGTGCGCAGTTCGCTGTCCTTCGGCCGGGAGATCCCGAAGTCGATGACCTTGGGCCCGTCCTCGGCGAGCAGGACGTTGCTGGGCTTGAGATCCCGGTGCACCACACCGGCGCGGTGGATGTCCCGCAGGGCCTCGGCCAGTCCGGCCATGAGCCGGCGCACCTGCCCGGGAGCCATGGGCCCGTTCCGCTTGACGTGCTCGGCGAGGGTCGGGCCGGGGATGAACAGGGTGGCCATCCAGGGCCGGGCGATGTCGGTGTCGGCGTCGACGACGGGCGCGGTGAAGGCTCCGCTCACGCGCCGAGCGGCGGCGACCTCCTGCTTGAACCGCCCCCTGAACTCGGGGTCCTTGGCGAACTCGGCGTGCACCACCTTCACCGCGAGCCGCAGTCCGGAGGTCGACGTGGCCAGATGGACGACGCCCATGCCACCGGAACCCAAGCACGACTCCAGACGGTACTGACCGGCGTACTCCGGAAAATCCGCTTCCGCTCCCGACCCGGTGCCCCGCTGCGGTGCCATGGGCCCACCCCCGTGCTGTTCCGGCCGCTCCCGCGACGCACGGAGCCTAGTCGATGAGACGTGCGGGACAGAGGCGGCTTACTGGCGACCACGTGCGAGAAACGCGCAGGTGTGCGTGGCTTGATTCGGGGGTATCACCGGGTTCCCCATGGCGTTCATGGGGGTTCAAACGGGGGGAGTTTTGCCATGTCTGTCGACCGTGTAGAAGAGATCGTGGGGGACGGCGAGGGCGGAAAGACGGCCGCCGCCACGGCTCCGGCCGAGGCCACCGCCGCGACCGTGACGGCATCCGTTCGCTACTACACGACCGCTCCCGGCATCCGCCTGAACGTCCGCAGCGGCCCGAGCACCAACTACGGCGTCGTCCGCGTCCTCGCCGGAAGCTCCACGGTGCCGATCTTCTGCCAGACCCCGGGCCAGACCATCTCCGGCCCCTACGGCACCAGCAACGTCTGGGACAGCATCGCCGACGGCCAGTACGTCTCCGACGCCTACGTCTACACCGGCAGCGACGGCTACGTGGCGCCGCGCTGCGGCTGACCCGCGCCGGGGTGGGTGGGGGGCCGTCGCGGCACCGCCGCAGGCGCGGTACCGCAGCGGTCCTCCACCCGTATCCACCGCTTCCTCGGTGTCGCCCCCGACACCCCCGGTCGAGAGGAGCGGCTCCGGCGCCCCCGCCGTCCTCGCCGACACCGCCGGGCACCTGGACTCCACCCGCCGTCAGATCCGCTGGTGCCGCGAGGTCACCCTGGACACCCATCCGGCCAACACCGCCAGCCACTCGGGCCTCCTGGTCCTCGGCGAAGAGGCCGCCACCGAGTTCTTCACCGAGGAACGAGCCCGGCTCCGCAAGCTCTTCCCCCGCGAGACGATCGAAGAGACCTACGGCGTAGACCTGCTCCTCGCCATCCGCCCCTGAGCGCCGGCCCCACCCTTCTCGGCCTCACCCTCCTGAGCGCCGGCCTCACCCACCGCTTTCTCCTCCTGCCCCTCCACGCCCCACCCCGCTTCCCAAGCCTCCAAAGCCGTCGCGCACGCGTGATCCACATGCCACAGCCCGTCCAGCTCCAGCCGCACACCCTGCCCCCGAGGCACTCTCTCCAACGCGTCCAGCAGCTTGGGCAACCGCAGGAACGTCGCGTTGCCGACCACCCGCACGACCACCCCCGCGTCCCCCCGGTCCTCGGTCTCCACATGGACGTGGCTGATGTCCCACGCGGTCTTGACCACGGCGAACGCGAGCCCCAGGAGCACACCCTCGAACAACCCCCAGGCCACGATCGCCGAGGCGGTCACCCCCAGCACCACCGCCTCCCCCCGGTCCCGCCCCCGCCACCACACCCGCACCTCCCGTACGGGCACGAGCCTGCACCCCGCGTGCACCAACAGCCCGGCCAGCGCCGCGACGGGAATCACCCCGAGCACTCCGGGCAACAGGGCCGTGAACGCCAACAGCCACACCCCGTGCAGCACCCGTGAGGCCTTGGGGCGCGCTCCCGCCCGTACTCCCCCCAAGGGGGCACCCCCAGCCGTGCTCCGCTCGATCACGGCGGACATGGGCAACGCCCCGAGCACCCCGCACACCACGTTCCCGGCCCCCTGGGCTACCAATTCCCGGTCGTAGTCGGTCCGCGCCCCGTCATGCTGCTGGTCCACGGCCGCCGCACCGCACAACGACCCGGCGGAAGCGATCAGCGCGAAGGCGAGCACCGTCCCGACCGCCCCCGCCTCCGCGAGCAGCCCCAGATCATCGACCGACGGCAGCCGTAGGGCCTCCAGCAGCCCCCGCACCTCGACCCGCCGCACCCCCAGGTCGAACACCCAGGTCACCAGAGCCGCGCTCCCGACGGCCACCAACGGCGCGGGCACCAGACGCGCACCCCACCGCCACCACGGCCACACCACCAGGACGGCCACGGTGGCGCCCCCGATCCCGAGCGCGACCGGATCGACGGCGCCGGGCAACGCCCCGAGCCCCGCCAGCTCGCCCAGCCCTCCACCACCGGGCGCGGCCACGTCCCCCAGGGCGTACACCTGCCCCGCCACCAGCACCAGTCCGATCCCGGCGAACATCCCCTGCATCACGGCCGCCGACACGGCCCGGAACCACCGCCCCAGCCGCAACGCCCCCAACCCGAGCTGCACCACCCCGGCCCCGAGCACCAGCACACCGAGCGCCTGCACCCCGTACGCCCGCACGGCCTCGTACACCAACACGGTCAACCCGACCGCCGGCCCGCTCACCCGGAGCCTGCTCCCGGGCAACGCCCCGACCACCAGCCCGCCGACGATCCCGGTGACCAGCCCCAACTCCGCAGGCACTCCGGAAGCCACCGCGACCCCGACACACAACGGCAACGCCACCAGGAACACCACGAGCGAAGCCGCCAACTCGCCCCGCCACAACGAGCCCCCCGGCACACGCGCCCGCAGCCGAGGCCGGAGCCGAGAGCGGAACCGAGAGCGGAACCGAGAGCGGAACCGAGACGGGCTTGGGGCATTACGCACGAGAGACGCACCTCCGGCAGCCGGCGATCGACAGGAGTGGCCGTCAGGAGATGCGCGGCCCCGAGCCAGGCAACCGATTCCGACGGTGATCACGAGAACTCACGACGGGAGACCGTCACACATCACCCGGGCGACATCGCGCGGCCGACCACCCTGGGCGACCGAACACGCTCAGCAATATCATTGTCACCCAAAGCGAGCATGCCGTGCACCCACTTCCCGCGATCGCCACTCCCCAGTGGGAGTGCCGCCCCCGGAACTCCGCCCCCCTGATCACCTCGCCGAGCCACGCGACCGCCCACGCGAACCCGTATGGCCCCCTCCCTTGACGCTCCACCCGCCCTGCGCAATATTCACCACATGATGAATTACTCGAATCGCTCCCCGAAGAAGCCCCCACCCGAGCCCCCGGCCGCCCCCGCCGTCCACGCCCGGGACCTCACCGTGACCCGAGGCTCCCGCACCGTCCTCCGCCACCTCGACTTCGCCGTCCCCCATGGCCGGATCACCGGCCTCCTCGGTCCCTCCGGCTGCGGCAAGTCCACCCTGATGCGAGCGATCGTCGGAACCCAGGCCAAGGTCACCGGCACCCTGAACGTCCTCGGCCACCCCGCCGGCGACGCCACCCTCCGTCCCCGCATCGGCTACGTCACCCAGGCGCCCTCGGTCTATGACGACCTGACGGTCCGCCAGAACCTCGCTTACTTCGCCGCGATCCTCGACCCCGGCCGCGCCGCCGCCGACCGCCGTCACGAGAACGTCGCCCGGGCCATCGCCGACGTGGACCTCACCACTCACGCCGACGCCCTCGCCGGCAACCTCTCCGGCGGCCAGCGCAGCCGCGTCTCCCTGGCCGTGGCCCTCCTCGGCACCCCCGAACTCCTGGTCCTCGACGAACCCACCGTCGGCCTGGACCCGGTCCTCCGCCGCGAACTCTGGACCCTCTTCCACACCATCGCCGCCGAACGCCGGGCGACCCTCCTGATCTCCTCCCACGTCATGGACGAGGCCGAGCGCTGCCACCGCCTGCTCCTCATGCGCGCCGGCGAGATCCTCGCCGAGGGCACCCCCGAGGCCCTCCGCACCCGCACCCACGCGCAAACGGTCGAAGCGGCCTTCCTCCACCTGGTCGACGAGGCGACAGCGCCCGCACCCCCGACTGTCACCGGGACCGACACACACCGGAAGGACCGGAAAGGGCCGTCGCGATGACCACCACACCGAACGCGAACCCGCAGCCGAAGACGACGACGGAAAAGGCGAAGCCGCCCATGCCCACCGCCCCGCGCCCACGGGCCCTCGACTACTCCCGTACGACCGCCACGGCCGCCCGCGTTCTCCGCCAGCTCGGCCACGATCCCCGCACGATCGCTCTGCTGATCCTCATCCCGTGCGTGATGCTCTTCCTGCTCCGCTACGTCTTCGACGGCAGCCCACGGGTCTTCGACGCCATCGGTGCCTCACTCCTCGGCATCTTCCCGCTGATCACGATGTTTTTGGTGACCTCGATCGCGACCCTCCGCGAACGCACCTCAGGCACCCTGGAACGCCTCCTCGCCATGCCCCTCGGCAAGGGAGACCTCATTGCCGGCTATGCCCTGGCCTTCGGCACCCTGGCGATCATCCAGTCCGCCCTCGCCACGGGTCTGGCCGTCTGGTTCCTCGACCTGGACGTCACCGGCTCCCCCTGGCTCCTCCTTGTCGTCGCCCTCCTCGACGCCCTGCTCGGCACCGCCCTCGGCCTCTTCGTCTCGGCCTTCGCCTCCTCCGAGTTCCAGGCCGTGCAGTTCATGCCGGCCGTGATCTTCCCCCAACTCCTCCTCTGCGGCCTGTTCACGCCCCGTCCAGACATGCACCCCGCCCTGGAAGCCATCTCGAACGTCCTCCCCATGTCCTACGCCGTCGACGGCATGAACGAAGTCCTCCTCCACACCGACATGACCGCCAGCTTCGTACGAGACGCAGCGATCGTCGCGGGCTGTGCCCTCCTGGTCCTGACCTTGGGAGCAGCAACCCTGAGGCGCCGGACGACCTAGAAGGTCCGCGGCACCAGGCGGCTCGACGCGGACGATGCCGTGGGCGGCGAACCAGGCTCGCGCTCGCTCTTCTGTGTGCTCTCCAGCCGCCGTCGTCAGGCATCCGGCGGACCTTCTTCACGTCGCCGCGGACCATGAGCCCGGGACGTCGGGCGGTGATCTTCCATGGCTCCCGGTTCGCTTCACCGTCCGGGTCGAGGAACCGACGGCGCTTCAGCCCGGCGCGAAGAGGCGCCGGGACGCCGTGCGGCGACGGATCGAGATCCTCTCTGCCTGGAGCCCGGATGCGATCCGGGAGGCGGACCAGTTCTGTGTGCGGCGGCGGTGCTCCAATCCAATCCCGCCGTCGCGGCCATGCGTCACCTTCCTCCCGGACAGTCCGACACACCACGACACCTCGATATCCGATACGCAGCGCTCTGACTGACGGCTGCCCCGTCGACAACGTCATGACCCGCAAGACCATGAGGGCTGTCTGAGGGCCCAGCTCCCCCGGATATCCGTTCACCCGAACGTCCCGACCACCGGACACCCCGGCCGAACCCCCACTCCCAATGCGAGGATGACTCCAGGACGACGCATCCCGGAGGGCACCCGCACCATGACCCAGAAAGTCGCAGTCCTCGGCACCGGCAAGATCGGCGAGGCCCTGCTCAGCGGCATGATCCGAGCCGGCTGGGCTCCCGCGGACCTCCTGGTCACCGCCCGCCGCCCCGAACGGGCCGAAGAGCTCCGCGCTCGCCACGGCGTCATCCCGGTCACGAACGCCGAGGCCGCGAAGACCGCCGACACGCTCATCCTCACGGTCAAGCCCCAGGACATGGCCGCCCTCCTCGACGAACTCGCCCCCCACACCCCTGCCGACCGCCTGGTGGTCAGCGGCGCGGCGGGCATCCCCACCTCCTTCTTCGAGGAGCGCCTGGCCGCAGGCACCCCTGTCGTCCGTGTCATGACGAACACCCCCGCCCTCGTCGACGAGGCGATGTCCGTGATCTCCGCCGGCAGCCACGCGAGCGAGGCCGATCTCGCGCACGCCGAGGAGATCTTCGGCGCTGTGGGCAAGACGCTCCGCGTCCCCGAGTCCCAGCAGGACGCCTGCACCGCCCTCTCCGGCTCCGGCCCGGCGTACTTCTTCTACCTGGTCGAGGCCATGACCGACGCGGGCATCCTCCTCGGCCTGCCCCGCGACAAGGCCCACGACCTCATCGTCCAGTCCGCCATCGGCGCGGCCACGATGCTCCGCGACAGCGGCGAACACCCCGTCAAGCTCCGCGAGAACGTCACCTCCCCCGCCGGCACGACGATCAACGCCATCCGCGAACTCGAGAACCACGGCGTGCGCGCCGCACTGATCGCCGCACTGGAGGCCGCCCGCGACCGCAGCCGCGAACTGGCCTCCGGCAACAACAGCTGACGCCGCCCGCGGTCAACCGGCCAGAAGACCGATCGCCCGATACGCCTGATCCACCCTCGGCCGAGCCATCTCTCTGGCCTTCTCCGCACCCAACCGCAGCACCCCCTCCACATACGCGGGATCCGCGCACAACTCCTTGTGCCTCTCCTGCACGGTCCTGAGAAGCTCGACCACGGCCTCTGCGGTGTCCTTCTTCAAAGCTCCGTACGACTCATATACACCGCTCAGGTCCTCGGGGTTCCCACCCTCACACGCCGCGAGGATCTCCAGCAGATTCGCGAGCCCCGGCCGCCCCTCCCGGTCGTATACGACGTCCCGCCCGCTGTCGGTCACGGCCCGCATGACCTTCTTCCGCACCACATCCGGCTCGTCCAGCAGATAGACGATCCCCGGCCCGACGTCATCCGTCTTCCCCATCTTCGAAGCCGGGTCCTGCAGGTTCATCACCCGGGCTCCGACCTTCGGAGGGGTGGCCCGCGGCACCACGAACGTCTGCCCGTACCGCTGGTTGAACCGCACCGCCAGATCCCGCGTCAGCTCCACATGCTGCGTCTGGTCGTCCCCCACCGGCACCTCGTCGGTTCCGTACGCCAGGATGTCCGCCGCCATCAGCACGGGATACGTCAGCAGCGACAGCCGAACACCGCCGCCCCGCTCCCGCTCCCGCGCGGCCTTCTCCTTGTACTGGATCATCCGCCGCATCTCGCCGTCCGTGGCCACGCACTCCAGCAGATACGACAGCCGCGTGTGCTCATCCACATGACTCTGCACGAAGACGGTGCACAGCTCCGGATCCAGTCCCGACGCCAGCAGCAAGGTCGCCGCCTGCCGACTGAGTCTGCGTACCCGCGCCGGATCGTGGTCCACCGTCAGCGCGTGCAGATCGACGACGCAGAACAGCGCGTCCGTCCGGTGCTGGTCGACCTCGGCCCACCGCCGTACGGTCCCCAGGTAGTTCCCGAGCGTCAGATGCCCTGTCGGCTTGACCCCGCTGAAGACCCGTGTCATCTCTCCTCCTTCTGTCAGGACCGACGCCACCGTCCGGCCGCCCTTCAGGAAGGAGATACGACAACGGCCGCCGAGGAGGCGGCCGTCGCATGCATACGTGAACACGGCCGCCAGTCAGGCGGCCCACCACAGCTGGTGACACGTACGCGTAGTCATGGGGGCCAGGCTACGCCTCCGGGATGCCGGCCGACAGCGAGTTGACACACCCCGAGCCGATCCGTACTGTTCTCCGAGTTGTCCGACGCGAGCGCCGACCCTCGGTCGGTCCCCGGACAGCCATTCCGCAGGAACCACCAACAGTCGACGATCCGTCGTCGCGCCATTGGCATGCGTATTTGTGGAATGAGGAATCCGCGTTCGAAAGGATGCAGCCCCCGATTAGCTCGGGAGCTGGGAATCCGCTAAAGTCTCACTCGTCGGAGCGGCTCAACAGCCGCGAAGGCGACTCCCGCTGACTGGGAATCAGGCCCGAAGGGATCTGATAGAGTCGGAGCCGCCGGAAAGGGAAACGCGGAAGCGGGAACCTGGAAAGCGCCGAGGAAATCGGATCGGAAAAGGATCTGATAGAGTCGGAAAGGTAAGACCGAAGGGAAGCGTCCGGAGGAAAGCCTGAGCCGGTTGGTTTGGGTGAGTACAAAGGAAGCGTCCGTTCCTTGAGAACTCAACAGCGTGCCAAAAATCAACGCCAGATATGTTGATACCCCGTTCCTGGCCGGTTTCGGTCGGGGCGAGGTTCCTTTGAAACAAACACAGCGAGGACGCTGTGAACGGTCGGGCTTATTCCGCCTGACTGTTCCGCTCTCGTGGTGTTGCACCCGATTACGGGTACACATTCACGGAGAGTTTGATCCTGGCTCAGGACGAACGCTGGCGGCGTGCTTAACACATGCAAGTCGAACGATGAACCACTTCGGTGGGGATTAGTGGCGAACGGGTGAGTAACACGTGGGCAATCTGCCCTTCACTCTGGGACAAGCCCTGGAAACGGGGTCTAATACCGGATACGACACCGGGAGGCATCTCCTCGGTGTGGAAAGCTCCGGCGGTGAAGGATGAGCCCGCGGCCTATCAGCTTGTTGGTGAGGTAATGGCTCACCAAGGCGACGACGGGTAGCCGGCCTGAGAGGGCGACCGGCCACACTGGGACTGAGACACGGCCCAGACTCCTACGGGAGGCAGCAGTGGGGAATATTGCACAATGGGCGAAAGCCTGATGCAGCGACGCCGCGTGAGGGATGACGGCCTTCGGGTTGTAAACCTCTTTCAGCAGGGAAGAAGCGCAAGTGACGGTACCTGCAGAAGAAGCGCCGGCTAACTACGTGCCAGCAGCCGCGGTAATACGTAGGGCGCGAGCGTTGTCCGGAATTATTGGGCGTAAAGAGCTCGTAGGCGGTCTGTCGCGTCGGATGTGAAAGCCCGGGGCTTAACCCCGGGTCTGCATTCGATACGGGCAGACTAGAGTGTGGTAGGGGAGATCGGAATTCCTGGTGTAGCGGTGAAATGCGCAGATATCAGGAGGAACACCGGTGGCGAAGGCGGATCTCTGGGCCATTACTGACGCTGAGGAGCGAAAGCGTGGGGAGCGAACAGGATTAGATACCCTGGTAGTCCACGCCGTAAACGGTGGGAACTAGGTGTTGGCGACATTCCACGTCGTCGGTGCCGCAGCTAACGCATTAAGTTCCCCGCCTGGGGAGTACGGCCGCAAGGCTAAAACTCAAAGGAATTGACGGGGGCCCGCACAAGCAGCGGAGCATGTGG
The DNA here is from genome assembly GCF_037201975.1 of Streptomyces sp. TG1A-60. Taxonomy (NCBI): domain Bacteria; kingdom Bacillati; phylum Actinomycetota; class Actinomycetes; order Kitasatosporales; family Streptomycetaceae; genus Streptomyces; species Streptomyces sp. TG1A-60. The sequence goes on along the minus strand of NZ_CP147520.1, from coordinate 3,428,100 downwards.
CTTAATTCGACGCAACGCGAAGAACCTTACCAAGGCTTGACATACACCGGAAACGGCCAGAGATGGTCGCCCCCTTGTGGTCGGTGTACAGGTGGTGCATGGCTGTCGTCAGCTCGTGTCGTGAGATGTTGGGTTAAGTCCCGCAACGAGCGCAACCCTTGTTCTGTGTTGCCAGCATGCCTTTCGGGGTGATGGGGACTCACAGGAGACTGCCGGGGTCAACTCGGAGGAAGGTGGGGACGACGTCAAGTCATCATGCCCCTTATGTCTTGGGCTGCACACGTGCTACAATGGCAGGTACAATGAGCTGCGAGGCCGTAAGGCGGAGCGAATCTCAAAAAGCCTGTCTCAGTTCGGATTGGGGTCTGCAACTCGACCCCATGAAGTCGGAGTTGCTAGTAATCGCAGATCAGCAGTGCTGCGGTGAATACGTTCCCGGGCCTTGTACACACCGCCCGTCACGTCACGAAAGTCGGTAACACCCGAAGCCGGTGGCCCAACCCCCTTGTGGGGAGGGAGCTGTCGAAGGTGGGACTGGCGATTGGGACGAAGTCGTAACAAGGTAGCCGTACCGGAAGGTGCGGCTGGATCACCTCCTTTCTAAGGAGCACTTCTTACCGGCTTCGGCTGGTCAGAGGCCAGGACATCAGCGAACGTCTGATGCTGGTTGCTCATGGGTGGAACGTTGATTATTCGGCACGGTTCAGTATGGGTGAGAGCGTTAGTACTGCTTCGGCGTGGAACGCGAAGCTCATCGACTGATCGTGTCGGGCACGCTGTTGGGTGTCTGAGGGTATGGCCGTATGGCTGCCTTCAGTGCCGGCCCCAGTGCACTCGGACCGCTCTGGTTCGGGGTGATGGGTGGTTGGTCGTTGTTTGAGAACTGCACAGTGGACGCGAGCATCTGTGGCCAAGTTTTTAAGGGCGCACGGTGGATGCCTTGGCACCAGGAACCGATGAAGGACGTGGGAGGCCACGATAGGCCCCGGGGAGTCGTCAACCAGGCTTTGATCCGGGGGTGTCCGAATGGGGAAACCCGGCAGTCGTCATGGGCTGTCACCCTTGCCTGAACACATAGGGCAAGTGGAGGGAACGCGGGGAAGTGAAACATCTCAGTACCCGCAGGAAGAGAAAACAACCGTGATTCCGGGAGTAGTGGCGAGCGAAACTGGATGAGGCCAAACCGTATGCGTGTGAGACCCGGCAGGGGTTGCGTATACGGGGTTGTGGGATCTCTCTTTCACAGTCTGCCGGCTGTGAGACGAGTGAGAAACCGTTGATGTAGGCGAAGGACATGCGAAAGGTCCGGCGTAGAGGGTAAGACCCCCGTAGCTGAAACATGAACGGCTCGTTTGAGAGACACCCAAGTAGCACGGGGCCCGAGAAATCCCGTGTGAATCTGGCGGGACCACCCGTTAAGCCTAAATATTCCCTGGTGACCGATAGCGGATAGTACCGTGAGGGAATGGTGAAAAGTACCGCGGGAGCGGAGTGAAATAGTACCTGAAACCGTGTGCCTACAAGCCGTGGGAGCGTCGGACAAGCACGTGTGCTTGTCTCGTGACTGCGTGCCTTTTGAAGAATGAGCCTGCGAGTTTGCGGTGTGTTGCGAGGTTAACCCGAGTGGGGTAGCCGTAGCGAAAGCGAGTCCGAACAGGGCGTTTCAGTAGCACGCTCAAGACCCGAAGCGGAGTGATCTAGCCATGGGCAGGTTGAAGCGGCTGTAAGAGGTCGTGGAGGACCGAACCCACCAGGGTTGAAAACCTGGGGGATGACCTGTGGTTAGGGGTGAAAGGCCAATCAAACTCCGTGATAGCTGGTTCTCCCCGAAATGCATTTAGGTGCAGCGTCGTGTGTTTCTTGCCGGAGGTAGAGCACTGGATAGGCGATGGGCCCTACCGGGTTACTGACCTTAGCCAAACTCCGAATGCCGGTAAGTGAGAGCGCGGCAGTGAGACTGTGGGGGATAAGCTCCATGGTCGAGAGGGAAACAGCCCAGAGCATCGACTAAGGCCCCTAAGCGTACGCTAAGTGGGAAAGGATGTGGAGTCGCAGAGACAACCAGGAGGTTGGCTTAGAAGCAGCCACCCTTGAAAGAGTGCGTAATAGCTCACTGGTCTAGTGATTCCGCGCCGACAATGTAGCGGGGCTCAAGCGTACCGCCGAAGTCGTGTCATTCATACAACAGGGCCAACGCCTGTATGGATGGGTAGGGGAGCGTCGTGTGCCGGGTGAAGCAGCCGCGGAAGCGAGTTGTGGACGGTTCACGAGTGAGAATGCAGGCATGAGTAGCGATACAAACGTGAGAAACGTTTGCGCCGATTGACTAAGGGTTCCTGGGTCAAGCTGATCTGCCCAGGGTAAGTCGGGACCTAAGGCGAGGCCGACAGGCGTAGTCGATGGATAACCGGTTGATATTCCGGTACCCGCTGTGAAGCGTCAAACATTGAACCAGGCGATGCTAAGTCCGTGAAGCCGTCCCGGAGCCTTCGGGCAAAGGGGAGTGGTGGAGCCGACGGACCAGACCTGCAGTAGGTGAGTGATGGGGTGACGCAGGAAGGTAGTCCATCCCGGGCGGTGGTTGTCCCGGGGTAAGGGTGTAGGCCGTGCGACAGGTAAATCCGTCGTACATGTGGCTGAGACCTGATGCCGAGCCGATTGTGGTGAAGTGGATGATCCTATGCTGTCGAGAAAAGCCTCTAGCGAGTTTCATGGCGGCCCGTACCCTAAACCGACTCAGGTGGTCAGGTAGAGAATACCGAGGCGTTCGGGTGAACTATGGTTAAGGAACTCGGCAAAATGCCCCCGTAACTTCGGGAGAAGGGGGGCCATCACTGGTGAGAGGACTTGCTCCTCGAGCTGGGGGTGGCCGCAGAGACCAGCGAGAAGCGACTGTTTACTAAAAACACAGGTCCGTGCGAAGCCGTAAGGCGATGTATACGGACTGACGCCTGCCCGGTGCTGGAACGTTAAGGGGACCGGTTAGCTCACTTTCGGGTGGGCGAAGCTGAGAACTTAAGCGCCAGTAAACGGCGGTGGTAACTATAACCATCCTAAGGTAGCGAAATTCCTTGTCGGGTAAGTTCCGACCTGCACGAATGGCGTAACGACTTCTCGACTGTCTCAACCATAGGCCCGGTGAAATTGCACTACGAGTAAAGATGCTCGTTTCGCGCAGCAGGACGGAAAGACCCCGGGACCTTTACTACAGTTTGATATTGGTGTTCGGTTCGGCTTGTGTAGGATAGCTGGGAGACTTTGAAGCAGCCACGCCAGTGGTTGTGGAGTCGTCGTTGAAATACCAGTCTGGTCGTGCTGGATGTCTAACCCGGGTCCGTGATCCGGATCGGGGACAGTGTCTGATGGGTAGTTTAACTGGGGCGGTTGCCTCCCAAAGAGTAACGGAGGCGCCCAAAGGTTCCCTCAGCCTGGTTGGTAATCAGGTGGTGAGTGTAAGTGCACAAGGGAGCTTGACTGTGAGACCGACGGGTCGAGCAGGGACGAAAGTCGGGACTAGTGATCCGGCGGTGGCTTGTGGAAGCGCCGTCGCTCAACGGATAAAAGGTACCCCGGGGATAACAGGCTGATCTTCCCCAAGAGTCCATATCGACGGGATGGTTTGGCACCTCGATGTCGGCTCGTCGCATCCTGGGGCTGGAGTCGGTCCCAAGGGTTGGGCTGTTCGCCCATTAAAGCGGTACGCGAGCTGGGTTTAGAACGTCGTGAGACAGTTCGGTCCCTATCCGCTGTGCGCGTAGGAGTCTTGAGAAGGGCTGTCCCTAGTACGAGAGGACCGGGACGGACGAACCTCTGGTGTGCCAGTTGTCCTGCCAAGGGCATGGCTGGTTGGCTACGTTCGGGAGGGATAACCGCTGAAAGCATCTAAGCGGGAAGCCTGCTTCGAGATGAGGACTCCCACCCCCTCTGAGGGGTTAAGGCTCCCAGTAGACGACTGGGTTGATAGGCCGGATGTGGAAGCCCAGTAATGGGTGAAGCTGACCGGTACTAATAGGCCGAGGGCTTGTCCTCAGTTGCTCGCGTCCACTGTGTTGGTTCTGAAACCACGAACAACCCCGCCATGGTCACGGCGGTGCGGTTGACTGTTTCATAGTGTTTCGGTGGTCATAGCGTGAGGGAAACGCCCGGTTACATTCCGAACCCGGAAGCTAAGCCTTACAGCGCCGATGGTACTGCAGGGGGGACCCTGTGGGAGAGTAGGACGCCGCCGAACAAACAGTGAGAAAACCCCCGCCGGGTGACCGGCGGGGGTTTTCTGCGTTTAGGGTCGAGTCATGAGCTATGACCTCGTGATCTTCGACAACGACGGTGTTCTTGTCGACAGCGAAGAGATTTCCAACCGGCTCCTCGCCGAATACCTCACCGAGCTCGGGCACCCGACTTCGTATGAGGAGTCCATCAGGGACTACATGGGCTCGGCCATGCACCGGATTCACGAGCTTGTTCTGCAGCGGACAGGGGAGACGCTGCCGGAGGACTTCGACGATGTCTTCCATCGCCGTGTCTTCGCCGCGTTCGAGCGGGAGTTGCAGCCTGTGCCGGGTGTGGTCGCGGTGCTGGAGAAGCTGGTCGCGGACGAGGTGCCGTACTGCGTGGCGTCGTCCGGGAGCCATGAGCGGATCCGTGTGGGGCACCGGAAGACCGGGCTCGACCGGTGGTTCGTGGAGGGGCTCGTGTTCAGTTCGCAGGACGTGGGGCGGGGGAAGCCGTCGCCCGATCTCTTCCTCCACGCGGCAGCTCGGATGGGCGTCGCGCCGGAGAGGTGTGCCGTCGTGGAGGACAGCCCCCTCGGAGTGCGGGCGGGTCGCGCGGCGGGGATGGACGTGTACGGGTTCACGGCGATGACGCCCGCCGAGAAGCTGGCCGGGGCCAGAGGGTACTTCTCGGACATGGAGCAGCTGCTCGCGCAGCTTAGTTGAGCAATCTTCAAGTTCCTCTACCCACGAGTAGGGCGTGCCCCCTACTGTGCCGCCATGACAGATGTGCTGCGGCGCGGTAGAGCCGCGTTGGCGTTCAGCTTCCTCGCTCAGGGTGTCGCCTTCGCGCTGCTCGTGACGCGGATTCCGGCCATTCAGGATCGGTACGGGGTCTCCGACGCGCTGTTGCCCGCCTTCCTCGCCGCCGTACCGATTCTGGCCGGAGTCGGCAGCGTCTGCACCGAGCACCTGGTGAAGAGGGTGCCGCCCAGCCGGGTGCTGCGGTGGTCCCAGCCCGTCGTGCTCCTGGCGCTGCTCGGCGTGGGGGCCGGCGAGCACATGGCCGTGCTCGGTGCCTCGCTGGCGGCCTTCGGGCTGGCGGTCGGGGCGCTCGACGCGTCGATGAACATGCTCGGGGTGAGCCTGCAGCGGTCGTACGGGCGGAGCATCATGCTCGGCTTCCACGCGGTGTACAGCCTGGGCGGGATAGCCGGGGCCTCGCTGGCATGGGTCGGGGCGCACTGGCAGCTGCCGTTGCTCGTGTCGTATCTGCCGGTGGTGGTCGTACTGTTGCCGGCCGTCCTGGCCGGGAGCCGGTGGTACGTCGACGGGGGGCCGGCCGGGGAGAAGAAGGAGGACGCCGTCGCCGTGGGGGCGGGTGGGTCCGTCGCCTTCAAGATGCTGCTGCCGCTCTGTCTGGTGATGTGCTTCGCGTACATCGGGGACTCGACCGTCTCCAACTGGAGTGCCAAGTATCTGCAGGACGTGCTCGGGAGCTCGGAGGAGCTCGCGACCGTGCCGTACAACGTCTACATGGTCACCACGCTGATCGGGCGGTCGATCGGGGACTTCGGGGTGCGCAGGTTCGGGGCTGCGGCCGTCGTGCGGGCCGGGGCGCTGGTGGCGGCGGTCGGGTTCGCCGTGGTGGCGGGGGCGCCGGGGGCCTGGGTCGGGATGTTCGGGTTCACGCTGCTGGGGCTCGGGCTGTGTGTGCTGGTGCCGCAGACGTTCGCGGCGGCGGGGCGGCTGTTCCCGGGGGCTTCGGACGCGGCCGTCGCTCGGCTGAACATCTTCAACTATGTCGGGTTCTTGATCGGTTCTCCGTTGGTGGGGGCTTTGGGAGACCTCTGGAGCTACCGGGGAGCGATGCTCGTGCCGATGGTGTTGGTGCTGGTGACGTTGGTGTACGCCCGCTCGTTCGAGACGGAACCGGAGCGATACGGTGGCGGGCATGAGCGGCCGCGCACAGCTGATGTGGGACGAGGCAGTAACGGGCTATGACTTCGGGCCGGACCATCCGATGGATCCGGTCCGGCTGGCGTTGACCCGGAGTCTGGTGAGTGCCTTCGGGCTCGACCGGGAGATGGACGTCGTCGCCGCGAAGCCGGCGGGGGAGTCGACCCTGCGGCTGGTGCACCGGGAGGACTACGTGGCGGCGGTCAAGGCCGCGTCCGCGGATCCCCGGGGTGCGGACGGCTCGTACGGGCTGGGGACCGTGGACGATCCGGCCTTCGCCGGGATGCACGAGGTGTCGGCTCTCATCGCGGGGCAGTCGGTGGGGGCGGCGGAGGCCGTGTGGCGGGGGGACGCGCTGCACGCCGTGAACTTCGCGGGTGGGCTGCACCACGCGATGCCCGGGGGCGCGTCGGGGTTCTGTATCTACAACGACGCGTCGATCGCCATCGCCCGGTTGCTGGAGCTGGGGGCCGAGCGGGTCGCCTACGTGGATGTCGACGTGCACCACGGGGACGGGGTTCAGGCGGCGTTCTGGGAGGACCCCCGGGTGCTGACGATCTCGCTGCACGAGCATCCCCGGACGTTGTTCCCGCAAACCGGGTGGCCGGAGGAGACGGGGGCCTCGTCGAGTGCGGAGGGGTCGGCCGTGAACGTGGCGTTGCCGGCGGGGACCGGGGACGCGGGGTGGGTGCGGGCGTTCCACGCGGTGGTGCCCGAGGTGCTCGCCGATTTCCGGCCGCAGGTGCTGGTGACCCAGCATGGCGCCGATACGCACTTCGAGGATCCGTTGGCGCATCTGGCGGTTTCGTTGGACGCGCAGCGGGCGGTGCAGGTCGCGTTGCACGAACTGGCGCACGAGTATGCCGACGGGCGGTGGGTCGCGCTCGGCGGGGGCGGGTACGCGGTGGTGGAGGTGGTGCCGCGGTCCTGGACGCATCTGGTGGGAATCGTGGCGGGGCGGGAGATCGCGCCGGAGAGTGTGATTCCCGAGGGGTGGCGGCAGGAGGTGTTCGCTCGGACGCGGCAGTTGGCGCCGGTGCGGATGACTGATGGGCGGTGGCCTGTGTCGGCGGCCGGGTGGGAGGCGGGGTACGACCCCGCGGATCGGTTGGATCAGGCGGTGCTGGCCGCGCGGAAGGCCGTGTTTCCGTTGCGGGGGTTGTTGCCCTAGGGAGTCTCGCCCCCGCCCCTGCCCGTCGCTCCCACCCCACTCTCGGCTTCGTTCGTGCGGGGGACCCCCCATCCAGGGGCTGTGCCCTTCGCCCTCTTGGGGCCTTCGGGCGCGTCGGTTGGCTGCGGGTGAGTGGGGGCTTGGCGCGCGGTTCCCCGCGCCCCTTTCGGGGCGACGGTCGTTACGCCAACTGTGTGGTGTGCCTGGGGCGTGGCGGCCGAGAGAGCTTTGATGCGTCAGCATCGGGGCGTGGTGAGCGTTGGGGCGTTGCGGGAGTATCTGGTGGCTTCCGGGCTGGCGGGGAGGGTGGCTACCTCGCGTGAGGCGAGTCTGCGCAGTTATCGGTTGTTCGCGGCTCGCGACCCTCGGTTTCTGATCGGACTTGATCCGGAGCTGTCCTGGGGGCAGCCGGATGTGCTCGGATTGATGGCGGCGAGGTGCGGGGTTTCGGCCGATCCCGGGTCGACATCCGGGCAGGATGTGATTGACCCCGCGCGGACGCTGAGGGCGCTCGACCGGTTCGCGGAACGGGTCGGGGCGGTGGCTCAGCGTGGTGGCGCGGTCCTCTTCGGGACCGGGCATCCGCATCGGCTGATCGGTTTCTACGGCGCGTTGGCGGACGCTTTGTCGGCGGCGGGATGTGAGGTTCTCACCCCTGCGACGGGTAGACGTGTCGACATAACGACCCGGTTCGGTCTACGCACGTACAACCTTGACTACGTACGAGGCGTCGCCCTCGTCCGCGAGGCGACCGCCTTGCGCTCCGGTTGTGCGACCGGCGTGCACACGCATTCGCCGCTGCCGGTTCGCACGGTTCTGGCGGCTGCGGCGGAGGGTGGCGGACCCCTCCCGGAACTCGTGGTGGGAGACCATGGATGGGTCTGCGGGGCTGGTCAGCTGGGGTTCGAGGCGATCGGGCTGGCCGATACGGACGATCCGGCGCTCTTCGTGGGAGAGGCGGAGGGGCGCGTGTCCGTCGTCGTTCCACTTGATGACGGTGTGCGGTCTGATTACTACCGACCGCTGACCCGCTACGTACTCAATCGGGCGTGTCTGTCACAGTAGGCCGCCGATGGCATCCCCTCTTCCCCACTCGCATCACCCGCCCCTACATTGGGGAGTGAGCACGCAACGACGAAGAGTCACCGGAAGGGGAAGCCGGTGGCCGTCGAGTGCGGAAGGTTCAGGTGTGTCATGGCTGCTGCTGGCGAGAGGCCTCTGAACGAGGTTCAGTTCCTGACCGTGGCGGAAGTCGCCTCGGTGATGCGAGTGTCGAAGATGACCGTGTACCGACTGGTGCACAGTGGTCATCTGCCGGCGATCCGGGTGGGCAGGTCCTTCCGGGTGCCGGAGCAAGCGGTTCACGAGTACCTCCGCGAGAGCTATGTGGGGGTGGAGACGGCCTGACGGCCACCGGGTCGAGGGGCTCCCGGAGGTCCTGTGGGCCCCCGGGATGCCCCCGGCTCCCCCTCGATTACGACCTCAGCGCTCGGACGGGTAGGCTGGCCCCTCGTAGGTCGTATGGGCCCATGGCGCCCAAACACCGAGTGATGAGAAGTGAGCGAGGGTAGTCGTGGGCTCTGTTATCAAGAAGCGGCGCAAGCGGATGGCTAAGAAGAAGCACCGCAAGCTGCTCAAGCGCACCCGCGTTCAGCGTCGCAACAAGAAGTAGGGCGGTCCGGCCTCTGTGAGGGGGCCTGACCGGCCCCCGTCGCGTAGGGGGTCGTACGCCTTGCTTGCTTGCGCGAGCGCTGTTGAGAGCGCGTTGCCGTGGCCCCCCACCGAATGAGGTGGGGGGCCACGGTGTTTTTCGCGGTCATTGACGGGTCGCGGTCGTCACAGTGCGACATGGACCCGCTAACGTGGCCGCCACGGGGAACGCGGCAGAGTACGAGCAGAGTTACGCCTACGTGAGCGGACATCTGGAAGGAAGGCGCTGATCTTGGGAAAGGTCGTGCTCGTGACCGGGGTGGCCCGCCAGCTGGGAGGCCGGTTCGTGCGGCGGATCCAGCGTGACCCGCAGGTGGACCGGGTCATCGCGGTGGACGCGGTGCCGCCGGGGCATCATCTGGGCGGCGCGGACTTCGTGCAGGCCGACATCCGTCAGCCCGCGATCGCCCGTCTGCTGGCCGAGCAGAACGTGGACACCGTGGTGCACATGGACGTCACGGGCACGCCACTGGGCAGCGGCGGCCGGACCACGCTGAAGGAGACCAACGTCATCGGCACCATGCAGCTGCTCGGTGCCTGCCAGAAGTCCCCGTTGATCAAACGTCTGGTGGTCAAGTCCAGCACGAACGTCTACGGGTCCGCGCCGCGCGACCCGGCCGTGTTCACCGAGACCACCCCGCCCAAGTCGCTGCCCAGCGGCGGCTTCGCCAAGGACACCGTCGAGGTCGAGGGGTATGTCCGCGGCTTCGCGCGGCGGCGGCCCGATGTTGCCGTGTGTGTGCTGCGCTTCGCCAACATCCTCGGACCGAGCGCCGATTCGCCGCTGGCCTCGTACTTCTCGCTGCCGGTGCTGCCGACCGTGCTGGGGTACGACCCTCGGCTGCAGTTCGTGCACGAGGACGACGTCATCGAGGTGCTGCGGATCGCCTCGCACGAGCCGGAGCGCGCCACGCTCAACAGCGGCACGTTCAACATCGCGGGTGACGGCGTCCTTCTGCTGTCGCAGTGCGCGCGGCGCCTGGGCCGACCGACGGTGCCGCTGCTGATGCCGGCCGTCAGCTGGCTCGGCTCGATGGTCCGTACGCTCGGGGTGACGGACTTCTCGCCGGAGCAGCTGCGGCTGCTGACCCACGGGCGGGTCGTGTCGACGAACCAGATGCGCGAGACGCTGGGCTACCGGGCCAAGTACACGACGGCGGAGACCTTCGCGGACTTCGCGCGCAGCCGGGGGCCCGGACTGCTGCCCCCGGAGGCCCTCGCTGGGGCCATCGACCGGATCGCCGCATTGCCCGTGCCCGTGGTGGGCGGCGGCCACCCCCCGACGCAGAGCGCCAACTGAGGAGCGCATCAACGATGGCGGATGCCAAGGTCATTCCGTTCGACGACGACCGGGCGCGCGGGGGCGCCGTGCAGCGCCCGCCGCGCCGCCGCAGTGCGGGGAGCCGACGCAAGGGTGAGCCCGCGGTCGCACGAGACGGCCGCGAATCCGGCGAGGTCCAGGCCCTCCCCGGACGGCCGGGCAGCACCGATGATGTCCCTGTGACACGGGAGAAGCCGGAGCCGCCCCCGGGGGCCGCGGAGGCGCAGGACGGCGGCGGGCTGGAGCGACGGATCGCGGGCGGGCTCGCCTTCCTGCGCAAGCGCCTCACCGGTGACTACGAGGTCGACGACTTCGGCTACGACGCCGAGCTCACCGACCAGGTGCTGATGTCGCTGCTGCGGCCGGTGTACGAGCAGTACTTCCGGGTCGAGGTGAAGGGCATCGAGAACATCCCGACGGACGGTGGAGCCCTGATCGTCGCCAACCACTCCGGGACGCTGCCGATGGACGGCCTGATGATGCAGGTCGCCGTCCACGACAACCACCCTGCCGGGCGGCATCTGCGGCTGCTCGCTGCGGACCTGGTCTTCATGCTGCCGGTGGTCAACGAACTGGCCCGCAAGCTCGGCCACACGCTCGCGTGCGCGGAGGACGCCTCACGCCTGCTGCAGCAGGGTGAGCTGGTCGGGGTCATGCCGGAGGGCTTCAAGGGCCTCGGGAAGCCGTTCGGTGACCGCTACAAGTTGCAGCGCTTCGGCCGTGGCGGGTTCGTCTCCACCGCCCTGCGCGCCGGTACGCCGATCATTCCGTGCTCGATCGTCGGCGCGGAGGAGATCTACCCGATGATCGGCAACTCCAGGACGCTGGCCCGCCTCCTCGGCTTCCCGTACTTCCCGATCACGCCGACCTTCCCGTGGCTGGGCCCGCTGGGCGCGGTGCCGCTGCCCACGAAGTGGACGATCCAGTTCGGCGAGCCCATCCCGACCGACGGCTACCCGCCGGAGGCCGCCGAGGACCCGATGCTGATGTTCAACCTGACGGACCAGGTCCGGGAACAGATCCAGCACACGCTGTACAAGCTGCTGGTGCAGCGGCGGTCGGTGTTCTTCTGAGCGGGGGTTTCGCCGGTCGGGGCGTCGGGGAGCCCATCGGCCGCCCGGAGCAGCCGGACGGAGTCCGGCGCAGCTGTCCGAAGCCTGCGAAGCAGTGCGAGGGCAGCAGAGAGGAAGGGCCAAGCTGCTGGTGCAGCGGCGGTCGGTGTTCTTCTGAGCGGGGGTTTCGCCGGTCGGGGCGTTTGAGGGGGCGGGGACACGGATTCGACGGTGGGGGGCCCTTCGCAGGAAGGGCCCCCCACCGTCGTACGGGCTAGTCGGTGTCGTCGCCGTCGATGCCCAGGCCGGGCAGGAGGCCCGGGAGGAGGGGAGGGAGGGTGACGTCGGGCTCTGTCGCGGGCGGGGTGGACTTGCCGGCGGACGGGGAGGTGCTGGTGGTGTCGTCCTGGGGCGGGTCGAGGAGACCGCCGGTGGTGCCGCCGACGAGGCCTTCGCCGCCGCTGTCCGAGGTGGACGGCTTGGGCTTGCCGCCGCGCTCCGGGCTGCCGTCGGCGGAGCCGCCGGTGGCGCTGGGGGCCGGGCGGCCGGGGTCCGTGGAGCCGGGGGCGCCGGAGCCCGTGGAGCGCTGCTTGTCGTCGCCGCCCTGGGCGGGGGGCCGTGGCAGCCGCGACTGGAGCGGGGCGACCTCTTCGTCTATGGCGTCGAAGACCGACGAGACTTCCTGACTCACGTCCCCGAGCTGCACGGGCAGCCGGTCGCGGAGCGCGCCCCAAGCCTCTCGGTGCGACCGGGAGAAAGCCGAGAGGGCCTGGATGGGGCCCAGGGAGTCGGGATCCCGCTCGAAGGCCTCATGGAGCAGGCGGTGGCCCTCGGAGGCGTCGTGCCGCATACCGGTGAGGGCGCGGCGGATCTCGCCGAGGGACTCGTGGTCGAGCTGTCCGCCGCGATCGCGCTCCATGAGCCGACGGGCCTCGCCGAGCCGGGTGGACGCCTGGTCCAGGTAGAGCCGACCGCGGTCGTCGCTGTCGTCGGTCAGAGTGAGCTTCACGTCCTCGATGCCGCGCTTGAGGCCGTAGAGCGAGTCACCGGGCAGGGCGTCCGAGCTGGCCGCGGCCACACCGCCGAAGGCGCTCGCGGCCACACCGACGCTGAGCCCGCCCGCGGCGAGCCCCTTCGTCAGGCGAGACCGTGGTCGCAGCTTTCCCAGCGGACTTGCCCGGTGAGCTCCTCGCGCCTTGCCCGCACGTCCGCCCGTCTCCCGCGACCACCGTTCCGCGGAAGTCGCTGAGCTCCCCTTCTGCTCGGGCACCGAAGGGTCCGCCTCGCGCCCCGTGAGCGTGCCGTCCCGCAGCATGGCTTCCATCGCGGCCACCAGTTGGGCGCGTTGGACGACCTTGACCTCGGGGTCGAACACCGGCTTGGGCAGCTCGTCGAGACCGGTCGCGAGGGCCACCATGCGGCCCTGCTCGGTCTGATCCGCTGCCGGGGCCGGTGTCGATCCCTCGGGCTGCTCGGCCGCCGTGCCCCGGTCGGACAGCTCCTCCAGGGCCTGGGCGAAGGCGTTCGCCCGCCGGTGCGCCGATACGTTCGCGATCACTGGCGGCACCTCCTCTCGTCATGACGGTCGACTCCCCAGGGGGTCCTGAGGGTTGCACGTCTCCGACCGATCCACACGATCGAGTGATCGATGTCGGTCGGGGTGCGACCACAGGGAGCCTGTATCCCGCACAACGAGTGGCGCGGCACATGGGTTACGGACGGCGGATGACCGGACCAGGAAGGCAACGGACGTCGACGGAGGGTGAGTTGAGTGTCGCCGGGGGTAGGTGGTCAGCGCGGGCGGCGCGGTGCCGCTCAGCGGCGGTCGTCGGTGGTCGTCCCGGCCGGGGGTCTCAGCGGGCGTCGTCCGGCAGGAGGCGGGCGAGGGTGCGGACCGCGCGGTACTGGAGGGTCTTGATCGCGCCCTCGTTCTTGCCCATGACACGGGCGGTCTCGGCGACGGAGAGGCCCTGGAGGAAGCGGAGGGTCACGCACTCCTGCTGCTGGGGGTTGAGGCGGCGTACGGCCTCGAGGAGGGCGGCGTTGGAGAGGGACTCCAGGACGGAGTCCTCGGGGGAGCGCTCGACCTCGTTGGCGTCGAGCATCTCTCCGGTGGTGATTTCGAGGCGGAAACGGCTGGACTTGAAGTGGTCGGCGACCAGGTTGCGGGCGATGGTGACCAGCCAGGCGCCGAAGTCGCGGCCCTGCCAGGTGAACGTGCCGATGCGGCGCAGGGCGCGCAGGAACGTCTCACTGGTGAGGTCCTCGGCGGTCGCCTTGCCGCCGACGCGGTAGTAGATGTAGCGGTAGACGGTGTCGCTGTACTGGTCGTACAGGCGGCCGAAGGCGTCGGCCTCGCCGGACTGGGCGCGTTCGACGAGCTCCATCATGCGGGCGCTGTCGCTGTCCGCGGCCGGCCGGCGGGTGGTGGCGGTGGATCCCGAACGGCCTCGTCTGCCCACCGCCGCGCTGCCGTCGGCCCGTGCGTAGCACGGGCCGACGGGCGACGCGGCGGAGGCGGCGAGGGCGGGGACGGCGTACGCGGTGGGGACGAAGCCGCGCAACAGGTGGTTGACCGTCGCGCGCAGCGTAGCCAGGCCCGAGGCGTCAACCCCGACGTGTGGGTACACGGGACTCCCAGAGGCAGAGCTTCCATCACGTGCAGTGCGGGACCTTTCACCCGTCGTAGCGACGGAGGGGGTACCGGTTTGCGTTTGAGGAGAATAACGCTTCGTACAGGCACTGCTACACCCGGTTGCTCAAATCATCGATTACGTCGCTTCTGTTACCGATTGACGGCTGCTCAAGTACTGCTCGGTGATCGGTTGTTGAACGATTGGGTTCGTGTTCCGTCTGGGTGCGGGGCGGGTTGTGGTCGGGTGCGGACGGCGGGACTGAGGCGGGGGGAGTGGGGGTAGGACGGCTGGAATGCGGGGCCGCAGGGCTGGACGCGCGAACGCCGGAGGGGCTGGGAGTCCCAGCCCCTCCGGTGTTCGGAAAACGACAGCCGGTTCAGCGGCGGCGCCGGTGCAGCGCGATCGCCGCCGCCGTGCCGCCGGCCACCGCGCCCACGCCGGCCGCAGCGGGCAGGCCCACCTTGGCGGCCTTGCGGGCGGTGCGGTAGTCGCGCAGCCGCCAGTCCATGTCGCGGGCGTGCCTGCGGAGCTTGCTGTCGGGGTTGATGGCGTACGGGTGACCCACCAGCGACAGCATCGGGATGTCGTTGTGGGAGTCGCTGTACGCGGCGCAGCGGGAGAGGTCGAGGTTCTCCGCGACGGCCAGGGCCCGTACGGCCTCGGCCTTGGCGGGGCCGTGCAGCGGCTCGCCGACCAGCTTGCCGGTGTACACGCCGTCGACCGACTCGGCCACCGTGCCCAGGGCGCCGGTCAGGCCGAGGCGGCGGGCGATCACCTGGGCGATCTCCACGGGCGCGGCCGTGACCAGCCAGACCTTCTGGCCGGCGTCGAGGTGGGCCTGGGCCAGAGCGCGGGTGCCCGGCCAGATGCGCTCGGCCATGTACTCGTCGTAGATCTCCTCGCCGATGATCGTCAGTTCGGCGACACGGTGGCCCTGGACGATGGAGAGCGCGGAGTTCTGGGCGTCCTGCATGTGCTCGGGGTCCTCGGACCCGGCCAGCCTGAACCATGCCTGCTGCCAGGCGAACCGGGCGAGGTCGCGGGTCTCGAAGAACTTCCGCTTGTACAGGCCCCGGCCGAAGTGGAAGAGCGAGGCGCCCTGCATGACGGTGTTGTCGAGGTCGAAGAAGGCGGCGGCCTTGTCGTCGCCGAGGACCGGGAACTCCGGTTCCTGGACGGCGTCGGGCGCGGGGGCGGCGTCCTCCAGCTCCTGGGAGGACTTGCGTGCTGCCTCCGCCGAGGCCTCGCCTGCCAAAACGCTCCGCGCCGTGGCGGAGCGCCTACGGGGAGTGAGCCATCCGAGAGCGGCCATGGCGTGAGCATAGCCAGTCTGTTCGGGACTTCCGGAGCTGAGAGGTTCGCGTGGTGTGAACTCTTGGCGGCCATGCCGTCGAAGAAGGGGCCCGGCGGCGTGTCGGCATGCGGAACGAGGCGGAACCGGTGCGGAAAAGTGCAGGTCGTGCGCTTTGTGGTGAGGAGGAGGTGCGCGCATCCGGTGCGGAGCGACAATGGCCGGCATGAGTGCCATGTTTCGGCGGACGCCGAAGGATTCCGGTGAGCGGCTCGTCACACTGATCGGCAAGCCCGGGTGCCATCTGTGTGACGACGCGCAGGCGGTGATCGAGAACGTCTGCGGTGAGCTGGGCGTTCGGTGGGAGAAGAAGGACATCACCGAGGATGAGGAACTCCACCGCCAGTACTGGGAGCAGATCCCCGTGGTGCTGGTGGACGGCGCTCAGCACACCTTCTGGCGTGTGAACGAGGAACGCCTTCGCAAAGCCTTGTCGTAGATGTGACCTGACCGACCAGTCCAAGTGGTCCCGAAGGTCGCTTAGGATCGACGGGCTGGTTGGTCTCGGGGGCGGGATTCGTGAGGAGAGTGTGCGGTTTTGCCCCCGTCGAGGAAGGCGCCGAGCAGGGTGTCGCGCGAGGAACGAAGGCACGCCTGCGCCGGTTCCCCGGGCGCGTGTCGAGCGTGCGTGACCCCGGTCACGTTGGCCGGGCAAATCGGACACCATCTTTGTGCACGCGTTCACAAAGACATAGCCTGCTGTCGACGGGGCGGTCTGGGGACGCATGACCGCCCGCAGCCCCGCTCTACCCGCAGGAGCACCGTGGCAACTGGCCGAACTCACCGACCGGCGACCCGTAGCCGAGGGATTCCCGAGGCCACCGTCGCCAGGCTTCCGCTGTACCTCCGTGCCCTGACCACGCTGTCGGAGCGCTCGGTACCCACGGTGTCATCCGAGGAACTGGCGGCTGCGGCGGGAGTCAACTCCGCCAAGCTGCGCAAGGACTTCTCGTACCTGGGCTCCTACGGGACCCGGGGTGTGGGGTACGACGTCGAGTATCTCGTCTACCAGATCTCGCGTGAGCTGGGGCTGACCCAGGACTGGCCGGTCGTGATCGTCGGTATCGGTAACCTCGGCGCCGCGCTCGCCAACTACGGCGGGTTCGCCTCCCGCGGGTTCCGGGTCGCCGCGCTGATCGACGCCGATCCGGCGATGGCGGGCAAGCCGGTCGCGGGCATTCCGGTCCAGCACACGGACGAGCTGGAGAAGATCATCGATGGCAACGGGGTGTCCATCGGGGTGATCGCCACCCCGGCCGGCGCCGCCCAGCAGGTGTGCGACCGGCTGGTCGCCGCCGGGATCACGTCGATCCTGAACTTCGCGCCCACCGTCCTGTCCGTGCCGGACGGGGTCGACGTACGCAAGGTGGATCTCTCGATCGAGCTGCAGATCCTCGCCTTCCACGAGCAGCGCAAGGCCGGCGAGGAGGCCGCGGCCGAGGCCGGTGCCGTGCTGCCGGCTCCTGAGGGCTCCGGGAAAGGGCCGGACGGGGATGTCCCCGCCGTGATGCCGGCATGAGTCTTCTGGTCGTCGGGCTGAGTCACCGCAGCGCTCCGGTGAGTGTCCTGGAGCGGGCCGCGCTGTCCCTGGACGCGCAGGTCAAGTTGGTTCAGGACACGGTCGCCGCCGAGCCGGCCACCGAGGCCGCCGTCCTCGCCACCTGCAACCGCATCGAGCTCTACGCGGACGTGGACAAGTTCCACGCGGGCGTCGCCGAGCTGTCCACGCTGCTCGCCCAGCACAGCGGGGTGGGACTCGACGAGCTGACCCCCTACCTGTACGTGCACTACGAGGACCGGGCCGTCCACCACCTGTTCTCGGTGGCCTGCGGGCTCGACTCCATGGTCGTCGGCGAGGGCCAGATCCTCGGGCAGATCAAGGACGCCCTGGCCCGTGCGCAGGAGCTGCACACCGCCGGGCGGCTGCTGAACGACCTGTTCCAGCAGGGCCTGAGGGTCGGCAAGCGGGCGCACTCGGAGACGGGGATCGACCGGGCCGGGCAGTCGCTGGTCACCTTCGGGCTGGAGCAGTTCACCGCCGGCGCGGACGTCGGGAGCTGGGCCCGGGGCAAGCGGGCCGTGGTGATCGGCGCGGGTTCCATGTCCTCGCTGGCCGCCGCGACGCTCGCGCGGGCGGGCGTCGGCGAGATCGTGATCGCCAACCGGACGTACGACCGGGCCGAGCGGCTGGCCCACCTGCTCGAAGAGCAGTATGGACAACGCCTGACCGAAGAGGGCGGAACGGGCGTGCTGGCCCGCGCGATACCGATGGAATCGGTGCCGGCCGAACTGACACGTGCTGATGTCGCCGTCTCCTGCACGGGCGCCACGGGCCTGGTCCTGAGCGTCGACACGGTCGCCGCGGCGGTCGAGGGCCGGGTGCCCGAGGGAGCCCCCGCCGGCCCGGAGGGCCGCACGGACATCCGTAGCGACATACGGCCCGTCTTGCCGTCCGTCTCCCCCGGCGACGACGACTGCCCCCTCGACCTGCCCGCCGCGCAGGGCGGAGGCTTCTCCGTGCTCGGGGAGGCAGCGGTGGCCGGGATGGACGCGGCCACGCTGGAGCAGCACGCGGCCTGGGTGGACAACGCGACCGTGGACCGGCGCGCGAGCCGCCGTACGCCGGAGCGGGAATCCACGCGCACACCGGCCGCCGACGCCGAACTGATCGCCGCGCTCGCCGCGGCCGTGGCCGTCACCGGGCGGATCACCGAGCTGCGCGGGCCCGAGCCGGTCGCCGCAGTGCCCCGGCCCGCGCCCGTGCTGGCGCTGCTGGACCTGGCGATGCCCCGGGACATCGACGCCGCCGCGCACCGGCTGGCCGGTGTCCGGCTGGTCGACATCGAGTCGCTGGCCGAGGTCTCCGCCAACGCTCCGATGGCATCCGACGTCGACATGGTGCGGAGGATCGTTTCGGACGAGGTGGCCGCCTTCGGCGCCGCTCAGCGGGCCGCGCACATCACACCCACCGTCGTGGCGCTGCGCGCCATGGCCGCCGATGTCGTCGCGACCGAGATCGCCCGCCTGGAGGGCCGGCTGCCCGCCCTCGACGACAAGTACCGCGGCGAGATCACCCAGACCGTACGGCGCGTCGTCGACAAGCTGCTGCACGCGCCGACCGTACGGGTCAAGCAGCTCGCGGCCGAGCCCGGCGGCGCCGGGTACGCGGACGCGCTGCGGACCCTGTTCGACCTGGACCAGGAGACGGTCGCCGCCGTGTCCCGGGCCGAAGCCAGCGACAAGAACGTCCAGCAGAACGCCGAGAACCGAGGGCGATCATGAGTGAGCCGCACGAGACACCGGCTGAAGCCGCCCCGCGGCGGGCGGGTGAAAACGGGCCACTGAGGCTCGGGACGAGGCGAAGCGAACTCGCCATGGCCCAGTCCGGGCAGGTGGCGGACGAGGTCCGTCGGCTGACCGGACGGCCTGTCGAACTCGTGGAGATCACGACGTACGGCGACGTCTCCCGCGAGCAGCTGGCGCAGATCGGCGGCACGGGCGTGTTCGTCACCGCGCTGCGTGAGGCGCTGCTGCGCGGTGAGGTCGACTTTGCCGTGCACTCCCTGAAGGACCTGCCCACCGCGCACCCGGACGGCCTGGCGCTGGCCGCCGTACCGGTGCGCGAGGACGCGCGGGACGTGCTGGTCGCCCGGGACGGACTGACCTTCGAGGCTCTTCCCGAGGGCGCCCGCGTCGGCACCGGTTCGCCGCGGCGGATGGCCCAGCTGAACGCGTACGCGCGCGGCCACGGGCTGACGATCGAGACCGTCCCGATCCGCGGGAACGTCGACACGCGGATCGGATACGTCCGGAAGGGTGAGCTGGACGCGGTCGTCCTGGCCGCCGCCGGACTGAACCGGATCGGACGTATCGACGAAGTGACCGACTTCCTTTCGGTCGACACCGTTTTGCCCGCCCCCGGCCAGGGGGCACTCGCGATCGAATGCAGGGCGGGGAACACCGCCCAAGACGCAGCACTGATCGCCGCGCTCGCAGGGCTCGACGACCCGTACACCCGGGCCGTCGTGACCGCCGAGCGGTCCCTGCTCGCCGCCCTGGAGGCCGGTTGCAGCGCACCTGTGGGTGCGCTCGCCGACCTGCTGGCCGACGGGCAGACTGTCAAGGAGATGCGCCTGCGCGGCGTCGTCGGCACGACCGACGGCTCGACGCTGGTGCAGCTGTCCACCACCGGTCCCGTGCCCGAGACGTACGACCAAGCAATGGCGCTCGGCCGTGAACTCGCCGCCGAGATGCTTGCCAAGGGCGCGGCCGGTCTGAT
This sequence comes from Streptomyces sp. TG1A-60, assembly GCF_037201975.1. Lineage (NCBI taxonomy): Bacteria > Bacillati > Actinomycetota > Actinomycetes > Kitasatosporales > Streptomycetaceae > Streptomyces > Streptomyces sp. TG1A-60. Next base: position 3,408,410 of record NZ_CP147520.1, on the reverse strand, counting down.
GGGGGAGCGAGCACATTGAGCCCCACCACCCTTTCCGCCGGTCCGGACCACGGTCACGTCACCTTCCTCGGTGCCGGACCCGGAGATCCGGGACTACTGACACTGCGCGCCGTCGAGGCGCTGGCGAACGCGGACGTTCTCATCGCCGAGCACGACGTGCTCGACGTGGTGCGTACGCATGCCCGCGCGGGCGTCGCCCTACTGGACACCGACCCGGGCCCGCCGTCGGCACCGACCTCGGCGTCCTCTGCCTCTTCCGCGGCTACTTCAGCGGACAGGTATCCGGGCCCAGGCACGCCTCAGCTGACGGTCGTTGACGGCGCGTCAACAACCGTTGGTGCACCCGCTGTGCGGGATGCCGCACATCTTGTCATGGAGGCCGCGCGGGGCGGCAAGCGGGTCGTGCGTGCGGTGTCCGGGGACCCCGGGCTCGACACGTACGCCACCGAGGAGATGCTGGCGTGCGCCGCCGCGGGCGTGCCGTTCGAGGTGGTGCCCGGTGTGGCGACCGCCGTCGGCGTGCCCGCGTACGCCGGTGTGCCGCTGCGGGACGAGCAGGGCGCGGATGTGCGGTTCGTCGACGCGCGCACGGCCTCGGACCGCTGCTGGGCGGAGGTCGGCGTGTCCGACGGGACGGTCGTCGTCTCGGCGACGCTGGAGACCGTGGCCGCCGCCGCCGGTGAGCTGGTCGCGGCGGGCCGCAAGCCCGATACGCCGATGACCGTGACGGTCGCCGGTACGACGACCCGGCAGCGTACCTGGACCGCGACCCTCGGCACCCTCGCCCAGACCCTGAAGCAGGCCAAGGTGCTGCCCTCGCCGGAGGGCGGCCGGCCGGTGATAGCCGTGGTCGGTGAGCGTTCCGCCGCGGCCCAGCGCGACCAGCTGTCGTGGTTCGAGAGCAAGCCCCTGTTCGGGTGGCGGGTCCTCGTGCCACGGACCAAGGAGCAGGCCGCCTCGCTCTCCGACCAACTGCGCTCGTACGGGGCCGTGCCCCACGAGGTGCCGACGATCGCGGTCGAACCGCCGCGGACGCCGCAGCAGATGGAGCGGGCGGTCAAGGGGCTGGTGACCGGGCGGTACGAGTGGATCGCCTTCACCTCGGTGAACGCGGTCAAGGCCGTGCGGGAGAAGTTCGAGGAGTACGGGCTCGACGCCCGTGCCTTCGCTGGGATCAAGGTCGCCGCGGTGGGGGAGCAGACCGCCAAGGCGCTGATCGCCTTCGGTGTGAAGCCGGATCTGGTGCCGAGCGGGGAGCAGTCGGCCGCGGGGCTGCTGGAGGACTGGCCGCCCTACGACCCGGTCTTCGACCCGATCGACCGGGTGTTCCTGCCCCGGGCCGACATCGCCACGGAGACGTTGGTGGCGGGCCTCATCGAGCTCGGGTGGGAGGTCGACGACGTCACCGCCTATCGGACCGTGCGCGCTTCGCCGCCGCCGGCCGAGACCCGGGAGGCGATCAAGGGAGGCGGGTTCGACGCGGTGCTGTTCACGTCGTCCTCCACCGTGCGGAACCTGGTGGGGATCGCCGGGAAGCCGCACAACGTGACGGTGATCGCCTGTATCGGTCCGGCCACGGCCAAGACAGCCGAGGAGCACGGGCTGCGGGTGGACGTGATGGCTCCCGAGCCGTCCGTGCACAGGCTGGCCGAGGCGCTCGCGGACTTCGGGCTGCGGCGGCGGGCCGCGGCGGTCGAGGCGGGGGACCCCGTCACTCGGCCGAGTGAGCGGCGGCCGGGCGCGCGCAGACGGCGGTCTACGACCTGAGGGGACGGGTTGGCAGGAGAACGGCGTGAGGTCCGCGGGGACCTCACGCCGTTTCTCCTTGTGCGGTCGAGTTACGCCGGAGTGTGCCGGGTTATTTGGCGTAAGGGCCTCGGGTCGGCGTGCATGGCGTGAACGGCATGAGCGAGGGCAGCACGGACGATCCGGTTCCGTTCTCCGCGGACTGCGCGCTCGCACAGGAGCCCGGCTTCGAGGAGAGAGGTCGAGCCGCCCCTGTCGTACACCATGGTGGACTGCGCGGGCGGCTGTGATCGTGCCTTCCGCGCACCCAGGGGAACGTGGTGTCGAGACTGCCGCGCCGAACGCGACCGCCGTACCGCCGGGGCGGCGGGACCCGCATCCGTCCGTGCGGCCTGAGCCGGACCGATCCACACAGCTGCCCAGGGAGTACCGCATGGCCGACCACACGATCCACTCCGTCTACGTGCAGGCCTACCACACCCTGCGCGATACGGCGGCCACCCTGGAGTTCCTGAAGCGGGAAGGCGTGGAGGAGGGCGTGGAACCCCATGCCGGGGCCGCCATGCACGCCGTCCGGTTCGCCGTGGCCGTCCTGTACCCCCTGCTGCCCTGCCAGCCGGGGCCGCCCGTCGACGACGACCCCCAGCGGTTGCTGGACCTGGCCGCGCACTGGCGGGACGCCACGTTCGAGATCGGTGAGTTCGCGCCGGAGCCCGTGTTGCGGGTCGTCAGGGACGAGGAAGGGGCCGCCCGTGCCCCAGGGGATGGCGTTCAGGGGGCGTAGGAAGGGCTCGGGGCCGCCGACGGGCCGTCGGCAAAGGGGCTGTCGGGGCGGGCGTAGCGTAGAGGTATGTCGAAGTACGGATCCTTCCCCGGTACGCGGCCCCGTCGGCTTCGTACGACGCCTGTGATGAGGCGGATGGTCGCGGAGACGCGGCTGCATCCGGCCGACCTCATCCTGCCCGCGTTCGTGCGGGAGGGCGTCAGCGAGCCGGTGCCCATCGCGGCGATGCCGGGGGTCGTGCAGCACACGCGGGACAGCCTGAAGAAGGCCGCGGCGGAGGCCGTCGAGGCCGGGGTCTCCGGGATCATGCTGTTCGGGGTGCCGGAGGAGGAGAAGAAGGACGCGCTCGGGACGCCGGGAACCGATCCGGACGGGATCCTGCAGGTCGCGATCCGAGATGTGCGGGCCGAGGTCGGCGACGAGCTGCTGGTGATGTCCGATCTGTGTCTCGACGAGACCACCGATCACGGGCACTGCGGGGTCCTCGACGAGCGGGGGCGGGTCGACAACGACGCCACCCTCGAACGCTACGCGGAGATGGCCCGGGTGCAGGCCGACGCCGGCGCGCACGTGGTCGGGCCCAGCGGGATGATGGACGGCCAGATCGGGGTCATCCGCGACGCCCTCGACCGGATCGGGCGCGAGGACGTCGTCATCCTGGCCTACACGGCCAAGTACGCGTCCGCGTTCTACGGGCCCTTCCGGGAGGCCGTCGGCTCGTCGCTGAAGGGCGACCGGAAGACGTACCAGCAGGACCCGGCGAACGTCCGGGAGTCCCTGCGGGAACTCGCCCTCGACCTGGAGGAGGGCGCCGACATGGTGATGGTCAAGCCGGCCGGGCCCTACCTCGACATCCTCGCGCGGGTCGCCGACGGCGTGGACGTGCCGGTCGTCGCGTACCAGATCTCCGGGGAGTACTCGATGGTCGAGGCCGCCGCGGAGAAGGGGTGGATCGACCGGGACCGGGCGATCCTGGAGACGCTGACCGGGATCAGGCGGGCGGGCGCGCGGAACGTCCTGACGTACTGGGCCGTCGAGGCCGCCCGGATGCTGCGCTGAGCGCGCGGCCCCGGGCGGCGGGTGTCCGCCGCCCGGGGCCGCGACCCGGCTGACGTCAACGGGCGACCGGCGTACGAGTGTCCGCTCGACGGGCCGAAGTGCGTCCGGTATTGGACAGAGCCGGGTGCGGCCGACCGGTACCGGAGCGCGGGGTCACCGATGGCCGGGCACCTACAACTCCCCCTGCGAGTTAGGTTGTTGGACACCCAATGATGTGACCCTCCAGGGAGAGCTTTTATGGCCGGTGAGGCGCTCAGCCAGGACCCCGCCGAACTGCGGAAGAGGATCGACACCACCAAGGCTCACCCGGCGCGGGTCTACGACGTGTTCCTCGGCGGCAAGGACAACTACCCCGTGGACAGGGAGGCGGCGGGCGCGGCGCTGGCGGCCAACCCGCGCGGTTACCTCGACGTCCGGCACAACCGTGACTTCATGCGCCGCGCGGTGACCACGCTCGCCGAGGACGAGGGCATCCGGCAGTTCCTCGACATCGGCACCGGGCTGCCGACCGCCGAGAACGTCCACCAGATCGCCCAGTCGCTCGCCCCCGACTCGCGGGTCGTGTACGTCGACAACGACCCGGTGGTGCTCGCCCACGCGCGCGCGTTGCTCACGAGCGGGCCCGAGGGCGCCACGGACTACATCGACGCCGACCTCAAGGCACCGGCGCGCATCGTCGAAGAGGCAGCCAGGACCCTCGACTTCGACCAGCCGATCGCGCTGTGCCTGGTGGCGGTCCTGCACTTCGTCGAGGACGACGAGGCATACTCCGTCGTGCGTGAGCTGGTCGACGCGCTGCCCGCCGGGAGCCGGCTGGTCCTCAGCCATCTCACCGAGGACCTCAATCCGGAGAACGTCCGTGCCGTGCAGGAGGCCTACACCAAGCGGGGGTTCACCTTCGTGCTGCGGTCCAGGGACGAGGTCGCCCGCTTCTTCGAGCAGAGCGGCCTCGTGCTGGACGAGCCGGGTGTGGTGCCGGCCCACCACTGGCGCTTCGAGGGTGGGGCACCGTTGCCGGAGGCGATCGATCCCTTGAGGCTGGCCGCGCTGGACGACATCGAGAAGGTTCGGTATCGGGACATCAACGATGTGACGGACGCGGACATCAATGTGTACGCGGCGGTGGGCCGTAGGGCGTAGCCGGCCGGGCGCGGACCGGTGAGGGCCGCGCCCCCTTCACCCCCCGGCCCCGAACCACGTCTCCGCCAGTGCCTCCAGGTCCTGGCGTGGTGGGGCCGGGAGGCTGCGCAGGTACCAGTGCAGGTCGCTGTAGACGTGGAGCAGCGTGTAGGCCATCAGTACGCGGGGGTCGAACGGGGGGTGGCCGTAGGCCTCGTAGAAGAGTTTCAGGAGGGCGGGGTCGGCTCGGGTCAGGAACAGGGCGACGCTGACGAAGTCGTAGGCGGGGTCGCCGACCATGGCTGGTTCGAAGTCGAAGAGGCCGGTGAGGCGCCAGCCGTCGCCGGGGTCGACGGTGAGGTGCTCGCGCATGAACTCGGTGTGCAGGAGGACGGTGCGGCGCGGTGCCGGGAGCGGGACGGAGTCGAGGAAATCCGGGATCTGTTCCAGCCAGGGGGCCGACAGTCCGGCGATCCGCTGGTGCTGGACGGCGGCCGAGCGTTGCGCGGCGACGAAGCCGGCCCAGTCCGGCGGTCCGGTGAGGGCGGTCACCGGCCCGGCGTCCAGGGCGTGCAGCGCGGCCAGGACTTCGGCGGCCTTGGCGACGACACGTTCCTGGTCGGGCCGGGGGATCCGGGGCCAGGCCTCGTTGAGGTCCTCGCCGGGCAGACGCGACATCAGCACATAGCGCCAGCCGCTCTTGTACTGGCCGGCTGAGTGCAACCGGGGTGTGGTGATGGGCAGTTTTCCCCGCAGCAGGTCCAACAGGCGGGCTTCTCTGACGGCTTCGGCCGCCTCGAAGCTCGGATAGAGCTTGAGGACGAGGGCGTCGCCGACGGCGTACACCGGCAGCGAGCCCTCGGGGAAACGCACGATTCGCGCGCCTGTGAGACCGAGTTGACCGCAGAGATCCTGGGCAGCCGGTCGCAGCAGCGCCTCGTCACCGACGACTTCTTGCAACTCGTCGTTCGTGTCCACGCTGGGCAGCATGGACGCAGCCTAGGGGGTGCCGAGGGGGCCGCATCGCGGAAGCGGTGGATGTGGGGGCATGAACCTGTCCGGGGTGGGGCGGGCAGGGGCGGGGTCGTGCCGTCCGGGAGCGACGAGGGAGACATGGGACGAGTGCCGTGGATGCCGTGCGTGCCGCGCGTGACGTGGGGTTTGCCGGAGGGGAGGGGGCACGGGCGGTTCGGGCGACAAAGACGCGGCGGGTGCCGGGGCGGCTGTGCCACGCTTCGCCGAGCGGGTCGCGGCCGTCGGAGGTTCCCCCGTACGGGGCATCCTCGCCGTCACCTCGCGTCCCGAAGTCGTCAACTTCGCGGGTGGTCTGCCCGCGCCGGAGCTGCTCGCCACCGAGGGGATCGCGGCGGCCTACCGCGATGTGCTCGCCGAGTCGGCGGGACGGCCCTGCGGTACGCGACAACCGAGGGCGAGCCCGCGCTCCGGGCGGCGCTCGCCGCGCGGTACGGGGCGCGCGGGCCGCGGAGGCGGCGCGGCTGACGCGCGCGCCGCTCCCGGCGTCGGGCAACTCGCCGACTGAGCCTGCTGAGAGCGGTTCAGAGCTTCTCGGGCGTCCTGATGCCCAGCAGCGCCATTCCCTGGTGCAGGGTGCGGGCCGTCAGGTCCACCAGGAACAGGCGGTTCTCCATCTGGGCCGACGTCTCGGCCTTGAGGACCGGGCACTGGTCGTAGAACGTCGTCAGCAGCGTCGCCAGCCTGAAGAGGTACGCGGCCAGCTTGTGCGGCTCGTACGACTCGGCCACCTCGGCCAGGGTCTCGCCGAACTGGTCCAGGTGCAGCCCCAACGCGCGCTCCGCCGGGGCCAGTCCGACCTCCGGACGGGCGGCCGGGCCGGCCCCGCCCGCCTTGCGGAGGATCGACTGGATACGGGCGTACGCGTACTGGAGGTAGACGGACGTGTCGCCGTTCAGTGAGACCATCTGGTCCAGGTCGAACTTGTAGTCCCGCACGGCGGACGTCGACAGGTCGGCGTACTTCACCGCGCCGATGCCCACGTACCGGCCGTTCTCGACGATCTCCCGCTCCGACAGGCCGATCTTCTCGGCCTTCTCCCGGACGACGGCCGTCGCCCGGTCGATCGCCTCGTCCAGCAGGTCCACCAGCCGGATGGTCTCGCCCTCACGGGTCTTGAACGGCTTGCCGTCCTTGCCCAGGACCGTGCCGAACGCGAGCTGACGCGCCGTGACGCCGTCGTTCAGCCAGCCGGCGCGGCGGGCGGTCTCGAAGACCATCTTGAAGTGCAGCGACTGCCGGGCGTCGACCACGTACAGGAGGGTGTCCGACTTCAGGTGGAAGACACGGTCCCGGATCGCGGAGAGGTCCGTCGCGGCATAGCCGTAGCCGCCGTCCGACTTCTGCACGATCAGCGGGACCGGGTTGCCGTCCGGGCCCTTCACGTCGTCGAAGAACACGCACAGCGCGCCCTCGCTGCGGACCGCGACACCCGACTCCTCCAGGAGGCGGCAGGTCTCCGCGAGCATGTCGTTGTAACCCGACTCGCCGACGATGTCCGCGTCCCGGACCTCCATGTCCAGCTTGTCGAAGACCGAGAAGAAGTAGATCTTCGACTCGTCCACGAACTTCTGCCACGCGGCGAGGGTCGCAGGGGCGCCCGCCTGGAGGTCCACGACCCTGCGGCGGGCCCGCGTCTTGAACTCCTCGTCGGAGTCGAAGAGCTTGCGGGCCGTCTTGTACAGCCGGTCCAGGTTCGACATCGCGGCCTCGCCGGACGCCTGGAGGTCGCCGTCGGTCTCCTTGTGGTCCAGCTCGTGCGGGTGCTCGTCCAGATACTGGATCAGCATGCCGAACTGGGTGCCCCAGTCGCCGATGTGATGCCTGCGCACCACGTTCTCGCCGGTGAACTCCAGGATCTGGACCATCGCGTCACCGATCACGGCGGAGCGGAGGTGGCCGACGTGCATCTCCTTCGCCACGTTCGGCTGCGCGTAGTCGATGACCGTCGTACCGGGGTGCTCCGCGAGGGGCACGCCGAGACGGGCGTCCGCGTCCGCGTACCGCGCCGCGAGGTTCTCGGTGATCGCCCGGTCGGTGAGCGTGATGTTCAGGAAGCCGGGGCCCGAGACCTCGATCTCCTTGATCAGCTCGCCCGACTCGACCCGGGCCACGACCTGGGTCGCCAGCTCCCTCGGGTTCGCCTTCGCCTTCTTCGCGAGGGCGAGGATGCCGTTGGCCTGGAAGTCCGCCCGGTCACTGCGTCGCAGCAGCGGGTCCGTGCCGGCCTCCGGCAGGGCTGCCGTGAGGGCGTGCGCGAGACGCTGGTGGACGGAGGCGGTGAGGGACGTGACCGAGGCCATGGGGTGGGTGCCGTTCTCCTCGTGGGGATGGATAGACACGCCAGTATCCCATGGGGGGCAAAGCGATTTTCTCGGGCGGTGTCCGGTGGTGTCGCCCTCACCGACGTGATCGACGGCGGTGCCGGCGTCACCCTCGACATCCGGGTAGGGGAGTGACCCGGCGTCGCGGGCCCGGCCGGCGGGCGGCTCCGTGCCGGCGGCGCCGGCCGACGGCAATGCGTTTTCGTGGTTGCGGGGAGAGCTGGGAGAATGGGGCCGGACAGCCGTGCGACCGTACCGGCTGCGGTGGAGCAACCAGAAAAAGAGGACGTGCCGATCGTGGCTCAGAGCACCGAGACCACCGACTGGGTCTCCCGTTTCGCGGACGAGGTCATCGAGGAGTCGGAGCGTCGGGCCCCGGGCAAACCGGTCGTCGTCGCGTCCGGGCTCTCCCCCTCCGGCCCGATCCACCTCGGCAACCTCCGGGAGGTCATGACCCCGCACCTCGTCGCCGACGAGATCCGCCGCCGCGGGCACCAGGTCCGGCACCTCATCTCCTGGGACGACTACGACCGCTACCGCAAGGTCCCGAACGGCGTCGACGGCGTCGACGCCTCCTGGGCCGAGCACATCGGCAAGCCGCTCACCTCCGTGCCGGCCCCCAAGGGCTCCGCCCACCCCAACTGGGCCGAGCACTTCAAGGTGGCGATGGCCGACGCGCTCGCCGAGATGGGCGTCGAGTTCGACGGGATCAGCCAGACCGCGCAGTACACCTCCGGCGTGTACCGCGAGCAGATCCTGCACGCCATGAGGCACCGCGGCGACATCGACGCGATCCTCGACCAGTACCGCACCAGGAAGGCCCCGGCCAGGAAGCAGCAGTCCCAGAAGCCCGTCGACGAGGCCGAGCTGGAGGCGGCGGAAGGCTCCGGCGCCGCCGCCGAGGACGACGGCAGCAGCGGCACCGCCGGGTACTTCCCGTACAAGCCCTACTGCGGGCGGTGCGGGAAGGACCTCACCACCGTCACCGCCTACGACGACGACACCACCGAGCTGACGTACACCTGCACCGCCTGCGGCTTCGCCGAGACCGTCGCGCTGAACGAGTTCGACCGCGGCAAGCTCGTCTGGAAGGTCGACTGGCCGATGCGGTGGGCGTACGAGGGTGTCGTCTTCGAGCCCTCCGGTGTCGACCACTCCTCGCCCGGCTCGTCCTTCCAGGTCGGCGGGCAGATCGTCGGGATCTTCGGCGGCGAGCAGCCCATCGGGCCGATGTACGCCTTCGTCGGCATCTCCGGCATGGCCAAGATGTCGTCGTCCAAGGGCGGTGTGCCCACCCCGGGCGACGCCCTGAAGATCATGGAGCCGCAGCTTCTGCGCTGGCTCTACGCCCGTCGCCGGCCCAACCAGTCGTTCAAGATCGCCTTCGACCAGGAGATCCAGCGGCTGTACGACGAGTGGGACAAGCTCGACGCCAAGGTGGCCGACGGGTCCGCCCTCCCGGCCGACATCGCCGCGCACTCCCGCGCGGTGCGCACGGCGGCCGGCGAACTGCCCCGCACGCCCCGCCCGATGCCGTACCGCACCCTCGCGTCCGTCGCCGACATCACCGCGGGCGCCGAGGCCCAGACCCTGCGCATCCTCAGCGAACTCGACCCCGCCGACCCGCTGTCCTCCCTCGACGAGGTCCGGCCCCGGCTGGACAGGGCCGAGGCCTGGATCAACACGCACGTCCCCGCCGACCAGCGGACCATCGTGCGCGACGAGGCCGACGCCGAACTGCTGAAGTCCCTCGACGAGCAGTCCCAGCAGTCGCTGCGGCTGCTGCTCGACGGCCTCGCCGAGCACTGGTCCCTGGACGGACTCACGCACCTCGTCTACGGCGTGCCCAAGGTGCAGGCCGGGTTCCCGGCCGACGCGACGCCGAAGGAGCTGCCGGCGGAGATCAAGACCGCCCAGCGGTCGTTCTTCGCCCTGCTGTACCACCTGCTCGTGGGGCGCGACACCGGTCCGCGACTGCCCACGCTGCTGCTGGCGGTGGGGCAGGAGCGGGTGCGGGCCCTGCTCGGGGAGTAGACCGACCCAGCGTTACGACGATGGGGGCGCCCTGTGTCTGCCGGGCGCCCCCATCGTCGTAACGCGCGCGGGTCACGCGATGTGATCGTCCTCCAACTCCGCGGTGTGGCGGTTCTGGAAGCGCAGAACCATGCGCTTGGCATCGGCGTCCAGGACGGAGACGCCGTAGGTCGTCTCGATGTTGTCGCTGAACTCGCGGGGGGTCGGGTAGCCGCTGTCGGAACTTATCGACTGCTTGAAGACCTGGTAGTACGACTCCTCGTCCGGCGCGGCGGGTTCGGGGGTGCCGCCGCCCCCGCCCAGTTCCCGGGTGCGGCCGGGGCCGGCCGGGATGGGGAAGCTGCCGGTCTCCTCCGGAGAGGGGTCGCGGTCCTGGGGCTCGGGCTCCTCGAACTGTTGCCCCCGGTACTGCTCCGCCTGCTGCCGGTACTGCCGGTACTGCTCGGCCTGGTACTGCTCCGGGTCCTGCTCCTCGTACCAGTCCTCGTACTGTTCCTCGGGTTCGTACGAGGGGTTGTAGCCGCCCTGGTAGGGCACCTCCTGGGGGTGGCGGGCGTGCAGCCAGGGGCTTTCGTCCGGCACGGCGGCGGGAGGGGCCTGCTCCTGGTGCTCGGCGTGCTCCGGCTGCTGCCGGGTGGGGGTGCTCTCCAACTGGGGGCGCTGCTCGCCGGGAGATGCCGCCGCGCCCACCCGTGACACCCCGGCGGCACGATTGCCCGCGGCCATGTCGACGTCGGTCTGCGGCGTCGGGGGCAGCAGGGCCGGCTCGATGCCCGCCGCCGCCAGGCCCGCCGGGGCCGTGTCCGCCAGGGGGACGCCGTAGCGGGCCAGGCGGAGGGGCATCAGGGACTCGACCGGGGCCTTGCGGCGCCACGCCCGGCCGAAGCGGGAGCGGAGACGGGCCTGGTAGACGAGACGTTCCTGCTCCAGCTTGATGACCTGGTCGTAGGAGCGGAGCTCCCAGAGCTTCATGCGGCGCCAGAGGAGGAACGTGGGCAGGGGGAGAGAAGCCAGCGGGTGAGGCGGACGCCCTCCATGTGCTTGTCGGCCGTGATGTCGGCCATGCGTCCGATGGCGTGCCGGGCCGCTTCGACCGAGACGACGAACAGGACCGGGATCACCGCGTGCATGCCGACACCCAGCGGGTCCGGCCAGGCCGCGGCCCCGTTGAACGCGATCGTCGCCGCCGTCAGCAGCCACGCCGTCTGGCGGAGCAGGGGGAACGGGATGCGGATCCACGTCAGGAGCAGGTCCAGGGACAGCAGGACGCAGATGCCGGCGTCGATGCCGATGGGGAAGACGTACGAGAAGTTCCCGAAGCCCTTCTGGACGGCCAGTTCCCGTACGGCCGCGTACGAACCCGCGAAGCCGATCCCGGCGATGATGACGGCGCCGAACACGACCACGCCGATGAGAACGCGGTGCATTCGAGTCAGCTGCATTGGCGCGGCCACCCGTACTCCCCTCCCCTTGCGTGTTGTTGCGCGCAACAGGGTGGCACATGTGTACGGCGAACGGGTTGCCGGAAGGTGCCGAGCCCGGTCCCGCGCGGGACCGGGCTCCGGAAAAACACCAGGTGAAGGCTAGGAACTGCTCTTCTTGCCGCCGGACGTGGAGGAGTCCGAGTCGGAATCCGAGTCGGAACTCACATCCGCGCCCGAACCACCCGACGACTCCTTCGTCGCGTCCCCCGACGGCGCCTTGGTGGCACTCTTCGACGGGGACGCCGACGCGTCCGTACCGTCGTTCGCGTCCTCGACCGCCTCCACGACCTCCTTGGCCGCCGACTTCGCCGACTTCAGCAGGTCGTCCGCGTCCGGCGTCCTGTCACCGGCCAGACCGGCCCCGTTGTAGTCGAGCGTGATGACCACGTTCTCCGTGCGCACCACGATCGTCTGCTGCTCGAAGGAGTCCCCGTCCTTCTTCAGGTCGTACCGGACCACCGTCGCCTCGTCGCCGGTGCCCGTCACCGGCTCCGTCTTGACGTTCTTCGCCCCGTCCACCGCCTTCGCCGCGGTCACCTTCGACCGGAACGCCTTGTGTGCCCGGTCCTCCCCTGGGCCGTTCGCCGCGTCCGACGCCAGCAGGTGCAGGGACACGCTCAGCCAGCGGTACTGGGAGCCGTCCACACCGTTGTTGTCGAGACTGATCCATCGGCAGTCCCCGGTCACGTTCTCCTCGGCGGTGTTGATGGCCTTGCCGGACTTCGCGCCCTCCGGCACCACCGACTTCAGCGTCTTCTGCGAGAACACCTCACACGCGTCCGGCAGCGACGCGTACGCCGCCTCGACCACCTCCGGCGTGGCGCTCTCCGTCAACGTCTCGTTCACCCCCGCCGGCGTCTCGTCACCGGAGGCACCGTCGGAGTCGGAGCCCGACGAGCAGCCGACCGCCAACAGCAGCGCCGGGACGACGGCCGCGCCCACGAGAACCCGCGCCCGGCCCGGACGCCCGCGACGCGCGACACGTGCCGAGGGCACGAGGCGTGGCGACGGGTGCTGATCTGACTCTGCGGCTCGTTGCATGGTTCCTTCACTCATGACTTCATCACGCTCGCGGTTCCTGCGGTCTGCTTGCGGTGTTCCTGCGGGCTTCCTGCGTGCTTCCTGTGGTGTTCCCGCGATCGGATCGGGTCCGAGGGGCCACGGTACGCGGTGACGAGGAAGTGCGGTCCTGAATCAGGGGGTTCGCGCGGACACCCGAACCGCCCCCGAACTCTGCTCAGTCGTCGAACGCCTCGGCCAGTCGCTGCGCCAGAATCCCAGCCCTGTCCTGCATTTCCGCACTGTCCGGCACCACCGTCGTGGTCGCCGGCTGCTCCTCGTACTCCACCGTCACGATCACGTTCGACGTGCGGAACACCACAGTCACCGTGCGCTGCCGGCTCGTCCCGAGCCGGTCGTTCAGGAACGCCTCGTCCCCGAGACCGTCGAGCGTGCGGGGCTGCAGGGAGGCGGGGGTCTCGGAGGCGGTCGCGGTCGGGGAGGAGCCGGGGGATCCGGATGAGCCGGTGGGTGAGGCGGAGGCGCTCGCCGACGGGCCGGAGGCGGTCTCGCCCGCCTGGTCGGCGTCTTTGGCCTCGGCCGTCTCCGCCGTCTCCTCCGTGTCCTCGCTCTCCTCGGAGGTGGTCCCGCTGGGCGACGGCTCCGGGAGGTCCGCCGCCTCCACCTTGCCGCCGTAGACCTCCTGCGCCTTGTTGTCGTCGCTGACCGCGTTGTCGTACGACACCACGCGCTCGAAATCGACGAGGAGATAGTCGGTGGCGGCCGTGGACGGCACCTTCCAACGGCAGCCGACCTTCCGGTCCGTGTCGTAGGTCTGCGTCGCCTCGCCCTCGTACGCCTGCTCGCGCTGCTCCGCGTCGGTGAGCTGCTTGATGCCGGGGAGGAGAGAGTCGAGGGTGCTGTGCCCGACCACGCCGCAGGGTTCCGGGAGGGTGTCGTAGCGGCCGGGCTGGGCCGCGGAGGCCGTCGCGGCGGCGTCGCCCGGACGGGGATCGTCGGTCGAAGCGCTGTCCTGCGACCCCGTGCACGCGGCCAGCAGGGCCGCGAGGAGCACGGCGACGCCGGGTACGTACGCCTTCCGCTGCACGGTGGGGCTCCTCTCGACGGGGTCCCTCGGGACGCCTGCGCTGTCCTGTCCTGTGGTTATTCACTTGCCGTCCGGGGGTGACCCCCGGGCACCATGTGTATCGCACGCACTGCCGTGGACGCCGGTCCGGCATCCCTTTCGTTGACCTTGGCGCCGGTTTTGCGTTCTGGGAATTTCATTTTCTTTTCGGGGGAATAAGGCTGATATGTCGTACGTCGAGATACCGGGCGCGCAGGTACCCATCCGCATGTGGACCGACCCCGCGTCGGTCGAGGAGGGTGCGCTGCGACAGCTCCGCAACGTGGCGACCCTGCCGTGGATCAAGGGTCTTGCCGTGATGCCGGACGTGCATTACGGCAAGGGCGCGACGGTCGGTTCCGTCATCGCGATGCGGGGGGCCGTCTGTCCCGCGGCCGTGGGCGTCGACATCGGCTGCGGAATGTCGGCGGTGAAGACGTCCCTGACGGCCCATGACCTTCCCGGGGATCTGTCCCGGCTGCGGTCGAAGATCGAGCAGGCGATTCCGGTGGGGCGGGGGATGCATGACGACCCCGTCGATCCGGGGCGACTGCACGGACTCGTCACCGCGGGGTGGGACGGGTTCTGGGGGCGGTTCGACGGGGTGGCGGAAGCGGTCAAGTTCCGTCATGACCGGGCGGAGAAGCAGATGGGAACGCTCGGCGGAGGAAACCACTTTATCGAGGTTTGCACGGACTCGACCGGTTATGTCTGGCTCATGTTGCACTCCGGTTCCCGGAACATCGGCAAGGAACTGGCGGAGCATCACATCGGCATCGCCCGGAAGCTCCCGCACAACCTGGGCCTGGTCGACCGTGATCTCGCCGTCTTCGTCGCGGACACCCCGCAGATGGCGGCGTACCGCAACGACCTGTTCTGGGCGCAGGAGTACGCGAAGTACAACCGCACGATCATGATGGCCCTCCTCAAGGACGTCGTCCGCAAGGAGTTCAAGAAGGCGAAGCCGACCTTCGAGCCCGAGATCAGCGCGCACCACAACTACGTGGCCGAGGAGCGCTACGACGGCATGGACCTCCTGGTGACCCGTAAGGGCGCGATCCGCGCGGGCTCCGGCGAGTACGGGATCATCCCGGGCTCGATGGGCACGGGCTCGTACATCGTGAAGGGCCTCGGCAACGAGAAGGCCTTCAACTCGGCGTCCCACGGCGCCGGTCGGCGCATGAGCCGCACCGCGGCGAAGCGGCGTTTCTCGACGAAGGACCTGGAGGAGCAGACGCGGGGCGTGGAATGCCGCAAGGACTCCGGTGTCGTGGACGAGATCCCGGGCGCCTACAAGCCGATCGAGCAGGTCATCGACCAGCAGCGGGACCTGGTGCAGGTGGTGGCGAAGCTCAGGCAGGTCGTGTGCGTGAAGGGCTGAGACCCGCCCGGAGCCCCGTGCGAAGCTGTCGTTCATGGTGATCGCCCGCTCCGCCGCCCTGTTCGTGCTCGCCGCGCTGTTCGAGATCGGCGGGGCCTGGCTGGTGTGGCAGGGCGTGCGGGAGCACCGGGGGTGGGTGTGGATCGGTGCGGGGGTGCTCGCGCTGGGGGCGTACGGGTTCGTGGTGACTTTCCAGCCGGACGCGCACTTCGGGCGGATCCTCGCCGCGTACGGCGGGATCTTCGTGGCCGGGTCGATCGCCTGGGGGATGGTCGCGGACGGCTATCGGCCCGACCGCTGGGACGTGACGGGCGCGCTGATCTGCCTCGCGGGCATGGCGGTGATCATGTATGCGCCGCGAGGCGGGTGACGGCGGGCCGGTCGACCGCTACGAAGGCTGCGCCAGTTCCTCCGGCAGCAGTCCCAGCTGGCCCAGAAACTCCAGCTGGTCGAAGTAGAGCCGGTAGCTGGTGATCTGACCGTCCTGGACGGTGGCGAAGTCCACGCCGCGCAGCCTGATGTCCTTCTGGGTCGCCGGGATGGACGTCCCGTCGGGGAAGGCCAGTGGGCCGGTGTTCCTGCCGCTGAAGATGCCCTCGTCGACGGCGGTGTCGCCGACCTCGAACGCGGCGAGCGATTCGAACGTGGCCTCGGGCACGGCGTTCGTCATCTGCCGCCAGTACTCGGCGATGTTCTCCCGCCCGTGGATCTCTCCGCCGTCGGGGGTGTAGGCGACCGCGTCCTCCGCGAAGAGGTTCGCGATGGTCTTGACGTCCTGATGTGTGGTGAGCGCTTCGGTGAACTGGTCCATTGTCTCGCGGGCCTGTCCCATGATCCACCTCCTGTACAGGGACCACCCGTCTCATTGTCCCACCGCACGCCTATCCTGGCCGGGCAAGGACTGTCCGATTCCGTACCGTTCAGGAGCAGCTCATGGCCACCGCCGCACCGTCCGCCGCCGCCCGCATCGCCGTCGTCACCGGTGCGAGCAGCGGGATCGGCGCCGCCACGGCCCGGCAGCTCGCCGCGGCGGGGTACCGCGTGGTGCTGACCGCGCGCCGCAAGGACCGCATCGAGGCGCTGGCCGAGGAGATCGACGCCGGCGGCGGGCAGGCCACGGCGTATGCCCTGGACGTCACGGACCGCGCGGCGGTGAACGAGTTCGCGACCGCGTTCCGGACGATCGGTGTGCTGGTGAACAACGCGGGCGGTGCGCTCGGCGCCGACCCGGTGGCCACCGGCGACCCGGCCGACTGGCGCTCGATGTACGAGACGAACGTCATCGGCACGCTCCACGTCACCCAGGCCCTGCTGCCCGCGCTGACCGCGAGCGGAGACGGCACGGTGGTCGTGGTGTCGTCGACGGCGGGCCACGGGACGTACGAGGGCGGCGCGGGCTATGTCGCCGCCAAGCACGGCGCACACGTCCTCGCCGAGACGCTGCGGCTGGAGATCGTCGGCACGCCGGTGCGGGTCATCGAGATCGCACCCGGCATGGTGAAGACGGACGGGTTCGCCCTGACCCGCTTCGGCGGCGACGCGGAGAAGGCGGCGGGCGTCTACGAGGGCGTGGCGGAGCCCCTGACCGCCGACGACGTCGCCGACACGATCACCTGGGCGGTCACCCGGCCCAGCCATGTCAACGTCGACCTCCTCGTGCTGCGCCCCCGCGCCCAGGCCTCCAACACCAAGGTGCACCGGGAGCTGTGATGGCGGAGGAGGAGCTGACGCCCGAGGGGCGTCGCCTCGCGCAGGAGAAGAAGGACGAGCGGTACGTGTGGTGGTACCTCGCGTACTTCCTCTTCGGCATCCACCTCGTGGCCTTCGTGATGATCTACGCGGTCACGCACGCGAAGTAGTGGGAGGCGCCACGGCTTCCGCGTACGCCGTCGGCGGCACCCCCACCGTGGTCGTGAAGTCGCAGACCCGGCCCCTGCCCTCCAGTTTCCGGGTGAAGAGGCCGAGGCCGATGCCGGAGAGCTCGGCGAAGGGCTCCCGGCCCTCGTAGCACTGGAAGACGATGTTCACCGACGGGTGCGGGACGACCCGGGTGACGTACGGCTCCGGCAGGTCCCAGTCGATCAGCCAGTAGTGCTCCAGGTACGGGCGCAGGGGCTCGGCGGGTGTGTGCGGCGGCGGAAGCGGACGCGGGCGAAGAGCTCCGGGGCGTCCACGATGCCTCGGGTGTCACGGCGTGGGGCGGCCATGGGGCGATCGTAGGGACCGCCACTGACATCGCCCTCTCGTACCGCCCGCACGACTCGGCCGGCGCCGGCGCCGACACTGGAGGAACAGGGGGAACGGTGCCCTCGTCCACGGGTATGGTTGAACCGTAAACAATTTGGGAGGGTGGCAACGATGATGCAGTTCGGGATCTTCAGCGTCGGCGATGTGACGCCGGACCCCACGACGGGCCGGACGCCGACCGAGCGCGAGCGCATCAAGGCGATGGTCGCGATCGCGCTGAAGGCCGAGGAGGTCGGGCTCGACGTCTTCGCCACGGGCGAGCACCACAACCCGCCGTTCGTGCCGTCGTCGCCCACGACGATGCTCGGCCATGTCGCCGCGCGCACGGAGAAGCTGATCCTCTCCACCGCCACCACCCTCATCACCACCAACGACCCGGTGAAGATCGCCGAGGACTTCGCGATGCTCCAGCACCTGGCCGACGGGCGGGTGGATCTGATGTTGGGGCGTGGCAACACCGGGCCGGTGTACCCGTGGTTCGGGCAGGACATCCGGCAGGGCATCAACCTCGCCATCGAGAACTACGCCCTGCTGCACCGGCTGTGGCGCGAGGACGTCGTCAACTGGGAGGGCGAGTTCCGTACGCCCCTCCAGGGCTTCACCTCCACGCCCCGCCCGCTGGACGGCGTACCGCCGTTCGTCTGGCACGGGTCCATCCGCTCGCCCGAGATCGCCGAGCAGGCCGCGTACTACGGCGACGGCTTCTTCCACAACAACATCTTCTGGCCGGCCGACCACACCAAGCGGATGGTCGAGCTGTACCGGCAACGGTACGCGCACTACGGGCACGGCACCCCCGGGCAGGCGATCGTGGGGCTCGGCGGGCATGTGTTCATGCGGAAGAACGCGCAGGACGCGGTGCGGGAGTTCCGGCCGTACTTCGATGTCGCGCCGGTGTACGGCAACGGGCCGTCGCTCGAGGACTTCGCCGAGCAGACGCCGCTGACGGTGGGTTCGCCGCAGCAGGTGATCGAGAAGACGCTGGCGTTCCGCGACTACGCCGGTGACTACCAGCGGCAGTTGTTCCTCGTCGACCACGCGGGGCTGCCCCTGAAGACCGTCCTGGAGCAGATCGACATGCTGGGCGAGGAGGTCGTGCCGGTGTTGCGTGAGGAGTTCGCGAAGGGACGGCCGGCCGATGTGCCGGACGCGCCCACGCACGGGGCGCTGGTGGCCGCGGCGGAACTCGGTGGGCCGTCGTCCACGCGGTAGCTGGCGGTGGTCGGCCGCGGCGTCGGGGTGTGCGGGTCGTTTTTCTCGCCCCCGCCACCCCTGCCCGTCCCACCCCCAGGGGCGCTGCCCCCTTGGCCCCGAGGGGTGGGGTGTCCGGCTGCGGGTGGGCGGGGGCCGGTCGCGCGGTTCCCCGTGGCTCTGAGAAACGGGGGCCGCGCCCGTGCTTTTCTCCTGCCCGTGCCTGCCCGGCGACCCCGTTTCCCGAGCTCCGGCGCAAGTGGGGGGCTGTGTCAGGCTGTGTGTTGTTTGCGGTTGGTCGGGTAGTTCGCCGGGGTTCGCAGGTAAGTCGGGGTCGCCCTTTTCCACGCATGGAGTCGGCGGCGCAGCCAGCCCTGCGCCCGCGTCGACTCTCGTTGCCAGGTGCGCTGGAGCCTGGTCGCGCGCAGGTCGGCGAACAGGGTCTCGTACCTGGTGACGATCGGGGCCGGGTCGTAGCGGTGGGCGCTGCGGAGGGCGGCCTCGCCCATGGCGCGGCGGAGGCCGGCGTCGGCGGTGAGGTCGAGGAGGGCGTCGGCGAGGGCGTGGGGATCGTCGACGGGGACGAGGCGGCCGTCGGTGCCGTCGGTGATGATCTCGGCGGGGCCGAGCGGGCAGTCGGTGCTGACGACGGGGACACCGCAGCGCATGGCCTCCACGAGGGTCATGCCGAAGGACTCGGCCTCGGAGGCGCTGACGACGATCGAGGCGCGCGCGAACTCCGCCTCGATGGGGGTGTGCGGGCCCATCAGACGGGCCCGGCCGGTGAGGCCGAGGTCCTCGATGAGGGTTTCCAGACGGTCCTTCTGCCTGCCGCCGCCGTAGATGCGCAGCTCCCAGTCGGGTTCCTTCGCGGCGACCTTCGAGAACGCCTCCAGCAGGAGGTCGAAGCGTTTGCCGCGGGCGAGGCGGCCGGCGGCGGCGATGACGGGGGCCGTCCCGTCCGACGGGGTGACCCCGGCCGCCGGGACGATGTTGGGCACCGGCATCACCCGTACGCCCGGCAGCCTCATCCGCGCGCGGTACACCGCCGCGTCCGCCGCCGTGGTCGTGACGACAGCGTCCAGGGTGCGGTAGTGGCGGGCGAGGACCTTGCGGAGCTGCTTGGTGTGGGCGTCGTGGCGCAGGTGCTCCTGGCCGACGCGCAGGGCGCGGCGGGGTGCGAAGAGGGAGACGTAGACGTTGATGCCGGGGCGGGTGCCGATGACGACGTCCGCGTCACAGCCGGCCAGATAGGCGCGGACCCGCCGGTCGGTGAGGCCGCTGTACTGGTGGTGGCGCTTGTCCTCGGCCGGGAAGTCCGCGGCGGGCTGCGCCTGGGCCGGATCGCGCAGGTCGGGGCTGTACGGGCGGATGTCCACCAAGGGGACGAGCGTGACTCTCGGGTCGACGGCGAAGCGTGGTTCGTCCAGGTGGCGGGACATGGAGGCGATCTCCACGTCGTGATGGTCCGCCAGCGCCGACGCCAGGTTCAGTGTCGTACGGACGGTGCCGCCGATGGCGTACGCGTTGTGCAACAGGAACACGATCTTCATGCGGCGGCTCAATGCATTACCTTCCCGACGGCGTGAGCGATGCAGTTGTGTGGTGATGTGCCGATGTGATGCGTGGTGATGTGCTTGTGGTGTTATGCCTTTAATGGTGTGTATGTGACCAGTTCGGACTCTTTGTACTCCATCGGCTCGCTCCGCCCGGGTTCCCTTGCGGGCGGGTGTCACACGGACACGGTGCGCGTGAGGGGTAAGCCGACCGCCGGGTCGTGGTGAGAGGCCGGTAAGAAGGGCGCCCCGGAGCTTCTGACGAGGTGGTGAGCGCCCCCGGCCTTGGCAGACTGGTGGGGTGCCCCAGAACGTGCTGCTCGCCGAGGACGACCGCGCCATCCGCCATGCCCTGGAACGCGCGCTGACCCTGGAGGGGTACGAGGTCACGGCGGTCGCCGACGGCGTCGAGGCGCTCGCCCAGGCCCACCGCAACCGGCCCGACGTGCTCGTGCTCGACGTGATGATGCCCGGCATAGACGGCCTCCAGGTCTGCCGGGTGCTGCGCGCGGAGGGCGACCGGACGCCGATCCTGATGCTCACCGCGCTCGTGGAGACCGCCGACCGGATCGCCGGCCTCGACGCCGGCGCGGACGACTACGTCGTCAAGCCGTTCGACGTGGAGGAGGTGTTCGCGCGGCTGCGCGCGCTGCTGCGGCGGACGGGCAACCCGGACGCGTTCGGGGGGCTCGGGGCGCCGGCCCGGCCGTCGACGGCGTCCTCTCCCGCCTCCGCCTCGTCGCCGGACGCCGGTGGCCTGCTCACGGCCGCCGGACTGCGGATGGACGTACAGGCGCGTCGGGCCTGGCGCGGGGCGCGGGAACTGGAGCTGACCCGGACCGAGTTCGACCTCCTCGAACTGCTCGTCCGCAACGTCGGCATCGTCCTCGACCACGCCACCATCTACGACCGGATCTGGGGCTACGACTTCGGCCCCGGCTCCAAGAACCTCGCCGTCTACGTCGGTTACCTGCGCCGCAAGCTCGACGAGCCCGGAGCGGCGGCGCTGATCCACACCGTGCGGGGTGTGGGGTACGCGTTGCGGGAAGACTGAGGGCGGCGCGCGGTGCCGTCCCGTTCCGTCAGGTCCGTCCGGACGCTGCCCCGACTGCTCGCCCGGCTGCGGCCGATGCCCTCGCTGCGGGCGACCTTCACCGTGTCGTTCGTGGCGGTGGCGTGCGTCGTCACCGTCCTCGTCGGGATCCTCAGCTACAGCGCGGCGGCACGGCTGGTGCGGGTCGACGAGCAGACGGTGTTCGCGGAGGTCGTGCGTGACCTGCGGGAACTGGTCGAGCAGGACCCGCTGACCCCGGAGGACTTCGCCCCGAGCGACAGCGGCGGCCCGCGCGACGACCTGATCCGCTCCGGCCGTACGGACGTCCAGGTGCTCGGCCCGCACGGGGAGATCCTCGACGAGGGCGCCCCCGGCCTGCCCGTACGCGACGCGGACCGGCGTACGGCCGACGCGGCCCCGGCCGGTGTGCTGGTCGAGCACGGTGAGGTCGAGGTCGGCGACGACCGCTACCGGGTGGTGACGGTCGCGCTCGGCGGCGGCCGGGGTGCCGTGCAGGTCGCGCAGGAGTTCAGCGACACCGAGGATCTGCTGCGGGAACTACAGCAGAGGACCCTGCTGTTCGTGTCGGGCGTCGTCATCTCGGCCGGGCTGGTCGGGTGGTGGCTGGCGTGGCGGCACACCCGGCGGCTCGTGCAGTTGGCGGGGGCGGCGGAGGACGTGGCCCGGACCGGGCATCTGGGCATCCAGGTGCCCGTCGCGGGCCGGGACGAGGTGGGGCGGCTCGGGCGCTCCTTCGACCGCATGCTGGTCCGCCTGGCCCAGTCGGAGGAGGACCAGCGGCGGCTCGTCCAGGACGCCGGGCACGAACTGCGCACGCCTCTCACATCCCTGCGTACGAACATCTCGCTGCTCCGGCGCATCGACGAACTCCCGCCCCGTATGCGCGAGGAACTCGTCGACGACCTCGCCCAGGAGGCCCTCGAACTGACCGACCTCGTCAACGAGTTGGTCGACCTCGCCGCCGGTCAGTCGAGCACCGAGCCTGTCCGGCGCGTGGAGCTCGCCGACCTCGCGGAGGACGTCACGGCGACCGTCCGCCGGCGCACCGGGCGCGAGGTCGTCGTACGGGTCGCCGGTGACACGACCGTGCGGGGGCGGCCCGGGGCCCTCCAGCGGGCGATCTCCAACCTCGTCGAGAACGCGGCGAAGTTCGACCGCGACGGCACCGAGCCGATCGAGGTCGTGGTCGCACGGGGCTCGGCGGGCCGCACCGGCGATCTGGGCGACCTGGGGGAGCCGGGCGGTCCCGGTGACATCGGCGAACCCCGCGGCCTCGACGAACCGGGCGACGACACCCCGGACATCGTCCGCGTGGAGGTGCTCGACCGGGGCCCCGGCGTCCCCGACTGCGACCTGGAACGCATCTTCGACCGCTTCTACCGGGCCCCGGACGCCCGCAGTCTGCCCGGCTCCGGGCTGGGGCTGTCGATCGTACGGGCGGTGGCGGCGGCCCACGGCGGGGCGCCGTTCGCGTTCCGGCGCGAAGGCGGAGGTCTGGTCACCGGGTTCACGGTGCGGGGGACCGAGGGGTGAGGGAGAGGGCCTCGCCGTGGGCGGCGGGGGGGTCGGCCGAGGGCCGTCCACGCGTCCGGGGGCCCGCCGGTTCCGGGTGCTCCGCCGCGTAGGACGTGACTGGATCGATCGCGAGCATCACCCAGTGCCATGCCTCGTCGTGGAAGACCGGGCCGCGATACGGCTCGTCGCGGGGTTCGCAGGGGGTGGGAGTCCGGCGTCGCCGCCAGGACTCGGACCGTGTCAGTCCGCCGTACCGTCGGATGACCCAGGCACAGCGGTGGCGGCGCTCGTGGTCGCCCCCGCGCTCCAGCGGCCGAGTACCGGCTCGGCCAGGGTGCGGGCCGTCCAGCACAGGGTCTGGCCGTGGCGTGCGAAGAGGGCGTCGCGGTCGTCGAAGTGACCGAGGTCGGCGACGATCCGGGCGGAGAGGTCGCAGGCCGTGCCGCGTGCCGCGCCGCACGTGTCCCAACGGACACCGGTGCGGGCGACCGCCTCGAAGAGGGTCTCGCCGCCCTGGTTGGCGAAGCCGGTGGTGGCGGAAGCGGTGGTCGTTGGGGTGGCGGGGGTGCCGAAGAGTTCGCCGATCGGCACCCACGCGCCGCTGAGCCTGAACTCCGGCCACGCCAGCAGCACCTGCTCCGGCACGAGCGGCTTCAGCCGGGGGAAGCGCGGATACCAGAAGGTCCCGTCCACGAGCAGCCCGCGCACTCGCGTCCGTACGCGTACGGCTCGGGCGACCGCCTCCAGCGCCGCCATCCGCTGGCTGCACGAGCCGCGCCCGAGCCACAGGGTCCGCGACACGCGCCGGCGGTCCTCGACCGAGTACACCGGCCGTACGTCCCGCGCGATGATCCGGTGCGCGCTTCGCAGTGCCTCACGCGGCGTCGCCTCGCCCAGCACCCGGGACGCGAGCGCCCGGACCAGCGGGTCGTCATGGTCCAGGATCGCCGTGGCCCGCGTGGACCCGGCCACGTGGGCCGGTTCCCGGACCGGTGCGGCGGCCCGTCCGGGCCGCGCGCCGTACGACATGAGCAACCGACTGGTCATGACAGTCCCCGTCCCGTACCCGTACCCCTGCTGGTTCCCGATCCCCGTGCGAGCCCAGCTCATCCCCGGGGGCGTTCGCAGCCCATCATCACACGGTGTGGTGGACGGGCCAGGGGCCACGCAGCGTGAGGGCGGGGCCGAGGGTGTCGGGCGTCCGACGACGCGCTTTCGTAGTACTTCCACCGACCCCATTGCGGCGGCGCGAACACGCCGACTACGGTCATTCCTGCGCTCACGGAGAGTGCTCAACTGATTACTCATGCGCATCTCGCCTGTACTTCGCCCGGCAGTTCGTCCGCAGTCCGTTCCGTACGCCGTCCGCAGTCCTCCGTAGTCGTTCGCAGTCGTTCGTCATCCACCCCTGCGTACCGCCAGTTGAAAGCACACCCCGGGCCGTCGACACCCGAGGAGGAGCCACCGACGCGGTAGGGAATGAGCAATCCCTTCTCGTCGCAATGGAGTTGATCATCCATGACCGAAACTGCCCATGACTTCGCCGTCCCAACCTCCGCCCCGGTGCCGAACCCCACCCCCTGGCTCTCGCCCGCGGCGACGACGTACACCCTCTTCTGCCCGCCGCTCGACACCTCCCCGTGCATCGCCCGCGACTTCGTCGCCACCGTCCTGCGCGCCCTCGGCCACGACGCCCTCGTCGACGCGGCGGCCCTGTGCACCTCCGAGCTGGTCACGAACGCCTGTGTGCACGCCAAGGGGGGAGGATCGGTTCTGTGGCTGGCGGTGGAGGCCTGGCGGGTCAGGGTGATCGTCTACGACGGTGACGAGAACCCGCCCGTCATAAGGGAGTTGACCTCCGACGGCTGGGAGGAGGGCGGCCGTGGCCTCTACCTCGTGGACGCCCTCACCGAGGGACACTGGGGAACCGCCGCCGCCCTCCCCGACGGCGGCGGCCTGGTCCACCCCGACGGCAAGGCGGTGTGGTTCGATCTGGCGGCGCCGAGCGCGTCGATGGCGAGATGACGGTCCGGCACCTTCGTGACCGCCGAGCAGAGGGAGTTCGCGGGCGAGCAGGTCGTCGGCGCGTTGCGGAGGCTGCCGGATCCGGCGGCCGTGTTCCGGTTGACGGAGGCACCGGCCGCCGAGTGGTGAGCGGGCGGCGGTCGCCTTCGGCCTCTCACGCCGGGTACGCGTGGGTCTGAGTCGCCTTCACCGTCGCCCAGACCGGGGTGCCCGGGTGCAGCCCGAGTTCGGCGGCGGCCACCGTCGTGAGGTCGGCGGTGAGGGGGAGTCCGCCCTTGAGGTCGGCGCGGATCTGGTCGCCGTGGACCTCCAGGCCGGCCACCTCGCACCGCCAGAGGTTGCGGGCGCTGGAGCCGGTGGGGCGGTCGCGGTGAAGGGTGACGGCGCTCGGCGGGAAGGCGACGAAGACGGGGCCGGTGAGATCCTCGGTGGTCGTGATCACCGGGCCCGTGGCTCCTGCGTCCGTGCCGTTGCCGTCCGTTTCGGCGCCGTCGCCGTCCCCGTCCGTACCCTTGCCGCCCCCGTCGGCACCTCTGCCGTCCACGCCCGCACCCTTGCCGTCCCTCGTGCCCTCCGCGTCGAGCCGTACGACATGCCCCTCAGCCTGCCCCCGGTACAGGTTCAGGCCGACGAGGTGGGCGATGTAGTCCGTGCGGGGGTGGCGGGCGATGTCGCCGGGGGTGCCCTCCTGGACCACCCGGCCGTCTTCGACGACGACGAGTCGGTCGGCCAGGACCATGGCGTCCAGCGGGTCGTGGGTGACGAGTACGGCGACGGCCTCGAAGTCGGCGAGGTGGCGCCGGAGCTGGGCCCGCACGTCGAGGCGGGTGCGGGCGTCCAGGGCGGCGAGGGGTTCGTCGAGGAGGAGCAGGCGGGGGCGGGTGGCGAGGGCGCGGGCGAGGGCGACGCGCTGGGCCTGGCCGCCGGAGAGCCGGCGCGGCTTGGTTCCGGCGTACTCGGCGAGGCCCATCCGCTCCAGCCACTCGGCGGCCCGGGTCCGGGCCGCCCCCTTGCTCGCGCCTTGGCAGCGGGGGCCGAAGGCGATGTTGTCGAGGGCGGTGAGGTGCGGGAAGAGGAGGTAGTCCTGGAAGACCACGCCGACCGGGCGCGACTCGGGTGCCGTACGCTCCAACGCCGCCCCGTCCAGCCGTAGATAACCATCGGTCAGCGGGGTCAGGCCGGCCAGCGCGCGCAACGCGGTGGTCTTGCCGGCGCCGTTGGGGCCGAGGAGGGCGACCACGTCACCGGGGGCGGCGGTCAGGGAGACGTCCAGCCGGAAGTCCCCGCGCCGGACGACGAGGCGGGCGTCCAGCCCTTCGGCGCCACTCATGACGCGCTCATCCAACGGTCCCGCAACCCCGCCAGCACCGCCACCGACACCGCGAGCAGCACCAGGCTGAGGGAGATCGCGGCGGCCGGGTCCGTCTGGAGGGCGAGGTAGACGGCCAGGGGCATGGTCTGGGTGCGGCCGGGGAAGTTGCCGGCGAAGGTGATCGTCGCGCCGAACTCGCCCAACGCCCGTGCCCAGGCGAGCACCGCGCCGGCGGCGACCCCGGGGGCGATCAGCGGCAGGGTCACCCGGCGGAACGCGGTGAACCGGGACGCCCCCAGCGTGGTCGCGGCCTCCTCGTAG
This sequence comes from Streptomyces sp. TG1A-60, assembly GCF_037201975.1. Classification (NCBI taxonomy): domain Bacteria; kingdom Bacillati; phylum Actinomycetota; class Actinomycetes; order Kitasatosporales; family Streptomycetaceae; genus Streptomyces; species Streptomyces sp. TG1A-60. The sequence goes on along the minus strand of NZ_CP147520.1, from coordinate 3,382,080 downwards.
CGCGGGTCGGCGGCCCGGAGCGTGCCCTCGACGCTGATGACGAGGAACGGCATCGCCACGAACGCCTCGGCGATCACGACCCCGGTGGTGGTGAAGGGAAGCGTGACCCCGAACCAGTCGTCCAGCAGGCGCCCCACCACGCCGTTGCGGCCGAGCGCCATCAGCAGCGCGACGCCCCCGACCACCGGGGGCAGGACGAGGGGGAGGGTGACGAGGGCCCGTACGAGACCACGGCCCGGAAACTCGACCCGGGCCAGCAGCCACGCCAACGGCACCCCGAGCACCAGGCTCACGGCCGTGGCCAGTGTCGCGCACAGCAGCGACAGCCGCAGCGCCTCCCACACCTCGGGGCTGGTCAGCTGCTCCGGCAGGCTCGACCACGGCGTCCGCAGGAGCAGCGCGATCAGCGGCAGGACGAGGAAGGCCAGCCCGAGCAGCGCGGGCAGCAGCAGGGGGACGGGCACGGGACCGCGCAGTCGTCGCCGTGCCTGTCGCCCTTCCCGTGCCTGTCGCCGCTTCCGCTCCTGCCGTGGCCTCGTGGCCCCGTCCGTCACGGTGTCGCCCTGGCCGCCGGGGTCCTCGCTCACGGCTTCAGGAACCCGGCACCGGTCAGGACCCGCTGACCTTCGGCGGAACGCACCAGCTCGACGAACGCCTCGGCGGCGGACGCGTTGGGCGCGTTCTTGAGGAGGGCGATCGGGTAGTCGTTGAGGGCGCCGGCCGACTCGGGGAACTCCACGCCCTCCACCTTGTCACCGGCGGCCCGCACATCGGTCCGGTAGACGACCGCGGCGTCCGCCTCCTTCAGCCCGACCTTCGTCAGGGCCGCTTTGACGTCCTGCTCGTACGAGACGGGGGTGAGCCGGAGGCCACCGGCGTCCAGGGCCTTCCGCGCCGCGGCACCGCACGGCACGTCCTCGTCGCACAGCACGACCTTCAGCCCCGACCGGGCGAGGTCCTTCAGGGAGCCGATCCTGTCGGGGTTGCCCGGCAGGATCGCGATCTCCAGCCGGTTGCGTACGAAGGTGGCGGGCGCTCCGGAGGCGTCGCCCGCGTCCGTCACGATCTCCATCGTCCTGGGGCTGGCGGAGGCGAACACGTCCGCCGGGGCGCCGCCGGTGATGCCGGCGGCGAGGGAGTCGCTGCCGCCGAAGCTGAACGTCACCTTCGTGCCGGGATGGTCCTTCTCGAACCGCTTCCCCAGCGCCGTGAAGCTCTCCTGGAGTGAGGCGGCGGCGAACACGGTGACCGTGCCGGAGAGCTTCGGCGAGCCGGAGCGGGCGGAGGTGTCGTCGGAGGAGGAGCAGGCGCTGAGGGTCAGCAGCGCGGTGGCACTGGTGGCTGCGGTCCGTAGCGCGGGACGGTTCAGCACGGCCTACTCCTCCTCCGCGGGGGCGACACGGATACCCATCATCTTGACGCATGTGCAAGCGAAAAGTCTCCTGGCACATTGCATGAGCCATGAAAAAACTCAGCAGAGGCCGCATGTGCGTCTCGTGAACGTGCCCGTGGGGCCCGACACGCCTGCCCTGCCCGTCACGTCCGGTCGATGTGCACGTTCGTGGACTTCACGCGGGCCGTGGCCTCCATGCCGACCTCCAGTCCCAGTTCCTCCACGGCCTCCCGGGTGAGCAGCGAGACCAGGCGGTGCGGGCCCGCCTGGATCTCGACCTGGGCGGCCACGTCACCGAGTTTCACGGCGGTGACGATGCCGGGGAAGGCGTTGCGGGCCGACGTGTACGGCACGTCGTCCTCGCCGCCGACGTCCGTGGCCAGCTCCACGGAGAAGGCCGCGAGGTCCCTCCCGTCCACGAGCCGGCGCCCGCTCTCGTCGCGCCGGGTCGCCACCCGGCCCGCGTCCGCCCATCGTCGCGCGGTGTCGGGGCTGACCCCGAGCAGCCGCGCGGCCTGACCGATCGTGTAGGACTGCATGAACGCCAAGATAGGCGCCGCCGGGTGAGACGGCGGTCACGGAGTGCCCGGGTGGGCGGCAGGCCCGGTCGAGCGAGCCCGAGGGCGTCGCCCTCCCGGACGAGCGCGGTGAGGCGGGGACGCGGTCAGCGGGGAGAACCCCACGGTCGTCACCGGCCGTCACCGGCCGCTACCGGTCACCGCCGGTCGCCATCGGTCGCAGCCGGTCGTCGTCACGGCCACCTCGTCGTCGGCCCGCCGCCCGACGAGCCACGGCCGCCCGGAAGCGCTGCCCCACGATCCGCGTCGCCGTCGCGCCCGGCACGGCCGCCGCCCGCGCCGCGTCGCAGTCGGGCAGCACCGCGTACCAGCCGCCGCCCGGCGTCTGCGGGCGGCGGGTATGTCTTCCAGCCCTCCGCCCTCGCCGCACCGGCCCAACCGTCTCACCGCAGCGTGGCCATGAACTTCCCCAGCCGGGCGATCCCCTCGCGCAGATCGTCCGCCGAGGCCGCGTAGGAGAGCCGGACGTGGGTCTCGGCGGTGTGTGTGCCGAAGTCCCGGCCGGGGGTGAGGGCGACGTGTGCCTCCCGCAGGGCCCGTTCGCAGAACTGCCACGAGGTGAGGCCGGTCCCGCGGACGTCGAAGTAGACGTAGAAGGCCCCGTCGGGCGGCACGGGGACCGGCAGCCCGATCCGGGCCAGCCCGTCGAGCACCAGCGCCCGCCGCTCGCCGAACTCGACGCGGCGGGCCTCGCAGACCGCCAGGGACTCGGGAGTGAAGCAGGCCAGGGCGGCGTGCTGGGCTGGGGTGGAGGCGCAGAGGAAGTAGTTCTGGGCGAGGCGTTCGACGGCCGGCACGAGGGGTTCGGGGACGACGCACCAGCCGAGTCGCCAGCCGGTCATGCCGAAGTACTTCGAGAAGCTGTTGATGACGACGGCGTCCGGGTCGTACGACAGCGCGCTCGCCGGCGGCCGGCCCCGCTCGTCGTGGTCGCCGAGGTCGAGGTAGATCTCGTCGACGAGGCGCCATGCGCCGCGTTCACGGGCGAGGTCGCAGAGGGCGGCGAGTTCGTCGGCCGGTACCGAGGTGCCGGTCGGGTTGGAGGGGGTGGCGACCATGACACCGCGCGTCCGGTCCGTCCAGTGCGAGCGCACCGACGCCGCGTCCAGTTGGAAGCGGCTCGCGGCGGTGGTGGGGACGAGGGTGACGTCGGCGCCGAAGCTCTCGACGATCTGCCGGTTGCAGGGGTAGGAGGGGTCGGCGATGAGGACTTCGTCGCCGGGGTCCACGAGGGCGGCGGTGGCCAGCACCAGCGCGGCCGAGGCGCCGGCCGTGACGACGACCCGGGCCGGGTCGACCTCGACGCCGTGCCGTTCGCCGTAGAACCGGGCGATCTCCTCCCGCAGGGCCGGCAGCCCGAGCGCCGCCGTGTACGTCATCGGCCGCCCGTCCATGGCCTCCCGCATCGCGTCCCGCACGGCCGGAGGTGCGCCGAAATCCGGTTCGCCGAGGCTGAGTTTGACGACGTCATGCCCCTGGGCGGCCAGCGCGGCGGCCTGCTTGGCGAACTCCATGGCGTAGAAGGGGGCGACATCCTGGGCACGCCGCGAGATCCGTGCGGCGCTCGCCTTGCTCACATTGCTCATGCCGCTCATGCTGCGGCCCTGAGGGGGGCCGGGGCCAGTGGGGCCGGCGTTCTGACGTGCGGAGGGTAAGGGCGAGGCCCAGGTCGGGCTGGTGGTCGGCGCCACCGTCACCGGTGTCGCCCGCGCCGGGCGCGACCGCATCGTCGACTCCGGCCGCGACGGGCAGCCCTTCACCGTGCACGTCCGGTCCGCCGACGGCCGCGAGGAGCGGCTCACCGCCCGCGCGGTCATCGACGCCTCCGGCACCTGGTCCGCCCCGAGCCCCATGGGCGCCGACGGCCTGCCCGCCCTCGGCGAGGAGACCGCCGCCCCGACCGCCCCCGGCGGCTGCTGAGCCCGCCGCCGCTGCGAGTAACCTTGGCCGTACAGCCGTCTTCGCACGGCTGTACGGCAGTGGGGCCTGCCCGTACCCAACCGTGACCGTCCGACGGTCGCCAACGGTCCCTACCTGACCTTCCCCGCGCGCGCCCGCACGCGGTCCGAACCGCTCAGGTAGGAGCCTGAACGCCGTGCACTTCGATGACCAGCCCGACCACCACCCGGCACACCGCTCGGAGCCCGCCGACCCGCCCACCGGCCGCCAGGCCGAACCGGTCGACCCGGACACCGCCGTCGACCCGTGGCCCCCACAGCGAGATCCCGGCCCACGCCGCCGCCAGGCCGAGATCCTCGGGGCCATCGCGGCGGGCGGGGTGATCGGCGCCTGCGCCCGCTACGGCGCCACCCTCCTGTGGCCCACCGCGCCCGGCACGTTCCCGTGGACCACGTTCTGGATCAATGTCACCGGCTGCGCCGCCATGGGCCTCCTCATGGTGCTGATCACCGAACGGACCACCGCCCACCCCCTCGTGCGGCCCTTCCTCAGCACCGGCCTCCTCGGCGGCTACACCACCTTCTCCACGTACGCCGTCGACGCCCAGCACCTGATCGACGACGGACAGGCCGGCACCGCGCTGCTGTACCTAGCCGCCACCCTGGCCGCCGCCCTCCTCGCGGTCTGGGCCACGGCCGCGCTCACCCGGCTGGTGGCCCCGCCCCGCCCCGCCCGCGACGGAGGCCGCGCGTGAACTGGCTGATGGTCATCGCCGGCGCCCTCGTCGGCGCCCCGCTGCGCTACCTGACCGACCGGGCCGTCCAGGCCCGCCACTACACCGTCTTCCCCTGGGGCACCTTCACCGTGAACGTCGCCGCCTGCGTCCTGCTCGGCTTCCTCACGGGCGCCACCACCGCGACGACCGTGCCCGCGGCCGTCCAGCACCTCATCGGCCTCGGTCTGTGCGCGACGCTCAGTACCTACTCGACCTTCTCCTTCGAGACAATGCGCCTGACCGAGACCGGCGCCGGACTCCTCGCCGCCACCAACGCGATCGCGAGCGTCGTCGCCGGCCTGACCGCCGCCTTCCTCGGCACCGCCCTGGCCCACGCGACGCTCACCTGAACGAACCGCTACCCCTGACCCCGCGTTCACACGACGAAGGCGGGGCCCGAAGACCCCGCCCGATCCGTGTGAGACTCAGACCACGCCCCGGGTCACGGCCACACCAAGCAGTACGGCTGATGCCCCGCCTCGTGCAGCCGATGGCTGAAGTCCTGCCACTCGTGCAGCGATTGGTGACGGGAGGGGGCTGACCTGCGGTTTCGCAGGGAGATGTGCGTTGACCTGGGAAAACTCCTCTCGGTAGTTCTCACGGGTCAACGCCGTTTCCCAGGCTCATGTGCCCTGGATGTGCCCTCGCGGCCTCTCACCAGAGGGCGCCTTGCTCGGCTGACGGACGGGTAGTGGGCGGTGTCGTCGCCAGGCTCACTCGCGTCTTGGCGTTGATGGCACGAGGTTCCGTCGTCACGGCGCCCGCCTCACGCAGCTGCCGGATGGCCTCGATCACTTGGGCGGGCCGGTAGACGGTTTCCAAGAGGGCGTATCGCTTGAGCTCGGGGATGGTTCGCCCGCCGGGCGTTTCGGAGATGAAGTCGTGCAGGATCCGTCGCAGCGGAGCCGTATCCGGTTCGAATACGAGATCAAGCATCTGCTGTTGGGTGTCCCTGGGGTCGCGGTAGCGGACGCCATACGAAGGGTCCACCTTCCACATGGCGTCCTTCATCTTCTCCAGCCCCAGTTCGTGCTGGGTGCCGAAAATCAGGTAGAGCATCCTGCCGCCCTCGTCGACCATCTCGAAGTACAGCGTGTGCGTGAAGCCTGCCTGGCGCAGCGTGTTCCGGTACTGCTCGCGCAGGAAGGTGAACTTGCGTGAGGGAGACTGCTGGAAGACGCCTTGCCACTCCTGGCTGCCGAAGGCTTCGTCGCCGAGCTGGCGGTGGCCGTCGTGCTTCTCGGCAAACCGGGTGAGGAAGCTGGGTTCGAAGGTCACCATCACTTCGGTGCTGGGATGGCGCCCCAGCTCCTGGAGGAGCGAGAAGGGGATGTCGGGTCCGCCGAAGCTGTCCAACAGGACGAAGAGAGGCTTCCCCAATGCGCCGATGCTCCGCAGCCTCTGCAGGAGAGCCGGGTGGAAATCTCCGTGACGTATGTCGACCGCTATTCGTCTGGTGATGTCGTCCGTTTGCCGGGAGCGGGCGAGCTCTATCTGGTGCTGTAACTCTTTGACGCGCCGGGCGTCCTCCTCCATGAGGATCACGCGCATACGTTTCGGGAACCTGTTCAGAGCCTCGGCGAAGACTTCGTAAGCGATGACCGGGGAGCCGGGCTCGCCCTGCTTGTAGACGCCGGCACCCGCGAAGCCTTCGGCGTAACTGATCACGTCGAGCCGTGACAGCAGAATCGGCGCCCAGGCTTCCAAATACCGCTTCAATAAGTCATGTTTGGCCGCCGTATGCGGATCGCGTTCCCACACGGCATCCTTCGGTACGGCCACGATCGGTCCCCCTGCTCCCGTCGGTCCCGCTGGGGAGAGGGTCACACACCGTTGCCATATGTCACCAGAGTGCGTACGGCGTCTGTTGGGCTTTGGCCGTTAATGGGCTGCGACAGGCAGTCTGGGTGGCATCTCATCCCAGGTCGCTCCATCGAGTTCGCGGCCCCCTGACTTCGGGCTGCGGCCACCCCATTGCTTGAAGAAGAAGGGCACTCCGGCGTCGTTGCAGGCGTCGCGGATGTCCACCAGCCACTCCTCCTCCACGGGCCGATGGTGGGGCCCGGACTCCCCGCCGGCAATAACCCAGCCGATGCCGCCCAGGTGCAGACCGGTAAGTGGACCGAGCAGCGGCTCGCAGGACAGGAAGCGCACGGCTGCGGGAACTTGTCGAAGGTCGTCGACACGATCCAGGTGCTCTGCATCTTCGACGGAGACGCCCATCCACAGGTTGGAGGGCCAGTCGAGTTCGCCGGCCACACGTCGCAGCCTGCGGGCTCTCTTGGTCAGTAGCTGGTAGGTGTGCTGGGGAGTCTCGGCGATCACCTGGAAGACCTGCCGGACGAAGTCCAGGGGGACCTTGGCGTGGAAGAGGTCGCTCATGGAGTTGACGAAGACCATCCGTGGGGCCCTCCACTGGCGGGGAATGGCCAGTGCGTCAGGGTGAGGGGTGAGGCCGAAGCCCGGGCCGGATGTCCTGGGATCCCCGTCAGCCTGGTACTTGGCAACGCCCATGGCCTTGAGACGCCTGGATAACGTCAAGGCGTAGCAGTTGTCACACCCGGGGGAGATCCGGTCGCATCCTGTGGTGGGATTCCAGGTCGCCTCGGTCCACTCGATTGTGCTGCGATCGCCCATGGGTCCCCTCCCGTAGTGGGTGGACACTGGTCATCAGCGCTTTCCCACCCGGCGCTTCGACTGCGCTGCCTAACGAGCGACGTGCCGAACTGACACGCGATCGCCCCCATCCTTCACGTCGAACAGGTGTTCTGTGAAGGGGGTGTTGGGATCGCAAGCCGATGGGTGCCGTTCCAACGTCGGCCTGCGATTGTGCTCGCTACCCGGATCGGAAGCCTCGGTAGCGACTGCACGCCTCGTAGGTGTAGCTGGCTCAGGCGCTCGTCGACGGTGCCCATCTTCCCCCTTCCCTGCTCCCTTTCCCTGCTGTTCCGATACCGGGACGCTTCCGTGGGGGGGGGAGTACAACCTTCCGCCATAGCCGGTCGTCTCACCCGATATCAGCGCTACCGCAGCGTTGTGGGAACAAGGGGGACGGCATGCGACGAATCGGAGCAGTGGTTCTGACGCTCGCGCTCGCGGGCACCGCGATCGGGACGGCGGCGGCCACCGCGAGTGCCGCGCCCGGCGGTGCCGCGCGTACCGCGGCGGCCTGCCCGACGGGCTGGGGCAGCCTCGTCAAGGGAAGCCCCGACAGCGGAGCCGCGCCCCTGTCGGACATCAGGACGGGACGGCACGACTGCTTCGACCGCATCGTGTTCGACGTGCCAGACGGCGGCGCCCACGTCGGCTACTACGTCCAGTACGTCGACCGGCTCCACCAGGTCGGCTCCGGCGACCCCATACCCGTGAAGGGCGGGGCCGTCCTGGAGATACGGGTCGCCGCGCCGAGCTACGACCCCGAGACGGGCGGGGTTGTCTACCCGGGCGACGTGGCCGGACCGCTGCCCGGTGTGAACCTCACCGGCTACCGCACCTTCCGTGACACCCGCTTCGCCGGCAGCTTCGAGGGCGAGACCCAGATCGGCGTCGGCGTCCGCGCCCGGCTGCCGTTCCGGGTGCTTCAGCTCTCCGACCGGCTCGTGGTGGACGTGGCCCACAGCTGGACGTAGGCGGCGGGGGCACCACCCCCTCCCGTACGGCCGCCACGGCCTCCCGCACCTCCGGGTGCGGGAGGCCGGCGATTCGTGGTCTGCCACCACCGGCTCCGCCACCACTTCCTCCGCCTGCCACCGGACGGAAGCGGCTTGCAGGGTCCGCACGGTGGAGAGATCGAATGAAGGTGTGGACGGCGGGGCGGACTCGACTCTGCTGGACGTGTTGCTCGTCGCGGCGCGGGAGACCCCCGACCAGCATGTGGAGGTGCGGGGGCCGCAGCTGGGGCGCGGGTACCACCGGGCGCCCGAGGCGAGCGCGGCGGCGTTCGGGGCCGACGGCTGGCTGCGCACGGGCGACCTGGGGTTCCTGCGGGGCGGGCGGTTGTGCGTCACCGGGCGCCACAAGGACGTCGTGTTCGTCAACGGCCGTACGTTCCACGCGTCCGACCTGGAGGAGACGGTCGCCGTGACGCCGGGGCTGCCGCCGGGCGCCGTGGCCGTCGTGGGGTCCACCGATCCGGACGGCGAGGGCGAGCGGGTCGTCGCGTTCGTGCGGTGGGCCCGGCCCGAACGGTCCGCCGCGGCGCCGGTGCTCCGCGCCGCCGCCGGCCGGCGGCGGGAGGTCCTCGGGCACGACGACGTACGGGTGCTGCCGTTGCCGCCGGGGACGTTCACGCGGACGACCAGCGGGAAGCTGCGGCGGGGGGTGCTGCGGGAGAGGTTCGAGGCCGGGAAGTGCGCGGCGGTGGAGGGGCGTTGATCCACCACCGGCACGGGGGAGGCGGCCGGCATGTCGGGGGTGGTCGGCACGTCGGCTGCGGTCGACCCCGCTGCGGAGGACGGGGGCAAGGCCGAGGGCGGGAGACGGTGGCGCGTTCCCCGTTCACTGCGGGAGGCCCGCGAGGCCGTGCGGGCGGTGTGGGCGCGGGTGCTGGACGTGCCCGTGTCCCGAGGTGGGGCCGCGGGGGCGGTTCTTCGACGCTGGCCCGCTTCCGTATCCACGGCGGCCTGGACCCGGGCCTGTTCCAACGGGCCGTCGACGTCCTCATGGCCCGGCACCCCATGCTCCGCACGGTCTTCCCGTCCGGCGCGCGCCCAGCCATGCAGCAGGAACTCCCCGTCTCGCTACGGCTTCCCGTCCGAACGGAGACCCTCGCCCACCCCGGCCCGCTGGAGTAACGGACGGTCGGCATCCTGCAACGCCTTGATGCCACCCTCGGGTTCATGAACTGGGTCCCGGTGCTCCACGCCGATCTCGACGACCCCGAGTGGCGCTCTTCGTCGACCGGCAGCCGAAGGGGCCGCTGCCGAAGTGGAATAACACCTACCGGCGGAGTCCCCTTTCTCACTTTTCAAGGATTCTGCACAGAATCTCCCAGAAGTCACTCACGTACCCGTACGGTGCGTCTGTCAACGACCGGAAGGGAACGGAACGGTGGGTAGATCCATCCGCTTTTCGGCGGCATCTTTCGCTGGTGGGGCAGCTTTGGTCGCCTCGTCACTGGCCATGGGCGCTCCGACAGCCGCCGCCGAAGGCATACCGTCACTGCCGGCCGTCGCAGCAGAAGACAGCCGCGGCGAAGTCCAGAGCCTGACGACCGACGAGCGCCTGACTCTCCAAGCAGAAATCGACGCAACCATCGCCGAGACCAACAATGGGGCGGCGCAGGTCAGTGCGAATGAAATCTCCTGGAACGACGGCGAAGTGATCATGGCGCTGCCTCTCCCTGGAGAAGCAGCCGCCCCGGCGCCCACCGAGGCTGCTCTCGCACTCGACGGCGTATCCGAGGCCGAAGTGGAAGATGTGCAGGCAGAGGCGGCAAACTGGAACGGGTGCCCAGCCGGCGCGAACGACAACCGCTGGTATTGCTTCTACCAGTACGCGGGATTCGAAGGCCGTCGAGTTCAGTGGAACCACGCCCATTGCTCTTCCGGCATCAACTTCGCGGATTACGGGTTCAACAACAAGACCACAGGAGTCGTCAACACGACGAAAAACATCGACTTCTGGGGAATGAATCTAACCTTGTACCACGACTGGTTCACAGGCAATGCACTCCGAGTGCCTCCGTACACCAAGATCTCACAGCTGGACTCATTCCACGACAACAAGTTCAGCAGCTTCACGGCCTGCCGCAGGTAGGGCGCGGCCTGACAGCCGAGCCATGGGGGGCAAGCGCTCCACGTCGCTTGCTGAAGCTCCTCCCCGGCGTGTGCGGTGCCAGTCGGCTCGCACACGCCGGTGATCACCCGTCGTCACGGCCCAGAACCATGGACTCCAGAGTTTGAACACGGCTGCTGAGCTCCTGCAGTCTCGCGGTCAAATCGGCCACCTGGGCGGCGAGTCCGGCGTCCGTCGATTCCCGACTCGGGGTTCCATGACCGACATCGATGAAGTAGGTCTCCTGGTAGTCGTCGTGCAGTTGCAGCAATTCCTCGTCTCTGAGTCGCCTGATTGCCGCCCGAACCTCGTTCTCCGACAGACCGTACAACCTCTCCACGACGGCGATTTCCGGAAAGATCATCCCGCGCAGATACCGGCGCTGTTCGACGCCGCGCCTGACGTCTCCCATCAGCCGTTCCGCAGGGTGCTCTTGATCGGCCGGATGAGGTCCCGGAAGGGAGAGGGTGTCCAAGACGGATGGACGAGCGCGTTTCCTCTCGGGCATTCTCAGGACCTTTCGTCCGTGGTGGATACTGTCCGGCGCTTCAATGTCTCGGTCACTGCCAGTGTGGCCGGCACCCGGACGTTCAGGCTGAGCGGACTACCGAAAAGGGCCTCCTCGCTTCCCATCGGGTAACCGGTTGTGGGATCGAAGAAAACGGAAGTCCGCATGGTGCTGCCCTTCCAGACCTCTTCCTGAGTCACCGCCACCACCTTGCTTCCTTTCCAGGTGGTGGTGGTCGAGACCCGCAGGCCCGGAGCGTCCGCCAGTACTCTCAGGGCCGCTGCCCGAAGCCCCGGAGCTATGGGGCCGGATCGCGACGCGTAGGTGAGCATGTCCGATACTCCGGAAATGATCAGCCCTCCTTCCCAGTTCACCGTCTCAAGCTGCCGCGACAACCCATCAGGGTTCTGCGCGAAGGGCTCGATCTCCTGCCAGGGGGATCCACCAGGGAACTGGCCAGGCCCGTATTCGGCGTCGTCGATCTTCTTCCCCGATACGAGCCCGGCTTCCCGCGCCTCTCTCTCCTGGTCCGGGTTGGGGAAGATCGGATCCCCGTATGTGCTGAGCTTCCGTCCGCCGCCTTGCCTGTCGACCCAGGACTCGGTCACGGTCGGCACCGCCGCATTGGCGACCCCACCTGGTACATCACCTGCCGTATTCAGCCACCAGCCCCATGTCTTGGAGTACTGATAGCTTCCGCCGGAGTGCTCTTCGGGCAGAACCTCCACCCGCTTGGCCATGTCCCGGAGATACTTCTCGGGAGTCTCCGGCACGGGCGACAAGAAGAGCACCGGAGGTGTGACCGCCACCGCCGACGCTCCGCCCCCTTCCCCCGGCCACGGCAGCCCACCGTTCAGTACGACAACCGATGCGCCTGCCAGGACCGCCGCGGCGCCCAGCACACTCCTGCGTCCCGGGCCGCGCCGTGCCCGTACGGAGCGCTGCCGGGCGGCTGAGCTTCGGAGCAGGGCGAGTTCCCGCTCCGCCCTCTCGGTCAGGCCCGCACCGTCCGCTTGGTCGCTGGCGGGGTCGTCGTCTCGAGGCAGCAGCGCCCTCACTGCCTCCACGTCTCGGCTCATCTGCTTCTCCCCTCCGATGTCAAAGGCTGCTTCCGCACCGACGCCGGGCCCGCGTGGGCCAGCACACGCTCCAAACGCACTCGGGCACGGTGCAGTTGGACGGCGAACGTCGCACGGCTGCGCCCCATGACCTTGGCGGCGTCACCCACATCAAGACCGTCCCACGACACCAACAGCAGAACCTCACGGTCGGTCGCCGACAACCTGGCCAGAGCGCTCGCCGCGCCGAGGCGATCGAGGGCGGCGTCCTCGGCCGATGCCTCCGTACCTTCGGTCGTCGAAATCTCCAGACGTTTCCCCAGCGCCTCGAACCGACCGATGGCACGTCGGTGGTTCGCAGCGACCTTTCGGGCGATTCCGTAGAGCCATGGCAACGGTGGCCCATGCCTGTCTCCCCAGCGGCGCCAGGCCACGGTGAACACCTCGGCAGCAGCATCCTCGGCGTCGCCTGAGGGCAGCCTCCGTCTGAGGAACCGCAGCACGGGTCTGTAGGCGGCCCGGTAGACCACTTCGAAGGTGTCCCATTCGCCTTCGTCCACGCTCCCACCCACCCCACCCTCTACCGGCCACAAGCGTCCTCCACCTCGTCTGTGTCCGGTAGCGCCCGCGCATTACAGTCTCGTTCGCTCGTTCGCCGTGCTTCTCCCGCTGTTCCGGACCAGATCCGTCGCCAGGTCGGTCTTCCTCTGCTGTTCCCTTGGCCGACTGCCCTGGCGGCTCGGCACCTTTCTCCACTGGGCCTACGGGGCCGACCTGCTGCGGATCTCCGGCACGGCGTACCAGTTCCGCCACCAGGAGGTATCAAACTGGCTCGGGTGCGGCTCCTCTGGAGGGACCAACACACCCTTCCGTACCTGCTGCTTCACAATTGCTAGCTGATCGTTCCGGGCTTCTGGGAGCCGCACGATCCGACCTGCGGCTCTCCCAGTCGTGATCTCCGCGCCCATGATCCCGGTCACCTGCGAGGACGCCTCGGCAGCCGATGACGGCGCGAGTGATCAAACTGACGAACTCCCAGGTCATGGTGTCCCGCCAAAGGAGCCGCACCCAACGACCTTGACGCCTTGAAGGTCCGAACTGAGGACGACAAGGCGGCTTGGGCTGATTGGCCACCACAGGCTGGAGCCGGTAGTCGTGGAGGCGTAGTCCTACCCGGCCTCGGGCGACAGCTGGACACCTTCCGGGCGGTGCTGTGCTACCTACCCCTTGGCAAGGACATACGCGAGTGTCGCCGCCCGCTCTGCCATCCGCCGCTTCCACGGGATCTCGTCTTCCTCGGCGATCTCTTGCCACAGTGCCGCGGTGGCCGCGCCGAACGCCGCGAGGGCTTCCGGTTCGGCGTCCCGCCATGACGGGAAGCGGCCCGCGAAGGCGACCGCCTCCGCCACCGGGTGGCCGGAGTCCATGAGTCTCAGTGTCAGGGCGCCTGGGTCGATCCATGCTGCACCTCGCGTCGGCCACGCCCAATCGACGAGCCGGGCCTGTTTGCCGACGATCAGTACGTTATCCCTGGCGAAGTCGGTGTGCAGGAGGATGTCACCGCTGAAGTACTGCAACGTCCCCGGCGGGGCGTAGTCCGCCCACCGGTCGACAGCGTCCTTGATTTCGATGTCGGCCGGGGCCGTGACGGCTTGTAGTTCGGTGAGGGCGGCTTCCACGAGCGGCAGGTCGGGTGAGCCGGGCGCGTAGTCGGCGTGGCGGCCGTCGACCACCTCGTAGCCAAGAAGGCTCCAGCCATCGAGCTCCAGATGCCAGTACAGGCGTGGGCAGGACGCCGGAAGATGCGGGGAAATCGCCGCCTCGCGGCGCTGCGCACCGACCTGGGGGTGGTCGGTCGGGATGCCCTTCACGAAGACCCTGCCGCTTTCGGTCTCTAGGACGGAGGCGACGCCGGAGTTCATGCCGGCCGGCGCGGTGGCTGCCTGATGGACGGCGCCGCTCTTGTCGGCGATGGCTCGGCGGACGTCGGCGGGTAGCTGTTCGAAGGGGATGCGGGACATGGACACGCGCGGTTCCTCAAGGGTGCTCGGGTACGGGGAATGCCGCCCCGGCCAGGGTAAGGCCGGGGCGGCACTGAGGGGGTGGAACGAGCGGGCGGCACGGGCGCCGCCCGTGATGGATCTAGTACGGCTGGTCATCCCCAGCAGAGCAGCTGCACTCGGCGCCCTCGGCAGCCTCGTCCAGGTCGGCGATGATCTGGAACTCGTCGTCCTTGATCGACGCGGCGATCAGCGGCACCGGCAGGGCGCTGGTCGGGTTGTCCGCCGGACGTCGGCCGATGGTGAGCATGACCGGTTCGCGAGGCGGGGTCAGGAGTGCGGTGGGCGGAGTCATGATCCGTAACCTCCATGTTGGCAGTAGAGCTCTCGTCGGTCCCCCGCCTCCTGGTAGAGCCTGGCCAGCGGTCGGCACGTGCGGCACGTGCCGACCTTCGTGCAGCTGGAGCATCCACCGGTGCGGAGCTGTAGGGACTCGGCGACCGCGCCGAGTCGGGGAGGGCTTCGACGCCCTCAGTGATGAGGTTCACACTTGGGTCGCGGCCGACCTTGCAGATCGACGCGATGCCGTGCGGGTTGACGTGGAAGAACGTGTGGCCGGCGTTGCAGCCGGTGAAGATGCTCCGGGCCTTGAGATGCCCCAGTGCCTGCGTCGCCAGGGGGTTCGCCTCGCCGTCGATCGTGGGCGACATGTTCGTGAAGACCTGATGCGGGAAGCCGTACGACTTCGCGAGGCACACCATCGCGTCTGTCTCGTGCGCGTTGCCGTCCGAGACGATCACGTTCAGGCGGACCGGCAACCTGTCCTCGCGGGCGGCGTCCAGGCCCATCAGGAACCGGCCGAACGCCCCGCGGTTCCGCGTCACCTTGTCGTACGTCTCGGCGGTGGCTCCGTAGACGCTCAGGGTCAGTCGGTACGGCCGGTGGCGGGCGAACAGGTCCCGGATCGGCTGCTTCCGCAGCGAGGAGCCGTTGGACGAGACCTGGACCATCATCCCGAGCTGGTGGGCGTACTCGTACGCCGCGCCGAACTCGCGGTCGATCAGCGCCTCACCGCCGGTGATCTGCAACCACAAGACACCGGCGTCCCTCAGCGTCTGCAGCAGCGCCTGCTTACCGGCCCAGTCCAGGCCCTCGAACCGCTTCTCCCCGAGATAGCAGAACTCGCAGTCGTAGTCACAGCCGAGGTTGATCTCCCATGATGCCTTGCCGTACCCGTACCGGGACCGCTCGCGGACGAGGACGACATCGCCGACCGGCGACGCGGGCAACTCGGTCCCCCACGCTTCCCGCGCCGCGTCGGCCAGCCAGTCCGGGACGGATCGGCCTTCCGCGCCCGCGGCCCACAGCTCCTCGTAGCGGACCTCCGGGATGCGCACGCCGGCCGCCCGGCCGGGCTGGACGAGGAGGTACTGGGCGAGAAACGGGCTGGCCACGAGCTGCGGAGCTGCTTTCCGCCTCGGCCTCTTGGCGCTGGTGTTCGTCTCGATCATGGGACCTCCACGAGGTGGGTGCGAGGGGTTGGTCCGGCCTGGTGGTGGGCGGCGATCAGGTTGGCTGCCCGCTCGGCCGGTGGATCCCTTCTCCAAGCGCGGGTCAGGGCGTGATCCGTGCGGTCAAGGCGGCCACGCCGATCACGAAGCCGCACGAGGCGGACACGAGCACGATCAGCAGTGGTCCGGCGTAGCGGGCGGCCCGGGTGACCTGGGCGGTGACACGGTGGTTCACGGCTTCCACCAGGCCCTCCATGGCCGGGTGATGATCTCCCGGTACGTATGGTGTGAGGGATTGCGGCCACCATGCGTGAACACCCAGCTCTGCGGTTCGGCGAAGTCGGTGCCCGGCGGTGAGGTTTCGCCGCAGACCGCGCACTGCATCGCGTACGTGGTGGGCTCGGCGTCGGGTTCCCGGTCGGGCTGGAGTGTCCACTTCTTGTGGCAGATAATCGCGCGGCTGGTCATCGAACCGTCTCCAGAGCCGTGGCGACGTACGGGTGCTGGAGTGCGGTACGCAGGGCGTGCGCGTTGGTGAGGGTCTCGTCGTCGGGCAGTTCGCACCAGCCGCCGAACCAGTCGTCGATCAACGGCAGGCTGGGCGCGACGAGCCACGAGTTGGTGGTGAGATGCCGGACCGGCAGGTCGCCCCAACTCCCTGCGGTGCCGGTGTCGATGGCGTAGTAGAGGCGTTCGTTGGGCCCGTCGTAGAGCACCGGGCCGATTGCCGTGCCTGTGGCCCGCAGGTGGGCCAGGGCCAGGAAACCGACCGCTGCGGGGGTGCGTACGAGGTCCCAGCCTTCGCCGACTCGGAGGAGGCGGAGTCCGGGCACGTCGTTGACCATGGGTGCGCTGCGCAGCGCTTCACGGACGGACATCACGTATCCCCTTGGTGCTGGAGGCCCGAGCTCACGCCGAACAGAGGCGCACGTTCCGTCGGCGGCCTGATGGGGCGAACCACGATCAGACGGGTGTCTGTTGCTGTTATCTGCCGCTGCCGCTCGGATACGACGCGCCTTGGGCCGAGGTGGCTGAGGGAAGGGACCACGGCGCCATACGTGTCGGGCAATTCGAGTGCGTCCAGGAGGCCGACGAAGGCGGGCGAGCGGACGGCAACCGTCGCCTCGCGGTCGGTGAACACGCCGCACAAGGTCAGCTCGTGCTGCCGGCAGTACTCGGTGAGGCAGCCGACGAGCGCCGCGTGGCGGGCCGGGCCGCCTGTGACATGGCGCAGGTAGCCGAAGACCTGGGGGCAGGCGACGGAGCGGCGTTCGGTGATGAGGTCGTCGTCCATGCCCACAGCGTCGGCCGTCGTGAACGGCCTCGAAATGACCTGCTGTTGTACTTCCGTTGCACTTCCCGCCCTACGTCGTCACCGAGAGTGCTTCCATACATGACGGAGGGAGGTCATCCGTGGTCAGTGTGCAGCAATGGACAGGCCGGGAGGCGAGCGCCCTGCGCGCCGCGCTGCGTATGAGCACGCGCGCATTCGCAGAGCACCTCGGTGTCGCACTGCGCACGGTCGCCAAGTGGGAGAGCCTCGGTACCGCCACCCAGCCCCGCCCGGATACCCAGGCCATCCTCGACACGGCACTGGCCCGCGCGGGCTCCGCTGCTCAGGCCAGGTTCGAGGTGCTGATCTTCCCTGGCAGGAAGAGCGCGCGGCCGGCGGACTACGAGACCTGGACCGAGGACATCGAGCGTGCTGTGATCTGCGTCAGCCGCCAGAACTTCCCCTTCGCCACCTCACTGTTGAACCGCTGGCTGACCCGGCACGACCCCCATCACCTGGATGACAAGGGCCTTTACCTCTACGGCCGTTCCCTCGTGCTGCTCGGCGATCTCCAACGTGACCAGGGCGCGATCCTCGGCCCGCTCTCCGCCCGGCACTCCTACATGACCGCCCGCGGCATGTTCACCGAACTCGATATCCCGCGTCGAGTGGCTCAGATCGAGCTCTCCCTCGCCGTCGTTCAGGAAATGTCCGGCCAGCTCGAATCCTCTGCCCGGCAGTACGAACTCCTTGCAGCGGACGAGCGCTTGAGCCCTCGCGACCGTGCCAGGGCCCGGCTCTGGGTCGGTACGGCACTGAGCAAGGAGGGCAACAACGGGTACGCCACCGGCGTCATGGTGGAGGCCACTCGCTCCTTCGAGGACCTGGGCGAGCCGGAGGACTGGTCTGTTGCCCACCAGAAGCTGGCCCTGGCCCACCGAGGCGTCGGCGACCTGAAGCAGGCCCTGCACTACATCGACATCGCGCGCACCACCGGCACGGTCGACTCCCCGATGCAGCGGGTGCGGTTGGACACCGCATACGGGCACATCCTTCTGTCGGATGCGGCGACCCGGAATGATGGGCTGTCCGTCCTCGATCAGGCGGCACAGGTGGCCCGCCAGTACGGGTTGAGCCACCAGCTGCACAGTATCGAGGGCATCCGAAAGGGCCAGCAGGGATGAGCCAGGGAGTGCCAGTGCCGGAGCACGAGCAACGCCAGATCACCGACGAGCAGTTCCACGACGCGACGCTGATCTGGAACTACCACCAGATGGGCCACGAGCAGCGTCCCTGCTCGGCGGCGATCGGCCTGGGCAGCCACGACCTTGGGGTGGCCACCACGGCCGCAGGCCTCTACCGCGCCGGCCTCTTCCCGGTCGTGGTGTTCAGCGGGGGCAACAGCCCCACCACCCGGGCCCGCTTCCCACGCGGTGAGGCCGTCCATTACCGCGAGCACGCCCTGAGCCTCGGGGTGCCGGACGAGGCGATCCTGGTCGAGCCCAAGGCGGCCAACACTGGCCAGAACGTCACCTTCTCCCGCGAGATGCTGGCCGAGGCCGGCATCGCGGTCGAGTCGCTGCTGCTCATCTCCAAGCCGTACATGGAACGCCGCTCGTATGCGACCTCCCGCAAGCTGTGGCCCGAGGCTGAGGTCGTGTGCGCTTCCGAGCCGCTGGAGTTGGACGACTACATCAAGTCCATCGGCGACGAGAAGCTGGTCGTCGACATGCTCGTCGGCGACCTGCAACGGGTGATCGAGTACCCGAAGCTCGGCTTCGCCGTCGAGCAGGACGTACCGGGGGATGTGTATGACGCTTACGAGCGCCTTCTGCGCGACGGATTCGACAGCCGCCTCATCGGCACCTGACCTGTCCCACGCTGGTTCGCCGGGCGGGGTGTGCGCGATCCACCAACCGAACCTGTTCCCGCGGCTGTCCACTCTGGCGAAGCTGTACGCCGCCGGCCCGGTGGATCGTCCTCGACGACGTCCAGTTCGCCCGGCGCGACTATCAGCACCGGGCTCGGCTCGCGGCCCTGGACAGCCCCGCCAGGCAGCAGTGGCTCACGCTCCCCACGCACCTGCCCGATGGGCGCACGACACTGATCAGCCGGGCGCGGCTCGCCGACCCCAGCCGCTCCCGCCGCACCGTCAGCCTGCTGATTCGCCAGTACTACGGCCGCAGCCGCCACTGGCCAGCGGTGCGTGGGGTCCTGGACGCGGTTCTCGATCAGTTCGAGACCACCGACCGCGTCTCCGGCATCGCCAGGGCGTCGACGATCACGCTGCTCACCGCACTTGGCTGGAGCGGCGAAGTACTGGACAGCAGCACGATCCCGACTCGGGAAGGCCGATCAGAACGGCTCGCAGAACTGGCCGTGGCCACGAGCAGTACCCACTATCTCTGCGGCACGGGTGGCTGGCGCTACCTCGACCCGGCTCCGTTCGATGCCCACGGCATCCCGGTGCTGGCTTTCCACACTCCTGTGGAGACGGAAGACCCACTCTGGCGGTGGTCCCGAGGGATCAGCAGTCTGTGGGCGCTGAGCCAGATCGGACCGGAAGTCCTGGCCGCCAAGCTGGCGGCCCAACGAGACCAACTGCTTCTGGGGGCTTCACGTGACCGAACCGCAGGCGCCGGGCAAAAAGCCGTTCCTGTACGTCGTCGTCTGCGCGGCCGGTGTCGCCGGCGACGTCGGCAAGCTGATCACGGCTGCTCAAGAGGCGAACTGGGACGTCGGCGTGGTGGCCACCCCGCAGGGGCTGGGTTTCATCGACACGGAGGCGGTCGAGGCCCAGACCGGCTACCCGATCCGATCGGCCTGGCGCTCACCCGACGATCCTCGCCCGCTGCCACCCGCCGACGCCATCGCGGTGGCCCCGGCCACCTTCAATACCGTCAATAAGTGGGCGGCAGGGATATCCGACACTCTGGCCCTGGGCATCCTGTGCGAGGCGTACGGCATGGGCATCCCCACTGCCGTCCTGCCGTACGTGAACTCAGCCCAGGCCGCCCATCCCGCGTACCGGCAGAGTCTGGAGCGGTTGCGCGAGATGGGCGTCCTGATCGGTTCGTACGAGCCGCACAGGCCAAAGGCCGGCGGCGGGGCAGACCGCTACCGCTGGGAGGAAGCGCTGGAGCTGCTCACTCCCAAGGCGTCCGCGCGGCCGTGATCAGCGCCGCCGTGCCGACTGAGGCTGTGAGGGAGGAGCCGCTGCCGCAGGCTGGACGGGCGGAGTACGGGCTGCCTCGGCTCGTGGACTGGGCGGATGGCGTTCGCCGAGGCGGCGGATGCGTCAGGTCAGTGCGCGGGCGGGGCTGTGGGCGTCATCCAGGGTGCGCTGTCCGAGCGCCTGGTCGAGGACGGTGGCTGAGTTGTGTCCTGCTGCTTCGGCCTCGGCGAGCACGGTGGCGAGTGCTTCCCAGGCGGAGTCGGCCAGGATGCGCTCGGAGTGTTCCGGTACCGCCTGCTGGAGGTGGTGGGCGAAGCGGCGTTTGGTCTGCGGGCTGGGCGTCCGGCTGGCGAGGCCGACCAGGACCGGCTCGGCGACCTGCGCGTACGCCACCTGCAAGTGGAGGAGGGCCTGCTCGGCTGCCGCCTCCTGCTGTGCGTGCTGACGGATGCGGTGCCAGTGAATCGCGAACGCCACCGCGGTGAGTGCGGCATCCAGAAGCATCGCGAATCCGGCCCCGTCCCTGTCCTGGGGGCGGTCGCGCCAGATCGCCTGGACGCTGCGCCGCAGGACGCGTGTGCTGTCGAGGTCGGCGGCGATGCGGGAGCGGGTGGCGCGCTCGAAGGCGGCCGCGGCCTGTTCGAGTTCGGCCTTGAGCACCGCCGGTCCGGTGGCCGGCAGGAGGTCCAGTGCGGCGCCGAGCGCGACCAGCTGTCCTTGAGCCGTGGGGTCGTCGCTGTGGGTGAGGTGGTAGGGGATGCGTTCGGTGGCGGCGGTGGCCTGGTGCCACAGGTTGCCCGGGCGGACGGTGACAGGTTCGGGGCTGGTGGTAACGAGGCGTTGGCGGATGTTGGGGAGGGAGAGGTCGGGGGCGAGGGTGGAGCCGGAGTAGAAGACCGGCTCGCCCTTGTCGTTGGTGTCGCCGGACAGGGCGAAGTTGCAGCCGAGGGCGTCGCCGGACGGGCCGTGCTTGAGGCGCACGGTCACGCCGGTGGCCTCCAACAGGGCGAAGAGCTGGGCCTCGTCGGCCGCGGCGGCGACGGCGCGGCGGACGCGCAGGCGCAGGATCTCGCGGGTGGCCGCTTCCTGGCCCAGGCGTTTGGCCTTGAAGTGCTCCTTGCTGGTGGGGCGTTTGGCGGCGGTGCCGTCGCCCGGCCTCAGTCGCCTCAGTCCGTAGTCGACTTCGATCTGGCGGGCTTCGCGCTGGACGGCCCGCTGGTCAAAGTCGCGCTGGGGGCGGCGACCATCCTGGCGTACGAGGGTGGCGGCGATGTGGATGTGGTCGTCGGCGTGGCGGACGGCCACCCAGCGGCAGGCTTCCTCGTCGCCTTCGGGGGCGATGCCGGCGGCGGCCACGATCCGGCGGGCGATATCCCCCCACTGGGTGTCGGTGAGGATCGGGTCTTCGGGGGCGGCACGGACGGGGCAGTGCCACACGGTGTGCTTGGGTGCTTTGTCGCCGAGCATCTTCACGGGCTGGTCGAGTTGTGCGGCGAGCTGGGCCTCCACGTCCTTGGGGTCGCGGTGGGGGCTGCGGCCAGGGTCGGGGGCGAAGTCGTTCCAGGAGGCCACCAGGTGCGGGTCGATGTGTTCGCTGGCCCGGCCTTTGCCGAAGAGGTAGCCGATCGTGCGGCGTGTGGCGTGGGGCCCCTTGCCGAGGATGATCTTCGGTATCAATGGCTCACCGCCCCTCGGTGATCTGGGCAACGGCGGTGTCCACCTCGGCGATGGATGCCTCGACGCGCTCCAGGAGCCGTTGGACGGTGTCGGGGTGGGGCCAGGAGCCGTCCCTGTTGAGGTGCCATGTGAGCTGGTTGAGGTTGTTGCCGATACCGCCGAGCTGCCGGTTGGCGGCCAACAGCGCCTTGACCATGGCGCGGTAGTCGGCGACGGCTGCGGTGGGGTCGTCGGCGCGGGCGGCGGCGAGCGCGCACTCGGCGACGTAGCCGCCGGGCTTCATGCGGCTCAGGGCGGCGGCGTTCTGGACGAGGGCGAATTCGTCGTCGTTGTAGCGGGGGTGGACGCGGTGCTCGCGCAGCTGCTTGTCACGCAGACGGCGACGCGGCGCCGGCTGCTGCGGCACGCTTGACGACGGCTCGCTGCCCCCAGTCCCGGTCGGCTCCCCCGGGCCGGTCGACCCCTGTGCCCCTGCGCCGGATGCCTCCGCCTCCTCTGGGGCGGGGGTCGGGTAAGGACTCCTTACCCGACAACTTGCTGTGCGTGTGACGGGGGTGGTGGCCATCTGTTCCTGGGGCATGGGGTGTTCGTGGTGCTGTTCGTGCATCGGAGTGCTCCGGTAGTGAGGGGGCGGAAGGTGTGTCACGGGCGTCGCATCCGTCCCATGCCTGGTCAGGGTAGGTACGGACACTCGGGCAGGTACGGAGAAGTCCGTCCCGGTGAGGACATCCGTCCCCGCGCTGACCTGCGCGGGGACGGATGCGACGCAGTGATACGGACCCAGCGGGAGGCGGGTTAGCGGGCGCGTTTGGGGCCGGCGGGTCCGCCGGGTGGGCCGATGGGCAGCTGACCCGCCGGGGCGGCGGGCGGCTTGCCCTGAACCTGGCGCGCGGTTGTGGCGTCGTGCGTGGGGGCGGGCGCCGTCTCGGTGAGCTCGGGGCAGTGCCGGGCCCAGCTGTCGAGGAACCGGTTACGGGTGTACCCCTTAGCCTGCCTGCCCTTGTCGAAGCGGTAGTTGGCCGGGCGGATGTCGAAGTCCCGCAGCATTCTGCCCAGGTGGTAGGCGTTGAGCCCGTTGGTGCCGTGCTCTGCCCAGGGGGCGTCGGGGTCCTGGAGCAGGGCGGTGACCAGATCCAGGGAGGACAGGGCCTCGGGGTTGCCATGTGCCTCGAAGACGCGGTGGATGTCGCGCAGCAGCCTCGTCTTCAGGTTGGTCTGCTCGTCCTGGACGGCCTCGAACCGGGTCATCGCCACACAGGCTGCACGGGCACTGGCGGGCCAGTGGCCGCCGGCCAGGTCGGCGATGATGACCAGCGGTTCCCAGGTGTCCGCCGCCCGGTCCTCCACCGGCATGGTCGGCGCCATAGGGGCGGCCGTGCCGCGTAGCGGGCCCAGCCAGGCGGCCAGCTTGTCCCGCAGTGCGTTCAGCTCCGGTGTGGCGTAGCGGGAGCGGAACGGGGTCACCTTCTCGCTCGGCTTGCGCTTTTGCATGCGGAGCACGACCGCCCGGTCCGTGATCGTGTCGGGGAGGTCGCCGATCGAGGCCAGTGCGGCCATGGCGAAAGTCGGATACGGGGTTGGCTTGTGCTCCGGACCGGAGATGCGCCAGGCGGGCCGGTTTCGCTGGTGTCCGGCGTTCAGCAGGCCGCGCAGTTCCTCGTTCTCGCCGGCCTTGCTGAAGATGGTGTCGGCCTCGTCCACGAGGATCGTGCGCGGGTTCTTGCCGATGACGCGGAAGAGCACCGCCGTGGACATGTTCACCGTCATGATCGGCTGGTGGACGGTCTCGTGGAGCACGTCAAGAACCCGGGACTTGCCGCAGCCCTTCGTCGGGCCGACGACCGCCAGACGCGGCGCGTGCTGCAGAACGGTCTGGATGTGCGTGGCCGCCACCCACAGCGTGACCGCTGTCAGCGCCTCGTCACTGGGCAGTACGACGTACTTGCCGATCGCCGCCCGCAGATCATCCAGCAGTTCCGCGCCCCTACCGGAACCCTGTTCCCCGGGGTCTGCCGGTCCCCGAGGAGGCCGGGAGCCGGTCCCGTGATCCGGTCCCCGTGCGTCGACGGGACCGGTCCCCTTCTGCTGGGCGGTAACCGCCACGGGGTTGTCGGTCCCCTGCGACTGGCGGGGACCGTGATCACGGTCCCCCATACCGTCCACCGGTGCATCTGCAGCATCTTGGGGACCGGTCCCCATTTTGGCGCCGCTGACCTGTAGGTTTGCGCCGGATGTCGATACGCCGGATGTCGATACGGGGACCGGGACGTGCGGGGACCGAACAGCGGACACTTCGCGGGGACGGTCCCCAACAGCGGCATCATCAGACGGCTGGGGACGGTCCCCGCGTGCTTCCACATCCGCCGAGTGCTCGACGGTCCCCGACGCCGGGGACCGTGTTTCCGCCTGATCCCTGCGGCGCCAGGGGACGCCCTCGCCGGGGACCGCGGGAGTGGGCCAGCCGGTCGGGGAGGTGTTCGTGGAGCTGGGGGACGTAGAGTCCTCCATAGGCGTTCCTCTCCGGTGAGAGGCAGGACGGGCAAGGTCCCGCCCCTCACCAGCTCATGCGTTCAGGGATGGGCGATCAGTTGGGAAGTCTTCGGCCCTCGGCGTTGGCGCGCCGGGGGCCGCTTCGTTGTCCGCGCCAGACGCGAGGTCAGGCCGTGAGGTCGTACGACGTCTGCGCATCCAGCCACGCGTCCACCTCCCGCCAGCGGTAGCGCAGGTGACGGCCGACCTTGTGAACGCTCGGACCGATGCCCCGGTACTTCCACTGGTAGAGGGTCTTCACCGGTACCCCGAGGTGCGCGGCCACGTCGGCGGGAGTGGCGAGCTGGTCACGCTCGGCTCCGGCAAGGCGCGGGGAGTGGTTCGGCAATGAGGTCTCCATATCGGGATCAGGGTTTTGGATGACAGGCATGGCGACACAGCCACACCACCTGGGAAGCGTCCAGAGTGAATTCTGGAACTCCCGGCTACTTCCCTAGGCGTCGCCGGGGAAGACCAAAACAGTAAGGGTGGATCGCCGGTTGCCGAAATCGCTCCCACGGACGCCGAAATTTTCTGCGGCGAAGCAACTGGCTGAGGTGTCGAAATCCGGTACCTCAGCAGCTCAGGGGCGGCGTTCAGTAGTCAGGAGCGATGCGGCCAGCCCGCCGGACACCGCATCCGATAGGTGCTCAAATCGCCCACCTCTTTGACGCGGAGGGAAGGTAGCACAACCTCCCCGCTGAAACGGCTCGTGATGTACTGGAATTCGACGAGACGAACACCACTTCGCCCCCGAACGACTTTTGGAGAGTTTAAGAGCTAACTCTTGCCATAACGGTCGGCTGCAAGTTACAGCTATCTGTCATGCCCACCCGACCTGTCGAAATAGGCCCCGCCGGCCTCCACACCAGGGCGGTTGCAAGTTCCGGGATCGCGTAGATCGTGCGCGGCCAGTGGGAGTTGACGTGGCAACAGCACAGGCACGAGACCGGTGATCATCAGGGTGTCTACGCCAGCTGATCACATCGAGGTCCCGTGCCTGCCGCTCCATCCTCCCCGATCCCTGCCGCCCTGGCGAAACTGGGCCCCCTGCACCAGCACGGCACCGGCTGCCTGCGTGCCCACCTCCAGCGCGTACCCGACCCGCGTTCGCGTCGCGGGCGGTGGTATCCCCTGGTCGGCTTGCTGCTGATCTGCGCCTGCGCAGTCGTCTCCGGCGCCCGGACCGTCACCGAGATCACCGAGTGGGGACAGCGTGCCACCACCACGGTGCTGGAACGACTCGGAATCCGCAGGCACTTGCCCGGACGTCGCCGTGCCCCGTCCCATGCCACCCTCACCCGGCTCCTTGCCGCCCTCGACGGCGATGCCCTGGACAGCGCGATCGGCGCCTACCTGGCCGAACGCGACCACACCGCGAACGCCGGCCGCGGCACCGGCTCTGCGCCACGGCCGGCGATCGCGGTGGACGGCAAGGCACTGTCCGGCTCCGCGCACCGGCAGCAGCGCCACCGGCACCTGCTGTCCGCCGTCACTCACGCCCCCACCGTCACCCTGGCCCAGCGGGAAGTGGGTGCCAAGACCAACGAGACGGCCGCCTTCCGTCCGCTGCTGGAACCACTCGACCTGACCGGCACCGTGGTCACCTTCGACGCCCTGCACAGCGTCAAGGACCAGGTGCGCTGGCTGGTGCGGGAGAAGAAAGCCCACTACATCGCGGTGATCAAGGGAAACCAGCCGACCGCGTCTGCCCAGCTCAAGGCCCTGCCATGGGAGCAGGTGCCCGTAGCTCACACCGTCTCGGGGACCGGGCACGGGCGGCGGGAGTCCCGCTCGGTCAAGACCATGGCCATCGCGGCGAACCTGGGCGGGATCGCCTTCCCGGAAGCACGGCTGGCTCTGCGCATCCACCGGCGCCGCCAGGAGAGCGGCAAGCGGCAGACCCGGGAGACGGTCTACGCCGTCACCAGCCTCGATACCCACCAGGCCAGCCCTGCTGACCTGGGCGGATACGTGCGCGGCCACTGGGGAATCGAAAATTCCAGCCACCATGTCAGAGATGTGGTGTTCGCCGAGGACGCCTCCACCGTCCACACCGGCAGCGCGCCGCGGGCGATGGCCGCTCTGCGGAACCTGGCCATCGGCAGGCTGCGGCTGCTGGGAGCGGACAACATCGCCAAGACCACCCGAGCGATCCGGGACGCACCCGAACACGCCATCTGGATCTGGGGCATCACCGACAGCCCGCTCCTACCGGGAACTTGAAGCCGCCCTGCCTCCACACCGCCCGCACCATCGAGCACCTACGCCTCGTGCGCAGCCTGCCCCAGCTCGCGACCCCTCCCGCAGCCCTGCTGCTCCCGTGGCCGACGCACGCCCCCGTGTCCCACGCCCCCGCCCAGCCCCTCACCCCCTTCCAGGAGGCCCTTCTTGGCTGACGTGTACGACCGCTGGCACAAGTCCCACCCCAAGCCCGCCGAGGCCGAGTGCGGCGAACACAAGAGCCGTACGAAGCGGATGGTCCCCACCGCCGACCACGGCATCGGCAAGCGCTGGCAGGTCCGTTACCGCGACCTTGATGGCCATCAGCGCAAGGAGAACTTCAACACGAAGGCCGAGGCGGACAACCGCGCCGCCGAGGTCGACGTCGAGATCCGGCGCGGCTCCTACGTCGTCCCGGCCGAGACGAAGCAGACGCTCGGCGCCTACGCGCAGAAGTGGCTCGACGCGAACTCCGTCGGCCCGACTACCGCGCTCCGCTACGAGGCGACGGTCCGCAACCACATCGTCGAGCACCTCGGCCGACGCGAGCTGCGGTCCCTCAACCAGCCCTCGATCATTCAGGGTTGGATTCGCACGCTGCAGGACGCCGAACTGGAAGTGTCGACGATCGAGGGCATCTTCGACATCCTCTCCAGCATCCTCGGCATGGCCGTGGAGGACGGGCTGCTGCCGAAGAACCCCTGCAAGGCG
This sequence comes from Streptomyces sp. TG1A-60, assembly GCF_037201975.1. Lineage (NCBI taxonomy): Bacteria > Bacillati > Actinomycetota > Actinomycetes > Kitasatosporales > Streptomycetaceae > Streptomyces > Streptomyces sp. TG1A-60. The sequence continues at coordinate 3,354,995 of NZ_CP147520.1, read as the reverse complement.
AAGTCGGTCAAGCTGCCGACCGCGACCAAGAAGAGGATCATCCCTTGGCCGCTGGAGCGCGTACCCGCCGTGATAGCCGGACTCCCGAAGCGCTTCCAGGCTGGCGGCAAGCTCGCCTTCGGCTGCGGCCTTCGCCAGGGCGAGGTGTTCGGCTTCGCCGTCGAGGACATCGACTTCAAGGGCGGCTGGATACACGTCAACCGTCAGGTACGGCTCGTCGGTACGAAGCCCGTCTTCGCCCTGCCCAAGGGCAACAAGATCCGGTCAGTGCCCCTGTCGGCCCAGCTCGCCGCAGCCATCAAGGCTCACATGAAGGAGTTCCCGCCGACCGCCGTCACCCTGCCCTGGGCCAAACCGGACGGCGAGCCGAAGACCTTCCGCCTCCTCTTCGTCGACGCGAAGAAGCGGGCGTACAACCGGAGCGTCTTCAACATGGGCGACTGGAAGCGCGCCCTGGCCGCCGCCGGCGTGATCCCTCCCCGCGAGCGCGGCGCGCGCTACCTCCAAGCGGCCCCGGAAGACGGCATGCACGCTCTACGTCACGCCTACGCCTCCGTGCTCCTGGATGCAGGGGAGAGCATCAAGGCGCTCTCCGAATACCTCGGCCACTCGGACCCGGGCTTCACGCTGCGGACGTACACGCACCTGCTGCCGTCCAGTGAGACCCGTACCCGCAAGGCCATCGACGACGCCTTCACGGAAGACGAGGCGGAGGACGACGGCGAGCCGCCCGCTGCCCAGGGCACACCAGCGCCCCCAGCGAAACCAATGTGCCCTCAATGTGCCCTGGCCGCCTGACGGCCCCCCTCCGGCACCAAAAAGGGCGAGGCCCGAAGACCCCGCCCGATCCGCAAGAAGCCCCAGGTCACGGCCAAACAAGGCAGTAAGGCTGATGCCCCGCCTCGTGCAGCCGATGGCTGAAGTCCTGCCACTCGTGCAGCAGTTGGTAGACGTTGAAGGCGTCGCGGGGGCCGCCGCGGTCGGGGACCGTCGACCAGATGAAGGCCGCGGCGCCGACCGCCTCCTCGCCGATGCCGCGCAGGGGGTCGACGACGGTCATGGGGAGCTTGACGACCGCGTAGTCGGGGTGGAGGACGACCAGTTCGAGCGGGGGAACCTTGTGGAGGGGGACACCTTCGATGCCGGTCAGCACCATCGCGGCCATCGTCTCCGGCTTGATCTTGGTGAACATGCCGTTCATGCCGAGCTCGTCGCCGCCGAGTTCCTCGGGGCGCATGGAGATCGGGACGCGGGCCGCGGTCGCGCCGTCGGGCGCGCCGAAGTACTTGTACGTCACCCCCACCCGACCACCACTCCTGCTCCCCGCCCGGAGCCGGTTGACCATGTGGCCCAGGCCGTCCACCTGGTCCGCGCGGTCCGCACTCTCGACGCGGTCCGTACGGTCCTTGCGGTCCGCGCGGCTCCTGCGTTCCGCGCGAGTCCTGCGATCCACCGGGTCAGGCCGGTCCATCCGGTCCGTCTGATCCATTCCGTCCACACGATTGACACGATCCACATGATCGGCGCGATCCATACGGTCCATACCGTCCATACGGCTGCGCCGCCCGATCCGCTCAGGTCCGCCGCTCTGGATCCGGTCCGGACTGTTGGGCTGGACCCGGTCGGAACCGCCCTCGGCCCGGTCGGAACCGGCCTGCGTCCGGTCGGTATCGGCCTGCGCGCGGCGCCGGCGGCGCGAGCGGGACGAGCCCTCCTGCTGCTCGTCCTCCTGCGGCCCGTGCGTGCTGTGTGCACTGTGCGGACCGTACACGCCCGGCCGGCCCTCCGGGACGTACGGGGGCTGTGACCCCGGCGACCCCAACGGTGGCGGGGGGACCGGCGGAACCGGCGGAACCGGTGGCACGGGTGGTGCCGGTGGACCCGGCGGCGGCGGTACGGCACCCTGCGGTCCCGGTCCCGCCGGTCCGCTCAGCTCGCCCGGTGCGCTCCGGTCCTGTCGTGTCTCCGCCGTCTCCTCCGCTTCGCGCCGGTGCCTGCCCCGCCGGGCACGACGAGGACCGAGGTCACCGGTCCCGTCGCCCAGTCCGCCACCGCGATGCATATCTCCACCCGAACGCATTTCTGGGACGCGTGGCCCCCGCCGCGCAACCCGATGATCGTGTCAGTGACCTCCCCCGCGACCGCCCGCCGAAACGTGCGTCGAAACACCAGTCGGCAGGATCTTCGGAGCCTCTGACACCATGGCCTGTGTGAGCTATCAGTACGAAGCCCCAGTTTCGCAGACTCTTTTCGAGCGCGCGGCGGCCGTCACGCCCGGCGGCGTGAACTCTCCCGTGCGCGCCTTCCGCGCCGTGGGTGGTACGCCCCGGTTCATGGTGTCCGGTACCGGTCCTTATCTGACCGACGCCGACGGTCGCGAGTATGTCGATCTTGTGTGCTCCTGGGGGCCCATGATCCTCGGGCACTCCCGGCCCGAGGTCATCGCCGCCGTCCAGGAGGCCGTGTCGCGAGGTACCTCGTTCGGTACCCCCGGTGAGGGCGAGGTCGCGCTCGCCGAGGAGATGGTGGACCGGGTCGGGCCCCTGGAGCAGGTGCGGCTCGTGTCCAGCGGGACCGAGGCCACCATGTCCGCGATCCGGCTCGCCCGCGGCTTCACCGGCCGCACCAAGGTGGTGAAGTTCGCCGGGTGTTACCACGGGCACGTCGACTCGCTGCTCGCCGCCGCCGGGTCGGGAGTCGCCACCTTCGCCCTGCCCGACACCCCCGGCGTCACCGGCGCCCAGGCCGGCGACACCATCGTGCTGCCCTACAACGACCTCGACGCCGTACGCGCCGCCTTCGCCGCCCACCCCGGCGAGATCGCCTGCGTCATCACCGAGGCATCCCCGGGCAACATGGGCGTCGTACCGCCGCTGCCGGGCTTCAACCAGGGCCTCAAGGACGTCTGCGCCGAGAACGGCGCGCTGTTCGTCTCCGACGAGGTGATGACGGGGTTCCGGACCAGCAGGGCCGGTTGGTTCGGGATCGACGGGGTCGTCCCGGATCTCATGACCTTCGGCAAGGTCATGGGCGGCGGCTTCCCCGCCGCCGCCTTCGGGGGCGCGCCGACGTGATGGCGTACCTCGCGCCCGCCGGGCCCGTGTACCAGGCCGGCACGCTGTCGGGGAACCCGGTCGCGACCGCCGCCGGGCTGGCGCAGCTGCGGCTGCTGGACCACGCGGCGTACGACGTCGTCGCCGCCGTGTCCCTCCGGATCCAGGGGCTCGTCACGGACGCGCTCACCAAGGAAGGCGTCGCGCACACGCTGCAGAGCGCCTCCAACATGTTCTCCGTGTTCTTCACGGACACGCCCGTGCGGAACTACGAGGAGGCCAAGGCGCAGGAGTCGTACCGCTTCAACGCCTTCTTCCACTCGATGCTGTCGCAGGGTGTTTATCTGCCGCCGTCGTCGTTCGAGTCGTGGTTCGTGTCGACCGCGCACGACGAGCGGGCGGTTCAGCGGATCGCCGACGCTCTCCCGGCGGCGGCACGGGCAGCAGCGGAGGCCAGAGAGTCATGAGTGACATCACCGTCGTCCACCTGATGCGGCACGGCGAGGTCGCCAACCCGGACGGGATCCTGTACGGGCGCCTCACCGGCTACCACCTCTCCGACCTCGGGCGGCGCATGGCCGACCGGGTCGCCGAGCATCTGGCGCCCCGGGACATCACGCATGTCGTCGCCTCGCCGCTGGAGCGGGCGCAGGAGACGGCCACGCCGATCGCCAAGACGCACGGTCTCGACCTCGCGACCGACGCGCGGCTCATCGAGGCGGGCAACGTCTTCCAGGGCAAGACCTTCGGTGTCGGTGACGGCGCGCTGAAGCGGCCCGAGAACTGGAAGCACCTGGTGAACCCCTTCAGGCCGTCGTGGGGGGAGCCGTACGTCGACCAGGTCGTGCGGATGATGGGCGCGCTGGACGCCGCGAAGGACGCGGCGCGGGGGCATGAGGCCGTGCTGGTCAGCCATCAGCTGCCGATCTGGATCGCGCGGTCGTACGTCGAGCGGCGGCGGCTGTGGCACGATCCGCGCCGGAGGCAGTGCACGCTGGCCTCCCTGACCACGTTCACGTACCAGGGCGACAGGATCGTGTCGGTGGGCTACAGCGAGCCGGCGCGGGACCTGGTGCCGGCGCATCTCCTGGCCGGGGCCAAGCCGGTCAAGGGCCGGAGCAAGGCGTTCGGAGCGTAGGCCCAGGCGGACCCGCGCCTGGTCAGAGATCAACCGGAACCCACGGGGCCGTAGGTCTGTCTTCACAGGCGTGCGGCCCCGTATCTTGTGTGACGCGCCGAGCGTATTAAGCCAAAGTGGCTTGAACATGTGCTAGATGAGCGGAACCCCTGAGCTCCCCAGACCCTCTTAAAGGGTGTGCTTCGCGCTGAACAGGGACGTGAAACAAGCAAAGGGGACGCAATGGGTGAAATATCGCGGAGAGGGATGCTCGGGCTCGGTGTCGGCGCCGCCACCACGCTGGGGCTGGCCGGGTGCGGTACGGGGCTCGGGAGCGGGCCCGGCGAGGGCGGCGCATCCGGGGACGGCGGCAAGAACCCCGGGAAGGGGAAGGGGAAGCCGGAGAACCCGGTGAAGCCGCTCGGGGACGGGTCGACCGCCGACACGGGCAGGCAGCCGAACCAGCCGGACAAGCCGAGGCCGCTGGCGGCGGGGGAGAAGCCCCCGCAGTTCGTGGTCTTCTCCTGGGACGGTGCCGGGGACGTCGGGAACGGCCTCTTCGAGCGGTTCCTGAAGGCGGGGCGGGACCACGGCGCCCACATGACGTTCTTCCTCTCCGGGATCTATGTCCTCCCCGAGTCGAAGAAGCGCAAGTACCTCCCGCCGAACAACGCGCCCGGCGCCTCCGACATCGGCTATCTGACCGACGAGCACATCAAGTCGACGCTGGGCCACCTGCGGACGGCCTGGCTCGACGGCCACGAGATAGGCACCCACTTCAACGGCCACTTCTGCGGCGACGGCTTCGGCTCGGTCGGCAGGTGGACACCGAAGCAGTGGCGCAGCGAGATCGACCAGGCGAAGGCGTTCGTCAAGGAGTGGAGGACCAACAGCGGCTGGACCGACGTCGAACCGCTGCCCTTCGACTACGAGATGGAGCTGATCGGCGGCCGGACACCGTGTCTGCTGGGGCAGGAGAACCTGCTGCCCACCGCGCGCGAGCTCGGCTGGCGCTACGACTCCTCCTCGCCCGGCGGCCTCCAGGTCTGGCCCCGCAGGAAGCAGGGCGTGTGGGATCTGCCGTTGCAGTCCATACCCTTCCCGGGGCGCGGTTTCGAGGTGCTCTCGATGGACTACAACATCATGTACAACCAGTCCCAGAACTCCACCCAGGCCCCGCCCGCCAACCACCCGGCCTACCGCACCCAGGCGACCGGCGCGTACGTGGCCGGGTTCCAGCGCGCGTACGAGACGAACCGGGCACCGCTGTTCATAGGCAACCACTTCGAGGAGTGGAACGGCGGGGTCTACATGGACGCCGTCGAGGAGTCCCTGAAGCACATCGCACGGGCCAGGGAGAAGGCCACGGACGGGGACATACGGATCGTCTCCTTCCGCCAGTTCGTGGACTGGATGGACGTCCAGCCGCCGGAGGTCCTCGCCCAGCTCCAGGCCCTCGGGGTCGGGCAGCGTCCGCCGGCCGGCTGGAAGGAGTTCCTGAAGGTCGGTTCGGCTGTCTGACCTCGCCGTATGCCCGCTCTCCGGGGTGCCGCGCGACCGCTCCGGACCCCGCCGCAAGACCACGAAACGGGCATGCGAAACTTTTCACATGAGTGTCCGTACGAGCCGCAGTCGTGCCGCTTTGCTCTCCGCCGGGGCCACGGCCCTGGTGCTGGCGCTCTCCGCCTGCTCGGGCGGGGGCATCGAGGGCGGCGGCGGTGGGACCGGGTTCATCACCGGCACCGACGGGATCGCGACGGTGGAGAAGGGCGAGCGGGACGACGCTCCCGACCTCTCCGGGAAGACCATCGACGGCGACCGGCTCGATGTGTCGTCCGCCTACAGAGGCAAGATCATCGTGCTGAACGTGTGGGGCTCCTGGTGCGCGCCGTGCCGCGCCGAGGCGCCCAACCTGGTGAAGGTGTCCGCGGATCTCGCCGACCAGGGCGTGCAGTTCGTCGGCATCAACACGCGGGACACCAGCACCCGGCCGGCGGTCGCCTTCGAGAAGCAGTTCAAGGTCGACTACCCGAGCCTGTACGACCCCACCGGCAAGCTGCTGCTGCGCTTCGAGAAGGGCTCGCTCAACCCGCAGCTGATCCCCTCCACGCTCGTCATCGACCGGGACGGGAAGCTCGCGGCGCGCACCCAGCAGGCGCTCAGCGAGGAGAAGCTGCGCAAGATGCTCAAGCCGATCCTCGCGGAGAAGTGACGTGCCCGGGACGTCCGCGCCGACCACGACCACCGTGCTGACCACGACCGCCGCCGACGTCACGTCGACCCTCACCGGCGGGGCTTTGCTGCTCGCCCTGCCGATCGCCGTCCTCGGCGGACTCGTCTCCTTCTTCTCGCCCTGCGTACTGCCGCTCGTGCCCGGCTACCTGTCGTACGTCACCGGAGTCGGCGGCACCGACCTGGCCGACGCCCGCAAGGGGCGGATGGCGGCCGGGGCCGGACTGTTCGTGCTCGGGTTCACCGTGGTGTTCGTCTCCAGCGGCGCGCTCTTCGGGTACTTCGGCCGGACCCTGCTGGAGCACCAGGACGTACTCACCAAGGTGCTCGGCGTGCTCATGATCGTCATGGGCCTCTTCTTCATGGGGCTGATGCCCTGGCTGACCCAGCGGGAGTACCGCTTCCACACCAGGCCGGCCACCGGTCTCGTGGGTGCCCCGATACTCGGCGCGCTCTTCGGCATCGGCTGGGTGCCCTGCATCGGCCCGACCCTCGCCACGGTCAACTTCCTCGCTCTCGACCAGGCCAGCGCCGGGCGCGGGGCCCTGCTGATGGTGGCGTACTGTCTGGGGCTGGGCCTGCCCTTCGTGCTCGCCGCGGTGGCCTTCCGCAAGGCGCTCGGCGCCTTCGCCTGGGTCAAGCGGCACTACGCGTGGGTGCTGCGCGTCGGCGGCGGCATGATGATCACGATCGGACTGCTGATGCTGACCGGCGCCTGGGACCGCATCATTCAGGAGATGCAGGTCTGGTCCACCGGCTTCACCCCTGGGATCTGAGCCAATGACGACGACCGACTCCGGCAACCGTGAGAAGAACGCCGGCCGGCGCGAGACGGGCGACGGACGTGAGACCGCCGCTCCCGGCCGGGCCACCGACGACGGCGACCTCGACACCGTCGGCTCGAGGCTGTCCACCGCGCCACGGGAGGACGCGCCCCACCTGCCCTCCCTGGGAGTGATCGGCTGGGCCCGCTGGTTCTGGCGGCAGCTGACCTCCATGCGGGTCGCGCTGCTGCTGCTGTTCATGCTGTCGCTCGCGGCGATCCCCGGCTCGCTGATCCCGCAGTCGGGGCAGGACGCGACCCGGGTCGCCGACTTCATGGAGCGGCACGACACGCTGGGGCCGGTCTACGAGAAGCTCGGACTGTTCCATGTCTACAGCTCGGTGTGGTTCTCGGCGATCTACATCCTGCTGTTCGTCTCGCTCATCGGCTGCATCGTGCCCCGCACCTGGCAGTTCGTCGGCCAGCTGCGCGGCCGGCCGCCGGGCGCGCCCAAGCGGCTGACCCGGCTGCCCGCGTACGCGACCTGGCGTACGGAGGCGGAGCCTGAGCAGGTGCGCGAGGTCGCGCTGAAGGCGCTGAAGCGGCGCCGGTTCCGCGCGCACGTGGCCGGGGACGCGGTCGCCGCCGAGAAGGGCTATCTGCGGGAGGCGGGCAACCTCGCCTTCCACATCGCCCTGATCGTGATGCTCGTCGCCTTCGCCTGGGGCCAGCTCTACCGGTCCGAGGGCAACAAGCTGATCGTCGAGGGCGACGGCTTCGCCAACACCCTCACGCAGTACGACGACTTCAAGTCGGGCAACCTCTTCAGCGCCGACGACCTCAACCCGTTCAGCTTCGGCCTCAAGAACTTCCGGGGCACCTACGAGCCCAGCGGGCCCAACAGGGGCACCCCGCGGATCTTCGAGGCCTCCGTGGACTACGCCGTCGGCGCCGACGGCGAGGAGAAGCCGACCAGGATCGAGGTCAACAAGCCGCTGGAGATCGGCGACTCGAAGGTCTACCTCGTCAGCCACGGGTACGCCCCGGTCATCACCGTCCGGGACGGCAAGGGCGAGGTCGTCTTCAGTGACGCGGTGCCGCTGCTGCCGCTGGACTCCAACGTCACCTCCTCCGGGGTGATCAAGGTGCTGGACGGCTACCACAACGCGAAGGGGAAGGGGGAGCAGCTCGGCATCCAGGCGTTCTTCCTGCCGACCTACGGCGGGCCGGACACCGCTGTGGTCTCGCAGTTCCCCGCGCTGCTCAATCCCCGGCTGAACCTGCAGCCGTACCACGGTGACCTCGGGGTCAACGCGGGGGTGCCGCAGAGCGTGTACCAGATGGAGAAGCGGAACATGACGGCGTACAAGGACGCCAAGGGCGAGCAGGTGCGGGAGAACCTGGAGCCCGGGGAGTCCATGGCGCTGCCCGGCGGCAACGGCACGATCACCTTCGACGGCGTCAAGGAGTGGGCGGGCTTCCAGGTCACCCAGCAGCCCGGCAGCGGCTGGGCCCTGGCCGGCGCCCTCGCCGCCATCGCCGGCCTCGCCGGTTCCCTCTTCATCCAGCGCCGCCGCGTCTGGGTCCGCGCGACCGCCGGCCCGGACGGCACCACCGTGGTGGAGATGGCGGGCCTCGGCCGCAGCGAGTCCGCGAAGGTGGCGGAGGAGCTGGGGGACCTGGCCGCCGCCGTGCACGCCGAGGCCCCGACGGCCGCCGAGCCCGAGCCCGACCCCGAGAACCCCGCCCCCGAACCTCCAGTCGTACCTTCCGAAGGGTCTGAGAAGTGACTCTCGCCGCCGCGACGAACGAGAACCTCGCGAACATCAGCAACACGCTGATCTACTCCGCGATGGCCGTGTACACCCTGGCCTTCTTCGCGTACATCGCCGAATGGCTCTTCGGCAGCCGCAGCAAGGTCGGCCGGACGGCCGCTGCGCTGACCGCCGACGCCGACGCCGGCAAGGCGGCGAAGACGGCGGACGCGCCCGCCGTCACGGTGAGGAAGGCCGGTGGGACCGGCGTGCTGGAGCGGCCCCAGGTGATCGTGCGGGCCGCCGCCGGCGCGCGGGACGTGCCGGACGGGCCCGGCGCCCACGGCGGGGACGAGCAGGGCGACCTCTACGGCCGCATCGCCGTGTCCCTCACCGTGCTCGCCTTCGCCGTCGAGTTCTGCGGTGTGCTCACGCGGGCCCTGTCGGTGCAGCGGGCGCCGTGGGGCAACATGTACGAGTTCAACATCACCTTCTCCACCGTGGCCGTCGGCGTGTACCTCTCGCTGCTCGCGCTGAAGAAGAACGTCCGCTGGCTCGGCCTCCCGCTGATCACGTCGGTCCTCCTCGATCTCGGTCTCGCCGTCACCGTCCTGTACACCGCCAGCGACCAGTTGGTACCCGCCCTCCACTCGTACTGGCTGTACATCCACGTCTCCACCGCGATCTTCTGCGGCGCCGTCTTCTACGTGGGCGCGGTCGGCACGGTCCTGTACCTCTTCAAGGACTCCTACGAGAGCAAGCTGGCGAGCGGCGGCAGGCCCGGCCACTTCGCGACGTCCGTCATGGAGCGGCTGCCCGCCTCGGCGTCCCTCGACAAGTTCTCGTACCGCGTCAACGCCGCCGTCTTCCCCCTGTGGACGTTCACGATCATCGCGGGCGCCATCTGGGCCGGTGACGCGTGGGGCCGCTACTGGGGCTGGGACCCCAAGGAGACCTGGTCCTTCATCACCTGGGTGTGCTACGCCGCCTACCTGCACGCCCGCGCCACGGCCGGCTGGAAAGGCCGCAAGGCCGCGTACATCGCGCTCGCCGCCTTCGCCTGCTGGCTGTTCAACTACTACGGGGTCAACATCTTCGTCAGCGGCAAGCACTCCTACGCGGACGTCGGCTGACCAAGGCCCGCCCCCTCCCGTCCCGTACAACCGCCGTACACCGAAGGCCGGTTCTTTTGTGACGCAGGTCACGGGAACCGGCCTCGCGCTGTACCGGGCCGTCGCGGATCCCGGCTGACCCGTGGGGGGTTCGGACGGGGCCGGACAACGGCCGTAGAGCCCCGCCGCTATCCGGTCCCGCGCAGAAGGGGCCGCGGCGGCGTGGGCGTCGCGTCTCACGCCGTCCGCCTCCTGAACAGAAGCCCCGAAGCGCCCACCGAGACCGCCAGAATTCCCGCACACCAGGCCAGCGCCACCCACGGAGTGGTTCCCACCGGCTGCCCGAGCAGCAGCCCCCGAAGTGTCTCGATCACCTGGGTCACCGGCTGATGGGCCGCGAAGCCCTGGAGCCAGCCGGGCATCGTGTCGGTCCGGACGAAGGCACTGCTGGGGTAGGGGAGGAAGCTGACGAGGAAGGTGAAGCCGCCTGCCGCTTCGGAGGACTTGACGAAGAGACCGATCGCGGCCGAGAACCAGGAGAGGGCGAGGATGTAGATCAGGAGGACGGCCGTCGCCGCCAGCCAGCCCGAGAGGGTGGCCACGGGCCGGAAGCCGATGGCGAGGGCCAGGCAGAGGACCAGGGTGGTGGCCACCAGGTTGCGGACCGCCGATGCCAGTACGTGGCCGGTGAGGATCGGGGTGCCGCCGATGTCCAGCGAGCGGAAGCGGTCGATGATGCCGCTCTTGAGGTCCTCCGTCACCGCCATCGCCGTGTTGGCCGCGCCGAAGCCAGCGCAGAGGAGGAGGACACCGGGGACGACGTAGGTGACGTACCGCGTGCCGGTGTCGATCGCGCCGCCGAAGAAGTAGACGAAGACCAGCAGGAGCATCACCGGCAGGGCCATCGAGGTGATGAGGGCGTCGAGGTTGCGGCGGCTCAGGCGCAGTGAGCGGCCGGTCATGATCAGGGCGTCAGACATGGGCGGGCTCCGCGGCGGGGGATCGGGTGAGTGCGAGGAAGACGTCGTCGAGGGTCGCCGTGTGGACCGAGAAGCTCGCGATGGTGGTGCGGGTGGGGTCCAACTCGTCCAGCAGGGCGCGGATGTGGGCGGCCGAGCCGTCGGTGGGGATGCCCAGGGTGCGGGTGTCGGGGTCGGTGTACGTCGCCCTGGGGACCATGCGCAGATAGCTCGCCGAGTCGGCGAGGACCAGGTCGAGGCGGTGGCCCGCGACCCGTCGCTTCAACTCGGCCGAGCTGCCTTCGGCAGTCAGGACGCCCTTGTCGAGTACGGCGATGCGGTCCGCCAACCGGTCGGCCTCTTCCAGGTACTGGGTGGTCAGGAAGACCGTGGTGCCTTGGGCGGACAGTTCTCGTACGACGTCCCAGAGGGCGGCGCGGCTGCGTGGGTCCAGGCCCGTGGTCGGCTCGTCGAGGAAGATCACCTCGGGGTCGCCGACCAGGGAAGCGGCCAGGTCCAGGCGGCGGCGCATGCCCCCGGAGTACGTCTTCACCAGGCGGTCGGCCGCGTCGGTGAGGTCGAAGCGGTCGAGGAGTTCCGCCGCCCTGGTGCGCGCGGCCGGCCGGCCGTGGCCTGCCAGGCGGGTCATCATGCGCAGGTTCTCGGTGCCCGTCTGCATCTCGTCGACCGCCGCGAACTGACCGGTCAGGCTGATCGCCCGGCGGACCCGGGAGCGCGCGGTGCGGATGTCGTGGCCGGCCACCCGGGCCGTGCCCGCGTCGGCGGTCGAGAGCGTGGCCAGGATACGTACGGCGGTGGTCTTGCCCGCCCCGTTGGGGCCGAGCAGTGCGTGTACGGCGCCACGCGGGACGGTGAGGTCCACACCGCGCAGGACCTGAAGGTCACCGTAGGACTTGGTCAGGCCGGTCGCCTCGATGGCCGGGTGCGGATCGGCCGGGCGCGGGTCGGACGGGTGCTTTGGCATCGCCCCTCATCTCTGTCTCTGTCCACTTCAACTGCGTAACCCTTACGCGTTACTGTGTAAGGGTTACGCAGAAATAGGATGTGCGTCAAGCCGGAGTCGAAGACCGGATGGCGACCGGGACGACGAGGGAGGCGTACATGGCGGACACGGAGAGCGGGACGGGGCTGCCCGCGAGCCTCGAAGTGGCCTGGGGTCTGCGGGAACGTCCGGCGAAGGGGCCGCGGCCCGGGCTGAGCCTGGACCGGATCGTGGACACGGCCGTGTGGATCGCGGCCACCGAGGGGCTCGGCGCGGTGTCCATGGGGCGGGTCGCCAAGGAACTCGGCGTCTCGACCATGTCGCTCTACCGCTACGTCGGCGCCAAGGGCGAGCTCTATGTGCTGATGGTGGAGGCGGCCGTAGGCGCGCCGCCCGAGGGGCCGCCGTCCGGTACGGGGTGGCGCGAGTGCCTCGCGTGGTGGGCGCGGGCACAGCGGGCGGTCTTCCGTCGGAACCTGTGGGTGCTGCGCATCCCGACGTCGGGACCGCCCATCGGCCCCAACTCCCTGGCCTGGATGGAGGCGGCGCTCGCGGGGCTGGACGGCACCGGGTTGCGCGAGGAGGAGAAGCTCTCCGTGCTGATGCTGGTGGGCGGCTACGTACGGAACGAATCCGTGCTGACGTCCGACCTGGAGGCCGGGATGCGAGCGAGCGGGGTCGGGCCCGACGAGTCACTGCGGCGCTACGCGGCGGCGCTCGGGGCGCTCGCCGACGCCGAGCGGCACCCCGCCATCGCGCGGCTCCTCCGCTCGGGCGTGTTCGAGCACGGGGACGAGGGCGACATCGAGTTCGACTTCGGGCTCGACCGGGTGCTCGACGGGATCGAGGTCCTGGTCGAGTCGCGCCGCTGATGTCGGTCCCCTCTTTGCTTTCAGGGGCGCGGGGAACCTCGGGACCAGCCCCCACCCACCCGTAGCCGAGAGTGGGGGAGGGGCGGGTAGGGGCGGCGGGGGCGAGACCACTGGTCATCCCACGCGCGGCGGGCGGCCCGCGACCGCGTCGTCCGGCCAGTTCCTGGAAGCCCGCCACAGGAGTACGTCGTGGGCAGGGCGGGTGTCCGTCGTGGTCGTCGTCGTGCACGGCCATGTCGGCCGACAGCAGCTCGGCGAGGGTGGTGCCCCTCGGGGCAGGTCTGGCGGGCCGACTCGGCGATCAGGGTTCTGCCGAGCGGGCTGGAGGCGGTCAACCGGTGTGTGGTGTCAGGCAGTTGGGGGAGGGGGGCGGCACGCTCGGGCAGGACGCGCCGATGGTGCGGAGCGTGCCCTCGGGGGAGAGCGGTGGGAGTGGGATCAGCAGGGCTCGGGACGAGGGGGTGGCGCCCGGCGTCCAGCCGCAGGTGCGTGCCATTTCCGGCAGTGTGCGGCGGGCCGCGTTCCGCAGCGCCGGGTGCCCCTGCCCCCGCAGTCCGGCGAAGAACGGCACCTGGTCGGCCCTGCCGTCGGCCGGGTTCCGCAGCACCGACTCCATCAGCCGCCGCCCGGCCGCCTCCTGCACGTTGTCGATCAGGACCACCGGCCGCCCGGCCCGACACGTACGCGGCGTGCGGGCTGCTCGCCGTCGTGGCCCGGACCGTCAGGGTTCCTGCTGTCAGGGACGGGGACGACGTCGGGGATAGCGGGGGCGATTTCGACGCAGTTGCCGCCGTTGTCGCCGCTGTGGCTGCTCTTGATCCAGATCGCCGCGCTCAGGTCGTACCTGTCCATGACGCGCGTACCCCTCCATCACGTCGCTGATCAGAGCGGCGGACTCGCGGGCTGACGGGATGTCCGCTCTGAGCACATCATAGGTCTGGCCGTCGCGGGCGTAGACCGTCGGATCGTTGGTGGAGTGGCCGCTGTGCTGCGACTCCGAGTAGACCCACCGCTCGCCGGGCAGGTCGATCAGCGACATCGAGACCTTGGGGCGGATGAGTCCGTAGAGATCCGCCGGGACCACCTGGACGCGGATGTTGGGCCGTCGTCCGACGCTGAGAAGATGCGCGCACTGGTCACGCATGGCCTCCGGGCTCCCGACCGCGTTGCGCGGGCAGCTCTCGTCCAGGACCGCGACATACAGCGGACCACCGTCGGCCAGGAGGCGTGGCTGGCGGCTCATCCTGGCGCGGACGCGTTCGTCCGCCTCGTCACCGGTCAAGACCTGGGAGAACAGCGCGTGTGTGTAGGCCGGAGTCTGCAACAGGCCCGGGATAAGCTGCTCTTGGTACTCCCGTGGCCCGACGGCCACCGCGTCCATCTCCACCCGGCGCTCGAACCAGTCGGGATGCTGGACCTCCGGATACCAGTCCACCTTGGCCCAGATGCGAGCCAACACCCCACCCGTGTCCAGCACTTCGTCACACCGCTTCGCGAACTGCTCGCTCGGGACCCGCGTGCCCACCTCGATCTTCGCCACCTGCGACCGGTCGCACGGGATCTCCTTCGCCAGTGCCTCCTGCGTCAACAGCGCCGCCTCGCGGAAGTGCCGCAGCACCTCGCCGAACAGCACCGAACTCCCGGCCCCGCCGCCCCCCTCCGCGGTCCGCCGCGTCATGACGTCCCCCTCGTGCTGTCCGTGGCAGAGGTCCAGTGCCACACGTACCGCATTGATAGCGACCGTTCCCGTCGGCGATGCCGTGTACACCCAGAGTGACGACAGGGTTGTGGAGTGCGCGTGGAACCAGAGGGGCAGCTTGTCTGCGATCCGCGGACGCGGTGCGTGGGGGAGTACCGGGACAGGGTCGGGCCGTACGCGATGCTGCGCCCGGTGGGTGGCGGCCGGGAGTGGGAGGCGGACCCGGCGACGCTGCTGCCGGCGACCACGGCGGAGCGGATCGGGGCCCAGGTGAAGGCGGCCAACCAGCGGACGAAGAGGAGGATGTGACCGTGCGCCGACGAGACGAGGTCGAGCTCGGCCGTCCGCCCGTTCCGGTGTCCGGCTGCGCGGCCTGTGACGAGCCGTACGGCGGGAGGAGGCGCGGGCCCGGTACGACCGCAGCGCGGAGACCGACGCGAACGTCCTGCTGCGGCACCACCGGCGCCGCGGCCACGGCGGAGTCGCCCGCGCCAGGCTGGTCTTCCGGTACGTGCCGTACGTCATCGCGCAGGACACGACGGCGGAGCCGGAGTACGAGGCGCGGTGCGTGTCGGGCGACGAGACGGAGTGCGGCGCGGAGTCGGGCGTGCGGAGTGATCCGGCGGCGGTGGAGGAGTGGCAGCGCAAGCACACGCAGGAGACACGGCATCTGCGCTACCGCCGGAGCTTCGGCGACTACTCGGTGCTGGAGCCGCTGGAGGACGTTCCCCTTTGAGGGGCGGACGGGGGCCGCTCGGGGAGGGTCCGGGTCAGGGCGTCGCGGACGGCGTTCAGGATGGCCTCGGTGTCGGCGCCCAGGGCGCGGGCGGACGAGGTGAAATCGCGGGCGAGCGTCGCTAGTTGGACGGGGTGGGGGCGGGCCGGGCCGGTCGGGGGCGCCGCGACCCGGGTGCCCGCGCCGCGACGGGTGCGGATCAGCCCGGCGGCCTCCAGCTCACGGTAGGCGCGGGCCGCCGTGCCCGGCGCCAGACCGAGGTCTGTGGCCAGTTGGCGTACCGTCGGCAGCCGTTCGCCCTCGGTCAGCCGGCCGGTGACGATCAGCGCGGCGAGCTGCGCCCGGATCTGCTCGTACGGCGGTACCTGGCTGGTGGTGTCGACGCGGACGGCGGCCTCACTCATCGTCGAAGGACCCCTCTGCCACTGCCTCGTCGTCGACGGCCCGCGGTGCCACCACGGTGACCAGGGACCAGACGACGGTGAACAGGTTCAGCAGGGCCAGGGGGTAGAACACCCAGAAGGTGAGCGCGCCCAGCACGCCGGCGCAGCCCGTCTCCGTCAGCGAGACGGAGACCATCAGCACGGCGTACAGCTGCTGGCTCGACACCAGCAGGCCCCAGGCCCCGGTGACCGCCCACGCGCGGTCGCGGCGCTGCTGCTCCTCGCCCGGACCGTGGGCGATGCGGCGCAGGGCCCAGACGCAGGTGGGGGTGGCTATGGCGAGCGCGCCGAACATCGGGAGGCTGTAGTACAGGCCTGGCCAGGGGCCGGCGGTCGCGCGCATCCCGTTGCAGGTGATGGTGAGGACCTTCCCGGTGCTGAATGCGCGGTCGGGGTCGACGGAGGCCGTGGCGGCCGTGATCACCAGCAGGGCGGCGAGGGAGACCCCCTGGAGGGCGATCAGGGGGCCCATGTGCGGTGGTACGTGGTCTCTGACCAGGCGCGGGGCGAGACTCGCGGTGCGCACCGCCTCCTGGGGGCGCAGGGTCAGGGCGTCGGCGAGCAGGACACCGGCCACCGCGCACAGGCCGAAGGCCGTGATGGCGAACACGACGCGCTGCTCGAACTCGACGTCCCCCAGCGTGGACAGCGCCTGCGCGATCACGATGCCGATGGCCAGACCGGACCAGCGGGCGTAGTGGTCGGCGTGGTCGAGGAGCCGGTAGTGCAGTGGGGCGGTGCCGAGCATATGGAGATCCCCCCGGATCATCTTGTATCAAGCAGCGAGTACAAGATGCCGTGATCACGATCTTGTGTCAAATGCTCGATACAAGCCGACTTCTTCGGGGCTCAGCCCACGGTGATCGCGTCCAGCTTCTCCCGCAGGTACACGTGCGAGTCCACCGGCGGGTACGCCACCCGCCCCACCGGCGCGGGTACGGACTCCACGACCGTGCCCGGTGTGCACTCACCGAAGTAGACCAGCGACATCAGCTCCTCGGCGGGCTCGTCGGCCGGGGGTGGCAAAACGCGGTGGCGGCCGGAACGCCAGCGGTCGCCGGTCCAACGGGCCATCAGGTCACCGATGTTGACGGTGAAGGCGTCCGGGTCGTACGGGGCGTCCTCCCAGCCGCCCTCGTCCGTGTACACCTGGAGCCCGCCCTTCCCGGCCTGCCGGTCGAGGATCGTGACCGTGCCGAAGTCGGTGTGCGGGCCGACGCGGAACTGGCCCGGCACCGGGTCGCCGACGACCTCCCTGCCCGGGTACCAGTTGATGTTGAAGCCGTAGGTGGGGTGGCTCATGTGGCGGGAGAAGAAGTCGGGCTCCAGGCCCAGGGCCTCGCCGAGGAGGGAGAGGAGCCGGTTCTCCAGCTCGCCCATCCGCGCCAGGTACTCCTCGCAGAGCGCGCGCAGCTCCGGCACCTCTGCCGGCCAGACGTTCGGCTGGTACCACTCCGCGTTCACCACCGGGTCGTCGAACGGCTCGTGCGTCGCGAACGTCAGCGACTCCTTGAGGTCCGGCGGGGTCCGCGTACCCTCCGCGTACCCGTTCGCCTCGGCCCCCGGCCCGAGCCACCCGCGCCCGCCGACCTTCACCTCGTACGCCTGCTTGGCCTCGACGGGGAGGGCGAAGAAGGCACGGGCCGCCTCCCGGACGCGGGTGCGCAGTGTCGGGTCGACGCCGTGGCCCGTGACGAGGAGGAAGCCGGCGGTCCGCAGGGCCTCGTCGACGGTACGGGCGAGGGCGGCGCGGGCTTCGGGGCCGCCGTGGAGCCAGGGGCGAAGGTCGATGGTGGGGATGCGGGGGCCGGTGGGACCGGCGGGGCCGCCAGGGTTGCCGGGGGCCGTGGGCTTCGGGGGCTCACTCACCGATGTCCTCATTCCACAGTGCCGGGTTGTTCTTGATGAAGTCGCGCATCAGGGACACGCACTCCGGGTCGTCCAACACCACGATCCCCACGCCGTGCTCGGCGAGCCAGTCGTGCCCGCCGTGGAAGGTGACCGCCTCCCCCACCACCACCCGGGAGATCCCGAACTGCCGTACCAGGCCGGAGCAGTACCAGCACGGCGACAGCGTCGTCACCATCGTCGTACCGCGATACGTCCGCTGCCGCCCCGCCGCACGGAACGCGGCCGTCTCGGCGTGCGTCGAGGGGTCGCCGTCCTGGACCCGCCGATTCCGCCCCCGCCCGAGGAGGGTGCCGTCGGGCCCGTAGAGCGCCGCCCCGACCGGGATGCCGCCCTCGGCGAGCCCGGCCCGCGCCTCCTCGACGGCGGGGGCCAGCCATACGCGTGCCTGTGCATGGTCCATGACCTCACTCTGCCCGCGAAAGGCAGGGACCACGTGCCCGGAGATCCGCTCCTCAGCGCGCTGGCGCGGCCGTACGCCCGCGCCAGCGCGCGGAACGACCCCTTCGGCTCCCAGTGCCAGTCGGTGGCCGGGTCGGCCGGGCGGTCCTGGACCGGCTTGACGAGGGCGCACCTCGTCCGTGAAGAGGGGCGGGCACCGCCCGGGGCGAAGGCGGGCGCGTGCTCTCCCCGTCCTCGACGTCCGTACGCCCCGGCGCGCCGCTACTCCTCGCTGTCCTTCTTCTCGCCCCGCCTCTTCTCCTCCTCCTGCCGCTTCAGCTCCTCCTCGCGGCGGCGCAGATCGGCCTCCCAGCTCTTGAGGAGGGGGTCGTCGTCCCTGGCGGAGCCGGCGGGCTTGTTGCCGTCGGAGAGGGACTTCAGGAACTCGGGGTTGTCGTCGGGGGCGACGTAGGCCGTACGGCGGCCCCGGGGCCGCTCGGAGGGGCCGCCGCCACCCGTGGCGCCGCCGCGCACCTTGCCGGCGAAGATCCAGGCGACCGGGCCGACGATCCAGAAGAGCAGGATGATGAACACCCAGGCGATCTTCGGCAGGTGCTTCGCCTCGTCCTCGGGGGTGTTGAGGCAGTCGATGAACGCGTAGATCGTCAGCGCCAGCGGTACGAGGTACAGCAACACCCTGAGCATGGAACAGCCCCCTGGAAGCGGTGGCGGACCGGGCGACCGGCCCTCCGGAAGGACGGCGGGGCCGAGTGCGGGGCCCGGCCGTGACGGCGGGACCGTGTGCCGGGCCCCGTGACGGGGCCAGGGTAGCCCCTCGGGGATACTTGGCCCCATGGCTTACGACGATCTTCGCTCCCTGCTCCGCGCACTGGAGCGCGAGGGCGATCTCAAGCGCATCAAGGCCGAAGTCGACCCGTGTCTGGAGGTCGGGGAGATCGTCGACCGGGTCAACAAGGCCGGCGGCCCCGCCCTGCTCTTCGAGAACGTGAAGGGCTCCTCGATGCCCCTCGCGATGAACGTGTTCGGCACGGACCGCCGCCTGCTGAAAGCCCTCGGCCTCAAGTCCTACGGCGAGATCAGCGAGAAGATCGGCGGTCTGCTCAAGCCCGAGCTGCCGCAGGGCTTCGTGGGCGTGCGCGAGGCGTTCGGGAAGCTCGGCGCGATGACCCATGTCCCGCCGAAGAAGGTGAAGCCGGACAGCGCCCCCGTGCAGGAGGTGGTCCTCCGGGGCGACGACGTCGACCTCGACGCACTCCCCGCGCTCTTCACCTGGCCGAAGGACGGCGGCTCCTTCTTCAACCTGGGCCTCACCCACACCAAGCACCCCGAGACCGGCGTACGCAACCTCGGCCTCTACCGCCTCCAGCGCCACGACAAGCGCACCATCGGCATGCACTGGCAGATCCACAAGGACAGCCGCAACCACTACCAGGTCGCCGCCAAGCGCGGCGAGCGGCTCCCGGTCGCCATCGCCTTCGGCTGCCCGCCGGCGGTGACGTACGCCTCCACGGCCCCGCTCCCCGGCGACATCGACGAGTACCTGTTCGCCGGGTTCGTCGCGGGCAGGCGGATCGAGATGGTCGACTGCAAGACGGTGCCGTTGCAGGTGCCGGCGCAGGCGGAGGTCGTGATCGAGGGCTGGCTGGAGCCCGGCGAGACGCTCCCCGAGGGCCCCTTCGGCGACCACACCGGCTTCTACACCCCGCAGGAACCCTTCCCCGCCCTGAAGATCGACTGCGTCACGATGCGGAAGCGGCCGTTGCTGCAGTCGATCGTGGTGGGCCGCCCGCCGACGGAGGACGGGCCCCTGGGCCGCGCGACGGAACGCTTCTTCCTCCCCCTCCTGAAGATCATCGTCCCGGACATCGTGGACTACCACCTCCCCGAGGCGGGCGGCTTCCACAACTGCGCGATCGTCTCGATCGAGAAGAAGTACCCCAAGCACGCGCAGAAGGTCATGCACGCGATCTGGGGCGCCCACATGATGTCCCTGACCAAGCTGATCGTGGTGGTGGACGCCGACTGCGACGTCCACGACCTGCACGAGGTCGCCTGGCGCGCACTCGGCAACACGGACTACGCCCGCGACCTCACGGTCGTCGAGGGCCCGGTGGACCATCTGGACCACGCCTCGTACCAGCAGTTCTGGGGCGGAAAGGCGGGCATCGACGCCACGAGGAAGTGGATCGAGGAGGGCTACACCCGCGACGGGGGCTGGCCGGACATGGTGGAGTCGGACCCGGACACGGCGGCCCTGGTGGACCGCCGCTGGAAGGAGTACGGCCTGTGAGCAGCGCCTCCGCCGCCATTCCCCAGCCGGGGCGTACCAAGGCCTTTCTCCGCCTGGTGATGATCGAGCACTCGGTCTTCGCGCTGCCCTTCGCGTACATCGCGTCCCTGACCGCCATGTTCCAGCTGGACGGGAACATCCACTGGACCCGGCTGCTCCTGGTCACCGTCTGCATGGTCGGCCTGCGGACCTTCGCCATGGCGGTCAACCGGATCATCGACCGCGAGATCGACGCGCGGAACCCGCGCACGGCGCAGCGCGAACTGGTGACCGGCGCGATGTCGGTGAAGCACGCCTGGACGGGCGCCCTGATAGCGCTCGTCGTCTTCCTGGGCGCGGCGGCCCTGCTGAACCCCCTCTGCCTCGCCCTCGCCCCCGTCGCGGTGATCCCGATGGTGGTCTACCCCTACGGCAAACGCTTCACGAACTACCCCCAGGCCATCCTCGCCCTCGCCCAGGCGATGGGCCCGGTGGGCGGCTGGCTCGCCATCACCGGCCAGTGGTCCTGGGACGCCGTCATCCTCGGCCTCGCCGTCGGCATCTGGATCGGCGGCTTCGACCTCATCTACGCCTGCCAGGACGTCGACTCCGACCGGGAGTCCGGCGTCCTGTCGGTCCCGGCCCGCTTCGGCATCCCGGCGGCGGTCCGGGCGGCGCGGGCCTGCCACGCCCTCACCACCGCCCTGTTCGTCTGGTACGCGGTGGTGACGGAGGCGGGTGCCTTCCTCTGGCTGGGCCTGGCGATCGTCGCGGGCGCGTTCGTGTACGAGCACACCATCGTGCGCCCGCACGACCTGTCCCGCCTGAACCGGGCGTTCTTCAGCGTCAACGGCTTCATCGGCATCGCCCTGTTCGTGTGTGCGCTGCTCGATCTGCTGGTTCGGGGTCTGACCGTGTGAATACCGTGCGGCTTACCATCGAGGGCAGGAACCCCAGGGAGGCCAGCGTGACCGTCTCGGGCATTGACCGCCTGCACTCGCAGCTCAGCCGGTTCGAGGACATGTTCCCCGGCTATCGCGTGGAGATCGTCGAGGGCAGCATCATGATGGGACCGGTCAAGCCACACCATGGGGAGACCATCCGACTGGTGTGGAACGCGCTGCGGGACCAGGTGGCCGAGGAATGGGGTTTCACCAGCGACGTCGCCTTCCCCTTCGATGACGAGAACGAGTTCTGCCCTGACCTGGCCGTCATTCCCGCAGTGGAGGTCGAGAAGAACGAGGGCGCGTACTCGCCCGATCTCATCGAACTCGTCGTCGAGGTCGTCTCTCAGGGCAGCATCCGCCGCGACTACGAACACAAGCCCCGTCGGTACGCCTCCCGCGGCATCGCCAACTACCTGGTCTTCGACCCGCTCAAGGGCCATGTCGTCACGATGTGGAACCCCGGCCCCGACGGCTACCGAGGCCGTGACACGCTTCCGTACGGCGTCGATCTCACCGTCGACTCCCCGCTGGGCAGGCTGACGCTCGCCACGGACCGGCTTCCGGTGGATCCCAAGGCGCGCGAGGACAGCTGACCGCGTGCCCTATACCCGGTCGTCCACGGACCGGGACGCGCGCCGCCGGAACAGGAACGCCGCCACCACCCCCGCCACGAGCCCGATCAGATGCCCCTGCCAGCTGATGCCCGCCTCGGTGGGGGCGATGCCCGCGAGGATCGACCCGCCCCAGACGGCGGCGATGAGGACGCCGACGGCGACGCCGAGCAGCCGCCGCTCCACGAACCCGGTGACCAGCAGGAAACCGAAGAGGCCGAAGACGACGCCGGACGCACCGGCCGTGTTCGTGTTCTCCGGGGATATCAGCCACACCCCCAGCCCGTCCGCGACGATGATCAGCGCGCAGACGGCGGCGAAGCGGCGCAGGCCGCTGAGCGCCGAAAGGAAGCCGAGCACCAGCAACGGCACGCTGTTCGCGGCGACATGACCGAAGCCGAAGTGGACGAAGGCGGCGGGCACGACATCGACCAGCTCGGGGACCGAGCGCGGAACGATGCCGAAGTCGTCCAGCGCGTGACCGCTCGCCACGTCGATCACTTCGAGCAGCCACAGCAGTGCCACCCAGCCCACCATCAGCTTGGCGGCTGCCTTCGCACGGTCCCGGCGCGACCACTCCCGCTCCGGGCTCAGCGCCCCACGTACTCCATCTGCCATGTCGAACCCCCGACTCAACTCGTCCCCTCCGGGGAACGGCCGGGCCCCCTTGGCAGGTTCCCACCCAGCGGCGCCGGATAGGCTCGGTGTCGTGAACCCAGCCAAGCCAGGAGAGACGCCGCGTACGCCTTGGATCGTAGGGGTCTCCGGCGCATCCGGCACCCCATACGCCGCTGCCGTGCTGCGCGCGCTCCTCGCCGCCGGCGAGAGCGTCGACCTCGTGGTGTCCCGGGCCTCGCGGCTGACCCTGCTGGACGAGACGGGAATCTCCTTCCGGGACGCACACTGGCGCGACGACCTGCGGGAATGGCTGTCCCGCGGGGCCGACGGCAAGCCCGGCACGTTCGCCGTGGACCTTGAGGGCGACCGCGTACGGCACTGGAGCGCCGGTGACCTGGCCGCCGGACCGTCCTCGGGCTCGTACCCCGTCAAGGGGATGCTGATCGTCCCCGCGTCGACGGCGTGCGTCGCGGGCGTCGCCCTGGGACTGAGCAAGGACCTGCTCCAGCGGGCGGCGAGCGTGACCCTCAAGGAGGGACGGCGCCTGGTCGTCGCCGTACGCGAGACCCCTCTGAACGGACAGACCCTGCGGCACCTGGTGACCCTGGACGAGGCGGGCGCGACCGTGCTGCCCGCCTCCCCGGCCTTCTACGCGGGGGCCACGCACATCCAGGACCTGGTGGACTTCGTCGCCGGACGGGCGCTGGACGCGGCCGGCGTCCCGCACACCCTGTACCGGCGGTGGGAGGGCGACGTCGGCCGGGCGCGCGCTTCCCACGGGTGACCTCACCCGCACCGCTCTCATCTCACCGAACACCCCTCACGAATCACCCATCACCCACAACGCAACTCTTCAGCGGAAGGCAACCGATCGCATGGACGCGGTGGACAGGCAGCTCATCCAGGCCCTGAGGGAGAACGGCCGGGCCTCCTACGCGGAGCTGGGACGCCTCGTCGGCCTGTCGGGACCCAGTGTCACCGACCGCATCAACCGGCTGGAGGCGGCCGGCGTCATCACCGGCTACCGCGCCACCGTCGACGCGGCCTCCCTCGGCCTCGGCGTGACCGCGCTCATCGGCATCTCGCTCTCCGACGCCACCGACCACGAGGACGTGGCGACCCGGCTGCGGGACCTGGCGGAGATCGAGGACTGCTGGTTCATCGCGGGCGACGACTCGTACATGCTCAAGGTGCGCGCCCCGGACGTCGACGGCCTGGAGAAGACCATCCGCCGGCTCTCCGGCACGAAGGGCGTCTCCCGGACCCGTACGACGATCGTGCTCTCCACGAAGTGGGAGAACCGGGTGGGTGAGCTGCCGGAGGAGGAGTAGGAGACGGGGCGTACGGTTTACAGGGTCTTCGGAGAAAGGTGTGAGCATGGACGTCGGGCTCAAGCGCGAGCTGGAGGAGAAGGTCCGCTCCGGTGAGCGGCTCACCCGCGAGGACGGCATCGCGCTGTACGAGTCGGACGACCTGGCGTGGCTCGGCGGCCTCGCCCACGAGGTGCGGACCCGGCTGAACGGCGACGTCGTCCACTTCAACGTCAACCGCCACCTCAACATGACCAACGTGTGCACCGCGTCCTGCGCGTACTGCTCCTTCCAGCGCAAGCCGGGGGAGAAGGACGCGTACACGATGCGCATCGAGGAGGCGGTGAAGCTCGCCAAGGCGATGGAGGGCGACAACCTCACCGAGCTGCACATCGTCAACGGCCTGCACCCGAACCTCCCGTGGCGCTACTACCCGCGCTCCCTGAAGGAGCTGAAGGCCGCCCTCCCGAACGTGTCCCTGAAGGCCTTCACGGCAACGGAGATCCACCACTTCGAGACGATCAGCGGCCTGTCGGCGTCCGAGATCCTGGACGAGTTGATCGACGCGGGCCTGGAGTCCCTGACCGGGGGCGGCGCGGAGATCTTCGACTGGGAGGTCCGACAGCACATCGTCGACCACCGCACCCACTGGGAGGACTGGTCGCGGATCCACCGCCTGGCCCACGAGAAGGGGCTGAAGACCCCCTGCACCATGCTCTACGGCCACATCGAGGAGCCCCGCCACCGCGTCGACCACGTCCTGCGCCTGCGTGAGCTCCAGGACGAGACGAACGGCTTCCAGGTCTTCATCCCCCTGCGCTACCAGCACGACTTCGTCGACGTGCGGGACGGCAAGGTACGCAACCGCCTCCAGGCGAGGACGCAGATGGCGACGGGCGCGGAGGCGTTGAAGACCTTCGCGGTGTCTCGTCTGCTGTTCGACAACGTCCCCCACGTCAAGGTCTTCTGGGTCATGCACGGCGTCCAGACCGCTCAGCTGGCGCTCCAGCACGGCGCCGACGACATGGACGGCTCGGTCGTGGAGTACAAGATCACCCACGACGCGGACAACTACGGCACGCCGAACAAGCTCACCCGCGAGGACCTGCTGGATCTGATCCGGGACGCGGGCTTCCGTCCGGTGGAACGCAACACCCGCTACGAGGTGATCCGGGAGTACGACGGCCCGGACCCGTCGCGCAGGGAATCCCCCCAGCCGATGCGGGTCTGATGCGGAGGGCTCTTCGCGGCAGGGGGCCGCAGGGGCGGGATCCCGCTTGAGGGCACGCGACTGTAATGGCTACTGTCGCTGTATGGCCCTTACGTTCACACTGGATCCGCCCCTCACCCCCGCCCTCCACGACGACATCCTCACCCTCTGGGCAGACGTCTCCAACGCGGGCGGAGCCGTCGGCTTCGTCCCTCCGGTCACCCCGGAGGCGATACGCCCGGAGCTGCTGAAGCACGTGACCGCCATGGCGGAGGGCAGGCACCGCCTCCTCATCGGCCTGGACGGCGACGGCACCCCCGCCGCCGCAGCCTTCTTCAGCTTCAACACCCACCGCCTGATGACCCACTGGGTCTGGCTGTACACGGTGATGGTCCACCCCGCCCACCAGGGCAAGGGCTACGGCCGCGACCTCATGAGGGCGGCCGAGACCGCGGCCCGCGACTTCGACGGCATAGGCGCCGTCCGCCTCAGCTGCCGCGGCGGCCTCGGCCTGGAGCACTTCTACGCCTCCTGCGGCTACAAGGAGGTCGGCCGGGTCCCCGGCGCCATCCGCGTCGCTCCCGACGACCACCGCGACGACATCACGATGCTCCTGCCCCTGACCTGACCGCTCGGCCCGCCCCTCCCACACCCCCCTGCAAGATCCCCCGCCGATCGTGCTTCACTGGACGATGCCCCAGGTGATATGGGCACTGTGGGCCAGGTCCGAAACGGAACGGAAGAGTGGATTGAGATGCTCCGCTACACACTGATGCGCCTCGGCATCTTCGTGGGCTGCTTCGTGGTCGTCTGGGCCCTCGTCTACTCCGGCGTCGCCCCGCGCGGCCTCGGCGCCTCCAACGGCATGTGGATGGTCCTCCTCTCCCTGCTGGTCTCCGCCCCGATCAGCTTCATCGCCCTCCGCAAGGAGCGCGACCGGGCCTCCGCCCAGCTCGCTCCCCGCCTCGACCGCTCCATCGACCGCGTCAAGTCCAACCTCGCGGCCAACCGCAGCCAGGAGGACGAGGCCGACGACGAGGCGAGGACCCAGCCGACCCCGTCGGCTGAGACCACCAAGACCTCCAAGACCTCCGGGACCTCCGGGACCTCCGGGACCTCCGGGACTGTCGAGGAGGCCAAGGCCGCCCAGCCGACGTCGGGTCAGGCTTCGTAGGACCGTTCGTTCGCGGCGGCGTAGGACAGACCGCCCGCCCGACGCCCAGGTCCGTACGCGGCGTCGGAACCGTACGCTTGCCCGCATGGGTGCTGTGAAGAGCAAACGGATGCCCCGCGCGGTGCGGGAACAGCAGATGCTGGACGCGGCGGTGCGGACCTTCGGGCAGCGCGGCTACCGGGCCGCGTCGATGGACGAGATCGCCGAACTGGCGGGCGTGTCCAAGCCGTTGGTGTACCTGTACCTGAACTCCAAGGAAGACCTGTTCACGGCCTGTATCCGGCGTGAGGCCAAGGCGCTCACCACCGCCGTACGCGCGGGCGTGAACGCCGATCTGCCCGCCGACCGCCAACTCTGGGAGGGGCTGCGGGCGTTCTTCTCGCACACCGCGCGCAACCCGGACGCCTGGGCCGTACTGCACCTCCAGGCCCGTACGCACGGCGAGCCCTTCGCGGCGGAGGTGGCGGCGATGCGTGAGGAGATGGTCGCGTTCGTGACCGGGCTGATCCTGGTCGCGGCGCGGGACGCCCGCCGCGACCCCTCCCTGCCCGAGCGCGAGGTCGCCGGTCTCGCCGAGGGCCTCGTCGGCGCCGCCGAGGCCCTCGCCGCCTGGGCCAACGCCACCCCCGGCATCACCGCCCGCCAGGCCGCCGCCACCCTCATGAACTTCGCCTGGGCGGGTCTCGGCGACCTGATGGAAGGCCGGCCCTGGACGCCTCCGAAACGCACGGATGACGACGGCCCCGCGCCGCGAGTGACCGCCCGGGCGGGGTAGCCCCGACTGCTTCCCGGCCCCTCGTCGTCGATGGGTCCGGCAGCCGTACTCAGGCGACGAGCGGGTGTACGTGGCCGACCACGTGGGCCCGGGTGGTTCCGCCGGCCCGGTCGCGGCGTGGAAGGGCCCTGCCCGGAAGGTCTCCGCCCGTGCCGCCCCGGCCCTCGCTCCGGAGTTCGAAGCCGCCCCATGACTGCCCGTCCGCCGCGTAGGTCACCGTGCCCGGCAGTGGTACCGGTGCCCGGAACTCCGCGCGAACCTGGGTCGCCAGGGGTGTGCCGTGTTCGGCGAGGCAGCGCGCCACGGTCCACATGCCGTGTGCGATGGCCCGGGGGAAGCCGAAGAGACGCGCGCCGAGCGGATGCAGATGGATCGGGTTCCGGTCTCCGGACACGGCCCCGTACCGCCGCCCGACATCCCCGGCCAACCGCCACTCGGCGACCGCCGGCAACGGTTCATGGTCCGCCGGCCGACCACTCGCCCCCTCCCGCGACCGATCACCCCCACCGGCCCCGGCCTCGCCGACCCTCCGGTGCCGCGCCAGATACGTACTCCGCGACTCCCAGGCGACCTCGTCCCCACCAGCCGCACCAGCCGCACCAGCCGCACCAGCCGCACCAGCCCCACGGCCTCCACGGCCTCCTCCGCCTCGACCCTCACCCCCACCCCCGTCCCGGACCTCCGTCACCACCGTCACCTCGGTCCCCCGCCGGTGGGGCCGGAACCCGTCGACGTACACGGCGAGCTCGTACTCCCCGGTGGCGGGCAGCCGGCGCCGGCGCGTGATCTCGATCGAGGTGTGGACGAGTCCGAGGAGGGGGAGCGGGAAGGCCCGGTCGGTCATGACGCGCATGGCGAGGGGGAAGCCGAGGACGTGGGGATAGGTCGGCGGGACGGCGTCCTCCCCGGTGGCGAACCCGCAGACACGCTCGTACGCGGCGAGCCGGGCGAGGTCGATCCGGACGCCGGGGAGGAGCAGCCGGGGGAAGGAAGCGGCACCGGAGGGCCCGCAGTGCCGGGCAGCCACGTGGGGGAGTCTGCGGCTCTTGCGCGGCGAGAGGAGGGCGCCCCGGGCGAGGAGAGGGGCGAGGGAGGGCGGCGCGTCGAGGGTGAGGGTGTGCATCGGACGGTATCCCCTCCGGAGCGGCTCTTCTTACTCGAAAGTAATGTTACCCGAGGTAAGTCCTTTCCGGGCTGTCACGGCCCCTCATAGATGAACGATCCTCAGGTAACTTGGTACGCCCTTGACCTGCGCATGAGTCGCCCTCCGGGCGGCCGGCGACACTGCACACCCCCGGCCCCGTTCCATCTCCGGACCATCGCGACACCCACACCAACCTCACACAAGGGCCCCGTACGATCCGGGCACACCGAACGCCCAGGAGCCGCCCGTGTCCAGCCTCGAACGCACCCAGCCCGCCCTGGTGGCACCCGAGCTGAAGCGGCTGGACGGCACCGTGCGAGAGGCGTACGTGCCGGCGCTCGCCGCGCCCGTGACCTACGGATCGCTCGCGGACATCCCGTTCGACAACGCGGCCGACGCCCCCGACTCGGTGGTTCTCAGCCGCAAGCACGGTGGTGCGGACGGGGAGGGCGACCGGTGGCGGGACGTGACGGCCGCCGAGTTCGCCGCCGAGGTGCTCGCGCTGGCGAAGGGCCTGATCGCCGAGGGCCTGATGCCGGGCGACCGCCTCGCGATCATGGCGCGGACGACGTACGAGTGGACGCTTCTCGACTTCGCGGCCTGGGCGGCGGGCCTGGTGACGGTCCCCGTCTACCCGACCTCCTCCGTCTTCCAGACCCGCTGGATCCTCCAGGACTCGGGCGCGGTGGCCCTCGCCGTGGAGACGGCCGGCCAGGCCGCCGCCCTCGGCCCCGAACGCGACCGCATCCCCGACCTGCGGCACATGTGGGTCTTCGAGAAGGGTCATCTGGACCGGCTCGCCGAGCTGGGCCGGGACGTGTCCGACCAGGAAGTGGCCGTACGGCGTGGGGTGCTGGGCCCGGACACCCTGGCGACCCTCATCTACACCTCGGGCACGACCGGCCGCCCCAAGGGCTGCGCCCTGACCCACGGCAACTTCTTCGCCGAGGTCGACAACGCGATCGACCTCCTCTATCCCATCTTCCGCGCGCAGACGGACGAGGAGGCCTCCACCCTCCTCTTCCTCCCGCTCGCCCATGTCTTCGGGCGCATGGTGGCGATCGGCTGTATGCGGGCGAGGGTCCGCCTTGGCCACTCGCCGAGCTTCCGCACGGAGGACCTGCTGGCCGACCTCAAGTCCTTCCGCCCTACGTTCCTGCTGGTCATCCCCTACGTCCTGGAGAAGGTCTTCAACACGGCCCGCGCCTCCGCCGAACGCATGGGCCGCGCCTCGTCGTACGACCGTGCCTCCGCCGTGGCCCGCCGCTACGGCGAGGCCGTGGAGGCCGAACAGCACGGCACCGGCCCCGGCCCGAGCACCTTCCTCAAGGCGGCCCGCGGCTTCTACGACCCCTTGGTCTACCGCCGCATCCGCCACGCGCTGGGCGGGAGAGTCCGCCAGGTCATCTGCGGCGGCAGCCCCCTCGGCCGCCGCCTGGCGGCCTTCTACGCGGGCGCGGGCATCGACGTCTTCGAGGGCTACGGCATGACGGAGACGACCGCCGCCGTGACCGTCACCCCACCGAACCGCCCCCGCCTGGGCACGGTCGGCCGGCCCCTCCCCGGCACCCGGGTCCGTATCGCCGCGGACGGCGAGGTCCTTCTCCACGGCGGCCAGATCTTCCGTGGCTACTGGGACCCCCAGGCCGGAGGCGTCGTCGCGGCGGGCCCGGACGGCTGGTTCGCCACGGCCGACCTGGGCCACCTCGACGACGAGGGCTACCTCACGATCACCGGCCGCAAGAAGGAGATCCTCGTCACCGACAGCGGCAAGAACGTGGCCCCGGCCCCCCTGGAGAACTGGCTCCGCTCCCACCCCCTCATCGCCCACGCCATGGTCATCGGCGACCGTCGCCCCTACGTCACCGCCCTCCTCACCCTCGACCCCGAAGGCACCACCCACTGGTCCCAGATGAACGCCAAGCAGGACGTCCCCCTCGAACACCTCGCCGAGGACCCGGACTTGAGGGCGGTCCTGCAGCGAGCGGTCGACGAGGCGAACCGCCTGGTCTCCCGCCCGGAATCCATCCGCCGCTTCACCGTCGTCCCCGGCGGCTTCACGGAGGAGGCGGGCCACCTGACCCCGTCGATGAAGCTGCGCCGGGAGGCCGTGGAGCGTGCGTTCGGGGCGGAGATCGAGGCGCTGTACAAGCAGTAGCGCTACCGGCCCGCCGCGGGGCCATCCTCCCCGAGGCCCACCACACCGCCGACCGCCTTCGCCGGCACTTCGCCGACCACCTCGTCCCCCTCGACGGCGGACACCGGCCGGAATCCCAGCGAGGAGTACAGGCGCTCGGCTGCGGTGTTCTCCGGGTGGTACGACAGGCGCAGGACCTCACAGTCCGCACGGTCCGCCAGCCATCGCACCAGGGTTCGCGCCACCGCCCGCCCGACCCCCTTGCCCTGCTCGGCGGCGTCGATCAGCATGCCGCCGATCCAGTACGAACCGTCCTCGTCGCGCCCCCACATGACATGCCCCACCACGGTGTCGTCGGCGCACACCGCGAGTGAGTTCCATACGCCCTCCCGCAGGGACAGAACCAGGTAACGAGCGGCCAGCGCGGGAGCGAACCGCCGCTGGTCGTCCCGCGGAGCGACGTCCGCTACGGCCCGCCAGTTCTCGTCGTCCACGTCGTGCAGGGCGACGTGTCGCCCCGCGCCGTCCAACAGCCCAAAACTGATCATGCGGGCAGGGTACGAGCTCCCCGGCCCGCGAGGAAGGCGGTCCAGGCGGCGAGGGAGAGGGGGACGTGAGGCCCGGTGGGGCCCCGGCGACGTCACCGGCCCCCCGTCGGGGCGCGCCCGTGGCCGGTGTCGCCGTGCGGGTGTTGCGCGGCAGCCCCGTGGCCGCCGCGGCGAAGTGCCCGCCCCCGCGTACGCCACGAGCGGCGGCAGCACCGGAAAAAGGCAGGAGCCCCTGCGCCGGATGGCAAGGGGCTCCTTGGGTACTGCTCTCAGACGTCGTTCAGAGGGGCATCCCTCGGATCAGACGGGGGTGACGTTCTCCGCCTGCGGGCCCTTCGGGCCCTGCGTCACATCGAAGGAGACCTGCTGGTTCTCCTCCAGCGAACGGAAGCCGTTCGCGTTGATGGCGGAGTAGTGGACGAACACGTCCGGACCGCCACCTTCCTGGGCGATGAAGCCAAAGCCCTTTTCGGCGTTGAACCACTTCACGGTTCCGGTAGCCATAAGCCCTCCTTGGGCCCAAAGGGTTTGCCCTGCTCCAGAACCCTGCAAGTGTGAAAACAAGATGCCGCACAACTGCATACGTCTGAAAACGACGAGAGCCCGCGGTTACATGCTCCGCAGGCTCTGTACTGCAAGGGAAACCAAACTGCAACTTGCGGGCGAGCCTAGCATGCGGGCAGGGGAATGCAATAGAGGGCAAGATCACGTCACCCGGATGTTTGAGCCGCTCGGGCCTCGGGTTGACGTATCGCCTCCACTTCCCCATCGGCCTCACTGACGACACGCCGTCGAAAGGGTTGACACGGGGTGCGCATCCGGTTGCGCGGGCCTCTCGCGGCCCCGGAGCCCGCACCGTACCCCATGAGGGCTAGCCTCACGATGTGGACAATTCTCGCACCCGGCCGCGCGTCGGCCACATCCAGTTCCTGAACTGCCTGCCCCTGTACTGGGGGCTCGCGAGAACGGGCACACTCCTCGACTTCGAGCTCACCAAGGACACTCCGGAAAGGCTCAGCGAGCAGCTGGTGCGCGGAGACCTCGACATCGGGCCCGTCACGCTCGTCGAGTTCCTCCGCAACGCTGACGACCTGGTCGCCTTCCCCGACATCGCGGTCGGCTGCGACGGGCCGGTGATGTCCTGCGTCCTCGTCTCCCAGGTGCCCCTCGACCGTCTGGACGGCGCACGCGTCGCGCTCGGCTCGACCTCGCGCACCTCCGTACGCCTCGCGCAGTTGCTGCTGGCCGAGGCCGTGGGCGTTCAGCCGTCGTACTACACCTGCCCGCCCGACCTCTCGCTGATGATGCAGGAGGCGGAGGCGGCGGTGCTCATCGGTGACGCGGCGCTGCGGGCCAACCTCATCGACGGCCCCAGGTACGGGCTCGACGTGCACGACCTGGGAGCCATGTGGAAGGCGTGGACGGGGCTGCCGTTCGTCTTCGCGGTCTGGGCGGCGCGGCGGGACTACCTGGAGCGGAACCCGGACGTCACCCGCAAGGTCCACAAGGCGTTCCTGGCCTCCCGTGACCTGTCCCTGGTCGAGGTGGACAAGGTCGCCGAGCAGGCGGCCCGCTGGGAGGCCTTCGACGAGCGGATCCTGGAGCGGTACTTCACCACCCTCGACTTCCGCTTCGGCGGCCCCCAGCTGGCGGCGGTCGCCGAGTTCGCGCGGCGCGTCGGACCGACCACGGGATTTCCGGCGGACGTGCGGGTCGACCTGCTTTCCTGAGCGTTCCCCGGGAAAGTCCCAGTAGGCCCCAGGAAGTCCCGAGGAATCCCCTCCCCATGAACGGCCCGGAATTCATTTGACGAATTCCGCGTTCCGTGGGGCCGGCGTCCGCACCCGCAATGCCATTCGGGCGTACGGCACTACGCTGCTGGGGAGTCGTGGAGAGCCCGTACGGGGTGGCGTACGGGACGCGTACGGGGGAGGTGTCGCCATGCAGCCGCTCGGTGTCGGCGAGCCCACGGTCGTGGGGCCCTACCGGCTGCTCGGCCGGCTCGGGTCCGGCGGGATGGGCCGGGTCTATCTGGGGCGCAGCGCGGGCGGCCGTACCGTCGCCGTCAAGGTCGTGCACCCGCACTTCGCGCTGGACGAGGAGTTCCGCGCCCGCTTCCGGCGCGAGGTCGAGGCGGCCGGACGCGTGGGCGGAGCCTGGACGGCCCCCGTCCTCGACGCGGACCCGGAAGCCCCGGTCCCCTGGGTCGCCACGGGCTACGCGGCCGGCCCCTCGCTCGCCGCGGCCGTCACGGACGCCGGTGCCCTGCCCCCGCACTCGGTACGGGGCCTGGGCGCGGGCCTCGCGGAGGCGCTCTCCGCGGTGCACGCGCTGGGCCTGGTCCACCGGGACGTGAAGCCGTCGAACGTGCTGCTGACCGTGGACGGCCCCCTCCTCATCGACTTCGGCATCGCCCGCGCCACGGACGGCACGGCGTCCCTGACGTCGACCGGCGTCTCGATCGGCTCCCCCGGCTACATGTCCCCCGAGCAGATCCTCGGCAGGGGTGTCACCGGCGCGGCGGACATCTTCTCCCTCGGCGCGGTCCTCGCCTACGCCGCCACCGGCCGGTCCCCCTTCCCCGGTGACTCCTCCGCCGCCCTCCTGTACAAGGTCGTCCACGAGGAGCCCCGACTGGACGGCCTCGACGGTGACCTGCGGGACCTGGTCGAACGCTGCCTGTCGAAAAACCCCGTCAGCCGCCCCGCCCCCGACGAGGTCGCCCGCACCCTGGCCCCCGAGGGCGCGGCCCGCCTCGTGGCGGCGGGCTGGCTGCCGGGGCCGTTGGTGGAGCAGGTCGGCCGGAGCGCTGTGCAGCTGCTCAACCTGGAGGCGGTGGAGGAGGTCCCTTCGGGGCCGGTGGGATTCAGCAGCCCGTCGGTGTCGGGCAGCCCGACGGGATCGGAGACGACTGGGGCGGTTGGGGCCGCCGGTGCTGACGCTGCTGGGTCCGGTGGTGTGCTTGGGGCCGCCGGGGTTGTTGGGTCCAGCGGGGCTGCTGGTGTGCCTGGGGCCGCCGACGTTGCTGGCACCGGCGGGGCCGCTGCTGTGGCAGGGGCTGCCGACGTGGCCGGGCCGGCTGCCGTGGCTGGGGCGCCGGTCGGAGCCCCCGCCGCGAGTGGAGGGTTCGGTCCGCCACCGATGATGCCGGCGCGGCCGCCGGTCACTCATGTGCCGGGACAGCGGGGCGACGCGGCGGTGGCGGACACGGCGCCGCCCTCTTCACAGCCGGCGCCGGGCAGGGTGTCCCTGAGCGTGGCGGCGGCTTCCACGACCGGGGCGGACGGGCGCGGCCGGAGGGTGAGTTGTTCGATCGCCCTGGCCGTCGCGGGTGTCATCGCCGTGGTGAGCGTGGGCGCGGTCTTCGGGTTCGGCATCCTCAGGACCGACGACGACAGCGACGACGACGCGGCAGGCCCGGCACCGACCGCGAGCAGTAGCGCGACCGGCGGAGACCAGGACTCGGAGCCGCCGGGCGGGTCCAAGGGCGCCGTACCCGGGAAGTACATAGGGACGTGGGAGGGCGACGCCTACGCCCTCGACGGCAACCTCCCCGCCGGCACGTTCCGGATCACCCTCGAACAGGCGGCGGTGGGCGACCCGTTGGGCACCTTCCGCTCCGTCGACCTCCTGGGCGGCGCCTGCGACGACAGGCTCGTCCTCAAGGAGGTCACCGGGGACCACCTCCTCGCCACGAGCATCGCCGATACGAAGAACAACCCCAAGACCTGTACCACGAACACCCACGACATCACCCTCACCCCGGTCGGCGAAGAGCTCCAGTACGAGTCGGACAACGCCGACGCGGGCGACCCGACGGCACGGCTGGCGAAGGTGAAGTAGGAGCCAACCACAGCAGCGCGGCTCCTGCTTCTCAGGGGCGCGGGTAACCGCGCGATCAACCGCAGCGAACCCGCACCCGCCAACACACTCCAACCCCCGAGCTCTCAGGCGCCAAGGGGGGTCGAAGGGTGCAGCCCTGGAGGAGGGGACGGGTAGGGGCGGCAGGGGCGAAAGCCATAGGCTGCCCCCGTGGACCCCGACCCCTGGCTGATCGCACTGACCGCGACCGCCGCCCTGTGGGGCGCGGTCACAGGCACCCTCCTCCCCCGCCCCGCCTACCGCCTCACGGTCGACGAGGAATCCCCCTGGCAGCAGGAGTGCCCCGCCGGTCACCGCATCACCGGCGTCGCGAGCGGCTGGCTGGGCCCGGCCCGCTGCACGAAACCCGGCCCTCCGGCCACCTCACCCACCTGCGCATACGGCCCTCGCACCCGCACCGTCGCCACCGCGACCGCCCTCGTCTGCGCCACCCTCGCCCTGGCCACCGGCCCCCGCCCCGAACTCGGCGTATGGCTGCTCCTCGCGCCGCTCGGCGTGCTCCTCACCCTCGTGGACGTGAAGGCACAACGGCTCCCGGACCCCCTGACCCTGCCGTTCGCGGCCCTGGCCCTCACCCTGCTGGGCGTGGCGGCACTCGTGCCCGAGCACGCGGGACAGTGGCGCACGGCGGCATACGGCGCGCTCGCCCTCGGCGGCCTCTACTTCCTCTTCTTCCTCATCAGACCCGTGGCCCTCGGCTTCGGCGACGTGAAGCTGGCCCTGGGCCTCGGCGCCGCCCTCGGCTGGTACGGCTGGGGCGCCCTGTATCTCGGCACGTTCGCCGGCGCGCTCATCGGCAGCGGGTACACCCTGGTCCTGGCGGCCCGGGGCCGCGCCGTACGCGGACAGCTGGTCGCCCTGGGCCCGTTCATGATCGCGGGAGCGTACGTCGGACTGCTGCTGGAGGCGTACGCGGCCTGAAGCGGACCTCCCGCCCCCGGAGTTGTCCACAGGCGGAAGGGCTGACGTCGGCCGGTCCCGCCCCTGGCGTAGGCTGGCCCGGTCCGTTCAACCCTTACGAAAGGGACGCCCCCGGTGACCGAGAAGGCCGATCTCCAGTCCGTTCTCGACCGTGCCGCCGAGGGTGGGCGGATCACGCCGGAGGAGGCGCTGGAGCTGTACCGCGACGCGCCGCTGCACGCGCTCGGCGCCGCCGCCGACGCCGTGCGCCGACGGCGGTACGCGGGCACGGAGCACATCGCCACGTACATCATCGAGCGGAACATCAACTACACGAACGTCTGCGTGACGGCATGCAGGTTCTGCGCGTTCTACGCCCCGCCGAAGGCCAAGGACAAGGGCTGGACGCGTGACCTCGACGACATTCTGCGCCGCTGCGCGGAGACCGTCGAGCTGGGCGGCACGCAGATCATGTTCCAGGGCGGGCACCACCCGGACTACGGGGTGGAGTACTACGAGGAGCATTTCGCCGCCATCAAGAAGGCGTTCCCGCAGTTGGTCATCCACTCCCTCGGCGCGTCCGAGGTCGAGCACATGGCCCGTATCTCGAAGGTGGACGTGGAGGAGGCGATCACGCGTATCCACGCGGCCGGTCTCGACTCCTTCGCGGGCGCCGGCGCGGAGTTGCTCCCCGCGCGCCCCCGCAAGGCCATCGCGCCCCTCAAGGAGTCCGGCGAGCGCTGGCTGGAGATCATGGAGATCGCCCACAACCTGGGCGTCGAGTCCACGTCCACCATGCTCATGGGCACCGGCGAGACCAATGCCGAGCGCATCGAGCACCTGCGGATGATCCGTGAGGTCCAGGACCGGACGGGCGGCTTCCGGGCCTTCATCCCGTACACCTACCAGCCCGAGAACAACCACCTCAAGGGCCGTACGCAGGCCACGCTCTTCGAGTACCTGCGCATGATCGCCATCGCCCGGCTCTTCATGGACAACATCGCCCACATCCAGGGCTCCTGGCTCACCACCGGCAAGGAGATCGGCCAGCTCTCCCTGCACTACGGCGCGGACGACCTCGGCTCGATCATGCTGGAGGAGAACGTCGTCTCCTCCGCCGGCGCCAAGCACCGCTCCAACCGCATGGAGATCATCGACCTGATCCGCAGGGCGGGCCGCGTCCCCGCCCAGCGGACGACGACGTACGAGCACATCGTCGTCCACGACGACCCGGCGGACGATCCCGTCGACGAGCGCGTCATGTCCCACATCTCCTCCACGGCCATCGAGGGCGGCACCGCCCACCCCGAACTGAAGCTGCTGAGCGCCAACTAGCCCGACGTGCTGACCATTCACGCCGCCGACGAGGTGCGGCACACGTGGGACGACCCGGAGCCGGTCGAGGACGGTGCCGTCGCCGTGGACGGCAGCCGGGTGTGTGCCGTGGGACCGCTGGCGGAGGTCCAGCAGCGGTTCCCGGACGCCCGCGTGCGGCGGTGGCCCGGTGTTCTCGGGCCCGCCCGCGTCCATGAAGGCCCGCTCCCGGACGCGCCGACACCCCGTGAGCGCATTCACGCGGTGCTGAAGTCGGGCGCGGTCGCGGTCCTGGCGGGGCACGCGGACACCCCCGAACTCCGCGCCGCCGCACAGCGGAACGACGTGGTCGTGCTCCCCCGCACCCGCCCCCCGGCGATCACCGACACCGGCCGCGCCGACCTCGCCGTCTTCGACGACTCCGGCAGGTGCGTCGCGACGGTGTGCGCGGGCCGCCTGGTGCACCGCCGCCGCTGAGAGCGACCGCCCGGCTGACCCACGTCGATGCGAGCCGGACGTGCACGGCCGCCTCGGCACCGGCCTGACGATCGCCGGCGCCGACAAGATCCGGCTCACCCCCGACACCCCCGTCCGAGGTCACCGCGGTCGGCCTTGTCGTCGGCCGAGTCGAGCACCGCGCCGTCCGCCTCGGCGGGTTCCTCGGCCTCGCCCACCGCGAGGGCGTCCGGCTCCTGGTACGCGGGCGCCGCGTGGACGCCCGGCCCGTACTGCCACAATGGGCTGGTGACCCGCGCATCCCTGGACAAGCAGCCGCACGAAGTCGCCTCGATGTTCGACCGAGTGGCGAAACGGTACGACCTGACCAACGACGTGCTGTCCCTCGGGCAGGACCGGCGCTGGCGCAAGGAGGTCGCGCGGGCGGTGGACGCCCGCCCCGCGCAGAAGATCCTGGACCTGGCCGCCGGCACGGGCACCTCCTCGCTGCCCTTCGCGCAGACCGGCGCGTACGTCGTCCCGTGCGACTTCTCCCTCGGCATGCTCCGGGTCGGCAAGGAGCGCACCTCCTGGCTGCCGTTCACCGCGGGCGACGCGACGAAGCTGCCGTTCAAGGACGACACCTTCGACGCGGTGACCATCTCCTTCGGCCTGCGGAACGTGCAGGACACCGACACCGCGCTGCGCGAGCTGTACCGGGTGACCAAGCCCGGCGGCCGGGTCGTGATCTGCGAGTTCTCCCACCCGACGTGGACGCCCTTCCGGACCGTCTACACCGAGTACCTGATGCGCGCCCTGCCGTCGGTCGCCCGCGCGGTGTCCTCCAACCCGGACGCGTACGTCTACCTCGCCGAGTCCATCCGCGCCTGGCCCGGCCAGGCGGGTCTGGCCGAGCGCCTCCGGAAGGCCGGCTGGGACAAGGTGGCGTGGCGGAACCTCACGGGTGGGGTCGTCGCCCTGCACCGAGGGTTCAAGGCCCAGCCGTAGGGCTCAGGTTCACCTGGTGAGGCCGGCGCCGGGCCTGCCGCGTCCTCGACCCCGTCAGAGCGCCAGCCGGTAGCAGTGCCCCACCTGCCGCGAGAGCGGCGTCGTGTACTTCTCCGCCAGCTCCATGCCCAGCCGCCGGGTGACGGCGATGGACCGCTCGTTGCGGGCGTCGACCATGGCGACGACGTTGCCGACGCCGGTCGCCCGCACCCGCTCCAGGGCCTGCAGCGCGGCAGCCGTCACATACCCCTTGCCCCAGTGAGCGCGGGCGAGCCGCCAGCCGATCTCGATCTCACCGGCCGGGCCCCACTCCCGGGGCCACGGCTGGGCGCCGGTGAAGCCGATGGCCCGGCCCTCCTCGTCGAGCATGGTCCACAGACAGAACCCGAACTCGGCGTCGTGGCGCCGCTGGCGCGCGGTGAGCTCCTCGTAGACGGACAGCTCGGCGGACTTGCCGCCGTGGAACTCCATGACATCGGGATCGTCGAAGATCCGGTGCCAGGCGAAGGCGTCCTCGTCGGTGGGGACGCGCAGCCGTACGTCGGGCAGAGCTCGGTTCACAGGGCAGCCCTTCAGCCGGTGATCGGTACCGCTGAATAGACTGCCCATGTCCGATGCCTGTCGGCACATGTTTTCCGGTCTTTCAGATCTTCGGTTCCCAGACCTCTGGTTCTCCAGATCTCTGGTCGTCCGGTTCTCTGGTCGTCCGGCGAACCTCTGCTTCGATCCTTCTACTTCTTGGGGAGACCCCGTCGTGACCGAGCCCCAGCCCCTTACCGAACAC
This sequence comes from Streptomyces sp. TG1A-60, assembly GCF_037201975.1. Classification (NCBI taxonomy): domain Bacteria; kingdom Bacillati; phylum Actinomycetota; class Actinomycetes; order Kitasatosporales; family Streptomycetaceae; genus Streptomyces; species Streptomyces sp. TG1A-60. The sequence goes on along the minus strand of NZ_CP147520.1, from coordinate 3,315,876 downwards.
ACCGCCGATGTGATCGTCGTCGGGGCCGGGCCAGCCGGTTCCACCACCGCGTACTACCTGGCGAAGGCCGGGCTCGACGTACTGCTCCTGGAGAAGACCAGCTTCCCCAGGGAGAAGGTCTGCGGTGACGGCCTCACGCCCCGTGCCACCAAGCAGCTCGTGTCGATGGGCATCGACATCTCCGAGGAGGCCGGCTGGCTCCGCAACAAGGGCCTGCGGATCATCGGCGGCGGCGTCCGTCTCCAGCTCGACTGGCCGGAACTCGCCTCGTACCCGGACTACGGACTCGTCCGCAAGCGCGACGACTTCGACGAGCAGCTCGCCCGCCAGGCCCAGAAGGCCGGCGCCCGGCTGCACGAGCTCTGCAACGTCGGCGCGCCGGTCATCGACGACCGCACGGGCCGTATCACCGGTGTCCACGCCAAGCTCGGCGACGAGAAGCGGGAAGTCACCTTCCACGCCCCGCTGGTGGTGGCGGCCGACGGCAACTCCACGCGCCTCTCCCTCGCGATGGGCCTGCACCGCCGCGAGGACCGCCCGATGGGCGTCGCGGTCCGTACGTACTTCACCTCCCCGCGCCACGACGACGACTACCTGGAGTCCTGGCTGGAGCTCTGGGACCGCCGGGGCCCGGGAGAGGACCGTCTCCTGCCGGGGTACGGCTGGATCTTCGGCATGGGAGACGGCACGTCCAACGTCGGCCTGGGCGTCCTCAACACCTCCGCCTCCTTCAAGGAGCTGGACTGGCGCGAGGTCCTGAAGGCCTGGTGCGCGTCGATGCCCCAGGAATGGGGCTACACCCCCGAGAACATGACGGGCCCCATTCGCGGCGCCGCCCTCCCGATGGCCTTCAACCGCCAACCCCACTACACCAAGGGCCTGCTGCTGGTCGGCGACGCCGGCGGTCTGGTGAACCCCTTCAACGGCGAGGGCATCGCCTACGCCATGGAGTCCGGCCAGATCGCCGCGGACATCATCGTGCAGGCCCATGCCCGCGCCACCCCCGGCCAGCGCGAACTCGCCCTCCAGCGCTATCCGCAGGTCCTCAAGGACACCTACGGCGGCTACTACACGATGGGCCGTGCCTTCGTGAAGCTCATCGGCAACCCCAAGGTCATGAAGCTCGCCACGCAGCGGGGTCTCACCCACCCGCTCCTGATGAAGTTCACGCTGAAGATGCTGGCCAACCTCACCGACCCCACGGGCGGTGACGCGATGGACCGCATCATCAACGGCCTGAGCAAGGTGGCGCCGAAGGCGTGAGGGCGCCCCGCGAGGACGCGGTGGGTGACCGGGGTGTTACCGTCCGTCCGGGCACCCGCCTCGTCCGCCGCCGCGGGCGCCCGGCTCGGCCTGCCGGGCGCCCGCGGGTAGGGCTGAGAGCGCCCTGAGGGCCATCTGTGGGCCCTTCTGCGGGCAGCCCGGGGGCCGCTGCCCCGGTCAGGGGAGCGGCCCTCCGAAAGGCGCTGTGCGACCGCGTGGGTCAGAGCACGCGCACGGCTCCCGTCGCCGGGTAGCCGGAGAGATCCTGGATGACGACGCCCTTGGAGGGGTTCGCCGCGTCGAGGTACTGGCCGTTCCCGATGTAGACGCCCACGTGGTGCGCGGAGCCCTTCGAGCCCCAGTACAGGATGTCGCCGACCTGCAGGTTGGACAGCGAGACCTCGGTGCCCTGCATCGACTGGTCCTGCGAGACCCGGGGAAGGTCCACGCCGACCTGCTTGAACGCGGCCTGGATGAGCGAGGAGCAGTCCCACGCGTTGGGGCCCGTGGCGCCCAGGACGTACGCGTCGCCGAGCTGCGCCTTGAGGAAGCCGACGACCGTGTCGACGCTGCCGCCGGTGGGCGGAGTCGTGACCGTCGACGCGGTGGACGTGGTGAGGGTGGTCCGCTCGGTGTTCCGCGAGGCCCTCTCGGCGGCGGCCTTGCGCTCGGCCTCGGCGGCGGCCTTCTTGCGGGCCTCCTCCTTCTTGGCCTTGGCGAGGTCCTTGTCGGCCTGCTTGGCCGCCTCTTCGGCAGCCGTGTCACGCTCGGCCTGCAACTGGTAGTCGGCCGCCATCGCCTGCGTGGCGTCCGCGGACTGCGCGGCCTGCGTGGCCAGGTCGGCCGTGAGGGTGGGCAGTTCGAGCGTCTGCGTCACCGGCTCCGCGGCGAACGCCGACGTCGATGCGCCGGCCACTGCCACGGTGCTGAGAACGCCACCGGCGACTCCGGCGCGCATCGCGATCGAGGACGCGTTGCGGCGGGGTTTCCGGTGGCTGCGTATGTGAGCGGTGTGGGACATGGGTACAAGCGGTACCAGCGACTCCTCCATACCTTCAAGAAACGTGTGCTGCGCCACAGTTGTTCAACGGAGGCCTCGAATTTCCTGTGCGTCACTCTTTATTGGTGCCGTAGCGGGCATTGCGGGCACGGTCGAACAAGCCCGTGATCATGTTCTTTCGTGATTATGTCTGAATTGCCCTGTGCTTACCATTGATTGCGCCGAGTGGCCAAGGCCCGCTGATTCGATCTCTCTTTGGTGTGGCGCAGGTCACGGAACGGTCACCGATCCGGCCGCGTCTCGCGCGGGATGCCGCGTCGCCGTCGCTCGTGAACGCGCGCACGCGTCCATCTCGGCCGTCCGACCTCCCTCCCGAGCGTGAACGCGGCGCACTACCAAGCGACGCCGCCCCGCACCAATTTGCATGCAGCAGAACTCTCTTGATATGGAGATGCCCCTCGTGACCAGGGGTGATGAGTGAAGATGTCGCTTCTCGTGATCGGTCTGGCGCTTCACGTGTGAAGATCGTCGCCCATCCGACTTCATGATCGTTCGTCAGGTGGTGGAGATCACAAACTCTCTGCCGCACCCCGTGTCGCAGATCACAGACCGGCAGGCATAGGATGCAAGGCAGTTGAGCTTGTGACCTGCTTCACATGTTCGCGATCTTCGTCGGAACGGGCGGGGTTCGTGGGGCAGGTGGGGCGGGAGAGCAAGACCACACAATCCGCCAGCAGTCAGTGCCGACTGAGAGGAGCGAGGAGCGGTGAACGCGTATGCGCCCATCCTCGTACTGGGAGCCCTCGGGGCAGGCTTTGCGATCTTCTCCGTGATCATGGCCACGCTGATCGGTCCGAAGCGCTACAACCGGGCCAAACTCGAGGCCTACGAGTGCGGGATCGAGCCGACCCCGACGCCGGCCGGCGGCGGGCGCTTCCCGATCAAGTACTACCTGACGGCGATGCTCTTCATCATCTTCGATATCGAGATCGTCTTCCTCTACCCCTGGGCCGTCACCTTCGACGCCCTGGGTGTTTTCGGGCTCGTGGAGATGCTGCTCTTCGTGCTCACCGTCTTCGTCGCCTACGCGTACGTCTGGCGGCGTGGCGGCCTGGAATGGGACTGAGGGGCCTTTAAGCATGGGACTCGAAGAAAAACTGCCGAGCGGCTTCCTGCTGACCACCGTCGAGCAGGCCGCGGGCTGGGTACGCAAGGCGTCCGTCTTCCCTGCCACCTTCGGCCTCGCCTGCTGCGCCATCGAGATGATGACCACGGGCGCGGGGCGCTACGACCTGGCGCGCTTCGGTATGGAGGTGTTCCGCGGATCACCGCGTCAGGCGGATCTGATGATCGTGGCCGGCCGGGTCAGCCAGAAGATGGCGCCGGTGCTGCGGCAGGTCTATGACCAGATGCCGAACCCCAAGTGGGTGATCTCCATGGGGGTCTGCGCGTCGTCCGGCGGCATGTTCAACAACTACGCGATCGTCCAGGGCGTCGACCACATCGTCCCGGTCGACATCTATCTGCCGGGCTGCCCGCCACGGCCGGAGATGCTGGTGGACGCGATCCTCAAACTCCACCAGAAGATCCAGACGTCCAAGCTCGGCGTGAACGCGGAGGAAGCGGCCCGCGAGGCCGAGGAAGCCGCACTCAAGGCGCTCCCCACCATCGAGATGAAGGGGCTGCTGCGGTGAGTGACGCGAACGGCACGAACGGTCCGGGCGGCTCGGACGGGGTGAACCCCGAGCAGGACCTCTCCGCCTCCAACCTCCCCGGCCAGCGCGGCGAGGGCGGTGAGGAGATCCGCGTCCAGCGCGGCATGTTCGGCGCCGCCAACGGCGGCGACACCTCCGGCTACGGCGGTCTGGTGCGCTCCATCCGGCTCCCCGGCCCGGCCGGCCGCCCCTATGGCGGCTGGTTCGACGAGGTCGCCGACGAACTGGAGGGCGCCCTGGAGGAACAGGGCCTCGTCCCGGAGAACGTGATCGACAAGACCGTCGTCGACCGAGACGAGATCACCTTCCACATCGAACGCGAACATCTGCCGCACGTCGCCCGGATCCTCCGCGACGACCCGGCCCTGCGCTTCGAACTGTGCACCGGCGTCTCCGGCGTCCACTACCCCGGTGACAAGGGCCGAGAGCTGCACGCCGTCTACCACCTGCGCTCGATCACCCACAACCGGCTGATCCGCCTGGAGGTCTCCGCCCCCGACGCCGACCCGCACATCCCGTCGCTCGTCCCCGTCTACCCGACCAACGACTGGCACGAGCGCGAGACGTACGACTTCTTCGGCATCGTCTTCGACGGCCATCCCGCGCTGACGCGGATCATGATGCCGGACGACTGGCAGGGCTTCCCGCAGCGCAAGGACTACCCCCTCGGCGGCATCCCCGTTGAGTACAAGGGCGCCCAGATCCCGGCTCCGGACCAGCGGAGGTCGTACTCATGAGCGCCCACCCGTCGCCCGACCACCGCCCCTCAACGACTCCCTTCGGGAGGCCGCAATGACTACCGCAACTCCGCGCGAGACCACCGAGGGCACCGTATACACGGTCACCGGCGGCGACTGGGACGAGGTCGCCGAGACCGCGGCGAAGACCGACGACGAGCGCATCATCGTCAACATGGGCCCCCAGCACCCGTCCACGCACGGTGTGCTCCGGCTCATCCTGGAGATCGACGGCGAGACCGTCACCGAGGCCCGCTGCGGCATCGGCTATCTCCACACCGGCATCGAGAAGAACCTCGAGTACCGGACGTGGACGCAGGGCACCACGTTCGTGACGCGCATGGACTACCTGACGCCGTTCTTCAACGAGACGGCGTACTGCCTCGCCGTCGAGAAGCTCCTCGGCATCGAGGACCAGATCCCGGACCGCGCCACGATCATGCGCGTGCTCCTGATGGAGCTGAACCGGCTCTCCTCGCATCTGGTCGCCATCGCCACCGGCGGCATGGAGCTGGGCGCCACCACGATCATGATCTACGGCTTCCGTGATCGTGAACTCATTCTCGACATCTTCGAGCTGATCACCGGCCTGCGGATGAACCACGCGTACATCCGGCCCGGCGGACTCGCCCAGGACCTGCCGCCCGGCGCGGTGGACCAGATCCGCGAGCTCGTGAAGAAGATGGACAGGAACCTTCCCGAGTACGACAAGCTCGCCACCGGGAACCCCATCTTCAAGGCGCGTATGCAGGACATCGGCTACCTCGATCTGGCCGGCTGCATGGCCCTCGGCGCCACCGGCCCGATCCTCCGCTCCGCCGGCCTCCCGCACGACCTGCGCAAGGCACAGCCCTACTGCGGCTACGAGACGTACGACTTCGACGTCCCGACCGCCGACACCTGCGACTCCTACGGGCGCTTCCTGATCCGCCTCGAAGAGATGCGTCAGTCCCTCAGGATCGTCGAGCAGTGCCTGGACCGGCTGCAGCCCGGCCCGGTCATGGTCGGCGACAAGAAGATCGCCTGGCCCGCGCAGCTCGCCCTGGGGCCGGACGGGCTCGGCAACTCCCTGGACCACATCAAGAAGATCATGGGCACCTCCATGGAGGCCCTGATCCACCACTTCAAGCTGGTGACCGAGGGCTTCCGCGTCCCTCCGGGACAGACGTACGTGGCGGTCGAGTCGCCCAAGGGCGAACTCGGGGTGCACGCCGTGTCCGACGGAGGCACCCGCCCCTTCCGGGTCCACTACCGTGACCCGTCCTTCACCAACCTGCAGGCCATGGCGGCGATGTGCGAGGGCGGCCAGGTCGCCGACGTCATCGTCGCCGTCGCGTCCATCGACCCCGTGATGGGAGGCGTCGACCGGTGACCACCACCCCCGATGGCGTCAGCCTGGGCATGCCCCAACTGCCCGCGCCCGACTACCCGGACGACGTTCGAGCACGGCTGGAGCGGGACGCGGCCCAGGTCGTCGCCCGCTACCCGGACTCCCGGTCCGCCCTGCTGCCGTTGCTGCATCTCGTGCAGTCGGAGGAGGGCCATGTCACCCGCACCGGCATGCGGTTCTGCGCCGACGTGCTCGGCCTGACCACGGCCGAGGTCACCGCGGTCGCCACCTTCTACAGCATGTACCGGCGCAAGCCGAGCGGTGACTACCAGGTGGGCGTCTGCACCAACACCCTGTGCGCGGTGATGGGCGGCGACGCGATCTTCGAGGCGCTCCAGGACCACCTCGGTGTCGGCAACGGCGAGACCACCGACGACGGCAAGGTCACGCTGGAGCACATCGAGTGCAACGCGGCCTGCGACTTCGCACCGGTCGTGATGGTCAACTGGGAGTTCTTCGACAACCAGACCGTGGACAGCGCCAAGCGCCTCGTCGACGACCTGCGCTCCGGAACGCAGGTCGAGCCGACGCGCGGGGCGCCGCTGTGCACCTTCAAGGACACCGCGCGGATCCTCGCCGGCTTCCCCGACGAGCGGCCGGGGGCCGTCGAGGCCAGCGGCGGTGCGGGACCCGCCTCGCTGGTCGGCCTCCGCCTGGCCAGGGGAGAGGCCGGAGTCGCGCGCGTGGTCCATCCGCGGGACGGCGGCCCGCACGACGAGCCGCACGACACGGTGCACGAACCGTCACCCGCCGAGCACCTCAGCTCGCACGACGCGCCGCAGGACACGTCGGCCTCGGACCCGGCCCACCCGGCAGGGCCTGCTGCCGAGGAGGGGGAGTGATGACGTTGGCACCCGAGATGAAGGGCACCAGCCCGGAGAAGCTGCTCGCACCCGTGCTGTCGGCCTTCTGGGACGAGGACAAGTCGTGGTCGCTGGACGTCTACCGACGGCACGAGGGGTACGAGGGGCTGCGCAAGGCGCTGGCCATGTCACCGGACGACGTCATCGCGTACGTCAAGGAGTCCGGGCTGCGCGGCCGTGGCGGCGCGGGATTCCCCACCGGCATGAAATGGCAGTTCATTCCCCAGGGTGATGGAAAACCACACTATCTAGTTGTCAACGCCGACGAGTCGGAGCCCGGAACGTGCAAGGACATTCCGCTCCTCTTCGCGAACCCGCACAGCCTCATCGAGGGCATGGTCATCGCGTGCCATGCCATCAGGTCTTCGCATGCCTTCATCTATCTGCGTGGTGAAGTCGTCCCCGTGTTGCGGCGGTTGCACGAGGCCGTGCGTGAGGCCTACGCGGCGGGCTACCTCGGCGAGAACATCATGGGCAGCGGACTCGACCTCGACCTCACCGTGCACGCGGGCGCGGGCGCGTACATCTGTGGTGAGGAGACCGCACTGCTCGACTCGCTCGAAGGCCGCCGTGGTCAACCGCGGCTGCGTCCCCCTTCCCCGCCGTGGAAGGCCTCTACGCCTGTCCGACTGTGGTGAATAACGTCGAGTCGATCGCGTCGGTTCCCGCCATCCTGCACAAGGGCAAGGAATGGTTCAGGTCGATGGGCAGCGAGAAGTCTCCCGGCTTCACGCTCTACTCGCTCAGCGGCCATGTCGCCAGCCCCGGCCAGTACGAGGCGCCGCTCGGCATCACACTCCGTCAACTCCTGGAGATGAGCGGCGGAATGCGCCCGGGACACCGCCTCAAGTTCTGGACGCCGGGCGGCTCCTCGACCCCGATGTTCACCGACGAGCATCTCGACGTCCCTCTTGACTACGAAGGAGTGGGCGCCGCGGGTTCCATGCTCGGCACGAAAGCACTCCAGTGCTTCGACGAGACCACCTGCGTCGTGCGGGCCGTGACCCGCTGGACCGAGTTCTACGCCCACGAGTCCTGCGGCAAGTGCACACCGTGCCGCGAAGGCACCTACTGGCTGGTCCAGTTGTTGCGCGACATCGAGGCCGGCAAGGGCGTCATGAGCGATCTCGACAAGCTGAACGACATCGCCGACAACATCAACGGCAAGTCCTTCTGCGCCCTCGGCGACGGCGCCGCCTCGCCGATCTTCTCCTCCCTCAAGTACTTCCGCGCGGAGTACGAGGACCACATCACGGGCCGGGGCTGCCCCTTCGACCCGGCCAAGTCGACCGCCTGGGCCGACAAGGACAAGCACGCGGAGGTGAACGCATGACCGTACTGCCATCCACCAGCGGCTCCGCCGCGGGCCGGCGCCCCTCCGGGGGCGGGGAGGCGGCGGTCCCGCCGGAAGATCTCGTCTCGCTCGAGATCGACGGCGTCGACATCAGCGTGCCCAAGGGCACCCTGGTCATCCGGGCCGCCGAGCAACTCGGCATCGAGATCCCCCGGTTCTGCGACCACCCCCTGCTCGACCCGGCCGGCGCCTGCCGCCAGTGCATCGTCGAGGTCGAGGGCCAGCGCAAGCCCATGGCCTCCTGCACGATCACCTGTACGGACGGGATGGTGGTCAAGACCCACCTCACCTCCCCGGTCGCCGAGAAGGCCCAGAAGGGTGTGATGGAGCTCCTGCTCATCAACCACCCGCTGGACTGCCCGGTCTGCGACAAGGGCGGCGAGTGCCCGCTGCAGAACCAGGCCATGTCGCACGGCCACTCCGAGTCCCGCTTCGAAGGCAGGAAGCGCACGTACGAGAAGCCCGTACCGATCTCCACACAGGTGCTGCTCGACCGCGAGCGGTGCGTGCTGTGCGCCCGCTGCACCCGGTTCTCCAACCAGGTCGCGGGCGACCCGATGATCGAGCTGATCGAGCGGGGCGCGCTCCAGCAGGTCGGCACCGGCGAGGGCGACCCCTTCGAGTCGTACTTCTCCGGGAACACCATCCAGATCTGCCCGGTGGGTGCGCTGACCTCGGCGGCGTACCGATTCCGCTCCCGCCCCTTCGACCTCGTCTCCTCGCCGTCCGTCTGCGAGCACTGCTCCGGCGGCTGCGCCACGCGTACCGACCACCGGCGCGGCAAGGTCATGCGGCGGCTCGCCGCCGACGACCCCGACGTCAACGAGGAGTGGATCTGCGACAAGGGGCGGTTCGCGTTCCGTTACGCGCAGCGGCCGGACCGGCTGACCACCCCGCTCGTCCGCAACGCGGAGGGCGTCCTGGAGCCCGCGTCCTGGCCGGAGGCCCTGGAGGCCGCCGCCCAGGGGCTCCTCGCCGCGCGCGGCCGGGCCGGTGTCCTGACCGGAGGCCGGCTCACCGTCGAGGACGCCTACGCGTACAGCAAGTTCGCGCGCGTGGCCCTCGACACGAACGACATCGACTTCCGCGCGCGCCTGCACAGCGGCGAGGAGGCCGACTTCCTGGCCGCCCGGGTCGCCGGCCGTGGACGCGACCTCGACGGTACGGGCGTCACGAACGCCTCCCTGGAGAAGGCGCCCGCGGTCCTGCTGGTCGGGTTCGAGGCGGAGGAGGAGGCGCCCGGCGTCTTCCTGAGGCTGCGCAAGGCCTGGCGCAAGCACAAGCAGCAGGTGTTCTCGCTGGCCACCCACGCCACCAGGGGTCTGGAGAAGGCCGGCGGGACGCTGCTGCCCGCCGCGCCCGGCACCGAGACCGAGTGGCTGGACGCCCTCGCCAGCGGATTCGGCCTGGACGAGGACGGCACCAAGGCCTCGGAGGCGCTGCGCGCCGAGGGCGCCGTGATCGTCGTCGGAGAGCGGCTCGCGGCCGTGGCGGGCGGGTTCACCGCCGCCGTACGGACCGCGTCCCTGACCGGCGCGCAGCTGGTGTGGATCCCGCGCCGGGCCGGGGAGCGCGCCGCCGTCGAGGCGGGTGCTCTGCCCTCGGTGCTGCCGGGCGGGCGTCCGGCCACCGACCCGCGCGCGCGTGAGGAGGTCGCCGCCGCCTGGGGCGTCGCCGCACTCCCCACGAGGTACGGCCGGGACACCGGGCAGATCGTCGAGGCCGCCGCCACCGGAGAGCTCGGGGCCCTGGTGGTGGCGGGTGTGGAGGTCGCCGATCTGCCCGATCCGGCACGCGCCCGTGAGGCACTGTCCGCGGTGGGCTTCCTGGTGTCGCTGGAGCTGCGGCCCAGCGAGGTCACCGAGCGCGCCGACGTCGTCCTTCCGGTCGCCGCGGTCGCCGAGAAGACCGGCACCTTCGTCAACTGGGAAGGCCGCGTGCGGATGTTCGAGGCCGCGCTGAAGCCCGACCAGATGACCCGCAGGGTGGCACCCACCGACGGGCGGGTGCTCCAGATGCTGGCCGACGCCATGGACGTGCACCTGGGGCTGCCCGATCTGCGTACCACGCGCGCGGAGCTGGACCGGCTCGGGGCGTGGGACGGGCCGAAGGCGGGTGAGCCGCTGGAGACCGGGACCGTGCTGCCGAGGCCGGCCGCCGGGGAGGCCGTACTGGCCGGACACCGGCTGCTCCTCGACCAGGGCCGCCTCCAGGACGGCGACGAGGCGCTCGCCGGGACGCGGCACGCCGCACGCGCGCGCGTGTCACTCGCCACGGCCGCCGAGGCGGGGGTCAAGACCGGTGATCTCCTCGCCGTCACCGGCCCCGCGGGAGTCGTCGAGCTCCCGCTGCAGATCACTGAGATGCCCGACCGCGTCGTCTGGCTGCCGCTGAACTCCACCGGCTCGGGCGTCGCCTCCGACACCGGGGCGCTGCCCGGCGCACTCGTCCGTATCGGCCCCGCGACGCTCGCCGCCGAGTCCCCCGAGGAGGTGGAGGCATGAGCTTGTACCTCGCCGCGGAAGACCTCTCGATGTTCGGCCGCGACCCCTGGTGGCTGGTCGTCGTCAAGGCGGTGTTCTGCTTCGCCTTCCTGATGCTGACCGTGCTGTTCTCCATCGTGTGGGAACGCAAGGTCGTCGCCTGGATGCAGTTGCGCATCGGCCCCAACCGGCACGGCCCCTGGGGCATGCTCCAGTCGCTCGCCGACGGCGTCAAGCTGATGCTCAAGGAAGACGTCATCGTCAAACGCGCGGACAAGGTCGTCTACGTCCTCGCGCCGATCCTCGCGGCCATCCCGGCCTTCATGGCCATCGCGGTGATCCCCTTCGGCCCGGCCGGCAACGAGATCTCGATCTTCGGCCAGCGCACCACGATGCAGCTCACCGACCTGCCGATCGCGATGCTCTACATCCTCGCCATCGGCTCCCTCGGGGTGTACGGGTTCGTCCTGGGCGGCTGGTCCTCCGGGTCGACGTACCCGCTGCTCGGGGGCATCCGCTCGTGCGCCCAGATCATCTCGTACGAGATCGCCATGGGCGTGGCCTTCGCCTCGGTGTTCCTCTACTCCGGGTCGATGTCGACCTCGGCGATCGTCGGAGCCCAGCAGGAACGCTGGTACGTCCTGCTGCTGCCGGTCTCGTTCCTGATCTACATGGTGACGATGGTGGGCGAGTCCAGCCGGGCCCCCTTCGACATGCCGGAGTCCGAGGGCGACCTGGTCGGCGGCTTCAACACCGAGTACAGCTCCATCAAGTTCGCGATGTTCATGCTCGCCGAGTACATCCACATGGTCACCGTGTCGATGATCGCGGTGACGCTGTTCCTCGGCGGCTGGCGAGCCCCCTGGCCCATCAGCACCTTCTGGGAGGGCGCGAACCACGGCTGGTGGCCGATGCTCTGGTTCGTCGTCAAGCTCCAGCTGCTGGTCTTCTTCTTCATCTGGCTGCGCGGCACGCTCCCACGGGTCCGCTACGACCAGCTGATGAAGCTCGGCTGGAAGGTTCTCATCCCGGTCTCGGTGACCTGGCTGATGCTCGTCGCGACCGTGCGCATGCTCCGGAACGAGAACTACGCGTTCTCCGAGATCGCGCTCTACGTCGGCGGAGCCGTCCTCGCCCTGCTGTTGCTCTCGTTCGTCGCGGACTTCTTCCGCGACCGGCGCGAGCCACCGGAAGAGCTTGCCGAACCGGCCGCCTTCGACCCGATGGCCGGCGGATTCCCGGTACCGCCCCTGCCCGGACAGACCCTCCCGCCGGTGCCGCGCAGGCGTCCGCGCCGAGAGCGGGAGCTGATTGTCAGTGGTGGGTCCGATACTGACAGTGACGGATCTTCGAATGGGAGGGAGGCGTCCGATGGCTGAGGAGCCGAAAGAGAACAAGCAGGGTTTCCAGAACCCCGTCGCCGGCTTCGGCGTGACCTTCAAGGCCATGTTCAAGAAGCGGCTGACCGAGCAGTATCCGGAGCAGCAGAAGACCACGGCCCCGCGGTTCCACGGTCGGCACCAGCTCAACCGCCATCCGGACGGCCTGGAGAAGTGCGTCGGCTGCGAGCTGTGCGCCTGGGCGTGTCCCGCCGACGCGATCTACGTGGAGGGCGCGGACAACACCGACGAGGAGCGCTACTCACCGGGCGAGCGGTACGGCCGCGTCTACCAGATCAACTACGCCCGCTGCATCCTGTGCGGCCTGTGCATCGAGGCGTGCCCCACGCGCGCGCTGACGATGACCAACGAGTTCGAGCTGGCCGACTCCAGCCGCGCCAACCTCATCTACACCAAGGAGCAGCTGCTCGCAGGCCTGGAGGAGGGCATGGTCGACACACCCCACGCCATCTACCCGGGCACCGACGAGCAGGACTACTACCGGGGCCTGGTCACCGAGGCCGCGCCCGGCACGGAGCCCCAAGTGGCCCTCTCCAAGGGCGAGGCGCCCCAGGAGGCCGCCTCCACCTTCGGCGAGGGCGAGCCGGCGTCGGAGAAGGTGATCCGCCGATGACGCAGCAGCTCGCCGCCTACACCACCTCCACCGGTGAGGCCTTCCAGTTCTGGGTGCTCGGAACGATCGCGGTGATCGGCGCCCTGTGCACCGTCTTCATGAAGAAGGCCGTGCACAGCGCGCTCTGCCTCGCCGGCACCATGGTCATCCTGGCGGTGTTCTACCTCGCCAACGGCGCCTACTTCCTGGGCATCGTGCAGATCGTCGTCTACACCGGCGCGATCATGATGCTGTTCCTGTTCGTGGTGATGCTCGTCGGCGTCACCGCGGCGGACTCCCTGAAGGAGACCATCAAGGGCCAGCGCTGGCTGGCCCTCCTCTGCGGCCTCGGCTTCGGCATCCTGCTCACCGCGGGCATCGGCAACGCGGCGATCACGGAGTTCAACGGCCTGGGCCAGGCCAACTCGGGCGGCAACGTGGAGGGCCTCGCGGCCCTGATCTTCACCAACTACGTCTTCGCCTTCGAGCTCACCGGCGCCCTCCTCATCACGGCCGCCGTCGGCGCCATGGTCCTCACCCACCGCGAGCGCACCGAACGCGCCAAGACCCAGCGCGAGCTGGCCGAACAGCGCGTACGCGAGGGCAAGCACCTGCCGCCCCTGCCGGCTCCCGGTGTGTACGCCCGGCACAACGCGGTCGACATCGCGGGTCTGCTGCCCGACGGCACCCCGTCCGAGCTGACCGTCAGCAAGACGCTGCGGGACCGGGGCCAGATCCGTGACGTGTCGACCGAGGCGCTGAACGACCTCAAGGCCCTGGAGCAGCGCGCCGAGGACCGCCTGGAGCGCTCGAACAGCGGGAAGAGCGGGGAGGCATCGAAGTGAATCCCGTCAACTACCTGTATCTCGCCGCCCTGCTGTTCACGATCGGTGCCACCGGCGTACTGATCAGGCGGAACGCGATCGTGGTGTTCATGTGCGTCGAGCTGATGCTCAACGCCTGCAACCTCACCCTGGTCGCCTTCTCCCGGATGCACGGCAATCTCGACGGCCAGATCATCGCCTTCTTCACGATGGTCGTCGCCGCCGCGGAGGTCGTGGTCGGACTCGCGATCATCGTGTCGCTGTTCCGGTCCCGCCACTCGGCCTCGGTCGACGACGCCAGCCTGATGAAGCTGTAAGGGGTCGGAAGAACAGTGGAGAACCTGATTGCGCTGCTGGTGGCGGCGCCCCTGCTCGGAGCGGCGGTCCTGCTGTGCGGTGGCCGGCGCCTCGACGCCGCCGGCCACCTCATCGGCACGGCCCTCGCCGCCGCCTCCTTCGTCATCGGCGTCGTCCTCTTCGCCGACATGCTCGGCAAGGACGCCGAGCGCCGCGAGATCGGACAGCACCTGTTCAGCTGGATCCCCGTCGAGGGCTTCCAGGCGGACATCGCCTTCCAGCTCGACCAGCTGTCGATGACGTTCGTCCTGCTGATCACCGGCGTCGGCTCGCTCATCCATGTGTACTCGATCGGGTACATGGAGCACGACGAGCGCCGACGCCGATTCTTCGGCTATCTGAACCTGTTCCTCGCGGCGATGCTGCTGCTCGTCCTCGCCGACAACTACCTGCTGCTGTACGTCGGCTGGGAGGGCGTCGGCCTCGCCTCGTACCTGCTGATCGGCTTCTGGCAGCACAAGCCCAGTGCCGCCACCGCCGCGAAGAAGGCATTCCTGGTCAACCGCGTCGGCGACGTGGGCCTGTCCATCGCCATCATGCTGATGTTCACCACCTTCGGGACCTTCGCCTTCGGGCCGGTCCTGGAGGCCACCGGTGAGACGAGCGAGGGCAAGCTCACCGCCATCGCCCTGATGCTGCTGCTCGCCGCCTGCGGCAAGTCCGCCCAGGTGCCGCTGCAGTCCTGGCTCGGGGACGCGATGGAGGGCCCGACCCCGGTCTCGGCCCTCATCCACGCCGCGACCATGGTGACCGCCGGCGTCTACCTCATCGTCCGCTCCGCCGACATCTTCAACGCCGCCCCGGACGCACAGCTCGTCACCACCGTGGTCGGCGCGGTCACGCTCCTCTTCGGTGCGATCGTCGGTTGCGCCAAGGACGACATCAAGAAGGCCCTCGCCGGCTCGACGATGTCGCAGATCGGCTACATGGTGCTGGCCGCGGGCCTCGGCCCCATCGGCTACGTCTTCGCGATCATGCACCTGGTGACGCACGGCTTCTTCAAGGCCGGCCTGTTCCTCGGCGCCGGCTCGGTCATGCACGGCATGAACGACGAGGTCGACATGCGCAAGTACGGTGGCCTCCGCAAGTACATGCCGGTCACCTTCGTCACCTTCGGCCTCGGCTACCTCGCCATCATCGGCTTCCCCGGCCTGTCCGGCTTCTTCTCCAAGGACAAGATCATCGAAGCGGCCTTCGCCAAGGGCGGCACCGAGGGCTGGATCCTCGGCGGCGTGGCCCTGCTGGGCGCGGCCATCACCGCGTACTACATGACGCGCGTGATGCTGATGACGTTCTTCGGCGAGGAACGCTGGCGGAACCGGCCCACCGCCTCCCCGGCGGAGCCGGACGTGGAGCCCGCCGCCGAGCACCACGGCGCGCACGCGGAGCCGCACCCGCACGAGTCGCCCAAGGTCATGACGATCCCCATGATCGTGCTGGCCGTCGGATCGGTCTTCGGGGGCGCGTTCTTCAGCATCGGCGACCGGTTCATCCACTGGCTGGAGCCCGTCACCGACCACGCGCACGGGCACCCGCCGGTCAGCGCGCTGACGGTCACGGTCTCCACGGTCGCCGTCATGGTCATCGGCGTCGGCCTCGCCTGGCTCCAGTACGGGCGCCGTCCCGTCCCCGTCGTCGCCCCGCGCGGATCGCTTCTCACCCGGGCCGCCCGGCGCGACCTCCTCCAGGACGACTTCAACCACGTCGTCCTCGTACGCGGCGGAGAGCACCTCACACGCTCCCTGGTGTACGTCGACCACACCCTGGTCGACGGTGTCGTCAACGGCACGGCGGCCTCGATGGGCGGCCTCTCCGGGCGGCTGCGCCGCGTCCAGAACGGCTATGCCCGGTCGTACGCGGTCTCGATGTTCGGCGGCGCTGCGATCCTCATCGCCGCGACCCTGCTGATGAGGGCGGTCTGATACCGATGTCCTTTCCCCTGCTGACAGCGACGGCGGCGCTCCCGGCCCTCGGGGCGATCGCCACGGCCGCCGTACCGGCCGCGCGGCACAACGCCGCGAAATGGCTGGCGCTGATCGTCTCGCTGGCCACGCTCGTGCTCGCCGCGATCGTCCTGGTCCGCTTCGACCCGGGCGGCGACCGCTACCAACTCACCGAGTCCCACGCCTGGATCAAGGACTTCGGGGTCAGATACGAACTGGGTGTGGACGGCATCGGGGTGGCGCTGATCGCGCTCACCGCCCTGCTCATCCCGTTCATCGTCCTCGCGGGCTGGCACGACGCCGACCCGCTGGAGACCGGGAACAAGAGGTGGCGGCCCACGCAGGGCTTCTTCGCCCTGATCCTGGCCGTCGAGGCGATGGTGATCATTTCCTTCGCGGCCACCGACGTCTTCCTCTTCTACATCTTCTTCGAAGCCATGCTCATCCCGATGTACTTCCTCATCGGCGGCTTCGGCGACCGCGCCCACGAGCACGGTGAGGAGGCGGCGTCGACGCAACGGTCGTACGCGGCCGTGAAGTTCCTCCTCTACAACCTGGCCGGCGGTCTGATCATGCTGGCCGCGGTGATCGGCCTGTACGTGGTCGCCGGGAACTTCTCGCTCCAGGAGATCACCGAGGCCCGTGCCAACGGCTCGCTGGAGATGGCCACCAGCACCGAGCGGTGGCTGTTCCTCGGGTTCTTCTTCGCCTTCGCGGTGAAGGCGCCCCTGTGGCCGCTGCACACCTGGCTGCCGAACGCCATGCAGGAATCGACGGCCCCGGTCGCCGTGCTGATCACGGCGGTCGTCGACAAGGTCGGCACCTTCGCGATGCTCCGCTTCTGCCTCGGGCTGTTCCCGGAGGCCAGCAAGTGGGCGACGCCCGCGATCCTCGTACTGGCGCTCATCAGCATCATCTACGGGGCGCTGCTCGCGGTCGGACAGCGGGACATCAAGCGACTGGTGGCGTACGCGTCGATCTCGCACTTCGGCTTCATCATCCTGGGCATCTTCGCGATGACCAGCCAGGGCCAGTCGGGCGCGACGCTCTACATGGTCAACCACGGCATCTCGACGGCCGCCCTGATGCTGGTGGCGGGCTTCCTGATCTCGCGGCGCGGGTCCCGGCTCATCGCCGACTACGGCGGTGTGCAGAAGGTCGCGCCAGTGCTGGCCGGCACGTTCCTGATCGGCGGTCTCGCGACCCTGTCGCTGCCCGGACTGGCCCCGTTCGTCAGTGAGTTCCTGGTCCTGGTCGGCACGTTCGCGCGGTATCCGGTGGTCGGGATCATCGCCACCCTCGGCATCGTCCTCGCCGCGCTCTACACCCTCGTCCTCTACCAGCGGACGATGACGGGCCCGGTGAAGGCCGAGGTCCAGGGGATGCCCGACCTGCGGGTGCGGGAACTCGCGGTGGTCGCCCCGCTGGTCGTACTGCTGATCTTCCTGGGTGTCTACCCGAAGCCGGTCACCGACATCGTCAACCCGGCGATCGAGCACACCATGTCCGACGTCCAGAAGAAGGACCCCCAGCCCGAGGTGGAGGCGGCCAAGTGAGCGCATCAGCCGTCCACAGCCTGTGGACAACCGCGGCCGAGCCGATCACCAAGATCGACGCGCCGAAGATCGAATACGGGCAGTTGTCGCCCACTCTGATCGTGATCGGAGCGGCGATCATCGGGGTGCTGCTAGAGGCCCTCGTACCGCGCAAGTACCGTTACCACGCCCAGCTGTTCCTGTCGGTCGTCGCCCTCACGGCCGCCTTCGCCGCGGTCGTCGCCCTCGCGATGGGCGGATACGCCACCACGAAGGCCGGTATCGCCGCGATGGGCGCCATCGCCGTGGACGGGCCGGCCCTGTTCCTGCAGGGCACGATTCTCCTGGCCGGCATCCTCGGCGTGTTCACCTTCGCCGAACGCCGCCTCGACCCGGCCGCGCACGGCAACCGGGTCGACTCCTTCGCCGCGCAGGCCGCGTCCGTGCCGGGCAGCGACAGCGAGAAGGCAGCCGTGAAGGCCGGGTTCGCCACCACCGAGGTCTTCCCGCTGCTGCTCTTCGCGATCGGCGGCATGCTGATCTTCCCGGCGGCCAACGACCTGCTGACCCTGTTCGTCGCCCTGGAAGTCTTCTCCCTTCCCCTCTACCTGCTGTGCGCCGTGGCCCGCCGCAAGCGGCTCATGTCGCAGGAGGCCGCGGTCAAGTACTTCCTGCTCGGCGCCTTCGCCTCCGCCTTCAGCCTCTTCGGCATCGCGCTCCTGTACGGCTACGCGGGCTCGGTGAAGTACGCCACGATCGCCCAGGTCGTCGACGGCACCGTCGGCGAGCTCAACCCCGCCCTCGCCGAAACCATGGGCAACGACGCGCTGCTCCTCATCGGCGCCGCGATGGTCGTCATGGGCCTGCTGTTCAAGGTGGGCGCGGTGCCGTTCCACATGTGGACGCCGGACGTCTACCAGGGCGCGCCGACCCCCGTCACCGGCTTCATGGCGGCGGCCACGAAGGTCGCGGCGTTCGGCGCGCTGCTGCGACTGCTGTACGTCGTCCTGCCAGGTCTGCGCTGGGACTGGCGGCCGGTCATGTGGGCCGTCGCCATCGTCACCATGCTGGGCGGCGCGATCGTCGCCATCACCCAGACCGACATCAAGCGGCTGCTCGCCTACTCGTCGATCGCGCACGCGGGCTTCATCCTCGCCGGTGTCATCGCGGCCTCGCCCGACGGCGTCTCGTCCGTGCTGTTCTATCTGGGCGCCTACTCGTTCGTGACGATCGGCGCGTTCGCCGTGGTGACCCTCGTGCGGGACGCGGGCGGCGAGGCCACGCACCTGTCCAAGTGGGCCGGGCTCGGGCGCAGATCACCCCTGGTGGCGGCCGTGTTCGCGGTGTTCCTGCTGGCCTTCGCGGGCATTCCGCTGACCTCCGGGTTCGCCGGGAAGTTCGCCGTGTTCAAGGCGGCGGCGGAGGGCGGCGCGGGTGCGATCGTCGTGGTCGGTGTGATCTCGTCGGCGATCGCCGCGTTCTTCTACGTCCGCGTCATCGTGCTCATGTTCTTCAGCGAGCCCCGGCCCGAGGGGCCGACCGTCGCCGTGCCGTCGCCGCTGACCATGACCGCGATCGGGGTCGGCGTGGCCGTCACGCTGGTGCTCGGTGTCGCGCCGCAGTACTTCCTGGATCTGGCGGGGCAGGCGGGAGTGTTCGTGCGCTGACGCTCCGCCCGAGCATGTCGATGTGACGGGACCCGACCTCCCTTTCGTGGGGCCGGGTCCCGTCGTCTGTGCCGGGGCTGGTGGGGCCGGGCTCAGCGGGGGGTCGGCCTGGGCTTGGGGCACTGCACCTCGGGGTTCCAGGAGTAGAAGAGGCCCTTGGGGTTCTCCTTGTAGATCCAGCCGTGCAGGGAGTAAGGGGGTGCCAGACGAGTCGTCCAATGGGCCGAGCGTGGGCGTGGCGCGTACCGCACGGGCGGAGCCTGTGGATAACTCTGAGGCTGTCGGTGCGGGCGCCTATGGTGGCAGCAGGGGCTGGAGGACCACGGACGGCACAAGACGTACGGCACAACACGTACGGCACGGGGGACGGGCGATGATCGGGACGGGTGTGATGGTGGACGAGAACGGGACGGGCCTCGGTCCGGGCGGGGCCGTGGGCGCGGGGCGCCCGGCGGAGAGCGAGGCCCTGGCCGTGCTCCACCGGGTCTTCGGGTACGAGACCTTCCGGGGAGAACAAGCCGCGGTCATCGAGCATGTGGTGGCGGGCGGTGACGCCGTCGTGCTCATGCCGACCGGTGGCGGCAAGTCCCTCTGTTATCAGATTCCGTCCCTGGTCAGACCCGGTACGGGCATTGTGGTCTCGCCTCTGATCGCGCTGATGCAGGACCAGGTGGACGCGCTGCGGGCGCTGGGCGTGCGCGCCGGGTTCATCAACTCCACGCAGGACTTCGACGAGCGGCGCGTGGTCGAGGCGGAGTTCCTGGCGGGGGAGCTGGACCTGCTGTATCTCGCGCCGGAGCGGCTGCGGCTCGACGGAACCCTGGATCTGCTCGGGCGCGGCAAGATCTCGGTGTTCGCGATCGACGAAGCGCACTGCGTCTCCCAGTGGGGACACGACTTCCGGCCCGACTACCTGGCCCTGTCGCTGCTGGGCGAGCGCTGGCCGGACGTGCCGCGCATCGCGCTCACGGCCACCGCCACCCGCGCCACGCACCGGGAGATCACCGAGCGGCTGGCCATGCCCCGGGCCCGCCACTTCGAGGCCAGCTTCGACCGGCCCAACATCCAGTACCGCATCGTGCCCAAGGCCGACCCGAAGAAGCAGCTGCTGTCCTTCCTGCGCCAGGAGCACGCCGGAGACGCGGGCATCGTCTACTGCCTGTCCCGCAACTCCGTCGAGCGGACCGCGGAGTTCCTGAGCAAGAACGGCGTCGAGGCGGTGCCGTACCACGCGGGCCTCGACGCGGGCACCCGAGCGGCACACCAGTCGCGGTTCCTGCGCGAGGAAGGGCTGGTGGTCGTCGCGACCATCGCCTTCGGCATGGGCATCGACAAGCCCGACGTACGGTTCGTCGCCCACCTCGACCTGCCGAAGTCGGTGGAGGGCTACTACCAGGAGACCGGCCGCGCCGGCCGCGACGGGCTGCCCTCCACGGCATGGATGGCGTACGGACTGAACGACGTCATACAACAGCGGAAGATGATCCAGAGCGGTGAGGGCGACGAGGCGTTCCGTCGCCGGGCCGCCGCCCACCTGGAAGCGATGCTGGCGCTCTGCGAGACCGTCCAGTGCCGGCGCGGCCAGCTGCTCGAGTACTTCGGCCAGGAACCGCAGGCCGACGGCTGCGGCAACTGCGACACCTGCCTCGTGCCGCCGGAGACCTGGGACGGCACCGTCGCCGCGCAGAAGGCGCTCTCCACGGTGGTGCGGTTGCAGCGGGAGCGTGGGCAGAAGTTCGGCGCCGTGCAGATCGTCGACATCCTGCTGGGGCGACGGACCGCCAAGGTCATCCAGTTCGACCACGACCAGCTCTCCGTCTTCGGTATCGGGGAGGATCTGGCGGAGGGCGAATGGCGGGGTGTGGTGCGGCAGTTGCTCGCCCAGGGACTCCTCGCGGTCGAGGGCGAGTACGGCACGCTCGTGCTCACCGAGGAGAGCGGGGCGGTGCTGAGGCGGGAGCGGGACGTTCCGCTGCGCAAGGAGCCGAAGAAGCCGGTGACCTCGCGGTCGGCGTCGGGCGGATCGGGCTCCTCGGGCTCCGGCCGGGGTGAGCGCAAGGCCAAGTCCGCCGTTGTCGAACTGCCGCAGGAACTGCTCCCCGTCTTCGAGGCCCTGCGCGCCTGGCGTGCGGATCAGGCTCGCGAACAGGGCGTCCCCGCCTACGTCATCTTCCACGACGCCACCCTCCGCGAGATCGCGGCGGCGGGTCCCACATCCGTCGCCGAACTCGGCACCATCAGCGGAATCGGCGAGAAGAAGCTGGCGACGTACGGGGAGGGCGTACTGGGGGTGCTCGCCGTACTGGGCGGGGCTCCCGGCGGGGAGCCAGGGGTGCCGGGAGCGGCCCCGGGGGCGTCGCCGGAGTCGGAGTCCGCTTCGGCCGGTGACGCGGGTGACGCGGGGGACGACTTCGACTGGCCCGACGCTGAGCCGGACCCCGAGCACGACGACTGGGACTAGTGCCGTCACAGGCAATGTTCGTCCCGTCGCGACGCCCGGCACGCCCCTCTCGCCCCACCGGCCGAAAGCCGGAGTACGCCCAGTACGAGGACATCCGGCCGGCACACCGAGAGCACGCACCGGACGCCGCTCCTTCACGGGCGAACATTGCCTGCCGCGGCACTAGGCCGCGGCTCCTCGGTCAGGCGGCGCGGTGTTCTGCTCAGGGCGGGTCGGGGGGTGGGGGCTGCGGCCGGGGTACGAGTGAGGGACGGTGTTGCCCCGGTCCGTGAGGGTCACTAAGGTCGGTCGGGTGACTGCCGGGTCGGCCATGGGCCATGCACGAGTGGGGTTCCCGGCCTCGGCGTGAGCGCGAGGCGGGCAAGAGCCCCGCCCCCTTCTCCGCGTCTTCGCTCCCGGCGCCCGTGCGCGGCGCCCCGTTCCAGCGGATCCCAAGACCCGGAGACACCAGATGTCCTATGACCAGCAGCACTCGCACGACTCCGAACTGACGCCGACAGCCGTGCAGTTGAACCACACCGTCGTCTACGCCGTCGACCGGCGGCTGTCCGCCGAGTTCCTCGCCGAGATCCTGGGACTGAAGGTCGGCGCCCCGTTCGGGCCGTTCCTGCCCGTCGACCTCGGCAACGGCGTGACGCTCGACTACTACGAGAAGCGTGACGAGCCGATCCAGTCGCAGCACTACGCCTTCCTCGTGCCCGACGAGCAGTTCGACACCATGATCGCCCGACTGGAGGCGGTCGGGGTCACCTACTACGCCGACCCCAGCCACACCGAACCCGGCCGGATCAACCGTCTCTTCGGCGGTCGCGGCGCCTACTTCGACGACCCCGACGGCCACAACATGGAGATCATGACCCGGCCCTACGCCCGCCCCTGACGGGCCGCCCGCCGCCGATCCGTCAGCCGCGTGACGCGTCCCGGTCCCGGCCTGCGACCCTGCCCGTCACCTCTCCGAGGCCCACCCTCGTGTCGTTCGGGCCGGGGGCCCAGGCCGTGATGGTCACCTCGTCGCCGTCCTCCAGGAAGGTCCGCTCGCCGGTGGGGAGGTCGAGAGGGTCGCGGGCGTTCCAGGTCAGTTCGAGGAGGGAGCCGCGTTGGGTGGGGGAGGGGCCGCTGACGGTGCCGGAGCCGTAGAGGTCGCCGGTGCGCAGGGAGGCGCCGTTGACGGTCATGTGGGCGAGTTGCTGGGCGGCGGTCCAGTACATCGTGGAGAAGGGGGGCTCGGTGACCACGTGGCCGTTGACGGTGACGGTGAGGCGGAGGTCGTAGCCGCCGGGGTCGACGTCCGGGGCGGAGTCGTCGAGGTAGGGCAGCAGGGGGTGGGTGCGCTCCGGTGGGCAGACGCGGGCCTCGTCCAGGGCGTCCAGGGGCGTGATCCAGGCCGAGACCGAGGTGGCGAAGGACTTGCCGAGGAAGGGGCCGAGGGGGACGTACTCCCATGCCTGGAGGTCGCGGGCGGACCAGTCGTTGAGGAGGCAGAGGCCGAAGACGTGGTCGCGGAAGGACGTGAGGTCCACGGGGGTGCCCGGCGGAGAGGGGACGCCGACGACGAAGCCGACCTCCGCCTCGATGTCCAGGCGGGTGGAGGGACCGAAGACGGGGGCCGGGTCGGCCGGGGTCTTGCGCTGGCCGGAGGGCCGTACCACCTCGGTGCCGGAGACGACAACGGTGCCGGATCGGCCGTGGTAGCCGATGGGCAGGTGCTTCCAGTTGGGGGGCAGGGGGTCCGGGGAGTCGGGGCGGAAGATCTGGCCCACGTTCCGGGCGTGGTTCTCGGAGGCGTAGAAGTCGACGTAGTCCGCCACCTCGAAGGGGAGGTGGAGGGTGACGGAGGAGAGGGGATGGAAGTGGGGGGTGATCGTCTCGCGGTGGGAGGCAACCGTCAGCCAGGCGGTCAGGGCTCGGCGGATGTCCGACCACGCGGTGCGGCCCGCCGCCAGCAGCGGGTTGAGGGTGGGGCGGGCGAGGAGGGCGGCGTACGGGGAGCCGAGGGCGTGGGCCGCCGCGCCGGCGTCCAGGACGTGGTCGCCGAGGCGGACACCGACCGCGCGCGCGTCGGAGCCGGTGGGGGAGAAGACGCCGTAGGGCAGGTTGTGAGGACCGAAGGGGTGGCCCTCGGGGACGTCGAAGGGGTCGCCTTCGGGGACATCGAAGGGGGGCATCGGGTGGTGCCTCGCTCTCGTGCGTTCCGTCGTACCTCTGGTCGGGGCACACGTTACGTTGCGGTGCGAAGATCGGGGAGTGTCTAAAGAGTTCGCAATGTCCTGATAGGCGAGGGTCGGAGGGAAAGCTTCCGGCTTAGTGTCCTTTGGGGGACGCGGACGGGGTGGGTCCGGGTCCGGTAGGGGGGACACGTGGGGGGACCCGTGGCCAGGGGCGCTCGGAGTGCGCCGGTGCAGGTGGACCGGAATGTTCCGGGGCTCGTCGTGAAGTTCGGTGACTATCCGCTGCACCATGGCGGGGTCGGGGCCATCCGGAGCCTCGGGCGGCTCGGGGTGCCGATGTACGCGATCACGGAGGACCGGTACACACCGGCCGCCCTCTCGCGCTATCTGCGGCGGGCGTTCGTCTGGCCGACCACCGGGACGGAGGAGCCCGCGTGCCTGGTGGAGGGACTGCTGCGCATCGGGCGGGAGATCGGGCGGCCCGCTGTTCTCATTCCGACCGATGAGGAGGCGGCGGTTCTCGTCGCCGAGCATCAGCGGGCTCTGGCGGCGCGGTTCCTCTTTCCGCGGGTGGACGCCGGGTTGCCTCGGCGGCTCGCCAGCAAGCAGGGGCTCCACGAGTTGTGTGCGGAGCATGGGATCTCCAGCCCGGTGAGTTCCTTTCCGCGGTCGTACGAGGAGGTCGAGCGGTTCGCGGAACGGGCCCGGTTTCCCGTGGTGGCCAAGAACCGGGAGGCTTTCGAGCGGCGTCGGCAGCCCGCGGTCAACGGGACCACGCGGATCGCGGACCGGGAGGTTCTGTTGCGGCTGGCCCGTGGATGGGGTGAGCGGCCCGGGGTGATTCTGCAGGAGTATCTGCCCCGGGAGGATGCCGAGGACTGGATCGTGCACGCGTACTTCGACGCGGACTCGACGCCACTGGCGATGTTCACCGGGGTGAAGGTGCGGTCGTGGCCGCCGCACGCGGGGATGACGGCCAACGCGTATGTCGTCGACAACCCCGAACTCGCGGACATCGCCGCCCGGTTCATCAAGCAGATCGGTTTCAGCGGGGTCATCGACCTCGATCTGCGGTTCGACCGGCGCGACGGGCGGTACAAGCTCCTTGACTTCAATCCGCGGATGGGCGCGCAGTTCCGGCTCTTCGAGAACGAGGCCGGGATCGACGTCGTACGCGCCATGCATCTCGATCTGACCAGACGTCCGGTGCCGGAGGGGGAACAACGCGCCGGACGTCGGTACATCGTGGAGAACATCGATCTGCCGGCCCTGCTCGCCTACCGGCGCAGCGGGTACACCACGCCGCACGCGCCCGCTCGCGCGAGCGGTACGGAGCTGGCGTGGCTCGCGGGTGACGATCCGCTGCCGTTCCTCACGATGCTCGCGCGCTTCGTACGGCCGGGTGCGAAGCATCTTCACCAACTGTGGCGGACCCATCGGGCCGGCCGGGCCGGCCGCCTCGGCAACAGCCATGTGCGCCCTTGAGGCGGGTGCCCGGGCAGTGACCGAACGGCGCCACACGAAGTAGGCACATCGCGTCCTGGGGAGGGACTTCGTGATTCAACCGGTAGCAGTCATCGGTGCCGGGCCGTTCGGCCTGTCCACCGCCGCGCATCTGCGGGCGCGGTCGGTTCCGGTCCGTGTCTTCGGCGAACCCATGGTGAGCTGGCGGGACAACATGCCCGCCGGGATGCTGCTCAAGTCGACCCCGGTGGCGTCCACCATCGACGCCCCGCAGGGCGGTCACACCCTCGCCGACTACTGCGAGGCGGCCGGCATCAGGAGGCTGGTGACCGACGAGGACATCATCCCGGTGGGGACGTTCATCTCCTACGGGACGTGGTTCCAGCAGCGGCTCGTGCCCGGGCTGGAGCGGGTGCGGGTCGTGTCCGTGGACCGGGGCAACGGTGGTGGCTTCGAACTCAAGCTGGACTCGGGAGAGTTGTTCACGGCACGGGCCGTCGTGGTGGCGAGCGGGCTGTCCGGACTGGCCCATCTGCCGACCGGGCTGGCGGGCGCGACCGTCGACGGACCCACCCCCACCGGGCCCGTCTCGCACAGCTCCCAGCACCCCGACCTGAGCCGGTTCCAGGGCAGGGAACTGATCGTCGTGGGCGCGGGGCAGTCCGCCCTGGAGACGGCGGTGCTGGCGGCCGAGGCCGGCGCCCGGGTGCGTGTGGTGGCGCGCGGCCGGGGCGCGGTGGCCTTCGGCGCGCCCCCCTGGGACCAGCCCCGGCTGCGTCCCGAGTCACCGTTCGGCCGGGCCTGGTCGCTGTACGCGCTCAGCTACTACCCGCACCCCTACCGGTACCTGCCCGCCACCACCCGGCACTTCCTGGTCCGCCGGGTGCTCGGGCCGCTCGGCGCGTGGTGGCTGCGGGAGCGGTTCGAGGGGCGGGTCGAGGTGTGCGAGGTGGCGCGGGTCGTGCGGTCCGGCGTCATCGACGGGCGCCCGCGGCTGACCCTGCGGAGCCATGAGGGCCGGACCGAGGAACTGGCCGCCGACCATGTCATCGCGGCGACCGGCTACCGCGTCGACCTCGGGTCGATGGGCTTCCTGGGGCATGAACTCCGTACCGAGCTGGCTGTCAGCCGGGGTGCGCCGGTTCTGGGGGCGGGGTTCCGGGCCTCGATACCGGGGCTGTACTTCACGGGGCTGCCGGCGGCGGCGTCGTACGGGCCGGTGATGCGGTTCGTGTGCGGGACGCAGTTCGCCTCGCCTCGGTTGGCTCGGCATCTCGCGGCGGTGCACGGGTGAGGCGGTTCCGGGAAGCCGGGTCCGGTCCGTGGAGTGCGGCCCCCTCAGGGGCGAGACCGTGACGCTCCGCTGAACAACATTTCGGGAAAAGGGAGTTGACGTTGGGGTGCGGTACCGCTGTCGGGGTGCCGGACGTCGTCCGGCTCGCGTCGAACCGATGGGGCGCCGCATCCGTATTCTCTGATCATGGCCGCTCCCACCGCGTATACACTCATCGCAACTGACCTGGACGGAACGCTCCTGCGCAGTGACGACACGCTCTCCGACCGGTCCCTCGCCGCGCTGGCGCGGGCCACGGAGGCCGGTGCTCAGCACCTCGTGGTGACGGGACGGCCGGCGCCGAGAGCGCGCCCGCTGCTGGAGGACCTAGGCAGCAGGGGGCTCGCGGTGTGCGGGCAGGGCGCGCAGTTGTACGACACCGGCGCGAACCGGCTGCTCTGGTCCGTCACCCTGGACCGGGAACTCGCCGAGACCGCGCTCGGCAAGATCGAGGCCGAGGTCGGACAGCTGTACGCGGCCGTCGACCAGGACGGGGCCGACGGCCTCACCCTGATCGAGCCCGGCTACCTCATGCCGCACCCCACGCTGCCCGCCGTACGCGTGCCGCGCCGGGACGACCTGTGGTGCGAGCCCATCAGCAAGGTGCTGCTGCGCCATCCCTGTCTGTCCGACGACGAGTTGGCCTCGGCGGCGCGCATGGCGGTCGGTTCGCTGGCGACGGTCACCATGTCGGGGCCCGGCACCGTCGAACTCCAGCCGTGCGGCATCACCAAGGCGACGGGCCTCGCCCTGGCCGCCGACCATCTCGGACTGACTCCGGCCGAGACCATCGCCTTCGGTGACATGCCCAACGACATCCCGATGTTCGACTGGGCCGCGCACGGGGTCGCCATGGCCAACGCCCACCCCGAACTCAAGGCCGTCGCCGACGAGGTGACCCTCTCGAACGAGGAGGACGGGATCGCTGTGGTGCTGGACCGGCTGTTCTCGTAGCGCCCGTGTGCCCGTGTGCCCGTGTGCCCAGGGCCTGTCGGCGGATCAGGCCCTGGGCGAGGGGTTCAGCACGGCAGGGTCAGCACGCCTGCTTCGGTACGGCCGGTTCAGCACGCCCGGTTCAGTACGGCCCGAAGACGTTGTCGATCGAGCCGTACCGCGCGGCGGCGTAGTTGCACGCCGCCGTGATGTTCGCGACCGGGTCGTAGGGGTCGTACGGGGTGCCGGCCACGTGGTAGGCGGCGAAGGTCGGGTCGATGACCTGCAGGAGACCCTTCGACGGGGTGCCCGCGGCGGCGTTGGAGTCCCAGTTGTTGATGGCCTGCGGGTTGCCCGACGACTCCCGCATGATGTTGCGGTAAATCCCGTTGTACGTCCCGGGGATTCCCTTTTGCGCCATGATGTCCAGCGACTCGCGGATCCAGCCGTCGAGGTCGTTCGTGTACGTCTTGAGCGACGCCTGTGTGGCCGTGGAGGCCTTGGACGCCATGCCGGACGCGGAGGCCTTCGGCGCGGTGGACGACTTCTTCGCCTTCACTGCCAGCTTCAGGCCCGGGTGGATCAGCGCGGGGTTGTCGCCGACGGCCGCGCGGTTGTCCTTGTAGAGCCGCTGCCAGCCGCCGCTCGTGCCGTGCTTGCGCGCGATCGAGGAGAGCGTGTCACCGGAGACCACGGTGTACGTAAGGGACTTGGCCGCCGCGGCCGGCGCGGACCGCGGGGCTGACTGTACGGAGGTGGCGGCCTGGGCCGGTACGGCGGCGTTCGCGGTGGTGGCGACCACGAGCGGGAGGACGAGTGCGGCCCCGCCGGTTCCGGCGGCGACGACACCACGGGTCAGCGGGTTGGTTCTGGGGCGACGGTGCTTGCCTCGTGCGGGCATGAGGATTCCTCTCCGGCGCCTGCGAGGTGAGCTGTCGGGTTCGGGCTGGAGATGCCCGGCCGCGCGCGTCGTCCGGCGGTCGCTGTGCGTGCCGCGTCCGCTCGTACTGCGCGTGGCTTCACCCCTAGCCGGTCCGATGGGGAAAGACGGACCGGCGGCTTGCCTGGGTCCCCCGCTCCTGCCGTGCGTGGATGAGTGGTGGGTGGGGAGTCCGGGCGGCGGCAGGATTCGGCGATCCGTCCGGACGAGGTGTGAACGTATGCGAGAGCACATGGCAGGAACAAGTCCCGGTTGGGTGGATTGATCCAGTTGACCTTGACTTCGTCGTGTTCCGGCGTTCTGGTGCGGGTGCGGGGTGCGGCTCAACTTGCCTACCGCAAAGGGAGAATCCACGGGGTGGGGCGAAGGTGTCGCACGGGGAGCGCGTGACTCAACTCACGAGAGGAGTCGGGTGAAGTGGGCGGTACTCCGCAAATCGGTCAACTCGGGCCGAGGGTGGCAGGGGTGTGTGCGGGACGGGAAGGGGGCGCGGGCGCCCGGGACGGGGCGTCGCGTGGGGCGCCGTACGCGACCGTGTGCGGGGGCGCCGTGCGGGCCGGTACCTGGTGCGCCGTGCGGGCCGGGGCGTGGCGTGTGCGTCGGCGGATATCGGCGCGCATCAGTTGATCAGCAATACGGAGAGTGCGGTCCCATACCACCCCGGGCGAACCCGTGGGCGCTCGTGGCGATCGAAAGGTGACCGGATACGCTGACTCGGGTGATGGCAGCGACAGATCGACAAACTTTGTCATCGACCGTGAGACCGACCGTGTGACCGTCAGCAGACGTCAGCAGACAGGAGAACCCTCGTGACCGTCGTCGAGCCGTTTGGGCTGAGCGCGCGGGACCAGGCTCTCGAAGCCGATGTCCAGGCCGGAATAGCGGCCGTCGAGGAGGGTCTGCTCGAAGCCACCAAGAGCGAGGTGCCCTTCATCCAGGAGGCCGCCCAGCACCTGCTGCGCGCGGGCGGCAAGCGGTTCCGGCCGCTGCTGGTGATGCTCGCGGCGCAGTTCGGCGACCCGTACGCGCCGGGGGTCGTGCCCTCGGCCGTGGTGGTCGAGCTGACGCATCTCGCCACGCTGTACCACGACGACGTGATGGACGAGGCCGAGGTGCGCCGGGGCGTGCCGAGTGCGAACGCGCGCTGGGACAACTCCCTGGCCGTTCTGACCGGCGATTTCCTTTTTGCCCGTGCCTCGCATGTCCTCGCCGACCTCGGTCCGGACGCCGTCCGTATCCAGGCCGAGGCCTTCGAGCGGCTGGTCACCGGGCAGATCCTGGAGACGGCGGGGCCGCGCGACGGACGCGACCCGATCGAGCACTACCTCGATGTGCTCGGCGGCAAGACCGGCTCCCTGGTCGCGGTCGCCGGACGGCTCGGCGCGCTGATGGCGGGAGCCGACGGGACGGTGGTCGACGTGCTGACCCAGTACGGGGAGCGGCTCGGCGTCGCCTTCCAGCTCGCGGACGACGTCCTCGACATCGCCTCCGACTCGCACGAGTCCGGCAAGACACCGGGGACGGATCTCCGCGAGGGCGTGCCGACCATGCCGGTGCTGCGGCTGCGCGAGCGGGCGGGACGGCTGGGGCTGCCGGACGACATCGCCCTGTGCGAGCTGCTCGACTCCGATCTCACCGACGAGGCCCGGCACGCCGAGGCCCTCACCCGGCTCCGCGTCCACCCCGCCCTGGAACAGGCCCGCCGCGACACGATCCGCTACGCCGAGGAGGCGCGCGCCGTGCTGACGCCCCTGCCGGAGTGCGACGCGAAGGCCGCGCTCGTGGAGCTGTGCGACGCGGTCGTGCACCGGGCGGGTTAGGCGCCCGAACGGCCCTCGCCGCCCCTGCCCGCCCCCTCCACGAGCTGGGAGCTGCGCGAAGGGGTTGCCGGGCCCGCCGCGCTCGGCGGCGCCGTCGCGTGCCCTTTCGCGACCCCGACGACCCCTACGGGTTCGGACCGGTGTTGCCTTGTCATGTCATCCCGTAGCAGTACGTGGAGTTGAGCCCCGAGTCTGACGATTCCCGGCGGCCGATTTGGTCAGATGGGTATCACCACTCCTCACCGATTCGGGTGAGAATGGCGGCTCTGAGCAGACGCCGCCGCCGACGACGGAGGTAAGGCACACATGGCACCGTACGAAACCGACGACAGCGGCCGGGCCGGTGACGCGGCCGTGCTCGCGGCCGAGGTCGAGGAGAAGCGCTCGGCACGGCGACGCAAGGCGGCGCGCTATGTCGTCCCGGTCACCGTGCTGGGCGTGGCGGCCGCGACCATCGGGCTCGTCCCGGCCTTCGCCGGCTCCGGTGACCCCGATCTGCCGAAGATCAGCGCACAGGAACTCATCGAGAAGATCGCTGCCTCGGACGTGCAGCAGGTGTCCGGCACGGTGAAGATCACCACGGATCTGGGCCTGCCCGATCTGGGCGGTCTGGCGGGCGGCCTCGCGCAGGACCCTTCCGAGGGCGACGGCGGATCGGCCGCCGACCCTTCCGCCAAGCTCCTCGAACTCGCCTCCGGGACCCACACGTTGCGGGTCGCCGCCGACGGCCCCGACAAGCAGAAGCTGTCGCTGCTGGACGACGCGGCCGAGTACAGCGTCATCCACAACGGCGACGACCTGTGGGCGTACGACAGTGCCTCGAACGAGGTGTACCACGCGACCGGGGCCGAGGATGGCAAGGACCACAAGGCCCACAAGGGCGCTCCCGGCGCCACCGAGGACGTGCCCGCCACACCCCGGGAGCTCGCCGAGGAGGCCCTGAAGGCCGTCGACGACACCACGTCCGTGACCGTCGACGGGACCGCGCAGGTCGCCGGGCGGGACGCGTACAAGCTGGTGATCCAGCCGAAGCAGTCCGGTTCGACGGTCGGGGCGATCTCGATCGCCGTGGACGCGAAGACGGGGCTGCCGCTGAAGTTCACGCTCACCCCGGCGAGCGGCGGCGCGGCCGTCGTGGACGCGGGCTTCACCAAGGTCGACTTCGGCAAGCCCGCCGCGTCGACGTTCGACTTCGAGCCACCGAAGGGCGCGAAGGTCACCGAGGCCGACGAGATGGAGGAGTCGGGCCACCACGACAACAAGGCCGACGAGTCAGGCAAGGGCGCGGCGCACAAGGACGCCAGGGGCCACGACGGCTCCGAGGAGGGGTTCGCGAGCGGACTCGACGGGCTGAAGACCATCGGCAAGGGCTGGAGCACCATCGCCGAGTTCGACAGCGGCACCGAGGGCGGCATGCCCACCGGCGGCGGCTCCGACGCGGGTGGTGACGCCCGCGTCGACGGGTTCCTGAACTCCCTCGGCGACCAGGTCACGGGCGAGTTCGGCTCCGGTACGGTCTTCAAGACCCGGCTGATCAACGTCCTGTTCACCGAGGACGGCAAGGTGTACGCGGGCGCCGTCACCAAGGACGCGCTGGTGAAGGCGGCCGACGCGGCCAAGTAGCCGTCGGAGCCTAGCTCGTCGCCGTACGTGAATCGAGGGAGTCCATGGAGGAGCTGTCCGCCGCGGACCCGGACGCAGTGATCGCCACCCGCGCGCTCACCAAGCGCTACCGCGGCGGGCAGCTCGCCGTGGACGGCCTCGATCTGACCGTCCCGGCGGGCAGTGTCTTCGGATTCCTCGGCCCGAACGGCTCGGGCAAGACCACCACCATCCGCATGCTGATGGGCCTGATCGAGCCGACCTCGGGCACGACCAGGGTCCTCGGCCGGCCCATGCCGCGCTCCATCCGGACCGTGCTCCCGCACGTGGGCGCGCTCATCGAGGGACCCGCGCTGTACGGGTTCCTCTCCGGGCGCGACAACCTGCTGCGCTACGACTCCGCGGACCCGACCGCCGACCCGCGCACCCGGCGTACGCGGGTCGGCGCCGCGCTCGACCGGGTCGGACTCACGGCCGACGCCGGCAAGAAGGCGAAGGCGTACTCGCTGGGCATGAAACAGCGGCTGGGTCTCGCGGCGGCCCTGCTCCAGCCGCGCCGCCTCCTCGTCCTCGACGAGCCGACCAACGGCCTCGACCCGCAGGGCATGCGGGAGATCCGGGCGCTGGTAAGGGAGTTGGCGTCCGACGGCACCACCGTCTTCCTCTCCTCCCACCTCCTCGACGAGGTCGAGCAGGTCTGCACCCACGCCGCCGTCATGGCCCGGGGCCGGCTGATCACCCAGGGGCCGGTCGGTGAACTGGCCGCCGGGGCACGCGGACGCCTCGTCGTCACCACGCCCGACACGGCGGACGCGGCGCGGGTGCTCAAGGAACAGGGTGTCGGGGATGTGGTGGTGACCGAGGGCGAGGGGCCCGGGGGCGGTGCCGTGGGTGGCGCACCGGAGGGGAGCCGGGTGACGGCCGAACCGCCGCCACCCGACCGCGACCTCGCCGAACTGAACGCCGCGTTGGTCACCGCGGGCGTCCGCGTCCGCGGCTTCGGCCTCGAACGGGCCTCGCTGGAGGACGCGTTCGTGGCGCTGACGGGGGAGGGTTTCGATGTCGCGGGCTGACACCACGGGCACGGATGCCGGCACGGCCGCCGTCGGCACGGCCGCCCGTACACCCGGCCTCCTGTGGACCTTCGGGCTGTTTCGCAGCGAGTTGGTGACCACCTTCCGGCGGTGGCGGACGATCGCGCTGCTGGCCGTGCTCGCGGCGGTGCCGGTTCTCGTGGGGATCGCGGTGCGGATCGAGACCGGTGACGGGTCCTCGACGGGCGGCGGTGGCGGTGGCGGCCCGGCGTTCATCGCGCAGATCAGCAACAACGGGCTGTTCCTGGTGTTCACGGCGCTGGCCGCGACGCTCCCCTTCTTCCTGCCGATGGCCGTCGGGGTGATCGCCGGAGACGCGATCGCGGGCGAGGCGAACGCGGGCACCCTCCGCTATCTGCTGGTCTCGCCCGCCGGCCGGACCCGGCTGCTGCTCACCAAGTACGCGACGACGATGACCTTCTGTCTGGTCGCCACCCTCGTGGTGGCGGCCTCCGCGCTGACCGTCGGGGCGCTGCTGTTCCCCTTGGGAGACGTGACGACGATCTCCGGCACGCGCATCAGCTTCGCCGAGGGGCTGCTGCGGGCGCTGCTGATCGCGTTGGCGGTGGCCGCGTCACTGACCGGGATCGCGGCCCTCGGGCTGTTCATCTCCACCCTCACCAACAGCGGCATCGCGGCGATGGCCACCACGGTGGGGCTCCTCGTCACCGTCCAGATCCTCGGCCAGATCCCCCAGCTCGACACCCTCCACCCGTACTTCTTCTCCCACTACTGGTTCTCCTTCGCCGACCTCATGCGCGAGCCCGTCTACTGGGACGACCTGCGACGCAACCTCGGCCTCCAGGCCCTGTACGCGGCGGTGTTCGGCTCGGCGGCGTGGGCGCGGTTCACGGCGAAGGACATCACCGCCTGACCCGGCTCAGGAGGCGTCCTCCTCCGTGTCGTACGGGAAGCGCGTGAACGGCGGTTCCCCGGAGTTGTCGAGCGTGCCGCGAGGGCTCGGCGGCCTCCTTCTCGTAGTGGGCGGGCGCGGTGACCCGACAGAGAGTGCGGCCCGCCATCGTCTGCTTGAAGTCGAGCCCGGGGGTGCGTAGCCAACCCGGCCAGTGGTCGGTCCATCTCATGCCGGGTTCTCCCGCTGTCGGTCGGGGTGGGTCCGGGCGGCTTCGGCGCCGCGTGCGAGGCGCAGCAACAGGTCCTCCCCGCCGTGCCGGGTCACCAGGTGGAGGCCGACCGGGCAGCCGTCGGAGTCGAAGCCGGCCGGGATGCTCGTGGCGGGGTGGCCACTGAGGTTGAACGCCCAGGTGAGGGCCGTGGAGTAGCGGTCACCGGGGCCCTCATGACCGTGCGGGGCGTTGGGCGTGGTGGGTGTGAGGATCAGGTCGGCCTCGGTGAAGAGGGCGGCGAGCCGCCGGTCGTTCTCGGCGCGGAGTTCGTGGGTGGCGCGCACGGCCGCCGGGTCGGTGTCCGGTGCGGAGCGGAGGGCGAGCCAAACCGGCCCCGGGTCCATCAGGCGTACGGTCTCGTCGGGCCGTACGGGCCGTACGAGACCGGTGTCCGCGAGGCGGAGCGCGGCGCTGTGGGCGATCGCGGCGGGCTCGGGGGCGGTGTCTGCGAAGCCGAGGTCCGCAGACCAGACGGCGGTGACGGGTGTGTGCACGTTCTTGGTCAGCCCGGCCGGTTTCGGCTCCTCGTGCCCTTCGTGGTCCGACCCGCCCCGCACGCACCGCCAGTACGCCGCCGCGTCCGACGCGTACCGGGTGAGGACGCCGGCCGCCGTGAGGCCCGTACGGTCGGCGGAGGGCAGACGCCCGTTCGTGGTCTTCAGGCCGACGACACCGCACCACGCGGCCGGGATGCGTACCGACCCGGCGCCGTCCGTGCCGGTGGCCATCGGCACGAGGCCCGCGGCGACCGCCGCCGCGGACCCGGCCGAAGAGCCGCCCGGTGTCCGGTCGGCCCGCCAGGGGTTGACGGTCCGGCCGCCCGCCCCGAGCCCCCAGGTCTGCCAGGGCGTACCGGGGCCCGGCACGGAGGTCGCCCCCACGGGTACGCACCCGGCCGCGACCAGCGCCCGCGCCGGTGCCGCACGCAGCCCGGCCCGCCCCTTCACCCCGATCGGCACCCCGGCCAACGGCAGCCGTACACCCGCGGCGACCCGCGCGTCCACCTCAGCCGCCCGCCGCAACGCCTCCTCGGCCCACACCTCGACGAACGCGCGCAGCGTGGGCTCCGCGTGCTCGATGCGGGCGAGTGAGGCCGCCACCACGTCTACAGCACGAATCTCGCGCGCGCGTACACCGGCGGAGATCCGCTCGGCCGAGAGCGTCGCGAAGTCGTCGGGCCGGAAGCCGGCCGGGAGCGGCGGAGACGGCGGGGAGGTGTGAGGCCGCACGGGTTCTCGGTCTGCTTTCCAGGGCTCGTCATCGGTCGCCGCGTGGACGAGGGCACTGACCTCGGCACGACCGCGACGATCGGGTCCCGCGCGTGCCCGTTCCTGCGGGGGGCCCTGGTTCTCGACACCGCTGGTTCGCTGTTGGTCCGCCATGTCCTCGGGGCTCGTTTCCGCTGGGTGACCTGCGCCGGATGTGGGTGAACGGGAATCCGGGCGGCATGGTGACGCTACTCTTCCCGCCGAGGTTGCCTCGGACGACCTCACACCGAGC
Organism: Streptomyces sp. TG1A-60; assembly: GCF_037201975.1. Lineage (NCBI taxonomy): Bacteria > Bacillati > Actinomycetota > Actinomycetes > Kitasatosporales > Streptomycetaceae > Streptomyces > Streptomyces sp. TG1A-60. The sequence goes on along the minus strand of NZ_CP147520.1, from coordinate 3,280,311 downwards.
GTCGCTCGGACGTCAGCCGTCGTACGCCTCGACCACCGGCCCCGTCCTCGCCCGATGGCTGCCCTGCTTGCAGCCCGCGAACGGGCCGGTGGGGGAACGGAGTTCGGCGAGTACGGGGCCGAGGTGGTCGCGGTGCCGGACGGCGTGGCCGCAGGCGCAGGCGCCGGGTCCGATTCGTAGCCGGGCTTCTGGGACGCGCCTGTGACGCCACGGTGACGTGAGACCGTGAACGAGCCGAGAGACTTGGTACTGAGCGTGTGGCCGGTTCTCCGGCACATCAGAGTGAGGGAACAGATGCGCCGACTCAGCCGAGAGAAGAAGCGGGAACAGAAGCGCTGGGCGTCCTCGGCCGCCCCGGCGCCGGTGCCGGTCGACGTCCACGTCCCGGTCGGCCCGGGTGCGGGCGCTGCGTCGATCGGCGGTGTGCCGGTCGTCGCCGACGAGGGCGAGGAGATCCAGGTAGCTGTGCTTCGCCACCTCCACCGCCTCGCCTTTGCCACCGGTCACCCCGTACATGCCACGGTCCACGACGAGCGGATCGGGTACGTGGTGCCGTTGCGGGTGTGCGTGGACGGGGCCAGCCAGTACGCCGGTGAGCCGGTGCGGGTAGGAGAGCCGGGGGGCGCCGCTGCATCGATCGCCGAACGACCGGCAGGCGCCGCGGTTGTCGCCGAGCAGCCCGCGGAGGTTCCGGATGCAGCCGTGTCCCTCGGCACCGTCGCACCCCCGACGGGCGAGTTCGGCCCTGCGGAACCCGCCCTCACCCCCGGCCCCGTGCCCTCGGCCGCGTTGGAGCCTCAGCCGTGGCCGCCGATCCAGGGTCAGGGGCAGGTCCCGGCTCCGGTGCACGGCATGACCTCGCAGTCCCTGGAGGCGAAGCCCGTCTCGCTGGAGCCCCGGCCCTGGCCACCGAGCCTCAACCAGGCCCCCGACGCGGTGCCCGTACTCGCCACCCCCCCGGCCCCGGCCGCCGCGCTCGCCTCTCCGGAGGAGTCCGCGGTGGAACCCTGCTCCGCCCCCGAATGGAAGGTCGCGGAAGAGAACCCCTGCCCCAAACCACCCCCGGTGCGGGAGTTCGACGCGGTCGCTGAAGCCGTGTTGGAGCCGGAGGAGACGAGCGGCGGCGAGGCCTCCCCCTTCGCGGCGCCCACGGCACGCATCAACGAGGCCGTGAAGCTGGGCCGGATCGATGAGGCCGCCGAGAGGGCCGAGCAGACCGTGGCCCAGGCGACGGAGGCACTCGGCCCACGGCACCCGGAGGTCCTGAGGATCCGCGAACTCACCGCGTACATCGCCTACTTGGCCGGTGATGCCGTCCGCTCCTTCCACCTCTCCCTCGACCTGGCAGCCCTCCGCCACCTCCTGAACGATCCCCGCGCCGCGTACGGGAACATCCAGAGCGCGGCGGCGGCCTGGCGCGCGGTCCGCGACCCGCTCCAGGGCCTGCACCTGGGCCGCGACCTGATCGCCGTCTGGACCGAACTCGCCGCCGATGACGGCCCAGCCGCCGATGACCTCGAACAGCTCGAAAAGGCCCGCACACGTATGCTCCGTCTCACCGAACGAGCCCGCGCCCTCGACCACGAGCTCGACCCCGGCCCACGCCACTGACCGATCCCGGAACCCGAAGGGAACAGTGCCCTCTGCGAGCCTCTGATGTCCCAGAACGGCTCTGGAAGCGCCCTTACTCCGACGGCTCCCACACCGCGTACGCCAGCGCGTCCCCGTTCCGGTCGAGCGCTGTGTCGTTGATGTTGGACCAGCTCCTCCGCACCCACCACGCGAACCGCAGATGCTTCGTGGGCCGGTAGTCCGCGCGGGACACGGCCAGCGCGGAGTGCTACTTGGCCAGGGGAGTCGGCGCGACAGAGCCATCGGCAACCGCCTCCACGGCCTCCCAGGCCTTCACCACGCCGATCTCCCTCTGTCCCGCCTGTTCCCCCTGCTCCGACGGCCCCACATGTTCCTCCTGCTCCTCCAGCCTCTCCAACCGCTGCCGCGCCACCCGCGCCGTACGCAGCGCGTCCCACGTCAGGAGGGACAGCGCCAGCCAGACCAGCGCGAAGCCCGCCCACCGCTCGGGCGGCATGGCCTCACCGAAGTACAGAACACCCAGCAGGAACTGGAACACCGGCGCCAGATACTGCAGCAGCCCCAGCGTGGACAGCGGTACCCGGATCGCGGCGGCCCCGAAGCAGACCAGCGGCAGGGCGGTCACCAGGCCGGTCGCGGCGAGGAGCAGGGCGTGCCCCGTCCCCTCCGTGCCGAAGGTGGAGTCTCCCTGGGACCCCAGCCACAGCAGATACGCCAGTGCGGGCAGGAACTGGACCGCGGTCTCCGCGGCGAGCGACTCTACGCCGCCCAGGTTGAGCTTCTTCTTCACCAGCCCGTACGTGGCGAAGGAGAAGGCGAGGCAGAGGGAGATCCACGGCGGTCGCCCGTATCCGAGGGCGAGGACGAGGACGGCCGTGAAGCCGACACCGACCGCCGCCCACTGGACGGGCCGCAGCCGTTCCTTCAGCAGCAGAACGCCGATGGCGATGGTGACGAGCGGGTTGATGAAGTACCCGAGGGAGGCCTCGACGACCTGCTCGGTGTTCACGGCCCAGATGTACACGCCCCAGTTGACGGTGATCACCGATGCCGCGACCGTGATCAGGCCGAGCCTGCGTGGCTGGCGCAGCAGCTCACCGGCCCAGGACCAGCGCCGCAGCACCAGCAGGGCGAGGCCGACGACCGCGAGGGACCAGACCATGCGGTGGGCGAGTATCTCCACCGCGCCGGTGGGCTTCAGCAGGGGCCAGAAGAGGGGAACGAGCCCCCACATCCCGTATGCCGCGAAGCCGTTCAACAGCCCTATCCGGTGCTCGCTCCTCGACTGCGCCGCCACGGCCCCTCCTTCTCGCCCGGCCGCACCGCCGCGACCCCCATGCCCTCGGCCACAGCGCCGAAGCCCTCAGCCTCAGGCCCTCAGCCTCAGGCCCTCACGAAGGTAACGCCGAGCACCCCCGGCTGTCATGCCCGTATCGGGATACGGTCATGACAGCCGGGGGCGAGGCCCCGAGGGGGAGTCCGGGGCTCATGGCCGGGGCTCATGGCCCCGGGGGTTCAGATGTCCGGCTCGGGCCGGTCACGCCTTCAGTGCCGCCGAGATCGACGCCGCGATCGGCGTCGTCGGCCGGCCGATCAGGCGGGAGAGGTCGCCGGAGGAGACGACCAGCTCGCCCTTCTCGATGGACGCGTCGACGCCCGCGAGGATCGCGGCGAACGGCTCGGGGAGCCCGGCGCCGGTGAGGATGCCGACGAGGGCGTCGACGGGGACGGGGTTGTTCGCGATCTCCTTGCCGGTCTGCCGGCTCAGCTCGGCCGCGTACTCGGCGAAGCTCCACGCGACGTCGCCGCCCAGCTCGTACGTCTTGTTCTCGTGGCCCTGCCCGGTCAGCGCGGCGACCGCGGCGGCGGCGTAGTCCGCGCGGGCCGCGGAGGAGACCCGGCCCTCCCCGGCGGCGTGGGTGACGGCGTTGTACTCCAGTACCGGGGCCAGCTGCTCGGTGTAGTTCTCGTTGTACCAGCCGTTGCGCAGCAGGACGTACGGCAGACCGGAGGCGAGCAGTGCCTCCTCGGTGCCCCGGTGGTCGTCCGCCAGCGCGGCCGTCAGGCTGCCCGGCGCGCTGGTGTACGCGAGCAGCGCGACCCCGGCCGCCTTCGCGGCGTCGATCACGACCTGGTGCTGGGCGACGCGGCCCTTGTCCACCTCGCTGCCGGAGATCAGCAGCACCTTGTCGCCGGCGGCGAACACGCCGTCGAAGGTCTCGGGGGCGCTGTAGTCGGCGACGGCGATCTTCACGCCGCGCGCCGCGAACCCGGCGGCCTTCTCCGCGCTGCGTACGACGGCCGTGATCTGCTCGGCCGGGACCTTCTCCAGCAGCCCTTCGATGACGAACTTGCCGAGGTTTCCGGTTGCTCCGGTGACGACGATGCTCATGGTGTGACTCCTCCAGGGGGGCGGGTACGCCACTAACCCTAAGTTGTGCGCTAACTGAATGAAAGTACCCACTTTGAAGTAAGGTACTGGCATGGTCGTAAGTGGTAAGAGGGACGCCGAGGGCATGTGCCCGTACCGCCTCGTCCTGGAACACGTCACCAGCCGCTGGGGCGTCCTCGTCCTGATCGAGCTGCTGGAGCGCCCCTACCGCTTCAGCGAGCTGCGCCGGGCCATCGGGCGCGTCAGCGAGAAGATGCTCACCCAGACCCTCCAGAACCTGGAGCGCGACGGCCTCGTCCATCGCGACGCCAAGCCCGTCATCCCGCCCCGCGTCGACTACTCCCTCACCGACCTCGGCCGGGAGGCCGCCGAACAGGTCCGCGCCCTGGCCGCCTGGACCGAGGACCGCATGGACGACGTGGAGCAGGCCCGCCGGACATACGACGAGGCCCGGGCCTGAAGCGGACCCGGGCCTCCAGGAGAACCGTACTCAGCCGACAACCGTCCAGGTGTCCCCGCCCGCCAGCAGTGCCGACAGGTCACCCTTGCCGAACTGTTCGACGGCGGTGTCGAGTTGGTCGGCCATCAGGGTGTCGTAGACGGGCCGTTCGACGGAGCGGAGGACGCCGATCGGGGTGTGGTGCAGCGTGTCCGGGTCGGCGAGGCGGGAGAGGGCGAAGGCGGTGGTCGGGGACGCGGCGTGGGCGTCGTGGACCAGGACCCGGGACTCGTTCTCGGGCGTGACGGTGACGACCTTGAGGTCGCCGGTGGCCTCGTCCCGTACGACGCCCCGCGCGCGGTCCGTCCCGAACCTGATCTGCTTGCCGTGTTCCAGGCGGATCACGGCCTCCTCGGCCTGCTGGCGGTCCTTCAGGGCCTCGAAGGCGCCGTCGTTGAAGATGTTGCAGTTCTGGTAGATCTCGACCAGGGCCGTGCCGGGGTGGGCGGCGGCCTGTCGGAGCACTTCCGTGAGGTGCTTGCGGTCGGAGTCCACGGTCCGCGCGACGAAGGACGCCTCCGCGCCGATGGCGAGTGACACCGGGTTGAAGGGGGCGTCGAGTGAGCCCATCGGCGTGGACTTGGTGATCTTGCCGACTTCGGAGGTGGGGGAGTACTGGCCTTTGGTGAGGCCGTAGATCCGGTTGTTGAACAGGAGGATCTTGAGGTTGACGTTGCGGCGCAGGGCGTGGATGAGGTGGTTGCCGCCGATGGAGAGGGCGTCGCCGTCGCCGGTGACGACCCAGACGGACAGATCGCGTCGGGAGGTGGCGAGGCCGGTGGCGATGGCGGGGGCGCGGCCGTGGATGGAGTGCATCCCGTAGGTGTCCATGTAGTACGGGAAGCGGGAGGAGCAGCCGATGCCGGAGACGAAGACGATGTTCTCCTTCGCCAGGCCGAGTTCGGGCATGAAGCCCTGTACGGCGGCAAGGATCGCGTAGTCGCCGCAACCGGGGCACCAGCGCACTTCCTGGTCGGACTTGAAGTCCTTCATGGACTGCTTGGCCTCGGCCTTCGGCACCAGCGACAGGGCCTCGACCGTGCCCGCGCCTGCGGTGCCTTCCGTGGACCTCTCAGCCATCGATGGCCTCCTTGAGAGCCGTGGCGAGCTGCTCCGCCTTGAACGGCATGCCGTTCACCTGGTTGTACGGCTGGGCGTCGACCAGGTACTTCGCCCGGACGAGGGTGGCGAGCTGCCCGAGGTTCATCTCGGGGATCACCACCTTGTCGTAACGCCTCAGCACCGTCCCGAGATTGCGCGGGAACGGGTTGAGATGCCGCAGATGGGCCTGCGCGATGGACTCCCCGGCCGTCCGCAGCCGCCGTACCGCCGCAGTGATCGGCCCGTATGTCGACCCCCAGCCCAGTACGAGCGTGCGCGCCTCGTGCGGGTCGTCGACGTCGACGTCGGGGACGTCGATCCCGTCGGTCTTCGCCTGCCGGGTCCGCACCATGAGGTCGTGGTTGGCCGGGTCGTAGGAGATGTTGCCGGTGCCGTCCTGTTTCTCGATGCCGCCGATGCGGTGTTCGAGCCCCGGCGTGCCCGGGACCGCCCACGGGCGGGCGAGGGTCTGAGGGTCGCGCTTGTAGGGCCAGAACGTCTCGGTGCCGTCGTCGAGCGTGTGGTTCGGCCCCTGGGCGAACTGCACGGTGAGGTCGGGGAGTTCGTCGGGCTCGGGGATGCGCCAGGGTTCGCTGCCGTTGGCCAGGTAGCCGTCGGAGAGCAGGAACACCGGCGTGCGGTACGTCAGTGCGATGCGGGCCGCCTCGATGGCGGCGTCGAAGCAGTCGGCGGGTGTGCGCGGCGCGACGACCGGGACCGGGGCCTCGCCGTTGCGTCCGTACATGGCCTGGAGCAGGTCGGCCTGCTCGGTCTTGGTCGGCAGCCCGGTGGAGGGGCCGCCGCGCTGGATGTCGATGACGAGGAGCGGCAGTTCGAGCGAGACGGCGAGTCCGATGGTCTCCGACTTGAGCGCCACACCCGGGCCGGAGGTCGTCGTGACCGCCAGGGAACCCCCGAACGCGGCCCCCAGTGCCGCCCCGATACCCGCGATCTCGTCCTCCGCCTGGAAGGTACGGACACCGAAGTTCTTGTGCCGGCTCAGCTCGTGCAGGATGTCCGAGGCCGGGGTGATCGGGTAGGAGCCCAGGTAGAGCGGCAGATCCGCCTGCCGGGAGGCGGCGATCAGGCCGTAGGACAGGGCCAGGTTCCCGGAGATGTTGCGGTAGGTGCCGGCGGGGAACGCCTGCGCGGCGGGCGCGACCTCGTAGCGGACGGCGAAGTCCTCGGTGGTCTCGCCGAAGTTCCACCCGGCGCGGAAGGCGGCGAGGTTGGCGGCGGCGATGTCGGGCTTCTTGGCGAACTTGGCGGCCAGGAACTTCTCGGTGCCCTCGGTTGGACGGTGGTACATCCAGGACAGGAGGCCGAGCGCGAACATGTTCTTGCTGCGCTCGGCCTCCTTGCGGGTGAGGTCGAATTCCTTGAGGGCCTCGACGGTGAGGGTGGTCAGCGGTACCGGATGGACGCTGTATCCGTCGAGTGAGCCGTCCTCCAGCGGGCTGGTCGGGTACCCGACCTTCTGCAAAGCCCGTTTGGTGAACTCGTCGGTGTTGACGATGATCTCCGCGCCGCGTGGTACGTCGCCGATGTTCGCCTTCAGTGCGGCCGGGTTCATCGCGACGAGCACATCGGGCGCGTCACCGGGGGTGAGGATGTCGTGGTCGGCGAAGTGCAGCTGGAAGCTGGACACACCCGGGAGGGTGCCGGCGGGGGCGCGGATCTCGGCGGGGAAGTTCGGCAGGGTGGAGAGGTCGTTGCCGAAGGAGGCCGTTTCGGAGGTGAAACGGTCACCGGTGAGCTGCATACCGTCACCGGAGTCGCCCGCGAACCGGATGATCACCCGATCGAGCCGACGGACGTCCTTCGTCCCCGTCGTTCTGCGCTGTTCCCTCAGTTCTCCCAGAGCGGCCTCGTCGGCCTGCTCCGCTGGGCTGCTGACCTGGCTGGTCACTGAACTGGACCTCCCTTGAGGCGGCTGTCCGGGAACGGCCGTCCCGCCGGCCCTCCCAAGACCAACCCTACGTCGGCGAGGGTGCCCTTCCCTCGCCCTTTCGCCTGATGGACGCTGTTTCGAGACTCTCGGGCACCCTGAATTGTCATGCTTTACCTGCCTGTGGTGCTTCCCGTGGAGCCACGGACCGCCGTTCGGTGGCTCTCCGTCGGACGGGGGGTGGGCGCGGGCTGGACGGGGGTGGGCGGGGGTTGGGCGAGGCCGGGCGGAGGCGAACGCCGATGGGTCGCGAGCCGACCCTCCCGACCGTCCCGATGGACCGCGAGTCGATCGATCACGAGCCGCCCGGCCCGCCGAACCGACCGGTCCGAGCCCCGATGTAACTGACACAGTGTCAGGTGATCATGAATTGAGGTAGGTGAGCACCGCCAGAACACGCCGATGGTCCCCGTCGCTCTGGGACAGCCCGAGCTTGAGAAAGATATTGCTGACGTGCTTCTCGACGGCACCGTCACTGACCACGAGCTGCCGGGCTATCGCGGAGTTCGTCCGCCCCTCCGCCATCAGCCCCAGCACCTCGCGCTCGCGCGGGGTGAGCCCCGCGAGCACGTGCTGCTTCCGGCTCCGCCCGAGCAACTGCGCGACCACCTCCGGGTCCAGCGCGGTACCGCCCCGCGCCACCCGTACGACCGCGTCCACGAACTCCCGCACCTCGGCCACCCGGTCCTTCAGCAGATACCCGACGCCGCGACTGGACCCCGCGAGCAGTTCGGTGGCGTACCGCTCCTCCACGTACTGCGACAGTACGAGCACCCCCAGCTCCCCGTGCTGCTTCCGCAGCTGTACGGCGGCCCGCACGCCCTCGTCCGTGTGCGTCGGCGGCATCCGTACGTCCGCCACGACCACGTCCGGGAGGTCTCCCTGGGCCGCGAGATCCGTGATCGTCTTGATCAGCGCCTCCCCGTCCCCGACCCCCGCCACGACCTCGTGCCCCCGGTCGGTCAACAGCCGCGTCAGCCCCTCCCTCAACAGCACCGAATCCTCGGCGATGACCACCCGCACGCTGTCCTCCACGCCTGATTCCCCCCACGGCAACCGACACCCACCCCCGCCGACCCTCGACCTCGGCCCGGCCCGCACAGCAGACACCAGCATTCCAGCATCGGACCGCCCAGGCGCTCCGACGACGAGAAAACAGGGGCAGGAAGCGGCTGTGAAGTGGCCGATTGCCATCCCTGTGCCGGCGAGGCAGGGGGCTCGCCCCCGGGCCGCGCCGTCGGAGGGGGGCACGGATACGCGCCGGGGTGAGACACGGAGGCGCGCCCAGGGACGAGAACCCCTGGACGCGCTTCTGGCACCACGGTCAGGGCCCCACCAGGCCGCGCTGCCGTCAGGCCACCTCCCTGGTTGTCTGCCGCGACAGGCAACGTCCGCCCCGTCGTGACGCCCGGCACGCCCTCTCACCGCACCGGCCGAAAGCCCATGCACCCGTCCGGTACAAGGCCTTCCGGCCGACACGCCGAGAGCACGCACCGGACGCCGCTCCTTGAGGGGCAAGCGCGCCTGCCGTGCCACGAGGCGGCCGTCGGGCACCGCGCTCAGCCCCCTCGGGTCGCCGCCACCTCTCAGGTCGCCGCCTCAGGTTCTCCTCTCGGGCCGCCACGATGAGGCCGCCCCTTCCCAGGCCGCCGCAAGGCACCGACCTCGGCCCACCGTCAGGCCCTCCCCGAGCCGGCGCTCGCAGCCCCGCTCCCTCGCGCCGCCCGCCACGGCAGCTCCGCCGTCACGCGTGTGGGGCCGCCGGCCGGTGAGTCGACGATCAGGATTCCGTCGACGGCACCGATCCGCTCGGCCAGCCCCGCGAGACCGGACCCGGACGCGGTGTCGGCGCCTCCCATGCCGTCGTCCATGACCTGGAGCATCAGCCGGTCCTCGACCTTCCACACATCCACGGTCGCGCGCGAAGCCCCCGCGTGCCCGCTCACGTTCTGGAGCAGCTCCGACACGGTGAAGTACGCGATCCCCTCGATCGCCGGCACCGGCCGCGCCGGCAGATCCACGTCCACCACCACCGGCACCGCACACCGCGAGGCGACCGCCGACAGCGCCGCGTCGAGCCCCCGGTCGGTGAGCACGGCCGGATGGATGCCCCGCGCCAGCTCCCGCAGCTCCCGCAACGCCGTCTTCACTTCCCCGTGCGCCGAGTCCACCATCACCGCCGCCGCCCGCGGATCCTCCGCCATCTTCTCCTGCGCCAGCCCCAGCTCCATGGCCAGCGCCGCCAGTCGAGCCTGCGCGCCATCGTGCAGATTCCGCTCGATACGCCGCAGATCGGCGGCAGCCGTGTCGACCACGACCCCCCGGTCCGACTCCAGCTCCACCACCCGCGCCCCCAGCCGCGACGGCCCGAGCAACGCGGTCACGCTCACCCGGTCGACCATCGTCAGCGCCCGCAGGATCCACGGGGTGGCCACGGTGAAGAGCAGCCCCACCAGTGCGGTCACGGTCACCTCGAACGGGTTGTCGAGGTACACGGAGTGCGTCTCGTCCCCGTACAGCTGCAACCCGTCCTGCCCGGCCCACACGGGGAAGACCCAGAACCACAGCGGATACGTCAGCAGCGCCCAGCCGTACGTCCAGAAGCTCACCGCCACCGCGAACGAGAACACGGACCACGGGAACTGCACGACCGCGTACAGCAGGTGCCGCCACGAGGACCCGCTGCGGAGCACGGCGCCCATCCACGCCATCGCCCCGCGCCCCTTCATGGGCAACGGCTCCGGCGGGTCCACCTCCACCCCGAGCAGCGCCCGCGCCCGCGCCCGCTCCAGCGCGCCGAACCCCCGGCACCCGGCCAGCCCCGCCGCCAGCACCGGCACCCCGAGGAAGGTGACCAGCAGGCCCGCGCCGACGGACAGCATCGTCACGGCGTACGTGAACAGCAGAATCCCGATCGGGAGCCCCAGCAGCACATATCCGAACTCCCGCCAGGTGCGTGCCTCGATCGGCGCCCGCAACCCGGCCGGCAGCCGATGCCGCCGCTCCCCGCCCCACCTCTCGTACCCGCGTCCGTACTCCGTGGCCATCGCCCTCGCCCGTCTCTGATCGTCCCGCACTTCGGATGCCGTACTCCCACAGTGCTCGCCCCCAGCCGCCCGGACCATGGAGCACATCGGCGTCTCGGCACGGGGGTTTTCCCCACCCCGCCCACCCCACCCGCCCCGGTCGGCCGGGCCGCGACGCACGGTCAGCGCCCATGCACGGCCCCGCCCCGCGACGCACCCGACCCCGCCCTCACCGCCACCCGGTCGACATCGATGTCGACGTCAACGCTCCCGCCACGGCAACTCCGCCGTGATCGTCGTCGGCCCGCCCACCGGTGACTCGATGACGAAGAGCCCGTCGACGGCGTCGAGCCGTTCCGCGAGGCCGGCGACGCCCGTGCCGCCGTTGAGGTCGGCCCCGCCGCAGCCGTCGTCCCAGACCTGGATCAGCAGCCGGTCGTCGGACCGCCAGACGTCCACGGCGGCCGACTTCGCCCCACTGTGCTTGCTGACGTTCTGCAGCAACTCGGACACGGTGAAGTACGCGATGCCCTCGATGGCGGCGGCGGGCCGGACGGCGAGATCGACGGTCACCTTCACCGGCGCGGTGCACCGCGAGGCGACCGCCGACAGCGCCGCGTCGAGCCCCCGGTCCGTCAGGACGGCCGGATGGATGCCCCGCGCCAGATCCCGCAGCTCCTGAAGCGCCAGCTTCACCTCGCCGTGCGCCTCCGCCACCATCGAGGCCGCCGCGTCGGGGTCCTCCAGCAACTTCTCCTTCGCCAGACCGAGCCCCATCGCCAGGTTCACCAGCCGCGCCTGCGCCCCGTCGTGCAGATCCCGCTCGATACGCCGCAGATCGGCCGCCGCGGTGTCGACGACGACCCCCCGGTCGGACTCCAGTTCGGCGATCCGGCGCTCCAGTTCGTCGGAGGGCGACAGCAGGCCGCGCACCATCGCCCGGTCCACGTTCGTCAGCCCGCGCACGATGTACGGCAGCACCGGCCACGCCACGAACAGCCCCGTGAGGGTGATGGCGAACGTCGCGACGCTCCACGGCATCCGAATCAGCTCGTAGAGCATCGAACGCCAGCCGACCGGATCCTTCACGCTCATCCACACCTGCGTGACGAACCCCTCGCCCGCCCGGCGGTTACGGAACGGCAGCGGGCTCGGCTCGTCCACCCGCACCCGCAGCAGCGTGCGGGCCCGCGCCCGCTCCAGTCGGCCCAGCTGCCGGGCGCCCATCAGCGCGGCGGCGAGCAGCGGGAAACCGATCACCGTCAGCGTCAGGAAGACACTGGTGGACAGCGCCGTCATCACATACACGAACCCGAACAGCGCCAACGGCAGGTTCGCCAGCAGATGCGCGATCTCCCGCCACGTCTGCCCCTCGAACGCGAACCGCGCGGGCGGCAGCGGCTCGGAAGGCGTGTGGCTGGCGGGCTCCGGACGGCTGTTCGACCGTCCGGAGCCGGTCGAGGAGGCGAGGGCATCGGTCATGCCGACCAGCCTGCCCGCCCGCCCCCGCCCGCGCCATGAGGCGGACCGCCCCGCAGCCCCGGGGAAAACCCCACCACGCCGTGCCGACCGGCCGAACCGGAACGGCCGGGCACGGCCGGGCCCGCGCCCCGGGGCGTGCCGAGCCGTGACGGGCTGCTTACGGTCTCCTTAGCAGGGCCTAGACTCCCGTGCGTACAGATCGTCGAACAGCGACCCACGTACAGCGTCCGTGTCGCCGTACGTACACGTCGCCAGGCCAGGGAGCGAGGGACGGACATGCCGGAACCGACCGTCGCCACAGCGGCGGACTACTTCGAGTCCTACTCGGTGGTCGGACTGCTCGCCGCCGTGGGCGTGCTCTTCGTCGCCGTCGCCTTCGGCGCGGGACGGCTGCTGCGGCCCGAGGTCCCCACGCGGGAGAAGCTCCTGACGTACGAGTGCGGCGTCGACCCGGTCGGCGAGGGCTGGGCCCACACCCAGGTCCGCTACTACGTCTACGCCTTCCTCTACGTCATCTTCGCCATCGACTCGATCTTCCTCTTCCCCTGGGCGACGGTCTTCGCCGACCCCGGCTACGGCGCGACGACGCTCGTCGAGATGTTCGTCTTCCTCGGCTTCCTGGCCGTGGGCCTGCTCTACGCGTACAAGAAGGGCGTCCTGGCATGGACGTGAACCCCGCGGAACCCGTTCTCCTCCCGGAGCCGAAGCGGCTGGGCGCCCTAGCCCGCCTCGCCCCCGAGCCGATGAAGGTGATCCTCAACTGGGGCCGCCGGTACTCCCTCTGGGTCTTCAACTTCGGCCTCGCCTGCTGCGCGATCGAGTTCATCGCCGCGTCCATGGCCCGCCACGACTTCATCCGCCTCGGCGTCATCCCCTTCGCCCCGGGCCCGCGCCAGGCCGACCTGATGGTCGTCTCCGGCACGGTCACGGACAAGATGGCCCCGGCCGTGAAGCGCCTGTACGAGCAGATGCCGGAGCCCAAGTACGTCATCTCCTTCGGCGCCTGCTCCAACTGCGGCGGCCCCTACTGGGACTCCTACTCCGTCACCAAGGGCGTCGACCAGATCATCCCGGTCGACGTCTACGTCCCCGGCTGCCCGCCCCGCCCCGAGGCCCTCCTCCAGGGCATCCTGAAACTCCAGGAGAAGATCTCCCGAGAGTCCCTGAGCGAGCGCTACGGGAACGGCCCCGGTACGGGGACGGGGGCCGCGGCAGGGTCCCGCCCGTCGCCGGCGGCCCTGCAGAGCGACTTGGTCAAGCCGCCGTCGGCCGCGCCCGGCGGCGGGACGAGTACCGGTGCCGGGGAGGGTGACGAGTGACAGGTTGGCTGCCCGCCCCCGCCGAGGAACTCTTCGGCCCCGAGGCCACGGCCGAGGAGTCGTACGCCGTCCTCACCGTGGACGTCCCGCCCGCATCCTGGACGGAGGCCCTGCGCACGGCCCGTTCCACCCTGGGTTGCACCTACTTCGACTGGCTCAGCGCGGTCGACGAACCGGGCACGGGCTTGCGCGTGTCGGCCCACGTGGTCGCCCTGGACCCCGTCCGACGTCTCCTCGTCCGTACGACGGTCCCGCACGAGTCCCCGGTCCTGCCCACCGCCGTGGACATCTACGCCGGCGCGGCCTGGCACGAACGCGAGACCCACGAAATGTTCGGTGTCCGCTTCGAGGGCCATCCCGCCCTGGACCACCTTCTCCTCCCCGAGAACTTCGAGGGCCACCCCCTCCGCAAGGACTTCGTCCTCGCCGCGCGCGTCGCCAAGGCCTGGCCAGGTGCCAAGGAACCGGGCGAGTCCGAACACGGCGCCCCCAAACGCCGCCAGATGCTCCCACCCGGCGTCCCCGACCCCAACGAATGGGGCCCTCTCAAGGGCCAACTCCCCCCGGCCCCCGCCCGCCCCGCCCGAGGCCCCGCCGACCGCCCGGCCCGCCGAGCCCGCTCGGCAAACGAAGACTCGGCCGGCCGGCCCTCCACTGAAGACCCCGAAGCCCCCGCCACCACCCCACGCCGCACCCGCTCGGCATCGCAGGGTTCGGCGAGCCAGGTGGGGGGTGGTCCGGTGCGGGATGGGTCGGCTGCTCCGGGGTCGCCGCGTCGCACCCGTTCGGCGGCCGAGGGCTCCGCGAGCCAGACCGCGACGGGTACGGCCCGTGACGGTGCCGACAGCCCTACGGCCCCGCGCCGCGCGCGCAGCGCGAGCGAGGGCTCAGCCACGCAACGGTCCCGGACCGCAGCGGGGCCCTCCCCAGCAGAGCCCCCGGCCGCCGGATCGCGGACCGCTGCCGGGGAGCAGCCGGCGTCCGAGGAGCGCACCGCTCCCGGAGACCGGGCCACCTCCGCGGAGCCGGGTGCCGCATCGGAGCAGCAGCCGGCCCCCGGCCACCAGCCGCCCCCCGCTGAGCCAACGCCTCCGGCCGCACCGCGCCGCTCCCGCAGCGCGTCCGAAGGCCCGGCGAGCCGACGCACGCCCCCCGCAGAGTCCTCCGGCCCCGCCGAGCCCACCGCACGTCCGCGCCCTGCGCGCCCCGCCCCGCGCAGCGCGGACGCGCCTTGGCACCACGCGCGCCCCGCCTTCGACGAGCCGGACGCCGTACCCCGCGCCAAGGCAGCCCCGGACGAGGCCGAGACCGTCGAGCCCGCTTCCGCCCTCGACTCCGACGCGGCCGACTCAGCCGGGCGCACCCCCGCTCCCGGCACCCCACCGCAGCGACCCAAGTCACCCGGCACACCCCCGGACGAGGCCCCTCCCGGCGAAAGCCCCGACGGCGGCACACCTGACGACACCGACGCGCCCGCCGACGAGACCCCCGACCCCGAACCTCCCAACCTCGAACCCCCTACAGGAGGCCGGCAGTGAACGACGCTCTGGACGTCGCCCTGCGACTCCTCCTCGTCTTCGTCGTCTTCCTCACCTTCCCCCTGATCATCGGCCAGACCGAACACAAGGTGATGGCCCACATGCAGGGCCGCCTGGGCCCCATGTACGCCGGCGGCTTCCACGGCTGGGCCCAACTCGTCGCGGACGGCGTGAAGTTCGCACAGAAGGAAGACGTCGTCCCGGCCGGAGCCGACCGTCGCATCTTCCAACTCGCCCCGGCCGTGGCCCTCCTCCCCTACCTCCTCGTCCTCCTCGCCATCCCGATCGGTCCGGGCGAGGGCGCCGTCGGCACGGTCATCGACGCGGGCATCTTCTTCGTCCTCGCCGTGATGGGCGTAGGCGTCCTCGGTTCACTCATGGCCGGCTGGGCCTCCGCGAACAAGTTCTCCCTCCTCGGCGGCCTCCGCACCGCCGCCCAACTCCTCGCGTACGAACTCCCGATGCTGCTCACCGCCGCCTCGGTGGCGATGGCGGCCGGCACGGTCTCCCTCGTCGGCATCCTCGACGCGTTCGAGTGGTGGTGGCTGCCCTGGCAGATCGTCGGCGCGATCGTCTTCTTCGTCGCCGGCCTCGCCGAACTCCAGCGCCCCCCGTTCGACATGCCCGTCGCCGACTCGGAGATCATCTTCGGCGCCTACACCGAGTACACCGGCCTCCGCTTCGCCCTGTTCCTCCTCGCCGAGTACGCCGGAATCGTCCTCCTGTGCGGCCTGACCACCGTCCTCTTCCTCGGCGGCTGGCACGGCCCCTGGGGCGCCGACGGCCTCGGCTGGGTCTGGACCCTCCTGAAAACCGCCGTCCTCGCCTTCCTCGTCATCTGGCTCCGCGTCACCTACCCCCGCCTGCGCGAGGACCAGCTCCAGAAGCTCTCCTGGACCCTCCTCGTCCCACTCTCCCTCGCCCAGATCGCCCTCACCGGCGTCGTCAAGGTGGTGATCCGGTAACCATGTCCCGCCCGTCGCCCGACCAGCACCCCTCGACGACGCCCTCCGGGCGGCCCCGTCCGTCGATCCCCGGTTCCGGCCTGGCCAAGGGTCTGGCCGTCACCCTCCGCACGATGACGAGGAAGACCGTCACCGAGCAGTACCCGGACGTCCAGCCCGCACTCCCGCCCCGCACCCGTGGCGTCATCGGTCTCTTCGAGGAGAACTGCACGGTCTGCATGCTGTGCGCCCGCGAGTGCCCGGACTGGTGCATCTACATCGACTCCCACAAGGAGACGGTCCCGCCCGCCGCCCCCGGCGGTCGCGAGCGCAGCCGCAACGTCCTCGACCGCTTCGCCATCGACTTCTCCCTCTGCATGTACTGCGGTATCTGCATCGAGGTCTGCCCCTTCGACGCACTCTTCTGGTCCCCGGAGTTCGAGTACGCCGAGACCGACATCCACGAACTCACCCACGAACGCGACAAGCTCCGCGAGTGGATGTGGACGGTCCCCTCCCCACCCGCCCTGGACCCCTCGGCCGAAGAACCCAAGGAACTTGCCGCAGCCCGCAAATCCGCCGAGAAGCTGGCGGCGGCCCAGGCCGAGCCGAACGAGAGCCGGGGAGGGGAGTCGTGATCCTCGCCCAGCCACCCCACGGCTTTCTCTCCCCGACCGGCGTCGAGATCGCCTTCCTCCTCGTCGGCCTGGTCACCTTGGGCGCGGCGATCGTCACCGTCACCACCCGGCAGCTGGTGCACGCCGCCCTGTGGCTGGTGGTGGCGCTCGGCGGTCTCGCCGTCGAGTACCTCCTGCTCACCGCCGAGTTCATCGCCTGGGTGCAGGTCCTCATCTACGTCGGTTCCGTCGTCGTCCTCCTCCTGTTCGGTCTGATGCTCACCAAGGCCCCCATCGGCCGCTCCCCGGACGCCGACTCCGGCAACCGCTGGGCCGCCCTCACCGTGGCCGTCTCCTCGGCCGCCGCCCTCGTCTGGGTCGTCGTCGACGCCTTCCGCACCACCTGGATCGACCTCGACGGCCCCGCCGCCGGCTCCACGAGGACCACCGGCGAAAGCCTCTTCCAGAACTGGGTGCTCCCCTTCGAGGCCCTCTCCGTCCTCCTCCTCGCCGCCCTGGTCGGCGCGATCGTCCTCTCCCGCAAGGCCAAGACGAACGCCGACCCGGCCAAGGCATCCGGCGCACCCAGGCCGGGCACAGAGACCAAGGGGTCGAAGGGGCTCGACGAATCCAAGGAACCCGAGGGATCCGAGGGATCCAAGGGAGGCGTCCGCTGATGCACCTCGCCTATCCCGTCGTGCTCTCCGCCCTCCTGTTCTGCACGGGCCTGTACGGCGTCCTCGCCCGCCGCAACGCGATCCTCGTCCTGATGTCGGTCGAGCTGATGCTCAACGCCGTCAACCTCAACCTCGTCGCCTTCGACGTCTGGCTCAGCAAGGCCGCCGAGGAGACCCTGCACTCCGGCCAGGCCCTGACCCTGTTCACCATCACCATCGCCGCCGCCGAGATCGGCATCGGCCTGGCGATCGTCCTCGCCGTCCACCGCAACCGGGGCACCGCGGACATCGACAAGCTCCGCGACACCGCCGAGGGCCGCGAGACCGACGATCCCGACGCCCCCGACGAGGCCACCGCCACGGCCGACCCGTCCGGCCGGAGCGAGAAGGCCGAGGCCACCGCGTGACCACGACCACCCTCGCCGTCCTCGTCCCCCTCCTCCCGTTCCTCGGCGCCGCCGCCGGCCTGCTCCTCGGCCGCACCGCCCCCGGCTTCGTCCGCCCCCTCGCCGTACTGCCCACCCTCGCGGCCTTCGCCCTGGCCGCACTGGTCGCCGTCCGCCACGGCGGCGACAGCCCGGTCGACGCGGCCACCCAGCTCACCCCCACCGGCTCGGTCCCCGTCGAACTCGCCCTGCACATCGACGGCTTCGCCGCCCTCGTCGCCGTCCTGGTCGGCCTGGTCGCGACCTGTGTGCAGATCTACTCGACGGGCTATCTGCGCGACGACCCCCGCTACCCCTCCTACGCCGCCCTCGTCTCCCTCTTCACCTCCGCGATGCTCCTCGTCGTCTACTCCGGCGACCTGATGGTGCTCCTGGTCGGCTGGGAGATCATGGGTATCTGCTCGTACTTCCTGGTCGGCCACTACTGGGAGACCCCGCAGGCCCGCGCCGCCTCCCTCAAGGCATTCCTGGTCACCAAGCTCGGTGACGTCCCCTTCCTGATCGGTCTGTTCGCCCTCGCAGGGGACGCCGGTTCCTTCCGCATCACCCGGATCCTCGACACGGTCGCCGGCGGCGGCGTCGACCACCCCACCCTGATCGCCCTGCTGCTCCTGGCCGGTGTCGCGGGCAAGTCCGCCCAGTTCCCGCTGCACACCTGGCTCCCCGACGCGATGGCGGGCCCCACGCCCGTCTCCGCGCTGATCCACGCCGCGACGATGGTCGCCGCCGGTGTCTACTTCGTCGCGCGCCTCCTCCCGCTCTTCGCCGCCTCCTCGGCGGCCCTGGTCGTCCTCGCCGTCATGGCCGCGCTCACCATGGCGGGCTCGGCGCTCGCCGCCCTCGCCCAGGACGACATCAAGCGCGTCCTCGCCTACTCGACGATCGGCCAGCTCGGCTACATGACCGGGGCCCTCGCCGTCGGTGACCGAGGAGCCGCCGTCTTCCACCTCCTCTCCCACGGCGCCTTCAAGGCGCTGCTGTTCCTCGCGGCCGGCGTGATCATCCACGCCGCCGGCACCAACTCCCTGGCCGCCATGTCCCGCATGAGCCACCTGCGCGCCCGCGTCCCGGACGCCTTCTGGACGATGACCGTGGCGCTGCTCGCCCTCGCCGCGATCCCGCCCTTCAGCGGGTTCTTCTCCAAGGAGTCCGTCCTCGGCGCCGCCGAGCACGCCGCCACCGGCCACGCCGAGCACATCCCCGGCGCCGCCGGCTGGACCGTCCTCGTCGCCGGCGTCCTCACCGCCCTGCTCACCGCCGCGTACGCCACTCGGCTGTGGCTGCTCGCCTTCCACGGCAAGGGCGCCGAAGCCCCCGACCACGGTCGCCAGCCGCGCACCATGACCGTCGTGCTGTGGGTGCTCGCCGTCCCGTCCCTCGCCCTCGGCGCACTCGCCTACGGCAGACTCCCCGACTGGTTCGACGGCGACGATCTGGCCCCCACCCTCACCACGTCCGTCCTCGGCACGGGCGTCGCCCTGATCGGAGCCCTGGTGACCTACGCGGCCTGGCGGCACACCACGGCGGCAGCTGCCCGCGCGCCCCTCGGCGCGGTCGCGGCCCACCCCGAGGCGGACGCCGCCACGGTCGAGGCGGAGGCCATTGCCAGCCACACCCCCGCCTACGGGAACGTGGCCTCGGCACCCGACCCGGCGGACCCGGGCCGCCTCCTGCTCGGCCCGCTGCACCGCCACGCCGCCGCCGGCTTCCACATCGACGCCGTCTACACGGCCCTCTTCGTCCGCCCGGTCCAGGCCGGCGCGAGTCTCGTCCGGTTCCTCGACCGCGAGGTCGTCGACACCTACGTACACGGCGCGGGCGCCCTGCCCCGCCTGCTGGGCGCGGCTGTCCGCCGGGCCCAGACCGGCAATGTGCAGACCTATGTGAGCGCGCTGCTCGCCGGCACCGTCGTCCTGGTGGTCGCCGCCCTCGTCGTCGCCACGGGAGCGTGAGCAGGCGTGATCGATATCAACGAGTCCGTGATGCAGTTCCTTCTGGCGTTCGTCGTCGTCGGCCCGCTCATCGGCGCCGCCGCCGCTCTCCTGCCGGCGCCGCCCGGACTGAAGGGAAAGTCACCCGAGCAGGCCGTACTCCGCCACGGCATGACCGTGACCGGCGCGGTCCTCATCGCCGCGATCGCCATCGCGCTCGGCTTCGACCACGACCAGCCGTCGAAGATGCAGGCCACCACGGACATCAGCTGGATCCCCGCACTCGACGTGCGCATCCACCTCGGAATCGACGGAATCTCCCTCCCCCTCCTGGTCCTGACCGCGCTGCTGACCTTCCTCTGCGCGCTCTACTCCTACTTCAAGATGCCTGCGGGCCCGTCCCCGAAGGCATTCGTCGCCCTGCTGCTCGTCCTCGAATCCGGCACCCTCGCGACCTTCGCCGTCCTCGACCTGCTGCTGTTCTTCCTCGCGTTCGAGATGGTGCTCATCCCGATGTACTTCCTCATCGCCCGCTGGGGCGGCGAGGAACGCACGCGGGCCGCTTGGAAGTTCATCCTCTACACCCTGCTCGGTTCCGTGGTCATGCTGCTCGGCCTGCTCCTGATCGGACTCAGGGCGGGCACATTCGACATGGTGGCACTCGCCACTGACAATCACCCTGAGCTGACCACATCCGTGCAGGTCATCGCCGTTCTGTCGATCGGGATCGGCCTCGCGGTGAAGACCCCGATGTGGCCGCTGCACAGCTGGCTGCCGGACGCCCACACAGCCGCCCCGACCGTCGGCTCGGTCCTGCTGGCGGGCGTCCTGCTGAAGATGGGCACCTACGGTTTCGTCCGCATCCTGCTGCCGATCACACCCGACGGGTTCCGTACCTTCGCGCCGTACCTCGCCGCCCTCGCGGTCGTCGGCATCATCTACGGTTCGCTGGCCTGCCTCGCCCTCGCCAAGCAGGGCGCGAAGGGCGACCTCAAGCGCCTCATCGCGTACTCCTCCGTCGGCCACATGGGCTTCGTGCTCCTCGGTATCGCCACGATGACCCCGACCGGCGTCAACGGCGCGCTCTTCGCGAACATCGCGCACGGTCTCATCACCGGCCTGCTTTTCTTCCTGGTCGGCGCGTTGAAGGACCGCACCGGCACCACCGACCTGGACACCCTCGCGCAGGAGACCGGCGCCGCCCTCTACGGCAGGGCCCCGCGCCTCGGCGGCCTGCTCGCCTTCGCCGCCGTCGCCTCCCTCGGCCTGCCCGGTCTGGCCGGGTTCTGGGGCGAGATGCTGGCGCTGTTCGGAGCGTTCCGGCCCGCCGAGGGCCTCAGCCGCCCGGCCTTCCTCACCTTCATGACGATCGCCGCGTTCGGCACGCTCCTCACCGCCGCGTATCTGCTGATCGTGGTCCGCCGCGTCTGCATGGGCGCCACCCCCAAGGAAGGGACGCGGCTCGCCGACGTACAGACGTACGAGTTCGCGGCCTGGACCCCGCTCGTCGCCCTCACCGTCCTCGCCGGCCTCTGGCCCGCGGCCCTCCTCGGTCTGACCGATCCGGCCGTGCAGCAGCTCCTCGCAGGAGGCATCCGTTGAGCGTCCTGGCCCAGCCGCCGACCCAGGCCCTGGCCGAGTCCGTCGTCCAGTCCGTCGACTGGCTCGTGATCGCGCCGCCCACCATCGCCGCGGTCGCCGGCCTCGCCGTGCTCGTCGCCGACCTCTTCGTGGGCGACAAGCGGAAGCCCCTCCTCGGCTGGACCTCCGTCGCGGGCCTCGCCGTCTCCCTGCTGGCCCTCGTACCCCTTCTGGACGGCGACCGCGCCACCTTCTGCCTGACCGGCACCCCGGACGTCTGCAGCTACACCGCCGACCGCTTCACCCTCGTCGTCCAGTTGCTCGTCCTCGGCGGGGCCCTCGTCGCCGCCCTGCTGTCGATGACGGCCCTGAACGACGAAAAGAAGGAACTCCCCGAAGGGGAGTTCTGGTTCCTGCTGCTGTCCTCCGCCGCCGGTGCCGCCCTCCTGCCCGCCTCCCGCGACCTCGCGACCCTCATCGTCGCCCTGGAGGTCGCCTCCCTGCCGGCCTTCGCCCTCGTCGGTATCCGGAACGGCGACAAGCGGTCCTCCGAGGCGGCCCTGAAGTTCTTCCTGTCGTCCGTCACCGCCACGGCCGTCAGCCTGCTGGGCGTCAGCTTCCTCTACGCCACCACCGGCACCCTGTACCTCACCGAGATCGCCGAGCGGATCCAGGACGTCGACGGCCAACTGCACACCCTCACGCAGGCCGGCGTCGTCCTCACCCTCATCGGCTTCGCCTTCAAGACGGCCGCCGTACCGTTCCACTTCTGGGTCCCCGACACCTACGTGGGCGCCCCCCTGCCGGTAGCCGCCTACCTCTCGGTCGTCGGCAAGGCGGTCGGCTTCTCCGGCCTGATCCTCGTCACCGTCGTCGCCCTCCCGTCGTACGCCGACGTCTGGGGACCCGCCCTCGCCGCACTGGCCGCCCTCACCATGACCGTCGGCAACGTCGGCGCCCTGCGGCAGCAGTCCACGCGCGCCCACAGCGCGGTCCGGCTGCTCGCCTGGTCCTCTGTCGGCCAGGCCGGCTACCTCCTGGTGCCGATCGCGGCGGCGGCATACGCCGAGAACACCGACGACGCCGAGAAGACCATCGGCTCCACCGTCGCCTACGCCCTGATGTACGCGGCCGTGAACCTCGGCGCCTTCGCCGTCGCCGCCCTCGTCGGCCGTACGAAGACCCTCAACCGCGTCAGCGACTACCGGGGCCTGTACGCGTCGAGCCCCCTGCCCGCCCTGCTCCTGGCCTTCTTCCTCCTCTGCCTCGCCGGGCTGCCGCCGGGCATCATCGGCCTGTTCGCCAAGGTCACCGTCTTCTCGGCGGCCGTCGACGCCGGCCTCGGCTGGCTCGCCGTCGTCATGGCCGTCAACGTCGTGATCGCCCTCTTCTACTACCTCCAGTGGACCGCCCTGCTGTTCCGCGCCCCCGAAGGCGACAGCGCCGGCGCCCTGCCGCATCGCGTCCCGGCACCACTGACGGCCGCCCTCGCCCTGACCGGGATCGTCGGCATCGCCCTCTCCGGCGCACCCCAGCTCGTCCTGCGCTTCGCCGACACCAGCCTCTTCTGACGAGCCCGCCTTCACCCGGCCGGCCCACCGGTCGGGCCGCGTGCACAAGGGAACTAGTACTCCCCGCCTGGCGTTGACCGGTACGGGAGAGTCCACTGAGAAGTGGAGTCGACAGCAACAGCAGGCAAAGGGTTCCCCTGCCGCACGACTTGGAGGGCGTACCGTGCACCGCCGGCACAACGGGCTCAGGACCGCCGTACTCCTCGGGGGGCTGTCCGCACTCATCATCGGCATAGGAAGCTTCTTCGGCCGCACGGGCCTGCTCGTCGCGGTCCTCATCGCCCTCGGCACGAACGCGTACGCGTACTGGAACAGCGACAAGCTCGCTCTACGCGCGATGCGTGCCCGCCCGGTGAGCGAGTTCGAGGCCCCGGCGCTGTACCGCATGGTCCGCGAGCTCTCCACCCAGGCCCGCCAGCCCATGCCCCGCCTGTACATCTCCCCGACGGATGCCCCGAACGCGTTCGCGACCGGCCGCAACCCCCGCAACGCGGCCGTGTGCTGTACCGACGGCATCCTCCGCCTGCTCGACGAGCGAGAGCTGCGCGGCGTCATCGGCCACGAGCTGAGCCATGTCTACAACCGCGACATCCTGATCTCGACGGTCGCCGGCGCCCTCGCCTCCGTGATCATGTTCCTGGTGAACTTCGCCTGGCTGATCCCCATCGGTCGCTCGGACGACGACGACGGCCCCGGCCTCCTCGGCATGCTGCTGGTCATGATCCTGGGTCCGCTCGCCGCGAGCCTCATCCAGCTCGCGATCAGCCGCTCCAGGGAGTACGAGGCGGACGCCTCCGGCGCCCAGCTCACCGGCGACCCTCTGGCCCTCGCCAGTGCCCTTCGCAAACTGGAAGCGGGAACCAAGCAGCTCCCGCTGCCCCCCGAGCCCCGGATCGAGACCGCGAGCCACATGATGATCGCGAACCCCTTCCGGCCGGGCCGGGGCTTCTCCAGAATGTTCTCGACACACCCGCCGATGGCGGAACGCATCGCCCGACTCGAGAAGATGGCAGGTCGCCCCCAGTGAAGACCATTCTCAACATCATCTGGCTGATCCTCAGCGGCTTCTGGCTCTTCCTCGGCTACCTGTTCGCAGGCTTGCTTCTGTGCATCACGATCATCGGCATCCCGTTCGGCATCGCGTCGTTCCGCATCGGCATCTACGCCCTGTGGCCCTTCGGATACACCGCGGTCGAGCGCCGAGACGCGGGCGCGCCCTCCTGCTTCGGCAACATCCTGTGGCTGGTCCTGGCGGGCTGGTGGCTGGCGCTGACCCACATCTTCACGGGTATCGCGCTCTGCATCACGATCATCGGCATCCCATTCGGCATCGCCAACTTCAAGCTCGTCCCGGTCTCGCTGATGCCGCTGGGCCGCGAGATCGTCCGCTCCGACCAGCCCTTCGCCCAGCAGCGCTGGTAGAGCGGAGCGCCCGGGAGGGCGGGGCAGCCGCAGCGGCCGAGGGGCGTCCCGCTGCCCTACACGTTCAGCGGCTCCGCCCAGCCCACCACCGCCGTACGCCGTACGTGACCGCCCCCACGCCCAGTACGGCCAGGCCCGAGCCAACCGACACCCCGGGCAGCGCGAAGGCGAGGACCACGCACCCGACGAGCCCGACCACCGGCACGATCCGTGCGACGGGCGCCGGACTCAGGGTCCAGGCGGACGCGTTGGCGACGGCGTAGTAGGCGAGGACTCCGAAGGAGGAGAACCCGATGGCGCCCCGCACGTCGACCGTGGCGGCCAGGAGGGCGACCACGGCACCGACGGCGAGCTCCGCCCGGTGCGGCACCCTGAAGCGGGGATGGACGGCGGCCAGGGCGCTGGGGAGGTGCCGGTCCCGGGCCATGGCGAGGGTCGTGCGCGAGACGCCCAGGACGAGTGCCAGCAGCGACCCGAGCGCGGCCACGGCCGCCCCCACCCGCACCACGGGCACCAACCCCGGCGCCCCGGCCGCCCGTACCGCGTCGGCCAGCGGAGCCGTGGCCCGCCCCAACCCGTCGGAACCCAGCACGGACAGGACCGCGACGGCGACGGCCGCGTACACGACCAGCGCGATGCCCAGCGCCAGCGGGATCGCCCGCGGGATGGTCCGCGCCGGGTCCCGTACCTCCTCGCCCAGGGTCGCGATCCGCGCGTACCCGGCGAACGCGAAGAACAGCAGCCCGGCCGCCTGCAGCACCCCGCCCACACCCCCCGACGCCCCGCTGCCCAACCGCCCGGCATCCGACGCGCCGGACCCCAGGCACACGACCACCACGGCGGCGAGGACCGCCAGCACCACGGCCACGATCGCCCGCGTCAGCCCGGCCGACTTCTGTACACCGCCGTAGTTCACGGCCGTCAGCGCCACCACGGCCGCGACCGCGACGGCGTGCGCCTGCCCCGGCCACACGTACGCGCCCACGGTGAGCGCCATCGCCGCGCACGAGGCCGTCTTGCCGACGACGAACGACCAGCCGGCCAGATACCCCCAGAAGTCCCCGAGCCGCTCACGCCCGTACACATACGTGCCGCCCGACGCCGGATACACGGCCGCCAGCCGCGCCGACGACATCGCGTTGCAGTACGCGACCACGGCGGCCACCCCGAGCCCGAGCAGCAGCCCGGACCCGGCAACGCGTGCGGCGGGGCCCGGCGCCACGAAGACGCCCGCGCCGACCATCGACCCCAGCCCGATGACAACGGCGTCCCCGACCCCGAGCCTGCGGCGCAGCCGGGCATCCGATCCAGCCTGTGTCATGGACCGCACCCTACTGATCGGTGCAACCGGCAGACGTCAACGAGACGTCCTCCACGACAACGGGGCACGACAACAGGGCGCGACACCACGGCACCTGGCCTCTGTGGGGGGAAACACAGCACAGGTACAGCACGAAAGGGCAGGTTCACGGCATGAGCATCATCGGCTGGATCATTCTGGGGCTGTTGGCCGGCGCCATCGCCAAGTTCCTGCTGCCGGGCCGGGACCCGGGCGGCTTCCTGGGCACCACCCTCATCGGCGTGGCGGGCGCCTTCACCGGCGGCTGGATCTCCGCCCGCTGGCTGGACCACCCGATCTCCAGGGACTTCTACGACGGCGCCACCTGGGCGGCGGCGATCGGCGGTTCCCTGGTCCTGCTGATCGCCTACCGCCTCCTGTTCGGTCACTCCCGCCGCTGAGCACCTACGCCCCCACCACCCCGAACCCGCAGTCGGCAGCGAAAAAGGGTGGGCACCCGGCCGAACCCGGATGCCCACCCTTCCACTTACGACTCCGACCACCGGCGGGTCACCGGTAGTTGACGAACTGCACCGCGAAGTCGAAGTCCTTGCCCTTGAGGAGGGCGATCACGGCCTGCAGGTCGTCGCGGCTCTTGGAGCTGACGCGGAGTTCGTCGCCCTGGACCTGGGCCTTGACGCCCTTGGGGCCCTCGTCGCGAATGATCTTCGCCACCTTCTTGGCATTCTCCTGGGAGATGCCCTCCTCGATCGACGCGAAGATCTTGTACTCCTTGCCGGACAGCTGGGGCTCACCCGCGTCCAGGGCCTTGAGGGAGATCCCGCGCTTGATCAGCTTGGACTGGAAGACGTCGAGGACGGCCTTCACCCGCTCCTCGGAGTTCGCCTCCATCAGGATCTTCTCGCCGGACCACGAGATCGAGGCGCCGACGCCCTTGAAGTCGTAGCGCTGAGAGATCTCCTTGGCGGCCTGGTTGAGGGCGTTGTCGACCTCCTGCCGCTCGACCTTCGAGACGATGTCGAAACTGGAGTCGGCCATGTCCTGTGGCTCCTTGTATCGGGGTGTCGGGGGGCTTGTCGGGACCATCGGGTGCGTATCGGCGCGCGCGGTAGACGACCGCCGAGCCCGGCGTATGTCCCGGACCGCATCCGGACAAGCCTAGCCACCCGGCCCCCTGCGAGTACTGATCAATCAGGTGGCGAAGCACCCCTGGGCATCAGGTATCGTTTACGTCGTCGCCACGGAGCACCGCCGAAAAGCGGTTCCGAAGGGCGGCAGATCCCAGGCGGTGTGCCCGAGTGGCCAATGGGAGCGGACTGTAAATCCGTCGGCTTAGCCTACCCAGGTTCGAATCCTGGCGCCGCCACGTGGATGGAAGCCCCTTCCGGACTGTGAGAGCAGTTCGGGAGGGGCTTCTTCGTTCGCGTGTACGACCGGGGGCGCGACGGATGCGGGGAGTCCGCACGGCCCGCGGGGCACACTGACCGCATGTCATCGCGTCGCAGGAGCTGCCCCGAGTGCCGTCGTGAGATCGCCGTCGTGGCGGGGCGGTTCGCACGGCACGATCCGCCGGGGGCGAGCGGGGTCCTGGTGTCGTGTCCCGGGTCGCGCAGGCCGGCCCGGATCGGGGCGGCCCAGCCCGCGCTCGACGGGTTCGTCGTTCCCGACTTCCCTGGTCAGCTGCCGCTGTTCTGACGCGGGGCTCCGCCGTTCAGTTGCCCGCCACCGACTTCACGGCCACCGACACCGGCGTCGAGCCGCTGACGAGCTCCAGGGTCAGGCCGGCGGTCGCCGGGGTGTCGAGGAGTTCGGCGAGGGTGGCGGCCACGTCGTCGCGGGGGACGGGGCCGCGCCCCGTGGACACCTCCAGACGTACGAGACCGGTGCCGGCGTCGTCGGTGAGCATGCCGGGGCGCAGGATCGTCCAGTCCAGGGCCTCCAGGCCGCGCACATACGCGTCGGCCTCGCCCTTCGCCCGCCGGTAGACGTCGAAGACCTCGTCGCCCTCGTGCTCCGGGTCCGCGCCCATGGACGAGACGATGACATGACGTCGTACGCCCGCCCGGACCGCGGCGTCCGCGAACAGGACCGCGGCGGCGCGGTCGACCGTGTCCTTGCGGGCCGCCCCGCTGCCCGGACCGGCGCCCGCCGCGAACACGGCGGCGTCCGCGCCCCGCAGATGAGCGGCGACCTCCTCCACCGAGGCCGACTCCAGATCGCACAGCACCGGTTCGGCACCGGCCGCGCGCAGCTCGTCGGCATGTTCGGTGCGGCGGATGAGCCCCGCGACCTCGTTCCCGCGCGCGGCGAGCAGCCGCTCCAGGCGCAGCGCGATCTGACCATGACCTCCAGCGATGACAATGCGCATGTCTTCGACCGTACGCCCGAACGGACGCGTTCGCCGCGCAACCTCCGGCTGCCCCAGGCGTCTCAACCATGTTCGCCGTCCCGGCGAGCGCCAAAACCGCAGGGGGACACATCACCGCCATACGCGAAGTCACGCGCGACACCGTCGTACGCACGTCCCTGGCGCGCGCATCCGCCGCCGGGACGCCCGTCGCCCGTCGTGCCTTAGGTCGGCTTCAAGACCAAAGAGGGCAAGGACGGCACCGAGGTCATCACCGCGAAGGCCGACTTCCGCGACCTGCTCACCGGCGTCCTCGGCAAGCTCCAGCCCCTGAAGGACGACCTGCCGCCAGGTGCCGAACTGCCCACGGGCAAGGACCTGAAGGACGCCCCCGACAAGAAGGTCGCGGTCGACTTCACCCTCAGGAACGGCGACCTGACCCGCATCGAGACCGACCTCGCCGTCCTCGCCGACGACCCGAAGGGCGCCAAGGCCCCTCTCGTCCTCACCTTCGGCAAGGCCGGTGCCATCAACGCGCCCAAGGGCGCCACCGAAGTCCCGGTCGAGGACTTCGGCGGCCCGTTCGGCAGCGGAATGATGAGCATCTGACCAGCTGCACCGGTTTGTTCAGCGGGCCACCAGGGGCCGGCCCGGCGGGCACGCACGCGTGGAGCACGAAATCCCGACGTACGTGTGCTGCTCCCACATCGGCGGGCACGTCCGCCGCCCGCGCACGCCGACCTTCCCGCGTGTCCCGCGGACGACCATGCCTTCCCGCATGCGCCCGACGGACGCATCCCCTCACGCCGCTCCCGTACGGCCCCGCGCGTCTCCCACGCCTCGCGCCGCACACCCGCACGCGCCCCTCCCGTACCCCGGACGCCTTCTACGCGTGCCGGCATCCGCCGTGAACACCCCTCACGACGGCTCCCCCGCCCCTGTCGAGGCAGATCGAGCGCCGCCGTGGACGATGAGCCGCAGTACTCGCGTACTGCGCTGGTGCGTGCCACCACGCGCCCCCGGTGCACGACGATCCGGCTGTAGGCCAGGGACAGCGCTCCCGCGAGACGGTCGCCGCGTACGGCGATGAGTTCGGCGGGGAAGCCGGCCTCCACCCGGACCTCGGGCAGGCCGAGCGCGGCGCGGGCCGCTCCGCTGACGGTGTCGTACGCGTCCTCGGGCCGCAGGCCGTACCGGGAGGCCAGCAGGTAGGCCGCCTCCAGGGGATCGCCGCGGCCGACCGGGTTCGACACGTCCCGCAGTGCCCCGCTGCCGGCCGCGACCCGTACGCCGGCCGCCTGCAGCAGCCGTACGGGAGCGGTGCCCCGGCGGTCCACGGCGCCGCAGCCGCCCTGGGGCAGACAGACGACGTTCACGCCGGCCGCGGCGAGCTGGTCGGCGGCGCGCGCGGCGGCCTGGGAGGGGAGGCGGACGAGGCCGCCACAGGGGCCGAGGGTGACGCCGGGCCGCAGACCGCCCGCCATGGCCGCGAGCCGGGCCAGCCGGGCCGGATCGGCGCCGTCGGTGTGCAGGTCGACCGGGCAGCCGTACTCGGAGGCGATCTCCAGCACCGCCTCCACGTACCCGGTGGGATCGGGGTCCCGGTCCGGACAGCCGCCGACCACCGAGGCGCCCATCCTGACCGCGTCCCGCAGTATCGCCAGCCCGTCCGCCCCGGCCACCCCGGTCAGCACCCGGGGCATCGCCACCGCCGTCAGCTCGACGAGCCCGCGCAGCGCCCGCCGCGCCCGGAGCACCGCCGTCAGCGCCCCCAGCCCCTGGACGTCGCCCACGTGGACGTGCGAGCGCACCGCCGTGGTGCCGTGCCCGAGCTGGAGCAGTGCGGCCTCGGTGGCCCGCCGCCGGACGTCCTGGCCGTCGTACGGGACCGGCCCCTCGACATCGGCCGACAGGGCCGTGTCGCCGTGCGAGTGCGGTTCGACAGGGGCCGGCAGGAGCAGATGGCCGCCGAGGTCCACCCGGGTGGCGGGCACTCCGGACGCGGCGGAGCCCGCGCCCAGGCTGCCCGCCGTGCCGACCGCCTCGATACGCCCGCCGCCCAGCCGTACGTCCACCACCCGGCCGTCGGTCAGTCGCGCACCGCACAGCAGCAGGGCGCCTGCCTCGTCCGGGCCCGAGGGGGGACCGGACGAGGAGTGGGACGGCTGCGGCTGACTGTCGGGCATCGCACTCCCGGGGCTCGACGACGGCTGCACGATGACGCACACGGTGGCGGACAGGGACGGCAGACGGGGACGGTGGACAGGGACGGTGGACAGGGGCGGGGACAAAAGGTGGACAGGGACGGCGGTGGACGCTATGGCAATGGACACAAGATCACACAGAGTGAGTCGAGCCTAGGCGGGGCGTCCGTCCTCGTCTCGGAGGAGCGCAATAGTCGTACCGGCGTGGTTCACCTGGCGCGGGATCGTCGGGGAAGGCCGGGAACGGCGATGCGGACGAGGCCGCCGGGACCTCGGGAAACGGGGCGGACAACGACCCCGGACGGCTCGCTGACAGCCACCGGATGATCGCTGGAAGGTCCGCCTGTGAGGACGGGGAAACGGATTTGGGCGAACGGCCGTGGGGCGTGTAATGTCTTCATCGCTCGCCCCAATAGCTCAGTCGGCAGAGCGTCTCCATGGTAAGGAGAAGGTCTACGGTTCGATTCCGTATTGGGGCTCTGGTGTGAAAGGCTTCCGCCGCGAGGCGGGGCCCGATCACATCACAGCGGTGTAGCTCAGTCGGTAGAGCAAGCGGCTCATAATCGCTGTGTCACCGGTTCAAGTCCGGTCACCGCTACTGACAGTAGCCGATTGCGGGGTCGGTCCTTCGATCGGCTACTCTTTCTTGCGTTGAACCAGTCCCATCCGTTCGTCAAGGAGCACTCACGTGGCTGCCACCGACGTCCGCCCGAAGATCACGCTGGCCTGCGTGGAGTGCAAGGAGCGGAACTACATCACCAAGAAGAACCGGCGTAACAACCCGGACCGTCTTGAGATGAAGAAGCACTGCCCGCGTTGCAACGCGCACACCGCGCACCGCGAAACGCGATAAATCAGGCTCGTACACGAGGCCGTCCCCGAGTGATCGGGGGCGGCCTCGCGTCGTTGAACGACCCGATACCGGCCAGTAGAGCAACCAGGAGGTGCCGAGCCCATGGCGCTCGACCAGTCCTTCGTGGGGCGGACCTACCCGCCCACCGATCCCTATGAGGTCGGCCGGGAGAAGATCCGCGAGTTCGCCGAGGCCGTGGGGGACGCCAACCCGGCGTACACGGACCCGGACGCCGCCAAGGCACTCGGACACGCCGATGTGATCGCCCCGCCGACCTTCGTGTTCTCCATCACCTTCAAGGCCGCCGGACAGGTCGTCCAGGACCCCCGGCTCGGCCTGGACTACGGCCGCGTGGTGCACGGCGACCAGAAGTTCGCCTACACGCGCCCCGTGCGCGCCGGCGACCGACTGACGGTCACCTCGACCATCGACGCGATCAAGTCCCTGGCGGGCAACGACATCCTGGACATCCGCGGCGAGGTTCACGACGAGGCCGGCGAGCACGTCGTGACCGCCTGGACCAAGCTCGTGGCCCGCGCGGCCGAGAAGGCGTGAGGACCCGATGACCGCGAAGATCTCCTACGACGACGTCGAGGTCGGCACCGAACTGCCCGCCCAGACCTTCGGCGTGACCCGCGCCACCCTCGTGCGGTACGCGGGCGCCTCCGGCGACTTCAACCCGATCCACTGGAACGAGAGGTTCGCCAAGGAGGTCGGTCTCCCCGACGTCATCGCCCACGGCATGTTCACCATGGCCGAGGCGATCCGCGTCGTCACCGACTGGACCGGCGACCCGGGCTCCGTCGTCGAGTACGGAGTCCGCTTCACCAAGCCCGTCGTCGTCCCCGACGACGGCCAGGGCGCCACCGTCGAGGTCACCGCCAAGGTCGGCGCCAAGCTCGACGACAACACCGTCCGCGTCGACCTGACGGCGATGAGCGCCGGCCAGAAGGTGCTGGGCATGTCCCGGGCGGTCGTACGCCTGGCCTGACGGCCGACCGCCCGACGGCTTCCCCGCGCCCTTCAGCGGCGCGGGGGTCTCGTACTCTTGAGCCCGTGCAGGAACTCCACGACGCGCCCCTCGCCCCGCTGACCACCTTCCGGCTGGGCGGGCCCGCGCACCGGCTGATCACCGCGACCGGCGATGACGAGGTGATCGCCGTCGTCCGTGAGGCGGACGACACGGGTACGCCGCTGCTGCTCATCGGCGGCGGATCCAACCTGGTCATCGGCGACAAAGGGTTCCCCGGAACCGCGCTGGTCATCGCCACGAAGGGCTTCGCGCTCGACGGGACGAGGCTGGAGCTGGCCGCCGGCGAGGTGTGGACCGACGCGGTCGCCCGGACCGTAGAGGCCGGGCTCGCGGGGATCGAGTGCCTGGCCGGAATCCCCGGGTCCGCAGGGGCGACGCCGATCCAGAACGTGGGCGCGTACGGCCAGGAGGTCGCCACCACCATCACCGAGGTCGTCGCCTACGACCGCCTCGCCCGCGAGACGGTCACCGTGCCGCAGGCGGAGTGTGCTTTCTCGTACCGCCACAGCCGCTTCAAGGACGAGCCCGAGCGGTATGTCGTCCTGCGGGTCCGGTTCGGGCTTCAGGACGCGGGCGGCCTGTCGGGACCGATCAAGTACGCCGAGACGGCCCGCGCGCTCGGCGTCGAGGCCGGCGACCGCGTGCCCCTCGCCGACGCCCGCGAGACCGTCCTGAAGCTGCGCGCCGGGAAGGGCATGGTGCTCGACCCCGAGGACCACGACACCTGGTCCGCCGGGTCGTTCTTCACCAACCCGATTCTCACGGACGAGGAGTTCACCGCGTTCCACGCGCGCGTGCGCGAACGGCTCGGGGACGACGTGACCCCGCCCGCCTACGCCGCGGGCGACGGGCGCACCAAGACCTCCGCCGCCTGGCTCATCGACAAGGCGGGCTTCACCAAGGGGTACGGCACCGGACCCGCCCGGATCTCCACCAAGCACACCCTGGCTCTCACCAACCGGGGTGCGGCCACCACCGAGGACCTGCTCATGCTGGCCCGCGAGGTCGTGACCGGAGTCCGGGCCGCCTTCGGGATCACCCTGGTCAACGAGCCGGTGACGGTGGGCGTCAGCCTCTAACGGGAGCACTGGCCGACCGGACGGGTGAGCCAGTCGTCCACCCCCGACAGCAGCTTCGCCCGTGTCGGCTCCGGCGCCGCCGACGCCCGGATCGACTGCCGGGCCAGCTCCGCCAGCTCCTGGTCCGTGAAGGCGTGGTGGTGGCGGGCGATCTCGTACTGGGCCGCCAGCCGGGAGCCGAAGAGCAGGGGGTCGTCGGCGCCCAGAGCCATCGGAACACCGGCGTCGAAGAGGGTGCGCAACGGGATGTCCTGGGGTTTCTCGTAGACACCGAGCGCCACGTTCGAGGCCGGGCACACCTCGCACGTCACGCCCCGGTCCGCCAGCCGCTTCAGCAGGCGTGGGTCCTCCGCCGCGCGAACCCCGTGCCCCACCCGGTGCGCCTCCAGATCGTCCAGGCAGTCCCGCACCGAGGACGGGCCGGCCAGCTCACCGCCGTGCGGCGCCGACAGCAGACCGCCCTCGCGCGCGATCGCGAAAGCCCGGTCGAAGTCCCGTGCCATGCCCCGGCGCTCGTCGTTGGAGAGCCCGAAGCCGACCACGCCCCGGTCCGCGTACCGCACCGCCAGCCGGGCCAGCGTGCGCGCGTCCAGGGGGTGCTTCATCCGGTTCGCGGCCACCAGCACCCGCATCCCGAGCCCGGTCTCCCGCGCCGTCGTGTCGACCGCGTCCAGGATGATCTCCAGCGCCGGGATCAGCCCGCCCAGCCGGGGCGCGTACGACGTCGGGTCCACCTGGATCTCCAGCCAGCCCGAGCCGTCCCGCACATCCTCCTCCGCGGCCTCCCGCACCAGCCGCCGGATGTCCTCGGGCTCTCTCAGGCACGAGCGCGCCGCGTCGTACAAGCGCTGGAACCGGAACCACCCGCGCTCGTCCGTCGCCCGCAGCTTCGGCGGCTCCCCGCTGGTCAGCGCCTCCGTCAGCGCGTCGGGCAGCCGCACCCCGTACTTGTCGGCCAGTTCCAGCACGGTCGTGGGCCGCATCGACCCGGTGAAGTGCAGGTGCAGATGGGCCTTCGGCAGTTCAGAGAGATCACGTACGCGCTCCATTGCAGGATCCTGCCGTACGTCCGTGCCGTCCCGAAAGCGGAATCCCCGAACGTGGTCTTGCTCGCACAAGGGAGTGGGCCTCACATACGAACGTCGTACGTGAGGCCCACCTGGGAGAACGGCACTCAGTCCGTCGCCTCCGCCAGCAGCTTCTGGACGCGCGAGACGCCCTCGACGAGATCCTCGTCACCCAGGGCGTACGACAGCCGCAGATAGCCGGGGGTGCCGAACGCCTCGCCGGGTACGACCGCGACCTCGGCCTCCTCCAGGATCAGCGCGGCCAGCTCGACCGTGTCCTGCGGGCGCTTGCCGCGGATCTCCTTGCCGATCAGGTCCTTCACCGACGGGTAGGCGTAGAACGCGCCCTCGGGCTCCGGGCAGAGGACACCGTCGATCTCGTTGAGCATCCGCACGATGGTCTTGCGACGGCGGTCGAAGGCCTCGCGCATCTTCGCCACGGCGTCCAGGTCGCCGGAGACGGCGGCGAGGGCGGCCACCTGGGCGACGTTCGACACGTTCGACGTGGCGTGCGACTGGAGGTTGGTCGCGGCCTTGACCACGTCCTTCGGGCCGATGATCCACCCGACGCGCCAGCCGGTCATGGCGTACGTCTTGGCGACGCCGTTGACCACGACGCACTTGTCGCGCAGTTCGGGCAGGATCGCGGGCAGCGAGGTGAACTTCGCGTCCCCGTAGACCAGGTGCTCGTAGATCTCGTCCGTCAGCACCCACAGGCCGTGCTCCACGGCCCAGCGGCCGATCGCCTCGGCGTCCTCCGCGCTGTAGACCGCGCCGGTCGGGTTGGACGGGGAGACGAACAGGACGACCTTCGTCTTCTCCGTGCGGGCCGCCTCCAACTGCTCGACGGAGACGCGGTAACCGGTGGTCTCGTCGGCGACGACCTCCACCGGGACACCGCCGGCCAGGCGGATCGACTCCGGGTACGTCGTCCAGTACGGCGCCGGGACGATGACCTCGTCGCCCGGGTCGAGGATCGCGGCGAACGCCTCGTAGATGGCCTGCTTGCCGCCGTTGGTGACGAGGATCTGCGACGGGTCGACCTCGTACCCGGAGTCGCGCAGGGTCTTCGCGGCGATCGCGGCCTTCAGCTCGGGCAGACCGCCGGCGGGCGTGTAGCGGTGGAACTTCGGGTTCTTGCAGGCCTCGATGGCGGCCTCGACGATGTAGTCCGGGGTCGGGAAGTCGGGCTCACCGGCGCCGAAGCCGATCACCGGACGCCCGGCGGCCTTGAGGGCCTTGGCCTTGGCGTCCACGGCGAGGGTGGCGGACTCGGAGATCGCGCCGACTCGGGCGGAGACCCGGCGCTCGGTGGGAGGGGTTGCAGGGCTCATGGGGCCCATCGTCCCAGACCGGAAACCAGCGCGGCACGCGGGTTTCACCCAGTGAACGGCGCAGGAACAACCGTCCGTATCCGGGCCCGGAAGCGGTCGATCTTCGACGGCCAACGCCCCTGCGGACGCTTACTGTTCGACGGCAGCCCTCGGACCACGTACACTCTCACCTCGTTGGCCTTCTTCGGCCGCACCCGTCAGGTGCACACCGAGCACCCGGTCGGATGCGGTACGTTGGGGGAGAACCGCAAAGGGTCGTAGCTCAATTGGTAGAGCACTGGTCTCCAAAACCAGCGGTTGGGGGTTCAAGTCCCTCCGGCCCTGCTACACACTCCTCACGCCAGGATGTGTGCGCATTGTACGTACAGCAATGTTCCGCCGTGCGGCTCAGACCGGGCGCGGCACGGCCACGACCCGGACCGGAATCAGGTGAGGATGAATGACGGACGCCGTGGGCTCCCTCGACACGCCTGATGCCCAGGACGAGGCGCCTGATGACAAGAAGAAGACCCGCAAGGGCGGCAAGCGCGCCAAGAAGGGCCCGCTGAAGCGCCTCGCGCTCTTCTACCGCCAGATCGTCGCGGAGCTGCGTAAGGTCGTCTGGCCGACCCGCTCCCAGCTGACGACGTACACCATGGTGGTCATCGTCTTCGTCGTCGTCATGATCGGTCTTGTTACTCTGTTTGACTTCGGACTCGACAAGGCCGCCAAGTACGTCTTCGGCTGAGCCGAAAGCGAAGGGCGCCGTAACCTGGCGCCCCTTTCGCGTGTTCCACCCCCATGTATCCAGGAAGAAGCAGCCACGTGTCTGACCCGAACCTGAACGACGCCATCGAGCCGGACAAGTCCGTGGATGATGAGCTCGACATCGTCGAGGGAGCGGACGAGGTCGACGAGTTCGAGGCTGCCGAAGCCGAGGCGGGGGAGCCGGCCGAGGAAGAGGCCGTGCACGTCGAGGACGGCGCGAGCGACGAGGACGAGGACGCCGTCGAAGAGGCCGTCGAGGAGGAGACCGAGCCGGTCGACCCCATCGAGGCCCTGCGTGAGGAACTGCGGTCCATGCCCGGCGAGTGGTACGTCATCCACACGTACGCCGGCTACGAGAACCGCGTGAAGACCAACCTCGAACAGCGTGCCGTCTCGCTGAACGTCGAGGACTTCATCTTCCAGGCCGAGGTGCCGCAGGAAGAGGTCACGCAGATCAAGAACGGCGAGCGCAAGACCATCCGCCAGAACAAGCTCCCCGGCTACGTCCTGGTGCGCATGGACCTGACGAACGAGTCCTGGGGCGTCGTCCGCAACACCCCCGGTGTCACCGGCTTCGTCGGCAACGCCTACGACCCGTACCCGCTGACCCTGGACGAGATCGTCAAGATGCTCGCGCCGGAGGCCGAGGAGAAGGCGGCCCGCGAGGCGGCCGAGGCCGAGGGCAAGCCGGCGCCGCAGCGCAAGGTCGAGGTCCAGGTGCTGGACTTCGAGGTGGGCGACTCGGTCACTGTCACGGACGGTCCGTTCGCCACGCTGCAGGCGACCATCAACGAGATCAACGCCGACTCCAAGAAGGTCAAGGGCCTGGTGGAGATCTTCGGCCGCGAGACGCCGGTCGAGCTTTCCTTCGACCAGATCCAGAAGAACTAGTTCTTACTGGACGTACCGCTTCCGACCAGGTCAGACCGGCTGTCAAAAGCCTGTCTGACCTGCTCGGTTTTGGCCGCGCAACTATACCCGTTATCGTTGCGCGGTATGCCTTCATCCGGGACGCGACCCGGATGGGGGTAGACCCGAATCGAAAGGACCCGGAGAGCAATGCCTCCCAAGAAGAAGAAGGTCACGGGGCTCATCAAGCTCCAGATCCAGGCCGGCGCGGCCAACCCGGCTCCGCCGGTCGGCCCGGCGCTGGGTCAGCACGGCGTCAACATCATGGAGTTCTGCAAGGCCTACAACGCCGCGACCGAGTCGCAGCGCGGTTGGGTCATCCCGGTGGAGATCACGGTCTACGAGGACCGCTCCTTCACCTTCGTCACCAAGACGCCCCCGGCCGCCAAGATGATCCTCAAGGCCGCGGGTATCGAGAAGGGCTCCGGCGAGCCGCACAAGACCAAGGTCGCCAAGATCACCGAGGCGCAGGTCCGCGAGATCGCCACGACGAAGATGCCCGACCTCAACGCCAACGACCTGGACGCCGCCGCGAAGATCATCGCCGGTACCGCGCGTTCCATGGGCGTCACGGTCGAGGGCTGACCACCGCATCTGTAGAACCATGCGGCCGACGTACGAGCGGTCGCACGTGGCAGGGCCTGCTCGGCCCGTACCACGACTCCTTTCAGAACACACAGGAGCAGTTGTGAGCAAGCGCAGCAAGGCTCTCCGCGCTGCGGACGCCAAGGTCGACCGGGACAAGCTCTACGCCCCGCTCGAGGCCGTCCGTCTCGCCAAGGAGACCTCCACGTCCAAGTTCGACGGCACCGTCGAGGTCGCCTTCCGTCTGGGTGTCGACCCGCGCAAGGCCGACCAGATGGTCCGTGGCACCGTGAACCTCCCGCACGGCACCGGTAAGACCGCCCGGGTCCTGGTCTTCGCGACCGGTGACCGTGCCGAGGCCGCGACCGCCGCCGGCGCCGACATCGTCGGCTCCGACGAACTGATCGACGAGGTGGCGAAGGGCCGTCTGGACTTCGACGCCGTCGTCGCCACCCCGGACCTCATGGGCAAGGTCGGCCGCCTCGGCCGCGTGCTCGGTCCTCGTGGTCTCATGCCGAACCCCAAGACCGGCACCGTGACCCCGGACGTCGTGAAGGCCGTCAACGACATCAAGGGCGGCAAGATCGAGTTCCGCGTCGACAAGCACTCGAACCTGCACTTCATCATCGGCAAGACGTCGTTCGACGACACCAAGCTGGTGGAGAACTACGCCGCGGCGCTGGAGGAGATCCTCCGTCTGAAGCCGTCGGCCGCCAAGGGTCGCTACATCAAGAAGGCCGCGATCAGCACCACGATCGGCCCCGGCATTCCGATCGACTCGAACCGCACCCGCAACCTCCTCGTCGAGGAGGACCCGGCCGCCGTCTGAGCCTGACGCTCACCGGCAGCCGCGTCGCGGACGCACAGCCCGAGGACGAGCCCCGCAACCTTTCGAGGTGCGGGGCTCGTCCCTTTCGGCATACGGGCGTTCTCGGTCCTACGGGTGTGCGTACGCGCGTCGCGCAAGGGTGCTGAGCTCCGGTGTGCCGAGGACGGGATTCTCCCCGAGGGGGACGCATGACTTGGCATGACCAGGTGCCGCCGTACGGTCCTGTCGCCCGCGGCGGTGGCGGCGCTGACGGGGGTGGCGGCCTGCGCGGGTCCTCCGGCTCGGGTGAGGGCGGCGGGGGCGATCCGTTCGCGGCGCCGAAGCCACGTGGACAGGTCCGAGGAGCCGTCGACTGCCCAGACCGTCGACTCTGGACCTGGGCGCTGACCCGGGAGGGCGGATTTGCCCGACGGGGATTCGGTCCCGTAGTCTTCCGAGGAAGCCAAAGACCGCTGGTCGTTGCCGTGTGCTCGTGAGAGGGCTCGGTGGCCGAAGGATCCGCTGAACTGCGGACGACCCGCGCAGGTGATTGTGGAAGTGCTCCTGGGCCCATTCCGTCCCGTACGGGATTCGTCCGGTCGAGCTACGCCCCGAGCGCCTGCGCCGGGGCGTTTCGTTTCCCCCAGCCCCTTCCGAGCGGTCCTCATCACCCGGAAGGAGGCCGACGCTCTATGGCAAGGCCCGACAAGGCTGCCGCGGTGGCCGAGCTCACGGAGCAGTTCCGTAGCTCGAGCGCCGCCGTGCTGACCGAGTACCGGGGTCTCACCGTGGCGCAGCTCAAGACGCTGCGTCGTTCGCTCGGTGAGAACGCCCAGTACGCCGTGGTGAAGAACACACTGACCAAGATTGCGGCCAACGAGGCCGGGATCTCGACGCTCGACGACCTGTTCAACGGTCCGACGGCGGTCGCCTTCGTCACCGGTGACCCGGTGGAGTCGGCGAAGGGTCTTCGTGACTTCGCCAAGGACAACCCGAACCTCGTCATCAAGGGCGGTGTCCTTGACGGCAAGGTGCTGTCCGCCGACGAGATCAAGAAGCTTGCGGACCTTGAGTCCCGCGAGGTTCTGCTCTCCAAGCTGGCCGGTGCGATGAAGGGC
The DNA here is from genome assembly GCF_037201975.1 of Streptomyces sp. TG1A-60. Classification (NCBI taxonomy): domain Bacteria; kingdom Bacillati; phylum Actinomycetota; class Actinomycetes; order Kitasatosporales; family Streptomycetaceae; genus Streptomyces; species Streptomyces sp. TG1A-60. Next base: position 3,240,840 of record NZ_CP147520.1, on the reverse strand, counting down.
AAGCAGTCGCAGGCTGCCTCTGTCTTCCAGGCGCTGCCGTCGAAGCTCGTCCGCACCGTGGACGCTCTTCGTGCCAAGCAGGACGAGCAGGGCGGTGCCGAGTAATTCGGCTCGCGAAATGACCGCCGCCTGAGGCCGTCCGCCAGGACCCGCCTTCAGGAAGCGGTCGTAGCGGGCCGAACGTACGCCCGCCAGACATGTACATCCCGGCACCAGCCGAATTAGTGGAAGGATCGCCCCTCATGGCGAAGCTCAGCCAGGAAGACCTGCTCGCGCAGTTCGAGGAGATGACCCTCATCGAGCTCTCCGAGTTCGTGAAGGCGTTCGAGGACAAGTTCGACGTCACCGCCGCCGCCGCCGCGCCGGTCGTCGTCGCGGGTGGTGCCGCTGGTGGCGCCGCCGAGGCCGTCGAGGAGCAGGACGAGTTCGACGTCGTCCTCACCGCCGCCGGCGACAAGAAGATCCAGGTCATCAAGGTCGTGCGTGAGCTGACCTCCCTGGGCCTGAAGGAGGCCAAGGACCTCGTGGACGGCGCCCCGAAGCCCGTTCTCGAGAAGGTCGCCAAGGACGCCGCGGAGAAGGCCGCCGAGTCCCTCAAGGGCGCCGGCGCCTCCGTCGAGGTCAAGTAAGGCCTCGCCGGTCCGCCGGCACGCCTGGGTCCGCGAGGACCCGAGCGGGACAGTTCCGGGGCGAGTGTCAAAAACTCGTTCGAGGCTGTAACGCGGACGTACCGAAGGGCGATCACCCAACTGGGTGGTCGCCCTTCGGCGTTCCGGGACGTCGAGCGACGGCTGCCTTGCACTGTCGGTGGCGACGAGTATGGTGATCTTCGTCGTGCCGCCGACGCCCCGGGTGACGCACCGCGAGTGACGACCGCGGTACCAGGATCGGGCGGGAGGGGCCTTGACGAACGGCACGCAGCGCGCAATTCTCAGGACGCGTCGTCACACCGATCCGAACTCCGAGGCATGGATCGACGGCGAAGAGGGCAGTATCAACGTGCATTGAGGGCGTGGGCTTGCGCAAGTGTCGAGAACAACGAGGGTCGCGAGAAACCCGCATTGGACATCAGTGTGCCAAGTGGCTACACTGACCCTTTGCGCTGCCTGTTAGCTGTCCCCTGCCCGTCACCAGGGGCATGCCCTCACTTGAGCATCGACGAACAGACCATTCCCGACCTGGCCTATCGAGTCAGTTCGGGGCCAGCCTGCTCTCTTTGCACAGGAGAGGGGCCGGTACGCGCGTAGTGAGTCCGAGCCCTCGGAAGGACCCCCTCTTGGCCGCCTCGCGCAACGCCTCGACCGCGAATACGAACAACGGCGCCAGCACCGCCCCGCTGCGCATCTCCTTTGCAAAGATCAAGGAGCCCCTCGAGGTTCCCAACCTGCTCGCGCTGCAGACCGAGAGCTTTGACTGGCTGCTCGGCAACACCGCCTGGCAGAGTCGGGTCGAGGAGGCTCTCGAGAGCGGACAGGACGTCCCCACGAAGTCCGGTCTGGAGGAGATCTTCGAGGAGATCTCCCCGATCGAGGACTTCTCCGGGTCGATGTCGCTGACCTTCCGCGACCACCGCTTCGAGCCGCCGAAGAACAGCATCGACGAGTGCAAGGACCGCGACTTCACGTACGCGGCCCCGCTCTTCGTCACGGCCGAGTTCACCAACAACGAGACCGGTGAGATCAAGTCCCAGACGGTCTTCATGGGCGACTTCCCGCTCATGACCCACAAGGGCACCTTCGTGATCAACGGCACCGAGCGTGTCGTGGTCTCGCAGCTGGTCCGCTCGCCCGGTGTCTACTTCGACTCCTCCATCGACAAGACGTCCGACAAGGACATCTTCTCCGCCAAGATCATCCCGTCCCGGGGTGCCTGGCTGGAGATGGAGATCGACAAGCGCGACATGGTCGGTGTCCGTATCGACCGCAAGCGCAAGCAGTCCGTGACCGTCCTCCTCAAGGCACTCGGATGGACCACCGAGCAGATCCTGGAGGAGTTCGGCGAGTACGAGTCCATGCGCGCCACCCTGGAGAAGGACCACACCCAGGGGCAGGACGACGCGCTGCTCGACATCTACCGCAAGCTGCGTCCGGGCGAGCCCCCCACGCGTGAGGCCGCGCAGACGCTTCTGGAGAACCTGTACTTCAACCCCAAGCGCTACGACCTCGCGAAGGTCGGTCGCTACAAGGTCAACAAGAAGCTGGGTGCGGAGGCTCCGCTCGACGCGGGCGTCCTGACCGTCGAGGACGTCATCTCGACGATCAAGTACCTGGTGAAGCTGCACGCGGGCGAGACCGAGACGGCCGCCGACAACGGCCAGACGATCGTCGTCGAGACCGACGACATCGACCACTTCGGCAACCGTCGTCTGCGCAGCGTCGGCGAGCTCATCCGGAACCAGGTCCGTACGGGTCTGGCGCGTATGGAGCGTGTCGTCCGCGAGCGCATGACGACCCAGGACGTCGAGGCGATCACGCCGCAGACCCTGATCAACATCCGGCCGGTCGTCGCCTCCATCAAGGAGTTCTTCGGCACCAGCCAGCTGTCGCAGTTCATGGACCAGAACAACCCGCTGTCGGGTCTGACGCACAAGCGTCGTCTCTCGGCGCTGGGTCCCGGCGGTCTCTCCCGTGAGCGGGCCGGCTTCGAGGTCCGTGACGTGCACCCGTCCCACTACGGCCGTATGTGCCCGATCGAGACGCCCGAAGGTCCGAACATCGGTCTGATCGGTTCGCTCGCCTCCTACGGCCGCGTCAACGCGTTCGGTTTCGTGGAGACGCCGTACCGCCGGGTCACCGATGGTGTCGTCACCGACGAGGTCGACTACCTGACGGCCGACGAGGAGGACCGCTTCGTCATCGCGCAGGCCAACGCCACGCTCAACGACGACATGCGCTTCACCGAGAACCGCGTCCTGGTCCGCCGTCGTGGCGGCGAGGTCGACTACGTCCCCGGTGACGACGTGGACTACATGGACGTCTCACCGCGCCAGATGGTGTCGGTCGCGACCGCCATGATCCCGTTCCTCGAGCACGACGACGCCAACCGTGCCCTCATGGGCGCGAACATGATGCGCCAGGCCGTTCCCCTGATCAAGTCCGAGGCCCCGCTCGTCGGCACCGGCATGGAGTACCGCTCCGCCGTCGACGCCGGCGACGTGGTCAAGGCCGAGAAGGCGGGTGTGGTCCAGGAGGTCTCCGCGGACTACATCACCACCGCCAACGACGACGGCACGTACATCACGTACCGCCTGGCCAAGTTCTCCCGCTCCAACCAGGGCACCTCGGTCAACCAGAAGGTCATCGTCCACGAGGGCGACCGGATCATCGAGGGCCAGGTCCTGGCCGACGGTCCGGCCACCGAGAACGGCGAGATGGCGCTGGGCAAGAACCTGCTCGTGGCGTTCATGCCGTGGGAGGGTCACAACTACGAGGACGCGATCATCCTGTCGCAGCGCCTCGTGCAGGACGACGTCCTCTCCTCGATCCACATCGAGGAGCACGAGGTCGACGCCCGTGACACCAAGCTCGGCCCCGAGGAGATCACCCGGGACATCCCGAACGTCTCCGAGGAGGTCCTCGCCGACCTCGACGAGCGCGGCATCATCCGTATCGGTGCCGAGGTCGTCGCCGGTGACATCCTGGTCGGCAAGGTCACGCCCAAGGGTGAGACCGAGCTGACCCCGGAGGAGCGCCTGCTGCGCGCGATCTTCGGAGAGAAGGCCCGTGAGGTCCGTGACACCTCGCTGAAGGTGCCGCACGGCGAGATCGGCAAGGTCATCGGCGTCCGAGTCTTCGACCGCGAGGAGGGCGACGAGCTTCCCCCGGTGTGAACCAGCTGGTGCGCGTGTACGTGGCGCAGAAGCGCAAGATCACCGACGGTGACAAGCTCGCCGGCCGTCACGGCAACAAGGGTGTCATCTCGAAGATCCTGCCGATCGAGGACATGCCGTTCCTGGAGGACGGCACCCCGGTCGACATCATCCTCAACCCGCTCGGTGTGCCGTCCCGAATGAACCCGGGACAGGTCCTGGAGATCCACCTCGGCTGGCTCGCCAGCCGCGGCTGGGACGTCTCCGGGCTCGCCGACGAGTGGGCGCAGCGTCTGCAGGTCATCGGCGCCGACTCCGTCGCCCCCGGCACCAACGTCGCGACCCCGGTCTTCGACGGTGCCCGCGAGGACGAGCTCGCCGGTCTGCTCCAGCACACCATCCCCAACCGCGACGGCGAGCGCATGGTGCTCCCCTCCGGCAAGGCGCGACTGTTCGACGGCCGCTCCGGCGAGCCGTTCCCGGACCCGATCTCGGTCGGGTACATGTACATCCTCAAGCTGCACCACCTGGTCGACGACAAGCTGCACGCCCGGTCGACCGGCCCGTACTCGATGATCACCCAGCAGCCGCTGGGTGGTAAGGCCCAGTTCGGTGGCCAGCGCTTCGGTGAGATGGAGGTGTGGGCGCTGGAGGCTTACGGCGCCGCGTACGCCCTCCAGGAGCTGCTGACCATCAAGTCCGACGACGTCACCGGCCGCGTGAAGGTCTACGAGGCCATCGTCAAGGGCGAGAACATCCCTGAGCCCGGCATCCCCGAGTCCTTCAAGGTGCTCATCAAGGAGATGCAGTCCCTGTGCCTCAACGTGGAGGTGCTGTCCTCGGACGGCATGTCCATCGAGATGCGCGACACCGACGAGGACGTCTTCCGCGCTGCGGAGGAGCTTGGCATCGACCTGTCCCGGCGTGAGCCGAGCAGCGTCGAAGAGGTCTGACGGGAGTTCGGAGGCCTTCGCCATGAAGGCCTCCGGCCCCAGGACCCCCGTATCAGACCCCATGACTTACAACCCTGAGAGGGATTGACGCATAGTGCTCGACGTCAACTTCTTCGACGAGCTCCGGATCGGTCTGGCCACCGCTGACGACATCCGTCAGTGGAGCCACGGCGAGGTCAAGAAGCCCGAGACGATCAACTACCGCACCCTGAAGCCCGAAAAGGACGGACTCTTCTGCGAGAAGATCTTCGGTCCGACCCGGGACTGGGAGTGCTACTGCGGCAAGTACAAGCGCGTCCGCTTCAAGGGCATCATCTGTGAGCGCTGCGGCGTCGAGGTCACGCGCGCCAAGGTGCGCCGTGAGCGGATGGGCCACATCGAGCTGGCCGCGCCCGTCACACACATCTGGTACTTCAAGGGCGTTCCGTCGCGGCTGGGCTACCTGCTCGACCTCGCCCCGAAGGACCTGGAGAAGGTCATCTACTTCGCGGCGTACATGATCACGTACGTCGACGAGGAGCGCCGTACGCGTGACCTGCCCTCCCTGGAGGCGCACGTCTCCGTCGAGCGGCAGCAGATCGAGAACCGCCGGGACGCCGACCTGGAGGCCCGCGCCAAGAAGCTCGAGACCGACCTGGCCGAGCTGGAGGCCGAGGGCGCCAAGGCCGACGTGCGCCGCAAGGTGCGCGAAGGCGCCGAGCGCGAGATGAAGCAGCTGCGTGACCGTACGCAGCGCGAGATCGACCGTCTCGACGAGGTGTGGACCCGGTTCAAGAACCTCAAGGTCCAGGACCTGGAGGGCGACGAGCTCCTCTACCGCGAGCTGCGTGACCGCTTCGGCACGTACTTCGACGGCTCGATGGGTGCCGCGGCGCTGCAGAAGCGCCTGGAGTCCTTCGACCTGGACGAGGAGGCCGAGCGCCTCCGCGAGATCATCCGTACCGGCAAGGGCCAGAAGAAGACCCGTGCGCTCAAGCGCCTCAAGGTCGTCTCCGCGTTCCTGCAGACCAGCAACAGCCCCAAGGGCATGGTGCTCGACTGCGTGCCGGTCATCCCGCCGGACCTCCGCCCGATGGTGCAGCTGGACGGTGGCCGCTTCGCGACCTCCGACCTGAACGACCTGTACCGCCGTGTGATCAACCGGAACAACCGACTGAAGCGGCTTCTCGACCTCGGCGCGCCCGAGATCATCGTGAACAACGAGAAGCGCATGCTCCAGGAGGCCGTCGACGCGCTGTTCGACAACGGCCGTCGTGGCCGCCCGGTCACCGGCCCCGGCAACCGCCCGCTGAAGTCCCTCAGCGACATGCTGAAGGGCAAGCAGGGCCGTTTCCGTCAGAACCTGCTCGGCAAGCGTGTGGACTACTCCGCGCGTTCCGTGATCGTCGTCGGTCCGCAGCTGAAGCTGCACCAGTGCGGTCTGCCGAAGGCGATGGCGCTGGAGCTGTTCAAGCCGTTCGTGATGAAGCGCCTGGTCGATCTGAACCACGCGCAGAACATCAAGAGCGCCAAGCGCATGGTGGAGCGCGGCCGCACCGTCGTGTACGACGTCCTCGAAGAGGTCATCGCCGAGCACCCGGTGCTGCTGAACCGTGCGCCCACCCTGCACCGCCTCGGCATCCAGGCCTTCGAGCCGCAGCTGGTCGAGGGCAAGGCCATCCAGATCCACCCGCTGGTCTGCACCGCGTTCAACGCGGACTTCGACGGTGACCAGATGGCCGTGCACCTGCCGCTGTCCGCGGAGGCGCAGGCCGAGGCCCGCATCCTCATGCTGTCCTCGAACAACATCCTCAAGCCCGCCGACGGCCGTCCGGTGACGATGCCGACCCAGGACATGGTCCTCGGTCTGTTCTTCCTCACCACCGACGGCGAGCTGCGTGACACCAAGGGCGAGGGGCGTTCCTTCGCCTCCACGGCCGAGGCGATCATGGCGTTCGACGCCGACGAGCTCGCGCTGCAGTCCTCCGTGGACATCCGCTTCCCGGTGGGCACCATCCCGCCGCGCGGCTGGACCCCGCCGGAGCGCGAGGAGGGCGAGCCGGAGTGGCAGCAGGGTGACAGCTTCCGGCTGAAGACCACGCTCGGCCGTGCGCTCTTCAACGAGCTGCTGCCCGAGGACTACCCGTTCGTCGACTACTCGGTGGGCAAGAAGCAGCTCTCCGAGATCGTCAACGACCTGGCCGAGCGCTACCCCAAGGTCATCGTGGCGGCGACGCTCGACAACCTGAAGGCGGCCGGCTTCTACTGGGCGACCCGTTCCGGTGTCACCGTGGCCATCTCCGACGTCGTCGTTCCCGAGGCGAAGAAGGAGATCGTCCGCGGGTACGAGGCGCAGGACGAGAAGGTGCAGAAGCAGTACGAGCGCGGTCTGATCACCAAGGAAGAGCGCACGCAGGAGCTCATCGCGATCTGGACCAAGGCGACCAACGAGGTCGCCGAGGCGATGAACGCGAACTTCCCCAAGACCAACCCCATCTTCATGATGGTCGACTCGGGTGCCCGAGGAAACATGATGCAGATGCGGCAGATCGCCGGTATGCGCGGTCTGGTGTCGAACGCGAAGAACGAGACCATCCCGCGTCCGATCAAGGCGTCCTTCCGTGAGGGCCTGTCCGTGCTGGAGTACTTCATCTCCACGCACGGTGCCCGTAAGGGTCTGGCGGACACCGCCCTGCGTACCGCCGACTCGGGTTACCTGACCCGTCGTCTGGTGGACGTCTCGCAGGACGTCATCATCCGCGAGGAGGACTGCGGTACCGAGCGCGGTCTGAAGCTGCGGATCGCCTCGAAGGACGAGACCGGTGTCCTGCGCAAGGCCGAGGACGTCGAGACCAGCGTCTACGCCCGCATGCTCGCCGAGGACGTCGTCATCGACGGCAAGGTGATCGCGCCGGCCAACGTGGACCTGGGCGACGTGCTCATCGACCAGCTCGTGCGCCACGGTGTCGGGGAGGTCAAGACCCGCTCGATCCTGACCTGTGAGTCCAAGGTCGGCACGTGCGCCATGTGCTACGGCCGCTCCCTGGCCACGGGCAAGCTGGTCGACATCGGTGAGGCGGTCGGCATCATCGCCGCCCAGTCCATCGGTGAGCCCGGTACCCAGCTGACGATGCGTACCTTCCACACCGGTGGTGTGGCCGGTGACGACATCACCCAGGGTCTGCCCCGTGTCGTCGAGCTCTTCGAGGCCCGTACACCGAAGGGCGTCGCCCCGATCTCCGAGGCCTCCGGCCGCGTGCGGATCGAGGAGACCGAGAAGACCAAGAAGATCGTCATCACGCCGGACGACGGCAGCGACGAGACGGCGTTCCCGATCTCGAAGCGTGCCCGTCTCCTGGTCAGCGAGGGCGAGCACGTCGAGGTGGGCCAGAAGCTCACCGTGGGTGCCACCAACCCGCACGACGTGCTGCGCATCCTGGGCCAGCGTGCCGTCCAGGTCCACCTGGTCGGCGAGGTCCAGAAGGTCTACAACTCGCAGGGTGTGTCGATCCACGACAAGCACATCGAGATCATCATCCGGCAGATGCTCCGCCGGGTGACGATCATCGAGTCCGGCGACGCCGAGCTGCTGCCCGGCGAGCTGGTCGAGCGTTCGAAGTTCGAGACCGAGAACCGTCGTGTGGTCCAGGAGGGTGGTCACCCGGCCTCGGGTCGTCCGCAGCTCATGGGTATCACCAAGGCCTCGCTGGCGACCGAGTCGTGGCTGTCGGCGGCGTCCTTCCAGGAGACGACCAGGGTCCTCACGGACGCGGCGATCAACGCCAAGTCCGACTCCCTGATCGGCCTCAAGGAGAACGTCATCATCGGTAAGCTCATCCCGGCCGGTACGGGCCTGTCCCGCTACCGCAACATCCGGGTCGAGCCGACCGAGGAGGCCAAGGCCGCGATGTACTCGGCCGTCGGCTACGACGACATCGACTACTCGCCGTTCGGCACGGGCTCCGGCCAGGCCGTTCCGCTGGAGGACTACGACTACGGTCCGTACAACCAGTAGGCGAGCAGTAGTGGTTGCCTGATCTGAAGGGCGGTCGCTCCGTTGCGTACGGGGTGGCCGCCCTTCGGCGTCGTGCGGGTGTTCGGTGTGGCAGAACCGGGACAGAAGTGGGGCGGGGAACCGATGCCGTGGGCCGTGCGTTGGAGCATCATGGAGGCACAACCAGTCCGGGGGAGTGTTTCTCGTGTCGAACCCGCAGTGGCAGCCGATGCCGTGGCAGCAGGCGCAGGGCAGTAGTCCTTCGCTGCTCGCCGCACATGCCGACCGTGAGCGTGCCGTGGATGTCCTGCGGGCAGGCTTCAGTGAGGGCCGCCTTCAGCAGGACGAGTACGAGAAGCGCGTCGAGAGGGCCTACACGGCGCGCACGGTGGGGGAGCTGACCCTTCTGGTCGCCGACCTGCCCCAGGGCCCCTCGGCGGCGCAGCCGACCGTCATGGGCGGCGCCCCGGTCCCGAGAACGTTCATGCCGGCCCCCATGCCGCCCCCGCCCACCAACGGCAAGGCCGTCGGCTCGATGATCTGCGGAGTCCTCACCACCATGACGATGGGGCTCACCGGGATTCCGGCGGTCGTGCTCGGCCACACCGCCCGCGCCGAGATGAAGCGCACCGGCGAGGGCGGCGAGGGCTTCGCCCTGGCCGGCATCATCCTGGGCTGGCTCTCCGTCGCGGGCTGGGCGCTCTTCCTCGCCCTCATGGTGATCGCGGGAACCGCGTCGAACAGCGGCGTGTGAGCCCCGGCGGCGCCTCTCGGGGAGGGACGCGCCCGGTCCTCAAACCCGCGCACGTCCATTTGTTTTGACCATAGCGAATGAGGTAGGTACGCTCAGACCTTGTGCCTGGGGTGTGCCCTGGCTCCCGTGCGTGCCTTCAACCGCATAGGGGGAGCCGTAAGCGGCCACCGTAATCTGCGCCCTTTCTGCCTCGCGGCGAGAGTCCGCAGCATTCGACACACCCGACCGCGTGGGTCGGCGAGTGTTCCAGGTTAGCTTCACCATTCGGCACACAGAAACCGGAGAAGTAGTGCCTACGATCCAGCAGCTGGTCCGGAAGGGCCGGCAGGACAAGGTCGAGAAGAACAAGACGCCCGCACTGGAGGGTTCCCCCCAGCGCCGCGGCGTCTGCACGCGTGTGTTCACGACCACCCCGAAGAAGCCGAACTCGGCCCTGCGTAAGGTCGCGCGTGTGCGTCTGACCAGCGGGATCGAGGTCACCGCTTACATTCCGGGTGAGGGACACAACCTGCAGGAGCACTCCATCGTGCTCGTGCGCGGCGGCCGTGTGAAGGACCTGCCCGGTGTTCGCTACAAGATCATCCGTGGTTCGCTCGACACCCAGGGTGTCAAGAACCGCAAGCAGGCCCGCAGCCGCTACGGCGCCAAGAAGGAGAAGTAAGAATGCCTCGTAAGGGCCCCGCCCCGAAGCGCCCGGTCATCATCGACCCGGTCTACGGTTCTCCTCTTGTCACGTCACTCATCAACAAGGTGCTGCTGAACGGCAAGCGCTCCACCGCCGAGCGCATCGTGTACGGCGCCATGGAGGGCCTGCGCGAGAAGACCAGCAACGACCCGGTCATCACGCTGAAGCGCGCTCTGGAGAACATCAAGCCGACCCTCGAGGTCAAGTCCCGCCGTGTCGGTGGTGCGACGTACCAGGTTCCGATCGAGGTCAAGCCCGGTCGTGCCAACACGCTCGCGCTGCGCTGGCTCGTCGGTTACTCCCGCGCCCGTCGCGAGAAGACCATGACCGAGCGTCTGCTCAACGAGCTTCTCGACGCCTCCAACGGCCTCGGTGCCGCTGTGAAGAAGCGCGAGGACACGCACAAGATGGCCGAGTCCAACAAGGCCTTCGCGCACTACCGCTGGTAGTCGCAGACCCCATCGAGACCGAGAGAAGACTGAAGCCTTATGGCTACCACTTCGCTTGACCTGGCCAGGGTCCGCAACATCGGGATCATGGCCCACATCGACGCGGGCAAGACGACCACCACCGAGCGGATCCTGTTCTACACCGGCGTTTCCTACAAGATCGGTGAGGTCCACGACGGCGCCGCCACCATGGACTGGATGGAGCAGGAGCAGGAGCGTGGCATCACGATCACCTCTGCTGCCACCACCTGTCACTGGCCGCTTGAGGGCGTCGACCACACCATCAACATCATCGACACCCCGGGCCACGTCGACTTCACCGTCGAGGTGGAGCGTTCGCTCCGCGTTCTCGACGGTGCCGTGACGGTGTTCGACGGCGTCGCCGGCGTGGAGCCGCAGTCCGAGACGGTGTGGCGTCAGGCCGACCGTTACGGCGTGCCCCGCATCTGCTTCGTCAACAAGCTGGACCGCACCGGCGCCGAGTTCCACCGCTGCGTGGACATGATCTCGGACCGCCTGGGCGCCCAGCCGCTCGTCATGCAGCTCCCGATCGGTGCCGAGGCCGACTTCAAGGGTGTCGTCGACCTCGTCACCATGAAGGCGTTCGTGTGGTCCGCCGAGGCCGCCAAGGGCGAGATGTACGACGTCGTCGACATCCCGGCCACGCACGCCGAGGCTGCCGAGGAGTACCGCGGCAAGCTCGTCGAGGCCGTCGCCGAGAACGACGAAGAGATCATGGAGCTGTACCTGGAGGGCGAGGAGCCCACCGAGGAGCAGCTGTACGCCGCGATCCGTCGCATCACCATCGCGTCCGGCAAGTCCCAGGACACCACGGTCACCCCGGTGTTCTGCGGCACCGCGTTCAAGAACAAGGGCGTCCAGCCCCTGCTCGACGCGGTCGTGCGCTACCTGCCGACCCCGCTCGACGTCGAGGCCATCGAGGGCCACGACGTGAAGGACCCCGAGCTGGTCGTCAAGCGCAAGCCGTCCGAAGACGAGCCGCTGTCCGCGCTGGCGTTCAAGATCATGAGCGACCCGCACCTCGGCAAGCTCACCTTCGTCCGGGTCTACTCGGGCCGCCTGGAGTCCGGCACCGCCGTGCTGAACTCCGTCAAGGGCAAGAAGGAGCGCATCGGCAAGATCTACCGCATGCACGCGAACAAGCGTGAGGAGATCGACTCGGTGGGCGCCGGCGACATCATCGCCGTGATGGGTCTGAAGCAGACCACGACCGGTGAGACGCTGTGCGACGACAAGCAGCCGGTGATCCTGGAGTCCATGGACTTCCCGGCGCCGGTCATCCAGGTCGCCATCGAGCCCAAGTCCAAGGGTGACCAGGAGAAGCTGGGTGTCGCCATCCAGCGTCTCGCGGAGGAGGACCCCTCCTTCCAGGTTCACTCGGACGAGGAGACCGGTCAGACCATCATCGGTGGTATGGGCGAGCTGCACCTCGAGGTGCTGGTCGACCGTATGCGCCGTGAGTTCAAGGTCGAGGCCAACGTCGGCAAGCCGCAGGTCGCCTATCGTGAGACGATCCGCAAGGCCGTCGAGCGCGTGGACTACACCCACAAGAAGCAGACCGGTGGTACCGGTCAGTTCGCCAAGGTGCAGATCGCGATCGAGCCGATCGAGGGTGGCGACGCCTCGTACGAGTTCGTGAACAAGGTGACCGGTGGCCGTATCCCGAAGGAGTACATCCCTTCGGTGGACGCCGGTGCGCAGGAGGCCATGCAGTTCGGCATCCTCGCCGGGTACGAGATGACGGGCGTCCGCATCACGCTGCTCGACGGTGCCTACCACGAGGTCGACTCCTCCGAGCTGGCATTCAAGATCGCCGGTTCGCAGGCCTTCAAGGAGGCCGCGCGCAAGGCCAGCCCTGTTCTGCTTGAGCCGATGATGGCCGTCGAGGTCACCACGCCCGAGGACTACATGGGTGAGGTCATCGGCGACATCAACTCCCGCCGTGGCCAGATCCAGGCCATGGAGGAGCGGGCCGGTGCCCGCGTCGTGAAGGGCCTCGTGCCCCTCTCGGAGATGTTCGGCTACGTCGGAGACCTCCGCAGCAAGACGTCGGGTCGCGCGAGCTACTCGATGCAGTTCGACTCCTACGCCGAGGTTCCGCGGAACGTCGCCGAGGAGATCATCGCGAAGGCCAAGGGCGAGTAACGCACCGCGTTCACACGCCGTAGGCTTGACTCCGGAGCCTCGCGGGGCATTCCGCCGTACTGACGGAGGGAATGCCCCGGGGATCCGGGCCATCCAGCAAAGATCACCTGGCGCCGATGAAGTAAGGCGTACCAGAACCACACAGGAGGACCCCAGTGGCGAAGGCGAAGTTCGAGCGGACTAAGCCGCACGTCAACATCGGCACCATCGGTCACATCGACCACGGTAAGACGACCCTCACGGCCGCCATTACCAAGGTGCTGCACGACGCGTACCCGGACCTGAACGAGGCCTCGGCCTTCGACCAGATCGACAAGGCTCCTGAGGAGCGCCAGCGCGGTATCACCATCTCCATCGCGCACGTCGAGTACCAGACGGAGACGCGTCACTACGCCCACGTCGACTGCCCCGGTCACGCGGACTACATCAAGAACATGATCACGGGTGCGGCGCAGATGGACGGCGCCATCCTCGTGGTCGCCGCCACCGACGGCCCGATGCCGCAGACCAAGGAGCACGTGCTCCTGGCCCGCCAGGTCGGCGTTCCGTACATCGTCGTCGCCCTGAACAAGGCCGACATGGTGGACGACGAGGAGATCCTGGAGCTCGTCGAGCTCGAGGTTCGTGAGCTGCTCTCCGAGTACGAGTTCCCGGGCGACGACCTTCCGGTCGTCAAGGTCTCGGCGCTCAAGGCCCTTGAGGGCGACAAGGAGTGGGGCCAGACCGTCCTCGACCTGATGAAGGCCGTCGACGAGTCGATCCCGCAGCCCGAGCGTGACGTCGACAAGCCGTTCCTGATGCCGATCGAGGACGTTTTCACGATCACCGGTCGTGGCACCGTCGTCACCGGCCGTATCGAGCGTGGTGTCCTCAAGGTCAACGAGACCGTGGACATCGTGGGCATCAAGCCGGAGAAGACCACCACCACGGTCACCGGCATCGAGATGTTCCGCAAGCTGCTCGACGAGGGCCAGGCCGGTGAGAACGTCGGTCTGCTGCTTCGTGGCATCAAGCGCGAGGACGTCGAGCGCGGCCAGGTCATCATCAAGCCGGGTTCGGTCACCCCGCACACCGAGTTCGAGGCGCAGGCGTACATCCTGGACAAGGCCGAGGGTGGCCGCCACACGCCGTTCTTCAACAACTACCGCCCGCAGTTCTACTTCCGTACGACGGACGTGACCGGCGTCGTGACCCTCCCCGAGGGCACCGAGATGGTCATGCCGGGCGACAACACGGAGATGAAGGTTGAGCTCATTCAGCCCATCGCCATGGAAGAGGGCCTGAAGTTCGCCATCCGTGAGGGTGGCCGGACCGTGGGCGCCGGCCAGGTCACCAAGATCAACAAGTGAGCTTGTCGACCTGACCTGGTAGCTCCACCGCGAGTTCCACGAAGGGGCCCGTACGACTTCGGTCGTACGGGCCTCTTCGTTCTCCGCGTGGACCCGGTGAGAGTGCGCGTGAGTGCCTGGCGACGGGTGCCTGATCAGGGCCCGTGCCTCGGATCCGTACCGGTTGGATCACGTGTTCCGTACGACTCCTCGTACGCCTCGTGCGGGGCTTGTGAGTCGTGGGCGCCCCGTCCGAGCATGATCGGACGCGGGAGTCCCTGCCGGGGTGTCCAGCCGGTCGACAGACCTGCTGGAGGGCCCTGCCGGGGTGTCGCAGCCGCGTACGCCCCGACTACGAGAGTGACACCGTGAGTACCGTCCCGCCCAGTGAGCAGCCCGACGAGCAGCCCTCCATATCCGACGAGGAGTGGGAGGCGTTCCTGCGGAAGGCGGAGGAGGGCGGTGGCGGTTCCTTGCCGAAGGAGCCGTCGGCGCGCGCCCGCATGGTCACGCGGCGGCTGGCGGAGCAGGACGAGGCGGCGCGGCGGGCGAGCGGCGGCCGGCGGTGGGGGCGGCGGAAGGCGGCGCGGAACCCACAGCCCCCGGCCCCGCCCGGCTGGCGCACCGGCCCCGCCTGGCAGGAGATCGACGGCAGCCGCGACCGGCGCCGCAGACTGGGATCGGCCTTCGGCGTGGTGCTGGCCCTGGCGGTCCTCGTGGTCGCCATCCGCCCCTCGCTGGTGCTGGACCGTCTCCCCGGACACGACTCGGCGTCCGGCGCCGAGGCCTCCCCGTCGCCGCTGCCCGCCGAGCAGGCCCTGCCCTCCGCCGCGGCGGACGCCGACACCCAGGCCGGGCTGCCCACGGTCGGCCATCCGTTCCGTGGATCGCCCGCCCGTCGCTGGGCCGACGGCGCGGACGCCATCGAGCTGCCGGCCGCGCGGGCGGTCGCCGGGCTGGGCAAGGACGACGTGGCGCTCGCGCTGCGCCGCACCAAGGACTTCCTGGTCGCCTCCAACCTGGACCCGGCCGTGCTGCGGGGCGGGCACCCCGCCAAGGCCCTGGCCCTGCTCGACCCCCAGCAGCCGGACATGTTGCCCGAAGTGCGACGGTCGCTGCGTCGGCCGTCGCAAGGCCATGACCCCGTGGGTTTCTTCAGCCGCTTCGACCCGGACGAGGTGGAGCCGGCCGGTGACGTGATCAAGGTGCGCGGGCATCTGACGTTCGCCGCCGGAGAGCCGGGTGAGGTGCTCGTCCACGCGGACTACAGTTTCGTCTACCCCCTGGTGCGGCCCGACGACAGCGGAGACCTCGTGGCGCGGACCATCGTTCGCCGCGATCTGACGCTGTCCTTGTCCGACCCGGAGCGATGGAACGTCACGCGGGGCAAGCTGATGATCCGCGAGTACGCCGTCGACACCTTCAACAACGAGTGCGACGTCTACGACGGCTACCTCCACCCGGTCTTCCCCGGAGGTACTCCCACCGGCGGGCCCGCCACCGGCGCGGCCAAGGATCCCTACGACCGCAGTGAGTCCCTGCGGGAGCAGAACCACGAGGGGTGCGGCCAGGTCACCCGCACCTGAACGGCGCTCCGGCCCGTCCCGCGTTCCGGAGCGCCGCCCGGTAACCGCCGCTGTTACGTGCACTTGAACGGGTAGCGAGGCAGGTTGTCCGTGGAGATGGTCCAGTCGGCGATGGTGACGTCCTCGCCGTAGACGAAGTCCTTGCGGGTGGCATAGCGGGGACCGTCCGGGGTGGAGTGGATGTCGGTGAGGACGGCGCCGGTGCCGGTGCGTGGGTCGAAGACGGCGTAGACGGGGATGCCAAGCAGGGGGTAGTCGCGGACCTTGCCGATCCAGTCGTTGTCGGGGTTGGAACGGGACACGATCTCGATCGCGGCGATCAGCGTACGTGCGTCGAAGGAGCCGTCTCCTTCCATGTCCGCCTCGGCGATGAGCATCACGTCGGGGTGTCGCATGACCCCCTCGGGCTCGTCCTCCACATCTGGGGTGCCCGTGTGGGCCACCGTTCACCCGCGAGGGTGAGGCGGCATGCTGGGCGGGAGGAGGGGTGGGGTTTGGTGGGGTTCTTTCTCTCCCCGGTCCTTTGGGGAAAGACCGCTCGTCGCACCGAAGCCCGCAGAACTGGGTTTCGGTGCCGGTCGGAGAGCGACCTCGGCCCAGACGGTCTTGCGCGGCGGCCTCCCCGGCGCGGTGCCCCAGCGGTCGGCGAGCTCCTCGACGAGGAGGAGGCCTCGGCCGGACTCGGACTCGGACTCGGCGTCGGGGGAGGGGTGTTGGGCCCGGGGCAGCCGTTCACCGCGCGTGTCCGTCACCTCGATACGAAGGGTGGCGCCGATGACGTACATCGTCAGGTCGAAGTCGCGGCCCCGAACCCGTCCGTGCGTCGCCGCGTTGGCCGCCAGCTCGGCGACGATGTGGTCCGCCGGGTGCAACGGCATTCCCCACTCGCGCAGTTGCTCGGTGGCGAGGAGGCGGGCGAGACGGGCTCCACGAGGCGTGGGTGACAGCCGCACGCTGAAGTTGCGGATGGGGCTGACGAGTTCGCTGTCGGGAGCGACGGTTTCCGGATTCACGTCACTCAGCGTGGCGGCGTGCGCCTAGTGTGAACAGTGACTACGCCGGTACGTACGGTTACTGTCCAGGGCTTGTCCGGCGTTGTCGGGCCTGTCCGGAACGGGCCTACGGGTAGGGGGCGTTGAGTCACATCGGTACGGCGGAGAGGTGCGCGATGCACGGGGACGGCGGCGCGGGTCGGCTCAAGGGCGAGACGAACGAGCCGGGTTGGGAGGTGGACCCCGACGACGACTGGGGCGTCGCGGTCGTCGAGACCGTGGGGCGGCAGCTGAAACTGCGGCGCGAGGCCATGGGGATGCGAGTGGCCGACTTCGCGGTGGCGATCGGGTACGGCGAGGACCTGGTCTACAAGATCGAGGCCGGGAAGCGGATTCCCCGGCAGGAGTATCTGGACAAGTCCGACGAGGCGCTGGAGGCGGACGGCCTCATCTCGGCGACCTGGGAGGACGTGAAGAAGGTCCGGTACCCGAAGAAGGTGCGGGAGCTGGGGAAGCTGGAGGCTCAGGCGGTCGAGATCGGCGTGTACGAGTGCAACATCATCGCCGGGCTGCTGCAGACGCCCGATCACGCGCGCGCTGTCATCGGGGCCGCTCAACCGCCGTACTCGCCGGACAACGTGGAACGCATGGTGGCTGCTCGGCTGGCCCGGCAGTCGGTCTTCGAGCGCTCGCCGGCTCCAGCGGTCAGTTTCGTCCTGGAAGAGGGTGCACTGCGACGACCCATCGGAGGCACAATGGTGTGGCGTCAGCAGCTTGAACGTCTGCTGGAGGTAGGGCGTTTGCACAACGTCGTGCTTCAGGTGATGCCGATGAGTTGTGACACCCACTCCGGTCTGGACGGTCGAATCGAACTGCTGAAATTCGCGGACGGTACGGCTGTGGGTCGCTCCGACGGCGCCTTCAACGGCCGACCGATCTCCGAGCCCAAGCACCTGCGCATCCTTGAACTGCGGTATGGCACCATCCGGGCTCAGGCGCTCTCTCCAGGGGAGTCGCTTGCCTTCGTCGAGCAACTGCTGGGAGAAACATGATCCGCAAGACCACTGCCGGGGACGCCTCCGAGCTGGCGTGGTTCAAGAGCAGCTACAGCGGTGGCAACGACGGCAATTCCTGCGTCGAGGTCGCCGCCTCCCCCGGCACCGTCCACATCCGCGACTCCAAAGACATACGGCTTCCTCGGCTCGCGCTCACGCCGCCCGCCTGGGCGGACTTCGTATCGTACGCGGCCAGGGGCTGAGCCGTCTTCGACCGGCGGACAGATGGCGACCATGCCGCGGGCGACGTAGCCGGGCCAGGGGGCCGGGATCTGGTTCCCGGGTCGCGTCCCGCGTCGTGGTGTAGGGGATCAAGCGTTGTGCGTTCCGGTACGAGGTCCCTGACGATCTCCGCAGAGGCGGCAGCCCACGAGGCCTCCCGCTGAGGCGAGTTGAACCCTTGGTCCGGCGGAGCCACCGTCCCTGACCTGCGGATTCCGGCGCCTTGATCGGCTACACCACCCGGCGGGACGCCATCGGCCAGTTCGGCGACGTGCTCCCGGCTGGTCTCCAACCGCACCTTCACCATGACGTGGGCTTCTCCCCGTTGCTGGCGTACGTCCCTGATCGAGAGCACAGTTCGCCCTCTCCGGGGTGTTCGACGTGTGGAATCGCCGTGAGATCACCCTTGATACTCTGCCGCCTCCATATCGGCATCCTCCGAAGAGGTGTGAATGAAGACAGGCAGACGAACCGTCGCGGTGGCCACGCTCGTGGGGGCGCTGGGGTTCTCGGTGCTGAACGCGCCTGCGGCTCAGGCGGCGGACACCGGTATCACCGTGTCGGAGGTCGTCATCAACAAGGGCAAGCCGATCGTGGTCGGCACGTCGAAGGAGGCGGAGCCGCCCCTCAGCTTCCACGTCACCCTGCCTGCCGGCTACAGCACCTACGAGCCGTTCAGCTACGACGCGTACCCCTTCCTCTATCGCGGCAGCCCGAAGACGGCGGCCGACACGGGGGAGAACTACATCGGGCCGGGCGTGTACATCTGCTACGAGCTCAGCTCCAAGAAGGCCCGTTGCGAGGGCAACCTCTACATCGATCCGCACTGGTCCCAGAAACACGTCGACTCCAACGGTGACGCCACCACGTGGAAGGTCGCCGTGGGGCTCCGCCTGTTCAAGGACAGCGGCGGGCTCAAGGCCGAGGAGTACGAGACGCGGTCCCAGACCGCCCAGCTCAAGCGCGCGGCCAAGGCGACCGTCAACGCCGCGCCGGAGCCGGTCACCAAGGGCAAGCCGGTGACCGTCACGGGCAAGCTGACCCGGGCGAACTGGAGCACCAAGAAGTACGGCGCCTACAGCGGCCGCACGGTCAGCCTCCAGTTCCGCGCCAAGGGCACCGACACCTTCAAGACGGTCAAGAAGGCCACCACCAGCAGCACCGGTGCCCTGAAGACCACGGTCACCGCCTCCACCGACGGCTCCTGGCGTTGGAAGTACTACGGCAACACGACGACCGGCGTCGCCACCAGCGCGGCGGACTACGTCGACGTGCGCTGACCTCCGGCGCTCAGCGGAGCGTCGGTACGCCGCCGCCCTCGACCCTCGTGAGCGTGACCCCCGCCAGGCCGCGCAGCCGGCGTTCCGCCACGGCGGTCAGGTCGGCGGCGGTCGGTGGGGTCGGGCCCAGGCCGAGTCGCTCACCGCGCTGAGCGCGATCGCCGCCGCCTCACCCAACTCGGCCCGCCGGTCCACAGCCTCCGCCGGGTCCGTCGATCCGGTGGCCACGACGGCCAGGTCCACGTCCAGCCCGCCGAGGCGCAGCCGCAGGCCGGGTACGCGTGCCCCGGCCACCTCGCGCACATAGCCGACCGCGACGCGCCTCGCTTTGCTCAACTTCGCCTGTACGGCGGCTAGTTCGGGTGTACCGGCAGCGCCGCCACCAGGCCCAGGTCCGCGCCGGCAGCGCGCAGCCCATGCACCGGGAGCCGACGACATGCACGACGCCGTCGGGGAGCGCGTCCGCGACGAGACGGGCGATCCGGTCGGCCACCTGGCACCGGGGTGCCTGGGAGCGATCAGCGGCGGAGTCCGGCTCGTGTTTCCCGATACCCCGGACGGCACCCCGAGCGACGCCTCGGACAGCGGCAGCGGCTCCCGGGTTTGACCTACGTCACTCTCGGGGTAATCTCTCCGGCTCGATTGGCTAAGGCGCTGGGCCGTATGGCAGACTAGCGGGGTTGCTCGGTCGAGTGTTGATGCTGCGCGCCTCCCGCCGGGAGGACCGGAAGCGAGTCCCACAGTACTCGTCGTCCCAACTGCCTGAAGGCAGCGCTGGGACGGACGTACGGGAATCTTTCGGGAAGTGTCAGTGCAGCGCCGGCCAGGCATCCGGTGGGCCTCCGCCCCCGGTCCGCGGTTCCGGAAGGGCCGTGTTTCCCAGACAGGGGATGTTCGGTCAAGGGACATCCGTGTCAGCGGAAGCGCGACACGCCCGACCGCGTGGGTCGGAGAGTGGACAGTGGAACACCGGGTTCCAGAGCGTAAGAGAGAACAGGACTACTGAGTAGCCATGGCGGGACAGAAGATCCGCATCCGGCTCAAGGCCTACGACCACGAGGTCATCGACTCCTCGGCGAAGAAGATCGTCGAGACGGTGACGCGCACTGGTGCGTCGGTCGCGGGCCCGGTGCCGCTGCCCACTGAGAAGAACGTGTACTGCGTCATCAAGTCGCCGCACAAGTACAAGGACTCGCGCGAGCACTTCGAGATGCGCACGCACAAGCGCCTGATCGACATCCTCGACCCCACCCCCAAGACCGTTGACTCTCTGATGCGACTCGACCTCCCGGCCGGTGTCGACATCGAGATCAAGCTCTGAGGGTCGGTGAGCTGAGAATGGCTAAGCAGATCAAGGGCATCCTGGGCGAGAAGCTCGGCATGACGCAGGTGTGGGACGAGAACAACCGTGTTGTTCCGGTCACCGTCGTCAAGGCCGGCCCCAACGTCGTGACCCAGGTCCGTACGAACGATGCCGACGGCTACGAGTCGGTCCAGATCGCCTTCGGCGAGATCGACCCGCGCAAGGTGAACAAGCCCCTCAAGGGTCACTTCGCCAAGGCCGACGTCACCCCCCGCCGCCACCTCGTCGAGATCCGCACCGCGGACGCCTCCGAGTACACGCTGGGCCAGGAGATCTCCGCCGAGGTCTTCGAGGCCGGCGTGAAGGTCGACGTGACCGGCAAGAGCAAGGGCAAGGGCTTCGCCGGTGTCATGAAGCGTCACAACTTCAAGGGCCTCGGCGCCGGTCACGGCACCCAGCGCAAGCACCGCTCTCCCGGCTCCATCGGTGGCTGCGCCACCCCGGGCCGTGTGTTCAAGGGCCTCCGCATGGCGGGTCGCATGGGCAACGAGCGGGTCACCACCCAGAACCTGACCGTCCACGCCGTTGACGCGGAGAAGGGTCTGCTGCTCATCAAGGGCGCGGTTCCCGGTCCGAACGGCGGCCTCGTCCTGGTCCGCACCGCGGCCAAGGGGGCCTGAGGTACCGATGAGCACTGTTGACATCCTTTCGCCTGCCGGCGAGAAGACCGGAAGCGTCGAGCTCCCCGCGGAGATCTTCGGCGTGGAGAAGGTCAGCATCCCGCTGATCCACCAGGTCGTCGTCGCGCAGAACGCCGCTGCCCGCCAGGGCACGCACAAGACCAAGCGTCGCGGTGAAGTCCGTGGTGGCGGCAAGAAGCCGTACCGCCAGAAGGGCACCGGCCGCGCCCGCCAGGGCTCGACCCGCGCGCCGCAGTTCGCCGGCGGTGGCGTCGTCCACGGCCCGCAGCCGCGTGACTACTCGCAGCGGACCCCGAAGAAGATGAAGGCCGCGGCCCTGCGCCACGCCCTCACCGACCGGGCCCGCCACAACCGCATCCACGTCGTCTCCGGCGTGATCGAGGGCGAGAACCCGTCCACCAAGGCCGCCAAGTCGCTGTTCGGCAAGATCTCGGAGCGCAAGAACCTGCTCCTGGTCGTCGAGCGCGCCGACGAGGCCGCGTGGCTCTCCGCCCGCAACCTGCCCCAGGTGCACATCCTGGAGCCGGGCCAGCTGAACACGTACGACGTGATCGTCTCGGACGACGTGGTCTTCACCCAGGCCGCCCTTGAGTCCTTCGTGTCCGGCCCGAACAAGGCCAACGACACCGAAGGGAGCGAGGCCTGATGGCTACGCGTCACCCGAGCATCGCCGCCAAGGCTGCCAAGGCCGCCAAGGCCGCGCGCGTCGCCAAGGCGCGTCGCCACGCCGCCGAGGGCAAGAACACCGTCGTCACCGCGCCGAGCAAGGCGTTCACGGACCCCCGTGACGTCCTGCTGAAGCCGGTCGTGTCGGAGAAGAGCTACGCGCTGCTCGACGAGGGCAAGTACACCTTCATCGTCGCGCCCGGCGCCAACAAGACCGAGATCAAGCAGGCCGTCCAGGCGGTCTTCTCGGTCAAGGTCACCGGGGTCAACACGATCAACCGCCAGGGCAAGCGCAAGCGGACCCGCACGGGCTTCGGCAAGCGTGCCGACAGCAAGCGCGCGATCGTGACCCTTGCCGAGGGCGACCGTATCGACATCTTCGGCGGTCCGACCGCGTAAGCGGGTCGGAGCGTCCAGATAATCGGGAAACTTCCGAGGACTGAGAGACAATGGGAATCCGCAAGTACAAGCCGACTACGCCGGGCCGCCGTGGCTCCAGCGTCGCCGACTTCGTCGAGGTCACGCGGTCCACGCCGGAGAAGTCGCTGGTCCGCCCGCTGCACAGCAAGGGCGGCCGTAACAACGCCGGTCGTGTGACCGTTCGCCACCAGGGTGGCGGACACAAGCGCGCCTACCGCGTGATCGACTTCCGTCGTCACGACAAGGACGGCGTGCCGGCGAAGGTCGCGCACATCGAGTACGACCCCAACCGCACCGCGCGCATCGCGCTGCTGCACTACGCCGACGGCGAGAAGCGCTACATCCTCGCCCCGCGCAACCTGCAGCAGGGTGACCGCGTGGAGAACGGTCCCGGGGCCGACATCAAGCCGGGCAACAACCTGGCCCTCCGCAACATCCCGGTCGGTACCACGATCCACGCGATCGAGCTCCGTCCCGGTGGCGGTGCCAAGTTCGCCCGCTCCGCCGGTGCCTCCGTGCAGCTGCTCGCGAAGGAGGGCGCCTACGCCCACCTCCGCATGCCGTCCGGTGAGATCCGCCTGGTCGACGTGCGCTGCCGCGCCACCGTCGGCGAGGTCGGCAACGCCGAGCAGAGCAACATCAACTGGGGCAAGGCCGGCCGCAAGCGCTGGCTGGGCGTGCGCCCGACCGTCCGCGGTGTGGCGATGAACCCGGTTGACCACCCCCACGGTGGTGGTGAGGGCAAGACCTCCGGTGGTCGCCACCCGGTCAGCCCCTGGGGTCAGAAGGAGGGTCGTACTCGTTCGCCGAAGAAGGCCTCGAGCAAGTACATCGTCCGCCGCCGCAAGACGAACAAGAAGCGCTAGGAGCGGGTTCAGATGCCGCGCAGTCTCAAGAAGGGGCCCTTCGTCGACGACCACCTCATCAAGAAGGTGGACGCCCAGAACGAAGCCGGTTCCAAGAACGTCATCAAGACCTGGTCCCGTCGCTCGATGATCATCCCGGCCATGCTCGGCCACACGATCGCGGTGCACAACGGCAAGACCCACATTCCGGTGTTCGTCACCGAGTCGATGGTCGGCCACAAGCTCGGCGAGTTCTCGCCGACGCGCACCTTCCGGGGTCACGTCAAGGACGACCGGAAGTCGAAGCGCCGCTAACGCGGGGTGGAATGACCATGACAGACACTGGAAGGACAACCATGGAAGCCAGGGCCCAGGCGCGGTACATCCGCGTCACGCCCATGAAGGCCCGCCGCGTGGTGGACCTCATCCGTGGCCTCGACGCCACGGAGGCTCAGGCGGTCCTGCGTTTCGCCCCGCAGGCCGCGAGCGTGCCGGTCGGCAAGGTGCTGGACAGCGCCATCGCCAACGCCGCGCACAACTACGACCACACGGACGCCTCCGCGCTGTTCATCAGCGAGGCGTACGTCGACGAGGGCCCGACCCTGAAGCGGTTCCGTCCGCGTGCCCAGGGCCGTGCCTACCGGATCCGCAAGCGGACCAGCCACATCACCGTGGTCGTCAGCAGCAAGGAAGGAACCCGGTAATGGGCCAGAAGGTAAACCCGCATGGGTTCCGGCTCGGTGTCACGACCGACTTCAAGTCGCGTTGGTACGCCGACAAGCTGTACAAGGACTACGTCAAGGAAGACGTCGCCATCCGTCGGATGATGACGTCCGGCATGGAGCGCGCCGGCATCTCGAAGGTGGAGATCGAGCGCACCCGTGACCGTGTCCGGGTGGACATCCACACCGCGCGTCCGGGCATCGTCATCGGCCGCCGCGGCGCCGAGGCCGACCGCATCCGCGGTGACCTGGAGAAGCTGACCGGCAAGCAGGTCCAGCTGAACATCCTCGAGGTCAAGAACCCGGAGACGGACGCTCAGCTGGTGGCCCAGGCCGTCGCCGAGCAGCTCTCCTCCCGCGTCTCCTTCCGCCGCGCCATGCGTAAGAGCATGCAGTCGGCGATGAAGGCCGGCGCCAAGGGCATCAAGATCCAGTGCGGTGGCCGCCTCGGTGGCGCCGAGATGTCCCGCTCGGAGTTCTACCGCGAGGGCCGCGTGCCCCTGCACACCCTCCGCGCGAACGTGGACTACGGCTTCTTCGAGGCCAAGACGACCTTCGGCCGCATCGGCGTGAAGGTCTGGATCTACAAGGGCGACGTCAAGAACATCGCCGAGGTCCGCGCCGAGAACGCCGCTGCCCGCGCGGGTAACCGCCCGGCCCGCGGTGGTGCCGACCGCCCGGCCCGTGGTGGCCGCGGTGGCGAGCGGCGCGGTCGCAAGCCGCAGCAGGCTGCCGGCGCCGAGGCCCCCAAGGCCGAGGCTCCCGTCGCCGCTCCGGCTGAGAGCACCGGAACGGAGGCCTGACCGTCATGCTGATCCCCCGTAGGGTCAAGCACCGCAAGCAGCACCACCCGAAGCGCCGTGGTCAGGCCAAGGGTGGTACGACGGTCGCGTTCGGCGAGTACGGCATTCAGGCCCTCACGCCGGCGTACGTGACCAACCGCCAGATCGAGGCGGCCCGTATCGCGATGACCCGCCACATCAAGCGTGGCGGCAAGGTCTGGATCAACATCTACCCGGACCGCCCGCTCACGAAGAAGCCCGCCGAGACCCGCATGGGTTCCGGTAAGGGTTCGCCGGAGTGGTGGATCGCGAACGTCCACCCCGGTCGGGTGATGTTCGAGCTGTCCTACCCCAACGAGAAGATCGCCCGTGAGGCCCTGACTCGCGCAGCCCACAAGCTGCCGATGAAGTGCCGGATCGTCAAGCGCGAGGCAGGTGAAGCGTGATGTCGGCCGGTACCAAGGCGTCCGAGCTGCGCGAGCTGGGTGACGAGGAGCTTCTGGCGAAGCTCCGCGAAGCCAAGGAAGAGCTGTTCAACCTCCGCTTCCAGGCGGCGACCGGACAGCTCGAGAACCACGGCCGTCTCAAGGCGGTCCGCAAGGACATCGCGCGGATCTACACCCTGATGCGCGAGCGTGAGCTGGGCATCGAAACGGTGGAGAACGCCTGATGAGCGAGAACAACGTGACTGAGACGAACACCGAGGCGCGCGGATTCCGCAAGAGCCGTGAGGGCATCGTCGTCAGCGACAAGATGGACAAGACCGTCGTCGTCGCCGTCGAGGACCGCAAGAAGCACGCCCTGTACGGCAAGGTCATCCGCAGCACGAGCAAGCTCAAGGCGCACGACGAGCAGAACGCCGCCGGCATCGGCGACCGTGTCCTCCTCATGGAGACCCGGCCGCTGTCCGCGACGAAGCACTGGCGCGTCGTCGAGATCCTCGAGAAGGCGAAGTAACAAGCGGGGGTTCCGCCCCCGCTGCCCTCCGCTGGGGGCTCTGAGCCCCCAGCGCGGGTTTCGCCCCGAAGAGGCGCAAGTCAATTCCTGCGGAGCACATCCGCAGGACGGTTCCGCCAGGCTCTCCGGCTCGATCGCCGGAGGGAACCGGCAGACAATCAGGAGATAGACGTGATCCAGCAGGAGTCGCGACTGCGTGTCGCCGACAACACTGGTGCGAAGGAGATCCTTTGCATCCGTGTGCTCGGTGGCTCCGGTCGCCGCTACGCGGGCATCGGTGACGTCATCGTCGCCACCGTCAAGGACGCGATCCCCGGTGGCAACGTGAAGAAGGGTGACGTCGTCAAGGCGGTCATCGTTCGCACCGTCAAGGAGCGCCGCCGTCCGGACGGCTCGTACATCCGCTTCGACGAGAACGCCGCCGTCATTCTGAAGAACGACGGCGACCCCCGCGGCACCCGTATCTTCGGCCCGGTCGGCCGTGAGCTGCGCGAGAAGAAGTTCATGAAGATCATCTCGCTCGCGCCGGAGGTGCTGTAAGCATGAAGATCAAGAAGGGCGACCTGGTCCAGGTCATCACCGGTAAGGACAAGGGCAAGCAGGGCAAGGTCATCGCGGCCTTCCCCCGCGAGGACCGTGTCCTGGTCGAGGGTGTCAACCGGGTCAAGAAGCACACCAAGGCCGGCCCGACCACCAAGGGTTCGCAGGCCGGTGGCATCGTCACGACCGAGGCGCCGATCCACGTCTCCAACGTCCAGCTGGTCGTTGAGAAGGACGGCAAGAAGGTCGTCACGCGTGTCGGTTACCGCTTCGACGACGAGGGCAACAAGGTTCGCGTTGCCAAGCGGACGGGTGAGGACATCTGATGGCTACCACCACGACTCCGCGTCTCAAGACGAAGTACCGCGAGGAGATCGCGGGCAAGCTGCAGGAAGAGTTCTCCTACGAGAACGTCATGCAGACCCCGGGCCTCGTCAAGATCGTGGTCAACATGGGTGTGGGCGACGCCGCCCGCGACTCCAAGCTGATCGAAGGTGCCATCAAGGACCTCACCACGATCACCGGTCAGAAGCCGGCCGTCACCAAGGCCCGCAAGTCCATCGCGCAGTTCAAGCTGCGTGAGGGCCAGCCGATCGGTGCCCACGTCACGCTCCGTGGCGACCGCATGTGGGAGTTCCTGGACCGCACCCTGTCGCTCGCGCTCCCGCGCATCCGCGACTTCCGTGGTCTGTCCCCCAAGCAGTTCGACGGCCGTGGCAACTACACCTTCGGTCTCACCGAGCAGGTCATGTTCCACGAGATCGACCAGGACAAGATCGACCGCGTCCGGGGTATGGACATCACCGTGGTGACCACGGCGACCAACGACGCTGAGGGCCGTGCGCTCCTTCGTCACCTCGGCTTCCCCTTCAAGGAGGCGTGAGCGAGATGGCGAAGAAGGCTCTGATCGCTAAGGCTGCTCGCAAGCCTAAGTTCGCCGTGCGCGCGTACACCCGCTGCCAGCGGTGTGGCCGTCCGCACTCCGTTTACCGCAAGTTCGGCCTGTGCCGCGTGTGCCTCCGTGAGATGGCTCACCGTGGCGAGCTGCCGGGCGTGACCAAGAGCTCCTGGTAGTCCCTGCTTTAGGGGATTCCCGAAGCTCTCGGTAAGCACTGGGCGTGTCAGGCGCCCACCCGTCCATGGCTTAGGCTTGGGGGGTTGGGCGCCTGACGGTCGCCCGTACGCCCGCGGGCCGTGCCCGCAAATGTTTGCTTACTACGCCGTAGGTCCCCGCACCGCACCCGTCCCGCCACCGAGTGGGGAGAGGGATGGCGCATACAGGAAACCCCGGCGAGAGAGGCCGAAGGCCAATTCATGACCATGACTGATCCGATCGCAGACATGCTTACGCGTCTGCGGAACGCGAACTCGGCATACCACGACTCCGTGACGATGCCGGCATCGAAGATCAAGTCTCACATCGCGGAGATCCTCCAGCAGGAGGGCTTCATCACGGGCTGGAAGGTCGAGGACGCCGAGGTCGGCAAGAACCTCGTCCTGGAGCTGAAGTTCGGCCCCAACCGTGAGCGCTCCATCGCGGGCATCAAGCGGATCTCCAAGCCCGGTCTCCGGGTGTACGCGAAGTCCACCTCCCTGCCCAAGGTGCTGGGCGGCCTCGGCGTGGCGATCATCTCCACGTCCCACGGGCTCCTCACCGACAAGCAGGCCGGCAAGAAGGGCGTAGGCGGAGAAGTCCTCGCCTACGTCTGGTAGCGGAAGGGAACGGAGGAAACAGCTATGTCGCGCATTGGCAAGCTCCCCATCACGGTTCCCGCCGGCGTGGACGTCACCATCGACGGCCGTACGGTCTCGGTCAAGGGCCCCAAGGGCACGCTGACCCACACCGTCGCTTCGCCGATCGACATCGCCAAGGGTGAGGACGGCGTTCTCAACGTCACCCGCCCCAACGACGAGCGTCAGAACAAGGCCCTGCACGGCCTGTCCCGCACGCTGGTGGCGAACATGATCACCGGCGTGACCCAGGGTTACGTGAAGAAGCTCGAGATCAGCGGTGTCGGTTACCGAGTGCAGGCCAAGGGTTCGAACCTCGAGTTCGCGCTCGGCTACAGCCACCCGATCACCGTCGAGGCGCCCGAGGGCATCACCTTCAAGGTGGAGGCCCCGACCCGGTTCTCGGTCGAGGGCATCGACAAGCAGAAGGTCGGCGAGGTTGCGGCCAACATCCGCAAGCTGCGCAAGCCCGACCCGTACAAGGCCAAGGGCGTCAAGTACGAGGGCGAAGTCATCCGCCGCAAGGTCGGAAAGGCGGGTAAGTAAGCCATGGCATACGGCACGAAGATCGCTAAGGGCGACGCTTACAAGCGTGCTGCCATCAAGCGGCGCCACATCCGGATCCGTAAGAAGGTCAACGGTACGGCTGAGCGTCCCCGCCTGGTCGTGACCCGCTCGAACCGCCACATCGTGGCCCAGGTGATCGACGACCTCAAGGGGCACACCCTTGCGTCGGCGTCCACCCTGGACTCGTCGATCCGTGGTGGGTCGGAAGACAAGTCGGCCCAGGCCGGCAAGGTCGGCGCCCTGGTCGCCGAGCGTGCCAAGGCCGCCGGTGTCGAGTCCGTCGTGTTCGACCGTGGTGGTAACCGGTACGCGGGTCGCATCGCGGCCCTGGCCGACGCCGCCCGCGAGGCCGGGCTCAAGTTCTGAGCTCGCTGCGTAGCTAGCGGAAAGAGAGAGGTAAATCCAATGGCTGGACCCCAGCGCCGCGGTGGCGGTGCCGGTGGCGGCGAGCGGCGGGACCGGAAGGGCCGTGACGGCGGCGCAGCTGCCGCCGAGAAGACCGCGTACGTTGAGCGCGTCGTCGCGATCAACCGCGTCGCCAAGGTTGTGAAGGGTGGTCGTCGCTTCAGCTTCACCGCGCTGGTCGTGGTGGGCGATGGTGACGGCACCGTGGGTGTCGGTTACGGCAAGGCCAAGGAGGTGCCGGCCGCCATCGCCAAGGGTGTTGAGGAGGCCAAGAAGCACTTCTTCAAGGTCCCCCGTATCCAGGGCACCATCCCGCACCCGATCACGGGCGAGAAGGCCGCGGGCGTCGTCCTGCTCAAGCCTGCTTCCCCCGGTACCGGCGTTATCGCCGGTGGCCCGGTGCGTGCCGTGCTCGAGTGCGCCGGCGTGCACGACATCCTGTCGAAGTCGCTCGGCTCGTCCAACGCGATCAACATCGTGCACGCGACCGTGGCGGCCCTCAAGGGCCTGCAGCGTCCCGAGGAGATCGCGGCTCGCCGTGGTCTGCCCCTCGAGGACGTCGCTCCCGCGGCTCTGCTGCGTGCGCGTGCCGGGGCTGGTGCTGCGTAATGGCTCAGCTCAAGATCACGCAGACGAAGTCGTACATCGGCAGCAAGCAGAACCACCGTGACACCCTGCGCTCCCTTGGTCTCAAGGGCATCAACACGCAGGTCGTCAAGGAGGACCGCCCCGAGTTCCGCGGCATGGTGCACACCGTCCGCCACCTCGTGTCGGTCGAGGAGGTCGACTGATCATGGCGGAGAACAACCCGCTCAAGATCCACAACCTCCGTCCCGCCCCGGGCGCCAAGACCGCCAAGACCCGTGTGGGTCGTGGTGAGGCGTCGAAGGGTAAGACGGCTGGTCGTGGTACCAAGGGCACGAAGGCCCGCTACCAGGTTCCGGAGCGCTTCGAGGGTGGCCAGATGCCCCTCCACATGCGTCTCCCGAAGCTGAAGGGCTTCAAGAACCCCTTCAAGACGGAGTTCCAGGTGGTGAACCTGGACAAGCTCGCCGCCCTCTACCCCGAGGGTGGGGAGGTCACCGTTGCCGACCTGGTCGCCAAGGGTGCCGTCCGCAAGAACAGCCTCGTCAAGGTCCTCGGCCAGGGCGAGATCACCGTGGCGCTGCAGGTGACGGTCGACGCCGTCTCCGGCTCCGCCAAGGAGAAGATCACCGCCGCCGGCGGTACCGTCACCGAGCTCGTCTGAACACATCAGGTGCCTCGATGACTTGAGCGATCCCGACCGGGGATACCCCACAAATGGGGTATCCCCGGTTGGTCGTTCCAAGGGAAGCAGTCTCGCCGGTAAGGTGACCTGCGCTGCCCGTTTTCACAGGGTGCTCCTACCCGGGCACTCGGCGCGGCAGTTAAACGTTACGTAAGTCGTCCTCATCAGAATCTCAAAACCGTCACCCTTGACGCAGTAGCGCGGGGGTCGCAGGAGGCACCGTGCTCACCGCGTTCGCCCGGGCGTTCAAGACGCCCGACCTGCGCAAGAAGCTGCTCTTCACGCTCGGCATCATCGGGATCTACCGGATCGGTACCCATGTCCCGATCCCCGGAGTCGACTACACCGCCGTCCAGTTCTGTATCGACCAGGCCCAGACCAACCAGGGTCTCTTCGGTCTTGTGAACATGTTCAGTGGTGGCGCGCTGCTGCAGATCACGATCTTCGCGCTCGGCATCATGCCGTACATCACGGCGAGCATCATTCTGCAGCTGCTGACCGTGGTGATCCCGCGTCTGGAAGCCCTGAAGAAGGAGGGGCAGGCCGGAACAGCGAAGATCACACAGTACACGCGTTATCTCACGGTGGCCCTGGCCGTCCTGCAGGGCACCGGCCTCGTCGCCACCGCCCGCAGCGGCACGCTGTTCAGCGGCTGCCAGCTGTCCGGCTCGATCGTGCCCGACCGCTCGATCTACACCACCATGGTCATGGTCATCACCATGACCGCCGGTACGGCCCTCGTCATGTGGCTCGGTGAGCTCATCACCGACCGCGGCATCGGCAACGGCATGTCGATCCTGATGTTCATCTCGATCGCCGCCACCTTCCCGGCCGCGCTGTGGGCCATCAAGGAGCAGGGCGACCTGGCGGGCGGCTGGATCGAGTTCGGCACCGTGTGCGCCGTCGGCCTCGTCATGATCGGCCTGGTGGTCTTCGTCGAGCAGGCCCAGCGCCGTATCCCGGTCCAGTACGCGAAGCGCATGATCGGCCGCCGGTCCTACGGCGGCACGTCGACCTACATCCCGCTGAAGGTCAACCAGGCGGGCATCATCCCTGTGATCTTCGCCTCGTCGCTGCTCTACATCCCGGCACTGATCGTGCAGTTCTCGAATTCCACGGCGGGCTGGGCGAGTTGGGTCACAGACAACCTGGCCGACACGGCCGCCCCGGCGCACGTCGTGATCTACTTCTTCCTGATTGTCTTCTTCGCCTTCTTCTACGTGGCCATCTCGTTCAACCCCGAGGAAGTCGCGGACAACATGAAGAAGTATGGTGGCTTCATCCCGGGCATCCGGGCTGGCCGACCGACCGCCGAGTACCTGAGCTACGTACTCAACCGGATCACCTGGCCGGGTTCGCTGTACTTGGGTCTGATCGCTCTGGTTCCAACGATGGCGTTGGCCGGCTTCGGGGCGAACGCGAACTTCCCGTTCGGCGGTACCAGCATCCTGATCATCGTGGGTGTGGGTCTGGAGACCGTGAAGCAGATCGAGAGCCAGCTCCAGCAGCGCAATTACGAAGGGTTCCTCCGCTGATGCGAATCGTCCTCGTCGGGCCGCCGGGCGCGGGTAAGGGAACACAGGCCGCGTTCCTCGCCAGCAACCTGTCGATCCCGCACATCTCCACGGGCGACCTGTTCCGGGCCAACATCAGCAAGCAGACGGAGCTCGGCAAACTCGCGAAGTCCTACATGGACAGGGGCGAGCTGGTGCCGGACGAGGTCACCATCGCGATGGCCAAGGACCGCATGGAGCAGCCGGACGCCGAGCACGGCTTCCTGCTCGACGGCTTCCCGCGCAACGTCTCGCAGGCCGAGTCGCTGGACGTGACGCTTCAGGACGAGTCCATGAACCTGGACGCGGTGCTGGACCTGGAGGTCCCCGAGGAAGAGGTCGTCAAGCGGATCGCCGGCCGGCGCATCTGCCGGAACGACTCCTCCCACGTCTTCCACGTCACGTACAAGAAGCCGAAGCAGGAGGGCGTCTGCGACGCCTGCGGCGGCGAGCTGTACCAGCGTGACGACGACTCCGAGGAGACCGTCCGCAAGCGTCTGGAGGTCTACCACACCCAGACCGAGCCGATCATCGACTACTACAAGGCCCAGGGCCTCGTGGTGACGATCTCGGCGCTCGGCCCGGTGGAGGAAGTCACCCAGCGCGCCATGGAGGCGCTCAAGCGCGAGGACGACGACAAGTAGCAGGTCGTCAGTGGTACGTCGGCCGCGGTGCCCGTGAGGGGCACCGCGGCCGTACTGTTGTGCAGGCAACCCCCAGAGTTCACAGTCACGGAAGACGGAGAGCGCAGGCCCCCATGGTGCAGATCAAGAGCCCCGAGCAGATCGCCACGATGCGCGAGGCGGGGCTGGTCGTCGCCGCCATCCACGCGGCCACCCGGAAGGCCGCCGTGCCGGGCGCCTCCACGAAGGACCTCGACGAGGTGGCCCGCAAGGTGCTCGCGGAGCACGGGGCCAAGTCGAACTTCCTCGGGTACGGCGGGTTCCCGGCGACCATCTGCACCTCGGTCAACGAGGTCGTGGTCCACGGCATCCCCAGCGACGAGGTCGTCCTGAAGGACGGCGACATCATCTCCGTCGACTGCGGCGCGATCATCGACGGCTGGCACGGCGACGCGGCCTACACCGCGTTCGTGGGCTCCGGTCATGCTCCGGAGCTCATCGAGCTGTCCCGGGTGACCGAGGAGTCCATGTGGGCCGGGATCGCCGCGATGAAGCAGGGCAACCGCCTCGTGGACGTCTCGCGGGCCATCGAGACGTACATCCGCCGGCAGCCGAAGCCGGGCGGCGGGAAGTACGGGATCGTCGAAGACTACGGCGGGCACGGGATCGGCACGGAGATGCACATGGACCCGCATCTGCTGAACTACGTCGAGCGGCGGCGGGGGAAGGGGCCGAAGCTGGTGCCGGGGTTCTGTCTGGCGATCGAGCCCATGGTGTCCCTGGGAACGCCGAAGACCGAGGTGCTGGCGGACGACTGGACCGTGGTGACGACGGACGGCACGTGGTCGTCGCACTGGGAGCACTCGGTGGCGCTGACCGAGGCGGGGCCGTTGGTGCTGACCGCGCCCGACGGGGGCAAGGCGAAGCTGGCCGAGTTCGGGATCACCGCGGCTCCCGATCCGGTGGGCTGAGTTCCCGTTGCCGGCTGCGGGTCAGTTCGTGGTCGTTCGCGCCCGCGCGGCCGAGCCGTACACCGGCACAGCCGCCGCACGTCCTCGGAAGCGCGTAACGATCTCCCTTGTTGGGCATCCTTACCCGAATTCGTGTTTCTGGAGCCCCTGACGTAGACTGACTCGTCGGCTCTGGTGTTTCCGTATGTCTTCATTCGGTCACAGGGAGTCGATCAAGGTAGTCGATTCGAAGGGCGAAGCGTGGCCAAGAAGCAAGGTGCCATCGAGATCGAGGGCACTGTCGTCGAGTCTCTGCCGAACGCCATGTTCAAGGTCGAGCTCCAGAACGGCCACCAGGTCCTGGCACACATCAGCGGCAAGATGCGTATGCACTACATCCGTATCCTCCCTGACGACCGGGTCGTGGTGGAGCTGTCTCCGTACGACCTGACGCGTGGCCGGATCGTCTACCGCTACAAGTAGATCTTGTCCCCGCACTCCGTGCCCCGGTCTCCCGGGACGCGGGCGGTGGCACTGACCCGGAGAACCTCACCCCATGAAGGTCAAGCCGAGCGTCAAGAAGATCTGCGACAAGTGCAGGGTGATCCGCCGTCACGGTCGGGTCATGGTCATCTGCGAGAACCCGCGCCACAAGCAGCGCCAGGGCTGACGCACGACCGATCCCTCTGCCGGATTCGCAGAGATTCGCGCGACGCAAGCTGAATATGTTCATACGCGGAATCCAGGCGCTCCGGTGCCTGACACCCCCGGCTCGGAGGCCGGGGACCCGGTTCGTACCTCGTACGGCGGCCGGGAGCCGATTCCGTGGAAGACCTCCGAAGATCACCAGGAGCCATTGAATGGCACGCGTTTCCGGTGTTGACATCCCGCGCGACAAGCGCGTGGAGGTCGCCCTGACCTACGTGTTCGGCATCGGCCGGACCCTCTCACAGGAGACGCTGGTTGCGACCGGCGTCAACCCGAACACCCGCGTCCGCGACCTCTCCGAGGAGCAGCTCGTCGCGATCCGCGAGTACGTGGACAACAACATCAAGACCGAGGGTGACCTCCGTCGCGAGGTCCAGGCCGACATCCGCCGCAAGGTGGAGATCGGCTGCTACCAGGGTCTCCGTCACCGTCGTGGTCTGCCTGTCCGCGGTCAGCGCACCAGCACGAACGCTCGTACCCGCAAGGGCCCGCGTCGCGCCATCGCCGGTAAGAAGAAGCCGGGCAAGAAGTAGTCCTCAGCGGACGCTCACCAGCGGTCTTCGCTGTAGGACCGACCACCTCCCGTAGGAGTTATAGATGCCCCCCAAGGGTCGTCAGGGCGCTGCCAAGAAGGTGCGCCGCAAGGAAAAGAAGAACGTCGCTCACGGCCACGCGCACATCAAGAGCACGTTCAACAACACCATCGTCTCGATCACGGACCCCTCGGGCAACGTGATCTCCTGGGCCTCCGCCGGCCACGTCGGCTTCAAGGGCTCCCGGAAGTCCACGCCGTTCGCCGCGCAGATGGCCGCCGAGTCGGCCGCCCGTCGCGCGCAGGAGCACGGCATGCGCAAGGTCGACGTGTTCGTCAAGGGCCCGGGCTCGGGTCGTGAGACCGCCATCCGTTCGCTCCAGGCGACCGGTCTTGAGGTGGGCTCCATCCAGGACGTCACGCCCACCCCGCACAACGGCTGCCGTCCGCCCAAGCGCCGCCGCGTCTGATCGCACCGGCTCAGGGCGGCTCGGCTTCCGGCTGGGGGTGTGGGGGTCGTCCCCCACGATGTCGCAGTACGGCTGCCGTCCGCCCAAGCGCCGCCGCGTCTGATCTTCGACGGGTCTCTGACGCAGGCCGCTTGGTCTGAGGTTTTCGGGCGGTATGGCTCTTCGGGGCCATACCGCCCGTACCCTTGTAACACCTCAGGGCGTCAAATAGCGGGCGCCCCTGACAGAAGGATCGCAACATGCTGATCGCTCAGCGTCCCTCGTTGACCGAAGAGGTCGTCGACGAGTTCCGCTCCCGGTTCGTGATCGAGCCGCTGGAGCCGGGCTTCGGCTACACCCTCGGCAACTCCCTCCGTCGTACGCTCCTCTCCTCGATCCCCGGTGCGGCGGTCACGTCCCTCCGTATCGACGGTGTCCTGCACGAGTTCACCACCGTGCCGGGCGTCAAGGAGGACGTCACCGACCTGATCCTCAACATCAAGCAGCTGGTCGTCTCCTCGGAGCACGACGAGCCGGTCGTGATGTACCTGCGCAAGCAGGGCCCGGGTCTGGTCACCGCCGCCGACATCGCGCCCCCGGCCGGTGTCGAGGTGCACAACCCCGACCTCGTCCTCGCCACGCTCAACGGCAAGGGCAAGCTGGAGATGGAGCTCACGGTCGAGCGTGGCCGCGGTTACGTCTCCGCCGTGCAGAACAAGCAGGTGGGCCAGGAGATCGGCCGTATCCCGGTCGACTCCATCTACTCGCCGGTCCTGAAGGTCACGTACAAGGTCGAGGCGACGCGTGTCGAGCAGCGCACCGACTTCGACAAGCTGATCGTCGACGTCGAGACCAAGCAGGCCATGCGTCCGCGTGACGCCATGGCGTCGGCCGGCAAGACCCTGGTCGAGCTGTTCGGTCTGGCCCGTGAGCTCAACATCGACGCCGAGGGCATCGACATGGGTCCGTCCCCGACGGACGCCGCGCTCGCCGCCGATCTGGCGCTGCCGATCGAGGAGCTGGAGCTCACCGTCCGGTCGTACAACTGCCTCAAGCGCGAGGGCATCCACAGCGTGGGTGAGCTCGTGGCCCGCTCCGAGGCCGACCTCCTGGACATCCGCAACTTCGGTGCGAAGTCCATCGACGAGGTCAAGGCGAAGCTGGCCGGCATGGGCCTGGCCCTGAAGGACAGCCCGCCCGGATTCGACCCGACCGCCGCGGCGGACGCCTTCGGCGCGGACGACGACGGGGATGCCGGGTTCGTCGAGACCGAGCAGTACTGATCGGTTCCACCTCCGGGGTTCGCGTCAGCGGACCCCGGATCTCCGACGGGCGACCGCCCGCTCGGATACTGACCCCGGTACCTGATACGGCCGGGGCAGACACCTAGGAGAAACACCATGCCGAAGCCTGCCAAGGGTGCCCGTCTGGGCGGCAGTGCCGCGCACGAGAAGCTGCTGCTCGCGAACCTCGCGAAGAGCCTCTTCGAGCACGGCCGCATCACCACCACCGAGGCGAAGGCCCGCCGTCTGCGGCCGTACGCCGAGCGTCTGGTCACCAAGGCGAAGAAGGGCGACCTTCACAACCGCCGTCAGGTGCTCACGGTCATCACGGACAAGAGCGTCGTGCACACGCTCTTCACCGAGATCGGCCCGCGGTACGAGAACCGTCCGGGTGGCTACACCCGCATCACCAAGATCGGTAACCGCCGTGGCGACAACGCGCCCATGGCCGTCATCGAGCTGGTCGAGGCGCTGACGGTCGCGCAGGAGGCCACGGGTGAGGCCGAGGCCGCCACCAAGCGTGCCGCCAAGGACGCCGACGCCGCGGTGGAGACCAAGGCCGAGGAGACCAAGGTCGACACCACCAAGGCTGACGACGCCGCCGAGGCTCCGGCCGAGGCCGCCGAGGAGTCGAAGGACGCGTAAGCGTTCTGCCGCGGACGGTTCGTGGACGGCCGCGGCGTCGTCGTGGTTGTTCGCGCGGTTCCCCGCGCCCCTGAAGGGGCGCGCTTGAGCGGGCCCGTTCCTCTGAGGAGCGGGCCCGCTCTTCCGTACCTGAGAGGATCCAGGAGTGAGTGACGAAGTACAGCCCGGGTTCGTGCGGGTGCGGTTGGATCTCTCGTACGACGGGAGCGGCTTCTCCGGGTGGGCCAAGCAGGCCGGTGGCAGGCGGACCGTGCAGGGGGAGATCGAGGACGCGCTGCGGACCGTGACGCGGGCCGGGGAGACGTACGAGCTGACCGTGGCCGGGCGGACCGACGCGGGTGTCCACGCGCGCGGGCAGGTGGCCCATGTGGATCTACCGGTGGCGCTGTGGGAGGAGCATCGCGAGAAGCTGCTCAAGCGGCTCGCCGGGCGCCTGTCGCGGGACGTGCGGGTCTGGTCCGTCGCGGAGGCCCCGGAGGGCTTCAACGCCCGGTTCTCGGCCGTCTGGCGGCGGTACGCGTACCGCGTCACCGACAACCCCGGGGGCGTCGATCCCCTGCTGCGCGGCCATGTGCTCTGGCACGACTGGCCGCTGGAGGTGGACGCCATGAACGAGGCGGCGCGGCGGCTGCTGGGCGAGCACGACTTCGCGGCCTACTGCAAGCGGCGGGAGGGGGCGACGACCATCCGTACGCTCCAGGAGCTCAGCCTGGTGCGGGGGGACGACGGGGTCATCACGGCGACCGTGCGGGCCGACGCGTTCTGCCACAACATGGTGCGGTCGCTGATCGGGGCGCTGCTGTTCGTCGGGGACGGGCACCGGGGGGCCGAGTGGCCCGGGAAGGTGCTGGCCGCCGGCGTGCGGGACTCCGCCGTGCATGTCGTACGGCCGCACGGGCTGACCCTGGAGGAGGTCGGATACCCGGCGGACGGGCTGCTGGCCGCGCGGAACAAGGAGGCGCGGAACCGGCGGAGCCTGCCGGGGGTTCCCGGGGGCGGCTGCTGCTGACCCCGACAGGCTCTAAGGGGTCCTTGCGCTATGAGCGCCCGGGTCGAGCGGTCTGGCACCGCACCTCGCCACGTTGCCGGAGAGTCCTGGTGGCTCTCCCCCACGCTCGGCTTCGCTCGCGCGGGAGGGCCTCCATCGAGGGCTCTCCGGCGCCTTGCGACGCACGGCTCCAGACCACGCGACCTCAGGCGCTCATAGTGCGAGGACCCTAAGGCCGCCGCTACTGCTCGTTGGCGGCGGCGGACGCCTGGGCCTCGCCGCGGCGGCGGATCTGGCGGAAGGTGAACTCGCTGAGGTCGTCGCCGGCGGCGAAGACGGACTCGTCCTTCTCCGTGACGTCCTTGCCGTCGGTGAAGCCGGCGAGGGTGAAGTAGGTGTAGCGGCCGTAGGAGTTGGCGGTCGTACGGCAGAACGTCGTACGGCAGAAGGCGGGGACCCCGTCGCCGGAGAGCGAGGTGATGGTGCTCTTCTTGTCCCAGCCGTCCTTGACCTTGGTCGCCTTGGCCTCGGTGTCGAAGAGGGCGACGCCGACCGTGACCGCGATCTTGCCCCGGTAGTACGTGACGCGCATCATGCGGGTGCAGTCGTTGCCGGTCAGAAGCTTGTCCAGGGCGCCCTGGCCGACCGAGGCGCAGTCGGTCGTGGAGGCGGTGGGGCCCTTGCGGTAGACGTTCTCACCCATCGTCAGCTGCGAGCCGGGGAAGAGGATGTCCGGGCTGATCGGCGCCTTGTCCTTGCCCGAGCTGGAGATGAAGTCCTTCGGGTCCAGCGGTGGCGGGGCCGTGGTCGGCGCGAACGACGGGTCCGTTTTGGGGCTCGCGCTCGGGATGTCCGCCGTGGCCGGGAGATCGCCGGGCTGCTGCGCCGTGGTGTCGCCGCCGTCGGTGTTCACGACGGCGACGGCCACGGCGACGCCTATCCCGACCGTGGCGAGGGCGCCGCCGACGATCATCAGGAGTCGGCGGCGCTTGTGACGTGATGCGGACTGCTCGGCCAGTGCCGCCCAGTCCGGGGTCTGGTTGTTGCCGGAACCCCACTGATCGTCCCAAGGATTACGGGAACCCCCGGGGCTCCACTGGGACCCCCCCTGCCCAAAGCTCATGCTCCGCATTTTAGACGGGCCGAGGGGCCCACCGGTCAGTCCATACGGTGACTTGAGCCTCTAGCGTGACCTGCGGGCCCCGGGCAAATGCGGCAACGAGGGTCGGGCCGAGCGAAAACGCGGACGGGCCCGGCGAGGGCCGAGACCGGCGGCGGCGGACCCGTTTTGACCCGTCCGGGCCTGCCCGGCTAAGCTGCGTGTTCGTTATGTGTATTGGCTTGCTCATTCTCACGTGAGGGGCCCTTACACCGGTCCACCGGGCCGATGACCAGCGAGCCAGCACGCGGTATGCGTCACCGCGGTGCGGCAAGGGCTGTCGTGATCGTCTTCGGTGACCTGTCAGGAACCTCACTGAAGAAGCGAAGGCTACGAACCGTGCGTACGTACAGCCCCAAGCCCGGCGACATCACTCGCCAGTGGCACGTCATCGACGCCCAGGACATCGTCCTGGGTCGTCTGGCGACCACCGCTGCCACCCTTCTGCGCGGCAAGCACAAGCCGATCTACGCCCCCCACGTCGACGCTGGTGACTTCGTCATCATCATCAACGCGGACAAGGTCCACCTGTCCGGCAACAAGCGGACCCAGAAGATGGCCTACCGCCACTCCGGCTACCCGGGTGGTCTGCGCTCCGTCCGTTACGACGAGCTGCTGGAGAAGAACCCGGAGAAGGCCGTCGAGAAGGCCGTCAAGGGCATGCTCCCCAAGAACTCCCTGGGCCGTCAGATGCTCTCCAAGCTGAAGGTCTACTCGGGCGACCAGCACCCGCACGCTGCCCAGCAGCCGGTGCCGTTCGAGATCACCCAGGTCGCGCAGTAAGTCCGGCCACACCCCCAAGCTCGAAGAAAGAATCTGAGGAGAATCGTGGCCGAGACCACCGTTGAGCAGCCGGTCGAAGAGACCGAGCTTGTCGACATCGACAGCTACACCACGGAGTCGGACGTCCCCGTCGAGGGCGAGTACACCTCCGAGTCCACGGCCTCCCGCTTCGGCGACCCGCAGCCGGCCGCCGGCCTGGGCCGCCGCAAGAACGCCATCGCCCGCGTCCGGATCGTCCCGGGCTCCGGCAAGTGGAAGATCAACGGTCGCACCCTTGAGGACTACTTCCCCAACAAGGTGCACCAGCAGGAGGTCAACGAGCCCTTCAAGGTGCTCGAGCTGGAAGGCCGTTACGACGTCGTCGCCCGCATCGCGGGTGGCGGTGTCTCCGGTCAGGCCGGTGCGCTCCGTCTCGGTGTCGCCCGCGCGCTGAACGAGGCCGACGTCGACAACAACCGCGGCGCCCTCAAGAAGGCCGGCTTCCTCAAGCGCGACGACCGTGCGGTCGAGCGCAAGAAGGCCGGTCTGAAGAAGGCCCGTAAGGCTCCGCAGTACAGCAAGCGCTAAATCCGCGCTCGCGCCGTATCGCGCGTATCGCCCCGGTGGCACGTACCCGTGCCGCCGGGGCGGTTTGCGTAGCAGGGTTGATGGTTCATCGCAGGCTTACCAGCAGACTGTCGGTACAACCCCGAAAGGGGGAGGACAGTCCCAGGGGATGTACTTGGTCCGTGCAGTGCCGGGACACTCGGGGACATCCGGTGAGGGACGCCCGGTACGGGACCACCTGGTACGAGCCGCATATTCTCAGCAATTCGGAGGACACCACAGTGGGACGACTCTTCGGCACGGACGGCGTGCGCGGTGTCGCCAACGCGGATCTGACGGCCGAGCTCGCGCTCGGACTCTCCGTCGCCGCGGCACACGTACTCGCCGAGGCGGGCACGTTCGAGGGCCACAAGCCGGTGGCGGTGGTCGGGCGGGATCCGCGAGCGTCCGGGGAGTTCCTGGAGGCGGCCGTCGTGGCCGGCCTCGCCAGCGCGGGCGTCGACGTGCTGCGCGTCGGCGTGCTGCCCACGCCCGCGGTGGCTTTCCTCACCGGCGAGCTGGGCGCCGACCTCGGCGTGATGCTCTCCGCCAGCCACAACGCCATGCCCGACAACGGCATCAAGTTCTTCGCCCGGGGCGGCCACAAGCTCGCCGACGAGCTGGAGGACAGGATCGAGGGCGTGTACGAGGAGCACCGGACCGGGGCCCCCTGGGACCGGCCCACGGGTGCGGGTGTCGGGCGGGTCCGGTCGTACGACGACGGCTGCGAGCGGTACGTCGAGCATCTGCTCTCCGTCCTTCCGTACCGGCTCGACGGGCTCAAGGTCGTCCTGGACGAGGCGCACGGCGCCGCCGCCGGGGCCTCGCCGGAGGCGTTCACGCGGGCCGGCGCCGAGATCGTCACCATCGGGGCCGAGCCGGACGGGCTCAACATCAACGACGGGTGCGGGTCCACACACCTCGGCAGACTGCGCGCCGCCGTCGTCGAGCACGGGGCGCACCTCGGCATCGCGCACGACGGGGACGCGGACCGGTGCCTCGCCGTGGACCACGAGGGCGACGAGGTCGACGGGGACCAGATCCTCGCGGTGCTCGCGCTGGACATGCGGGAGCGGGGGGTGCTGCGGTCGGACACCGTCGTCGCCACCGTGATGTCCAACCTCGGCTTCAAGCTGGCGCTGGAGCGGGAGGGGCTGCGGCTGGTGCAGACCGCGGTCGGGGACCGGTATGTGCTGGAGGAGATGAAGGAGCACGGATACGCGCTCGGGGGCGAGCAGTCCGGGCACGTGATCATCTCCGACCACGCGACGACCGGGGACGGCACGCTGACCGGGCTGCTGCTCGCCGCTCGGGTCGCGCGGACCGGTCGTACGCTCAGGGAGCTGGCCGGGGTGATGGAGCGGCTGCCGCAGGTGCTCGTCAACGTGCCCGATGTGGACCGGACGCGGGTGGGGACGTCGGCGGAGCTGGCGACGGCCGTGGCCGAGGCCGAGCGGGAACTCGGCTCCACGGGGCGGGTGCTGTTGCGGCCTTCGGGGACCGAGCCGTTGGTCCGGGTGATGGTCGAGGCGGCGGACATCGAGCAGGCGCGGTCGGTGGCCGGGCGGCTGGCGGACGTGGTGAAGTCCGCGCTCGGTTAGCAGATCGGGCCGTTCCGGGCGCGGGGGCGGCGAGTCGTGTCTCCGCGGGCCGCGGATTCGTCGTGGCTG
Source organism: Streptomyces sp. TG1A-60 (assembly GCF_037201975.1). Lineage (NCBI taxonomy): Bacteria > Bacillati > Actinomycetota > Actinomycetes > Kitasatosporales > Streptomycetaceae > Streptomyces > Streptomyces sp. TG1A-60. Next base: position 3,198,752 of record NZ_CP147520.1, on the reverse strand, counting down.
CTCGCGCCCGCGCGGCGGAGCCGCATGCCGGTGCCGCCCGTGCCCCTGCGGGGGCGCCGCTGTGAGGCAGACCCCCTCGCGCCGGGCGCGTCACAGCTTGCGGAGGCTGAGGCGCTGCACCTTGTGGTCCTGGCCCTTGCGGATGATGAGGGTGGCGCGGCCCCGGGTGGGGGCGATGTTCTCGATCAGGTTGGGCTTGTTGATGGTGCGCCACAGGGTGCGGGCGTAGGCGAGGGCGTCGTCCTCGGAGACCTGGGTGTACTTGCGGAAGTAGGAGGACGGGTTCTGGAAGGCGGTCTCGCGGAGCTTGCGGAAGCGGCTGAGGTACCACCGCTCGATGTCGTCCGCGCTCGCGTCGACGTACACGCTGAAGTCGAAGTAGTCGGCGAGCCCGACGCGGGTGCGGCCGTCCTTGCCGGGGAGGGCGGGCTGGAGGACGTTCAGGCCCTCGACGATGAGGATGTGGGGGCGGCGGACCGTGAGCCGCTGGTCGGGGACGATGTCGTAGATGAGGTGGGAGTAGACCGGGGCCGTCACCTCGTCCTTGCCGGCCTTGATGTCGGCGACGAAACGGGTCAGGGCCCGGCGGTCGTACGACTCGGGGAAACCCTTCCGTGAGACCAGGCCGCGCTCCTGGAGGTCCTTCATGGGGAGCAGGAAGCCGTCGGTGGTGACCAGCTCCACGCGCGGGTGCTCGGGCCAGCGGGCGAGGAGGGCCTGGAGGAGGCGGGCGACGGTGGACTTGCCGACGGCCACGGAGCCGGCGACGCCTATGACGAACGGGGTGCCGGACTGGGAGCCCTGTTCGCCCAGGAAGGTGTTCAGGGCGCCGCGCAGGCCGTCGGTGGCGCCGACGTAGAGGTTGAGGAGGCGGGAGAGCGGCAGATAGATGTCCCGTACCTCGTCGAGGTCGATGACATCGCCCAGACCGCGCAGCTTCTCGACCTCCTCGGCGTTCAGCGGCAGCGGCGTCTTTTCGCGCAGCGCGCTCCACTCGGCACGGGTGAGGTCGACGTAGGGAGTCGCCTCCGGCCTGGGCCGGTGGGCGCTCCGCGGCAACGAGGAGACCGGTGAGATCACAGTCCATTGTTAACGGAGTCCGAACGGGGTGGCGGGGCGGGGTCCGTCACGCGGGGCCAAGGCCCGGCCGGGGAGACGTCTCTCACTGTGCGTGAGCTGTGGTGGAGGTATGGACCTCCGGTGGGGAACGGCACTAGCGTCCCCGCAGTCGGGAGGGAGCCGCCTCACGGCTGACCAGGGGGCATTGGGGGGCTTCGGATGGCTTTCGCCATGGGTGTGCGGTTACGGGACGCCGTTCGACGTGGATCTGCGCGCGCTGACGCGGACCTCGCCGGACGGGTGTGCAGCGAGCTGGCGTCCGATCTGCCGGAGGAGGATCTGGGCGAGTATCTCCACGATGCACTTGACATGTACAGGATGGGAAGTAAGCCGCGGTGCGAGGAGGTCGAGTATCTGGGGATGGTGCGGGAGGCGATCGAGCGGATCGAGGAGGGGGGAGGGAAGGCCGACCGCGTGTGGTGAGAGGGGGAACGAGCGCGTGCGTGGGTGTGTGGGTCAGTTTCTGATGTCCCGCCAGGCGGCCGGAATCGCCTCCGCCACGTCATGTGCCCCGGCCGGGGCTCCGTCCGCCGCGTACCGGCCCGCCAGCCCATGGACGTACGCCGCCACGCTTGCCGCGTCCAGCGGTGACAGGCCGGCGGCCAGGAGGGAGCCGGCCAGGCCCGAGAGGACGTCGCCGCTGCCCGCGGTGGCCAGCCAGGGGGTGCCCGTGGGGTTGACGCGGACCGGGGTGTCGGGGGTCGGGGTGGCGATGAGGGTGGTGGAGCCCTTGAGCAGGACGGTCGCGTTGTAGGCGTGGGCCAGGCCGTGTGCGGCCCTGAGGCGGGATGCCTCCACCTCCTCGCGGGAGACGCCCAGGAGGGCCGCCGCCTCGCCCGCGTGCGGGGTCAGGAGGGTGGGGGCCGCTCGGGTGCGGACCGTCTCGCGGTCGGCCAGGCGGAGGCCGTCGGCGTCCAGGAGGACGGGGACGTCGCTGGAGAGGGCCTCGGCGACGGGGGTCGGGTCGTCGCCCGCTCCGGGGCCCGCGACCCAGGCCTGGACCCTGCCCGCCTTCTTCGGGCCCTTGTCCGAGACCAGGGTCTCCGGGAAGCGTGCGAGGACCGCGTCGGCGGCGGGACCCACGTAGCGGACGGCGCCCGCTCCGCCGCGTAGGGCGCCCGCGACCGCGAGGACCGCCGCGCCCGGGTAGCGGACCGAGCCGGCGGCGACGCCCACGACTCCCCGGCGGTACTTGTCGCTCTCCGGGGACGGGCGGGGGAGGAGGGCGGCCACGTCGGCGTGCTGGAGGGACTCCAGGGCGGGGATGGCCGGGAGGGTGGCCGCCAGGCCGATGTCGACCAGGCGGACCGAGCCGGCGTACGCGCGGGCCGGGTCGATGAGCAGGCCCGGTTTGTGCGTGCCGAAGGTGACGGTCAGGTCGGCGCGGACGGCCGCGCCGTGCACCTCGCCGGTGTCCGGTTCGATGCCGCTCGGGAGGTCCACGGCGATGACCGTGGCGGGGGAGGCCGCCACCAGGTCGGCGAGGTGGGCGGCTTCCGGGCGCAGGCCGCCCTTGCCGCCGATGCCGACGATGCCGTCGAGGACGAGGTCGGCCCGGGAGAGGGCGGCGGCCGTGGTGCGGGGGGTGGCGGTGGTGCCGCCCGCGCGGAGGAGGGACTGCAGGGCCTCGGGGTGCGTGCGGTCGGGAGCGAGGAGGACGGCTGTCACTCCCGCGCCGCGTCCGGCCAGGCGGGCGCCGGCGTAGAGGGTGTCGCCGCCGTTGTCGCCGCTGCCGGTGAGCAGGACGACGCGGCTGCCGTAGACCCGGCCCAGGGTGGTCGCGCAGGCTGCGGCGAGGCCCGCGGCGGCGCGTTGCATCAGGGCGCCGTCGGGGAGCCGGGCCATGAGGGTGCGTTCGGCTGAGCGGACGGTTTCTACGCGGTGGGCTGAGCGCATGGGGACGAGTCTGCCTTGTCGAAGGGGCCGGATGCACCTGGACCCGGGGTGCCGGGTGCCCTCCGCCGCCGCTGGAGGAGGGGTGGTTCTGCTCACCGGCGCCCGCCCGGTGCCGCCGCGCCCACCCTCCCCCACGCTCGACTTCGCTCGACCGGGAGAGGCTCCCGTCGGTCCCAGTGGCACGGCTTGCCCGCCGCTCTGCAAGACCACGCCTGTGCCGCGCTCCTCACCCCTCAGCCCTCGGCCACCACCACCGCCGAAGCCACCCCCGCGTCATGGCTCAGGGAGATGTGCCAGGACCTGACGCCCAGTTCGGCGGCGCGGGCGGCGACCGTGCCGCTCACCCGGAGGCGGGGCCGGCCGGAGGGTTCGACGTAGACCTCGGCGTCGGTCCAGTGGAGGCCGCCGGGGGCGCCGAGGGCCTTGGCGAGGGCCTCCTTCGCGGCGAAGCGGGCCGCCAGGGAGGCGATGCCCCGGCGTTCGCCGCTGGGGAGGAGGAGTTCGCTCGGGAGGAAGAGGCGTTGGGCCAGGCTGGGGGTGCGCTCCAGTGAGGCGCGGAAGCGGTCGATCTCTGCGACGTCGATGCCGACTCCGATGATGGGCATGTTCCGCACCCTACGGTGCCGACAACCGCCGCTCACCCCACCGCCGTAGACCCCCGACGGCCACCCCTCACTCCACCGTCACCGACTTCGCCAGGTTCCGCGGCTGGTCCACCTCGTTCCCCCGGGCCGTCGCCAGTTCGCAGGCGAAGACCTGGAGGGGGACCGTGGCGACGAGGGGCTGGAGGAGGGGGGAGTGGCGGGGACACGGATCAGGTGGTCGGCGTACGGGACGACCGCCTCGTCGCCCTCCTCGGCGATGACGATCGTGCGGGCACCCCGCGCGCGGATCTCCTGGATGTTGGAGACGATCTTGTCGTGGAGGAGGGAGCGGCCCGCGGGGGACGGGACCACGACGACCACCGGCAGGTCCTCCTCGATCAGGGCGATCGGGCCGTGCTTCAGCTCGCCCGCCGCGAAGCCCTCCGCGTGCATGTAGGCGAGTTCCTTGAGCTTGAGGGCGCCCTCCAGGGCCACCGGATAGCCCACGTGGCGGCCCAGGAACAGCACCGTGTTCTTGGCGGCGAGGGTGCGCGCCAACTCCCGTACCGGCTCCATCGTTTCGAGGACCCGCCCGACCTCGCGGGAGATGCGGGAGAGGTCGCGGATCACCGCCTGGATCTCGTCGCCCCGCTGGGTGCCGCGTACCTGGCCGAGATACAGGGCGACGAGGTAGCAGGCGACCAGCTGGGTCAGGAAGGCCTTCGTGGAGGCGACCGCCACCTCCGGGCCCGCGTGGGTGTACAGGACCGCGTCCGACTCGCGGGGGATCGTCGAGCCGTTGGTGTTGCAGATCGCCAGCACTTTCGCCCCCTGCTCGCGGGCGTGCCGCAGCGCCATCAGCGTGTCCATGGTCTCGCCGGACTGGGAGACGGCGATGACCAGTGTGCGCCCGTCGAGGATCGGGTCCCGGTAGCGGAACTCGCTCGCCAGCTCCACCTCGCAGGGGATGCGGGTCCAGTGCTCGACGGCGTACTTGGCGATGAGGCCCGCGTGGAAGGCCGTACCGCAGGCGACGATGACCACCTTGTCCAGCCCGCGCAGCTCCGAGGCGCTGATCCGGACCTCGTCCAGGGCCAGCGAGCCCGCCGCGTCGATACGGCCCAGCAGCGTGTCCGCGACCGCCTTGGGCTGCTCGGCGATCTCCTTGAGCATGAAGTAGTCGTAGCCGCCCTTCTCCGCGGCCGACGCGTCCCAGTCGACGTGGTAGGAGCGGACGTCGGCGGGGCGGCCGTCGAAGGTCGTCACCGCGACGCCGTCGCGGCGCAGTTCGACCACCTGGTCCTGGCCCAGCTCGATCGCCGACCGGGTGTGCGCGATGAACGCGGCGACGTCCGAGGCGAGGAAGGCCTCGCCCTCTCCGACGCCGACCACGAGGGGCGAGTCGCGCCGGGCGCCCACGACCACGTCCGGCACGTCCGCGTGCACAGCGACCAGTGTGAACGCGCCCGCCAGGCGGCGGCACACCAGTCGCATCGCCTCCGCGAGGTCGTCGCACGACGAGAACTCCTCGGCGAGCAGGTGCGCGACCACCTCGGTGTCCGTCTCGGAGACCAGGTCGTGCCCGCGCCCGGCGAGTTCGGCGCGCAGGGCGGCGAAGTTCTCGATGATGCCGTTGTGGACGACGGCCACCCGGCCCGCGTTGTCGAGGTGCGGGTGGGCGTTGGTGTCCGTCGGGCCGCCGTGGGTGGCCCAGCGGGTGTGGCCGATGCCGGACGAGCCGGTCGGCAACGGGCGGCCGAACAGCTCCTTCTCCAGATTGACCAGCTTTCCGGCCTTCTTGGCGGCGGCCAGGCCCCCGTCGGCAGGCACCGCGACGCCCGCGGAGTCGTACCCCCGGTACTCCAGCCGCTTCAGCCCGGCCAGGACCACGTCGAGCGCGGACTGCGAGCCCACATATCCCACGATTCCGCACATACCAACCCCTGTGTCGTCCCGTTCGCGACCTGCCGTGTGCAGTCTGTGACTGTACGTGACGGTGCGGGATGTGACTGTACGTGACGGAGTGGCGTCCGGTGTGGAACCGGTGGGCCCTCGGATCGGGTGACTTTCCCGCGCGCATATCGGGTGACCGTACGCGCGGCGCACCCGCGCGCGCGGGGACGGCGCGTATCGCTGGTCGCATGACGAGCGGACGAATGACGTTCCGGGCTGTCGCCCTGGTCCTCGCTCTGGTGACGGTCCTCCCCGTGCGGTTGGCGCACGCGCGTGCGCTGTCAGGGGTTCTGATGGAAGGAGGACCGGGTTTTCGTGTGGGGGAAGCGGCCGGGCAGGCGAAACCGGTCCGGGGCGGGGGTGCTGCCGGATGCGGGCCGCTCGTCCGTCGTGGCCGGCCGCGCCCACGCGCGCATCGGCACAGCCCCGCGCGCCCGAAGGGGCGCGGGAGGGGTGTGCGTGGGCTCTGAGACACTGGGGCTGACATGAGTGAGACAGCACCTCTGCGGAGCGCGCCCCTGCGGGCCCGTGCCGAGATCGATCTGGACGCCCTGCGGGCCAATGTGCGGACGTTGCGTGCGCTGGCGCCCGGCGCTGAGCTGATGGCCGTGGTCAAGTCGGACGCGTACGGCCATGGGGCGGTGCGGTGTGCCGAGGCGGCGGTCGAGGCGGGGGCCGCCTGGCTGGGGACGGCCACACCGGAGGAGGCGCTGGCGTTGCGGGCGGCGGGGCTGTCGGGGCGGCTCATGTGCTGGCTGTGGGCCCCCGGCGGGCCCTGGCGCGAGGCCGTCGAGGCCGAACTGGACGTCTCCGTCAGCGGGATGTGGGCGCTGCGGGAGGTCACCGTCGCCGCCCGTGACGTGGGCCTGCGTGCGCGCGTGCAGCTCAAGGCCGACACCGGGCTCGGGCGCAACGGCTGTCAGCCGGACGACTGGCCGGAGCTCGTCACCGAGGCGCTGCGGGCGGAGTCCGAGGGGCTCCTCACCGTCACCGGCCTCTGGTCGCACCTCGCGTGCGCCGACGAGCCGGGCCACCCCTCCGTCGAGGCCCAGCTCACCCGATTCCGCGACATGGTGACGTACGCCGAGAAACAGGGCGTCCACCCGGAGGTGCGGCACATCGCCAACTCGCCCGCCACGCTCACCCGACCGGACGCGCACTTCGATCTCGTACGCACGGGCATCGCGGTCTACGGCATCTCGCCCAGCCCCGAGCTGGGCAGTTCCGCCGACCTCGGGCTGCGGCCGGTGATGCGGCTGAGCGCCTCGCTCGCGCTGGTCAAGCATGTGTCCGGCGGCCACGGCGTCAGCTACGGCCACCACTACGTCACCTCCGGCGCCACGACCCTCGGCCTGGTGCCCGTCGGCTACGCGGACGGCATCCCCCGGCACGCCTCCGGCACCGGGCCCGTGCTGGTCGGCGGCAAGTGGCGGACGGTCGCGGGCCGGGTCGCCATGGACCAGTTCGTCGTCGACCTCGGCGGGGACGAACCCGCCGCCGGGGACGAGGTGGTGCTGTTCGGGCCGGGCGACGGGGGCGAGCCGACCGCCGAGGACTGGGCGAAGGCGGCCGGGACCATCGCGTACGAGATCGTGACGCGCATCGGAACCCGTGTTCCACGCGTCTACGTCGACACGGGTGAGTGAATGAGCGGGTTCGGCCCGCACGGGTGTGATCCGGGATACGTGAGCACGCGTGCATGAGTGGTCAGTGCCTGAACACGAGTAAGTGAAGGACGGACGGGACCGGTGACTCCGTACGGTTGTGCGGAGCGGTAGCGGGAACGGACGCCGGCGAAGAGGAGCGGGACGTGAGCGAGAGCAGCGCGGAGGCCGTGGAGGCCGTCGCGAGCGCGGCCGCCGCCACGGCCGCCTCCGGCGGCGGGACGTGGCGCAGGGCCGGCGTCGCGGGGGCGGCGATAGGCGTGGTCGCCGCGGGCGCCGCCGCCGGTGTCGCCATAGAGCGGCTCACCGTCGGGCGAGGCATGCGCCGGAAGGCCCGCCTCGCGCTCGACTCCACCGGCCCGTACGGGGCGCTGCGCGGAACGCCCGGCAAGGCGTACGCCGACGACGGCACCGAGCTGTACTACGAGGTCGACGACGTCGAGCCCGAGGCCGACGTCTCGCCCCGCAGACGCCGGCTCTTCGGCCACAAGGCCCCGGCCCCGGTCACCGTCGTCTTCAGCCACGGCTACTGCCTCAACCAGGACTCCTGGCACTTCCAGAGGGCCGCGCTGCGCGGTGTCGTACGGACCGTGCACTGGGACCAGCGCAGCCACGGCCGCTCCGGGCGCACGGCCGCCCAGGCGCGGGACGGGTCGCCGGTCACCATCGACCAGCTCGGGCGTGATCTGAAGGCGGTGATCGACGCGGCAGCGCCCCAGGGGCCGATCGTGCTCGTCGGGCACTCCATGGGCGGCATGACCATCATGGCGCTGGCCGCGCACTACCCCGAGCTGATCCGCGAGCGGGTCGTCGCCGTCGCCCTGGTCGGTACGTCGTCGGGGCGGCTCGGCGAGGTCAACTTCGGGCTGCCGGTCGCGGGCGTCAACGCCGTACGGCGGGTGCTGCCCGGGGTGCTGAGGGCGCTGGGGCAGCAGGCCGCGCTGGTGGAGCGGGGGAGGCGGGCGACCGCCGATCTGTTCGCCGGGGTCATCAAGCGGTACTCGTTCGCGTCGCGGGACGTCGACCCGGCGGTCGCGCGGTTCGCCGAGCGGATGATCGAGGGCACGCCGATCGACGTGGTCGCCGAGTTCTACCCGGCGTTCACCGAACACGACAAGACCGAGGTGCTGACGGCGTTCGCCGAGCTGCCGGTGCTCGTGCTGGCCGGGGTCAAGGACCTCGTCACACCGAGCGAGCACAGTGAGGCCATCGCCGGTCTGCTGCCGGACGCGGAGCTGGTGCTGGTGCCGGACGCGGGGCATCTGGTGATGCTGGAGCACCCCGAGGTCGTGACGGACCGGCTCGCCGATCTCCTCACCCGCGCGGGCGCCGTCCCGGCGGGGTCTACCGTAAGTGGTTATGGAAGCGCCAGCAGCACCGCACGTCCCGGGTGAGCCGGGGTTCTCTCTTCAGATCACCGTCCGTTCCCCCGACCAGATGCTGGAGCTGGGCCGCAGGATGGCCAAGCTGCTGCGGGCCGGCGATCTCGTGATGCTCGACGGGGAGCTGGGGGCCGGGAAGACGACCCTGACGCGAGGGCTCGGGGAGGGGCTGGGGGTGCGGGGTGCGGTCACCTCGCCGACCTTCGTCATCGCCCGCGTGCATCCGTCCCTGGTGGACGGGCCGCCGCTCGTCCACGTCGACGCGTACCGCCTGGGTGGCGGGCTGGACGAGATGGAGGACCTCGATCTCGATGTCTCGCTGCCCGATTCGGTGATCGTGGTGGAGTGGGGCGAGGGCAAGGTCGAGGAGTTGACCGACGACCGGCTGAACGTCGTCATCCACCGGGCCGTCGGCGACACGACCGACGAGGTGCGGCAGGTGGCGGTGACGGGGCTGGGGGAGCGGTGGGCCTCGGTGGAGCTGGGGGCGCTGTCCGCGTAACGCCCTATCGTCCGTGCCGACGAGGTGTCGGCAAGATGTTGCGCCGGGCGCCTTCGGCGTGGTCACATGGTAACCAGTCCTTGGTTAGGTCTACCTAACCTGGTTCGCCGTTGGCACCGGGAGGCGTCCATGCCGGCATCAGAGCGACAGCCCTCCGGGGCGGGCGGTGTGTCGATGCGGGACCTGTTGGCGGCGTGTGCGGCGGCGAAGGTGCTCTCGACACCGCCGGCCCCGCCGGCCGGAGCCGAGGAACGGCGCCCTGTGGAACGACGGCGCCCTCGGGCCGCGTAGCGCCCTGGGAGGAGTGCCCGGGGTGTGTCGCGGGCCGCGGACCGGTGGGGGGCGTTCGCGCGGTTGCCCGCGCCCCCTGAAAGGACCGGCGCTTCTCGTGCGCGGTACCTGGAAGCGGCCCCCTACTCGACCACGACCACCTTCGTGCCGATGCCCGCGAACTCCCACATCGCCTTGCCGTCCTTGCGGGACTCGCGGATGCCGCCGGTCTTGGCGGTGGGGTCGGGCAGGGGGGTGGAGCCGTCGACGGCGGCGCTGAAGCCGACGGCCACGCCGTCGACCGTGGCGAAGCGGACGACGTGTTCGACGGGGGCGCCGTCGGAGCCGGTGACGGCGGCGGAGCGGGAGGTGACGGTGTAGGTGGCCGGGGCGGGGTCGACCGTGCTGGGGGTGACCTCGAAGGTGCGGGTGATCTTCTCGTTGGCGCCGACCAGCCAGACGCGGTCCTCGTCGAGGGAGTAGACGACGCGTTCCCCGGTGCCCGAGCCGTCGGGGACGACCTCGCCGGTGTCCTTCCCGCTCTGGGCGGGCGCCTTGGACTTCGGGAGCGACGAGGACTTCGAGGGGGACGGTTTCCCCAGGTCGCCGGGCACGTTCGCCGACGCCTGGTAGGTGAGGAAACCGACTGCGGCGATGGCCGCCGCCGTGAGCCCGGCCACGAATCCCGAGCTGCTACTGGCCACCTTCTGTGCCCACCTCTCGTACTCACGTACGCCCTTGATGTACGTCTGTGCTGTGACGGTAGCAGCAGCGCGGCCGTACGCCGGGGCGGCCGTCCCCCGGGCCGAAGCGCCGTAGGCTGTTCGCGTGCTCTTGCTCGCTCTGGATACCGCCACCCCAGCCGTCACCGTCGCGCTGCACGACGGGACGGACGTCGTCGCCGCGTCGAGTCAGGTGGACGCGCGCCGGCATGGGGAACTGCTGCTGCCCGCCGTCGACCGGGTGCTCGCCGAGGCGGGCGTCCGCCTCGACGCCGTCACCGCGATCGTCGTGGGCGTCGGGCCCGGTCCGTACACCGGGCTGCGCGTCGGTCTCATGACCGCCGACACCTTCGGCCTCGCCCTCGGGGTCCCGGTCCACGGACTGTGCACCCTCGACGGGCTCGCGTACGCGGCCGAGGTCGAGGGACCGTTCGTGGTGGCGACCGACGCCCGGCGCAAGGAGGTGTACTGGGCGCGGTACGAGGACGCGCTGACGCGGGTGACGGAGCCGGCCGTCGACCGTCCCGCCGAGATCGCCGACGTGGTGGCCGGGCTGCCCGCCGTGGGGGCCGGTGCGCTGCTCTATCCGGACACCTTCCCCGACGCCCGCGCGCCCGAGTACGTCTCCGCCGCCGCCCTCGCGGGCCTGGCGGCGCGGCGGCTGGCCGAGGGGGACGAATCGGCGGCGCCCCGGCCGCTGTATCTGCGCCGCCCCGACGCGCAGGTGCCCAGGAACTACAAGGTGGTCACCCCCAAGTGACGACCCCGGTGCTGCGCGAGATGCGCTGGTGGGACATCGAGCCCGTACTGCAGCTGGAGAAGGACCTGTTCCCCGAGGACGCCTGGTCCCGGGGCATGTTCTGGTCGGACCTCGCCCATGCGCGCGGGCCCGGGGCGACCCGGCGGTACTTCGTGGCGGAGTCCCCGGACGAGGACGGGCGGATCATCGGCTACGGGGGGCTCGCATCCGCCGGGGACGTCGGCGACGTCCAGACCATCGCCGTCGCCCGGGGCCACTGGGGGACCGGTCTCGGCGCGCTGATCCTCACCGAGTTGCTGCGGACCGCCACCGCCTTCGAGTGCGCCCAGGTGATGCTCGAATGCCGGGTCGACAACGTCCGTGCGCAGAAGCTCTACGAACGCTTCGGCTTCGAGGCGATCGGCTTCCGCCGCGGCTACTACCAGCCGGGGAACGTGGACGCGCTCGTCATGCGGCTCAACGACCCCTCCACATCCGTACGAGGAACCGAGATCAATGGCTGACGAACCCCTGGTCCTGGGGATCGAGACCTCCTGCGACGAGACCGGTGTCGGCGTCGTGCGCGGTACGACGTTGCTGGCGGACGCGATCGCGTCGAGCGTCGATGAGCACGCCCGTTTCGGTGGTGTGGTGCCCGAGGTCGCCTCGCGCGCGCACCTGGAGGCGATGGTCCCGACGATCGACCGTGCGCTGAGGGAAGCGGGGGTGAGCGCGAAGGACCTCGACGGCATCGCGGTCACGGCCGGGCCGGGGCTGGCGGGTGCGCTGCTGGTGGGCGTCTCGGCCGCGAAGGCGTACGCGTACGCGCTGGGCAAGCCGTTGTACGGCGTCAATCACCTCGCCTCCCACATCTGCGTCGACCAGCTGGAGCACGGGGCGCTGCCCGAGCCGACGATGGCGTTGCTCGTGTCGGGCGGGCACTCCTCGTTGCTGCTGTCGACGGACATCACGTCGGACGTACGGCCGATGGGCGCGACGATCGACGACGCGGCGGGGGAGGCCTTCGACAAGATCGCGCGGGTACTGAACCTCGGGTTCCCGGGCGGCCCGGTCATCGACCGGTACGCGAGGGAGGGCGACCCGAACGCCATCGCCTTCCCGCGCGGGCTCACCGGGCCCCGCGACCCCGTGTACGACTTCTCCTTCTCGGGGCTCAAGACCGCCGTGGCCCGCTGGATCGAGGCCAAGCGGGCCGCCGGGGAGGAGGTACCGGTGCGGGACGTCGCCGCGTCCTTCCAGGAGGCCGTGGTCGACGTGCTCACCCGGAAGGCCGTGCGGGCCTGCAAGGACCAGGGGGTGGACCACCTGATGATCGGCGGGGGCGTCGCCGCCAACTCCCGGCTGCGGGTGCTGGCGCAGGAGCGGTGCGAGGCGGCCGGGATCCGGCTCCGGGTGCCGCGGCCGAAGCTGTGCACGGACAACGGGGCGATGGTGGCCGCGCTGGGCGCCGAGATGGTCGTGCGGGGCCGCGCCGCCTCGGACTGGGACCTGTCGGCGGACTCCTCGCTGCCGGTGACGGAACCGCACGTGCCGGGGCATACGCACGACCACGACCACGTGCACGAGTTCGCGAAGGACAACCTGTACTCGTGACCGTCGCGCTGATGTGGGAGGCCCGGGCCGTCGAGGGGCGCGCGGACGCACTCCTCGCCTGGGCCCGGGCGCGGGAACTGCCCTCGGGAGCCGCCGGGAGGCTCGTGCGGCGGGAGACCCTCCGGGCGCCTCGGGACCGGGTGCTGGTGATCACGTGGTGGGACGCCGCGTACGACGCCGAGCTGCCCGAACTGCCTGAGCCGGACGGGGACCTGGTGACCCGTGCGGTCCACCGGTGGCGGTTCGAGTCCCTGGGCGAGGGCTGAGCGTGCTTCGGCGGCGTCAGCCACCCCGGACCTCCGTCGCTTCCGTCACTTCCGTCACTTCCGTCTCGCAGTGCAGTCGGCGGTCGCGGCGCAGCACCCGCTCGGGTCCCGTCAGCGTCACCCGTGCCGTGTGGCGGACATCCGCGCTCGACGCCGCCAACCGCAGTTCCAGGGCGCCCGGTTCGACCACGCGGCGGCCGTCGCGACCGGTGAAGGAGGAGAGGTCCGCGTGGAAGCGGAAGGTGACACGTGAGGCCCTGCCCGGGGCCAGTTCCACCCGCCGGTAGGCGATCAGGCGGGCATCGGGGCGGGTCACCGAGGCGACCGGGTCGTGCAGATACAGCTGGACGACCTCCGCGCCCGCGCGCTCGCCCGTGTTGCGGAGGGTGACGGACACGTCGTAGGTGCCGTCCGTGGCGATCTCGGCCTCGGTCCCCTCGATGTCCTCCCATGCGAACGTCGTGTATGACAGGCCGTGCCCGAAGGGGTACAGCGGGGTCGGGTCCAGGTTGCTGGACGCGCTCGCCAGGCCCAGCGGCGGCTGCAGATACGTCCACGGCTGGCCCCCGGGCCGGTGCGGGACGCTCACCGGCAGGCGGCCGGAGGGGGAGACGCGGCCCGACAGCACTCCCGCCACCGCCGGGCCGCCTTCCTCTCCTGGGAAGAACGCCTGGATCATGCCTGCCAGTCGCCCTTTCCAGCGGCCCAACGCGTACGGGCGGCCGGTGAGCAGCACCAGCACCACAGGGGTGCCCGTCGCCGCCAACGCGTCCAGCAGCTCTGCCTGGACCCCCGGGAGGCGGAGGTCTTCGGCATCGCAGCCCTCGCCCGAGGTGCCGCGACCGAAGAGGCCCGCCCGGTCACCCAGCGCCACCACGCAGACGTCCGCCTCCGCCGCGCGGGCCACCGCCTCCGGGAACCCGCCCGGGTCGTCGCCGTCGACCTCGGTGCCGGCCGCGTACGTGATCTTCGCGTCGGGGAGTTCGGTGCGCAGGGATCCCAGGACCGTGGGGATCTCGATGCCGAGGGGAGTGCCGGGGTGGGCCGGGAGGACGTGGGAGGGGAAGGAGTAGCAGCCGAGCATGGCCAGGGGATCGTCGGCGCGGGGGCCGACGACGGCGATACGGACGTCGGGGGGCAGCGGTAGTACGGCGTCCGGGTTGTCCAGCAGCACCACCGACTCCTCGGCCAGGCGGCGGGCCAGGGTGCGGTTCGCGGTCGCGTCCAGGTCGATTCGCTCGGCGGTGGGCTCCGGCGTCCAGCCCTCGTCCAGCATCCCCAGCTCGCACTTCTGGACCAGGACCCGGCGGGCGGCCCGGTCCACCAGGGACTCGGGGACCTCGCCCGCGCGGACCGCGTCCACCAGCGCCTCGCCGTAGCAGCGCGGGGTCGGCAGCTCGACGTCCACGCCGGCCGCGAGGGCCGCTCCGGCGGCCTCCGCGCGGCTTCCCGCCACGCGGTGGGTCGTCTCCAGGAAGCCGACGCCGAAGTAGTCGGAGACGACCGTGCCGGTGAATCCCCAGTCGTCGCGGAGGAGTTCGGTGAGCAGGCGGGGGTCCGCCGAGACCGGGACGCCGTCCGTCTCCGTGTACGCGGCCATGACCGAACGCGCGCCGCCCTCCCGCAACGCCATCTCGAACGGGGGCAGGGTCACGTCCGCGAACTCGCGTACACCGGCCCGTACGGGCGCGTGGTTGCGGGCGCCGACGGACGCGGCGTACCCGGCGAAGTGCTTCAGCGTGGCCACGATGCCGGTCGACTCCAGGCCCCGTACGTACGCCGCGCCGACCGTGCCCACCAGGTACGGGTCCTCGCCGATCGTCTCCTCGACCCGGCCCCAGCGCGGGTCGCGCACCACGTCCAGGACGGGGGACAGCCCCTGGTGGATGCCGACCGACGTCATGTCCTGGCCGATGTGCCGGGCCATTTCCTCCACCAGCGGTGGATCGAAGGTCGCGCCCCAGGCCAGGGGGACCGGGTAGGCGGTCGCGCGCCAGGCGGTGAAGCCGGCCAGGCACTCCTCGTGGGCGACGGCCGGAATGCCGAAACGGTTCGCGGCGATGATGTGGCGCTGGGCGCGGGCCAGTGCCCGCGCGCCCAGCGCCGGGTCCACGGGGGCTGTGCCGAAGGCGCGGGTGAGCTGGCCGAGGCCTCGGGTGATCAGCTCGTCGAAGTCGAACGACTCCGTCATGTCCTGCTCGTTTGGGGCGATGTCCTCGCCGTTGCTGTCGTTCTTCACCCACACGCCGTACAACTGGGCGGTCTTCTCCTCCAGGGTCATCCGGGTGAGCAGGTCTGCGACCCGGTCGGCGGCGGGCAGGGCGCGGTCACGCCAGGGGATGGTCATGAAACTCCTGTCGGGTCGGTGAGTTTCAGTGGCAACGAGTCGGTGGGGTTCCGCGGCGACGATGCGAAGGGGCCGCGGAGGGGCTCACTTGCCGCCCACGCCCATCAGCCCGCCCACCAGCGCCCGCCGCGCCACCAGGTACACGGCGAAGACCGGGATGCCGGAGAGGACGACCGAGGCGAGCAGGGCGGGGATGTTGACGCCGAACTGGCTGACGTAGTTGAAGAGGCCGAGGGTGAGGACACGGGGGCCGTCGGACTGGGTGAAGATCAGCGGGAACAGGAAGCCGTTCCAGGCCTGGAGCGCCGAGAAGATCACGACCGTGCTGATACCTCCCTTGGCCAGCGGGATCGTCAGCTGGAAGAGCGTCCGCAGGGGTGAGGCGCCGTCCAGGGCCATCGCCTCGTACAGGTCCTCCGAGACGTCCCGCAGGGTGCCGACCAGGACCAGGACGGAGACCGGCATCGCGAAGGCGGCCGTCGGGAGGATGACGGCCAGGAGGGTGTCGTAGAGATCGAGTTTCGCGATCAGGAGGTACAGGGGGACGACGACCGCCTGTGCCGGGATCGCCACGCCCAGCAGGAACAGGCGGAAGGCGGCGTTCGACCAGCGGTCGCGGGTGCGGACGGTCACGTACGCCAGGGGGATGGACAGGACCAGGACGAGGCCCACGACCGTGACCGCGACGATCGCCGTGTTGGTCAGCAGATGGCCGAAGCCGCTGGTGAGGACGGTGTTGTAGTTGTCGAGGGTCGGGTCCGTGGGGGGCTTCAGCGGGTTGCCCGTGAGGGCCTTGTCCGCGCCCGTGAGGGAGGCCGACAGCATCGCGTAGAGGGGGATCAGGACGATGACCAGCCAGAGGAAGGCGCCGAGCCCCGCGACCGGGTTGCCGCGTCTGGTCCAGTGACGCCGACGGCGGGCGGACGCCGTGGGCGGGCTTCCCGCCGGCTGCCGGGTCTTCGTGGGGCGCGGCAATGTGTCGTGTGACACCGCGTCACATCCCTTCGCGTGTGCTGCGCATGGCGCCGAAGCCGGTCAGCCGGACCAGGACGAGCGACAGGCCCGTAGCGGTGAGGACCAGGAAGGACGCGATGGCGCTCGCGTAGCCGAAGTCGTACGTCTTGAAGCCCGCCTCGTACATCAGGTACGGCAGGATCGCGGTGTCCGTGCCGGGGCCGCCCTTGGTGAGGATCAGGACCGTCTCGAAGTACGTCAGGGAGCCGACGACCATCAGGACCGTGGACGTGGTGACCGTGTGGCGCAGCTGCGGCAGCGTGATCGAGAAGAACCGGCGGTAGCGGCCCGCGCCGTCGATGGCGGCGGCCTGGTAGAGGACGTCGGGGATCTGGCGGGCCCCGCCCTGGTAGATCAGGGTGTGGAAGGGGATGAACTGCCAGCCGCCGACGAAGACGATCGCGAGGAACGCGCCGCTCTGCGAGCCCAGGGTGTCCTTCTGGATGATGCCGAAGTTCGGGTCGAGGAGGGCGTGGAAGAGGATCGCGATGGCGGTGGAGGAGAGCAGGAACGGGACGAAGAAGACCGCGGAGAGGATCGCGCGGTTGCGCTGCCGGCCCGCCGCCCAGACGCCGAGCAGCAGGGCGACGACCGTCTGGAAGACCCAGCTGGCGACCGTCAGGAGGACGGTCAGCCAGAGGGACTGCGTCATCCGGGGGTCGTCGAGAAGCTTCTTCCAGTTGTCGAGGCCGACCGGTCTCGGGTCGCCGAGGCCGTCCCAGCTGGTGAAGGACAGGTAGAGGGCGAGGGCCATCGGGACGACGGCGAAGAAGGCGAAGAAGAGGACGCCGGGGAGGGCCCAGGCGGCATGCGGGCGGCCGGCGCGGTGCGCGCGGCGGGCCGGCCCCCGCTCCGCCGACGTGGCCTTCTCGACCGTGACGGTCACTTGAGCCCCTTGCAGGCCGTGACGAACTCGCTCGGCGAGGACTGCCCCGCGAACAGCTTGCCTATCTCCGTGTGCATGCGGGTGCCGAGCCCGTCGCCGAGCGCCTGGTCCCAGGAGAGCGTGAAGGCCGGGGCCCGCTGGACCATGTCGTACTGGAACCTCGCGTACTCGGGGTTGGGCGAGGAGGACAGCAGCTCGGCCGCGTTCGAGGTGGTCGGGACGTCGCCGTTGTCGATGAGGTCCTGCGCGTACGCCTGGGACGCGCAGTCCCTGAGGAGGCCGATCGCCAGGTCCCTGTTCTGCGTACGGGCGTTGACGGACCAGTAGTTGGTGGGGTTGCCGACGACGTTGCGGACGTCGCCGGTGCCGCCCTCGACGGTCGGGAAGGCGGCCCAGCCCAGGTTCTTCCTGGCGAAGTCGGGGAACTTGCCGAGCTGCGTGGAGTACTCCCAGGAGCCCATCAGATGCATGGCCGCCTTGCCGCGCGCGAAGACCGCGGGGGCGCCGCCGTTGACGTACGACACGGAGGTGAACTTGGAGCCGAAGGCGCCGTCGTCGATGAGCTCCTTGGCCAGTTCGGCGGCCTTGAGGACGGCGGGGTCGCCCCAGCCCTCGGCGTCGCCGTCCTGGATGCGCCGGAAGACCTCGGGGCCGCCGATGCGGTCGACCAGGTACTCCAGCCACATCAGGTCGGGCCAGACGTCGGTACCGCCGAGGGCGAAGGGGGTGATCTTCGCCTTCTTCAGCTTGGCGTTGTTGTCGAGCAACTGGTCCCAGGTGGTGGGCGGCTGGAGCTTGTGCTCGGCGAAGACGGCCTTGTTGTAGAAGAGGATGACCGGCTGCATACCGCGCATCGGGATGCCGTAGTGGCGGCCCTCCAGGTCGCCGGAGGCGAGGACCGAGGGCAGGAAACCGTCCTTGAGGACCGGGTCGCCCTCGATGATGTCGGTGAGGTCGACGAGTTTGCCGGCCTCCTCGTACGGCTTGATGGAGCCGCCGCCCCAGTTGAAGAAGACGTCCGGGGCGCTGGGGGAGCCCATGGCCGTGCGGAGCTTGGGGGAGTAGTCGGAGCCGGGGACCTTCTGCAGCTTGACCGTGCCGCCGGCCTTCTTCGCGGCGGCCGACTCGTTGTACCGGTCGACGCCCGCCTGCTGGACCTTCACCGCGTCGTCGCCGTACACGAACGCGGTGATCGTCTTGCCGTCGCCGCCCGCGCCGCCGCCGGAGCCGCAGGCGGTGAGTCCGGTACCGAGTCCCGCGGTGAGCAACGAGGCGGAACCGGCGCCGAGGAACCAGCGCCTGTTGAACGACCGCCCTCTGTTCGACTCCATGGACAGCACCTCTCCCGAACGTTTCGGATGTGTCGGCCGTGCGGGCTGCGCGATGGTGCGAGCTGTGCGAATGTTTCGGGTTAAGCTTCGAATGTTCCGGGAACGTAAGGCCGTCGAAAAGGTTCGTCAAGAGGGCGTGCAGGGATACGATCCCGCCCATGAAGCCCGCGAAGCCCGAGGAAACCCAGACAAGAGCGCGTGTGTCGCCGTCCACGCAGACCGCGACGCTCGCCGAGATCGCCCGTCAGGCCGGCGTCTCGGCTCCGACTGTTTCGAAGGTGCTCAACGGCCGAGCGGACGTCGCGCCCTCGACCCGCACGCGGGTCGAGGAGCTGCTGCGCGAGTACGGCTACCGCCGGCGGCGTGCCGAGGCGACCAGGTCCCCCCTGATCGACCTGGTCTTCCACGAGCTGGAGAGCGCCTGGGCGATGGAGGTCATCCGCGGCGTGGAGAACATCGCGCGGGAGGAGGGCCTGAGCGTGGTCCTCTCCGAGAGCGCGGGCCGGCTCACCCCCGGCCGCACCTGGGCCGACCAGGTCGCCGCCCGCCGCCCGCACGGCGTCGTCCTCGTGCTGTCCGGGCTCGACGAGTCCCAGCGCGCGCTCCTGACCAGCAGGTCCATCCCGTTCGTGGTGATGGACCCGGCGGGCGACCCGGGCGACGACGTGCCCTCGATCGGCGCCACCAACTGGCAGGGCGGCCTCGCCGCCACCCGTCACCTGGTCGAACTCGGCCACCGGCGCATCGGCGCCCTCAGCGGACCCTCGCGGATGATGTGCAGCCGCGCCCGGGTGGACGGCTACCGGGCCGCGCTGGAGACCGCCGGACTGCCGGTCGACCCCGACCTGATCAAGGCCGGCGACTTCCACCACGAGACCGGCTACCGGCTGGGCCTGGAGATGCTGCGCCGCCCCGACCGCCCGACGGCCGTCTTCGCCGGCAACGACCTCCAGGCGCTCGGCTGCTACGAGGCCGCCCGCGAACTCGGCCTGCGCGTCCCGGAGGACCTGAGCGTGGTCGGGTTCGACGATCTGCCGGTGGCCCGCTGGGTGGGGCCGCCGCTGACGACCGTACGGCAGCCGCTGATGGAGATGGCCGAGGCGGCGGCCCGCCTGGTGCTGGACCTCGGGCGGCAGGAGGGATCCTCGGCGGCGACGAGGGTGGAGCTGGCGACGAGCCTGGTGGTGCGGAGCAGTACGGGGGTGCCGCCGACGGGTCAGCGGGGGTGGTGCTGATGTATTGACGAGTGTGGTGCGGCCCTTCACACTGCTCCGAAGTCAATCGGTTGTACGACCGAAACTTTCGGAGGAACCCGCAATGAGATCCGCTCTCAGCACCTCCCTGAGTACCTTCCTCGCGGGGCTGACGGCCGCGGCGGCGGCAGCCGCCCTGCTCGTCGCGGCCCCCGCCGCCCACGCCGCCGACCCGCCCCTGCGTGACCTCGCGGCGGCCAAGGGCAAGGCCATCGGCACCGCGGTGACCGGCTCCAAGCTCACCGGTACGTACGGCGACATCGCGGGCCGCGAGTTCAACTGGCTCACCCCCGGCAACGCCATGAAGTGGGGTTCCGTCGAGCCCACCCGGGGCACCTTCGACTGGACCGAGGCCGACCGGATCGTCGACTTCGCCGAGGCCCACGGCCAGGACGTACGCGGCCACACCCTCGTCTGGCACAGCCAGAACCCGAGCTGGCTGACGAACGGCACCTGGACGCCCGCGCAGCTCGGCCAGTTGATGAACGACCACATCGCGCTCGAAGTCGGCCGCTACAAGGGCCGCCTGGAAGCCTGGGACGTGGTGAACGAGCCGTTCAACGAGGACGGCACCTACCGCCGGACCATCTGGTACAACGGCCTCGGCGCCGACTACATCGCCCAGGCCCTGACCGCCGCCCGCGCCGCCGACCCGGCCGCCAGGCTCTACATCAACGACTACAACGTCGAGGGCGTCAACGCCAAGAGCACGGCCCTCTACAACCTGGTCCGGGACCTGAAGGCGCGCGGCGTCCCGATCGACGGCGTCGGACTCCAGGCCCACCTGATCCTCGGCCAGGTGCCGTCCACACTCCAGCAGAACATCCAGCGCTTCGCCGACCTGGGCGTCGACGTGGCCATCACGGAACTCGACATCCGGATGCAACTCCCGGCCACCGAGGCCAAGCTGGCTCAGCAGCGGACCGAGTACGACGCCGTGGTGAAGGCGTGCGTGGCCGTGTCCCGCTGCACCGGCGTCACGGTCTGGGGCTTCACCGACTCCGACTCCTGGATCCCGGACACCTTCCCCGGCCAGGGCGCGGCGACCCCCTACGACGAGAACTACGCGCCGAAGCCCGCGTACCACGGCATCGCGACCGGGCTCGGCGGGTCGGGCACGACACCCCCGCCGTCCACGGAGGGCTGCTCGGCGGCGTACAAGGTGGCGAACCAGTGGAACACCGGCTTCACCGGCAACGTGACGATCAGCTGCGCCGCCGGATCCTCTCTGTCCTCCTGGCGGGTCGACTGGATCTTCGGGGCGGGCCAGCACATCGGCCAGGCCTGGAACGCGATCTGCACGCAGACCGCCGCGACGGTCAGTTGCGCGAACGCCTCCTGGAACGGCGGTGTGCCGAGCGGCGGTTCGGTGACCTTCGGCTTCAACGGCACCTGGAGTGGGAGCAATCCGGTGCCGACGGTGACGCTGGGCTGAGAACGGACGAGGTGACGGATGAGAAGTCTGAGAATTTCCGAAGGAAACGCGGCAGGTGCTTCCCGCCCGTAACAATTCGGACGTACGTTCCTGTATGTGACTGGTGAAGGAAACGAGTGCGGGGACGGCACCGGGGGTGCGGGCGGACGGCGGCGCCGGCTGAAGCTCGCCGTGCTCACGCTCGTCGGTGTCCTCGTACTCGGTGCGGGCGGAGCGGGCTGGGCGTTCTGGCGGCTGAACGGCAACATCAGGAGCGTCGACATCGACGGCGCTCTCGGTGACGACCGTCCCGCGAGGCTCCGGTCCTCTTCGGAGCCCTCCGCGTCGGCCGCCGCCCCGCCCCCGCCGAGCGGCGCCCTGAACATCCTCGTCCTCGGCTCCGACTCCCGCAGCGGCGAGGAGAACGCCGAACTCGGCGGCGGCGACGAGGGCGCGGGTGCCCGCTCCGACACCGCGATGGTCGTCCACGTCGACGAGGGCCGCACCGGGGCGACGGTCGTCAGCATCCCCCGCGACACCCTGGTCACCCGCCCGCCCTGCCCACTGGAGTCGGGCGGTTCGACGGCGGTGGCGTACAACGCGATGTTCAACAGCGCGTACGCGGTCGGCGGCCCGGTCTGCGCGGTCAAGACCGTCGAGTCGATGACGAACGTCCGCATGGACCACTACATCGAGATCGACTTCTCCGGCTTCGCGAAGGTCGTCGACGCCCTCGGCGGCGTCACGGTCACGACGGACGAGGACATCGACGACGACGATTCCCACCTGACCCTGGAGGCCGGCACCCACCGTCTGGACGGTGAACAGGCCCTCGCCTTCGCCCGCACCCGCCACGGCATAGGCGACGGCAGCGACCTCGGCCGCATAGGCCTCCAGCAGAAGCTGGTGAAGGCCCTGCTGGACCAGATCGCCTCCACGGACCTCCTGACCGACCCCACCCGCCTCTACGAGGTCGCCGACGCGATCACCGGCAGCCTCACGACGGACACCGGACTGGACTCGCTCAGCGAGTTGACGAACCTCGGCGAGAGCCTGCAGGGCCTGTCGCCGGACGACACGAGAACCGTGATGATGCCGGTGACGACGGCCCCCTACGACCGCAACCGGGTGGTGGCGGAGGAGCCGGAGGCGGGTGAGCTGTGGGAGTCGTTGAAGTGACGCGCCCCTGACAGCACGCGGGCCGAGAAGATCGAGCACTTCGCCGGCCGACCGCCACCGTACTGACTGCGAGCGTCCCGCGACCGACGCATACCCGCCGACCTGCGCGGACAGGCACCGCGAAGAATCTTCGGGAAACTTCGCCGGATGTGTCGATCCGGGCGCCTCCCGTTCGACGCATGGGTGAGAGGCGGGGAGAGGCCCCGTCCGCCGATGCACTGGGAGTCACCATGCCGCGCTACCTGTCGATGGTCCGGATCGACGAGACGACCGCGCCCGCCGAGGGGCCGAGCCCCGAGCTGATGCAGCGGATGGGGGATCTGCTGGAGGAGATCACCAAGGCGGGGGTCATGCTCGACACCGCCGGGCTGACGCCGACCGCAGGGGGAAGAGGGTGCGTTGGGAGGGCGGCGAACTGTCGGTCACCGACGGGCCGTTCACCGAGACCAAGGAGGTCGTCGGGGGATACGCGCTGATGCAGTGCAAGGACATGGCCGAGGCGGTCGAGTGGACCAAGCGGTTCCTGAAGGTGCACGAGGAGCACTGGACGGTGACGTGCGAGGTGCGGGAGATCCAGGAGGGCTGAGCCTGTTTGGCCGGGGTGCCCGCCGGGTGTCTGATGGTGGGCTGTGAACCCACAGCCCACCGCCGACACCAGCCCCGACCCCCACCCCCACCCCGACACCGACAGGGCCATCGAAACCGTCTTCCGCATGGAGGCGCCCCGGCTCATCGCCGGTGTCGCGCGCATCGTGCGGGACGTCGGTATCGCGGAGGAACTGGCGCAGGACGCGCTGGTCGCGGCCCTGGAGCGGTGGCCGCGGGACGGGGTTCCGGACAGTCCGGGCGCGTGGCTGATGGCCACGGCCAAGCATCGGGCGATCGACCTCGTGCGCCGCCGGGAGCGGTACGCGCGGAAGCTGGCGGAGGTGGGCCGGGACCTGGAGGCGGCGGGTCCCTATCTCGATCAGCCGTCCGACCCGGACGGCATCGACGACGACCTGCTCCGCCTCGTCTTCACGGCCTGCCACCCCGTGCTCTCCGCCGAGGCCCGCATCGCCCTCACCCTCCGCCTGCTCGGCGGCCTCACCACGGCCGAGATCGCCCGCGCCTTCCTGGCACCCGAGGCGACGGTCGCCCAGCGCATCGTCCGCGCCAAACGGACCCTCGCCGCCAAGGGCGTCGCCTTCGAGGTGCCCTACGGCCCCGACCGCGAGGCCCGCCTGGACTCCGTGCTGGAGGTCATCTACCTGATTTTCAACGAGGGCTACGCGGCCACCGCCGGCGACGACCTGCTGCGCCCCGCCCTGTGCGAGGACGCCCTCCGGCTCGCCCGCGTCCTCGCCCAGCTGATGCCCGAGGAGCCCGAAGTACACGGCTTGGTGGCGTTGCTGGAGCTCCAGGAGTCGCGGTCCGCCACCCGCACGGGACCGTCCGGCGAACCCGTCCTCCTGAAGGACCAGGACCGCCGCCGCTGGAACCGCCTCCTCGTCGCCCGCGGCTTCACCGCCCTCGGCCGCGCCACCGCCGCGAGCGGTGCCCCGGGCGCGTACGCCCTCCAGGCCGCCATCGCCGCCTGCCACGCCCAGGCGTACACGTACGAGGAGACGGACTGGACGCGGATCGCGACCCTGTACGCCCTGCTGGCCGCCCGGTCCCCGTCGCCCGTGGTGGAACTGAACCGCGCTGTCGCCGTCTCGATGGCGGAGGGTCCGGGCCCGGCCCTGGAGATCGTGGACCGTCTCGCCGGGGAACCCGCCCTCCGCGACTACCACCTGCTGCCGAGCGTGCGTGGGGACCTGCTGCGGCGACTGGGGCGTACGGAGGCGGCACGGGCCGAGTTCGAACGGGCGGCGGGGCTGGCGCGGAACGAGCGGGAGCGGGCGTTGTTGCTGGCGCGGGCGGAGGGGGACGACTGAGGAGGCCGGCCGAGGCGGGCCGTGTGAGGGCGGACAGGGTGAGGGGGAGGACAAGGTGGGGCAGGCCGGGCGGGGGTCAGGCCGGGTGGCCGATCAGCATCGTCGGCGCTCCCGCGACCCGGGTCAGGAAGACCGTGGCCGAGTTGCGTCCCTGGGGCTTGACCTTCTTCCGCAGCTCCTCCGGCTCGACGGCCGACCCGCGCTTCTTCACGGTCAGGATGCCGACCTCGCGCTCCCTCAGCAGAGCCTTCAGTTTCTTCACGTTGAAGGGGAGCCGGTCGGTGATCTCGTACGCGGTGGCGTAGGGGAGGGGGCGGAGGGCGTCGGCGGTGACGTACGCGATGGTCGGGTCGATGAGGCCGCCGCCGTCGAGTTCCGCGGCGACCTCGGCGACGAGGTGGGCCCGGATGACGGCGCCGTCGGGCTCGTACAGGTACCGGCCCACGGTACGGACTTCGGGGTCGGGCAGGTCGCGGCCCACGAGGGTCCGGGGCCCGGGCAGCAGGGTCGCCCGTACGGCGCCCGCCGCCCCCGTGCCGAACCACAGCACCGCCTCCTTCACGTCGCCGCCGTCCGAGATCCACTCCGCCTCGGCCTCGGCGGGGATCGCCTCGTGGGGGATGCCGGGGGCGATCTTCAGGGCGGCCCGGGGGGAGGTGAGGGCGGTGGCGACGGCCCAGGAGAGCGGGGGCGAGTAGGCCTCCGGGTCGAAGATCCGGCCGCGGCCACCGCGCCTCGCGGGGTCCACGAAGACCGCGTCGTACGGCGAGGCGTCCACCTCCGTGACGTCTGCCTCCCGCACCTCGACCAGGTCCGCGAGGCCGAGCGCGACGGCGTTGGCACGGGCCACCGCCGCCGTCAGCGGGTCGCGGTCGACGGCCAGGACGCGGATGCCGGCCCGGGCGAGGGCGATCGCGTCGCCGCCGATGCCGCAGCACAGATCGGCGACGGAGGCCACGCCCAGCGCGCGCATGCGCTCCGCGCGGTACGTCGCCACCGTCGTCCTCGTCGACTGCTCGACCCCGTTCGGTGTGAAGAACATCCGCTCCGCGTCCGCCGCCCCGAACTTCGCCGCCGCCCGCTGCCGCAGCCGTGCCTGTGCCATCGCCGCCGAGACGAGTGGAGCCGGGTGGTCCCGCCGCAGCCGGGTCGCCACGGCCAACTCCCGTGCCGGTTCGGTGCCGCGCACCGCGTCGAGGAGGGCGCGGCCCTCGGGGGTGAGGAGGGGGGTGAGGAAGGTGGCGGGGTCGAGGTCGTTCACCGGGTCATTGTCGGTCAGGGGGCGGGGGTGTGGGCCACTCGGTGGATGGTGGGGCCCCGGTGGCGGTGTCGGGGGAGGTGAGGAGAGGCCGGGCTGCGAGGATGCGGCGCCATGCGGCTCGTACGACAAAATGACGTAAAAAGTGCGAAGCGATCGGATTCCCGGAGGAGGGGCGGCGGTGTCCGGGGTGGTGTCGGCGTGCTCGCCGCCGCGCTCGTCGTGTCCGCGTGCGCTGGGGGCGGTGACGAGGAGGCGTCGTCGCGGAGGGGTTCCTCCGAGAGAGGTGAGGCCGCCCGGCCGGTCCACGGCCGGCAGCCCGAAGAGCCGCCGAAAGGGCATCGGAAGCAGCAGGAGCCGGAGGGACGGCAGGAACAGCGGGGACGCCAGGAAGAGCGGGGGCGGCGGGAGCAGCAGGGCGAACAAGGGCGTGCGGGCGGTCGGGGACGCCACGGGAGGTCCGGCCGGGGCGCGCTCGTCATGCCCGCCGCGCGTGCCCTCGACGCCTACGCCGCAAGGTTGCGCCGGGCGCACGCCCTGCGGGTCGCCGCGGCGAAGCGCTGGGGGCTGGCCGCGGTGCCGCTGGTCCCGCCCGCGTCCCCGGCGGAGAAGCCGGCGCTCGGGACCCGTAAGGGATTCGAGGTCGACGGGCAGGTGGCGGACCGGCTGCCGCCGGTCTTCACCACCGTCCCGACCCGCCACAAGGTCGTCTTCCTCACCATCGACGACGGCGCCGAGAAGGACCCCGCGTTCCTGCGCATGATGAACGACCTGAAGATCCCGTACACCGCCTTCCTCAGCGACTACCTGATCAAGGAGGACTACGGCTACTTCGAGCGGATGCGCGACCGGGGCGTCGTCCTCAGCAACCACACCCTCAACCACCGCTTCATGCCCGCGCTCTCCTATGTCGACCAGAAGCGCGAGATCTGCGGCATGCAGGACGTGATCGAGAAGCGGTACGGCAAGCGGCCCACCCTGTTCCGGCCGCCGTACGGCAACTACGACCGGGACACCCTCCGCGCCGCCAAGGCCTGCGGCATCAAGGCCGTTCCCCTCTGGAACGAGGAGGTCCACGTCGACCGCTGGGACCACCGCGAAGCCGACCGCGACCTCCGCCCCGGCGACATCGTCCTCAGCCACTTCCGAGGCGAGGAGGACTGGAAGGGCACCATGCCCGACATGATCCGCCGATTCCTGAACCGGGTCACCGCCGAGGGGTACGCCGTGGCCCGCCTGGAGGACTACCTGTGAGGGGCCCTGGCGGGCTCGGGGACGGCCGCCCGGGGTGGGGAGAACGCCACGGGCCGCACGCGGGGCGTGCGGTGGCGGACAGGCGCGGAGTGAGGGCGGGACCCGCGGCGCGGGGAGGACGTGGGGCGCGCGGGGCGCCTGCGTGGCGGGGAGGGCGCGCGGCGCGTCGTGGTGCACGCCGTGGGCCGCGCGTGCTGACGGCCCGTACGTCGGCGGCGCGCGCCCTGGCCGCCCTTTCCGCTCTCGCGGCCCTCGCCGTCCTGTCTCTCGCCGGGTGCGCGGCCGATCCGGCCGCCGGCGTCGACCGGGTCGGCCGCGCGGAGGGGCCGGGGGACGGAGCGACGTCGGAGGGCCGGCGCCCGGCGCAACGACCGAGGCCGTCACCGACACCGGCGCCACGGACACCGGCCTCGGCACCCTCGACACCGGCACCGACCTCGGCGACGCCTCCGGGCGCACAGCCCCGTGGCCCCGGCGCAGCCGCCCCCGGCTCCACCGCCCCCCGTCACCCCCACGCACCCCCGTACCGCCGCTGGGGCCTGGCCGCCCCCCTCGCCCCCGCGCCCAGGACCCCCGACCGGCCGCCCCCGCCCCGCGCGGCCGGCCCCGGGCTGCCGCCGGTCGTCGACCGCGTCCCGACCCGGGACAAGGTCGTCTTCCTGACGTACGACGACGGGGCCGAGAAGGATCCCCGGTTCGTCGACATGGTGCGTGAGCTGCGGCTGCCGGTGAGCATGTTCCTGACGGACAGTGTCGTGGGCCCGGGATACGGCCACTTCGCGCGGCTGCGCGCGGTCGGCGCGACCGTCCAGAACCACACGCTCGACCACACGGCCCTGCGCGGTCTGCCGTACGCCGGACAGCGCGCGGAGATCTGCGGCCAGCAGGGCAAGCTCAAGCAGCGCTTCGGCATCCGGCCGACCCTCTTCCGCCCGCCGTACGGCGTCTACGACACCACCACGCTGCGCGCCGCCGCCGACTGCGGCATCTCGGCGGTCGTCCTGTGGCGCGCGTCCCTGCAGAGCGCAGGCCTCCGCCACGCCGTCGGCGACCGTCTCCGTCCCGGTGACATCGTCCTCGCCGGCTTCCGGGACCAGCTGAAGGGCGCGACGCTCACCCAGATGACGACGAGTCTGCTGCGCCGGATCCAGGAGCGGGGACTGACGGTGGGCCGCCTGGAGGACTACCTCTGACGCCCGTCTCACCCCCACCCGGTGCCCCGCCACAAGCCACGCGATTAGCAGTCCGCTTGACCGAGTGCTAATCGCGGTCATAGTCTCAGGTCTGGCACTCCCCACTGGAGAGTGCCAACTACGCGACGGGCAGGTCCGGCACCCGCGACGACGGATCGACCTGGTCGCCACCTCAGACAGTTAACCCCGTGAGATCTCCGAAGGGGGAGGTCGGATCGTGACGACCACCAGCTCCAAGGTTGCCATCAAGCCGCTTGAGGACCGCATCGTGGTCCAGCCGCTCGACGCCGAGCAGACCACGGCCTCTGGCCTGGTCATCCCGGACACTGCCAAGGAGAAGCCCCAGGAGGGCGTTGTCCTGGCCGTGGGCCCGGGCCGCTTCGAGAACGGCGAGCGTCTTCCGCTCGACGTGAAGACCGGCGACATCGTGCTGTACAGCAAGTACGGCGGCACCGAAGTGAAGTACAACGGCGAGGAGTACCTCGTCCTCTCGGCTCGCGACGTTCTCGCGATCATCGAGAAGTAGTTCACCTGACGCTCCGCGCGGCACATCGCCTCGCGAAGCACATTGCTTTTGATCTGCGCCCCTGGCCCCCGCGACCATTAATCAGCCGGGCGCCCGGGGCGCAGTTCGTTCATCTCCAGATTTCCGAGAGGGCTACGCTCCCATGGCGAAGATCCTGAAGTTCGACGAGGACGCCCGTCGCGCCCTTGAGCGCGGCGTCAACAAGCTTGCCGACACGGTCAAGGTGACGATCGGCCCCAAGGGCCGCAACGTCGTCATCGACAAGAAGTTCGGCGCCCCCACCATCACCAACGACGGTGTGACCATCGCCCGCGAGGTCGAGGTCGAGGACCCGTACGAGAACCTCGGCGCCCAGCTGGTGAAGGAGGTGGCGACCAAGACCAACGACATCGCGGGTGACGGCACCACCACCGCCACCGTGCTCGCCCAGGCGCTGGTGCGCGAGGGTCTGAAGAACGTCGCCGCCGGTGCCTCCCCGGCCGCCCTGAAGAAGGGCATCGACGCCGCGGTCAAGGCCGTGTCCGAGGAGCTCCTCGCGACCGCCCGACCGATCGACGAGAAGTCCGACATCGCCGCCGTCGCCGGTCTGTCCGCCCAGGACCAGCAGGTCGGCGAGCTCATCGCCGAGGCGATGGACAAGGTCGGCAAGGACGGTGTCATCACCGTCGAGGAGTCCAACACCTTCGGTCTGGAGCTGGACTTCACCGAGGGTATGGCCTTCGACAAGGGCTACCTGTCGCCGTACTTCGTCACGGACCAGGAGCGTATGGAGGCCGTCCTCGACGACCCGTACATCCTCATCCACCAGGGCAAGATCGGAGCCATCGCCGACCTGCTGCCGCTGCTGGAGAAGGTCATCCAGGCCAACGCCTCGAAGCCGCTGCTGATCATCGCCGAGGACGTCGAGGGCGAGGCCCTCTCCACCCTCGTCGTCAACAAGATCCGCGGCACCTTCAACGCGGTCGCCGTCAAGGCCCCCGGCTTCGGTGACCGTCGCAAGGCGATGCTGCAGGACATGGCGACGCTGACCGGCGCCGAGGTCATCTCCGAGGAGGTCGGCCTCAAGCTCGACCAGGTCGGTCTCGACGTGCTCGGCTCCGCCCGCCGCGTCACCGTCACCAAGGACGACACCACGGTCGTCGACGGCGCCGGCAACTCCGAGGCCGTCCAGGGCCGCATCGCCCAGATCAAGTCCGAGATCGAGAACACGGACTCCGACTGGGACCGCGAGAAGCTCCAGGAGCGCCTCGCGAAGCTGGCCGGCGGCGTGTGCGTGATCAAGGTCGGCGCCGCCACCGAGGTGGAGCTGAAGGAGAAGAAGCACCGTCTGGAGGACGCCATCTCCGCGACCCGCGCCGCGGTCGAGGAGGGCATCGTCTCCGGTGGTGGCTCCGCGCTCGTCCACGCCGTCAAGGTCCTGGAGGGCAACCTCGGCAAGACCGGCGACGAGGCCACCGGTGTCGCGGTCGTCCGCAAGGCCGCCGCCGAGCCGCTGCGCTGGATCGCCGAGAACGCCGGCCTGGAGGGCTACGTCATCACCTCCAAGGTCGCCGAGCTGGACAAGGGCCAGGGCTTCAACGCCGCCACCGGCGAGTACGGCGACCTGGTCAAGGCCGGCGTCATCGACCCGGTCAAGGTCACCCGTTCCGCCCTGGAGAACGCCGCCTCCATCGCCTCCCTCCTCCTCACGACCGAGACCCTGGTCGTCGAGAAGAAGGAAGAGGAGCCGGCCGACGCGGGCCACGGCCACGGCCACGCCCACTGACGTACGCCGGTAAGACAGCACTGAGGTCCGGTACCCCTCGGGGTAGCGGACCTCAGTGCTGTCCGGGCTGCTCGTCCTAGGTCTCCAACGCGTCGAGCGCACCGAGCTGCGACATCAGCCCCAGCCGGTCGAGCTGCCACCAGCCCTCGACGATCTTTCCGTCCGGAGTGAACCGGAAGATGGTCGTGCCGGTCATGGAGACCTTCCTCCCGGTCGCCGCGATCCCCAGGAACTCATCCTTGTGGGTTCCGTTCCAGGACCACCGCGTGCACACCCGGTCGCCCTCGGCGATCTGGTCCTCGACGGTGAACGTGAAGTCGAAGCCCTTGCGCCACATCTCCATCTCGCGCCGGATGTTGTCCAGCCCGAGGGTGTCCTGTTCGTTGGCCGGGTCGTGGTCGTGGTAGTTCTCCGCGATCAGGTCGTTCAGCGGCGACAGTTCCCCCTTGGCGCCGATCGCTTCGAAGATCTTGCGCGCGTTGGCGGCGTACAGCTGCTCGTCCCGCACGATGTCCAGGTCCGTGAACGTCGGTGTCTCGTCGCAGAGCGCCACCATCTCCCGGAAGATCCGGTCGGTCTCCGGAAGGTTCGAGTTCCGCATCGCCTCCTCGTACGACGGGAACTCCACGATCTCGACGAAGTGCGACGCGTCGGACCGGTCCTTGCCGATGAGGTTGTGCGTCGCGGTCCGCTTGCCCCTGGTCTGTTCCACCCAGGTGTCCATCAGCTGATTCATCTCGTCGAACCGGCTGGTCTTGCAGTCGATGAGCTGTACGAATGTCATGACGCCGCCTCCCAGCCCCCCTGGGTTCCGGTTGTCACGCCCATCTTCCCACCGGGGATGCGGCGTCACCTCTCCTGATGTCTGTCCTGACGCCAGGCGCCTACTGGGGCCCGTACTTCCGCCCCGTCCGCGACGAGACCCCGCCCAGCAGCCCCCGCGGCACCACCTTCGCCACACCCATCAGCGCCTTGTACCGGGGGTCCGGGATGGACACCGACTTGCCACGGGCCAGGTCGGCGAGGGCGGCGGTGACCAGCTTGTCGGCGTCGAGCCACATCCAGGACGGGATGTTGTCGGTGCCCATGCCGGCCCGCTCGTGGAACTCGGTGCGGACGAAGCCGGGGCAGAGGGCCATCAGACGGACGCCGGTGCCCGCGAGGTCCTTCGCCGCCCCCTGCGTGAACTGGACGACCCAGGCCTTGGATGCCCCGTACGTGCCGCGCGGCAGGAAGGCGGCGACCGACGCCACGTTGACGACCCCGCCCCGGCCGCGCTCGCGCATGGCCTCCGTGGCCGCCGAGGTCAGCCGGAGCACCGCCTCGCAGTGGACCTTGAGCATCATCAGCTCGTCGGCCATGGGTACGTCGAGATAGGCGCCCTTGTTGCCGAAGCCGGCGTTGTTGATCAGCAGGTCGACCGCGTTCCTGCGGTCGGCCAGCCGCTTCACCACCGCTTCGATGCCGTCGTCCGTCGCCAGGTCCGCCGTCAGCACCTCCGCCTCGATGGAGTGCCGGTCGTGCAACTCCGTGGCCTGCTCCCGCAGTCGCCTGGTGTCCCGCGCCACCAGCACCAGGTTGTGCCCGTCCGCTGCCAGCCGCCGTGCGAAGGCGGCGCCGATGCCCGCGGTCGATCCCGTAATCAAAGCCGTTGTCATGGCGTAAGGGTAGTGACCCGGCCTGTGCGGGCCCGTCGGCTCCACGCCACGTTCACGAGCGCCTGCCCGCATCCCTGCACCCGGCAAGACGCTCGAATCCTTCCGTCGACCTGGTCGTACGCCCCCTGCTCACCGACCGGCTCGTCGGGCTCGGGCCCCAGGGACACCGGCTGGCCGGTGCGCGGTCCATCGGCATCGGGGAACTCGCAGGGGAGCCCTGGATCGCCGGCTGCCCGCGCTGCCGGGGGCAGTCGGTGCGGGTCTGCGAGAGCGCGGGCTTCACGCCCCGGATCGACTTCGCGACCGACGACTACCCGGCGGTGGTCGGCCTGGTGGGAGCGGGCCTCGGGGTCGCCGTCCTGCCGGAGCTGGCCGTGGAGTCCGTACGCCCCAACGGAGTGCGGATGGTGGCGGTCGAACCGCCGGTGCACCGGGAGATCGTGGCGCACACCCTGCCGGACCTGGCCCCGGTGCCCGCGGTCGCGGCGACGCTCGACCGGCTGGCCGGGGCCGCCGCGCGGTAGGCCCGGACGTTCTGGGCCCGAGGGCCGTGCGGAGGCGCTGAAAAAACGTTCCTTCAGCTGTTCGGACCGGCGTCGCCCCCGGGCGCGGAGGCCGTCACCAGCCGGTGGCGCGCCCTGCCCATGAGCTCCTCGCGCTCGTCCTCGGTGAGCCCGCCCCACACGCCGTACGGCTCGCGCACCGCCAAGGCGTGGGCCGCGCACTGGGCGCGGACCGGGCATCTCATGCAGACCTCTTTGGCCGAGTTCTCACGAGCGCTCCGTGCCGCACCGCGTTCTCCCTCGGGGTGGAAGAAGAGGGAGCTGTCGACCCCACGGCAGGCCGCGAGGAGCTGCCAGTCCCACAGATCAGCGTTCGGTCCGGGAAGGCGGGAGAAATCTGCCATTACGTGTCCCCTTGTCGCCGTTCTGAGAGGAGATGTTGCCCATGACCGTACATCGACTATCTAAGGAGATGAAAATATGACTCATTGCGAATCTAGCCTCAGACACCAATAAATGGGAACAAAAACGTCTGAATGGGGCATGGGTTGTGATGAAACGTTGAGGGTCCGTCGCGCATGTCTGCACCGTGTCCGTGCCCTCACGTAGAGTGCCGAAGATGGTCGGCCATCCCGTAACTCTTTCGAGTGACCGTCGTTGAGACGGGCGGAGGCGGTTGAAGAACAAGCGCTCGGGCAGACGTTCGTGTCCGCTCGTGGGCGTCGACCGCACAGGTGACGATTTCGTACCCAGCCTGGAGGCTCAAGGTGACGCGCATCAGCTGCGGAGGGCGGCCATGACATCCGTCCTCGTCTGCGACGACTCCCCGCTTGCCCGAGAGGCGCTGCGCCGCGCGGTGGCGACCGTGCCCGGCGTCGAGCGCGTGACCACGGCGGCCAACGGCGAGGAAGTCCTCCGCCGCTGGGGGGCCGACCGCTCGGATCTGATTCTGATGGACGTACGCATGCCCGGTCTGGGCGGCGTCGAGACCGTACGGCGGCTGCTCTCCGCCGACCCCGGTGCGCGCATCATCATGCTCACCGTCGCCGAGGACCTGGACGGCGTGGCCCTCGCGGTCGCCGCCGGCGCGCGGGGCTATCTGCACAAGGACGCCTCCCGCGCGGAGCTGCGCGCCACGGTGACGCAGGCCCTCGCCGACCCGACCTGGCGGCTCGCCCCGCGCCGGCTGCGCTCCGCAGAGATGGGTGCCGCGCCGACGCTCACCGCGCGTGAGATCCAGGTCCTGGAGGGCATGAGCCACGGCCGCTCGAACGCCGAGATCGGCCGCGAGCTGTTCCTCTCCGAGGACACCGTCAAGACCCACGCCCGGCGCCTGTTCAAGAAGCTCGGCGCCTCGGACCGCGCGCACGCGGTGGCGCTCGGCTTCCGCTGGGGTCTGGTTCGCTGAGTGGACCGTCACGGGGGTAGAAGAATCCCCGCCTGCCGCACGGCGGGCGGGGGTGGCGAGAAGGTCCGCACGGCGCCCGCTGCTCGTTTCGCCGCGGATGCCGCATCCTTGAGGTGTGGAGTTCCTCGGGGAGCAGTCGAACGAGCGGGAGGGGAGGGCGCGGGAGATGAGTTCCGGCGCACCTGCTCATAACGCTTCGGTGCACAACCACGGACGTGGCGCCACGGACCGGACGGCCGCAAGGCACCATGGACCGATGCGCGACGACGAGACGACAGTGATCGGTGCGCTCGTGCATCGCGCGGTCGACGGGGACGAGCAGGCCACGCATGATCTGCTCGCCCGTGTCCACCCCTTGGCGCTGCGCTACTGCCGCACCCGTCTGTCCCGGCTGCCGGGTGACGCGCGGCACTTCGTGGAGGACCTGGCGCAGGAGGTCTGCGTCGCCGTCCTCCTCGCGCTGCCGCGCTACAAGGACACCGGACGGCCGTTCGAGGCGTTCGTCTTCGCCATCGCCGGTCACAAGGTCGCCGACCTCCAGCGCGCCGCGATGCGCCACCCCGGCTCGACGGCCGTCCCCTCGGACGAGATGCCGGAGCGCCCCGACGACTCGCTCGGCCCCGAGGAGCGCGCCCTGCTCAGCAGCGACGCCGAGTGGGCGAAGAAACTCCTGGCCAACCTCCCTGAGAACCAGCGGGAGTTGCTGCTGCTGAGGATCGCGGTGGGCCTCACGGCCGAGGAGACCGGACAGATGCTGGGGATGTCGCCGGGCGCGGTCCGGGTCGCCCAGCACCGGGCGCTGAGCAGGCTCCGGGCGCTGGCGGAACAGTAGTGGTACGGGCGTTCGGCGAGGACGGAGGCGTCCCGAAATGAACAGGTGGGCCGCGTTTTCCGTACGAACGTACGAAGCCTGCGGCGACTTCGTACCGTGGAATGTGTGACGCGCGCTTCCCGTTAGCATGGACATCCGCACCGATCAAGGTCATTTGGGGAAGGTGTCATGACTGTCAACGTCGACGGAGTGCCCGACAAATTCGCGACGCTCGGGCTGACCTACGACGACGTGCTGCTGCTGCCGGGTGCATCCGAGGTGCTCCCCAACGCGGTCGACACCTCGTCCCGCATCTCCCGCAACGTCCGGGTGAACATCCCCCTGCTCTCGGCCGCGATGGACAAGGTCACCGAGGCCCGTATGGCCATCGCCATGGCCCGTCAGGGCGGCGTCGGCGTACTTCACCGCAACCTGTCCGTCGAGGACCAGGTCAACCAGGTCGACCTGGTCAAGCGCTCCGAGTCCGGAATGGTCACCGACCCGATCACGGTGAACCCGGACGCCACGCTCGCGGAGGCCGACGCGCTGTGCGCGAAGTTCCGCATCAGCGGTGTCCCGGTCACCGACGGCGACAAGAAGTTGCTCGGCATCGTCACCAACCGGGACATGGCCTTCGAGAGCGACCGCTCTCGTCAGGTGCGTGAGGTCATGACCCCGATGCCTCTGGTCACCGGGCACGTCGGCATCTCCGGCGTCGAGGCCATGGAGCTGCTGCGCCGCCACAAGATCGAGAAGCTTCCCCTGGTCGACGCCGCGGGCGTCCTCAAGGGCCTCATCACGGTCAAGGACTTCGTCAAGGCCGAGCAGTACCCCAACGCCGCCAAGGACGCGGAGGGCCGCCTGATCGTCGGCGCCGCCGTGGGCGCCAGCCCCGAGGCCCTGGAGCGGGCCCAGGCGCTCGCCGAGGCCGGTGTGGACTTCCTGGTCGTCGACACCTCGCACGGCCACAACAGCAACGCCCTCAGTTGGATGTCGAAGATCAAGTCGAGCGTCGGCGTCGACGTGATCGGCGGCAACGTCGCCACGCGCGACGGCGCCCAGGCGCTGGTCGACGCCGGTGTCGACGGCATCAAGGTGGGCGTCGGCCCCGGCTCGATCTGCACCACCCGGGTCGTCGCCGGTATCGGCGTCCCGCAGGTCACCGCCATCTACGAGGCGTCCCTCGCGGCCCGCCCGGCCGGCGTCCCGCTGATCGGCGACGGCGGTCTGCAGTACTCCGGCGACATCGGCAAGGCGCTCGCCGCCGGCGCCGACACCGTGATGCTGGGCAGCCTCCTCGCGGGCTGCGAGGAGTCCCCCGGCGAGCTGCAGTTCATCAACGGCAAGCAGTTCAAGTCGTACCGCGGCATGGGCTCGCTGGGTGCCATGCAGTCCCGCGGGCAGGGCAGGTCGTACTCGAAGGACCGCTACTTCCAGGCCGAGGTCGCCTCCGACGACAAGCTCGTACCCGAGGGGATCGAGGGCCAGGTGCCCTACCGCGGCCCGCTGGCCAATGTGCTGCACCAGCTCGTCGGCGGTCTGCGGCAGACCATGGGCTATGTGGGCGCCGCCACCATCGAGGAGATGGACTCCAAGGGCCGCTTCGTCCGGATCACCTCCGCGGGCCTCAAGGAGAGCCACCCGCACGACATCCAGATGACGGTCGA
Organism: Streptomyces sp. TG1A-60; assembly: GCF_037201975.1. Taxonomy (NCBI): domain Bacteria; kingdom Bacillati; phylum Actinomycetota; class Actinomycetes; order Kitasatosporales; family Streptomycetaceae; genus Streptomyces; species Streptomyces sp. TG1A-60. The sequence continues at coordinate 3,162,655 of NZ_CP147520.1, read as the reverse complement.
GGCACCGAACTACAGCCGCATGTAGTCAGCGGGCCTTGCCACGGTGCGGTCAGGGCGGCCCCGGAGCATCCGGGGCCGCCCTTGTCGTACCCGTCGGCGATACTGGAAGACGCTGAACGCATCAGGGAAAGGCCACACACGTGACTGAGATCGAGATCGGGCGCGGCAAGCGCGGCCGCCGGGCGTACGCCTTCGACGACATCGCCGTCGTCCCCAGCCGTCGTACGCGCGACCCGAAGGAGGTCTCGATCGCCTGGCAGATCGACGCCTACCGCTTCGAGCTGCCCTTCCTGGCCGCCCCCATGGACTCGGTCGTCTCCCCGGACACCGCGATCCGCATCGGCGAGCTCGGCGGCCTCGGCGTCCTGAACCTCGAAGGCCTGTGGACTCGGCACGAGGACCCGCAACCGCTGCTCGACGAGATCACCGGGATGCCCGACGAGGCCGCGACCCGCCGGCTCCAGGAGATCTACGCGGCTCCCATCAAGGAGGAGCTGATCGGGCAGCGCATCAAGGAGGTGCGCGACTCCGGCGTGGTCACCGCCGCCGCGCTCTCCCCGCAGCGCACGGCCCAGTTCTCCAAGGCCGTCGTGGACGCGGGCGTCGACATCTTCGTCATCCGCGGTACGACCGTGTCGGCGGAGCATGTCTCCGGCTCGCACGAGCCGCTGAACCTGAAGCAGTTCATCTACGAGCTGGACGTCCCGGTGATCGTCGGCGGCTGCGCCACGTACACGGCCGCCCTGCACCTGATGCGCACCGGCGCGGCCGGTGTCCTCGTCGGCTTCGGTGGCGGTGCGGCCCACACCACGCGCAACGTGCTGGGCATCCAGGTCCCGATGGCCACCGCCGTCGCGGACGTCGCCGCCGCCCGCCGGGACTACATGGACGAGTCCGGCGGCCGGTACGTGCACGTCATCGCCGACGGCGGTGTCGGCTGGTCCGGCGACATCCCCAAGGCCATCGCCTGCGGCGCCGACGCGGTGATGATGGGCTCCCCGCTGGCCCGCGCCACGGACGCGCCCGGCAAGGGCAACCACTGGGGCATGGAGGCGGTGAACGAGGAACTGCCGCGCGGCAAGAAGGTCGACCTCGGCACCGTCGGCACGATCGAGGAGGTCCTCACCGGGCCGTCGCACACGCCCGACGGTTCCATGAACCTCTTCGGTGCGCTGCGCCGCGCGATGGCCACCACCGGGTACAGCGAGCTGAAGGAGTTCCAGCGCGTCGAGGTGACGGTGGCGGACTCGCAGCACAAGCGGTGAGGTGACGCCGCGCTCGGCTTGAGCGGAGGGAGGGGTTCGGTTGCCCGCGTGGGTGACCGGGCCCCTTTTGTGTGCCCGAGTGGGCTGGTGGGGGCGTGAGCCGTGGGTGGGGGCACGTGGTTGCGTTCGGGACGAATGCGGGCCGAACGGGCGTAGTGAGGCGATAGCGTCCGTGCTGGCGCCCCAGTTTCCTGGAGCGCCCCCTTCCAGGGACATGGCCCGCCCCCCGCCCCCCGCCCTCGGGGCCCGGCCCGATTTCCGACGGACCGCCTACCGGGTCAATGGGCGGTGTCGTGGACGCGGGCGCCCATGGGACGTCACCGCAAGCCCACCCACTGGGACCGACTCCGTCTTCGGATGGTTCAGTGCCGGAGGAGGTGGATCTTGCGGATCTTCGGATGGTGAGCGGCCACTCCTAGGGAAATTAGGGGTGGACACTCCGTGATCCATTCAGGAGCCTGTCGCAGCGACCGACTGCGGCGGGCTCCACTCGTTTCTGTACGGTACCGGCGTGGGGCGACCTCTGCCACCGTCCCCGGAGGCCAGGGCTGTCTCGTGCGCCCCCCTCACAACCTGTGTGCCGCCCCGGTGGGTGTGACCCCCCGGGTGTCCAGCAGCAGCTGGGCCTTCACCGACAGGCCCTGGAGGTCGTAGGTGCGGTGGTGCTGGAGGAGGATCGTCAGGTCGGCGTCGGCGGTGGCCTCGTAGAGGGAGTCGGCTCGGGGGATGGGGCGGTCGAGGATGCTCCAGGCGGGGATGTGGGGGTCGTGGTAGCTGACGTGGGCGCCGAGTTCGAGGAGGCGGCGGGCGATCTCGTCGGCGGGCGTGCCCTGTTGGTCGGGGACGTCGGGCTTGTAGGTGATCCCGAGGAGGAGGACGCGGGCGCCCCGGGCGGACTTGCCGTGCTCGTTGAGGAGGGTGGCGGCCCGCTGGACGACGTACTGGGGCATGCGGTTGTTGACGCGCTGGGCCTGTTCGACCATGCGGAGAGAGCGGGGGGCGTGGCCTGACAGGTCCTGGGAGAGAGCGTGGCCGCCCACGCCGGGGCCGGGGCGGAAGGCCTGGAAGCCGAAGGGCTTCGTCTCGGCGCAGCGGATGACGTCCCACAGGTCGACGCCCAGGTCGTGGCAGAGGGCGGCCATCTCGTTGACGAGGGCGATGTTGACGTGGCGGTAGTTGGTCTCCAGGAGTTGCACCGTCTCCGCCTCGCGGGGGCCGCGCGCGCGTACCACCTTGTCGGTGAGGCGGCCGTAGAAGGCGGCGGCCGACTCGGTGCAGGCCGGGGTGAGGCCGCCGATCACCTTGGGGGTGTTGGCGGGGCCGAAGTCGCGGTTGCCCGGATCGACGCGGGCGGGGGAGTAGGCGAGGTGGAAGTCGCGGCCCGCGCGCAGGCCCGAGCCCTCTTCCAGGAGCGGACGGAGGAATTCCTCGGTGGTGCCCGGGTGGACCGGGGACTCCAGGATGACCGTGGTGTGCGGGCGGAGGCGGGCGGCCAGGGTGCGGGCGGCGTCCGCCACCTGGGTGAGGTCGGGTGCGCCGTCTGCGCCCCCGGGGACGGGGGCGCAGACGACGGCCGTGCGGACGCGGCCGAGTTCGGCGGGGCTGGTGGTGGGCTTGAAGCCACGGGCGAGCATGCGGCGCAGTTCGGCGGGGGTGAGGGAGCCGCCCTCGGGGCCGGTGCGGTAACCGAGCGTGGGGATGCCGGCGGCGACGGCGGCCTGGGCCAGCGGCAGGCCCAACTGGCCGAGTCCGATCACGGCGAGATCTGCGGGCATGGCGTGGGCCGTCCTTCCCAGTAACCGAAACGGGACAGGCGCGCAAGCCCTGTGGACTGTATGAGCGAGCGCAATGTCAGACTAGGCGTAAATATGACCGATATGCGGGATTGGGGTGCCGCATTTCTTCACGCGTCACGGAGGGTTGTCCACAGGCTGGGGGCGGGTGGTGGCCGATCTCGGGCAACACGGTCAGAATTCTGGGCATGGGGGATGTGAGCCGGGTCTTGCCGGGCAGGTGAGGCCAGCGCGACAAACAGCGGGAGGCAGCGGTGAGGACAGCGGCACTGGGACCGGCGCAGCGCGCCGAGTCACTGGCGGGTATGGCCGAGCGCGAGCTGGATGTGCTGGTCGTGGGTGGTGGCGTGGTCGGTGCGGGCACGGCCATGGACGCCGTGACGCGCGGTCTGTCCACCGGCCTGGTCGAGGCACGTGACTGGGCGTCGGGCACCTCCAGCAGGTCCAGCAAACTGATCCACGGAGGCCTGCGCTATCTGGAGATGCTCGACTTCGCCCTCGTGCGGGAGGCGTTGAAGGAACGCGGGCTGCTGCTGGAGCGCCTCGCGCCCCATCTGGTGAAGCCCGTGCCGTTCCTCTACCCCTTGCAGCACAAGGGCTGGGAGCGTTTCTACGCGGGCTCGGGCGTCGCGATGTACGACGGGATGTCCATGGCCCGGGGGCATGGCCGGGGGCTGCCCCTGCACCGTCATCTGACCCGCCGTCACGCGCTGCGCGTCGCGCCCTGCCTGAAGAAGGACGCGCTGGTCGGGGCGTTGCAGTACTACGACGCCCAGATGGACGACGCACGCTATGTGGCGACCATGGTGCGCACGGCCGCGTCGTACGGGGCGAAGGTCGCCAACCGCGCGCGTGTGGCCGGGTTCCTGCGTGAGGGTGAGCGGGTCGTCGGGGCCAGGGTGCGGGACGTCGAAGCGGGCGGGGAGTACGAGGTCCGCGCCCGGCAGGTGGTGAACGCCACCGGGGTGTGGACCGACGACACCCAGGCGATGGTCGGCGAACGCGGGCAGTTCCACGTACAGGCGTCCAAGGGCATCCATCTGGTCGTACCCAAGGACCGGATCCACTCCACGACCGGGCTGATCCTGCGGACCGAGAAGTCCGTGCTGTTCGTGATCCCCTGGGGGCGGCACTGGATCGTGGGGACGACGGACACCGGCTGGGACCTCGACAAGGCGCATCCGGCGGCGTCCAGCGCGGACATCGACTATCTGCTGGAGCATGTGAACTCCGTGCTGGCGGTGCCGCTGACGCGGGACGACGTGCAGGGTGTGTACGCGGGGCTCCGGCCGTTGCTCGCCGGGGAGTCGGACGCCACCAGCCAGCTCTCGCGCGAGCACATCGTCGCCCATCCGGTGCCGGGGCTCGTGGTCGTGGCCGGCGGCAAGTACACGACATACCGGGTCATGGCCAAGGACGCGGTGGACGCCGCCGTGCACGGGCTGGACCAGCGGGTCGCCGAGTGTGTCACCGAGGACGTGCCGCTGCTCGGGGCGGAGGGCTACCGGGCGCTGTGGAACGGGCGGGCGCGGATCGCGGCGAGTACCGGGCTCCATGTGGTGCGGGTGGAGCACCTGCTGAACCGGTACGGGTCCGCCGCCGAGGAGCTGCTCGACCTCATCGCCGGCGACCCCACCCTGGGGGAGCCGTTGCAGGCCGCCGACGACTATCTGCGGGCCGAGGTGGTGTACGCCGCCTCGCACGAGGGGGCGCGGCACCTCGACGACGTGCTCACCCGGCGGACGCGGATCTCGATCGAGACGTTCGACCGGGGGACGCGCAGTGCGCGGGAGGCCGCGGAGCTGATGGCTCCGGTGCTCGGCTGGGACAAGGACCAGATAGAGCGGGAGGTCGAGCACTATCGCAAGAGGGTGGAGGCGGAGCGGGAGTCGCAGCGGCAGCCGGATGATCTGACGGCGGACGCGGCGAGGCTGGGGGCACCGGACATAGTGCCGCTGTAGTCGAGGGGACGTGGGCGGCTGCCGGGGGCGGTGGGTGGGGCGTTGTTCTCGCCCCCGCCACCCCTGCCCTTTCCGTGCCCGGGTGCCGCGCCCCCTTCTGGGGCGGCGTCAGATGTCGGGCGTCGGTTGTGAAGTGTGGGGCGGGCGTGGTGAGGGGCCTGGAGGCCGGATGGCTGGTTGAGGGGGCCCAGGGCGTGGGGCGGTTGGCGGGTGGGTGACAATGGAGGCTCTGTCAGGGCGGGTTGCATGAGGGGACGCATGTCGGAGGCGGAGCGGGCTGGGGAATCCCGTCATGACAAGGACGCACGTCTCCTCGCCGGGCGGTACCGGCTGGGAGGGGTGCTCGGTCGCGGCGGCATGGGCACGGTGTGGCGTGCCAAGGACGAGACGCTGGGCCGTACGGTCGCCGTCAAGGAGCTGCGGTTCCCGTCGAGCATCGACGAGGACGAGAAGCGGCGGCTGATCACGCGTACGTTGCGCGAGGCGAAGGCGATCGCGCGGATCCGTAACAACGCCGCGGTGACGGTCTTCGACGTCGTGCACGAGGACGACCGGCCGTGGATCGTGATGGAACTCGTCGAGGGCAAGTCGCTCGCCGAGGTCATCCGCGAGGACGGCGTGCTCGAACCGAGGCGGGCCGCCGAGGTGGGGCTCGCGATCCTCGACGTGCTGCGGGCCGCGCACCGCGAGGGCATCCTGCACCGGGACGTGAAGCCGTCGAACGTGCTGATCGACAAGCGCGACGGCCGGGTCGTCCTCACCGACTTCGGTATCGCCCAGGTCGAGGGCGACCCCTCCGTCACCTCGACCGGCATGCTCGTCGGCGCGCCCTCGTACATCTCGCCCGAGCGGGCGCGCGGCCACAAGCCCGGCCCCGCGGCCGACCTGTGGTCGCTCGGCGGTCTGCTCTACGCGGCGGTCGAGGGGGTGCCGCCGTACGACAAGGGGTCGGCCATAGCGACGCTGACCGCGGTGATGACCGAGCCGGTGCCGGAGCCGAAGCGCGCCGGGGCGCTGAAGGACGTCATTTTCGGGCTGCTCACCAAGGACCCCGAGCGGCGACTCGACGACGCCGGTGCGCGGGCGATGCTCAACACGGTGATCCACGCGCCCGAGCGGAAGGAGGCCGAGCCGCTGGACGCGACGCGGGTCGTGCCGTTGCCGCCGGTGCCCGAGGAACGCCGGAGGAAGGGCGGTTCCGGCGGGGCCGGGGCGAGGACAGGGGCCAAGGAGGGCGGCGAGCGGGCTCGTGCGCCCAGGTGGTCCATGCGGAAGGGGCCGTCCGGGGCGGCGGGGGCCGTCGCCGCGTCTGCCGGTGCGGCGAGCGGAACCCCCGGTGGGGCCTTCGGCGAAGTCTCCGGCGGGACCTCCGGTGGCGCTTCCCGTGGGACATCCGGCGGAGTCTCCGGTGGGGCGGCTGCGCCGGCCGCGTCCGCGAAGGGAGTTGCGGTGACGTCCGCGTCCGTCGGGGCCTCGTCCGGTGCCGCGCCCGCCGACAGTGGGGCCACTGCGGAGAGGGCCGCCGCGGGCCCGTCGGCGCCGGCTGCGGGCAAGCCGTCGGCCGGGGCGGCTGCGGCGCGTGGCACGGGCACCGGCGTGGGCGTTGGGGCCGGCGACCCCGCATCGGTGGGGCGGACTTCGGGGTGGCCCCAGGTGCCGCCGCCGGATCTGCCGCCGCGGCCGGTGCCCCGGGCCCCGATCACCGATGTGGTGTCCCGGCGGACGCTGGTGGCGATCGCGGTGGCCGTGGTGGTGGTCGTCCTCGGGACCGTGCTGGCGTTCACCCTCGATGGCGACGACAGCAGTTCGACCAACAGCACGGGTGCCGACACCAAGGCGGCGGCTTCCGGCAAGCCGGCGTCGGGGAGCGACGCCGGCGGCGAGAACGAGGACGCGGACAAGAGTTCCGCCGCCGGCCCGGACGGCGACACGACGGACGAGGCCAAGGGGTCGGCCGGGTCCGCGGGCAGCTCGCCGAGCCCTTCGGGAGGATCGGGCGACGCGGTGAGCGGTGACGGCTCCGGAAAGTCGGCGGACATCGAGACCGAGACGTACAAGAGCGGTCAGGGCTTCTCGATCGGGTTGCCCGACGGGTGGAAGTACCGGTCCACGGACGCCGCGGGAGCCAGGTTCTCCGGCCCCGACGGGCAGCGGCTGCTGGTGGGGTGGACGACCACGCCGAAGGACGACCCCGTCACGGACTGGAAGAACCAGGAGCGCTACATGCAGCGCTCGCAGTACAAGCGGATTCGAATAGAGGCGGTGGACTACCGGAGCTGGAACACGGCCGACTGGGAGTTCACCTACACGGAGAGCGGAACGAAGTACCGGTCGATCGACCGTGGATTCGTCGTCGACTCCCAGCAGGGATACGCGTTGATGTACACCGCGAAGGCGTCGGAGTGGAGCGGTGAGCTGCGCAAGGACACCTGGCGGACCTTCACCAAGACCTTCCGGCCGAAGTCCTGAGGCGGCGCATCGCGTCCGCGCCAGGGGAGCGCGTGCGGGCGGAGCGTTGTGCGCCGGTGGTTTCGAGGCGGCGGGCACAGACGGTTCCGTGCCTCAGCTCGGGGTGGCGTACGGGGGCGTGAGGGGGGCGTGGGCCGGGGTGAGCTCGGTCGACATGAGTTCGGCTTCGGGGGTTCTGCCCGCCGGGTGAGTTCGGGGACGCGCGTTCCGGGGAAGATCGAGGGCGTTCGAGCGTATTCGAGACGGGCGAGATATCGCATCGGCTCAATGCGGCCTGCCTCCGGCACGTATCGTGAATGGCTGCGGACCGTAAGCATCCAGAACGGAACGGGACGCAAGGCGAACGGAATTGACCAATCAGCCGGCCGGGGGAGGGCATCGTGGACGAATACGCGGGGCGAGTACTCGCCGACCGCTATCGCCTGCCGCTACCGCCTTCCGACGAGTTCGAACTCGCCGAGAGCCGGGCCTTCGACACCTACAGCGGACAGGAAGTCCTGGTCCGGCAGGTGCCGTTGCCCGAGGTCGTCGAGGCGGAGATGCTCGACGCGGACGGGCTGCCCGAGGGGTACGTGGCACGGGTCGGCGGAGTGCGCCGGGGCGCGGCGCGCACCACGCGTCGGCCTACCGACCCGGCCGTGCGACGGGCGATCGAGGCCGCGCAGGCCGCCGCGCAGATCCCCGACCACCCCCGGCTCGACCAGGTCTTCGACGTGTTCGCCGAGGGCGGCTCGTTGTGGATAGTGAGCGAACTGGTGTCCGCCCGGCCGCTCTCCGCGCTCCTCGCGGAGCAGCCGCTCACCCCGTACCGGGCGGCCGAGGTCGCCTCGGACGTGCTCACCGCGCTGCGGGCGCTGCACGCCCACGGCTGGGTGCACCGCAACATCACCGCCCGCACGGTGCTGGTCTGCGACGACGGCCGGGTGATGCTCACGGGGCTGGCGGCCGGGGCGGCGGAAGAGGCGCTGTGCGGGTACGACCCCGTGCCCGTGCGGGAGGCCGCGGACAGCGGGCCGGGTGAGCCCGGCATAGGCCCGGGAGTTCCCGCCGTCGGGCCCGGTGGTGCAGGGCGCGAGGGTCCGGGGCGGGACCCGGTGCCGCCCGGCGGGGTTCCCGGGACGCGCGGACCGCTGGCAGCCGGAGGTGCCCTGACCGGAGGTACCGGCGGCGGCGCGGCCGGCGGCTCCCGGAGCGGGCTCGGTGGCGGAGCCGGTGGTGGCGGCGAGGATCCCGAAGCCGCTCGGCGGGCCGCGATAGAGGCGCGGGCGGGCAGTGCGGCGGCGCCGGTCACGGACCCCTCCGGGGGGCAGCGCGCGCTGGAGGCCGACGGTGACGTCCGGGCGGCGCGGGCTGGGGCGATCGCGGCGTACCGGGCCGGGGCGCGGGCCGCGGCCCGTGTGCAGGACGACCGGCGGGGCGGCCCGGGCGCGGGGTTGCCCGCGCAGCGGCCGGCCCCCGGGGCGGGACCGCAGGACGCCGCGCCGGCGTCGGGGACCGGGCGGGACGGCAGGCCGGCTTCCGGTGCGGGGACGGCCCCGGTGCCGCTCGGCGAGTTCGCCGACCCCTACGGCGTCCGCGCGAACGGCGGCGCCGCGAACGCCTGGCACGGCGCGCTCCCGCGTGGCGGGACACCCGCGCCCGGCGGCACCGGCCAGGGGGGCCCGGCGTCCGGTGACGCGCCCTACGGCGGGGGCCCGCTCGGTGGAAACCCCGGCATGGACGACCGGGGCGAGGCGACCTTCACCTTCGACAGCCACGGCACCGGTACGCACCACCCGACCCCGACCCCGACCCCGACCCCGACCCCGGCACACGGCTCCCGCCTCGACGCCGGGTACGGCGATTCCGCGTACGGCAGCTCCCCGTACGGCAACGACGCCCACGATGACCCGGTGTACGGCACCGGCACCCACGGCGCGCCGCACACCGCCGGTGTCGCGGACACCGTCGCCTGGGACGGCGGCGCCCGTGGAGCCGCTCCTCGTCGGGGGCCCGCCACCGCGCTCGCGGCCGAGCGGGCGCGGCAGGTGCGGATGGCGGTCGTCGGGCCGGTCACCGAACGGTGGGCGCCCGAGCAGGCCGGGCCGGTGCACGAGAACTGGCAGTTGGCGGCGCCGATCGGGCCGGCCACGGATCTGTGGGCGCTGGGGGCGTTGCTGTTCCGGGCCGTGCAGGGGCATGCGCCGTACCCGGAGGAGAACACCGCCGAGCTGGTGCAGATGGTGTGCGCCGAGCCGCCCGCGTTCGCCGAGGAGTGCGGGCCGCTGCGGCCGGTCGTGGAGTCGCTGCTGCGTCAGGATCCCACCGAGCGACTGGACTTCGAGGAACTGCGCGGCTGGCTGCGCTCGCTGGTGCGGTCGGCACCGGAGCCCGAGGCCGGTGCGCACGTCGTGCCCGCGCCGCCCGTGGACGCGCGCCGGCTGCCGATCGTACGGCGGCGGGGCGAACTCGTCCGCCGGCGTCGGGCCCGGCTGCCCGCGACCAGCGCGCACGCCCGCCACAAGCGGGCCCGGCGGGAGAAGCCCCCGCAGCCCCGCAAACTGGGCCGGAACCTGCTTCTGCTGGTCCTGCTCGCGCTGGCCGTGGCGGTCGCGTACGCCATGGTGTTCATGCCGAAGGCCGCGCCGAGCAGCGAGGGAAACGACACGGGCAGCCGTACGGAGAGTGCCGGTCAGCAGAGTTCCGCGCCGGAGGCGAGCAGCGAGCCCCGGCCCGACCAGAACTCCAGCTCGCCCGACGGCGGCGAGAAGTCGGAGAGCGGGGCCGGTCCGTCGGAGTCGTCCGGTTCGACACAGACCCAGACCGGGGACCCCGAGGTCGCCCAGGGGTTCGGTCTGCGGAAGGACCCCGAGGGGTTCGAGGTCGCCGTCGCCAGGGGGTGGGACCGCAGCGCCAAGAACGGGCGCGGTCAGATCGTGTACTCCCAGGGCGACTTCGAGCTGATCCTCGTCCCCGGGCGGGACAGCGCGCGGACGTACGGCAGCGATCCGTTGAAGTACCAGCGGGAGGACGAGCGCGAACTGCAGCCGTTCCGCGACTCGTCCTGGGCGACGTCCACCGGGATGCGGTTGATCGAGGTGGGCGGGGTGACCATGGCCGAGGGGCAGTTCACCTGGCAGGACGCCGAGGCGCGCGGAGTCTACGTACGGAATCTCGCGATCCTCCTCGACGGGCGGTACCACGTGGTGCAGTTGCGCGGTCCGGAGGCGGAGCGGGACGAGGTCACACGGCTGTACGAGCAGGCGGCGGACACGTACCGGGTGACCGGCTGAGCGGTTCCGGGGACCGGGAGTCGGGCGCCCGCATCGAGGGCATCGGCCCGGTGGTGGTCCGCCCGCGGAAGCGATAACCGCCACGTGCTGTCTCTGTGCGGCCGAGCCGGTTTCCGGGGGTGCGGGCCGTTCCTTAACCTGACCCTGTCAAAAACATTGCGGGGCAACGTGAATCAGATGCAGGGTCTGCTCCTCGCGGGGCGCTACCGGCTCGTCGACACGATCGGCAGCGGCGGCATGGGCCGGGTCTGGCGTGCGCACGACGAGGTGCTGCACCGGTCCGTCGCCGTCAAGGAGTTGACGGCCGCGTTCTATGTCTCGGAGAACGAGCGGGCCGTGCTGCTGGCACGGACCCGGGCGGAGGCGCGCGCGGCGGCGCGGATCAACCACTCGGCCGTCGTCACCGTGCACGACGTGCTGGAGCACGACAACCGGCCGTGGATCGTCATGGAGTTGGTCGAGGGCGTCTCGCTGGCCGACGCGGTGAGGGACCGGGGGCGGATCGAGGCGCGTGAGGCGGCGCGGATCGGGATGTGGGTGCTGCGCGCGCTGCGGGCAGCCCATCAGGCGGGCGTACTGCACCGTGATGTGAAGCCGGGTAACGTGCTGCTCGCCGAGGACGGCCGGGTCATGCTGACCGACTTCGGCATCGCCCAGGTCGAGGGTGACACGACCATCACACGGACCGGGGAGATCGTCGGGTCCGTCGACTACATAGCCCCCGAGCGGGTGCGCGGGCGTGATCCCGGGCCCGCCTGCGACCTGTGGTCGCTCGGGGCCACGCTGTACACGGCGGTGGAGGGCAAGTCACCGTTCCGGCGCACCACACCGCTCACCACCATGCAGGCCGTGGTGAGCGAGGAGGCCGCCGAGCCCGTGGCGGCGGGGGAAGCTCTGGGGCCCGTCATCAGCGCGCTGCTGCGCAAGGACCCCGCCGTACGGCCCGGCGCGGACGAGGCCGAGCAGATGCTCGCCGAGGCGGCGGAGGGGCGGCGGCCCCGGGTGGCGCAGGCGTATGTGCCGACGCAGCAGCGGGGAGTGACGCAGCAGTGGGGGGTGGGGACGGGCCCCGGTTCCCGGCCCGGTGCGGAGGGCGGGGGCAGCGCCGAGTCAGAGCCGCGCGGGCATGATCCCGGCCGGCACGTCGGCGGCCGGCTCGCCGGGGCGCACGCGTCCACCGGCTACGCCGCCTCCACCGCGTCCGGTACGCCGGTCGCCCCGGGCGGCACGGTCTATCAGCCCGTTCCCGCCGCGCCTCCCTGGAAGCGGCGCGGCCGGGGTCGTACGGTCGCGCTTGTCGTGCTGTTGGCCGCGCTGGTCGGGGCCGGGGGTGCCGCCGCGATGCACTACGCCGACGAGCGGCGCGCGGGGAACAGCTCCGCTTCCACGGCCGGTACGACCGGGGCCGGGGCGGATGGCTCGGGCCAGGGGGACCCGTCGGCGGTCGACGGTGTGCCCGAGGGGTGGGAGCGGGTCGAGGACCCGGAGGGTTTCAGCCTTGCGCTGCCCAAGGGGTGGAAGCGACAGGTGGAGGGCGCGCAGATCGACTACACGCCCGACAACCGCGAGCACTTCCTCCGTGTCGCCGTGGACGACGCGCCGGACTTCGACAGCCCGTACCACCACCAGGCCGACCTGGAGGAGCAGGTGAAGACACGGCTGCCCGAGTACCGGCGGGTGCGTCTGGAGGAGAACATCTACCGCGACCGGCCCGGCGCGCTGTGGGACTTCACCTGGACCGCGCGCAAGGACACCGAGTTCCCCGGGCCGCGCCGGGCGATCGAGCAGACGTATCTCTCCCAGGACGGCGTCGAGTACACGATCTACATGTCCGCGCCCGCGGCGGACTGGGACACCGCGGAGGACCGGTTCTACGCGGTGCTGCGCAGCTGGCGACCGGTGGAGAAGTGAGGCACACGGAGGCGCCCACGGCGTGCACCGTGAGGGGCCGCGCAGACGTGCGCGTGCGAGGCGCGTTCGCGACGGCGTGCGGCAGGTACGGGCGGTGGCGTGCGACGCGGGTTCGCAGGAGCGCGAGCCCCGTACCGGCGGTGACACGCGCCAGGCACCTGCCGGAACGCGTGACAGGCACGGGTTGACGCGCACGACAGCCGTGAGCAGGCATCCGCGATGGCGCGCGCGAGGCGCATCCGCGACAGCCGGGAGGCGCATTCATCGCTGGGCGCGACGGCACCCGCGACACGGTGCGCGACAGTGCGCGACGCGCGTCCGTGGTGACATGTCACCGGCACGCGCGACTCACCCGTGCCATGCGGCCGCGAGTGTGTGTGGTGTACCGCGTGGCGCGGGCGGCGGGCGTGGTGGGGTGCGTCGGTTGTCGGCCAGGGGCGGGACGGGGCAGCGGAGGGTTTCGGTCCGGTGCGGCATGATGGGGCGCATGGGGACCGAGGGGGAGAACGTCCGTGTCGTAGCGGGGCGTTACCGGCTGGAGGCCAGGATCGGCCGCGGCGGTATGGGGGTCGTGTGGCGGGCCACCGACCAGCTCCTGGGTCGGCGGGTGGCGGTCAAGGAGCTGACCCTCGACGGCTCGCTCCCGGACGAGCGGTCCCGGCAGCGGCGCGAGCGCACCCTGCGGGAGGCACGGGCGGTCGCCCGGCTCAGCCACCCGCACATCATCGTCGTGCACGACGTCGTCGAGCAGGACGAACGCCCTTACATCGTCATGGAGTTGATCGAAGGCGGCTCACTCGCGGAGCGGATCGCGGCGCAGGGGCCCGTCGACGCGCGGGAGGCCGCGCGGATCGGGCTCGCGCTCCTGGGCGCGCTGCGGCGGGCGCACGACGCCGGGGTGCTGCACCGCGACCTCAAGCCCGCGAACGTCCTGATCGAGGCCGGTACCGACCGGGTCGTCCTCACCGACTTCGGTATCGCCCAGGTGGCCGGGGCCACCACCCTCACCGAGAGCGGGTCCTTCGTCGGCTCACCCGAGTACACCGCGCCGGAGCGGATGTCCGGCCTCCGCACCGGGCCGGAGTCCGACCTGTGGTCGCTGGGCGCGCTGCTGTGCGCCGTTTTGAGCGGGGAGTCGCCGTTCCGGCGCGACTCGTTGGGCGGGATCCTGCACGCGGTCGTCGTCGACGAGATCCGCCCACCCGCGCAGGCCGCGCCGCTGCTCCCCGTCGTACGCGGCCTGCTGGAGCGCGATCCGGACCGGCGGCTCGACGCGGCGGAGGCGGAGTGGCTGCTGCGCGCCTTCCGGGAGACCGGCCGCACGCCGCGCACGACGAAGCCCCCGAGGGCGTCGACCGGATACACCCCGACCCGGCGGGACGTGCCGCGTGCCGCCCAGGAGGCGTCGGCGGACGGCCCGGCCGCCCTGCGGGAGCAGCCCGCCCAGCAGCGGCAGCCGCACTCCACCCGCAGCGTGCTGGTCGCGGCGGCGCTCGTGGCGGCGATGGCCGGGGCAGGCGTCTCGGCGACGGCCCTGCTGATGCGGGACGGCGGCGACGGGGGCAACACCCCGAGCAGTTCGGCACCGCGTACACCGGGCACGTCGGCCACGACGGGAGACTCGCGCGAGCCGGGCACGCCCAGCACCTCGGGTGAGTCCGGCGGCTCCGGTACCCCAGGCCCGTCCGGTACGTCGGCGGACGCCGCCCCCACCGTCACGCGCTCACGGGCGGCCACCGCGCCGACCGTGCCCTCGGGGTACCGGCTCGCCGGGGACGACCGGGGCTTCAGCCTCGCCGTGCCGGAGGACTTCCAGCGGGAGCCGCAGGGCGAGCGGGTCTTCTACATGTCGCCGGGGCAGGTGATCCGGATCGGCATCAAGCTCGACGATCCGGAGGAGGGCGGGCCGGCCGGGGTGATGCGGCGCGCCCACGAGAAGGGCCCCTCCACGAACCCCGGTTACCGCGACGGCCGGGTCGCCGAGACCACGCACGAGGGGCGGCCCGCCGCGTTCTGGGAGTTCACCTGGGACGGCTTCAGCGCGGCGGAGGGCCCCCGGCACACGTACGACCTGTGCTGGGAGCAGGACGGGCGGCTGTACGACGTGTGGGTGTCAGCGCCGGTCGGGAAGATGAGCGAGGCGAAGGAGTACTTCGACGTGGCGGTGGACACCTTCGCACATCACTAAACGGGCATAAGCGGCGTTTCGCGTCACGGGTCTGTGACCGGAAAGCGACGGGGCTGGATGCCGAAGCGCCGGGCACGATACAGATGAACGTATGAGCAGCAACGGGGGCGCCCCTTACGGATCCGGCCAGCGACCCGGCTACGGACCCGACGAGCCGACGAGTTTCGGACTGCAACCACCGCAGCCGGCTGTGCCGTACCCGGGGAACCCGTACGCGCAGTCGACGCCGATGGTCGCGGAACCGTTTCCGCCAGCCACGCCGACACCGCCGTCGCCGACACCGCCGTCGGCGCAGCCCTCGCAGGACCCCGGCACCGGGCGGCTGATCGGGGGCCGGTACCGGCTGCTCGCCAAGCTCGGCCATGGCGGCATGGGCACGGTGTGGCGGGCGAAGGACGAGACGGTGGACCGCGAGGTGGCCGTCAAGGAGCCCCGCGTACCGGACCACCTTCCCGAGCGGGAACGGGCCAACGCCTTCGAGCGCATGCGCCGTGAGGCGCGCGCGGCGGCCCGGCTCGATCACCCTTCGGTCGTGAACGTGCATGACGTGGCGGTCGTGGACGGCCAGCCGTGGATCGTGATGGAGCTGGTGCGCGGGCGCTCGCTGGGCGACGCGCTCCAGGAGGGCACCCTCGGGGTGCGGGACGCGGCGAGAATCGGCCTCGACGTGCTCGGGGCGCTGGAGGCCGCGCACGCGGCCGGAACCCTGCACCGCGACGTCAAGCCGGACAACGTCCTCCTCGGCCGCCACGACCGGGTCGTCCTCACCGACTTCGGCATCGCCCAGATCGAGGGCGAGACGAACCTGACGGACACCGGCGGTTTCGTCGGCTCCCCCGAGTACATCGCCCCCGAACGGGTGCTGGGCCAGCGCCCCGGCCCCGCGTCGGACCTCTGGTCGCTCGGCGTCGTCCTCTACGCCGCCACGGAGGGCGTGTCGCCCTTCCGGCGCAGCAACACGCCGGCGACCCTGCAGTCCGTGCTCAACGCCACGCCCGCGGCGCCCGCCTCGGCCACGGGCCCGCTCGCCGAGGCCATCAACGGCCTGCTGCGGAAGGACCCCACGAGCCGCCCGACCGCCGCCCGCGTCCGCGAGCTGCTGGAGACGGCCGCGAACCCGCCGGCCCCCGCGCCCACCCAGATCGTCCAGAAGGCCACCGTGCCCCCGGCCGAGACCGCCAAGGGCGTCCGCGTCGGCGCCAGGACCCTCGCCGGGCTCGGCGCGGCCGTCGTCGTGGTGGTGCTGACGGCGTACCTGGTGGTCACCGAGCCGTTCGCGGGGCCCCTGCCGGAGGGATGGAAGCAGCGGGACCTCGGCTCGAAGGTCGCCGCACGTGTGGGCGTGCCCGGCGACTTCGTGCGGGACACGTTCGAGCCGGACGACACGGACGGCACGTTCGCGCAGTACAGCGACCCGAGCGGGCTGATCCGGATCAACGTCGACCGGGACATCAAGAAGGACGACGAGGAGAACGAGATCCCGGGCGTCGCGCTGGACCGGGCGTACGCCGACTGGGAGCTGGTCAAGGACGGCGAGTACACCCTGGACGTCGCCGCCGACCCCGCCCCCGAGGGCCGGCCGCACGAGGCGACGTTCCAGGACCACGAGGCCGCCGAGAACACCATCGTCTATACGACGACGGACAGCCGGGCCCCGCGTCAGCGTGAGGCCCGGGTCCTGTACTACAAGGCGGGCAACGGCGACATGTACCGGGTGTGGATCGACTATCCGGGCAAGGGGCACTTCACCGAGCAGGGCCGCGAGATCGCCCGTACGGTCATCGCGAACCTGGAGATCGAGCGGATGTAGCCCCGGACGGCTGCCTTCCGCGAGGGTCGGCACGGCCGGCCAACCCCGGCCGGCACCTGAAATGGGCCTGCTCGAAACGGCGGCCGAAGGGCGGACCATGGCGCGTGAACGGAGGCCGTGGACGCATGCTCGGGCGATGCCTCCCGCGGAGTCCGACTCCCCGGGGACCATCGCTTTGTGTAGCCCCCTGGCTCTAACATGCCGTGTCAAGTGCATGATCGGCGCGAAGGGCGAGCGGTGGGCATCGAACACCTGGACGTGCGGGCTCACGCGAGACAGCGCTGGGCGGCGCGGGCCGCACTCGGCTGCGCGGCACTCGCCGTACTGCTGCCGCTCGGCTACGCGCGCGGGGCGAGCCTTCTGCTCGTCGCCGGGGTCCTGCTGGGCGCCGGCCTCACCGTGGCCTCGCTGTGGTGGGTGCTGACCCACCGGGGCGCCCCCCGGATCGCGGCGGGAGCGCTGGCCGTCGCCGCGCCGGTCGGTGTCGTCTGGTGGTTCGCCGCCGTCAACCTGCTGTGGGTCGTGGTCGTCTCCGCCGTCCTGTGGGGCATCGCCGTCTGGGCGGGCAAGTTCGCCCTCAGCAGCACCAGGTCCCACCAGGTGCACGTGCCGGAGCACCGCACACCGCCGCCCACTCGCCCCTTCCTCATCATGAACCCCAGATCCGGGGACGGAAAGGTCGAACGCTTCCGGCTGAAGGAGAAGGCCGAACGCCTCGGCGCCACGGTCCATCTGCTCGATCCGGCCCACCACGAGGACGTCGCCGTACTCGCCCAGAACGCCGTCCGGGGCGGCGCCGACCTTCTCGGCGTCGCCGGCGGCGACGGCACCCAGGCCCAGGTCGCCGCCATCGCCGCGGCGTACGACGTGCCCCTCCTCGTCATCTCCGCAGGAACGCGTAACCACTTCGCCATGGACCTCGGGCTCGACCGCGACAATCCCGCCAACTGCCTCGACGCCCTCACCGACAAGGGCGTCGAACTCCATGTCGACCTCGGCTACGCGAGCGGCCACCCCTTCGTCAACAACGCCTCCTTCGGCGCGTACGCCGCCGTCGTGCAGAGCCCCGCGTACCGCGACGACAAGGTCCGCACCACGCTGGAGCTGCTGCCCGAACTACTCACGCACCAGCGGGGCCCACGCCTCACCGCCCGCATCGGGGACGCTGTCATCGACGCGCCCCAGGCCGTCCTCGTCAGCAACAACGTCTACCGCAGCGACGACCTCGTCGGCCTCGGCCGCCGGGAACGGCTCGACGCCGGCGTGCTGGGCGTCGTCGGCATCCGTGTCGACAGCGCCGCCGAGGCCGCCGGTATGGTTCTCGGCCCGAACGCACCCGGGTTCAGCCTCCTCATCGCCGACGAGATCGTCGTCGAGGCCGACCGCCCGGAGATCGAGGTCGGCATCGACGGTGAGGCCCTCGTCCTGCCCACCCCCGTCCACTGCCGGATCGCCAGGAAGGCGCTGCGCGTACGTGTGCCCCGCGACCGGCCGGGCGTCCCCGAACCCAAACCGCCTCTGGACTGGCGCCGGTTGCGCAAGCTGGCCGCCGCGGTCGGCCGAACGGCACTGCCCAAGCACCGCGAACGGTACGGGTGGGCCCAGGAGTTGTGGGGCCGCCGGCGTTGACCCGCCCCTCTTGCGGGGCTTGGCGGTGCGTCGGGCAAGTTCCGCTCTCGCGCGGTACTCGCTCGGTCGGGAGGGTGCCGAGACGGTCTCGGATCCGGTCGCTCCCGCCCCCACGCCGCGCGTCCGCTGGGTCCCCACTGGGAGAAGGCCCATAAGCGCCGTCCTCTCCCTCCCCGCCCCCTACGAACGCCGTCGCGCCCAGGACGGCGCGAAGGACCGGCCCCGCACGGTCACCTATGACGGCGAGCAGGCCGTCCGGGTACGGCTCACGCAGTGGGACGACGACCCGGCCTCGTCCTTTGGAGCGGGCCAAGGACAGCACGGACATCGGCACGCGCGACGTGAGGTCGACCGCCGACTCCACCACGACCAGCTTCCGCGATGACGAGGCCGTCCTCGCCGACACCACCCACCACCCGGAGGACGTCCCCACCCGGATCATGAAGCTGATCGTCCGCACCGACGACAGACGGATGTACGAACTGCGCGTGGGGATGCCGAAGGGATCGGCGGACGAGAGGAAGGGTGCGGCGGTGTTCGAGGGCGCGCGAGAGCGTCCGGGGATCGGAAAGCCCGGCGTCGGCTGAGAACCGGAAACCGTGATCGACGCCGCACTCGCACCCGCACGGCCACTCCCGGCGCGCTGATCAGCCACTTCGTCGCCAGCGATCACTGGCATGGTGTGTGTGCCCGGTGAAACCCTGTTACCGCCGGGTACCCAAAGTCGTCCGGTCCGGAATACCCTGCGCGTCATGACGGACTCGCAGGCCCCCGAAAAGACCGGCTCGGCACCACGGACGACCGGCACCAACCCCCTCGCGGCAGCCCCGCAGGGTGCCCGTACCGCCGCCGACGTGGTCACCCCCGAACTGGTCGCCCAGCTCACCAAGGGCGTGGCCGGCTCCGGCCGGACCGCCAACCACACGCCGTTCACCGGCGAGAAGCTGGCCGATCTGCCGGAGTCCACCCCCGAGGACGTGGAGCAGGCCTACGAGCGGGCCCGCGCCGCCCAGGCCGTCTGGGCCCAGGTGCCCGTGCGCGACCGCGCCGCCGTACTCCTCCGCTTCCACGACCTCGTGCTGGAGCGTCAGGCGGAGGTGCTCGACCTCATCCAGCTGGAGACCGGCAAGGCCCGTCTGCACGCCCACGAGGAGGTCCAGGCCGTCGCGGTCGCCGCCCGCCACTACGGCCGCAAGGCCCCCGCGTACCTGAAGCCGAAGCGGCACACCGGCGCCGTACCGACCCTCACGAAGGTCGTCGAACTACGCCACCCGCGCGGCGTCGTCGGCCAGATAGCCCCCTGGAACTACCCCCTCGAACTCTCCGTCGGCGACGCGATCCCCGCCTTCGTCGCGGGCAACGCGGTCGTGATGAAGCCCGACACGGAGACCTGCCTGACCGCCCTCTGGGCCCGTGACCTCCTCGTCGAGGCCGGCCTTCCCGCCGAGGTCTTCCAGGTCGTCCTCGGCGAAGGCCCCGTCATCGGCCCCGAGGTCGTCAAGTACGCCGACTACGTCTCCTTCACCGGCTCCACCCGCACAGGTCGCCAGGTCGCCCAGGGCGCCGCCGCTCGCCTCGTCGGCGTCTCCCTCGAACTCGGCGGCAAGAACGCCATGCTGGTCCTGGAGGACGCGGACATAGAGAAGGCGGCGGCGGGCGCCGTCCGCGCCTGCTTCAGCTCCGCCGGCCAACTCTGCATCTCCATCGAGCGGTTGTACGTCCACGAGTCCATCGCCGATGCCTTCCTGGAGCGCTTCGCCACCCGCACCAAGGCCATGCGCCTCGGCACGTCCCTCGCGTACGGCGCCGAGATGGGCTCCCTCGTCGGCGACCGCCAGCTGGAGACCGTCACCCGCCACGTCGACGAGGCCGTGGAGAAGGGCGCGAAGGTCATCGCGGGCGGCGTCGCCCGCCCCGACATCGGCCCCTACTTCTACGAGCCCACGATCCTCGACGGCGTCACGGAACCCATGTCCGTCTGCGCGGAGGAGACCTTCGGCCCCGTCGTCTCCGTCTACCGTTTCAAGGACGAGGACGCCGCCATCGAGGAGGCCAACTCCACCGCGTACGGTCTCAACGCCTCCGTCTGGACCAAGGACGGCCGCCGGGGCCGCGCCGTCGCCGCCCGCCTCCGCGCCGGCACCGTCAACGTCAACGAGGGCTACGCCTCCGCCTACGGCAGCGTCCAGTCCCCCATGGGCGGCATGAAGGACTCCGGCCTCGGCCGTCGCCACGGCTCCGAGGGCATCCTCAAGTACACGGAGGCCCAGACGGTCGCCCAGCAGCGCCTGCTGCCGATGGCGCCCTCTTTCGGGATGGACGACGAGAAGTACGCCCAGTTCATGAGCCGCAGCCTGAGGGCGATGAAGGCACTGAGGCTCAGGTAGCGGTTTTTTCCGGGCGCGGGGAACTGCGTCGCGAGCAACCACAGACGGCCCGCAGCTGAGGACCGTTCTCAACGAGGAGAACAAGTGTCGTACGACTATGACGTCATCGTCGTGGGCTCCGGCTTCGGCGGCAGTGTGACCGCCCTGCGCCTGACCGAGAAGGGATACCGGGTCGGCGTCCTCGAAGCGGGCCGTCGCTTCACCCGGGAGTCCCTCCCCAAGAACTCCTGGGACCTCAAGAACTACCTGTGGGCGCCCGGACTCGGCCTCTACGGCATCCAGCGCATCCACCTGCTCGGCAACGTGATGGTGCTGGCCGGGTCCGGCGTGGGAGGCGGCTCGCTCAACTACGCCAACACCCTCTACGTACCGCCGAAGCCGTTCTTCGAAGATCCGCAGTGGAAGGACATCACCGACTGGCAGGAGGAGTTGCAGCCGTACTACGACCAGGCCCGACGCATGCTCGGCGTACGACTCAACCCGACGATGACCCCGTCCGACGTCCACCTGAAGGCCGTCGCGGAGCGGATGGGAGTCGGCGACAGCTTCCACCTCGCCCCGGTCGGCGTCTTCTTCGGCGACGGCGAGGACGCCGACGGCAGGGCGAAGGCCGCGCCGGGCGAGCAGGTGGCGGACCCGTACTTCGGCGGCGTGGGCCCCGCCCGCAACGCCTGCGCCGAGTGCGGCGAGTGCATGACCGGCTGCCGCCACGGCGCGAAGAACACCCTCAACGAGAACTACCTCTACCTCGCCGAGAAGGCGGGCGCGGTCGTCCACCCGATGACCACGGTCGTCTCCCTCACCGAGGACTCACAGGGCGGCTACGCCGTCACGACCCTCCCGACCGACGACCGCCGCAAGGTGGGCAAGAGCAGGGCCGGGAGGGGGCGTGTGTTCAAGGCCCGCCGGGTCGTCCTCGCGGCCGGCACCTACGGCACCCAGACCCTGCTGCACCGCATGAAGGAGGGCGGCCAACTGCCGCACATCTCGGACCGGTTGGGCATGCTGACCCGTACCAACTCCGAGGCTCTGGTCGGCGCCCAGACCGACAACCGCCGCTACCGCAAGGCCCACGGTGTGCCCGAGGTCGACTTCACCCGGGGCGTGGCGATCACCTCCTCCATCCACCCAGACGCCAACACCCACATCGAGCCCGTCCGCTACGGCAGGGGCTCCAACGCGATGGGCGGCCTGTCGATCCTCCAGGTCCCGTACGCGGGCGGCACCGCGTCGGACGCCTCGCGCGTACTCGGCTGGCTGGCGTACGCCGCCAGGCACCCCCTGCTCGTCGCCCGTTCCCTCTCCAGCCGCCGCTGGTCGGAGCGGACCATCATCGGCCTGGTGATGCAGTCCCTGGACAACTCCCTGACGACGCATCTGAAGCCGAAGGGCCTCGGCAAGGGACTGTTGACGGCACGTCAGGGCCACGGTGCCCCCAACCCCAAGCAGATCGAGGCCGCCTCGACGGCCGCCGCCACTCTCGCCGCCGAGATCAACGGCTTCGCCGGCAGCAACGTGGGTGAGCTGATGGGCACCCCGCTCACCGCGCACTTCCTCGGCGGCTGCCCCATCGGCGCCACCGCGGCCGACGGCGTCATCGACCCGTACCACCGCCTCTACGGCCACCCCGGCATCTCCGTCGTCGACGGCGCCGCCGTCTCCGCGAACCTGGGCGTGAACCCGTCCCTGACCATCACCGCCCAGGCCGAACGCGCGATGTCGTTCTGGCCCAACAACGGCGAGCCCGACCACCGCCCGGCCCCCGGCGCGGTCTACGCACGCCTCCGCCCGGTGGAGCCCCTGCACCCGGCAGTCCCGGCGGACGCCTTCGGCGCGCTGCGGCTGCCCCTGCTTCCGGTGCCGGAGGTGCCGCCGAAGAAGTAGCGGAGGACGTGCGGAGGAAGAGGTAGCGGAGAAGTACCCGCACCCCCCTCCGAGTGCGGGTACTTCTCGCGTGTGCCAGGTGTGACCGGCGAGCGGGGTGAAGGGTTGCCCTTGCGATGACAGTTTTTCTGCGTGACCTGAGTCACAAACAGTGGGCCGAGGTGGCATCGGAAACCCGCTGGAGCGCGGTGTCGCGTACGTGATCTGATGGGACCTGTGAGGCCTCTGCGAGGCATCTCTGAGGGATGTGTCGCAAGTCGTGAGGGTGGGGGACATGAGGTCGAAGATCTCGGGGGCGGCGGTGGCAGTCTCGGTCGTGGCCGCGTTGGGGTTCACCGCGGCGTGCGGTGGTGGGAGCGACGAGGACACGAACGCGGAGCCGAGGCCGTCGGCCGGCGCCACGTCCGCCGGGGACGCGCAGGACGGCGCGGACATGGCGGGGAAGGCGGCACTGACCGAGGCGCGGCTGAAGAAGGCCGCTCTCGCGAACGGTGACATCAAGGGCTACGAGATCGAGGAGAAGTCCGCGGCGGAGATGCCGACCGAGAGCGTGCCCTCGGACCCGGCCGACTGCCAGCCCCTCGCGGACATGTTCTTCTTCACCTCGAACCCCAAGGCCGAGGCCCGAACGGGCCGGACCCTGACGGACAAGAGCGATCTCACCGGCACGGTCGTCACCCTCGCCCTCCTCGCGCACGGGCAGAGCGACGCCGAGAAGGTCGTCGCCGACCTGCGTACGGCCACGGAGAAGTGCGCCGAGTACGAGCAGGTGGGTAACAGGTACACCGACGTCGAGGCCCTCACCGCCCCCGAGCAGGGCGACGAGGCCGTCTCGTACAAGCTGAAGGGCGCCATCGAGGGCACCCTGGTCCCGATGAGCTTCACCGTGGTCCGCAGCGGGTCGACCCTCGCCGCGTTCTACGCGATGAACATCCTCGACGCGGACAAAACCCTCGTGCCGGACGCGGTCCTGGAGGCCCAGCTCGCGAAGCTGGAGAAGACCGCCGGCTGACGTCAGCCGTCCGCCGGATACGGCGAAGGGCCCCCGCGAGACGGAAAAGACGGAGACCGCGGGGCCCTTCTGAGTCGAAGCGTGTCGTAGGACGGTCGCGCGTCGTACGGGTGAGAGGGCTGGCGTACGTACGTGCGCCGCGAGTGCGCCGCGAGTGCGCCGCGATCCGCGCGGCGCCGCGCCGATCGTCAGATGCGGCCCCGGCACAGTTCCAGCAGGGTCATGGCGAGCGCGGTGCCGGGCTTGCCGAGGGCGTCCCTGAAGTGGGAGAGGATGTCCATCTCCCGCGACAGGTTCACCCGTCGGCCGCCCGACTCGATCCGGGCCTCCTGGATCACGGCCGACACGGCCATCCGTTCCTGCACCAGCCCGATGATCCGGTCGTCCAGCGCGTCGATCCGCTCCCGCGCACCGCTGATCACATCGGCGGCCTCCGCGGTCCTGGCGCCGGTCTTATCGGTGGAGGTGGTGGTCATCTCCGGGCTCCTCGTTCTCTCTGTCCGATCGGCCACCCCGCCCCGACAGTTCCCGAAAACGCCAGGCGCCCCGGACCTTGTCGGCCCGGGGCGCCTGGGAAGTCGCTCGTCAGTTGCTCAAGCAGCACGACCATGGCAGCCGGTGGGCCGGTCGCCATAGATAAAGACGAAGGTCGAGTGCGCGAACACGACCGCAAGTATGCCACGCCCCGGAACGACACCTCCCAGACCCTCCCCACCCAGCCTCAACCACCCTTGGCGGCCTCTCCGACCGCCGCACCCCCTGCGCAGCGGCCTCACCGATCTCGGTGCCTCTCAGAGCGGTCTCCTCTGGTCGCCGCGCCTTTCCGGTGCGGGTCCTCTGGTCGCCGCGGGTTTCCGCTGCGGCCCCTCTGATCGCCGCGCCTTTCGAAGAGGCCTCCTCCGACCGTCGCGTCCCTTCGGAGCGGTCTCTCTGGCAGCGGCGCGCACCCAAGCCGCCTTCCCGCCCCGACTCCACCCCGAGCGCTCTGCCGAGCCGTCCCGTTCGATCGACCGGGGTCCTTTCGGCGCGGCCTTCGTCGACCGAGGCGGCCCTTCGAGGCTGTCCGCCCCGGCCAGAACGCCTTCCGCGCCCGCCCCTCCAGCCAGGGCGCCTCCGCTCCCGCCCCTCCAACCGAGGCGCCTTTCGGTGCCTTCTCCTCCCGCCGAGTTCGGGTGGTGGGCGGGCGGAGGCCGGGGGCCGGGGGCCGAGTCCCCGTGGACCGCTCCACGAGAGCGCACCCCGGTAGACTCGGCCACACAGACCCCCGCCCAACCGCCGGAAGGCACCCCGTGTCATCAGCGAACCCCGCTGCCGCCGCCCCCGACACCGTCCTGGTCGTCGACTTCGGCGCCCAGTACGCCCAGCTCATCGCCCGACGGGTCCGCGAGGCCCGGGTCTACAGCGAGATCGTGCCGAGCACCATGCCGGTCGCGGAGATGCTCGCCAAGAACCCGGCGGCGATCATCCTCTCCGGCGGTCCCTCCTCGGTCTACGCCGAGGGCGCCCCCCGCCTCGACCGCGCACTCTTCGAGGCCGGCGTCCCCGTGTTCGGTATGTGCTACGGCTTCCAGCTGATGGCCACCACCCTCGGCGGCACTGTCG
This sequence comes from Streptomyces sp. TG1A-60, assembly GCF_037201975.1. Lineage (NCBI taxonomy): Bacteria > Bacillati > Actinomycetota > Actinomycetes > Kitasatosporales > Streptomycetaceae > Streptomyces > Streptomyces sp. TG1A-60. The sequence goes on along the minus strand of NZ_CP147520.1, from coordinate 3,137,472 downwards.
ACAACACGGGCGCGCGCGAGTACGGTCGTACGCCCCTCCACGTCACGCCCACAGGGTCTGGCAGCACCCTCTTCGAGGGCACCCCGGACGAGCAGTCGGTGTGGATGTCGCACGGTGACGCCTGCTCCGCCGCTCCCGAGGGCTTCACCGTCACCGCCTCCACCGACGTCGTACCCGTCGCTGCCTTCGAGAACGACGAGAAGAAGCTGTACGGCGTCCAGTACCACCCGGAGGTCATGCACTCCACGCACGGCCAGCAGGTCCTGGAGCACTTCCTCTACCGGGGCGCGGGCATCACCCCGAACTGGACCACCGGCAACGTGATCGAGGAGCAGGTCGAGGCCATCCGCGAGCTGGTCGGCGACAAGCGCGCGATCTGCGGCCTCTCCGGTGGCGTGGACTCCGCGGTTGCCGCGGCCCTCGTCCAGAAGGCCATCGGCTCCCAGCTGACCTGCGTGTACGTCGACCACGGTCTGATGCGCAAGAACGAGACCGAGCAGGTCGAGAAGGACTTCGTCGCCGCGACCGGCGTACAGCTGAAGGTCGTCGAGGCGGAGGAGCGGTTCCTCAAGGCGCTGGCCGGGGTGTCCGACCCCGAGCAGAAGCGGAAGATCATCGGCCGCGAGTTCATCCGCGTCTTCGAGCAGGCCCAGGCCGAGATCATCGCCGACGAGGGCCCCGAGGTGGCGTTCCTGGTCCAGGGCACCCTCTACCCGGACGTCGTCGAGTCCGGCGGCGGCACCGGCACGGCCAACATCAAGTCCCACCACAATGTGGGCGGCCTGCCGGAAGACCTCGAATTCGAGCTGATCGAGCCGCTTCGCAAGCTCTTCAAGGACGAGGTCCGGATGGTGGGCCAGGAACTCGGGCTCCCGGAGGGGATCGTCCAGCGCCAGCCCTTCCCGGGTCCCGGCCTCGGCATCCGTATCGTCGGCGAGGTCACCAAGGAGCGGCTCGACCTGCTCCGCGATGCCGACGCCATCGCCCGCCAGGAACTGACGGCGGCCGGCCTCGACCGTGACATCTGGCAGTGCCCGGTCGTCCTCCTCGCCGACGTCCGCAGCGTCGGCGTCCAGGGCGACGGCCGCACCTACGGCCACCCCATCGTCCTGCGCCCCGTCTCCTCCGAGGACGCGATGACCGCCGACTGGTCGCGGCTGCCGTACGACGTCCTCGCGAAGATCTCCACCCGGATCACCAACGAGGTCGCCGATGTCAATCGCGTCGTCGTCGACGTGACCAGCAAGCCCCCGGGCACGATCGAGTGGGAGTGACACCCGCTTGAGACTCAGGTCCGCCTGAGCGTGCGCACCGGGGCTCCGGGCTTCCAGACCTGGACGACCAGGTACTTGTCGTCCTCGACGTAGGTCCGTACGACCTCCGTCAACTCGGTGCGGAAGAGGTGGAACGGCTCCGGCGGTTCCACCTCTTCGCCGTCCCCGCGCTCCTTGCCGCTCTCCTGCTCGCCCTCGACGCCGTACGCCGCCCTGACCGCGGGATCGTCGACCTCGACCGCCCGCCCGCTCACCCGTACGTCACCCCCGCCCATCTCTGTACCGGGGCCGGGATTGGCCTGGAGCGAGAAGCGGGGATCGCGGCGCAGATCGAGCGCCTTCAGCGAGTCCGGCATCATCCCCAGCCACAGCTCACCGCCCCGGAAGCGGACCTCCAGCCCGGTCGTGCGCGGCGAGCCGTCCTTGCGGAGGGTGGCGAGGACGTGATGCGTGAAGGCCCCGAAGCGCGCCTCGACGGTCTGCGCGAGCGCGGGTTCGGCGGCGGCGAGGGCGGCCCAGTTGGAAGGATTCTCTGGCATACGTCGAGTCTCGCGCGAATACCCGACAACCACTGTCCGGTCACCCGCAGCGACGTACGGCCCGCGCCCCGAGTGGTGAGCGCTCTCGCACGTTTCTGTGACTTGCGTAACGGTTGCGCACTCTCTTCACGGAACGAACCTGTTCTGCGTGGGGGACCGACGGTAACTTCCGCTTCGTAAAGGAAGTCAGTCTGGAGGACACATGCACGGGCCCACACCGCCCCTGCCCCTACCCACCGACCAGCTGCGGTTCGCCATGCCGCCGATGCACGAGTCGGCGGAGGACGAGCGGCGGCACCGCAAGGAAAGGCTGGCCGGGGCCCTGAGGATCTTCGGGCGACTGGGGTTCGAGGAGGGGGTCTCGGGACATATCACCGCGCGCGACCCGGAGTTCAGCGACTGTTTCTGGGTCAACCCCTTCGGGATGGCGTTCAAACACGTCACGGTGAGTGACCTGGTCCTCGCCAACCAGGACGGGCAGGTGATCGAGGGCCGCTACCACGTGAACCAGGCTGCCTTCACCGTCCACGCCCAGGTGCACGCCGCCCGCCCGGATGTCGTCGCGGTCGCCCACTGCCATTCGGTGCACGGCCGCGCGCTGGCCGCGCTCGGCGACCTGATCGAGCCGATCACCCAGGAGTCCTGCGCCTTCTACGAGGACCAGTCGCTCTACGACCACTACACGGGCGTCGCCGTGGACGCGGAGGAGGGCCGCCGCATCGCCGCCGTGCTCGGCAGTCGCAAGGCGCTCGTCCTGCGCAACCACGGCCTGCTGACCGTCGGTGACTCGGTCGACGCGGCGGCCTGGTGGTTCCTGTCGATGGAACGCTCGGCACAGGTTCAACTCACCGCGAAGGCGGCGGGACGCCTGTTGCCGATCGAACACCGACTCGCTGTGGCGACGCGGGAGCAGGCGGGCGGTGACCTGGTGGCATGGATCAACTACCAGCCGCTGTGGCAGGACATCAGCCGAAGCGAGCCGGACCTGCTGAGCTGACCGGCAGCAACTCGGGCGTTCGGCTGCGGGTTCGTCGTCTCTGGTCGCGCGGTTCCTCGTGCCCGTTCCGGCCGCCGGTGTCGCTCAGAAGTCGCGCGGTACCGCCGCCTTCGTGACCGCGAACTCCTCGTTCGTCGGGCTCGCGGACGGCACCCGAAACCGCCTCCAGGGGCACCGCGATCTCTCCGTACGCCTGCCGGAACAGCGCCCCGGAACGGTGCAGGCCCGGCGTGATCCGGACCGTGCTGCCGTCGAGGGCCCAGGTCCCGTTCCGCTGGATGATCTCGGCCATAGGAGGATTCTCGCAGCCGGGTCAACACGGGGGCCGGCACTTCACCCCGCCCGTCACTTGCACGGAGCGGCCCTGCCGGACGCACGCCGTGTTCCGTACGGCACAATTCGCTGTCGTCGCAGGGCGGTTGTACGGTCGCACGGCCGTGGTAGTGAGCGGACGCACGTACGACCCCCGGCGACGACAGCGATGGTGTCGACGACAGTCATGGCATCGACGGCGGTGTCGGCGAATGCCGAGGGAAGCGGACGCAGAAGCGGACGCGGCGCGGGAAGGCGGGCTCGGGCGTGGCGGTGCAGGAGGCGAGAGGTGGCATGGGCGCGGGCGCCCATGAGGGTGGGTGCACGTGCGGGGACTGCCCGCACGGGGCGCGCGCGGGACATCGGCGCGCGGTCGCCGAGTTCCTGCTGAAGCGGGAGGGGTTCGCGTCCGGGCAGGGACTGCCGGCGGCCGTCGCGCACTCCGCGTCCGCCTCCCGCCAGTGGGTCTCCGACGAACTCACCCAGTCCGCGGCTCTTGTCGCCGAGCGCGGCCGGGTCGAGGGGGAGGCCTGGCTCGCCCGCCTGTGGCTGCGCACGGCGATCGTCGTCTGGGCCGCCGTCGTGACCCTCCTCCTTGTCCAGGCCCTCACCGCGATCGGCGCGAGCTGGACGGTCGCCCGCACCGCCGGTCTGCTCGCCGCCCTGCTGGTGGGCGCGGCGCTGACGGGCGCCGGCTATCTGCACCGGGCGCGCGGCGGTGCCCTCGCCCCGGTCATCGGCGAGGACAACCGGCTCTCCACCTCCCGCGCGGTCGCGGCCGGCTGGGTACTCTTCGTCGTCTTCGCGGTGCTCGTCCTGGTCGGCCGACTGGCCGCCGCCTCCGACCACCGCGAACGCGACGCCCTCATCGCCGGCCTCGACCTCGCCAGGGGCGTCGGCATCGTGACCGTCCTGGCCGTCGTCTGCGGCATCGCCGTACTCGTCCGCCGCGTGGTCGGTCTCCGCGTCCTCGGCCAACGCCTCCAGAAGATCCGTGCCCACCGCCCCAGAGCCGCCGACCTCCTCACCGACGACTCGGGCCGAGGCAGCTTCACGGACATCCAGTACGTGATCATCTGCACCGTCGCCCTCGCCTTCGCGGCGGTCCGCCTCGCCCGCCGTCCCGACCAACTCCCTGACCTGCCCTGGGGCCTGGCCCTCCTCGTCCTGGTCTCCTCGGCGACCTACATCGCCGGCAAATACGCCGAGGGTGGCCGGCCGGTCATCCTCTCCGTCGTCCGCGCCCGCGAGGCCGGCGACCTCGACGCTCCCATCCGCAGCGGCGACGACATCGAGATCCGCGGCGCAGGCTTCGTCCCACCCGGCGCCCACACCGCCGACCGCCTCTCCCGCATGGTCGTCCGCATCGGCCCCGTCCATGTCCACGTCCCCCTCGTCCCCGTACCCGGCGGCTTCAGCAACCCGACCGACGCCGTCCTCACCGCCCCGGTCCCCGCCGACGTCGAACCCGGCAAAGTCGAGGTCCAGGTCGTCACCGCAGCCGGCGTGGAAACCAACCGCTACACGATCGAGGTCTCAGCGGACTGAGCCCGACCGGCCCGACGGGGTCAGGGACTCTGGCGGGGGTCGGGGCGGAGCAGCCGTCAGGGCGCGTGCGGGCCGGATCGCAGGGGCCCCAGCCCATGGGCTGGGGCGGGTAGGGCGGCGAGGGCGAGAACGGGGCATTCAGGGGCACTCCGACCCGTCTGGCCGCCGGACAAGGTATCCCGATCCGGAAAGACACGCCCGCACCATTGATCACCCCCACCCCTCCGAACGTATGGTCTGTTGAGGGGTCAACGGCACGGCGGACGAAGAGGCGGCGCAGACCATGACTCACGAGATTCGCACGGACTCCCACACCCCCTACCCCGACGGCGGCCACGGCTGGCGGGACACAGCCACCCGCTACGCCCTGCTGCCCCTTCGCGTCTTCCTCGGCGTCACCTTCATCTACGCCGGCCTGGACAAACTCACCGACAGCGCCTTCCTGTCCGACTCCGGCTCAGGCTCCATCGGCGACGTGATGAGCGCCGCCCGAGACTCCTCCGCCATCCCGGCCCTGATCGACATGGCCCTCAAGAACCCCGTCGGCTTCGGCTACGCCATCGCCCTCGGCGAACTAGCCGTCGGTATCGGCACCCTCCTAGGCCTCTTCTCCCGCCTGGCCGCCCTCGGCGGCGCCCTGATCTCCCTCAGCCTCTGGCTGACGGTCAGCTGGTCGGCATCCCCGTACTACTACGGCCAGGATCTCCCGTACCTCATGGCCTGGATCCCCCTGATCCTCGCCGGCGCCCCGGTCCTCTCGCTGGACGCGGTCATCCGTTCCCGCCGCGGCGGCGGCAGCCGACACCGCGCGAGCACCTACCGCTGAGGCCCACGTCCGCAGCCCCCGAGCCTCGCCCCCCTCCGGAGCCCCGCGGGGCTGCCCGCAGTGCAGTGTCGGGCGGCCCGGGGGCTACGGAGGGGGTCTCAGGCCGGGCGGCGGGACCGGCGGTCCGTGAACCTCGGCTGTGACTCGTACGGTCCGGCCCGCGGGAACGCCGCCACAGTCGTCTCCCAGCTCGACGCATCACCGCAGCGGGTCCCTGGTCAGTCATGTGCCTGCTCCCGTGGCGTCCCGCGTCGGTCAGCCCCGCGCACCCCGTTCGGACGCCGGCCCGTCCTCCGGCGCATGCCCCGGCTCGCCGGCCGCTCCCGCATGTCTCACCTGCTCACCCGCTCCCTCCCGCCCCGCTTGCCCAGATGCTCCAGCCCATCCCGTCGGCCCTATGGGGCCCATCGACCCCATCGACTCCACCGGCCCCATTGGCCCCGTCGGTCCTGCCGACCCGCTTCGCCCGGGTGCCCGGTGCCCGCGTAGCGCATGGCTCAGGAACGCCACCGCCCCCGCGAGACACAGCCCGGCGACGACGAGGGGTATCACGGCGAACCACGGTGTGTCCCAGGCGTCGGCCGCGTCGCCGAGATAGACGACACCCGTGGCGGTGAGAAAGAGGCCGGCGACGAGCTTGCCCGGCCGGAACTCATGACGCAGCACGGGCCACCTCCGCCTGTCCCAGACCGACTTCGAGATCGATGGTGATCGTGCCGCCGCCGTCCGAGCCCTCGGCCGGCGGCAGTGTCAGCCGATCGCTCTTGTCCGGTGCCACATCCACGTCCTCCTTGTCGTCGCCCGGCAACTGGATGTCACCGAGGCCCACTTCGACGTCCAGCCGCACGGTGACGTCCGGCGGCACCACCACCTTCACCTTGCCCGCGCCCACCTCCACGCTCGTGGCCAGCGTCTCTCCCTTCGGCACGGCCACCCTGGACAGGTCCAGAGTGCCCACACCCGTGCCCAGCCCGTACCGGGCCGCCACGCTCTCCGCGTTCCCCGGTGTCCATTCCGTACGGACCCAGTCGGTGGTGATGTTCGCCGGGAGCGCCGCCGAGCAGGCCAGGAGTCCCGCCGTGACCACGGCCAGGAAGATCGACCCCGCTCCCGTACGGCCCAGGAAGGCGCTCAGGGCTATGCCCAGGCCGAACACGGTCAGCGCGCACGCCAGGCCCGTCTGCAGGCTGGCGGCCAGTGCGCGGTCCTCCCAGGTCGCGGTGGTGCCGGCGCCGCCGGCGAGCAGCGCGAGCAGGAAGATCCAGCCGCCTGTCCAGCGCGCGCCACGAGGCTTCGGCGCGTGCACGGTGCGTATGTTCTGGCCGGAGGGGTGTGTGCCCTGGGCGATGTTGACGGCCGCCGCCATGTCGCGGTCGCGGGTCTCCCACGGCCCCCACAGATAGCCCGTGCCGCCGACATACGTCCCGTCCTTGACTATGGGGTCGCGCCACCAGGAGGGGTAGGAGGCGGCCACGGGCGGCGCCTGGGCCTCCGGCGGCGCGTCGGCCACGGCCTGCGCGGCGAGCGGATCGGGGTCGGGGGCACCGCGCTGCTGCGACCAGTACCCCGCACCGGCCAGGAGCAGGGAGACGACCACGGAGAAGGTCAGGACGGTGGTGTTGCTCAGCATGGTGAGGAAGACGCCGCAGCCGACCAGTGCGAAGAGCACGGCTGTGAGGGCCTGGCCGTCGACCCGGCCGGTCAGCAGCTTGCGTACCTCGTTCTCCTCTTCGTCGTCGTACGGCATGAACAGCCAGGCGAAGCCGTAGAAGACGAGACCGAAGCCGCCGGTCGCGGAGAGCACCGCGAGCACGACACGGAAGATCACCGGGTCCATGTCGCACTGACGCCCGAGTCCCGCACAGACACCGCCCAGCATTTTGTGCCGCCGGTCACGGCGGAACCTGTGCGGGGCGGAGAGGGCGCCGGCCGGATCGTCGGGGGAGGGGTGGCCGGCCCCGCCCGGGGCGGACGGGTCTGCGGCGACGCCGGGGGTGGGCCCGCGTGCGGCCCCGACCGGGTCCCCGGCGGGCGCCTGATCCGCGGGTGCGCCCGAGCCGGCCTGTGTGCCTGTGCCCGGCCGCCGATGCGCGCCACCGTCCTCGTGCGCGCGCGGCTCCTGGGCCGTGTCCGGTGCGGGCACGGCGTCCTGCGGCTCGGTGGTGGGCCGCCGGGCGTCCGGACCCGAGCCGGGGCCCGGCTCCGCTGCCGCGTGCTGGTGATCCGTCATGCGTCCATCGTGACCGCAGAGCCGGTCCGGCGGCAGTCGGGATGACCCTGGTCGAACCCTGATATCGGCCCTGGGACGTGTTCGATCAAGTTGCGGTCGAAGATCAGGGGTCTCTCGGGGGCCGACCCTGATGCCTCGATGCGCCGTGCGTGTGAACATCGATGGCATGCCGGAAGCCGCAGCACTGCCAGTCGACACTCCGTGGCCCCCGCGCAAGCTCTACCGCAGCAGCGACGGACGCTGGCTCGGAGGCGTGGCGCGAGGGCTCGCCGGACATCTCGGCCTGCCTGCCGCGTGGGTGCGGCTCGTGTTCGCCGGCCTGTTCCTGGCGGACGGCCTCGGCGCCCTGGTGTATGCGGCGTTCTGGTTCTTCGTGCCGCTCGGCGTGGGCGGTGTCGACAACCAACGGCCCCCGGCCATCTCCACCGAGACCTCTTCCGACGGCCGCCGCAGACTCGTGGCCCGCAAGCCCGACCGCGGCCAGATGGTGGCCCTCCTCCTCATGGTCGTCGTGGCCATGGTCTTCGTCGGCAATGTGGATCTCGGAGAGCCCGCCAGGGCGTATCTCTGGCCGACCGTGCTCGTCGCGGCGGGTGTCGCCCTGGTCTGGCGCCAGGCGGACAACGCGCGGCGGGCCCGCTGGGCCGAGGTCGGCCGCCGCCGGCGCACGATCACCCTGCTCCGCTCCGTGGCCGGTGTCCTGCTGGTCACCGCGGGCGTCTCCGGGATATTCGTCCTGCAGGGCTCCGCCGCCCACCTCGGCTCGGTACTGCAGGCCGCCCTCGCGGTCCTCGTCGGTATAACGCTGTTGGTCGGCCCGTATCTCGTCCGGATGACCCAGGACCTCTCAGAGGAGCGCCTGATGCGCATCCGCGCCCAGGAGCGGGCGGAGGTCGCGGCCCACGTCCACGACTCGGTGCTGCACACCCTGACACTGATACAGCGCAGCGCGGACAACCCGAACGAGGTCCGCCGCCTCGCCCGCGCCCAGGAGCGCGACCTGCGTAACTGGCTGTACAGACCCGAGGGCACCGGAAAGGACGAGGACGACGAGCCCGACACGCTCGCCGAGGCCGTGCGGCGCAACGCTGCGGAGGTCGAGGACAAACACGGCGTCCCCATAGAGGTGGTCGTCGTCGGCGACTGCCCCCTCGACGAGGGACTGACCGCGCAGATGCAGGCCGCGCGCGAGGCGATGGTGAACGCCGCCAAGTACGGTGGCGAGGGCGGCGCCGTACAGGTCTTCGCCGAGGTCGAGGGAAGGACGGTCTTCGTGTCCGTCCGCGACCGCGGCCCCGGCTTCGACCTCGACGCGATACCCGCCGACCGCATGGGCGTCAGAGAATCGATCATCGGCCGCATGGAGCGCAACGGCGGTACGGCACGGCTCCGTGCCGTACCGGACGGCGGCACGGAGGTCGAGCTGGAGATGGAGAGGGCGGAGACGACGTCATGAGTGACGCGAACGGGGCGAACGACCCTGCCAACCAGGGCGGTTCCGGTACGGACCCGGCCGAGGACCAGGGCGGCCCCGCGGTGCGGAGTCCCGCACCGGTGGAAGGCGGACCCGGGCGGCATGCCCGGGTCGTGCTGGTGGACGATCACCGCATGTTCCGTACGGGAGTGCAGGCCGAGATCGGGCAGACGGACCGTACGGGCGTGGAGGTCGTCGGGGAGGCGCCCGACGTCGACCAGGCGGTCTCCGTGATCACGAGCACGCGGCCCGAGGTGGTGCTCCTCGACGTCCATCTGCCCGGCGGAGGTGGCGTCGAAGTCCTGCGCCGTTGCTCGGCGTTGATGGCGGACACCGAGCAGCCCGTCCGCTTCCTCGCCCTGTCCGTGTCGGACGCGGCGGAGGACGTGATCGGAGTCATCCGGGGCGGCGCGCGTGGCTATGTCACCAAGACGATCACCGGCACCGATCTCGTCGACTCCATCTTCCGGGTCCAGGACGGCGACGCGGTCTTCTCCCCCGCCTGGCCGGCTTCGTCCTCGACGCCTTCGCCTCCACCGACGCCCCGCCCGTCGACGAGGACCTCGACCGGCTCACCCAGCGCGAACGCGAGGTGCTGCGTCTCATCGCCCGTGGCTATGCCTACAAGGAGATCGCCAAACAGCTCTACATCTCGGTGAAGACGGTGGAGTCCCATGTCTCCGCCGTACTGCGCAAGTTGCAGCTCTCCAACCGGCACGAGCTGACGAGATGGGCGACGGCACGACGCCTGGTCTGACGCCGCGGACGTGCTGACGCCGTGCGTCGGGGTGAGAGGGGCGGGGCCGTGATGCCCTACCCCGGCCCGGCGGCGGCATGAGGCGACACCCGGCTCAAGCCACCCGCGTGGCCCCCGCGAACGGCATCTCGTCGAGAGGGGCCACGCGCACCGGGGCCGATGGATTGGGAGCGTGGACCATCTGGCCGTTGCCCACGTAGATGCCGACGTGGCTGATGCCGGAGTAGAAGAAGACGAGGTCGCCGGTGCGGAGTTCGGAGCGGGAGACGCGGCGGCCGGCGTTGATCTGGGCATAGGTGGTTCGGGGGAGGGAGACGCCGGCGGAGCGGTAGGCGGCCTGGGTGAGGCCGGAGCAGTCGAAGGCGTTGGGGCCGGTGGCGCCCCAGACGTACGGGCTGCCGAGTTTGGAGTAGGCAAAGGAGACCGCTGCGGCGGCGCGGGAGTCCGGGGCGTCGGCGGTGGCGGAGGCAGGGGAGACCGGGCCGGTGAGGCTGTGCCGGGACGAGGCGGAGGAGCGCGAGGCGTGCACGGTGGCGCCACCCGCGCTGCCGAACCGCACCCGGTCCTCGTCGGTGAGGCGGCCGAGCAGCTGGCGCGCGTTGCTGAGCTTCGAGGTGACGGTCTTCTTGTGCCGCCTCAGCTCCGCCTGCCGGGACTTGAGCGTGCCCAGTTCGACGCGGGCGGCCCCACGCAGCCGTTCGATCTCCAGCAACTGCTGCCGTACGGACGACACGTCCGCCGCGTGACGGCTGCCGACCCGCTCGACGAAGGCGGCGCCGTCCAGGTAACGGTCGGGATCGCCGGAGAGGGCGAGCTGCCAGGAGGGGTCCATGCCCCCGCTCCGGTACTCGGCCGCCGCCAGCGAACCGAGCTCGTCGCGCGCTGAGTTGAGCCGGTCGGTGCGGCGGGCGGCCTGGTCGCGCAGCTCTTCGAGGTTCTCCTGAGCCCTGTCGGCCTTCTCCTTGGCCCCGTTGTACTTCCCGGTGGCGACCTCCGCCTCCTGGTACAGCTTGTCCACCTTCGCCTTGACCTGCTCAGGCGTGAGGTGTGGATCAGCGTGCCCGGTGCCGTCGAAGCCGGTCGCGGTCGCCGCGCCCGCGAGGGCGAACGTCGCGGCAGCGCGGACGGTATGGCCGCCGAGTGATCGCTGTCTGGGCTTGCGGTGCGCTGCCACGTGGACTCCACGTCCTCTCCGTACGACCGCCGTCCGTGTACGAACACCATCTGCGCGTACGGACCGCTTGGGGGAGCGGTGACGCGTCCGGCGGCGGCCCGCACAGGGGGAGCGGGACGCCGCCGGACCTTCTCGGCGGTGGTGTCCGACTGCCGCCCCTGGCCCGGGCGGCGGTGGGGAGTCGGTCACCTGATGAAGGACGCTAAGCCGGGGCGTATCGGCCCGGTAACGCGTTGTGCGGAAGTGGCGTGCACCGACCGCGGGGTGACCGTATGTGACCGTGATCCCTCCCGGGCGCCGCCAACTTCACGCTGTGCGATGACCGATGCGGCGATTCCGAGCCCGGCGGGGACGGGATGGTGCTATGGAGCGCATATATGCAAGGTCGTTCAGCGTCGGGGACCGCGTCCCGGGCGCCACGGAGCACCGACCCCGCACCCGCCCCGGTGCCCGAGACCACACGGGCCTCTCATTAGGCTCCGCCCATGGACGTACTCATCCACCTCTTCGTCGCCCTCCACATCATCGGCATCGCCTCCCTCCTCGGAGGCTTCCTCACCCAGCTGAAGGCCATGGGCCAGGGCACCGCACGCTTCGTCCCGGCCATGTTCCACGGTGCCCTCGTCATGCTCGTCACCGGCGCCCTCCTCGTCGGCCTCAACCAGGCCGACGACCAGCCCGTCAACAACATCAAGATCGGCGTCAAACTGGCGCTGCTGATCGTGATCCTGGGGCTGGTGTACGTGAAACGGGACGAGGAGACGGTGGAGAAGCGGCTGTTCGGGCTGGTGGGCGCCCTGACGACGGTGAACGTCTTCATCGCGGTCCTCTGGACCTGACGGCACCCGACGCCGGCTGCCCGAGCGCCGTCGCCTACGCCGGTCGCAGCACGCTGCGGATCGACGACTCCCCGTCGTAGAAGACCGACTCCTCGCGCACGTACGCGCCCGGCTTCGGGGCGTGGATCATCATGCCGTTGCCGATGTAGAGGCCGACGTGGCCGAGGTTGTCGTAGAAGAAGACGAGGTCGCCGGGCCTGGCATCAGCGAGCAAGACGGCGGTGCCGGCGGTGACCTGGTCGTAGGTGGTGCGGGGGAGGTCGACGCCGGCGGCCTTCCAGGCGGCCTGGGTGAGGCCGGAGCAGTCGTAGGAACCGGGGCCGGTCGCGCCCCAGACGTACGGCTTGCCGACCTGGGCGCGGGCGAAGGCGAGGGCCTTGGCGGCCTTCGAGGCGTAGGTGGCGTCCTCGGCCGGGGCGGAGGTCTCGGTGCCGGTGGCGAACGTCTCCGCGCCGGTGGGAGCCCCCTCCGGGGTCCCCTGGGCCCTTGGTGCCCCCAGGGTCTCCTCGGTCGCCGACTGGGCCGCCGCCTGCCGGCGGGTCAGTTCGTCAGCCCTGCGCTCGGCCTCCTCCTGCTCGCGCTGCTCGATCGCGGCGAGCCGGGCCTTCTCCTCGGCGGTGAGCGTGGAGAGGAGCCGGCGGGCCTCGGCGAGCTTCGCCTGGACCTCGGCCTTGCTGGTCTTGAGGGCGTTCTGCGACTCGGTGAGCTGTTCGAGGCTGTCGCTCGCCTTCCGGCGCTGCTCCGTCACCTCGGCCTGCTGCGTGACGTACGCGTCGACGGCGCCCTTCTGGCGGTCCGTCAACCGGCCCATCAGCTGGTCCTGGTCGAAGTAGTCCTTTGGGTCGTCCGCCAGGAGCAGTGACGCCTGGTCGGGGGCTGCCGCACCCGCGCGGTACTGGGCGGCGGCGAACGACCCCAACTGCTCCCGTGCCTCGTTGAGCTTCTCCGTGCGCTCGGTGACGTCGTCGAGGAGGGTGTCGACCTTCTTCTTCTGCTGGGACGTCTTCTCCTTGGCCGCGTTGTAGTTCTCGGTCGCCGTCCCGGCCTGACGGTAGAGGTCGTCGACCTTCTTCTCGACCTCCTCCAGGCTCGGCTTGTCGTCGGCCGACGGAGCGGCGGTGGCCGTCTGGGAGAGCAGGGCCACGGAGGTGAGGGCGGCCGTGGCGAGCGCGGGTGTGCGTATGCCCGCGCGTGTTCGGCCGGTCGGACGCGGCTTGCGGTGCGGCGCCATGGTTCGGCGTCTCCTTCCGTTGTCCGCCTACCGAGTTAGCTGTCGGGTTCGGGCGCAAGCTTTCGGAAGGTCTGCCCTACGACCCTTGCCGCGAGCGGCGGTCGGGTCGATTCACCCCAGAGTTCGGTGGGTCCCCGGCTCCGGCTGCCACGGGAGGCGTGCCGGACTCGGCGGAGGCCGTGCGGCCCGGCGACGTTCGCCGGTTGGGTCGCATGGTCTGAGGGGAAAAGCTAGCCAACTGGTGTGGCTCGTGTGAAGGTTGGTGTTCGATATGTCCGATACGTTTTCGTGACCTTGGCCCCTTCGGCGCGATAGGCGATATGCTCGATCGCTCAGCGTTCCGGGGTGGTTCCGTTGGGTAGTGGGCGCGGACTTCCCGGGGCGGCCCCTCGCTGTCAGTGCGGGCGCCTAGACTCGGAGAGCGATGAGCAGCCTCTTTGACGACAGCTTCCTGGCGGACCTCCAGGCCCCCCGCGGCCATGACGAGGGACCCCCGCCGCCGCCCGAGGACGATCACGTGCCGGAGCCGCTTCCGGACGACCTGTTCGGCGGGAAGTTCGACCTGCCGCCGAACCGGGACGCGTACTACCGCGACGGCGCCGCCCGCCCCGCCCTCGACGCGGCGGCGCTCCTGGACGGGCTGAACGAGAACCAGCGCGCGGCCGTGGTGCACGCCGGCTCCCCCTGCTCATCGTGGCCGGCGCCGGCTCGGGCAAGACGCGGGTGCTCACCCACCGCATCGCGCACCTGCTGGGTGAGCGGCATGTCCACCCGGGCCAGATCCTCGCGATCACCTTCACCAACAAGGCCGCGGGCGAGATGAAGGAGCGCGTCGAGCAGCTCGTCGGCCCGCGCGCAACCGCGATGTGGGTCATGACCTTCCACAGCGCGTGTGTCCGCATCCTGCGGCGGGAGAGCAAGAAGCTCGGCTTCACGTCCTCCTTCTCGATCTACGACGCCGCCGACAGCAAGCGGCTGATGGCGCTCGTCTGCCGTGACCTGGACCTCGACCCCAAGCGCTTCCCGCCCAAGTCCTTCAGCGCCAAGATCTCGAACTTGAAGAACGAGCTGATCGACGAGGAGGACTTCGCAGCCCAGGCCTCCGACGGCTTCGAGAAGACCCTCGCCCAGGCCTACGCGCTCTACCAGTCCCGCCTCCGTGAGGCGAACGCACTCGACTTCGACGACCTGATCATGACGACGGTCAACCTGCTCCGCGCCTTCCCGGACGTCGCCGAGCACTACCGGCGCCGCTTCCGCCATGTCCTCGTCGACGAGTACCAGGACACCAATCACGCACAGTACGCCCTGGTCAGAGAGCTGGTCGGTACCTCAGAGCACCCCGTCGACGTACCGCCCGGCGAGTGGGACGTGCCCCCCGCCGAGCTCTGCGTCGTGGGTGACGCCGACCAGTCGATCTACGCCTTCCGCGGCGCGACCATCCGTAACATCCTCCAGTTCGAGGAGGACTACCCGGACGCGACGACGATCCTGCTGGAGCAGAACTACCGCTCCACGCAGACGATCCTCTCCGCGGCCAACGCGGTCATCGAGCGCAACGAGTCCCGCCGCCCCAAGAACCTGTGGACGAACGCGGGCGCGGGCGCGCGGATCACCGGGTACGTCGCCGACACCGAGCACGACGAGGCACAGTTCGTCGCCGAGGAGATAGACCGGCTGACGGACGCGGGCGACGCGAAGGCCGGAGACGTCGCCGTCTTCTACCGTACGAACGCCCAGTCCCGTGTCTTCGAAGAGGTCTTCATCCGCGTCGGCCTGCCCTACAAGGTCGTCGGCGGCGTCCGCTTCTACGAGCGCAAGGAGGTCCGGGACGTCCTCGCGTATCTGCGTGTCCTCGCCAACCCCGAGGACTCCGTCCCGCTGCGCCGCATCCTCAATGTGCCCAAGCGCGGCATCGGCGACCGTGCCGAGGCGATGATCGACGCGCTGTCGCAGCGCGAGAAGATCAGCTTCCCGCAGGCGCTGAAGCGCGTCGACGAGGCGTACGGCATGGCGGCCCGGTCGACGAACGCGGTCAAGCGGTTCAACACGCTGATGGAGGACCTGCGGACCGTCGTCGACTCCGGCGCCGGAGCGGCGACGATCCTGGAGGCGGTCCTCGAACGGACCGGCTATCTGGCCGAGTTGCAGGCCTCCACGGACCCGCAGGACGAGACCCGCATCGAGAACCTCCAGGAACTCGCCGCCGTGGCCCTGGAGTTCGAGCAGGAGACCGGCGGGAGCGAGACCGCGACCCCGGGTGAGGGCGGGGAAGCGGGCGCGGCAGCGGCGGCCGGTGGGCTCGCCTCCTTCCTGGAGCGGGTCGCCCTCGTCGCCGACTCCGACCAGATCCCGGACGAGGAGGAGGACGGCTCGGGCGTCATCACGCTCATGACCCTCCACACCGCCAAGGGCCTGGAGTTCCCGGTCGTCTTCCTGACCGGCATGGAGGACGGTGTCTTCCCGCACATGCGCGCCCTCGGCCAGACCAAGGAACTGGAGGAGGAGCGTCGCCTCGCGTACGTCGGCATCACCCGCGCCCGTGAGCGGCTCTATCTCACCCGGTCCTCGCTGCGCAGCGCCTGGGGCCAGCCCTCCTACAACCCGCCGTCCCGCTTCCTGGAGGAGATTCCGGCCACCCACCTGGAGTGGAAGCGGACGGGTGCCTCCGCGCCGGTTTCCTCGGGCCCTGCCGCCGGCCTCGCGTCGTCGCTGTCGTCCTCGCGCTCCCGGTCCTCCGCCTCCGGCGCGTCCGGCTTCGCGACCCGCCGCACCGCCGCCGAGAAGCCGGTCGTCTCCCTGGCCGTCGGCGACCGCGTCACCCACGACCAGTTCGGCCTCGGCACGGTCGTCGGCGTCAAGGGCACTGGCGCGAACACGGAGGCGACGATCGACTTCGGCGACACCAAGCCGAAGCGGCTGCTGCTGCGCTATGCGCCGGTGGAGAAGCTGTAGCGAGCTCTTCGGTGACATGACTCGGGCCCCTGCTGAGCAGGGGCCCTGTCTTCGTTCCCGTATCCGTCGCGCCGGAGTCCGTTACGCCGGGTCCAGCCCGTGGCTGCGCAGCCACGACAGGGGGTCGATGGCGGAGCCGCCCGCCGGGTGCACCTCGAAGTGCAGGTGCGGGCCGGTCGAGTTGCCCGAGTTACCCGAGTACGCGATGGTGTCGCCGGCCTTGACGGTCGTACCCGAGGCGACCTTGTACGTGGAGAGGTGGCAGTACCAGGTCTCGGTGCCGTCCTTGGCCGTCACGATGACCATGTTGCCGTAGGCGCTGTTCCACTCGGTGCGCACGGTGCCGTCGGTCGCGGCCAGCACCGGGGTGCCGTACGAGACGGGGAAGTCGATGCCGGTGTGCAGGGACATCCAGTTGACGCCGGACTGCCCGTAGTACGCGCTGAGTCCGAGCTTGGAGACCGGCAGGGCGAACTTCGGACGCAGCCGCTCCTTGCGGGCCGCCTCGGCCGCCGCCTTCTTCTGCTCAAGCTCCTGCTGGGTCTTGAGGTCGATGCGCTCCTGGGTCCGGCTCGCCCGTTCGGCGAAGTCGTCCGCCTCGGCGGAGAGGCGCTCCAGCTGGGTGTCGAGCTGGTTGTTGGCGGTGGACGGCTTCACGGCGGTGACGTCCGACTTGACCGTCGCCGTCGTCTCCGAGTCGTCCGACACGGCGCCGACGGAGGCCGCCGCGATGCCCGCGACACCCATGACACAGGCCGACGGAACGGCCACGGTCAGCAGGGCGGAACGTTTGGCCGGAGCGCGCCGACGTGACCGCGAGGCCGCGCGGGCGGCGGCGCGACCAGGGCTCGCGCTCTTGGTGGCCGCCGGGGAGGCCTCCTCCTCGCCGTCGAGGAGTGTGGCGTCGTCGGCCTCGAACCCGTCGTCGGCGGAGGGGGGTTGGTCCTGGTCGTGCGGGGTGACCTGCTCGAAGGTGGCGGTCGCCTGCTGGGCGAAGTCCACGGCCTCGGCCGAGAAGTCCACCACTTCGGTCCGGGGGTGCTCGTGCGCGTCGTACGAGTCGGAGGCGGCGTCGTGTTCGTCGGTGGCCGGCGTGCCGTCGCTGTTCCACTGCGTGGCGTCGAACGCGCCCGTGTCGAAGTGCTGGGTGCCGACCCACTGCTGGGTCTGGTCGTTCTGTTCCAACTGGCCGGACTCGCCGAGCTGTTCGGCGTCGGCGTGCAGCCAGCCGCGCGCGTCCCACTGGCCACTGACGTCGGGGCTCGTGGACTGCGCGGGGACCGCGGCGAGATGCTCGTGATCGGCCGACCAGGGCGTCGTGTCGTAGCTGCCCGTGTCGTACGCGGCCTGGTGCTGTGCGGCGTACGGGTCGTAGTTCAGTGTCCGGTGGCTGCCCGTCGCCCACTGAGAGGCGTCGTTTGAGCCGGTGCCCGTGTCCTTGCCGGGAAGATCACCGAAAAGAGGGTCGGTTTCGAAGGTTCCGGTGACGGTTGTGTGGGGACCCGTGCCGGAGGCGAAACCTGTGGCGGTGTAGTCGCCGTACGTGGTGAAGTCGCCGTAGCCGACTTCCTGGTGGCCGTACGACGCGTAGTGCGCCGGGTCGGCTTCGGAAGCCGGAGTCGAGGGTGTTGCGGTCCCCGACGGGTGACGATCGTTCACCAACTTCTCTTTCGCCTCGACGGCAGGGGCTGGCAGAGCAGTGCGGTGACTGTACCCGGCGGTGCGCGGGCGCGACAATCTTCAACGGGTTTCGGGCGCACAGGAAACGGGCATTCGAGCGTCTTTCGGCGGTCTGTGGGCACGACTTTGGCTTTGCGTTCGAAGCCTGTTCGATACCGGGTGGCCGTGTGGGACGGCCGCGCCGACGGGGGCGCGTGCTTTCTCCGGGTGACGGCGTGCCGGAGGTGGGGCGCGTTGTTGCCGTGTGGAGGGGTGTCGTGAGGCGGGCGCGTGGGCTTGCGCGGCGTTTATCGCCTTACGTCCCTGTTTCGCCTTCCAGTAGTGGCGAGGGTCACCGCGTTTTCGCGTGAGCTGTCGGGCTCACGCGACGGTCAGGCCGCCCGGGTCGGCGGCGGTGGCGGCACCGGTCAGGGAAGTGTCGAGCGCCTGCCGTATTCCGGTGGCGACGGCGGGGTGAACGGGCAGGGCGAGGTGGCCGATGCCGGTGACCCGGATGTTCCGCGACATCAGGTCCGGGTGCTCGACACAGGCGGTCTCCAGCGGATCCATCAGGTGGTCGAGGTCGCTCCAGAACGCCACGAAATGCGTACGGCATCCCGGCGCAGGCTCCCGCAGCTCCTCCAGTACCTGAGAACCCGGCCGCATCTGCCGGACGATCGGGTGCGCGTTCGCCAGCGGCACGACACGGGTGCCGCCGTGCGGGGTGCCGAGCGTGACGAGCGTACGGACGCGGCTGTCGCCGCCGAGCCGCTGCACGTAGTACCGCGCTATCAGTCCGCCGAGGCTGTGACCGACGATGTCCACCTGCTCCTGGCCCGTGCGCTCACAGATGTCCTCGACATGCCGGCCGAGCAGCTCGGCGGCGGTGCGGATGTCGCAGGTGAGGGGGAGTAGTTGAGCGACTCGATGTGCCGGCCGCCGTGCTGCGCGAGGGAGCGGCGGAGCAGGACGAAGACCGAGCGGTTGTCGATGAAGCCGTGCAGGAGGATGGCCGGGGGCTTCTCCTCGGTCGGCAGCCGGGGGGCGTCGGGCGGGGGAGGCGTGGGGGCGACCCGGCGCTCCTGCGTCATCCCGGACGGGTAGAGCAGCAGATGCCCGGCGAGGATCGCCAGCTCCAGGGCGGTCGCCCTGAGGAGGGCGGCGGAAATCCCCGCCGGTCTGGTGGGCAGGAGCCGCTCGCAGAGCGGCAGCAAGGGCGTTACCGCCCTGGTGACCTTCATGCCCGACCTCCCGTCGGCAGACGGGCGGACGCCTGTGCCTCCCCGTGTGCCCTCGTGGAAAGTCGTGGTGTGGGCGGCGGGTGGCGGGGTGGGGGTGACGCGATGCGTGTGTCGTACGCGCCGCGCGGTGCGTGTACGACGCGTGAGGCGCCGATCACGCGACGAGGGGTCGGCCCTTCCTGACTCCCCGCTGCCCTGCCAACTGCCGTCTGCCGGTGCCGATCCGCCCCGCCACCCTGACCTCCCGCAGGCGGTGGAACGGACGCGGCACCCCTCTGACGACTCTCCTTGCGCACGCTTCCCCCGTGACGCGCACGCCACGGGGCCCTGTGGCAGTCGGCCCCGCGAACGGTCCGGATGCCGCGATCGCCTGGGCGATCACTCAAGTCCCCGCGACGCGTGAGCCGCGGAAACCGGGAGCAGTGCGCGGCGAACGTGTCCCACGGGTGATTTCCCCCTCGCTCTCCACCGTGAAACTGCCGGTTGCGGGATGCTGGGGACAACGTTCATTCACTTCGCGCGGTTGGCGTGACATGTCAGGCTCTGGTCTGTTACGGGTTGGTTGTAGTCGTTTCAGGGAGGCAGTGATGGGTGCAACAGCCGGTCCGATCCGCGTGGTGGTGGCCAAGCCGGGACTCGACGGCCACGATCGTGGAGCCAAGGTGATCGCGCGGGCGCTGCGCGATGCCGGTATGGAGGTCATCTACACCGGCCTCCACCAGACGCCGGAGCAGATCGTCGACACCGCGATCCAGGAGGACGCCGACGCGATCGGCCTCTCCATCCTCTCCGGTGCCCACAACACCCTCTTCGCCGCCGTCATCGACCTCCTCAAGGACCGTGACGCCGAGGACATCCTCGTCTTCGGCGGCGGCATCATCCCCGAGGCCGACATCGCGCCCCTGAAGGACAAGGGTGTCGCGGAGATCTTCACGCCGGGCGCGACGACCGCGTCGATCGTGGACTGGGTACGCACGAACGTCCGACAGCCCGCCGGGGCGTAGACCGCAGGGTCGTTGGGGCGGGCGGGCGGGTTGGGTGGGGGCCTGTCGCGCAGTTCCCCGAGCACGTGAAAACCCCGGGCGGCCCCATGCTTTCCGGGGCGCGGGATCGCGCGAGCAACCACGACCAATCCGCGCCCGCCAGAGAACCTCACCCCGAACTCTCAGGCGTCCCCAGTTCACGGTGCCAGCTCCCTACACATCGTGGCCCGCAACCGCAGTGTCGTCGAAAGCCGCTGGAATGCCTCTGCCCAATAGCCCCCCGCGCCCGGCGCCGCATCCTCGGCGTCCTCCGGCGTAGCCGTGAGCGGCTCGAGCCGCACAGCCTCCGCAGGGTCCAGGCACCGCTCGGCCAACCCCATCACCCCGCTGAAACTCCAGGGGTAGCTGCCCGCGTCCCGCGCGATGTTGAGCGCGTCCACCACGGCCCGCCCCAGCGGCGGAGCCCACGGCACCGCGCACGCCCCGAGTAGCTGGAACGCCTCCGACAGGCCGTGTGTGGCGATGAACCCGGCCACCCACTCGGCCCGCTCCCCGCCTTCCAAGGTCGCCAGCAGCTTGGCCCGCTCGGCCGGCGACACGGCCCCCGGCCCCCCGGCCTCCGGAGTGGAGGGCGGCCCCAACAGCGCCCGCGACCACTCGGCGTCCCGCTGCCGCACCGCCGCCCGGCACCACGCCCCGTGCAGCTCGCTCTGCCAGTCGTCGGCGACCGGCAGCGCAAGGATCTCCTTCGGCGTACGCCCCCCGAACCGCCGCGACCACGCCCCGAGCGGCGCCGCCTCCACCAACTGGACCAGCCACCACGACCGTTGGCCCCGTCCGGCCGGGGCCTTGGGCAGCACACCGTCGCGCTCCATGCCGGGGTCGCACGCGTGCGGGGCCTCGACCACGATCGTGGGCGTCCCGCTCGCGGCCGTACCGCTCGTGCGGTCGACGGCCACGCACGCGGTCGCCCGCTTCGCCATCCGCCCCGCGAGCGCCGAGTCGGGCAACGCGGAAAGCAACTCCGCTGCCATGGCCCGCACATTGCGGCTGCGGTCACCCAACGCGGCTTCCAGGAACGGCTCGTCCCGCGCCGCCAGCCCCGTGCGGAGTGTGTCGAGGAACATGAGCCGGTCCTCGGCCCGCTCCGTCGGCCACGTGGATGCCAGCAACTCCCGTGCCACGGCGGCATCCCGGGCCCGTATCGTTGTGAGCAGCGCGACGCGCTCCGCGAACAGGCCCTCTCGCCACAGCTGTTGGACCCTCTCCCGCTCGTCCGGACCGGGCAGCGCGGTGCCGCCGCCCGGCGCGGCACGCAGCGCGAACCTCCAGTCCGTGTTCAGCCGGGCCAGCCACAGCGCCCGCGGGCCCGCGAAGGCCAGGGCGGCGGGACGCAGATCCGTACGGCCTCGCGCCGCGTCCAGCAGCGCGGGCAGGGCCTCCGGGGGCGCCGCGTAGCCGTACGAGTTGGCCAACGCCAGCCACTGGGGCAGCAGCTCCATCAGGTCGGGTGCCGCACCCCGACGGCCGCCGCCCGTGCCGGGCCGGTCGGCCAGCAACGTCGCCAGCCGACGCGTCGCGGCGGGCGGCAGCCGAGGCCGGGGATCCGGCGCCGCCGGCTCCGGCCGCGCCGCCGCCCGCACCGGCCGTATCCCCGCCCTGCGCCGTACGGTCTCCACGGCCGCCGCGTCCATCAGGACCGCGGGTGCCTCCCGGCCCGACACCGACCCCGGCGGAGTACGACGATCAGTGCCGAGCAACGCCGTGGTGACGAGTTCCTCCCAGGAGAGGCCCGCCGGAGCATCTGATGTGCCGGTCATGAGGTTCCTTCCGTATGCCACGAGCCGCTGCTCCCGCCGCTGGCTGCGCCGCCACTCAGCACAGCGCCACCGCCTGCCCGAGCGTCCCCTGTGCTTCCCCGGGAGCGGTCCCCTCGGCCCAGGCCGTCAGCGGTGTGAAGCCCCGGTGGCCGCACTCGCCGAAGACCGCCACGGGCGTGCCGCCGGAGAGGGCGACGAGGCGCCACAGGCCCGGGTGGGACCGGGCGGAAGGGGTGAGGGGGAGGGCGAGGTCGCTGTCCGCGTCGGCCAGTTGCCAGGAGTCGCCGTCCGGGGTCGGTATGACGCGGGTGAGGGTGACCGGGGAGGAGTCCAGCCACGGGTCGTCCCGCAGGGCCTCGCCGTAACGGGCCGCCGCTTCGGCCGGAGCGACCCCCCGCGGTCGTACGGTGGCGGGCTCGGGCGCCGTGAATCGTTGGCCCAGGGCCGCTCGTAGTTGTCCCGCGCCCGGGTACGCCGACACCTCCGCCTCGAAGGCCAGCCCCACCGGGAGCGACAGTTCGGGGGCACGGCCGGCGGCTCCGTAGGAGAGGAGCAGTGCCGTGCGGCCGGACTCGGTGCCGTGGAGCCAGATGCGGCGGGTGGTGAGGCGGGAGTCGGACGTGTCGTACTGGGCGAGGACGAGCCAGCGGTCGCGGACCGGCGTGCCCTCCGGGGAGCCGGGCAGGCCGACCCGCGAACGGACCGTGGCCGCCAGGCCGTCCGGGAGGTGCTCGCGGCGCAGCCACCCCTGGTCCAGAAGATGGAGGAGGGCGCACTCCTCAAGGAGACGGACCGGCCAGCCGGGCCCCGAGCCCGGAAGGGCACCCAACTCCCGCACGCGGGCGGCCAGCCCGGGAGCCTGGGCGTCAACCATGCGGGCCGCCGTCTCCTCCCACAGGCCGTACCCCGCCTGCTCCGTGGCGGCCAGGCCGCCACGGAGAAGGTCGGTCAGGCGCTGTTCGAGCTCCGCCGCGCCCGCGGTGATCCGGTCGGCGCGCCGCTCGGCTCGGCGCCGCGCCGCCTCGGCGTCAGCGGACGTGGCCCCAGATGCCGCGGCCGTCCTCGTCGTCCTCTCCGCTGCGCGCCCGCGGCGGCCGGCAAGCCACTGCTCCGCCCAGTCCGGTGCCTGCCCAGACGGCACCGCGGTGGTGTCGCCCGACCAGAGGAGCAGCAGCCCCAGCGCGTGTTTGCACGGGAACTTCCTGCTCGGACAACTGCACTTGTAGGCGGGCCCGGCGGAGTCCGCGATGTCCACAACTGTCCGATACGGCTTGCTGCCACTTCCTTTGCACAGTCCCCACACCGTCCCCTCGTCCGAAGTGCCTGCATCCGACCACGGCCCGGCCGCGCCGAGTTTGCTTCCGGCTTTGCGCGACGTGGCGTCAGGTGCCAATGCCAGCACCTGCTCAGCCGTCCAGCGCACCCCCTGCTGAGTCATGTTCCGAAGGTAGATCCCACCACTGACAATTGGCTTGCGCGATCCAATTTTCGCAGGTCAGACTGGATTGTCAGTGGCGTGGTGCAGTGTGGTCAGCAGATCCGAACCGGCCGAGCTGGAGGGGGACTCAGCCATGCCTGCGTCTGTTGGAACGACCACTGCCGACCCGAGCCGCAACCAGTCCGCGCCCGCGAACGCGCACATGGGTGCGCACACGGATGCCCGTGTCGGCGCGCCTGCGGACGCGCGGACGGGCGGTGAAGTGCTGCGGGCCCACGCGGAGGACGCCTTCGCCGGTGAACTCGCCGCGCTGGCCGCCCAGGACGACCGGCCCAGGCCGGCCCGCTGGAAGCTCTCGCCGTGGGCCGTCGCCACCTATCTGCTCGGCGGCACGCTCCCGGACGGCACGGTGATCACACCGAAGTACGTCGGGCCGCGCCGCATCGTCGAGGTGGCCGTCACCACCCTCGCCACCGACCGCGCCCTGCTCCTGCTCGGCGTGCCCGGCACCGCCAAGACCTGGGTGTCCGAGCATCTGGCGGCGGCCGTCAGCGGCGACTCCACGCTGCTCGTGCAGGGCACGGCGGGCACCCCGGAGGAGGCGATCCGCTACGGCTGGAACTACGCGCAGCTGCTGGCCCACGGTCCGAGCCGCGACGCCCTCGTGCCCAGTCCCGTCATGCGGGCCATGGCTGAGGGCATGACGGCCCGCGTCGAGGAGCTGACCCGTGTCCCGGCCGACGTTCAGGACTCGTTGATCACGATCCTGTCCGAGAAGACGCTGCCGATACCGGAGCTGGGGCAGGAGGTGCAGGCCGTGCGGGGCTTCAACCTCATCGCCACGGCCAACGACCGCGACCGCGGGGTGAACGACCTGTCGAGCGCCCTGCGCCGCCGCTTCAACACCGTGGTGCTGCCGCTGCCGGAGAGCGCCGACGCCGAGGTCGACATCGTCTCGCGCCGCGTCGACCAGATCGGCCGCTCCCTCGATCTGCCGGCCGCGCCGGACGGCATCGACGAGATCCGCCGCGTCGTCACCGTCTTCCGCGAGCTGCGCGACGGCGTCACGACGGACGGCCGTACGAAGCTGAAGTCTCCCAGCGGCACGTTGTCGACCGCCGAGGCGATCTCGGTCGTCACCAACGGGCTCGCCCTGGCCGCCCACTTCGGCGACGGCGTCCTGCGCGCCTCCGACGTCGCCGCCGGCATTCTCGGCGCCGTCGTCCGCGACCCGGCCGCCGACCGCGTCATCTGGCGGGAGTACCTGGAGGCGGTCGTGCGCGAGCGCGACGGCTGGACGGACTTCTACCGTGCCTGCCGCGAGGTGAGCGCGTGACGGGGCGGGGGGCGGGAACGGCGGAGACCGCCGACGGCGTTCGGTCCTGCTCCACGGGCCCGGCCGCCGAGGCGGATGCGCACGGTGGCGTGGAGGCGCGCGCTGGGCTGCGAGCGCCCGGTGGCGGGCCGTTGCTGCTCGGTGTACGGCACCACGGGCCGGGCTCGGCGCGGGCCGTGCGGGCGGCGTTGGACGCGGCCCGGCCCCGGGTGGTGCTGATCGAGGGGCCACCGGAGGCGGACGCGCTGATCCCGCTCGCCGCCGACGAGGACATGCGGCCCCCGGTCGCCCTCCTCGCCCACGCGGTGGACGAGCCCGGCCGCTGCGCCTTCTGGCCCCTCGCCGAGTTCTCCCCGGAGTGGGTGGCCATCCGCTGGGCCCTGGCCCACGGCGTCCCGGCCCGCTTCATCGACCTGCCGGCCACGCACTCGCTGGTGTGGGGGAGGGGGGAGGCAGCCGGGGAAGCCGTCGCGGAACCGGCCGGGGAGGCGGTGCGGGGGGATCCGTTGGCCGCGCTCGCCGAAGTCGCCGGCCATGACGACGCCGAGCGGTGGTGGGAGGACGTGGTCGAGCATCGGGGGACGGGCGGAGACGCCTTCGCGCCGTTCGTCGTGCTGGAGGAGGCGATGGAGGCGCTGCGGGCGGTGTACGGAACCGGGGGGCGCGACCGGGACCCGGCGCGCGAGGCGCACATGCGGCTGCGACTGAGGGCGGCGCGGAAGGAGTTCGGGGACGACGGCGTGGCCGTGGTGTGCGGGGCCTGGCACGTGCCCGCGCTGCGGGAGAAGCGGACCGTGGCCGCCGACCGGGCGCTGCTGAAGGGACTGCCCAAGGTCAAGGCCGACATGACCTGGGTGCCGTGGACGCACCGGCGGCTGTCCCGGGCCGGCGGCTACGGGGCGGGCATCGACTCGCCGGGCTGGTACGGGCATCTGTTCGGCGCGCCCGACCGTCCCGTGGAGCGGTGGCTGACCAAGGTGGCGGGGCTGCTGCGTGCGGAGGACCGGATCGTCTCCTCCGCCCATGTCATCGAGGCGGTGCGGCTGGCCGAGACGCTGGCCGTGATGCGGGGGCGCCCGCTGCCGGGCCTGACGGAGACCACCGACGCCGTACGGGCGGTGATGTGCGAGGGCTCGAACGTACCGCTGTCGCTGGTGCACGACCGACTGGTGGTCGGAGATGTGCTGGGGGAGGTGCCCGAGTCGGCGCCGTCGGTGCCGTTGCAGCGGGACCTCACGCGGCTCCAGCGGCGGCTGCGGCTCACCCCGGAGGCGTCGGACCGGGAGCTGGAGCTCGACCTGCGCAAGGAGAACGACGCGGAGCGCAGCCGACTGCTCCACCGGCTGCGGCTGCTCGGCGTCGTGTGGGGCGAGCAGACGACCTCGCGCGGCGGCACGGGTACGTTCCGGGAGACCTGGCGGCTGCGCTGGGAGCCGGAGCTGTCGGTGCGGGTCGCCGAGGCCGGGGTGTGGGGGACGACCGTGCTCTCCGCGACGACCGCGAAGGCCGAGGCGGACGCGCTCATGGCCCGGTCGCTCGCCGCCGTCACGGGACTCGCCGAGCGCTGCCTCCTCGCCGAACTGCCCGACGCCCTGCCGGCCGTGATGCGGGTGCTGGCCGACCGGGCCGCCCTCGACGCCGACGTCGGCCACCTCGCCCAGGCGCTCCCTGCCCTGGTCCGCTCCCTGCGTTACGGCGACGTCCGCGCCACCGACACCCGCGCGCTGGCCGGGGTCGCCGCCGGGCTCGCCGAGCGGGTCTTCGTCGGGCTGCCACCCGCGTGCGCCGCGCTCGACGCGGAGGCCGCGCAGGAGATGCGCCGCCATGTGGACGCGGTGCAGGGGGCGGTGGGTCTGCTCGGTGACGCGGTCACGGAGGGTGGGGCGGGGAACGGGGACATGCGGGGGCGCTGGCACTCGGTGCTCCACGTGCTGTCCGCGCGGGACACCGTTCCCGGGGTCATCAGAGGGCGGGCCGTACGACTCCTGCTGGACGACGGGGAGTTGGCGCAGAACGAGACGGCGCGACTCATGGGGCTCGTGCTGTCGCCGGGCACGGCGCCCGCCGACGCGGCGGCGTGGATCGAGGGGTTCGTCGGCGGCGGATCAGGCGGCGGAATGCTGCTGGTGCACGACGAACGGCTGCTCGCGCTGGTGGACGCCTGGCTGACGCGGGTGCCTGGGGACGCGTTCACCGACGTACTGCCGTTGCTGCGGCGGACGTTCTCGGCGTACGAGCCGGGGGTGCGCCGGACACTTGGCGAGCTGGTGCGGCGTGGGCCGGGGGAGCGGGGGAGCGAGGCGGCCGGCGGGTCCGGCATACCGGGCTTCGCCGCCGGCCTCGACGAGGACCGCGCGGACGCGGTGCTGCCGGTGGTGCGTCTGCTGCTCGGCCTGGACAGGGGCCGGGAGAAGCCCGGCCAGGAGAACTCCGACGACAACGACCTTGTGGGGGTGGGGGAATGACGACCGACGGACTGCGCGAGCCGAGGCGGGCCGCCGAAGCGATGGACACCAGGGACGGGCACGGTCATGGACACGGGTCGCGGGCGGTCGACCGCCCGACGACCGTGCCGGTGATTCCCCTTTGGGCCCGGCCCCGTACGGGGGTGCGGGCATGACGACGAAGCCAGATGCGGACACGGGTGGGAGCGCGGACGACGAGCGGTTGCGGCGCTGGCGGCTCGTGCTCGGCGGGGACCCGGCCGACGGCACCGGGTGCGCGCTCGGCGGGCAGGACGCGGCGATGGACCAGGCGCTGACCGCGCTGTACGGGAAGGGGGACAAGGCGCAGGCGGGGCAGGACCGTTCGGCGGGGCTCGGGGCGTCGGCGCCGTCGGTGGCGCGGTGGCTCGGTGACATCCGGACGTACTTCCCCTCCTCCGTCGTACAGGTCATGCAGCGGGACGCCATCGACCGGCTCGGCCTGTCCACGCTGCTGCTGGAGCCGGAGATGCTGGAGGCGGTGGAGGCGGACGTCCACCTCGTCGGCACCCTCCTCTCCCTCAACAAGGCCATGCCGGAGACGACGAAGGAGACCGCGCGCGCCGTCGTGCGGAAGGTCGTCGAGGATCTGGAGAAGCGGCTCGCCACCCGGACCCGGGCCACGCTCACCGGCGCCCTCGACCGCAGCGCCCGCGTCAACCGGCCGCGCCACAACGACATCGACTGGAACCGCACGATCGCGGCCAACCTCAAGAACTACCTGCCGGAGTACCGGACGGTGGTGCCCGAGCGGCTCATCGGGTACGGGCGGGCCTCGCAGTCGGTGAAGAAGGAGGTCGTCCTCTGCATCGACCAGTCGGGGTCGATGGCGGCGTCCGTCGTCTACGCGTCCGTGTTCGGCGCGGTGCTCGCGTCCATGCGGTCCCTCATCACCCGGCTCGTCGTCTTCGACACGTCCGTCGTCGACCTCACCGACCAGCTCGACGACCCGGTCGACGTCCTTTTCGGCACCCAGCTCGGCGGCGGCACGGACATCAACAGGGCGCTCGCGTACTGCCAGTCGCAGATCACCCGGCCCGCCGACACCGTGGTCGTGCTGATCAGCGACCTCTACGAGGGCGGGATACGCGACGAGATGCTGAAGCGGGTGGTGGCGATGAAGGCGTCGGGGGTGCGGTTCGTGACACTGCTCGCGCTCTCCGACGAAGGGGCGCCGGCATACGACCGCGACCACGCGGCGGCGCTGTCGGCCCTCGGCGCACCGGCGTTCGCCTGCACGCCCGATCTCTTTCCCGAGGTGATGGCGGCGGCGATCGAGAAGCGGCCGTTGCCGATCCCGGACGGTGCGTGAGGGCGTCGGGCGCCGGTAAGAGCGGAGAACCGGCCAGGGGGCGGTGAAAAGCTGACATGACAACGCATCAGTGACAGGGGGCGTGCGCGACGGCGGATGCCCCGGGGCGGGTGACAGGCGCTCTCCCATAGGGGGAGATCGCCGGTCGCGGCTCTCCAGAGCGGTCGAAGGACCCCGGAGGGGCCTCACCGGGCGTACCTCCGTCCGGTGAGGCCCCGCACACGCGGCACGGGGTGCCGGTGAACCCGGCATCATGTGACAGGTATCACCGCTCAGGTGTGACCTGCGATTTAGGGGGCTCCCGGAAGCAGCGATAACCTGCGAGACGGACATGCCGCGCGCTCGGACACCGTGTGCGCCTCCCTTGTGACTCTCGGCGGACGTCACGTTGCCCTTCGCGGCACGCCCACGCATCAGACGAACCGCGATCACTGATAGGGACGGAAGCGCGTGGACCTGTTCGAGTACCAGGCGAGGGACCTCTTCGCCAAGCACGGTGTACCGGTGCTGGCCGGTGAAGTCATCGACACGCCTGAGGCGGCGCGCGAGATCACCGAGCGGCTGGGCGGCAAGTCGGTCGTCAAGGCGCAGGTGAAGGTCGGTGGTCGAGGCAAGGCCGGCGGCGTCAAGCTCGCCGCCACCCCGGACGAGGCCGTCGCCCGTTCGACGGACATCCTCGGCATGGACATCAAGGGCCACACGGTCCACAAGGTGATGATCGCCGAGACCGCTCCGGAGATCGTCGAGGAGTACTACGTCTCCTTCCTCCTCGACCGCACCAACCGCACCTTCCTCTCCATCGCCTCGGTCGAGGGTGGAGTGGAGATCGAGGAGGTGGCGGCCACCCGCCCCGAGGCCGTCGCCAAGACCCCCATCGACGCCAACGAGGGTGTGACCCCCGCCAAGGCGCGCGAGATCGTCGAGGCCGCGAACTTCCCGGCCGAGGTCGCCGACAAGATCGCCGACATCCTCGTCACCCTGTGGAAGACCTTCGTCGAGGAGGACGCCCTGCTCGTCGAGGTCAACCCGCTGGCGAAGGTCGCCTCCGGTGACGTCATCGCCCTCGACGGCAAGGTCTCCCTGGACGAGAACGCGGACTTCCGCCACGCCGACCACGAGGAGCTCGTCGACCACGCGGCCGCGAACCCCCTCGAGGCCGCGGCCAAGGAGAAGAACCTCAACTACGTCAAGCTCGACGGTGAGGTCGGCATCATCGGCAACGGGGCGGGTCTCGTCATGAGCACCCTGGACGTCGTCGCGTACGCCGGTGAGGCGCACGGTGGCGTCAAGCCCGCCAACTTCCTCGACATCGGCGGTGGCGCCTCCGCCGCCGTCATGGCGAACGGCCTGGAGATCATCCTCGGCGACCCGGACGTCAAGTCCGTGTTCGTCAACGTCTTCGGTGGTATCACCGCCTGTGACGAGGTCGCCAACGGCATCGTGCAGGCGCTGCAGCTGCTCGCGGACAAGGGCGAGGAAGTCACCAAGCCCCTCGTCGTCCGCCTCGACGGCAACAACGCCGAGCTGGGTCGCAAGATCCTCTCCGATGCCAACCACCCGCTGGTGCAGCGCGTGGACACCATGGACGGCGCGGCCGACAAGGCCGCCGAGCTCGCGGCTGCGAAGTAAGGGACGAGGGACAGAACAGCCATGGCTATCTTCCTCAACAAGGACTCCAAGGTCATCGTCCAGGGCATGACCGGTGCCACGGGCATGAAGCACACCAAGCTCATGCTGGCCGACGGCACGAACATCGTCGGTGGCGTGAACCCCCGTAAGGCGGGCACGACCGTCGACGTCGACGGCACCGAGATCCCGGTCTTCGGCACTGTCGCCGAGGCGATCGAGAAGACGGGTGCGAACGTATCCGTCCTCTTCGTGCCGCCGGCCTTCGCCAAGGCCGCCGTCGTCGAGGCCATCGACGCCGAGATCCCGCTCGCGGTCGTCATCACCGAGGGCATCGCGGTCCACGACTCCGCCGCGTTCTACGCGTACGCCGGGACCAAGGGCAACAAGACCCGGATCATCGGCCCGAACTGTCCGGGTCTGATCACCCCCGGTCAGTCGAACGCCGGCATCATCCCCGGTGACATCACCAAGCCGGGGCGCATCGGTCTCGTCTCGAAGTCCGGCACGCTGACGTACCAGATGATGTACGAGCTCCGTGACATCGGCTTCTCGTCGGCGGTGGGCATCGGTGGCGACCCCGTCATCGGCACCACGCACATCGACGCGCTCGCCGCGTTCGAGGCCGACCCCGACACCGACCTCATCGTGATGATCGGTGAGATCGGTGGCGACGCGGAGGAGCGGGCCGCCGACTTCATCAAGGCGAACGTGAAGAAGCCGGTCGTCGGGTACGTCGCAGGGTTCACCGCGCCCGAGGGCAAGACCATGGGCCACGCCGGTGCCATCGTCTCCGGGTCCTCCGGTACGGCTGCCGCGAAGAAGGAGGCCCTTGAGGCCGCCGGCGTCAAGGTCGGCAAGACACCGACCGAGACGGCGAAGCTCGCGCGCGAGATCCTCGGCGGCTGACTTCTGCTCGGCTGAGCCTTTCGTGGGCCCGTACCCCCTTGGTGGGGGTGCGGGCCCACGGGCGATTCCGTGCCGCCCCAGCGGCACGATCGCCCGCGCCACCTGGGCCGACCGCTCAGCGGGCCTCCGGGTGGAGCCTCTCCGGGCCTGCGGCTGCTTCTGACCGGAGCTTTGCCCGGAGTGCCTGCTGGGAGGCGGACAGGGGGCCGGGGGCTGGTTTCGGGGGGATGCCGCGGATCGGGGTGCCTCGGGGGACCGGGGATTCGTAGTGGTCGGGGGCGGTGTGGAGCGTGAGGGCCGTGGTGGTGAGCAGAAGCGTGGTGAAGGCGATGACGGCGTGGGTCCAGCGGCGGGCGTGCTGGTCGGCTCGGGCGCGGAGGGCGGCGGGTTCGACGGGGCCCGGGTGGATCCCGGCCGGCAGCGAGGCGAGGAGACGGCTGAGGTCGCCGGGGGCGACCGGCTCCGGCAGGCGCGCGGCGACGGTCGCGCGGGCGTGGAGCAGCCGGCCCGCCGTGGCCGGCGTGCTCGCCTCCGTCTCGGCGGCCGTGTCGGGCAGATCGAGGCCCACCCCGTCGTAGAGGAGCAGCGTGCGGCGGTACGGGGGTGGCAGTTCGAGGAGTGCGCTCAACAGGGCGCGGCCGACGGGGTCGGACGGCTGCGGCTCGTGGTGGCGCCGCAGGACGCGGGGGCGCAGGCGGTGCCAGGGGGAGAGGGCGTACTCGTGGGCAGCCGCCCGCACCCAGCCCGCCGGGTCCCGGTCGACGGCCACCTCCGGCCAGCGCTGCCAGGCGAGTTGGAAGGCCCCTTCCACGGCGTCGCGGGCGCACTGGCGCCGCCCGGTGAGCAGATAGGTCTGCTGTACGAGGGTGGGGGCGCAGTACGCGTAGAGCGCGTCGAAGGCCTGGCCGGGCGTCAGGGGTGAGGGGGCCGGGTCCGGTTCGTCGGTGTCGTCGTCCGCACAGAGGGGCTGTTCGTCCCACTCGGTCTCGCTGGGCGTGGACGGTTCGTCGCGGACTCCGGTCCCCCGGTCGCCTCCGGCCGTACCCGCCTTCACCGGTCCGACCCTCGCACGGAAAAGAACATAAACATATATTGGGCGACACGTGCGCGAATCCTCCGTTACGCCGGTAAAGCGCGTGTCGTTGGGAGCATGGCCGACGTGACGCACTCGAACGACCCGACCGCCGGGACGGACCACTCCGCCGACCGCACCCGGCCGGCCTCCACCACGGCACCCCCGGGGGCCACGGGGCCCATGCGGCCCACAACGCCGAAGGCATCCCTGTACGCGTCGTCGCCCCTGTCCGCGCTGCTCGCGCGGGCGCGCGGCCGGTCGTCCGAGCTGGCCGCCGGGGCGCTGGGCGGGGTCCTGGCGGCGGGGCTCGGGCTCGGCGCGCTGGCCGCGCTCGTGATGGTGCTGTGGATCAGCTCGCCGTACCCGGACAGCGGTCCCGCCGGGGCACTGCGCGTGGCGGCGGTCCTGTGGCTGCTCTCCCACGGCGTGGAGTTCGTCCGCACCGACACGCTCTCCGGCGCACCCGCCCCCGTCGGCCTCGTCCCCCTCCTCCTGTTAGCCCTGCCGGCGGTCCTGCTGCACCGTTCGGCCCGCGACCACGCGGACGACGGCTCCGGCACGAGCGCCCGTACGACGTGGGCCGGTCTCGTCACCGGATACACGGCCGTCGGCGCGGTGGTCACGCTGTACGCCTCGGGTGGTGCGCTGCGGCCGTCGTGGTGGTGGGCGGCGCTGTGCGTACCGCTGCTGGCGGCGCTCGCGGCGGGCACGGGGGTGTGGGCGGCGTGTGGGCGCCCCCGCCTGCCCTTGCCCGCGCTCCTAGGGGGCGCCCCGGGAGCGGAGGGCCGACGGCACCTGACGGCCGCCGCCGCACGGGCAGCCGGGGCGGGCGTGCTCGTGCTGACCGGCGGCGGCGCTCTGCTGGTGGCCGTGTCCCTGGTCTGGCACGGCGGTGCGGCCCGCGACTCCTTCCTCCAGCTCACCGAGGGGCTGTCCGGGCGCTTCGCCGTGCTGCTGCTCTGCCTCGCACTCGTCCCGAACGCGGCGCTGTGGGCGGCGGCCTACGCCCTCGGCCCCGGCTTCGCCCTGGGCGCCGGACACACCACCGGACCGCTGTACGCAGCCGATCCGGTCGCCTTCCTGCCTCCGTTCCCCCTCCTCGCGGCCGTCCCGGCGGGCGGGGGGACGCCGGTCTACTGGGCGGTCGGCGCGGTGCCGATCGCCGCGGGCGCGACGGTCGGCTGGTTCACCGCGCGCCGGGCCACGGCTGACCGGACCGGCCCCTGGTCGGTTCGCCGAACGACCGCCGCGACCCTCCTCGCGGCCACCCTGTGCGCCGCCGCCCTCGCCCTCCTCGCCCTCCTCTCCGGCGGTCCCCTCGGTGTCGCCGCGCTGGCCGACTTCGGGCCTGTGTGGTGGCAGGCGGGCGGCGCGGCCGGGGCCTGGATGAGCGTGGTCGGGGTCCCGGTGGCCCTGATGGGGCGGTCGTGGCGGGGGCGGGAGGGGGTGGTCGCGGTGAAGCGGACTCGACGGAACCCGGCGGCCGGGGTGATCCGGCGTACGCCGAGGGCGACCGAGCGGGTGGCGGCAACCGAGGCTTCCCCGGGGACGCCCGGCGAGCCGCGCGTGACGGCGGACGGCACACCTGGCGAGCCCCGGACCACCGAGCCGACCCTCGTGCCGCAGCCTCAGACCCTTCCCGACGCTCCCGGACCGTACGAGGGCCCGGCGCCGTCGTACGACGGTCTCGCACCGTACGACGCCCTCGACCCCTACGGCGCGGAGTCCGCCCCTGTGCCGCCGCCCGTCCGGAACTCCCGCGCGGCCCGCTGGGCGGCGCTGCGCGGGATGTCCTCGACGGGGGCGAGCGACTACGACGGCGCCGCTGACGCCGGCGGCCTCGGTCCCAGCCCCGGGGAAGCCGTCTGAGCCGCCGCTGGTGCCGCGGCAGGCGACGTTCGCTCCGTCGCGGGGCCGCGGCACTAGTGCCCTGCGCCGGAAGTTCCTAGGTGGTTCGTACTGGGCCGCCGGCGGTCAACACGCCTGGTCGCCGACCGGAACCCAAACGCCGGGACGAGACGGATCTACCAACGGACTACTGGCGCAGGACACTAGCTCGATGCCAGCAGCTCCCGTACGAAGCCCTCGGGCAGGAGTTCCTTGCAGGACTTCTCGGAGGCGGTGGTCAGGGAGTCGTTGACGCAGGTGTAGTAGTCCCGGTAGACGAACTGGGCCGTGAAGGTGCCGGCGACGATGGTGAGGGCGAGGGTGGAGGTCACCAGGCCGCTGATGGCTGCCGTCTTCTGGGGCCGGCCGCTCGGCTCGGGGGTCGCCGACTGGGCCGGGTCCGGGGTACGGGGCTTGGCGCGCAGGGCGCCGACCGCCCAGTACACGGCGAGGGAGCCGAGCAGCAGGGCGACGTACGGCCAGGAGAAGAGGGCGAAGAAGAAGGCCCACATGCCGCAGAGCAGCGAGTACCGCGCGTGGCGCTGGACGGGGTCCGTCGGATCCCAGCGCAGTCCGGAACCCGGGCCTCCCTCGGGGCCCTGGCCGGAACCGCCCGGTCCGCCGGGGCGCTCACCGAACGGTCCGCCGGACGAGCGGCCGGGCTGCCGGTCGCTCCACCTGCCCCACGGCGCCAGACCACCACCGCGCCCGTCTCGGTCGTCGGCACCCTGGCCGCCCTCGGGTCGGCGCGGCTGCCACGGCCGGTCGGGCGCGCCGTCGGGCGGCGGCGCGAACGGGTTGTCGTCCGAAGGACCTGAGCCCTGGTCCCGGCCGGGCTGCCCGGACTGCTCGGGGGTGCCCTCGCTCTCGCGCGGAGGCGTGGGGGAAGAACTCCGCTCGCGCAGCAGGAGCGAAGGAAGGCGGAGGCTGCGGTCCGGCATCAGGAGTGAGTCTTCCCCTTGTGAATACGGCGGTGACATGACTGGCAGGGCATGAGCTGTCACTCCGTGAACGCCCCACACACCGACCGCGTTCCCGAGCCCGCTCCTCGCAGACGCTACCTTCCGGCCACGCCCCCGTCCCACGGGGGCCGTCCTGTGTGCCGGTATCGTTGCTGACGGTCGGCCGCTTCGTAGACTTCCCCGTATCGCGGGACGTGAAGCATTCGTATGAACGTACAAGTGTGCGGCGGCAGGCCCGCACGTCCGCACGTCCCCGCAGAACTCGTGGAAAGGGCCCCATCGTGGCCGCCAAGCCCGTGGCCAAGCGCCTCGTCGTGTTGGTCTCCGGATCCGGCACCAACCTCCAGGCGCTGCTGGACGCCATCGCCACGACCGGCGTCGAGGCCTACGGCGCCGAGATCGTGGCCGTCGGCGCCGACCGCGCCGGCATCGAGGGGCTCGCGAGGGCCGAGCGCGCCGGGCTGGCGACCTTCGTCCGCCGGGTCAAGGACTACGGGACCCGGGAGGCGTGGGACGTGGCACTCACCGAGGCCGTCGCCGCGTACGAGCCCGACCTGGTCGTCTCCGCCGGGTTCATGAAGATCGTGGGGAAAAGGTTCCTGGCGCGGTTCGGCGGGCGGTTCGTCAACACCCACCCGGCCCTCCTCCCCAGTTTCCCGGGGGCCCACGGGGTGCGGGACGCGCTCGCGTACGGCGCCAGGGTCACCGGCTGCACCGTCCACTTCGTCGACGACGGCGTCGACACCGGACCGATCATCGCGCAGGGCGTGGTGGAGGTCCGGGACGAGGACGACGAGAGCGCTCTGCACGAGCGCATCAAGGAAGTCGAGCGAAGGCTGCTCGTCGATGTCGTGGGGCGGCTCGCCCGCAACGGCTATCGCATTGAGGGACGAAAGGTAGTTATCCAGTGACCGCCGACAGCACTGTCACGGCCGAGAGCGGCAAGCGGGGCATCCGTCGCGCGCTCGTCAGCGTCTACGACAAGACGGGCCTCGAAGACCTCGCGCGCGGCCTGCACGAGGCGGGCGTCGAGCTCGTCTCCACCGGGTCCACCGCCGGGCGCATCGCCGCTGCCGGTGTCCCGGTCACCAAGGTCGAGGAGCTGACCGGCTTCCCCGAATGCCTGGACGGCCGGGTCAAGACCCTGCACCCCAAGGTGCACGCGGGCATCCTCGCCGACCTCCGTCTGGAGGACCACCGGGGGCAGCTCGCAGAGCTGGGCGTCGAGCCCTTCGACCTCGTCGTCGTGAACCTCTACCCGTTCCGGGAGACCGTCGCCTCCGGCGCCACCCCCGACGAGTGCGTCGAGCAGATCGACATCGGCGGCCCGTCGATGGTCCGCGCCGCCGCCAAGAACCACCCCTCCGTCGCGGTCGTCACCAGCCCCGCCCGGTACGCGGACGTCCTCGCCGCCGTCAAGGACGGCGGCTTCGACCTCACCACCCGCAAGCGGCTCGCCGCCGAGGCCTTCCAGCACACGGCCGCGTACGACGTCGCCGTGGCCTCATGGTTCGCGTCCTCCTACGCCCCCGCCGACGCCGAGGCCGACAGCGGCTCCGCCGCGGGCCGGTTCCCCGACTTCCTCGGCGCCACCTGGGAGCGCGCGCACACCCTGCGCTACGGCGAGAACCCGCACCAGCCGGCCGCGCTGTACGTCTCCGGGACGGGCGGGCTCGCCGAGGCCGAGCAGCTGCACGGCAAGGAGATGTCGTACAACAACTACACGGACACGGACGCCGCCCGCCGTGCCGCGTACGACCACGACGAGCCGGCGGTGGCGATCATCAAGCACGCGAACCCCTGCGGCATCGCGATCGGCGCGGACGTGGCCGAGGCGCACCGCAAGGCGCATGCCTGCGACCCGCTGTCGGCGTTCGGCGGGGTCATCGCCGTCAACCGGCCGGTGAGCAAGGAGATGGCGGAGCAGGTCGCCGAGATCTTCACCGAGGTCATCGTCGCGCCGGACTACGAGGAGGGGGCGCTCGAAGCCCTCGCCAAGAAGAAGAACATCCGCGTCCTGAAGGCCCCGGGCGCGCCCGGCGACCCGGTCGAGCTCAAGCCCGTCGACGGCGGCGCCCTCCTGCAGGTCACGGACCGGCTCCAGGCCGACGGCGACGACCCCGCGAACTGGACCCTCGCGACCGGCGACGCCCTCTCCGCCGACGAACTGGCCGAGCTGGCGTTCGCCTGGAAGGCCTGCCGCGCGGTGAAGTCCAACGCGATCCTCCTCGCCAAGGACGGCGCGTCGGTCGGTGTCGGCATGGGGCAGGTCAACCGCGTCGACTCGTGCAAGCTGGCGGTGGAGCGGGCCGGCGCCGAGCGGGCCGCGGGCTCCTACGTCGCGTCGGACGCCTTCTTCCCCTTCCCCGACAACATCGACGTCCTGAGCGCCGCCGGCGTCAAGGCCATCGTCCAGCCCGGCGGTTCGGTCCGTGACGAGCTGGTCGTCGAGGCCGCGCGGAATGCGGGGATCACGATGTACTTCACGGGGACGCGGCACTTCTTCCACTGAGCCGTCACGCAGGAGGGCCCGTCGGTCACCGGCCGGCGGGCCCGCGCTGCGCACCTGACGTAGTCCCGGACCGGGACTACGTCGAACCGCGAAGAGCCCTCC
The DNA here is from genome assembly GCF_037201975.1 of Streptomyces sp. TG1A-60. Lineage (NCBI taxonomy): Bacteria > Bacillati > Actinomycetota > Actinomycetes > Kitasatosporales > Streptomycetaceae > Streptomyces > Streptomyces sp. TG1A-60. Next base: position 3,099,971 of record NZ_CP147520.1, on the reverse strand, counting down.
AGGTGTCGGGGCCGACGTCGCCGTCGACGGACAGACCCTTGTCGCCCTGGAACCGCTTGACCGCGGAGAGGGTGTCGGTGCCGAACTGGCCGTCGACGCCCGCGCTACCGATGCCGTAGCCGCGCTTGACCAGCATGCACTGGACCTGTGTGACGCGTCGGTTCTTGTCGCCGTACCGGGTCAGTTCGGCACCGGAGTAGTACGTGCACTGGGTGATCCACGGCGGATCGGCGGGTGGTGTCGCGGACTTGGTCGGCGCGGCGCTGGGAGCGGTGCCGGTGCCGGTGCCGGTGCCGGTGCCGGACGTGGCGGTGACGGTGGCCGTGGGCGGCCGTACCCCGGCGTCGCCGCCGCTGGAACCGGACGAGCCGCCCTGTCGTTCGTCGTCCTCGGTCTGCCCGCCCGCCTCCTTCTCCGCCTCGTCCTTCTCCTGCCGCTCCTTGTCCGTGCTGGTGGGGGAGGAGGATGGGGAGGAGTCGGGCGAGGGGGAGGCCGTCCCGTCGCCGGACGCGGTGGTCTCGGCGGTCATCGGGGACGAGGAGGCCGTGTCGTCGAAGAGCGGACCGGTCACCAGGAAGGCGCTCACGGCCACGGCGCACACGGCAGAACCCGCGAGAGCGGCGAGGTACGACTTCTTCCGCTTCTTCTTGGCCTGGCTCCCCTGGATCGTCCCGTCCGGAACCGGTGCCTGTCCGGGAGCGGGAGCCGTGCCGTGCTGGTCGGGCGGAGTCGGTGAACCGTACGCGCCCGGTGGCGTCGGCGGGCCGAAGGCCGGGCCCGGGGTGGGCGCGGCCACGCGTTGCGTGGGTGTGCGGAAATGGCCTGTCTGCTGGGTGGTGGCGTGCGCCAGTTCCTCGCAGGCCTGCCGCCGTTCCAGCAGCCGGGCGCCCAACGGCTCCTGCCACGTGGACGCCGGGCCAGGGCCGTACCCGGAGGCCGTGGCTGTGTCGATCAGCTGCTGCGAGGTGGGGCGTCCGCTGGGATCCTTGGCGAGGCACGCGGTCAGCAGCGCACCCAACGCGGGATCGGCAGCGGCGACTTCGGCCATGATCTCCGGCTTGGGCTCCTCGAACGCGACCCGGTGCATCACGTCGACACCGGTGCCGTCACCGAACGGGGCGTGCCCCGTCGCGGCGTAGACGAGCGCGCAGGCGAGCGAGAACACGTCGGAGGCGCTGTCGCAGCGGCCGTCCCGCAGGTACTCGGGCGACATGTACGCCGGTGTGCCGACGCGACTGCCGGTGGTGGTGATCGCGCTGCTGTCCACGGCCTGGGAGATGCCGAAGTCGATCACGTGTGCGCCCCGCGACGACAGGATCACGTTGGACGGCTTGAGATCCCGGTGTACGACACCGGCGGCGGTCAGCGCGGCGAGAGCCCGCCCGAGTTCCGTCACCAGCCGCCACATGCCGACGGGTTCCAGCCTGCCGCAGTCGTGGACGGCGTCGGCGAGGTTGAGACCGGGCAGGTACTCCGTGGCCATCCAGAGCAGTTCGTCGTCGAACCCGGTGCCGAGCAACTGCGGCGCGTACGGAGTGCGGACCCGTCCGTGCACGGTGGCCTCGCGCTCGAACCGTCGCCGGAACTCGGCGTCCTCGGCGTACTCGGGCCGGATGACCTTCACCGCGGCGAGCCCCGGCCGGTCGTCGGCGGGCCGCGCCAGATAGACCCGCCCCATGCCGCCGCTGCCGAGCAGTCCGAGCGGCGCGTACGGTCCGATGTGCGCCGGGTCGGCGGGGCGCAGCGGGGTCGCCCCCGCCTGTTCCAGCGCGGCCTCACCGGACGCCGGGGTGCAGGGCGGCGCGGGCCGCTGGTCCGACATGGCTCCCCCGAGTGCTTTCTTGCTCAACGTGCTGTTCTGTTACGCCGGTTGACGTGAGGCTACCGTGCGGGGATCGATGCGGGGCCCGGGGCCGGGGAAACGACGCGGGAGAGCCGACGGAGACGCCCACGGCGCCCTTGCCGTCGACGCTCCCCAGGGTTCCGCCCGCACCATGATGACGGCCATCACGGTGCGGGCGGAACCTGGAACTTTTCAGGGCACCGCACGAGGCACGCCGAGTTGGTGTCGTTCGACCGCGCAAGCAGAGCTCATCGGGAGACAGCGGCGTGCTACGGATTCAGGCGACCAGGAGCATCCCGCGGCCGTCCAGGTGTACGTCACGGTCCACAGCGGGGTGGTAGTCGACGTGCAGGACGGGCGAGATCGCCCGTGCGTCCGGGGTGCCCGCCTCCTCCGCCGGCCGACACGCCACCGCACTTGCGGGACGCGGGCCTCATCACCAGCGTCCGGCACGACGCGACCGTGCCGCACACCCTCACACCGGCCGGATCCTCCATGCTGCGGGCCGCCACGAGGACGTCGGGCGGTGATAGCCGAGGCCGACGCCGGACCCTCCGCCGCGACTCGACCGGTCAGGGCTGTTCGGCCTCGCGCAGCGCGCGCCAGGTGTTCGGGCCGACGATTCCGTCCGCGTCCAGTCCGGCCCGCTTCTGGAAGGTGACGACGGCCGCGTGGGTCAGGGGACCGAAGTCACCGTCGGCCTCTCCGACTTCGGTGATGCCGTGCAGGTGTCTGAGCAGGCACTGCGTCTCTCTGACCTGACTGCCCCCGTCACCCTGTTTGATGGTGAAGTCCCACGTGCCGTTCCAGCCCGCCGTGTAGCCGCGGCCGTGGGTGTCGTCCTCGTACACCGCGGGTTTCTCGCAGGTGGGCGGCCCCGTCGATACCGCGGTCGGGTCCGAGTCCCGCAGCGCGGTGTACGTCACCGTCGCCGCCCCCAGCACCGCCGCGGCGAGTGCGCCCGCCAGCACGGGGCGGCGCCACCGCCGGGGCCGCAGCCGAGGCACGCGGGCCGAGCGGGCCGCGCCGGAGGCCTGCTCCACCCGGCGCAGCAGCGAGGCGGTGTCGACGGCGCGCTCCGGGTGGGTGGCGGCCAGGCACTCGCGGACGATTCCCTGCCAGGCCTCCGGGAGTTCGGGGACAGCCGCAGTTCCTCGGTGCCGCGTGCGTAGCGCGTCGCCGCGTCGACGCGGGCCTGAGTGGTGGCGCCCGGCAGTGGGAACGTGGCGGTCAGGACGACGTGGGCGAGGACGCCGAAGGCCCAGATGTCGGCGGTGGGGCGTATCCGGGTGCCTCGCTCGTCGACCTCGGGCCAGAGCAGCTCCGGTGCGGTGTAGTCGGGGGTCGCGAACGCCGGGGCGTAGGCGTGCGTGCCGTGCAGTTCGGCCGCCATGTTGAAGTCGGCCAGCCGTACCGAACCGTCCTTCATCAGCAGCACGTTGGCCGGCTTCAGGTCCCCGTGGATCCACCCCGCCTGGTGCAGTTGGTGCAGGCCCTCGCAGATCTGGGCCAGCAGCACGGGGCCCGCGTCAGGGGTCGGGGTCCGGTCCAGTACGGCGTCCAGGGAGTCCTCGGCCTGCTCCAGGACGAGGACGGTGGCGCCGTCCAGTTCCGGTTGGTCCGGATCGTCGACCGTCAGGGTCTCGTACATGCGGATCAGACGGGGGGCGCGCAGCCGCTCCAGCAACCGCACCTCGCGGTCGGCCAGTTCGCGCAGGTGGCGCAGTTGCCGCGGGGTGCGGGTGCCGGTGGGCAGGAACTTCAGGGCCGCCCGGCGGGGCAGCCCCGCCCCCGGTTCCTCGTCGCCGGCGTGGCGGGCCGCGTAGACGGTGGCGAACGCGCCGGAGGAGAGGGGCTCACGGACTTCCCACGAGCCGACCCGGTAGCCCTTCGGGACGGTGACGGCGTACGGCTTGTCGGTCATCGGTAGGCCACCTCGCCGGTCGTCGCCGCGACCAGCGTGACGAGGTCGTCCTCGCGGACCAGGTCGAAGCGCAGCGCGAGCGAGACCAGCGACTCCTTCTTGCCGTTGACGCGCCGACCGGGCTCGGCCACCTCGGGACCGGGCCGGAGCCGCAGCTTGAGGGCGAGGTAGTCGATGTTCCAGTAGACGGCGGAGCGGCTGACCTGCGGCCATGCCGGGCGCAGCCGGTCCACCAACTGCTCGACCGCGGGCAGCGGGGCGTGCGGTTCGCCGCGCAGCCGGGGCTCGCACAGGGCGACCAGCACCGCGAAGTACCGGCTGGCGCGGTCCAGGGCGAACGCCGGTGCGGTGGCCGCGCCGGTCAGCTCATGGCGGTCGGCGCTGCGGAAGCTGTGCCGGGGAGCCCAGACGTCGAACGAGAGCAGCTCACCGGAGGCGGGCAGGACCACCCGCGCGAACTCGAACGGCACGGGCGCCTCCACCCGGCCCGGTGCGACCTTGATGTGTTCGCCCGCGCCCTCCGGGTTCTCCACCACATAGGTCTGGTCCGTGCTCAGATTGCTCAGCAACCAGTAGCTCCCGTGCGCCGTGATCTCCCCGGCGACCCGGGGCACTCCCTCGTGTGCGATGGCGAGGCCGCCCCTCGTCTCGGTCCTGCCGAAGACGAGCCGTTCACCGCTGCCGATCCTGATCTGGCCGTCCGGCCTGCCGCACAGTGGCGGTACGACGATGATGCTGTACAAGGGTTGTCCCCTTCCCCCGGTCCCAGAGGGCCACCCACCCTCGATCCGACAGCCCAAGGGCAGGCTAAGTGATCCCGCTGTGCGGCTGCGAAGCTTGGGCTCGGCATGGCGAGTCGGTGCTTGACGGCATGTGATCTCCCACCGTCGGGCAGGCGACGGCAGCGTGGGCGTCACGGCCGCAACGCCCGGGACAGCTTGGTGCGCTCCGTGAGCCTCGTACGAGTGGCTGGGCTGGGCCTGTCCGGTGTTGACACCCTGATGGTGAACACGCCACAAGGGCCGCGCCCCTCGTACGGGAGGCGCGGCCCTTCGGCGTGTGGTGCTCGGTGGCTCAGTGGCGCGGGCGGTTGAACCACGCCTTGCCGTTGGCGTTGCCGACGAAGACGGCGATCAGGACGCCCAGCACCAGGTGGACCAGGCCGATGATGAGGAACGGGAAGACGCCCAGGATCGCGGTGATGATGCCGAAGACCAGGGCGGCGACACGTACGCCGTTGCCACCGGACTTGAACTTGAGGGCCAGCATGACCGCGTAGACGAGCCAGGCCGCCGCGAAGATGGCAGCCGCCACCATCTGGCCGACGGGAATGTCGCCGAGCGCCTCCGCGAGCGCGGGGTCCTCGGCGCTGTCGCTGGCCGCGGCCACGCCGATCGCGCCCAGGCCGTACAGGAGCACGCCGACCACCTGCAGGCCGACGATGACCCAGAGCATGATGCGGGCCGCGTTGACCGTGCTGGGCATGGTCGTGGGCGCACCCGGGTAGCCGCCGTACCCCTGGGAGACCGGCGGGGCGGTCGGGTAGCCGTAACCCTGCTGCTGGGGCGGGGTCTGCTGCGGGTAGCCGTAGCCCTGGGCGGGCGGCTGCTGCTGCTGGGGCTGTCCGTACGGGTTGTTCGGGTCGCCGAAGCTCATGGCGGGATTTCCTCCGTTGCCTTGTGCGGGGACGCGCGGCACGGTTCGGAGGAATGCCCTGATCTCATGAAGTGGTCAACCCCCCGGCAGTGCCCGCGGCACTGTGCCCTCAATCGTTTTATATGCCCGATCGGATGTCCAGGGAGATTCGGCAGGTGTTGTGCAAGTGCAACACATCCGATCTTGTCGGGCACGGGCTGGAGGCTTGTCGGGCACGGGCACGGGCAGGGGCAGGGGCACAGGTTCGCGCCTCGGCGGGAGCGGGGTGCCGCGCGTCCGGAAGCGGTGGGAGGGCGTCCGCCAGGTGACCGGATTGGTACCCGGCGCCGGTCATCCGCGAAGATTGGGGCCATGAGCGCCCAGATTCTCGATGGCAAGGCCACCGCAGCCGCGATCAAGTCCGATCTGACCGCCCGCGTGGCGGCGTTGAAGGAGCGGGGCGTCACGCCCGGACTCGGCACGGTCCTGGTCGGCGACGACCCCGGCAGCCAGAAGTACGTAGCGGGCAAGCACCGCGACTGCGCGCAGGTCGGTATCGCCTCCATCCAGCGTGAGCTGCCCGGGACCGCCACGCAGGAGGAGATCGAGGCGGTGGTGCGGGAGCTCAACGAGGACCCCGCCTGCACCGGCTACATCGTCCAGCTGCCGCTCCCCACGGGCATCGACGAGAACCGCGTCCTCGAACTGATGGACCCCGACAAGGACGCCGACGGCCTCCACCCCATGAACCTCGGGCGCCTGGTCCTGAACGAGCCCGCGCCGCTGCCCTGCACCCCCCACGGCATCCTGACCCTCCTGCGCCGGTACGGCGTCGAGATCAAGGGCGCCGAGGTCGTGGTCGTCGGCCGCGGTGTCACCATCGGCCGCTCGATGCCGTTGCTTCTCACCCGGCGCAGCGAGAACGCGACCGTGACGCAGTGCCACACCGGCACCCGTGATCTGTCCGCGCACCTGAAGCGGGCGGACATCATCGTCGCCGCCGCCGGTTCGGCCCACCTGGTCCGGCCCGAGGACGTGAAGCCGGGCGCCGCCGTCCTCGACGTCGGTGTCTCCCGCTCCGCCGAGGGCAAGATCGTCGGCGACGTCCATCCCGGCGTCGCCGAGGTCGCCGGCTGGATCTCCCCCAACCCCGGCGGCGTAGGCCCCATGACCCGAGCCCAGCTGCTCGTCAACGTGGTCGAGGCGGCGGAGCGCAGTGCCGGCTGAGGGCGGGGTGGAGGGGGCACCGGGGGTGCCGGGGGTGCCGGAAGGATCGAGCGGGTCCACGACGCCGATGACGCCCGGGACGCCCGCGACGTCGAGGAGGCCCACGACGTCGAGCGCGCCGAGCGCGCCGAGCGCGCCGAGCGCGCCGAGCGCGCCGAGCGCGCCGAGCGCGCCGAGCGCGCCGAGCGCGTCGGACGAGGTCGGCAGGACGGGAGAGTCGGGGGGCTCGGAGACCTCGAAACAGGCCTTGAAGGCGTCGCAGGGTTCGAGTGCGTCGGAGAAGTCAGGGGAGTCGGAGAAAGCCGACCGCGACCGGTCCGGGGCGTCCACCGACGGCGGCGTCGGGGAGATGACCGACGGGGCGAGGGCTTCGGACGGGTCAGCGAAGCCGGACGGGGCGAGGCGGGCGAAGCGGCCGGGCGTGACGGGCGAATCGGCCTCGTCGGAGGGATCGCCGAAGACGAACAGGGCAGCGGCGTCGGACGTGTCGGCGGAGCCGGACGGGGCGGTGGCGTCGGAGAGGGCGGAGATGTCAGGGACGGCGGGGACGGAGACGGCGGCGGAGGGCGAGATCGCGGTCCGGGATCCGATCAGTGTTCCGGATACCGAGGGGAAGCCTGTTCGGGCCACCCGGAGGTTCCCGCTGTTCACCAAGGACACGGCGCGGCCCGAGGGCGGTGGCCGGGCGGCGCCCCGGGAGGCGCCCGCGCCCGTGCGGCAGTGGCCGATCCTCGTCGTGCTGTGCACCGTGGGGCTCGGCCTGCTGCTCACCGCGCTGGACGCGTTCCGGCTCGGCACGATTCTGGTCGGGGCCGCGCTGCTCACCGGCGCGGTGCTGCGCTGGGCCGTACCGGACGTCGGCATGCTCGCCGTCCGCTCCCGCTTCACCGACCTGCTCACGTACATCATCCTGGGCACCGCCATCGTGCTCCTCGCGCTGATGGCCCAGCCCAAGCCGTGGCTGGAGATCCCCTTCCTCGAGGACACCCTGCACTTCACCGTGGGCGACGAGGCGAGCTGAGGGGCGGGCGGCGGCCCGTCCCCTCCCCCGAGTAAGGACGGACCGCCGTCTGCGCTCCACGTTCCTGCACGGCGGACTCCCTGTTCAACACCTGTCAGCCCGCTGTGGCACGGAAGTGACCATTCCGCCGAGGTGTCCGCACCCGGCCACGGCGACGGCACCCGCACGTCACCACTTGGCGCCGTCGGCGTCCAGGACGCTTTGCCACAGCCGTGTCGCGTTGCTCCTGGAGTACCAGTTGACGGACAGCGTGCCCTCGTCTCCCCGGTCCTTGTACGCGGCGCCGGCCCCGCCGACGACGTGCGGCCCCGCGGGCCGTGGCGAGCGGAGCGGCGCCGCCGAGCGCGGGCCCGGCCGAGGCCGTCGCGGCGACGGCCGCGAGCAGCGTCCTGACCTTGTGTCGCATGTGATCCCCCTGGTCCCCGTTGGCCTTCCGGCCTTCACGGCCGCACATGACGCGCAGAGCCCCGCCGACGTGAATGCCGACGTGTGCGTCCACGTGTGTGCCGCTGTGTACGGCGCTGCGTACGGTGACGCGTGATGCGATGCGTGCGGCGGTCCGTACGGCGATGCGTACGAGGCGTGCGAGCCTCTGTTCGACTCGCGTGACCGTGCTTGTGGGGCCGTTGTGCCGGTGTGCCGACAAGTTCGAGGATCGGCCGTCGACCCGCTCAACACCAGGGCTAACCTGAGTATTTGGGGCGGTCCGGGATGTCCCACGCGCGGACCTGCAATTCCGCCCGGAAATCCGGGAGGCCGGTGGGACACTGGACCGCGGACCGCCGGGGGCGTGCAACGGGCGCACGTCCTGGCCCGAAATGCTCCCACGCGCCCCTTTTCAGGGAACTGACATCCCGGCGGGGCGCATCCCAGAGGGTAGTCCGGAACGGACTTCCCCAGAGGGGCTCGGGCTCGGTCCCGGACCAGGATTCAGCGAGGGCATCATGCGCGGCACAGGGATAGTCGGCACGGGGGAAAGTGCAGAGACGTACGGGGAAGAGGGGGAAGCAATGCCTCGTTGGAGGGCCTTGCCCGATGAACTCGATCCACAGGTAAGGGAGTTCGCGGGCCAGCTGCGCCGGCTCGTCGACCGCAGTGGACTGAGTATCGCCGCGGTGGCCGACCGCACGGGCTACAGCAAGACGTCCTGGGAGCGGTATCTCAACGGCAGACTTCTCGCCCCGAAAGGCGCGATCGTCGCGTTGGCCGAGGTGACCGGCGCCCATCCCGTCCATCTGACCACCATGTGGGAGCTGGCCGAGCGGGCGTGGAGCCGTTCGGAGATGCGCCACGACATGACCATGGAAGCCATCCGTATCTCCCAGGCGCGCGCCGCGCTGGGCGAGACCGGCGGCCAGTCGACCGTCAGGGGCGGCAAGAGCGGCAGCGTGAGCCGCAGCGCGACCGCGACACCGGGTGTGGCGGGCCCCGCGGGCGTCTCCCCGACGGTTCCGCCGCAGCCGCAGCCACCGGGGGAGGAGTGCACCTCGCGCACGTCGTACGGGGGTTCGGCCGCGCCGCCCAGGCCGTCCATACCGTCACCGTCCTCGCCTGCCTCGTCCTCCTCCTCGTCTTCGGTATCCTCCGCCCCGCCGTACGGCGGCGGGAGCGGCAGTGGCGCGGGGGCCGTCGCCGGGGGCACGCCTCGCGTCAGCTGGGGGGCCGCCCCGCCTTCGTCGTCCTCGGCTGGTCTGGCCGGCGGACCACCGTCGTCGTCTTCTCCAGCTCACTCGGCGCCCTCGGCTCGCGTCTCCGCCGGTGCGGCCGTTCCCGGCGGCGCCCAGGTTTCCGGCGGCGTCTCAACCCCCTCCGGTGTCTTCGGCCCGTCGCCCGGCGGTGGCGGTGGCCGCCGCGACGACGGCGATGCGCCGCCCCGGCGGCGGATGACGATGTTCCTCGCGGGGGCCGTCGGCGCGCTTGTGGTGATCGCTGCGGCCTTCCTCCTCACCAACGGCGACGGCAGGAACGAGGCCGAGGGGAAGCAGCCGGCGTCCTCGTCGACGTCGGCCGGCACGAACCCCGACCTCCCGGCGGGCGTGAAATGCGCCGGCGGGGACTGCGCCGGCAAGGACCCGGAGACCATGGGCTGCATCGGCAACCTCGTACGGACCACCGACGAGGCCACGGTGGGCACCACGAGGATCGAGGTCCGATACAGCAAGACCTGCCAGGCCGCCTGGGCCCGCATCACCGGTGCCGCCCAGGGCGACGAGGTCGAGGTGACGGTCGGCAGGACCAGGCGGACCGCCGCCGTCGAAGCGGTCGGCGACAGCATCGCCTACACCCGGATGGTCGCCGTGAAGGACACGGGCGAGGCCACGGCCTGCGCGACGCTGGCCTCGGGGCAGAAGGGGTGCACGGGATAGCGCCACCGGCTGACTCGACGTAACTCTCTCAACCGGAAAAGTAATCACGGTGTAAGGGGAATGCCCGCCGAACTCCGGGGCATGCGGACAGTACCCCCACGGGAGTTCGGTCCGCTCGGGAGGTCAACACCCCCTCCCGGCCCGGCACCCCCTATGGCGGCCCGCCATGGTCCCCCTCTCCCGGACCGGCGGGCCGCCTCTCCATGCATGGCCCGCCCCGCCAGACGGCGCCGCTGTGGGGTGGGCCACACGGACCCGGCGGTCCCGGATCCCGGATGCGCGATAGCCTGACCAACGATCTCTCTTGACGCCAAGAGATCGATCATTTGTACGTCCCACCAGGGGCAGGGACGCCCCACCGCCAGCTGTCATACGGAGAACGCCATGACCCGCACTCCCGTGAACGTCACCGTCACCGGCGCGGCCGGCCAGATCGGTTACGCCCTGCTCTTCCGCATCGCCTCCGGCCAGCTGCTCGGCGCGGACGTGCCGGTCAAGCTCCGCCTGCTGGAGATCACGCCGGCGCTGAAGGCCGCCGAGGGCACCGCCATGGAGCTCGACGACTGCGCCTTCCCGCTCCTTCAGGGCATCGACATCACGGACGACCCGAACGTGGCCTTCGACGGCGCCAACGTGGGCCTGCTCGTCGGCGCCCGCCCCCGCACCAAGGGCATGGAGCGCGGCGACCTCCTGGAGGCCAACGGCGGCATCTTCAAGCCGCAGGGCAAGGCCATCAACGACCACGCCGCGGACGACATCAGGGTCCTCGTCGTCGGCAACCCGGCCAACACCAACGCCCTCATCGCCCAGGCCGCCGCGCCGGACGTACCGGCCGAGCGCTTCACCGCGATGACCCGTCTGGACCACAACCGCGCGCTGACGCAGCTGTCGAAGAAGACGGGCGCCCCCGTCTCCGAGATCAAGAAGCTCACGATCTGGGGCAACCACTCCGCCACGCAGTACCCGGACATCTTCCACGCCACGGTCGCCGGCAAGAACGCGGCCGAGGTCGTGAGCGACGAGAAGTGGCTGGCGGAGGAGTTCATCCCGACCGTCGCCAAGCGCGGCGCCGCCATCATCGAGGCCCGTGGCGCCTCGTCGGCCGCCTCCGCCGCCAACGCCGCCATCGACCACGTGCACACCTGGGTCAACGGCACCGCCGAGGGCGACTGGGCCTCCATGGGCATCCCGTCCGACGGTTCCTACGGTGTGGCCGAGGGTCTCATCTCCTCCTTCCCCGTCACCGTCAAGGACGGCAAGTACGAGATCGTCCAGGGCCTGGAGATCAACGAGTTCTCCCGCGCCCGTATCGACGCCTCGGTCCAGGAACTGGCGGAGGAGCGCGACGCGGTCCGCGCGCTCGGCCTCATCTGAGCCGTCCCACAACTGACGTCATGGCTCGCTCGCACAGGCCCCGCCCCGGTTTCGACGGGACGGGGCCTGTGCGACGCGGCCCCGCCGGGTCACCGCCGCCGTGGCGCCGCGAGCCGCTTCTCGAAGAAGTGCGCCCCGTACACGTCGTCGGTGTACCGGGGGATCTCCCTGTACCCGCACGCCCGTTACATCGCCTGCGCCTCCGTCAAAGAGGCAGGCGTGTGCCAGCCGTGCAGCAGCATCAACGGGGTGGCCCTCTCCTCGGGCGAACGCACATGCAGGAAGTGGACGTTCTGCCCGTCGATCTCGAGGAGGCCTCACCGCGCGCCCTCACCAAACCGGAGCAGATGCTGCCCTCCCGGCTGCGGCACCGAGTCACCACCCTGCACACCGCCACCGTACGAGCGGGCGCGGCCCCGGCCCCCAAGGTAGCGCCGGACACCCTGATGGCCATCGCCGAGCCTGCCGCCGTCGCGAACGCCTCTGCCTTTCTCCCGGGGCTGCCCGGAGTGCGAGCCCAGGAAGCACGATGATCGCCCAGTTCAGCGGCATGGCTCTGGTGGGCAGTGGGTGCGCGACAGGTGTCGCGGACTGAGGCCGTGGGTCGCAGCGCCGGTCGAAGGCGCTACCTCCTCCGCCACCGCATCCTCCTGCCCTGACGGACACCCGGCGTCACCTTCCGGGGCCAGAGCTGTTGGCAGGACAGACCCCCCTTGCGTTGTGGCGGGGCAGGATAGCGTGGGTTTAGTGAGCAATGCTGTTTGGGGGTCTGCTGTGATGCCGGTCAGGCGTGTGGTGCTTCCGCTGGTCATCTGGGTGGCCGTGGTGCCGTGGCTGTTGGCTACGGTGACGAACATGCTGTGGGGGTTCTCGGAGGAGCCGGACGGGCTGTTCTTCACGTTCGGCACCCGGATGGTTCTGGTGCCGCTGCTGCTGGTCGGTGCGGTCGTCGGCGTGGTGGCGGCCTTCCGACGCTATGACGGTCTGCGCTCCGACTTCTGGCCGGGAGCTGGGCTGACGTTTGCTCTGCTGGCGCTGTTCACCGTGATGGTCGTGGCCACGACGTGGGGCGAGTGGGGCGGGATGCTATGGATCTGGGCCCTGTACACCGGCTACGTGTTCTTCGTGTTCGGTTTCGGCGGGATGGCCTGGAAGAAGGTCTTCGTTTAGCTTTTCGCGGTATGAGGAAGGCCCCCGGCAGCGCCCTGGCGCAGGGGGCCTTCCTCATGCTCGGATGCTTACTTGTACTTGCCGTAGTAGCCTGTGAGGTTCTTCAGGTCGCACATCGCGGAGCCGACGAGGCACAGCGGGGAAGAGTACTTGCTCTTGTAGACCCAGGTGACGCGGCCACCGTTGTAGATGTAGATCTCGTGGTTGGGCATCTGCCGGTGGTTGCCAGAGCGGATTTCCCAGCCTCCGCGGGTTATGTGGAACGTCAGGGCGCCGTCGATGGCTCCCTTGACCTTGGCGACACCGCCGCAGAACGGGTTGGTGGGTATGCATTCAGTAGGAATGCGGCTGATCGGCGACGGTGTGTGAAGTGTGCTGGTCAGGTGGGCTGTGCGATGGGTGGCATCCAGAGGTTGCCGGTGAAGGCGCGGTGGATGGCCTCGAAGGCGCTCAGCCCGTGCTTGCGGGCGGAGTCGAGGTAGGAGCGCACGGCGAGCCAGGCCGTGGCACCGTCGGCGGACTGGTGACAGCCGGAGAGAGCGCGACCGCCCCGGCGTACGTCCGCGTCGTCGACTCCGCCTGATCACGACCGAACCGTACGTGCCGCAAGAACTCATCCGCCGCCTGTACGGGCTCCAGGCGGTCCTCGTCCAACACGGTCCAGTACCGCTGACCCGACGGCATGACCACACGAAAAGGCGTTGTACACGGCACCCCACTTGCGGGTGACGCGACAGTGCACGACGCCGCCACGAACCAGAGAGAACCGTTTCACCTACACAAGCCCGCACAGCCCCGGCCCGCACCCCACCAGCGCCGCCCTCGGTACCAGCGGCGTCGACACCCCTGCCGCCCCCGCTGTCCGCACCGTCAAGCCGCACAGCCTCGTCAGCTTCGACCGGCACTGGTCAGTCGTCGCCTGGGACACCGACCGCGCGGACCGGCGGGCCTTCCGCGTCGACCGGCTCGTCCCGCGCACCCCGGCCGGCCCGCGCTTCGTCCCGCGCGAACTCCCGGGCGGGGACGCGGCGACGTACCTCGCCCACCGTCTCTCCTCCCGGGTCTGGCCCTTCCGGGCCACCGTCACCCTGCACGAGCCAGCCGAGTCGGTCGCCGACCGGGTCTGGCCCGGCACGGGCGTTCTCGAACCCCCCGACGGCCACCGCTGTCTGCTTCACCTGGGCGCCGAGACTTACCGGGACATCGCCTGGATGATCACCTCGGTGGACGCCGACTTCGCCCTCGACGGATCCGCCCCGCCCGGACTCGTCGACGCCCTGCGCGCCCAGGCGTTGCGCTCCCTGGCGGCGATCCGCCGTCCGTAGCCCCACCCCGGCACCCGATTGGTCCCCCCAGAGACTCAATCACTAGTCTGAGCGCCGACAAAGCGCACACAAGAAAGCGGCCGGTCCTCGCGTACCGCATCGCGAACCGCCGCCGGTACAGCAGGGCCTGTGAGCCCGACGGGGGAGCACGCATGGGAGAACAGCGCAGACGGCTGCGGTCCAGCACGGTCGTACTCGGTGGGATGGGCGTCGTCGCGGCGGCCCTGACCTCCTGCGGTTCCGATCCGGACCGCCGCTGCGTGGACCGTGACAGCTACGACTACGCCAACGGCTACAAGATCATCGCCGACAGGAACTGCAACTCGGCCTCCGGCTCGTCGTCCTACGGCAAGAACAACAAGAGCAACAGCAGCGGCAACAGGAGCCGGCCCGGCTCGGCCGACGCCGCCTGGTACTACGACGCCGACGTCAGCGGCGGCCGGGCCGAGTACGGCACCTTCAGCCGCAGCGAGGCCGTCGACCGGGACGGCTTCGGCTGCTCCGGCTCCGGCGGCGGCTGACCCGGCGGACGGGGCAGAGCCATGGAACGCCGCACCATCGAACCCCGGCCGGGCTGGCAGGAGACCGTCGAGGAACAGGGGCTCATCTACCCGCTGACCCGCCACCCGGACGGTTCCCTGCGCCCGTACTGGGACGAGAGCGCGTACTACGTCTTCTCGCTCCCCGAGGTCGAGGCGCTGGAGGAGGTCGTCGAGGAACTGCACGTCATGTGCCTGGCCGCCGCCGAGCACATCGTGGCCGGGGACCGCTTCGCCGACCTCGGCATCACCGACCCGCGCCTCGCCCGCCTCGTCGCCGAGGCCTGGCGCCGCCGGGCCGAACTGCCGTCCGTCTACGGCCGCTTCGACCTGCGCTACGACGGGACCGGCCCCGCCAAGCTGCTGGAGTACAACGCCGACACCCCGACCTCGCTGGTCGAGGCGGCCGGCCCCCAGTGGTTCTGGATGGAGGAACGCTTCCCGGGCGCCGACCAGTGGAACTCCCTCCACGAACGCCTCGTCGACGCCTGGAAGAAGCAGTCCCGCCTCCTCCCACCCGGCCCCCTCTACTTCGCGCACTCCGCCGGCGACGAACTCGGGGAGGACCTGATGACGGTCGCGTATCTGAAGGAGACCGCCGAACAGGCCGGCCTCGACACCGACTGGATCTCCATGGAGGACATCGGCTGGGACCGCCTCTCCGAGCGCTTCGTCGACAGGAAGCTCCGCTTCATCCGCAGCATCTTCAAGCTCTACCCCTGGGAGTGGCTCACCACCGACCGCTTCGCCCCGCACGTCCTCGCCACCCTCGACAACGGCGGCGGCACCGGGACCACGATGTGGATCGAGCCCGCCTGGAAGATGCTCCTCAGCAACAAGGCCCTCCTCGCCGTCCTCTGGGAGCTGTACCCCGGTCACCCCAACCTCCTCCCCGCCTATCTCGACGGCCCCCGCGAACTGGCCACCACCACCGGCTACGTCGCCAAGCCCCTCCTCGGCCGCGAGGGCGCCGGCGTCACCCTCCACGACCCGGGCCGCGCCCCCGTCACCCGCGAAGAGCCCTGCTGCTACCAGGAGCTGGCCCCCCTCCCCACCTTCGACGACAACCACGTCGTCCTCGGCGCCTGGGTCGTCGAGGACGCCTCGGCAGGCCTCGGTATCCGCGAATCCTCGGGCCTGGTCACGGACGAGTACGCCCGCTTCCTCCCGCACGTGATCCTCTGACGTCCGCCGTCTCCTCCTCCCGTCGCTCCCGTCGCTCGCATGGTGGACGTCCGGGCCCGCAGCTCCCGGGCGCCCGATAGGGTGACCGTCGGGCCGTGACTGGCGCGCTGGGATGGGACGGACCATCGGGGAGCGGCCCGGGGAAGACGAGTGCCGTGCGCCTGGGCCGTACCGTGAACGCTGAACGCCACGTCCGGAGGTCCCCATGTCAGCCGAGCCCCTTTCCCACGAGTCCACCGCCTTCCGTGCCGCACTCGACGTGATCCGCGCCGTCGAGCCGCGCGTGGCCGACGCCATCGGTCAGGAGGTCGCCGACCAGCGCGAGATGCTCAAGCTGATCGCCTCCGAGAACTACGCCTCCCCGGCCACCCTCCTGGCCATGGGCAACTGGTTCAGCGACAAGTACGCCGAGGGCACCATCGGCCGCCGCTTCTACGCCGGCTGCCGCAACGTCGACACGGTGGAGTCCCTCGCCGCCGAGCACGCGCGCGAGCTCTTCGGCGCCCGTCACGCCTACGTCCAGCCGCACTCCGGCATCGACGCCAACCTCGTCGCGTTCTGGTCCGTCCTCGCCGACCGCGTCGAGGTCCCGTTCCTGGCGAAGGCCGGCGCCCGCCAGGTCAACGACCTCTCCGAGGCCGACTGGGCCGAACTGCGCCATGCCTTCGGCAACCAGCGCATGCTCGGAATGTCCCTGGACGCCGGCGGCCACCTCACCCACGGCTTCCGCCCGAACATCTCCGGCAAGATGTTCGACCAGCGCTCCTACGGAACGGACCCCGCCACCGGCCTCATCGACTACGAGGCCCTGCGCACCTCCGCCCGTGACTTCAAGCCGCTGATCATCGTCGCCGGCTACTCCGCCTACCCCCGTCTCGTGAACTTCCGAATCATGCGCGAGATCGCCGACGAGGTCGGCGCCACGCTCATGGTGGACATGGCGCACTTCGCGGGCCTCGTCGCCGGCAAGGTCCTCACCGGCGACTTCGACCCCGTACCGCACGCCCAGATCGTCACCACGACCACCCACAAGTCGCTGCGCGGCCCGCGCGGCGGCATGGTCCTGTGCGACGAGTCCCTCAAGGACCAGGTCGACCGAGGCTGCCCGATGGTCCTCGGCGGCCCCCTCCCGCATGTCATGGCCGCCAAGGCCGTCGCCCTCGCCGAGGCCCGCCGGCCCGCCTTCCAGGACTACGCCCAGCGCATCGTCGACAACTCCCGTGCCCTCGCCGAGAGCCTGATGCGCCGGGGCGCCACCCTGGTCACCGGCGGCACCGACAACCACCTCAACCTCATCGACGTCGCCACCTCCTACGGCCTCACCGGCCGCCAGGCCGAGGCCGCGCTGCTCGACTCCGGCATCGTCACCAACCGCAACGCCATCCCGGCCGACCCGAACGGCGCCTGGTACACCTCCGGCATCCGCATCGGTACGCCCGCCCTGACCACGCGGGGCCTGGGCACCGCCGAGATGGACGAGGTCGCCGGTCTCATCGACCGCGTCCTCACCACCACCGAGCCCGGGACCACCAAGTCGGGCGCGCCCTCCAAAGCCCAGCACGTGTTCGACGCGAAGGTCGCCGACGAGATCTCCCGCCGAGCCACCGACCTCGTCGCCGGCTTCCCGCTGTACCCGGAGATCGACCTCGGCTGACCCCTCACGGCCGCCGGTCAGGCGTCCAGCAGCTCCTGACGTGGCTCCCGCGGTGGTCCGGACCCGTGCCGGGCCGCCGCGCGGCGCCGGAGGAGCGTGGCGCCTCCGGCGCCGCGGAGCAGGCCCAGGGCCAAGGCGGGTATAGCCCACTGGGCCCGGTCGGTCAGGTCGGGACGGCTTGTCGTCGCCCGGGAGGCGGCGGTCGTCCCGTCGGTGTAGGCCGGTGAGTCGCCCGACGGCTGCTCGCCACGCGCCGGGGCGCCGGGGGCCATGCCCAGGACTCCCAGGCCGTTGAGCAGCTTCCGCAGCTGCGCAGATAGCGGTAGGTGACGACCAGGCGGTGCTCCTCGCTCAGCTGTTCCAGGGCGCCCAGGAGGGCGACGCGGCGCTCCGTCTCCTGCGCGGCGACCGCGGGGTCGGCCGACAGTGGTATCAGTGGCTCGGCCTCCGCGCAGGCCGCCTCGCGGTCGACCAGGGTGCGCTGGCGCCCGGCTGTCCGCACTGTGTTTCTCGTCTCATTGGCAACGATCGACAGCAGCCATGGCCGGAACGCCGCGCCGTCCCGGAAGCGACCCAGTGAGCGGTACGCCTTGAAGAAGGCCTGCTGCACCACGTCCTCCGCGTCCGCGCCGGCGCCCAGCGCACGGGCCGCCCGCAGCGCGATGCCCGTGTGGGCGCGCACCAGCTCCGCATACGCCTCCGGCTCACCGGCGCGTACACGCGCGATCACCGCGGCCTCATCGACGATGCGGCCCCCCTCCCGCGTTCTCACACAACTGGTACACCGCCCGAGCCGGATCGGTTCCCACCCGTGTCGCATCTGTTTCCGGTCGGTTCCGGAGCGGGCCCGGACACCTGAGAGAATGGTGAGCATGGCCTCTGACCGCCCATCCGTCGCCCACGACCGCCCTCAAGCGGGGCGCTCCGCGCCGCTGCCCCCATTGCGAGTGCTCTCCGGAATCCAGCCCACCGCAGGCTCGTTCCACCTCGGCAACTACCTCGGCGCCGTCCGCCAGTGGGTGGCCCTGCAGGAGTCCCACGACGCGTTCTACATGGTCGTCGACCTGCACGCGATCACCGTCGCGCAGGACCCCGCGGACCTGCGGGCCAACACCCGGCTCGCGGCCGCCCAGCTCCTCGCCGCCGGTCTCGACCCTGAGCGGTGCACGCTCTTCGTCCAGAGCCACGTCCCCGAGCACGCGCAGCTCGGCTGGGTCATGAACTGCCTCACCGGCTTCGGCGAGGCCTCCCGCATGACCCAGTTCAAGGACAAGTCCGCCAAGCAGGGCGCCGACCGCGCGAGCGTCGGCCTCTTCACGTACCCGATCCTCCAGGTCGCCGACATCCTGCTGTACCAGGCGAACGAGGTCCCGGTCGGCGAGGACCAGCGCCAGCACATCGAGCTCACCCGGGACCTCGCCGAGCGGTTCAACGGCCGCTTCGGCGAGACCTTCACGGTCCCGAAGCCGTACATCCTGAAGGAGACGGCGAAGATCTACGACCTCCAGGACCCCACGATCAAGATGAGCAAGTCGGCGTCGACCCCCAAGGGGTTGATCAACCTGCTCGACGACCCGAAGGTCACCGCGAAGAAGGTCAAGAGCGCGGTCACCGACACCGACACGGTGATCCGCTTCGACACCGTGGAGAAGCCGGGCGTCAGCAACCTGCTGAGCATCTACTCGACCCTGACCGGGGCGGGTATCGCGGATCTGGAGCAGAAGTACGTCGGCAAGGGCTACGGTGCGCTCAAGACGGACCTCGCCGAGGCCATGGTCGACTTCGTGGCGCCCTTCCGGGAGCGCACCCAGCAGTATCTGGACGACCCGGAGACGCTCGACTCGATCCTGGCCAAGGGAGCCGAGAAGGCGCGCGCCGTCGCCGCGGAGACCCTCTCCCAGGCGTACGACAAGGTGGGCCTCCTGCCCGCCAAGCACTGAGCCGGACCACTCGCAGCACCTCGGCACCCGAGCGCCGAACGCACCACCGTTCGCACCACCGACAGCGCCGCACATCACTCCCGCTGCGCCTGCCCGGAACACCACCGTGGCCGTACAGTCGATAGCCGGTGCGACCGACAGGGCCGTACGACAAGACGCATGACACGACGACAGGAGATGACGTGGGGACCGTAACGATCGGTGTGTCGATCGCGGTCCCGGAGCCCCACGGCAGCCAGCTCCAGCAGCTGCGCGCGGGCTTCGGCGACGCCGCGGCTCACGGCATCCCCACCCATGTCACCCTGCTGCCGCCGACCGAGGTCGAGGACGCCGCGCTGCCGGCGATCGAGACGCACCTCGTCGAGGTCGCGGCGGCCGGCCGGCCCTTCCCGATGCGGCTGTCCGGCACGGGCACGTTCCGTCCGCTGTCACCCGTCGTCTTCGTACAGGTCGTCGAAGGGGCCGAGGCCTGCACGTGGTTGCAGAAGCAGGTCCGGGATGTCTCGGGGCCGGTGGCGCGCGAGCTGAACTTCCCGTACCACCCGCACGTCACGGTGGCGCACGGCATCTCCGACGAGGCGATGGACCGGGCGTTCGAGGAGCTCGCCGCGTACGAGGCGCAGTGGCCCTGCACCGGCTTCGCGCTCTACGAGCAGGGCGCCGACGGGGTCTGGCGCAAGCTCCGCGAGTTCACGTTCGGCGGGTCCGTCGTCCCGCCGCAGGCGGGGGCGCCGGTCGGGGACACGACGCTTCCGGCGCACTGACGGGCCCGGCGGCGCCGAGGTACGGCAGGGCAGGGCAAGAGAGGGAGCAACCGGATGCGCGGGACCGGCATGGCGCTGCTCGCCGCTTTCACCGTCACCTGCGTCTTCGCCGTGGCCGGATGCGGAGCGCCGGGTGGTTCGGCGGGCGCCGGGGAGCAGTCCGGGAAGACGTCCGGCCCGGGATCCGGTGCGGCGTCCGGCCCGGGATCCGGGGAGTCCGCGAAGAAGCGCATGTCCTGGGCGTACGACCGGATTCTCGACGGCTCCGCGAGCCTCGGGGACATGGCCGTGGTCGCCGAGGACGACATCTGGGCCTACGGGAGCCGGGAGGGCTCGGGCGGGGCGCGGGAGCAGTTCCTGCTGCGCTACGACGGCACGGACTGGCGGGAGCAGCCGCTCCCGGGGGGCCTCGGCACGGACCTGGCGCACGTCCGGCTGGACCCGGTCGGCGCGGCGGGACCGACCGGGTCCGGCGAGGTCTGGCTGACCGCGTCCACCGGCTACGGCGGACAGGGCGGGACACGGATCACTCGCTGGGACGGCGCCTCCTGGACCGCGCTGGAGGCGCCGAGCGGTCGGCTCGTCGACCTCAGGGCCTTCGGCCCGGACGACGTCTGGGTTCTCGCCGGTGAGAACCGGGCCCAGCACTGGGACGGCACCCGGTGGACCGCCATGCCCCTGCCCACCAGCGGTGTCGCGTCCCTCGACGGCATCGCGACGGACGACCTGTGGGCCGTGGGGTACCGGAACACCGACGCGGCGGACGGCGCCGGCGAGACCGAGCTCACCCAGCCCGTCGCCGCGCACTGGGACGGCCGTACGTGGGAGCGCACCGAGACCCCCGAGTACCACTTCCCGGAGCCGGTGCCGCCCGAGCCCGGCGCCTCGCTCGACCTCGTCGTCGCCCTCGCGAAGGACGACGTACGCGCCTACGGGTCGCACTCCTTCAACCACGGTGAGGCCGAGGACGAGCCCGACGACGAGGCGGTACGCATCCGCTGGGAGGGCCGGGAGTGGGTGGATCAGCCGGCCGTCGCGGGGGAGTGCGCCGAGCGGGTGCCGGTGTCGCGGGACGGGGGCAAGGGCCTGTTCCTGGACGGGAATCGGTATCTCGCCGCGGACGGTACGTGCGTCAAGATCACGCGGTCCCGGTTGCCGAACGAGGGCGGGGTCCGCAAGGACTCCCGGCAGTCGCTGTGGCTGGACGAGCTGGCGCGGCTGCCGGGGACGGACCGGGTGATCGGGGTCGGGCACGTGCAGGTCAACCAGAGCGGGAATCCGATGAGCAAGGCCGTCGTGGTGTCGCTCCGGGAGGGCTGACCGTAGCGGGCACGCGCGAGGGGCCACCCCTGTTACAGCGGCAGGCGGCGGAACACCGCCCTCGGCATGTGCCTCAGCGTCGCCATCACCAGCCGGAGCGCGCCCGGCACCCACACCGTCTCCGAGCGCCGTCGCAGCCCCAGTTCGATGGCGCAGGCCACCGCCTCCGGGGTCGTAGCCAGGGGGGCCTGCGGCAGGCCGGCGGTCATGCGCGTGCGGACGAAGCCGGGGCGGACGAGCATGACGTGGACGCCGGTGTTGTGGAGGGCGTCGCCGAGGCCCTGGGTGAAGGTGTCGAGGCCGGCCTTGCTGGAGCCGTAGATGAAGTCGGAGCGGCGGGCCCGCTCGGCGGCGACGGACGACAGGACGACGAGCGAGCCGTGGCCCTGCGTCTGGAGGGCGCGGGCGCAGACCAGGGAGGCCGACACGGCGCCCGTGTAGTTGGTCTGGGCGACCCGCGCGGCGGACACCGGGTCGCGTTCGTCGTTCGCCTGGTCGCCGAGCACACCGAAGGCGAGGAGGACCATGTCGATGTCGCCTTCGGCGAAGACCTTGCCCAGGATCGCCTCGTGGGACTCGGAGTCGAGCGCGTCGAAGGTGATCGTGTGGGTCTCGGCGCCGAGGCCGCGCAGGTGCACGGCCGCGTTCTCCAGGTCCGGCGACGGGCGGCCCGCAAGCCACACCGTGCGGGTGCGGCGGGCGATCAGACGGCGCGCGGTGGCGAGCGCGATGTCCGACGCGCCGCCGAGGATCAGCAGGGACTGGGGGGTGCCGAAGGCGTCCTTCATGACAGCTCCTGGGGTGGGGGACAGGGGTTTTCCGAGAGGCCTGTGCCGGTCTTCCGCGGGTCTCTACAGGTCCAGGCGGCGGGCCAGGTCCGACACGAAGACGCCGCGTGGGTCCAACTCCTCCCGCAGCGCGCGGAACTCGGGCAGCCGGGGATACATCGCGGCCACCAGTTCGGGGCGCAGACGGGCGTCCTTGGCCAGGTAGACGCGTCCGCCGGCCGCCGCGACCTCCTCGTCGAAGCCGTCCAGGAAGGCACCGAGGCCCGGCAGGCCCGCCGGGACGTCCAGGGCGAGGGTCCAGCCGGGCATCGGGAAGGACAGCCAGCCGTCGTCGCCCTCGCCGAAGCGCTTCAGGACGGCGAGGAAGGAGGGGCAGCGGCGCGCCGAGATCCGGCCCACGATCTGGCGCGGCCGGAGAGCTTCCAGGGGCGCGTGGTCGCCGCGCGTGAGGACCCCACGGCCCGTCGACGCGCCGCGGGCGAGCAGGTCGATCCAGGCTACGGAGTAGCGGTGGTGGCGGTCGGTGGCCGTCAGCCGGGCGAGGAGGTCGTCGAGGTCGCCGGCGCGTTCGGTGTCGACGGACATCCAGGCCGTCTCGACGGGAAGGAGACGCACGGCCGCGGTCAGGATGACACCGGTCAGGCCCATGCCGCCCGCCGTGGCGTCGAACAGCGGGGTGCCGGGGACGACCATACGGATCTCGCCGTCCGCCGTCAGCAGTTCGAGGGACAGGACGTGGCGGGCGAACGACCCGGAGACATGGTGGTTCTTGCCGTGGATGTCGGCCGCGATGGCGCCCCCCACGGTCACCTGGCGGGTTCCGGGGGTCACCGGCACGAACCAGCCCAGCGGGAGCAGCACCTCCATCAGCCGGTGCAGGGAGACACCCGCGTCGCACAGGACGGTGCCGTCGTCGGCGTCGATGGCGTGGACGCGGTCGAGGGCCGTCATGTCGAGGACGGCCCCGCCCGCGTTCTGCGCCGCGTCCCCGTACGCGCGCCCCAGCCCCCGGGCGATCCCGCCGTGTGCCCCGCAGGTCCGTACGGCGGTCAGGGCCTCCTCGTACGTACGCGGGCGGATCAGCCGGGCGGCGGTCGGGGCGGTGCCGCCCCAGCCGGTGACGGGTGTGGTGCGGCCGGGGGAGGGGGCGCGGGAGTCGGGGAGGCTGCGGCGGCGTCGGCTGGCATGCCCGCGACCGTATCGCCGCGTACGGGTGTGTATCGGGCGCGGCGGTGCGGCTGCTCGGGCGCCTCACCGAAACGGGTGATTAATGGGATGTCCTCAAGCATGTGCTGGTCGTCGACCTGGCGGTCGTCACCACCGGGTTCGTGATGCTGGCGGTGATCGGCGGGATCGCGCCGGACATCCCGCTCTCGCGCTGGTTCCTGATCACCACCGGGTTCGGCGCGCTGTTCATGGGGGCGGCCGAACGGTACTCGGAGGCCGTGCGGACGGCCGACCGGGCCGGAGCGACACGGTCGCTGCCCACCGAGTACACGGCCGGACACCTGCGCTTCGTGTGGCAGTCGGCCGCCGGGGTCGCCGTGCTCGGCTACGCCGTCTTCGCCGACCGGGGCACGGTGGGAGAGCCCGAGGACGTGGTGCTGCGCGACCGGGCGCTCACCCTCATCGGGGTGGTGTGGCCGACCACGTACTAGCTGGCGGTGGCCGACTGGTGAGCCGCCCCGGCCGGGGGTACTCGGCATCGGCCGACCACAACCGGGGCAGAGTCGGCTCATGGACTGGCTGAAGAAGCTCCCCGGGGTCGGCCCGCTGGTCGAGCGCCTGATGACCACGCACGCGTGGCGCTCGTACGAACGGCTGGAGCGGGTGAAGTGGACGCGGCTGGCCGCGGCGATGACCTTCATCAGCTTCCTGGCGCTGTTCCCGCTGCTGACCGTGGCCGCCGCCATCGCCGCGGCGACCCTCGGCGAGGGCCGGCAGCAGGAACTGGAGGACCGGCTCTCCGAGCAGGTGCCCGGCATCTCCGACGAGCTCGACATCGCCGGCCTGATCGACAACGCCGGCACCGTCGGGATCATCGCCGGCGCGCTGCTGCTCCTCACCGGCATCCGCTGGGTCGGCGAGATGCGGGGCTGTCTGCGCGCGGTCTGGGAGAAACCGGACCCCGACGAGAACCCCGTCCTCGTCAAGGCCAAGGACACGGGCGTCCTGCTCGGCCTCGGCGGCGCCGTCCTCGTCTCCCTGGCCGCCTCCACCGTCGCCTCCTGGGCCGTCGGCCGGTTCGCCGACCAGCTCGGCATCGACAGCGACGGCTGGGGCGGCCTCCTCCTGCGCCACGCCGCCTTCGCGGTCGCCGTCCTCGCCGACTTCCTGCTCCTCCTCTACGTCCTCACCCTGCTCCCCGGCGTCCAGCCACCCCGCCGCCGCCTCGTCGTGGCCGCCCTTCTCGGAGCGGTCGGCTTCGAACTCCTCAAGCTCCTCCTCAGCGGCTACATGCAGGGCATCGCCGCCAAGAGCATGTACGGCGCCTTCGGCGTCCCCGTCGCCCTGCTCCTGTGGATCAACTTCACGGCCAAGCTCCTGCTGTACTGCGCGGCCTGGACGGCGGAGGACAGCAAGGAAGGCGGGGAGACAGAGGATGCCGGCGCGCCGGACGAGACCGGTGGCGCCTGATCGCTTCCGGGTTACTTCCGCCCGCCCAGAGGCCACTTGCGGTTGACCAGGAACACCCCGCCGGCCAGCAGGACCAACACCCCACCGGTGATCCCCAACGCGACCCCCATCCCGCTGGACCCGCCGGCGGCGGACACCGCCACGGACTTGCCGCCCGCCCCGCCGGAGGCGGACGCCGACGCCGTGGCCCCCGGCTGCGCACTCGGTTCGGCATCCCCACCGGAGGTGTCCGCCCCCTTCGGCGGCACCAGCTCGCCCACCGGCGTCACCTTGCCCGCCGCCGAGAACCCCCAGTCGAACAGGCTCGCGGTCTCCTTGTAGACCTGGTTGTACCCGTCCTTCTCCGGATGCATGACGGTGACGAGGAGTACCCTGCCGTCCCGCTCGGCGACCCCGGTGAACGTGGCACCCGCGTGCGTGGTGTTGCCGTTCTTCACACCCGCGATGCCCTGGTACGAGTCGAGGCCGCTGTCCCCGGTGAGCAGCCGGTTGGTGTTCTGGATCTCGAAGGAGGAGCGGCTCTTCTCGCCGTTCTCGCCCTTCTTGGTCTCGCCCGGGAACTTCGCGCGCACGGTGGAGCAGTACTCCCTGAAGTCCTTCTTCTGCAGGCCCGACCGGGCGATCAGGGTCAGGTCGTACGCGGACGACACCTGCCCCTTGGCGTCGTAGCCGTCCGGGCTGACCGCGTGCGTGTCGAGGGCCTGGAGCTCCTCGGCGTGCTCGTTCATGTCCGCGACGGTCTGCTCCACACCGCCGTTCATCGCCGACAGCACGTGCACGGCGTCGTTGCCGGAGCGAAGGAAGACGCCGAGCCACAGATCGTGGACGGTGTACGTCTCGTCCTCCTTTATGCCGACCATGCTGGAGCCCGAGCCGATGTCCGCCAGGTCGGAGGGGGCCACCTTGTGCTTCTCGTCCCTGTTGAACTTCGGCAGCAGCGTGTCCGCGAACAGCATCTTCAGCGTGCTCGCCGGGGCCAGCCGCCAGTGTGCGTTGTGCGCGGCCAGCACCTCGCCCGACTCGGCGTCCGCGACGATCCACGAGCGGGCGCTGATGCCCTTGGGCACCACGGGCGCATCGCTGCCCAGGTCGGCCTGCGTACCCGGCTTGCCCAGCAGTTCGCCGCCGACGGTCGACATGGTCGCCGGGGGAGTCGCGGACGGCGAGACGCTCGGACTCGGTGAGGGCTTCGCCGCGAAGGCCGGGGCGGCCGTCAGCGTCGTCAGGGACGTCAGCGAGAGGGACAGCAGGGTGGCGGAGGTGACCAGCAGCGGGGGCCTGATGGTCTTCTTGGAGGCGGGCACGATCGAGAAAGTACATGGCTTTGACCGGTAAATCCCATCACCGCACTCGGCGGCGCCCCCGTCGCCGCTCACGCCCCCGCTCGCACCCCGGCGCGAGCGGGGTGCGATCGGCGGCGATACTGAACGTATGAAGCTCAGCCGCCCCCTCGCCTGGTTCCTGCTCGCCTTCGGCGTGTGGAGTTGGGTCATCTGGGTCACTTTCATCAGGAACTTGTGGAAGGACGGCAGCGGGCTCGCGTTCGACGACGCGGGTGATCCGACGGCGTACTTCTGGGTGCATCTGACGCTCGCCGTCGTCTCCCTTGCTCTTGGGACGGCCATCGGGGTCATCGGGTTGCGCGCGGTGCGCGCCCTTCGCCGGACCGCGCGACCGGGAGCATGACGTGATGATCATTGTCTTCGTCCTCATCGCCCTGCTGGTGCTGAGCGCCTTCGGGGTGCTGCACTGGTACGCGTGGCGCCGCCTGGTGCGCGACACGACACGCGGGCCGGGCCTCGCCAGACGCGTGGGCACGGCGGTGTTCGTCGCCGGGCCGGTGCTGATGGTCGCCGGGTTCGCCGCCGAGCGCGGTGGCGCCCCCTTCTGGCTGCAGCAGACGCTCACCTGGCCCGGCTTCATGTGGCTCGCCCTGGCGCTGTATCTGCTGCTGGCCCTTCTGGCGGGGGAGCTTGTACGCCCCCTCGTGCGCTGGCTGGTGGCGCGGCGCGCCCCGGCCGTCTCCGCACAGCGGACGGAGGCCGAGACCCGCTCCGAGCCGGTGCCGCCGGTACGGGCGCCGGAGTCGGTCCCGGCGGGCGCCCAGCCCACGGAGGCAGCCGAGCCCGCGACCGCTCGGTCCACGGAGGCCGCCGAGCCCGTGACCGCTCGGTCCGGGGCCGCCGAGCCGGCTCCCGCCGAGCCCGGCCGGCCCGCATCGCCCACGGCTCCTGGATCCCCGGCCTCCCCGGCCGACCCCTCCCGCCGTCTCTTCGTCTCCCGTGTCGTCG
The DNA here is from genome assembly GCF_037201975.1 of Streptomyces sp. TG1A-60. NCBI lineage: Bacteria > Bacillati > Actinomycetota > Actinomycetes > Kitasatosporales > Streptomycetaceae > Streptomyces > Streptomyces sp. TG1A-60. The sequence continues at coordinate 3,072,968 of NZ_CP147520.1, read as the reverse complement.
GCGGCGCCGTCGCCGCCGCGGCCGTCGGGACCGTCGGCTACGGCACCTACGGCGTCGTACGCGGCCCCAAGGTCAAGCGGGTCACCGTGCCGCTGGCGAAACTCCCGCGCGCGGCCCACGGTTTCCGGATCGCGGTGGTCAGCGACATCCACCTCGGGCCGCTGCTGGGCCGGGGCTTCGCGCAGAAGGTCGTGGACACGATCAACTCAACGCAACCCGACCTGATCGCGGTGGTCGGCGACCTCGTCGACGGCAGCGTGGCCGACCTGGGCCCGGCGGCGGCACCCCTCGCGGGACTCAGGGCGCGGCACGGCAGCTACTTCGTCACCGGCAACCACGAATACTTCTCCGGTGTAGAGCAGTGGGTGGAGGAGGTGCGCCGCCTGGGCCTGGTCCCGCTGGAGAACGCCCGCCGGGAGCTGCCGTATCTCGACCTCGCCGGGGTGAACGACGCCTCGGGCGCGGACCAGGGCCAGGGCCCCGACTACGCCAGGGCGCTCGGCGACCGGGACACCTCGCGGGCCGTCGTGCTCCTCGCCCACCAGCCCGTCCAGATCCACGACGCCGTCGAGCACGGCGTCGACCTCCAGCTCTCCGGGCACACCCACGGTGGCCAGATGTGGCCCATGAACTACGTGGCCCAAGCCGCCAACCCCACCCTCGCGGGTCTCGAACGCTACGGCGACACCCAGCTCTACGTCAGCCGTGGCGCGGGCGCGTGGGGGCCGCCGGTGCGGGTGGGGGCGCCGTCGGACATCACGGTGGTGGAGCTGGCCTCGAAGCAGGCATGACGGACTGTCAGGCGCCATACGGACATCTTCGAGCAACACACTTGCTGACTTCTTTCTGAACTGCACAAAACCTGCCTTCCGTCGGCACAGTCGGCTGTGGTTAGGTGATCCCGCGCCATCACGGAACCACTGTGCGTAGGGCCGGGTGGGGTCCTTGGAAGGGGCGCCGATGCGGTCGGTTCGCTTGCGGATTCTCGCGTCTCTGCTGGTGCTGGCGATCGCGGCGATCGGCGGCTGGCAGTTGCTGGAGGCCCAGCGGGACGAGAACAGGACGATCACCGTCGGGACGACCGACACGGTCACCTCACTCGACCCGGCCGGGGCGTACGACGCCGGGTCCTGGGCCCTGTTCGGCAATGTGTTCCAGTCGCTGCTGACCTTCGAACCGGGCGGCGCCGCGCCCGTCCCGGACGCCGCGCGGAGCTGTGAGTTCGTCGGCAACGCGCTCACCGTCTACCGCTGCACGCTGCGCCGGGGTCTGCGGTTCCCCAGTGGGCGCGAGGTGACCGGGGCCGACGTGAAGTACTCGTTCGACCGGGTCAGGCGGATCAACGCGGACGTGGGCCCCGCCCCGCTGCTCGACACCCTCCAGTCGGTGCGTGCGAGCGGGCTGTCGGTCAGCTTCCGTCTCTCCTCGCCGGACGCCACCTTCCCGTTCAAGGTGGCCACCGGCGCCGGGGCGATCGTCGACCGGACCACGTACCCGACGAGCCGGCTGCGCGCCGACGGCGGCGCCGACGGCACCGGGCCGTACCTGCTGACCTCGTACACGGACAAGCAGGCTCGTCTCACGCCCAACGACGCCTACCGGGGCGTGCCCCGGGACACCGGCAACCCCGTCCTCATGCGCTTCTACAAGGACTCGGCGGCCCTGCGGAAGGCGTGGGAGGCGCGGCAGGTCGACGTCGTCACCCGCACCCTGCCGCCCTCGGTCCTCGCCGGACTGTCGCCCAGCGACCCGGACCAGCGGGTCACGGAGGCGGACAGCAGAGAGACCCGCAACCTCGTCCTGAACGTGCGGGCGGACTCGCCCTTCCACGACCGCCGGGTACGGCAGGCACTGGCCGCGCTGATCAACCGGGAGAAGCTCGTAGCCGAGGTCTACCAGGGCACCGCCGACCCGCTGTACTCGCTGATCCCGGCCGGCATCACCGGCCACACCACCTCGTTCTTCGACGCCTATCCGAAGCCCGACCCCCACCGGGCCCGCGCACTCCTCGACGAGGCGGGCGTGAGCCTGCCCGTCCGCTTCACCTACGGCTACGCGGAGGGCCGGGGCTCGGGCACCGTCGAGGCCGCCGAACTGAAGCAGCAGTTGGAGGAGAGCGGGCTGTTCTACGTGACCACCAGGGCGCACGAGCGGGCCGACTTCCAACGGCGCTATGCCGACGGAAAGTTGGACGCGTACGGCGTCGGCTGGGTCGGTGACTATCCCGACGCCGACACCTTCAGCGGGCCCCTCGTCGGCACCGGCGGCTCCCTGGACAACGGCTACAGCAGCGAGCAGGCCGACCGGCTCGTCCAGGACAGCCGGCGCCACGAGGACCGCAGCCGGGCGGCGGCGGACTTCGGGGAACTCCAGGAGATCGTGGCCCGCGACGTGCCGCTGATTCCGCTGTGGCAGCGCAAGGAGTACGTACTCAGCGGTGAGGACGTGGGCGGGGCGCAGTACCTGTCCGACGGGACCGGTGTCTTCCGGCTGTGGAAGCTGCGATGGATCTGACCGCCAGGCTCTGACTTGCCGGGTCCTGGCCTTTCCCCCGTAGGCCTTACGCCGTTCGCCCGGAAGCGATCACTCCGCTGCTCGCCGCCTGCCCCCGGGCTCCGGCGGCACCTTCGTCATCCCCGGCAGGAAGTCCGTGAACAGTTCGTGCCCGTCGCGGACCAGCGGTCGCAGCACCCGGAACCGTGCCAGGGAGACGCCCCGGGCGGTGAGCCGGGCCCCCCGCTCGGCCAGCCGGTAGCTGCGCTCGCGTCCCTCCGTCCGGTCGAAGACCCAGTACAGGACGAGTCCCATCAGGGAGAGCCACATCAACTCGGGGAGGACTTCCCGCAGTTCGTCCGGAACCTTGGTCCTGGACCCGGCGAGCACCTCCCGGTGGAGGGCGATGGACGCCTCGCGCGGCCCCTCCGACTCGGGTGAGAAGGGGCTGAGGGGGCTGTCCGGATCGGCCGCGTTCTTGAAGAACTGCGCCGCGAACTCGTGGTACGGCTCCGCCACGTCCAGCCACGCCTTCAGCACCCCGGCGATCCGCGCCTCCAGGTCCGTCTCCCGCTCCAGCACCGGCCGGACCGCCGCCAGGTGCTCCGCGCCGATCCGGTCGTAGAACCCCTGGACCAGGTGCTCCTTGCCGGCGAAGTAGTAGTACGCGTTCCCGACGGAGACCCCGGCCTCCTTCGCGATGGCCCGCATCGTCGTCTTGTCGTACCCCCGATCCTGGAAGAGCCTCAGCGCGGTCTCCAGGATGAGCGCACGGGTCTGCTCCGACTTCGCGGAGCCCTTGGGACCCGGCTGCTCCGTGCCGTCCTCGGGGCCGCCGGGCTCCGGGCTGGGGTCGTCGTTCACTGCGGGCACGGGCAGAGCCTAACGAGTCATACGAGTGCCGGCGCCGCGGTGGTAGGGAGGGCGCGACGGCCGCGCCTGCCGAAGGGCGGTACGACTCCGCGCACCGCCGGCCGTACGTCCAGTGCTCCGGCCCGGCCCGGCCGGGCCCGATCACCCGGCGCGCCCCAGTTCCGGCCGTTTGCCGTAGTCCGTGAACCCGATGACGTTCCCCCACGGGTCCGCGAACTCCACGGTCCACCCGGTGACGACGGGAAACGGGGGGTCAAGGGGAGGCACGCCCGCCGCCGCGAGCACCCGCGCCGCGTCCCGCGCGTCCCGCACCTCCAGCCACACCCGCGCAGCTCCCCACACGGGCGGCCGATGCCGCAGCTCCTCTTCAACGCGCAGCAGCAGTCCGGGTGTCTCCTTGCCCACCGTCAGTACCGCGATCCCGGCCTCGTCCAGCCGGAACGCCACGGCGAAACCGGCCCGCTCGTAGAAGGAGACGGCGTCCCCGAGGTCGCCGACCGGGAGAAGCACGTTGTCGAAGCCGAGCAGTTCGTATGACTCATTTGCTGACATGTCATCAGATTAGAGCTTCGGTCGACGGATCCCCGTGAGCGACAACACGCACGGGGCGCGGCCGGGGGACGTCGGACACGCGGAGGAATGACGGGGGCGCACCCTCAGTGTCCGCTTCGGTGTGGCCGGGAGGCGTCGACCAGTTGCCGACCGCCGTTCAGCGGGACCCGGAGGGCCGGGAGGACTGCGGGCCCATGTCGCAGGACATGGACTGACCCGCGTCCGTCGTTCCGCCCCGGCCGCTTCACGGTTCCGCGCCCCGCCGTCTCCCCGTGGCGACGGTGACGGCCGGGGCCGACCGGAACGGAAGCCCCGGGAACGGAACCATGAAGACCGGCTGTCTCCCTCGTGAAGGCGGCCGTATGCTCGCTGTCGTCCTCGGCGGGGCGGTGCTGCTCGCCAAGGACGCGGAGATCACGGATCCGGCGATCCTCGGCCGGCTGTGACGAAGGGCTGTGACTCCGCGCACATGCGAACCTCGGGTGGGACCCGGCCGAAGTAACAACTTCTCTCCGGGCCCTTCCCTCCTGCAATATGACGGACAGCCCATATTCCAGCCGCTCAAGCAATCAACATGCAGGAGTCAGTACCGTGACCGAGCAGCCCCAGCAGCCCCAGCAGCCGGCTCAGCCCCCGCAGCCCGGATACGGGTACCCCGGCAAGGCCCCGGGCCAGGACCCGGGCGCCAACCCGTACGGCGCGCCGCAGGGCGGCTACCAGCAGCCGGGTGCCGCGCCGGGCTACGGGTACCCGCAGCAGGGCGCCCAGCCGGGCTACGGCTACCAGGTGCCTCCGACGCCGGGCGGTGCGTACACGGGCGACCCGAGCGCCCCGTACGGCTACGACCCCTACGGCCGCCCGTACTCCGACAAGTCGAAGATCGTCGCGGGCGTCCTCTCGCTGTTCCTGGGCTCCTTCGGCGTCGGCCGGTTCTACATCGGTCATGTCGGCCTCGGTCTCGCACAGCTCTTCACCTGCGGCGGCCTCGGCATCTGGGCGCTGGTCGACGGCATCATCCTGCTGACGAGCAGCGACACCACGGACTCCGACGGACGTGTCCTGCGTGGCTGAGCGCGGCCTCGCCGCCCTCCGGCACCCGGCGGCGGCCCCCCTCGCGGTGGCCGCCGCCGGGCTGGCGGGCGCCGCGTACCTGTACGGCACGGATCCGCACGAGCCCGGCCAACTGCTGCCCCAGTGCCCGTTCCGCCATGTCACGGGGCTTCTCTGCCCCGCCTGCGGCGGTACCCGCATGGTGTACGACCTGATGCACGGCCAGTTCGGCGCCGCCTGGCACGACAACCGGGTGCTGCTGCTCGCCGCGCCCTTCGCCCTCGCGCTGCTGGGCCGTTGGGCCGTCGAGGGCCTGCTTGGCCGCCGCTGGCGGCCCGAACTGAAGCCCCGCACCCAGGCCTTGATCCTGGGCGTCGCCGTGACGTGGACGGTCGTCCGCAACCTCCGCTGAGACGTGCGGCCTTCGAGCCCGCGAGCCCGCGACCAGGGGGAACCGTCACAGGCGAATCCCCTTCACCTGACTCCGTCGGCCCCCGTAAATCCCTTACGCCCGCTTTAGGTCGTGCAGTTGTAGCAAGTTGGCTGGAATCGGATCACGGAATCGGAACGATCGCCCCGTTCCCCTCCCCTGTGTCCTGCGGGTCTCACTACGCTGCAAGAACGACAGGGGGGATGACGGGGGATCGTCGTGCTCGATCGTTGGCCGGTATTCGCCGTGCCCGATTACTGCCGGTTCTTTGCCGCGCCTTCTCTCCTGCGTACTCCCCCGAGGTAATCCGCCTCGGTATCTCAGTCAGTACTTCCAGGAGTTACATCCATGACCGTCCCCACCCCTGACGCTCCCTTCGGCTACGACCCGCAGGGGCGCCCGTACTCCGACAAGTCGAAGATCGTGGCCGGTGTCCTGCAGCTCTTCCTCGGCACGCTCGGCATCGGTCGCTTCTACGTCGGTTCCGTCGGCGTGGGCGTCGCCCAGCTCCTGACCTGTGGCGGTCTGGGTTTCTGGTCCCTGATCGACGGCATCCTGTTCCTCACGAGCAACGACCGCACCGACGCGCAGGGCCGCGTCCTGCGCGGCTGATCGCGCTGAGGATCACCGCCGACGGGTGATCGACCGAAGGGCCTCGTTCGCCGCGGAGCTTCCCAGGAGCTTCGCGCGGGAACGGGGCCCTCGTCCGTGCGCCGGGAACTCCGTGGCCCGGGAACTCCGTGGCCCGGGAAAGCGGAAGGCCCGCGGGTGAACCCGCGGGCCTTCCGTGCCGACGCTGTCGCGATCAGAAGCGGCGCGTGATGAGCGCCCGCTTCACCTCCTGGATCGCCTTGGTGACCTCGATGCCGCGCGGGCAGGCGTCCGTGCAGTTGAAGACCGTACGGCAACGCCACACGCCGTCCCGGTCGTTGAGGATCTCCAGGCGCTGCTCACCGGCCTCGTCACGCGAGTCGAAGATGAAGCGGTGGGCGTTGACGATCGCGGCCGGACCGAAGTACTGGCCGTCGTTCCAGAACACCGGGCACGAGGACGTGCAGGCGGCGCAGAGGATGCACTTCGTGGTGTCGTCGAAGCGCTCGCGGTCCTCGGCCGTCTGGAAACGCTCACGCGTCGGCTCGTTGGTGTCCTTCGTGATCAGGAAGGGCATCACGTCCCGGTACGCCTGGAAGAACGGTTCCATGTCCACGACCAGGTCCTTGAGGACCGTGAGGCCCTTTATGGGCTCGACCGTGATCGGCTTCTCGGGGTTGATGTCCTTGATCAGCGTCTTGCAGGCCAGGCGGTTCTTGCCGTTGATCCGCATGGCGTCCGAGCCGCAGATGCCGTGGGCGCAGGAGCGGCGGAAGGTCAGCGAACCGTCCTGGTCCCACTTGATCTTGTGCAGCGCGTCGAGGACACGCTCCTTGGGGTCGATCTCCAGCTGGAAGTCTTCCCAGACCGCCTCGGCCGCGACCTCCGGGTTGAAGCGGCGGACGCGGAACGTGGCGGTGATGTACGGGGAGTCGGCGAAGCCCGCCTCGGGCCGGCCGGCGCTGTCCGCCTTGTCGAGGGTGGGAGTAGCCATCAGTACTTACGCTCCATCGGCTGGTAGCGGGTCTGGACGACCGGCTTGTAGTCGAGGCGGACGGTCTCGGAGCCGTCGTCGCCGACCTCGCGGTACGCCATGGTGTGACGCATAAAGTTGACGTCGTCGCGGTTCGGGTAGTCCTCGCGGTAGTGACCGCCGCGGGACTCCTTGCGGGCGAGGGCGGAGACGGCCATGACCTCGGCGAGGTCGAGCAGGTTGCCCAGCTCGACGGCCTCCAGGAGGTCGGTGTTGAACCGCTTGCCCTTGTCCTGGATCGCCACGTTCTTGTAGCGCTCGCGCAGCTCGGCGATCTTCTCGACGGCCGTCTTGATCGTCTGCTCGGTGCGGAACACCATGACGTTGGCGTCCATGGTGTCCTGCAGCTCGCGCCGCAGCTCCGCCACACGCTCGTTGCCCGTGGAGGCGCGCAGCCGCTCGATCTGCTCGACGACCAGCGACTGGGGGTTCTCCGGCAGCTCGACGAAGTCGGCCTTCTGGGAGTACTCGGCCGCCGCGAGGCCCGCCCGGCGCCCGAACACGTTGATGTCGAGCAGCGAGTTGGTGCCGAGACGGTTGGCGCCGTGCACGGAGACACAGGCGACCTCACCGGCGGCGTACAGGCCGGGGACGACCGTGGTGTTGTCGCTCAGGACCTCACCCTCGACGTTCGTCGGGATGCCGCCCATGGCGTAGTGCGCCGTCGGCTGGATCGGGATCGGGTCCGTGTAGGGCTCGATGCCGAGGTACGTGCGCGCGAACTCGGTGATGTCCGGGAGCTTGGCGTCCAGCTGCTCCGGCGGGAGGTGCGTGAGGTCCAGGTAGACGTGGTCACCCTCGGGGCCGCAGCCCCGGCCCTCGCGAATCTCCGTGTAGATGGAGCGGGAGACGACGTCACGGGACGCGAGGTCCTTCATGACCGGCGCGTACTTCTCCATGAAGCGCTCGCCGTCCTTGTTGCGGAGGATGCCGCCCTCACCGCGGGCGCCCTCCGTCAGCAGGATGCCCATGCGCCAGATGCCGGTCGGGTGGAACTGGAAGAACTCCATGTCCTCCAGCGGCAGCCCCCGGCGGTACACGGCCGCCTGACCGTCACCGGTCAGCGTGTGCGCGTTCGACGTCACCTTGAAGAACTTGCCGCAGCCGCCGGACGCGTAGATCACGGCCTTCGCCTGGAAGACGTGGATCTCGCCGGTCGCCAGCTCGTACGCCACGACGCCGGCGGACTTCTTGACGCCGTCGACCTCGGTGATCAGCTGGTCGAGGACGTAGAACTCGTTGAAGAACTCCACGCCGTGCTTGACGCAGTTCTGGTACAGAGTCTGGAGGATCATGTGGCCGGTGCGGTCGGCCGCGTAGCAGGACCGGCGGACCGGGGCCTCGCCGTGGTTGCGGCTGTGACCGCCGAAGCGGCGCTGGTCGATCGTCCCGCCGGGCGTGCGGTTGAACGGCAGGCCCATCTTCTCCAGGTCCAGGACGGAGTCGATGGCCTCCTTCGCCAGGATCTCGGCGGCGTCCTGGTCGACCAGGTAGTCACCGCCCTTGACCGTGTCGAAGGTGTGCCACTCCCAGTTGTCCTCCTCCACGTTGGCCAGCGCGGCGGCCATGCCGCCCTGCGCGGCGCCCGTGTGGGAGCGGGTGGGGTACAGCTTGGTCAGCACGGCGGTGCGGCTGCGCTGGGTCGACTCGATGGCCGCGCGCATACCGGCGCCACCTGCGCCGACGATGACGGTGTCGTACTTGTGGATTTTCATGATCGGTTACCTCAGCCCCGTGCCTAGCGGATGTTCGGGTCGAAGGTGAAGATCACCAGCGTGCCCAGCAGGATGGTGAACACCGTGGCGGTGTACAGCAGGCCCTTCAGCCACAGGCGCGTGTTCGGGCGCTCGGCGTAGTCGTTGATGATCGTCCGCATGCCGTTCGCGCCGTGCAGCATCGCCAGCCACAGCATCAGCAGGTCCCAGGTCTGCCAGAACGGCGAGGCCCAGCGGCCCGCGACGAACGCGAAGCCGATCTTGGAGACGCCGCCGTCGAGGACGAGCTGGATCAGCAGGTGGCCGATGACCAGGACGACCAGGACGATGCCGGACAGCCGCATGAAGAGCCATGCGGCCATCTCGAAGTTGCCGCGGGTCGACCTCGGGGTCTTCTTGGTGCGCTTGCGGGGCGGCTCGATGACGGGAGCCGGGTTGTCGGGGCTGTAGCCCGACGTCCCGCCGGTGCCCTCGACGGGACCGATGCCGGACGCGGTGGTCTCAGTGGTGGCCATGGGTGTCAGCTCCCCCACACTTCACGGACGGCGTGGCCGAGGACGGGGTACAGGGCCCCGATCATCAGCACGAGCCAGATACCGACGACGGTCCAGAGCATCTTCTTCTGGTGGCGGGGGCCGTTCGACCAGAAGTCGACGGCGACGACCCGAAGACCGTTCAGCGCGTGGAAGAGGATGGCGGCGACGAGGCCGTACTCCAGCAGCGCGACGATCGGCGTCTTGTAGGTGGCCACGACCTTGTCGTAGGCGTCGGGGGACACACGGACGAGAGCGGTGTCCAGCACGTGTACGAACAGGAAGAAGAAGATGAGGACGCCGGTGACTCGGTGAGCCACCCAGGACCACATTCCTTCCCGGCCGCGGTACAGCGTTCCAGCCGGCACGGAAGAACCCTCCGGGAGCGGGGATTGGGGCCGGCCGGCTTTCTTGTCGGTCTGACCCGGCCGGGTACGGTCCACCGGCCCCGGCCATGGTAGCGACGTGTGCCTGCGGCGCTTAAGCCGGGAGGGTTGGTGTGATCAAACTGGCATACAAAGGTGCTCGTAAGGGTGAGTACCGGGCGGCATCCGGGGCGGGGGACGGCCCTGCGTTGCCGGGCGCGGGTTGTGTGGGGCCTGGCACGCGGTCCCCCGCGCCCCTGAAGACACCCTAAGGACGGCCCTTCGGGCCGGTCAGGTGGGTGATCAGGCGTTGTCCGGCCAGGCGCCGGAGTTCTTCCGCCACCACCACCCGTTCCTCCTCCGGGTCGTTCGCCAGACGTGACCGGATGCCTTCCAGGGCGCGGTCGAGGAGTTCGGCGGGGTGGGTGCCGTCCAGGGAGATGACGAAGACGTGGCCGAAGCGGGCCTCGTAGGCGGCGTGGGCGGCGTTCAGGGCGGTGTGGGCCACGCCGTAGATGTCGTCCGGGAGCGTGGGAAGGGTCTCGCCGGCGAGGGCCTCCGCCAGGTCGGCTGCCGTGAGGTCGTAGGCGGCCTCGTCGGAGGCGGCGAGGAGGGCGTCCAGGTCGGGATAGGGGCGGTGGTCGGTGAGGCGGTGGGCCCAGCGGAGACTGCGCAGGCAGGTGAGGAGGGCCTCGCGGGTGGTGTCCGCGGGGGCGTGGTTGAACTGCTCCAGGGCCGACGGTCCGGGGGTGCGGGCCTGCTCCGGTATGGCGACCCGGCCGGGGAGGTGGGGGAGACGGTGCGGAGGCAGCGTGGATCCTCGGCGGTGCGTAGAGGAGGGCAGGGCAGGCCGTGCGACATGGGCCACGACGTTATCGAGGCGGGTCATGAGATGTCCGTTCGATGCCCGGATTTCACCCGGACGGGAGAGTTTCGGAGCCTGTGGTGGACGGGTGGGGCGGTGGGACGTCGTAGGTTCGAGGAGAGGGCTCGGGAGAGAGCCGGGACGGAGACCGGGGGAGAGGCGCGGGCGAGAGGTGTGTGAGGTGTGGTGGATGCTGACCGGGAACGGGACCGGGGACCCGTCGTGAACCGTGGCCGACGCAGGGCTCCCCGCAGGAAGACGGCGATCACGTCGAAGGGGTTGCTCCTGGGCGCGGGAGTCGTCCTCGCGGGCGGCGCGGTCGCGGTGGCCGTGACCGTGTGGCCGGGCGGCGACACCCGGACGCCGAGCGGGGCGGGGCCCTCGCCGGAGGGGTCCGGGACCTCGCCCTCCGCGTCCCCCTCGCCCTCGCGTTCGTATCCGCTCTCGCAGGAGCCCCGGACCATCCCCGCCGTACGGCGGCACGAGGCCGCCCGGGGCCCCGGCTGGAAGCCCGCCGAAGGGGCCCGGCTCGTCGTACGGGACGAGGCGCTGGCCGACGAGGGGCGGCTGACCGCCGGGGAGCTGGGGCTGGACTACGCGGGTCAGGCGCGGCCCCGGGACGGGGACGTGGAGCTGGCGCTCACCGGGGCGGGGGAGTCCGGCTCGGAGGCGTACACGCTGACGGTGAAGGACCGGCGGGTGCGGATAGCCGCGCCCGCCGAGGCGGGCGTCTTCTACGGGACCCGCACCCTGAAGCAGGAGGTGCGCGACGGCGGTACGGCGCCGGAGGGCGTCGTACGGGACGAGCCGGCCAAGCCGCAGCGCGGGTTCATGCTCGACATCGCGCGCAAGCACTTCACGGCGGGCTGGATCGAGGACCGCGTACGAGAGCTGGGCGACCTCAAGTACAACCAGCTCGGGCTGCACTTCTCCGACGACCAGGGGTTCCGGATCGAGTCCACGACCCACCCCGAGGTCGTCTCCGACCAGCACCTCACCAAGGCCCAGGTGCGGAAGATCCTGGCCCTGGCGAAGAGCCGGCACATCGAGGTCGTACCGGAGATCGACTCACCCGGGCATCTGGGCGCCGTGATCGCCGGCAACCCCGGGCTCCAGCTGGTCGACGCCCAGGGTGTCGCCGCCCGTGGGGCCGTCGACATCTCCGATCCCGAGGCCGCCGAGGTCGTCGACGAGCTGCTCGACGAGTACGCCGACCTGTTCGACGGCGCGTACTGGCACCTCGGCGCCGACGAGTACCGGGCGCTGATGGTGTCGAACCCCGAGGCGTCGTATCCGCGGCTGGCCGCCGCCGCGCGGGAGAAGTACGGCCCCGGCGCGACCGTCGCCGACCTCGCGACCGGGTGGCTGAACGACCGGGCCAAGGTGATGCGCGGGCACGACCGGACCGTACGGGCCTGGAACGACGGCTTCTTCCGGGGCGGGACGGTCCAGGCGGACCCGGCGATCCAGGTCGCGTACTGGACGGGCAAGGAGATCGGGGCCCGGCAGCCGGCCGAGTACCTGAGCGCCGGGCGCCAGGTGATCAACTACAACGACGAGTACCTGTACTACGTCCTCGGCGAGCCCAACCAGTTCGTCTACCCGACCGGGCAGCGCATCTACGAGTCGTGGACGCCGAGGGTGCTGCGCGGCACGACCGCCGTCCCCGCGCGCTACGACGACCAGATCCTCGGCGGTGTCTTCGCCGTCTGGTGCGACCTCGCGAACCGGCAGACCGAGGCACAGGTCGCGGCGGGCGTACGGATGCCGCTGCGGGCGCTGTCGCAGAAGCTGTGGGATCCGGCGAAGCCGGGGACGAGCTGGGCGGAGTTCCAGGAGCTGGCGGGGCGGGTGGGCTGAGTCCGGCGAGGCCGGTGACCGGGTGGACGCGCGGGGTGGGGAGTGAGCACGGCCTCACCGTCGAGGACTACTTCCTCGAACCGCGCGACGCCGCCGAGCGTGCCGTCGCCTGGGCGGCTGAGGCGGAGCGGATCGTCGTCGAGCAGGCGTTGGTCGATGTGCTGACCTCGGAACCTGGACCGGTGGACCCGTTGGCTGAAAACATTCTCTTCCGGTTGCTCGACCGGCTCGGGGTCGTGCCGCTGTGACACTCCCGGGTCGTCGCACGCAGTAAGGGGAAGTGTGGGCTCCGTATAACCGGGGCGTGGTCGAGCGGGATCTAGGGGGAGGCGTGATGAGCCTGGTGGAGCTGATGGCCCAGGCCGACGAACGCGGTCTGGCGGCAAGCGGGTTGGCTTGTCTGGACCGTTGCGTACCGCTTCTCGGGGGCGACGACGAGGTGCTGCGTCCGCTGTGGGCGGGGTTGGTGGACGACGGGGAGGGGTGGGGGGAGAGTGTGGCTAAGGCGCGGGGCGAGTTGGCCTCGGCCTCCTCCGGCGGGGACGAGGAGATCGTCGTGCTCGCCCGTCGGATGCTCGACGCGGTTCCCGTGGAGTGGTCCGGTGGCGGGCTGCGGGAGTGGGCCGACGTGTGTTCCGTCTCCGCCCTGCGGATCCATCAGCTGCTCGACCCGCTGGACGCCGGGGGTGACGCCGCCGTGACGGCCTGTCGGGAGGGCCGTACCGAGGACGTCTCCCATCTGGTCGCCGCGGAACTGCGTCGTCAGGTCGTGGTGTTGGAGCTGCTCGCGCAGCACGGCGCGGCGGGGGTCCGGCAGGCGCTCGGTGTGGCCACGGAGGGGCGGCGGGTGCTGCGGGCGGTCGTGTCACGGCGGGCGCGCGGGGCGCGGCGGTAAGTCGGGTCTTCTGAGCGGGTCCTGTGGGTGTCCTGGGGCCGGGGTGTGGTGGTCCTGCGCCGGTGTCGCGCACGGTGGCGAATTCGTGTGACGCGCGCGGTGGGGCGGGCGCTGTCCCCAGTGTGAGCGCACAGCAGACATTCAGTTCGGTCAGTACGTCCAGTGGCTCCCGTGCTTCGGGGAGCCTCGGGAACCGGTCAGGGAGTGCGGCGAAACCCGTTCGGTGGGCAGCCGACTCGGTGGCGATGATGCGGGAGGGGGCGCGTGTGCGTCTCGACTACTCGACGCAGAGCCTGTGGCGGGTGGACCGGATGATCGAGGAGATACGGCGGGAAGGGGCGCCGTTCGCCGCGGTGGAGGGTGTGCTGCGGGGGTTCGGGGCGTACGGGGGAGAGGTCGTGGTGCGGTGGGCCGGGGGTGAGTGGGTCGAGTCGGGCGGGGGGTACTGGGTGCGCGCCAGGGACGGCCGCTTCTGGGACCCGTTCGACGAGGCCCGGCGGTGCTACCTGGGCGACGGGTCGCTTCGGCTGCTGTGCCGCGACGCGATGTCCTTCGGCTGACCGGGGGAGTTTCTCGCCCCCGCCGCCCCTTCCCGTCCCAGGGGCTGACGCCCCTTCGATCCCGGCGGGAGACCTCGGGGGATCGGTTCGCCGGCGGGGTGCGGGTGCGTCGGGATTGCTCGCGCGGTTCCCCGCGGCCCTGAGAAGCGGGGGCTGGTGCTCCGCCTTCGTGGAGCGGGCCGTGGACCACCCCTCGGAACACGTGGGCGGTGTCGTGTACTTCCACTTCCACGTGCTGGAGCAGCTGCCGCCGAGCGGTACGTCGCGGCGGTCCTCCCGCTCATGGGCGGGCGCACCCGCAGGCGCACCATCGAGATGCCCGACTCGCACGAAGCCGTCGTTCCGGGCGCCAGTGGCCGGTGGCGTCGTCCGCCGGGGGCGGTTGACTGTGACACTTCCGCGGGGCCCGGCGCAGATGACCATGGAGGCTTGGCGGTGGCCGGGAAGGTCCCCGGGAACGCGATCCCGGCCTGACGTGGCACTGTCCCGGACGGCTCGGGCCCGTCGTCCGGATCATGCCGACCTCGGGCTGCGGTTCCTGACGGCCGCGGATGCGCGTGCCGAGCCCCGCGGCCCAGGCAGGATCCGAACGACGGGCCCTGAGGGGTCCTTGCGCTATGAGCGCCTGATGAGGTCGCGTGGTCTGGTGCCGTGCGTCGCAAGGCGTCGGAGGGCCCTCGGCGGGGGCCACTCCCGCGCGAGCGAAGTCGAGCGTGGGGGAGGAGCCACCAGGACTCTCCGGCGACGCGGCGAGGCGCGGTGCCAGACCGCTCGCCCCGTGCGCTCACAGCGCAAGGACCTCCAGGCCAGGGAGGGGAACCGCGGCGCGTGCAGGCGTACGACGGGGAACTGGGCGCGGCCGTCGCGCGGGCGCAGGCCGGGGACGAGGCCGCGTTCGCGGTGGCGTACCGGCTCGTGCAGCCCGGTTTGCTGGGGTATCTGCGCGGCATCGTCGGGGACGACGCGGAGGACGTCGCGTCGGACGCCTGGCTGGAGATCGCGCGGGACCTCGGGCGGTTCAAGGGCGACGGGGCGGGCTTCCGGGGCTGGACCGCGACCATCGCCCGGCACCGGGCCCTGGACCATCTGCGGCGCCAGAAGGTCAGGCCCCGGGCGACCGCGCTGGAGAACGACCTGCTGGAACTGCCCGGCGCCCACAGCACCCACGACCAGGCCCTGGAGTCGCTCTCCACAGAGCAGGCCCTCGCGCTCGTCGCCCGGCTGCCCCGTGACCAGGCCGAGGCGGTCCTGCTGCGCGTGGTCGTCGGCCTCGACGGCCCCGCCGCCGCCCGCGTCCTGGGCAAACGCCCGGGCGCGGTCCGTACGGCCACCCACCGGGGGCTGAAGCGACTCGCCCAGCTTCTCCGGAGTGAGGGTGTGACGGATGACGGCCCCCGGACGCTGGGGGAGTCGAGATGACCGACAGTGACGACGGCCGCCACGGCCGCCACAGCCGCCACGGGCACCGCGGGTATGACACCGGCGCAGAGTACGGCGACAGGGAACGACGCGGGATGCCCTCGGGCAGGGGTGGAGTCGGACGTGGGTGCACGGCGCCACAGCGGAGGTCCGGGCGATCGGTGCCGGGGCATGAGCGACGTTCCTTCCGGCGACCCTGTTCCTTCCGGTTCCGGCGCCCCCGTCTCCGTCGACGCCCTTCTCGCCGCCGCCGCCGTACGCGGTCGTGCTGCGGCCGACAGCGAGGGCGAGGCGCGGGCGGTGGCCGCGTTCCGGTTGGCCCGGGAGCAGGGGGCGCGCACCGCCCGTACCCGGTGCCGGGACGACTGGCGGCCGAACCCGCGCCGCCGCGTCCAGCTCTCCCTGCGCACCACCCTGGTCGTCCTGTTGGCCGGCCTGGCCCTCGGCGGAGTCGCGTACGCGGCGATCGGCCCGGCCCCGCGCGACGACGGCACCGGCCGGAACCACGAGGCCCGGGACCGCGGCGGGCAGGCAGGACGCGTCGAGCGGGCAGGGTGAGTCGGGAGCGTCGGCCGGGTCAAGGGCCTCGGGTGAGCCACCGGCGTCGGACGGGCCGGCCCGGCCCGAGGGGGCCGGGAGGGCGGGCGAGGCCCGGGAGAAGAAGTAAGGCCGGAGTGCTCGCAAGACCCCCGTACTCGCAAGACACCCGGCCGACTCCGCCGATGGCGACGGTCGGGGCCGCCACCCCCCACAGGAGAGGCCCCGACCGTCGACCGGTACGGGCCGCGCGGCGGCCCGTACTCCCTACAGCGCCGCGACGACGTTTTCTGTCACACCTGTCCGCATCACGAGTCAGTTGCATGTTCTACGGACGTGGACGGTCAGCGGTTTCAGGCCGTAACGTGCCTTTCGCGCCGGATCGTGGTTGGCGGAAGACCACCGCAACCATCAGTGGTCCTGGGACCGCAACCATCGATCGAGGAACCACAACGGCGAGAACCCGGTCCGCGACAGCGGCGCCGGCTTAGGCGCAGAGGGGCGCGTGGGTGCTGGGGGACGACGCGGAGCTGACCGCCGCGGTGCTTGCGGCACAGGACGGGGACGAGAGCGCGTTCCGGACTGTGTACCGCTCGGTGCACCCACGGCTGCTCGGGTACGTGCGGACGCTGGTGGGCGACCCCGACGCGGAGGACGTCACCTCCGAGTCCTGGTTGCAGATAGCCCGTGACCTGGAGCGGTTCAGTGGTGACGCGGACCGGTTCCGTGGCTGGGCCGCGCGGATCGCCCGCAATCGCGCCCTCGACCACATACGCATGCGGGGCCGCCGGCCCGCGATAGGAGGCGACGAGTCCGAGCTGACCGGCAAGGCCGCCGAGTCCGACACGGCGGGCGAGGCGATGGAGGCCCTGGCGACCGACCGGACCCTCTCGCTCATCGCGCAGCTGCCGCAGGAGCAGGCGGAGGCGGTGGTCCTGCGTGTCGTGGTCGGCCTCGACGCGAAGACCGCCGCGGAGACGCTGGGCAAGCGCGCGGGCGCCGTACGGACGGCCGCGCACCGGGGGCTGAAGCGGCTCGCCGAACTGATCGGGGAGAATCCGGAGACGGCTGCGGAGGCCGATCCGGAATCCGGTGACCCGCTGGACGCCGTACCCCCGCCGAGAGAACCGCGCACACGCGCGGCCACGTCCGCCGGTGTGACGCATACGCGTGCGAGGACGCAGAAGGATGTGTGATGGCCGACGAGCAGAACAGGTGGCTGAACCGCGATGCCGTGGAGCGGCTGCTGCGTGGCGAGCCGCTCGAAGCCGTCGACGCCGACACCCGCGCCCGTGCCGACCGGCTCGCCGAGGCGCTGGACGCCCTGACCGCCGAGCTCTCGCCGCCGACTCCGCAGAATACCGAACTCCCGGGCGAGGAAGCCGCGTTGGCGGCCTTCCGAATGGCCCGCACAGCCGGCGCGACCCGTGTGGGCAGCACTACCGGTCCGGCACGTGCGGCCCGTTCGGGCCGGGACGGTGAGGCCGCCGGGCCCGGCGGCGGTGGCCGTCCGGACGCCTCGCCCCTCGTCGCCGACGCCGGACTCGTGCGCCTCGGCCGTCCCGAGCGCCCCGTGCCGGACGGCGGTGACGCCGGCTGGGGCCGTTCGGTGCGTTTCGGGCTGGCCGCGGCACTGGCCGCCGGGATGCTCGGCGGCGTCGCGGTGGCGGCCGGCAGCGGCGCGCTGAGCGCGTTCCGCGACGACGAACCGGAACCCACGGTCTCCGCCGCGCACACCCCCGACCGGCCGTCGCCGGGCGACAAGGAGCGCGACGATCACAAGGGGATGCCGGGTGACCCCCCGCCCGAGAGCTTCCCGGGCGGCTCGACGAAGGGTGACGCCCCCACCGGTGACAGCACCGGCGGCGAGGACGAGAACGAGCAGCCCCGTGGCACCGGCCAGGACGGGAACCCCGCCCGTGAGCGGTGGAACAGCGTGCTCTCCGCCTGCCGTGACGTCCGCGACGGCAAGGGCCTGGACGTCGACCGCAGACGTGGCCTGGAGGACGCGGCGGGCGGCGGGGGCGGGAAGAAGCTGAAGCGGTACTGCGAGGACGTCCTGGCCGGCGGCGCCGACAAACGCGGCAGCCGTCCGGGCGCGGGCACCGGCACGTCGGGCTCCGGGCCCGCCGGCTCCGTCGGCGGCGGGGACGACGCACAGCGGTCCGGCAAGGACTCCGACGAGGAGGACGACCCGGACAGGGGCGAGCGCCGCGGCGGCCACGGCAAGGGCGGCTGGAACAGCGAGGGCGACGGCAAGCGCGACGGGAACCACAGGAGTGACGGCACGGGCGACGGGAACGGCGAGAACAAGAGAGGCCGCAAGGGCAAGGGGGGCAACGGCCACCGCGGTCAGGGCGGGGTGGCACGCCTCCTCGGCGCCGGCGGCCCGGCCGACGTCTCCGCCTCTCCCGCCGCGCCGTCCTCGCTGGCCGCCGCGCACCGGCCAGCACCCCCCATCCACCGGCCCTGAACTGCGCTTTCGTGTCCGTTACGAATTCTTTCGCGGAACGGGTAACACTTTCAGCCGCCCCGGCGCAGTAATGAGTGAGCCGACTGGTCATCGGCCGTCGCACAGAGCCGGGGTTCCCCCCGTACCTACGGCTCGTGCACCTCGGCGCGGGCGGGACACGTTCCCCCGGTCCCGCCCGCGCCCCATATCCCCCGTGACGCCCCCCGTACGGGTCCCCCGTTCCCCGTGATCCCCCGTGACCCCGTACTCCCCATGACGCGTCCGACGCCCTCCCGCTATGCGTGATGTGACGCACGTCACCCTGCTTGCGTTCCGGCTGCCGCTGACCGCCGTGCACGTCCACCACCCCGGCCGTGCAGCCGCCGACCGCACCGGTGCCGCGAGGGCGGCCGTCGATCTCCGCATGTCCCTGGTACGCGCCCACCGCCCCCCCGTCGTCTCACGATGCCGTCCCGCGACCCACCGCGTCCGTCGGTCCTCCCGGACGGGTTTCCCGGATGTGACCCGCCGCGAACTACGGGGCATGGTGGTGAGCAGGGTCCCGGCGCGGGGCGACCGAGCAGCACGGAGGCACACCATGGCGCGCGAGTCGGAGTCCGGACTGCCCATCGAGCCGGTGTACGGGCCGCAGACGCTGCGGGACTGGGATCCGGCGGAGAAACTGGGGGAGCCCGGCGCGTACCCGTACACACGCGGTGTCTACCCGTCGATGTACACGGGCCGCCCGTGGACCATGCGCCAGTACGCCGGTTTCGGCACGGCGGTGGAGTCCAACGCCCGCTACAAGCGACTCATCGCCGACGGTACGACGGGTCTGTCGGTCGCCTTCGACCTGCCCACCCAGATGGGCCACGACTCCGACGCGCCGATCGCCCACGGCGAGGTCGGCAAGGTGGGTGTGGCGATCGACTCCGTCGACGACATGCGGGTGCTCTTCGACGGCATCCCGCTGGACCGGGTCTCGACGTCGATGACGATCAACGCCCCCGCCGCTCTCCTCCTTCTGCTCTACCAGCTGGTCGCCGAGGAGCAGGGCGTCGGCGCTGACCGGCTGACCGGCACGATCCAGAACGACGTCCTGAAGGAGTACATCGCGCGGGGCACGTACATCTTCCCGCCGAAGCCGTCACTGCGCCTGACCGCCGACATCTTCAGGTACTGCAAGGCCGAGGTCCCCAGGTGGAACATGATCTCGATCTCCGGCTACCACATGGCGGAGGCGGGCGCCTCGCCCGCGCAGGAGATCGCGTTCACCCTCGCCGACGGCATCGAGTACGTCCGTACGGCCGTCGCGGCGGGCATGGACGTCGACGACTTCGCCCCCCGTCTGTCCTTCTTCTTCGTCGCCCGTACGACGGTCCTGGAGGAGGTCGCCAAGTTCCGCGCGGCGCGCAGGATCTGGGCGCGGGTGATGCGGGACGAGTTCGGCGCGCGGAACCCCAGGTCGCTGATGCTGCGCTTCCACACGCAGACGGCCGGGGTCCAGCTGACCGCCCAGCAGCCCGAGGTGAACCTCGTCCGGGTCGCCGTCCAGGGCCTCGCCGCCGTCCTCGGCGGCACCCAGTCCCTGCACACCAACTCCTTCGACGAGGCCATCGCCCTCCCCACCGACAAGAGCGCCCGCCTCGCCCTGCGTACGCAGCAGGTGCTGGCCTACGAGACGGATGTGACGGCGACGGTCGACCCCTTCGCCGGGTCGTACGTCGTGGAGAAGATGACCGACGACGTCGAGGCGGCCACTGTCGCACTGATGCGGAAGGTGGAGGACCTCGGCGGCGCGGTGTCGGCCATCGAGCACGGCTTCCAGAAGAGCGAGATCGAGCGCTCCGCCTATCGCGTCGCCCAGGAGACCGACTCGGGCGAGCGGGTGGTCGTCGGCGTCAACCGCTTCCAGCTGGACGAGGAGGAGCCGTACGAGCCCCTGCGGGTCGACCCGGCCATCGGGGCCCAGCAGGCGGAGCGGTTGGCGAGGCTGCGCGCCGAGCGCGACCGGTCGGCGGTCGACGCGGCCCTCGCCGACCTGAAGAAGGCCGCCGAGGGCACGGAGAACGTCCTCTACCCGATGCGCGTGGCCCTGAGGGCCCGCGCGACGGTGGGCGAGGTGTGCGACGCGCTGCGGGAGGTGTGGGGCACGTACGTCCCCAGCGACGCGTTCTGAGCGACCGCCCCCACCACCGGCGGACCTGCCGGAGTGCCGTACCCGCGTGCGACAGTCCTGTGGCCCGGACGAGGACGCTCCGGGTTCACGTCCGGCGCCCCTCCAGAGACGCGCGCAGGAGCGGCTGCAGCGGGCGTCTGCGCCAGGACCGAGGCGAGGGTCCAGCCGCCGCAGAACCAGATCACCCGTCTGCGGGTGACCCCGGGCAGGACCACACACAGCGCGAACAGGACGTAGAAGCGGATGTGGTGGTCGTCTCGGTCACTTCGCTCACCCCAGGGTGGCCCGCTTGAGCGAGCGGGCCCGGCGCGCGACTCTGCGCACGGTCGCGTTGCGCGGGATGAACGCGAGCTGGACCGGGACACCGCCGGGCAGGCCCAGCGAGGTGAGACGGCGGCGCTTGAAGTAGCGCAGGGTGTGCGCGCCCAGGTGCTCGGCCAGATACGCCTCGGCCTCCGGCCGCAGCGACGGGTGGATCCTGGACTGCATCGCGTACCCCACCGCGCGGACCAGGCGGTCTAGGTCCGCGACCGCCATGCCCGGCCGCCGCGCCGCCACCGCCGCCTGGTCGCCCAGCTCCGGGAGCAGCGCGTCCACGACCGTGACGGGCACCCGGTTGCTGTTCTCGTAGGGCGACAGCCGGTCCAGCAGGGTGCCGGTGCCGACGCGGGCGACCGGCAGCCCGTACAGCGCGGAGGCGGTGAGCAGGGCCGTGGAGAAGCAGCCGACGACGAGGGCCGGGCGCATCCGCTGGTAGAGCACCTCGGCGAGGACCGGCGTGTCCAGGACCGTCAGATCGGCGCCGAGCCGCTCCGCCTCCCTCTCCAGACCGCGCGACCAGCGGGCCGGGGCGCTCGGGTGCGGCTTGAACACGACCTTGGTGTGCCCGAGCGCGACCGCGCCCTTCAGCATCCGTACGTGGAGGTCCTCCTCCTCGGCGGTGAGGATGCCGAGCGCGGAGAGGTACTGGCCGAGCAGCAGCGCCGGCTCCTCGATCGCGGGCAGCGCGTCACCGGTGTCGCCCAGTTCCGCCAGCACCTTCACGAAGGCGTCCGTCGGCACGATCTCCGCCCCGACGCCGAACTCGGTGAGCAGCAGCGGCTCCAGGCCCGGTACGAGGTCCAGGTGGAGGAGCCGGTCGATGCGGGTGCCGACCAGCGGGTCGATCTTGTTGCGGGTGGGGCCGTAGCTCATCAGGCCGTCGGCGTACACGGTCACGGGGGCGCCGGTGAAGATCTGGGCGAAGCCGAGCGCCGGGTGGACCTGGATGGACTCCACGGCCAGCTCGACGTCGTCGTCGCCCAGATTCCACAGCAGCCGCAGATGCCGCTCCCACAGCGGTACGTCGTCCAGGCGCGCAGACCAACCGCCCGGGTGGAAGGGGAAGATGGTCTCGTTCCAGGAGATCACGTCGTCGAAGCGGTCACGCAGTCGCTCGAAGCCCGGCATCTCGTCCAGGCTCGGGGCCGTCTCCGGCGTCGCCGCGTTGTTGGATACCAGCAGGACGCGCCGGGCTGCCGGGCGGAAGCACTCGGCGTCCAGGGCGGCGGCCAGCGTGGCCGTGCCGTACAACGTGGAGGCCATGAAGATCTGCGTGGTCACGCGGCGCCCCCCGTGGCGGCGGGACGGCGGCGCAGCCGGCGCAGCCGGGTGGCGCGCTGCACCTCCATGGAGTCGAGGGCCTCGTCGAGCACGTCCTGCGGCATTCGGCGCAACGCGACCGCGCTCGTCGACTTCAGTTTCCGTGCCACCGCCGGCTCGAACCTTTCGATGGATCCCAGATGATGGGAGATGATCGCGCAATAGGTGCGCACGGCCTTGGGGAGGAGTTCGTCCGCGTTCCGGTCCTTCGCCGTTTCCGCGACGACCTGGTCGAAAGCGCGAATGAAATCGAGTTGCCGTACGTCGCCGATCTGGGTCAGCGAAGAGGCCACTCCGCGGCGGTAGAAAACGCCCAGCAGACCCACCGTCGCGAAGGAATCCGCCTCCCGGTGCAGCTTCCAGATCCACGGCCGGTCCTCCGCCGTGCGCAGCCCGTGGGTGAAGTGCAGCACTCCCTTGTCGACCAGTCGGCGGTGGTAGACGCCCGCCCACGCGTACGCGTAGTCGACGGAGGTGGAGCGGTCGGCGGGCAGGATCGCGTCCCGCGGGTTCATCACCACGCCCCGCCGCCCGTGGGGCACCCGGTGGACCGAACGGGCCCGCGCGGTGCACTGGACATGGTCCGTGCGCACGAAGTCGCAGCCCAACTCCTCGATGGCGCCGAGCAGTCGCGGGTAGTACCCGGGGGCGAGCCAGTCGTCCCCGTCGAGGAACGTCAGGTACTCGCCACGGGCCTTGTCGATGCCCGTGTTACGGGCGGTCGCCAGCCCCCCGTTCTGCTCGTGTCTGACGTACACCGCACCCGGCAGCTCCCGCTCCGCGCGCGCGAGAATGTCCGGCGTCTCGTCGCGCGAGCAGTCGTCGACGAGAATGAACTCGAAGTCCTCACGCGCGTTCGCCCTGAGGCTCTTCAGGGTGTCGGGCGCGTATTGCTGCACGTTGTAGAACGGCACGATGACGGAGAGCTTGACCACCCCCGTGACGTTAGGCGGCACTCCGGCATTCGTCTTGACCACCCGCTTGATGCCAGGTGAACGACGCGTGGCGGAACCGTGAACCAGGCGCTTTCCGATGGGCCCCGCGCCCCGATTCGCCATTCGGCGATGTGCTGTTAACCCTTTGTTGCATTCAGGTTGGGCCGATCAACGGAATCGCTTCCTAGCGTCTTCGACGTGCCAGTAAGTGCTACGAACAGCCTGCGAGTCGCCGTACTCGCGGATTCCGACACCCGGTGGAAATGGGGCGCGCTCACCGCGAACCGCCTCGCCCCCGAACACATGGACATCCGCCTGGACGGCTTCCTCCTGCGCGGCCGGGCCACCCCCACCGCCCGCCAGCTCCAGGAGGTCGGCGCCCGCCCCGACTCCCTGAGCGAGGTGACCGGCGTCGAGTTCCTGCGCGCCATGACGCGGGAGGCGTACGACGTGGTCGTTCTCGCCCTCGTCGGCGGGGGCGTCCAGGCCATGCTGCACGGCCTGCGCCGGGCGTGGGACGGGCGCGCGAAGCGGCCCGTGGTCGTCACCGGTTACGTCGGCGTCGTCTACGAGAAGCTCACCGACGGCCTGCTGCTGCGGCACGGCGCGGACCTCGTCCTCGCCAACTCCCGTCAGGACGCGGACCGTTTCCGCGCCGTGTACGAGGGTGTGGGCGCCGACGCCTCCTCGGTCACCGAGGTCGCGCTGCCCTTCCTGGGCGGTACGCCGTACGCCGGCGCCGAGGACCCCTACACCGTCGTCTTCGCCGTCCAGCCCTCCGTCCCGGACAACCGCGAGGACCGTACGTACCTGCTGAACCGGCTCATCGGGCACGCGCGGCTGCACCCGGACCGCCGGGTCCTGCTGAAGCTGCGCTCCAGGCCGGGCGAGCACACCACGCACATCGAGGAACTGCCGTACCAGAAGCTCATCCAGCGGCTTCCCGGGGGCGCGCCCGCCAACTTCCGTCTGGTGTACGGGAACATGGGCGAAGTCCTCGACTCCACCGACCTGCTCGTCACCGTCAGCTCCACGGCCGCCCTGGAGTCGCTGCACCGCCGGATCCCCACCGTCGTCCTCACCGACCTCGGGGTCCGCGAGACGCTCGGCAACCACCACTTCGTGGGCTCCGGCTGCCTGGCCTCCTGGGACCAGCTGGACGCCGGGTACGTGCCGGTGCCCGACCCGCGGTGGGTGGCCCGGCAGGGCGTCGTCGCTGGGGGCACCCCCTCTGGTGGAGGCTCGTACGCCACCGCCTTCGACGCCGCCCGCGCCCGCATCGCCAAGCTGGTCGCCGCCGCCGAACTTCCGCCCCTCGCGCCGTACTACACGCCCGTCACCGCGCCCGGCTACCTGCCCGGCATCCTCGCCCGCCACCACCTCGGCCCCGGCGGCGACGCGCTGCCCGGGGCGCCCGCCGCCGACGAGCAGGCCGGGCCGGTACGGCAGATCGTGCGCCGGGCGGCGCGCGGTGCCTACCGCCACGGGGTGCAGCGCGTGGCGCCCGTCATCCGCCGGATGGGGGAGCTGTGAGCCGCCGCCCGTCCCCTCTGCAAGGAGTACAGCCCATGACCGACTCGGAAGCGGACCGGGAGACTTCCGCCCGCCGCGTCCTCGCCGTCATCCCCGCGCGCGGCGGTTCCAAGGGCGTCCCCGCGAAGAACCTCGCCCCCGTCGGCGGCGTCCCGCTGGTGGCCCGCGCGGTGCGTGAGTGCCTCGCGGCACGGCTGGTCACCGACGTCGTCGTCTCCACCGACGACCACGCCATCGCCGCCGCCGCCCGCGAGTCCGGCGCCGAGGTCGTCCTGCGCCCCGCCGCCATCGCCGGCGACACCGCCACCTCCGAGGCCGCCGTCCTCCACGCCCTGGACGCCCACGAGTCCCGCCACGGCACCCCCGTCGACGTCGTCCTCCTCGTCCAGTGCACGAGCCCCTTCATCCTCCGCGAGGACATCGACGGCGTCGCCCGCGCCGTCGTACGCGGCGCCGACACCGCCCTCACCGTGGCCCCGTTCCACGGCTTCGTCTGGCGCGACACGGCGGACGAGTTCAGTGGTCGCGTGCCCACGGCGGACGGCCATGTGCCTACGCCGAACGGCCACGCGCCCGCGTCGGACGGCCGCACCCCCACCACCCGCAACCTCGCCTCCGCCGCGACCGGCACCGGCGAGTTCGGCGGACCCGGCGCCGCCGGCGGCGGTGGAGCCCAGGCTGTCGCCCTCGCGGGCGACAGCCCCGCCGCCGTCCCCGCCGCCGGAGGCTACGGCGTCAACCACGACAAGTCGTTCCGGCCCCGTCGGCAGGACCGCCCGCAGGACCTGCTGGAGACCGGTGCCGCGTACGCCATGGACGCGGCCGGGCTGCGCGAGCACCGGCACCGGTTCTTCGGGCGGACGGAGCTCGTGCGGACCGACCCCGCGCGGGTGCTGGAGATCGACGACCCGCACGACCTCGCCCGCGCCCAGGCCCTCGCGCCGCTCTTCGACGCGGACCGCCCCGGCGCCCTCGCGGTTGATTCCCCCACCCACCTCCCCGCAGCCGACGACATCGACGCGGTCGTCCTCGACTTCGACGGCACCCAGACCGACGACAGGGTGCTGATCGACTCCGACGGACGGGAGTTCGTCTCCGTGCACCGCGGCGACGGACTCGGCATCGCGGCCCTCCGCAGGAGCGGCCTGAAGATGCTCATCCTGTCCACGGAACAGAACCCGGTCGTCGCCGCACGGGCCCGGAAGCTGCGGATCCCGGTCCTCCACGGCATCGACCGGAAGGACCTCGCACTCAAGCAGTGGTGCGAGGAGCAGGGCATCGCGCCGGAGCGCGTGCTCTACGTCGGCAACGACGTCAACGACCTCCCGTGCTTCGCCCTCGTGGGCTGGCCCGTGGCGGTCGGCAGCGCCCGCGACGTCGTGCGCGACGCCGCACGCGCGGTCACCACCCTCCCCGGTGGCGAAGGCGCGATCCGGGAGATCGCCGGTTGGATCCTCGGTCCCTCTCTCGACTCTCTCGACCCCCTCGACAAGTAAGGAACTGTCCCGCCATGAGCATCAACTCCCGTCTGCGCACCTTCGGTTCGAAGACCGCCGGCCCGGGCCGGCCCGTCTACGTCGTCGGCGAGATCGGCATCAACCACAACGGTGAGCTGGAGAACGCCTTCAAGCTGATCGACGCCGCCGCCGAGGCCGGCTGCGACGCCGTCAAGTTCCAGAAGCGCACCCCCGAGATCTGCACCCCCCGCGACCAGTGGGACATCGAGCGCGACACCCCCTGGGGCCGGATGACCTACATCGACTACCGCCACCGCGTGGAGTTCGGTGAGGACGAGTACCGCCAGATCGACGAGTACTCCAAGAAGAAGGGCATCGACTGGTTCGCCTCGCCGTGGGACACCGAGGCCGTCGCCTTCCTGGAGAAGTTCGACGTCCCCGCCCACAAGGTGGCCTCCGCCTCCCTCACCGACGACGAGCTGCTGCGCGAGCTGCGCGCGACGGGCCGTACGGTCATCCTCTCCACCGGCATGTCCACCCCGAAGCAGATCCGCCACGCCGTCGAGGTCCTCGGCTCGGACAACATCCTCCTCTGCCACGCCACGTCGACCTACCCGGCGAAGGCCGAAGAGCTCAACCTCCGCGTCATCAACTCCCTCCAGGCCGAGTACCCGAACGTCCCGATCGGCTACTCCGGCCACGAGACGGGCCTGCAGACCACGCTCGCCGCCGTCGCCCTCGGCGCCACCTTCGTCGAGCGCCACATCACCCTCGACCGCGCGATGTGGGGCTCCGACCAGGCCGCCTCCGTCGAGCCCCAGGGCCTCAACCGCCTGGTCCGCGACATCCGCGCCATCGAGGCCTCCCTCGGCGACGGCGTCAAGAAGGTCTACGACTCCGAGCTCGGCCCCATGAAGAAGCTGCGCCGCGTCACCGGCGTCGTCGCCGAGGCGGAGATCGCGGCGGCGGCGGGCGAGCCGGTCGCGGTCTGAGCCCCCTGAATCCCTGACCACGGGAATCCCTCACCACGGGACGGTCCTCAAGCCGATGAGCCCCCGCGCCGGAACCACCGGCCCCCACACTCTCGCCTTCGTCGAGAGCCCGGTACAGCTCCTGAACGTGCTGGAGTGGGCGCACACCCACGCCCTCGGCACGCCGAAGTCCCCCGGCGCGGGGCCCTCCGGGACAGGCGCGGGCCTCATCCTCGTGGTCCTGTCGCCCAACGACCCCATGACCCGGGGCCAGTTGCGCCGTATGGCGGAACTGGCCCGGGACGAGGGCCACGAGATCCGCTGGGAAGAGGCACGCGGCGGCACGGCCGCCCCCTTCCGCACCGTCGGAGGCCTTGCCCCCCTCCTGCGCGCCGCGACCCGAATCGTCCTGGGCGATCCCTTCTCCCGCTACGTCCAGCTCCTGCTCACCATCACCCGCGCACCGGACGTGGTCGTCGTCGACGACGGCACCGCGACCATGGAGTTCGTCTCCCAGCTCGCCCGCGGCGAACGCCTCGTCCGCTGGCACCGCAAGGGCGGCCGGCCCGGCCTCCGTGACCTGGTCTTCGCCCCGGTCTCCGCCAAGGCCCGCAGACGCCTCACCCCGGCCGCCGGCGGGCGCGTCGAGGTCTTCTCCTCCATGCCGATCGACGAGAGCCCCGAGGGCGTCTCCGTCACCGCCAACGCCTTCGCCTGGACCCGCGCCCGCTTCGGCCCGCCCCGCATCACCAAGGGCGCGGACCTCGTGGGCACCTCCCTGGTGGAGACCGGAGTCGTCGACGCGGACCGCTACCTCGAAGCCGTCCGCTCCCTGGCCACGGCCCACGGAGCCACCCGCTACTTCGCCCACCGCCGCGAGAGCGCCGAGAAACTCCACACCCTGGCCGCACGGACCGGCCTGGAGATCGTCCGCCCCGACCTCCCCCTCGAACTGATCGCCCGCCGCGGCCCCATCGGCCGTACGATCCTGAGCTTCCCCTCGACCGTCGTCCACACCCTGCCCCTCGCCCTGGCCGGCACGGACGTCCGCGTGGCGGTCTGCGACATCGACCCGAGCTGGCTCACCCAGCACGCCTCCCCCCGCGCCCAGGGCTTCCTGTCCGGCGTCACGGGCACGGCCCGGGACGTGCACCGTCTGTCGTCGGTGGCGTCCCTCTGAGTCACCGAGCCGCACCCCGCCCATGAGGCTTCTCGGTGATCTCCGTCACCCGCGCCGCAGCCCCCCGGCCCGGTCACGCACGGTGACTCCCGGAACGCTTCACCCCCACAACCGCAGGCCAACGCCCTGCCACTCACCCGCCCGGCGTGATGCCCATCCACCCGTCGGACACACCACGTAGCCAGAGGTCACCCGGTGGTGAGGATTCCGGGGCGGTGATGTGGCGGAAACGTGGTATCCGTGGAGTGTGGGAAATCGTTCGGGATGCCCCGGACGTTTGGACGATGGGATTCGCGGGCAAACCCGGCCCTCCCTGCGGGTCGCCCCGGCCACCCCCGGTGGACCGCGTCGTCGGGCGCGGCGTGGCGTGTGTCCCGTCCGCGAGGTCCGCCCGTCCCGAAGGACGACGGGTATACCCGTCCTTGCCAATACGTATGCGTCGTGCGGCTGGAAAACTTCCCCTTGTCGGCTGATTTTTTGTTGATCGTGGGTGAGAAGGCCGCTCGATCGCCCTACCCTTCAGAGGGTGAACCAACTGATGTCCCGAGAGTCCGAGGTCGATCTGCCAGGGGAAGCCGAAGCGTCGCTCCCCGGCACGTTGCCGGAAGCCCTGCGTGCCGAACTCGTCGCGTTCCGCCGCGACGTGCACATGCACCCGGAGCTCGGCAACCAGGAGTTCCGTACGACCGCCGCGATCAAGGCCCGCCTGGAGAAGGCGGGGCTCCGGCCGCGGGTACTCGACAGCGGAACCGGACTCATCTGCGACATCGGGGACTGGAACGGCACCGACCACTCCGCGCTCGCCCTGCGCGCCGACATCGACGCCCTGCCCATCCCGGACACCAAGGTGGACTGCGACTACCGCTCCACCGTCCCGGACCGCGCCCACGCCTGCGGCCACGACGTGCACACCACCGTCGTCCTCGGCGCCGGCCTGGTCCTCGCCGACCTGCACCGCAAGGGGCAGCTGCCGCGCCCCGTACGGCTGATCTTCCAGCCCGCCGAGGAGGTGCTGCCGGGCGGCGCCGTCGACGTGATCGGGACCGGCGCGCTCGACGGCGTCGGCCGGATCATCGCCGTGCACTGCGACCCGAGGGTCGACGCGGGCCTCATCGGGCTGCGCCACGGGCCCATCACCTCGGCCTGCGACCGGCTGGAGCTCTCCCTGGACGGTCCGGGCGGCCACACCGCGCGCCCGCACCTCACCACCGACCTCGTCACCGCCGCCGCCCGGGTCGTCACCGACGTGCCCGCGCTGGTCGCCCGCCGGTTCGACGCCCGCGCCGGGCTCGTCGTGACCTGGGGCCGCATCGAGTCGGGCCATGCGCCGAACGTCATCCCGCAGCACGCCGAGCTCTCCGGCACCGTCCGCTGCCTGGACATCAACGCGTGGCGGCAGGCGCCCGACCTGATCCACGAGGCGGTCCACGAGGTCGCGACCATGCACCGCGCCAAGCCCGAGATCAACTACATCCGGGGCGTCCCCCCGGTCGTCAACGACCCCGTCGTCACCGAACTGCTCCACGACGCCATGGTCGTCCGCCGCGGCGTCCGCTCCGTCGAGGACACCGAGCAGAGCCTCGGCGGCGAGGACTTCTCCTGGTACCTGGAGCAGGTCCCCGGCGCCATGGCCCGCCTCGGCGTCCGCCGCCCCGGCGACCTCACCGTCCGCGACCTCCATCAGGGCGACTTCGACGCCGACGAACACGCCATCACCGTGGGCGTGGAACTCTTCACCGCCGCCGCCCTCCTCGACGCCCGCATGCGCGTCCTGGACACTGCCGGCCACTAGAAGCGCCGCGGCATCAGGGACTTCCGCGACAGCCCCTGGCCCGTCTCCCCGCGGGTTTCACGGCCTCGGTACGCGATCGCCACGCGTTCGAGGCCCGCTCCGGTTGCGTCCCGCGCACCCGCGCGGCAGCCTGGTGCGCGTGTCCGTACGACCCCCGTACGGTGCGCGCACCGTCACGCTGAAGCACCTCGCACATGCGGAACGCGAGGGGCGCGAGCGGGGCTGCGCTCCGACCGTCCTTTCGGTCCCATGGTTTACGAGGACGTAACCGGCCATCGGCACGAATGGATAACGGCCAGTCGAAACCCCGTTCCCAGGAGTGTCTACGCGCGTTAATGTGCGCCGAACTGAGCACCCGGCTGCGGGGCTTTGGAGAAGATGGGGAACTTCACAATGCGTCGGATTTCCAAACTGACCCGCGTCGCGGTGGGGGTCGCGTCGCTGGCGCTCGCCGCCACCGCGTGTGGCGGTACCAGTAGCGAGAGCGGTAGCAGCGACAGCGAGACCAAGCAGGACCTGGGCCTCGCCATCGCGTACGACATTGGCGGCAAGGGCGACCAGTCCTTCAACGACGCCGCCTACGCGGGCCTGGAGAAGGCTCAGAAGGAGTTCGGGTACAAGACCGCCGACATCGAGCCCACCGAGGGTGAGACGGACGCGGACAAGGAGCAGCGCCTGGCCTCGCTGGCCAAGCAGGGCTACAACCCTGTCATCGGCGTCGGCTTCGCCTACGGCCCCGCGATGGAGGCCGTGGCCAAGGACTACCCGGACACCACCTTCGGCATCGTCGACTCGGTCGTCGAGGGCGACAACGTGGCGTCCCTCGTCTTCGCCGAGCAGGAGGCCTCGTACCTCGCCGGTGTCGCGGCGGCCAAGGCCACCAAGACGAACACCGTGGGCTTCGTGGGCGGTGTCGACATCCCGCTCATCCACAAGTTCGAGGCCGGCTACAAGCAGGGTGTCCAGGACACCAGCGGCGGCAAGGTCAAGGTCATCTCGCAGTACCTGACCCAGACCGCCGAGGAGGGCGGCTTCTCCAGCCCCGACAAGGGCAAGGCCGCCGCCGAGGGCCAGATCGAGAAGAAGGCCGACGTCGTCTACCAGGCCGCCGGTCTCTCCGGCCAGGGCGTGATCGAGGCCGCCGCCAAGGCCAAGGTGTGGGCGATCGGCGTCGACTCCGACCAGTACCAGCAGGAGGCCCTCGCCTCCTACAAGGACTACATCCTCACCTCCGCCCTGAAGGACGTCGGCGGCGCGGTCTACGCCCTCGCCAAGTCCGTCGAGGACGGCGAGCCCCTCGCCGGCACCCAGACCTTCGACCTGAAGGTCGACGGCGTCGGCCTCTCCGACTCCAACCCGGAGATGGGTGAGATCGACGGCCTCACCGACGCGGTCGCCAAGGCCAAGGAAGAGATCATCGACGGCACGATCAAGGTCAAGACCGAGTAGTCACACATCTCCGAGTGACGTGAAGCGGGCGGGTGCACAGGCGCACCCGCCCGCTTCACGTTTCGACGCCGGACGACGCCCACGCCGTTCAGGGGCGCGGGGAACCGCGCGACCAGCCGCAACGCACCCGCATCCGCACTCGACCGACAACCCGTCCCACACCATCACCGACCGCCCTTGGAACACGGCCCCATAACAACGTGGTCCACCAGGTTTCCCGCCGGGTCTACGCGCGTTACCCTCGGCGAAAGCCACAAGGCGCCGAAGCTGTGCAGCACCACCTGAGCAGTACCCCCCGGCGCTTGTACGACAGGAGCACCAACACATGCGCCGGGTTTCCCGTATCGCGGTCGCGGGCACAGTGACCGCCTCCCTCGCCCTCGCCCTCTCCGCCTGTGGCGGCACCTCGACGGAGGCCTCGTCCTCGGCCGGCTCGGGGGGTGACAAGGGCCTCGCCATCGCGTACGACGTCGGGGGCAAGGGCGACCAGTCCTTCAACGACGCCGCGTACGCGGGCCTGGAGCGGGCGGAGAAGGAGTTCGGGTACGAGACCGCCGACATCGAGCCCACCGAGGGTGAGACGGACGCGGACAAGGAGCAGCGCCTGGTCTCCCTGGCCAAGCAGGGCTACAACCCCGTCGTCGGTGTCGGCTACGCGTACGCGACGGCCGTGAAGGCCGCCGCCGAGCAGTATCCGGACACCACCTTCGGCATCGTGGACGACTCCACGGTCCAGCTGAAGAACGTCGCGGACCTGGTCTTCTCCGAGGAGCAGGCCTCGTACCTCGCCGGTGTCGCGGCGGCCAAGGCCACCAGGACGAACACCGTGGGCTTCGTCGGCGGCGTGGACATCCCGCTGATCCACAAGTTCCAGGCGGGCTTCGAGCAGGGTGTCAAGGACACCGACCCGAAGGCCGAGGTCCTCACCCAGTACCTCACGCAGACGGCCGAGGAGGGCGGCTTCTCCAGCCCGGACAAGGGCAAGTCGGCCGCCGAGGGCCAGATCGAGAAGAAGGCCGACGTCGTCTACGCGGCTGCCGGTCTGTCCGGTCAGGGCGTGATCGAGGCCGCCGCCGCGAACAAGGTGTGGGCGATCGGCGTCGACTCCGACCAGTACCGGCAGGAAGCCCTCGCGAAGTACAAGGACTCCATCCTGACCTCGGCGACGAAGGACGTCGCCAAGGCGGTGTACCACCTGGCGAAGTCGGTCGAGGACGGCAAGCCCGAGACCGGTATCGTCAGGGGCGATCTGAAGACCGGCGAGGTCGGCCTCGCCGAGTCGAACCCGAAGTTCAAGGACGACACCGAGCTCCAGGAAGCCATCAGGACGGCCAAGGAGAAGATCATCAGCGGCGAGATCAAGGTCAGGACCAGCTGACCCGGCTACACCATGAGAATCCAGGCGGCTCCGGGGAGGTTCAGGTCGGTCCGACCCGCTCCTTCCCGGAGCCAGCGGTAACCGCGGGGTTGCGTGCGCTCGACGGGGTACGGGGTGTCCTCCTTGTACCCCGTTGTCCCGGTGCGTCGCCCGCTTTCGATGCCGAAGGGGCGCTACGCGCGTAGACGACCCCCTTTCCCAGGAGAGTGCGCCATCAACGCGTCCAGCAGCCCTCCGGCCGACGCGGCGGTCAACGGTCAGGTGACCGCCGTCGAACTCGCCGGGATCACCAAGCGATTCCCCGGCGTCGTGGCCAACCACGACATCCACCTCACCGTTCGCAAGGGCACCGTCCACGCCCTCGTCGGGGAGAACGGCGCCGGCAAGTCGACCCTGATGAAGATCCTCTACGGCATGCAGAAGCCGGACGAGGGCACCATCGCGGTCGACGGGGAGCAGGTCTCCTTCTCGTCCCCGGCCGACGCCATCGCGCGCGGCATCGGCATGGTGCACCAGCACTTCATGCTCGCCGACAACCTCACGGTCCTGGAGAACGTGGTCCTCGGCAGCGAGAAGCTGTACGGCATCGGCGGCAAGGCACGCCGCAAGATCAAGGAGATCTCCGACCGGTACGGCTTCGGGGCGCGCCCCGACGTCCTGGTCGAGGAACTGGGTGTCGCCGAGCGCCAGCGCGTGGAGATCCTCAAGGTCCTCTACCGCGGCGCCCGCACCCTGATCCTGGACGAGCCCACCGCCGTCCTCGTGCCGCAGGAGGTCGACGCCCTCTTCGCCAACCTGCGCGAGCTCAAGGCACAGGGCCTGTCGGTCATCTTCATCTCGCACAAGCTGGGCGAGGTGCTGTCCGTCGCCGACGAGATCACCGTCATCCGGCGCGGTACGACCGTCGGCACGGCCGTACCCGCCGAGACCACCCCGCGCCAGCTGGCCGAGCTGATGGTCGGCAGCGAGCTGCCCACCCCGGAGACGGCCGAGTCCACGGTCACCGACCGCCCCGTAGTGACCGTCAGGGACCTCCGTCTGGAGACGGCCGGCGGCAAGGCGCTCCTGGACGACATCAGCTTCACCATCCACGCGGGCGAGGTCCTGGGCCTGGCCGGCGTCGAGGGCAACGGCCAGACCGAGCTGGTCGACGCGCTCATAGGCCTCAAGCACGCCGACTCCGGCACGATCTCGCTCGCCGACGACGAGATCACCGCCTGGCCCACCCGCAAGCGTCGCGAGCAGGGCGTCGGCTACATCCCCGAGGACCGCCACCGGCACGGTCTGCTCCTGGATGCCCCCCTCTGGGAGAACCGCATCCTCGGCCATGTGACCGAGCGGCCCAACGCCAAGGGCGTCTGGCTCGACCCGAAGGCCGCACAGGAGGACACCCGCCGGATCGTCACCGAGTACGACGTCCGCACCCCCGGCATCGAGGTCACCGCCGCCTCCCTCTCCGGCGGCAACCAGCAGAAGCTGATCGTCGGCCGTGAGATGAGCCACCAGCCGCGCTTCCTGATCGCCGCCCACCCCACGCGCGGGGTGGACGTCGGCGCGCAGGCCCAGATCTGGGACCAGATCCGCGAGGCCCGCCGCGAGGGCCTGGCGGTGCTGTTGATCTCCGCCGACCTGGACGAGCTGATCGGCCTGTCCGACACCCTCCGGGTGATCTACAACGGCAGGCTGGTCGCCGACGCCGACCCCGCCGCCATCACCCCCGAGGAGCTGGGCTCGGCCATGACGGGCGCCGCCACCGGCCACCTCGAACACGAAGAGTCCCCGCAGCCCCCGGCCGACGGTCCGTCGAAGACCCAGGACGCCCCGGAAGACGAGGCCCGCTGATGAAGAAGTTCGACAGGGAGCGCGTGCTCCTCGCGGTGGCCGGACCGGTCCTCGCGCTCGCCGTGGCCTTCGCGCTGACCACGATCGTGCTGCTCGCCTCCGGCAAGAACCCGGTCGAGCCGTTCACGATCATGTTCGAGCAGGCCACGTTCTCCGACATCCAGGTCCGGATCATCAACCAGGCCTCGCTGTACTACATCGCGGCCCTCGCGGTGGCCATCGGCTTCCGGATGAACCTGTTCAACATCGGTGTCGACGGCCAGTACCTCCTCGGCGCCATGATCACCGCGATCGTCGGCGCCCACATGGACCTGCCCGCGGTCATCCAGATCCCGCTGCTGCTGCTCACCGCGGTCTTCACCGGCGCCTTCTGGGCCGGCATCGTCGGTGTCCTCAAGGTCACCCGGGGGGTCAGCGAGGTCGTCTCGTCGATCATGCTGAACGCGGTCGCGACCTCCGTCATCGGCTACCTCTGGCTGCCGAACGTCTTCGGCGTGAAGGTCGGCAACAACAACACCACCGGCGAGATGGCCGAGTCCGGCTGGGTGTCCGGCATCGACATGGGCAAGGCCGGCGAGATCTACGGCCTGGTCTTCCTCGCCGTCCTGCTCGGCGTCGGCTACTGGGTCGTCATCAGCCGCACCCGCTTCGGCTTCGACCTGCGCGCCTCCGGCGCCTCGCAGACGGCCGCCGCGGCCAGCGGTGTCGACCCCAGGCGTATGGTCCTCACCGCCATGCTGATCTCCGGCGGTGTCGCGGGCCTCGCGGGCCTGCCGATCCTGCTCGGCGACACCCACACCTACAGCCTCAACTTCCCCACCGGCATCGGCTTCCTCGGTATCGGCATCGCCCTCCTCGGCCGTAACAGCCCGGTCGGCATCGCCTTCGCCGCCCTGCTGTGGGCCTGGCTCGACAAGGCCTCGCCGGAGCTGGACTTCCACGGCTACGACAAGGAGATCGCGGTCATCATGCAGGGCCTGATCGTGCTGTCGGTCGTCGTCTCGTACGAGACCGTGCGCGAGTGGGGTCTGCGCCGCCAGCAGCGCCGGGTCGGCGCCGAGCTCGCCGCAGGTCACGTCCTCGGCGCGGACAACAACAACGCCAAGAAGGAGGTGGCTGGCCGATGACCACCGCAACCGACGTCAACCAGCCCACGCTGCAGCCGGCCGCCCCGACCGGCCGCAAGCTGTCGCTGCCCGTGCTGCTGCTGGTCATCGCCGGCGTCCTGGCACTCACCTCGATCGTCCGCATCATCACCGGCGCCGACGGCATCACCAACGTCAGCCAGATGTCCACCGCGCTCCAGCTCGCCGTGCCGATCGGCCTCGCCGGCCTGGGCGGTCTGTGGGCCGAGCGCGCGGGCGTGGTCAACATCGGCCTCGAAGGCATGATGATCCTCGGCACCTGGTTCGGCGCCTGGGCCGGCTTCCAGTGGGGCCCGTGGACCGGCGTCCTGGTCGGCATCGCCGGCGGCGCGATCGGCGGCCTGCTGCACGCCTTCGTCACCGTCACCTTCAACGTCAACCACATCGTCTCCGGTGTGGCCATCAACATCCTCGCCCTCGGCGCCACCCGCTACCTCGCCCCCCTCGCCTTCGAGGGCCATCAGGGCGGCTCGGCCAAGCAGTCCCCGCCGGTGGAGTCCCTCGGGAACTTCACGGTGCCGGGTCTCTCGGACGCGCTGCGGGACCTGAACGCCAAGGGCTGGTTCTTCGTCTCCGACATAGCGGGCCTGCTCGGCGGCCTGGTCACCAGCGTCTCCTGGCTGACCCTCCTCGCCGTCGCGCTGATCCCCGCCAGCTGGTGGATCCTGTGGCGCACCGCCTTCGGTCTGCGGCTGCGCTCCTGCGGCGAGAACCCGGTGGCCGCCGAGTCCCTCGGCGTCAACGTCTACAGGTACAAGTACCTCGCCGTGATCATCTCCGGTGGTCTGGCCGGCCTCGGCGGCGTCTTCCTCTCCATCGTCGCCAACCCCTTCTACCTGGAGGGCCAGACCAGCGGACGAGGCTTCATCGGCCTCGCCGCGATGATCTTCGGCAACTGGATGCCGGGCGGCCTCGCCCTCGGCGCCGGCCTCTTCGGCTACACCGACAGCCTCAACCTGCGCGGCGGCTCCGGGAACGTCCACGCC
The DNA here is from genome assembly GCF_037201975.1 of Streptomyces sp. TG1A-60. Taxonomy (NCBI): domain Bacteria; kingdom Bacillati; phylum Actinomycetota; class Actinomycetes; order Kitasatosporales; family Streptomycetaceae; genus Streptomyces; species Streptomyces sp. TG1A-60. The sequence goes on along the minus strand of NZ_CP147520.1, from coordinate 3,036,257 downwards.
CTGCTGCTGCTCGGTGCCCTGCTGCTGATCATCGGCGCGATCTGGCAGGCCGTCCGCAAGAAGTACGTCACCGCCGCGATCACCTTCGTCGTCGGCGCCCTCGTCTTCGCCTGGTACGCCACCACCGACGAGGTCCCCAACCAGGTCGTCGCCGCCACGCCGTACGTCATCACACTGATCGTCCTCGCGCTCTCCGCGCAGCGGCTGCGGATGCCGAAGGCCAACGGTGTGCCGTACCGGAAGGGACAGGGCAAGTGAACTCCGCCCCCGCCGCCTCCGTGGACATCGACTGGGAGAAGCTGCGTACGGTGGCCCGGGACGCCATGTCCCGGGCGTACGCCCCGTACTCCGGCTACCCGGTCGGCGTGGCGGCCCTCGTCGACGACGGGCGGACCGTCTCCGGCTGCAACGTGGAGAACGCCTCCTACGGCATCGGCCTGTGCGCGGAGTGCGGGCTGGTCTCGGAACTGCAGAACAGCGGCGGCGGCCGGCTCACGCACTTCACCTGTGTGGACGGCAGGGGCGAGATCCTCGTCCCGTGCGGTCGCTGCCGGCAACTGCTCTACGAGTTCGGCGGCCCGGAACTGCTGCTGGAGACCCCGGCGGGCATCCGCACCCTCGCGGAGATGCTGCCCCAGGCCTTCGGCCCGGACCATCTCACCAAGTGACTCCCGTGCGGCCCCTCCTGCCGAATGGTCGGAGGGGCCGCACGCTTGTGGAACCCTTGAAAGGAAAGCCATGACGCTGTTGTCGATGGATGCCATCTCCGTCATCCGCACCAAGCGGGACCGCGGCGCGCTCAGCGACGAGCAGATCGACTGGGTCATCGACGCGTACACCCGCGGCGAGGTCGCCGACTACCAGATGGCCGCCCTCAACATGGCGATCCTCCTCAACGGCATGGACCGCCGTGAGATCGCCCGCTGGACGGCCGCGATGATCGCCTCCGGCGAGCGCATGGACTTCTCGTCCCTGTCCCGCCCCACCGCCGACAAGCACTCCACGGGCGGCGTCGGCGACAAGATCACTCTCCCGCTGGCCCCCCTGGTCGCCGCCTGCGGCGCGGCCGTCCCCCAGCTCTCGGGCCGGGGCCTCGGCCACACGGGTGGCACCCTCGACAAGCTGGAGTCCATCCCGGGCTGGCGCGCCCTCCTCTCCAACGAGGAGATGCTGAACGTCCTGGACGAGGTCGGCGCGGTCATCTGCGCGGCGGGCGACGGCCTTGCCCCGGCGGACAAGAAGCTCTACGCGCTCCGCGACGTCACGGGCACGGTGGAGGCGATCCCGCTCATCGCTTCCTCGATCATGTCGAAGAAGATCGCGGAGGGCACCGGCTCGCTGGTCCTGGACGTGAAGGTGGGCAGCGGAGCCTTCATGAAGACGATCGAGGACGCGCGCGAGCTGGCCTCCACGATGGTGGGCCTGGGCACCGACCACGACGTGCGGACGGTCGCCCTCCTGACGGACATGTCGACCCCGCTGGGACTGACGGCGGGCAACGCCCTGGAGGTCCGGGAGTCGGTCGAGGTCCTGGCGGGCGGCGGCCCGGCGGACATCGTGGAACTCACCGTCGCCCTGGCCCGCGAGATGCTCGACGCGGCGGGCGTGAAGGACGCCGACCCGGCGAAGGCCCTGGCCGACGGCTCGGCGATGGACACCTGGCGCCGCATGATCGCCGCCCAGGGCGGCGACCCGGACGCCGAACTGCCGACCTCCCGCGAGCAGCATGTGGTGAAGGCGACCGCCTCCGGCGTCCTGACCCGCCTCGACGCGTACGACATCGGCATCGCCGCCTGGCGCCTCGGCGCCGGCCGCGCCCGCAAGGAGGACCCGGTGCAGGCCGCCGCGGGCGTCGAGATGCACGCCAAACCCGGCGACACGGTGACGGAGGGCCAGCCCCTCCTCACGCTGCACACCGACACCCCGGAGCGCTTCGGGTACGCCCTGGAGGCGGTGACGGGCTCGTACGACATCGCGGCCCCGGGCACGGCGTTCACGGCGTCGCCGGTGGTGTTGGAACGTATCGCCTGACCTGCGTCCCTCCCCTTCGGGTGAACGGGACCGGTGGACCGGTACCGGTCCCGTTCGGCATGCTGTGGTCGGTGACGCGACGATTGGAGCGCCATGAGCGCACTCACTGTCGACCACGCCCAGCGTCTTCCCCGACGAGTAGGGGCGCCAGCTCATCCGCTCACGCGGCGGCCTGCTCGCTCGCCGATGAATTACGCGGCTCCTCGCGGTCTACAGACCGTGGACGCGACGACACCCGCCGTACTCGTACTGCCAGGCCCTGTCACCCGGGACGAGGTGCCTCGGCTCTGTGACGAGGTACGAGCGCGACTGGAGGGGGCCGGGGGCGGGGTGCTGGTGTGTGACGTCGCCGGGATCGGACCGCCGGGGCTGGGCGTCATCGACGTACTGGCCCGGCTGCAGCTGGCGGCCCGGCGGGCCGGGGGGCGGATACGGCTCCGGGACCCCGACCCGGCGCTGCGCGCCCTACTGGGCCTGGTCGGGCTTGCCCTCGATGTGGAGGGGCAGGTCGAAGAGGGGGAACCAGCGGGCGGTGTCGAGGAAGCAGTGGAACCCGGCGATCCGGCCCGCTGATATCTCCAGCACCTGCACGGCCCAGGCGCTGAAGCCGCCCTTCTCCGGGTCCGGCTTGTACTGCGCGAAGCCCGGCAGGCCGTTCACCGCGACCGGCACGAGGTGCGACCCGGCGCAGGGCGCGCCGAGCGTGGTCATGAATCCGGTGATGTCGCTCGTCCCGGTCAGCCACAGGTCGAACGGCGGCATCGTCATGACCGCGTCCTCGTGCAGCAGGACCGTCAGCGCCGCCATGTCGTACCCCTCGAAGGCGGCCACATAGCGCTCCAGCAGCTTCTGCTGCTCCTGGTCCAGCGGGTCCGAGACATCGGCCGCCGCCTGACCCTCGCGCTCGGCGAGGGTCGCGCGGGCCCGCTGCAGCGCGCTGTTCACCGAGGCGACCGAGGTGCCCAGCAGTTCGGCGACCTCGCTCGCCTTCCACGCCAGCACCTCCCGCAGGATCAGCACGGCCCGCTGCTTCGAGGGCAGCTTCTGCAGCGCCGCCACGAACGCCAGCCGCACCGACTCCTTCGCCACGGCGGCCTCCGCAGGGTCGGACGTGGCGGGCAGGACACGGGCGTCGGGCACGGGCTCCAGCCAGGTGTTGTCGGGGCGGGGGGCGAGGGCGGCCTGCGCGAGCGGCGTGGACTCGGTCAGGTCCATGGGCCGGGCCCGCTTGTTCCCGGCGTTGAGCATGTCCAGGCACACGTTCGTCGCGATCCGATAGAGCCACGACCGCAGGGACGACCGCCCCTCGAACTTCCCGTAACTCCGCCAGGCCCGGATCATCGTGTCCTGCACGGCGTCCTCCGCCTCGAAGGACGAACCGAGCATCCGGTAGCAGTACCCGGTCAGCTCGACCCGGTGCCTCTCCAACCGAACGTCCAGCTCCGCCGTAGCCGTCGCCGTACCCTCACTCATGGCCAACCCACCCCTGTGGCATACCTGTGCGTACCAACACTTCGGAAGCTACCGCAGGCCACTGACAATGGCCCGCTGAGTCGAGAAAGCGGCAGGTCAGGGGCGGGTGCGCCGTCTGTGGGTGGGGGGCGGTAGGCCTTTCAGGGGCGCGGGGAGCCGCGCGATCAACCTTCAACGAACCCGCACCCGCCAATACGCCCCATCCCCCGAGCCTCAGGCCCCCAAGGAGGTCGAAGGGGCGGGACCCTTTCACGGTGTGGTTAGGCTCTGACGCGTAAATACCAACCGGCGCGGGCAAAACCGCAGGTAGCTGACCTCGCCTCCTGCGTTGCCACCCCGCGGCGCGGTGTTGATCAATGGCTACGGGGCATTCGTGCTGCCATTTACCCACCCCCACGGCGAGCGGCGAAGCCGCCCTGGGTCGCTGACCTGCAGAAACATAGAGTTTCAGGCCAAACTTCTGGGCTCTGGCAGAGTTGCAGAGCGGTGACCGGGGTAACCAGCCGACACATGGTCGACCTCTTACAGTCGGTCACACGCCCGCATGCCTGAGAAAGGTCACCAGGTCCGCGTCAGGGACTCCACCAACCCCTTGGGGCCGCTGGTTGCTGAGGGCCGAAAGCGGGACGGGATTGCGGTTCAGTGCACGCGTCGCGTCGAGGTTCGGCACGGCGGGGAACTCCCACAGAAACCCGTCAGGGTCGTCCTGGATCTCGTACGGTTCGTCCTCCACTTCGGCCATGGCAGCGACGATGCCAAGTGGGAGTCTGAAGTACACCCAGAGGCGGTCACCGAGCTTGATGTGACGTCTCACCCTGAGCCCCCAGAACTGCGTGCGCCCCGCCTCGGCGAACATCAAATAGCGGTCCGGCCTGAGCGGTTCCCCGTCCCTGTCCGCCGTCTTCGGGTCCACCGGGTACAGCCATTCCCGCATCGTGCCGCCGTCCTCTCCCCCGCTTGCTTCTCTGCGCCCATTGAACCGTGCTGAGGGCATGAGATGGCCCCCGACTGCGGCCGAGGCGTGTGCAGTCGGGGGCGCCACCCGCACCGGACGGGGGAGGCCGGTACGGGGGTCACGCATGCTGCCCTTGCGCCTCGCAGCGCCCCGGAAGCGGCAGCCATCGGGTTTGGTGCTGCGGGTCCTAGGCGCCCTGGGCGTCGTGCTCGCGGTAGGGATTGCCCTCCGCAGGGGTCACCCGCCAGAAGGTTTCCGCCGTCGCCTTGAACTGTCGATGCGTCGGATGCAGGCCCGTGTGTTTCAGCGCCCATACCTCAACTAGTGCCGTAGCAGGGAACGTTTGCCCTGTTGTGATGTGACGCGTCGTCCGGGTGCTGTGTCGGGCGGCGCGTGTCCGTCACTCTGTCCGGGTGGCAGAACGAGTACGCGTGCGTGAGATCGATGACGACGAGGGCAGACGGCTGCTGCGGATCATCCGCAGGGGGACTGGGTCGGTGGTGACCTGGCGGCGGGCCCAGATGGTGCTGCTGTCCGCGCAGGGCATGCCGGTGGCGAAGATTGCCGAGGTGTCGTTCACCAGCGACGACCGGGTCCGCGATGTGATCCACAACTTCAACACCGACGGCTTCGAGTCGCTGTATCCGAAGTACAAGGGCGGCCGGCCCAAGACGTTCACATTGCCCGAGCGTCGCGAGATCAAGAAGATCGCCAAGTCCAAGCCCGCCGAGCACGACCTGCCGTTCTCGACCTGGAGTCTGACCAAGCTGGCGGACTTCCTGGTCGCCGAGGGGGTGGTCGACGACATCAGCCACGAGGGCCTTCGCATCCTGCTCCGCGAGGAAGGCGTCTCCTTTCAACGCCTGAAGACCTGGAAGACCTCCCGCGACCCGGACTACGCGGCCAAGAAGGCACGCGTCGAGCACCTGTATGCCATCGCCGACGGCGAGGTCATACCCGAGGAGGGCGAGCCCGAAGTCGTCTTCTGTCTGGACGAGTTCGGGCCGCTCAACCTGATGCCCCACCCTGGCCGGCAGTGGGCCGAACGCGGCGGCAAGTACAAGGACCCCGACCGTGAACCACGTCGTCGTCGGCGGGCGACCTACAACCGCTACGGCGGGGTGCGGCACCTGTTCGCCGCTCTGGACCTGGCCAAGGACAAGCTCTACGGCCACATCAAGCCCATCAAGCGACGCACTCAGTTCCTGGAGTTCTGCCGCTACCTGCGCACCCTCTACCCGGCCGGTGTCCGCATCGCGATCGTCTGCGACAACTTTTCCCCGCATCTGACCACGAAGAAGTGCCAGCGGGTCGGCACCTGGGCGGCGGCGAACAACGTCGAGATCGCCTACACCCCGACGAACTCCTCGTGGCTCAACCGCGTCGAGGCCCAGTTCACCGCTTTGCGCTACTTCACCCTCGACGGCACCGACCATGCCGACCACAAGGAACAGGGCAGCATGATCCGCCGCTACATCATCTGGCGAAACCGCCATGCCGACGACCGACGCCTACGCGCCGTCGTCGACAGGGCAAACATTGCCTGATCCGGCACTAGCAAGCACTCATTGTCAGTTGGCTGAGCCTGAGCCCCGCACGTGATGCACTCGGCGGAGTAGATGCCCTGCGTTGCGCCCTGGGCCGTTTCCGGCCCTAGCGTCCACTCGGCCGCTTTGACGATCGAGCGCGTCACAGTGTCCCCCTGCTGCGTCGGTTTGCTTCGGCCAACAGGGCGCGGAGCTTGTTCGCGCGCTGGTCGCTGCCCTTGTGGCGCGGGCACGCGCAGGGCGGGTATTCGCTGGAGAGATCCGGCACGCTCGACGGTTTCACGGTGTGCTCAGCGCGTACGAGGGTCCGGGCGCCCGTCTGCGGATTGATCTTGTAGACAGCGAGTGTCATCACTGGGCATTCCCCCAGGGCGCGCGCTGGGCGCCTGTCCGGGCCGTCCTGGGCGCCTCGCCCGGTGCCACGAGGCAGGGGCGGACAAGGGCGCCCATGTGTGCCCAGGCTTCCTCTGCCTCCCAGTCACGGGGCGGGAACCACTCGGCGCCCGCCTGCGGTTGAGGCTGCCATGCCTCGCCCAGAGCATGCCTGTCCCTGCGGTTCCTCCGCGTGGTGACCGGCCTCGCGCCCCACACGTCCGGCGACGGCCCGTTACTGGGTACCTGGGGCGCTTCCTGGGGCGTAGCGGTGCGGGCGTGCCTGTCGGGGTTGCGTCGCCGGAATGCGGCTCTCACTCGTTCGAGCGTTCGTGATAGACCCATGGGTGACTGCCTGCTCTCTCAGGTGGTCCACGCCCCCGGCCGGTCGCACGGCGCGGGGGTCCTTGCTGCTCTAGGCAACTCCACGGCTACACACAGCGGTACCGTTGAAGCGGCAGCAGGACTTAAGAGCTTTAAGTGCCACGCCAGCACGAGGAGTTGAAACCCAGTGAGCACGCCGGAACCGAACGCTGATCTAGAGCGGCTGTACTGCGAGACCGGCTGGACACTGCGCCAGTTCGCCCAGGATGTGAACCGCGTAGGCACGGAGCGAGGCACGCCCCTCAACTATCGGGAACCGTCCGTTCACCAGTGGCTAAAGGGGCACATGCCGAGAGAGGCTGTGCGGCCGTTGGTCTTGGAATCCTTGTCCCGCCGACTACACCGCCCTATCACGCACGCCCAAGCCGGGTTTCCCGCACCCCAGGATCAGTTGAACGCCCATCCGAGTACAGTGGAAGGGCTCATGGATCTTGGGAGAAACGATATGGACCCGTCCCGCCGCAGCATACTAGGCGCAGGTCTATTCTCCGTTGCCCTCACCGTGCCCAATTGGCCCGACGTCGTTGGCCGGATGGAAGCTGTTCAGAAAGGCCAGACGCAGCGGGTGGGAATGCCCGAAGTGGACATGGTCATTGCCATGACGGAACGGGTTTCTGAACTTGACGACCAATTCGGCGGGCGCCATGCGCGCCCAATGGCTGCCGCATTTCTCGTGAATACAGTAGCCCCCTACCTTCGGGCGGATGCTCCCGACCACGTTCGTAAAGCGATGATGGCGGCGGCTTCTGACCTCTGCTATCTCACTGGTTACATGGCCGCAGACGAGGGAGTTCACGGATTGGCTCAGCAGTATTACCTCAAAGCGTTGGAACTTGCCGGAGCGTCAGAGGATCACTTGACGTACTGCACAACGCTACGAGGAATGAGCGTTCAAGCCGTAGAACTAGGGCATGGACAAGAGGCAATGCGCCTAGCCGATGCTGCCGCTGCCGTCTCTCCGAATGCGGGTCCTCGAATGCGCGCCTTCCTCGCTGGCCAACAGGCGCACGCTGCCGCTCAAACCGGTGAACGCAATAAAGCTCTCCTGTACCTCCGGGAAGCCGAAGTTGCAATGGATAAGGCGGAATCCCGAGCGAAGATCTTTGGTTCGTACGATCCTGCCGCCCTCAATTATCACACAAGTCAAGTGCGGTACGAATTGGGGGACACGGCGGGCGCCGTCGAGGCAATGCAGCAGGCCGACAAGTTGCGGTACAAGGTTTACCGGCGTACGCGCGTCCACCATCGCGGGATTCTTGCTGAACGTCAACTTTCCATTGGGTACTTGGAAGCCGCCTGCGCCACGTGGAATCTCGTATTGGATGATTACCCACTCGTCCAATCCGGGCGGGCAGAACAGCGGGTACAGAACATGTTCAAAATGATTCGCCCGCACCTGGGCAACCCAACAGCGCGGGGCCTCTATGAACGCGCGCGGCTGGTCACTCCGCCATCCCTGTTGCCCGTCCAATAGACCAAACGCAGAACAGGCACCGGGATGCCGGGACGACGCTGTTGGTAAGGGGACGGGTAAGGGCGGCGGGGGCGAACAACTCAACGCACAGTCACGGGTCCCCGCCGAGCCGCCCGCGACCCCACCACAGTGATCCCCACAACCCCCGCCACGGCGAGCATTCCGAGCGAGACGGTCGCGCTCCAACCCCCCGCGTGGAAGGCCACCGCCCCCAGCGTGCTGCCCGCACTGGACCCCACGTAGTACGCCGACTGGTACAAGGCGGAAGCCTGCGCCCGCCCCCGCTTCGCCGTGTGACTGACCGCCGACGACGCCACGGCGTGGCCCGCGAAGAACCCCGCGGTGATGAGCACCAGCCCCACCAGCACCAGCACCAGTGAACCGGACAGCGACACCAGCAGCCCCGCGGTCGTCGTACCGCCCGCGAGATACAGCGCCCCCCGCCGCCCGAGCCGCCCCACCAGCTTCCCGGCGGTCGACGCGGACACCGTGCCCACCAGATACACGAGGAAGACCGAACCGATGACCCCCTGTGGAAGGGAGAAGGGCGCGTCGGTCAGGCGGTAGCCGATCACGGTGTAGACCGCGCCGAACACCGTCATGAACAGCGCACCGACGGCGTACAGCCGCCGCAGCAGCGGATCCGCCAGATGCGCCCGGACCGTCCGCCCCAGCACAGCCGGCCGCAGCGAACCCGCCGCGAAGTGCTTCGGCGCCGGCAGCAGCAGCCGGAACGCCGCCGCACACCCCACGGCGATCAGCCCGAGCACACCCAGCGCGACCCGCCAGCCCCACTCCTGCGCGACCCACCCGGTGACGACGCGCCCGCTCATGCCGCCGACGCTGTTGCCGGCGACGAAGAGACCGATCGCGGTGATGAGGGCCTCGGGCCGGACCTCCTCGGCGAGGTAGGCGGTGGCCGAGGCGGGCACCCCCGCCAGCGCCGCGCCCTGCACCGCCCGCAACACCACCAGCGCGCCCAGCGACGGCGCGAAGGGGACCAGGAGCCCGACCGTGACCGCGACCGCCAGCGACGCCGTCATCAACGTACGCCGCCCGAACCGCTCCGACAGCGCGCTCATCGGCAGCACGAACAGCGCCAGCGCACCGGTCGCCGCCGACACCGTCCAGCTCGCCGCGCTCGCCGTACTCCCGAAGCCGTCCGAGATCAGCGGCAGCAGAGCCTGGGTGGAGTAGAGGAGGGCGAAGGTCGCGACACCCGCGAGGAACAGCGCCAGACTCATCCGGCGGTAGCCGGGCCCGCCGGGGGTCACTCGGGAGTCGGTGGCGTTCGAACGGCTGGACGTGGTCGATTCGGCGCCCACGGTGGTGGACGCCTCGGTACTGACGGAAGGCATGCCTCGAAAGTACGGACGCCGTGACTCATCCGTCCAATGCACGGAACCCCCATAATCGTTCCCGTGATGCATGAGCAGAGGTCAGGGCGGCGGCTGTCACAGTCCAGTGACACAGAACAGATCGATGGCTATGCCATCGATGACTCCGAGGCGATCGAGGACATCGTCCTGCGCCTGGCCCCGCGCCTCGCCTACTTCGCCGGCGTCGCCCGCACCGAACACGTCACCCGGGCCGCGCAGGAGATGCGGGTCCCCCAGTCGACGCTCTCCCGGGCGATGGTCCGCCTCGAACAGGACCTCGGCGTCGACCTGTTCGCCCGCCGGGGCCGCACGGTCTCCCTGACCCACGCCGGGCGCACCTTCCACGCATCCGTCGAACGTGCCCTCGCCGAGATCGAGCGCGCCGCCGACGAGGTCCGCGCCGACGCCGACCCCGCCACCGGCAAGGTCGCCTTCGGCTTCCTGCACACCATGGGCGCCGAGACGGTCCCCGGCCTCCTCCAGGCCTTCCGCGCCGAACATCCCCGCGTCCGCTTCAGCCTGGTCCAGAACTACGGCGAGGCCATGCTCGAACGCCTCCGCGCCGGCGAACTCGACCTCTGCCTCACGTCCCCCGTCCCGGACGCCCCCGACCTGGTGGCCCGCCGCCTCGACGAACAGAAACTCCGTCTCGTCGTCCCCGCCGACCACCGCCTCGCCGCCCGCAAACGCGTCCGCCTCGCCGAGGCCTCCGACGAGACCTTCGTGACCCTCGAACCCGGCTACGGCATGCGCCGCATCACCGACGACCTCTGCAAGGAGGCCGGCTTCACACCCCGCATCGCCTTCGAGGGCGAGGAGGCGGAGACGCTGCGGGGCCTGGTGGCGGCCGGGCTGGGGGTGGCCCTCCTGCCCCCACCGGCCGTCCCGCGACCAGGCGTCGTGGAACTGACGGTCACCGCTCCCCGAGCCGCCCGGGAAATCGGCGTGGCGTGGCTCGACGGCCACCCGGACACACCCCCCGTGGCGGCTTTCAAGAGGTTCCTGCTGTCGAGAAGGGGCAACCTGCTGGGCAGTTGAGCGCCGGGGGAGCCAGAGGCGCGGGACTGCGTCGGCATGCGGTTGCGTCGCGTGGGCGCGACCAGCCCCCACCCACTCACCCGCAGCCGCGCGGAAACCCTCAGCCACGCCTCCGAGCGCGAGCCACCCCGAACCCGGAAGCAAGCGGCATACGCAACCCCAGCGGCGGCGGCGCGGCAAGCGCGTCCTCCACGGGCCGGGAGAAAGCCCTCCCGAACAGAACCCCCATCACGAAATCCGAAGCCAGCGCATGCACCTCGTCCCGGTACTGCGTCAACCCATGCCGAGCCGCATGCACCTCGAACCGGCAGATGCCGGGGTTCGTCTTCTTCGCCCGCGCGGCGAACCGGAACGACAGCTCGGGATCCACCCGCTCGTCGTTCGTACCGTGCACGATCAGCACCCGCCGCCCGGCCAACTGCTTCACCGGTTCGGGCGGCGAGGCCACATCCTCCTGAGGCAGCCAGGGAGCGATGGCCAGCACGGAGTTGACGGCATCGTGGCCGCCCGCGTGCAGCGCGGCCCGCGCACCCATGTGGAGCCCGGCGAGACACACCGGCACGTCGCCGTAGCGCCGCACCACCTCGTCGGCGGCCCACTCGGCGTCCCGCGCGAGCCTCGCCTCCGTGCCGTTCCAGCCCCGGTAGCGGTAGTGCACGACATGGGTCGCCAGCCCGTCGGTGCGGCCCGCGCGGGCGAGCCGGCGGCCGAGGGCGCGCACGGAGGCGGCGGCCCTCATGGAGGAGGGTCTGCGGGTGGATGCCTCGTCGCCGGCCGGAAGCAGCAGGACGACTCCGCTGACCGTGCTCGGCTCCGGTCCGAGCGTCCGCCCAAGTCGGGGCGTACGGACCGGCATTGCTTGCTGCGCCATGACAGAACAGTGTCAGAAGAGAGGGTGTGCGCCACCCGTCTGCGGGTCACCGTTGGGTATCGACGGCACCGCCCGACAGGCGCTCTACGCGCGTAGGCTTTATCGTGCGAAAATGACGAACCAGACCGACCGGACCGGAAGCACCCCGGACCCGGACCAGATCCGCCGGGCGCCCAAGGTTCTGCTGCACGACCACCTCGACGGCGGACTGCGCCCCGGCACGATCGTCGAGCTCGCCCACACCTCCGGCTACACCCCCCGGCTCCCGGAAACGGACCCCGACCGGCTCGGCGCGTGGTTCCGCGAGGCCGCCGACTCCGGTTCCCTGGAGCGGTACTTGGAGACCTTCTCCCACACCGTCGCCGTCATGCAGACCCGCGACGCGCTCGTCCGGGTCGCCGCCGAGTGCGCCGAGGACCTCGCGGCGGACGGCGTCGTCTACGCCGAGGTCCGCTACGCACCCGAACAGCACCTCGACGGCGGGCTCGGCCTCGAAGAGGTCGTCGAGGCCGTCAACGAGGGATTCCGGCAGGGCGAGCGGCGCGCCCGGGACAACGGCCACCGCATCCGGGTCGGCGCCCTGCTCACCGCCATGCGGCACGCGGCCCGGGCCCTGGAGATCGCCGAACTCGCCAACCGCTACCGCGACCTCGGCGTCGTCGGCTTCGACATCGCCGGCGCGGAGGCCGGCTACCCGCCCACCCGGCACCTCGACGCCTTCGAGTACCTCAAGCGCGAGAACAACCACTTCACCATCCACGCCGGGGAAGCCTTCGGACTGCCCTCCATCTGGCAGGCGCTGCAGTGGTGCGGCGCCGACCGGCTCGGCCACGGCGTCCGCATCATCGACGACATCCAGGTCCACGAGGACGGCTCCGTGAAACTCGGCCGCCTCGCCTCCTATGTGCGCGACAAGCGCATTCCGCTGGAGCTGTGCCCCAGCTCCAACCTCCAGACCGGCGCCGCCCGTTCGTACGCCGAGCACCCCATCGGACTGCTGCGGCGACTGCACTTCCGGGCCACCGTGAACACCGACAACCGGCTGATGTCCCACACCGGAATGAGCCGCGAATTCGAGCACCTTGTCGATGCCTTCGGTTACACGCTCGACGACATGCAGTGGTTCTCCGTCAATGCTATGAAGTCAGCATTCATTCCTTTCGATGAACGACTGGCCATGATCAATGACGTGATCAAGCCCGGATACGCCGAGTTGAAATCCGAATGGCTGTTCCGGCAGACGGCCTCCACCAGTGGTTCTGCCAACGACCGGAACTGAACGGCGGCTCGGGAAGCGGTTGCACGGACGGCGACGCGACCGCTTTTCGATGTTTGCCTCCGGCGGGACTTTGGTGTTTACGTTTCGGTACCGCTCACCACCCGTCAAACGCATTCCAAGGACGCATTCAACATGAAGCAGTCTGCTGTCAAGACCCTCGGTGTCGCCGTCTTCGGTACCGCCATCGCCGCTGCGGGCGCGGGCGCCGCGAACGCCGCCCCGAGCGCACCCGACGCCTCCCAGGCCCTGGGCACCGTCACCCAGTCGCTGCCCGTGGAGAACGTCTCGAAGTCGCTGCCGGCCACCGAGGCCGTCACCCAGGGGCAGAGTGCGCTCGGCGCCGGTCTGGAATCCGCTCAGCCCGCCGCCACCAACGTCCTCGCCGAGGGCCCGGCCGCCCCCGTCGCCGGACTGCTCGGCGGCGTCCCCGTCGGCAAGACCCTCCCGGCCAACGGCCTCGGCGTGAACGGCCTGCCGCTCGGCGGCGGCGCCGCCTGAGCCGGACCGCTCCACCCGTACGGGGCGCCCCCTGCGAAGGGGGCGCCCCGTCGGTGTACGCGTCACCAGGCCGTGCGGGCCTTGCTCTCCGAGGGGAGCAGGATCCACAAGGCTATGTAGAGCAGGAACTGCGGTCCCGGAAGCAGGCACGACACCAGGAAGATCACGCGCATCGTGGTCGCGGAGGTGCCGAAGCGCCGTGCCAGCGCTGCGCAGACTCCGCCGATCATCCGGCCTTCCGAGGGGCGGGCGAGGCGGCTCATGAGGGCTCCTTCGTCAGCGTAGGACGTCGGCCCCGGGCCGACGGTGGGGCGGGGCCTCCTGACGGCCTCCGCTCTCGTTTCCACACCTTCGACACTACGGTGACGAACCGGACGAAGCGTCCCTCTACGGAGCCATGCCGACCCTGGGAATCGTCGGGGTGCGACCCTGAGACGGCTCCTCCCGGCGGAGACTCGTCCGCACCCGCGTCTCGGCCCTGCGCCGCAGCGCCGCCCTGACCGTGGGCACCACCGCGAGATGGGCGAGGCCCACCCCGACCGTGTTCAGCAGGATCGAGTCGATGTCGACGACCTGACCGGGCACCCCCGTCTGCAACAGCTCGATCGCCGGCGACAACAGTGCCCCCACCGCGACCGACCTGGCCAGCGAGGCCAGCGGCGACGCCGCCAGTCTGCCGTGCGCCATCGGCAGGAGCACACCCAACGGCGCCAGCAGCGCCAGCCCCTCACCGATCCTGCGGGCGGCCTCCGGCCAGCCCAGAGACAGATCCGCTCTGATCCCCGCGAGCGGCCGCAGATTCGCGGGACTCATCCAGGTGACATCCAGCGGACGCAGCGTGATCCAGGCGACGACCGCGAGATGCGCGGCGAGGAGGACACCCCCCGCCGCACGGACACGGATTCCGGCACTACCGCCGTTCGTACCTTGACGCTGCACGCCCCCCAAGACGCGGCCCCCGCCACGATCGGTTCCCCCCTGCTTCGTGGCTCGGTTCGCCTCCGGGGCGCAGAAGCCTGTGGTGAGGCGGCGATCGTGCTCGGCCCTCCTTCGGCGGGCGGTGCGCACGTCCGCCGCCTCACCACAGGCACGCCCCTTCGGCTCACCCGCCGGCCCGGTTGCAGTGGAGGGCTGCTTCAGCAGTTCGGGAGGAGGTGGTTGCTGTCGAAGGGCGTCCGCCGCCTCATGGGACCTTCGGGTCACTCGCCGACCGGTTGCAGTGGAGCAGGCAGGGAGTCTCGCTTGGGCAGGTCAGGAGAGGTGGGCCCCCTCGGCTCACTCGCCGGCCTCCCGTACAGCGGGCCGCGTGGGGAGCGGCGACAGGGTCAGGGAGCCGCGATCTCCGTCGACGGCGGTGTCTCCGCGCCCGGGTTCGACTGGACGTCCGGGGTGCAGTCGTAGCGTCGCAGGGGCTCGGTGCTCGTGCTGCCGAGGACAACCGAGCCGTTGTCGCCGGCGGCGGCGGAGCCGGCGAAGGTGCAGACGATCTGGGCGAGGGCGTACTCGGGGAGGGCGTCGGGGGCTATGGACAGGTGGAGGGCGTCCTCGGGGTCGCCGGGGCGGGGGCCGGTCACCGTGAGGCCGGTCGGTACGGCCGTGTCGTAGCCGGCCTCGTCCTCGACGTCGGAGGGGTTCCCGGCCAGCGCGTCCAGGAGCCCCTGTGCGACGACGACGCGCCGCTCGGCCTCCGCGACACCCTCAGCCGCCCGCACCGTGCGGTCGACCCGCACCAGCGCCCCGGAACAGAGCAGGAACACTTCGACGGGAATCCCGGACGGGGTCGCCTGCGGCGCGATGTCCGTCACCGACAGCTCACAGGGCACCATCGACGGGGCCGGCCCGAAGTCCGTCGGCACCTGCGTGGCCCGGATACCGCAGCCGGCGAGCAGCCCGGCGAGCGCCCCGGTCGCGACCAGGGTCCGTACGCCCCGCGCCCGTATGCCGCCTGCGCGTACGTCTCGTCCGCGTGTGCCTCGCATCGTCACTGCCCGTCCCCCTCGGTGTCCTCCGTGCCGTCCTCGTCCCGTTCGCGCGCGATCAGCGAGGCCGCGTCACGGGGCAGGCGGAGCGTGAAGACGGCGCCGCCCTCGGGGGAGTTGGCGGCGGTGATCCCGCCGCCGTGGATGTGGGCGTTCTCCAGCGCGATGGACAGGCCGAGGCCGCTGCCCTCGGAGCGCGGGCGGGAGGCGCTCGCCTTGTAGAAACGGTCGAAGACGTGCGGGAGAACGTCCTCGGGGATGCCGGGCCCGTGGTCCTGCACCTCGATCAGCAGGTCCTCGCCCTCGTCGCGCACCGACACACGCACCGGGGAACCGCCGTGCTTGAGCGCGTTGCCGATCAGGTTCGCGAGGATCACGTCCAGGCGGCGCGGGTCGAGGTTGGCCATGATGCCGCGCTCGGCGTCCAGCTCCACCGCGTCCAGCCAGGCGCGGGCGTCGACGCAGGCGGTGATCTGGTCGGCGATGTCCACGTCGTCGAGGACCAGCCGGGCCGTGCCCGCGTCGAAGCGGGTGACCTCCATCAGGTTCTCGACCAGGTCGTTCAGGCGCCGCGTCTCGCTGACGACGAGCCGCACCGCCGGTTCGATCATGGGATCGAGGCTGCCCGTGTCGGCGTCCAGCTCCTCCTCCAGCACCTCCGTGACAGCGGTGATCGCCGTCAGCGGCGTGCGGAGCTCATGGGACATGTCGGCGACGAAGCGGCGGGACGCCTCCTCGCGGGCGCTCATGTCGTCGACCTTCTTCTCCAGGGACTCCGCCGCCAGGTTGAACGTCCGGGAGAGATCGGCCAGTTCGTCCGTTCCGGACACCCGGAGCCGGGTGTCGAGCTTGCCCTCGCCGAGGCGCCGGGCGGCGACACCGAGGCGCTGCACCGGCTTCAGCACGGTCGTCGCGGCGGCCTGTGCGAGCAGCGCCGAGCCGATCAGCGACAGACCCGTCGCGATACCGAGCGACCAGGCCAGCGAGTTGAGGTCCTTCGCCTCCAACTCCAGGGACTTGCGCATGTAACCGGTCGGCCCACCGCCGATCATCTTCGCGCCGCCCACCAGATACGGCTCGTCGTTCTCGATGACCCGCTGCCAGTACAGGTGGTGGGCGTGCTGGTTGCCCGAGGTGAGCTTCTGCCGCTTGCCGACGGCCTTCTGCAGGGACGCGGGCACGTCCGTCGGCGCGAAGCCGTCCAGGGAGTTGTCGGTCGACGAGCCGTACACCGTCCTGCCGTCGGCGTCCTCGGCGATGAGCAGCACACTGAACCGCTCGCCCCCGTCCGCCATCTGACGTGCCGCGAGGCGCAGTTGATCCTGTGTCGGATGCGGGCGCAGCGTGCTCACATGGCTCTGCATCTCCCGCTCGAAGTCCTCCAGCGCCGCGTCCTGAGCGCGGGTCAGCACGGCCTCGCGGTTGAGCCAGTACGCGATACCGGACGCCGACACGGCCGCGGTGAGCGCCACCAGCCCGAAGACGACGACCAGACGCAGCCGAAGACTGGTGAAACGGATACGGGACTGAACTTGCCTGCGCGCCGCGGACCAGCCGCGGATCCCCCCTTGGGCCTTCGTCACTGAGGAACGTCCAGCCGGTAACCCACGCCGCGCACGGTACGGATCAGGGTCGGCGACGACGGTACGTCCTCGACCTTGGCGCGCAGCCGCTGCACGCACGCGTCCACCAGACGGGAGTCGCCCAGATAGTCGTGCTCCCACACCAGCCGCAGCAACTGCTGCCGGGACAGAGCCTGTCCGGGACGGCGGCTCAGCTCCAGGAGCAGCCGCAGCTCGGTGGGTGTCAGTTGGAGGTCCTCGCCGTTCTTCGTCACGGTCATCGCCGCGCGGTCGATCACCAGGCTGCCGAAGGTCGCCGCGTCGTTGGCCTCGCGCTCACCGCGCCGCAGCACCGCGCGGATACGGGCGTCCAGCACCCGCCCCTGCACGGGCTTGACCACGTAGTCGTCCGCGCCGGACTCCAGGCCCACCACGACGTCGATGTCGTCGCTGCGCGCGGTCAGCAGGATGATCGGCAGCTGGTCGGTGCGCCGGATCCGCCGGCACACCTCGAAGCCGTCGATTCCAGGCAGCATCACGTCCAAAACGATCAGATCAGGCCGCTGTTCGCGCAGCAGCTTGAGGCCATCCTCGCCGGTGGCGGCGGTGGCGACACGGTGCCCCTGGCGCGTCAGTGAGAGCTCCAGGGCCGTGCGGATGGCGTCGTCGTCCTCGATCAGCAACAGGGAAGGCACGGGCTCATTCTGGCCCATGGCATGGCGCCGAATCGACCGTTGGAGCGCTCCCACCCCTCACGCGCACACGATCGTGCCGATCGCGTAGCCGCACGACTCTTCTCTGTGATCAACCTGTGTCCCGCCTGGGCACGACCCCTGTGACAGGTCTGTGACAGACGGCGGACACGGCCATGAAAGTGGGCGGGCAGTCTTTTCGGCACAGGCAAGGAAACACCGCCCGACAGCACGAAGGGGCGGAGCCGGAGAAGCGCGGACGAGCACCACGGCACGGCACCGCAACCGGAACTCCACGACGGGGGGCGCGAGATGAACACGCTGCACAGCACCAGCACTGGCGCAGTTGTCACGCGTCTCCACGACGTCATCCGGAACACGGAGAAGTCCGGTGTTGGGAGCGGGCGGGGGTGCGCTCGCGGTGCCGGGCGTCAGCACACGACGTACATGTCGGTGGTCGACGCCCATGTGGGGGAAGCACCACGGGGTCCGCGGCGGCAACCGCCGTCGGCACTGCCGGGGCAACGGGGACCGCGTACGGGGAGAGCACGGGGGAGCGCCGGTCCGGGTCGGAGGCGGAGTTCACCGCCTACGTCAAGGAGCGTCGTGCCTCCCTGTACGCAACCGCCTACCACCTGACCGGAGACCGCTTCGAGGCCGAGGACCTGCTCCAGAGCGCCCTCTTCTCGACGTACCGGGCCTGGGACAGGATCAGCGACAAGGCCGCGGTCGGGGGCTACCTCCGCCGCACCATGACCAATCTGCACATCAGCGCGTGGCGCCGCCGCAAGCTGAACGAGTACCCGACCGAGGAGCTGCCGGAGACCGCCGGCGACACGGACGCGATGCGCGGCACCGAGCTGCGCGCCGTCCTGTGGCAGGCGCTCGCCCGGCTCCCCGAACTCCAGCGGACGATGCTGGTCCTCCGTTACTACGAGGGCCACACCGACCCGGAGATCGCGGAGATCCTCGACATCAGTGTCGGCACGGTGAAGTCCAGCATCTGGCGGTCCCTCCGCCGGCTGCGCGACGACGAGGTCCTCAGCTTCGGCCGTGACGAGGAGGAGTCCTTCGGGGAGCTTGTCGCCTGAAGGTCTGTGGGGGAGCAAGTAAGCGGGGGAAGAACGGGGGAGCGGGGAAGATCGCGGTGGTGCGGGGGAGCGCCGCCGCGACAACCGGGGGAGAGCGGCGGGGGTCCGGGGGGACCACGACGGTGGAAACCGGGGGATACGGGGGAAGCGGGACTGGAGGGCCGGGGGGTCCGTCCAGTCCCGCTTCTGTTCGCGCCGGCCCGTGTTCTGTCCGGCTGGTGCCGCGACGGGCGAACGTTGCCTGCCGCGGCACCGGCTTCTGCCGTCTACGCCGTAGCCGTCGCGGAGCGGCCCGGGGTGGCCGCGGCCAGTCGGCCCAGGGCCTCGTCCCTGTCGCAGGGGTGGGCGCCCAACTCCGTCTGGCGGGCCACGATCGAGCGCTCCAGGCGCATCAGCCGCCAGCCGCGCCGCAGCAGGAAGGGCACGGACTTGCGGCCCTCCCGCAGATCGCGCAGGAAGCGGCGGCGGAAGGTCTTCACCGGACCACGGGTCAGGCACAGGGCGTCCGCGAGGACACCGAGTTCACGGCAGCGCCCCACGATCTCGGCGGCGAAGATGCCCTCGGCGATGAACACCGGCGTCCGCTCGATGTGCAGGGCCTCCGCGCCGGTGCGCGCGCTCAGGGAGATGTCGTACGTCGGCACGGTCGTACGGCCCGTGCGGCACAGCTCCTCGATCGCCGCGACGGCGGCGTCCGCGTCCCAGGACAGCGGGTGGTCCCAGTCGATGTCCGCGCTGCCCGCCACCTGAGGCAGCGTCGGGTCGTCGCCCTCCTTGTAGAAGTCGTCGAGCCGCAGCGCGGGCAGGCCGGAGCGGGCGGCGAGGAGGGATTTGCCTGAGCCGGACGGACCGGACAGCAGGACGACCCGGGTCGGTATCGGGGGATGCGAACTCACGAGAGTCCAGTGTGAGGCATCACGCGGCTCTCGCCGAGCGGCGGGTCGCCCTTGGAGCGCACATCACACCTCAACCGCCGTACGTGTCTCTGTGACTACTTTCCGCGGCGGGAATCGACAGGAGGAGGCGGCACCGCTGACGGCTCGCCACTCGGCCCCCCGGAACTGCGCCGCCCGGCGCACGCTGCCGGCCGTCACCGGCGCGGGGGCCGCCGCCCTCGGCGCGCGCGCCGGTACGGCCGCGGCGGCGGACGGCGCGGCCCCCGGTCCTCGACGTGACGCGCACCCGGCCCGCCTCGCTCGGCGACGTCGCCCCGCGGGCGGGCCTCCAGGCACTCGCCGGCACCGTCGGCTACGTCACCGGCCCGGCAGCCGGCCCCAGGCCCGACCCGCTCGCGGGCACGGGGGCCGATCCTCTCGACAACGGCGCCGGGACGCAGCCGACCCCCTTACGGGGCGCTCCTCAGTACGCCGAACCCGACGCGCCCAGCGACCCCGTCGGGTGCCACACCGTCTTCGTCTCCAGGAACGCCGTCATGCGGTCGATGCCCGGCGCGGCCGTCCAGTCGTCCACAGGCTGTGGACGCAGGACGCGCTTGAGGTTGTCGGCCGCGGCGATCTCCAGTTCCTTCGCCAGCACGTCGTCCGCGCCGGCCAGGTCGATCGCGTTGACGTCCTGGTGGGCGGCGAGGGGGGCCGCGATCTCCGCCGTACGGCCGGAGAGGACGTTGACCACACCGCCGGGTACGTCGGAGGTGGCCAGCACCTCGCCCAACGACAGTGCCGGGAGGGGGGACTTCTCGCTAGCGATCACGACCGCCGTGTTGCCCGTGGCGATCACCGGGGCGAGGACGGAGACCAGGCCCAGGAAGGACGACTCCTGGGGGGCCAGGACGGCCACCACGCCCGTCGGTTCGGGGGTGGAGAGGTTGAAGTACGGGCCCGCGACCGGGTTTCCGCCGCCGACCACCTGGGCGATCTTGTCGGTCCAGCCCGCGTACCAGACCCAGCGGTCGATCGTCGCCTCCACCTGGGCGGCGGCCTTCGACTTCGACAGGCCCTCGGCGTCGGCGACCTCGTGGACGAACTGCCCCTTGCGGCCCTCCAGCATCTCCGCGACGCGGTAGAGGACCTGGCCCCGGTTGTACGCCGTCGCGCCGGACCAGGCACCGAACGCCTTGCGGGCGGCGACGACCGCGTCACGGGCGTCCTTGCGGGAGGAGAGCGGGGCGTTGGCCAGCCACTTGTTCTTCGAGTCAGTCACCTCGTACACCCGGCCGCTCTCGGAACGCGGGAACTTCCCGCCGACGTACAGCTTGTAGGTCTTGAACACACTGAGACGGTCAGACATCGAGGTACGCCTCCAGGCCGTGGCGACCGCCTTCGCGGCCGAAGCCCGACTCCTTGTAACCGCCGAACGGCGACGTCGGGTCGAACTTGTTGAACGTGTTGGACCAGACGACGCCCGCACGGAGCTTGTTCGCCACGGCCAGGATCCGGGAGCCCTTCTCGGTCCAGATGCCCGCCGAGAGGCCGTACTGGGTGTTGTTGGCCTTGGCGACGGCCTCGTCCGGGGTACGGAAGGTGAGGACCGACAGGACCGGGCCGAAGATCTCGTCACGGGCGACGGTGTGCGCCTGGGTGACGTTCGTGAAGAGCGTCGGGGCGAACCAGTAGCCGGCGGAGGGCAGTTCACAGGCCGGGGACCAGCGCTCGGCGCCCTCCGACTCGCCGCGCTCGACGAGCGAGGTGATACGGGTGAGCTGCTCCTCGGAGTTGATCGCGCCGATGTCCGTGTTCTTGTCCAGCGGGTCGCCGAGGCGGAGCGTGGAGAGGCGGCGCTTCAGGGAGTCGAGCAGCTCGTCCTGGATCGACTCCTGGACCAGGAGGCGGGAGCCCGCGCAGCAGACCTGGCCCTGGTTGAAGAAGATGCCGTTCACGATGCCCTCGACGGCCTGGTCGATCGGGGCGTCGTCGAAGACGATGTTGGCGCCCTTGCCGCCCAGTTCGAGGGTGAGCTTCTTGCGGGTGCCCGCGACCGTCTTCGCGATCTCCTTGCCGACCGCCGTGGAGCCGGTGAAGGCGACCTTGTCGACGTCCGGGTGCGCGACCAGGGCCGCGCCCGTGTCGCCGTAGCCGGGGAGGATGTTGACGACGCCCTTCGGGAGGCCCGCCTGGCGGCAGATGTCCGCGAAGAAGAGCGCGGAGAGGGGGGTCGTCTCGGCGGGCTTCAGGACGACCGTGTTGCCGGTCGCGAGCGCCGGGGCGATCTTCCAGGCGAGCATGAGGAGCGGGAAGTTCCAGGGGATGACCTGGCCCGCCACGCCGAGCGGCGTGGGGTCCGCGCCGAACCCGGCGTGGTCGAGCTTGTCGGCCCAGCCCGCGTAGTAGAAGAAGTGCGCGGCGACCAGGGGGAGGTCGGCGTCGCGGGTCTCCTTGATCGGCTTGCCGTTGTCGAGGGTTTCCAGGACGGCCAGTTCGCGGGAGCGCTCCTGGACGATGCGGGCGATGCGGAAGAGGTACTTCGCGCGCTCCGCGCCGGGGAGGGCCGACCACTTCTCGAAGGCCCTGCGGGCCGCCTTCACCGCGCGGTCCACGTCCGCCTCGCCCGCCCGCGCGATCTCGGAGAGGACCTCCTCGGAGGCGGGGCTGACCGTCTTGAAGACCTTGCCGTCGGCGGCCTCGGTGAACTCGCCGTCGACGAACAGGCCGTACGAGGGTGCGATGTCGACGACCGCGCGGGACTCGGGTGCCGGGGCGTAGTCGAATGCGGATGCCATGGGGATCAGTCCACCGTCACGTAGTCGGGGCCGGAGTAGCGGCCGGTGGCCAGCTTCTGGCGCTGCATCAGCAGGTCGTTGAGGAGCGAGGACGCGCCGAAGCGGAACCAGTGGTTGTCCAGCCAGTCCTCGCCGACGGTCTCGTTGACCAGGACGAGGAACTTGATCGCGTCCTTGGTGGTGCGGATGCCGCCGGCCGGCTTCACGCCGATCTGCACACCGGTCTGGGCGCGGAAGTCGCGAACTGCTTCCAGCATCAGGAGGGTGTTGGCGGGGGTGGCGTTCACCGCGACCTTGCCGGTCGAGGTCTTGATGAAGTCCGCGCCCGCGAGCATGCCGAGCCAGCCGGCCCGGCGGATGTTGTCGTACGTCGAGAGCTCGCCGGTCTCGAAGATGACCTTCAGGCGGGCCGTGGAGCCGCAGGCGTCCTTCACGGCGGTGATCTCGTCGTGGACCTTGAGGTAGTTCCCCGCGAGGAACGCGCCCCGGTCGATGACCATGTCGATCTCGTCGGCGCCGGCGGTGACGGCCTCGTGGACGTCGGCAAGCTTCACGGCGAGGGGGGCGCGGCCGGCCGGGAAGGCGGTGGCGACGGAGGCGACCTTGACGGTGGAGCCGGCGACGGCCGCCTTGGCGGCGGGCACCATGTCCGGGTAGACGCAGACCGCGGCCGTGGCGGGGGCCGTCCGGTCGGTGGGGTCGGGTAGGACCGCCTTGGCGCCGAGGGACCGGATTTTGCCCGGGGTGTCCGCGCCTTCCAGGGTCGTCAGGTCGACCATGGAGATGGCCAGGTCGATGGCGTACGCCTTGGCGGTCGTCTTGATGGAACGGGTGCCGAGGGAGGCGGCGCGCGCCTCCAGGCCGACCGGGTCGACGCCGGGCAGCCCGTGCAGGAAGCGGCGCAGCGTGCTGTCGGACGCGGTGACGTCGGCGAGAGCGTGGGGTGCAGCTGTGGACATGGTCACCAGACGAGCATATCTACGCGCGTAGCGGGTGTACAGCCCCGGACATGGATGTGCGCGGCCGGACCGGAAGGGGCGCGGAAGTACCGCGCGCACCCCGGTCTCCAGCCGTCTGCCGGCCGTCGTGGTGTTCGGGGCGTCGGGCAGAATCGGAGGCATGAGCACCCCGGATCAATCGTCGCCCGAGCCGGAGAACGCGTCGGCGGCTCGCGAGCGCGCGGAGGCCTCGTCGGCTTCGGAGACCCCGAAGGCCGAGAAGCCTCCGACGGCCGACCACGCCGACCAGGCCGAGAAGCCTCAGCAGGCCGAGAAGCCTCAGCAGGCCGAGAAACCTCAGCAGGCCGAGAAACCTCAGCAGGCGGAGCAGGCGGAGAAGACCACCAAGGCTCCGACGCCCGCCGAGCCCGCGTACAAGGACCGGGTGTACCGGTCGCCCGCCGGACTGGCGGGCGGGGTGTTGCTGCTGGCGCTGGGCGGGTGGCTCGGCGGGGACGCGTTGGTGTCGGGGGACGGGCGTACGCCCTGGCTGGCCCTGGCGTTGTTGCTGGTGGCCGTGCCGCTGGTGGCCGCCTTCTCCGTCCGGCCGGCCGTCTTCGCCAATGACGAGCGGCTGCGGGTGCGCAATCCGTTCCGGGTGATCGAGCTGCCCTGGGCGAGCATCGTGTCCCTGCGCTCCGGCTACACCAACGAGGTGATCGACTCCAGCGGCGCCAAGTATCAGCTGTGGGCGATTCCCGTTTCGCTGCGGGCCCGCAAGAAGGCCGCCCGGATTCAGGCCCGGGACGCCCATCGGGTGGCCAAGGGGGACAGCAGCGGCCGTACCTCCCTGGTCGCGCGGCCGGTGCCTGCTTCCGAGACCGACCAGTTCATGGCTGACCTGCGAGAACTGTGCGAGATGCGGGCCAGGGCGGCCGGGTCGCAGGGGGAGCCGAGTGTACGGTGGGCCTGGGAGATCATGGGGCCCGCGGCGGCGGGGGCCGTGTTGCTGGCGGTGCTGGTCGCGCTGGGCTGAGCCGGGGCGCCCGGTGGCTCGGTTGAGGGCTTTCCCGGGTTCGGGCCGTACCGTCCTGCGAGCGACAACCACCGTGGCGGTCCGAGTGTCTAGGTAGCGATGAGCACGAATCTCCAGTCCCCGGGGCAGCCGTTGCGGCGGCTGCCCGAGTCCACCGTGCCCGAGGGGTGCGCCGCCTGGAGCGAGGAGCAGGCGCGGGTGTGGACGCGGTCGCGACCGCCGATGTGGGTGCCGGTGCGGACGCGGCCCGTGCACCGTCTCGCCGTCGCCATGGTCGGCCTGATGGTCGGCTTCTGGCTGGCCGCCTTCGCGGGTGTGCCACCGGTCCTCGCCACGCTGGTCCCGCTGCAACTGGTGTGGCTGCTGGTGCGGCCCGAGGTCGTCCGGGTCACGTCGCCCCTGCTGACCCTCGTACTCGCCTGGTACGGCGACAGCCGCGACCCCGTCACCCTGGTCGGCTTCCTCGCCGTGAACACCGTCTGGGCGATGGCCGAGTTCCGGCTGAGCGCCGGCCGGACGCAGAAGCGGTGGGCCCTGGCGGCCTCCCAGGGCGTCACGGCCGCGATGCCGGACGGGGTCGGGCCACTGCGGCGCGGGCGGTTCCTCATCGCCCTGGGAACGGGACTGGCCCTCGTCGGCGGACTGTTCGTGTGTTCCGCGTCCAACTGGCCGGTCGCCGGGGACCGGCGCGAGGGGGCGATGGCCGGGTGGTTCGTGATCGGGTGCGGGCTCACCGCGCTGCTCTCCGGGTGGCTCGGACGCCGCAGGGCCGCCGCTCTGCGCCGGGCGCCCGTCCCCGTGCTCCGCGTGCTCGTGCGCGACGGCGCGGGCGGCGACGTCGAGGTCTTCGCCGCCGACGACGTGGTCGCGCTGCGACCGGTGTTCACCGTCTCGGCCGAGGAGTGGTACGACGACGGCGCCGGGGATGAGGGGGACGAGGACGCCGGCGGTCTCAGCGAGGAGGAGATGGACGCCCTTCTCGACTCGATCGAGAACGACGAGGAGGACGACGGCCGACCCGGACCGCTGCGGGAGGCGGTCCTGTACGGGACGCCTTACGAGGGTGGCGAGATCGTGATCGTCAGCGCGCCCGAGGACTCCGAGGACGAGGATCCCAAGGGGGCGGAGGGCGCGGCGGAGGAACTGGTCGTGGAGGCCTCCATCGGGCCGGTGCGGCCGTTGTCCGACCGGGCCGTGCGCGCTCGGACCGCGGCGGAGAAGGCCCGGGCCCGGCGCAGCGCCGCCTTCGCCGACCGGCGGGAGGCCGCCGCCGTCCTGACCGCCGGGCGGCTGGAGCCGGGGGCGGTACGGCGATGGCGGGCCGGGTGGCCGGACTGGGCCGTCTGCCTGGTGGCCCTGCTCTGGGCGGCCCTCATGGTGCTGAGCGAGGGAGGCGGCTGGAGGTACGTCCCGGGTGCAGTGGTGGGACTGATCGGGGCGCTGCTGCTGCCCGGCATGGCCGCGTGGCGGATCACCGCCGACCGGGACGGGCTCTGGTTCAACGGGATGCTCGGCGGGCGGCACATCCCCTGGGAGCACCTCATGACGGTGAAGTGCGAGGGCGGCGAACTGAAGGTGGACAGCCGCCGGACGCGGTTCGGCGGCGCGTGGACGGCGCACGCGCCCCGGTGGGCGCGGCTGGAGCGGCGCCTCGGCCTGATCCACCCGTACGAGAAGGTCGCCGCCGAGATCACCGCCATGTGGCGGGACCCGGCGCTGCGGCCCACCGGGGTGAGCCCCGACCGTGGGCGGGGCGGGGCCCTGTGGCCGCTGGGCGCGGTGCTGGCCGTGCTGTGGCTGGCGGCGCTGGTGTTCGTGCCGTAGGGGCTGAACGTGCCGTTGGGGCTGAGCAGGAGAAAGCCCCGGCCGGGGGAATTCGCCGGGGCCGGGGCTGCGCCTTCTCCTGTCGCTCTGCCGCTCTGCCGCTCCTGTTTCTCCTGTCGCTTCTCCTGCTGCACAGGGGCTTTCGGGGTGGGGTCAGATGCCCGCTGCCGTCGACAGGTCCCGCTTGATCGTGGCCAGGAGCTCCGTCGCCTTGGCGCGGGCGGCGGGGAGGCCGGCGTGGGCGGCCACCGGGACGACCACCTCCAGGTAGCACTTGAGCTTGGGTTCCGTGCCGCTGGGGCGGACGATCACTCGGGCGCCGTCGAGGGTGTAGCGGAGGCCGTTCGTGGGCGGGAGCCTGTCCGTGCCCCGGGTGAGGTCCTCCGCCTTGGTGATGGGCAGGCCGGCGAGGACGGTCGGGGGCTGCTCACGGAGCTGTTCCATGGCGCGGGCGATGACCGAGAGGTCCTGGACCCGGACCGAGAGCTGGTCGGTGGCGTGCAGCCCGTGCTCGACGGCGATGTCGTCGAGGAGGTCGAGGAGCGTGCGGCCCTCTTCCTTGAGCCGGGACGCCAGTTCGGTGACGGCGAGGGCCGCCGTGATGCCGTCCTTGTCGCGTACACCCCCGGGGTCGACGCAGTAGCCGAGGGCCTCCTCGTAGCCGTAGCGCAGGTCCTCGACGCGGGCGATCCACTTGAAGCCGGTCAGGGTCTCCTCGTAGGGGAGGCCCGCCTTCTCGGCGATCCGGCCGAGGAGCGAGGAGGAGACGATGGATTCGGCGAAGGTGCCTCGCGCGCCGCGCCGGACCAGATGGGTGGCGAGGAGCGCGCCCACCTCGTCACCGCGCAGCATCCGCCAGTCGGCGCCGTCCTTGACGGCCACCGCGCAGCGGTCGGCGTCCGGGTCGTTCGCGACGATCAGGTCCGGGTCGGTCTCGCGGGCCTTCGCGAAGGCGAGGTCCATCGCGCCGGGCTCTTCCGGGTTGGGGAAGGCGACCGTCGGGAAGTCCGGGTCCGGCTCGGCCTGTTCGGCGACGAGGACGGGCTCCGGGAAGCCCGCGCGGGCGAACGCGGCGAGGAGGGTGTCCCTGCCGACGCCGTGCATGGCCGTGTAGACCGTGCGGGCGGTACGGGGCGAGCCGGGGGCGAGAACCGCGTCCGTACGGGCCAGATAGGCGTCCAGGACGGTGTCGTCGAGGATGTCCCAGCCGCCGTCCGGACGGGGGACGTCGTCGAGGGACCGTACGGCGTCGATCTCGGCCGCGATCTCGGCGTCGGCCGGGGGCACGATCTGGGAGCCGTCGCCCAGGTACACCTTGTAGCCGTTGTCGCGCGGCGGGTTGTGGCTGGCCGTGACCTCCACGCCGGCCACCGCGCCCAGGTGCCTTATGGCGAAGGCGAGGACGGGCGTGGGCAGGGGGCGGGGGAGGACGGCCGCACGGAGGCCGGCGCCGGTCATGACGGCGGCGGTGTCGCGGGCGAAGTCGGCGGACTTGTGACGGGCGTCGTAGCCGATGACTACCAGGCCGCCGGTCTCGCCCTTCTTGCCCAGGTACGCGGCGAGGCCCGCGGCGGCGCGGATGACGACCGAGCGGTTCATGCGCATGGGGCCGGCGCCGAGTTCGCCGCGGAGGCCGGCTGTGCCGAACTGGAGGGTGCCGGAGAAGCGGGCGGTGAGTTCTGCCGTGTCCGCCGTGTCGATCAGTTCGGAGAGTTCGTCGCGGGTCTCCGGGTCGGGGTCCTCGGCCAGCCACGCGTGGGCGCGGGCGATCAGGTCGTCGTGCACGGGGAGTCAACCTCTCGTCTTTTGGTGGTGGGTCCGATTGTGCTCGCCCCCGCCGCCGCCCCCGCCGCCCCGACCCGTCTCAGGGGCGGCGCCCCTTCGGCCTCCGGGGGCGCCGGAGAGCTCGGGGCGGTGACGCGTCGGCGGGTGCGGGCGGGTTGTGGTGGATCGCGCAGTTCCCCGCGGTCCTAAGGGGTCCTTGCACTGTGAGCGCCCGGGGCGAGCGGTCTGGCACCGCGCCTCGCCGCGTCGCCGGAGAGTCCTGGTGGCTCCTCTCCCACGCTCGACTTCGCTCGCGCGGGAGTGGCCCCCGTCAAGGGCCCTCCGACGCCTTGCGACGCACGGCACCAGACCACGCGACCTCATCGGGTGCTCATAGCGCAAGGACCCCTGAAGGACCGGGCCCGGCGGGCCGGTCCGGAAGGGCCCGAGGCCCCCCTCCAGGGGCGCGGGGAACTGCGCGACAGGCCCTCACTCACCCGCATCCGCCGACGCGCGGGAAGTCCCGGGTCCTCCCGCGCCCCTCGCGCAGGCGACCCAGTACCCGCGTCTACAGGCGACCCAGTACCTGCGTCAGCAGCGCGCCCATCCGGGTGGCCGAGTCGCGGCCCGCCTGGAGGACCTCCTCGTGGTTGAGGGGTTCGCCGGTCATGCCTGCGGCCAGGTTGGTGACCAGGGAGATGCCCAGGACCTCCGCGCCCGCCTCACGCGCGGCGATGGCCTCAAGGACCGTCGACATGCCGACCAGGTCCGCGCCGATGACGCGGGCCATGCGGATCTCCGCCGGGGTCTCGTAGTGGGGGCCGGTGAACTGCGCGTAGACGCCCTCTTCGAGGGTCGGGTCGATCTCCTTGCACAGGGTGCGCAGGCGCGGGGAGTAGAGGTCCGTGAGGTCGACGAAGTTCGCGCCGACGATCGGCGACGTGGCCGTCAGGTTCAGGTGGTCGCTGATGAGGACCGGCTGGCCGGGGCGCATGCCGTCGCGGAGACCGCCGCAGCCGTTGGTGAGCACGATCGTCTTCACGCCCGCGGCGACGGCCGTACGGACACCGTGTGCGACGGCGGCGACGCCGCGGCCCTCGTAGTAGTGGGTGCGCCCCAGGAAGACGAGCGCGCGCTTGTCACCGATCTTGTACGAGCGGACCTTGCCGCCGTGCCCCTCGACCGCCGGCGGAGGGAAACAGGGCAGCTCGGTGACCTGGAACTCGGCCTCGGGGGCGCCGAGGGCGTCCACGGCCGGAGCCCAGCCGGAGCCCATCACAAGGGCGACGTCGTGGGTCTCGGAGCCCGTCAGCTCGCGCAGGCGCGCGGCGGCGGCGTCGGCGGCGGCGTAGGGGTCGCCCTGGATGTCGTCCGGAAGAAGAGATGCGTTCACGCGATGAGGGTAGCCGGTGCGAGCCTACGCGCGTAGATGGCGGGGCTCACGGCATCGGGATCGTTGTCTTGTCGTTTCCGACAGTTCCCACGGGGGCTTTCTCAGCAGGGGCGCTTGCGCAGTTCCATCACGTAGTCGTGGGGCGCGCCCGCCGACTCCGCCGCGTCCGCGATCTCACCCAGGTAGCGGGCCGAGGGCAGGCCGCCCTCGTAGCCGTTGAGGACGTAGACCCAGGCGGGTTCCTCGCCCTCCAGTGTGTGGACGCGGACCCGCATCCGGCGGTATATGTCCAGGCCGACGCCGACCCAGCGGTCCATCGCCTCCTCGTCCATGGGGGCGATGTCGTACAGCGCCACGAAGACCTGGGAGCGCGGCGCCTCGACGACCGTGGCCAGGGCGCCCTCCCAGCCCATGTGCTCGCCGCCGAAGGTCAGCCGCCAGTCGTTCAGCCAGCCGGTTGCGCGCAGCGGGGAGTGGGGGGCGCGGCGGGACATCAGCCGCGCGTCCATGTTGCCGGAGTAGGCGGCGTAGAGCGACATGGGGGAGAGAGTACGGGAGGGGGTGGGATGAGGTCGGGTGCCTGAGGGGTCGGGGGCACTGTCGTGTGGCGGCTGCGGGCTCGTCGGGGCTGGTCGCGGGGTTCCCCGCGCCCCTGAGGGGGCGCGGGGAACCCCCGGGGAAGTGCCACCCGCGCTCGTACGGGACAATGGAACATGTGACTCGGATCGTGATCATCGGTGGCGGACCCGGCGGATATGAAGCGGCGTTGGTGGCCGCGCAGCTCGGCGCGGAGGTGACCGTCGTGGACTGCGACGGTCTGGGTGGCGCGTCGGTGCTGACCGACTGCGTGCCGTCGAAGACCCTCATCGCCACGGCCGAGGTGATGACGACCTTCGACTCCTCGTACGAGGAGCTGGGGATCATCGTCGCCGACGACACCCCGCACATCGACACGCCCGCGCGTGTCGTCGGGGTGGACCTCGGCAAGGTCAACCGGCGTGTGAAGCGGCTCGCGCTGGCGCAGTCGCACGACATCACCGCTTCCGTGACGCGCGCCGGCGCGCGGGTCATGCGCGGGCGCGGGCGGCTGGACGGGCAGCAGGACCTGGACGGGTCGCGCAAGGTCGTCGTACGGGTGGCCGACGGGTCCGAGGAGACGCTGACCGCCGACGCCGTGCTCATCGCCACCGGCGGTCATCCGCGGGAGCTGCCCGACGCGCAGCCGGACGGGGAGCGGATCCTCAACTGGACGCAGGTCTACGACCTCGACGAGCTGCCGGAAGAGCTGATCGTGGTCGGGTCCGGTGTGACCGGCGCCGAGTTCGCCGGTGCCTATCAGGCGCTCGGGTCGCGTGTCACGCTCGTGTCCAGCCGTGACCGCGTGCTGCCGGGCGAGGACCCGGACGCCGCCGCGGTCCTCGAAGACGTCTTCCGGCGGCGTGGCATGAACGTCATGGCGCGGTCCCGGGCCCAGTCCGCCAAGCGGGTGGGGGACCGGGTCGAGGTGACGCTCGCCGACGGACGGGTCATCAGCGGGACGCACTGCCTGATGGCCGTCGGCGCCATCCCCAACAGCGCGGGGATGGGGCTGGAGGAGGCCGGGGTCAAGGTCAAGGAGTCCGGGCACATCTGGACCGACAAGGTTTCCCGGACGACGGCGCCCGGCGTGTACGCCGCCGGTGACGTGACCGGGGTCTTCGCTCTCGCCTCCGTGGCCGCCATGCAGGGCCGTATCGCGATGTACCACTTCCTCGGCGACGCCGTGGCCCCGCTCAACCTGAAGACCGTCTCCTCGAACGTCTTCACCGACCCCGAGATCGCCACCGTCGGCTACACCCAGGCCGACCTGGACGCCGGGGTCATCGACGCCGTCGGGGTGAAGCTGCCGCTGCTGCGCAACCCGCGCGCCAAGATGCAGGGCATCCGGGACGGCTTCGTCAAGATCTTCTGCCGGCCGGGCACCGGCATCGTGGTCGGTGGTGTGGTGGTCTCCCCGCGCGCCTCCGAACTCATCCATCCGATCTCGATCGCGGTCGACAACAACCTGACCGTCGAGCAGATCGCGAAGGCCTTCACCGTGTACCCGTCCCTGTCGGGATCGATCGCCGAGGTCGCGCGACAGCTGCACACCCGGAAGTCCGGCGACGGCGCCTGACGCGCACGCGGGCGGGTCCGGGCCCCGGGACTGCCCACGTTTCCGCCCCCGACGGCTCCTATATCACCTCTCGACCTACCGTGCGAACAACTTCTGTTATTCGGCGCAAACTGCTGAAAGGAGATGGTCGTTGGCGTTACTGTCAGTTTCGTGTTCGCTGCAGAACGTCGCCAATTGATCCTCGAAATGGTGCGGGCCAATGGAGCCGTGTCGCTCCGTGAGCTCGCCCGCGTCGTCCAGACCTCCGAAGTGACCGTACGGCGGGACGTGCGCGCTCTGGAGGCAGAAGGACTCCTCGACCGCCGGCATGGCGGTGCGGTATTGCCGGGCGGGTTCACGCGGGAGTCCGGCTTTCCGCAGAAGTCTCATCTCGCGACCGCCGAGAAGACGGCCATCGCCGACCTCGCCGCGAGCCTCGTCGAAGAAGGCGAGGCCATCGTGGTCGGGGCGGGGACCACCACGCAGGAGCTGGCACGCCGGCTCGCGCGGGTCCCCGGACTGACCGTCGTCACCAACTCCCTGTTGGTGGCCCAGGCGTTGGCCCATGCCAACCGTGTGGAGGTCGTGATGACCGGCGGCACCCTGCGCGGTTCCAACTACGCCCTGGTCGGCTCCGGCGCGGAGCAGTCCCTCCAGGGGCTGCGCGTCTCCAAGGCGTTCCTCTCCGGGAGCGGACTGACCGCCGAGCGCGGCCTGTCCACGTCCAACATGCTGTCGGCGTCCGTCGACCGCGCGCTGGTCCAGGCCGCCGCCGAAGTCGTCGTCCTCGCCGATCACACCAAGCTCGGCACCGACACGATGTTCCAGACGGTGCCGACCGATGTGATCACCCGCCTGGTCACCGACGACCCGCCGGGCAACGACGACCGTGCCGTCACCGAGTTGCAGGCCCTGGCCGACCAGGGCGTGCAGATCTCCGTGGCCGGGGCGGCCGGCGGCGGTGGTACGGGAGGCGATCCCGTCCCGGCGCGCCAGCCGCGCCGGGACATGCCCCTGCCGGGCCCCCGCCGCAACCAGGTCCACGGCTCGGCACCGCAACTGCGCAGCGCCGCGGTCCTGGGGGAGCAGTCGGCGGCCGGTGAGCGGGAGAGGGAGCGCGCGGCCCGGGTCGCGGACCTGCGGCGCCGCTGAGGGGTCCTTGCACTTTGAGCGCCCGATGAGGTCGCGTGGTCTGGTGCCGTGCGTCGCAAGGCGTCGGAGGGCCCTCGACGGGGGCCCCTCCCGCGCGGGCGAAGTCGAGCGTGGGGAGGAGCTACCAGGGCTTTTCGGCGACGCGGCGAGGTGCGGTGCCAGACCACGCGACCCGGGCGCTCATAGCGCAAGGACCCCAAAGCCTGTCGTTCGGATCACTCCCGGGCCGCGGGGCTTGGTGCGCGTTCCCCCACTCCTTGAAGGCGTGGGGGACCCCATCGCGTCGACTGTTCCTTGCAGGCGTGGGGACCCCCGTCACGTCGACGCTCTCCTCCGCCTCGCAGCCGCCCGCACCGAGCCCCGCTGACCGGCGGCCATCAGGCGCCGCGGGCCGAAGCCGGCACGGCCCGCGCGACGGACCCTGGAGGCACACCGTCACGGTCTCAGGCCGCGCAGGGTCAGCGTCAGCAGGCGGTCGGCCAACTCCGGGTCGTCCGGGCTCTCCTCGGCCGCCAGCGCGATCGCGTGGGTGAGCTGGAGCAGATCGCCGATGGACACGTCGTCGCGTACGGCGTGCGCCTGCTGCGCCCGCTGGAGCAGGGCGGTGCCCGCCTCCCGGATGGGGGCGCAGCACCTGGCCAGGTCCGACGGGTGTTCCGCCTCGGTGCGGGAGTCCGTGTAGGAGACCGTCATCAGGGCCTGGGCGAGACCGCGGTATTCACCCGCGTGGGTGATGATGTCGCGCAGCCACGAGATCAGCGCGGAGCAGGGCCGGGCCGCGCCGAGTTGTGTCCGGGCGCGGGCCAGGAGGTCGCCCACGGCTTCTTCGAAGACCGCGCTCAGCAGCGCCTGGCGGTTGGGGAAGTGGCGGTAGAGGGTGCCGATGCCCACGTCCGCGCGGCGGGCGATGTCCTCCAGGGAGGCGTTGGTGCCGTGGGCCGCGAAGGCGAGGCGGGCTTCCGTGAGCAGGCGCTCATGGTTGCGGCGGGCGTCGGCCCGCATCGGGCGGGCCCCCGCGGGGGGCCGGGCCGGGAGGGTGCTCACCAAGCGTCACCTGCTCTCTTCGCCGGGGTCTCTGCAGACTGGGAGCTCGGGTGACGGGGGAATTTCCGCGGGTGCGGTGTCCGCGCGGCGCCCCGCGCCCCTGGAAGCCGAGGGGCGCGGGGCTGTGTCCTGCGGTCCTCAGTCCTTGATCTCGCAGATCGACGCGCCGGAGGTGACGGAGGCGCCGATCTCGGCGCTCAGGCCCTTGACGGTGCCGGAGCGGTGGGCGTTGAGGGGCTGCTCCATCTTCATGGCCTCCAGGACGACGATGAGGTCGCCCTCCTTGACCTCCTGGCCCTCCTCGACGGCGACCTTGACGATCGTGCCCTGCATCGGGGAGGCGAGGGTGTCACCGGAGGCGGCCGGGCCCGACTTCTTCGCCGCGCGGCGCTTGGGTTTGGCGCCCGCCGCGAGGCCCGTGCGGGCCAGGGTCATGCCGAGGGCGGCGGGGAGGGAGACCTCCAGGCGCTTGCCGCCGACCTCGACGACGATCGTCTCGCGGTCCGTCTCGTCCTCGGCGTCGGTGTCGGCGGGGACGGCGAAGGGCTTGATCTCGTTGACGAACCCGGTCTCGATCCAGCGGGTGTGGACCGTGAACGGGTCCGTCGAACCGGTCAGTTCGGGGGCGAACGCAGGGTCCCTGACGACCGCCCGGTGGAAGGGGATGGCCGTCGCCATGCCCTCGACGGTGAACTCCTCCAGAGCGCGGGCGGCGCGCTGCAGGGCCTGCCGGCGGGTGGCGCCGGTGACGATCAGCTTGGCGAGGAGGGAGTCCCAGGCCGGGCCGATCACGCTGCCGGACTCCACACCCGCGTCCAGACGGACACCGGGGCCGGCGGGCGGGGTGAACGTGGTGACCGTGCCGGGGGCCGGGAGGAAGTTGCGGCCCGGGTCCTCGCCGTTGATGCGGAACTCGAAGGAGTGGCCGCGCAGCGGCGGGTCGTCGTAGCCCAGTTCCTCGCCGTCGGCGATGCGGAACATCTCGCGCACCAGGTCGATGCCGGTGACCTCCTCGGTGACCGGGTGCTCCACCTGGAGGCGGGTGTTGACCTCCAGGAAGGAGATCGTGCCGTCCAGGCCGACCAGGAACTCGACGGTGCCGGCACCGACGTAGCCGGCCTCCTTGAGGATGGCCTTCGACGCCGCGTACAGCTCGGCGTTCTGCGCCTCGGACAGGAACGGGGCCGGCGCCTCCTCGACCAGTTTCTGGTGGCGGCGCTGGAGGGAGCAGTCGCGGGTGGAGACGACGACCACGTTGCCGTGGCTGTCGGCCAGGCACTGGGTCTCGACGTGGCGGGGCCTGTCCAGGTAGCGCTCCACGAAGCACTCGCCCCGGCCGAAGGCCGCCACGGCCTCGCGGACGGCGGAGTCGTACAGCTCCGGGACCTCCTCCAGGGTGCGGGCGACTTTCAGACCACGGCCGCCGCCGCCGAACGCCGCCTTGATGGCGATCGGCAGACCGTGCTGCCCGGCGAACGCCACGACCTCCTCGGCGCCCGAGACCGGGTCCGGGGTGCCCGCGACGAGCGGGGCGCCCGCGCGCTGGGCGATATGACGGGCCGCCACCTTGTCACCCAGGTCGCGGATGGCCTGCGGGGGTGGACCGATCCAGATCAGGCCCGCGTCCAGGACCGCCTGCGCGAAGTCCGCGTTCTCCGAGAGGAAGCCGTAACCCGGGTGGATCGCGTCCGCGCCGGAGTCCTTCGCGGCCTGCAGCACCTTGCCCATGTCCAGGTAGCTGGTCGCCGGAGTGTCACCGCCCAGGGCGAACGCCTCGTCCGCGGCCCGCACGTGTGGCGCGTCCCGGTCCGGATCGGCGTACACGGCCACGCTCGCGATCCCGGCGTCCCGGCACGCCCGGGCGACGCGGACAGCGATTTCGCCTCGGTTGGCGATCAACACCTTGCGCACGATGGCTCCCTCTCCTTGAAACAAGCCGAGTTTAGGGACTGCCGACACGGCGTTTCGACCCGTCCACAATGGTGAGCTTGCCCACACGCAGCGTTAGCAGAGGCTCGCTCGACCGGCGAAATCCCTTGTCGCACAGCATGGCGTAGGACACCACGGCCAAACCCTAGCCCTCTGATGTGGTCAAGGTCTCTGTGTGGCAGCGCTGCGGCAGGTCGGGTTTCTTTGTGGAGTCCCTACTAATGGCCCAACGATTCTTTGCTCTCGGGATAACCCTTGTCCCCGGGTTTACCCGTTAGTAGCGTTCGCGATGTCTCGAAGGTGTACCTGGGGTAAGTGGAAGTGGGTGGGGGCCGGTGATCCGCAGACCGGTGGCGGTGGTCACGGCGATCGTGCTGATCGCGGAGGGGCTCGGGATCGCCGGGCTGCAGTGGTTCCTCGGCACCGTCGTCGACCGGCAGAAGATGTCGCTCGCCGGGCTCGATCCGGACGCGATGTCCGTCTCGACGAAGGCCGGGGGGCTGGTCTTCGGCCTCTACTTCGTCCTCTGCGGGGTGGTCGCCCTGCTCGTCGCGGTACGCAACCGGCCCGCCGCCGGGCTCGGACGGATCCTGCTCATCAGCGTGGCCGTCGTGCACGGGCTGCTCGGGGCGCTCACCGTCGGGCTGGTGGGGTGGGGGGCGTTCGCGTTCATGATGGTGGTGCTGGGGCTGGTGCTGCTCACACTGATGACGTACGAGCGGCGGGACGGGGCGGGCGAACCGTCCGACGCGGTCGTGTCCTCGGCGTCCAGCGCTTCGTGACGCCGCGGATCGGCTCACGCTCGCAGGTCAGTTCGTGCGCGGCGTCCACAACTCCGTGATCCCCACGCCCAGTCGGTCCAGCAGGCGGCGGACGAGGGGAAGGCTGATCCCGATGACGTTGCCGTTGTCGCCCTCGATGCCGTTGATGAACGGGGCCGAGCGGCCGTCGAGGGTGAACGCGCCTGCCACATGGAGGGGTTCGCCGGAGGCGACGTACGCGGCGATCTCCTCGTCGCTGGGGTCGCCGAAGTGGACGACCGTGGAGGCGGTGGCGGAGGTGTGGTGGCCGGTGGCGGTGTCGTAGACGCAGTGGCCGGTCTGGAGGGTGCCGGCGCGACCCCGCATGGACTTCCAGCGGGCGGTGGCCTCCTCGGCGTCGGCGGGCTTGCCGAGCGCTTCGCCGTCGAGGTCGAGGACCGAGTCGCAGCCGATGACGAGGGCGCCCTTGACCTCCGGCTTCGCCGCCACGACGGAGGCCTTCGCCTCGGCGAGGGCGAGGGCGAGGTCGGCGGGGGTGGGGGCCGTCACGGCGTCCTCGTCCACGCCGCTGACGATCACCTCGGGGGACAGGCCGGCCTGGCGGAGCAGGTTGAGGCGGGCGGGGGACTGCGAGGCGAGGACGAGGCGGCGGCGGGGCTGCGGATCGGTCATGGGGCCAGGGTATCGGCGTGGCTGCGGGTGCCGGCGTCGGTCCCGTGCCGCCCTCCCCGGCCGGCGTGCAGTCGTGCCGCTGAGGCGGCCACGGTGGGCGCGGCGGCACCTGGTGAGCGCCGAGTCGCGCGGCCTACCGCTGCCCAGCCCCCAGCCCCCAGCCCCCGGCCCCCGGCCTTCGGTCAGAGGATGCCCAGGACGAGCATGGCCACGAGCATGGCGCAGGCCATGAGGATGCCGAGCCGCCGAAGCATGTCCTGCGTGTCGCGCAGTTCCTTCGGCGGCTCGTTCTCGGGGTCGGACCAGAGCATGCTGCGATGGTGCGTCGCCCTGGGGGCCGGGCGCCTGAGTACGCGTACTCAAGTCGGTGGCAGAGGTTCCGCTCAGCCGGGCCAGTAGGTGCGGCTCCACGTGGTGGGGCCCGGGGCCGGGAGGCGGTGGGCGGCGATGCGGGACGGGTCGGACCAGGAGTCCCGGGTGTCGGGCGCGCCGGGCGGCTCGGCGGCAGCCGCCGCGGCGCGGGCGCGGACCACCGCCAGTGCGGCGGCCAGCTCCTCCGGGGTCGGATTGCCCCGTACGACCTTGATGGTCATGTCGGCTCCCAGCAGACCTAGAGGGGGATGTTGCCGTGCTTCTTCGGGGGAAGGGATTCCCGCTTGGTACGCAGTTGACGCAGGCCGCGGACGAGGTGGCGGCGGGTGTCGGAGGGGGTGATGACCGCGTCGACGTAGCCGCGTTCGGCCGCCGTGTAGGGGTTGAGGAGGGTGTCCTCGTATGCCTGGACGAGGCGGGCGCGGACGTCCTCGCGTTCGGCGTCGGGGGCGGCGGCGATGGTGCGGCGGTGGAGGATGTTGACCGCGCCCTGGGCACCCATGACGGCGATCTGGGCGGTGGGCCAGGCGAGGTTGAGGTCCGCGCCGAGGTGCTTGGAGCCCATGACGTCGTAGGCGCCGCCGAAGGCCTTGCGGGTGATCACCGTGATGAGGGGGACGGTGGCTTCGGCGTAGGCGTAGATCAGCTTGGCGCCGCGGCGGATGATGCCCTCGTGTTCCTGGCCGACGCCCGGAAGGAAGCCGGGGACGTCGACGAAGGTCAGCACCGGGACGTTGAAGGCGTCGCAGGTGCGGACGAAACGAGCCGCCTTCTCGGAGGCGTCGATGTCCAGGCAGCCGGCGAACTGCATCGGCTGGTTGGCGACGATGCCGACCGGGTGGCCCTCGACGCGGCCGAAGCCGGTGAGGATGTTCGGCGCGAACAGAGGCTGGGTCTCGAAGAACTCGAAGTCGTCCAGGACGTGCTCGATGACCGTGTGCATGTCGTACGGCTGGTTCGCGCTGTCGGGAACCAGCACGTCCAGCTCGCGGTCCTCGTCGGTGACGGCGAGATCGGCTTGGTCCGGGAAGGCCGGGGGCTCGCTGAGGTTGTTCGACGGGAGGTAGGACAGGAGCTGCTTGACGTATTCGACGGCGTCCTTCTCGTCGCCCGCCATGTGGTGCGCCACGCCCGATGTCGCGTTGTGGGTGCGGGCGCCGCCCAGTTCCTCGAAGCCGACGTCCTCGCCGGTGACCGTCTTGATGACGTCGGGGCCGGTGATGAACATGTGCGAGGTCTGGTCGACCATGACCGTGAAGTCGGTGATCGCGGGGGAGTAGACCGCGCCGCCCGCGCACGGGCCGACGACGAGGGAGATCTGGGGGATCACGCCGGAGGCGTGGGTGTTGCGGCGGAAGATCTCGCCGTACATGCCCAGCGCCATGACGCCCTCCTGGATGCGGGCACCGCCGGAGTCGTTGATGCCGACGACCGGGCAGCCCGTCTTGAGGGCGAAGTCCATCACCTTCATGATCTTCTGGCCGAAGACCTCGCCCAGGGAGCCGCCGAGGACGGTGAAGTCCTGGGAGAAGACCGCGACCGGGCGGCCGTCGACGGTGCCGTAGCCGGTCACGACGCCGTCGCCGTAGGGGCGGTTGTGCTCCATGCCGAAGTCGGTGGAGCGGTGCCGGGCGAACTCGTCGAACTCGACGAACGAGTCCTCGTCGAGCAGCAGGCCGATCCGCTCACGGGCAGTCAACTTGCCTTTGGCGTGCTGCTTCTCCACCGCGCGCTCGGAGCCGGCGTGCGTCGCCTCATGGATACGGCGCTGCAGGTCCGCGAGCTTCCCCGCGGTCGTGTGAATGTCGATCTCTTCCGGCTCGGACATCGGGATGCGGCTCCCTGCCTGCTCAATGGGGACGTGAGGGTGGTGAGGGCGGTGCGGGGACGTGAGGGTCGTGCGGGGACGTGCGGGACCTGCGGGGCGTGCGGCGGACGTCGAGGGAACGGGGCGTATCGGGTCGTATCAGTACGTGCTCAGAAGTGGCGGCGGTTACTCATCCGTAGCGTAGTGCTGCGCCTACCGTTCGGCAGTGCGGCGTTTACCACACCTAGGGTGGGTTGCATGACGCCGCGAGATGCCTCAGACGACAAGCCCGGCCACTCCGACGACTCCAGCGGCAGCCGGTGGTCCGACCTGGACCGGCCGCCCCTCAACTCCGCCGCGCTGCGCCGGGCGCTGGTCCGGCAGGGCGGGCTGTGGAGTTCCCTGGACGTCGTGTCGGCCATCGGCTCCACCAACACCGACCTCGCGGGGCGCGCCGACCGGCTGCCCGAGGGGGCCGTGCTCGTCGCCGAGAAGCAGGACGCGGGGCGCGGGCGCCTCGACCGGACGTGGACCGCGCCCGCGCGTTCCGGACTCTTCTTCTCCGTCCTCCTCAAGCCGGGCGAGGTGCCCGTCGAGCGCTGGGGCTGGCTGCCGCTCCTCACCGGCGTCGCCGTGGCGACCGGGCTGTCCCGCGCCGCCGGGGTCGACACGGCACTCAAGTGGCCCAACGACCTGCTGGTGACCGTGGGCGGCGAGGAGCGCAAGGCCGGCGGTGTCCTCGCGGAGCGCGCCGGCGCGGAGGGCGTGGTGATCGGTATCGGTGTCAACGTCAGCCTGCGGGAGGACGAGCTGCCGGTCCCCGGGGCCGGGTCGCTGGTGCTCGCGGGCGCGCTGACCACCGACCGCGATCCGCTGCTGCGGGCCGTGCTGCGGTCCCTGGAGGGCTGGTATGGGCGGTGGCGGGCCGCCGGCGGTGATCCGTCGGTGAGCGGTCTTCAGGAG
Organism: Streptomyces sp. TG1A-60; assembly: GCF_037201975.1. Lineage (NCBI taxonomy): Bacteria > Bacillati > Actinomycetota > Actinomycetes > Kitasatosporales > Streptomycetaceae > Streptomyces > Streptomyces sp. TG1A-60. The sequence goes on along the minus strand of NZ_CP147520.1, from coordinate 2,996,167 downwards.
GCGTACGCCGCCGGGTGCGCGACCCTGGGACGGAAGGTGCGGGCCGAGCTGCCCGGAGACCGGTCGGTCGTGGGGGAGGCCGTGGCGGTGGACGGGGACGGGCGGCTCGTGCTCGCGACGGAGGACGGCATGCAGGAACCGGTGGGAGCGGGGGACATCGTGCACCTGCGGCCTGTGTGACGGCCCCGCTCCGGAGGGCTGCGGCGGGGTCCGGGGACGTCGCTCCTTCGGGTGGCCCGTGGGGATGCCGGACATTGATGCTGGATACAGGCACCGGAAAGGGGGTACGCGCCCTTCGGCCCACCTGACGGAGTGAGCTGGCGCACACCTGCCGTAGAGTTGAGGCCGGTCGAGTACGTGACCGCGGGAGATCGGAAGGGCAGCAGGCGTGAGCGTCGAGGACACGGGCTCCGGCACGGACGCGCACGGCCGAGTCGACCCGCCGGGCGCGGACGCCGGCGAGGAGGACCCGCTGGCGCTGCGGCTCGAAGGGCTCATCCTCGGTGCCGAGCGCCGCTACACCCCTTTCCAGGCGGCGCGCAGCGCGGGCGTCTCCATGGAGCTGGCGTCCCGCTTCTGGCGGGCGATGGGCTTCGCGGACATCGGCCAGGCCAAGGCGCTGACCGAGGCGGACGTGCTGGCGCTGCGACGGCTCGCCGGTCTCGTCGAGGCGGGGCTGCTGAGTGAGGCCATGGCGGTACAGGTGGCCCGTTCCACCGGGCAGACCACGGCGCGGCTCGCCGAGTGGCAGATCGACTCCTTCCTGGAGGGCCTGACCGAGCCGCCGGAGCCGGGCATGACCCGTACCGAGGTGACGTACCCCCTGGTCGAGCTGTTGCTGCCGGAGCTGGAGGAGTTCCTCGTCTACGTCTGGCGGCGGCAGCTCGCCGCCGCGACGGGGCGGGTCGTGCAGGCGGCCGACGACGAGGAGATGGTCGACCGGCGGCTGGCGGTCTGCTTCGCCGATCTCGTCGGCTTCACGCGCCTGACCCGGCGCATGGAGGAGGAGGAGCTCGGTGAACTCGTCGAGGCCTTCGAGACGACGGCGGCGGACCTGGTGGCCGCGAACGGCGGCCGGCTCGTCAAGACCCTGGGCGACGAGGTCCTGTACGCCACCGATGACGCCGGCGTGGCCGCGGAGATCGCCCTGCGGCTCATCGAGACCATGGCAAACGACGAGACCATGCCCGAGCTGCGCGTCGGCATGGCCTTCGGCACGGTGACGACCCGGATGGGCGACGTCTTCGGTTCGACCGTGAACCTCGCGAGCCGGCTCACCTCGATAGCGCCCAAGGACGCGGTCCTCGTCGACGGCGCCTTCGCCGAGGAACTCACCCGCACCGGTGAGGCCCCCGCATCCGAGGCCGATGCCGCCGAGGCCGCTGCTGCCGCCGAGAAGGAGGGCGAGGAGCTTCCCACCTACCGCTTCGCCCTCCAGCCGATGTGGCAACGGCCCGTGCGCGGGTTGGGCGTGGTCCAGCCGTGGCTGCTGACGCGCAGGCCGGGGAGGGCGTGAGGGCCCGACGCGCGTCGGGCGCCTCGGGCGTGTGGGGTGCGGGTCGGGTGGCCCTGAGGCGCTGAAGCCCGTGAGCGGCGTGGCGGGGCGGCGGACCGGCGGGCCGAGGGTGTGTGGTGCGGAGAGCGTGGCTCGGGACGGGTGAGCTTGAGTGACGCGCCGGTCATGGCCCGTGGGTCGAGTGGCGATGGGCTGAGGTACCGGTGAGGTCGCCGGCTTGCCCGCCGGGCCCCGCCGCACCGTGTCGCTTGTGTGGGGCCCCGCCGCCGACGTGCCCCTCCCGCGCCCTCGACGGCCCGCACGCCCGAAGCCCCCGCCCCGCCCCGTCCGGCGCCCACCCAGCCGCCGGCGGCAGCACCCACAGCCGACCACGGCTTTCCCCGGAAGGGCCCGGCTGCGATGATCGGGGCGGCAGTAGTTAACCGACGTTAACCGGGAGGGTGTCATGGGTGACGGCGCGGCAGTGGGGCGGGACGGGCGGCGGTACGGGGAGTTCGTCGTCGTACGGCGGCACGAGTATGTCGCCGAGCTGGTCCTCGACCGGCCCAAGGCCATGAACGCCGTGTCGACGGAGATGGCCCGTTCCGTCGCGGCGGCGTGCGCGGCGCTGGCCGCCGACCGGGACGTACGCGTGGTCGTGGTGACGTCGACGCATGAGCGGGCGTTCTGCGTGGGGGCGGATCTGAAGGAGCGGAACTCGTTCAGCGACGCCGACCTGGTGCGGCAGCGGCCCGTGGCGCGGGCGGCGTACACCGGCGTGCTGGAGCTGCCGATGCCCGCCATCGCCGCCGTGCACGGCTTCGCGCTGGGCGGCGGCTTCGAACTGGCCCTGTCCTGCGACCTGATCGTGGCCGACCGTACGGCGGTGGTGGGGCTGCCGGAGGTGTCGGTGGGGGTGATTCCCGGCGGCGGGGGCACGCAGTTGCTGCCGCGTCGGGTGGGGGCCGCGCGGGCCGCCGAGCTGATCTTCACGGCGCGGCGGCTGGAGGCGGTCGAGGCGGGGGAGCTGGGGCTCGTGGACCAGGTGGTGGAGGAGGGGCGGGACCGGGCGGAGGCCTTGGCGCTGGCCGCGCGCATCGCCGCGAACTCGCCCGTCGGGCTGCGTGCGGCCAAGCGCGCGCTCCGGCTCGGCCACGGGCTCGACCTGCGCGCCGGGCTGGACGTCGAGGACGCGGCATGGCGTTCGGTGGCCTTCTCGGGAGACCGGACGGAGGGCGTGGCCGCCTTCAACGAGAAGCGGAAGCCCGACTGGCCGGGGGAGTGAGTCATGGGGCGGCCGGGTGACCTCACGGCGCGGGACCCCGGCCGCCCGGGGAGTGACGGGGCCCGCCTCGGCCGGTCGGCCCCAGGCTTGCCCGCCTCGGTCGGCGGCAGGCCCTCTCCCTCGGTCGGCGCCAGACCCTCCGGTACCGGCACCAGCCTCCTCTCGGCCCATCCCGACAGGCATCAGACCACCGCCCGCACCCACCCGTACCCCTGTTCGCTCCACTAACATCTCAAATACCCTCAAAGCTCCCTAGCCTGGAGTGATGGGTGAGGACAGACGGCTGAGGGCCGTGGTGGCGTTGGCGCGGGGGATGGCGGGGGCGCACACGCCGCGCGAGTCGTGGCGGGCGGCGGCGGACGGGGCGTGCCGGGCGCTGTCCGGGAGCTTCGCCGCGCTGTCCGTGTGGGAGCGGGAGCGGGGGGTGCTGCGGGTGCTGGTCAACGTGGGGAACCTGGCGGCGGACGAGGAGGAGTTCCCCGAGGACGAGACGTACCCGGTGCACCAGTTCCCGGAGATCGCGGAGTTCCTGCACGAGCGGTGGCTGGAGGGCGGTGAGCCCAACGCCTGGGTGGAGACGGCGGCCGGACCGGCCGCCGGGCGGCGCCCCGGCGGCTACTGCCATCAGCGGGTCGCGGCGCTGCGCCGGCGCGGGCGCGGCTGCTGCGTGGTGGCGCCCGTCGTGCTGAACGGCAGGGCGTGGGGCGAGCTGTATGTGGCCCGGCCCGCCGGAGAGCCCGTCTTCCACGGTGACGACGCGGCGTTCGCCACCGTGCTCGCCTCGGTCGTGGCGGCCGGGATCGCGCAGTCCGAGCGGCTGGAGGAGGCCCGGCGGCTGGCCTTCACCGACTCTCTCACGGGGCTGGGCAACCGGCGCGCGGTCGACCTGCGACTGGACGAGGCGATGGAGGCGCACCGGCGCGACGGCACGGTGATCAGCCTCGTCGTCTGCGACCTCAACGGCCTGAAGAAGGTCAACGACACCTACGGGCACGCGATGGGCGACCAGTTGCTGGAACGGTTCGGCTCGGTGCTCTCGCGCTGCGCGGCCGAACTGCCGAAGGTGCTGGCCGCGCGGCTCGGCGGCGACGAGTTCTGTCTGCTCGCCGTCGGGCCGTCGGCGGACGAGGTGGTACGGGTCGCCGGGGACCTCTGCGTACGGGCGCGGGCGCTGGAGCCGGGCGACGGGGTCGCCTGCGGGGTCGCCTCCACCGGGGACCCGATCGGGCCGCTGCGCTCGGCCCGGCGGCTGTTCCGGCTCGCCGACGCCGCGCAGTACCGGGCCAAGGCCGCCGGTTCCGTCGAGCCGGTCGTCGCCGGGCGGGAAGGCGACGGTGAGGAGGACCCCGTGGTCAGCCTCGCCGACCGGCCGCCCCCGCCGGTCGACCCCGCGCGCCCGGGGGACCGGCGCCGCATTCGCGGGCGCCGGTCCTAGGGCGGGCCGCGCGCGGGTCGGGTCGCCGCGCTGCCCTGGGCTGCCCACGGCCAAGGGGGGAGTGGGCCGTAGGCGGGTCTGTGGTGGTCCGGAGGACCCGGCGGAAAGCGCGACCGGGAAAGGAGGGGGCCATCGCGTCATCCGATGCTTCGACCCTAAGGGCGAGCAGGTGCCGTCAATGCTCTGGGCTGCCGGAATCTGATCAACCTCGGATGCTTCTCCGATCGTTCTCCGATCTGCTTCCGATCTACGCGGATAGCCTCGTCGGCGGGCACCAGCGGCCCGAACTGCTCCGTACGCGCGGGTAAGGAGTCCTCTCCCCGTTCGGTCGTGACATTCGACGATTCAGTCCCTACGATCCTGAATATGAATATGCACTCTGTGGACACGGTGATGCTCGGGACGTCCGGGGTCACCGCGGCCGACGTCCTCGCCGTGGCGCGCGCCGGCGCCCGGGTCGAGCTCTCCGACGAGGCGGTGGCGGCCCTCGCCGCGGCCCGCGAGATCGTGGACGCGCTGGCGGCCAAGCCGGACCCCGTCTACGGGGTCTCCACCGGCTTCGGCGCCCTCGCGACCCGGCACATCAGCCAGGAGCTGCGCGCCCGGCTCCAGCGCAACATCGTCCGCTCGCACGCGGCCGGCATGGGGCCGAGAGTGGAGCGCGAGGTCGTCCGCGCGCTGATGTTCCTGCGGCTGAAGACGGTGTGTTCCGGGCGCACGGGCGTACGGCCCGAAGTCGCGCAGACCATGGCCGACGTCCTCAACGCCCGGATCACTCCCGTCGTGCACGAGTACGGCTCCCTCGGCTGCTCCGGCGACCTGGCGCCGCTGTCCCACTGCGCGCTCACGCTCATGGGTGAGGGTGACGCCGAGGGCCCGGACGGTGTCGTACGGCCGGCCGGCGAGCTGCTCGCCGCACACGGCATCGCGCCCGTCGAGCTGCGCGAGAAGGAGGGGCTGGCCCTCCTCAACGGCACCGACGGCATGCTCGGCATGCTGGTCATGGCGCTGGCCGACCTGGAGAGGCTGTACACGTCGGCCGACATCACCGCCGCCATCACCCTGGAGGCGCTGCTCGGCACCGCCAAGGTCCTCGCGCCCGAACTGCACGCCATCCGCCCGCACCCGGGGCAGGCGGCCTCCGCCGCCAACATGCTCGCCGTGCTGAAGGGCTCCGGGCTCACCGGGCACCACCAGGACGACGCGCCGCGCGTGCAGGACGCGTACTCCGTGCGGTGCGCTCCGCAGGTGGCCGGGGCCGGACGCGACACCGTCGCGCACGCGCGGCTCGTCGCCCAGCGGGAGCTGGCGGCGGCGGTCGACAACCCCGTCGTCCTGCCGGACGGCCGGGTGGAGTCCAACGGCAACTTCCACGGGGCGCCGGTCGCGTACGTCCTCGACTTCCTGGCGATCGCCGTGGCGGACCTGGCCTCGATCGCCGAGCGGCGTACCGACCGGCTGCTCGACAAGAACCGGTCGCACGGGTTGCCGCCGTTCCTCGCGGACGACGCCGGGGTGGACTCCGGGCTCATGATCGCCCAGTACACGCAGGCGGCTCTGGTGAGTGAGCTGAAGCGGCTCGCCGTGCCGGCTTCCGCCGACTCGATTCCGTCCTCCGCGATGCAGGAGGATCACGTGTCGATGGGGTGGTCGGCCGCCCGGAAGCTGCGTACCGCCGTGGACCATCTCACGCGGGTGCTGGCGGTCGAGTTGTACGCCGGGACGCGGGCGGTCGAGCTGCGGGAGGGGCTGGTGGCCGCGGCGGCCACTCGGGCGGTCGTGGAGGCCGTACGGGAGGCCGGGGTCGAGGGGGCCGGGGGGATCGGTTCCTCGCGCCTGATCTGGCGTCGGCCGAGGCGTTCGTTCGGGACGGGCGGTTGGTCGCGGCGGCGGAGGGGGTGACCGGGCCACTGGCGTGAGGGGGCCTTTCGCCTCCGCCGGCGGAGGATGCGGGCTTGCTCGGCGGGTGCGGGGTGTGTGGTTGCTCGCGCGGTTCCCCCGCTCCTCAGCGGTACGGGGGCCCCGGTCACCCCACGGTGGTCAGTACACCTCGCGTTCGCGGCGGATCGAGTACGCGACGAAACCCCCGCCCAGGCCCAGGAGGGCGGTGCCACCGATGACGTAGGGGGTGGTGTTGGGGCTGCCGGTGTCGGCGAGTTGGGCGGTGCTGGGGTTGCCCGAAGAAGTCGTGCCGCCCGGAGGAGTCGTGTCGGCCGTCGTGGTCGTCTGCCGGCGTGGGGCCGGGGCGTCCTGCGTCGCGTTCGCGGACGGCACGAACCACAGGGCACCCAGGAGGGCGCCCGCGGCGGTGGCGGTCAGCAGGGACCGGCGGGCGGTGGGCGACGCGCGACGTGCGACGGACACGGAATATCGATCCCCTTGTGGCGCTGGCGAATTGGCCGTAGGGAGCGATGCTAGTGAAAGGCGCGGGTCGTGGGAAAGTCGCGTGACCTGTGCGCCGTACGCTCCGGAGCATGAGCGCAACTGAGACATCACAGTTTGTCCGGCTTCGGGTCGAGTTGGTGGTGGAGGTCGAGAACGTGGAGGCCGTCACGGGCGCCGCTCTGCGGCGGATCGCGGACGACTCCGATATGCCGAACGGCGAGCGGGTACACGCCGAGAGTGCGGTGACGAAGGACACGGCGGAGGCGCTCGCCTACCTGGTCGACCCGTTCGACCTGGTCGGCGAGGTGCCCGGGGTCGAACTCGCCCAGGCCTCGTGGAGCAGCGAGGGCATCGACTACGACCCCGATTCGCCGGAGTGGGACCTGGACGAGGATGATGACCGGGAGGACGAAGAGGAAGACGGCCTCGGCTGAGCGGCTCGGGAGATTCACTGGCCCCGGGTGGCAACCGCCGCCCGGGGTTCTGTCGTCTCACGGGGAGCATCAGTCACGTGTGCGCCGCCGCCGGGTCGCTGTCGATCCGATGCCGGTGGAGTGGCGTATCCCACATATCCGCGCCGGGCGGAACGGCTCGGTGCCGTGGTGGTGTTTAAGTGCTCACGGGGATCTTCGGGGTTTTGGGGATTCGGCAACGATGGAGAAGCGTGTGATGACGAACAGTAGGCGGCGCAGGGGCCTGTCGGTCGCGTCCGCACTGCTCGGCGGGGTGCTGGTGCTCTCTGCGTGCAGCGGAGGCGGCGGCGACAACGCGTCCGGGAACGACGGCGGGGACTCCTCGCAGGCCAAGGTCGACGAGGCGGCGGCCAGGAAGACCTCCGAGGCCGACATCAAGATCACCCCGAAGGACGGCTCCGACAACGCCTCCATCAACAACTCGGCCAAGGTCACCGTGAGCAAGGGCACGCTCACGGAGGTGAAGATGACCACCTCCGAGGGGACCGCCGTCGAGGGCGAGATATCCGCGGACAAGAAGAGCTGGGCGCCGAGCGTGCAGCTGGAGCGGTCCACCAACTACAAGATCACCGCCACCGCCCAGGACTCCGAGGGCCGTAAGGCCCACGAGAACGCGGCGTTCACCACGGTCTCGCCCGCCAACAGCTTCATCGGCAACTTCACGCCCGAGGACGGCTCCACCGTCGGCGTGGGCATGCCGGTCTCGATCAACTTCGACAAGGCGATCACCGACAAGGTCGCCGTCCAGAAGGGGATCACCGTCTCCACCAGCTCCGGCCAGGAGGTCGTCGGGCACTGGTTCAACACCAACCGCCTCGACTTCCGTCCCGAGGACTACTGGCAGGAGGGCTCCACCGTCACCCTGAAGCTCGCGCTCGACGGGGTCGAGGGCGCCGAGGGTGTCTACGGTGTGCAGCAGAAGACGGTGTCCTTCAAGATCGGCCGCAACCAGATCTCGGTCGTCGACGCCAAGACCAAGCAGATGAAGGTCATGCAGGACGGCAAGGTCGTCAAGACCATCCCGATATCCGCCGGTTCGCCCGAGAACAAGACCTACGAAGGCATCATGGTGATGTCGGAGAAGTTCAAGGAGACGCGCATGAACGGCGCGACCGTGGGCTTCACCGACGACGACGGCGAGGGCGAGTACGACATCAAGGACGTGCCCCACGCCATCCGCCTCACCACCTCCGGGACGTTCATCCACGGCAACTACTGGGGCGCCGACTCCGTCTTCGGCAACGTCAACACCAGCCACGGCTGTGTCGGTCTGAACGACACCAAGGGCGCCGACGACCCCGGCACCGAGGGCGCGTGGTTCTACAGCAACTCGATCGTCGGTGACGTCGTGGTCGTCGAGAACACCGGCGACAGGACGGTCGCCCCCGACAACGGTCTCAACGGCTGGAACCTGAGCTGGGCCGACTGGAAGGCCGGCTCGGCGGTCTGACCCGCCCGTCGCCTCCGATCCACCGTCAGCTGTGAACACCGATGCCGCCCCCGGGGGGCGGCATCGGTGTTCACAGGTCTGCGCACAGGATTTTCATCAGGCACCTACCCGAACCCCTGTACGGTCTGGGGGCAGACCTGACCGTCACCTGGCGGGCGAAGCGGGATCTTCAGCCCGTCATGCCCCGGCTGGTGTGCCGCGCCAGAAATTCCGAGCGTGGGCAAGTGGTCACACTGGAAGGCCGATGAAGATCTTGCTCCGGCCGCCCGGCTCGCCCCGGATCGCCGGTAGATGTCAATCGGCGTGAATGGGTGCAAGCCGGGTGCGATTTACAAGATCTTCAGGGCACTTCTAGAGCCGGGGCGTGACCGAGCCCGAGCGGGACGCGTCCGTGCCCCAGCTCGCCAGCAGCCGCAGGGCGTCGGCGGACGGGGAGCCGGGTTCGGCGTGGTAGGTGATCAGGGCCTGTTCCTGGTCGTCGGGCAGGCGGAGCGTCTCGAAGGAGAGGGTGAGGTCACCGACCAGGGGGTGGCGCATGCGCTTCAGCCCGTGGCTCTTCTCCTTCACGTCGTGGGTCGCCCACAGTCGCCGGAACTCCTCGCTCTTCACCGACAACTCGCCCACCAACGCCGACAGCAGCGGGTCGTCCGGATGGCAGCCCGCGTCCATCCGCAGATGGCTGACGATGTCGGCCGCCTTCTGGTCCCAGTCGACATACAGATCCCGGTAGGCGGGCCGCAGGAACACCAGCCGCGCCCAGTTCCGTTCCTGCGCCGGCAGCTCCGACCAGTCCCCGAACACCGCCGCCGCCATCCGGTTCCAGACGAGGATGTCCGAGCGGCGGCCCGTGACGTACGCCGGGACGCCGTCCAGCGCGTCGATCAGCTGCCGCAGCGCCCCCCGCACCTGCTGCGGACGGGCCGACCGCTTCTTCTTGTGGGACTTCGGCTTCGCGAGGTGCGTGAGATGGGCGTGCTCGGCGTCGTTCAGCCGGAGGGCGCGCGCGATGGCGTCGAGCACCTCCGCCGACACATTGCGCCCGTTGCCCTGCTCCAGCCGCGTGTAGTACGCCACCGACACCCCCGCGAGCTGCGCCAGTTCCTCGCGGCGCAGCCCGGGTACCCGGCGCTGCCGCCCGAAGGCCGGCAGCCCCACGTCCTCCGGCTTCAGCCGGGCCCGCCGGGAACGCAGGAACTCGCTGAGCTCGGCACGCCGGTCCAGGGCCCCGGCACCTCCGGCCTCGCCGAGCGACGGCGGCCTCTGTACGGCTTCGGGCTGTTCGTCCATACGGCAAGTATTCACGGCTGTACGCCCCTGAGCCTGATCCCGTCAGTGGTAGGACCAGCGGACGTAGGCCGGACCGGGACCTGGGTGAACCCTGGGACTTCGGGCAGGCTCATGGCCGTGCCCGGCCGGAAGGCAGGCCGGACCACGGACGACGATCAGGAGAACCCCGGCATGACCACCACTGTTGCCGCCTACGCTGCCCCCGCCGCCAAGGCCCCGCTGGAGCGCACCACCATCGAGCGCCGTGAAGTCGGTGAGTTCGATGTTCTGATCGACATCAAGTACGCCGGTATCTGTCACTCCGACATCCACCAGGCCCGCGAGGGCTGGGGTGAGGCGATCTTCCCGATGGTCCCGGGCCACGAGATCGCCGGTGTCGTCGAGGCCGTCGGTTCCGGCGTCACCAAGTTCACCGTCGGCGACAACGTCGGCGTCGGCTGCATGGTCGACTCCTGCCGTGCGTGCGAGAACTGCGAGGCGGGCCTGGAGCAGTACTGCCTCAAGGGCAACGTCGGCACGTACAACGCCATCGGAAAGGACGGCGAGCCCACCTACGGCGGCTACGCGGAGAAGATCGTCGTCGACGAGGCATTCACCGTACGCGTCCCCGACGGCATATCCCTCGACGAGGCCGCGCCCCTGCTGTGCGCCGGCATCACCACGTACTCCCCGCTCAGGCACTGGAACGTCGGGCCGGGCAGGAAGGTCGCCGTCGTCGGTCTCGGGGGCCTCGGCCACATGGGCGTGAAGCTCGCCGCCGCCCTCGGCGCCGAGGTGACGGTCCTCTCCCAGTCCCTCCGAAAGAAGGACGACGGCCTCAGGCTGGGCGCGAGCCACTACTACGCGACCAGCGACGAGGCGACCTTCGAGGAACTGCGCGGCTCCTTCGACCTGATCCTCTCGACGGTCTCGGCCCCGCTGAACCTGGACCTCTACCTGTCCCTGCTGAAGACGGACGGCACCTTCGTGAACGTCGGCGGCCCCGAGGAGCCCGTCGCCCTCAACCTCTTCTCCCTCATCGCCGGCCGCAAGACCCTCGCGGGCTCCGGCATCGGCGGCATCCGGGAAACCCAGGAGATGCTCGACTTCTGCGCCGCGCACGGCCTCGGCGCAGAGATCGAACTCATCCGCGCGGACCAGATCAACGAGGCGTACGAGCGGGTGCTGGCGAGCGATGTCCGCTACCGGTTCGTGATCGACACGGCGACGATCTGACCGACGACCGTCTGACGACGGCGGGGAGCACTCGCCCCCGCCTTCTCAGGGGCGTGGGGCCACGGCCTGGTGCTCCAGGGCCGGTTTGACCTGTGGCCGCCCGGCGCATCGCCGGTGTCCTGCGCGATGGCATGACACCGGCCGAGTGCGGAGCGTCGTACCCGGCGTCCACGGCCGGATTGTCCTGCGACGGCGCAGGCGGTGCCGCCGTACGATCCTCCAGATCGACCGTCGCACAGCCGCAGCCACACCTGCCCACCACCCGCGTGTGTGGAATCTGCCAGCAGGGCGCCGCTCACCGGATCCGGGCCGGTCAGCAGCGCCCGCAGAGTCGCCGCGGCTTCCGGCGACAGTGGCTCAGCCATCGGCCCTGGCCACGCCGATCGGGCAGGACACCCCCGTGCCGCCGATGCCGCAGTAGCCCGCCGGGTTCTTGTCCAGGTACTGCTGGTGGTGCGCCTCGGCAGGGTAGAAGGGGCGGCCCTCGGCCGGGAGGATCTCGGTGGTGATGTCGCCGTGGCCGGCGGTGGTGAGGACCTTCTGGTAGGCCTCGCGGGAGGCTTCGGCGGCTGCGGCCTGGGCCGGGGTGTGGGTGTAGACGGCGGAGCGGTACTGCGTGCCGACGTCGTTGCCCTGGCGGTAGCCCTGCGTGGGGTTGTGGGACTCCCAGAAGACCTGGAGGAGGCGCTCGTAGGAGATCAGGGAGGGGTCGTGGACGACTCGGACGGCCTCGGTGTGGCCCGTCAGGCCGGAGCAGACCTCTTCGTAGGTGGGGTTCTCCGTGTAGCCGCCCTGGTAGCCGACGAGGGTCGTCCACACGCCTGCCGGGAGCTGCCAGAACGTACGCTCGGCGCCCCAGAAGCAGCCGAGGCCGAAGTCGGCGGTCTCCAGGTGCTCGGGGTACGGGCCGAGGAGCGGGGTGCCGAGGACGGTGTGGCGGTCCGGGGCCGTGAACGGCGGCTCGGCGCGGCCACGCAGCGCCTGCTCGGGGGTGGGCAGCTGGGGCGTGCGGCCGAAGAGCATCGGGACTCCTACTTCTTGGGGCTTGGGGGGCTTGGGGCTTGTAGGCCTGCGGGGCGCAACGGGCGGGCGGTACCTGGAGAACGTTCCAGGTACCGCCCGCATTCCGCTGTCGCTCACGCCTCTCAGTCCGTCGCGGCTGCCGCCACCACCTGTGCGCAGGAGCTGCGGATACGGCGGTAGGACTCGGCCGTCGCCTCGCCGCCGCCCCGGTACCGCCACGGCAGTGCGTCGACGTACCCGCCGACCAGCTTGTCTCAGTGCGGCAGCGCGGCCGGGTTCCCCCCGTTGGCCTCGTACCCCGCCACCGCCAGAGCGCGGTAGAGCGCGTAGTCCGAGGCCGGGTCGGAGGTGAGGGTCCAGGGGAGGGCGCCGACGTGGCCGTCGACGTGGACGAGCTGGTGCATGGCCTCGGTCCAGCGTTCACTGCGGACCAGGAAGAAGACCAGCAGATGGCGGACGTGCGCCAGCATCGGGTCGTCGGGGCGTGCCGCGTGCACCGCGAACAGGGCGCCGTGGACCGCCTTGGTGACGACCTCGCTCTCGTAGAAGCCCCGCACCAGGTTCACCTCGGGCAGGTGCTCGAGGACCGCGAAGAGCGGCATGGCCGCGAGGAGCGACCCCTGCGGCGCGCGGGCCGCGGCGGCCTCGGCGAAGGAGTGGGCCAGCTCCCGCGAGCCGTGCCACTTCTCGCACCAGTAGTGCAGGGCGGCCAGATGCGCTCCCATGTGCGCCGGGTTCCGGTCCAGGATCTTCAGCCAGAGCTGCTCGAACTCCTCACGGGGGTACCCCAGTCCACGCGCCACCGACAGCTCGATGATGTACGGGACCGGGTCGCCCGGGGCCAGCAGCGCCGCGTCGCCGCACGCCGATCTGGCCTCCTCCATGATGATCCGGAAGTCGTCCGTGCCCGGCGTCGACGTCCGCCACGCCTGCTGCACCAGGAACTCCGCGTGCACCGCCGCGCCGCCCGCGTCCTTGGGCGCCTCCGCGCGCCACACCCGCAGCCACTGCCCGCCCGGCGACTCGCCCGCCCCGCCGGGCCGCTGCGCCAGCTCCAGCGCCGCCGCGCCCGCGAACGCCTGCACCCGCTGCCACCGGACCTCTCCGGCCGCCTCCGTACCGGCCAGCAGCTGCTTCGCCGCCCGGTAGTCCTGCGAACGCTGCACCACGTCCAGCACGTCCAGCAGATCCTGGTCCGGACCCGGCATCCGCACGTCCAGCAGCTCCTGCCGCACGAACCCGTAGTCCGCCGGGTCCGCGGCGTCCGGGTGCCCCGCCTCCACCTGCTGAATGCCGGCCCGCCGACGCGCCACGATCGGCCACATCACGAACCCGATCATGAGCATCGCCATCAGGGCCCAGAGAATCTCCATGAGACAAGGGTTCCAGACGCCACCGACAATCGCCCAACCCGGTCGGAGGCCACTGTTCTTCCTGAGCCGGCAGGCCCCCCGGCACTCGGCGCGGCCACCGGGCGCAAGGACCCCTTAGGCTCGATCCCTATGAGCGACACCCACACCAGCCAGCACTTCGAGACCCTCGCGATCCACGCGGGCAACACCGCGGATCCCCTCACCGGCGCGGTCGTCCCGCCGATCTACCAGGTCTCGACCTACAAGCAGGACGGCGTAGGAGGCCTGCGCGGCGGCTACGAGTACAGCCGCAGCGCCAACCCCACCCGCACCGCCCTGGAGGAGAACCTCGCCGCCCTGGAGGGCGGCCGGCGCGGCCTCGCGTTCGCGTCGGGGCTGGCCGCCGAGGACTGCCTGCTGCGTACGCTGCTCAGCCCCGGCGACCACGTGGTCATCCCGAACGACGCCTACGGCGGCACGTTCCGCCTCTTCGCGAAGGTCGTCTCCCGGTGGGGCGTGGACTGGTCCGTCGCCGACACCGGCGACCCCACGGCCGTACGGGCCGCCATCACCCCGAAGACGAAGGCCGTCTGGGTGGAGACCCCCTCCAACCCGCTGCTCGGCATCACCGACATCCCGGCCGTCGCCCAGGTCGCCCGCGAGGCCGGCGCGAAGCTGGTCGTCGACAACACCTTCGCCACCCCCTACCTCCAGCAGCCGCTCTCGCTCGGCGCGGACGTCGTCGTGCACTCGCTCACCAAGTACATGGGCGGCCACTCCGACGTCGTCGGCGGCGCCCTGATCGTCGGCGACCAGGAGCTGGGCGAGGAACTGGCGTACCACCAGAACGCGATGGGCGCGGTCGCCGGGCCCTTCGACTCCTGGCTGGTGCTGCGCGGCACCAAGACGCTCGCCGTCCGCATGGACCGGCACAGCGAGAACGCCACCAAGGTCGCCGACATGCTCACCCGGCACCCGCGCGTGTCCAGCGTGCTCTACCCGGGCCTGCCCGAGCACCCCGGGCACGAGGTCGCCGCCAAGCAGATGAAGGCGTTCGGCGGCATGGTGTCGTTCCGGGTAACCGGCGGCGAGGAGGCGGCCGTCGAGGTCTGCGACCGCGCGAAGGTGTTCACCCTCGGTGAGTCCCTGGGCGGTGTCGAGTCCCTGATCGAGCACCCGGGACGCATGACGCACGCCTCCGTGGCCGGCTCCGCCCTGGAGGTCCCCGCCGACCTCGTACGCCTCTCCGTGGGCATCGAGAACGTCGACGACCTCCTGGCGGACCTCCAGCAGGCCCTGGGCTAGCGCCGAGGCAGGCGACGTCCGCCCCGTCGCGACGCCCGGCACGCCCTCCCGCCGCACCGGCCGAAAAGCCCGAGTACGCCCAGGCGCTTCGGGCGGATGACGCCTTCCGGCCGGCCCACCGAGAGCACGCACCGGACGCCGCTCATTCGCGGGCGGACGTCGCCTGCCGCGGCACCAGCTGTTCTGTCCCGGGAGGCGGCGCCGGACCCGGTCCGCGGCGTGCGTGACCCGGGTCACCAGCCCGTCAGCGGTGGAGTCGTCTCCGACGGCGGCTCCACCCAGGGGCGGGCCGTCGACGCCCACACCAGGAACGCCACCACGGCGGCCAGCAGCACCAGCCACATCACCCGGCGGGCCGCCGTCCGGCGCCGCAGCATGCGCCCGCCGCGCCGCACCGCGTCACCGCACAGGCCGGGCGGCACCTCGGGCGGCGTCCGCTCCAGGATCCGCCGCACGGCCGCCTCCCGGTCCCGCAGACTCATGACGGTGCCACCTCCGCCACCCCGGGCGCGGCCTCGCGCGGGGGATGCAGGACGGTCGCCATCGCGCGCGCACAGATCGCCCGTACGCGTTCGGCGGGCAGCCCGAGAAGCGCCGCGGTCTGTTCCTCGGCGACACCCTCGTAGAGCCTGAGGACGAGGATCAGGCGCTCCTGAGGGCTGAGGCCGCCCAGTACACCGCCGGGCTCGGGGCGGAAGAGACCGTGGTGGTGCCAGGCACCGCGCGCGAAGCGGACGGCCAGGTGCTGACGGGTTCGGTCGTAGGGGTCCTCGCCGCGCAGCCGGTCCCAGGTGGCGTAGGTGTGGGCGAGGGCGTGGGTCAGCAGCCGCCGCGCGCGCGGGTTGGCGTTCGGCGGCTCCGCCGTGAGCAGGGTGGCGGTCCGCGTCAGCCGCCCCGCCGCACCCGCGACGAACGCCTCGAACTCCCGGTCCCGGCGGGCGCCCCGGACCGCATGCCGTTCTCGCACCGCGCCTCCCGCCTGAGGCCGAACGTGAGGGGAACGGGCCCGGCCGTTACGGATCCGTCCGCCGCGTACGACGTGGGCCCGGTCTCATATGAGGCCAGAAGAGGGTGCGCGGTCAAGAGTCAGGACGGGGACGGTGCCTCCGGAGCGGCGGCCATGCGGGCGGAGAGCGCGGTGTTGAAGCGCGTCAGGAGGGAGCAGAACACCTCGCGCTCCCCGGGGGCCCACTCCTCGGTCAGCTCGGCCATCAACCGGCGCCTGGAGGAACGTACCTCCTCCAGGCGGGACAGCCCGCGCGGCGACAGCTGAAGCACCACCGCGCGGCCGTCCTCCGGGTGCGAGGTGCGCTTGACGAGACCGGTGTCCACGAGCGGCGCCACCTGACGGGTGACCGTCGAGGAGTCGATCCCCATGCTCGCCGCGAGTGCCTTGACGCCCATCGGACCTTCCTTGTCGAGGCGGTTGAGCAGCAGGTACGCGGCACGGTCCATGGAGTTGCGCACCTGCCCGACGCCGCCGAGCCGGGTCTGTTCGGCACGGCGTGCGAAGACCGCGACCTCGTGCTGCAGCGTGTCGAGAAGACCGTCGTCACCGACGGTCGTCATCTCCATCGACATTTCAGGTGTTGTGGGCATGACCAAAGGCTCAATTCGTGCGTGAGGCGCTGGGTTGGGGGACAGAGTACGCGGACCGGGCGCAAGGTGTACCGGCCCCGTCGAAACCCGACCCGGCCCTTGATCACACCCGCGTTCCGCCACTGTGAACTGCGAGACTGGTGTTCATGAGCTACAGCACGGCCGACTCCTTTCCACGGGTGACGCTCGACGACGTGCGAGGTGCCCAGAAGATGCTTACGGGCGTCTCACGTGTCACCGCAATGGAAGGCAGCAGGCATCTGTCGCAGCTCGTCGGCGCCCCGGTGCACCTCAAGTGCGAGAACCTCCAGCGGACGGGCTCCTTCAAGCTGCGCGGCGCGTACGTCCGTATCGCGGGCCTGCTGCCCGAGGAGCGCGCCGCCGGCGTCGTCGCCGCGAGTGCGGGCAACCACGCCCAGGGCGTCGCCCTCGCCTCCTCGCTCCTCGGTGTGCGCTCCACGGTCTTCATGCCGAAGGGCGCCCCGCTGCCGAAGATCAGCGCGACCGAGGAGTACGGCGCCGAGGTGCGCCTGCACGGCACGGTGGTCGACGAGACACTGACCGCGGCCCAGGAGTACGCGGCCCGGACGGGCGCGGTGTTCATCCACCCCTTCGACCACCGTGACGTCATCGCGGGCCAGGGCACGGTCGGCCTGGAGATCCTGGACCAGTGCCCCGAGGTGCGCACGATCGTCGTCGGCATCGGCGGGGGCGGGCTCGCGGCGGGCATCGCGGTCGCGGTGAAGTCGCTGCGGCCGGACGTACGCCTCATCGGTGTCCAGGCGGAGGGCGCGGCGGCGTACCCGCCCTCGCTCGCCGCCGGGCGGCCGGTGGCCGTGGAGAACCCGGCGACGATGGCCGACGGCATCAAGGTCGGACGGCCGGGCGACGTGCCGTTCGGAATCGTCGCCGACCTGGTGGACGAGGTCCGTACGGTCTCGGAGTACAACCTCTCCAGCGCCCTCCTGCTCTGCCTGGAGCGGGCCAAACTGGTCGTGGAACCGGCCGGCGCCAGCCCCGTCGCGGCCCTGCTGCGCGACCCGAAGGCCTTCGAGGGCCCGGTCGTCGCGGTGCTGTCGGGCGGCAACGTCGACCCGCTGCTGATGCAGCGCATCCTGCGCCACGGCATGGCCGCCGGGGGCCGCTACCTTCAGGTCCGCCTCCGCCTGACCGACCGCCCGGGCGCCCTCGCGACGCTCCTCGGGGTGCTGTCAGCGGTCGACGCCAACGTCCTCGACGTGAGCCATGTCCGGACCGACCCCCGGCTCGGGCTCACCGAGGTGGAGGTCGAACTGCACCTGGAGACCAGGGGCCCGACGCACTGCGCCGAGGTCAACCTCGCCCTCCGCGAGGCGGGCTACACCGTCATCGACTGAGGCCGATGCCCGCTTCGGCATGACGGTGCCCCCGGCTCCGCGAGGGTGCCGGGGGCATCGCTGAGGCGAGGGCGGGTCGCCGCTCAGCTCCGGTAGGGCTCGGCCTTGAGGATCCTCACCGAGGCGAACTTGCCGTTCGGCAGCTCGTACTCGGCGTCCTGGCCGACCTTCTTGCCGATCACACCCGAGCCCAGCGGGGACTGGGGGAGTAGGTCTCGATGTCGGAACTGGCGTACTCCCGGGAGGCGAGCAGGAAGGTGACCGTGTCGTCCTCGTCGCCGTCGAAGGCGATCGTCACGACCATGCCGGGTGCCACCGCGCCGTCCGCCGACGCCGGCGCCTCGCCGACCTTGGCGTTCTCCAGGAGCTGGGTCAGCTGGCGCACCCGGAGCTCCTGCTTGCCCTGCTCCTCCTTGGCCGCGTGGTACCCGCCGTTCTCACGCAGGTCGCCCTCCTCGCGCGCGGCCGCGATCTTCGCGGCGATCTCCGTACGCGCAGGACCAGACAGGTACTCCAGCTCGGCCCTGAGCTGGTTGTACGCCTCCTGGGTCAGCCAGGTGACGTTCTCGCTGGTCTGGGTCACAGGTGCTCCTCGTAGGTACTGGGAATACAAAGCATCGCCCTACCCAGAAGAGTGGTCCTTCATGAGTGGGCGAAACCACGAGCCTAACAATTCAGTGGCGGAAGCGGGAGGACATAAACCACAAGCATTACGTCGACGCAGGTCAGGGCCGTGTTACGGAGAGCCGGACCCGGGCCGGTGCCTCGTCCGGCGCTCAGTCGCCGCCCCGTCGCCGCTCAGTCGGCGTGACAGCCCACCAGCTCGGCGGTGGTGCCCCGGGACGCCGTACGGAGAGTGACGACCTTGTCGATGCCGGTGGTGTCGGCGCCGAAGCGGAAGTCGGCGCGGCCGACCTCGGCGCCGTCCTCGGCCTGGGAGCGGACGGTGCAGTAGCCCTCGACCCCGGCGTCCTTGTCGCCCCTGAGGTGCACCTTCACCGAGGAGGCCGAGGTGTCGAAGGTGTAGATCTCGACGCTGATCCGGTTCCCGGCGACGTAGTGGTGGGCGAACCAGCCGATGAGGACGAGGAGGGCGGCGCCCAGGACGGCGCCGACGGCCTTGAGCCTGCGGTCGGCACGCTCGTCGGCGGAGCGGCCGTAGCGGCCCTCGGGCAGCTGACTGCTCGCCGTGCTCATGGTCGTCCTCTCGAAAGGGGCCGGGTGTCTCCTCCCGGAAGGGGCGTCCAGGCTCTGGACCGGGAATATCCCGCCTCCCGATGCCGTCACTATAGAAGCCTCCAGCCCAGCGCCTGACGGCCGCCCCGGCCGGGTGTCCGAGGGGGGCGGCAGTATGGGGCCCACCGGATCGCGCCGGGCCGAGTCACCGAAGTTCAGGCAGGGCGCCGACCTACGAGGGAATGAGTCTTGACCGACCAGCTGCGACTGATGGCCGTGCACGCACACCCCGACGACGAGTCGAGCAAGGGTGCGGCCACCATGGCGAAGTACGTGTCCGAGGGGGTGGACGTGCTGGTCGTGACCTGCACGGGCGGGGAGCGCGGCTCCATCCTCAATCCGAAACTGCAGGGCGACAAGTACGTCGAGGAGCACATCCACGAGGTGCGCAAGAAGGAGATGGACGAAGCCCGCGAGATCCTCGGCGTCGAGCAGGAGTGGCTCGGCTTCGTCGACTCGGGCCTTCCGGAGGGCGACCCCCTCCCACCCCTTCCCGACGGCTGCTTCGCCCTGGAGGACGTCGACGAGGCGGCCGGCGAGCTGGTCAGGAAGATCCGCGCGTTCCGCCCCCAGGTGATCACCACCTACGACGAGAACGGCGGGTACCCCCACCCCGACCACATCATGACCCACAAGATCTCGATGGTGGCCTTCGAGGGCGCGGCGGACACCGAGAAGTACCCCGAGGCCGAGTACGGCCCGGTGTACCAGCCGCAGAAGCTGTACTACAACCAGGGCTTCAACCGCCCCCGCACCGAGGCGCTGCACAACGCCCTGGTGGCGCGCGGCCTGGAGTCCCCGTACGGTGACTGGCTCAAGCGCTGGGACGAGTCCGAGCACAAGGACCGCACGCTCACCACGCACATCCCGTGCGCCGAGTTCTTCGAGATCCGTGACAAGGCCCTCATCGCCCACGCCACGCAGATCGACCCCGACGGCGGCTGGTTCCGGGTGCCGCTGGAGCTCCAGAAGGAGGTCTGGCCCACCGAGGAGTACGAGCTCGTCAAGTCCCTGGTGGGCACCTCGCTCCCCGAGGACGACCTGTTTGCGGGCATCCGCTAGCCCTGGGGGACAATGCCAGGCATGAGCGTAAGCCTGGCAGTCACACACCTCGTCCCCCTCGCCAAGGAGCTGGACAAGGACAAGGTCACCCCCGGTGTCCTCGGCTTCATCGTCTTCGCGGTGATGGCCCTGGCGGTCTGGGGTCTGATGAAGTCCATGAACAAGCACATGGGCAAGGTCGACTTCAAGGAGACGCCCGACGCATCCGTCGAGGAGACGACGACGGATACGGGCGGGAAGACGACGCCGGCGAAGGGCTGAGCGTGTCCCGTCTCAAATGATCTGGTCTCGGACCAGTCCTGTGACCTGCGACGACCAGATCTGTTGAGACGTGGGGAAACCGGAAATCTCAGCTGATGTGGTCCCTGCTCAGCGGATTGACTGCCGTTGGCGACAGGCCTTCTGACGGCAGCGGTGGGAACACGTTCGGTGTCGCGCCCGATGGCGACCTGATGGCAGTGGTCCCGCGCAGACCCTGCAGGACCGCGTGCCCTGGGCCGGGGCGAGGGCGTCAGCCCTCGCCCCGGCCGTGTGGGGTGAAGCCGCAGGTTCGGGAGGCGAGGCGGAAGGCTCCAGTGCCGAAGCCGACAGCCCCGGAAGAGCTCGGCTGCTGCCGTCAAGCGGAGATCAGGGCTGCTGTCACGACGTTTCGACGGCCCA
The DNA here is from genome assembly GCF_037201975.1 of Streptomyces sp. TG1A-60. Classification (NCBI taxonomy): domain Bacteria; kingdom Bacillati; phylum Actinomycetota; class Actinomycetes; order Kitasatosporales; family Streptomycetaceae; genus Streptomyces; species Streptomyces sp. TG1A-60. Next base: position 2,975,529 of record NZ_CP147520.1, on the reverse strand, counting down.
CTTCAGCAGGGATGCCGTTTCGTCGATGGCATGGGTGAGTGCTTGTGGCTGGGGAGCCAGGTTGGCCAGGACGCGGTCGATGCTTCGCAGCCCCGCGCGGTCGAGCAGCCTTTTCTCGTTGGCAACCCACTCTCCCCGCGCCGCCATGACCGCGTGCGCCGTCTGGCAGGCGGCGGTGGCGATTGCCCCAGCGCTCTCGGCGAGGTGCCCGCGTTCGGCGTGGGCAGCGCGATAAGCGGGCCGGTCGCCGAGGTGCAGAGCATTCGCCGCCTCAGCCTTTCTGCTCCGGGTGCGCCACGGCCAGCATCGGCATGCAGACCGCCGACCACCGCCGGCTAAGAAGCCGCAAGATTGCGAGAATACGAAAGGCCGGGGCGACCGGAGAGCTGTGTCTCGCCGACGACGGTGAACCCGACGCGGGCCAGCACGGCCCGCGACGCCGCGTTGTCGAGGGTGGTCGCGGCTCGCAGGACGGTCAGCCCGTACCCGTCGGCGGCAAGATCGCACAGCTTCCGCACGGCCCAAGTGGCCAGCCCCCGGCCTGCGGCACGCTCTGCAATCCGATACCCGAGTTCGGCGCTGCCATCCGCCACATCCACGAGGTTGACCCGCCCCAGCACCTCGGCGTCGGCGCCGACCAGCACATGGAACCAGCAGACCCCAGCCTCCTGCTCGGCAAGCAGGGCACGATGCCGCTCGTCGAACCGAGCGAAGTAGTCCTCGCCTCGGTCAGGGATGGACGCGGCGAAGTAGGCCCGGTTCTCCCGCTCGAAGGCAAGAAGCGCGGGCGCGTGGTCCGGACGGAGCAGTTGTAACTCGGGCATGGGGAGGACTGTACGCAACCCAACCGCCCTCAGCCCCTCACTTCGCAGCGTGATCTGAAGGTGGCAGTTTCCGGGGCAGAAGCTGATGGACCCGGCGACTCGGCTGCGGTTGCAGCCGATGTGTATGAGGTCTGGGGTCGGGTGCCCTCAGAACAGTTCACTCACGGGCGATGACTTTGCTCCGGGGCAAGGGTCTTCTCCTTGAACGCCCCTGCCGGACGCCACCTGTTCCGGCCAAGGTGCAACGCAGAGCACTACCCGTGACAGGAGACGCTGCCGCATGACTGATCCGAAACTGACAGCAGACCACAGCCGGACGGCTGGGGTTTGGCCCCTGATCCACGCTGAGCGAGCGGCGCTGGCGGCTGATCTCGCAGACCTGACTGACGAGCAGTGGGCAACACGGTCGTTGTGCACCGAATTGACGGTGCGTGAGGTGCTGGCGCATCTCACCGTGGCGGCGAGCCTCAACTCCGTGCGCTGGCTGGCGGGTGTGATCCGCTGTCGGTTCGACTTCGACAAGCAGGTGGCCATGCGGCTGGCCGAGCAGCTGGGCGCCACCCCGGCCGAGACGCTGGAGAGATTCCGGCGCTTGGTCCCGAGCACCACCAAGCCTCCCCTCCCTGCCATAGCCATGCTCGGCGAGACGATCGTGCACGGAGAAGACATCCGGCGCCCGCTGGGCATCCGCCACGAGTACCCGATTGAGGTGGTCACGCTGGTGGCCGAGTACTACCAGGGATCGGACCTCGTGGTCGTGGCCAAGGGACGCATCGGTGGCCTGAGACTCGTCGCGAATGACGGTCCCTTCACCACCGGTTCCGGGCAGCTCGTCTCCGGTGCCACCTTGGCCCTGGTGATGGCGATGACCGGGCGTTCGACGTACTGCGACGACCTCGAAGGTGACGGCGTCGAGCTTCTCCGCAGGCGGTGCGGGATGGCGTGACTGCGCTGAGTCAGCCGGGCCCGGCCCGCCGGTACGCCGTGATTCAAAGGCGGCTTCCGGGCGGGATGCCTCTGCGTTGGCTCCGCTCACCCTTGCCCGCCCGTCACCGGCACCCCCATCACCTCCCGCGCGTGCCGGTTCGGGACCATGCCGAGGGTCCAGGCGCGCCAGCCGGCCTCCAGGTTCACTCCGCGCTCCAGCAGCAGCTGATACGCCTCCACGTACTCGGTGAGTTTCCCGTCGCGCAAAGGGTGGGCGGTGCGGGAGAGATGGGCGAGTTCCTCCTGGGCGACGGCCGTGCCGATCTCCACGCCGCCGGGGGCCGCGTAGGGCAGGAGCGTGCACCGCAGGAAGCGGGCCCAGTCCTCGCCTCGGCGGTCCCCGTAGGACGTGAAGAGCCGGGCGGCCTCTTCGACGAGGGCGAGGGCCTGGGGGGTGCGGTTGTTGCCGGCGTCCACGACGGCCAGCTCCAGACAGGTCCAGGCCTCGCCGTGGGCGACGCCGATGCGCTGGAAGTCGGCGCGGGCGTCGACGAGGAGCTGCCGGGCGAATCCGGAGTTCCGCAAGGAGCCGGTCTGGACCGCTCGCTGGTCGCGGGTGACGCGGGCGGAGTGGTGGCGGGCGCAGGCGAGGCCGTAGACGTCGCGCATACGGGAGAACATCGTGCGTGAGCGTTCCAGTTCACGGACCGCCTGGTCCAGGTTGCCCGTCTCCTCCACGGCCTGGCCCAGGTAGTAGCCGGTCCAGGCCTCACCGCGGGCGTCCTCGTTGTCGCGGTGCCGGGAGAGCGCCTGGCGGAGGCCGTCCACTGCGGCGGAGGGATCGCCGGCGAGAAGACCGGCGCGGGCGAGCTGGGTCATGGACCAGGCCTGGCCGCGCGGGTCGCGGGTGCGGCCGAAGAGGTCCAGGGCGGAGCGCAGCTCGGTCTCCGCGCGCGGTACGTCGCCCATACGCAGCAGCAGCTGGCCCAGCTGGTAGTGCGCCCAGCCCTCGCCGTGCAAGGACTCCTGCTGACGGTGGACGACCAGGGCGCGGGTGAGGAGGTCCATGGCGTCGGCGAGGTGGGCGCGGTCGCGTTCCACCGCCGCCAGCGCGTGCATGGTCCAGGCGCGGTCCGCCGCCAGCCGGGGGACCGACTGGAGCTGGAGGGCCTCCAGCAGCTTCTCCGCCGCCTCGGTCAGATTGCCCTGGTGATGGAGCGTGATGCCGAGGGAGCACAGGGCACGGGCGGCGCCCGCGTCGTGCTTCGTCTCCATGTAGAGGTCGACGACCGAGGCGAGCGTCGAGCGCGCCTTGTCCAGCTCGCCCAGCTGACGGGCCGCGATCCCCGTACGCCACTGGACCGAGCGCGTCAGCAGCCCTTGGTCCACCGACTGGGCCAGTTCGCTCAGCTCACCGAGGCGGTAGAGGTCGCCGCGCAGCAGGCAGTAGTCGCACAGGGCGCCCAGGAGGCTGAGGACCGCCGCCTGGTTCACGCCCTCCGCGTGCCGGAGCGTGGAGGTGATGAAGCTCGTCTCGTCGTCCAGCCAGCGCAGCGCCTCGTCCAGGGACACGAAGCCGTGCGAGCCGAAGCGGTCGGAGCGGGTCGACATGTTGCCGTCGACCAGGCGGAGGACCGAGTCGGCGAGGTCGGCGTAGGTGACGATCAGGCGTTCCTGCGCGGCCGTGCGCTCGCTCGGCTCCTCCTCGTCGAGGAGGCGGGCCTGGGCGAAGGCGCGGACCAGGTCGTGCAGCCGGTAGCGGTTGCCGTGGACGTGGTCGATCAGGCCCGCGCGGGCGAGCGCGGTGAGGTGCCGGGTCGCCTCCGTCTCGTCGGTCGCCAGGAGGGAGGCGGCGGCTGCCGCCCCCAGCGACGCCCGACCGGCCAGGGCCAGCCGGCGCAGCAGTCGGCGGGAGGGCTCCGACTGGTCGGTGTAGCGCAGCCACAGGGCCCGCTCCACCGGCTCGACGGGGCCGTACGCGCTCAAATCCGCGGCCAGCTCTCCGGGTGTACGCGGGCCCAGGGACGAGCCCGCGACACACAGGGCGAGCGGCAGACCGCCGCACAACTGCCCTATCCGGGCGACGGCTTCGGTGTCGTACGAGGCGGCGGGCGCCCCGCCCGAAGCCACTTCGGCGGACGCTCCTCCCTCTCCTCCCGCTGCCTCCGCAGGCACCCCCGCCGCCGGCATCGAGCCGTCCTGGGCCGCCATGCTCAACAGTTCCCGCACGCCGTCTCCGTCGAGCGCCTCGACGGGGAGCTGGTGGACCCAGGCTGGTAGGTCGGCGGGGAGGTCGAGAGGGGAGCGGGCGGTGACCAGGAGGAGGCTGTCGGAGCGTTCGGGGACGAGGGTGCGGACCTGGTCGGGGTCGGAGGCGTCGTCCAGGACGATCGTCACCGCCAGGCCCGTCAGGTGCTGGTGGTACAGCTCGCTCAGCCGCTTGACCTGCTGGTCCTGGGATGTACGCTCACGGAAGAGGAGCTGGTCGCGCGGTGCGCCGAGACGATTCAGCAGATGCATCAGCGCGTCCCGGGTGGACAGCGGCGGCTCCTCCGGGCTGTCGGCGCGCAGATCGACCACACACGCGCCCCTGAAGTAGTCCCGCAGCTCGTGCGCCGCGCGCACGGCGAGGGCGGTACGGCCGGAGCCGGGCGCGCCGTGCAGCACGACGACCGTCGGCCGGGTCTCGGCCTCCGCGCGGGCGGCCTGCACCCACTGGCGGATTCTCCCCATCTCCACCCGCCGACCGGCGAACCGGTCGTTGGCTTCCGGGAGTTGGGCGAACGACTGCTCCAGCACATTGCGCCGCCGCGCCGCCGCGCTCTTGTCGGCGCCGCGCAGCCGGGGCGCCTTCTTCTTCGCCGTGGACGCGGCGAGGACGCGCTGCTGGTCCAGGAACGGCCGTATCCCGCGCACCTCCAGCGCCGTCAGCCACTGCAGCCGCAGCTGCTCGGGGCCGCCGGGCTGGCCCAGGGCGCCCGCGTGGTGGTGGGCGGCGGGGAGGTGGGCGGCGGTCACCTTCAGGACCGTCGCCACCGCGCCGGCGACGCCGACGATCACGCCGGTGCTCACAGCCGTGCCGGCGTCGACGCCGAAGGAGAGGTCGGCCACCACGGCGGTGCCGGCCGCGACGGCCGCCACCAGCAGGGGAGTTCCGGAGCCCTCCTTCGCGTAGCGCTGGCCGAACGTGAGGCGGCCGGCCTCGGACTCGTCCAGTGCACGGGTGTACGCCTCGTACTCCTCGGCCGCGCTCCGGGCCATCGTGTCCAGTGCCGCGCGGGCCCGGCCCAGCAGGACGACTCCATCGGTGCGCCCACCCGACCTACGGACCTCCTCCTCGACCGCCCGCACCAACAGCCGTTCGGCCTCCCCCCGGTGGCTGTCCCGCATCCCACGTCCCCCTTCGCCGAAACGGTTGCCTCCGGCCAGTGTGGGCCGCGTAGTCCGTGTAGGCGAGAGGGCGATCTCGCTGCGCCGGGCTTGGCCGGGTCCCGGGTCGGGTGTCGCCGTGGGGACGGGGCAGGTATCGCCGTGGCGGGCGGGGGTCCGTCGCCGACCGCCACGCCGTCGTGGCTTGTCGCGCCCACGCGGCGGAGCCGCAGTCGACACAGCGGCGCGCGTGCTGAGCGGTGCCTCCCGGGTACTGCGCCATGATGGACCCCATGGCGAACCGACTGGCCCACGAGACGTCCCCCTACCTTCTGCAGCACGCCGACAACCCGGTGGACTGGTGGCCCTGGTCGGTCGAGGCGTTCGAGGAGGCGCGGCGGCGAGGGGCGCCTGTGCTGCTCAGCGTCGGCTATTCAAGTTGCCACTGGTGCCATGTCATGGCGCACGAGTCGTTCGAGGATGACGACGCCGCTGCGTACATGAACGAGCACTTCGTTTCCGTCAAGGTGGACCGTGAAGAGCGGCCGGACGTCGACGCCGTGTACATGGAGGCGGTGCAGGCGGCCACCGGACAGGGCGGCTGGCCGATGACCGTGTTCCTGACGCCCGACGGCGAGCCCTTCTACTTCGGCACGTACTTCCCGCCGGAGCCCCGCCACGGGATGCCGTCCTTCCGGCAGGTTTTGGATGGCGTACGGGCGGCTTGGGCGGACCGGCGGGACGAGGTCGCCGAGGTCGCCGGAAAGATCGTGCGGGACCTGGCCGGGCGGGAGCTGAGGTTCGCGGCCGTCGACGTGCCCGGTGAGGACGAGCTCGCGCAGGCGCTGCTCGGGCTCACCCGGGAGTACGACGAGGCGCGCGGCGGGTTCGGCGGGGCGCCCAAGTTCCCGCCGTCGATGGTGATCGAGTTCCTGCTGCGGCACGTGGCGCGCACCGGCTCCGAGGGCGCGCTCCAGATGGCACGGGACACCTGCGAGCGCATGGCCCGCGGCGGCATCTACGACCAGCTCGGCGGCGGCTTCGCCCGCTACTCCGTCGACCGCGACTGGGTCGTACCCCACTTCGAGAAGATGCTGTACGACAACGCCCTGCTGTGCCGGGTCTACGCCCACCTGTGGCGGGCCACCGGCTCCGAGCTCGCCCGGCGGGTGGCGCTGGAGACGGCCGACTTCATGGTCCGTGAACTGCGGACGGCCGAGGGCGGGTTCGCGTCCGCGCTGGACGCCGACAGCGACGACGGGACCGGAAGGCATGTCGAGGGCGCCTACTACGTGTGGACGCCGGAGCAGCTGACGGAGGTGCTCGGGGAGGAGGACGGCCGGCTCGCCGCGCACTACTTCGGGGTCACGGAGGAGGGCACCTTCGAGGAGGGAGCGTCGGTTCTCCGGCTCCCGCAGCACGAGGGCGTGTTCGACGCCGAGCGGATCGCGTCGGTCAGGGAGCGGCTGAACGCGGCCCGCGCGCGGCGTCCCGCCCCCGGCCGCGACGACAAGGTGGTGGCCGCCTGGAACGGGCTCGCCGTCGCCGCGCTCGCCGAGACCGGCGCCTACTTCGACCGCCCCGATCTGGTGGACGCCGCGCTCACCGCCGCCGACCTGCTCGTACGACTGCACCTGGATGAGAAGGCGCGGCTCACGCGGACGAGCAAGGACGGGCGCGCCGGGGCCAACGCGGGGGTGCTGGAGGACTACGCGGACGTCGCGGAGGGGTTCCTGTCGCTGGCGTCGGTCACGGGGGAGGGGGTGTGGCTGGAGTTCGCGGGGTTCCTGCTCGACCATGTGCTCGCGCGGTTCGTGGACGAGGAGTCCGGGGCGCTCTACGACACCGCCGCCGACGCGGAGAAGCTCATCCGGCGGCCCCAGGACCCGACCGACAACGCCACGCCGTCCGGGTGGAGCGCGGCGGCGGGGGCGCTGCTGAGCTATGCCGCGCACACCGGGTCCGAGCCCCATCGGACCGCCGCCGAGCGGGCGTTGGGCGTGGTGAAGGCGTTGGGGCCACGGGCGCCGAGGTTCCTCGGGTGGGGACTGGCCACGGCGGAGGCGCTGCTCGACGGGCCGCGTGAGGTGGCGGTCGTCGGACCGGAGGAGCATCCGGGGACGAAGGCGCTGCACCGGACGGCGCTGCTGGGCACCGCGCCGGGCGCGGTGGTGGCCGCGGGGGCCCCGGGCGGTGACGAGCTGCCGCTGCTCGCCGACCGGCCGCTCGTCGGCGGGGAACCGGCCGCGTACGTCTGCCGTGACTTCACCTGCGACGCGCCCACGACGGACCTCGAACTGCTGCGCACGGCCCTCGGAACGGTGGCAACCGACTGACCAGCACGACCTGAGCGCACATATCAGGGCCACGGCCCCGTACCGGCGGTTGTCCGTCGGGCACGGGGCCGTGGCCTGACCTGTGGCGGTTCACCTCGTCGACCCGATCTCCCGCCACCTCGCCCAGGCTGAAGAGATGGGCGTCACGGTCGAGTTGGGCGACGCCCGCCACATCACGGCCGAAAACGCCTCGTACGACGTCGTCCTCCTCCTGGGCCCCCTCTACCATCTCCCCGACCGCACCGACCGAGACCGGGCCCTCGCCGAGGCCCGCCGCGTCAACAAGCCGGGCGGCCTCCTCGCGGCGGCCGGCATCAACCGCTACGCCTCCCTCCAACCGTTCGCCCAGGTCAGCACCGCCAGCAGCGCCAGGGCGGTCGGCGCACGACTCACCCCGCACGCATCCTCAACGCCTCTCGCACGATCGCCTCCAACTGCTCGTGGTGCGCGCCCTTCCAATAGGCCCGCCCGCACGCAGCGCACTGCGCGAACACGTCGTACGACCGCTGCGTCCCGCCCTCCAACCGGTCGGCGACCTCCTCCTTCGTCGCCGGCTTCAGCAGTCCGTTGCAGGCGGTGCACCGGGTCCACGGGCGCAGCTCGGGCGCGAAGCGGTCGAGCACGTCGCGGAGTTGGTCCTCGGGGTGTGTGCTGTAGACGTACGCTCCGGCCCACAGCTCGCGTCGTCGCAGCAACCCCCGGTCGCGGCTGAGCATCACGCGCCGCTCGGCGGCGGAGAGTGCGGCCAGCGCGGGGTCGCCGATGTCCGTGGACTCGTAGGCCGCGTCGACGCCCAGCAGCCGCAGCCGCCGTGCGAGGGTGCCGAGGTGGACGTCGAGGAGGAAGCGGAGCGGGGCGCCCGGCACGTGCTGGGGGCGGGTCACCGGGCGTACGGTCACCGACTCGCCGTCGGCCGGGATGTGCGACACAGGCACCTCGTGGCCGTCGATGACGAGCGCGCCCGCCTCCGTCAGCGGCACACCGAGGGACTCGATGACGTGACCGAGGGTCGAGACGCCGTCGGTGACCACCCGGCTGGGGTCGCCGCGTCGGCCGTGTGGGACGAACAGGGCCAGCTCAGAGGCGAATTCGACGAGGATCTCCGGTCCGTTCACGGGGCCAGGATGCCACGGCGGACGGGCGGTGGGCCGTTGCTTTTCCGGTGGTCCCGGAGGGTCACCGCTTCGGCAGGTCCTTGAAGGTGTCGAGGGTGCGGTCGATCAACTGGAGCAGGTCGTGCTGGTAGTCGTGCTCGGCCCAGTAGACGACTCCTTCCAGCAGCGCGCCCATCAACCCCATGGCGAAGACCCGTACTTCGAGGTCGTCCTCGTCGCGGCCGGTGCGCTCGGCGAAGCACAGCACGGCGAGACCGGCGGTGACCACCGGGCGCGGGCCGAGGCGCTGGACGAGTGGGGCGCTCGCCCGGGCGGCGACGATCAGGCCGCCCGTCATCAGGCCCGGAGCGCCCACCAGCGGCGGGGTCCCGCCGCACCTCATTCAGTGACATTGACCATAAAATAAGATCAGCTGTCATGAAATGGTGTGGGTCAATGAGGGCGCACGAAAAAACGGCCACGGCGGCAAGCCGTGGCCGTTGCGGTCCCGGGTGTCAGGCGTGCTGGTACGCCACCAGCGAGATCCCCACGTAGTGGGCGACGAAGGCCGCGAGGGTGAGGGAGTGGAAGACCTCGTGGAAACCGAACCAGCGTGGGGACGGGTCCGGGCGCTTGAGGCCGTAGATGACGCCGCCGACGCTGTAGAGGACGCCGCCCACGATCACCAGGACGAGGACGGCGACGCCGCCCGTGCGCATGAAGTCGGGCAGGAAGAAGACGGCCGCCCAGCCCATCGCGATGTAGCAGGGGGTGTAGAGCCAGCGCGGGGCGCCGACCCAGAACACCCGGAAGGCGATGCCGGCGAGTGCTGCCCCCCAGATGCCCCACAGCAGCCACCGGCCCTTGGAGTCCGGCAGGAGCAGCATCGTCAGCGGGGTGTAGGTGCCCGCGATGATCAGGAAGATGTTGGCGTGGTCCAGTCGGCGCAGGATGCCGTCCATGCGCGGACTCCAGTCGCCCCGGTGGTACAGCGCGCTCACGCCGAACAGCAGACAGGCGGTGAAGGCGAAGATCCCGCAGGCGATGCGCCCCCGCGTCGAGTCCGCGAGGGCGGTCAGGACCAGGCCGGCGACGAGCACGGCCGGGAACATGCCGAGATGCAGCCAGCCCCGTAGCCTGGGCTTGATCTCGTCAGTGATCTGGTGGATCTCATCGGTGATCTGGTCGGCGATCTGGTGCGGCAGGGATCGCGCGTCGGAAGGCCGGCCGTCGGCCGGCGTCTTCGTGTGCGCGTCGGGGGCGGACGCTGTCATGCCTTGCATCGTACCTACGGGGCCGTAACTTACGGGACCGTGCGGGTCGTTCGCATCCCCCGAAGTGGCCATCGTCTCACGCGGAGCCCCTCATGAGGGTAGCCGGGTGAAATCGTGGACACCCGCGGTGAGGCGGCGGTGACACACGGAAACCTCCCGGGTGGAGGTGGGTGAGTGGCGATGGTCACTGTGCTCATGTGTGGGGCCCTCTGGACATATGGGCACTACCATCGGATGATCAAATGAGTGCGGTCGGCACCGGATGAGCGCCCAGAAGATCCCACCGTGAAGCATCCGGGTCGCAGCCCCCACGGGGCCTCCAACAAAAAATCCCTCATTTTAGGAGCAATCGTGGCGCGCGACATCGCGGCTCCCCCCTCAACCGTCCCGACCACCCACCGAGAACTCGTGGCGTGGGTGAACGAGATCGCCGAACTGACCCAGCCGGACCACGTGGTCTGGTGTGACGGGTCCGAGGCCGAGTACGAGCGCCTGTGCGGGGAGCTCGTCGAGAAGGGCACCTTCCGCAGGCTCGACCCGGTCAAGCGCCCGAACTCCTACTACGCGGCCTCCGACCCGACCGACGTCGCCCGGGTCGAGGACCGTACGTTCATCTGTTCGGAGAACGAGGAGGATGCGGGCCCGACCAACCACTGGAAGGCCCCCGCCGAGATGCGGGAGATCTTCCAGGGGGAGAAAGGCCTGTTCCGGGGCTCGATGCGCGGACGCACGATGTACGTCGTGCCGTTCTGCATGGGCCCCCTGGGCTCCCCGCTCTCCGCCATCGGCGTGGAGATCACCGACTCCGCGTACGTCGCCGTCTCCATGCGCACGATGACCCGTATGGGGCAGCCGGTGCTGGACGAGCTCGGCTCCGAGGGCTTCTTCGTGAAGGCCGTGCACACCCTCGGCGCCCCGCTGGAGGCCGGCCAGGCCGATGTGCCGTGGCCCTGCAACAGCACCAAGTACATCTCCCACTTCCCCGAGAGCCGCGAGATCTGGTCGTACGGCTCGGGTTACGGCGGCAACGCGCTGCTCGGCAAGAAGTGCTACGCCCTGCGCATCGCCTCCGTCATGGCGCGCGACGAGGGCTGGCTCGCCGAGCACATGCTGATCCTCAAGCTGACCCCGCCGCAGGGCGAGCCGAAGTACGTGGCCGCCGCCTTCCCGTCCGCCTGCGGCAAGACGAACCTCGCGATGCTGGAGCCGACGATCTCCGGCTGGACCGTCGAGACGATCGGCGACGACATCGCGTGGATGCGGTTCGGCGAGGACGGCCGCCTGTACGCCATCAACCCCGAGGCCGGCTTCTTCGGCGTCGCGCCCGGCACCGGCGAGCACACCAACGCCAACGCGATGAAGACGCTGTGGGGCAACTCCGTCTTCACGAACGTGGCGCTGACCGACGACGGCGACGTGTGGTGGGAGGGCATGACGAAGGAGACTCCGGCCCACCTGACCGACTGGAAGGGCAACGACTGGACGCCGTCCGCCGAGGCCCCGGCCGCCCACCCGAACGCCCGCTTCACCGTTCCCGCCGCGCAGTGCCCGATCATCGCGCCCGAGTGGGAGGACCCCAAGGGCGTGCCGATCTCGGCGATCCTCTTCGGTGGGCGCCGCGCCACGGCCGTGCCGCTGGTGACCGAGTCCTTCGACTGGAACCACGGGGTCTTCCTCGGCGCCAACGTGGCGTCCGAGAAGACCGCCGCGGCCGAGGGCAAGGTCGGCGAACTGCGCCGCGATCCCTTCGCCATGCTGCCCTTCTGCGGCTACAACATGGGCGACTACATGGGCCACTGGGTCGACGTCGCCAAGGGCAAGGACCAGTCCGGGCTGCCGAAGATCTACTACGTCAACTGGTTCCGCAAGAACGACGAGGGCAAGTTCGTCTGGCCCGGCTTCGGAGAGAACAGCCGCGTCCTGAAGTGGATCGTGGAGCGGCTGAACGGCAGGGCGGAGGGTGTGGAGACCCCGATCGGCGTCCTTCCGACGCCGGACGCGCTGGACACGGAGGGGCTGGACCTGTCCTCGTCCGAGCTGGACTTCCTGCTGACCGTCGACAAGGAGGTGTGGCGGGAAGAGGCCGCGCTCATCCCCGAACACCTCAACACCTTCGGTGACCACACGCCGAAGGAACTCTGGGACGAGTACCGGGCCCTGGTCCAGCGCCTGGGCTGACGCCCCCTCGACTCCGCGGCCGGCCGGATATGGGTTGCCCTGACCAGCGACGTCTCTTTGGCCGGCCGCGGACTTCTCCTGGGCGGGGGGAGTTCGGCGGCCTGCAGTAGTTGTCCGTCCGCGGGCGAGTGGGGGTCTGCTCGCCCCCTTCCCCGCGCCCCTCGAAAAGCAGGGGCCGCGCCCCGTGCTCCTGCTTTCAGGGGCGCGGGGAACTGCGCGAGCAACCACATCTCGCCCGCGGACGGACAACGCTCCTCAACCCCGAATCTCAACGGCGCAAAGGGGTACCGCCCCCAAGGACGGACGGGTAGGGGCGGAGGGGGCGAAAAGCACTGCCGCGCACGGGATTTCACGGGACACTCGGGACATCCGCACCGAACCCCGAAATGAGGTGAGCGGGGTGCGTACACCCGTAAGCGACCCCATGAAGATCGGCCCGTACAAGATAGTGGGCCGCCTGGGATCGGGCGGTATGGGCTGGGTCTACCTCGGTCGCTCACCCGCCGGCCGGGAGGTGGCCGTCAAGGTCGCCCGCCCCGAACTCGCCGCCGAACCGGAGTTCCGCGAGCGCTTCGCCCGAGAGGTGGCCGCCGCCCGCGTGGTCAGCGGCGCGTACACCGCGGCGGTGGTGGACGCGGACCCGACGGCCGCGCTCCCGTGGCTGGCCACGCTGTACGTCCCCGGCCCCTCCCTCGCGGAAGCGGTCCGCGCCGACGGCCCCCTCCCCGAGGCCCAGGTCCGCCCCCTCGGCGCCGGCCTGGTCGAGGCGCTGCAGGCCATCCACGCCGCCCGTGTCGTCCACCGCGACCTCAAGCCGGCGAACGTCCTGCTCGCCCAGGACGGCCCTCGCGTCATCGACTTCGGCATCTCCCGCGTGGACGGCGCCCCCGGTCTCACCCGCGTCGGCGTGGTCGTCGGCACCCCGCCGTTCATGTCCCCGGAGCAGATCCGCGGCGCCCGGGTCGGCCCGCCGAGCGACGTGTTCTCGCTGGGCGGGGTCCTGGTGTACGCGCTCACCGGCCGCCCACCGCACGGCGGCGGGGAGGGCGTGCGGGTCGAGGTCGAACGAGGAGCACCCCGGCTCGACGGCGTACCGGCGGGACTGCGGCCCCTCGTCGCCCGCTGTCTGGCCAAGCGGCCCGAGGACCGGCCTCGACTCGCCGACGTCCTGGAGGAGTTGGTGGGGGACGGCGGAGGGGCCGAGGTGTGGCCGCCGCCGCAGGTGGCCCGGACCATCGAGGTGCGGTACGAGGAGCTGAAGGACCGCCACCGGCGCCGTACGACGAGCGAGTCCGTGCCCTCCTGTCTGCTGCTGCACGCGCAGGCGCTGCTCGACGCCGGGCTGACCGACGCCATGGTCACCGGGGCGGTGGTCCGTGACGGTGCCTGACTCCCACCCGGGCCGCGAGTCCTACCCCGGCCGCGACTCGTACGCGGGCCGCGACCCGTATGCGAGACGTGACTCCTTCTCCGGGCGTGACTCGCATCCGGGGCGCAACTCCGAGATCTACGACCTCGGCACGCACTGGCGGCAGTTGGTGCAGAACTGGGTCGCCCGGCGGAATCTCCACACGGTGCACGACACCGTCTCCGTGTCCCTGCAATTCGACCTCCAGGAGGCGGGACGGGTGGTCACGGTGCGATTCATGACGACCAGGAAACTCCTCGTCGCCTTCGCCACGGACGGGAACTTCCTGCGACAGGACCAACTCGCCATCGCCGCCGCGGCGTCGAACGCATGGAATACCGAACAACTGAACCCCATGCTTTCCGTGTGGGACGTGCGCGGTCCGCGTCCCTGTCTCGCCGGGGTCTGCGATCTGCCGCTGACGTGCCGGATCACCCAGGCGGACTTCGACGCCCTGGCCCATGACTGGGTGGACCGGGCGCGGCAGATGTTCAGTCGTTGCCATCAGGTGTTCAAGTTGTAGAAGTGAAAGGCGTACTGATCGAAAATCGCCGTAACTCGCCGTAAGTCCCTTGGCGGAATTCCCCAAACCCTTCCGGCCACCCGGCCGCCTGCTCCACTATGGGATGGGCTTTTTCAGGGCCGCGGGGGCGTGCCTTTCAGGCCACGGGGGGTCGGTGCGATGGGTGCGATCGGGCGTTTGTCGTTTCTCGGTGCGCTGGTGGGGCTGCTGGTCGTGCTGGTGCCGGGGGGATCGTCGGTCGCGGTGGCCGACTCGTGCGCGGAGGACCGTTTCACGGAACGGCTGAAGTGCTGGGCCGAGCGGATCCCCGACGGGCCCGTGGTGATCACCCTGCGGGGGACCTTGAAGTACGAGGAGATCGGGGCGCCGCAGCGGCAGGACATCGAGCGGCTCCGCGACGACACCCACCCGTTCGTGGTTCAGGTGCCGAAGGGCACGAGTACGGGCGAGGGCGGGACGGCGCTTCTCCTCCTCGCCGACGGACTGCTCGTCGACCGCGGTGCCACGATCGACCGGCTGCGGCCGAAGACGGAGGCCGACCTGCGGGCGCTCGGCCTCTGCGACCGGAACGTGCTGTGCGGCGAGGTCGGCCCCGAGCCGGGGTCGCGCACGCTCCCCGGCAAGCAGCTTGTCGACAAGGGGTTCGCGGCGGACGTCTCCGCCAACGTCTTCGCCGTCGAACCCGTGGAGAACGACACGGGCCCCGCCCCGTCGAGCGGGTCCGGCAAGGCCGACGACAAGGGCGACAAGGGCGACAAGGCCGACGGGGATAGGGACGACAAGAGTCAGGGCGACGGCGAGGAAGCCGCTACCCCCGACAGCGAAGCCTCCGGCTACAGCGGCACCACCCGGACCGCCCTCTGGATGGGCCTTCTCCTCGCCCTGCTGCTCCTCGCGTTCGTGATCGTGATCCGGCGCTCCAGAGGCCCGGTGGCCGTGGGGCGCCGGGCGGTCTTCCCCGCGCGGGCGCAAGGCGGCCCCGCGCGGGGGCTAGGCGGCCCCGCGCGGGCGGCGCCGGCGCACGCGGCGCGCGGCAGGGGCGCGGACGGGGACGAGAGCACCGCCCGGCTGAGGGTCACACCCGCGCCCCGCCACGGACGGCAGGTCGGGGCCCGCCCGACGCACGCGCGGACCGCGGTCGTACGCACCGAACTGCATCCGCAGGGCTATGTCGAACTCGACCGGGTGCTGCGCAGGGCGGTGTGGGCCGAGCCCGGCCGTCCGCCGCCCGCGCCCGGCGGACTCGTCGACGTCGCCGACGCGCGGGAGCGCGACTCCGACGTCCTGTACGCCTTCCCGCCCGCCGCCGCCCGGCACGCGAAGGGCACGCCCGGATAAGGGGCACGCCCAGAGACAGAAGGCACGCCCAGAAAGAGGGGGCACGCCCGGAGACAGGGGAGCACGCCCGGAAAGGGACTGCCGGGGCCCACGCGGCGCCGGCACGACCCCGAACGTCAGAAGCACAGGGGGATGAACGATGCACAGCGAATACCCGCCCACGCTGCCGGCGGAGTACGCCGACATCGAGTTCGAGAACAACGCGCAGCGCATGCCGCTCGTGCTCTGCCTCGACACGTCCAGCTCCATGGCGGGTCAGCCGATCCAGGCGCTCAACAACGCGCTCGCCGAGTGGACCCGCGAACTCCACGACGACGTGAGCCTCAGCTACAGCGTCGAGGTGGCCGTCGTCACCTTCGGCGGCCAGGGCGTGGGCGCCTGGCGCGGGCCCCGACTCCTCGACCCGCGCAGCCGGGTGAGCCCCTTCATACCCGCGCACGCCTTCCAGGCCCCGCAGCTCACGGCCGCCGGGGTCACCCTGATGACGGAGGCGCTGGAGCTGGCCATGCACATCGTCGCGGCCCGCAAGAGCGAACTGCGGGCGTCAGGGCTGCAGTACTACCGGCCGCAGATCTGCCTCGTCACGGACGGGCTGCCCACCGACCCGACCGGCCATCTCACCGACTCCTGGCACCGGTTGGTCCACGTCCTCGCCGAGGAACAGAGCGCGCGCCGGTTCCGGCTGTACGCCATCGGGGTCGGCGGGATCACCGACATGGGGGAGCGGGTGCTGCGGGCGTTCGCGCCGAAGTTCAACGCCCGGTTGCAGGGGTTCCCGTTCCGGGAGCTGCTCCAGATGATGTCCGCCAGCGCCAACGCCGAGCAGAAGGGGGCGGGGGACGAGGTGTTCGAGAAGATCTTCAGTCAGTTCAAGACGCAACGCCCCGCCTGGGAGGCGTGAGGTGACCGCCGCTCCGCCCTGGCGGATCCACGGGCTCAGCGTCGAGGGCTACCGGCACCGGCGCCAGGGCCTGCCCTGCCAGGACGCCTGCGCCTACGCCACCTCCTTCTCCGTCGCCGTGCTCGCCGTCGCCGACGGGGCCGGGAGCCGGCCCCGGTCGGAGGAGGGCGCACGGCTCGCGGTGCAGCTCGCGGCGGAACACTTCGCGCGGCGGGCCGGGGCGGCCGTGGAGGCGCGACCGGGTGAGACCGTGCACGAGTTGCTGCGGAACGCCCTGCACGACGTCAGCACGGACTTCCTCGACCGGACCGGCGCCGACGCGCAGGACTTCGCCACGACGCTCACGGTGGTGGTGCTCGCGCCCGGCTGGATCGGGCACCTCACCGTGGGGGACGGGTTCGTCGTCGTGCGGGCCGGGACGGAGGACGGGGAACGGCAGTTCCATCTGCTGCCGCAGGCCGCGGCGGCCAGCGAGTACAGCAACGAGACGGTGTTCCTGACCTCGCCGGACATGGGGCGCTGGACGCACACCGAGTGCGTGTCGGACGCCGGGGTCGACGGGGTGCTGCTCTCCACGGACGGCCTCGCCCAGGCCATGCTCAACCGCCCGGCCGGCGGCGCCCAGTCACCCAACACCTCCTTCGCCGACGCCGTCTTCCGCTCCCTCGACACCGCCCCCGAGGACGCCCAGGACACCAGCCTCTCCGCCCTCCTCCGCTCCGACCGCCTCACCGCCCTCAACGCCGACGACAAGACGCTGCTGCGGGCGGTACGCACGGATCGGCGCGAAATCGGCACGGATCGCACTGAGCGGCACTGAGCGGGCCCGGCGGCGACGACCAGGAGCTGGATGGCGCCGACCGACGGGACGGCCGGCGGCAACCGGAGAAGGCAGGCCGTGGCCGGGGCGGTGGTGGTCTCCACCGGCCATCGTCGGCGGTGGAGGCGGCCCCACCGGTTCGCCGGCGTTGGTGGCCCCCGCCGGGCACGGTCGGACGTGGCCGGTGGTGAGCCGTGATGAGCGGTCCGACGAGCATGCGGAGGTACGGCCATGAGCGGCCGGACGGTCTTTCTCGACGGCAGGCGGGTCACCCTGGCCGAGCTGCCACTGAAGGGCGGCGGGCAGGCGGCCGTGTTCCCGGTGGAGGGCGACGCGGGGATCGTCGTCAAGATCTACCGGGACACGCCCGGCCCCGACCAGGAGCGCCGGCTGGCCCGCATGCTCACCATGTCCCCGCTCGCCGCCCGCCCGACGGACGCCAACCAGCCGCCGGAGCTGGCCTGGCCCACCGCGATCGCCCGGGGCACGAAGGGCGAGTTCCTCGGCTACGCGATGCGCCGCTTCGGCGAACCCCGCCACGTCCAGCTCGTGGGCCTGTTCACCCGCGTCCAGCGCCTCAGGCTCTTCCCGCACCGGGCCGACTGGCGGTTCCTGCTGGGCGTCGCCTGGAACCTCGCCTTCATGACGGCCCGGATGCACTACGACGACCTCGTCATCGGCGACTTCTCCAGCAGCAACGTCGTCGTCGACGCCGACGGCTTCGTCACCTTCCTCGACTGCGACTCCATCGCCTTCACCGACCCGGTCACCGGCGAACTCTTCCCGTGCCTGATGCACACCACGGACTACTCGTCCCCCGAGCGCCAGACGGGCGGCCCCGCGACCCGGCAGAGCGACGACTTCGCCCTCGCCGTCCTCGTCTACCAACTGCTCACCGCCGGCAACCATCCCTTCGGCGGGGTCCCGCACGAGAGCGCCTCCGAGTCGACCGTCAAGGACAACATCGCCGCGAGCTGCAGTTATGTCGTCCGCCCCGAGCGGGTCACCATCCCGCGCGGCACGATCGACCCGTCCGTCCTGCCGCCCGAACTCCTCACCCTCGCCAGGGCCGCCTTCGGCCCCGGCGTCCAGGACCCCGCCGCCCGACCCCCGGCCGAGGCCTGGCTCCGCGCCCTCGACAAGGAGCGCGGCCGGGTGCGCGCCTGCACGGTACGGCCCCTGCACACCTACGGCTCCCACCTGCCGACCTGCCCCTGGTGCACCCGAGCGGCGGTCACCGGCCACGACGTCTTCAACGGGCCCCGCCCCCCGTCGGTCCCCATCCCGCCACCCCAGCCGGGCCGGCCGCCGTCCCCGTACGCCGCGCTGAAGGTCCTGGCCGTGGTCCTCGGGGTGGTCCTCCTCATCGTGCTCCTGACCAACCTCGACTGAGAGGGGCAGGCGGAGCGGACCTCCAGGCACCGCGCGGGCCGGTCCTGCCGCCGGGCCGCGGTTGTGGCGCCCGGTCCGCATGTCGCTGCGGATGCACGCGGACCGGGGCCGTCAGGGGAAGCCGGGCTCCCGGGGGAGCCTTCGGCGCAGGGGACAACAGATCGGGGGAGCGTCGGTTCGGAGGGGCACCCGTGAGTAGGGCGTCGGTTCGGAGGGGCACCCGTGCGTAGGGCGTCCGTGCGGTAGGGCGTCCGTGCGGTAGGGCGTCGGCGTGGTGGGGCATCACCCGGCGGCACGTCGGCTAGTCACGAAGCGGCCTTCCGGCGGTTCCGCCGTGGCGCTACGGCGCCGCAGCGCCACGCCGCCTCAGCGGGCCGCCAACTCGCGCGGCAGCGACTCGGCGGCGGAGGCGGCGGCCACGGCGGGAGCGGGGGCGGACGGGGCGGCGAAGGCGGCGGCGTGCGCGTCCATGCGCTCGGCCGCGAGGATCGCCGACGCCGTGTCCGCGCGGGACGCCGCGACGACGAGGGCGCGGCCCGCGAGGTCGTGGGCGCGCCGGTGGAGCCCGGCTGCCTCCTGCTCGGGACCGTCGGCGGCGCCCGCCGAGGACCGTACGGGCGGACGCCCGCCCCGCAGCCGGGCGACCCGCGCGGACAGCCGCGCCGCGGCCACGTCGAGGTCGTCGGAGGGAGCCAGCGCGCGGAGCTCGTCGGTCGCCGCCAGCAGCGCCGCCAGATGACCCGCGAGCTGGATGTCCAGCTCTTCCTCACGCGAACGGTGAGGGAAGTCGGAGGATGTCGTGCCGGCCATCGTGTGGACCGACTTGGTGCGGATCGGCTCGTACATGGGATGGCCTCCAAGCTCTCGGACGACCACTCTAGCTTAGATTCCGTCTAAAGTTGAGCGAGGTCCGAAAGTCCTGGTGCGTCCATCTCGTGCGTGGCGCCCACGCCTGCCGCTGTCCGCGCTAGGCCTGCCCGTATCCGTCCAGGAAGTTGCCGATCCGGGTGATCGCGGACCGCAGGTCGCCGACCGAAGGCAGGGTCACGACCCGGAAGTGATCGGGCTCGGCCCAGTTGAAGCCGGTGCCCTGGACGACCATGATCTTCTCCCGGCGAAGCAGGTCGAGGACCATCTGGCGGTCGTCCTTGATCTTGAAGACGTCGGGGTCGAGCCGTGGGAAGAGATACAGCGCGCCCTTCGGCTTCACACACGTCACGCCCGGGATCTGGGTGAGCAGCTCGTACGCGACGTCCCGCTGCTCCTTCAGCCGCCCGCCCGGCAGCACCAGGTCATTGATCGTCTGGCGTCCGCTGAGCGCGGCCACCACCCCGTGCTGGCCCGGCATGTTCGCGCAGAGCCGCATGTTCGCGAGGATCGTCAGGCCCTCGATGTAGGAGTCGGCGTGCGCGCGCGGCCCGGAGATCGACATCCAGCCCACCCGGTAGCCGGCCACCCGGTACGCCTTCGACATGCCGTTGAAGGTGAGCGTCAGCAGGTCGGGGGCGACCGAGGCCGTCGGGGTGTGCGTGGCGTCGTCGTAGAGGATCTTGTCATAGATCTCGTCCGAGCAGACGAGGAGGTTGTGGCGGCGCGCGATGTCCGTCAGGCCGCGCAGCATCGCCTCGTCGTACACAGCGCCCGTGGGATTGTTCGGGTTGATGACGACGATCGCCTTGGTGCGGTCGGTGACCCTCCGCTCGATGTCGGCGAGGTCCGGCATCCAGTCGGACTGCTCGTCGCAGCGGTAGTGGACGGCGGTGCCGCCGGACAGTGACACCGCCGCCGTCCACAGCGGATAGTCCGGGGAGGGTACGAGCACCTCGTCGCCGTCGTCGAGCAGGCCCTGCATCGCCATCACGATCAGCTCGGAGACGCCGTTGCCGATGAAGACGTGCTCGACGTCCGTCTCGATGCCGAGGGTCTGGTTGTGCATGACGACGGCCCGGCGGGCGGCCAGCAGCCCCTTCGCGTCGCCGTATCCGTGCGCCGACGACACGTTGCGGAGGATGTCCTCCAGGATCTCGGGCGGGCACTCGAAGCCGAACGCGGCCGGATTGCCCGTGTTCAGCTTGAGGATCCGATGCCCCGCAGCCTCAAGCCGCATCGCCTCCTCGAGCACCGGGCCCCGGATCTCGTAACAGACGTTGGCGAGCTTGGTCGACTGGATCACCTGCATGTCCGCGAGCTTACGGCCCGGTAACGCTTTCCGGACCGTGTTTTCCACCACGTGGGGCCGCTGCTATACCCCGAAATGCCCCGCCGCTGTCCCCCGGCCCCACTCCTCTCTAGAATCCGCCAACAGGTCCGGCCGCCCCCCACACAGGTCACCGACCGCATGACACACGGTCGTACGGCACGCGACACGAAGGCAGTGGAACGAGATGAATGGGGTGGGCGGCGTGGACAGGGCGCACGGGCCGGACCGGAACAACGCCGACGTCCGGACTCCGCCGAACGTGTACCACCCCATCGGCGATTCCCCCGCCACCCCCGCCTACGAGACCTTCAGGGACCCCGCCGCCGCCCACGGCTGGCAGAACGCCTACGACGACACCGTGCAGCTGGACGAGGTCGTGGCGCATGGCCCGGGTCCCGTGGGTGCCGGTTCGGGTGGGAGTGGTACGGCGGCGGGGCGCGTGTCGTACGGCGAGGTCGAGACGTCCGCGACCGGTGCGCCCTACGGGGATCATGCGCCCTACGGGGCCGATGTGCCGTACGGGGCCGATGTGCCGTACGGGGCAGGTGGCCGGGGGGCGAAGGGCGGGCCGGGCGTCCCGGAGTCCCTGGTCCCGGACGCGGCCGGGCGTCGGGCGCGGCCCACGGACGGGCGAAGGGCCAGGCTCGGGCGGCGTCGGGCCAGGCGGCGGGGCGCGTTGATCGCGGGCGGTATCGGCGCCGCGGTGCTCGTGGGTGCCGCGGTGGCGGGACTGGCCGGGATCGGCCCCTCGGGCCAGGAGGGCCCGGGTGTCCCGGCGCCCGTCGGGTCCGCCCAGGTCGGCGCCCGGTCCGGCGAGGAGGAAGCGGCCTCCCCGTCAGCCGGCGGATCCGCCGACACGGCGCCCACGGCATCCCCCGGCGGTTCCTCCCCGGACACCTCCCCGAGCCCGTCCCCGGCCGTCACCACCTCCGAGCCCTCCGGCACCACGCCCCCCACGGCCTCCACCACGCCGTCCTCCTCGCCCTCCGCCTCCGCCTCGGCGTCCTCCTCGCCCCGAGGCAACTCCAACGGCAACCAGGGCCGCGGCCAAGGATCCACGAAGGGCCCCAGGTAGCCCAACGAGGCCGCTCGACGGCGGCCGGTGAGAGGCAGTCACCCCCTGGCCGAAGATCGCACGGCCGGAACCAACTCCTTGCTCGTCCCCCGCATCGCCTTCACAATGCGCATGACAAACTGCGGTGGCCGGAAGATCTTCCGTCACCCACGTAG
The DNA here is from genome assembly GCF_037201975.1 of Streptomyces sp. TG1A-60. Lineage (NCBI taxonomy): Bacteria > Bacillati > Actinomycetota > Actinomycetes > Kitasatosporales > Streptomycetaceae > Streptomyces > Streptomyces sp. TG1A-60. The sequence goes on along the minus strand of NZ_CP147520.1, from coordinate 2,953,715 downwards.
CAAGAGGGGACCCCCACATGAGAAAACCTCTCGTTGCCTCGCTGTTCGCCCTGGTGATCACCGGGGCGGGCGCGGCACCCGCGGTCGCGGCGTCGGAGCCCGCGAACGCGCCCGCGAAGACGGCGGTCGGCACGCTCGTCGAGACGGCGAACAGGACCGTCGCCGACCTGGCCGCCGCGGCCCCCGCGGCCCAGGCCGTCAACTTCGCCGGCACCGTCTCGCTCAGCAACTGCTCCGGCTCGGTCGTCCGGATGCCCGACTCCGAGGACAACGACCCGGCGCTGGTGATGACCAACGGCCACTGCCTGGAGAGCGGCTTCCCGCGCCCGGGCGAGGTCCTCGTCGACCGGGCCTCCAGCCGTACCTTCGGCCTGCTCAACTCCGCCGGCACCCGCGTCGGCACGCTCCGCGCCAGCAAGATCGCGTACGGCACGATGACCGACACGGACATGGCGCTGTACCAGCTCACCACCACGTACGCGCAGATCAGGAGCTCGTACGGCATCGACGCGCTCGTCTTCGACACCGCCCGCCCGGCCGCCGGCACCGCCATCAAGGTCGTCTCCGGGTACTGGAAGCGGATCTACAGCTGCGGTGTCGACGGGAACGCGTACCGCCTCAAGGAGGGTGACTGGACCTGGAAGGACTCCATCCGTTACACCTCCGCCTGCAACACCATCGGCGGCACCTCGGGCTCCCCGGTCCTCGACGACGCCACCGGCAAGGTCGTCGGCGTCAACAACACGGGCAACGAGTCCGGACAGCGCTGCACCGTGAACAACCCCTGCGAGGTCGACGCGAACGGCACGGTGACCGTCCGCCGGGGCATCAACTACGCCCAGCAGACCTGGCACGTCGCGGCCTGCTTCGGCGTGGACAACAAGCTCGACCTCACCCGGAGCGGCTGCATACTTCCCAAGCCGTAGCGAACCTCCTCAGGCGCCGCGCCGGACAGCCCGGCCCGCCGGCACGTCCGTCCTCCTGCCGTCCTCGACGGCGAAACGGCCGTCGACCAGGGCGTACGGGATGCCGGTGGGCAGCGTGCGCGGTGTCTCGTACGTCGGCCCGGCGGCCCCGGTCGCCGGGCCGACGTACGAGGCCGACGCGTGCCCCTCACGGACGAGTCCACGGTCGGCGAGCCGGAGCCGGGCAGCGGGCCGGGAGGTGAGGTGGGCTACGCGCTCCTCCAGCGACAGCACGCCCAACTCCCCCGCCTACCTGGCCGGGACGGTGCGGGAACGTCCCGTACGAGCGGTGGCGCGGGCAGTGGCCGCCGCCGAACCCGGCGACCTCCCGGCCCACGGCGAGCCCCATGTGCGCCACCTTCCGGTACCGGTCGGTAGGTCTCAGAAAAACGTGCGGACGTACTCCACGACCGTCCCGTCCGCCTCCGCCACCGGAATCAGCTCCCACTTGTCGAACGACGTGCACGGATGGGACAGCCCCAGCCCCACCCAGTCGCCGACCTCCAGCTCTGCCCCCGTCTCCGTGCGCAGCCAGGCGTGCTGGTCGGACAGACCCGTCACCGTGATCCCGGTGGCGTCGCGGACCGCGCCCGTGCCGGCGTCCCGTACGGCCTCGGCGGCGGGCAGGTCCAGGTCGTACGCGGCGTCGCGCTTGCCCGCGTTGGCGAAGGCCTGGCGGGGGAGGGGCGGGAGACGATCTGGGCCCAGAGGCGGAAGGCGGGCTCCAGGGCGCCTTCCTCGGGGACACGGTTGAAGGGGGTCACCCGCCGGTAGTGCCCCGCGTCGTGCGAGACGTACGCGCCGGACCGCAGCAACTTCAGTACGGGCACGGACAGTTCGGGGATCTCGGCGAACACCTCGGCCACCGCGTCGAACCAGGCGCTGCCGCCCGCGCTGACCACGATCTCCTCCAGCCCCGCGAACCGCCCGGTCTTGTCGAAGTCGACGGCCAGCGCGGTGAGCCGGCGCAGCCACGCCCGCACCCGCTCCGGGTCGGCCCGCGGCACCTCGCCCTCGTAGCCGGCCACCCCGACCAGCCGCAGTGTGCCGACCCCGGCCACCGCGTCCGCGACCGCCGCGCACTCCGCCTCCGTACGGACCCCCGTCCGCGCGCCCTCACCCGCGCCCAGCTCCACGACGACGTCCACCGGGCGGGCGGAACCGCGCAGCGCCGCGTCCATCAGCTCCACACCGCGCACGGAGTCGACGTAACAGACGAGCCGGAAGGAGGGGTCGGCGGCGAGTTCGGCGGCGAACCAGCGCAGGGCGGCGGGATCGACGACCTCGTTGGCGAGGAAGATCCGCTCGATCCCGAACTTCCTCGCCACGCGCACCTGATGGGGCACGGCGAGGGTGATGCCCCACGCGCCGCGCTCGATCTGCCGCCAGAACAGCCGCGGTGCCATGGACGTCTTGCCGTGCGGGGCGAAGGCGAGACCGTGACGGGCGGAGTAGGTCTCCATCAGCGCCAGGTTGTGCTCCAGGCGCTCGGCGGACAGGGCGAGCACGGGGGTGGTGAAGCCGCCGGTGAACAGGTTCCGGCGCTGGGCGGCCAACTCGGCCACCGTCAGGCCGTCGGCGTCCGGCGGGAGGCCCTTGAAGCGGTGGTCGACGCGTTCGGCAGCCAGACGGGCGAGCCCATCGACACGCACGACACTCATGAAGAGCCTCCCTGACGAGACGCGTTGCACCGTGTGCAACGTTCATTGCGCATATCGCTTGCAGGTGTGCGGCCGGGAAACCCAGATGCGGACATATGCCTGCCCGACTGTTCCCGGCACAGGGTCGTCGACCATACTGCCCGCTGTGGAGCAGCGCATCGGTTCGAACAACCAGCCCCTGGCCGCCGCCGCGGTCGACCCGTCGCACATCCCCGGACTCACGGCACCGGTGTCCGTGAAGAAGGAGAAGCAGGAGGAGCCGGAGGACACCAAGCCGACGGAGTCGGTCGAACCCGCCGAGGCCGAGGAGCCGGACGAGGCCGCCCCGGACCAGGACGAGCCGGCCTCCGCCGAGAAGACGTCCGTCGAGAAGACCTCGGACGGTGTCGAGGCCGACTCCGACGGCGAGGCCGATGACGAGGCGGACGCGGATTCCGCAGACTCCGAGTCCTCCGAAGGCGCGGAGGACTCGGAAGGCGCGGACACGGACGACGGCCCCGTCTTCGAGGCCTCCGACCGCCGCGCGAAGATCGTCGCCGACAGCCGTGGCGTACGGCTGCGCCTGGACGACCAGGAGTGCGATTTCGGCTGGGACGAGATCGGCGCGATCGAGACGGAGTCCCCCCGTTTCGGCAAGCGTTTCACCGTCACGGTCCACACCCCCGACAGCCGCTGGTACCCCATCGAGATCGAGGCCACGGCCAAGTCCCAACACGCCGAGTGGGAAACCCGGATCGACGAGGTCCTGGACGCCTACTTCGACGACGACGCGGACGCCGCCGCCGCCGTCGACGACGACGCTGACGCTTCGTAGGGGCGCGGGGAACTGCGCGCCCGGCCACGTACGGCCCGCAGTTCCCCGCTCACATAGCCACCTGCTGCCGGCAGTGCCGCGCTAGCAGTACTGCGCCTCCTTGCCGATGGACCGGTACATACAGTCCGAGTTCTCCAGCAGTTGCAGCACCGCGTCCCGGTTCCGCGCGGTCTCCCGGGCGATCACCTCGTCGGGCGGGTAGAACCCGCCACCCCAGCCCGAAGACGGATACATCTCGAACGTGTATCCGAAGATCTTCTGGCTGCCCCACAGCCAGTCGTCGATCGACCCGTCCGTGACGTAGAGGTCACTGGCCTGCTCAGGCGTGTATCCGTTGCTGGCGGCCATCTTCCCGCCGACCGCCGCGAACGCGTTCCGGTCGTCCGCCGTCATTCCGGTCGTCGTGTCGGCGGTCGTGTACCCGAACGGCCAGAGCACCAGCTCGCTGTACGTGTGGAAGTCGATGCCCGTCTTGATCTGCTGGACACCGCCGACGACCCGGCTGCGGACGAAGTTCGCGACGACCTTCACCTCGGGCGCCGACTCGGCGGACGGACCCCGGTAGGTGTCCGAGGACGTGGACCCGGACGAGCCGCCGCAGCAGCCCCAGCGGTAGTTCCAGTTGCGGTTGAGGTCGGTGCCGACGGCCGACGAACCGCTGTTGGGCTGCCGGTTCTTGCGCCACGAGCGGTAGGAACCGCTGGCGATGTCGTACTCGCCGCCGTCCGGGTTGAGGTCCGGGATGATCCAGATCTCGCGGTTGTTCACCATGTTCGTGACCCGGGAGTCGGTGCCGTAGTCGGAGGTCAGCTCGTTCAGCAGGTAGAGCGCCATCTCCACGGTGAGGTGCTCACGGGCGTGCTGGTGGTGGGTGAACAGCACCTCGGGCTCGGACTCGTCCGTGCCGACGTTGTCGCTGATCTTGATGGCGACGATGTTCCGGCCCTGGTACGAGGTACCGATGACCCGCTGGCTGGCGATGGAACTGTTCGCCGAGACGACGGAGTCGATCTCGTTCGTCATCTCCGCGTAGTTGTGATAGCGGGAGTCGGCGGACGGGAAGTCGAAGAGCCGTACGTCGTCCTCGCCGTTCGACCGGTCCGGCACCGCGCCGAGCGGCGTGACCTCGTAGCCCTGTTGCCTCAGCTTCTTGACCTGGTCCGCGCGGCCGGAGATGAACACCGTGTGGTCGTCGGCGTCGTCCACGGTCACGCCGGCCCGCTGCAGCGCCGTGCGGGACTTGGTGTCGGAGTGCATATGGACCTCGTACTGGCGGATGTCGTCCGCCGAGGCCCCGGGCCGCTCGGCGCTGGTCGCCGTCGCGTCCGTGGAGGTCGTGGCGACCGGCCCGGCGAGGGCCAGCGCCAGCAGGGTGGCGAGGGCGGCGGTACGGCGGCCTGATCTCCTGCCCGTGCCGCCGGGCGTCGCCGAGCTGCCGCGTATGCGGAGTCGCATGAAGTCTCCTGTTTTCTCCAGGGATTCCGGGGTCTCCGGAAGTGGGGAGTGGAGCGGGGGGTGGATCCTTGCGACGTGCCTCGGGCCCGGCCGGCGACCGTGGGGTGTCCGCCGGACCCTGGTGCGGGTGTGGCGCTCATGGTGCGGGCGTGGCATGACCAGGTCAAGAGCGGGTGGCGAGTGCGGGGTTCGCGTGGCCGAAACGAGCCGCACACGCCCACGTACATGCCAATCCGCCCCGTACGGCTGCAATTACGGACGTACCGGGGCGGGAGACAGGTATATGCACGGTCGGAAACAGGTAGTCCTCCCCGTGTGCGGGGCGCACGCGGGGGCAACCCTGGAAGCATGCTGCAACTCTCCGGGGGACTCCTTCCGGATTCCGGCCCCCATTACGCCTCGTACCCCCAACCACCTATGGGGGCGGGCCACCTGAGCGTCGAGTACGACCCACGCCCCACCGCCGCCGCACAGGCCCGCGCGCAGGTGCGCAGGCAGTTGGAGGGGTGGGGACTGCTCGACCAGACCGACACGGCGGAACTCCTGGTGAGCGAGCTGGTCACCAACGCGCTGGTGCACGCGGAGAGCCGTCTGAAGCTGACCCTGTCGGCCGCGCACGGCGTACTGCGCTGTGAGGTGTCGGACTCGGACGGCCGCCCGCCCCGGTTACGCCGGACGCCGGGCATATCGGAGAGCGGCAGAGGGATGTTCCTGGTGGACGCGCTCGCCGGGCGCTGGGGCTGCCACCAGGACGGGCCGGGCAAGACCGTGTGGTTCGAGCTCGGCACGTGCGGGTCCGACGGCTGTGGTCGGCGACAGCCGAAGTAGCCCGCCGAGTTCCGGCGAGCGACGACACCCGACCGCCCCGGAGCCACAGCCCGGGCCCCGACGGCACGCCCAGCCGCCGGGGCCCGTCGTCCCAATGCGCCAGGCCCGTGAGCGTCCGTCCTATGCGCCAGGCCCGTGAGCGTCCGTCGAGACCCTGCGCGTCCGCCGAAGCCCGTGCGCGTCCGCCGGCACGACCGGTGTCCGTACCGCGACGCACCGCCCTACGCACCGCCGACACGCGCCGTCTGCGGACCGTCGGCATCAGCCCCCCGGCGCTCCCGGAATCCTCAAGATCACCCCCGGTTTCCTTCACCGCACGCCCCCTTGTGCCCGCCCCCGCTTTGCGCTTTCTTGATCGGCATGGCTGACACCACGGACAACACAGCTATCGGGGACGCGACTTCGGCCCCCCGCAAGTCCAGTTGGAAGTACATCGGCCCCGGCATCGTCGTCGCCGCGACCGGTGTCGGCGCCGGCGACCTGGTCGCCACCCTGATCGCGGGCAGCAACTTCGGCTACACGCTGCTGTGGGCGGCCGTCATCGGCTGTGTCGTGAAGATCTCCCTCGCCGAGGCGGCCGGCCGCTGGCATCTGTCCACCGGCCGCACCCTCTTCGACGGCTGGGCCAGCCTCGGCCGCTGGACGACGTCGTTCTTCGTCGTGTACGTCGTGATCTGGGGTTTCGTGTACGGCGCGGCGGCGATGTCCTCCAGCGCCCTGCCCCTGCAGGCCCTCTTCCCGGACGTCATGGACCTCAAGTGGTGGGCCATCGCCTGCGGCCTGACCGGTCTGGTCTTCGTCTGGTTCAACAGGTACGAGGTCTTCGAGAAGGTCATGACGGTCCTCGTGGGCGTCATGTTCGTGGTGACGGTCTACCTCGCGATCCGCGTCACGCCCAACCTCGGCGACGCCTTCGCCGGCCTCCTGCCCGTCCTGCCGGACGAGAAGGACTCGATCCTCAACACCCTCGGGCTGATCGGCGGCGTCGGCGGCACGATCACGCTGGCCGCCTACGGCTACTGGGTCAACGCCAAGGGCTGGACGAACACCGGCTGGATGAAGATCATGCGCCTCGACAACCGGGTCGCGTACATCACGACCGGCATCTTCGTGATCGCGATGCTCGTGGTCGGCGCCGAACTGCTGCACTCCGCGAACATCGCCATCGCGAGCGGCGACAAGGGCCTGATCCAACTCGGCGACATCCTGGCCGACGAGTACGGCACGGCCACCGCCAAGTTCTTCCTGATCGGCTTCTTCGCCGCCTCGTACACCTCCCTGATCGGCGTCTGGCACGGCGTGAGCCTGATGTTCGCGGACTTCGTGGAGCGGTTCCGCAGGAAGGGCGAGGTGACGGGCGAGGAGGTCGCCTCCGGCCGACGCGAGCGCTCGTGGCCCTTCCGCGCGTATCTGCTCTGGCTGACCTTCCCGCCCATCGTCCTGCTCTTCCAGGGCCAGCCGTTCCGCCTGATCATTTTCTACGGCGTCCTCGGCGCGGCCTTCCTCCCCTTCCTCTCCGCCACCCTCCTCTGGCTCCTCAACTCCTCCCGCACGCCCCGGGAATGGCGCAGCGGGATGGTCAGCAACACGATGCTGGCGGTCGCGGGCCTGCTGTTCCTGGTCCTGGCGGTGAAGCAGATCTGGGACCAGCCGTGGGCGGACTTCCTCTAGGCCCGTACTTCGCGGTTCACCCGATCGTGAAGATCAAGCGGTCGTAGCTGATCGCTCGCCGAAAGGAACCGCGGCGGCGGCAGCCGCCGCGCCCGCACCCGCGCCGACGAAGGGTCACTCATCTCGTATGCACCTCTTACACCTCACACCCGTGTCTCTCCGCGAGACGGGGAGGGTTCCGGTGACCTGCGCCACAGGTGCTCCCCGGCTCTCAGTCCGCCATCGACGTCAACGGAACGTGGCTCCCTGCCGAGGGACCACGCGGTCGCTGTCCACCCATCAAGCCGTCAACGCTCCCGCAGGAGACCCGTTCACCCGTCCGGGTCGCCCCAACCCCCGCTCACGCCTGCCTAGTTGGGGCATATGCGTCTCACTCTGCGTGGGTACGGGCCGTACCTTCCGTGAGTCGATCAAGAAGATTCGGTGTTGATCGGGGCATGCCGTGGATATGGTGCTGATGCAAGACGATGCAGGAGGGGCGTCGAGGCGGACGCCGATCCTCACAGGGGCCGTCTGAGGCGGTGGTCGACCACCTCGCCGCAGTGAACGGGGTGGTGTGCAGCGTGCCGACCGCGATAGCCGTCACCAGTTCCGATCTGGTGCTCCCACCGCATGACCGGCAGACCCCGCCCGCCGTCGTGCAGCCGCAGGAGACGCTCGAAGGGTCCCTGCTCGGCATGCACGCGCTCATCGAGCAGCACGGCTATGTCATCGCCCTCCACTCGGCCTCCGGCGAGTCGGCCGTCTCCCGGCGGCTGCACACCGTGCGTTCCGTGCTGGAGAGCGACCGCATCGCCCTGCTCGGCGTCGACCTGCCGCCGCTCGGACTCGCCCTGCTCGCCCAGCAGTTGCGGCAGCTGTCCCTGTGCGACTTCAGCCCCGGGGTGCTCGCCTCCTCCGTGCGCCTCCTCGCGCACTACATCTACGCCGGCGCCCTCCTCGGTTCCGTCGCCAAGCTCGACCGTGTGCCGGTCACGCTGAAGTCGCACGCCAAGTCGTGGATGCCGGGCGCCCGGTTCGCCGTACTGGCCAACCCCCGGCCCCAGCTCGTACGGCTCAACACCGTCGACGAGGAGCCCCTCGCGGGACCCGAGTTCGCCACCCGGCTGCTCGTCGCGCAGGGGCCGCAACCGCCGTCCGACTGGGTCACCGCGACGCTCGCGCCGGCCTGGCAGGTGCAGGGATCCCTGCCGGTGCCGCTGCCGGCCGGTTCCACACGCTGGTGGGGGACCGGCAAGCTCGTCGAGTTCGCCGCCGGTCTCTGTGACGTCTCCGTGCTCTACCAGCTCGTGTCGTCCGTACGCCGCGAGACGTGCCACTGGTGCGGCCTGGAACTCATCGGCGACCGTTGCGGGTTCTGCGCGGCACCGTTACGAGAACCGGAACCCGTCCCGGGCCCCGGCTCCGGGTCCGTCCACGCGCTGCCGCGGGGGGCCACATGACCGCCGTACGACAACTCCGTGGGCCGTAGCGGCCAAGGCTCCCCGCATCCGGCCCCGACCGCCCGACCGCCCGACCCCGTCCGTCCCCCGCCCCGATCGAGGTTGTTCGGCTCATGCTGCATCACTCGGGGACCGACCCCCGGACTCCCAGCAGGAAAAGCAGGCTCGCTCAAGTGCCCGGCACGTCCCCACGAGGTGAGATGTAGTGAACTCACGCCAGCGCCGCGGCGTCATCCTGCTGGTCCTCTCGGCCCTGTGCGCCCTGGCCGCCTTCGCCGGGGTGCTCTCGGTGATCCGTGACGTGAACGCGAAGGTCGGGCCCGAGGTGACCGCGTACCGGCTGAAGGGCGACATCGCGCCCTACAAGGAGCTGTCGGCGGGCCAGTTCGAGAAAATCACGATGCCGGAGCGGTGGCTGTCGGCGACGGCGGTCACCGATCTGGCGCAGATCCGCGGGAAGATCGCCGTCACCCGGCTGGAGAAGGGTTCGCTGCTCCAGTCGGACATGATCGTCGACCGGCCCGGACTCGAATCGGGGCAGCAGGAGATCGCGATCATGATCGACGCGTCCACCGGTGTGGCGGGGAAGATCAACCCGGGGTCGCGGGTCAACATCTACGCCACGTTCGAGGAGAAGGACAGCGACTCGGGCAAGGACACGTCCAAGCTGCTCGTCACCGACGCCCGCGTCATCGACGTCGGCAGGCTCACCGCCCTCGAAGCCGGCCAGTCCAGCAGCGACCGCCGGCGCACGGCGACCGAGGCCGTCCCGATCACCTTCGCGCTCGACACCGCCGACGCCCAGCGCGTCGCGTTCGCCGAGTCGTTCGCCGAGCACGTCCGTCTCGCCCTCGTCGGGGGCGGCGAGGCCACGGTCGTCGTACCGGACGACCGTTCGTACACCCTCGACGAGGACAAGTAGGAGGCCCCGCGATGAGGTCGGTCCGGAACGTCCGCAGAGGGGCTGCTCGAACGAGAATGCGTCGAACACCCCCGCGGGTGGGCATGCTGATGAGGGTGCCGCGCGGCGGTGAGCCGAAAGGGCGCCGGGTGCCGAAGGGGGCCGGGGTGCCGAGCGAGCCCCGGGTGGGTTGGCGGTGTGAGGCGGCCGGACCCCACACCTCCGTGAGCGGAACGGGGATCCGCCGATGACCATCCGTGTCCTCCCCGCCGCCGGGGACGTAGAGTCGGCCAGTGCCCTCACCACCCTGCTCAGCCAGCTGACCGACGCCGAACCGGCACCGCCCGTCACCGACTCCACCGCCCTGCTCGACACCCTCGCGCGACTGGCCGCCGAATCGCTGGACGAGCTGCCCGAGGTGGTGCTGGTCCATGAACGGATCGGCCCGGTACCGGCGTTGGACCTGGTCCGCGACCTCGTCCTGCGCTTCCCGGCGGTCGGCGTCGTCCTCGTCACCTCCGACACGACCACCGGCGTCCTCACCGCCGCCATGGACTCCGGCGCCCGGGGCATCGTCAACCTGCCCCTCTCCTACGACGCCCTCGCCGAACGCGTCCAGGCCGCCGCCGCCTGGTCCGCCGGCATGCGCCGCCACCTCGGCAGCCGTACGCCGGAGCTGTACGCGGGCCCGGGCGGCACCGTCGTCACGGTCAGCGGAGCCAAGGGCGGCGTCGGTGCAACCGTCGCGGCGGTCCAGCTCGCCCTGGCGGCACGGGCGTCCGGCCGCACGGTGGCGCTCCTCGACCTGGACCTGCAGTCCGGGGACGTGGCGTCGTACCTGGACGTGCAGTTCCGCCGCTCGGTCGCCGACCTGGCCGGGATCACGGACATCAACCCCCGTGTCCTCCAGGAGGCGGTGTACGTCCATGACACCGGCATCGCCCTCCTGCTCGCCCCCGCCGAGGGCGAACGCGGCGAGGAGGTGACGGACCGTGTCGCCCGCCAGATCCTGGCGGCCCTCCGCTCGCGCCACGACGTGGTGGTGGTCGACTGCGGCTCCCAGATGAACTCCGCGACCGCGGCGGCCGTCGAAACGGCCGACCAGGCGCTCCTCCTGGTCACCCCGGACGTGGTCGCGGTCCGCGCCGCCAAACGCATGGTCCGCCTCTGGGACCGCCTCCAGATCCGTAAGGCCGAGGAGACGCTGACCGTCGTCAACCGCCACTCGCGTGGTACGGAGATCCAGCCGTCCCTGGTCGAGAAGGTCACCGGCACGAGGGTGGCCCGCGCCGCCGTCCCCGCAGCCTTCAAGGAACTCCAGTCCGTCGTCGACGCGGGCCGCCTCCAGGACCTCGACGCCCGCTCGACCGTCAAGCAGGCGCTGTGGGCGCTGGCCGGGGAACTGGAACTGGTCGCCGCGCCGGAGAACGGTGGCGGCCGGCGCCGCAAGGCCGCCGGCGACCGGAGCGCCCTCGTCCTGCGCCGCAAGGGCGGCGACCGGGGTTCGGTGACCCTCGAGTTCGCCGGGGTGTTCCCCCTGATCCTGATCACCATGGCGATCCTCTGGCAGGCCGCCCTCTACGGCTACACCTACTCCCTCGCCGGCAACGCGGCCGACGAGGCGGCCCGCGCGGCCACGGCGGCCTACGCGGTCGACGGCGACGTCCAGGGCGCCTGCCAGGCCGCCGGCGCCGGGAACCTCCCGGGCGCCTGGAGCGACACCTCCATCGACTGCGCCCCCAGCGGCCCGGTCATGCGGGCCGAGGTCGAGGCGAACGTCCCCCTCTTCTTCCCCGGCTTCGACGCCGGCTGGACTGTCAACGGCGAAGCGGGGGCGGCACTGGAGGTGGATACGGAATGACTCCGCCCGTCCAGCGCCCCCGTCCCGGCGGTGCCGAACCGGCCGCGACGGGACCGAAGCCGCGCCCCCGCCGCTGGAACGACCGAGGCGCCTCCATCCTGGAGTTCGCCGGCTTCCTCCCGATCCTCCTACTCGTAGGCATGGCGGCGATCCAGCTCGGCCTCGTCGGCTACGCCATCAGCCAGGCGGGATCGGCGGCGCGGGCGGCGGCGCGGGCCGAGTCGCTGTCGCCCGGCGCGGGGGAAGCCGCCGGCGTGGCCGCGACGAGCGCCTGGCTGGACCCGGAACCCGACGTGGGCCCCGGCACCGACACCACCACGGCCACGGTCACCGTGACCGTCCCCTCCGTGATCCCCCTCTTCGACCCGGTCACCGTGGAACGCACCGTCACCATGCCCAACGACTCCGACACCGACTGACCCGACCGCCACAGCATCCGTACCCCCGAGAGGAGTTGACGAGAAGATGAGCCTGCGATCCCGTATCGCCGCCCCCGACGAGGGGTCCACCGGACGCGAGGACGGACACCTCGTGGCCGTCTACCGTGCCAAGCTCCTCGAAGAGATCGACCTGGCCGAGATGTCCACCCTGACGGCAGCCGACCGCAGGGCCCGCCTGGAACGCGTACTGGGTCACATCATCAGCCGAGAGGGCCCGGTCCTCTCCTCCGCCGAACGCTCCCAACTGATCCGCAGGGTCGTCGACGAGGCACTCGGCCTCGGTGTCCTCGAACCCCTCCTCGCCGACGCGTCGGTCACCGAGATCATGGTGAACGGCCCCGACTCGATCTTCGTGGAACGAGCCGGCCGCGTCGAACAGCTCCCCCTCCGCTTCGCCTCCACCGAGCAGCTCATGCAGACCATCGAGCGGATCGTCTCGACCGTCAACCGCCGCGTCGACGAGTCCAACCCCATGGTCGACGCCCGCCTCCCCACCGGCGAGCGCGTCAACGTCATCATCCCGCCGCTCGCCCTCACCGGCCCGACCCTCACGATCCGCCGCTTCCCCCGCGCGTACACGCTCCCGGAACTCATCGACCTCGGCTCCCTCGACGAGCAGATGCTGATGCTGCTCGCCGCCTTCGTCCGCGCCCGCTTCAACGTCATCGTCAGCGGCGGTACCGGCACCGGAAAGACGACCCTCCTCAACGCGCTCTCCGGCCTGATCCCGCCCCGCGAGCGCATCATCACCATCGAGGACTCCGCCGAACTCCAGCTCCAGCAGGAGCACGTGATCCGCCTGGAGTCCCGCCCCCCGAACATCGAGGGCAAGGGCCAGATCACCATCCGCGACCTGGTCCGCAACTCCCTCCGTATGCGCCCGGACCGCATCATCGTCGGTGAGGTCCGCGGCGGCGAGACCCTCGACATGCTCCAGGCCATGTCGACGGGCCACGACGGCTCCCTCGCCACGGTCCACGCCAACTCCGCCGAGGACGCCCTCATGCGCCTGCAGACCCTCGGCTCGATGTCCGAGGTCCTCATCCCCTTCGAGGCCCTCAAGGACCAGATCAACTCGGCGGTGGACGTGGTCGTCCAGCTCACCCGCTTCGCCGACGGCTCCCGCAAGGTCACCGAGATCGCCCTGCTCGTCTCGCACGGACGCGAGCAGTTCCGTATCGCCACGGTCTCCCGCTTCGTCGCGAGCCCCCTCGGCGCCGACCGCGTCGTGCAGGGCCGCTTCGAACACCTGCCGGTGCCGCGCCCCGTCGCGGAGAAGCTGTACGTGGCCGACGAACCGCTGCCACCCGCGTACGGCGTCGCCGAGGCCATCGACGTACTCCACACCCGCCAGGCCATCGGATAGCCCCGAGAGCCCCGAGGAGGTAGGACCGACCATGGCGACACCCCTGGACAACCCCACCCTGCTGGCCCTCGGCGCCACCGTCCTCTGCGGCACCCTGGCTGTCGCCGGCGCGCACCTGTACGCCTCCGGCCGCGCGCGGCGCCAGGCCGTGGCCGACCGTCTCGCGGGCAACCCGGGAGGCCTTCCGCGCACAGCCGCGGGACGCGTACGACGCTTCACGGCCGTCGACCGCCGCCTGCGCCGCACCCGCCTCGGCCGCGCGATCCACCTGCGCCTGACGGCGACGGGACTGGACCTGACGGCGGGTGAGTTCGCCGCCTACGTCGCCATGGCCGTGGTCACCCTCTGGCTGATCGCGGCGGCGACCCTCGCCCCGTTCTTCGGCCCGATCGCCGGCGCCGTCGGCGTCTGGAGCGCGGCCATCTTCCTCAACTGGCAGCGCCAGAAACGCATCGAGGCCTTCATCAACCAACTCCCCGACGTGGCCCGCCTCCTCGCCAACGCCACCGCCGCCGGACTCGCCCTCCGTACGGCCCTGGCGATGGCTGCGGAGGAACTGGAGGCCCCGGCGGGCGAGGAACTGGCCCGCGTGGCAGACCAGTTGGCGCTGGGCCGTTCCGTCGACGACGCCCTCGGCGAGCTGGCCGAACGCCTCCCGTCCCGCGAGCTGATCGTCCTGGTCACCACCCTGGTCCTGTCCAACAAGGCGGGCGGCTCGGTGGTGAGTTCGCTGCGCAACCTGACCCAGACGCTGGAGGACCGGAAGGAGACCCGCCGCGAGGTCCGCACGATGCTCTCCGAGGTCAACGCGACGGCCTTCACGGTCCCCCTCCTGGGCCTGGGCTCCCTCCTCCTGATCAACTCCTCGAACGACGGCGCCCTGGCCCGCGTGACCGGCTCCCCCCTCGGCCAGGTCCTGGTCCTGATCTCGATCGGCCTCTACACGGTCGGCTTCTTCGTCATCCGCCGCCTCGGCAAGATCGAAGTATGAGAAGGAAGCGGACGGACCTCACATGACGACGACGATGGTGCCCGTGATGCTGGCCCTCCTGACGGCCGTCGCGGTCGCGGGCGCCCTGCTGGGCATCCGCATGATCCGAGCCGAGGCGAAACTCCCCGGCGACCTGGCCCTCGCCCTGGAGGTCGGTGCCACCCGCGTCTCCAGGACCGGCTCGGCCGTCGACCGCCTGGGCATGCGCTTCGCTCCCCTCGTCCTGCGCCTCATGGGCCCCCGCCGGGTCGAGGCCAAACGCCGCCGTATCGACATGGCGGGCAACCCCGGCGGCCTCACTCTCAACCGCTACGCCGCCCGCCGGGCCGTCTACGGTTTCTTCGGCGCCTTCATGGGCCTGGTCTTCCTCACCAGCGGCCGACCCCTCTTCGCCGCCTTCACCTTCGCCTTCGGCCTCCTCGCCGCCGACGCCGCCATCTGGCAGGCCGTCCGCGAACGCAAGGACGTCATCGACCGCACGCTCCCCGACTTCCTGGACGTCCTCGCCGTCGTCGTCTCGGCCGGCCTCGGCTTCCGCCAGGCCCTGGACCGGGTGGCCGAGAAGTACGAGGGGCCCTGGGCCGACGAGTTGCGCATCACCCTCCGTCAGATGGACATGGGCGTGAGCCGCCGCCAGGCCTTCGACGAACTCCGCAGACGCAACACCTCCGAACAGGTCGCCCAGTTCGTCTCGGCGTTGCAGCAGGGCGAGGAACTCGGTTCCCCCATCGCCGAGACCCTCATCCAACTCGCCGC
Source organism: Streptomyces sp. TG1A-60 (assembly GCF_037201975.1). Taxonomy (NCBI): domain Bacteria; kingdom Bacillati; phylum Actinomycetota; class Actinomycetes; order Kitasatosporales; family Streptomycetaceae; genus Streptomyces; species Streptomyces sp. TG1A-60. The sequence continues at coordinate 2,938,564 of NZ_CP147520.1, read as the reverse complement.
CGACATGCGCCGCACCGACGCCCAGAACGCCCGCCGCCGTGCCGCCCGCACCATCCCCAAGGCCACCCTCGTCACCCTGGTCTTCATGCTTCCGGCGACGATGATCCTCATCGCCACCGGAATGTTCCTCGGCTCGGGCACCAACTTCGGCGAGATCCTGGGCCGATGACGAGGCCCCGCCTGCCCACCCGCCTGTCCCGTCTGCGGACAGCCGTGCCGAGGGGCCGAATCGCCATGCTGTCCCGTCTGCGGACAGTCGCGCCGAGGGGCCGAATCGCCATGCTGTCCCGTCTGCGGACAGCCGTGCCGCCGGGCCGGATTCCCACCCCGTCTCAGCGGCGGGCAGTCGTGCCGCCGGGGCGGCACGGGTGGGCGCAGCGGCACCCTGTCAGCGCCGGCAGGCGCCTCCCACCCCCGCCCGGCCCCGGCACCGGGTACCTGGCGGACGACGCAGCACCCCCCGCCACCCTCCGCCTCCAACTCAACGCCCTGCAGTCCCTCGCCCGCCAGACCTTCGCCGTCCGCCTCACCACCCTCGCCATCGGCACCCCCTTCGCCATGGCCAACACCACGGACGGCCCCCCGACCTACGCCGTACTCCTCGCCGCGGTCCTCGGCATCACCATCTCCTACGCCATGCTCAGGGACTGGCACAGCTTCGCCCCCCGCCTCCTCGCCCATCCCTCCCTCATGGCCCTGGACCTCCTCTTCGGCGCGGTCCTCCTCCTCACCGCCTCCCCGGCCTCCCCCCTCGCCTACGCCACGGTCTGCACCCCCCTCCTCTCCGGCCTCCTCTACGGCTGGCGCGGCGCCGGCGTCCTCACCGGCCTGCAACTCACCGTCCTCCTCACCGTCCACCGCACCTGGGAACACCGCCCTGGCGCGGGCGCCAGCACCCTCCTCATCGCCGGTTTCTGCGTCGCGGCCGGCATCATCGGCGTCACCCTCCGCAACCTGATGTTCCGCTTCGGTACGGCCACCCAGGCGCTCTCCGAGGCCACGTCCCGCCTGGCCGTGGCGGAGGCCGTGGAGTCGGAACGTGCCCGCCTGGCCCGCGAACTGCACGACTCGGTGGCCAAGACCCTCCACGGTCTGGCCCTCGCCGCGGACGCCCTGGCGACCTCGGCGGACCGCCCGGACCCCGACCCCACCAAGGTGAGGCAACAAGCGGCCCTCGTGGCCTCGGCGGCCCGCCGAGCCGCGGCGGAATCCCGCGATCTCCTGACGGACCTACGCCGCCACGCGGACCTGACGACATCCCCGCCCCTCACTGATCTGAAGCCCGAACTGGCCGCCCGTACAACGGACTTCGCCTCCCGCACGGCCATCCCCACCCACCTGACCCACACGGGTGAGGCACCCCCACCCCTCCCACCCGAGACGACCCACCACCTCCTGGCGATCGCGACGGAGGCCCTGGAGAACATCCACCGCCACGCGCGGGCGACGACGGCGACGGTCTCCTTGGCGGTCACCCCGGACGCCCTCCACCTCACGATCGAGGACGACGGAGTAGGCCTCCCACCCGCCCTCACCCTCGAAGAAGCGCAGAAATCCGGCCACTTCGGCCTCCTGGGCATGGCGGAACGAGCGAACCGCATCAACGCGACCCTGCGCCTGAACCCACCCACCCCACCCGCCTCAAACCCCTTGCCCACCCCACACGTCCCACCCACCGCAGGTACGAAAGTCACCCTGACTCTCCCCGTCCCCCTCCCCACACCCCCCACCACCCCCGAATCCCCCCGACAGGAGGCCGCCCATGCCTGACCAGCCCCAGGCACTCCCCGGCCCACCCCTCCGCGTGCTGGTCGCCGACGACAACCCGGTGGTCCGAGCCGGCCTCACCGCCCTCCTCGGCACCCACCCCGACCTGGAGGTGGTGGCCCAGGCCACCGACGGCGAGGAGGCGTTACGCGAAGCACGCGTACACCACCCCGACGTCGTGCTCCTCGACGTCCGCATGCCCGGCACGGACGGTCTCACCGCGCTGCCCGAACTGGCCGCCCTCTGCCCCGTGATGATGCTGACCTACAGCACGGAACCCGAGGTCGTGGCCGAGGCCCTGTGCCGGGGCGCGTCCGGCTACCTGGTCCACGGCGAGTTCACGGCCCCCGAACTGATCAAGGCGGTGCGGGACTTGAGGGAGGGTCGGCCGACTGTCTCAAGTTCGCTCGGCGTTTCCTACAAACCTTCACGCGAAAGTCACGACCCCTCTTCGCAGCTGCAACCATTTGTGGCACAGTCGTCAAAGGCTCGCCCCTGGTACGCGCCGCGACTTCACCGCCGCGCCCCCGACCGCGCCGGCCGACCGTCCTTCGGTCTGAGTTCAAGGGAGGTGGAGGTGATGGACCTCATCGCGTCCGGCATGAACAACCGTCAGATCGCCGCCACCTGCTTCATCAGCGAGAAGACCGTCAAAAACCACATCAATCACATCTTCGCAAAACTGCACGCCTCAACCCGCGGCGAAGCCATCGCCCACTGGCTCGGCACGGCCCACAGGGGGTGGCCCCGATGAGCCCTCCACCTCAGCGAAGTTGGGCCCCCGGACCCACCCGTGGTAGGGGGAGTTTCACGTACGGTGATCCGGTTGGTGTCGGCATCGCGCGGGAAGGCAACCGCCATGAAGGTGAAGCACCGTTTCGAGGCATGGAGAAGGACCGTCGTCTCCCGGATGCGGGGGAAGGGACGGGACGCGGGCGCGGGGTTCGTCGAGTACGCGGGCATCATGATCATTATTGCGGGTATTTTCGTGATGATCGACGGCCTGGGGTTGGACGGACTGATCTCAGGTGCGATCCTGTCCGCCGTGACCAACGTCATCGGGGGCTGACGGGCGTACGGCCGTTCGGCGATCGAGGATCCACCCTGCCCCTCTACATGTGGCTGACGACGATTCTGCTGTTCACGGCGTTGGCTTTCTTCGCGTTCGCTCAGGCGGCCTCCGCCCGCAATGGGGCCCAGTCCGCAGCGGACGCCGCGGCGTTGGCTGCGGCACAGCAGGCACGGGAAGACCTGTTGCTCGACTTGGGCGGTGCCATCAAGGCGGACGACGACTGGCTGGACTGGCTGGACCTTCCTGATGGGGAGTTGCCCGGCGAAGGAGCCACAGCCGCAGCCCAGGAACTGGCCGCCGCGAACGAGTCGACCGTTCTGGGCGGTGCCCAGGCCACTGAGGTCAACGGCTTTCCCGGCTTCCTGGTGGAGGTGCAGACGGCCTACACCGTCGGTGAGTCGATCATTCCCGGCACCGAGAGCATGACGGCCACGGCCAGGGCGACCGCAGTCATCCAACCGCGCTGTGCCTTCGACGTGGACGCGGATCCAACGAAGCCCGTGATGCTGGACTGCGACGGTCAGTCCGTGGGCATCGACCCCGGAGAATTCGATCCGGACGACCTTCCCGACGCGTCTGTGATGTTCTCTGTGCGTCTGGCCGAGTGAGAGGAAGCTGTGTCCATGAAGTTCCGGTACACCATGAAGGGCCGTATGGCTCTGACCACGGTGACGATTGCCACCGGTCTGGTTCTCACGGTGGCCGGCTGCGGTGGGGGAGGGGACGACGACAAGTCGTCGGACACGGCGGCATCGTCGACGCCGTCCAAGGACACCGGAGATGCCGGCAAGCAGGAGTCCGAAGCCCCCGCCACCGAGTCAGTCCTCACCGAGGTCAAGGCTGGTGGCCTGACGCTGAAAGTCACGTCGGCAACCCGCGACGGCGGTGGCTTCGTCACGGTCGGGGGAACGGTGACCAACGGCACCGGCAAACCCTGGGTAGGCGCGGAATGGCGAGGCGACGAAAGCGAGTTGGTCAAGAACGGTGGCTCGATCGCGGGCGCGAGCCTGATCGATCAGACTGGCAAGAAGAAGTACCTCGTCCTCCGAGATACTGAAGGGCGCTGCCTGTGTACGAGGTTCACCGGCGGTGTCGGGACGGGCGCGACAACCGACTGGTTCGCCCAGTTCCCCGCCCCACCCGAAGGCACCACCTCCGTGGACTTCCAGGTCGGCTCCATGCCCCCCGCCTCGATCGAACTCTCCGAGGACGAGTGACGATGACCGCCCTCTTCCCACGAGCCGCCACGAAAGGCACGACGGGCACGCAGGGATCGGCGGGCACGGCGACGCTGGCCGTGGCCGTCGCGGTCCTCGCCGCCCTCACCCTCGCGGCCCCCGCCCACGCCGCGGACGACCCGAGCGAACCCCCCGGCACGGTCACCACCTCACCGCCCCCGGAAGTCGACGCGAACAGCCCGGGCCTGAAGCTCGCACAGGGCGCGACCCTCGCCCCCGCCAAGGTCCTGGACATCAAGTCGGTCGTGGAGGACCTGGGCGGTGAGGAACGCCGCGAGGACACGAACGAGAACGTGACGTTCGCCCTCCAGGCGGAGGTCCTCTTCCCGAAGGACAGCGCGAAGCTGAACCCGCAGGCGCAATCCCGGATCCAGACGATCGCGGAGGAGATCAGGAAGCAGAGCGCGGGCACGGTCCGAGTCTTCGGCTTCACGGACAACCTCGGCTCGTACGCCCACGGGCTGACCCTCTCCAAGAAACGCGCCGAAGCCGTCCACGACATCCTCGCCGCCGACCTCGGCGGCAACGTCACCTTCGAGGTGCGCGGCTACAGCGAGGACTACCCCATCGCCGACAACTCCACGGAAGAGGGCCGCAAGAAGAACCGCCGAGTGGAGGTCTCCTTCCCCCGGACCTCCTGAGCCTGAGGTGCGGGGTCGGCTGAAAGCGCTGCCGACCGACGACGGATACCAGACGGTGGAGTCGGGAGAGCGGGCGTAGCCCGCGAATGGCAGCCGCACACGGTGGCGCCACCTCCGCCCTCCTGGCGTGAAACGAGAAGCCCGGACGCGTTCACGGGCGCGGCAGTTCCGTCCGGGACGGGTCCGCTCCGCGTCCCTCAGACGTCCGTCCCGGCCCCTGTGGCGTCGTTACCGGGCTCCCCGTCCTGCGGATACGCGACGAAGGTGCCCTTCGCGGGGAGTGTGACCACGAGACCGCGGTCGCGTAGTTCGCGGGTGGCGCGGCGGGCGGTCAGATGCGCGACTCCGTACTCCGCTGCGAGGTCGCGCTCTCCAGGCAGTCGGGCGCCGGGCCGGAGCTCGCCACGGGCAATGCGTTCGGCGATGTGGTCGGCCATCTGCATGTAGACGTACGCGATCTTGTTCGGATCGATCGGCGACTGGTGTGGCTCCGGCGTCATATCGAACAATGTACGACGTCGTTCAGCTGTGCGGTTCAATGGAGTGCGCCTAACCGCTATACACCGCCCAACTGCACCCTGTAGCGTGCACGTGCCCGTAAAGACCCTGGCGACGGATGCTGGCCGTCCCAGGGCGTGGTCAACGCTGAAAAGGAGCGCCAACACCGTGGACCTTATCGTCCGCTTCCTCGCTTGGATGCTGAGCCTCTGCACTCCGGACCCCCGAGGCCGTCACCGTCTCGGCGCCGAGACGCCCGCGCCGATCTCAGTCGCCCCGCCGCCGCCCCTCGTCACCGACCTGATCGACGGCAGCGCATCCCCCCTCGTGCGCCCCTACCTCCTGACCCCGGACGAACGCCGCCACCAACGCGAACGCCGCCGCGCCCTCTACCTGGCCACTCTCGGCATCGACACCGGCCCGGACCACATCCACGGCATCCGCGTGGGAGCCGCCCGATGACCGACCGCGGCCACCACACCCGCCGCCGCCCGGTCCGCATGTGCGCGCACTGCCAGCGGATGACCGGCACCCCGGTCGTGGTCCACGAGGAGCGCGCCGCGACCGGCCCCGGCTTCACGGTCTACGCCTGCCAGGAGTGCGCCGCGCACTACCCGCCGCCCACCGACGCCCGGTAACTCCTCGCCCGGCCCCGAGACCGTCCCGGATGACGATCCGCGTCTACACGGTCACGGCAGAGGGCTCGAACAAGACCAAAGATCACGCTGGGTGGTGCTGACCTGCAAGGTCGACACCACCCAGCGTGAACGAGCACCTACGGTCAGGAATTCGATCCCACTCCTGGTGCGGGGGGCCTTGACAGCGATGTCTCCACGTGAAATCCCCTCCACCTACGGCAGGTGAACCACGGGTCGTGTCCTGGCAAGAAGGTCATGGCCGGGCCACCCGCCGTACGGGCGGGCAGGTTCCGCCGGACGGCGGAACCCCGGTCGGCCGCCGGTGCGCGAATGATGGCCGCCCGAGCCGCCGCGTGCCCCCGGGCGACCAGTGTGAGGAGCACCCATGACCCAGGTACCGCCCCCGTTCGACCCCGAGCTCGCCGCCGTCCTGGAGCTCATCAAGGACGTCATTTCTCCCGGTGTCACACCGGACGAGATCGATGCGGTCCGCCCGGGTCCGGGGATCGAGATGCCAGCCGGGCTGGATCTTCTGATGCCACCGGCATCCAGGCGCAGTGGCTGATCACGGGCGACAGAAGCACGCGTCGGATGGCCATATCCGTGCAGCCGAGGCGCACGCGCGCGATCCTCTCTCTGCAACCAGCGACCGAGCCACGAAGAGAGCCGCCGCCATGCGAAAGATCGTCCTGATGATGTCCGTGTCCCTCGACGGCTACATGGAGGGCCCGAACCGCGAGTTGGACTGGCACCTGGTCGACGAGGAACTGCACACGCACTTCAACGACGTACTCAGGGAGATGGGGGCCTTCCTCGACGGTCGTGTCACCTACGAGATGATGGCCGCCTACTGGCCCACGGCCGACCGGGACCCCGCCGCGCCCCGTCCCGTCGCCGACTTCGCCGCGATCTGGCGCGCCATGCCGAAGCTCGTCTTCTCCCGCACGCTGAGCCGCGCGGAGTGGCACGCGACGATCGTCCGGGACGTCGTCGTGGAGGACATCGAGGCCCTCAAGTCACAGGACGGCGGCGACCTCGCCGTGGGCGGCGCCGACCTCGCGGCCGAGTTCCTGCGCCACGACCTGGTCGACGAGTTCCGGCTCTACGTCCACCCCGTCCTGCTGGGCGCGGGCAGGCGCCTCTTCCCGGCCGCCGCCGACGCCCCCAAGAGCCTGCGCCTGATCGAGACCCGCGCCTTCGGCAACGGAGTCGTACTCCTGCGCCACGGCAGGAGCCAGGGCACGGGGTGAGAGTCCCGCCCGGCGGCGCCCTAGTCGGTCCCCGGCGGCCCGTCATGGGCGTACGCCCGCAACGCCCCCACCACCGTGTTCGTCACCGCGACCAACGGCACCGCCACCACCGCACCCCCGATCCCCGCGATCAGGCCGCCCGCGGCGACCGACAGGACGACGGCCAGCGGATGCACCCGCACGGCCCGCCCGAGGATGAACGGCTGGAGGATGTGCCCCTCGATCTGCTGGACCGCGAGCACCACGACCAGGGTCATGACGGCCGTGAAGACGCCCTGCGTCACCAGCGCCACGACCACGGCGAGCGCACCGGAGAAGACCGCGCCGACCAGTGGGATGAAGGCGAACAGGAAGATGAAGACGGCGAGCGGCACGGCCATCGGTACGTCCAGGAAGTAGATACCCAGGCCGATGAAGATCGCGTCGATCAGCGCCACTATCACCGTGCCGCGCACATACGCCGTCAACGTCCCCCAGGCCTGCGGCCCCGCCGCGGAGACACCCGGCCGGGCCGCCGCCGGCACCAGCTTCAGGGTCCACTGCCAGATGCGCCTGCCGTCGTAGAGAAGGAAGAGCGTGGAGAACATCGCCAGGAGGATGCCGGTCAGCGCCTCGACGATGACGGTCACGCCTTCCAGGCCCGCCGAGGTGATCGTGTCCGTGTTGTCGCTGATCGCGTCGCGGAGGTTCTGCGCGATGTCGTTGATCTGGTTCTCGGTGACGTGGAACGGGCTGTCGAGCAGCCAGCGCCGCAACTCGTCGATGCCGTCCTGGATCTGGTCGGAGAGGTCGTTGATGTTCTCCATGACCTGCCAGGTCACGAACCAGCCGATCAGACCCATGATGACGAAGCCGAGGACGGCGGTCAGGGAGGTGGCGAGGCCGCGCGGTACGCCCCGCCGGGTCAGCCGTGCCACCGTCGGCTGGAGCAGGGCGGTGATGAGCAGAGCGCTGGTGAACGACAGCACCAGCAGTTGTACGGAGCTGATGATCCGCATCAACACCCAGACGGTGCCCGCGAGAACGAGCAGCCGCCAGCCGGCCTCGGCCGCCACCCGCATGCCCCAGGGCACCGCGGAGGCGGGGTCCGGGCGGGCGTAGAGGACAGGGGCGGACGCCTGGCCCCGCACCGCCCCGGCGGAGGAGGAGTCCTGAGGCCCGTCCGCGGCGGCCTCGGCGCCTTCGCCCCCGCCCAGGGCCCCACCGGCACCCTCGGAGTCGGCGGGGCCGGGGCCGCCGCCGGTGTCACCGGCGTGACCGCTGGTCCTCGCGACGCCCGTACCGTCGGCGCCCTCGGACTCCGACTCCATGTCCGCCCGGCGTCGCTCCAACCGCTCGCTCCACCCGCGCAGTCCGGCACCGAGCCGGTCGAGCCATCCGGGAACTCGCGACATCATCCGTCCTCTTCCCCCGTCACCCCTGTTGGCCGCCACTCCTCCCGGAGACCGCGATCCCTCTCGGGACTCCGACCGTACATGGCCGAAGCCCCCCACCAAAGGACGGCGGAGGGCTTCGGAAGGTTGAGCTGCCGGGCGGTTCGCGACCGCCGGGCGGCAGGCCTAGTACCAGTGATTGGCCTGCCAGAACGTCCACGCCTCGCACGGGCTGCCGTAGCGCGAATCCATGTAGTTCAGACCCCACTTGATCTGCGTGGCCGGGTTGGTCCGCCAGTCGGCACCGGCGGAGGCGTACTTGCCGGCGGGCAGCGCCTGGAAGAGACCGTAGGCACCCGAGGACGGGTTGACGGCCTGGTAGTTCCAGGTGGACTCGCGTTGCACGATGTTGCTGAAGCAGGTCCACTGGTCGCTCGCCACGACCGCCTTCGCCATCGCCTGGATCTCGGCGACGGTGTACGAGCTCTTGACGGGGGCGTTTCCGAGCGAGCCGGCGGCTGTGGCCTTCTTCTCGGCCTCTTCCTTCGCCTTGCGCTCTTTCTCCGCCTGCTCAGCCTGCTCCGCCGCCTGCTGCTTGTCGATCGCGTCCTGGGCCGCCTTCTTACGGGCGCTCTCCTCGGCGTCCTTGCGGGCGCTCGCGTCGGCGGCGATGGCCTGTGCGTCGGCTTGGGCAGTCAGGGACGCGGTCTGGACCTGGGCCTGCTGACCCACAGGCAGGTCAGCGAGCAACGTGGTGTCGTTCGCGACCGCCTCGGCGTCGTCAATGGTCTGGGCGGTGCTGCCCGAGGCGACCCCGACGACACTGCCGACTGCGGTGACCGCGGTGGCCGAGGCCACTGCGAATCCCCGGACCGAAATCCGGCTCACACGGTTTCCTTCCAGCATCGCCCGCCTCGGTGACCCTGGCGGACGCAATCGTGCCCCTGACGCTGGCCTCCCAACTGCGGGTCACGGAGGCACGGGCCCGGTGGGCAACTCCCTTGTGGGAGCGCCGCGAGGTGCTCGGGCGGCATACGACGACGCTATGGAGTTGATCATGTGTAGCTGTTGCTCCGTACCGCTGGGGGTACAGGTGTGTCGTATGCGGGGCCTGACAGAAATGAGACTCTGCCGTAACCGGACGCCGCTAGGCAATCCAGTGGTGAGTGTGAAAGCTCACACCTCGTTTGACCCGGGCGATTCGAGGAAAGCCCCACACGTCGAGGCGCCGCCCGGCTAGGCTCATCGCCTTTGCCGGGCGGCGCCCAGGGATCCAAGGGATCGACGGACGACCGAAGTTGACCTAATCGGTCATTATCGGCCCTTTCTGTCAGATCTGTCCGTCCTCCAGCATTTCGGTCACCAGGGCCGCGATCTGGGACCGTTCGGACCTCGTGAGCGTGACGTGGGCGAAGAGCGGATGGCCCTTCAGTTTCTCGACCACGGCGACGACACCGTCGTAGCGGCCGACGCGCAGATTGTCGCGCTGGGCCACGTCATGGGTCAGGACCACCCGCGAGTTCGCGCCGATCCGGGACAGGACGGTCAGCAGGACGTTCCGCTCCAGCGACTGCGCCTCGTCCACGATCACGAAGGCGTCGTGCAGTGAACGGCCGCGGATGTGCGTGAGCGGCAGAACCTCCAGCATGCCGCGCGCGGTGACCTCCTCGATGACCTCGCGGCTGGTGACCGCGGAGAGCGTGTCGAAGACCGCCTGCGCCCAGGGGCTCATCTTCTCGGCCTCGGAGCCGGGCAGGTAGCCCAGTTCCTGCCCGCCCACCGCGTACAGCGGCCGGAAGACCATCACCTTCTGGTGCTGCCGCCGCTCCAGCACGGCCTCCAGACCCGCGCACAGCGCGAGCGCGGACTTGCCGGTGCCGGCCCGGCCGCCCATCGACACGATCCCGACGTCCGGGTCGAGCAGCAGATCGAGCGCGATGCGCTGCTCGGCACTGCGGCCCTTGATGCCGAAGGCCTCCCGGTCACCCCGGACGAGCCGGATGCCGCCGTCGGGCGACACCCGGCCGAGTGCCTTGCCGCGCTCCGACTGGATCGTCAGACCCGTGTGCACGGGCAGGTCACTCGCCTCGGGGACGTGGACGGTCCCTTCCTCGAAGAGGATGTCGACCTGCTCACCCGGCAGGGTCAACTCGGACATCCCGGTCCAGCCGGAGGTGTCCGTGATGGCGAGCTCGGCGCGGTACTCCTCGGCGAGGAGGCCGACCGAGGACGCCTTGATCCTGAGCGGCAGATCCTTCGACACGACAGTGACGTCGTACCCCTCGGCCTGCAGATTGCGGGCGACCGCGAGGATGCGGGAGTCGTTGTCCCCCAGGCGGTAGCCGGTCGGCAGGATGCCGGGGTCCGAGTGGTTGAGCTCGACGCGTACGGTCCCGCCGAGGTCCCCGATCGGGATGGGGGCGTCGAGGCGGCCGTGCCGGACCCGGAACTCGTCGAGCAGGCGCAGCGCCTGCCGGGCGAAGTAGCCGAGTTCGGGATGGTGCCTCTTCGCCTCCAGCTCTGTGACCACGACGATGGGAAGCACGACTTCGTGCTCGTCGAAGCGGCTCAAAGCCTTCGGGTCGGCCAGCAGGACGCTGGTGTCGAGGACGTAGGTGCGCCGGTCTGGCTTGTGGCGCTTTGTGCTGGTCACCACGGAAGGACGTACCCCCTCGGATGAGGTCGGGGAGCGACGGGATGAAACCCAGGGTGGGCAGGATGGGAACAGGCGACCGGTCGTCGGCCCCGTTGCGCGGGCCGGTGACCGGCCCTCCGCTGCTTCGTCCGTGCTGTGACCGCACGATCGGGCTGGTGCAAAGGGCCTCCCGGGCGGACGGCCCCGAGCCGCCCGCTGAGATCCGACACCCGTGGTTCGGGTGTCGACCTGACTGCCTTATGCCCTGCAACACGCGCCGCCATGCCATGCGGTGGAACGGCGCCCCGGTGAACTCCTCGTTACTTCCGTCCCGGCGTGATACCGGCGGATCACGGAATCTCAGCCTCCGTAACGGCGGTGTCGCGCCGCGTAGTCACGCAAAGCGCGCAGGAAGTCGACCTTCCGGAAGGCCGGCCAGAAGACGTCGCAGAAGTAGTACTCCGAGTGGGCGGTCTGCCAGAGCATGAATCCGGACAGTCGCTGCTCGCCGCTGGTACGGATCACCAGATCCGGGTCGGGCTGGTCGCCGGTGTACAGATGACGGCCGATCATGTCGACGTCGACGGTCTCGGCGAGCTCCTCCATGGAGGTGCCCCTGTCCCGCGCGTCCTGGAGCATCGACCGTACGGCGTCCGCGATCTCCTGCCGGCCGCCGTACCCGATGGCGACGTTGACCAGTATCCCGTCGACGTCCGCGGTGGACTCCTCGGACTCCTTCAGCGCGGTCTGCAGCTGTCCGGGCAGCTGGTCCAGGGTGCCCACGTGGTGCACCCGCCAGCGGCCGTCGGCGGCGAGGGTGCGGACGACGTCCTCGATGATCCCGAAGAGGGGGACCAGTTCCTCCCGGGGGCGGCCGAAGTTGTCGGTGGAGAACAGCCAGAGGGTGACGACCTTCACGTCCGTCTCGGTGCACCAGCCGAGGAATTCCTCGATCTTGTGCGCCCCGGCCCGGTGTCCCTGCGCGGTCGTGGAGCCCGCGGCCTTCGCCCAGCGCCGGTTGCCGTCCATGATGACGCCGATGTGCTTGGGCACCTGGGCGTGGTCGAGGTGGCCTTCGACCCTGCGTGCGTACACCCTGACCAGCAGGCCGCGCAGTTTGTCGCGCAGGTTCACGTGAATGTCAGCCCCTCAGTGCGGTGGCGGTCCCCTTGGTGGGCAGAGCCTACCGGGGGTGGAGGCCAACTGCGCCAAGGGGCGTGCGGGGTTGGGGCGGGCCCGGGGCCGACGGAAAGCAGGCTGCGCGCGGGCAGAAAAACGGGCCGGTCCGTGGGGGAGACGGACCGGCCCGAGGGGGGGCTCCACCATAACCCTTTGTGAGTGATGCTGCGTGCATCGGCGTGCCACAACTACTCTCCGGAGTCGGACGACAGCGCGAGGGTAGCTGCGGAAGCCTTCATTCCGGGTGTGGTAGAGGGGGGATCATTGCCGGATCACGACGGATTCCAAGGGGGGCGGGTGGAATTCTGATGGGATTGCGGGTTTTGCGCAACCTTGCGCGACTGTCGGGGAGAAGCGGTCGGGCGCCCTCGTTCGGGTGAAGCGGCGGTGGAACGCCCGATGGTGCCCGGTGGTGGGGCGCACGGCGCCGCGCGGCCCCCTCCCGCCGCGCGGTGCTGTGCCGCGCAGCTTTGCTCACGCGAATTCCCTTGGTCTGAACCTACGCCGGAGAGGTCGTGGAGCCAAGCCGTGGGCGATAACGATGTGGACACCGGCGCAGAGATCGGGATCCGACCTCTTTCGGTCCTACGGTCGTCCCATGACGGCGACGAGCACGAGAGGTGCCCCAACCATGAAAGGCCACCTGGGAGCAGGCGAGCGCGCGGCGGACCGAGCGGCAGTTCCTGCAGGCTCCCGCCCCCGCCGGCACGCCGGTCGCCGAGGTGGCCGGCGCCCTGCTCGGCGCCCACGCCCAGGTGCTGTCGCGGCCGAGCTGTCCGTGGGGCTGCGCACGGAGAGCGGCACGCGGGCGGCCGTACGGGCCGCGCTGTGGGAGGAACGGACGCTGGTGAAGACGTACGGGCCGCGCGGCACCGTCCATCGCCGCGCAGCCCCGCGAGCGGCTGTTCCCCGGCGCGGCGTACGAACGGGCCCTCGCGCGCGGCCAGGCGGGCAACCACCCCCTGCTCCTGGTCGACGGCGTGGTCGAGGGTGTCTGGCACCAGCGGCGCCGGGGGCGGCGTACGACGGTCACGGTGGAACCGCTGGGCCGGCTGACCGCCGGACAGGAGCGGGAGCTGGGGGAGCGGGCGGGCCGGGTCGGGGAAGTGCTGGAGGCGCGGGGCCGTATCGCTGTGCGGCTCCCTCACCGGCGCGATCGCGAACGCCTCCTGCACGTTCCCACGAGGAGTCGGCCGCAGCGCCGAGAGGAAGCGCTGCGGCCCTTGCCGGTCCGGGTGCGGAGGGGCCCGCAGGGGGGCGGAGAACTCCGTGACCGGCACAGTGACCCCGCAGACCACAGGCGGCCCTACTCCGTGCGCAGCCCTTCCGGCCGCATCATCCGCAGCAGCGGCGGCATGCTCAGCGCCGTCACCAGGACGACGATGCCCGCGCCGATGCCCGTCATCGACAGCATGCTCGGCCAGTCCACGGCCACCTCGACGTTCGTCATCCTCAACAGGACCGCGCCCAGGGTCAGGCCGACCGCCGAGGCGAGGACGAGGCCCAGCGTGATCGGGATCGCCGTCTGCCACAGCACGGACAGAGCGAGCGTGCGACGCCGGGTGCCGAAGGCGACCAGCGCCGACAGGAGCTTCCTGCGCTCGCGGAGCTGCTCCAGCTGGGAGACGAGCAGGCTCGCGCCGATGAGGACGAGGACGGCGGTCGCGCCGACCAGCAGGCCGGTGCGGATGCTCGCGAACTGGTCCACCCGCCTGGTCGACTCCCACTCCCAGGTCCTGATGAGCGGATCGACCGCCACGGCCGCGTTGCGCACCTCGTCGAGCGCGTTCGGAACCGCGGGGTCCGTCCGTACGTAGACGGTGCCGTGCAGCAGCGGCTCCGTCTTCGTGGGCAGGGCACCCGGGGTCGCCATCAGCCCCGACATCCCGGTCTGCAGTGAATCGGCACGCTCGGACACCCGCTTCACCTCGGCCGGCACCTTCCAGGCGATCTCGGCGCCCGGATCCTCCGGGCCGTAGGACGGGTCGAAGTACAGCGTTCGGCCGGGGGCGGCGAGGTCCGCCACGCTCGGGTCCACCGGAGCGCTCGTGACGAAGACGTCGCCGTCCCGGCACGAGGGGATCGTCGCGAGTTCGCGCAGCGCGGCGCAGTCGCCGACGGTCACCTCCGTCGTCTCCTCGGGGTCCTCGGGGCCTGGGGCGACCGTCGTGGTGGACAGCGCCGTGGTGGTCGCCGCGCCCCTGGCCCGCTTCAGCTCCTTGTCGGCGGCGCTCACCGAGAGGTCCTGCGGCAGGACGAGCTGCATCTGGGCACGGCTGGTGTCCAGCCCGGTCGAGCTGGTGTATCTGCTCTCCATCCCGGCGAACAGCATCTGCAGGGCGATCGCGCCGGCCACCGCCACCGCGATGCCGTTGACCATGCGGGCCGCCGAGCCGCTGCTCAACTGGAGCCTGCGGACGGCCAGTTGCCAGGAGACGGCGCCGGAGCCCAGCCGGGCCACGAAAGCCTCGACGACCCACGGCAGCAGCGCGGTGATGCCGAAGAGCAGCAGGATGACACCGCCGGCCACCATGTACTCGTTGAACTTCCCGTTCTGCGACCCCTGGCCGACCATCGGGTAGAGCATGGCGAGACCGCCGAGCGGCGGCAGCAGCCGCCACCAGAGCCTGCGCCGCGCGGGCCTGGCCGTGCGGACCACGCCGAGCGGTTCGATGACGACGCCGCGCAGCGCGAACAGGGTGACGAGGACGGCGGCGGCCGGGACCGCGAGCGCCACCAGCAGGGCGAGGCTGGGGGAGGGGTTGAGATAGCTCGGGAACACGCTGATGTCGAACACCTCGACCGAGCCGGCGACCTCCCTGCCGAGCAGGAAGAACCCGGTGCCGAAGAGCAGTCCCAGCACGGCGCCCGCGAGGGCCTCGCCCGCCGCGATCCGCCGAGTCATCCGTCCGTCGGAGCCGACCAGCCGCAGCGCCGCCAGTCTGCGGTCGCGCCGCTCGCCGCCGAACCGTACGGCCGTGGCGATGAAGACGGCGACCGGCATCAGCAGCACCACGAAGACGACCAGCGTGAGCAGCAGCAGGACCGGGTCCACCTCCTCCTCCGGCCGCTCGACCATGGACGTCCCGAACTTCTCGATGCGGGCCACCACCGAGCCGTCGATCCGCTGGGCGAGCCCGTCGGCGCCGGCGTAGTAGGCCAGTTCGCCCGAGCCGATCAGCCCGGCCTCGCCGATGGTGCCCACCGTCTCGTACGGCAGCCGGTCGCGCAGCAGTTCCCCGGCGTCCGCCTTCAGCAGCTCGGAGAGGGCGGGGGAGACGACCATCTCGCCCGGCGCGGGGAACTTCCCGACCCCCGGCGGCAGTGGCGCGTGAACGCCCTCGGGTTCGAGGAGCCGTCCCCGGATCTCCCGGTGCCGGTACTCGGTGTCGGTGTCGGCGACGACCAGGCTCTTGTCGGACGGCTTGGACCTGATGTCGTCCGCGTAGTAGACGAGCCCCAGGTCCCGCCGGGCCTCCTCCCGGGCCCCCCGCGTGGCCATCGCGTTCGGCAGCGCCGCGGTGAGCAGCAGCAGCGCCACCCCGAGGCCGACGCCGACCGCGGTGAGCACGGCGCGCACCCAGCCCTCGCGGCCCCCGGTGAAGGTGAACCGGACCCCCATCGCCAGGTCCCGGTACCACTGGCGGACGGCAGGAGAGCTCATACGACGCGCTCCATGTCCCGCGACCTGCCGTCCCGTACGACGATCTCCCGGTCGGAGTACGCGGCCACCCGCGCCTCGTGCGTGACGAGGACGACGGCGGCGTTGGTGGACCGGGCGGCCTCGGTGAGCAGCTCCATCACGCGCTCGCCGTTGAGCGAGTCGAGCGCGCCGGTGGGCTCGTCCGCGAAGAGCACCCGCGGGTTGGTGACCAGCGCCCGGGCGACGGCGACCCGCTGCCCCTGGCCGCCGGAGACCTCACCGGGACGCTTGCGGGCGAGGTCGTCGACCTCCAGGCGCTCCATCCAGCCGAGGGCGGTCCGCTCGGACTCCTTGCGGGAGGCGCCGTTCAGCCTGAGCGGCAGCGCCACGTTCTCCGCACACGTCAGCTCGGGCACGAGCTGGCCGAACTGGAAGACGAACCCGAACTCGCTGCGCCGGAGCGCGCTGCGCCGGGCGTCGTTCATGGTGGCCATCTCGCGGCCGTCGTAGGTGATCGAGCCCGAGTCGGGCGGCACGATCCCGGCGAGGCAGTGCAGCAGCGTCGACTTGCCGGAGCCGGAGGGGCCCATCACCGCGACGATCTCGCCGGGGTGGATCGAGAACTCGGCGCCGTCCAGCGCGGTCGTCGGGCCGTAGGCCTTGCGCAGGTCGGCCGCGACGAGCAGGGAGCCGGCGGGAGGCACGCTCATCGGATCACCACCTCTGCCAGTTTGCCCAGCCGGGCGGCGGTCAGCTCCAGCCACCGCAGGTCGGCCTCCAGATGGAACAGGGCGTGGTCGCAGATCAGCTGGTCGGCCAGATCGCCCTTGCGTTTGCGGTCGGTGAGGATGCGCATCATGCGCAGGTGCTCGGAACGCTGGGTGTCGAGGAGGTCGGCCGCGTTCCGGCCGGTGAGCAGGGCGAGGACGACCTTCGTGTAGAGGGTCGACTGCAGATACGGCTCCGGCTTCTCGGGCGTCGCGAGCCACCGCTGGACATCCGTGATGCCGGCCTCGGTGATCGCGTACCGCTTGCGCTCGGGGCCGCCGCCGGGCTCGATGCCGTCGACCTCGACGAGGCCGTTCTTCAGCAGCCGCGACATCGTCGAGTAGACCTGGCCGTAGTGCAGCGGCCGGTCGTGACCGAACTTCTCGTCGAAGGCCCGCTTCAGGTCGTAACCGTGTCGGGGCCCGGACTCCAGGAGTCCCAGGAGGGTGTGACCGATGGACATGGGCACGACTATACACACGGCGTATACACCTCGCGTATACCTGGCGTGTATAGCTGGCCGCCGGGTGTGGAGGGAGCCCAGGTCAGAGTCGATCGTCACGGTTCTGTCACCGAGGCCGTCGGCAACTCACGGGTCTGACGGGGCAACCATCGGCCCTGTTCGCACGTCCGTTCCGGTGGGATGAGGTCTATGGGTCAGCGCCCCGCGTGCGCATTGTCACGCCGCGAAGGAACGGACCGACTCCCCTTTGTCGCAGTGCTCGGTGTTAGCTTGCTGAGCTGACGAGACCCCAGTGACGTATGAGACCGAGCAGAAGGCGGAGCGGACCGGAGCCATGGGACGAGCGGAAGAAAGACGAGCGCGGCAGCGCGGCGGTCGCCGCGCGGCGCCCAGGCGCTCGTCCGGCGGCGGCGCGGAAGCCGGGACGACGACCGTCATAGGCGGGCCCGAGGGCGGGGGCCGGGCGGCGGCCAGGGCCGCGGCCAAGGGCGGCGGCAAGAAACCACAGAAGAGCTTCATACGCCGCCTCTTCACCTGGAAGAAGGTCCTCGGCACGTTCTTCGGCTTCTGCCTGCTCGCCATGGGTGCCTTCGTCGTGCTGTACATGATGATCGACATCCCCAAGGGGAACCCTCAGGCGACCCAGGAAAGCAACATCTACAAGTACTCCAACGACAAGATCCTCGCCCGCGCGGGCACGACCAACCGCGAGATCGTCGAGCTCGACAAGGTCCCCAAGGAAGTCCAGCTGACCTTCGTCGCCGCCGAGAACAAGACCTTCTACTCGGACCCCGGCGTCGACTTCAAGGGCATGACCCGAGGTCTGATCAACACCCTGTCCGGCAAGGGCAAGCAGGGCGGCTCGACGATCACCCAGCAGTACGTCAAGAACTTCTACCTGACGTCGGACCAGACGGTGACCCGCAAGCTCAACGAGCTGGTCATCTCCCTGAAGCTGGAGCGCACCAAGACCAAGGACTACATCCTCGCGGGCTACATCAACACCAGCTACTACGGCCGCGGCGCCTGGGGCATCCAGGCCGCCGCCCAGGCGTACTACCGCAAGGACGCCAAGGACCTCACCGTCCAGGAGGGCGCCTACCTCGCCGCGCTGCTCCAGGCCCCCAGCCAGTACGACCTGTCCACCGCCACCCCGACCGGCAGGAAACTGGTCACGGCGCGCTGGAACTACGTGCTGGACAACATGGTCGAGATGAAGGAGCTGGACGCCTCGGAGCGGGCGGGCATGAAGCTCCCCAAGCCGAAGGAGCCCCAGTCCGCCCCGGACATGGAGGGCCAGAACGGCTACCTGGTGACCGCTGCCAACGCCCAGCTGGCCAGGCAGCTCGTGGCCGAGAACAGGGCGTCCGACGCCGAGGACGCCCGGACACTCATCGAGGCGGGCGGCTGGACCGTCACGCTGAACATCAACCCGAAGAAGCAGGCCGCGCTGGAGAAGGCCGTCAAGGAACGGCTCACCGGCAAGCTGGACCCGAAGAAGCGCAAGGTCGACAACCACATCCAGGCCGGCGCGGTCTCCGTCGACCCGAAGACCGGCAAGGTCGTCGCCATGTACGGCGGCGTCGACTACGTGAAGCACTTCACGAACAACGCCATGCGCCGGGACTACCAGCCCGCCTCGACCTTCAAGCCGGTGATTCTCGCCGCGGCCGTCGACGGGGCGGCCGAGACGCAGGACGGCGACCCGATCACCGCCAGCACGGTCTACGACGGTGACAGCGGGCACAAGGTCATGGACAACGGCACCGCGGTCGGATTCAACCCGCCGAACGAGGACGACGTCGACTACGGCGACGTCACCGTGCAGACGGCCATGAACAAGTCCATCAACTCCGTCTTCGCCCAGATGGGCGTCGACGTGGGCATGGAGAAGGTCATGGAGGTCGCCGGGAAGCTCGGCATGGACACCGAGGGCATGGAGGCGGTTCCCGCCCAGACTCTCGGCTCCATGGGTGCCAGCCCGCTGGAGATGGCCGGCATCTACGCCACCCTCGACAACCACGGCAAGAAGGTCACCCCGACCATCGTCGCCTCGGCCGAGCACCGGGAAGGCGCGATCAAGTTCGCCGATCCGATCGGCGAGCAGGTCATCACCCGCGAGGCCGCCGACACCGTCACCTCGGTCCTCACCGGCGTGGTGGACGACGGTACGGCCAAGACATCCGTCCGCGACAACCCCGCCCGCGACGGGCAGCAGGTCGCCGGCAAGACGGGTACCTCCGACGAGAACCGTTCCGCCTGGTTCACCGGCTACACGCCGAAGCTCGTGACCTCCGTCGGTCTCTTCGGCGAGGACATGAGCAAGAACGGCAAGCACGTCCCGATGTACGGCGCGGCCGGGGTCGAACGCGTCAACGGCGGTGGCTTCCCCGCCCAGATCTGGGCCACGTACACCTTCGGCGTCATGGGGAAGATCACCGAGTTCGACCTGGAGACCACCCAGGGCGCCGCGGTGGAGCCCACCGAGACCCCCACTCCATCGGCCACCCCGAGCCAGACCCCGTCCGAGACCCCCACCACGGAAGAGCCGACGACCGAGGCCCCGACGACCCCGGAGACGACGCCGGAGGAGACCCCGCAGACGACCCCGGTGGAGACCCCGCAGACGACCCCGGGGACGACCCCGCCCGACGACGGCGACAACATCGAACTACCGACGGATCCGAACGAGCCACAGTCCGACGAGTAGCGCTCGAACGAAGGGCGCCCGGTGAAATCACCGGGCGCCCTTCGCGTTTCAAGGGGCGCTGGGAACCGCGAGATCAGCCACAGACGGACCCGCGGTCAGCCATCCGCCCAACCCCCTACGGCGCTCCCCGCACAATCCCTCACGTCTGGTTCAACTCGAACCAGACGACCTTCCCCGCACTCAGCCGAGTAGCGCCCCACCGCTTGGCCAGCCGGTTGACCAGGTAGAGCCCACGGCCCCCCTCGTCCGTCGCCCGAGCCTGCCGCAACCGGGGCAGCTGAGGCACGTCGTCGGTCACCTCGCACCGCAGCACATCGGTCCGCAGCAGCCGCAGGGTCACGGGCCGGGTCGCGTACCGCACCGCGTTGGTGACGACCTCACTGATCAGCAGTTCGACCGAGTCGGTCAACTCCTCGAGCCCCCAACGGGACAGCGCGTGCCGCGCCAGCCGCCGGGCCCGCCCCGGAGCCATCTCCTCCGGCTCCAGGAACCAGTACGCGACATCGCTGGGAGCGATCCCGTCGAACCGCGCGGCGAGCAGCGCGATGTCGTCGTCCCGGTCCCCCGGGCCGAGCATGTCGAGCACCTCGTCGCAGAGCGCTTCCAGCGGCGGCGGATGGTCCGGACCGGTCAGCTGCGCGGTCGCGGCCAGCTTCTCCCGCAGTTGCTCTATGCCGGTCCACACGTCCCTGAGCCGGGACTCCACGAGCCCGTCGGTGTACAGCAGCAGCGTGCCCCCGGCCGGCGCGTCCAGCTCCACCGCCTCGAAGTCCACCCCGCCCACACCGATCGGCGCACCCGGCGGCACCCGCAGCACCTCGGCACGCCCGCCCAGATGCAGCAGCACCGGTGGCGGATGCCCCGCGTTGGCGATGGTGATCCGGTGCGTGACCGGGTCGTACACGGCGTACAGACATGTCGCCATGCGGTCCGTCCCCAGCCGCTGCGCCTGCTCGTCGAGGTGGTGCAGCACCTCCTGCGGCGGCAGATCCAGCCCGGCGAGGGTCTGCGCGGTCGTCCGTAGCTGGCCCATGATCGCGGCCGACGTCATGGAGTGCCCCATGACGTCCCCCACCACCAGGGCGACCCGGCTTCCCGGCAGGGGAATCGCGTCGTACCAGTCACCGCCGACCCGCGCGGTCTCGGCGGCCGGCAGATACCGGTGCGCGAGCCGTACGCCGGTGCAGCGCGGCAGGGCCTCCGGCAGCATCGTGCGCTGCAACTCGTCGGCGATGTACGCCTCTCGGCCGTACAGCACCGCCTTGTCGATGCCGAGCGCGCTGTGCGTGGCGAGCTGGGCGGCGACCAGCAGGTCGTCCTGCTCGAACGCCATCCGCTCCGGGCGCCGCAGGAAGACCGCCGCGCCGATCACCCGGCGCCGACCGCGCAGCGGAGCGAGAATCGCCCGCTGGCCCGTCGGCACCGTCAGTTCGGCGTCCGGCCCCAGCAGTTCGGGCAGCGCGTCGTGCGCGGCGGGGGCGTCCGCGAAGACCGGCCGTACGCCCCGCAGCACCTCGGCGAGCGCTCCGCCGGGCCGTACCTCGCACTGCTCGGCGGTCACCACGGCCAGGTCGACAGGCTCGGGCTGGAACACCGGCATGAAGCCGCCCTCGGTGTCCCGCTCCTCCGGGATCCGGTCGGTGCGGCGCAGGCGCAGCACCATGGGCCCGGTGGGCCGCTCGTCGCCGACCGGCAGCGGCTCGCGCAGATACACGAGGATCGCGTCCGAGAACGTCGGCACGGTGGCCCGGCACAGCCCCATCACGATCTCGTCGAGGTCTATGCCCCGGGCGATCCGCCGGGTCGCGGCGCCCACGAAGCGCAGCCGGTCGCCGTCCCGCCGCATGGGCATGGGGGCGCCGGGCGGCACGCCCTGTCCTCCGCGCCGCTCCAGACCGCCGCCGGTGCCGCCCGAGCGGTCGCCCTCGCCGCCGGGTTGCGCCGGGATGGTCTCCGGCGCGGGCCGCGGGCGGTGCGGGTCGGACTCGGCGGACGCGGGCTGCGAGTGCTCGGAGAGCGTCGGCTGGGCGTGCTCCGAGGGGGCCTGCCCGGCCTGTCCGCTCTTCGCGCACGGGGTCGCGGTGCCCGGCTCGGCCGCCGCGTCACCCATGCGTGCCTGTGCCGGCAAGGCCGGGGCGGGCGCGGTGCGCGACGGCTCCTGGGTACGCAGGAGCGCCCCTCGGGGGTCCGTGGGGCCGGCGCCGCTCTGAGGGCGCTCGTGGGAGGTGGGGTGCTCCGTCACGCGTGTCGAATCCATCCGTCCGGGACTGCGCGTCGTGTGCGCAGTGCGTCCCGCAAACCCGAAACTTCGTCCCGCAGAAAGGCCGATACCCGGAATACGTGTCCTGGGAACGGAATTCCCTCGTGGCCAGGAGCAGTTCCTGTGCCACACACGGTACCGGCGGGCCCGCCGAACGACAGCACCGACCGTCCGCGCGGCTGTCTCCTCATGCCGGTATGGCCGTCGTACCCCTTGATCACGTCCTGCCGCCCCTCGGTGACGTACGGTCAAGCACTGCGCGAACTGCCGAAGTTGCCCCTGTGCACCCTTGCGGAGGACGATCCTACGGTTGTGGCCCGGGGGCGCATCAAGGGTCTCATGAGGACAAGCGCGCGGGCGTACGGTCCCAGTCGTCCGGGAGAGACGGTACCCCCCATGCCGGATTCGGGCGCCAGTCCTGCCAGCCGTCCGTGAACGGCGGGCCCCACGCGCGGATCGTCTCCACGGCGGCCCGTCCCGCCTCCCGCACCCGCTCGGCCGCCTGAGCACCCATCAGGCCGTCCAGCTGAGCCTGCGCGAACTCGTCCTCGTCCCGCCATTCCCAGGACCGGTCCGGGTACACACAGATGTCCAGGAAGTGGTCCTCGGAGTCCACGCCGCCGTCCCAACGGGCCAGCGGCGACTCCAGGTTGACGTACCAGTTCTTGAAATGCCAACCCGGCTCCCAGAACAGCCACACCGACCACGGCTCGCCCGGCCGCGCCAGCTTCAGCACCCCGGTGCCGAACCACCGGCCGCGCCGCACGTCACGCGGCTTCTTGTACCGGGACGCCAGCGGCTCGGCTTGCACCGAAGTGCCGTCCGCCATCACGGGCTTCACACATTCGGTGCCGGAGGCGAGCCACACGGCCAGCAGGTCCTCGTCGTCACGGACCACGGTGACGGGCCGCGCGATGTGGAAGCCCTCGCCGGCGTTCTCCCGGTAACGCCACAGGATCCGGCTTCCGGGCTCCCAGAACCCCGCCGACCCGCCCGCTTCCACCCGTCTCACCACTCCGTCGTCTGCCATGAACAGATATTAGGTGTCATGCGCATACGACGCGGTGGTACCCGTCACGGTTCACGCCCCGGCGGGAACGCGGTCACCGCCGTGAGACCCGGGGGCGGCCGAAGAGCCCGCCGTCCGGTCACGGGCGCGTCATCCTGAGGACGTCCAGGGCCTCGTCGAGCTGCTCCGGGGTGAGCGCGCCGCGCTCCACGTACCCGCTCTCCAGGACGACCTCCCGGATCGTCCTCCGCTCGGCCAGCGCCTTCTTGGCGACCTTCGCTGCCTCCTCGTATCCGATGTACTTGTTGAGCGGGGTGACCACGGACGGCGAGGACTCGGCGTACTCCCGGGCCCGCTCCCGGTGCGCGACGATCCCGTCCACGGTCCGGTCGGCGAGCAGCCGCGAGACGTTCGCGAGCAGACGGATCGATTCGAGCACGTTCCTGGCGATGACCGGCAGCATGACGTTCAGCTCGAAGTTGCCGGACGCGCCCGCCACGGTGACCGTCGTGTCGTTCCCCGTGACCTGGGCGGCGACCATGAGGACGGCCTCCGGGATCACCGGGTTGACCTTGCCGGGCATGATCGAGGAGCCCGGCTGGAGGTCGGGCAGGGAGATCTCCGCGAGGCCGGTGCGCGGTCCGGACGCCATCCACCGCAGATCGTTGGCGATCTTGGTGAGGGACACCGCGATCGTACGGAGCTGCCCGGACGTCTCGACGATCCCGTCCCGCGCGCCCTGCGCCTCGAAGTGGTCGCGGGCCTCGGTGAGGGGCAGTCCGGTGGCCCGCGCGACCTCGGCGATGACGGCGGCGGCGAACCCGGGCGGCGTGTTGATCCCGGTCCCGACGGCCGTACCGCCGAGGGGGAGTTCGGCGAGCCGGGGGAGGGACGCCTCCAACCGCTCGATGCCGTACCGCACCTGGGCCGCGTACCCGGCGAACTCCTGGCCGAGAGTGACCGGTGTGGCGTCCATGAGATGCGTACGACCGGACTTCACGACGTCCGCGAACTCCTCCGCCTTGCGGGAGAGGGCGGTGGCGAGGTGGTCGAGCGCCGGGACGAGGTCACGGGTGACGGCGGCGGTGGCGGCGACGTGGATCGAGGAGGGGAAGACGTCGTTGGACGACTGCGAGGCGTTGACGTGGTCGTTCGGGTGCACGTCCCGGCCGAGCCGCTCGGTCGCCAGCGTGGCGATGACCTCGTTGGTGTTCATGTTCGACGAGGTCCCGGACCCGGTCTGGAACACGTCCACCGGGAAGTGCTCGTCCCAGCGCCCCTCCGCGACCTCCCCGGCCGCGTCCTGGATCGCCTCGGCCACGTCCTTGTCGAGCACGCCCAGTTCGGCGTTCACCTTCGCGGCGGCGCCCTTGATCCGGGCCAGCGCCTCGATGTGGGCGCGCTCGACGCGCTGCCCCGAGATCGGGAAGTTCTCGACCGCCCGCTGTGTCTGGGCCCGCCACTTGGCGTCCGCCGGCACGCGGACCTCGCCCATGGAGTCGTGTTCGACGCGGTAGTCACTCATGACCGGTACAGCGTCCCGGCCGGCCGTGATGTTCCCGGCCGTACCCCGCGCGGGTGAGCACGGAACCCCTGCGCCGATGTCGGTGTCACCGCCGTGACACCGGGCGGCGGCCGATGCCCGCCGCCCGGTCACGGCCACGTCGATCCCGCTGAAGGCCGTCGTCTTCCGCAAGGGCAGGGTGATTTGCAAGGTCTCGTTCGGACGACCGACCCTGAGATGTCGCCTATGCGGTCACGCGACCATGCGCGTTGTCGCATAAACCGGTGTGACGGCCGGTGCGGGGGCGCACGGTCGTAGCGCGCCCGTACGCGTCGGCTCCTGCCCCGCCCGCAGCAATAGACCCCCCGGCGTCCGCCGAGGGGTCTGGAGGTTCTAGACGGCGACTCAGGCCAGGCCAGGGCCCCGGACCGGGATGTTGGTGAACGTCGGCTGCTCCGGTTCCCGCGAAGTGAAGAAGTCGTTTCCCTTGTCGTCGACGACGATGAACGCCGGGAAGTCCTCGACCTCGATCTTCCAGACCGCCTCCATGCCGAGCTCCTCGTACTCGACGACCTCGACCTTCTTGATGCAGTCCTGGGCGAGCCGGGCCGCCGGGCCGCCGATCGAGCCCAGGTAGAACCCGCCGTGCGACCCGCACGCGTCCGTGACCTGCTGCGAACGGTTCCCCTTCGCCAGCATCACCTTGGACCCGCCCGCCGCCTGGAACTGCTCCACGTACGAGTCCATCCGCCCGGCCGTCGTCGGGCCGAACGACCCCGACGCGTACCCCTCGGGCGTCTTCGCCGGCCCGGCGTAGTACACCGGGTGGTCCTTCAGGTACTGCGGCATCCCCTCGCCCGCGTCCAGCCGCTCCTTGATCTTGGCGTGCGCGATGTCGCGGGCCACGACCAGCGGACCGGACAGCGAAAGCCGCGTCTTCACCGGGTACCTGGTCAGCTCGGCGAGGATGTCGTCCATCGGCTGGTTGAGGTCGATGCGCACCACGTCCGACGACTCGTCCAGATGCTCGTCCGTCGTGTCGGGAAGGAACCGCGCCGGGTCCGTCTCCAGCTGCTCCAGGAACACCCCCTCGGCGGTGATCTTCGCGACGGCCTGCCGGTCGGCCGAACAGGACACGGCGATCGCGACCGGGCAGGACGCGCCGTGCCGGGGGAGGCGGACGACCCGTACGTCGTGGCAGAAGTACTTGCCGCCGAACTGCGCGCCGATACCGATCCGCTGCGTCAGCTCGAAGACCCTCTCCTCCAGTTCCTTGTCCCGGAACCCGTGCCCGAGCGGCGAACCCTCCGCCGGGATCTCGTCCAGGTAGTGCGCGGAGGCGTACTTGGCCGTCTTCAGCGCGTACTCCGCGGACGTACCGCCGACGACGATCGCCAGGTGGTAGGGCGGGCAGGCGGCCGTACCCAGCGAACGGATCTTCTCCTCCAGGAACTTCATCATCGAGGCCTCGTTCAGGACGGCCTTCGTCTCCTGGTACAGGAAGCTCTTGTTCGCGGACCCGCCGCCCTTGGCCATGAAGAGGAACTTGTACGCCCCGCCGTCCGTCGCGTACAGCTCGATCTGGGCCGGGAGGTTGGAGCCGGTGTTCTTCTCCTCCCACATGGTGAGCGGAGCCATCTGCGAGTAACGCAGGTTGAGGTTCAGGTACGCGTCGTAGATGCCCCGGGACAGGGCCGCCTCGTCGCCTCCCTCCGTGAGGACGTTCTGCCCGCGCTTGCCCATCACGATCGCCGTACCGGTGTCCTGGCACATGGGGAGGACGCCCGCGGCGGCGATGTTCGCGTTCTTCAGGAGATCGAGGGCCACGAACTTGTCGTTCGACGACGCCTCGGGGTCGTCGATGATCCGGCGCAGCTGCGCGAGGTGGGCCGGGCGCAGATAGTGCTGGATGTCGTGGACGGCCTCGGCGGCGAGCTTGCGCAGCGCCTCCGGTTCCACCTTGAGGAACGTGCGCCCGTCGGCCTCGAAGGTGGAGACACCCTCGGAGGTCACCAGCCGGTAGGGGGTGGTGTCCTCTCCCACGGGAAGCAGATCGGTGTACTCGAACTCAGGCATGTCGCCCATTCCTCACTCGACAAGGCTGGTGTCAGGCTCGCGTGCCCTTCGGCCCACTCGCCGACGGCTGACCTCCGTTGGCAGCGCCACCAGCGTAGGACCTGGCCCGGACGCCGGGCCTGTGAGGTAAGGCTCAGTTCGGCGTCACGAGGTTGTCCACACCCCTGGTCGCGATCTATCGCGAGTGGGTACTCTGCTGTCGTGGACCTTCAGAAGCGCCCCACCCGACAACCGCCGTTGCCGTCCGCCGAGCTGCGCGCCTCCGACGCCGACCGCGACCGCATGGCCGACCTCCTGCGCGACGCCCTCGCCGAGGGCCGCCTCACCGCCGAGGAGCACGCCGAGCGGGTCGAGGGCGTGCTCGCCGCCAAGACGGTGGGCGAACTGGACGTCTTCGTACGGGACCTGCCGGCCGGTCAGGCCCGGAAGGCGGCGTCGCCGTATGTGCCGCGCGTCTCCACCGTGCCCGACCGCCCGACGCCGGGCGCCATCCCGATCGACCCCGACGACCGGCTGATGGCCGTCTTCAGCGCCTCGATGCGCAAGGGGCGCTGGCGGGCCGGCCGCCGCATCCACGCGTACGCGATCTTCGGCAGCGTCGAGATAGACCTCAGTGAGGCGCTCTTCGAACACCGCCAGGTGATGATCAGGGCGGTCTCGGTCTTCGGCACCGTCGAGATCCGCGTCCCGGAGAACGTCTCACTGCGCGGCAGCGGCGGCGGCATCCTCGGCAGCTTCGAGGTGGACGCGCTGGATTCGGCCGAGACCGACGCGCCCGTGGTCTATGTGGACGGGCTCGCCGTACTGGGGAGCATCGAGGCGAAGCCCAAGCGGGGCAAGCTGATCGCCGACCTCTTCGGCCGGGTCACCCACCACGTCTCCCGCAAGATGGACGATCATTTGCGCAGACACCTGGACCATTGACGCTTGTGAATCAGGCCACCGCGGACACCGCCGAAAGGGCCCGGTCCGGTTGTGGCCGCACGGTGAGGGCGCCGGATTCCAGCGGTTCGGGACTCAGTGCATAGGCCCGCGCACAGCGGGTAAGCCTTGCTGCATCGTCTCTCGCTCGCGAAGCCGTCGTCAGGAGTAGACCGTGCTGCATCCGCCGCATTCGTCCCTGCAGGTCGCTGCCGTTCCGCCCCAGCGGGTACCAGTGCGGGACAGGGACCAGGACGCCCCGTGGCACACGGAGGCCGTGTGCCGGCGTGACGAGGCCGGGTTGTTCTTCGCCCCCTCCAAGGAACCCACCGCGACCCGGCTCTCCCGCGAGGAAGCCGCCAAGCGTGTCTGTGCCCGCTGCCCCGTCATGGTCGAGTGCCGAGAACACGCACTCCTGCAACCCGAGCCCTACGGTGTCTGGGGCGGGCTCACCGCCGCCGAACGCCGGGTGGTCCTCGCCCGAAGGCGCCGCCGCGACGTGGAGTTGAAGAAGGCGGCCAGGGCAGCGGGCACGATAGCCGCGGCCGGCTAGGCCTGTACGTACACGCCGAAGGGGCGTCCTCTCCGCACAAGAGGGCGCCCCTTCCGTTGGGCGCCGCGCTTTTCCGGGGCGCGGGGCCGCGTCGAGGCCGGCTCCGCCACGTGGGCGCAGCCGGCCACGAACAACCCGTGGCTCACAGCCCGCTGAAGCCCCGTCGTCGCACGGCTGAACCGGCGGGGCTACTTGGCCTTCTCGAAATCGATCGAGCTGTAGGCCCGCAGCTTGCTCAGCCGGTGCACCGAGTCGATCCGCCGCACCGTCCCCGACTTCGACCGCATCACGATCGAGTCGGTGGTCGCGGTCTCCGACCGGTACCGCACCCCCCGCAGCAACTCCCCGTCCGTGATCCCGGTCGCCACGAAGAACACGTTCTCCCCGGACACCAGGTCGTCCGTCGTCAGCACCCGGTCGAGGTCATGCCCGGCGTCGACCGCCCGCTGCCGCTCCGCGTCGTCCTTCGGCCACAACTTGCCCTGAATCGTGCCACCGAGACACTTCACCGCACAGGCCGAGATGATGCCCTCGGGCGTACCGCCCACGCCGAGCAGCAGATCGACCCCGGTGCCCTCCCGCAGCGCCAGGATCGAGCCCGCGACATCCCCGTCGGAGATCAGCTTGATGCGCGCCCCGGCCTCCCGGATCTCCTGGATGATCCCTTCGTGCCGGGGCCGGTCCAGGATGACCACGGTCACATCGTCCGGCGCGGACCGCTTCGCCTTGGCGACCCGCCGGATGTTCACGGAGACGGGCGCGTCGATGTCGACGAAGTCGGCCGCCTCGGGGCCGGTGACCAGCTTGTCCATGTAGAAGACGGCCGACGGGTCGAACATCGTGCCCCGGTCGGCCGCCGCGAGAACGGCGATCGCGTTGGTCATGCCCTTGGCCGTCAGCGTCGTACCGTCGATCGGGTCCACGGCGATGTCGCACTCCGGGCCGCTGCCGTCACCGACGCGCTCGCCGTTGAAGAGCATCGGGGCCTCGTCCTTCTCGCCCTCCCCGATCACGACGGTGCCGTTCATCGACACGGTGGAGACGAGGGTCCGCATGGCGCGCACGGCGGCCCCGTCCGCCCCGTTCTTGTCCCCGCGGCCGACCCAGCGGCCCGCGGCCATGGCAGCCGCCTCGGTCACCCGTACGAGCTCCAGGGCGAGGTTCCGGTCGGGGGCCTCGGAGGGGACTTCGAGCTCGGACGGCAGATGATTGTTCTCGGTCATCGGAGCGCACCTTTCTGATACGACGACGGCCGGGTGAGGGTTCCGCCCGACTCTATCGCCAGTCCGACAGAATGAGCAGGGGACCCCACGGATGAGCGGGCCGGTGTACCTGCGACGATGAGAGGCGTGGCAGGTACGAAAGGCAAGCAGACCGTCCGCGACATGGTCCTCTCCCTGGGGCTCATCGTGTTGGCGGCATGGGTCATCTATCTCTTCATCCCGCATGGAGACACCGAGCGGGAACTCAAGCGTGTCGACTATCGCGTCGAACTGCTGACGGCGCGCCGTGCGGCCTCCTATCCGGTGGCCGCGCCCGAGGGGCTGCCCGACACCTGGAAGGCGACCTCGGTCCGCTTCCGCGGTGACGAGTCCGACCGCTGGCACCTCGGGTTCCACGACCCCGAGGGCCAGTACGTGGCGGTCGAGCAGTCCGCCGAGGAGCCGTCCCGGTTCATCCCGGACGCCACGCGGGACGCGAAGAAGACCGGGGCCACCCGGCAGATCGGCGACGAGACCTGGACGCGGTACGAGGGCGAGCGCTACGACGCCCTCGTCGTGGAGCGCGAGGGCTCCACGACCGTGGTCGCCGGGACGGCGCCGTTCGCGCAGCTGACGAAGATGGCGCAGGCGCTGAAGACGGAGTGACCACGCCCGGCGTACACGCGCGAAGGGCCCCGGCGGTGTCGCCGGGGCCCTTCGCGCGTGGCCGTCATGGCCGTGGTGAGGATCAGACCGTGGTGACGACCTCGTCGAAGGCCAGTCGCGGGGAGCGCGGGTGGAACGCGCCCTCGCCGGGCTTGCCGATGTTGACGACCATCAGCGGGGTGTGGTCGTCGTCCAGGAACTCCTTCTGGACGCCGGCGAAGTCGAAGCCGGTCATCGGACCGGCGGCCAGGCCCGCGGCACGCACGCCGATGATGAAGTACGCGGCCTGGAGGGCGGCGTTCATGCCGGCGGCGGACTCACGGGCCGTGCGCTCGGCGAAGAAGACATCCTTGGCCTGCGGGAAGACCGGGAACAGGGTGGGCAGTTCCTCGTGGAACTCGTTGTCCGCGGCGAGGATCGCGACCAGCGGGGCGGTGGCCGTCTTGGCCTGGTTGCCCTCGGCCATGTGCGGCACCAGGCGCTCACGGGCCTCGGCGGAGCGGACCAGGACGATACGCAGCGGGGTCTGGTTGAAGGCGGTCGGGCCATACTTGACCAGGTCGTAGATCGCCTGCACCTGCTCCTCGCTCACCGGCTCGTCGGTGAACACGTTCGCGGTGTGCGCCTCGCGGAACAGCAGGTCCTGGGCGGCGGAGTCAAGAACGAGGGACATGAGGCAACCTTCGTGAGACGTGTCGTGTACGGCTGTGACGCTACGCCAATGAAGTTCAAAGTTCAACCAAAAGCGGGGTCGAGTGGCCGGCGTCACACGTCACGGCGGTGCTGGTGACCGGCATAACACGCCTCGACGGCCGGTACGGCCGGAGCATCACCCGGACGTGCCGTCGGCGGCGCCGTCCCGCTCCTCGTCCTCCGCCAGAGCCGCGTCCAGCCGCGCCCGGGCCCCGTCCAGCCAGCGGCGACAGACCCTGGCCAGCTCCTCGCCGCGCTCCCAGAGCGCGAGGGACTCCTCCAGCGTCGTGCCGCCCGCCTCCAGACGGCGGACGACCTCGATCAGCTCGTCCCGCGCCTGCTCGTACCCGAGGGCGCGGTCGGCCTCCGAGGCCCCGGCCGCCCCGGCCGCCCCGGTCGTCCCCTCGGCCTCGCTCACGTTGCTGGTCATGCGGCCCACCTTATGCGTCCCCTCCGACAGTCCCGACCTCGTCGACAGTCCCGCCCTCGTCGACCCGGACGACGAACTCGCCCTCGGCCACCCGCGCCCGCAACGGCTCCTCACCCGTGACCTCGTCGGGCGCGCGGACCACATGACCGTCGGCCTTCTGCAGCACCGCGTACCCCCGCTGGAGCGTCGCCGCGGGGAGAGGGCCACCACGCGCGCGTGTGTGTGCGTCAACTCCGAGACGGCCCGGTCCAGATGATGACCGAGGCAGCGACGGCCCCGGTCGAGGAGCGAGACCACGTGATCGGCCCGCTCGTCGATCATGCGGTGCGGATCCTCTATCGACGGGCGGGCGAGGGCATGCGCGAGCCCCCGTTCCTCCCGCTCCACGAACGCCTCCACACACCGCCGCGCCCGGTCCCGCAGCCACCGCACCCGCTCGTACTCCTCGCCCACGTCCGGCACGACCTTCTTGGCCGCGTCGGTCGGCGTGGACGCCCGCAGGTCCGCCACATAGTCCAGCAACGGGGTGTCCGGCTCATGGCCGATCGCCGACACCACCGGTGTACGACAGGACGCGACCGCCCGTACGAGCTGCTCGTCGGAGAACGGCAACAGGTCCTCCACGCTGCCGCCGCCACGAGCCACGATGATCACGTCCACGCCGTCCAGCGCGTCGAGCTCCTTCACCGCCTGCACGACCTGCGGCACCGCGTGCACCCCCTGCACGGGGACGTTGCGCACCTCGAAGCGGACGGCCGGCCACCGGTGCCGCGCGTTCTCCAGCACATCCCGCTCGGCGGCCGATGCCCGGCCGCACACGAGCCCGATCAGCTGGGGCAGGAACGGCAGCGCCTTCTTCCGCTCCGGCGCGAACAACCCCTCGCTCGCCAGGGACTTCTTCAGCTGCTCAAGCCGCGCGAGCAGTTCACCGACCCCCACCGGCCTCATCTCCGTCGCCCGCAACGACAGCTGCCCCCGCGGCGCGTACCACTCGGGCTTCGCCAGTACCACGACGCGGGCGCCCTCGCTCACCACGTCGGCCACCGCGTCGAACACCTGCCGGAAGCAGGTCACGCTCACGGAGATGTCGTGCGAAGGGTCCCGCAACGTGAGGAAGACGACCCCCGCCCCCGGGCGCCGCGACAACTGGGTGATCTGCCCCTCCACCCACACCGCGCCGAGCCGGTCGATCCAGCCACCGATGAGCCGGGAGACCTCGCCGACGGGGAGGGGGGATTCGGCGGACGTGTGGAGAGCCATGCGTGGAGCCTAACGGCGGGGGCCGACAAGGCCGCCCAGAAGCTCGGGGCACGGGCCGCGTCGGCGGCGGCGGGTGGTTCGTGGTCGTCCGCGCGGCTCCCCGCGTCCCTTGACAGCAGGACGTGCCGCCGGTTTTCAGGGGCGCGGGGAGCCGCGCGGACAACCCCCACGCACCCGTACACGCCACACGACCGCACCCCGCCGAGCTCTCCCGCGTGCGCTCCCACGGCGGAGCCCTCCCCGCAGGGAACCCCCTACGATGGAGGACATGACCGCTTCGCCTGGCCGCCGCCGTGTCCTCCTCGCCGCCCCGCGCGGCTACTGCGCGGGTGTCGACCGTGCCGTGATCGCCGTCGAGAAGGCCCTGGAGCAGTACGGGGCCCCGATCTACGTCCGCCATGAGATCGTCCACAACAAATACGTCGTGCGGACCCTGGAGAAGAAGGGCGCCGTCTTCGTCGAGCAGACGGAGGAGGTCCCCGAGGGGAACATCGTCATGTTCTCCGCGCACGGCGTGGCCCCGACCGTCCACGACGAGGCGGAGCGCGGCAGGCTCGCCACCATCGACGCGACCTGCCCGCTCGTCACCAAGGTCCACAAGGAAGCGATCCGGTACGCCCAGGAGGACTTCGACATCCTCCTGATCGGGCACGAGGGGCACGAGGAGGTCATCGGCACGTCGGGTGAGGCACCGGACCACATCCAGCTGGTCGACGGCCCCGGCGACGTCGCCAAGGTCGAGGTCCGCGACCCCTCACGGGTCGTCTGGCTCTCCCAGACCACGCTCTCCGTCGACGAGACGATGGAGACGGTCGGCGCCCTGAAGGACAAGTTCCCGCTGCTCGTCTCCCCGCCCAGCGACGACATCTGCTACGCCACGCAGAACCGCCAGCTCGCCGTGAAGCAGATGGGCGCCGAGGCGGAGCTGGTCATCGTGGTCGGCTCGCGCAACTCCTCCAACTCCAAGCGCCTCGTCGAGGTCGCCAAGCTCGCCGGCTCCCGCGAGGCCTACCTCGTGGACTTCGCCGACGAGATCGAGGAGGCCTGGCTGGAGGGCGTGGAGACCGTCGGTGTCACCTCGGGTGCCTCCGTCCCGGAGATCCTCGTCGAGGAGGTCCTGGAATGGCTCTCCCGGCGCGGTTACGAGGACGTCGAACTGGTCAAGGCGGCCGAGGAGTCGATCACCTTCTCGCTGCCCAAGGAACTGCGCCGCGACCTGCGCGCCGAGGCGGCCTCCCTGGTCGCCGAGCGCACCGGACAGGGCGCCGCCGGAGCCTGAACCTCCGCACGCACGCCCACGGCCCCGGGACGTGAAGGTTCCGGGGCCGTACGCGTACGAGGACGTGAGGATTCCGGCCCCGGGCTGCGGCCGGGTAACCTCCCTGCCGTGACTGTCAGTCGTACGACGTAACGTAGGGCCATGCACATTTTCGGCGTGGACATCGGTGGTTCCGGGATCAAGGGCGCTCCCGTGGACCTGGACCTGGGCGACCTGGCGGACGAGCGACACAAGGTGCTGACCCCGCACCCGGCGACGCCCGACGCGGTGGCCGACGGGGTCAAGGAGGTCGTCGACCACTTCGGCTGGACCGGCCCGGTCGGCGTCACCTTCCCCGGCGTGGTCACGGGCGGTGCCACGATCCGGACGGCGGCCAACGTCGACAAGAGCTGGGTCGACGTCGACGCGCGCGCCCTGCTCGGTGACCGGCTCGGCGGCCTGCCGGTGACGGTGCTGAACGACGCGGACGCGGCGGGCGTCGCCGAGATGCAGTTCGGCGCCGGGCGCGACCGCCAGGGGACGGTCATCCTGCTCACCTTCGGCACGGGCATCGGCAGCGCCGTCTTCTCCGACGGGGTCCTCGTCCCCAACACCGAGCTGGGCCACCTGGAGCTGGACGGCCACGACGCCGAGACCCGAGCCTCCACCAAGGCCAAGGACGACCACGAGCTGACCTATGAGCACTGGGCCAAGCGCGTCACCAAGTACCTCGCCCACGTGGAGATGCTCTTCTCGCCCGAACTCTTCATCATCGGCGGGGGCGTCAGCCGCAAGTCCCACAAGTTCCTCCACCTCATCGAGGGCGTCAAGGCGGAGATCGTTCCGGCCCGGCTGCAGAACAACGCCGGCATCGTGGGCGCGGCGATGCGAGCGGCGAAGGCCGGCTAGGCACCGGCCAGGCAGCGGGCGCGGGGCCGGCGGCCCGGACCACGGCAGGCCGGCTAGGAACTCCGGGGGACGGTGCGGCCGGGCTGGACCGGAGGCCTGGGTGCCCGGGCGCGGGCCGCCGCCCGGACGTACGCGGGCCGGGCCTGTGGGCCGCCTGCCCCGGCCGGGCCCTGCTCCCCGAGCCTCTCGCGCTCTCTCTCCCGCTCGGCCGCCCGTCGGGCCATCAGCCGGAGCTTGCGCACGGTCACGATGAGCCCCGCGACGAGGGTGCCGCCGTACAGCCAGCCCGCCTGCATGGCGAGGGCGGTGACCAGGGCCATCAGATGCCCGCCGAGCCCGCCCTCGCTGTCGGCGATCAGCGGCAGACCGGCAGCGAAGGCGATCGGTACGACGACCGGCGCGCTCGCCAGGTCACCGCCCCGCACCCACACCGCGGTCAACGCGCTGACCAACAGGAACAGTGCCCCGTACAAAGCGGGAGCCGAGCCGAACAGCAGCCGGTCGAGACTGGCGAGCGCGAGCATCGACACCCCGCAGAACAAGCCGCAGCCCAGCCCCGTGAGCCGCGGGTTCGGCATCCGGCGCACGGCTCGCACCGGCGGCGGTACGGATCCGCGCGAGACCGGAGCACGACGCGGGGCGCCCACTCCCGGATTCCGGCGACCTCTGCCCGCCTGCGGGGAAGGGGCGGTGTGCCGCGCCGCGGCCCGGTCCGAGGGGGGTACGTCCTGTGCTGCTCCACTCGACCAACTTAGGTCGGTCAGTGTGTCGAACGGGTGCACAGACACGCCGTCGAGCGGACCTTGGCCAAGCGTTCGATACCTCGCCGGACCGGGCGTCGGCACGCCGTAAACTGGGGGATCGGCCAGCCCTCTGGCCGCTGGGGCGCGATCCGCCGGACAGGAGCCCTAGGCCCTGCCGCCCCAGGCCCCGGCCGCCTGGCCCTCCTACGTACGGGAAGTCGCAAACGTGTCGCTCACGATCGGAATCGTCGGTCTGCCCAACGTCGGCAAGTCGACCCTGTTCAACGCCCTGACCAAAAACGACGTGCTGGCGGCCAACTACCCGTTCGCCACGATCGAGCCGAACGTCGGCGTCGTGGGCGTCCCGGACGAGCGCCTCGCCAAGCTGGCCGAGATCTTCTCCTCACAGCGCGTCCTCCCGGCGACCGTCGACTTCGTCGACATCGCGGGCATCGTGCGCGGTGCCAGCGAGGGCGAGGGCCTCGGCAACAAGTTCCTCGCGAACATCCGTGAGTCGGACGCGATCTGCCAGGTCATCCGCGCCTTCCAGGACGAGAACGTCGTCCACGTCGACGGCAAGGTCTCGCCCAAGGACGACATCGAGACGATCAACACCGAGCTGATCCTCGCCGACCTCCAGACCATCGAGAAGGTACTGCCGCGGCTGGCGAAGGAGTCGCGCATCAAGAAGGACATCGCCCCGAAGGTCGCCGCCGTCGAGGCCGCCAAGGAGATCCTGGAGAAGGGCGACACCCTCTTCTCACAGGGCATCGTGCAGGGCTCCGGCAACGAGGAACTCCTCCACGACCTGCACCTGCTCACCACCAAGCCGTTCCTCTACGTCTTCAACGTCGACGAGGACGAGCTGACCGACGAGGACTTCAAGAACGAGCAGCGCGCCCTGGTCGCCCCCGCCGAGGCGATCTTCCTCAACGCCAAGCTGGAGGCGGACCTCGCCGAGCTGGACGAGGCGGACGCGATGGAGCTCCTGGAGTCCGTCGGCGCCGAGGAGCCGGGCCTCGCAACCCTCGCCCGCGTCGGCTTCGAAACCCTCGGCCTCCAGACCTACCTCACGGCCGGTCCCAAGGAATCCCGCGCCTGGACCATCAAGAAGGGCGCCACCGCCCCAGAGGCCGCCGGTGTCATCCACACCGACTTCCAGAAGGGCTTCATCAAGGCCGAGGTCATCTCCTTCACCGACCTCGTCGAAACCGGCTCGGTCGCCGAGGCCCGCGCCAAGGGCAAGGCGCGGATGGAGGGCAAGGACTACGTGATGCAGGACGGGGACGTGGTCGAGTTCCGCTTCAACGTGTGAGCGAGTGCAATAACACCACGTTGGCGGCCTGGCAAACTGCACGTCAGATGGGGGTCGGCTCTTCCGGGAGCCGGCCCCTTGCTGTTTCCCGTGCTGGGATGCCGGGTTTTCTGATGACTCGTCACGCAATTGGTTCTGGTGCAGGCGACTGAGAGTGGTACGTTATTCGGTACCACTTGATGTAGGGAGTCAGCCCATGTCCATTACCGCGAGCGAAGCCCGCAAGGCTCTCTTTCCGCTGATCAAGAAGGTCAACGACGATCACGAGGCCATCGAGATCGTCTCCAAGCACGGGAACGCGGTACTCGTCTCGGCCGAGGACTACGCGGCTCTGCGGGAGGGCTCGTATCTGCTGCGCTCCCCGGCGAACGCTCGTCGGTTGCTCAAGGCATACGAGAACGCCCTGGCCGACATCAACGTGTCTGAGCGAGAGCTGATCGACCCCGACTCGCCGGATGCGGCACGTGAGGGTGCTGCGTGAGGCTCGTCTTCGAGGATCAGGGCTGGGAGGACTACACGTCCTGGCTCAAGAACGACCGCAAGATGCCCGCTCGGATCAACAAGCTCATCGAGGACGTGAGGCGTGACCCCTTCACGGGGATCGGCAAGCCCGAGCCGCTCAAGTGCCACTTGCCCGGGGCGTGGTCGAGACGGATCGACGATGAGCACCGCCTTGTCTACCTGATGACGGACAAGGAGATCGTGATCCTTGCGGCGCGTTACCACTACTGATCGCTCGCGCCATACGGGCGTCGCGGGATGCCTCCCCCAGGTTGAGACGGCTGTTTCGGGGCGGCGTCTTCGTAGGTTGCAGTTCCGCGCTCGGACTGTCTCTCCCGCCGGGGGCGATCTGGGGTGACTCGACGTTCTCGGAGGCTGACAGCGGTTCACCTACGTACTGATCGGTGCCTTCATGTCAACGGCACAGCTGTGCTCGCCACGGAGAAGCGGCGGCTGCCGTCCGGCCAGCTGATACCGGCCGACCGGCAGCCCGCTCTCGGGGCGGACCCAGGGTGTCGCGGGTCGCCGCACGAGGCCCGGGCTCTCAGGCCATCTGGTCGGGCAGCGGCCCGGGCGCCGCGGTACTGGCCCGTCGCCGGGCCACCAGCAGCCCGACAGCGACGATCGCGGCAGCCAGCCCCAGCACCCCCACGGCTCCGGCCAGCGTGCCGACCGCCGATTCCAGGGCAAGGAGCACCAGCGGGCACACGAACGAGCCGCCGAAGAAGGCAGACGTCCACAGCCCCGTGCCCCGGCCGCGGTCCTCGTACTCCAACCGGGACATGGCACTGGTGAGCAGCGACGGCAACAGCATGCCGGTGCCCAGGCAGTTGATCACCGCACCGACGATCATCAGCGGGACGCTGCCGGCGAGGAACATCACCCCGAAACCGGCCGCGCAGACCGCGAAGACGACGGGCAGCATCGGCTCCGGGGAGCGCTTCAGGCGGGCGAAGGTGATCGCTCCGGCCACGGTGCCGGCGCTGGCGACTGCGGTGGCCAGACCGATCAGGCCCGTGCTGTCCACTCCGAGGTCGTCGAGCAGGTACGACATCTCCACGGGGACGGCGTAGAAGACGATCGCAGCGAAGAAGGTCAGGGCGCAGATTCCCGCCATCTGCCGCCAGAGAAACGGGCGACGTGCAGTCAGGACGACCTCCGTGCGCGTGCGCACCACCGGCCTGGGCAGGGCGAAGACCATCACCGGGACGAGCAGCAGGCTCACCGCGTAGACCCAGAACGGCACCCGCCAGCCCGCCGCGCCGACCGTGCCGCCGAGCACGAAGAACGCCGTGGCCGACGCCGAGGTGCACATGGTCTGCAGCGCGAGGTACTTCACCCGCCGTTGGCCGGTGTAGTAGTCCCCGATCAGGGTGGTGCAGCAGGTCATGATCGCGGCCTCGGTGATGCCGACCAGAGCGCGGCTCGCGATGATCGCGCCCAGCGAGTCCAGCCAGAGCGGCGCCGTGCCGAACAGCGCGTACAAGACGGTCGCCACGAGCAGCAGACGCTTGCGGCCCAGGCGGTCCAGGATCACTCCGGCGAACGGAGCCAGCAGCGCCAGTGCCAGCGCCGGAACGGTCAGCGCCAGCGGGACGAGTGCCTTGGCGCCGGGGGTCGAGGCGAAGTGTTCCTGCATCCGGGGGAGCACCGGAGCGATCAGCACCGCCCCCAGGATGGGCAGACAGCTGCCCGCCATCAGTGCGGTCACCCGCAGCCGGTGCGCCGGGCCCGACACGCTCACGGGCGGCGGGGCGGACTCATCGATCGTGGTGGAGGGCAGGGGCACGGAAGCAGGCATGGCGACTCCAGGGACTCGGGCGAGCGGGCATGCCGCGCAGGCGCCGACGGCGCTCGGCATGCTGAGGAGGACCTCACGTCGTCGGCGAATTCGGACAGCGACGTGCGGGTGGGACGACTATGCGGCCTTTATGGCCCGCCGCCCACCCTCCGCACCATCCGAATCCCGTATCCCGCGCATCCACGCGCTGGATGGGGCGTCGCGGTCTCCGCAGGGCGGGCTATGGTTGCTGCCGATCGTGGTCCGGGGCTCGGACTGTTATCGCCTTGGTGACCGCTCTGCACCCCAGGGACCCACGTCATAGCAGCTCAGAGTCGATGCTGGGCGGACTCGGACGGGCGCTGGCGCGGTGGCGGACTGAATGCACGATCACTGCTGGATCGTGGCCCCGAAACAGGCTCTTTCGCAGGTCATGGCGTTGCCATCGATGTTCCGGGTCAACGTTTGGTGGCCGACTCGGCATCGGTGTAGCGATCTGGCAAATACGCAGGTCAGGCAGGGTTGGCCCCAACCGGGGTCGCCCGTGTCGCCGTACCCGCTGCTGGTGGTCCTGACGTCTGGTCACCTGTCGTCATCCCTGGTCATCCGCACCTCTGCTGCATCGGCGCTGGATCTGTCTGACGCAACGTCAGTTGTCTCGTCTTGGCCTAGCCGTGAAATCCGCAGTTCAGGGGCCGCTACGGGGCAACTGGAGCCGACGGAGGGCAAGGTGGTGCCGTTTCCCGGGAACGTCATCCCGGGAGTGTTACGGCTCGTCGTGGCGGGTGGCGGGTGGCGGGTGGCGGGTGGCTGGCGGCCGGGAAACCGGGCAGCGGCTCACGGCGGGTGTTGGCCGCAGCTTCGAGTCCCGGGCGGGAGCCGCAAAACATGGCTGGTCATGCCAACGGCGCTGACCCGCGTACTCACGCCACCGTGGCGGTTGAGGGGCGGGCACGGCTGGTGCCGGTCCCACCGGGGGCGGGTTCGACGGCTGCCGAGTCCGCGAGCGCGGCGAGGACCACTTCCTCGGGTTGATGTCTTCCATGACGTCAGCGGTGGATCGCGCTCTGATCAGAGCACGACGTCGAGCTGAGCCGGGCGGCGGACCATGACCAGGCCCGGAGCGGGCTCACGGCGATAGCCGGGAGCGAGCCGCAGTTCGGGGAAGCGCTCCAGCAGCTGTTCCAGGACGACGCGGGACTCCAACCGGGCCAGTGGTGCGCCGAGGCAGGTGTGGATGCCGTAGCCGAAGGTCAGCGGAGTGGCCTGTCCCGCCGGGCGGTCGAGAGAGTAGTCCGCGGCGTCGGCGCCCCAGGCCCGATCGTCCCAGTTGGCCGACTGGAGGCTGACGGCCAGGCGGTCGCCGGGTTTGACGGGGCAGCCGGAGATCTCCCGCTCCTGCGTCACCGTGCGCAGAACGTACTGCAGGGGCGCATCGTGGCGCAGCGACTCCTCGATCGCCGTGGGGATGAGGGACCGGTCGGCGAGCAGCCGTTCCCAGTGGCTGCGGTCTGCCAGTAGTTCGTGGAGGAGGTTGGTGATCAGGCTGGCAGTGGTGTCAGTGGCGGCCAGGATCAGCTGGAGGGCGTGCATGACGGCCTCGGCCGGAGTGAGCGGAGGCTCGCCGTCAGCGGGGTGCGCGAGACCGTCCAGGACGCCCTCCCCGGTGGCCGGGGCGGCAGCCCGGGCGGCGAACTGCTCTCCGAGATAGCGGGTGAGTGCCACGAACTCCGGCATGTCGATCGGCACCTGCGGGAGGACGTCGTCGATCGCGTCGGCCCACTGGTGCAGGCGGTCCCAGTCCTCCTCCGGCAGACCGAGGAAGGCATACACCACCCGGGTCGGTACCCGACGGGCCAGGTCGTGGTAAATCTCGGCCTTCTGGCCGGGCTGCCACGCGTCGAGGACGTCGGTCACGATGTCGCGGACGCGTGGTTCCTGCTTGCGGAGCACGGCGGGAGCGAACCAGCGCCTGAGACGAGCGCGCAGTGCCGTGTGGTCGGGCGGGTCCGACATGGTGATTATGGCCGCTGGCAGGTCGGCTGTCGTGACACCGCTTTCCAGGGCGAAGTTGTCGACGGACGAGTACGCCTCATGGTCGGTGAGGACGTCCCGTACGTCGTCGTGGCGGGTGAGGAAGTGCACGCCGGGGCGCGGTTGGGACACCGGGCAGCGGTCGCGGGCCTCGGCGAGCCGGGCCGCGGGATCGGCGTTGTGGGCGGGGTCGAGCGGATCGTAGGGGGCGAGGTGCGGGAGAGCCATGGTCACGTCCTCACGTAGGGGTTGTCGGTACGGGCAGAGGCAGGGGCTGGGGCTGGGGTCGGCGCTCCGGCTCCGAGGCGCTTGAGTTTGATGACGGGAAGTCGATGATTGACGGCCACGGCGGTTGCCGCACCCCCGTCGTGGCGCCATCTCAGCAGCGCGCTGCGGTCGTCCACCGATCCGGCGAGGACTTCGGGGGTTCCGGTGAGGGGGAGTTCGCCGCTGATCTTGATATCGAGGCCGCACTGCTCGGTCCAGAAATAGAGGTCGGGTCGGTAGGGCTGCGCAGACTCCCCGTGCAGCAGGCTCGCCGCAGCCGCCCTTCCCTGCTCGACCGCGTTGGTCCAGTGGGGAGTCCGGCGCCCCTGGCGTGATACGACGTCTCCGGCGGCGACGATGCCGGGGGCGACGCGGCAGCAGGCGTCGGCGACGATGCCGCCGCCGGCGTCCAGGGCCAGGCCGGAGTCCCTGAGCCATTCGGTGTTGGGCACGTCGCCCGCCGCGCAGACGATCATGTCGGCCTCCAGGACCGACTCCCCGCAGCGCACGCGGTGTTCGTCCAGTACGTCGACGCCGTCGGGCGCGACCCGGACCCGGATGCCGAGGTCACGGCCGGCCGCGACGGCGAGATCGGCCAGCCACGGACCGAGCAGCCTGAGCAGCGGCGGTACGAGGTCGACGACGGTGACCTCCAGACCGACGGCGCGGCAGGTGCTGGCGACCTCCATGCCGAGGAAGCCACCGCCCAGCACGATCGCGCTGCGGGCAGTGGTCAGCCTGGCGGCGAGGGCCGAGGCGTCATCCAGAGTGCGCAGCACCAGGTC
Organism: Streptomyces sp. TG1A-60; assembly: GCF_037201975.1. Lineage (NCBI taxonomy): Bacteria > Bacillati > Actinomycetota > Actinomycetes > Kitasatosporales > Streptomycetaceae > Streptomyces > Streptomyces sp. TG1A-60. Next base: position 2,896,523 of record NZ_CP147520.1, on the reverse strand, counting down.
GCTGTCGCCGGTGAGGCGGCGTGCCCGGGCGCCGGTGGCGATCACCAGCCCGTCGTACCGTATGCCGGTGCCGTCGGCCGTTGTCACCAGACGGCCGCGCATGTCGAGCCGCGCGGCCCGTGCTCCGGTGTGGAACTCGATGTCCTCGCTCGGCGGCGGCAGCAGGGTCGACTCCACCGACTCCCGGCCTGCCAGCACGCCTTTCGAGAGTGGAACGCGCGAGTAGGGCGGATGAGGCTCCTCGGAGAGCACGGTCACCTGGCCGTCATAGCCCTCGGTACGCAGGCTCTGCGCCGCCGTGACCGCGGCGATGGACCCACCGACCACGACGATCCGTCTCACGGCTGCACCTTCAACGCCGCGACGGGACACACCCGAACGGCGGCCTCGACGACACTCTCGTGTTCGGCGTCCACCTCGTCACGCGTCAGGTGCAACTCGCCCTCGTCGTCGAGCCGGAACACCTCGGGCGCGGTCTGTTCGCACAGCCCGTGGCCCTCGCAGCGGTCGAAGTCGACCACGATCCGGGTCATCTCACCGTCCTTCCTTCGGCAGGCCGATGAGGACGTACGGGACGTCCTCATCGGCCCGCTCGTCCATGACCGCCGCGACCTCGGCGCGGGCCTCCTCGACGGTGCCCGGGGCGTCCGGGGCGCGGTGTGCGACCGCCAGGTCGATCACGTGCTGCCGGTAGTTGGCGCCGGACTGGAAGATCTGCCGGGGCTCGACGGGCGCGTGCACCGCCAGGTCCGCCAGCGGACCGCTCGCCATCGGTAACCCTTCCGGCACCGGGCGGGGCCCGGCGGCCGGTGCCTGGTGGCCGGGCCCCGCGGCGCCGGACGGCCGAGCGCTCGACCTGCGTACGGCACCGGGTGAACCCGCGCTGACCACGCTCGCGCTCCTGGAGCGCTGGGAAGAGGAGCTGCCGCGCCTGCACACCCTCGCCGGGGACCCGACGCGAAACTGGCGGCCGGAAAAGGGGGTAACGGGTGCCGACGCGGCAGCGGATGTCACGGAGATGTCCTCCCGATTGCGGTTCCACTAATCTGGCCCGTAACTTCCGATCTGGGAAATCGATTCCCTGGATGATCTCAATCCAGGCAGCAAATACCCGTACGCTTCCGACACGGCACTGGGACCCTTCGTGAACCCGGCAAGCCTCGACCTCAACCTCGTCGTCGCCCTGCGCGCCCTTCTGGAGGAGCCCAACGTCACCAGGGCGGGCCGGCGCATCGGGCTCAGCCAGCCCGCCATGAGCGCCGCCCTGGCCCGGCTGCGTCACCACTTCGACGACGAGGCTCTCCCGGGCCGGCGGACGCTACGAACTGACCGCCCTCGGTCTGGCCCTCCTCGACCGCACCGCCACCGCCTGCGACCTGCTGGAGCGCGTCTTCACCGGCCAGGCCGACTTCGACCCGGCGCACGAGGAGCGTGTAGCCGCGTGTGGCCGTTCTGTCGCTGCGTGCGAGATGATTTCGCCACATGTACAGGTCTGCAGGGGGCCGGATTCTGACGAGCCCGGCCCCCTGCTGTGTTCCCGTGCTGACACGGTGCTGACTTTTCAGCTGCTCCTGGGTGGTGTGAGCTTGTCGAGGTCCAGGCTGATATCGAAGGGCACCGGGCGCTGGAGGGTGCCTCGGAAGATACCGGCGGGCGCGTAGGCGCCGGTGGGTTCGTCGAGCTCGTAGACATGGACGACAGGAGCCCCGTCCTCATCCTCGACGCACCAGTAGTGCGGGATACCGGCCTCTGCGTACTTGCGCAGCTTTACGGTGCGATCGCGGTGGGCGGATTCGGGGGAGACGGCCTCGACGACGAGTTTTACGTCCTCTGGGGCGTACCAGGTGCGGTCGGGGTCGTAGGGCAGGTTCGTCAGCAAGAGGTCCGGCTCGGGGCGGTTGCGGGCATCGAGGCGGATCGTCATCTCCCGCTCGACCTCGAAGCCGGCTGGTGCCTGCGCCATGAGCGTGGTGGTCAGGGCGGTGACGAGGCGGCCATGCCAGGCCCGCTGGGGCGACATCATGAAGACGAGGGCTCCGTCGATGAGCTCGGTGTGGCGTGGTGCCTCGGGGAGGCGGTCCAGGTCCTCCGCGAACCAGCCTTCCGCGCGCGGCGGGCGCATCCAGTCGGGCAGTGCGGTCATGGGACAACCCTAGCGATTGCGGCCGTCACGAGGAGGCGTTGATCTGTTGATCCGTACTCGGCGCATGGATGTCGTAGGGGTGCTTGAGGCCCGCCTCGCCGCTGGTACCCGAAGGAGCGGCCACCGGCAACGAGATCACGGTGTCCGACGGCTGGGACCACCACACGCACGACGAGTGGGAAGTGGCGCTTGACCTGCTGGAGGAGCTGGGTGACGAATGGACGGCGCCGCCGGGCTTCTGGGAGGCGCTGGGGCGTGAGGCGGAGATGATAGGGCTCGAACGGAGCCGGGAGTGGTGCTGGTGGCGGGGGCCGAGATCCGCCTGGGGGGCATCCGGGCCGAACTCGTACTCGCCCGGCCGGCCGGCCGGTGAGACGTTCCGGCGTACGCCGATCCCCGGAGCCGGAGTGCTGCGGCCGATGTGGGACATCGGCAACCGGAGGGACGCTGGAGGGAGCGACATGGACCTCGCCCGGGTGGGTCGAACTCGTCCCTGGCCTCGCGCCCGGCACTCGGCTCCGGTACGCCTCGTGCCCCTGACTCCGGCGCGGTGGAGGCACCTCGCCACGGGCGACCGGATCATTCCGAGTCTCTTCTCGTAGCGTGGAGTCCCTGACTGCGGGGGAAGTTGGGAGTGCGTCTTCGTCGGAGTGCGGCGCACGCGTCGCCGAGTGGCCATCGCCGTTCGCGGCCACGGTGCCGCGCGCAAAGGTTCAGCCCCGGCCGGCGCAGACCCCCGCCTCCCAGGCCCATGCCGCGATCTCGACGCGGTTGCGGGCGGCCAGTTTGCGCTGGATGTTGCCCAGGTGGGTCTTGACCGTGGAGTGGGTGACGTAGAGCTCTGCTGCCACCTCTCCGTTGGTGTAGCCACGGGCGACCAGGCGGACGACGTCGAGTTCGCGCTGGGTGAGGGGTTCGGTGAGCCGGGTGGTCGCGCGAGTGGGGGAGGGAGCGGGGCAGGAGCCGGAATCCTTCTGCGGGGGCGGCGCCATGTGCCGCAGGAGGCGGACGGTGATGGAGGGGGAGATGAGGGAGTTGCCGGCGGCCGCCGCGCGTACGGCTTCGGCGAGGAGGGCGGGGGCGCCGTCCTTGAGGAGGAAGCCGCAGGCGCCGTTGCGCAGCGCTTGGTAGACGTATTCGTCGAGGTCGAATGTGGTGGCGATCAGCACGTTGAGCGGGTCGGAGACGTCGGGGCCGGCCAGCAGGCGGGTGGCTGCCAGACCGTCGATTCCGGGCATGCGGATGTCGAGGAGGCAGACGTCCGGGCGGAGTCGGCGGGCCGCTTCCACGGCGTCGGTGCCGTTGGCGGCCTCGGCGATGACGGCCATGTCCGGCTGGGCGCTGAGGATCATGCGGAAGGCCGACCGGATCAGGTCTTGGTCGTCGGCGATCAGGACACGGATCTTCATGTCGTCATGGTCGCAGAGGTGGTGGGGGCTGCCGGTCGTGTGGTCATGGATGGCTCGCCGGGGGTGATGGTGGGAGGGGGATGTCGGCGGTGACCTGCCAGCCGGGGCAGCCGTGCCGGGGGCTCGCGGTGAAGTGACCGCCGATGGCCTCGACCCGTTCGGCGAGTCCGATGAGGCCGTAGCCGCCGCGCTGTCGGCCGGGCGTGGGCTGTCCGGTGGAGTCGGTGCCGCGCCGGACAGTCGGCGGATGGCCGGATGTGCCGGTCCGGGGGCGGTGTGCCGTGCCGCTTGCGGCCCGGCCGTCGTCGTTCACCGAGACGTCCAGTCGGCCGGGGTCGTCGGCCCGGAGCCGGATGTCCACGGTGACGTGTGCGGCGGTGTCGGCGTACTTGCGGATGTTGGTGAGCGATTCCCGCACCAGATGGTGCACGGTGGTGCTGATCTCGGGTGGCAGGGAACGTTCGGCGAGCCGGGGGTCGAGGGTGAGGCGGGCTGGCGGGCCTGCGGCGGAGAAGCTCTCGACGAGGTCGCGCACGCGGGTGAGGTCGCCTCCGGGTCGGGTGGCGGCCGGATCCCCGGGGGTGCGCAACATGGAGACCATGCTGCGCATCGAGTCCATCGCCTGTGAGCCGGCCTCCTCGATCCCGGCGAACACCCGGTCCAGGTCTGCGGGGGCCGGTGCCCGGCCGGCCGAGGTGACATAGCGGGCTGCCTTGGCCTGCGCGACGATCGCGGTGACGTGATGGGCCACGAAGTCGTGCAGCTCCCGGGCGTGCTCCAGGCGCTCGGCCTGGCGTGCGGCCTGCTCCGCGGCCGTCCGCTCGCGGTCGCGCAGTGTGTCGACGAGACGCAGATACAGCCCCAGCACGACCATCAGCACGATGCTGAAGAGGACCGCCGGCCCCACGAGGGTCTTCACAAGCTCGTACCCGGGTTCCGGAATCCGCAGGTTCAGCAGCAGGGCGGCCACGCCTGTCGGGGGTACCAGGGCGGTGATCCGCAGCAGCGGCTGAAGGCGCACGGTACGGGCGATCATCAGCAGGAGTGCACACAGTTCCGTCATCCCCGGGGTGTTGTCGGGCCGCTGGGTCCGGGGCAGCTGCAGCTCGGTCACCGACAGCGCGAGGGACGCCGCCACGGCGCAGCCGGCGACGAGGAAGAAGCGCGCGGGCGGTACGAACAGAGCCACCACGCACAGTCCGCCGGCGACGGTGGTGGCCGCCGCGGTGGGGGCGAAGCCGGTGTTGAGCCCCTCGGCGACGAGCAGGGCGAGGACGGGGACACCCGCCAGCACGAGCAGGACCTGATGTGTGCGGGAGCGGCCCCGGAAGGCGTGGATCATGCCACCTCACGTTACGGCGGTATCCGGCGGGCCGCCTCGGCTCTTCGGCCGATGCGGACGGGCCGGGCCTTTCGGCATTCCGGTTGATCCGCGGCGGCCCCGCTCCACCGGATGATCGGGGTGTGGGACGGGGCCGCCTCCATCGTCCCGGACCCCCCTTGCCCGGCCGAATGGGAGCCATCCGCCATGTCACACCACCCTGGGGCACAGCGCCCCGGACCGACGCAGCACCCCCTGATAGCGCAGGCGGTCACCCGGGCCACCGCTCCGGTGGCGGCCTCGGCCACGGATCTGACCAAGGTCTACGGCCGGGGGAGACCCGCGTGACCGCACTGGACTCCGTGTCCGTGGAGTTCGACCGCGGCCGGTTCACCGCGATCATGGGCCCGTCGGGCTCGGGAAAGTCCACGCTGATGCACTGCATGGCGGGTCTGGACTCCATCTCCTCCGGTACGGCCCGGATCGGCGATGCCGAACTGTCCTCCCTGGGGGACAAGCAGCTCACTCGGCTGCGCCGCGACAAGGTCGGCTTCATCTTCCAGGCGTTCAATCTCATGCCGACGCTGACGGCCGGCGAGAACATCACGCTGCCCATGGACATCGCCGGCCGTAAGCCGGACCGGAAGTGGGTGAGCCAGGTCATCGACACGGTGGGCCTGTCGCAACGCCTGTCGCACCGCCCGTCCCAGCTGTCCGGCGGCCAGCAGCAGCGGGTCGCCGTCGCCCGCGCGCTGGCCTCCCAGCCCGAGATCATCTTCGCGGACGAGCCCACCGGAAACCTCGACTCCCACTCCGGAGCCGAGGTACTGGGCTTTCTGCGCTCGTCCGTCCTGGCGCTGGGCCAGACCGTGGTGATGGTCACCCACGACCCCGTCGCCGCCTCCTACGCGGACCGCGTGATCTTCCTGGCCGACGGCCGGATCGTCGATTACCTCCACCAGCCCACGGCTGACACGGTGCTCGACCGCATGCTGGGCCTCTCGGCGACTCCTTCCCGGCACCCCGGCTGACCCGCGGGCCCTCCGTGTCCGGTTGCCCTCTCCTCTTCCCCCAGGACTGATCGCCCATGTTCCGTACCGCCCTGCGCAATGTGCTCGCACACAAGGCCAGGCTGCTGATGACCGTCCTCGCCGTGACGCTCGGCGTGGCCTTCGTCGCCGGCACCCTGGTCCTCACCTCGACCGTCTCCGCCGCGTACCAGAACAGCTCGAACAAGGGCTTCGACCACGTGGACGTCGCCGTCCAGTCGGACGGTGCCCACGCGCGGCCGGGTACCGTCTCCAAGCTCACGCCGGAACTCGTGGGCCGGATGGCGAAGGTGCCCGGCGTGCAGTCGGTGACCGGAGTGGTCTCCGGTTTCACCGCCGTGGCCGGCAAGAACGGCGATCTGGTGGGCAAGGGGTGGACTACGCAGGGCGCGAACTACGCCGTGAACAGCGGTGACCGGGACGCCCGCTACCCACTCAAGGACGGCCGTGCCCCGACGGGGCCGGGCGAGGTGGTTCTGGATGCCGAGACCGCCGAGCGGGCGGGGTACCGCGTCGGTGACACCGTCCGCCTGTCGGTCGACGGGCCGGTCCGCACACCGCGACTGGTCGGGATCTTCACCACCGACAGCGGTGAGGTCGCCGCGGGTGGCACGCTCGCCCTGTTCGACACACGCACCGCGCAGCAACTGTTCGGCAGGCCCGGGGAATTCAGCGAAATCGACGTCAAGGCCGCACCGGGCACCTCCCAGACCGAGCTCGCGGCGGCCCTCGACAAGGTGCTCCCCGAAGACCTGCGGTCGATCACCGGACAGGAGCTCGCCGACTCGCAGGCCCTCAGGGCCGAGAGCAGCGTGACCAGCCTGCGGACCACCCTGCTGGTCTTCGCCGGTGTCGCGCTGTTCGTCGGGATCTTCCTCATCGCCAACACCTTCACCATGCTCGTCGCCCAGCGCACCAGGGAGCTGGCCCTGCTGCGCGCGGTGGGCGCCACCCGCCGCCAGGTGACCCGCTCCGTCCTCATCGAGGCGTTCCTCGTCGGTCTGGTGGCCTCGGTGGCGGGGCTCACCGCCGGCATCGGCATCGGCGCCGCACTGCGCCCGCTGACCTCGTCCTTCGGGAAGGGGTCACACGCATGGCCCGATGGCCCTCTGGCCGTCACCCCGGCCACGGTCATCACCTCGCTCGCCCTCGGTATCGGCATCACGATGCTGGCCGCATGGCTGCCGGGCCGCCGCGCCGCGAAGATTCCGCCGGTGGCCGCGATGGGCAGCGTGCACGCGGTGGCCACCCCTCGCTCGCTCGTCGTGCGCAACGCCCTCGGAGCCCTGATCACCGCGGCTGGGGCCGTCACTGTGCTGGGTGCGACCGGAATGAAGCCGGACGAGGGCCAGATGGTCATGGCGCTGGGCGGTGCGATCCTGATGACCGGGGTGCTCGTCCTGACCCCCCTGCTGTCCCGCCCGTTCATCGCCGCCACCGCACCAGTCCTGCGCAGCTTCGGCGTCTGCGGCAAGCTCGCCCGCGAGAACGCCCTGCGCAATCCGCGCCGTACCGCGGCCACGGCCTCGGCCCTCACCATCGGCCTCACCCTGATCACCTCGCTGACGGTGGTCGCGGTCAGCGGTCAGCGGAGCATCGACCAGCGTGCCACCGCCGCACTGTCAGCCGACTACGTCGTGCGGATGGCCACCTACGATCCGCTCTCCGGGACGGTGGAGAAGCGCCTCGCCAAGGTCGACGGGGTCAGCGCCGTCAGCCCTCTGCGCGAGGCCCCGGTCCGCATCGCCGGCCAGGAAACCTTCGTGACCGGCGTCAACGCCGCCACCGTCCACCGCCTGGTCCGGCCCGACTTCACCGAGGGCTCGCTCGCCCGTTTCGGCGGCCGCGGCATCATCGTCTCCACGGAGACCGCGCAGATGCGGGGATGGCACACCGGCACCACAGTGCCGGTCACCTACCCGGACGGGAAGCAGGGCCGGTTGACCGTCTCCGGTATCTACCAGGGCAACGACCTGCTGAGCGGCGTCATCACCGACATCCGCACCCTCGACCCGCATCTGCAGACCGCGAGTGCCTGGAAGATCCTGGTGAAGACCGAAGGCGGCCCCAGCGACACCGCCCGGCGGGGCATCGCCAAGGCGCTCGGCGACAACCCGGCCGTACTCGTCCAGAGCAGACAGGACGTCTCCGACTCCATAGCCCGCGGTATGACCATGATGCTCAACGTCCTCTACGGGCTGCTCGCCATGGCCGTGATCGTGGCCGTCCTCGGCGTCATCAACACCCTGGCCATGTCCGTGGTCGAACGAGCACCGGAAATCGGCATGCTGCGTGCCATCGGGCTGGACCGGCACGGCGCCAGGCGCATGGTGCGCCTGGAGTCGCTGGCCATCTCCCTCTTCGGCGGTGTCCTCGGCATCGGTCTGGGCATCTTCTTCGGCTGGGCCGGAAGCCGACTGCTCGCCTCCGACATGCCCGGCTTCGAACTCGTCCTGCCCTGGGGGCGCCTGGCCCTCTTCCTGGCGCTGGCCGGCTTGGTGGGCGTGCTCGCCGCCTTCTGGCCCGCCCGCCGCGCCGCGCGCCTCGACCCGCTCAGCGCCATCAAGGCGGAGTAGGCCCCGGTCCGGCGTACGGACGGCGTGGCGGCGTGCGGGGCGGCGGACCCGACGCGGCGGTCACGACCGGCGGCCAGCTCACAGCACAGCCAGGCATGTCTGGAGGCGGTGGTGGACGCAACGACGAAGGGCGCTCGGAAAGTTCAGCCCGACTGCGTCACGCCGGCCATCGAGGGGCTGAGCGTGTGGGATGCAGTGAGAAGAGCGCCGTGGACGGCTGAGGACGCCGCCCGTCTGACGTAGCGATCGCCATCTGGAGGCCATACGTCACGCTCTTGGTGGATCAGAAGAGAAACCGCCCCGTGCACGCTGGCACACAACACTCTGGCGGTTTCGGTCCTACTCTCGACAGGCACCCCGGCATCAAGACAGGCTGTGACCTTGTCCCGGAAGTAGCGGAAGCACGCATCTTCGTTCTGGCGGCTGGCTTCGGTGGCCTCACCGGACATCACCAGTCGGTACTGGGAAGGATGACGAAGTCCGAATGCGATGTAGGCGACGCAGGTTTCATAGAGCGCCGTCACGGGATCCGGGATCTCCCGGGACACTGCTTCCAACTCGATGAACAGTGAGCTCCACACACGCAGGCACGTCGCATGGACGAGCTCCCTCTTCGAGGCGAAGTGGAGGTAGACGGCCGGCGGGCTGACTCCCGCGCTTGTTGCTACCGCACGAATCGTAAGAGCGTCGGCGCCACCGTCTGCCAGTAGCCGATCGGCGATGTCGAGAAGCTGGTTTCGCAGCAGACCGCCCTGGCCCTTGGCGGCACGAACTCGGGAGCCGGTCACAGATATGAGCCTTCGTGAGAGGGCGGCACTACGCAGACGACAGGAATGTCCGAGCGGCCCTGAGGGGAGGATGCCTCGCCGTGATGTTCTGACGGTGCGTGACCAACATCAAGATGCCTTCGGTTTGATGGTAGTGACCACTTGGGTCACCCGGGCGCATAGTTCGCCTTTGTCATCATGAACGTTGACCTCGACGACAGTGTTGCGTCCCAGACGCAAGGGGCGAGCCGTCGCAACGACGCTCGTGTGTGCGGGCCGAAGAAAATGCGTGCTCGACTCCACGGTGGCTGGTGCGGCGCCGGCTGGACCGTTGAGGGCGGCGCAAACGGCAGCACACACGTCGGCGAGCCCCATCAACGCCCCTCCGTGGAGGCCACCGCCCACCGTGGAAAGGGAGGGATCGTGCGCCAACCTGCCTTGAACGCTGACTTCCGTGATCTCCTCGAACACGACTCCGAGCGTCTTGGCATACGGCGCGAGCGCGTAGACGTCTTCGGCTTCAAGTGTGAGCACAGGCCACTCCCATCCTGGTTAGTGACGATAACTTATCGACGTTAACCCAGATCGTCTACCCGGGTGACTTCTGATCACCGCAGTTCGCCTGAAACAAGATCGCCGGACTCTGTGAAACTCGGGGCAGCTCAGCTCCCGGCCTGAGCCGCTGCCGCTTCCGCTCTTCCGCTGCCGCTTCCGGTTCTGGCCGCTCCGTGCTGCTGTGCCAGACGCCGGCCGCTTCGCGCCCCGCCTCGAAATCGATCGCCTGCGCGAGGTGAGGATCTTCTCCATACGGGTAAAACCACTGCAAAGGTGTGAAATGGTGGCCATGGTCGCTCGGTGGTGTGCTGCGCCATTACACCTCGGCGCGTTCGGCGAAGTCTCCTCCCAGGGGTATCGCGGCTGTCCCGTATCGGGGTCCAATGGTGAGAGTCAGGCCCTTCGCACCCACACCGGTCAGAAGAGGCACGCAATGGATCTATGGCTGATCTGGTTGATCATCGCAGCCGTGCTGGCTGTGGCGGAGATCTTCACTCTTACCGCCGCGCTCGGAATGCTGAGTGCGGCCGCATTGGTCACGGCGGGGTCCGCTGCGGTCGGGCTGCCGCTGCCCTTCCAGTTCCTGGTGTTCACGGTCGTCGCTACCGTCACCGTGCTGTTCGTGCGCCCCGTCGCGCTGCGCCATGTGGTGGGGCGCCAAGTGGAGCGATTCGGCGTGGACGCACTGGTCGGCAGGCATGCCTACGTGGTCTCCGAGGTGACGGGCCTGGGGGGCAGGGTCCGTATCGACGGTGAGGAGTGGACGGCCCGCGCCTACGACGAGACGCTCGTGATTCCCGCTGGAAAGACCGTTGACGTCATGGAGATCAGCGGCGCCACCGCGCTCGTCTACCCCAGGGACTGAAACCATGGAAATCTCGGCGTTCTTGATTGCCGGCCTGATCGTCGCGCTCATCGCGGTTTTCACCGTGGTGCGGGCGGTCCGTATCGTGCCCCAGGCGCGTGCTCGAAATGTGGAACGCCTCGGCCGCTACCATCGGACCCTGAATCCAGGCCTCAGCCTCGTCATTCCTTATATCGACCGCGTTCATCCGGTGATCGATCTGCGGGAACAGGTGGTGTCCTTCAAACCGCAGCCGGTCATCACCGAGGACAATCTGGTCGTCGAGATCGACACCGTTCTGTACTTCCAGGTCACCGACCCACGAGCGGCTTTCTACGAGATCGCCAATTTCCTCCAGGCGGTCGAGCAGCTCACCGTCACCACTTTGCGCAACGTCGTGGGATCCATGGACCTGGAGAAGACCCTCACCTCCCGGGACACCATCAACAGCCAACTGCGTGGCGTGCTGGACGAGGCCACCGGCAAGTGGGGGCTGCGGGTCAACCGGGTGGAGATCAAGGCCATCGACCCTCCGCAGTCCATCAAGGACGCGATGCAGAAGCAGATGCGTGCCGAGCGGGACAAGCGGGCCGCGATCCTGGGCGCCGAAGGGCAACGCCAGTCGCAGATTCTCACCGCCGAAGGCGACAAGCAGGCTGCCGTCCTGCGTGCGGAGGGTAACCGAACCGCTGCGATCCTCCAGGCCGAGGGCCAGTCCCGGGCCATCGACGAGGTGTTCCAGGCCGTACACCGCAACGACCCCGACCCCAAGCTGCTCGCCTACCAGTACCTCCAGACACTGCCCCAGCTCGCGCAGGGCTCGGGGAACAACTTCTGGGTGATCCCCAGCGAGATCACCTCCGCGCTCCAGGGTGTGTCCCGCGCCTTCACCGAGGTGCTGCCCCAGTCGCCGGCCACCCGGGAGAAGCCCTCGGACGACAGCGCCGCCCAGGCCGCCGACGACACGGCACAGGCCGCGGAAGCCGCTGCCGCCGCCCTGGCCGACGCGGCCAGGGCCGACCGCGTGGCCTCCGGCGCCCTCACGTCCCACCCCCGCCCCGAACGTGGGTGACGACTGCCGGGCATGCCGTCATGGGTAGGGGTGGGCCGTGATCGCCTGGAGGTCGGGGGTGCCGGGCCGTGCACGGTCGAAGCGTGCCCGCTGACACCCCGGCAGCGCGACGACTGCGACACGCGCGCCGCCGCGGTCGCCGACCGGTCCGCCGCGCCACACGCCGGACCGGAAGCGGCTCACCCGTTCGCCTCCCCGGCGACGTACTCGGCCAGCTCGCGCAGGATGTCCCGCGTCCCGTGACGGCGAGGTGGCCTCGGCGGGCTCCTTGGAGGGGAGTGTCATGAATCAGGGCGTCGGCGAACTGGGAGGCGTCGGACACGGCGACGGGGTGGTCTCGGCGGGTGATCGGCTCTGACAGGGTCTTCTCCTGACTGTCGGCAGACCGCACACGGTGCAGCGGCTCCGGCACACAGGCCGCCCGGAGTGACTCGGTCACCCCTCAGACGGCGCGACGCGACCGGGAGAGACCGCACGGTGGCGGGTGCTCGCCGGAGCACATCGGTGAGCTATGTGTGTGGGTTCTCCCGGGGCGGGACCGGGGGCGTCGCCGTGTGAGGGGCCGTCGGGTGGGCGTCGTCGCCGCCGGTGGCCGGCGTCAGTCCGTAGGCGCGGACGGCGGTGCCGCCGAAGACCTCCCTCCGTTCGGCGGGGGTCAGACCCGCCGTCAGCGACCGGGCAGCGTCGACCACCTCCGTGTATCCGGCGGCGAGCCGGCAGACGGGCCAGTCGGAACCGAACATCAGTCGCTCCGGGCCGAAGGCGTCCAGCACGGTCTCGGCGTACGGCCTGAGGTCCGCGACGGTCCAGGAGGCCCAGTCGGCCTCCGTGACCAGGCCGGAGAGCTTGCACACCGTGTTGGGCAGGGCGGCCAGTCGCTGTACCCGGGCCGCCCACGGCCGGAGTTCACCGGAGGCGACGGGCGGCTTGGCCAGGTGGTCCAGGACGAAGGTGAGGCCCGGCAGACGCCGGGCCGCTTCTACGGCCGCGGGGAGCTGGTGGGGCTTGACCAGCAGGTCGTAGACGAGTCCCGCCTCGGCGACCGCGGCCAGTCCCCGCAGTACCTCCGGTCGCAGCAGCCAGCGCGGGTCGGGTTCGCCCTGCACCTGGTGGCGGATGCCCACCAGGCGTTCCCCACCGGGGCCTTCGCGCAGTGCGGCGAGGACGTCGGCGGCATCGGGAGAGGTCAGATCGGTCCAGCCGACGACTCCGGCGACCAGCGCGCTCCCGGCGGCCAGGGCCAGGAACTCCGGCGTCTCCTCCGCCACGGTGACCGTCTGCACCAGTACGGTCGCGGTGACCCCGGCGGCGCGCGCCTCCGGCTCCAGGTCACTCAGAGAGAAGTCGCGCCGCAGCGGGGCGAGTTCGTCTCCGACGATCCAGTCCTGGTCGCGCACGGACAGGTCCCACACGTGATGGTGCGCGTCGACGACCCCCGGGCCGGTGCCCGCCCCGGTCACAGTTCCCACACCACGGGCAGCCCGGCGTCGGAACCCCCGGCCGAGTAGTCGTGGACGACCTCCAGGAGGTCGTCCATCCGGGCCTGCCAGGCGATGTTGACCGGAAGCTTCTCCAACCGCGCGATCATCGCCGCGTAGTCCTCGACCTCCAGCAGGTGGAAGAGGTGGGTGCCACTGCGCCAGATCGTCCACTCGCTCACTCCGGCGGCGCGGATGGCGGCGGTCAGCTCCTCGGGGACCTCTCGGTGGGCCGCCTCGTACTCCTCGACGCGGTCGGCGCGGACCTCGGTATGCAGGGCGACCCTCACGACGGCTCCTTCGGCGACGGGAATCCCACGGCGGGCGGGGGTACGGGGACGGGGGTGTCCGGGGCCAGCAGGCCCTCGGCGCGCAGCTCCTCCCAGACCGCGTCCGGCACGGGGCGCCGCAGCTGCTCCACGGTGTCGCGCACCTCCTCGGCGGAACGGGCACCGGTCAGGACACTCGCGACGGCCGGGTGGCCGAACGGGAAGCGCAGGGCGGCGGCCCGCAGCGGGACACCGTGGCGTTCGGTGACCGTCCTGAGCCGCAGGGCACGGTCGAGCACCGGCCGTGGCGCGGGAGCGTAGTCGTAGGTGGCGCCGGGCCGGGGGTCGGTGAGCAGGCCGGAGTTGAAGACCCCGCCGATGACGACGCTGCTGCCGCGGGCGGCGGCCCGCGGCAGCAGCTCGGCGAGCCCTTCCTGCTCCAGGAGGGTGTAGCGGCCGGCCAGGAGGACCACGTCGATGTCGGTCTCGCGCAGGAAGCGGACCGGCAGGGCGCACTGGTTCATCCCGAGGCCGATCGCGCCGACCACGCCTTCGCCGCGCAGTCGCTCCAGCGCCGGGTACGCCTCCCGCAGGGCCTGCTCGGCGTGGTCGTCCGGGTCGTGCAGCAGGGCGATGTCGACCCGGTCGAGGCCGAGGCGGTCCAGACTGGCCGCCAGGGAGCGCAGCACTCCGTCGGCGGTGAAGTCCCAGACCCTGCGGTGGGTGGCGGGGACGGCGAAGCCGTGGGCGGTGTCGTCGCCGGGGCGGTCGTCCGGACGGGGCACGAGCAGCCGGCCCACCTTCGTGGAGACGGTGTACGCGTCGCGGGGGCGGTCGCGCAGTGCCGCGCCCAGCCGGCGCTCGGCCAGCCCCAGCCCGTAGTGGGGCGCGGTGTCGAAGGTGCGGACGCCCGCCTCCCAGGCCGCCTCCACGGTGGCGAAGGCGGCCTCGTCGGTGACCGGCTGGTAGAGGTTGCCCAGGCCCGCGCAGCCGAGAGCCAGCCGCGTGACCTCGACGGTGCTGCCGCCCAGCGTCGTACGCCCCATGGCCGGCGGGGTCGTGGCCGTCACGGGCGGGCCGACGGGCGCAGTCGCAGTCCCTGCATGCCGCCGTCGACGGCCAGGGCGGTGCCGGTGACACTGGCGGCGGCGGGGCTCGCCAGGTAGGCGATGGCGGCGGCGACCTCCTCCGCGGTGACCAGGCGGCCCATGGGCTGGCGGGCGTCGAGGGCGGCGCGTTCGGCCTCGGGGTCGTCGGCGGCGTCGAGCAGCCGGCCGACCCAGGGGGTGTCGGCGGTGCCGGGGTTGACGCAGTTGACGCGGATGCCTTCGCGGACGTGGTCGGCGGCCATGGCCAGGGTCAGGGACTGCACGGCACCCTTGCTGGCGGAGTACAGGGCGCGCTGCGGGAGGCCGGCGGTGGCCGCGATGGAGCAGGTGTTGACGATGGCGGCGTGCGGCGAGCGGCGCAGATACGGCAGGGCGGCGCGGCTGGTGCGGACGAGACCGAGGACGTTGATGTCCAGGACGCGGTGCCACTGCTCGTCGGGGTTGTCCTCGACGGTGCCCGCGGCACCGATGCCCGCGTTGTTGACGAGGATGTCCAGGCCGCCCAGCTCCGCTGCCGCGGCGTCCACACCGGCCCGCACCGAGGTGTCGTCGCCGACATCGGTCTTGAGGGCGAGCAGCGGGCGCGGCACGGCCCCCGGGGAGAGGTCGAGCACGGCCACCGCCGCGCCCCGCGCGGCCAGCAGCCCGGCCGTGGCCAGCCCGATACCGGACGCGCCACCCGTGACGATCGCCTTGAGACCTGTCAGTTCACCTGTCGGTTCGGTCATGCGGCTTCCTCCCGTCCGGCGAGGTCGGCGGCCCAGAACCCGCCGTCCGGGTAGCGGTATTCGGCGATTGACCCGGAGCGCATGGTGGCGGAGAAGCCCGGGGCCAGGGGCGCGACGTAGTGGCCGTCGCGCATCTCCACGGGTGCGGTGAAGTGCTCGTGGAGATGGTCGACGTACTCGATGACCCGGTCCTCGGTGGTGCCGGAGAGGGCCAGGTAGTCGAACATCGACAGGTGCTGGACGAGTTCGCACAGGCCCACGCCGCCGGCGTGCGGGCAGACCGGGACCCCGAATTTCGCGGAGAGCAGCAGGATGGCCAGGTTCTCGTTGACGCCGCCGACGCGGGCCGCGTCGATCTGGAGGACATCGAGGGCTTCGGCCTGGAGGAGCTGCTTGAAGACCACGCGGTTCTGGACGTGTTCGCCGGTGGCGACCTTCACCGGGCCGACGCCCCGGCGCACGGCGGCGTGGCCGAGGATGTCGTCGGGGCTGGTGGGTTCCTCGATCCAGTACGGGGCGAACTCGGCCAGGGCGTTGGTCCACTCGATCGCCTCGCCGATGTTCCAGCGCTGGTTGGCGTCGACGGCGATGCGGATGCCGTCGCCGACGGCGGCGCGGGCGGTGCGCATCCGGCGGATGTCGTCGGCGAGGTCAGCGCCGACCTTGAGCTTGATCTGGGTGAAGCCGTCGGCCACGGCCTGCTTGGCCAGCCGGGTGAGTTTGTCGTCGGAGTAGCCGAGCCAGCCCGGTGAGGTGGTGTAGCCGGGGTAGCCGCGCTCCAGCAGGACCGCCTCGCGCTCCGCGAGCCCGGTCCGGCCCGCGCGCAGCAGCTGGAGGGCGTCCTCGGGGGTGAGGGCGTCGGCGATGTAGCGGAAGTCGACCTGCGAGACCAGCCACTCGGGGTCGGCGTGCGCCAGCAGTCGCCACAGCGGCTGTCCGGCCCGCTTGGCGGCCAGGTCCCAGACCGCGTTGACGACCGCACCGATCGCCATGTGCATCACGCCCTTCTCGGGGCCCAGCCAGCGCAGCTGGCTGTCGCCGATCAGGTCCCGGCTCAGGGAGCCGGGATCCGCGCACAGTTCGTCCACACGGCGGCCCAGGACATGGGGACGCAGCGCGTCGATCGCGGCGACCTGGACGTCGTTGCCGCGTCCGATGGTGAACGTGAAGCCGTGGCCCTCCAGCCCGTCGGCGGCGTCGGTACGCAGCACCACGTAGGCGGCGGAGTAGTCGGGGTCCGGGTTCATCGCGTCCGAGCCGTCCAGCTCGCGTGAGGTGGGGAACCGGATGTCGTGGGTGTCGACCGCGGTGATCCGGGCGGGGGTTGCAGTCAAGGGGGTGCCTTTCACGCTTGGCCGAAGGTCTGGCGCTGGTCACCGAGCCCGTCGATACCGAGTTCGACGGTGTCACCGGCGCGGAGATAAGGGGTGCCGGGCAGGCCCAGGGCCACGCCCGCGGGCGTACCGGTGTTGATCACGTCACCGGGCTCCAGAACCATGTACCGGCTCAGGTAGGCCACGATGTGGTGGACCGGGAAGATCATGTCGCTGGTGTGGCCGTGCTGGCGCTTGACGCCGTTGACACTCAGACGCAGGGACAGGTCCTGCGGGTCGCCCACCTCGTCGGCGGTGACCAGCCACGGGCCCAGCGGATTGAAGGTCTCGCAGGACTTGCCCAGGTCCCACTGCGAGGAGTACTGCAGCTGGAACTCGCGCTCGGAGACGTCATGGCTGACCGCGTACCCCGCGATCACCTCCGCCGCCTCCTCGGGGCCCGCCAGGTAGCGGGCCCGGCGGCCGATCACGACTGCCAGTTCCACCTCCCAGTCGGTCTTCACCGAGCCACGCGGGACAAGCACCTGATCGTAGGGGCCGACCACCGTGCCCGGATCCTTCATGAAGACCACCGGACGGGACGGGACCACGGCACCGGTCTCGGCGGCGTGGTCGCGATAGTTCAGGCCGACACAGACGACCTTCCCGGGCCGCGCCACCGGCGCGCCGATCCGCAACCCGTCCGGGTCGCACTCCGGCAGGGGCCCCGCCTCCACGGCCGCGCGGACCCGGTCGACGCCCCCCGAGGCGAGAAAGGCGCCGTCGATGTCGGACACCACGGACGACAGGTCCAACAGCCGGCCATCGGCGACACGGACAGCAGGCCGCTCCTCGCCGGGAACACCGACGCGTAGCAGTTTCACTGGGGGCTCCCTTGGGTGGTTCGGGGGTGGCGGTGGGCCGTGGCGGCAGGGCCGCCCACAGGGCCCACACCGCAACCCGCGACGTGGCGTCCGGGTAATTTCGCGGCAGTCATCGGATGTATGACGGCACCGTGACTGTAGAACCAACAGGGCCGACGCGCAACGCACACCTCGGATGTATTTGCCTTGGGTGTCAATCACCGTGCCGATATGACGGTTTCGGGTGCCTGTCTCGCGCCACGGCAAACGCTTCATGATCGCCTACATCCGATGAATATCGCATCGATCGAGGATCATCCCGTCCTGGCCGTACGGGCGGATTCGCCCGCGCGTGGCACCGGGGGGAGGCGTTCGCGCGCACGAGCAGCCGCGACGACGTACCGCTCCGGGCGCCCGGAGTCGCCCTTTGCCGAATCGTAAGGCTGTCGTGACAGCAGGCCCCTCGGTGAGGAGTGCCAGAGAAAGAGCAGGTCAGGGGCGGGTGGGAGGGGTGGCTCGGCATGCTGCGACTTGATCGCGGCCGCCTTCCGCGGGATATGACGGAAATCAACGGATGGGGACTCTTGTCAATGTCGGCAACGCCGTCGTAACGTCCTCGACTGTCCGAGATACATCGGAGGAATGCCCGAGCTGGTGCCGGGCGGCCGTTCCGGCCCCTCCGCTTCTCGGCCATCGGTTGTCCCTCATCCCGTCCTCGCCGGGCACGGTCCGTACCTGCCCCATGAGCCGGCACCTGCACCCCATCGGTGGTCTCGCCCTGCCTTCCGGCGAATCCTCCACCATCCCACCGCCGCCCAGCGGCTTCCCCGCCCAGGCCAAGGAGAACCCGCAATGAAGCTCGCCCGCACCCGTTCCACCGCCGCAGCCGCCACCGCCGTCCTGGCGGTGATGGCGCTGGCCACCGCCTGCAACCGAGAGAGCGCGGACTCGGCCGCCTCGGGTGGCGGGAAGCCCGCCGTCGGCATCGACCTGCCCCGTTCCGACTCCGACTTCTGGAACTCCTACGCGCAGTACATGAGGAGTGGCATCAAGTCCGAGGGAGTCAACGCGCTCCCGCTGAGCAACTCGCAGAACGACGTCACCAAGCTGGTCGCCAACGTCCAGGTCTTCCAGAACACCGGCGCCAAGGCCGTCGTCATGGCCCCCCAGGACACCGGCGCCATCGCCTCCACACTCGACACCCTGGCAGCCGAGAAGATCCCCGTGGTCAGCGTCGACACCAGACCGGACAAGGGTGACGTCTACATGGTCGTCCGTGCCGACAACCGGGCCTACGGCACCAAGGCGTGCGAGTTCCTGGGGAAGCAGCTGGGCGGCAAGGGCAAGGTCGCCGAACTGCAGGGCGCCCTGGACTCCATCAACGGGCGCGACCGCTCCGAGGCGTTCGCGCAGTGCATGAAGGAGAAGTTCCCGAAGATCAAGGTCTTCGAACTCCCCACCGACTGGAAGGGTGACGTCGCCTCCGCCAAGCTGCAGAGCCTCCTCGCCCAGCACCCCGACCTCAACGGCATCTACATGCAGGCCGGCGGTGTCTTCCTGCAGCCCACCCTGGCGCTGCTGGAGCAGAAGGGCCTGCTCAAGCCCGCGGGGGAGAAGGGCCACGTCACGATCATCTCCAACGACGGCATCCCGCAGGAGTTCGACGCGATCCGCAAGGGCCACATCGACGCCACCGTCTCCCAGCCCGCCGACCTCTACGCCCGGTACGCCCTCTACTACGCCCAGGCCGCGGCCGAGGGCAAGACCTTCGAGCCGGGCAAGACCGACCACGACTCCACCATCGTCAAGATCCCGAACGGTCTGGAGGACCAGCTGCCCGCGCCGCTGGTGACCAAGGAGAACGTGGACGACAAGTCCCTGTGGGGCAACAACGTCGGCCAGTGACCGGCAGGACCGGTCGGCCATGCGGAGGGGCGGGCGTCACCGCCCCTCCGCATGACGGCGTACCGGAGAAACCAGCAACGCCCTCCCGCTCCCGGGCCAGCATCCGTACACGAAGGACGGTATCCACCATGGCGGACACCGCGACCCTGCCGGCGACCGGCCGCGCCCATCCGGCGCCGGTGGCCGAGGCGACCGGCATCAGCAAGCGGTTCGGCGCCACCGTGGCGCTGCGCGACGCCCGTATCACCGTCGCCGCCGGCGAGTCGCACGCACTGGTCGGCCGGAACGGCGCCGGCAAGTCCACGCTCGTCTCCATCCTCACCGGACTCCAGCAGCCCGACTCCGGCACCCTGCGCTTCTCCGGCGAACCCGCGCCCCCCTTCGGCGACATCGACGCGTGGCGCTCCCGCGTCGCCTGCGTCTACCAGCGGTCCACCATCATCGGTGACCTCACCGTCGCAGAGAACCTCTTCCTGAACCGGCAGAGCACCGGCGCGATACGGCCCATCCGCTGGAAGGAGCTGCGTGGCAGGGCCGGGGAGCTGCTCGCCGAGTACGGCGTGGACATCGATCCCGCCGCACGGGCCAGGGAGCTCACCGTCGAACAGCGGCAGTTCGTCGAGATCGCGCGAGCCCTGTCCTTCGGTGCCCGCTTCATCATCCTCGACGAGCCGACCGCCAAGCTCGACGCCCGTGGCATCGGCCGCCTCTTCGACAAGCTCCGCGACCTCCAGCGCCAGGGCGTCGCCTTCCTCTTCATCTCCCACCACCTGCAGGAGGTCTACGACCTCTGCACCACGGTCACCGTCTACCGCGACGCCGCCCACATCCTCACCGCGCCCGTCGCCGGGCTCGGCCACCAGGACCTGGTCGAAGCCATGACCGGCGAGAGCGCCTCGGCCGGCCCGGCCGTCGCGAGCGGACGCCGCCCCGCGCGGGCCGGCTCCGAGGAACTGCTGACCGTCGACGGCCTCACACTGCCCGGCGGTTGCCGGGAACTGGACCTGTCGGTCCGCGCGGGTGAGGTGGTGGGGCTGGCCGGTGCCACGGCCAGCGGCAACGTGCGGGTGGGCGAGGCCGTCGCCGGTCTGCACCACGCCGTCGGCGGCACCATCTCGGTCGGCGGGACGAGGGTGCGCACCGGCAGCGTGCCGTCCGCCCTCGCCGCCGGCGTCGGTCTGGTCCCCGAGGACCGCCACGTCCAGGGGCTGGTCAACAACCGCAGCGTGGCGGAGAACGCCACACTGACCGTCACCGACCAGCTCGGCCCGTTCGGCACGGTGCTGCCGGCCCGCACCAGGGCCTTCGCCCAGCGCATGATCCGGGACCTCGACATCAAGACCCCGGCAGCGGCCACCCCGGTCTCCGCCCTCTCCGGCGGCAACCAGCAGAAGGTCGTCGTCGCCCGCGCCCTGGCCACCGACCCGCACGTCCTGGTCGCCATCCGCCCCACCAACGGCGTGGACGTCAAGTCCAAGGAGTTCCTGCTCGGCAGGATCCGTCAGGTCGCCGACGGCGGGAAGGCCGCGCTGATCGTCTCCGACGAACTGGACGACCTCAAGGTCTGCGACCGGGTCGTCGTCATGTTCCACGGCCGGGTGGTCGCCGAGTTCGACCGCGGCTGGAAGGACGAACACGTCGTCGCCGCCATGGAAGGCGTCGCCGTGGCCCCCTCCGCATCCGCCGCGCCCACCACATCGGGCGCGGCCACCGCATCCGCCGTATCCGGCACCGAAGAGCACGGAAGGTAGTCATGTCCGCCACCACAGATCTCACCGAGCCGCCAGTGAAGGTGGCGGAGCCGGCCGACGCGGACACCGCCCGGCGCGGACTCGCTCTCGGCCGCTTCCGTGACCTGTCCCTCGTCCCCGCCATCTTCGTGCTGGGCCTGATCGGGTTCATCGTCTCGCCGGCCTTCCTCACCGCCGACAACCTCATCGGCGTGGCCCAGCAGTCCACCGAGCTCAGCCTGCTCGTGCTCGCCACCGCGCTGATCCTCATCGTCGGCCGGATGGACCTGTCCCTGGAATCCACCATCGGCGTGGCGCCCGTCATCGCCGTATGGCTCGTGCTGCCCGGCTCGGGCGGACGCTTCGCCGGCCTGGGACTCTTCCCGGAGTGGATGGCGGTCCCGCTGTGCCTGCTGGTCGGCGTGGCGATCGGTGCCCTCAACGGGTTCCTGATACTGAAACTGCGGCTGAACGGTTTCATCGTCACCCTCGGTGGCCTGACCATGCTTCGCGGGCTCCAGGTCGCCCTCTCCGAAGGCCAGTCCATCGTCGACCTGCCCCCCTCCTTCACCTACCTGGGCAAGGCGTCCTGGCTCGGGGTCCCCGCCGCCATCTGGATCTGCGCGCTGCTGTTCGCCATCGGCGGCAGCGCGCTCGCCTGGCTGCGCCACGGCCGGGCGCTGTACGCGATCGGCGGCAACGCCGAAGCCGCCCGTACCGCCGGTATCCGCGTCGACCGCATCGTCTGGGTCGTCCTGATTGTCGGCAGCCTGCTCGCCGCCTTCGCCGGCATCCTCTACAGCGGACACTACGGCTCCGTCTCCGCCACCCAGGGCAGCGGCTGGATCTTCCAGGTCTTCGCCGCCACGGTCATCGGCGGGGTCAGCCTCAACGGCGGCAAGGGGTCGGTCATCGGCGCCCTCACGGGCGTGCTCACCCTCCAACTCGTCGTCAACGTGATGACCCTGGCGGGTGTGCCGGCGCTCTGGAACCAGTTCCTCAACGGCGCCATCATCATCCTCGCCCTGATCATCTCCCGCTTCGCCTCCGGCGAGAAGCAGGAGTAGGCGCAGCCGCGGGCCGCTCCGCGCGGGCTCCGTGCGAGACCGGCGGAAGCGGCCCCGCCCGCACCCGCGGGAAGGTTCCCCGCAGAGAGGCACCCGTCGTGGCACTGACCGACGAGGCGATGGACAAGATCAAGGCGATGATCGTCGCCGGTGAACTCGCGCCCGGCTCGCGCCTGCCCAAGGAGGAGGTCCTCGCCGGACAGCTCGGCCTCTCCCGCAGTTCGCTGCGCGAAGCGGTGCGGGCGCTGACCGCCATGCGGATCCTCGTCACCCGGCAGGGCGACGGCACCTATGTGTCCAGCCTGGAGCCGCACCTCCTCCTCGAAACGCTCTCCTTCGCCGCCGACGTCTCCCAGGGGCACACCGCCCTGCAACTGCTCCAGGTGCGCAGACTGCTCGAACCGCAGGCGACCGGACTCGCCGCCGCCCTGCTACAGCCCGACGACCTGCGGGCGCTCCGCGAGATCCTCGACCGATGCCGGGCCGCCGCGACCGTGGAGGAGTTCGTCGCCCACGACATAGCCTTCCACGTGGGCATCGTCGAAGCCGTCGGCAACCCGGTCCTGACGATGCTCCTCCAGGGGCTCTCCACCCGTACCCAGAGGGTCCGCATCGTCCGGGGCAGCCGAGCCCGGCGAGCGCTGGCCAACGCCCATCAGGACCACGAGGAGATCCTCCAGGCACTCCAGTCACGCGACGCCCTGCTGGCAGCGTCCGCCGCGACCGTTCACATCGCCGGCGTCGAACAGTGGCTGGCGACCAGCCTCCTCGACACTCCTCTACAAGGGCTCGGCACCTGACCCCGCACGATGTGTCCCTACGGACCGGCTCGGCCGAGTCCGTGTCCTGACGCCGGATCAGCCGGTGTCAGGTCAGGTGCCGTGAACGGGGAGCGATGCCCGACGTGGTCGACCCGCGCCACCAGTTCTCCGTTGTCGATCATGTAGACCACCGCCCTTGGACAGGCAGGTGGAGCGGACGGGAGAGGGGGCACATGTGGGTGGCATGGGTGATACGCGGCGTGCTCGTCGTGTTCAACGGTGAGCTTCGTGTGCTGGCCGTCGTCGGCGGAGCGCTTCCGCTGGGGGCCGGAGACAAGCGGAGCAGGATGCTGCTGACGGCGGCGGGGGCGGGGCTCCTCGCCGTGACGCTGTTCGCGGCGTACTGACCCGAGTCGGCTCGGGGCGGAGCCGCGCACCGGGGCGGAAGACGTCTAGTTCTCCGCCAACCCCGTCTTCAGCCCCGCCCCGCACAGCGGCACCACCGCCGTACGCCCCCCGAGAGCCCCCTCCCGTACGGCCGCCCAGCACGCCACGCCCGTGGACTCGACGTACAAGCCGCGGGAGGCCAGGTCGCGCTGGGCGTGGCGGATCTGGTCCTCCGTCACGGTCACGAAGGTGCCGCCGGAGTCGCGGACCGCGCGGAGGATCTGGCGGGCGCGGGGCGGACGGGGGATGGCGATGCCCTCGGCGTGGGTGGGGGCCATGGAGGTGACCCCGACGAGATCGTCGGCGCCCTCGGCCCAGGCGTGGGCGAGTGGGGCGACGGCGGCGGACTGGACGGCGTGGAGGGCGGGGCGGCGGTCGATGAGACCCGCCGCGTGCAGTTCGGCGACGGCGAGGGCCGCTCCCAGCAGGAGGGTGCCGTTGCCGACCGGTACGACGATCACCTCGGGGAGACGGCCGCCGAGGTCCTCCCACAGTTCGTGGACGTAGGTCTTCGTGCCGTGCAGGAAGTACGGGTTGTAGACGTGCGAGGCGTAGAAGACACCGTCCGCGTCCGCCGCCTCGCGGGCCGTCCGGGCCGTCGCCTCACGGTCGCCGTCGACGATGCGGAGCTGCGCGCCGTGCCCCTCGATCTGCTCCACCTTCTTGGCCGACGTACCGGCCGGGACGTAGACCGTGCAGGGCAGCCCGGCCCGGGCGCAGTACGCGGCGACCGCCGTGCCCGCGTTGCCGCTGCTGTCGGCGACCACCCGCCGGGGTGCGAGCCGCAGCGCCAGTTCGGCGAGCAGCACCGCGCCGCGGTCCTTGAACGACAGCGTCGGCATCAGGAAGTCGAGCTTGGCAAGCACTCCGTCCTTGAGCTCGACGAGCGGGGTCCGGCCCTCACCCAGCGAGACCGTGGGCGCCGTGAGAGGCAGGCACTCCGCATAGCGCCAGAGGGAGTTCACACGGCCGGTCAGGGACTTCAGCGAAGCCGGAGTGGGCGCGAAGTCCAGGTTCAGAGGGCCGCGGCAGGCCGGGCAGCACCAGGCGAGGGAGGCGGCGGGGACGCGCGTACCGTCCGTCGGGCAGAAGCGATCCGGCAGAGGTGTCATGAGCGCAGGGTAGTGGGGGCGGGTTGGTGACGGTGCGTCATGGGGGGGCGTGGGGGCCCGGCCGGTGTGAGCGACGACGCCGTGCGCCCCCAGGTCCCCGCCCCCGCCGCGGGTATGTCCCTACCGCCGTCGTCCGTCGCACGCTTACCATGCGCCCAGTCGTACGTCAGTTCCCACCTCGCTCACCCCGCCTCGCTCACCCTTCCCGGCTCGTCCTTCTCCGCTCGGCGCAAGGAGCACCCGTACCCGTGGCCACACCCCCTCCTCCCGGGCCCCAGCCGGATCCGTACCGACCGGTCCCGCAACCCTGGGGCCACGCCTGGGGGCGGCCGTATCCGGTGCCGCAGCCACCCGTGCCCGTCAACGGGCTCGCCATCGCCGCGCTCGTGCTCGGGGTCCTGTGCTTCCTGCCGGGCGTCGGGCTGGTGCTGGGGATTCTCGGGCTGGCGCAGATCAGGAAGAAGGGGGAGCGCGGGAGAGGCATGGCGGTGGCCGGAATCGTGCTGTCGGCGATCGGCGCGCTGCTGATGGCGCTCGCGTTCTCCACGGGCGGCGCGCGCGACGTGTGGGACGGCTTCCGGGACGCGGCGGGCAGCGCGGGCGGCACCTTCTCGGTGGACGAGGGGGAGTGCTTCGACACGCCGGACGGCTCGTTGGAGGGCTACGCAGCGACCACTGGGACAAGGCGCACCGGCTGACCGACGGCCCGAAGGTGGTCACCGCACGCGAGGCTCTGGGGCTGGCCACCGAGGCGCGGGCGTACGGCGAGGAGGACACCGGCGAAGGCGGCGGAGGGGGCGGAGGGGGCGACTCCGGCTTGGAGGTGTGACGGCGGCCATAGCGGGGAGAAAGTGCCTGCGTAAAGCCCTCACCGGGCACATGTCATCACATCGAGTGATTCTCTGGCCTTTGCTTGCCTGGCACAACCCACGGTTGCCAGGCTGTTGCTGTCTGTACAGCAGAGGGGAGCGGTCAGTGACTTTCGGTGAGCAGCCGGCGTATCTGCGTGTCGCGGGTGATCTCCGCAAGAAGATCGTGAACGGTTCGCTGCCGCCGCACACCCGCCTCCCCTCCCAGGCCCGTATCCGCGAGGAGTACGGCGTCTCGGACACGGTCGCGCTGGAGGCCCGCAAGGTGCTCATGGCCGAGGGGCTGGTGGAAGGCCGTTCCGGGTCGGGCACGTATGTGCGCGAGCGGCCGGTGCCCCGCAGGGTCGCCCGCTCGGGGTTCCGGCCCGTCGGCGGCGCCACGCCCTTCCGGCAGGAGCAGGCCGACGCCGCCGCGCGCGGCACCTGGGAGTCGCGCAGCGAGCAGATGGAAGCGAGCGGCTGTGTCGCCGAGCGGCTGGCCATCCAGCCCGGCGACCGCGTGATGTGCACCAGGTACACCTTCCGGGACGCGGGAGAGGCGATGATGCTCTCCACCTCCTGGGAGCCCCTCGCCCTCACCGGCCGCACCCCTGTGATGCTCCCCGAGGAGGGCCCCCTCCGCGGGATGGGTGTCGTCGAGCGCATGGCCGCCATCGACGTCGTCGTCGACAACGTCACCGAGGAGGTCGGCGCCCGTCCCGGCCTCGCCGAGGAGTTGCTCGCTCTCGGGGGAGTCCCCGGGCATGTCGTCCTGGTCGTCCAGCGGACCTACTTCGCCTCCGGCCGCCCGGTGGAGACGGCGGACGTGGTGGTCCCGGCGGACCGTTACCAGGTGGCCTACCACCTGCCGGTGAAGTGACCTCGCGCTGACCGCCCGTTCGGGGAAGCAGTCGATCCCGGGGGGCGACCGGTGGCGCTGGGGTGTGTCAAGTAACCCTCCCCGGATGGGAGTTGGGGCTGTCTCTGTCGAAGCCTTGAGAGGTTGCCCGAACACAGTTCGAATTCGGTCGTTCTTGCGGCCGGGTCGTCATGGAGCCCGGCGGCGGCCCGTTCCGTACGAACGGCGCTGGATCGCTGCTCGTTGACGCGCTGGGGGGCGCGCGGGTAGCGATCGGCGGCGCGTTCGACGGGGTGCGGCCCCGTCGTCTTGGCTTGTTGCGTACGTCTTTGTGAGAAGGCGGATTCGCTCCGTGAAGGTTGGGCGTACGCTCGGGCATATGCGGATTGCGGTTTCCTTGGGTGGGGCACGGCGGGATCCGGGGGTGGGGCCCGGGCGGGCCGGGGCGGGAAGGAGCGGTGGGGGGCGATGAGTGACGGCACGATCACTCTTCCCTGGCTCGTCGTCAGGCAGGACGACAACGGCAATCGCTACCGGGTGGGCAGGTACGCGACGCGCGCCGAGGCGCAGAAGATCGCGGACAGTCTCGACAACCGCGGCCACAGGCAGCTCTACTGGGTCGAACGCATCGGGCAGAACGGGCGGAGTGGGGGCAAGTGACGCACCCCGCCCGGCGTCCGTGCCCGCTCCCGTAGGCTCCCGCGCATGACCGAACCGATCGTGGTGGTGGGAGCCGCTCTGCTCAGTGGCGGGCGACTGCTCGCAGCGCGCCGCAGTGCACCGCCTGAGCTGGCCGGACGCTGGGAACTGCCGGGCGGCAAGGTGGAGCCCGGCGAGCCTCCCGAGCGGGCCCTCGTCCGTGAGCTGCGCGAAGAGCTCGGCGTCGAGGCGAAGTCCGCGGAGCGGGTGCCCGGGGAGTGGGTGGTGCGGCCGGGGTATGTGCTGCGGGTCTGGATCGCGCATCTGCTGTCCGGGGAGCCCCGGCCGCTGGAAGACCATGACGAGTTGCGTTGGCTGGCCGTGGATGAGGTGTGGGACGTCGACTGGCTGGATCAGGATGTGCCGGCGGTGATGGAGACGGCTCGCCTGGCCTGGGGGAACGGGGAAGGCTGAGTTTCAAGGGGATGTTCATCCGTCCCGCCGTCCCGCCGTCCCGCCGTCCCGCCGCGTGACGCGGCATGAGGCGTGGCCCGCTTCCGTCCATGACGGTGCGCCCCCTACGCCGTTCGTGCCACAGTGCGCCCTCGTGCGCGGTACTCCGAGCCGCATATCGGGTATGTGCCCATTAACCCCATGAAACCGGACAGGGTCTGCTTCTGGACTGGGAAGTGATCGGCGTGATCGACATCGGAGACGACCGCGCCGAGTGGACCTTTCCGGCGGAGCCCGGTGCGGTGCGCGATGCGCGGGCGGTGGTCCGCGGGCGACTGCGCGCGTGGGGGCTCGATGTGCTCGGGGACATCGCCGCGCTGTTGGTGAGCGAGTTGGTGACCAACGCGCTGCGGCACGCTACGGGCCCCATCGGGGTACGGCTCGTGCGTCCCGCCGACCCCTCGGGCACTCTCCTGGTCGAGGTCTCCGACCCGCTGCCCGATCCGCCCCGCGAGCGCGCGGCCGAGGCCGACGACGAGAGCGGGCGGGGTCTGCGACTGGTGGCCTGCTCCTCGCGGGCATGGGGTACCCGCCCGGGAGAGACGGGCAAGACGGTCTGGTTCGAGCTGGCGGTTCCCGGCTGAGCGGTCCCGTCGACGTACGGGGCGAGGGTCCCGGTGCACGGCCGGAGCCCACGGCGTACGGCCCGGCGGAAGGGGCGGCTCCTCCGGGCGCTCGTGCGACCGACTGGTTCAAGCCAGTAGGGCTGGCTGGAGTCTTTGATTCGAGTGGGCACCCCTTGGTTAGAAGACTTGGGAGTATGTCCCAGCCGGTCCAAAAACGATCGGGACCGTGCTGTGATCGTGAACACCGTGTTGCGCGGCGCCGTAGTGCTGGATACTGCGGGCAGCCGCCCCTGGTGACCGAAGCCGGACGCGGTGAGCTGGAGGGGACGGTTCGCGTGAGCGAGATACCAGCGAAGGCCACGAAGTCCACGGAGTCCAAGGACCCGTCGGGCGGCGCGAGGCCTGAGGCCGCAGGCGATTCCGGCCTGGGCGGAGCCACACGCGACAGCGGAGCCACACGCGACAGCGGGGCCGTGCGCGGTGAAGCGGGCGGCGACCCGACGGGCCGTGGGTCCGGGCGGCGGGAGTCCGAGAGGCGAGCGTCCGCCGGCCGGGCGTCAGGCGGTCGCACGTCCGGGAGCCGTGGCTCCGCCGGGCGTGGCGGTGCGGGACATCGGCCGGAGGGCCGTGCGGCGGCCGGGGCACAGGGAGTTGCCGCCGATCACGCCGGGGGCGTCATGGCAGGCCACGGGGGTGGCGACCCGATGTGGCAGACCAGCCCGCCGGGGTCGATCTACGACTACATCAAGGTCGCGTCGTTCTCCATAGGCCCCGACGGGCTCGTCGACCAATGGAGTCTGCGTGCCGAGCAGTTGTTCGGTATATCGGCCATGCGGGCCGTGGGCATGGACCCCATCGAGGCCTTCGTCGACCCCGACCGGCGCGAAGAGGGCCAGCGGAAGATGGCCGAGGTCCTCGACGGCCGGGAGTGGACCGGGGTGGTCCCCTTCCGGGTGCCGGGCCCCGAGGGGGTGGAGGGACTCGCCGAGGTCTATGTGATGCCCACCACTGTGGAGGGCGGCGAACGGGCCGCCGTGTGCATCGTCGTGGACGTCCGGACCCTGCGACGGATGGAGACCGACCTTGCCGCTTCGCAGGCCATTTTCGGCCAATCTCCGTTCGGATTCCTTCTGATAGACACCGATCTTCGGGTAAGGCGCGCCAACCAGCGCTTCGCCTCCCTCTACGGCGGTGACGTCGACGACCACCGCGGCCGTGGCGTCAGCGACTATCTGCAGTCCCCGGAGGCCGAGCGGGTCGAAGCCACCCTGCGGCGGGTCATGGAGACCGGTGACTCGATCACGGACATGCACATCACGGGCTTCGTGCCCGGGTCCGACGAGCGCCGCCACTGGTCCGTCAACCTCTATCGCGTGCACAGCGGCACCGGCCGCCCCATCGGCATCGCCTGGCTCGGCACCGACATCACGGCCCGCCGCGCCGCCGCCCGCGAGGCCGCCGCCGCCCGGCGGAATCTCGCCCTCCTCAACGACGCCGGCTCGCGCATCGGCAACTCCCTCGACCTGGAGACCACCGCCCGCGAACTCCTCGACGTCGTCGTCCCCGGCTTCTGCGACCTCGCCACCGTCGACCTCTACCAGGGCCTCCTTGCGGGCGACGAGACCCCGCCCGGACTCGCCGACGGCAGCGCCGAGCTGCGCCGGGTCGCCTTCGCCAGCGCGGTCTCCGACGCGCCCTTCGTCGGCGGACCGGCCCCGGTGCGCGTCGGCGCGGTCCACCACTACCCGTTCAACTCGCCCTGCGCGGACGCCCTGCGCACCGCCCGCCCCCAGCAGGTGCCCGAGGACGGCAGCCTGATCCAGTCCACGCTCGCGGTGCCGATGGTCGCGCACGACACCGTTGTGGGGCTCGTGCAGTTCTCGCGTACGAAGGGCAGCGAGCCGTTCGGCGAACGCGACCGGGCACTCGCCGTGGAGCTGGCCGCGCGCGCCGCCGTCTGCATCGACAACGCGCGGCTGTACCGCCGCGAGCACGAGCGCGCCCTCATCCTGCAGCGCTCCCTGCTGCCGCCGGGCGACCCCGAGGCCTCCGGGCTCGACATCGCCTGCCGCTATCTGCCGGGCAACGCGGCCACCGAGGTCGGCGGCGACTGGTTCGACGTCATCGAACTCCCCGGGCACCGCACGGCACTCGTCGTCGGCGACGTGATGGGCCGCGGACTACGGGCAGCGGTGGCAATGGGCGAACTTCGTACGGCCGTTCGTACGTTGGCCCTGCTGGACCTCGAACCCGCCGAGGTTCTCTCGGCCCTCGACGAGATCGCCCGCGGCCTCGGCACCTCCGGCGGCGTCCAGTCCGCCTCCCGTACGGCCGCCAGCCGGCCCCTCGACAAGGACCTCGCCGAGGTCTACCTCGCGACCTGCGTCTACGCCGTCTACGACTCGGTGACCCGCCGCTGCACCTTCGCCAACGCCGGCCACCTGCCGCCCGTCCTGGTCGAACCCGGCGAGAGCGCGCTGATGCTCGACGTGCCGCCGGGCATGCCGCTCGGCGTCGGGGGCGAGCCGTTCGAGGAGGTGGAGGTCGAACTGCCCGAAGGCGCGCTGTTGGCGCTCTACACGGATGGACTGGTCGAATCCCGCGACCATCCCCTCGACGAGGGCCTCCAGGCGTTCGTCGGGGCGCTCACGGACCCGGCCCAGACGCCGACCACGCTGCGCGCCGACACGGCCCGCTCCCTGGAGGACGTCTGCGACCACGTCCTCAACACCCTCGACACCCACCACGGCGAGGACGACATCGCGCTGCTCATGGCACGCGTCCAGGGGCTGCCGGCCGACTCCGTCGGGGACTGGATCCTGCCGCGTGAGCCCCGCAGCGTCGGCCGTGCCCGGGAGCACGCCCGCGGCCGGCTCCTCGGCTGGGACCTGGAGCCGCTCGTCGACACGGCGGAGCTACTGGTCAGCGAGCTGGTCACCAACGCCCTGCGATACGGCGAGGGTGAGATACGGCTCCGGCTCCTCCTCGACAGAACGCTCGTCTGCGAGGTCTGGGACGCGGGCCTCGTCCAGCCCCGTCGGCGCCGCGCCCGTGACACCGACGAGGGCGGCCGTGGCCTCCAACTGGTCGGCCTCCTCTCCGCCGCGTGGGGCTCGCGCCGTACGCCGCGCGGCAAGACCGTGTGGTTCGAACTGCCGCTCCCCGGCGGGGAGCACGGGCTCACGGATCCGGCGGAGGCGTTGCTGAGCCTGTTCTAGGCGCGGTGCTCCTCGTCGGCGGGTCGGCCTCCTCACCGGCTGCGACTCCCCGGCGGGCGGCGACGGGCCGCCGGAGAGGGCGGCTCGGCGGCCTCCGGGCTGCTGGTGTGTGGTGGCCGGTCGCGCGGTTCCCCGCGTCCCTCCAGGGCGCGGCGGTGTCAGAACCGGCCGCCCACGGCCCTGCGGGCACGCGTCGCCGTCCCGCCGTAACAGGCCGGGCCCCGCCAGTCCTCCCCCTGGCCACCCCCGCCGGGTTCCTCGGCGAGGATGATGCCGCCCAGCAGGGCCCCGGCCGGAGTGTCGCCGACGGGATCGCCGTACGGGGTCCCGTACGCCCGTACGTCCTGCTCGGCCAGGTGCCGGGCCTCCTCGGCGAGGGTGTGGGCGCGCCGGGCGTGCGGGGTGTCGGTCTCGGGGGAGTCCGCTGCGGCCCGCGCCAAGTGCCGCCACGCTTCCGCCAGTCGGGTCCTGGCCCTAGCCGCCACGGCCCCGCGATGGGTGGTGACGAAGTCCGTCGCGGCGGCCACGGTGCTGCGGGCCGGGAGGAGGGGGCGGTGCCGACGGCGGAGGACGTCGAGGGGGTCGAGGGGGCCGGCGTACGGGTCGACGGCGGGGCCGTCCTGTTTCACGGCCTCGGCGGCCCGGACCAGCTCCACGGCGAGCCGCTCCACGCCGGTCACGAACACGTCCGCCTGGTCGATCGCGCCCTCGGCGGCCCGGAGGTGTACGGCCGCGGTGCCCACGTCGCCCGGGTAGGCGGCCTGCCGGGCACGGTTGAGCTCGGCCGTGGCGAAGACCAGGCGGTCCTTGGCCTCTTCGACGTGGCCGGTGACGGGGAGGGAGGCGGTCGGGGCGTAGGTGTCGCGGAGGGTGGTGAGGGTGGTGGCCGCGCTCACCGTACGGCCGGTCAGCTCGTGGAAGCGGGCCTCCGCGCACTCCAGTGCGGGGGTGACGTCCCTTTCCAGGGCGCGGAGTTGATCGAAGGCGGGGGCCGCCGTGTCGAGCCGTCGCTGGGCCGTCGTGCAGCGGGTGAGGATCTCCTCCAGCAGGGCCCGCTCCTCGTCGGGCGCCAGGGTGTCCGCGTCGTCGTCGAGCCGCTGTCCGGCCCGGAAGGCCACCGCCAGCTCGCCCCGCGCGTCCGCCAACGCCTCCACGAAC
Source organism: Streptomyces sp. TG1A-60 (assembly GCF_037201975.1). Classification (NCBI taxonomy): domain Bacteria; kingdom Bacillati; phylum Actinomycetota; class Actinomycetes; order Kitasatosporales; family Streptomycetaceae; genus Streptomyces; species Streptomyces sp. TG1A-60. The sequence continues at coordinate 2,864,204 of NZ_CP147520.1, read as the reverse complement.
GGCTCCGCCGCGTCATGACCCGCCAGGGCCGCCGCGAAACGGACCTCCTCGGCACTCGTACGGACACTGTCGTCCGTCCCGACAAGCAGCCGCTCAGCCCGCCCCCGCACCTCGGACAACGGGGTGACCGGAGGTACGAGAACCCCGCCCGGAGTCGTACGCAGCCGACCACGCCGCCTACGCCGTACCACCGAGTACAGAGCCCCGATCACCACCGCCCCCGCGACAGCCACCGGCAGGATCAGATCCACCCCGTCGGTGCCGTCGCCTACGGCAGTCGCCGACCCGACGGGGCCGACCCGCCCCCTGCCATGGACCAGGCTCACGCTCTGTCCGCCGGCAGTCGGGGCCACGGCCTGCTCCTCCACGGTTGTGATCACGGGCCGCTCGCTGGCCCCCACCCCCGCGGCCCGCCCGCCTACGCCCCCCTCCGGCGCCGTAGGCAGCAGCAGCCAGCCCATGGCTGCCAGCCCCCCGAACGCGGCGTGTACCAGCCGTACGCCTATGTGGGAGGTGAGGCCCCGGGGCCGGCTCGTGGGCAGGCTCGACGTCACATCGGGGAGCGTATGACGGGCGTTGTGTGGTCGCGAGCGGGGTGAGCGGAGCGGGGGAGAGGGAGGCCGGTGGGTATTCGGGGGCATGTCGTGATCGCGTGGTTCGCGAGAGGGAGGCCGACACGAGCAGGTTCGGCCCTACTGGAGTAGGCACGGGTTCCGGGCTGGTGTCTGCGGGGAGCTGGGGGCGGTTCGTCGTCCAGGGCAAGGGTCCTTCACCCAGCTCGCCTTCGCCGGGGTGCTGGCACACCAGCTGAAGCGGCGGGCCGGGGAGCTGGGGTTCGTCGTGCACAAGCGGTCCGGCCCCGTCAGCCGCGCACGTGATCGAGCCCGGACGGTGCTGACCAGGGAGCGGGTGACGTCGGCGCCGATGGATCTGGGGCAGCTGATCCTGTTCACCATGCCCCGTACCTGGCAGCGCGAGAAGCACGTCGCCACCACTGCCTTGTGCCCGCTGCCGGACCGGGCTCAGGAGGTGTTGGACGCGTTTACCGTCGGCTACCCGAAATCCTGGATTGCCGACAAGGGCAGCGTCGTGGGCGGCGCAGCCTTGGTTCTGCATACCCTGCTGGCCAGGGTGGGCCCGCACGCGCCGATTCCTGAGCGGGATGTGCGCTCCCTTGCCGGGGCGGTAGCGGCCGGCACCGCCGCGACCCGCTGCGTGATCTCGTTCCTCAACGGCCAGGCCCTGCTGGAGGAGGACAAGATATTCGAAAGCGATGGCCAGTTGCTCACCGACGTCCAGTGCCAGCCCCACCGTTGCATCCCGGATCTGGGGGCCGAGCAACGGGACCGGCACGACGAACGGGCCCTGTCCGGGCGAATCGCGCAGCTACCCGAACCGATGGCCGACCAGCTGCGCGCCTGGGTACGGGTCATGCGGGGCTGCGGCCGGTTCCAGCATCCTCCGGCGCACTACCGGCGTATCCGCCACTATCTGCGCATCGCCTGGCCCGCCCTTACGTCTTGGGCCGCTGCCGGGGAGGATCTGCGCCAGCTCACCGCCGACGACGTCCGGGCGTCGGCATCCGGCATCGCCACAGCTCAGCTACTGTGCCCTGCGGGCTGCCTTCGACCAGGTCGGACTGCTGCCCCGGCAGGTGTGGGCCGACCGCATCCTGTATGAGGCACGAGAGACCGCCGATCCCGTGCACCTCGTCCGTCTCTTTGGCATCCACCCCAACATCGCGGTGAAGTACGTGCACGCCGCACATCCGGACAAGGCCCTGCCCCGCATCCGCTGACGGGGCGGCTGGTCCGGTGTACTTGCTGGTCACCAGCCGGTGACGCGCTGCCAGATGTCCTGGATCGCCGGTGTGGTGTTCGTGGTTCGGGTGCTGTCGATGACGTGGTAGCCCTGGTGCTGGGCGGCGGTGGCGCAGGCGTGGTTGGGCAGGATGCGCAGGCGGGTGCCGACGGGCAGGTCGGGCAGGCGGGCGCCGTCGCGGGTGGTGAGGGTGCCGTGTTCCTGGCTTGCGGCCGTCATGACCAGGTCCGGGATGAGAGTGCCGTCCAGGTCGGTGACCAGGCCATAGCCCTGGTCCTGCGCCTGGACGGCAGTGCCGCGGTCGCGGGACATGGCCGTCCAGCCGCCGTCGGTGACGATCCAGCCGTATTCGGGGCGGTGGCCGATGACGGTGACGACGACCGACAGGGCGATGTCCTCGATGCGGCAGACGCCGATGCCGGCCATCACCAGGTCGAAGAAGACGTAGTTGCCGGCGCGCAGTTCGGTGACGCCGGTGAGGTCCTCGGCCGCGTGGGCGGAGGGGGTGGAGCCGACGCTGACGGTGGCCACGGGCAGGCCGGCAGCGCGCAGCCGCTCTGCCGCGACGACGGCGGTGTCGCGTTCGTTCTTCGCTGCCAGGCGCTGTTCCTCGCCGGTGTAGGCGAAGTACGACTCGCCCGCGTGGGTCAGCACTCCGTCCAGACAGCCCGCGTCATGCAGGATGCGGCCGATCTCGACGAGCTTGGGTGCGTCGGGCTTGAGGCCGCCGCGGTGGCCGTCGCAGTCGATCTCGATCTGGGCGGGGACGGCAAGGCCCGCCTCGTGGGAGGCTTGGGCGACGAACTCCGCCTGCTCGGTGCTGTCCAGCAGGATGCGCAGGGTGACGCCGCGGCGCAGCAGCTTGAGGACGCGCGGGAGTTTGTGGGGGGCGATGCCGACGGCGTAGGTGATGTCGGTGTAGCCGCCGTCGGCGAACGCCTCGGCCTCGGCGAGGGTGGAGACGGTGACGGGACAGGGAGTGCCGTGGTGCAGGAGGGCGGCGACGTCGAGGCTCTTGGCCGTCTTCACGTGAGGGCGCAGGGCGACCCCGAGCCGGTCGGCCCTGGCTGCCAGTCGTTCGATGTTGCGCCGCATCTTGTGGACATCGACGACGGCGAACGGCGTGTCGGGATCGGCAAGCGTCCAGGCGGCGCTGGCGCTCGTGGCGGGTGCGGGGTTGTTCACAGGGAGATGTCCATCTTCTTCAGGAGGGCCAGGCCCAGATACAGGTCCTGCAGGCCGATTCCGGAGCTGTCGAAGACCGTGATGTCGCTGTCGTCCGTGCGCCCCGTGGCGCGTTGGGTGAGGACCTCGCCGAGCGGGATGAGGACCGTCTCCGCCGGGGCGTGCTGGCTTTCGCCCATACGGCGGGCCTGCTCGGGAAGGTCACAGAAGACACGGGCGCGGGCGAACAGTTCGGGCGGGAGTTCCCGCTTGCCGGGGGCGTCGGCACCCATGCAGGAGACGTGCGTACCGGGGCGGACCCACGCAGCCTCGAACAGCGGCGGAGTGTCGGCCCGGGCGGTCGTGGCGGTGACGATCACATCGGCCCGGGCACAGGCTTCCTCGGCGCCCACGCTCCGGGCGGTATGCCCTTGCGCCGCCAGTACCACGGCCATCCGCTCGGCACGCTCGGCGCTGCGTCCCACAACCAGGACCTCGTCGATGGGCTGGACGCGGCTGACGGCCGCCACCTCGTAGGCGGCCTGGTGGCCGGTGCCGAAGACGGCCAGCGTGGTGGTACCGGTACGGGCCAGCAGGTCGACGGCGAGGGCGTCGGCCGCAGCGGTCCGGTAAGCGTTCGCGGTTCCGACCTCCAAGACGGCCGCGATCCTGCCGATGGTCTGGTCGAACAGCAGCAGGGTGGAGTGGTGGCGCGGCAGCCCGTGCTCCGTGTTGCCCGGCCAGTAGGTACCGATCTTCACCCCGGCGTGGGTCGCGGACGCGGACGGCTTGAGGGTGAACTGGTTGCGCGGGTCGGACCCGTGCACGGCCAGGCTGGGAAAGACCGTGCCGTCCACCGTCGCGGCGAAGGCGGCGCGGGCCGCTTCGAGGGCCAGGTCCTCGTCCACGAGCGCGGCGGTCTGCTCCTCGGTGATGTGCAGCAGGCGGCGCGCAGCCGGTGGCCGGCCGGAGCCGGACGAGGGAACGGGTATGGGATCGGTGGTCGATCCGGCGGCGGTCACGAAGTGCCCCTTACTTGGTGTAGTTGTAAACGGTCGCCCGGGACACGCCGAGCAGGTCCGCGATGGTCTGCGCGGCATCACGCGAGTCGAAGTAGCCGCCCTGGTGCAGCTGCCGTACGAGTGCCTTCTTGTCCTGTCTGCTCAGCGACCGGGGAGTCGCGCCGCGCTCCGCGGCCAGTTCCTCCACCGCCTGGCGAAGCTCGCGCGCGCTGCGGTCCCGCAGGGTCTCCAGGGCCTGCTCGCGGTGCTCGGTGTCCGTGGCCACGAGGTTCGACAACGCGAGCGTCACCGGTGACAGCACCGACACGTCGAGGTTCAGGCAGAGAGCCGCGATGTACTCGCCGGCCGCGTTCTTGATCCCGATGGACGTGCTCTTCGCCGGGCGACCGTCGGGGAACTGGTTGGGGTAGTTCTGGATGACGCTGGGGTAGCCGGGGTCCTCGATGCGGGCCAGGCCCAGCTCTGTGACGGAGTCCCCGACCTCGCGGCCGGAGAGATTGTTCTCGATCGCTCGGATCGCGTGCTGCGGATCCCGCAGGTCATGCAGAACCACCTCGCACAGGCCCGGGAACATGCGGCCCAGCGCAACAGCGATCTTCTCGGCCTCACGGATGAGGTGCTCGTCCGCCTCAGCCGAGGCCGAGGTGACGACGCCCTCGCGTTCGACCCTCTCCACACCATCAACGACGCGTGCCACGAGGCCCCAACCTGAAGATTTGACTGGACTCATATTCCATATCTAGATGATGAGTCTAGGAATCCTCTCGGCGATTGTCCAGCGGCCCTTCAGCCGGCGGGGGCGAGCATCAGGGCGTCGTCACAGAGCCACCCGCCGACGGCCACGTTCACCCGCCTCGCTACCTGGATGATCCTCGACCAGGCCGGACTCCCACGCCCCGTCCGTTGCTCCTGATCGCCGCGAACTCGCCACTGTGGCTGGCACCAACGCGAACCCTCGTGTGGGTTCGCCCGCAGACCGCTCCAAGAATCCGCGAACCCGTGCGCTTCCCACTACGACGCCCTGCGCGTTCCCGGCCTCGACGAGGACCGGCTCCGCCTCTACCGTCCGGCCCCGCGCCTCAGCCTCGCCACCGGTCCGCTGCGGCTGCTCGACGGCGACTTCCCGGACCGGGCGTTCAGGCGGGCCATCGCCGAGCACAGCACGCGGCGGACGTTCGACCTCCTCGGGACCTCACCCCGCTGAGGAACGTCTCCTGATCTTCGAGCCCAGCCACACCAGCGGGTCGTACTTGCGGTCGACGGCGCGCTCCTTCAGAGGGATCAGCGCGTTGTCCGTGATCTTGATGCCTTCGGGGCAGACCTCGGTGCAGCACTTGGTGATGTTGCAGTAGCCGAGGCCGTGTTCGTCCTGGGCGGTGCGTTTGCGGTCGAGGCCGGTGTCCTCGGCCGCGTCGAGGGGGTGCATGTCCAGCTCGGCGACGCGCATGAGGAAGCGGGGGCCGGCGAAGGCCCGCTTGTTCTCCTCGTGGTCGCGGACGACATGGCAGGTGTCCTGGCACAGGAAGCACTCGATGCACTTGCGGAACTCCTGCGGACGGTCCACGTCCTCCTGCATCATCCGGTACTCGCCGGGACCGAGCTTCTCCGGCGGCACGAAGGCGGGCACCTCGCGCGCCTTGGCGTAGTTGAAGTCGACGTCCGTGACCAGGTCACGGACCACCGGGAAGGCGCGCAGCGGGGTGACGGTGATCGTCTCGTCCCGCTCGAACACCGACATCCGCGTCATGCACATCAGCCGGGGACGACCATTGATCTCCGCCGAGCACGAACCGCACTTGCCCGCCTTGCAGTTCCAGCGGACGGCGAGGTCGGGCGCCTGGGTCGCCTGGAGGCGGTGGATGATGTCGAGGACCACCTCACCCTCGTTCACCTCGACCTCGAAGTCCTCCAGGCCGCCCCCCTGCACATCGCCCCGCCACACCTTGAAACGGGCCTCGTAGCCGCTCATGACCGCGGCTCCTCGTAGCTGCTCACTCGTACAGCTCCTCTTCGGCGAGGTACTTGACCAGCTCCTCCTTCTCGAAGAGGGCGAGCAGGTCGGGGCGGACGGGTTCGGTGGTCTCACGGGTGAGGGCGATCTGGTCGGCGGCGACATCCATGGCCTCCGGCCGGCCCGTCGGATCGGCCAGCCGGCACAGCAGGTTGATACGGCGCCAGCCGTGGTCCATCGTCGGATGGTCCTCGCGGGTGTGGCCGCCGCGCGACTCGGTGCGCTCCAGCGCGGCCCGTGCCACGCACTCGCTGACCAGCAGCATGTTCCGCAGGTCCAGGGCGAGATGCCAGCCGGGGTTGAACTGCCGGTGACCCTCCACACCCGCCCGGCGCGCCCGCACCCGCAGTTCGGCGAGCTTCTCCAGCGCCTGCTCCATCTCCCCCTCGCGCCGGATGATGCCGACCAGGTCGTTCATCGCCTGCTGGAGTTCCTGGTGGAGGGTGTACGGGTTCTCCGGCGGCCGTCCCGCCTCCTTCTCCGGCTGGTTGGGCGCCGGTCCCTCGGCGGAGAACGGCCGCAGCGCCTCGGCGGCGGCCGTGTCGACCTCGATCTCGTCCACCGGCGGCCGTGCCCCGGCGAGCCCCGCCGTGTACCGGGCCGCGTGCAGCCCCGCCCGGCGGCCGAACACCAGCAGGTCGGAGAGGGAGTTGCCGCCCAGCCGGTTGGAGCCGTGCATACCGCCGGCCACCTCACCGGCCGCGAACAGGCCCGGCACCCCGCGCGCCGCCGCCGTGTCCGACTCGACCGCGATACCGCCCATCACGTAGTGACAGGTGGGCCCGACCTCCATCGCCTCGGCTGTGATGTCGACGTCCGCCAGCTCCTTGAACTGGTGGTACATGGACGGCAGCCGCCGGCGGATGGTCTCCGCCGGCATCCGCGTGGACACGTCCAGGAAGACACCGCCGTGCGGGGAGCCGCGGCCGGCCTTCACCTCGGCGTTGATGGCCCGCGCCACCTCGTCACGGGGAAGCAGCTCGGGCGGACGCCGGTTGTGGTCCGGATCCCCGTACCAGCGGTCGCCCTCCTCCTCGGACTCCGCGTACTTCTCCTTGAAGACGTCCGGGACGTAGTCGAACATGAACCGGTTGCCCTCGGAGTTGCGGAGCACCCCGCCGTCGCCGCGCACCGACTCCGTGACGAGGATGCCCTTCACCGACGGCGGCCAGACCATGCCCGTCGGATGGAACTGCACGAACTCCATGTTCAGCAGCGGCGCCCCGGCCAGCAGCGCGAGGGCGTGCCCGTCGCCCGTGTACTCCCACGAGTTCGACGTCACCTTGAAGGACTTGCCGATGCCCCCGGTGGCGATGACGACGGCGGGCGCTTCGAGGACGAGGAAACGCCCGGACTCACGCTCGTAGCCGAAGACTCCCGAGACCCGCTCGCCGTCCTTCAGGACCCGGGTGACCGTGCACTCCTGGAAGACCTTCAGCCGGGACTCGTAGCTGCCGGTCTTCTTGTGGTCCTCCTGCTGGAGCGCGACGATCTTCTGCTGGAGGGTGCGGATCAGCTCCAGACCCGTACGGTCGCCGACATGCGCCAGCCGCGGGTACTCGTGGCCGCCGAAGTTGCGCTGCGAGATCCGGCCGTCCTTCGTACGGTCGAAGAGGGCACCCCAGGTCTCCAGCTCCCACACCCGGTCGGGAGCCTCCCGCGCGTGCAGCTCCGCCATCCGCCACTGGTTGAGGAACTTGCCGCCGCGCATCGTGTCGCGGAAGTGGACCTGCCAGTTGTCACCGGAGTTGACGTTGCCCATGGCGGCGGCGATGCCGCCCTCGGCCATCACCGTGTGGGCCTTGCCGAACAGGGACTTGCAGATCACGGCCGTACGGGCGCCGCGCTCACGGGCCTCGATCGCGGCGCGCAGTCCGGCGCCGCCGGCGCCGATCACGACGACGTCCCACTCCTGTCGTTCGACCACGGACATCAGAAGCACCCTTTGTCTGTTAGAAGAGGGTCGGATCGTCGAAGGCGCCGGACGCGACCAGGTACACATAGAAGTCGGCGAGCGCCACGCTCACCAACGAGGCCCAGGCGAGCAGCATGTGACGGGCGTTCAGCCTGCCGACCCACTGCCACATCCGGTAGCGCACGGGATGCCTGGAGAAGTGCTTGAGCTTGCCGCCGACGATGTGCCGGCACGAGTGGCAGGAGAGGGTGTACGCCCAGATCAGCACGATGTTGACGAGGAACACGAGGGTGCCGAGGCCCATGTGGCCCCACTCGTAGTTCTCGTCGCGGAAGGCGAGGACCGTGTCGTAGGTGAGGATCGCGGCGACGAGCAGGGCCGCGTAGAAGAAGTACCGGTGGAGGTTCTGCAGGATCAGCGGGAAGCGGGTCTCCCCGGAGTACTTCTTGTGCGGTTCGGCCACCGCGCAGGCGGGCGGGGACGCCCAGAAGCCCCGGTAGTAGGCCTTGCGGTAGTAGTAGCAGGTCAGGCGGAAACCGAGCGGGAAGATCAGGATGATGACCGCGGGTGAGATGCCCCACCAGCCGCCGAAGATCTCCCAGTTGGGGCCGCCCCGCATCGGTTCGCAGCGCTCCGCCAGACAGGGCGAGTAGAAAGGCGATACGTAAGGGGCCGCGTAGTAGTGCTCGTCCGCGAAGGCCCGCCATGTCGAGTACACGATGAAGGCCAGCAGCCCGGCGGCCGTGGCGGCGGGGGCCAGCCACCAGCGGTCGGTGCGCAGATGCGGTGCGGCGATCGCGGCGCGCGTACGGGTCCGCACGCCGCCGCGCTGGACAGGGGGTTCTGTTGCTGGGGGTTCCGTACCAGTGGCCAACGGGAGACTCCCGGTCGGGTTTCTGGGCGTGTTGGTCGTCGGTCTTCGGGCTCTGCTTCGGCTACGTCGGTTCAGGGGGCGCGGCGGTCGCGGGCGCCGAGGCCCTCGTCGTCCGAGTCCGTCCACAGGGAGCTGTCGTACGGGGTGTCGGGGATGGAGACCAGGTCGGGGCGGCGTGGCTTCGTCAGGTCGGGGGCGGCCTCACTGAGCAGCGCGATGCTCTCGCGCAGGTGGTCGGCGTCCGTCCGGACGCGGCGTATCTCCAGGCCACTGTCGCCGAGTTGCTGTTCCAGGCGACGTACGGACCTGGTCAGTTCGTCCAGGCAGCGCCGGACTGACGCCAAGTCGTCGTGCACGGCCATGACTTGCCCTCGCTTTCACGGGGTGGTGGCCCCAAGGCGGCAACGTTCATGCGCCTGCGAGTGTCGCGCGTCACACCTGCCGGTGGGAAGCGGTGTGCGTGGATTGGCTGGAGGGAATCGGTGCGCGGGGGTGCGGCGACCGCTCCCTCGCCCTGGGGCTGCCGCCGCCGGAGCCTCGCTGGGTGCCCGGGCGCCGGGGCTTCTCGCGGGTGGGTGGGGGGGCGAGGTGGGGGGTGTCCGTGGTGCGTTTGTTGTCTGCGGGGCGCGGGGGCTTCCCGCGCAGTTCTCCGCGCCCCTGAAAGACACGCCCCCCGCGGGGGGAAGCACCGGACGCAGCCCCTGCTCTCCGGGGGCGCGGGGAACCACGCGAGCACACACGCCACCCGCACTACGACGAGTCCGCACCCCCGGTATCCGAGGCGCCCAAGAGCCGCGTTGGGCCGCACGGGTGGGTTCCGAGGTACCCCTCGTCGTGTCGGCGACCCCATACGGACCCCGTCCACTTCAGTGGGCCGCATCCGTCTGATCAGCTCCATATACCGCCGAACGTGATCAGAGCCGCCCCCGTCCCCGTTCTCCCACCGCGGAGCGAGGAGGTCGCAGTGACGCCGATGCCCCACGACCGCGTTCGACCGCGTGCCCGGCGCCGCTCCGTGGCGTTTCTGGCGGCAGGCGTGCTGACGTTGCCCGTGCTGAGCGGGTGCAGCGAACAGGACCCGGCCGGCAAGCCGCTCGCCGGCCAGGACATCGCGTCGGCCCCGCGGAACCTCGTTGCCGACGGCGGCACCCTGCGCTGGGCCGTGGACGCCGTACCGGAGACGCTGAACACCTTCCAGGCCGACGCCGGCCCGGCGACGGCACGGATCGCCGGCGCCGTACTGCCGTCGATGTACCGCCTCGACGCCGACGGACGCCCGCGGCTCAACTCCGACTACGTGGAGTCCGCGAAGATCGTCGAACGCGAGCCCCGGCAGGTCGTGCTCTACAAGCTCCACCAGGAGGCGGTGTGGAGCGACGGCCGGGAGATCGGCTCCGCCGACTTCGCCGCGCAGTGGCGGGCCCTGTCCGGCAAGGACTCCGCGTACTGGACGGCCAGGAACGCCGGCTACGAACGCATCGAGAAGATCGAGCGGGGCGACGACGACCTGGAGGTCCGGGTCACCTTCGCCCGCCCGTACGCCGACTGGAAGTCGCTGTTCTCGCCGCTGTACCCCAAGCAGGTGATGGGCACCCCGGACGCCTTCAACGACGGCGCCCGCAAGAAGCTCAAGGTCACCGCCGGGCCCTTCGCGCTGAAGGACGTCGACCGCGAGGACGGCGAGGTCACCCTCACCCGCAACCCCCGCTGGTGGGGCCGCCCCGCCAAGCTCTCCGAGCTGGTCCTGCGCGCCGTATCGCGTGAGAAGCGGGTCAAGGCGCTGGCCGAGGACAAGGTCGACATCGCCGAGATCGACTCCGCGCAGGCCGAGCGGATCATGTCGGCCTCCTCGCGCGACAAGCGGGGTGAACCGGGCAGACAGGGCGCGGGTCCGCCGGCCCGGGACGGCTCGCGCGGGCAGGCCGGCCCCCTCGCCCACGATTCCGGCTCCGGCCTGACCACCGCGCGGTCGTTGCGGTCCTGGGCGATCGCGCACGGTTCGGACGAGAAGGCCGCGGACGGTGAGACCAGCGCCCGGCAGAAACGGCGCGAGGCGATCGCCGCGTACACGACTCAGCAGTCCGCCCTGCGTGGCTTCGCGGTCCGCCGCTCCCTCGAACCCGCCTTCACCCAGCTCGCCCTCAACGGCTCCGAGGGCCCCCTCGCCGACGAACGTGTCCGCCGGGCCGTGGCCCGCGCCATCGACCGCGAGGAACTCGCCGCCCTCGTCCTGAAGCCCCTGGGCCTGCCCGCCGTCCCCGTCGGCAGCCATCTCGCCCTGGCCGGCCAGGCCGCCTACGCCGACAACAGCGGCGCCCTCGGCGGCCAGGACACCGAAAAGGCACGCGCCCTGCTCGCCGACGCCGGATGGGAACGCGGCCCGCTGAAGCAGGCCGAGAAGGCGGCCGGCGCGGAGGGGGAGAAGAGCGGGAAGAAGGGCGACTCCGGCTCGGGCTCGGGCTCCGGCTCCGAATCCGAGGACGACGGCACCTACATCGTCGGCGAGGACAACAAGCCGTACGACGCCGACGAGAAGGACGAGAAGGAGGGCGAGGACGGCGGGCAGCTCGCTCAGGACGGCAGACGGTTCAGGCCGGGCGACGCGCCCGGCGCGTACGCGCCCACGGGGACGCGGGCGCCGGCCGACGCCGCGCGCGAACCGCTCACCAAGAACGGCAAGTCGCTGACGCTGCGGTTCGTGCTGCCGTCGGGGCCCGGTACGGAGTCCCTGCGGACCGTCGGCCGGCGGATCGCGGTGATGCTGGAGCGCGTCGGGATCCGTACGGAGATCTCCGAGGTCGCCGACGCGAGCTACTTCAAGGACCACATCGCGAACGGGCAGTTCGACCTCGCGCTGTACTCCTGGCCGACCTCCGCCTACCCCGCCACCGACGCCCGGCCGATCTACGCCAAGCCGGTCCCCGCGGCCGACGGCTCACTGAGCGTCGAGCAGAACTACACGCGTGTCGGCACGGACCAGGTCGACCAGCTCTTCGACCAGGCCGTGGCCACCCTCGACGAGTCCGAGAGCCGCTCCCTGATCCGCAAGGCGGACGCCCACATCTGGGCCGCCGCCGGGTCCATCCCCCTCTACCAGCGACCCCAGCTCGTCGCCGCCCGCACCGACCTGGCCAACGCGGGCGCCTTCGGCTTCCGGACCCCGCTCTACGAGGACATGGGCTTCCTGAAGAAGAGTACGAGGGCGTCGTCGGGCCCCTCATCACGGAACTGATCCGGGCGGCTACCTCTGGTAACGCTCAAGTCGCTTGCCCTGCCCTCACGCCGTCAGCACGATGAGTCCATCGCTGGTCATCACGCGGCTGTGTCAGTCGTACGGGGGAGGGGAGCACGAATGCGCGGCGGAGTGCGACGGGCCCCGGTGGCGGGACTGGTCACGGTTGTCCTGGCGGTGGGGCTGGCGGCCTGCACCGGCGACAAGGGCGAGGATGACAAACCCGAGGCCAAGGAATCACCGTCCGTGCGTGTCGCCAAGGCGTGCGAGGGGGGCACCTTCACCTGGTCCAACGTCGAGCAGCCGACGCGGCTTACCGGTGTCTCCCGAGCGGAGCGGCAGGGGGATGGTGGTGGCAAGCTCACCAGCAAGCTGCGTCGGCTGTACACGCCGGAGGTCTCGGTACAGGCGGAGGGGCCGAGCCTGGACTCTGCCGACGTTCTGTTCTCGCTGGGCAAGGAGATCGGCTACATCGATCCCGGTGCACGTTCGCTGGACGAGGATTCGGTCGAGTCCGCATTCGTCACAGTCGGCCTCAAGGCACCCGTGCTGAACGACGGCTCCCTGTCGCTGTCGGCCGACTCGGCGGGCGAATACGTAGGTTATGCCTATGTGAAGGAGGCGGCAGGGGACTTCCGGTACTCCTGCCCCGGCGGTGAGGCGACCACGGGCCATGCCAAGAGCTGGAAGGTCGACGGAGAGGGCGGCCTCAAGTGCGACGAAGCCGCCGGCAGCGACGCCGCACGTCAGGCCGCGCTGCTGTCCTGCGCCAAGGACTCGGCAGCCGCGAAGGACGCCCTGAGGGCCGGGGCGAAGGCTCCTGTCGACAGCTGAACGACGCCTGCGCGCACGCCTCGTCCGCTCACGTGTGCGCGGACAAGCGCGGTCGGCCCTGGCTCACCAGGGTCGTCAGCCCTCTGACCAGCCTTGATCAGCGCCAACACAACCCTGCGAGCCCCTGCGGCGGCGGCCCCGTACCATGGGGTGAGGCCGTGGCATGTTCCGCCCGGCAGGGTCCGCGTAACACAGACGTACGCGTCGGCCCCTTCCTCACACTCCGGGAGTACGCCGCAATATGGCCACGCGCCACGACATCCGCAATGTCGCCATCGTCGCCCACGTAGACCACGGCAAGACCACCCTGGTCGACGCCATGCTCAAGCAGGCCGGCGCCTTCGCCGCGCACGCCGCCGAGTCGCTCGACGACCGCATGATGGACTCGAACGACCTGGAGCGTGAGAAGGGCATCACGATCCTCGCCAAGAACACGGCGGTGAAGTACCACCCGAAGGATGGCGGCGACGTCATCACCATCAACATCATCGACACCCCCGGCCACGCCGACTTCGGCGGCGAGGTCGAGCGCGGTCTGTCGATGGTGGACGCGGTCGTGCTGCTCGTCGACGCCTCCGAGGGCCCGCTGCCGCAGACCCGCTTCGTGCTGCGCAAGGCTCTGAAGGCCCGGCTGCCCGTCATCCTGTGCATCAACAAGACGGACCGGCCCGACTCGCGCATCGACGAGGTCGTGAACGAGGCGTACGACCTCTTCCTCGACCTCGACGCCGACGAGGACCAGATCGAGTTCCCCATCGTCTACGCGTGTGCGCGTGACGGTGTCGCCTCGCTGACCAAGCCGGAGGACGGCACGGTCCCGGCCGACAGCGACAGCCTGGAGCCGTTCTTCTCCACGATCCTGTCGCACGTCCCGGCGCCGGAGTACGACGTGGAGGCGCCGCTGCAGGCGCACGTCACCAACCTGGACGCCGACAACTTCCTGGGCCGTATCGCGCTGCTCCGCGTCGAGCAGGGCGAGCTGCGCAAGGGCCAGACGGTCACGTGGATCAAGCGCGACGGCACGATGTCCAACGTCCGCATCACCGAGCTGATGATGACCGAGGCGCTCACCCGCAAGCCCGCCGAGGTGGCCGGCCCCGGTGACATCTGCGCCGTCGCCGGTATCCCGGACATCATGATCGGCGAGACCCTCGCCGACACCGAGAACCCGATCGCGCTGCCGCTGATCACGGTCGACGAGCCGGCGATCTCGATGACCATCGGTACGAACACCTCGCCGCTGGTCGGCCGCGGTGGCACCGGCAAGGGCGCGGAGAACAAGGCCGCGGTCAAGGACCGCAAGGTCACCGCACGCCAGGTCAAGGACCGCCTGGACCGTGAGCTGGTCGGTAACGTCAGCCTTCGCGTCCTCGACACCGAGCGTCCCGACGCCTGGGAGGTCCAGGGGCGTGGTGAGCTGGCGCTGGCCATCCTGGTCGAGCAGATGCGCCGCGAGGGCTTCGAGCTGACCATCGGCAAGCCGCAGGTCGTCACCAAGGACGTCGACGGCAAGGTCTACGAGCCGGTCGAGCGCATGACGATCGACGTTCCCGAGGAGCACATGGGCGCGGTCACGCAGCTCATGGGCGTCCGCAAGGGCCGCATGGACAACATGTCGAACCATGGCTCCGGCTGGGTCCGCATGGAGTTCGTCGTCCCCTCCCGCGGCCTCATCGGCTTCCGTACGGAGTTCCTGACCGGCACCCGTGGCACGGGCATCGCCCACTCCATCCACGAGGGTCACGAGCCGTGGTTCGGCACGCTGACGACCCGTAACAACGGCTCGCTCGTCGCCGACCGCTCCGGCGCCGTCACCGCGTTCGCGATGACGAACCTCCAGGAGCGCGGCGTGCTGTTCACCGACCCCGGCACCGAGGTGTACGAGGGCATGATCGTCGGTGAGAACTCGCGTTCCGACGACATGGACGTGAACATCACCAAGGAGAAGAAGCTCACGAACATGCGGTCTTCCTCGGCCGACTCGTTCGAGGCGATCGTGCCGCCGCGCAAGCTCTCCCTGGAGCAGTCCCTCGAGTTCTGCCGCGACGACGAGTGCGTCGAGGTGACCCCCGAGGCCGTACGCATCCGCAAGGTCAACCTGGACGCGCGTGAGCGGGCGCGCGCCGCCAGCCGCGCCAAGCACGGCTGACGCTGCCTGCCCCGTTCAGGCCGACGGCCGGGGCGCTCCCGCGACGGAGCGTCCGGGCCGTCGCAGACGTCTGCCCCGCGTTTACGGCAGGATCGGTCTCGCCTCGCGCTGTGGGGCGGAGTTCGCACTCGGCCGTCTCCGGTCTGGTTGATCCGCCCCGCTGGCTCTGGACCCGGGCCCCCGAGCCGGCCGTCAAGCCGCGTGATCTCTTGCCCCGAGAACTCGATCGCTGCGCAGAGCGCGGCATGGCCGGTTTCCGCATCGCGTCGGCGCCGTCCCACCCTTGCGATGACGAACGTCCAGGAGCGCGTGTGCTCTTCGTGGAGCCGGGCGCCGAAGTGTGCGAGGGCATGTACGTAGGCTCGGCCGCTGACGCAACGCGCGGCGGCCGAGCCGTCGCACGTTTCGCTCCCTGTTTCCGGTGTGTTCCGGAGGCGTGCCGAGGGTGAGGGAAAACCCTCGCGTTGGGCTGCGCCGGTCGTGTGCCGTGGCCGGTTCGCACTACCCTGCGGGGGACGTCAGCCTCTCATCACGTTTTCATCTTCGTGACGTTCCTCGGCACTCTTCCCACGGTGTCCTATCGGTGCCCTTGCGCAGTCGACGGACAACAGGGAAGGCGTGTGAGTGGAGAGCCTGAGACGCACAGCACAGGAATCGCGGAGACGCAACCGGCTTTCTTCTTGCCGATGTCCGAAATGCGAACAGTGGCGACCGATAGATGTGTAACGAGTCCGTTTCGTAGGGATCTTTCGCCAAACTGTTTGTCCGGATTTTGGAAGAAGTTAGTGTCAGATGTGATTGAACCGAGACCCAATGGGTGTGGTCGGGGCGTAGGTGATGGCAGATAGTTAGGCGCGTAGAGCTCGAGTGAATGGGTCATGCGCTGTGGGAGGCGTCGACTCGCGAGCGTGCGGGGGCACTCTCCGATCTTCGCCGTCCCGGTGGCGGTGTTGCGTTGTTGTGCCCCTCCTGAAGTGGTCATGGACTCATGAGGAGGAATCCAAATGCGCGGTGCCAACAGCGCGAAGTGGCTTGCCGGTGCGATAGTCGTGGCTCTGGCGGCCACTGCCTGCAGCTCCGGCGGCGACAGCGACAGCGGCAACGGGGACAATGAGTCCAGCAAGGCCCGTTATGTGTCCATCAACGTGGGAGAGCCCCAGAAGGGCATCATCCCCGCCGACACCAACGAGTCCAACGGCGGTTACATCCTCGATGCGCTGTTCGCCGGCCTGCTGACGTTCGATGAGAAGGGCGGCATCGAGTACCTCAACGCCGAGTCCATCTCCACCGAGGACTCCAAGACGTGGACCGTCAAGCTGAAGGACGGCTGGGAGTTCCACGACGGCACCCCGGTCACCGCCGAGTCGTACGTGAAGGCGTGGAACTGGTCGGCCCACATCGACAACGCGCAGCAGAACGCCTTCTGGTTCGCCGACATCGCCGGCTACGAGGACGTCCACCCGGCCAAGGAGGGGGCCAAGGCGAAGGCGGACACGATGTCCGGCCTGAAGGTCGTGGACGACACGACGTTCACCATCGAACTCTCCGAGGCCCTGCCGTACTACGAGTACAAGCTCGGCTACTCCACCTTCGCGCCGCTGCCGGAGGCGTTCCACGCCGACCCGAAGGCGTTCGGTGAGAAGCCGATCGGCAACGGTCCCTACGAGTTCGAGAAGTGGGACCACGACAAGCTCATCCAGGTCAAGGCGTACGCCGACTACAAGGGCGCCAACAAGGCCAAGAACGCCGGTGTCCAGTACAAGGCGTACTCGACAATCGAGGCCGCCTACCAGGATCTGCTGTCCGGCAACCTCGACATCATCGACCAGGTCGGCCCCACCGACCTCGCCAAGTACGAGCAGGACCTGGGCGACCGGGCCATCGCCAAGCCGTACGCCGCCATCCAGACGCTGGTCCCGGCGTTCTACTCCAAGACCTTCAAGGACATCGACCCGAAGGTCATCCAGGGCCTGTCGATGGCGATCGACCGCGACACGATCACCAAGACCGTGCTGCAGGGCACGCGCACCCCTGCCGACGGCTGGGTGGCCCCGGGTGCGCAGGGCAAGCAGACGCTGGACACGGACATCTTCACGTACGACGCCGACAAGGCGAAGCAGCTCATCAAGGACGGCGGCGGCGTCCCGGGCAACAAGGTCTTCATCCAGTACAACACCGACGGCGGTCACGCCGAGTGGGTCACCGCGGTCTGCAACTCCATCACCAAGGCCACCGGTGTGAAGTGCGAGGGCGACGCCAAGCCGGACTTCGCCACCGACCTTGAGGCCCGTGACAACGACCAGGTCAAGTCGATGTACCGCGGTGGCTGGCTGGGCGACTACCCGCTCAACGGCAACTTCCTGAAGGAGCTGTACCACTCGGACGCCGAGTCCAACAACGGGCGCTTCTCCAACAAGAACGTCGACGAGGCGATGGCGAAGGCCGACGCGGCCGAGGACCTCGACTCCTACGTCAAGGCATACCAGGACGTCGAGAAGGAACTGATCAACTACATGCCGGCCATCCCGCTGTGGTTCTACGAGATGAACGGCGGTTACGGTGAGAAGGTCGACAACGTCGACATCGACTGGCACGGCCAGTACAAGCTGTACGACGTGACGACCAAGTGACCTGACGACCGCGGTCCTTCGTACCGTACGGCGTCACCCAGTACGACCGTCCGGCGCGCAGAGCACCTCTCGCTCTGCGCGCCGGACGCGTGGGCAGGCTCTCCCAAGTATGCGAGGGAGCGGCCCCGCACCCCTCAAATCCTTACCATGGAGGCACCCATGGGGCACTATGTCGCCAGACGACTGCTCCAGATGATCCCCGTCTTCATCGGGTCCACCGCCCTTGTGTTCCTGATGATGTACGCCCTGCCGGGCGACCCTGTCCGCGCGCTCGCCGGTGAGCAGTATTCGGACCCCACGCAGATCGCGGCCCTGAAGGCCGAACTAGGTCTGGACAAGCCGATCTGGTGGCAGTACTGGGACTATCTGACAGGGCTGGTCCAGGGTGATTTCGGCACCCAGATCGCCTCCCGGCGACCGGTGGCCGAAGTCATCGCTGACGCCTGGCCCGTCACGGTTCAACTGGCGCTGTTCGCCCTGGTGTTCACGACCGTCGTCGGAGTGGCCCTGGGCATCGTCGCCGGCCTGCGTCCGGACAGCTTCCGGGACCGTGCGCTGCTGGGCCTCACCCTGGTGCTCGTGTCCATGCCCTCTTTCGTCCTCGGCCGCCTGGCCCAGTACTTCTTCGCGTTCCAACTCGACCTCGTCGAACCCAATGTGTCCCTGGACGAGAACTGGAACGAACTTCTGCTTCCCGCGACGGTGCTCGCTGCCCTCTCGTTGGCCTACGTGGCCCGGCTCACGCGCACGTCGATCGCCGAGAACCTGCGCTCCGACTACATTCGTACGGCCATCGCCAAGGGACTGCCCCGGCGCCGCGTCATCGGCGTCCATCTGCTGCGCAACTCCATGATCCCCGTCGTCACCTTCCTCGGAACCGACCTCGGCACACTCATGGCGGGCGCCGTGGTCACCGAGGGCATCTTCAACATCCATGGCATCGGTAGCCTCGTCTTCGACGCCCTCGGTCATCGGGAGGGGGCGACCGTGGTGGGAGTGGTCAGCCTCATCGTGATCGTCTACCTGATCTGCAGCCTGCTCGTCGACCTGCTGTACGCGGTCCTGGACCCGAGGATCCGGTATGTCTGAGAAGATCGCGCTCCAGAAGGAGACGCTCGGCGGCGACGACGCGCCAGTGACCGCCACCGCTTCACGTCCAGAAGCCGGCGACGGCCTGGGCAAGCCCCGCAGTCTGTGGTCCGATGCCTGGCACGACCTGCGGCGCAACCCCCTCTTCGTGGCATCGTCGTTGCTGATCCTGCTGCTGGTGACGATGGCCGTGTTCCCCGGTCTGTTCACCGATGGCTCGCCCACCGAGGCGGACCTGGCCAACAACTACCTCAAGCCGCCGAACTGGTCGCACATCATGCAGCCCGACTGGTTCGGATACGACATCCAGGGCCGCTCGGTGTGGACGCGCATGGTCTACGGCACTCGTGCCTCCATCCTCGTCAGCGTCTTCGTCACGGTGATCGTGACGGTCGCGGGAGGCCTCCTCGGCGTGATCGCCGGCTACTTCGGGGGCCTCTGGGACTCCCTGCTGTCCCGGCTCACCGACGTCTTCTTCGGCATTCCGTTCCTGCTCGGCGCCATGGTCATCCTGACGAGCTTCGAGAGGCGCAGCGTCTGGGTGGTGATCCTGGCGATCTCCTTCCTGGGCTGGACGACCATCGCCCGTGTCGCCCGTGGTGCGGTCATCGGTGTCAAGCAGTCCGACTATGTCGTCGCGGCCAAGGCGCTGGGCGCCTCCACGAACCGGATTCTGCTGCGCCACATCCTGCCCAACGCACTGGCTCCGATCATCGTCGTCGCCACCATCTCGCTCGGTGGCTACATCGGTGCCGAGGCCACGCTGTCGTTCCTCGGTGTGGGCCTGAGCGATCCCGTGGTCTCCTGGGGTGTGGACATCTCCCGGGGCTTCCAGTCCATCCGCAACGCGCCGTACGTGTTGATCATGCCGTCCGTGCTGGTCTCCATCACGGTGTTGTCCTTCCTGATGTTCGGCGATGCAGTGCGCAACGCCCTCGATCCGAAGCTGCGCTGAGGGAGGCGTACACCATGACTCTCATCGACGAGGCATCGATGGTGCCCCACCAGGGAGGCGGTCCGGACAGCGACGCTCCGCTGCTGGAAGTCCGCGACCTCCACATCGAGTTCCACACACGCGACGGCGTCGCCAAGGCGGTCAACGGTGTGAACTACACCGTGCGCGCGGGCGAGACGCTCGCCGTGCTCGGCGAGTCCGGCTCCGGCAAGTCCGTCACCGCCCAGGCGATCATGGGCATCCTCGACATGCCTCCCGGCCGTATCACGCAGGGCGAGATCCTGTTCATGGGACAGGACATGCTGAAGATGGCGGCCGAGGAGCGGCGCAGGCTCCGTGGCGCGAAGATCGCGATGATCTTCCAGGACGCGCTGTCCTCCCTGAACCCGGTCTACACCGTCGGCTACCAGCTCGGCGAGATGTTCCGCGTCCACCAGGGCATGAGCCGCAAGGAGGCGAAGGCCAAGTCGATCGAGCTGATGGACCGGGTGCGCATCCCGGCCGCGGCCCAGCGCGTGAACGACTACCCGCACCAGTTCTCCGGCGGTATGCGCCAGCGCATCATGATCGCCATGGCGCTCGCTCTGGAGCCGGACCTGATCATCGCCGACGAGCCCACGACGGCGCTCGACGTGACGGTCCAGGCCCAGGTCATGGACCTGCTCGCCGACTTGCAGCGCGAATACCACATGGGCCTCATCCTGATCACCCACGACCTCGGCGTGGTCGCCGACGTCGCGGACAAGATCGCGGTGATGTACGCGGGCCGCATCGTGGAGAGTGCTCCGGTCCATGAGCTGTACAAGCGGCCCGCACACCCGTACACGCGGGGGCTGCTCGACTCGATCCCGCGCCTGGACCAGAAGGGCCAGGAACTGTACGCGATCAGCGGTCTGCCGCCGAACCTGACACGCATCCCGAGCGGCTGCGCTTTCAACCCGCGGTGTCCGAAGGCCCAGGACGTCTGCCGTGCCGACACTCCCGCGCTGCACCCGGTCACCGAGCAGGACGGCACCGAACTGGCGGGCCGTGGCTCCGCGTGCCACTTCTGGAAGGAGACGATCCATGGCTGAGCTCAGCAAGACAGGGGCGACGGACGAGACCGCGCCGGACGTCTCCGGCGCGAAAGCCTCCGAAGAGCGCCCGGGAGCGGACACATCCGTCGCCCCGGAGGACTCGACCGGGCGGGGCGAGCCGATCCTGTCGGTCCGCAACCTGGCGAAACACTTTCCGCTCACCCAGGGCGTGCTGTTGAAGAGGCAGGTCGGCGCGGTCAAGGCGGTCGACGGAGTCTCCTTCGACCTGTACCGGGGCGAAACCCTCGGGATCGTGGGCGAGTCCGGCTGCGGCAAGTCCACGGTGGCCAAGCTCCTGATGAACCTGGAGCGGGCGACCGCGGGCGAGATCCTCTACAAGGGCGAGGACATCAGCCGGCTCTCCGGGCGGGCCCTGAAGGCGGTGCGGCGGAACATCCAGATGGTGTTCCAGGACCCGTACACCTCGCTCAACCCCCGCATGACCGTGGGCGACATCATCGGCGAGCCCTTCGAGATCCACCCGGAGGTCGCGCCGAAGGGGGACCGGCGGCGCATGGTGCAGGATCTGCTGGACGTGGTCGGCCTCAACCCCGAGTACATCCACCGGTACCCGCATCAGTTCTCCGGCGGTCAGCGCCAGCGCATCGGGATCGCCCGCGGTCTCGCGCTCAACCCGGAGATCATCATCTGTGACGAGCCGGTGTCCGCGCTCGACGTGTCGGTTCAAGCGCAGGTGATCAACCTGATGGAGAGGCTCCAGGACGAGTTCGACCTCTCCTACCTCTTCATCGCGCACGACCTGTCGATCGTCCGGCACATCTCCGACCGGGTCGGTGTGATGTACCTCGGCAAGATGGCCGAGATCGGCACCGACGTGCAGATCTACGACCACCCGACGCACCCGTACACGCAGGCGCTGCTGTCCGCCGTGCCGGTTCCGGACCCGGAGGCCCGGGTGGGCCGGGAACGGATCATCCTCACCGGCGACGTCCCGTCGCCGGCCGATCCGCCGTCGGGCTGCCGCTTCCGCACGCGCTGCTGGAAGGCTCAGGACAAGTGCGCCGAGGAGGTGCCGCTGCTGGCGATCCCCGAGATCTTCCAGGGCGCGGACACTCCGGCGGCCCACGAGTCCGCGTGTCACTTCGCGGAGGAGAAGGACGTGGTGCACGCGGCGTAGGGGCCTGGCCCTCATGTTCCCGGCGCCGCGCCCGACGGCGCCGGGAATCAGGCGGGCCGAGAACACTCGGCCATCGACGGCACCGGCCACCTCCACCTCGCCGTGCGACTTCGGCCCTCGACAGCCGAACTGGAGGCGTCCACGTCACGGTAGGGCCGGCGAGGTCCCTGGGCCACACGGTCACGCTCGCTGATCACCTCTGTCGATCTTCTGCTGAGCTGCGGTTCAACAACTCCCGATTTTGCCAAAACTTTTTTCCAAAAGTTCTTTTGGGGAACGGTGGTCGGGACCTACTCTCTCGGCATGGCCAGTCATGAGCACAAGCGCGTACTCGATGCCGGGCAGGATGCGGCAGCCCTGAAGGCCCTCACGCACCCGCTGCGTATCCGGTTGCTCGGACTGCTGCGGCAGGACGGCCCGGCCACCGCGAGCGAACTCGCCGCCAGGACCGGCGAGTCATCCGCCTCCACCAGTTATCACCTGCGCGTTCTGGCGAAGTACGCGTTCGTCACCGAGGCCGAGCACCGCGACGGGCGGGAGCGCCGCTGGCAGGCCGTGCACACCGTGACCTCCTGGAGCAACGAGGCGATGAGGGCCTCGGAGGGAGGCCGAGCCTTCGTCAGCCAGTCGCGCAGGCGCCAGATCGAGCACCTGGAGGTGTCCGTCGCCCGGCACGAGGCGGACATCGACGCTGGACGGCTGGGCACGGAGTGGCTGGAGCCGTCGGGGATCAGCGACCTCATGCCCAGGCTGACCCCCGAGTCGCTGACCGAACTCCGGGAGACGTTCGGCCGGAAGCTGGAGGAGCTGACCGCCCGCGACGCGGGGGATCCGCGCGCCGCCCAAGTCGTGGTTCTCACCGCCGGGTTGCCCCTCGCCCCGAATGCGCAGGGCCCGGGGCCGGGCACCTCCGCCACCACGGAGGCGGACGGCGAGGACCAGCCGTGACCGAGTCGTCGGACACCATGACCGAGCCGTCGGTCTTACGCAGTGCCCGCCGCCGCTACGCCACGGTCTGCGCCCTCTTCTGGTTCCCCGTGGGCCTGAGTGTCGCGCCCCAGGTCCTGCTGCTCACCGAACGCGGGATGACCCTGGCGGCCATCGCGGGCCTCTTCGCCGTGTACTCCCTGACCGTGGCCGTGCTGGAACTGCCCACCGGAGGACTGTCCGACGTCATCGGACGCCGTACCGTCCTGGCCGCCGCGGGGGTGCTGAACCTGACTGCCCTGACCTTCGTCGGCCTGGGCACGACTCCCTGGGTCCTCACCGTCGGGTTGGTGCTCATGGGCACGGGCCGAGCACTGTCCAGTGGACCCGCCGAGGCATGGTACGTCGACACCGTCCAGCGTCACTCCGGCCCCGGCGCAGACCTGCGGACGGGCCTTGCCCGGGGCTCCTCCGCGACATCCGCCGCGCTCGCGACCGGCACCCTGCTCGGTGGTGCCCTCCCTTGGCTGCTCGGGCTGGGGCCCGACATCGGCGCCCGGCTGAGCGAGGCGACCTCCGGTACGGTGCTGCCGCTTTCCGTCCCTCTGCTGCTGGGCGCCGCGATCCAGATCGCCTTCGTGCTCCGTGTCCTGACCGCTCTGCGTGAGCCGCCCCGGCCGAAGGCCGCCCTGCGCGGTGTGCTGCGCTCCATCCCCGTCACCGCCGTGGGTGGACTGCGGCTGGGCGTACGTGACGCGCTCGTGGCCCGCGTGTTCCTCAGCGCCGGGGCCGTCGGTGGTGCCCTGGGCGCGATCGAACTGCTCACACCGCGCCGGGCCGCTGCCCTGACCGGTGCGTCCGAGTCGGGCGCGGTGCTGTACGCCGGACTTGCCTGTGCGGGCTTCGTCTGTTTCGGCATGGGTAGCCACTTCGCACCGCTCGCCGCCCGCGTCACAGGCAGCGGTGAGCGCGCGGTTCTGGCCGGTTTCGGCATCATGGTGACCGGGCTGTCCCTGCTCGGAGCCACCGCAGGCCTCACGAGCATGGTCCCCACGGCCGTCGCCGCGCTCGGTTACGGCCTGGTCTATGTCGGACTCGGCGCGGCGGAGCCGAACGTGAACGCCCTTCTGCACCGCCGAGTCGCCTCTTCGGGCCGCGCCACGGCACTGTCCGTGAAGTCCCTCGCCCTGCAACTGGTGGGCGCTCTGACCGGCTTGGTCGTCGGCGCTGTGCGACCGGGCCCGCTGCCCTGGCTGCTGGCAGGCACCGTACTGCTGGCGGGAACAGTCTTGTGGATCCGTCGTAGCGAGCCCGCGGCCCCGAGCGTCGCAGCCTCCGATCCGCATCGGACGTACTCCGACGAACGAGGCTCACCCGAACCCCGGCAGAGCGAAGTCCGAACAGGACGGGAACATGTACGGGAATAGTGTGCGCCACCGGCGCAAGTCCGTGACCTGGCGCTTTCTCGTCACTCTGGCGCAGGTGAGTGCGGCCCGTGGGGTAGTGGCGAGCTCTACGCGGGTGTCGGCGCGGGGCTCGCCGAAGCTGGGATCCTGCCATGCGAAGTGGGACACACCCGCCACCTCCTCGCCGCAGTCTTCACCCCGTCGGCCGTGACTGCGGCCAGGTTGCTGCACCGGTCGATCTGGCGCAGACACCATCTGTCTCAGCGCCGCCGGGACGACTTTTCACGGCCATTTCAAGCGGTGGCCAACGTGAGACCCGGCGCGAGATCGCGAAGTCGGACCGGCGTGCTAATTCGTTTGCCACTCGGGCCGGTGGCGGGGATGGTTGCCGACGATGACGAAACGCACCGATACACCTTGCGCCTGGGACGAGCGGACGCAGCTGACCACCTTCCTCGATTACGCAAGAGGCACCGCACTCGCCAAGTGCGAGGGTGTGTCACGACAGGACGCGCGGAGAGCTCCACTGCCGGGATCGCCGCTCATGACCTTGTGCGGTCTGATCAGTCACTTGAGGTGGGTCGAGTACTACTGGTTCCAGGTGGTGTTCCTCGGGGAGAGCATGTCCGGTCCGCTCGCGGAGGCGACCGACGACGACCCCGACCCGGAGATGCGCCTCGCCGTCGACATCCCGCTGCCCCAACTCCTGGCCGAGTACGAGGAGCAGAGCGCCCGCTACCGCCGCCTGGTCGCCGATCACGACCTGGACAGCAAGGCCCAGCGGCCGATCGGTGACGGCCGTCACGTCGACCTCCGCTGGGTGCTCCTCCACCTCGTGGAGGAGACCTCTCGGCACAACGGGCACCTCGACGTCGTACGGGAGCTCGTCGACGGGCTGACCGGCGTCTGACCAGGAACGGGTGGCTGCCCCGAGGAACTGCGGCGAGCCGTCGAGCAGCTGGGGCCGGCGGCCCGGCGGTCTGCGGAGGAGGGCTGGTGACGAGGGAGGGCACCGGCGCGCGGCACCAACCGCCGTCCCGTGACCCCGCCCCTCAACCACGACAACCCCGGTCAGACCCGTAACGGCTGAATCACCTGCCTCACCCGATCACCCGCTCACCGACTCACAACGGAGAAACCCAGTTGAGCCTCACGCCCCCCACCATCCACAGCCTCACCTTCGACTGCACCGGTGACCCGTACGACCTCGGCCTCTTCTGGAGCGAACTGCTCGGCCGCCCGCTGGCCGACGACGACAAGCCCGGTGACCCGGAGGCGCTGATCGCGGACCCGGCCGGGGGCCCGAGGCTGCTGTTCGTTCGTGTGCCCGAGGGTAAGTCGGCGAAGAACCGGCTCCACTTCGATCTGAAGCCGCACGGCCGCACCCGGGCCGAGGAGGTCGAGCGGGCGCTCGCGCTGGGCGCCCGTGTGATCGCCGACCACACCCGCCCCGACGGCGGCGGCTGGGTCCTCATGGCCGACCCCGAAGGCAACGAATTCTGTGTGGAGCGGGGGGAGCCGGGCTGATCTGCGCCTTCGGGGGCAGCCCGTCGGGTTGAGCTGTTCCCCGCCCTGCCGTAGCGACGGAATGCGGCGGTCTCCACCGTCCAGGCGCCGAAAGGCACCCTGTCGCCGAAGACGTACGGATCCTTGCGCGCTAGCGCCCCCGGCACGGGTCGGAACGCACCTCGACCGTGCCCGTGCGTGGATCGACGATCATGTGGTGGGCGATCCCCATGGCGGGGTAATCGGTGAGCCTCTCGCCGTGGTCGTTGTCCGGGTTGGACGGTGAGACGATCTCGATGACGGCCAGCACCTGGGTGGCGTCCACGGTCAGGCATTCCTCGTCGAGCAACTCCTCCGGGATGACGAGCGGGCCACGCCTCATGCCGCGTCACGCGGCGGGACGGCGGTGACCAGCTCGGAGGCGAGGAGTTCGACTGTGTCGGACACACACCCCAGGCGGGTCGCGCGCAGCAGTGCGCGGAGGGCGGCTCTGACGACGGAGGCGGCACGCGGGTCGTGGGGGATGGGAGACCGGTCCCGCCATGGTGCGCGCATGCAACCCCGTCTGGCGGATGGTCCGAGTGGGACTCCGCGGACACTTCGCGAGTCTCCTCCACCGCGCCCCTGACGCCCTGTCGGAGGCGGCGCTGCCGTGCATTCGGAGGGAGGCCGTCCCCCGGACGGCTCGCGCGATGTGCCCTATACCTGCATTTGATCGATATTGTCCGGTATCGGAACAGCGCGCCCGCGCTGGAGCCCTGCGCACACCCGCGCACGTACGAGGAGGCACTCCATGCGTGGAGCCACGCACGCCCGATGGGTCGCCGGCGCGGCGGCGGTAGCTCTCGCCGCGACGGCCTGTGGGGGTGGGGACGGCGACAGCGGTGGCGGCAGTGGGGACGGCGGGGCGGTGCTCAGCTCCTCCTGGGGGGACCCGCAGAACCCGCTGGAGCCCGCCAACACCAACGAGGTGCAGGGCGGCAAGGTGCTTGAGATGATCTTCCGCGGCCTGAAGCGGTACGACGCCGAGACCGGTGAGGCGAAGGACATGCTCGCCGAGGAGATCGAGACGACGGACTCGCGGAACTTCACCATCACCATCAAGGACGGCTGGACCTTCAGCAACGGCGAGAAGGTCACCGCCAAGTCCTTCGTGGACGCCTGGAACTACGGGGCGAGTCTGAAGAACAACCAGAAGAACGCGTACTTCTTCGAGTACATCGAGGGCTACGACAAGACGCACCCCGACGACGGCAGCGAGCAGAGCGCCGACACCCTCTCCGGGCTGAAGGTCGTCGACGACAACACCTTCACGGTCAGGCTCACCCAGAAGTTCTCGACCTTTCCCGACACTCTCGGCTACAACGCCTACGCCCCGCTGCCGCAGTCGTTCTTCTCCGACCACGACGCCTGGCTGAGCAAGCCGGTCGGCAACGGCCCGTACACCGTCGAGTCGTACACCAAGGGCTCCCAGCTGTCGCTCAGGAAGTGGGACGACTACCCGGGTGAGGACAAGGCGCGGAACGGGGGCGTGGACCTGAAGGTCTACACCGACAACAACACCGCCTACACCGACCTCATGGCGGGCAACCTCGACCTCGTCGACGACGTCCCCGCCGCCCAGCTCAAGAACGTCCGGGCCGACCTCGGCGACCGGTACATCAACACCTCGGCCGGCATCATCCAGACCCTGTCCTTCCCGTACTACGACGAGAACTGGGGCAAGGACGGCATGGAGAAGGTCCGCGAGGGACTGTCCCGGGCGATCGACCGCGAGCAGATCACCGACACCATCTTCCAGAAGACCCGCACCCCCGTCACCGACTGGACCTCACCCGTCCTCGGTGCGGGGGGCGGCTACGAGGAGGGCCTGTGCGGTGACGCCTGCGAGTACGACCCGGACGCGGCCAAGAAGCTGATCGAGGAGGGCGGCGGCCTCCCCGGCGGCCAGGTCAGGATCACGTACAACGCGGACACCGGCTCCCACCGGCAGTGGGTCGACGCCGTCTGCAACTCCGTCAACAACGCCCTCGACAACGACAAGGCGTGCGTCGGCAACCCGGTCGGCACCTTCGCCGACTACCGCAACCAGATCACCCAGCGGAAGATGAGCGGCCCGTTCCGCGCCGGCTGGCAGATGGACTACCCGCTCATCCAGAACTTCCTCCAGCCGCTCTACTACACCAACGCCTCCTCCAACGACGGCAAGTGGTCCAACGCCGAGTTCGACAGGCTCGTCGACGAGGCCAACGCCGAGGAGGACACGCAGCGGGCCGTCGAGAAGTTCCAGCAGGCCGAGAGGGTCGTCCGGGACAACATGGCCGCCATCCCGCTCTGGTACCAGAACGGCAGCGCGGGCTACTCCGAACGCCTCTCAGATGTCTCACTGAACCCGTTCAGCGTGCCCGTCTACGAGCACATCAAGGTCAGCTGACCTCTCATGGGACGGTACGTCGTCCGGCGCCTGCTGCAGATGATCCCGGTCTTCGTGGGCGCCACACTCCTGATCTTCCTGATGGTGAACGTGATGGGCGACCCCGTCGCGGGCCTCTGCGGCGACCGGGAGTGCGATCCGGCGACGGCCGCCCGGCTGCGCCACGAGTTCGGCCTCGACAAGCCCGTCTGGCACCAATACCCGACCTACATGGGCAACGTCTTCACCGGCGACTTCGGCACCGCGTTCAACGGGCAGGAGGTCACCGAGCTGATGGGTTCCGCCTTCCCGGTCACCATCCGGCTGACGATCGTCGCGATCTTCTTCGAGATCGTCATCGGCATCATCCTGGGTGTCGTCACCGGCCTGCGCCGCGGCCGGCCCGTCGACAGCGGGGTGCTGCTGGTCACCCTGGTCGTCATCTCGGTCCCCACCTTCGTCACCGGTCTGCTGCTCCAGCTGCTGCTCGGCGTGGAGTGGGGCTGGATCCGGCCTTCCGTCTCCTCCGACGCCCCCTTCGGCGAACTGATCGTCCCCGGGCTCGTCCTCGCCTCCGTCTCCCTCGCCTACGTGACCCGGCTGACCCGTACGTCCATCGCGGAGAACGCCCGCGCCGACTACGTCCGCACCGCCGTCGCCAAGGGCCTGCCCCGGCACCGCGTGATCCGCAAACACCTGCTGCGGAACTCCCTGATCCCCGTCGTCACCTTCATCGGCACCGACATCGGGGCCCTGATGGGCGGCGCCATCGTCACCGAGCGGATCTTCAACATCCACGGCGTCGGCTTCCAGCTCTACCAGGGCATCCTCCGCCAGAACACCCAGACCGTCGTCGGCTTCGTGACCGTGCTCGTCCTGGTGTTCCTGGTCGCCAACCTGCTCGTCGACCTCCTCTACGCCGTACTGGACCCAAGGATCCGCTATGCCTGAGCCGCAGCCTCCTCAGCCGCACGTCTCGGGCGGCGTACGCACCGCCGAGGACGGGGAGACCGCCGCGACGGGGACGGGCGGCGCGATGGGCCTGGCCACCACCGAGGGGGAGATCCTGGAGAAGGGCCCGGCCCTGCCGGACGACGACGGCCCGTCCGACCGGGCCCGCAGCCTCTGGTCGGACGCCTGGCGCGACCTGCGCCGCAACCCCGTCTTCATCATCTCGGGGCTGGTGATCCTCTTCCTGGCCGTCATCTCCCTCTGGCCGTCGCTGATCGCCTCCGGCAACCCGCTCGAGTGCGACCTGGCCAAGGCCCAGCAGGGCTCCGAGCCGGGCCACCCCTTCGGGTACGACGGGCAGGGCTGCGACGTGTACACCCGTACCGTCTACGGGGCGCGGATCTCGATCGCCGTCGGCGTCTGCGCCACGCTCGGGGTCGCGCTCCTCGGGTCGGTGCTCGGCGGGCTCGCCGGGTTCTTCGGCGGGTTCTGGGACGCGATCCTGTCCCGGATCACCGACGTCTTCTTCGCCATCCCGGTGGTGCTCGGCGGGCTGGTGCTGCTGTCCGTGGTCACCAGCAACACGGTCTGGCCGGTCATCGGGTTCATGGTGCTGCTGGGCTGGCCGCAGATCTCCCGCATCGCCCGCGGCTCGGTCATCACCGCCCGGCAGAACGACTACGTCCAGGCCGCCCGAGCCCTCGGCGCCTCCAACTCCCGCATGCTGCTCCGCCACATCACCCCGAACGCGGTCGCCCCGGTCATCGTCGTGGCCACCATCGCGCTCGGCACGTACATCGCCCTGGAGGCGACCCTGTCCTACCTCGGCGTCGGCCTCAAACCCCCCAGCGTCTCCTGGGGCATCGACATCTCCGCCGCCTCCCCCTACATCCGCAACGCCCCCCACGCCCTCCTCTGGCCCTCCGGCGCCCTCGCGGTCACGGTTCTGGCGTTCATCATGCTCGGCGACGCGGTGCGCGACGCCCTCGATCCGAAGTTGAGGTGAGGCGTCGCCATGTTGCTCGAGGTGCGGGATCTGCGGGTGGAGTTCAGCACCCGGGACGGGGCCGCCAAGGCTGTGAACGGTGTCGGTTACGGCGTGGACGAGGGGCAGACCCTGGCCGTGCTCGGCGAGTCCGGCTCCGGCAAGTCGGTCACCGCGCAGGCGATCATGGGGATCCTCGACATGCCGCCCGGGCGGATCACCGGCGGCGAGATCCTGTTCAAGGGGCAGGACCTGCTGAAGCTGAAGGAGGAGGACCGCCGGAAGCTCCGGGGCGCCGAGATGGCGATGATCTTCCAGGACGCGCTGTCGTCCCTGAACCCCGTGCTGAGCGTGGGCGACCAGCTCGGCGAGATGTTCGTCGTCCACCGGGGCATGTCCAAGAAGGACGCCCGCGCCCAGGCCGTCGGGCTGATGGACCGGGTCCGCATCCCCGCCGCCAAGGAGCGCGCGGGGGACTATCCGCACCAGTTCTCGGGCGGGATGCGCCAACGCATCATGATCGCCATGGCGCTGGCCCTGGAACCCGCGCTGATCATCGCCGACGAGCCGACGACCGCGCTGGACGTCACCGTCCAGGCCCAGGTCATGGACCTCCTCGCGGAACTCCGGCGCGAGCTGGACATGGGGCTCATCCTCATCACCCACGACCTCGGCGTGGTCGCCGACGTCGCCGACCGCATCGCCGTGATGTACGCGGGCCGCATCGTCGAGTCCGCCCCCGTGCACGACATCTACAAGGCCCCCGCCCACCCGTACACGCGCGGCCTGCTCGACTCCGTCCCGCGCCTGGACCAGAAGGGCCGGGAGCTGTACGCGATCAAGGGCCTGCCGCCCAACCTCATGGACATCCCGCCCGGCTGCGCCTTCCACCCCCGCTGCCCGATGGCCCGGGACGTCTGCCGGACCGACGTACCGCCCCCGCACGCGGTGACCCCGGCCGGCGGCCCACGGGCGAGCGCCTGCCACTACTGGAGGGAGTGCCTCGATGGTCACGACGGCTACGGCGACTGAGCCGATCCTGGAGGTCCGCGGCCTGGTCAAGCACTACCCGCTCACCGAGGGCATCCTCTTCAGGAAACAGACCGGCGCCGTCAAGGCCGTCGACGGCGTCGACTTCACCCTCGGCCAGGGCGAGACGCTCGGCATCGTCGGCGAGTCCGGCTGCGGCAAGTCCACCGTGGCCAGGATGCTGGTCCACCTGGAACGGCCGACCGCCGGCTCGATCCGCTACAAGGGCGAGGACATCACCAAGCTGTCGGGACGCGCGTTGAAGGCGGTCCGCCGCAACATCCAGATGGTCTTCCAGGACCCGTACACCTCCCTCAATCCCCGCATGACCGTGGGCGACATCGTCGGGGAGCCGTACGACATCCACCCCGAGGTCGCGCCCAGGGGCGACCGCCGACGCCGGGTGCGGGAACTCCTCGACGTGGTCGGGCTCAACCCCGAGTACATCAACCGCTACCCGCACCAGTTCTCCGGCGGCCAGCGTCAACGCATCGGCATCGCCCGGGGGTTGGCCCTCCGCCCCGAGATCATCGTCGCCGACGAACCCGTCTCCGCCCTCGACGTCTCCGTCCAGGCCCAGGTCGTCAACCTCCTCGACCGGCTCCAGGGCGAGTTCGGACTGTCGTACGTCTTCATCGCGCACGACCTGTCGATCGTGCGGCACATCTCCGACCGGGTCGGGGTGATGTACCTCGGGCGGATGGTGGAGATCGGCCGGGACGCCGAGATCTACGACCACCCGACGCACCCCTACACCCAGGCGCTGCTCTCCGCCGTGCCCGTCCCGGACCCCGGGGCCCGTGAGCACCGGGAGCGGATCATCCTCTTCGGCGATGTGCCGTCCCCGACGAGCGTCCCCTCCGGCTGCCGCTTCCGCACCCGCTGCTGGAAGGCCCGGGAACGGTGCGCCCTGGAGGTGCCGCTCCTCGCGGTCCCCGCGGAGTTCCGGCTCGTGACCGGCCCGGCGGCCCATGACTCGGCCTGCCATTTCGCGGAGGAGAAGCAGGTGGTGCCGTCGGTGGGGCCGTCCGGCGAACCCGTGGACGATCCGTGAGGTGGCGTCGCACAGCCGTACAAACGCACATCAACCGCGTTAACGCGCAGGCAACTTGGCTGACGTCGTTCCGATATACGGACGCGCGAATCTACAACGCGTACGGCCGTGCGGGTGCCGTAAACGGGCCGGGGCTCGCCATGTAGCCCCGGCCCGTTGCTGTACCCGCCGCGGGCCTACACCGGCCCCAGTGAGCGCTTCAGGAAGTCCACCTGGAGCAGCAGCAGGTTCTCCGCGACCTGTTCCTGCGGGGTGATGTGGGTGACTCCGGAGAGCGGCAGCACCTCGTGCGGGCGGCCGGCCGCGAGGAGGGCGGAGGACAGGCGCAGGGCGTGGGCGAAGACGACGTTGTCGTCGGCGGTGCCGTGCACGATCATCAGCGGGCGGTGCGGCTCGGCGGGCGCGGACAGTCCCTCGTCCGTGATCAGTGAGCTCTTCGCGTATGCCGCAGGGGCCGTCGTCGGGTCGCCCAGGTACCGCTCGGTGTAGTGCGTGTCGTACAGCCGCCAGTCGGTGACCGGGGCGCCCGCGATGCCGGCGTGGAAGACGTCCGGGCGGCGCAGCACCGCGAGGGCCGCCAGATACCCGCCGTACGACCAGCCGCGGATCGCCACCCGGGACAGGTCCAGCGGATGGGACTCCGCGAGGTCGTGCAGCGCGTCGACCTGGTCGTCGAGCGAGAGCGTGAAGTCGCCGTCGATCTCCTTCTCCCAGGCGGGGGAGCGGCCGGGGGTGCCGCGCCCGTCGGCGACGACCACCGCGAAACCCTGGTCGGCGAACCACTGCGAGGTGAGGTGCGCGTTGTGGGCGGCGAGCACCCGGGGGCCGTGCGGACCGCCGTAGGGGTCCATGAGGACCGGCAGGGGTGTGACCCCGTCGTAGTCCCTCGGCATAAGCAGGGCGCACGGTACGCGGCGTGCGCCCCCCTGCGTGAACCGCACGCATGGGGACATACCGGGATCTTCCGCGCGGGACGTCACGGTCGCCACACGCTTGCCGTCCCGTAGTACCTGCACCTGGGCACCCGCTGTCCCCGGGGTGGCCGAGACGAGCACGGTGACGCCCCCCGAGCGCGCCGCCGAGTGCACGCCGGGCTCCTGCGAGACGCGCTCCACACCCAGTTCGTTCACGCGGTAGACATGGATCTCGCCGACCTCCGGGTCCACGGCCGCCGCACCGGCCGACGCCGAGACCAGCACGTCGTCGTCGGCCACGTCGAGGACCGAACGGACGTGCAACTGCGGTCCCGTCAGCGGGCGCTCACCGACCGCCAGCACCCGCGCGCCGCCCTCGTCCGCGACACGCACGAGTCGGCCGGACGGACTCCACGCGGGCACCCCAGGGAAAAGATCAAGCCAATGTGGATCTTCGTCGGCGTGCACCATCCGGGTCGTCCCGGTGCCCGGGTCCACTGCCAGGAACAGCTGGCTGAGCTGGTCCCGCGCCTGCACCAGGATCAACGGGGCACCCGCCGCTGACCAGTGCACATGCGCCAGATACGGGTAGCGCGCCCGGTCCCACACGACCTCCGTGCGGGTCCCGGAGAGGTCGGTCAGGAAGAGCCGCACCTTCGCGTTGGCGGTGCCGGCCGCCGGATACGCCACCCGCCGCGGTTCCCTTTCCGGCTGCGCGGGGTCCGAGATCCACCAGCGGCGCACCGGCGTGTCGTCCACGCGCGACACGAGCAGCCGGTCCGAGTCGGGCGACCACCAGAAACCGCGGGAACGGCCCATCTCCTCGGCCGCGATGAACTCCGCCAGGCCGTGCGTGACGTTCTCCGCTCCCTCCTCGGTGAGCGCGCGATCGTCACCGCCCTCCGCCCCGACGACCCGCAGCGCGCCCTGGGCGACGTATGCGACGCACCGGCCGTCGGGGGAGGGGCGGGGGTCGATCACCGGCCCGGGGACGCGCAGTTCACGTGTCGTGCCGGCCCGCAGCTCGGCCACGAACAGCCGCCCTGACAAGGCGAAAGAGGCCAACTCCACGGCCACGTCGGTCGCGTAGCCGACGATCCCGGCACCGCCCTCGCGGCTGCGCTCCCGGCGCGCCCGCTCCTCGGCCGACAACTCCTCGGAAGAGCCGTCCAGCAGCGTGCCCGGGTCGGCCGCCACCCGCTCCTCGCCGTCCGGGAGGTCCAGGACCCACAGTTTGTTGGCCCTGGCGGTACCGGAGGAGGACCGCAGGAACACGACTCGGGAACCGTCCGGAGCGACGGAGAACGCACGCGGCGCGCCGAGGGTGAAACGCTGCGTCCGGGCGTGCCGACGGGGAAAGGACTCGGGCTGGGTCGTCATCCTCCGACCATATTGGCCATGCGCCCCCTTGTGCGGCCGTGCGCCGATCGATGCGCGCGTATGGATAGTTATGATCACTACCGCTGAGTGGGTAGGAACCTGCTGGCCGCTGTACGGATTCACAACTGCGTCACCCCTGTCATCGGTTGACGACGGCTCCGCCGTCATCGGTCGACAACTGCTTCGCTCCCCAGGTCCCAGGGAACTTTTGGAGGTGAGCCGCCGTGGCACTCTCGATTTCGGCGGTGGTGCTGCTGGCGATCATCGTCTTCATCCTGATCAAGAAGTCGGGGTTGAAGGCACCACACGCGATCATCTGCATCCTGCTCGGCTTCTACCTCGCCTCCTCGACCATCGCGCCGACGATCAGCGAGCTGACGACCAACATCGCGGGCATGATCGGCAGCATCAAGTTCTGACGGCTCCGGCCGCCGGGGTCCCCGTACAGACCCCCGCGGCCCGTACGCTCCCGTGAAGGCCCGAACCCGGCACAGGCACGGCACGGGCGCCTCGTAGGGTGGGTCCATGACGGATCTGCCCTCCCCGACCTTCGGCCGGGGGGACGCCCATCTCGCTCCGCACGCCGACTGCTCCTGGTGCACGCGCACCCGGACGACGAGTCGATCAACAACGGCGCGACCATGGCCAAGTACGCGGCCCAGGGAGTGCGGGTGACGCTGGTGACCTGCACCCTCGGCGAGGAGGGCGAGGTCATCCCGCCCCGCCTCGCCCGTCTCGCGCCCGACCGTGACGACGAGCTGGGCCCGTACCGCAAGGGCGAGCTGGCCGAGGCCATGAAGGAGCTCGGTGTCAGCGACCACCGCTTCCTCGGCGGCCCCGGCCGCTACCGCGACTCCGGGATGATGGGCGTCGAGCAGAACGAGCGGCCCGGCGCCTTCTGGTCCGCCGACCTCGACGAGGCAGCCGCCCACCTGGTCCGGGTGATCCGCGAGGTACGCCCCCAGGTCCTCGTCACCTACGACCCCGACGGCGGCTACGGCCACCCCGACCACATCCAGGCGCACCGCGTCGCCATGCGCGCCGCCGACCTGGCCCCCGACCCGGCCTTCCGCTCCGACCTGGGCGAGCCCTGGGAGATCGACAAGGTCTACTGGAACCGCGTGCCGCGTGGGGTGCTCATGGAGGGCTTCGGCCGACTCCGCCGCGACCTCGCCGAGCCCGGACGGCTCCCCTTCCGGCAGACCGCTGCCGTCACCGATGTGCCCGGAGTGGTCGACGACCACCTCGTGACCACCGAGATCGACGGCACCGACTTCGCGGCAGCGAAGATCGCCGCGATGCGCGCGCACGCCACCCAGATCGAGGTCGCCGAGCCGTACTTCGCCCTCTCCAACAAACTCGCGCAGCCCCTCCTGACGACCGAGTACTACGAGTTGGTGCGCGGCAGACGCGAAGGAGGGGGCCGGGAGCGCGACTTGTTCGAAGGGATCCCCGGCAATTCTTTCGAGGAACGGCAGAACGGAACGGCCCTGTGATGCGTACGCATGTGTATGACAAACGAGTGGTGTGCCCGCACGGCCGCCGGGAGGCGGGCCGGCGATGAAACCGACGGACCGGACCTCGGGCGGGCAAGGCAGCGCGCTCGCCCAGCCGTTGACACTGCCCCCAGGTGGGCGGACCGCCGCCCACCTGGTGCTCTTCGTGCTGGGAGCCGTGGTCGCAGCGGCCGGCGGGCTGCTCCAAGCCGCCTGGTTCCCCGGCGGGTTGCTGCTCGCGCTGCTCGGTGCGGCCGGGCTCTTCCTGGGCGGATCGCAGGCTATGGGCGGCAGAGCGGGGGCCGTTGCGCCGGCCGCCGGCTGGATGATCTCCGTCATCCTGCTGACGTCCCCCCGGCCGGAGGGAGACTTCCTGTTCGGCGCGGGAGTCGGCTCGTATCTCTTCCTGCTCGGCGGCATGGCTGTGGCTGTGATGTGCGCCACCCTTGGGTGGGGGCGGCAACCGACCAGGCCCGACGCCCGACTTGGGAAGTGACGTACCACTTCGCCGTAGTGCGCCGGTGCGGGTCCCGTGCGGGTTTCCCACGCGGTCGTGGGATACGCGCCGGAAGTGGCCAGTATGGTGGTGCGCGCCGCCGAGCTGCCCGCTGAGTTGAGGTCGTGACGGGCGGCGGAGCAAACCGGGAGAACCTGCCTTGAGTCGTGAAACTGACACTTCGTCCTCCGGGGCCAATGGGCGCGGCAGCACCGCGTACCCGTCGGGGACACCGCCGTACGGCACGCCCATGGCCACCGAGGCCGGTGCCGAGGCGGCCCGGTCGGCGGCCGGCGAGCGACCGGACGGACCCAGGACCGAGACCACGCTGACGACGCGGGTGCGGATCAACATCCCCGGCTCGCGCCCCATCCCGCCGGTCGTCGTCCGCAAGCCGGTCGGCGACGGCGAGGGCGTCGCGGACGACGCCGGGTCCGAGTCGGAGACCACCGGCACGACGGCCATGCCCGTGTTCACGGACACCCCGGCCCCCGCGCCGGAACCGACCGCGCCGGCCGACGACAAGCCCACCAGCGACTGGTTCGCGCCCCGCAGGGGCTCGGCCCCGCCCAAGGGCGCGGGCGGCGGCGCAAGCAGCGGGGCAGGGTTCCCCACCGGCTCGCTGGGCGGCCAGGGCTCCGGCGCGCCGGGCGGCCCCGGCGCGGGCGCCCGGCCCGGCGGTGCGAACGGTGCGGGTCCGGTGGCCGGCGGCCCCCGGCCCGGGGGTGCGAACGGCGGCGGGCTCCCCGGGGCCACCGGGGCCCAGCCGGTCGCTCCCGGCCACGGCGGCGGCACCGGCTCCTTCGACGTGTCCGCCGCGCTGGCCGGCACCAAGCCCGAGCGCGACGACCTGCCGTACTTCTCGGACAACGGCGGTCCCGGCCGCCCGAACGGCAACACCGGCCCGGCGGGCCCCACCAGCGGCCCCGTCACCGGCGACAGCCCGCTCGGCCCGCCGCCCGGTCAGGGCGGCCAGGGCGGCCCCTTCGGCGGTCACGGTGCCGACTTCTCCGCACCTGGCGCCGGCTACGGCCGCCCCGGTGGGGGCCTCAGCGACGACACCGCGGTCCTCACCCCGCAGCGGCCCGCCCCCGAGCCGGGCACCCCGGGCTACGGCGGCCCCGGCCACGTCGACAACCCCTCCGGGCACACCCTGACCAGCGGCATCCCGGTCGTGCCCCCCGGCACCCAGGGGGCGCCCTTCGGCGCGGGCGGCTCGGACGGCGCGGTGCAGCACACCCCGCCGAAGCTGCCGGACCCGGGGCCGCAGCAGAAGTCCGGCCCGGCGAAGAACACGAAGTCCTCGAAGCCGGCCAAGAAGAAGGGCCGCAGCAAGCTCGGCCTGCTCGTCGGCGGTCTGGTGGTCCTCGGCGGCGGTGTCTACGGCGCCGGTCTGCTGCTGAACCACTCCGACGTCCCCAAGGGCACCACCGTCCTCGGCGTCGACATCGGCGGCGGCACCCGCGACGAGGCGGTCAACAAGCTCGACCGCGCCCTCGGCGACAGCACGGACGAGGCGCTGAAGCTCACGGTCGACGGTGAGACCGTCTCCCTCAAGCCCGACCAGGCCGGACTCCAGTTCGACAAGCAGGCCACGGTCGGCGCCGCCGCCGTCAGCGACTACAACCCCGTCTCGGTGATCGGCGCGCTCTTCGGCCAGAAGCGCGTCGTCGCGCCCGTCATGCCCGTCGACGAGGAGAAGCTGGAGGCCGCCCTGAAGCGCGTCGCGGGCAGCTCCGGCTCGGCGAGCGACGGCACGGTCAAGTACGAGGCCGGCAAGGCCGTCGCCGTCTACGGTAAGGCGGGCAAGGGCATCGACGTCGACGAGTCCACCGACGCCGTCGAGAAGGCCTACCGCACCCAGGTCGAGACCGGCACCGCCACCGCCGTGAGCCTCCCCACCACGACCAAGGAGCCGTCGGTCGACAAGGCCGAGGTCGACCGGTTCATGAAGGAGTTCGCGCAGCCGGCGATGTCCGCCAACGTCGTCGTGCAGACGGACCCCGCGAGCAGCGTCCCGCTCCCGATGAGCCCGGAGAACTCCCTGTGGAAGTTCCTGACCGTCAAGACGGTCGACGGCAAACTCGTCGACTCCTACGACGAGAAGGCCCTCAAGGACCTCTACGGCAGCACCTTCGACGGAGTCCTGATCACCCGGGGCAACGGAGAGAAGACCCCGGTCACCGTCCAGGACGTCTACAGCGCCCTACGCCTGGCCCTGAAGAGCACGACAGACCGCGTGGCAGTCATCGAAACAAACCCGAGCTGACGCTCCGCCCCACCGTCCTCCAGCCGCCCGTCAGGGGCGCGTCGTCGCCCTGTG
Source organism: Streptomyces sp. TG1A-60 (assembly GCF_037201975.1). Lineage (NCBI taxonomy): Bacteria > Bacillati > Actinomycetota > Actinomycetes > Kitasatosporales > Streptomycetaceae > Streptomyces > Streptomyces sp. TG1A-60. The sequence goes on along the minus strand of NZ_CP147520.1, from coordinate 2,825,414 downwards.
GCGGTTACGGACGATCGCATGGCCGGGGCGGCAGCCCACCCGGCAGCCGCGACGCCGCCCCGCCGTACGGGAAGTCATCGGCACAGGCGGCAGCGCCGACGGCGCTACCGCCTGTGCCGTGGTGACTGCTGGCGGTCATGCCCCGAAGGGGCTGCCTACCCCGCGGGGTCAGGCGCGGCCTTGTGGTGGTCGCGGGCGATCGCGCTGTGGGGCGGCAGCCCCTTCGGCAGGCGGCGTGGCGCCGTCCGGTGGTGGCTGCGGGAGGCCTCGCCGCCGGGCCCGCAGCCCGCCCGGCAGCCGTGGAGCACCGCCCTGTCGTAGCTGCGGGCGGTCGTGCCGCTGGTGCGGCACGGGTGGGCGCCGCGGCACCCGGCAGGCGCCGGTGAGCGACCGCCGCCGTCCCTACGCGGGGGCACGCCGCTCAGGGCGCGGGGCTGCGCCGCGTGGGTGCGACCAGTGCCGCGGCAGGCGAGGTTCGCCCCGTCACGACGCCCGGCACGCCCTCTCGCCGCACCTGCCGAGAGCCCGAGTACGTCCAGGCCCTTCGGGCGGATGACGCCTTCCGGTCGGCACACCGAGAGCACGCACCGGACGCCGCTCCTTCACGGGCACCCGTCGCCTGCCGCGGCACTGGCCACGGACACCCGCACACAACGCCGCTCCGATCGAACCCCCAAGGGGAATGGGTGGGCCTCAGTTCAGCAGAGCCCGAGCCGCGTCCGCCTGCCTGCGCACCCGCTCGGCCGCGCCCGCGTCCACCCCAGCCACCACCTCCGCATACGCCCGCAACTCAGCCGCCCCCCGCACGAAATCCCCCCGCTGTACCAGCAACTGCGCCCACTCGTACCGCAACCGCGCCGGATGCGAAGGCAAGGCCAACGACAACTCCAGCGCCCACAACGCCACATCCGACCGCTCGGGCCGCGCCGCGGCCCACGCCCGCACGTTGTTGAGGACCCGCAGCACCACGTCCAGCGGATCGGCCGGAACGAGCATCCCGGGGTCCAGCGGCGCCCCCGTCGCCCCGGTGACCAGCAGTTCCGCATCGTCCCCGCTCAGCACCCGCCCCCCGTCGAACGGATCGACGAGCACCTGCTGGTCACGAGGCCCGAAACCCACCACGAAGTGTCCCGGCAGCGCGACGCCGTGCACGGGCGCACCCGCTCTCCGGGCCACCTCCATCCACACCACGGACAGCAGGATCGGCAGCCCCCGCCGCCGTACCAGCACCTGGTGCAGCAGCGACGACTCCAGCCGCTGATAGTCCGCGGCGGAACCATGGAACCCGCACCGCCCGCCGAGCAGTTCGGCCGCCGCGACCGCCCACGCGCGGGGCCCACCGGGCCGGTACGGCATCAGCCCGGCCAGGCGGTCGAGTTCGATCTCGGCGGCGTCGGTCCCCGCCTCGTCCAGCGCCCCGTCGCCCGCCGCCCCCACCAGCAGGCACAGCACGGCCAGATCGGGCCGCTCGGCCCGCGCCTCCTCGCCGAACCGCCGCCGCACCTCGGCGGCCCGCTCCGGCTCCGGGGGATGCGGGGCGGGCACAGCAGGGTCGTGCCCGCTCATGACGATCGAGACGGCTCGGAACCGGAACCGGAACCCGAATCGCCGCCGGAGCGAGCGACACCGTCCCCATCACACCGGGGCCCCCGGTAGTGGTGATACGAGTGATGCACCGCGAACCCCATCCCGCCGTACAGGGCCCGCGCCCCCGCGTTGTCCGTCTCCACCTGCAACCAGCCCGCGGAGGCCCCCTCCTCCAGCGCCCGCCGGGCCAGCGCGGTCATCACGGTCGTGGCGAGCCCCCGCCGCCGCTGGGCAGGATCGACCTCCACGGCCGCGAAACCGGCCCACCGTCCGTCCACCACGCACCGCCCGATGGCGGCCGGTGCCGCGTCCCCGTCGCCCGGCACCGTCGCGAACCACACCGAGGACCCGCTGCCGAGTACCTTCAGCGCGACCTCGCTGACCCCCTTGCGCTGGTAGCGGCTGAGCCACGCCTCGTCCGCCGTCCGCGACAGCCCGACCCCGGCCGCCTCCCGGTCCGCGACCGGCGCGAGCGCCCCGATCCACAGCTCGGCGGTGACCTCCCGGCGCCAACCCCGCCGCTCCACCTCGGCGCAGAGCAGCTCCTGCGTGCCCTCCGCACCCGTGGCGAGCTGCAAGTAGGCGGGCAGCCCCCGGGCCGCGTACCAGCACTCCACAGTCGTCAGCGCGTCATCCAGGGGCACACCGGGGTCCCCCAGGGGCAGCACCGAGTTGGCTCTGCGGGTGAACCCGGAGGCGGCCCGCAGCTCCCAGTCACCCATCCGCTCCCGCTCGACCGGCTGCCAGCCCCGCGCGGCGACCCGCGCCAGTTCCGCGTACGAGGCGGCGGGTCCGCGCCGACGGGCGGGGGCGGCGGGCACGACCTTCGCCGCGACCAGCGACGACTCCGCGACCCGCACCCGTTCCCCGTCCCGACGTGTGATCAGCAGCACGCCGTCGTCCCATGATGTGAGAACACCAACCGTGTCGGTGAATTTCCCACTCCCGGCGGCATCGTCGTCGACGCGTCGCACGGAGACGCGTTTGCCCACGTCAGCAGCGGAGACACGGATCTCGAGCCGCGCACCGGCAGAGATTTCCACAGGTCAGTTCACCCCTCCTGTTCGGATCATGCCCAGGAACGGAGATACTAGGTGCGGGCATCGACGACGCCGCGCTCCCGCGCGCCAGGCGGCGGAGCCTGAGGAGGCCCGCCAGCGCCCTATCGAGGAGGAACGACAGCGTGACCTACGTCATCGCGCAGCCTTGTGTCGACGTCAAGGACAAGGCGTGCATCGAGGAGTGCCCGGTCGACTGCATCTACGAGGGCCAGCGGTCCCTCTACATCCACCCGGATGAATGCGTCGACTGCGGTGCCTGTGAGCCGGTGTGCCCGGTCGAGGCGATCTTCTACGAGGACGACACTCCGGAGGAGTGGAAGGACTACTACAAGGCGAACGTCGAGTTCTTCGACGAGCTCGGCTCGCCCGGTGGTGCCAGCAAGCTCGGCCTGATCGAGCGTGACCACCCCTTCGTCGCCGCACTGCCGCCGCAGGCCTGAGAGCGAGGTCGCGGGCCGGGGCACGGCCCCTGCGGCCCGCGTCCGTACCGCCTCGGCCCCGTACGGTCCGATCACCATGATCGACGTACGGGGCCGAGGCGTTCGCCGTACGAGCGGTGCGTACGCGCCCGTCCCACCGCTCGGGAACGTTCGTACGAGAAAGTGAGCCAGATCCCGTGTCCGCAGTCAGCGACCGCCTCCCCACCTTCCCCTGGGACAAGCTGGAGCCGTACAAGGCGACGGCCGCCGCTCACCCCGGTGGCATCGTCGACCTCTCCGTCGGCACCCCGGTCGACCCGGTGCCCGAGCCGATCCAGAAAGCACTGGTCGCCGCCGCGGACTCACCGGGCTACCCGACCGTCTGGGGCACCCCCGAGCTGCGCGACGCGATCACGGGCTGGCTGGAGCGCCGCCTGGGCGCCCGCGACGTCACCCACCACCACGTCCTGCCGATCGTCGGCTCCAAGGAACTGGTCGCCTGGCTCCCCACCCAGCTCGGCCTCGGCCCCGGCGACCGCGTCGCCCACCCAAGCCTGGCCTACCCGACGTACCAGGTGGGCGCCCGCCTAGCCCGCGCCGACCACGAGGCCTACACGCTGACACCAGGCGCTGACGCGCCGGGCCCGACGGACCTGGACCCCACCGGCCTGAAGCTTCTCTGGCTGAACTCGCCCTCCAACCCCACCGGCCAGGTCCTCTCCAAGGCCGAGCTGACCCGGATCGTCGCCTGGGCCCGCGAGCACGGCGTCCTGCTCTTCTCCGACGAGTGCTACCTGGAGCTCGGCTGGGACGCCGACCCGGTCTCCGTCCTCCACCCGGATGTGAACGGCGGCTCGTACGAGGGAATCGTCGCGGTCCACTCGCTGTCGAAGCGCTCGAACCTGGCGGGCTACCGCGCGGCCTTCCTCGCCGGCGACCCGGCCGTCCTCGGCCCCCTTCTCCAGATCCGCAAGCACGGCGGCATGATGACCGCCGCCCCCACCCAGGCCGCCGTCGTCGCCGCCCTCGGCGACGACGACCACGTCCAGCGGCAGCGCGCCCGCTACGCCGCCCGCCGCTCCGCCCTCCGCGAGGCGCTCGTCGCCCACGGCTTCCGCATCGAACACAGCGAGGCCAGCCTCTACCTCTGGGCCACCCGCGGCGAATCCTGCTGGACCACCGTCGCCCACCTGGCCGACCTCGGCGTCCTCGTGGCCCCCGGCGACTTCTACGGCCAGGCGGGCGCACGCCACGTACGAGTCGCGTTCACGGCGACGGACGAGCGAGTGGCGGCAGCGGTGGAACGCCTGACGTAGCCGCCTCGCCGGTGGTGTGTCCAGCCGCACAAGTGCCGAAGGGGCCCGGGGGAGACCCCGGACCCCTTCAACGGTTCGACCGGGCGTCAGCCGAGCGGGCTCCCGACCGGCAGCTGCCCCGTGGGCAGAGACGCGCCCTTGGTCACGGAGTCGGTCGGCAGGCCGCCCTTCGTGGCGGTCTTGGTCGTGCCGCCCAGGACCTCACCGGCGGACCCGGCGGTGTCCCCGGCGACCTTCTGCACCGTGGGGGTCGCCTTCTTGACGGCCTTCCCACCGGTCTTGCCCGCAGCCGGCACCGTCTGCTTGGCGGCCTCGCCGGCGAGGCCGGTGACGTTCTGCGCCGCGCCGTCCAGGGTGTCGCCGGCGTTCGCCCCGTCGACGGCGGACAGACCGCTCAGGTTCGGGGCGGCCGGGAGTTCGGGCGCCGCGCTCGCGGAGCCGGCCGCACCGACCACGGAAGCCGCCCCCGCTGCGGTGAGCAGCGCGGCACGGGCGATCCGGCGGGTCAGGGGGAGGGACATGATGCTCCTTTGACGGAAGAGGACGGTGAAGTGTCCGTCCGAGCCCGGGAGCTGATCGCTCCGGGCTCGGACGCAGTGACTACCGCTCGAAGCCGCTGAAGGTTGCGGCGATCCGGCGTAAAGAGTTTGCAATGCGTCGCATTATCGGATGCGGGCAAATACCGACAAACGTCACCCGGTCTGAAAGTCGGCCGAATCCTTACAGCCCTTTGTTCCCAAGGAATTCCGCGAACCCGGGGTGAGGAGGCGAAACCCTGCCCTCCCCCGTCCACGCGACGCGCCGCACGTCCCCCGCACGGGTGAGCCGCGAGACCTACTGTCCAGTGACGATTCGGACCTCGGCGGCGGACGTCCCCGCCTGCCGGGCCTTGCGCCACGCACCGGCCCGGCCCTCGGCGATCCACTCCCGGCCCGCGTACGAGACGCGCTCGACGCCCAGGCGGGAGGCGTGGGCCACGGCCCAGTGCGCCAGCTCCCAGCCGCGCTGCCGGACCTCGGCGGAGTCCCCGGCGTCCGAGAGGGGGATGATGACGGTCCCGGCGGCGGAGGAGACGGCAGGGCTGGGCGTCGCGGGCGTCCGGGCCCCGGCGCGGTTCTCGGAGTCCACCACCGCGCCGGCCACCTCGTAGCGCGCGCCCCCGAAGTCCCGTACGAGCGCGGCGCGCACCGCGTCGGGGCCGCCCGCGTAGACGGTGCCGACGCCGGTCGTCTCCCGGCGCCCCTCACAGGTCAGCGTGGCCGCCGTCCGCCCGGTCAGCGCGGCGGCGAGCAGCGTGGCGTCCGGCTCGTGCTTGGCGTACGCCTCCGGGAAGCCGCTGCGCTGCACCCGCTGGGCGGCGACGGTCAGCGGCAGCTCCTCGTAGCCGTCGACCTTGACGAGGTGCTCGTAGAACTCGCCCGCCGCGTACACCGGGTCCTGGATCTGCTCCTTGGTGCCCCAGCCCTGCGAGGGCCGCTGCTGGAACAGCCCGAGGGAGTCCCGGTCGCCGTAGTCGATGTTGCGCAGGCTCGACTCCTGCAGCGCGGTGGCCAGTGCGATCGTCACGGCCCGCTCGGGCAGGTCGCGCGAGGTGCCGACCGCCGAGATCGTGGCCGCGTTCGCCGCCTGCTCGGGGGTGAACGCGTACGACGCCCCGTCGTCCGTGCCGGACACGACCATGCACCGAGGCGTGCCGTTCCCGCCGGTCAGATACTGCACGACGAGATACGCCCCGAGCGCGGTCATGACGACGAACGCCGCCATGAAGCGCAGCACACGCCGGCCACGACGGCGTGGACGAGGACCTGGGGAAAAGGGGTACGGCTCTGACACGCGGTCCAAGGTACTGGAGAGTAACGGCGGCTGTGCAAGGGTTGTGAAAGTACTGCGGAGATGACCTGATCCACTCGCCGGCGGCCCCGCCCTGCCGGCGCGTTAGGGTCGGGGACATGGCCGAGACTCCGATTGACCTCACGCTGGACGCCGCGCGGCTGACCGCGCAGCTCGTCGACTTCCCCTCCGCGAGCGGCACGGAGAAGCCGCTCGCGGACGCGATCGAGAGCGCCCTGCGTGCCCTGCCGCACCTCACGGTCGACCGGTACGGCGACAACATCGTGGCTCGAACGCACCTGGGCCGCGCGGAGCGCGTGATCCTGGCCGGCCACATCGACACCGTCCCCATCGCGGACAACGTCCCCTCGCGCCTCGACGAGGACGGCGTCCTGTGGGGCTGCGGCACCTGCGACATGAAGTCCGGCGTCGCGGTCCAACTGCGCATCGCGGCCACCGTCCCGGCTCCCAACCGCGACCTGACCTTCGTCTTCTACGACAACGAGGAGGTCGCCGCGGACCTGAACGGCCTGAAGCACGTCTCCGAGGCCCGCCCCGAGTGGCTGGAGGGCGACTTCGCGGTCCTCCTGGAGCCCACGAACGGCGAGGTGGAGGGCGGCTGCCAGGGCACCCTGCGGGTGCTGCTGACGACGAAGGGCGAGCGCGCCCACTCCGCCCGCGGCTGGATGGGCTCCAACGCCATCCACGCGGCGGCCCCGATCCTGGCGAAGCTGGCGTCGTACGAGCCGCGCCACCCGTTGATCGACGGCCTGGAGTACCGGGAAGGCCTCAACGCCGTCGGCATCTCGGGCGGCGTCGCCGGCAACGTCATCCCCGACGCGTGCGTGGTGACGGTCAACTTCCGCTACGCGCCGGACCGTACGGAGCAGGAGGCCGTCGCCCATGTCCGCGAGGTCTTCGCCGACTGCGGGGTCGAGGATTTCCTCGTCGACGACCACAGCCCCGGCGCGCTGCCCGGCCTGTCCCACCCGGCGGCCGTGGCCTTCATCGACGCGGTCGGCGGCACCGCCCAGCCCAAGTACGGCTGGACGGACGTCTCCCGCTTCAGCGCCCTCGGAGTCCCGGCCGTCAACTACGGTCCCGGCAACCCGCACTTGGCGCACCGGCGCGACGAACGGGTGGAGACGGCGAAGATCCTGGCGGGGGAGGAGCGCCTGAAGTCCTGGCTGACGGCGTGAGCCACCCGCGCGTGGTGGCGGATCGTGGCGGACACGCGCGCGTCCCCCGTCCGTAACCCGCCTGGATCTACGCTGAGGTGAACGACCAGCACGGCGGAGGGAGCGGACATGGCGACCGGCAACCCAGAGGGCGAGAACGGGCCACCGGAGGAGCAGCGGTTGGGGCCGGTGCTGCGCAGACGCGCCCAGGTGCAGGCGAGCACGACGGACCAGCGACTGCTGGACGCGGGCGGCCCCTCGGACTGGGTCCACACGGACCCCTGGCGTGTCCTGCGCATCCAGTCCGAGTTCATCGAGGGCTTCGGCACGCTCGCCGAACTCCCGCCCGCGATCAGCGTGTTCGGATCCGCCCGGACCCCGGCGGACGCACCGGAGTACGAGGCGGGCGTCCGGCTCGGCCGCGGCCTGGTGGAGGCGGGCTTCGCCGTGATCACCGGCGGCGGGCCGGGCGCCATGGAGGCGGCCAACAAGGGCGCCCTCGAAGCGGGCGGCATCTCCGTGGGCCTCGGCATCGAGCTTCCCTTCGAGCAAGGCCTCAACTCCTACGTCGACATCGGCCTCAACTTCCGTTACTTCTTCGTCCGGAAGATGATGTTCGTCAAGTACGCCCAGGGCTTCGTGGTCCTCCCCGGCGGCCTCGGCACCCTCGACGAACTCTTCGAGGCCCTCACCCTCGTCCAGACCCAGAAGGTCACCCGCTTCCCCATCGTCCTCTTCGGCGAGTCCTACTGGGGCGGCCTGGTCGACTGGCTCACCGGCACCCTCATCGCCCAGGGCAAGGCCTCGGAGAAGGACCTGACCCTCTTCCACGTGACAGACGACGTGGACGAGGCGGTGGCGCTGGTCTCCAAGGAGGCAGGCCGCTGACCACGGCCCCACCCCCGCGCCCCCGCTCTCAGGGGCGCGGGGAGATGCGCGGGCAGCCCCACGAACGGAAACGGACGGGGTCAAAGGGGCGTTGCCCCTTGAGGATGGACGGGTAGGGCGGCGGGGGCGAGAGATCCGGCTAGGCAAGCCCCCGCCGAGCCACAGCCGGTGCCCGATGCCCCGCGATGGACGCCACCATGTCCAACACCTGCCGAGTCTCCGCCACTTCATGCACCCGATAGACCTGAGCCCCCAGCCAGGCCGACACGGCAGTGGTCGCCAGGGTCCCCACCACCCGCTCCTTGACCGGCTTGTCCAACGTCTCCCCCACGAAGTCCTTGTTGGACAGCGACACCAGCACCGGCCACCCCGTCTCCACCATCTCGCCCAGCCGACGGGTCGCCTCCAGGCTGTGCCGTGTGTTCTTCCCGAAGTCGTGCCCCGGATCGATCAGCACCGCCTCCCGAGGCACGCCCAGTGCCACCGCCCGCTCCGCCAGGCCCACGGTCACCCGCAGGATGTCCGCCATGACATCGCCGTACTCGACCCGATGCGGGCGCGTACGAGGCTCGGCCCCACCCGCGTGCGTACACACCAGCCCCACCCGATACCGCGCCGCCACCTCCGCGAGCCGGGGATCGACCCCACCCCACGCGTCGTTCAGCAGATCGGCACCGGCCTCACAGACGGCCTCCCCGATCTCGTGCCGCCACGTGTCGACGCTTATGACCACATCGGGGAACCGCCGCCGCACCTCGGCCACGAAGCCCACCGTCCGCCGCGCCTCCTCCGCCGCCGTCACTTCCTCCCCGGGCCCGGCCTTCACCCCGCCGATGTCGATGACGGCCGCGCCGTCGGCGACCGCCCGCTCCACACGCGCGAGCGCAGGCTCGTCCCGGAAGGTGGCCCCCCTGTCGTAGAAGGAGTCCGGGGTCCGGTTCACGATGGCCATGATCACCGGCTCGTGCGCGTCGAACTCCCGCTTGCCCAGCCTGAGCATCCGCTGTGACCTCTCCCGGTGCGTCCCGTCGAATGACCGCCTTGCGCGACCGCCTGCGACCCTAACTGTCAGACTCGCATGGCACGATCGGAGCCGAGCACTGTCGAGGGGACCCAGCGATGTTCATGTTCTTGTTCCTGGTCGTGGCGCTGGCCGTCGTGGTCGCCGCGGTCACGCTCGCCGTGGTGGGCGGCGGCGACAGCGCGGCGCTGCCGGAGGCCGCGGGCGAGCGGTTCCAGGACCCGCTGCCGGCGGACCGCCCGGTCAACCGCGCGGATGTCGAGGCGCTCCGCTTCCCGGTCGCCGTCCGCGGCTACCGCATGGCGGACGTGGACGACGCCCTCGGCCGCCTCAGCGCCGAGATCGCCGAGCGGGACGCCCGCATCACCGACCTGGAGTCCGCGCTCGCGGGCGCCCGCGCGGCAAGCGTGACCTCGCCGCACAAGCCGGAGGAGGGCGGCCACCAGTGAGCGACGGCACCGCCCTGGCCGGCCCCGACGGCGCGCTCCGCTGCCCCTGGGCCCTGTCCACCGAGGACTACACCGCCTACCACGACGAGGAGTGGGGCCGCCCGGTCCACGGCGACGACGCCCTGTACGAACGGCTCTGCCTGGAGGCCTTCCAGTCCGGCCTCTCCTGGATCACCATCCTGCGCCGCCGCGAGGGTTTCCGCGCGGCCTTCGCCGACTTCAAGATCGCCGAAGTGGCCACCTTCACGGACGCCGACCAGGAACGCCTCCTCGCCGACCCGGGCATCATCCGCAACCGAGCCAAGATCGAGGCGACGATCGCCAACGCCCGCGTCCTGTCCGACTGGTCCCCGGGCGAGCTGGACACCCTGATCTGGTCCCACGCCCCGGACCCGACGACCCGCGCCACTCCGAGAACCCTTGCGGACGTGCCGGCGGTCACCCCCGAGTCCACCGCCCTCTCCAAGGCCCTCAAGAAGCGGGGCATCCGCTTCGTCGGCCCGACAACGGCGTACGCGCTGATGCAGGCCTGCGGACTGGTGAACGACCACTTGGACACATGCGTGGCGAGGAGCGCGTCCCTCTAGGGACACGAGGCTGTGACCTGTGCGGCTGCGTCCCGTGGGCGCGTACGGCCACGACGAACCCGCGGTTCCCCACGGACCGTCACCGCCCCAGGTATCTCGGCTTCTCCTTGTTCACGAACGCCTGTACGGCGATCCCGTGATCCTCGGAGGATCCCGCCCGCGTCTGCAGCTCGTCCTCCTTCTCCAGCGCCTCTTCCAGAGAATGCGTGAGCCCGTACGCCAGGGACTCCTTCAGCGCCGCGTACGCCGCCGTCGGCCCCTCGGCCAGGGCGCGGGCGACCTTGCGCGACTCCCCGGCCAGGTCCGCCGCCGGCACGACCCGGTTCGCGATCCCCAGCCCGTACGCGTCCTGCGCGCTGATGCTGCGCGGGAAGAGCAGCAGGTCGGCGGCCCGGCCGGGACCGACCACGCGCGGCAGGGTCCACGACACCCCGGAGTCGGCGGTCAGCGCGACCCCGGCGAACGACGTGTTGAAGGAGGCCGTGTCGGCGACGACACGGAAGTCCGCGGCGAGCGCGAAGCCGAAGCCGGCCCCGGCCGCGACCCCGTTCACGCCTGCGACCACGGGCTTGGCCATGCCGACCAGGGCCTTCACGACGGGGTTGTAGTGTTCGCGGACGGTGGTCATGGTCTGCCGGGAGCCGGTCTCCTTGTCCTGGATCAGCAGCCCGATGTGCTCCTTCAGGTCCTGGCCCACACAGAACGCCCGGTCCCCGGCCGCGGTCAGCAGCACGGCCCGTACGGCGTCGTCCCCGGCGGCGGTCTCCACGGCTTCCCGCAGGGCCACCTTCGTCGCGACGTTCAGCGCGTTCATCGCCTCCGGACGGTTCAGCGTGATCGTCGCGAGTCCGTCGCGCACCTCGTAGAGCACGGTGTCGGCCATGGCGGTTCCCCTCCGGTGTCACGGCTGGCGACGTACTGGTCAGTACGCCCTCGTCACAGCACAGCATGGCGGAGATCAACGGCGGCGGCGGCGGAGCGGACGTGTGACCTGCGTCAACAAATCACCGATACCCGAGCGGCGGACCGGACCCGCGAGGCGGCGCAGTATCGCAGTCACATCGCCGAATTGAGTGGTTTTGCTACCGCGCGTTGCCCAAGCGATGCCGACTGATGTTGGTCATCGGGTCGTGAGATGCGGGATAATGGCCTGGAAGCAATGTGTTCGATGCCGGTGTCGCGTGTCCCCAGGTGGGACCGTGCCTGCCCTCCCGGGCCGTCGGCTTGGCGATGAGCTGGTTTCAGGAAGGGGTACGAGCATGGCGGCCATGAAGCCGCGGACGGGCGATGGCCCGCTCGAGGTGACCAAGGAGGGGCGGGGCATCGTCATGCGCGTTCCGCTCGAAGGCGGCGGGCGGCTCGTCGTCGAGCTGACCCCTGACGAGGCCGACGCCCTTGGTGATGCCCTCAAGAAGGTCGTCGGCTGACGCGCGTAGCGGCCATACCCTTTCAGTCGCCCCGGCCCCGCCACCCGGCGGGGCCGGGGCGACTGTTGTGCCGGGGACTGTGCCAGGTGCCGTCCGGTAACGTCCCTCAGCGCTTGACCGCGCACAGCAGGCCGTCGCCCACCGGGAGCAGCGACGGCACCAGCTCAGAGCTCTCGCGGACCGTGCGCAGCAGCTCCCGCAGCCGTATGACCTCGGTCGGCTGGGGGTTCGAGTCCACCGTGCGGCCACTGGCGAAGACGCCCTCGAAGGCGACCAGGCCGCCGGGTCTGAGCAGCCGCAACGATTCAGCGAGATAGTCGAGGCACTCCAGCCGGTCGCCGTCACAGAAGACAAGGTCGTACCCGGAGTCCGCAAGCCGGGGCAGCACGTCCAGCGCGTGGCCCGGGATGAAGCGCGCGCGGTTGTTGGCGAAACCGGCCGTGCGGAACGCCTGCCGGGCGAACTGCTGGTGGTCCGGCTCCGGATCCACGGTGGTCAGCACCCCGTCCGGCCGCATGCCGTGCAGCAGATGGATCCCGGACACACCGGTCCCGGTCCCGATCTCCGCCACCGCCTTCGCGTCCACGGTGGCGGCGAGCACCCGCAGCGCGGCGCCCGTGCCGGGCGACACCGAGCGCAGCCCTGCCTCCCGGGCCCGGTCGCGGGCCCAGCGCAGCGCGTCGTCCTCGGCGACAAAGGCGTCGGCGAACGCCCAGCTCGTCAGCCGGTTGCCGGTAATGACCCTCTCCTTATGTCCCCGTGGTTGCCTGGGCGTGACTGTATCCGTTGCCGTCGGGAACCTGCTGATGGGACCGGTCGTTTAAAGGGATGAGTGAGTGACGGGGGCCGCGACGGGGGGCACGGGATGGACAGGTACGCCGCACAGGCGGGGGCGCAGGTGCTGACAAAGCCATATGAGCCGTATCAGCCATATGAGCCACATCGGCGCACATCAACTTCTCGTAAAACCGCTTATCCGGAGCTAACGGGCGAGGTGGCTATGGTAGGGGCTCCACTGGACACCACCAGAGCCGACAGGGGAGGTGCGGCTGCGCCTGTGGATCGGGGAGGAGTGCTGCGGCGCTTCCTCGGATCGGCGGGCAGGCCGAAATCCGTGAACGACACCGCTGACCACAGCCACGCCGCCGACGCCGCGCAGACCGCGACCTTCACCACGGACGCGCACGCGCACGCGTGGACTCCGCCCACCTGGGAGGAGATCGTCAGCACCCACAGCGGCCGCGTCTACCGGCTCGCCTACCGTCTGACCGGCAACCAGCACGACGCTGAGGACCTCACCCAGGAGGTCTTCGTCCGCGTCTTCCGCTCCTTGTCGACGTACACGCCCGGCACCTTCGAGGGCTGGCTGCACCGCATCACCACGAACCTCTTCCTGGACATGGTCCGGCGCAAGCAGCGCATCCGCTTCGACGCCCTCGGGGACGACGCGGCCGAGCGCCTGCCCAGCCGCGAGCCCACCCCGCAGCAGGCCTTCAACGACGCGCACTTCGACGCCGACGTCCAGCAGGCTCTCGACACCCTCGCGCCCGAGTTCCGCGCCGCCGTCGTCCTCTGCGACATCGAAGGACTGTCGTACGAGGAGATCGCCGCGACCCTGGGCGTCAAGCTCGGCACGGTCCGCTCCCGGATCCACCGCGGCCGCTCCCAGCTGCGTAGGGCCCTCGCGCACCGTTCCCCGGAGGCTCGGGCCGAGCAGCGTCGCGGCTTCACGGTGCCGCGGGTGCCCGTGCTGGGAGGAGGGGGCGCGACCGCGTGAGTGGATCCCGGCCTACCCCCGCTGAGCAGCATCTGGGAGACCGTCTCTCCGCCCTGGTCGACGGAGAGCTCGGTCATGAGGCGCGTGACCGCGTCCTGGCGCATCTGGCCACCTGCGCGAAGTGCAAGACGGAGGCCGACGAGCAGCGCCGTCTGAAGAACGTCTTCGCGGAGGCCGCCCCACCGCCTCCCTCCGAGAGCTTTCTGGCGCGTCTCCAGATGCTCCCGGCGGGCGACGACACCGACGGCGGCTCGCCGCTGTCCGTCGGCTTCGGAGGAAGACTCGGGGGCGCGGCCGGTGGGCCGGCCCTGCCCGTCGACTCCTCCGACTCCCGGGACTTCGCCGACTTCGGCGTATTCGCACCCGGCGGCGAATCCTTCGGATACGTCCCGCCGGGACCACACGGCGGTGCGCTGACGCCGTCGGAAGGCCGCGGACTGCTCGGCGGCCGGGGTCCGACCGGCGGCCGTGGGTTCCTCGGTGACCGCGGCTTCCTCGGCGGGCGTGGCCTCCTGGGCGAGCGCGGGGCACTGGGCGACCGGGGTTTCCTGGGCGGCGGACGCGTTCTCTCGGGGGACACCGGCCCGGACCGTGAGGACAGAGCCGCCGACGACAGCGGAGTCACGCGCGACCGTGGCTTTCGGATCCATGCCGTGAGCCGGCAGGAGGCCGAGCGTTCGGCCTCGCGCGGCATGCGGTTCGCCTTCGTGGCGGCCGGCGCGGTGTCGCTGGCCGCGATCGCCCTCGGCGGCGTGACCAACGGGATGCCCATCGAGACGGTGGACGCCCGGGGTGGCGCCGGCTCCGGCAGCAATGTCACGCCCCTGCGGACGCAGGCTTCGGGGACGGTTCCGCCCTCGGAGGCGCAGCGCCGCCGGGGGACCGTCGGGCCGCTGCTGGGACAGAGCCAGCAGTCCACCCGCGAGGTGCCCGTGGCGCCGACGGAGGTCTCCGCGCCCCTGCTGCCCGGGGTCCCCGCTCCGGCAGGCCAGGGCCGCTCGGCCGTATACCCGCCGACCGCGCCCGTGCTGACCGGCGCCTCCGTCATGTCCCCGCTCATACGTCCGCTCACCGACGCGCAGCCGCTCCAGCTCACCGACTGGTCGCCGGCATACGAGCTCACCGGCCCGGGACTGCTGTCGGCTCCCGACGCCACCTCGTCTCCCACTCCCACCTCGCCCGCCCTCCGCTGACCCCGAGTTCTGCGCGCCGGCCCGCGAACCTGGTTGAATCCCGAGTGGGCCGTGTCCGCTCGGGCCGGTTCCGGCCCGCGGCACTCGGCGAACGGCGGGCAGCGGACCGGTCCTTGGACGGGCCCTAGGTGTGGGGAGAACATGAACGAGGGGAAGCCCACGAAGGCGAAGTGGTGGAGCCGACCCCGAGCGCGCGGCGCGGGGGCCGGGACGACGGGGCACCACACCGGGGCGCACGAGGACGACACCGAAGGCGATTTCAAGTCGGAGCGGCCCGGCACGACGCCTGCGCACGCACTTGCCGAAGCCGACACCGACTTCGAACTGGCCCGCCCGGTGACGGAGGCACCGCCCCGGCCGGGCTCCACGCCGGCCCCCGACGCGGACGGCGACTTCGCCCTGGAGCGCCCGGCCTCGGCGGGCACGGGACGTGCCGCTGAGGCCGAGCCCGCGCACGCCGGTACCGGGGCGGCGATGCCGCTGGGCGCCGCCGAGCAAGGGACTGAGGGACGTGAGCTTGCTCCGGGTGGAGCGACCACGCGCCCCGGGCCGGGGCACGGCAACGGGTCGGCGGACGCAGTGGGTTCGTCGGCTTCCGGTGAGACGGCCGCGCGGCTGGGACTGGAACACGGCAACGGCCTGGCCGGTGGAACGAGTTCGCCCGTTTCCGATGCGACGACCACCCGGCTGGGGCTGGGGCTGGGGCTGGGGCATGGCAACGGCTCGGCCGGTGGGGTGAGTTCGCCGTCTTCCGATGAGGCGACCACGCGGTCGGGGCTGGAGAAGAGTGCCCAGGACGCCGCGGCGGCTGGTGCTGAGGAAACGACTCAGGGGGCGGCGGGGCCTGAGGCGTCGGCCCGGGAGCCAGCGGCTCCGGAGTCGGCGGCCCACAGCGTGGGCGAGCCGAGCGCACCGGGTTCCGCCACGGCAGCGGTTGTGCCCCCAGTCGCCGGCGCGGCGACGGCAGCGGTCACCGGCGTGGCGGCCACCGCTGTCGCCGACACGCAGGTGTCCGGTGGGCCTGGTGCCCAGGAACCCTCTGGAGCGCCTTCCACACGACCCAAGCCGCTGCACGACCCCGACCCCTACAGCACCCCGCCGTACGGCGAGCCCGGCCCCTGGGCGCCCGCTCCACCGGTCCAGCACCCGGCGACGACTCCCGCACACGGCACGAACGTCCAGGCGGGCACACCGACGCACGGCGTAACCGCGCCGACGGGAGCACCGACGCACGGTGGGTCGACCTTGGCGGTGGCCGCGCCGCACGCCGGGTCTGCGTCGGCCGGTGTTCCTCCGCAGGGTGGGGCGACCTCGGCGGGGACTGCGCCGTCCGGCGGGCCGGCCTCGGCGGGGGCAGCAACGCCCCCGGGGCCACCTCGGCCGGTGCCCCGACGCCCGACGGGTCACCCGCACCGTCGCCGGGCGGGCGCACCCACGCGACGGCGGCGGCGCCCCCGCCGTCGCCGCTGGCGCAGGCCCACGGCACCGCCGTACCCCCGCCCCCTCCGCAACCCGCGGCAGCCGACCCGTACCAGGACGCACCTCGGCCGGGGGCGGCCCCGTATCCGGAGGCAGGTCGGCCGACGGCGGCCCCGTACCCCGAGGGAGTTCAGCCGACGGCTCCGTATCCGGACGCGTACCAGGCCGCCGTAGGGTCGTCGTACCCGGAGGGCTCCCAGGCCGTCGCAGCGGCGTCGTATCCGGAGGCGCCCCAGGGTGCGGCGGGGCCTTTTCCGGATGGCTCGGGGTACGGGTCTCCAGGGGTTTCCTACGCGTATCCGTCGCAGTCGGCGACGGATACGTACGCGGAGGTGTCCCAGGCGGCACCGACGGCGTACGGGGACCCGTCGCGGTCTCCCTACGCGGACGCCCCGCAGGCGCCGCAAGGTCCCTGGCGGAACTACGACCCCTGGGCCGGGTCGGGGTCGTTGCAGCAGAACGGGGCCGCTGTGGACGATGTGACGCGGCGGCGTCGGCGGCGGGGGAAGGTGCTGCTGGTCGGGGCCTTGTTGATCGCCGTCGTGTCCGGGGGCGTCGGCGGGGCCGTGGGCGCGTATCTGGAGCGGAACGGCGGGGTGGGGGAGGTCGAGCTGCCGCAGTCCGGCGAGGGGGTGACGGGGCGGGCTCCCGACAGCATCGCCGGGATCGCCGCCCGCGCGCTGCCCAGCGTCGTGACCCTGCATGTGAGCGGGACGGGCGCGCAGGGGACCGGCACCGGGTTCGTGCTCGACGAGCGGGGCCACATCCTCACGAACAACCACGTCGTCGATCCCGCCGGGTCGGACGGCGACATATCGGTGACGTTCAGCGGCGGTGAGACCGCCAAGGCCACCATCGTGGGCCGGGACACCGGTTACGACCTGGCTGTCGTGAGGGTCTCCGGTGTGAGCGGGCTGAAGCCGCTGCCGCTCGGCAACTCCGAGGACGTCCAGGTCGGCGACCCCGTCGTCGCCATCGGCGCACCCTTCGACCTGGCCAACACCGTCACATCCGGCATCATCAGCGCCAAGGAACGGCCCATCACGGCCGGCGGCGAGAGCGGCGACGTCAGTGACGTGTCGTACGTGGACGCGTTGCAGACCGACGCGCCGATAAACCCGGGCAACTCCGGTGGCCCGCTCCTCGACGGCAAGGCCCGGGTGATCGGCATCAACAGCGCCATCCGGTCCGCCGGTGGCGGTTCCGAGTCGGACGGCGGGCAGGCCGGTTCGATCGGGCTCGGCTTCGCGATACCCATCAACCAGGGCAAGCGCGTCGCCGAGGAGCTGATCAACACGGGCAAGGCGACCCACCCGGTGATCGGTGTCACCCTCGACATGGACTACGCCGGTGACGGCGCCCGCGTCGGCGACGAGGGCAGCGACGGCGGCACCGCGGTGACCCCGGGCGGCCCGGCCGACCGCGCGGGCATCCGGTCCGGTGACGTCGTCACCGAGGTCGACGGCCAGCGGGTCCATTCCGGTGAAGAACTGATCGTCAAGGTCCGCGCCCACCGGCCCGGCGACCGGCTGGAGCTCACCCTCCGGCGGAACGGCAGGGAGCAGACGGTCGCCCTGACGCTCGGCTCGTCCGGCGACTGAGCCGCCCACGGCGACCGGGACGGCCGGTGGTACTGACAGCAACTTCACAGGAGGGGGTCCCGTACTCCCTCCCACCAGGCAAACAGCTGGGAAAACCCGTCGTGCGGACGTGGTCGGAAGCCGCCCGACGGTACCGGATCGGCGGGATCCCCGGGTACCGTGGACCCGGCCCGGACCACGGAAGACCTGCCGGGGCCCGCGGAACGGGACCGAGGACATCGCAAGGAGCTTCAGATGTTCAATGACATAGGTGCGCTCGAGGTGGTGACGCTCGTCGTCCTCGCCGTGCTCGTCTTCGGTCCGGACAAGCTTCCGAAGGTGATCCAGGACATCACGCGGACCATCCGTAAGATCCGCGAGTTCTCGGACAGCGCCAAGGCGGACATCCGCAGTGAACTCGGCCCGGAGTTCAAGGACTTCGAGTTCGAGGACCTCAACCCCAAGACGTTCATCCGCAAGCAGATGGAGAACGACGAGCTGGGACTGCAGGAGATCCGCAACGGCTTCGACCTGAAGAAGGAGATGGCCGAGCTCACGGACGCGGTCCACGGCCGCGAGTCCGAGTCCTCGTCGGCCGCCGTCGGTGCCGACTCCGCTGGTTCCTCCGGCGGTGCCATCGACATGACCAAGAAGCGAGAGAAGCTCGAACTGGGCGAGCGTCCGCCGTACGACATGGACGCCACCTGAGCCGTCCGCCCGGTCGCCGTCCGCCGCGTGGCCGCCGTACGGCCCTCGGACCTGCCCTTTCGGCGCCGTCAGCCATGCGCCGCCGCGCCCCCGTGCGTGATGCGATTCATACCGTCACGTACCGTCGTACGGCCTGGAGTCGCCCCTACGCCGTCCTACGCGCCGGGCGCTTTCCCTGTTGCCCGGAGAGCTGTGGCTATGCTGCCCAGTTGTTGTGCGGACCGTAAGGAGAGCGAGCGACGACGCCGAGGGGGGCGGGGCCGCTCCGGTCCGTCGAGAGCGAGGAGGCGTCCGGGCAGATGGAGACGACGAGTCGGGTAGGCGCTCAGGCGTCGGCCGCGGAGGGCGGACAACAGGTCCCCTCCGTCCGCCGCACGGTCGACGGTTACCTGCTGGCGCCCTTCCCTTGGTACGGCCTCGACGAGGCCTTCACGGGGCCGCGCTGGCTGATGCAGGTCGGTACGTCGGCGGAAGGCGCCGTCGAGCACGGTTCGATCGGCCACGGTGACGAGCCCTCGGTGCGCAACGAGTACACCGCCGGTGCGGACGACGAGAGCAAGGAGCGGTTCGCGGTCGTGGTGACCGTCGCCGGGAACGACGTACGGCGCAGCGCGGACGGCACGGGCGTGCTGGAGGCCACCTCGGTCTCCTCCGCGGCCTGGCTCGCCGGGGTCGGGCTGGTCTCCCTCACCTGGCCGGGCCGGCTGGACCACACGTTGCGGGACGACTGGCTGGACCAGCAGACCGAGACCGCGTGGGTCCTGGCGGACGACCTGGCCGGTCCGGACTGGTCGACGCTGTCCCTGCCCGTGGACGGGGTGCCGACGCCGTTCCACTACCGCGAGTCCGAGTTCGGGTGGGTGCTCGCGGGGCCGACCGCGGAGGGTGTGCATGTGGGGGCGTACGGGAGAGGGATGAGCGCGTACGGCTTGGGCTTCGCCATGATCAAGGACATCTCGGCGTACGCGTAGCCGACGGCGCTCGCCCTCTCGGCGTACGCGTAGCCGACAGGGCTCGTCCGAAGAGGCCCCTTCTCGGCGAAGGGCACCGCCCGGTTGTGGCGCGGTGCCCTTCATCGCCCTGGGGCGCGGGTCGCCCGGGGACTGCGGGAGCTTTCGCGGCCTGTCGCGGGCACGCGGCGGAGCCGCCCATCGACACAGCCCGCGCCCCTCACAAGCGCCCTGGGCTTCGGCAGATGCCCTAGAACTTGTTCCTCGGGGTGATTCCCAGGCTCATGCCCGACAGGCCCCTCTGGCGGCCACCCAGCTTGCCCGCGATGGCTCGGAGGGCGGAGCCGGCGGGAGAGTCGGGGTCGGAGAGGACGACGGGGCGGCCCTCGTCGCCGCCCTCACGCAGGCGGACGTCGATGGGGATGCTGCCGAGGACCGGGACGGAGGCGCCGGTGGTGCGGGTGAGGCCGTCGGCTACCGACTGACCGCCGCCCGTGCCGAAGACGTCGACCATCTCGTCGCAGTGCGGGCAGGGCAGGCCCGACATGTTCTCCACGACACCGACGATCTTCTGGTGGGTCTGGACGGCGATGGAGCCGGCGCGCTCGGCGACCTCGGCCGCCGCCTGCTGCGGGGTCGTGACGACGAGGATCTCGGCGTTGGGGACCAGCTGGGCCACGGAGATGGCGATGTCGCCCGTGCCCGGCGGGAGGTCGAGGAGCAGGACGTCCAGGTCGCCCCAGTAGACGTCCGCGAGGAACTGCTGGAGGGCGCGGTGGAGCATCGGCCCGCGCCAGACGACGGGGGCGTTGCCGGGGGTGAACATGCCGATCGAGATGACCTTCACGCCGTTCGCGGACGGCGGCATGATCATGTTCTCGACCTGGGTGGGGCGGCCGTCGGCGCCCAGCATGCGGGGCACGGAGTGGCCGTAGATGTCCGCGTCGACGACACCGACCTTCAGGCCGTCGGCGGCCATCGCCGCCGCCAGGTTCACCGTCACCGAGGACTTGCCGACGCCGCCCTTGCCGGAGGCGACGGCGTACACGCGCGTGAGTGAGCCCGGCTTCGCGAAAGGGACCTCGCGCTCGGCCTGGCCGCCGCGCAGCGCGTTCGCCAGCTCCTTGCGCTGGTCGTCGCTCATGACGTCGAGTTCGACGCCGACGCGGGTGACGCCCTCGACGCGCGAGACCGCCTCGGTCACGCGCTGGGTGATCGTGTCGCGCATGGGGCAGCCGGAGACCGTCAGGTACACGGCGACCTCGACCGCTCCGTCCGCGCCGATCTCCACCGACTTGACCATCCCGAGTTCGGTGATGGGACGGTTGATCTCGGGGTCGTTCACCGTCGACAGTGCTTCGCGCACCGCGTCTTCCGTAGCCATAAGGACGATGGTACGGCGCTGCGCGGGGGCCCCGGGAGCCCCTTCAGCGGTCGCCCATGTCACGTCCGCGAGGATGTTCCTGCGGGAATACGGTCCGCGCCCCGTCGGTGCCGCGTTCGTGCAGTTCCCTGACCAGGTCCTGGAGCTCGGAGCGCAGCCAGTCACGGGTGGCGACCTCGCCGAGGCCGATGCGGAGCGCGGCGATCTCCCTGGTCAGATACTCGGTGTCGGCGATCGAGCGTTCGTTCTGCTTGCGGTCCTGTTCGAGGTTGACCCGGTCGCGGTCGTCCTGGCGGTTCTGCGCGAGGAGGATCAGTGGGGCGGCGTACGAGGCCTGGAGGGAGAGCATCAGGGTCAGGAAGATGAAGGGGTAGTTGTCGAAGCGCAGATCGCTCGGGGCGGAGACGTTCCACACCACCCACAGGATGACGACGACGGTCATCCAGACGATGAACCGCCCGGTGCCCAGGAACCGCGCGATCCGCTCCGAGAGCCGTCCGAAGGCGTCAGGGTCCCACTCGGGCAGGAGCCTGGCCCGGCGCGCCAGCGGCTGGTCGAGGCGCTTACGCGGGCGTGCGGAAGCCCCCGAGTGCGCCCGAGTACGCCACCCGTCCCGCCCGTCAGGCCCCTCACGCTCAGGAACCATGGGCGGCCCCCTCGGCGTCCACGCCGTCCTCGTGCAGATGGAACTCCGTCTCCCGCCAGTCGTCGGGCAGCATGTGGTCCAGGACGTCGTCCACGGTCACCGCGCCCAGCAGTGAACCGCCCTCGTCGACCACGGGCGCCGCGACCATGTCGTACGTCGCGAAGAACCCGGCGACGGCCCGCAGCGCGGCCTCCGGGTCCAGCGGCTGGAGATCGTCGTCGAGGATCGCACTGACCAGCGTGTACGGCGGGTCCCGCAGCAGCCGCTGGAAGTGGACGGTGCCCAGGTACTTGCCGGTCGGGGTCTCGTCCGGCGGCCGGCACACGTACACCTGGGCGGCGAGCACGGGGGACAGGTCGGCGTTGCGGACCCGGGCCAGCGCTTCGGCGACCGTCGCGTCCGGGCGCAGCACGACCGGCTCGGTGGTCATCAGACCGCCGGCGGTCTTCTCCTCGTACGCCATGAGCCGCCGTACGTCCGCCGCGTCGTCCGGCTGCATCAGCGTCAGCAGCCGCTCCTGCTCCTCCTCCGGCAGCTCGGCGAGCAGGTCGGCGGCGTCGTCCGGGTCCATGGCCTCCAGGACGTCGGCGGCCCGCTCCTCCTTGAGCTTGCCGAGGATCTCGATCTGGTCGTCCTCCGGCAGCTCCTCCAGGACGTCGGCGAGCCGGTCGTCGTCGAGAGCGGCGGCGACCTCGGCCCGGCGCTTGGGGGAGAGGTGGTGCAGCACGTTGGCCAGGTCGGCCGGGCGGAGCTGCTCGAAGGTCGCGAGGAGGTTCTCGGCGCCCTGCCCGTGCTCCTCCAGCGAGAACCCGGTGACGGCCGACCACTCCACGGTCGCCGTCTCGCCCTTGTGCCGCCGGAACGGCCCGCCCCTCCCCTTGCGGACGAACACCCGGTCGATCTCCCAGTCGCGGCGGGCCGGCAGCTGCCGCACCGAGATGTCGAGGACCGTGACCTCCTCGCCCGTCTCCACCAGCCGTACGCGGCGGTCGAGCAGTTCCCCGATGACCAGCCGCTCGGTGGGCCGCTGTTCGAAGCGGCGCACGTTCAGGACGCCGGTGGTGATGACCTGGCCCGACTCGATTCCGGTGACGCGGGTCATGGGCAGGAAGATCCGGCGGCGGGTGGACAGTTCGACGACCAGGCCGAGCAGGCGTGGCGGCTTGCGGCCCACCCGCAGGATGGCGACGAGGTCGCGGACGCGGCCCACCTGGTCGCCGTTCGGGTCGAAGACGGCGACGCCGGAGAGGTGGGAGACGAAGATCCGGGGTGCCGCCGCCATGAGCCGCCCCTTTCCTTCCCGTCGCAGGGGGATTGTCCGCCGAGGACGGCTTCAGGCTAGCCCGTCCTGATCGGATATGCCCTGGTGAGCGGTGCGGACGGACTGGCTCCGTGGCACGGCGGGAGCCCCGGTACTCTGCCGTACGCCTGGACTCCCCACGAAGAGGTGCATCGCCTGTGACTGTGATTCCCCGTACTCGAAGGGCCGCACTGGTGAGCGCCGTCTGCACCCTCGTGGCGAGCGGGCTGGGACTCACAGGGTGCGGCGAGGATCCCAACGAGGGCACCAACGGGGTCGGCAGGC
Source organism: Streptomyces sp. TG1A-60 (assembly GCF_037201975.1). Classification (NCBI taxonomy): domain Bacteria; kingdom Bacillati; phylum Actinomycetota; class Actinomycetes; order Kitasatosporales; family Streptomycetaceae; genus Streptomyces; species Streptomyces sp. TG1A-60. The sequence goes on along the minus strand of NZ_CP147520.1, from coordinate 2,802,349 downwards.
TGACGCCCGCGAAGATCCAGAGCAAGACCAAGGCGGCGGCCACGGCGGCGGACACGGTCCGGCTGTCGGGGGCCGTGGTGAGCAACGGCAGGACCTACAAGCTGGACATGCGCCTGAAGGAGGACGGCGGCATGGGTTCGGTGACGTCGGAGGGCTCGACCTTCCGGCTGCTGAGGGTCGGCGAGCACCTCTTCCTCAAGGCCGACGCGGACTTCTGGAACCACCAGGACTCCGGGAAGGACGGCGAGGAGTCGGAGGCGGCAGCCGCGGACAAGCTGGACGGCATGTATGTGAAGGTGCCTACCGGCGACCCGGCCTACCAGCGGTTCAGCGGCTTCACCGACAAGGAAGTCCTCCTCAACAGCCTCCTCACCCTGCACGGCACCCTGTCCACCGAGGGCCACTACGAGCAGTCCGGCACCCGCACGATCCGCATCACCGGCGACAAGGGATCCGGCGGCACCCTCGACGTCTCCCTCGAAGGCACCCCCTACCCGCTGCGCCTGGTCCGCGCCGGCGACGCCGGAACCATCCGCCTCACGGACTGGGGCAAGAACTTCCCCCTGGAGGAACCCGACGAGAAGTCGGTGGTGGACTACGGCAAGCAACTGCCGACGTCCTGACGCCTCGCCCGACCCGGGTGGACCGGGCGCCCTTTTCCTTCTTCCCTACTTCCGCTTGCGGCGCCCGAAGAGCAGGCGCGGCACGGCCGCCGGAATCGGCTGTCGCGTCGTCGCGGGCGTCGGTACCGGCGCCTCGGCCAGGTCGTCGTCGGGCAGCGGCAGGGTCGTACCGGTCGGCCGCAGGCGGAGAACGCGGCACTCGCGGGCCCAGCGGGCCGGCATCGCCTCGCCGTCGCGGGCGTTCAGACGCTTGCCCTTGAGCTCCGACACCGTCGCCTCCCACTCGGGGGACTCCGGAGCCAGCTCGACCACGCTCGCGGCCCAGCTCACGAGCCGGCCGCCCTTGTCCTTGCTGCGGACGGTCACGACCGCCGATCCCCCGGCGGTCAGCCCCGGCAACGGCTGTTCGCCCGGCCCGTCGCCGACCACGCATGCCGCGCCGTCGTGCCACACGTGCCACAGCGCGCGCGAGGGCGCGCCCTGGCCCCGCCCCTGGAGCGTCGCCACCCCGTCGCCCCGGACCCAGATGAGCCCGGACTTCCTGGTGGCCTCTTCCACGAGGGCCCGGTCGAGCAGCGCGTCGGCGGCCAGCGAGTCGGCGGTCATAGGGGCAGCCTAACCGGGGCCCCGGCTCCCGGCTCCTCGCCGAGTCAGAGCCACCCGTTGCGCTTCAGGGTGCGGTGGATGCCGAGACAAAGGGCGACCGTCACGCCGAGGACCACCGGGTAGCCGTACTTCCAGTGCGTCTCCGGCATGTAGTCGAAGTTCATGCCGTAGACGCCGCACACCATCGTCGGTACGGCGATGATGGCCGCCCACGAGGTGATCTTGCGCATGTCCTCGTTCTGGGCGACGGAGGCCTGCGCCAGGTTCGCCTGGAGGATCGAGTTGAGGAGCTCGTCGAAGCCGACGACCTGCTCCTGCACCCGCGCGAGGTGGTCGGCCACGTCACGGAAGTACTTCTGGATGTCCGGGTCGATCAGCCGCATCGGCCGCTCGCTCAGCAGCTGCATGGGCCGCACCAGCGGCAGCACCGCGCGCTTGAACTCCATGACCTCGCGCTTGAGTTGGTAGATCCGGCCGGCGTCGGTGCCCCGGGGTGTGCCCTTGCGCCCGGGGGAGAACACCTCCGTCTCCACCTCGTCGATGTCGTCCTGCACGGCGTCCGCGACCGCCACGTACCCGTCGACGACATGGTCGGCGATGGCGTGCAGCACGGCCGACGGGCCCTTGGCCAGCAACTCCGGGTCGTCCTGCAGCCGGTGACGCAGCGCCCGCAGCGATCCCTGCCCGCCGTGCCGGACGGTGATGAAGAAGTCCCGCCCGGTGAAGCACATGACCTCGCCGGACTCCACGACCTCGCTGGTGGCGGTGAGTTCGTCGTGCTCGATGTAGTGAATGGTCTTGAAGACGGTGAAGAGGGTGTCGTCGTACCGCTCCAGCTTCGGCCGCTGGTGCGCGTGCACCGCGTCCTCCACGGCCAGCGGGTGCAGCCCGAACTCGGCCGCGATGCCGGCGAACTCACTCTCGGACGGCTCGTGCAGGCCGATCCAGACGAAGCCGCCGTCGCGGCGCACCTGACGGATCGCCTCGTGCGGGGCCAGGTTCCGCTCGAACCCGACCCGCGCGCCGTCGCGGTAGACGGCGCAGTCCACCACGGCCGTCGCCGCCTCCGCCGGGCGTGTGGCGTCGTACGTGCCGCCGTCCTTGCGCAGCGACAGGCGCGAGGGACGGGCCGGCCGGACCGCCGCGCGCAGGTTGTGGATCATCGACATGAGCAGGCTCCTTCGCAACGAAAGGCCGCCGACGACAGTTGGAACTACCCGGAATGGGGACGTTTTGACTTCGGATGTTTGGCACGTCCACAAAGCGGGGAGCACCGCACCGTCGCGGTGACAGCTTCGCTTGATTCAGATCAAGACGGGAAAGAAGTGCTCTTCCGATACGCGACGACCGACAGGCGGTACGAGGCGAGTGAGGGTGGCAGCCAGCGGAGCGAGAACGACGGCTACAGCGAGATCTAAGGAACTCAGCGATCGGAAGAGCGGGTAGTACTGCACGGTCGACTTCGGTCCATCGCAGCCCCACCTCCTCCGGCCGGTCCCTCGTAAGGGACGTTCCATACCCCGTTCGGGGTTCCCCGTAGGGGAGTCAGTCATTTCGGCCGAGACGCGAAGGCTTGAGAGCGACGCTTCTGCGTGCTGCCCGCGTGCTGTCTCGACCGGCGCCCAAGACTAACAGTCGGCTGAAGTGTCAAGGTGCCCGTTTGCCGGTTCCTGACGAGTTCTATGCTCAGCCCATGGCTGATGTTCTTCCGTTGGTGGAGGCCCGTTTGCGCACCGCGCTGGGCGAACCGGACGCGCGTGCCGCGGTCACCTTCCTCGGCACGGACCGCATCGAGGTCCTCCGCTTCACCGACGGTGACGTCGTCCGTTACGCCACCCTCGGCATGTCCGCCCAGCCGATGTCCGACCCCACCGCTGTCCTCGCCGACCCTGTCAAGGGTCCCCGCGCCGAGCTGGTCCTGTCCGTGCGACACGGCGTCGCCGACACCGACAAGGTGCTCCGCCCGCTCGCCGTACTCGCCGCTTCGCCGCAGGTGGAAGGCGTGGTCGTGGCCCCCGGCGGTTCCCTCGACGTGGGTGGGCCGCTGTGGCCCGGCGCCCCCTTCACCTCCGTCCTCGTCGCCGAGTCCGGCGGTCTGGTCGAGGACCTCGAACTCGGCTCCCCCGCCGACCCCGTACGGTTCCTGCCCCTCCTCCCGATGACCGCCAACGAGGCCGCGTGGAAGAGGGTGCACGGCGCCCAGGCCCTCCAGGAGCGCTGGCTCACCCACGGAACGGACCTCCGCGACCCGGCCCGCAGGTCGGTCCCGCTGGGCTGACGGGATCGCCCGGCACGGTGCTCCGGTGTCCCCGTGTGACGGACGGCACGCCATGGGTGACCGGAGGGTGCTCGACAGGCGGCCGAAAATCGCCGCTTCCCCTGGCTGGGTGGGGAGTTGATTCCGTTGGTCGGCCGGTGGGCCGGCCGCTGTCCGGGTTCCGGCGTTCGTGCGCGGAACCTGCGTGAAATGTGACGCGCGCACGCCGGACGGGTGATCGTCCTTGACGCGAGGAAGCACGGGGAGGACCGTTGGGCCTTATGAGGGGCGAACCCAGTTGCCCGAAGTGTGGTGGCCGGGTCAGGGCTCCCGGCCTCTTTGCCGACGCCTGGCAGTGTTCCGTGCATGGGACGGTGCACCCGCTGCAGCCCGTGATCCCGCCCAGCGTCGAGGCCCTCGGCGTCGTGGTGCACCGTGCCAAGGTGCCGGTCTGGATGCCGTGGCCGCTGCCGGTGGGCTGGCTGTTCACGGGTGCCGTCTTCGCCGGCGACGACCGCAGCGGCGGTCGCGCCACCGCCGTGGCCTGTTCAGGCCCCGGCCCGCTCGGGGGCGTGGGCGAACTCGTCCTCATCGCGGAGGAACTCGGCGTCGGCCTCGGCGCGCGATACGCGGGCATCGACGGCCCCGACCCCGGACCGTATCTGAGCGTCGAGAAGCCGCCCCAGGCGAAGGTGCTCGCCGCAGGTCGGCCGACACCGCTCTGGCATGTCTCCGGCACGCCGGACGACCGTGCGGTGTTCGCGGGGGAGGCGCTCGGGCTGTGGCTGTGGGCGATCGTCTGGCCCGAGCAGACCGGGCTGTTGATGTACGACGAGCTCGTGCTGACGGATTTGCGGGAGGCGGGGGCGGAGGTGGAGTTGCTCCCCTGCGGAGCGCTTTCGCCTCGGATTCTGGAGCCGTAGGACGCGTGTCGCGGTTGGGGTTCCGGGGTCCTAGGGTCTGGCGGCTGCGGGCTGCGGGCTGCGGGCTGCGGGCTGCGGGCTGCGGGCTGCGGGCTGCGCCGGGGGCTGGGGCTGGGCGTGCAGTTTCCGCGCTCCTGGCTCTTGCGCTCCTCGCTCTTGCGCCGCTGGACGGGGCTGTCAGCGGGCCCTTCCCGGCACCTGTAGGGGGTGCTCCCAGGTTTCGGGTGTGACAGAAGCGGTTTGGAAGAGCGTTATCCTTGAGCGTCCGCTTCCGCTTCGTCTGAGCCTGGAGTCCGAGTCGTGCGTATCGATCTGCACTGCCACTCCACGGCCTCCGACGGTACGGACACCCCCACCGAGCTGGTACGCAAGGCCGCGGCGGCAGGGCTGGACGTCGTCGCGCTGACCGACCACGACACCACGCGCGGGCACGCCGAGGCGATCGCCGCTCTGCCGGAGGCGCTCACGCTGGTCACCGGCGCCGAGCTGTCGTGCCGGCTGGACGGCGTCAGCCTGCACATGCTGGCCTACCTGTTCGACCCCGAGGAGCCGCGGCTGCTCGCCGAGCGCGAGCTGGTCCGGGACGACCGGGTCCCGCGGGCCCGGGGGATGATCGCCAAGCTGAACGACCTGGGTGTGCCCGTGACCTGGGAGCAGGTCGGGCGGATCGCCGGCGGCGGTTCCGTGGGGCGTCCGCATGTGGCCACCGCCCTCGTCGAACTCGGCGTCGTACCGACCGTGGGCGACGCCTTCACCGAACAGTGGCTCGCCGACGGCGGCCGTGCCTACGTCGAGAAGCACGAGACCGACCCCTTCGAGGCGATCCGGCTGATCAAGGGCGCCGGCGGCGTCGCCGTCTTCGCCCACCCCGCAGCCGTCAAGCGGGGCCGGACCGTACCGGAGTCCGCCATCGCCGACCTGGCAGCCGCCGGGCTGGACGGTATCGAGGTCGACCACATGGAACACGACCCGGCGACCCGGGCGCGGCTGCGCGGCCTGGCGAGGGAACTGGGTCTCCTCACCACCGGATCCTCGGACTACCACGGCAGCCGCAAGACCTGCGTGCTCGGCGAGTACACGACCGACCCCGAGGTGTACGGGGAGATCACACGCCGGGCTACCGGAGCGTTTCCGGTCCCGGGGGCCGGCGGGGCCCTCTAGCTGGCCCTCTCGTCCTCGCGTCGCCTCGCCCTCTCTTCTCCCGTCGTACGGCACCCGGCCGTCTCCCCTGCCGGCCGTGCCCACAGCGGCGACGGTCGGGCGCAAGGCCGCGCCCTCACCTTTCGTCTCCTCCCCCAGCAAGGCATCCCGTGTTCGATCTCGCCGTCTTCGGCTCCCTCTTCCTCACCCTCTTCGTGATCATGGACCCGCCGGGGATCACCCCGATCTTCCTCGGGCTCACCGCAGGGCGGCCCGCCCGTACACAGAAGCGGATGGCCTTGCAGGCCGTCTGCGTGGCCGGCGGAGTGATCACCGTCTTCGGGCTGCTCGGGCATCGGATCCTGGCCTATCTGCATGTGTCGGTGCCGGCGTTGATGATCGCGGGCGGACTGCTTCTTCTGTTGATCGCGCTGGATCTGCTGACCGGCAAGACCGACGAACCGAAGCAGACGAAGGACGTGAATGTCGCGCTCGTGCCGCTGGGGATGCCGTTGCTGGCCGGTCCCGGTGCGATCGTGTCGGTGATCCTGGCGGTGCAGAAGGCGGACGGCTTGTCCGGACAGGTGTCCGTGTGGGCCGCGATCCTGGTGATCCACGTCGTGCTGTGGCTGACCATGCGGTACTCGCTGCTGATCATCAGGGTCATCAAGGACGGCGGTGTGGTGCTGGTGACGCGGCTGGCGGGCATGATGCTCTCCGCGATCGCCGTGCAGCAGATCATCAACGGTGTCACCCAGGTCGTGCGGGGTGCCTGAACGGCTGTGCACCCGTCGGTCCGCGTAGCAGAGCCCCGTACGGCGTCGGTGCCGTACGGGGCTCTGAAGTGTGAACGGGACCGCGTACTACGAGGCGGTCACGTCGGCCGGGCGGATCCAGAGGCGCTGCCCGATGGCGGCGGCCTGCTGCACGATCCGGTTGACGGAGGCGGCATCCACGACGGTGCTGTCGACAGGCGTGCCGTCGACATCGTCGAGTCGCAGGATTTCGAAGCGCAAGGGCTTCTCCCTTCGTCTGGTCATCCTCCTGAGGAGAACTACTGGTGGTGGTTCACGGGTCGTCGGTGCCCGTGTTCCCTGAGTAATCAACGGTATGCATGTTACAAACATTCCCTACGCTAAGGAAAATTTTCGAGAACCTAATTACTGAGCGGTAAGAGGTGGGCATGTCTGCCTGCGAGCGGGAAGACTGATCGGGACCGGTTGTGTTCGCAGCGTGACCGCCGGGACAATGGATGCATATGAACGACGACCTCACGGCGCTCGGCGCCCGCATCGACCGTACGAACGAGTTGCTGCAGCGCATGCTCGCCGAGGTGGCGAAGACGCCCTCGACACACGCGATCTTCGTCGATGCCGGGTATCTGTACGCTGCCGTGGGACGGCTCGTCGCGGGAACCGAGGACCGGCGGTCCTTCGACCTCGACGCGGAGGGCCTTATCGAGGCGCTGATCGACAAGGCGCGGACGATCTTCGCGGACAGCCGGCTGCTGAGGGTCTACTGGTACGACGGGGCACGCCGCCGCATCCACACGGCGGAGCAGCAGTCGATCGCCGAACTGCCGGACGTGAAGGTGCGCCTCGGCAACCTCAACGCCAACAACCAGCAGAAGGGTGTCGACTCCCTCATCCGCACCGACCTGGAGTCACTGGCCCGGCACCGCGCGATCAGTGACGCGGCCCTCATCGGCGGCGACGAGGACCTCGTCTCGGCGGTCGAGGCCGCGCAGGGGTACGGGGCGCGGGTCCATCTGTGGGGCGTCGAGGCGCCCGAGGGCCGCAACCAGGCCGACCCGCTGCTCTGGGAGGTCGACAGCCAACGGACCTTCGACCTCGACTTCTTCAAGCCGTATGTGTCCCGGCGGGCCGCGGCCTATGAGGCCTCCGGGCCCCGCCCCTCCCGCGAGGACGTCCGCTTCGTCGGCGCCCAGATCGCAGCGAAGTGGCTCGCCGCCCGGGGACGGGAGAGCCTGCAGGAGCTTCTGCACGGCCACCCGTACCTCCCCGGCTCCGTCGACCAGGACCTGCTCGTCGAGGCGGAGGGACTGCTCCAGTACTCGCTGCGGGGGCAGGCGGACCTGAGACGGGCGCTGCGGGACGGGTTCTGGGAGCACTTGCGGGCGCAGTACTAGGCAGTAGGCAGTACTGGCGGGCGCTTTTCACGCCGCCGGTGGGGTCCGGGGCTCGATCGTCCTGTGCCGCTGATCAGCCGTCGATCCCGTCCCAGAAGGCGATGAGGGCGTCCGCCGTCGCCTTCGGCCGGTCGGTGTTGGGGGAGTGGTCGGCGTCGCGGATGACGGTGCGGTGCGCGCCCAGGCGTACGGCCATGTCGTCGAGGACCGGGATCGGCCAGGTGTCGTCGCGTTCGCCGGACAGGACGTGCTTGGGCAGGTCCACGGCGGCGAGGTCGGCGACGCGGTCGGGTTCCGCGCAGAGCTGGCGGCCCGTGGCGATGAGCTGGGCGGGGCTGGTGGCGAGCCAGCGGCGGCGCAGGTCGGCGCGGTCGTCCAGACCCTCGTCGAGGGCGCCCGTCTCGGTCTCCTCCGGCGCCTCCATCGCCTGGATGGCGTCCCACACCTGCTCCATGCCCATCACGGCCAGGGCGTCCCGCAACAGCTTCAGGCGCTGCTGCTGGCCGGCCGAGATCTGGGCGGGGCCCGAGGACATGAGGGTGAGCGAGGCGAAGGGAGAGGCGTCCAGCAGCAGGGCGGCGCGGGAGATCTGGCCGCCGAGGGAGTGGCCGACGAGGTGCAGGGGGCCACCGTCGCTCACCGCCGCCGCCTGGGCGAGCAGGTCCTTCGCCAACTCCGCCTGCGCGTACGGTGCCTCGTCGTCCTTGGCGCCCGGACTCTCGTACTGTCCGCGTCCGTCCACCGCCACCGTGCGGTATCCCGCGTCCGCCAGCGGTTCGTGCAACGCGATGAAGTCTTCCTTGCTCCCGGTGAAACCCGGCACGAGCAGCACGGTGCCCTTGACCGCCGTCCCCGCCTCGATCACGGCGAACTCGCCGCGAGGGGTGCGCAGACGGTGGGCGCGGGCGCCGGGGGGCGGGGTGAAGGTGGAGGGACGGCTCATGGGGGGAGGGTAGCTGGCGGGTGGGTCGGGCGAAATCCAGCTCCTCGGCGCTGGAGAAGCGAGGTCCTGGGCGGATCCCCGTGGCAGGTCGATGGGGCGCCGCCCCTGGGGACGGGACGGTAGGGGCGGCGGGCGCGGAGAAGACCCTTTGCGGGAGAACCCTTTGCGGGAACGCCGAAGACCCAGCCCGCGAAAAGCCGAAGACCCGGACCCCGAAAACGGGGACCGGGCCTCGTTCAGCTGAACGGCCTCAGCTCTCCGCGGACTCCACGGCGGCAGCCGCGGCCTTCCGCGTCCGCCGACGAGGCGCCGGAGCCTCGGCCGTCTGCTCGGCGGCGACAGTCGAAGCCGCCGCCTTGCGAGTACGTCGCGGCTTCGTGGCCTGCTCCTCCGTCGGCTGAGCCGGCACCGTGGCCTCGGCCGTGGCCGCCGCCGTCTTACGGGTGCGCCGCCGGGGAGTGGCGGCCTCGGCCGTGTCGACAGCAGCCTCGGCAGCGGCGTCCGTCGACTCGACGACAGCCTCCGCTGCCTTGCGCGTACGACGACGGGTCTTGACCGGAGCCTCTGCCACCGCCTCAGCGGTCACGGCCGGAGAAGCCTCCACCGCGTCGGCCGCGGCCTTGCGGGTCCGGCGGCGCGGCTTGGGCGCCGCTTCCTCGGTGGTGGTCTCCTCGACCACGGCCTCGGCGGGTGCGGCGGCCTTGCGGGTGCGACGGCGCGGCTTGGCCTCGGCCGTCGGCGGCTCGGCGTCGGTCGTGCCCTCGGCCGTGTCGAGCACGGCTTCCGCGGCAGGCACGGCCTCGACGGCTGCCACCGCGGACTTACGGGTGCGACGGCGACGCGGCTCGGAAGCCTCCTCGACGGCCTCGACCGACTTGGCGGGCGTGCCCGCGACGGTCTCGACCACGGCCTCGGCCCGTTCAGCGGGCGCGGCCGTCTCGACGGCGGCCTCCGTGGCGGGAGCGGCCCCGGCGCGCGTACGACGGCGACGCGGCTTGGCGGTCTCCTCGACCGCCTCGACCACGGCCTCGGCGGGTGTGCTCTCGGATGCCTCCACGGCGGTCTCGACGGCAGGGGCCGCCCCGCCACGCGTACGGCGGCGACGGCGTGGTGTGCGCGGCTCGGACTCGTCGGAGCCGGAACCGCCCGGCGTGGGCGCGGGTGCCGAGGGCTCGGTGACCGCTGCGGCCTCCGGGGACGCGCCGTCGACCGTGGCACCGCCACGCGTACGGCGGCGATGGCGCGGCGTGCGCGCCGGGCGCTCACGCTCGGCGGACGGCGACGGACCGGAGGAACGGCCGCCGCGCCCGCGCGGACCGCGCCCGCCCGGCTCGCCCAGGTCCTCCAGCTCCTCCGCGTCCAGCCCCGCCCGAGTGCGCTCGGAGCGCGGCAGTACGCCCTTCGTGTCCGCGGGGATGCTCAGTTCCTCGAAGAGGTGCGGCGAGGTGGAGTAGGTCTCCGGCGGGTCGTTGAACCCGAGGTTCAACGCCTTGTTGATGAGCTGCCAGCGCGGGATGTCGTCCCAGTCGACGAGTGTGATCGCGATGCCCTTGGCGCCCGCGCGGCCGGTGCGGCCGATGCGGTGCAGGTACGTCTTCTCGTCCTCGGGGGACTGGTAGTTGATGACGTGGGTCACGCCCTCGACGTCGATGCCACGGGCGGCGACGTCGGTGCAGACGAGGACGTCCACCTTACCGTTGCGGAAGGCTCGCAGAGCCTGCTCGCGGGCGCCCTGGCCGAGGTCGCCGTGGACCGCGCCGGAGGCGAAGCCGCGCTGCTTGAGCTGGTCGGCGAGGTCGGCCGCCGTGCGCTTCGTACGGCAGAAGACCATGACCAGTCCCCGGCCGTCGGCCTGCAGTATGCGCGCGACCAACTCGGGCTTGTCCATGTTGTGCGCGCGGTAGATGTGCTGCGAGGTGTTCGCGACTGTCGCACCCTCGTCGTCCGGCGCCGTGGCGCGGATGTGGGTCGGCTGCGACATGTAACGGCGGGCCAGCCCGATGACCGCGCCCGGCATGGTCGCCGAGAAGAGCATCGTCTGGCGGCGGGCCGGCAGCATGTTGATGATCTTCTCGACATCGGGGAGGAAGCCCAGGTCGAGCATCTCGTCGGCCTCGTCGAGGACCAGGCACTTGACGTGCTTCAGGTTCAGCTTCTTCTGGCCCGCGAGGTCGAGGAGCCGCCCGGGGGTGCCGATGACGACGTCCACACCCTTCTTCAGGGCTTCGACCTGGGGCTCGTAGGCCCGGCCGCCGTAGATCGCGGTGACGCGGACGTTGCGCACCTTGCCGGCGGTCAACAGGTCGTTGGTGACCTGGGTGCACAACTCGCGCGTGGGGACGACGACGAGCGCCTGCGGGGCGTCGACGAGGTCCTCGGGCTTGGCGCGACCGGCCTCGACGTCGGCGGGGACGACGACGCGCTCAAGGAGCGGGAGGCCGAAGCCCAGCGTCTTGCCGGTGCCGGTCTTGGCCTGGCCGATGACGTCGGTGCCGGAGAGGGCGACCGGGAGCGTCATCTCCTGGATGGGGAAGGGGTTCATGATGCCGACGGCCTCCAGGGCCTCGGCCGTCTCGGGGAAGATTCCGAGATCTCGGAAAGTCGTAGTCAGGGTGCTGCCTCTTCTGTGTACGCGGTGCGAGGCGAGCGCGGGGGGTCGTGTCGACCGTGCGGGGACGTCGGCCGCCCTCACGGGCGGGCCGTGTGGCACGGGACCACTGCCGACGCTCTAGCGCTCATACCGCTGAGGGGTTCCCTCCGGACGCCGTACGCAGAGTGCCGTACGGAAAAGGAGGGCTGTCGGGTCGGAGCCGATCGGGCCACCGACCGGGCATCCTCATGCGTGCGGCCTGTCGAGGCACCGTCGAACTACGTCGGCGTACCAGCAGGCGCATTACCACCATACCTCGGAATCGCGCATATGCGATGGCCGATTCGGTCACGTAGTCGTCGTCACAGTGGATGACCACGCCCTTCCGCCCTGCGGACAGCGGGCTATTGTGCGCTTCATGACCACGTCTGACAAGCCTGAGAACGCCCCCGTCGGCGAGTCCGCCGACACCGCCGACACCACCGAGGTCACCGGGATCGCCGCCCAGGACTGGGCCCGGGCCTCCGCCGATCCGCAGTACCGGGCCGCGGTGGTGGATCTGCTGGGCGCGCTGGCGTACGGGGAACTGGCGGCGTTCGAACGGCTCGCGGAGGACGCCAAGCTGGCGCCGACCCTCGTCGACAAGGCGGAGCTGGCGAAGATGGCGGCGGCCGAGTTCCACCACTTCGAGAGGCTCCGGGACCGGCTCACCGAGATCGGAGAGGAGCCGACCCGGGCCATGGAGCCGTTCGTCGAAGCGCTCGACGGGTTCCACAAGCAGACCGCGCCGTCGGACTGGCTGGAAGGGCTCGTCAAGGCGTATGTCGGCGACTCGATCGCCAGTGACTTCTACCGGGAGGTCGCGGCGCACCTCGACACCGACACGCGCGGGCTGGTGCTCGCGGTGCTGGACGACACGGGGCACGCCGGGTTCGCCGTGGAGAAGGTGCGGGCGGCGATCGACGAGGACCCGCGAGTGGGGGGTCGACTGGCGCTGTGGGCGCGGCGGTTGATGGGGGAGGCGCTGTCGCAGTCGCAGCGGGTGGTGGCCGACCGGGACGCCCTGTCCACCATGCTGGTGGGGGGTGTCGCCGACGGGTTCGATCTGGCCGAGGTGGGGCGGATGTTCTCGCGGATCACCGAGGCACACACGAAGCGGATGGCCGCGCTGGGCTTGGCCGCGTGAGCGCCTAGTCGCCGTGGGGTGACTTGTCGTCCGGCGGGTGCGGGTGCTTCGTGGCTGGTCGCGTGGTTCCCCGCGCCCCGGGACAGGGCTTCGCGCTTGTCCCGGACCCCTCACGCCGTCGCTGAGCTGCTGCGTCGAAAGCGTTCCGTCGGGCGCAGCAGGAGGGAGAGGGAGGCGGCGGCGACGATCAGGGCGCCGGTGAGGACCAGCAGGTAGTTCGCGGACAGTGCCGTGTGGGTGAGGAACGCACCGAAGAGGGCTCCCGCGATGCCGGTCGGAAGGACCAGGGTGCGGGGCGGCAGCCGGTGCGGCAGGCGGTAGACGGCGGCGCCGGCCAGGGCGAGGCCGAGAAGTGCGGATCCGAGTGCTTCCAAGAACATGATCGGGGTTCCCTCCCGCACAGCCTGGCCTGGGCAAATCGGTCGTAGCGGGTACTACCCGCGAGTCACGAGACGCAATCATCCTCTGTGGGGGAGATATGGGGGCTCTGTGCGGTTGAAGGTCATGAGCGCACTGGGGGATGGGCGTACGGCAGGGCCCGGTGGTTTCACTTTCACACCACCGGGCCCTGCCGTACGCCTCTTGTGCCTCTTGACTACAGCGCGCTGAAGCCCACCTTGCGGACGGTCGGCTCGCCGATGTCGACGTAGGCGAGACGGTCGGCAGGGATCAGCACCTTGCGACCGTGCTCGTCCGTGAGGCTGAGCAGCGCCGACTTGCCGGCCAGCGCCTCGGCAACGGCACGCTCGACCTCCTCGGCACTCTGACCGCTCTCCAGAACGATCTCGCGGGGCGCGTGCTGCACGCCGATCTTGACCTCCACGGCTATGTCCCTCCGACGGTCAGTGAGATGCGCGGGCTTCCGCGCCGTACGCAGCACACATTAGCCCGGTGAGGGGACGTACATGTTCCGCGCGAGAACGCCAGGAGCGAACAGGGTGGGGGAACGAAATCCCGGACCGGGGCTGCGTCGCAGTCACCGGCCCGGGCTGTGCACGTCAGTTACGTCGATCAGTCAGTTCCGTCGATCAGCGCTGAGCGCCCAGTGCTGGGCGGGCAGTGCTGGGCGAGCAGGGGCAGTCAGTCAGTGCCGGTCGGTCAGCCGGGGTCGGTCAGTGGGGTTCGAGGCCGTGCAGGGGGAAGCCGGCGATACCGCGCCAGGCCAGCGAGGCAAGCAGCTGGACCGCCTGCTCACGCGGGACGCTGCGGTCGCTGTGCAACCAGGACCGCGCCACCACCTGGGCCAGGCCGCCCAGGCCCGAGGCGAGGAGCATCGACTCCGCGCGTGACAGGCCGGTGTCCTCGGCGATGACGTCGCAGATGGCCTCGGCGCACTCGTTGGTGACCTTGTCGACGCGCTCGCGCACGGCGGGCTCGTTCGTCAGGTCCGACTCGAAGACCAGCCGGAACGCGCCGCCCTCGTCCTCGACGTACGCGAAGTAGGCGTCCATCGTGGCCAGGACGCGCTGCTTGTTGTCGGTCGTCGACGCGAGCGCGCTGCGTACGGCCTGGATCAGGGACTCGCAGTGCTGGTCCAGCAGGGCCAGGTAGAGATCGAGCTTGCCGGGGAAGTGCTGGTAGAGCACCGGCTTGCTGACACCGGCACGCTCGGCGATGTCGTCCATCGCGGCCGAGTGGTAGCCCTGTGCCACGAAGACTTCCTGGGCGGCGCCCAGCAACTGGTTCCGTCGGGCTCGGCGCGGCAGGCGTGTGCCCCGCGGGCGCGCCGCCTCTGTCTGCTCGATGGCTGTCACGCCGCCTCCCAAGATCGTCCACATGCGGTGTGCGCCGCGCCGTCATCGTACTTTTCGGTAACCCGGGTGCGCGCGGTGCGAGCGCAGAATTTCACGGACCGGACGGCGGGGAAAGTGCCGCGGACCACGTCAAACAGGGGCAGGGCGGGCAGAAGGGAGCCCTTTCTGGTCACCGATCGTCGCCTTTCGTCTCACCGGTGGTCCTCCCTGGTGAGGGCGGGGTTACCGGCAGTCGCACCCGGCCGTGCCGGGCCGTGCTGACCGTACCGAGTCGTGCCGGGGCCGTGTCGAGTCCGCAGGTCGCGGCCTATCGGTAGTCGTCCTCGTCGAGGGAGACCACTCGGGCCTGCTCCGCCAGGTCGGCCTCGTTGGCGGCGTCCTTGTCGGCGTCGGTGAGCGGGTCGTCCCGGTCCTGCGCGACCTCTGTGTGCTGCTCGGCGGCGTCGGCCTCGGGGGCCTCGACGTCCTCGAACTCCACGGGCTCCTCCTCGGTGAAGGTGTCGGGTTCGGTCGGGTCAACGGCCATCGTGGATACCCCTTCCTGGTGCTGCACCGGCGCCGGGCGGACCACCCCTGAAGGCGGCGGAGCCGCGTACGGGTGCCCGTTCGTGAGCCCAGGTGCCCTGTCTACGAGCCTAGGAGACGGGCGATCGTGGCGCCATGCGGTCCGGAGCGCTTCGGCGGTGAGTGCTCGGCACTCCGGTACCCCGTGACATACGGCCGATGCTCGGCATCGCTCCATGGCGCGATCTGTGACGGCGAACACAGGGGAACACATGAGCCACTACGTGATCGTCTCGTAACATTGCCCGCATGTCTTCGACCGAGCTGCCGTCCCTGCTGAACGCCACCGCGTCGCCGAAGGCGAGTGCCGTGCGTGTGGCGCCCGGTGAGCGGCTGCGGTCGGTCCGGCTGCCGGGGATCACGCTGACGGTGCGGTCGAGACCGCCGGCGTGCGCAGGGCTGCCGCCCGCCCTGTACGTGCACGGCCTGGGCGGTTCCTCGCAGAACTGGTCGGCGCTGATGCCGCTGCTCGACACGCTTGTGGACAGTGAGGCGCTCGATCTTCCCGGCTTCGGTGACTCGCCGCCGCCGGACGACGGCAACTACTCCGTCACGGGACACGCGCGCGCGGTCATCCGCTACCTCGACTCCGCCGAGCGCGGCCCCGTGCACCTTTTCGGCAACTCCCTCGGCGGCGCCGTCGCGACCCGCGTCGCCGCACTGCGCCCCGATCTCGTCCGGACGCTGACCCTCGTGTCGCCCGCCCTGCCGGAACTCCGCGTGCAGCGGACCGCCGTGCCGACCGCGATGCTCGCGCTGCCGGGCATGTCGGCACTGTTCACCCGCTTCACCAAGGGCTGGAACGCCGAGCAGCGCGTACGGGGCGTCACGGCGCTCTGTTACGGCGACCCCGGCCGCGTCACGGAGGAGGGTTTCCGCAACGCCGTGGAGGAGATGGAACGGCGCCTGCGACTGCCGTACACGTGGGACGCGTTGACCCGGTCCGCACGCGGGCTCGTGGACGCGTACACCCTGGGCGGGCAGCACTCCCTCTGGCGCCAGGCCGAGCGTGTCCTCGCGCCGACCCTCCTCGTCTACGGCTGCCGCGACCAACTCGTCGGCTACCGCATGGCCCAGCGCGCCGCCCGCGCCTTCCGCGACTCCCGCCTCGTCTCCCTGCCGGACGCGGGACATGTGGCGATGATGGAGTACCCGGAGGCGGTCGCCGCCGGGTTCCGCGAACTGCTCGCGGATTCGGCGAAGTTGAACGGCGGGGAGGTGTCGGGGCCGGTGGGTTCGGCGGAGGCAGAGGCTGAAGCCGAGGCCGGGACCAGGATCCAGACCGCTACGTCGGCTTCGGCTTCGGGTGATGCGTCGGGTGACGGTGCCCCGGTGGGTCGTGGTGGCTCGGCCGCCGCCGATGACGACGAACCGGCCGCGGGCGGGTCCGCCACGGGATCTGCCGGTGTGGGGAGCTGAGGCGCGGCGTGGGACGGCACAGCCGCAAGGGGCGGGCGCCGAAAGGCGACACCAACGACATGCCGGTGACCCGGACGGCCGCGTCCGCCGACCCCGGCGACCGCCGGGCGGCGGCGCCGCGACCAGCGGGAGCACCGGTGGCGGGCGGGCCGATATTTCGGGGCGCCGAAGGCGCACCGGCTCCGGGGCCGACGGCAGGGGCGCGACCGCCGGGCGGTACTCCGCCACCGCGCGGGTACGACGCGACTCGGGGCCAGGGGGTGCCTCCGTTCACCGGCGCCGGGCCCGGGCAGGAGGGCCCGCGTGGCTCCGGTGGCACGCCCGCACACGGGTTTCCGCGGTTTCCCGAAGGTACGCCGGCGCACGGTGTGCCCCGCTTCGCCGACGGCACGCCGACGCACGGCTTCCCCGACTCCCCGACGGCACCCCCACCCGCGGCGTCCCGCAGAGCCGTGGTGATCATCCCGAGCAGCGTGAAGCGGGTGGTGGCTGGGGACAGTCGGGTGGTGGCGGGCGTCAGGCAGGTGCCGGGCACGGCGTGGCGCACGGGGCTCCCGCAGGTGCCCCGTACGGCGTGCCTTCGGAGCGTTCCGGTCGCCGTGTCCCCATTCCCCGGCAGCGGCGGGAGAACATGCCCTCCGGTGGCCCCCGCCAGGCCTATCTGGACGCCTTCGACGAGGTCGACGACGTCTTCGCTCCCGGTCGGTCGCACGGCGTCGCGGGCGTGCCGGACGCCGAGGACGACGGCCGGGTCGAGGTGGCTCTCGCGGAGAAGCCCCTGCGAGGCCCGCCCGAGGCCGGGCGCGACGTGCCCGAAGTCACGGAGACGGCGAAGGGCGGCAAGGGCCGGGCGTTCGCCGGGATCGCGGCCGCCGCGGTCACGACCGTGCTGGCGGTCGTCGTCGGCGGGCAGGTGGCCGACGGCCAGGACGGCACCGCCACGCAGTCGCAGCCCGCCGACGCCGGTGCGCGTGATGTGTGGGACGCCTCGCGCGGCGACAGTCGGCCCACACCGTCCGGTACGCCGAGCCCGAGCGTGGCCCCGCTGTCGTACGACGAGAAGATGGACAAGAAGTACACGCTCGCCCCGGACCTTGCGGGGGGCGGGGGGTTCGAGGCGGTCGGGGGCTTCGACGAGGCGCCGGGGAAGGGGCGGAAATACCGCTACCGGGTCGACGTCGAGAAGGGGCTCGGGCTGGACGCGGAACTGTTCGCCGAGGCCGTGCGGAAGACCCTGAACGACGACCGGAGCTGGGCACATAGTGGCGGCCGTACGTTCGAGCGGATCTCTTCGGGGACGCCCGACTTCGTGATCACGTTGGCGAGTCCGGGCACCACCGCGACGTGGTGTGCCAAGTCGGGACTTGATACGACCGTGGACAACGTGTCCTGCGATTCGGCCGCCACCGAGCGCGTGATGATCAACGCGTACCGCTGGGCCCAGGGCTCGGAGACGTACGGCGATCAGATCCACGCGTACCGGCAGATGCTGATCAATCACGAGATCGGCCACCGCCTGGGTTACGGCCATGTGACCTGTGACAAGGATGGGGAACTCGCCCCCGTCATGCAGCAGCAGAGCAAGTTCCTCACCCATGACGGGATCACCTGCAAGGCCAATCCCTGGCCGTACCCCGGGAGTTGACTGGGCGGCGGTGTACGGCCGCCCAGTATCCGATGCGGAGTGGTCACTTGATTCCTTAGCGCGACAAAACGCGTTGCGTCAGGGAAAGTTACGACCGTTCACCCCTTTTGGTGGCGTGATGGACAACCGTCCGTCGCGCCACCGCCTTGTCCGCATACGTTCGTCCCGCTGCGAGCCGCCGGGTGAACGGCGGCTCCTCGAACGGGAGATCGGGGGTGCACACGTGCGCATCGGACTGCTTACGGAGGGTGGCTATCCGTATGTGAGCGGTGACGCCAGGCTCTGGTGCGACCGACTCGTGCGTGGGCTGGAGCGACACGAGTTCGACGTCTACGCGCTCAGCCGGAACGAGCGGCAGGAGGACGAGGGCTGGATCCCGCTGCCGCCACAGGTCGGCCGGGTCCGTACGGCACCGCTGTGGACGGCCGAGGGCGACGGTGTCGTGTACGGCCGCCGTGCACGACGGCGCTTCGCGGAGGTGTACGGCGAACTGGCGGCGGCGGTCTGCTCGGGGGGAGTCGGCGGGACCGCGGAAGCGCCCGGGGACGGCTCCGGTGCCGAGGCGGACCGTTTCGGCAACGCGCTGTACGGGCTCGCCGAACTGGCTCGTGACGAGGGCGGACTGGTCGGCGCGCTGCGCTCCGAGGCCGCCGTGCGCACACTGGAGCGCGCCTGTCGCGCGCCAGGCGCGCTGCGAGGGGCGCGCGAGGCGCGTGTGCCGGATCTGCTGACAGTCGCCTCCCACCTCGAACGCGCGCTGCGCCCCCTCTCGCTCGACTGGTACGAGGAGGACGGGCTCGGCTCGGTCGACCTGTGCCACGCGGCGGCGGGCGGCTCGGCCGCGCTGCCCGGTCTGCTGGCCCGCCACTTCCACGGGGTGCCGTTGCTGGTCACCGAGTACGGCGTGCCGCTGCGGGCGCACTACCTCGGGGCCTTGGGAGAAGCGCCGGTGCGCGCCCTGCTCGCGGCCTTCCACCGGCGACTGACTGGCGAGGTCTACCAGCAGGCCGCCTGCCTCACCCCCGGCAACACCCATGCCCGGCGCTGGCAGGAGCGCTGCGGCGCCGACCGCGCCAGGATCCGGACCGTCTACCCCGGCATGGAGGCATCCCGCTTCGCCGAAGTGGGCGAGTCCCCCGAGTGCGCGGACCCGCACACGCTGGTGTGGGTCGGCCGTATCGAACCCGCCAAGGACCTGATCTCCCTGCTGCGCGCCTTCGCGGAGGTCCGCCGGGCGGAGCCCAAGGCGCGTCTCAGGATCGTCGGACCAGCCGCGGGCGCCGAGGCGACCGCCTATCTGGGCCACTGCAAGGCGCTGGCCGCACAGCTCTTCCCTGACGAGGCGGCGGGCGCCCACGCGGTCGGCGACGACCCCGTCTCCTTCGAAGAGATCGGCGACCCGGCCGTCCTCGACCTGGCCGAGGCGTACGCGTCGGGGGCCGTGGTGGTGCTGTCGAGCGTCGTCGAAGGCTTCCCGATCAGCCTGGTCGAGGCCATGTTCTGCGCACGGCCGACGGTCTCCACCGACGTGGGCGCGGTCGTGGAGGTCATCGGCGGCACCGGGCTCGTCGTTCCGCCGCGCAATCCGCGGGCGCTCGCCGAGGCGTGCGTGGCGCTCCTGCGTGCACCCGAGCGCCGTGCGCGCCTCGGCGCGGCTGCCCGCGCACGCGCCCTCGAACTCTTCACCGTCGAGCAGAACGTCGCGGCGTTTCATGGTATTTACCTCGAAATCGTCTCCCATGCCCCGGTACGCAAGGTCGTCCTTGACGACACCGGCGAACCACTGCCCTTCGGAGCCCCCGCCGAGGCCCGTGTGCCCGGCCGCTGGGCCGAGTCCCGCCCGGTGGCGGACAGCCTCGGAGTGCCCGGGGTCGCCGATGTCGCCGGCCTCGGTGGAGTTGTCGCCTCCCGCCCACGCTGGGCCCACGACTTGCCTGTACGGGCGATGACGCCGGTGGAGCCGACCATGCCGGTACGGCCGACGACGCCGGTACAGGCTGCCAAGGCGCCTCCGGGTACGGCGGCCGGCGAGCCGGTACCTGCGGGGGAGGGGGCGCGATGAGCGAGGTGGAGTCGGCCGGACTCGACGGCTTGGACGGCCTGGACGGACAGGGCGAGCTGGATGGGCCGGCCGGGCTGGAGCGCTCGGGCGGGCGGAGCGAGGCAAGCGGGTCGGGTGCGTCGACGGAGTCGGATACGCCGAACGCGCCCGGTACGCCGGAAGCGCTGGGGGAGCCCGGTCGGCTGCGTGAGCCGGGTCCGCGGGAGCCGGCAGGCGACACCGGCGGTGAAACCTCGCCCGGGGCGGTCGGCGACGGCCCCGACACAGCCACCCCCGAGCCCGCCCCGCGACGCGGTGGTGTCGACCCGGTGAAAACTCTGATGCACCGGCACCGGGAGCTGTGCGAGCGGGCGGTCGACCCGTTGGAGATCGCCGCCGGGCTGGAGGCGCACGGGGTGACCGACCGTACGGCCGCCCGCTTCCGGCACCGGGACGTGTTCTCCCTCGCCGAGGAGATGTACGCGCGAGTGCCGCGTGACGGGGACGCGCCGACCGAGCGCGAGCCGGTACCGAGTGCGCCCGGCGCACGCGGCGGATGGGCCGTGCTCGCCCTGTTGCCGGGCGCCCTCTGCGCGGCGGCCGTGGCCGGAGTGCGGCTCACCGACGGCCAACCCCGCCTCATGGCCGCCGCCCTCGGCGCCCTCGCGGTGGCGGTCGGCATCCGCGTGGCCCTCGGACGGGGCCCGCTGCGCGCCCCGTCCGGCACCACGGGCCGTACCCGCGTCTGGACCTGCTGGCTGATCGCGTACGCCCTCCTCGGCGACGGCCTGCTCGCCGCCGGACTCGACGGCGGCGGCCTCCACGGCCTCTGGCCCTTCGCCACCGCACCCGTACTCGCGCTCGCCCTGTCCTGCGCCCCGGCCACCTGGTGCGCCCACCTCCTCTCCGCACGCGCCCGCCGCAAACTCGCCGTCAGCCGAGGCCTCGCGGAGTTCACCGACTCCGTGCAGCCCCTCATCCTCGGCGTGTTCGCACTCCACCTGTGTGCTCTGGCCACCCTGCTCACGGTGTGCGGCGTGGTCCTGGACGAGCCCGCCGGGTACGCCGGAGCCGGCGCGCTCGGCGCACTCCTCCTGCTCGCCCGCCTCCTCACCGTGCACGGCTTTCCCCACGCCCCGGCCGCCGCCCTGCGCACGGCCGCACTCGTCGAGGTGCTCGCGCCGGCCACGGTCTTCGCGAGCCGCCTGCCCGGCTGCTCCTTCCTCGCCGTCCCCGTCCAGACCGTCGCCGACGCCTGGGGGCCCGGCGCCGTCCCGGCCTTGGTGTGCGGCACCGCCGCACTCGTCCTGCTCATCCATGCCACCCGCACCCTGACCCGGGCCTCGGCCCACGCCCTGCCCTCCGGGGCGACCTGACCCGCCTCGGGCTTCGCGGGGCGGCGACACACCGCCCCGCGAAGCCCGAGCCCGACCGACGCGCGGGACCTCCGTCCCGGGCGTCTCCTCCCGCGGGGCCGACACCGCGGGCCCCACGTCATCACCCACGGCACCACCCCATAAGGAGAACGTCAGATGATCACCTCCCGAACCGGAGAGCCCGCCCCGGGAGCCGCCCGATGAGGGTCCTGCTGATCGGAGCCAACGGATATCTCGGCCGCTTCGTCGCCGAGCGCCTGCTCGCCGACCCGGCCGTCCAGCTCACCGCACTCGGCCGCGGCGACGACGCCGACGTACGGTTCGACCTCGCCACCGGCAGCCCCGGCGCGCTCACCCGCTTCCTGGACGCCGTCCACCCCGGAGTCGTCGTCAACTGCGCCGGAGCCACCCGTGGCGGCGCCCGCGAACTCACCCGGCACAACACCGTCGCCGTCGCCACCGTCTGCGAGGCCCTGCGGCGCAGCGGCTGCGGGGCGCGCCTGGTGCAGGTCGGCTGCGGCGCAGAGTACGGCCCCAGCCAGCCCGGCTCCTCCACCGCCGAGGACGCCGTGCCCCGCCCCGGTGGCCCGTACGGAGTGAGCAAGCTCGCCGCCACCGAACTCGTCCTCGGCTCCGGCCTGGACGCCGTGGTCCTCCGTGTCTTCTCGCCCGCCGGACCGGGCACCCCCGCCGGCTCCCCGCTCGGCCGCCTCGCCGAGGCCATGCGCCGCGCCATGCAGTCCGGCGACGGCGAACTCAAACTCGGCGGCCTCGGCGTCCAGCGCGACTTCGTCGACGTACGCGACGTCGCCCGCGCCGTCCACGCCGCCTCTCTGTCCGCTGCCCAAGGCGTGATCAACATCGGCTCGGGCCGTGCCGTGCGTCTCCGTGACACGGCGGCCGTCCTCGCCCGCGTGGCCGGCTACGGCGGCGCTCTCCATGAACTCGACGCCCCGCCGGGCCCCATCCGGCCGACCATCGGCCACCCCCGCCCCGACCCGGACCACGCCGCCCCCGTCTCCTACCCCTACCCCTACCCGGACGGCTGCGGCAGCTGGCAGCAGGCCGATGTGCGCACCGCCCGCGACCGGCTCGGCTGGCGGCCCCGGATCAACCTGGAGGAGTCCCTCGCCGACATCTGGATGGAGGCGGCATGCCGTATCTGACCCCCGCCCCGTCCGGCACCGAGAGCACCGGCTTGAGTCACGGCTTCGGCATCCCCGGCTATGCCCACCCCCTTGTCGCCCCGCTGGAATGGGGCGAACTCACCCGCCCCGGCGCCCCTCTGCACTGGGTCGTCCTCAACGTCTCCGACGGTCCCGGCACCCGCCCCGACCCGCACTGCCTGGAAGCCGTCGGACGGCTGCGGAACGCGGGCGTCCGGGTCCTCGGTCACCTGGACGTGACATACGGGGCGCGCGCCTTCGGCGAGACCGTCTCCGACGCACGCCGGTATCTCGACTGGTACCAGGCCGACGGCTTCCTCCTGGACCGCTGTCCCACCGAGCGCGGCGCGCTTCCCGAGGTCCACCGCACGGTCACCGCGCTCCGCACGCTCCTCGGCGGCGGCCACATCGTCCTCGGCCACGGCGCCCACCCGTATCCCGGATATGCCGAGACCGCCGACCAACTGGTGACCTTCTCCGGCCCCTGGAGCGGCTACCGCTGGTCGCAGGTGGCCGAATGGACCGCCGACCATCCGCCCGAGCGCTTCTGCCACTTCGTCCACGGTGTCCCGCGCGGCCACCTCGACGAGGCACTGCGCATCGCCCGTTGGCAGGGCGCCGCCACGATCTACTTCACCGACCGTATGGACCGCGGCGGGCGGATGGACCCCTGGGAGACGATGCCCGGCTACTGGGACGAAATCGTCTCGCTGGTTGGAACGGGTGTCTCGGAATGAAAAAGGGCGTGGCAGTGTTACGGGGAGAACAACTGTAGTGATTGACCGACCAACGGAGTCCCCGTGTCGCTGCCACCCCTGGTCGAGCCCGCTTCCGAGCTCACCGTAGACGAGGTCCGCAGGTACTCCCGCCACCTGATCATCCCCGACGTCGGGATGGACGGGCAGAAGCGGCTGAAGAACGCCAAGGTGCTCTGTGTGGGCGCCGGCGGCCTGGGCTCGCCGGCGCTGATGTACCTGGCCGCGGCGGGCGTCGGGACGCTCGGCATCGTGGAGTTCGACGAGGTCGACGAGTCGAACCTGCAGCGTCAGATCATCCACAGCCAGGCCGACATCGGCCGATCCAAGGCCGAGTCCGCGCGCGACTCCGTCCTCGGCATCAACCCGTACGTGAACGTGATCCTCCACGAAGAGCGGCTTGAGGCCGAGAACGTGATGGACATCTTCAGCCAGTACGACCTGATCGTCGACGGAACCGACAACTTCGCGACCCGTTACCTGGTCAACGACGCCTGTGTGCTGCTCAACAAGCCGTACGTCTGGGGCTCGATCTACCGCTTCGACGGCCAGGCCTCCGTCTTCTGGTCCGAACACGGCCCCTGCTACCGCTGCCTCTACCCGGAGCCCCCGCCGCCGGGCATGGTCCCCTCCTGCGCCGAGGGCGGCGTCCTCGGTGTGCTGTGCGCGTCCATCGGCTCCATCCAGGTCACCGAGGCCATCAAGGTCCTCACCGGCACGGGCGAGCCGCTGGTCGGTCGCCTGATGATCTACGACGCCCTGGAGATGCAGTACCGCCAGGTCAGGGTCCGCAAGGACCCGAACTGCGCGGTCTGCGGCGAGAACCCCACCGTCACCGAGCTCATCGACTACGAGGCCTTCTGCGGCGTCGTCTCCGAGGAGGCCCAGGAGGCGGCCGCCGGTTCGACCATCACTCCCAAGCAGCTCAAGGAGTGGATCGATGACGGCGAGAACATCGAGATCATCGATGTCCGGGAGATCAACGAGTACGAGATCGTCTCCATCCCGGGCGCCAGGCTGATCCCGAAGAACGAGTTCCTGATGGGCACCGCCCTGGAGGCCCTTCCGCAGGACAAGAAGATCGTCCTGCACTGCAAGACGGGTGTCCGCAGTGCGGAAGTCCTCGCCGTCCTGAAGTCGGCGGGCTTCGCCGACGCGGTCCACGTCGGCGGCGGTGTGATCGGCTGGGTCAACCAGATCGAGCCGCAGAAGCCGGTCTACTAGACACAGGCCTTCCGGGAAGGGGCTCGGCGCCACGGGTGCCGGGCCCCTTGCCGTCGCGGGGCCGGCTACGTGCAGACCTTGCCGTCCTTCGGCACCGCCCCGGCCATCAGATACGCGTTCACTGTCGAGTCGACACAGCGGCTGCCGCTGCCGTACGCCCCATGGCCCTCGCCCTTCCAGGTGAGCACCACACCGACACCCTCGCCCAGCTCCTCGGCCATCTTCTGTGCGCCTTCGTAGGGCGTCGCCGGGTCCCCGGTGTTGCCCACCACGAGAACGGGTGCCGCTCCCGGAGCGCTCACCTCCGGTGAGTCCGTCAGTCCGGGCACCGGCCAGTCGTGGCACCAGCCCGCGGTGTCCCAGCCGAGGAACTCGCCGAAGACGGGCGAGATCCTCCGGAATTCGGGCAGCAGCTTCTTCGTCTCCTGAGGTGTCGGCCGCTGCTTCTGGTCCAAGCACGATATGGCCCGTTGCGAGTGGGTCGTCGTGCCGTAGCGGCCCGAGGGGTCACGCTCGTTGTAGCCGTCGGCCAGCGCGAGCAGTTCGGTGCCGTCGCCGTCCTCCGCCGCGTCGAGCGCGCTGGTCAGGGTGGGCCAGCTCTGCTCGCTGTAGAGCGGCAGGACGATCCCGGTGATCGCCAGCGTCTGGGTGAGCTCGCGGCCGGACGTCGTCGCCAGCGGTTCGGTGTCGATCCGGTCCAGCAGGTCCACGATCTTCCGTGTGCCCTCCTCCGGGTCCTGGCCCGTGGACCTGAGGTAATTGTCCAGGGCACGCTGGAAGCCCAGCGCCTGGTTCCTCGCGTGGCCTGTCGTGTCGGCGGTCGGGTCGACCACCGCGTCCAGGACCATGCGTCCCACGTTCTTCGGGAACAGGTGGGCGTAGACGCCGCCGAGTTCGGTGCCGTACGAGATGCCGAAGTAGTGCAGCTTCTTGTCGCCGAGGACCTGGCGCATGAGGTCCATGTCGCGGGCCGTCTCGGCGGTCGAGACATGGGACAGCAGCTTGCCCGCAGCCTTCTCGCAGCCCGCGCCGAAGTCGGCCGCGTCCTCGAAGAAGGCCGTCTCCTCGCTAGGGTCGTCCGGTGTGGCGTCCACCGACTCCCTCGCCTGGATCTCCTTGTCGCTGCGGCAGCGCACTCCCTCGCTCGCGGCGACGCCACGCGGATCGAAGCTCACCAGGTCGTACCGCTCGTGCAGTTCGCCCGTGAGCCCGGCGTACGACGGCAGCATGGAGACGCCGGAGCCGCCGGGCCCGCCGAAGTTGAACAGGAGCGAGCCGAGACGTTCGCCGTCGTCGCCCGTCGCCTTGCTGCGGATCACCGCGAGCCCGATCGTCTCGCTGCCCGGGTTCGTGTAGTCCAGCGGCACAGTCAGCGTCGCGCACTGCCAGTCGCCGCCCGGTTCCGGGCCCTCCGCAGTCGCCTTGCAGCGTGCCCAGTCGAGCTTCTGGGAGGCGAGCGAAGAGGCCGAGGCCTTTCCGTCGCCCGCTCCGCCGTCCGTGCCGCCGCTACAGCCGGCGATCAGCAGCACGGCGGCGGCCAGAGCCGCTCCCGCTCCCCGTGGCAATCGCGTCATGAGCACGTCTCCCTCTCGGATACCGTCCGCCGCATGTCGCGAATGGCGGTGATGCCATGGTAGGCGGACTGCCGTGAACGCCGAGATCGCCTGTGGATAACCCTCTGACCTGCATTTTTACTGGCAGACCGTGCCGGCTTTCGGTACCTCCCCCGTCAGCAGGTAGCCGTCCACGGCCGTCTGCACACACGCGTTCCCGCTGCCGTACGCACCGTGCCCCTGCCCCTTGTAGGTCAGCTCGACACCGACTCCCGCTCCGAGCTCCTCCGCCATCCTCCGCGCGCCCTCGTACGGTGTGGCCGGGTCACCTGTGTTCCCGATCACGAGGATGGGTGCGGAGCCCGGGGCTCGCACATCCGGGTGGTCGGCCGCACCGGCGACGGCCCAGTCGGTGCAGGTGAGCAGGGACCAGGCCAGCCACTCACCGAAGACTGGAGAGGCCGCCCGGAACTCGGCCAGCTTCGCCTCCACGTCCTCGGTGGTGTAGCGCGGCTTGTCGTCCGCGCAGTTGATGGAGACGTGCGCCGCGGCGAGGTTGCTGTACTCGCCGTTCTCGCTGCGCCCGTTCATCGAGTCGGACAGCAGCATCAGCAGACGGCCGTCCCCGTCGTACGCCTGTTCCAGGCCCGCCGTCAGATACGGCCAGAAGTCCTGGGAGTACAGGGCCTGGGCGATGCCGGTCGTCGCGGCCGACTGCGTCAGGTCGCGGGGAAAGATTCCGGTGATCGGCTTGGTGTCGAGGTCGTCGAGCAGTTTGCTGATCCGGTTCTCGACGTCCTGCTCGGTGTCGCCGACCGGGCAGTCCTCCACCTTCGACACACAGTCCCGCGCGTAGTTGTCGAGCGCCAGCTGGAAGCCCTCGGCCTGTCCGAGCGTGCCCTGCTCCACTGTCTGGGTCGGGTCGACCACCGCGTCGAACACGGCCCGCCCCACGTTGTCCGGGAACAGGTGGGCGTAGACGCCGCCGAGTTCGGTGCCGTAGGAGATGCCGAAGTAGTGCAGTTTGTCGTCGCCGAGGACCTGGCGTATGAGATCCAGGTCGCGGGCCGCGTCCGTGGTGCGGACGTGCGGGAGGATCTTGCCTGAGTTCTTCTCGCAGGCGGAGTTGAACGTCTTCGTGCTGTCGAGGAGCTCTGCCCGCTCGGCCGTGTCGTCGGGAGTGCCGTCCTGCTGGAAGTACTCGTCGAGTTCCTCGTCGTCCTGGCACTCGACGCCCGAGCTGCGGCCGACGCCACGTGGGTCGAAGCTCACCAGGTCGTAACGGGTGCGCAGTTTCGCGTAGTCCGCGCCGAAGGCGGGGAGCGCCCTCACGCCCGAGCCGCCGGGGCCGCCGAAGTTGAAGACGAGCGAGCCGATGCGCTGGTCCTCGGGGCCGCTGGACCGGGCCCGGATCAGCGCGATGGGTATGGTGGCGCCTTCGGGCTCGTCCCAGTCGAGGGGAGCCTTCATGGTCGCGCACTGCCACACGTCGCCGTCCGGCAGCGGCGAGGGCGCGGTACCGCCGCCCTGGGACTCCGACGGTGCCTCGCACTTCTTCCAGCTCGGGTTCTGGGCGGTCAGCTCCTCGTCGTCGCCCTTGGCCTCGTCGCCGCAGCCCGCCGCCGACAGGGACAGCAGGACGGCGAGGGCGGTCACGGCGACGGCACGCAGGCGGGGCGGGGTGGGCATGGCCCCATCCTGGAGCCGCCCGGGTCGGCGCGCTCGGGGCGCGGGCCGTGCGGGTGAGTCAGGGACAACCGGATCCTCGCGTGGACTTGGAGTGTGCACGCCACGCGCGCGCACTCGTTTGAAGGCGCTACAGGGCTTCCTTGCGTGACAACTGGTTGAAGGCCAGCCACCCCGGCAGCACGGGCAGCCACAGGGTCAGCAGGCGGAAGAGCAGTACCGCGGGCGCGGCGACCTCCAGGGGGAGCCCCACGGCGGTCAGCCCGACCGTCAGGGTGGCCTCGACGGCGCCCACACCGCCCGGCGTGGGCGCTGCGGAACCCAGCGCGTTGCCCGCGAGGAAGACGACGGCGACGCTGGCGAGGCTGACCGAGGCGTTCTCGCTGCCGAAGGCGCGGATCGAGGCGTCCAGGCACATCACGAAACAGCCGGTGAGGAGCAGCATGCCGCCGATGCCGGTGATCAGCTTCTGCGGCCGTTGGAGTACGTCGAGCATGCGTGGTACGACACCGGCGAAGAGCGACCGCACGCGCGTGACGACGAACTTGCGCAGGAACGGGATCGAGGTCACCACCAGGACGAGCACCGCGACCGTCAACAGGCCCGCGATGACGGTGCGGGACGGCGACAGGGACGGGGTCTTCTCGGTTCCGGTCAGGTAACCGAAGGCGAGCAGCATCAGGATGTGGCAGCCCAGCCCGAACAGCTGCGACGCGCCGACACTCGCCACCGCGAGGCCGGGCCGCACCCCCGCACGCTGCAGGAAGCGTGTGTTGAGGGCCACCCCGCCCACCGCCGCCGGCGCCACGATCTTCACGAAGGACCCGGCGACCTGCGCCGCCACTGTTCGCAGGAACGGCACCCGCTCCGGCACGAAGCCCAGCAGGCTCATCGCCGCGGCCACATAGCTCAGGGCGGAGAAGAGCGCGGCCGCGGCGACCCAGCCCCACTCGGCGTTCTCGATGAGCGGCCCGAACTTGATGTGGGTGAGCTGGGTCAGCAGGAAGTACGCGCCGATCGCACCGGCGATGAGGCTGATCAGTGTGCGCGGCTTGACCCGCTCCAGCCGGGCTGGTTCGACCGGTGCCTGGGGCCTGATCAGCAGCACCTGGTGGCGGATCTGGGTAAGCAGATCCTCCTCGCGGGCCTCCTCCAGGGCCTCGACGATCGCCCTCTTCTCGGCCCGCTGCTCGGCCCGTACGGCCTTCTTGTCGGCCTTGCCGGGCTCGGCGGCCTCCTTGTGCTCCTCCGCATGGGCCTGCTTGGCCAACCGGGAGGCGTCCAGGACCGCCTCGCGCTCGCGCTCCGCACGCTCCCGGGCCAGCCTGCGCAGGGTCCCGCGCGTGGAGCGCGACAGCGCGATGGGCTGCAGCATCGGCAGGCAGCCGGCCACCGCGTCCGGCCCGAGCACGCTCACCGCCGAGGCGACCGCGCGCTCGGCGCCCACCCGCAGACCCAGCGTCGTCAGCAGCTGGGAGACATCCATGCGCAGCACGAGGTCGCCGGCCGCGATCTCCCCGACGCGCAGATCGGTGAGGATCACCATGCCGGAACGGTCCACCAGAATCGCGTCGCCCACGAGCCTGCGGTGCGCGATGCGCCGGGACTGCAGCGCCTTCACCTGGTGCCAAGTGTCGGACATCAGGTCGTCGGTGACCTCGTCGTCCGCCAGGGAGTCCAGCGTGCGACCGCCGGTGTGCTCGTACACGAGCATCACGGCGTCCGGCCCGAGTTCGGAGGTCGCGATCAGTTTGGGCGCGTTGGCGCCGGCCGCGATGGCGGCGTATGCGAGGAGGGCCTCCTGCTCCAGTGCCTGGCGCAGAGACTGCAGGCTGCGGCGTGTGGTGATGCCGCGCAGCGTCAGCCGCCGCCAGACGCGGTAGAAGAAGCCCTGTGCCTGCTGCTCCCGGTCGACGACGGTGACGTCCAGGGGCGGGCCGTCCTCCAGCGTCACGAAGTACCGGCGGCCCCGGTCGCCGCCTTCCGTCGTCTCCGGGACCTCCTCGCGCGCCGCGCTCACGGGCTTGAAGCCGACCCGCCGGAGGCCCGCAATCAGGGTCCGGCCCGTCGGGCGCACGTTCGGCGAGCCGACCGCGTACAGCGTCCCGTAGGCGACGGTCCAGCCGATCAACACCGTCAGGATGATGGAGAACGGTGTGGTGTAGCCGGTGACCAGCATCGAGAAGGCGTCCAGCAGCAGCACGATCCACAGCACGGCCCGCCAGCGCGGTCTGCGCGACATGCCGACGGCGGTCATATAGGCGATGACCGGCGCGAGATAGCCGTGCACCGGGTCGGTGAGGGCGTGGATGTCTCCCGGTGAGGGCTGGGTGAGCGCTTCCTGGATCGAGCCCGGGGCGGCCCGGGCGACCCACAGGTCGGTCGCCAGCGTCACTCCGTGCGCCAGGACCGCCGCGAGCACGCCGTCGGCGATGCGCAGCCCGTCCCGCTTGATCAGCCGTTCGATCGCGAAGGCGACCGGCACCAGCAGGATCGCGATGCTCGATCCGAGGCCCGCGAGCTTGATCAGGAGATCGGGCGCCTGCCCCGTGCCCTTGCTGATGTCCTGTTCGAGTCCGGAGGTGGTGCCGTGGGCGAACGCGGCGATCGCCAGCAGGACGATGATCCCGAGAATGCCGACCGACAGCCGCATGAGGTCGGAGGGGCGGTGTACGCGCGCGGGGAGCAGTGGTTCGTCACCCTCGACCTCCTCGGGCTGGGCGTCCTCCGGGTCGGTCTCAGCCCGCTGTTCCTCGTTCTCGTGCGCCGTGGGGGAGGCCGCTTCGGCCGGCGGCTCGGCGGTGCCGGAGTCCTTCTCCGAGACCTCTTCGGTGCCCTTGCCTTCCCCGTCGGCGGTGCCCGGGCGCGACGAGGCGTCAGAGGTGCCCGCCGCGTCATCGGGGTGCACGCTCTCCTGCTTCATCGTCTCTTCTTGGTCTCGTATCACCAGTCACCGCCCGCACGATGGTGGCATGCCCGGTGGGCACACAGGGGCATCAGGGTGCAATGCGGGGGCGCACAGTCTGCCCGAAGACCGCCCCCACGATGAGGGACGCACGCGTCGGCCACCACGTCCCATTGTCGGTGGGGTGGGGCAGGATGGGGCGGATGAGCGAGGAGAGCATTCCGGTGGACGCCCTGCCGGAGTACGCGGAGCGGGTCCTCGAGGTCACCGACCTGATCCCGCCCGGGCTGGTCATGACGTACGGAGACGTCGCCGAGTGTCTGGGGGAGGGCGGCCCGCGCCAGGTGGGCCGCGTGATGGCCCTCTACGGAGGCGCGGTCCCGTGGTGGCGGGTGGTCCGCGCCGACGGCGTCCTGCTGCCCGGCCACGAGCTGAGAGCCCTGGACCACTACCGCGCGGAGGGCACCCCGCTGCGCGAGGCGAGCCGTGCCACCGAGGGTCATGTGCCGCGCGTCGACATGAGACGGGCGCGCTGGGACGGCGGCGGACTCGCCGCAGCTCACATCTGACAGCTTCCGGCATCCGGCGGACCGCCGTGTGCCCGCTGCTCCATTCGGGGGAAGCGAGGCACGCCGGTGGCATGCCGTACGTTCGTGGGGCGAGGGACGCACGTGCCGCGCGAGCCGGCAGGGAAAAGGGGAAGCCATACTTCCGCACCACCCGTCGGCGTAGCGTCGGCTGCGGGCGTCCCTCTCACCCCGCGGCCACCGCCCTCGACGAGCGGCGAGCCTTCCACCCGTTTCCCGACCACCACCCCTCGACGACGGCGCACCGCGTCGGCAGTGACACCTCGCACACCCACCAGGACCGGCGAACCACGTGAGCTCCTCTTCCTCCACCAGGCGCCTGTCGCGCACCCACGTGCGACAGGGGAGCCATGGCGCTTACCGACTGGTGCGTACCCCACCGGCCCGAACGGACTCCCTTCGTCTGGACGCCGAGCAGCGCGGCGTGGTTGACCACCGGACCGGCCCTCTGCTCGTTCTCGCAGGCCCGGGCACCGGCAAGACGACCACGCTCGTCGAGTCCGTGGCGGCCCGCGTGGCCCGCGGCGCGAACCCCTCGCGCCTCCTGGTGCTGACGTTCAGCCGCAAGGCGGCCGCGGAGCTGCGCGACCGGATGGCCCTGCGGATGGGCGCCGCACGCGCCCCCCAGGCCACCACCTTCCACTCCTTCTGCTACGCCCTGGTCCGCTCCCACCAGGACAGCGAACTCTTCGTCGAACCACTGCGGCTGTTGTCCGGCCCCGAACAGGACGTGGCGGTCCGTGAACTGCTCGCCGGCCAGCCCGACCTGGAGCGCCTGGGCCTCGCGCATGTGCGCTGGCCGGACGAACTGCGCGCCTGCCTCACCACACGCGGGTTCGCCGACGAGGTCCGCGCGGTCCTCGCCCGCAGCCGCGAACTCGGCCTGGCCCCCGAGGACCTGCGTGCCTTCGCCGACCGTATCGGCCGCCCGGACTGGCTCGCGGCCTCCGCCTTCCTCGCCGAGTACCTCGACGTCCTCGACCTGCACGGAGTGATCGACTACGCGGAACTGGTCCACCGCGCGGTGCTCCTGGCCGGCCGCCCCGGCGTCGCGGAGCACCTGGCCGCGCAGTACGACGCGGTCTACGTCGACGAGTACCAGGACACCGACCCGGCGCAGGTACGGCTGCTGCGGGCCCTCGCCGGCGGCGGTCGCACCCTGGTCGCCTTCGGCGACCCCGACCAGTCGATCTACACCTTCCGGGGCGCCGACGTGAACGGCATCCTGGAATTCCCGGCCGCCTTTCCGCGCGCGGACGGCCGCCGGGCCCCGGTCGCGGTCCTCAGAACCTCCCGACGCTCGGGAGCGGCCCTGCTCGCCGCCACCCGCCTGGTCACCCAACGCATGCCGCTCACCCGCCTCCCGGCGGCGAAGGTACGGGCCCACCGCGAGCTCCGGCCCGCCCGGGACGGCGGTCGCGTCGAGGTCTACACGTACCCGACGCCGGGCACCGAGCTGGACAACATCGCGGACGTCCTGCGCCGGGCCCATCTGGAGGACGGCGTCCCCTGGAGCGAGATGGCCGTCCTGGTGCGCGCCGGCGCCCGCACGATCCCCTCGATCCGGCGCGCCCTCACCGCCGCCGGCGTCCCTCTGGAGATCGACGGCGACGACCTGCCCCTGCGCCACGAACCGGCCGTACAGCCGCTGCTGACGGCGCTGCGGGCGGTGGCGCGGGCGGAGCTGGGGGAAGTGACGCCGGCGGCCTCGGAGAAGCCCGCGAGCCCCGCGGAGGCCGAGGAGTCCGGAGAGCCAACCGACGCACCCGAACCGCAGCCCTCCTGGCTCGACACCGAAACGGCGCTCACCCTCCTGGCCTCCCCCCTCGCCGGGATGGACACCGCCGACCTGCGGCGTCTCGGCCGTGCCTTGCGCGAGGAGGAGCGGGCCGGCGGCAACCCCGTACCACCGCCATCGGACGAACTGCTGGCACGCGCGCTGGCGGAGCCGGAGCGGCTGGTGGCGCATGACCCGGTGTACGCGCGGGGCGCGCAACGCCTCGGCGCGCTGCTGCGGAAGGCCCGTGAACGCCTCGCGGGCGGCGGCACGGCCGAAGAGGCGCTGTGGGAGCTGTGGGACGGCACACCCTGGCCCAGGCGACTGGAGCGGGCCGCCCGGCGCGGCGGGGCGGCCGGACGCAACGCGGACCGCGACCTCGACGCCGTGTGCGCGCTGTTCGCCACGGCGGCCCGCGCGGAGGAGCGCACCGGCGGCCTCGGTGCCCTCAACTTCCTCGCGGAGATCGAGGCCGAGGACATCGCCGCGGACACACTCACCGGCCGGGCGCTCCGCCCCGACGCCGTACGCCTGATGACCGCCCACCGCTCCAAGGGCCTCCAGTGGCGCCTGGTCGTCGTCGCCGGCGTCCAGGAGGGCCTGTGGCCGGACCTGCGCCGCCGCGGCTCGCTCCTGGAGGCCGACCGCATCGGGCGCGACGGTCTCGCCGAACCGCTCACCCCGGGCGCGCTCCTGGCGGAGGAACGCCGTCTGTTCTACGTCGCCGCCACGCGCGCGTGCGAACGCCTCGTCGTCACCGCGGTCCAGGCCCCCGCCGACGACGGCGACCAGCCCTCCCGCTTCCTCGCCGAACTGGGCGTCGAGCCCAGGGACGTCACCGGCCGCCCCCGACGCCCGCTGTCCGTGGCGGCCCTCGTCGCCGAACTGCGTGCCACGACGGTGGACCCCCGGGTGTCGGAAACCCTCCGCGAGGCCGCCGCCCTGCGCCTGGCCAGGCTGGCCGCGCTGAGCGACGAGGACGGCCGGCCACTCGTGCCGTCGGCCCACCCGTACCGCTGGTGGGGCATGTTCGAGCCCACCGAGAGCAGAGTGCCGCTCCGGAACCGCGACCAGCCCGTCGTGCTGTCTGGCAGTGCTCTCGACCAGCTCGCGAACACCTGCGCCCTGCAGTGGTTCCTGGGCCGTGAGGTGAAGGCCGACGCGCCCGCGACCGCCGCCCAGGGCTTCGGGAACGTGGTCCACGTCCTCGCCGACGAGGTCGCCTCCGGACGCACCCCGGCCGACCTCGACGTCCTCATGGAACGCCTCGACTCCGTGTGGAACGCGCTCGCCTTCGACGCGCCCTGGAAGTCCGAGCAGGAGAAGCAGCACGCGCGCGTGGCGCTCGAACGCTTCCTGAAGTGGCACGTCATGGACCGCACGGGGCGTGCGGTCGTGGCCAGCGAGCACGACTTCGACGTCACCCTCGAAGCGGGCGACTACGAGGTGCGCATCCGGGGCTCCATGGACCGCGTCGAGACGGACGCCGACGGCCGCGCGTACGTCGTCGACTTCAAGACCGGCAAGCAGGCCGTGAGTTCCGCCGAGGTGACCCGCCACCCCCAGCTGGCCGTGTACCAGCTGGCGGTCCGTGAGGGCGCCGTCGACGAGCCCTTCGAAGGCACACGCCCCGAGCCGGGCGGCGCCGAACTCGTTCAACTGCGGCAGGGCGCCGCCAAGAAGAACGGCGGCGAGAACCTGCCGAAGGTGCAGGCCCAGGAACCGCTGGAGGGGGAGTGGGTCGGAGACCTCCTCGCCACCGCGGCGGGCAAAGTCCTGGACGAACGGTTCTCCCCGACCACGGGACAACACTGCGCACACTGCGCGTTCCGGGCGTCCTGCAGCGCCCGCCCGGAGGGCCGTCACGTGGTGGAATGACATGAGTGACGTACCCCACCACAAGAGCTGACCAGCACTTCTCCTCACCCGGAGGGCGATCCGGCATCCGTTGTCGGTGGCCGCCGCTAGCCTCTCTGGGGTGTCCGCCCGTATCAGTGATCCCGAACAGCTCAAGGAGCTCCTCGGCATCCCGTTCACCCCGGAGCAGACGGCCTGCATCGTCGCGCCGCCTGCCCCGCAGGTGATCGTTGCCGGAGCCGGCTCCGGCAAGACCACGGTGATGGCCGCCCGTGTGGTGTGGCTGGTCGGCACCGGGCAGGTCGCCCCCGAGCAGGTGCTCGGCCTGACGTTCACCAACAAGGCGGCGGGCGAACTCGCCGAGCGCGTACGCAAGGCCCTGGTCAAGGCGGGCATCACCGACCCGGACGTGATCGACCCGGACAACCCGCCGGGCGAGCCGGTCATCTCCACGTACCACGCCTTCGCCGGCCGCCTCCTCACGGACCACGGCCTGCGCATCGGTCTGGAACCCACCTCCCGGCTCCTCGCCGACGCCACCCGCTACCAACTCGCCGCGCGTGTGCTCCGCGAGTCCCCCGGCCCGTACCCGTCGCTCACCCGCTCGTTCCCCGACCTGGTCAGCGACCTGCTCACCCTCGACTCCGAACTCGCCGAGCACCTCGTACGGCCCGAGGACCTGCGGGCGTACGACGCCGACCTGCTGCGCGACCTGGAAGCCGTGAAGCTCACCAACGCGGACCTCCGCAAGGTCCCCGAGGCGGCTGCCGCACGACGTGAACTCGCCGAGCTGGTGGGCCGCTACCGGGCGGCCAAGCGTGAGCGGGACCTCCTCGACTTCGGCGACCAGATCGCCCTGTCCGCCGGCCTCGCCGGGCTCCCCGAGGTGGGCCGCATCCTGCGGGACGAGTTCCGGGTGGTCCTGCTCGACGAGTACCAGGACACCTCGGTGGCCCAACGTGTCCTTCTGGCGGGCCTGTTCGGGGGCGGCACCGGCCACCCCGTGACGGCGGTCGGCGACCCCTGCCAGGCCATCTACGGCTGGCGTGGCGCCTCTGTCGCCAACCTAGACGACTTCCCCGAGCACTTCGCCCACCCCGACGGCCGCCCCGCGACCCGTCAGGCGCTCAGTGAGAACCGCCGCAGCGGCGGCCGGCTCCTCGACCTCGCCAACGGCCTCGCGGAACCCCTGCGAGCCATGCACGCGGGCGTGGAGGCACTCAGGCCCGCGCCCGGCGCCGAACGCGACGGCATGGTCCGCTGCGCCCTGCTGCCCACGCACGCCGAGGAACTCGACTGGATCGCCGACTCGATCGCCCACCTCGTGCGCACCGGCAAGGAGCCCGGCGAGATCGCGGTCCTCTGTCGCACGGCCACCGACTTCGCCGAGATCCAGGGCGCGCTCGTCGCCCGCGACATCCCGGTCGAGGTCGTCGGCCTCTCCGGGCTGCTCCACCTCCCCGAGGTCGCCGACCTCGTCGCCGTCTGCGAGGTCCTCCAGGACCCCGGAGCCAACGCCTCCCTCGTCCGTCTCCTCACGGGCCCCCGCTGGCGGATCGGCCCGCGCGACCTCGCCCTCCTGGGGCGCCGGGCCAGGCTGCTCGTGTCCCACGCGCGCCTGGACGGCGACGACGACCCGGACCGGCGGCTCGCCGCCGCCGTCGAGGGCGTCGACCCGGCCGAGGTGATCTCGCTGGCGGATGCCCTGGACACGTTTCTGGAGCTGCCGCTCGAAGCCGAGAGGGAGGACGACGGACTGCCGTTCTCGCCGGACGCGCGCGTCCGGTTCGCCCGGCTCGCCGCCGAACTGCGCGACCTGCGCCGCTCGCTCGCCGACCCGCTGATGGACGTCCTCCACCGGGTGCTCGCCGTCACCGGCCTGGAGGTGGAACTCTCCGCGTCCCCGCACGCCCTCGCCGCCCGCCGTCGCGAAACCCTGTCCAACTTCCTCGACATCGCGGCCTCCTTCGCCGCCAACAGCGCCGGCGAGGCCACCCTGCTAGCCTTCCTCGGCTTCCTGCGCACGGCGGCCCAGTACGAGAAGGGCCTCGACAACGCACTGCCGGGCGGCGAGAACACCGTCAAGGTGCTCACCGCCCACAAGGCCAAGGGCCTGGAGTGGGACGTCGTCGCCGTCCCAGGCCTTGTCACCGGTACCTTCCCCAGCACCCGGGGCCGTGAGAAGTGGACCGCCCAGGGCAAGGTCCTGCCGCACGAACTGCGCGGCGACGCAGACACCCTCCCCGACGTCGACGCCTGGGACTCGCGCGGTCTGAAAGCCTTCCAGGAGGCCATGAAGGTCCACCAGCACACCGAGGAACTCCGCCTCGGCTACGTCACCTTCACCCGCCCCCGTTCCCTGCTCCTCGGCTCCGGCCACTGGTGGGGCGCCTCCCAGAAGCACCCACGCGGCCCCTCCGACTTCCTCAAGGCCCTCCACGACCACTGCGCCGCCGGGTACGGCGAGATCGAGGTCTGGGCCGACGAACCCGAGGAGGACGCCGAGAACCCCGCCCTGCACGAGACGGCGGCCGACCGCGCCTGGCCCCTCCCGCTCGACGACACGGCCCTGGCACGCCGCCGCGCGGCTGCCGCGACCGTCCTGGCCCACCTGGAGAGGGCCGCCTCCCACGAGGACACGCACCCGAGCGCCCCCCACGACCCCGCCGCCCACGACCTCGCCCTCCACGACCCCGCCGCTCACGCCTACGAGGACCCGGACTGGCCACCTCCGCCGGACGACGAAGAAGCCCACGACGGGGACGATGGCTTCCCGCCCCCGGACGACGTCCCCGACGGGGAGGACGGCTTCCCGACGGGCGGCTCCGGGGACGCGCTCGACGACTTCCCCGAGGAGGGCCCCGCCGACTGGGACTCCTGGTCGGCGGACCGCCCCCCACACTCCGCACCGGTCACCCACGCGCGCGTGGGTGACACCGGGCAGGGCGAGCGCCTGCCTGCCGTGCCGCACGCCCGCAGGTACCCCGTCGCATCCGGCCTCACCCCCGAGGAGACCCGCACCATCGCCTCCTGGGACCGCGACCTGGACGCCCTCACCGGCGAGCTCCTGCGGGCCCGCGCGAAGGTCACCGACGTACCCCTGCCGGCGACGCTGACCGCCTCGCAACTGCTGCGCCTGGCCGCCGACCCGGACGGCTTCGCACGGGAACTCGCCCGCCCCATGCCACGCCCCCCACAGCCGGCCGCACGTCGCGGCACCCGCTTCCACGCCTGGGTCGAGGCCCGATTCGAAGAGCTCCGGCTGCCCATGCTGGAGCCCGAGGAACTGCCCGGCAGCGACGCCGAGATCGCCGACGAGCGGGACCTCGAGGCCCTCAAGGACGCCTTCGAACGCACCCCGTACGCGCGCCGCACGCCGTACCGCGTCGAGGCACCCTTCCAGCTCGGCATCGCCGGACGCGTCGTACGCGGCCGCATCGACGCGATCTACCGGGAGAGCGACGGCGACGGAGCGACGACGTACGAGATCGTCGACTGGAAGACCAGCCGCAGCCGGACCGCCGACCCGCTCCAGCTCGCGCTCTACCGGCTCGCCTGGGCCGAACAGCAGGGCGTGCCCCTGCGGTCCGTCGGGGCCGCCTTCCTGTACGTCCGTACCGGGGACGTCGTACGGCCCGAGAACCTGCCGGGCCGGGAGGCGCTGGAACGGCTGCTCCTTCAGGAGCCCGGAGCCGAGGGGCCGGCCGCCGCCGATGGGCCGGACGCGACGGCGGACGAGCCGGGGGCGTTCACCGACGAACCGCCGGACGAGCATGCCCGTGCAGGCCGCTAGGCTCGTGAACATGAGCCAGCCCGTTGACAGCGCCGTCAGCGTCGTCCGTACGTACATCGAGAACCATCCGCCGCCTCCCTCGACGACCTCGTGGAATGGCTGCGTATCCCGTCGGTGTCGGCTCAGCCCGAGCACGCGACGGCCGTACGACGCAGCGCCCACTGGCTGGCCGCCCAGCTCAAGGAGACCGGCTTTTCCACCGCCGAGGTCCGGGAGGTGCCGGGTGCCCCCGCTGTCTTCGCGGAGCGGCCCTCGGAGGACCCCGACGCACCCACGGCCCTACGGGCACCACGACGTGCAGCCCGCGTCCACCCGCCCCTGCCTGACGCCCCTGGACCACCCGGCTCCGCAGGCGGTGGTGCGGGCCATGGGCCGCGCCTTCGAGCAGCCGGTCCGCTACCCAAGCGAGGGCGGCTCCGGGCCCACTGCCGACCCCCCGGAAGTTCCCTCGACGCGCCCGTGCTTTTCCTGGGCGTCTCCGTCCCCTCCGACGGCTGGCACGCTCCCATCGAGCAGGTCGAACTCGACCTGCTCCTCAAGGGTGTCGGGACCAGCGTCTGTCTCTGGGGCGAGCTGGCCAGAAACTCCCGCGAGGCACACTGAAGGAGCCCCCGCGCACCGCCCGCCGCACCGCCCGCCCGATCAACCGTTCCACCGGGGGAGTTGGAAGCACCCGTGACCATTTGGACCGACCACACCGCCGACCGCCCTATCGCACTCACCGCCGCGAGCGGCATCGACCGGGCCGCCCACCACCGGCTCGACGAGGCCTGGCTCGCCGCGGCGTGGAGTCACCCCACGACCCGCTGCTTCGTGGTCTCCGGCGGCCAGGTCCTCATCGACGAGACCCCGGACGGCAGCACCGAACTCGTCATGGTCCCCTCCTTCGAGGCCCCGCTCACCGAGGCGCACCGCTACTTCCTGGGCGCCGACGCCGACGGTGTGAGCTACTTCGCACTCCAGAAGGACGCGCTTCCCGGCCGCATGGACCAGTCCGCCCGCCCGGCCGGACTCCGCGAGGCGGGCATGCTGCTGTCGCCGCGCGACACCGGCCTCATGGCGCACGCGGTCGGCCTGGAGAACTGGCAGCGCACCCACCGCTTCTGCTCCCGCTGCGGCGAGCGCACGGTCATCGCGGCAGCCGGCCACATCCGCCGCTGCCCCGCCTGCGGCGCCGAGCACTACCCGCGCACCGACCCGGCGGTGATCATGGCCGTGACGGACGACGAGGATCGCATCCTGCTCGGCCGTCAGGTCCACTGGCCCGAGGGCCGCTTCTCCACGCTGGCGGGCTTCGTGGAGCCCGGCGAATCCATAGAGCAGTCCGTGCGGCGCGAGGTCCACGAGGAGGTCGGCATCACCGTCGGCCAGGTCGAGTACATCGCCAGCCAGCCCTGGCCCTTCCCCTCCAGCCTCATGCTGGGCTTCATGGCGCGCGCCACCTCGACCGTCGTGGACGTCGACGGCGACGAGATCCACGAGGCCCGCTGGTTCTCCCGCGAAGAGCTGCGGGCCGCGTTCGAGTCCGGGGAGGTCATGCCTCCCTACGGCATCTCGATCGCGGCCCGACTGATCGAACTCTGGTACGGCAAGCCCCTGCCGACGCGAGGTCACACCGGCTAGCACCCGTACGTCACGCGCTACGCGCCGATCTTCTGCCTGAACGCCCGCTGGGTCTGGATCACCCACGCCCCCGGGGTCCGGTGACCCTGGTACTCCGCGAGTGGATCGGCAGACAGCAGTTCACCGCCGATGAACGCCCCGTGGGGTGTGTAGCGCATGCGGTACACGTCGCAGTCGTCGAAGAGCCAGAAGCCGTGATCGGGCAGGCCGGTCACTTCCTACGCCGGGCAATTCGGCGCGCTCTCCCGTCGAGAGACCGTAGCTGTCGGCGAGGATCCGCAGCCGTGCAGGCACATCCAGTCCGGCGGGATACAGGGCAGCCGCGGATACCGGATCAAGCGTGGGAACCCAGTAGCGGGCGGCCATGGCCACGTCCCAGAGAGGACGGCCCGGAGCTGCCAGGTCGAAATCAATCAAGGCGGCGGCACGACCGTTGCGGAAGACGACGTTGTCCGGGCACACGTCGTTGTGGCACACCATCGTTCCTCCCTCCGGGTCGGCAAGGTTCTGGGGCCACTCGACGTGTGTGTCGAACGCGATGGTCGCGCTGGCCTCATGCAGGCGGCGCAGCAGGATCCCCACCGATTCGAGGGCGGTTGTCGTCAGCACCCAGGGCGGGAACGGTGGCAGAGCCACGTCGCCAGGAATGAAGGTCAACTGCTCAAGGCCGTCTGCGGTGAGGCCCACGGGAGTCGGAGCCGCGTCGAAGCCGTGTTCCTTCAGCGCGAGGAGGTGGGCATGGAGGACGGGTGCGTTGTGCGGTGCCGGGCGTTCCACCAGGGCCCCCCGGCGGAAGACCGCCCCCGCGTTCACCATGCCTCCGACCAGCGCCTCGCCGTCCGCCTCCTCCTCGGCCGTCATGTCGATCACGTTACCGCCAAGTCGCCTTGTACATGCTGGGCATACAAAACCCCCGATCCGGCGCCAGGCCGGTCGGGGGTCGTGTGCGTCATGTGAGTCAGACGCCGAGCGCCTGCTTCACCTGGGCAAGGCTCGGGTTCGTCATCACGACCTCAGCGCCACCACTGGAGGGAACTACCTGAACAGTGGGCACCGTCTGGTTCCCGCCGTTCGCCTTCTCCACGAACGCCGCGGACTCCGGGTCCTGCTCGATGTTGATCTCGTTGTACGTGATGCCCTCACGGTCCATCTGGCTCTTCAGCCGTCGGCAGTAGCCGCACCACGTGGTGCTGTACATCGTCACAGTGCCCGCCATTTTCCCGGCGCTCCTTCACGGTCTGAGGGGTGCGTGGTCGCAGTGAGGGGAACGTACGCGACGGGCTCGCCATTCCCGTACGCGGGTGGTGTCCACCACCGCTGCCGGGCGCCCGCCGCACGGACATACAGTGGCGCCTGCCGCATTAGTACGACTGCGAGTACCTGCCTGTGGACAACGTGCTCAGCCGTCTCAGGCGACCTGGCAGCATGGCCATGTGACAGCAGCAACGCACTCCACCCTCTTCCCGCAGGTCCCCGACTCGGCCGACGCGGTGCTCGAAGGGCTCGACCCCGAGCAGCGCGCGGTGGCGACCGTCCTGCACGGTCCGGTGTGCGTCCTGGCGGGCGCCGGCACGGGCAAGACCCGGGCGATCACCCACCGCATCGCCTACGGGGTGCGCGCCGGAATCCTCCAGCCCGCCAGCGTGCTGGCCGTCACCTTCACCAACCGGGCAGCCGGCGAGATGCGAGGCCGCCTTCGTCAGCTCGGCGCCGCCGGAGTCCAGGCCCGGACCTTCCACTCGGCCGCCCTGCGCCAGCTCCAGTACTTCTGGCCGAAGGCCGTCGGCGGCGGCATGCCGCGCCTCGTCGACCGCAAGATCCAACTCGTCGCCGACGCGGCCACCGCCTGCCGCATCCGTCTCGATCGCAGCGAACTGCGGGACGCCGCCGCCGAGATCGAATGGTCGAAGGTCACCCGGACCGTCCCCACCGACTACGCCGCAGCAGCCGCCAAGCACGGTCGCGAGGCGCCCCGCGACCCGGCGGAGATCGCCCGGATCTACGCGACGTACGAGGACCTCAAACGCGAGCGCGCTGTCATGGACTTCGAGGATGTCCTCCT
This sequence comes from Streptomyces sp. TG1A-60, assembly GCF_037201975.1. Lineage (NCBI taxonomy): Bacteria > Bacillati > Actinomycetota > Actinomycetes > Kitasatosporales > Streptomycetaceae > Streptomyces > Streptomyces sp. TG1A-60. Next base: position 2,760,145 of record NZ_CP147520.1, on the reverse strand, counting down.
GCTCACCGTCGGCATCCTCCAGGACCGCCACGACATCGCCGAGCAGGTCCGCTCCCAGTACCAGCACTTCGTGGTCGACGAGTACCAGGACGTCAGCCCCCTCCAGCAGCGCCTTCTGGAGTTGTGGCTCGGCGACCGGGACGACCTGTGCGTCGTGGGCGACGCCAGCCAGACGATCTACTCGTTCACCGGCGCAACTCCCGACCATCTGCTCGACTTCCGCCAGCGCCACCCCGGTGCCACGGTCGTGAAGCTCGTCCGCGACTACCGCTCCACCCCGCAGGTCGTCCACCTCGCCAACGACCTGCTCTCCCAGGCCCGTGGCCGCGCCGCCGACCACCGACTCGAACTGATCTCCCAGCGCCCACCGGGCCCCGAGCCCCGCTACACCGAGTACACGGACGAGCCCGCCGAGGCCGAGGGTGCAGCCCGCCGCATCCGTGATCTCATCGCCTCCGGAGTCCCCGCGAGCGAGATCGCCATCCTGTTCCGCACGAACTCGCAGTCCGAGACCTACGAGCAGGCCCTCGCGGACGTGGGGGTGCCCTACCGACTGCGCGGCGCAGAACGGTTCTTCGACCGACCCGAGGTGCGCAAGGCGGGCGCCTCACTGCGGGCCGCCGCCCGTTTCGGCGGCAACGACACCCTCCTCGAGGACGCCGTCGACCTTCCCTCACAGGTGCGGGCCGTGCTGTCCGGCGAGGGCTGGACCGGCGAACCCCCGGCGGGGTCCGGCGCGGTGAGGGAGCGCTGGGAGTCACTGGCGGCCCTGGTGAACCTCGCCCGGGACTTCGCCGCGGCCAAGCCCGACGCCACCCTCGGCGACCTGGTGGCGGAACTGGACGAAAGGGCGAGCGCCCAGCACGCCCCGACCGTCCAGGGCGTCACCCTCGCCTCGCTGCACTCCGCGAAGGGCCTGGAGTGGGACGTCGTCTTCCTGGTCGGCGTCGCCGAGGGCATGATGCCGATCACCTACGCGAGAACGGACGAGCAGATCGAGGAGGAGAGACGACTCCTCTACGTGGGCGTCACCCGCGCCCGGGAGCAGCTCTCCGTCTCCTGGGCTCTGTCCCGATCGCCGGGCAACCGCCCCAACCGCCACCCCAGCCGCTTCCTCAACGGCCTGCGCCCAGGATCCACCGCCATGGCGGGCCGGACCGGCGCGGGCGGCTCCGGAGGCGTGGAACCGGGCTCGGTAGGTGGCCGGCTCGGCGACTTCGCGAACGGTGGCACCGAGGCGGCCCTGCGCCGCGCCAGCCGGGCCCCGGCCCGCTGCCGCGTCTGCGGGCGCACTCTGCGGGACGCCGGTGAGATGAAGTTGATGCGCTGCGAGGACTGCCCCTCCGACATGGACGAGGGTCTCTACGAGCGGCTGCGGGAGTGGCGGGCCGTCCAGGCGCAGCGCAGCGGGCAGCCGGACTTCTGTGTCTTCACCGACCGGACGCTGATGGCGATCGCGGAAGCGGGGCCAATCACTCCGGTTGAACTCGGTCGCATCCCCGGCGTCCGCGCCCGTAAGCTCCAGCGGTACGGCGCCGATGTTCTCGACATCTGCGCAGGTCGGGAGCCTGGGGGTGCGGACGGGAACGGCTGAAACGAACTCGTCGAAAAAATAGTTTGCGCATGCCCCAGCAATCCCCATAGGTTCTTAGGCACGAGAGCAGCGGCCTTCTCGAAGGCCCTGATTTCGTGGTGTACTTCATATCCGTCGGATTGGTTCGCGCCGGTCCCCGTAGACGCCGAGAGGAGGCGATCCCAGTGATCAGCATCAACACCAGCTTCATCAGCACGGTCAAAATGACCGATCGCTCGGCCGTCTCCACGTCCATGCTCGGCGTCTCGAACCTGGGCACCGGTCTGTCCGCCGTCCGTGGCGGCCGTCCGGCGTCCTGCGTGTCTCCCGCGGGTCTTCCCGTCCGTGAGCGCAATGAGCGACCGACCAAGGCACTGGAAGCAGCAGTAGCGGCGCAGGCGCAGGCCTATGCCTTCGCGGCGGCCGGTGCCGGATTCCGGAAGCAGACGACGCAGCACCACCTGATGTGGGCCTTCCGTGGGCCTGAACCCTGGAGTGATCCAGCCTGATCGACGATCAGGCCGGCGCCTTCAGGGCCGCGGAACCCCATCCGGGATCCGCGGCCCTTCTGTTTGTCCCCGACCGGGGGTTGCAGAGCGAAGGGGCCTCGGGACAAGAAAAGAACCCGGTACCAGCCGCCACCGGCCAACAGGCCGGAACGACCAGACGAGGAAGACGAACCGTGCAACTCGAAGCGCACGCCCCGTCCGTACCGCCTTCCGAAACGATCCCCCCGCCCGGCCTCACGGAGGACTCCACCTTGACCCCGCTCACCGCGCTCACCGCGCTCGACGACGCCATCGAGAACCTCGGCGTGCCCGTCCCCTGCCGCTCCTACGACCCGGAGGTCTTCTTCGCCGAGTCGCCGGCCGATGTCGAGTACGCCAAAGCTCTCTGCCGCACCTGCCCGCTGATGGAGGCCTGCCTCGCCGGCGCCAAGGAGCGGCGTGAGCCCTGGGGCGTCTGGGGTGGCGAGCTCTTCGTCCAAGGTGTCGTCGTGGCCCGCAAGCGGCCTCGTGGTCGCCCGCGCAAGAACCCGGTCACAGCATGAACATCACCGGAACAATCGACCGCCCCCTCACGCACGACCCCAAGAAGCAGGCCCCGATGAAGCCGTCCACGAGCGAACCCGCCGGCTCCGCGACTCCAGACTTCACCACCGGCGCGAACGACTCGCGTCAGAACAGGACCCGAGAAATGCATCTCATGCCAGAAGCCCTCGCCCGTGCGCATATGCACGAGCGCCTGTACCAGGCCGGGCAGGAGCGCCAGGCCATGCGCCTGGTGGTCGCCCGCCGGATGCAGCGCCGGGCCGAGCGCGCCTCGCTGCGCGCCCGCCGTGCGCTCGCCATGGCGGTCATGCAGTAGCCGCCACACGGCAACCGCCATGATCCAGCCGGGACAGGCGCATCACGACCATTCGTAGCAGTGGCTCCTCGCGGGGGCCGGTCCCACGGGGCCGGCCCCCGCGGTGCGTGGTGACCGCGCGTCCGCCGACCGCGGCGTTGCTGTCGCCGGGGGACAAGCCTTTCCGGGGACGGCGACCACAGTGGCCCCGCCACAGAACTCCAGGCCCTCGTGTGCGCCCGCTGCGAAACCACCGTCGAAGCCCTCCAGCCGCTGTTGGTCTGTTCCGTGGAGAACGACGGACGGCACTACATCTGCGAGGCCTGTGCCCGAGAGAGCCTGAGAGCGATCGAGGGCCGGCTGGACTCGGCCGGTGAGCCCGGGACCGATACGTTGCCGTGCTGCCGATCCGGTCGGATCAGGAATGCTTCGGAGCGGCCCCGGTGAGACGCAGGTCGCCCTCTCACGCCCCCGCGGCCGCTTCGCCCTCCTCCTCTTCCGACAGGAAGCCCGGCAGCCATTCCTCCAGTTCGTCACGCATGCGGACCGTCGCGCCGAGTTGGCACAGGACGCCGATGGTGCTCAGGGTCACGCGGTGAATGAGGAGATAGGACGGCGGCAGGTTCAGCTGCTTGCCGAGTTGGTGGGCGGGGGAGCGGGGGTCGGCTATGCGGGTGGCCTGGCTGCGCATCCAGCCGCGGGCAAAGGCGAACTCGTCCGCCCGTGCCGGTTCGATGATGGGCAGCAGATAGTCGAGGACCGCGTCCGGGTCCAGGTCGATCGACTCCTTCACGAAGCCTTCCGTGCAGAGCATCTCGTAGACCGCGTCGGCCTCTCCCTCGATGGTGAGCCGCAGGGCCTCACCGATCGTCGCCGGCAGGCCGCCCGGCAGACGGTCCACCGTGCCGAAGTCGAGGACGCCGAGACGCCAGCCGAGTTTCTCGTCCGGCAGGAGGCGGAAATTGCCGGGATGCGGGTCGGCGTGCAGTAGGCCGGTACGGGCCGGGCCCGAGAAGAGGAAGCGGGTCAGCAGCTGCCCCGCCCGGTCCCGCTGTTCCTGGGAGCCGTCGGTGATCACCTCTGAGAGGGGCGTGCCGTCCATCCACTCCGTCACCAGCACCTGCTCGCACTGATGCACCACGGCGGGGACCACGACATCCGGGTCGCCCGCGAACTCCTCCGCGTGTGCCTGCTGGGCCTGGGCCTCCAAGCCGTAGTCGAGCTCTTCGGAGACACGGTCCCGCAGCTCCGCGATGAGCGGCTTGATGTCCATCCCGGGGACCAGCGGACCCAGGAGACGGGCGAACCGGCTCAGTTGGCCGAGATCGGAGAGGAGAGCCTCGCCCGCGCCCGGGTACTGCACCTTGACGGCGACCGGGCGGCCGTCGTGCCACACCGCGCGGTGCACCTGGCCGATCGAGGCGGCGGCGGCCGGTTTGTCCTCGAACTCCAGGAACAGCTCCTGCCAGTCCTGCCCGATGCGTTCCTCCAGCACGGCGTGCACCGTGCGCGTGGGCATCGGCGGCGCCGCCTCCTGGAGCTTCGTCAGCGCCGCGCGGTAGGGGCCCGCGACCTCCTCGGGGAGCGCCGACTCGAAGACGGACAGGGCCTGCCCGAATTTCATCGCGCCGCCCTTCAGCTCGCCCAGGACCTTGAACAACTGCTCCGCCGTGCGCTGCTGGAGTTCGCGGCCCACGAGATCCGCCGACTCGCCGACGATCCGCTTGCCGAGTCCCCAGGTGGCCCGACCTGCGATGCCGAGCGGAAGCGCGGCGAGCTTGGCGGTCCGGGTGACCGCCTTCCGGGGAAGATCAGACATGCGCCCTCCAAGTCCCAGCAGGCTGTGCCGCGTGTGCCTTGCGAGACAGCCTCGTTGACCGCTGATGCCCAGCCATTGTCTCGCGTGCCTCCCCGTCCTTTGCGACGTGTTCCCCGTTACCTTTTCCGGCGGCACCTGTGTCGGCAGCCGCGCAGGAACATGCCGGATGCGGCCACACCGGGCGTGGGTGCCAGTCGAAGCCCGGCACCGAGACCTCCCAGCGGGCGCCGACGCTGGAGGGGACCTGCCCGTCGAGGAAGGCGAGCGTATGCCCTGCGGCCAGTCCGGCGACGGTCGTGGCCAGAGTCAGATCGCACGCCTCGACCTGGCGCGGACGGCCGGACCGCCACTGCGCGACCAGCCGCGGCCAGGTCTCGTCGCGGTCGGTACGGCTCTGGTCGAGACAGCCCGCGCAGCCCGTCTCACCGGGCAGGACCAAGGGTCCGACCACACCCGTCCCCTCCACCACTCCGGCGTACAGGTGTGGTGTACCGGAGGCGATGAGCGGCTCGGCGGCGGTGGGCTTCGGGGCGTGGACGTCGACACCGTCGCGCGGGGCGAGGACCACCAGTGAGAAGCCGGGCTCCTCGCGGAGGCGGTTCGCCCGCATGTCCGCGGACGGGTCCGCCGGCGGCGGCTGGGGTCCGCGGCGGCGCCGGGGCGGACGATCGGGTGCCGCGTGGCGGGCGGCCCGGCGTGCCGCCGCGTCCCGGCGCTCGCCGATCGACTCGGCCGGCAGGCCACCCGGCGTCACGTCCCATGGCTCGACCCGGCCGACATCGCGGACGTCGACCTCGCCGACTCCGGCCCCCGACAGCAGTGAGGCGAGCACCGCCCCCACCCGCCCCGCACCCCGTACCTGCACTCTCAGTGACCGGCGGGCGGCCAGACGTGTCATGGCGTCGCCCGGGTCGGGCGTGACCAGAGAGAGTGTGGCGGCGTCGGGCCGCAATCGGTCCAGGACCTCGCGTTTGCCCCGCAGGGCGTCCGCGGCCGGGCCGCCGCCCGTCGCGTCGTCCAGCAGCCCGGACCGGGCCAGCCGGTCCACCAGCCCGTCCACATGACCGTCCGGAAGACCCATGCGGCGCCCCTCGTCACGCAGGAGCGGCAGCCCGCGTGTGCCGTCGAGCAGCGCGAGGAAGCTGCCTGTCGCCGTGTCCATCGGGCCCAGCATCATGGCGTGCGCCGGCGCCAGACCGAACTGCACGGTGTTGAGATCCCGCCAGCCGCGCCGGAGCGCGGGCTTCACCATCGGATGCATGATCGGCCCCCGTAGCCAGAAGAAGGTTCCCGTGTGCCGACGGTGCGAGTGCCTGGTCCGCCGACGAGTGCCAGCATGCACGCACCGCGACGATGAGTGTCGAGAGTTGTCCACAGGCGACGGTATTCGTCGTACAAATCAGGCGCTCGGAGTGCGGATCGGTATCGAACCGTCCCGGAGGCGGGACTTCCCCCGTGCGCAGCGGGTAACGTCGGGGCGTGCCCGCCGACCCACTGCACCGCGCCGGAAAGCCACAGCGCAGCACGACGAGCCAGCCGCCAAGCGGCTCGGGGGCGAGCGCGATCGAGGTCCGCAGGAGCGCGCGACGGCGCAGAACGGTCTCCGCGTACCGCGAGGGCGATCGCACCGTCGTGCTCATCCCCGCTCGGATGTCCGAGGCGGAGGAGCAGCGCTGGGTGACCGTCATGCTCGACAAGCTGGCGGCGCAGGAAAGCAAACGGCTCCTCGGTGACGCCGAGCTGGTGGAGCGCGCCGCCCGGCTCTCGGACCAGTACTTCGGCGGTCGGGCCCGGCCCACCTCGGTCCGCTGGGTCACCAACCAGAACACCCGCTGGGGCTCGTGCACCCCCGCAGAGGGAAGCATCCGTCTTTCGCACCGGCTGCAGGGCATGCCCGAGTACGTCGTCGACTACGTCCTTGTCCACGAACTCGCCCATCTGCTCGTACCAGGTCATGGGCCCCGCTTCTGGCAGCTGCTGGAGGCCTATCCCCGTACCGAGCGCGCTCGCGGCTACCTCGAAGGGGTGGTCGCCGCCGACCGGCTGCCTCGTCTGCCGGTCACGCGCGACGAGTGACACCACCGCGCGGACGTCCCTCGGGAGACGTGCGACCAGCGGCTGAACGCGAGCCGGGACCCGTGCCCTGAGGTCGAGCGATGTGAAACGGGTACCTCGCACGCACGTGGGTGCGCTTGTGGGACTGGCGACCGAAGTCGCGCTCTTGTACTGGTTCTGTACCAGCCTCGTTCGCCTCAGGACTTTGGCGTTAGCCTGACGCGACGCACTCGCAGGCGCACTCACTTTCGGGATGGGGGACGGTCGTCACGCATGGCCAGGGAATTCCAACGCGGCCACAAGGCCAAGATCAGTGACCTCACCGCCGGTACGGATCTGTACGTAGGCGTACAGATCTCCGGCCCCGGGCTGACCTTCGACATCAGCTGCTTCGGTCTGGACGCCGACGAACGGCTCTCGGACGACCGTTACTTCGTCTTCTTCAACCAGCCGAAGAGCCCGGAGGAGTCGATCCAGCTCCTGGGGGCCCAGCCGGGTGACACGGAGTCCTTCCGCGTCACCCTCGACAAGATCCCGCCGCGGATCCAGAAGCTGTCCTTCACGGCGACGCTCGACGGCAGCGGGCAGATGTCGCAGATCAGCCCCGGCTACATCCGGATCGTCGCGGGCGGTGAGGAAGTGGCCCGGTACCCGTTCGAGGGCTCGGAGTTCTCCACCGAGCGCGCCGTGATGCTGGGCGACTTCTACCTGAAGGACGTATGGCGGTTCGCGGCCGTCGGACAGGGCTTCGACGGCGGCCTCGACGCGTTGCTGAAGAACTTCGGCGGCGAGGTCGCCGAGGAGGAGCCCGCCGCGCCGCAGCAGCCGCAGACCGAAGCCGGGCCCGGCTTCGCCCCACCCGCGTTCGGCGCCCCCGCCGCTCCGCCCGCACCGGCCCCGGTGCCCGCGCAGGGGTTCGCGCCGCCCCCGGCGCCCGCACCCTCCGTACACACCGCACCGACCATCGTCGCGCCCCTGAGCACGCCGCCCGGCGGCACCGCTGCGCCCGCACCGCAGGGTGGGCCCTTCGCGCCTCCCGGTGCCCCGCCTCAGGGTGGCCTCTTCACGCCTCCGGGGGCCGCGCCCCAGGGCGGCCCGTTCACGCCTCCCGGCGCCCCCGCGGCCTTCCCGGGGCACTCCCAGCCCTTCGGCGGTGGTGCGCATCTCGCGCCGGTGCCCCCGGAGGCGGGCCTGCGCGTCGTCCTGACGAAGTACTCCGAGGCACCCGTCGGCGACCGCTGGACCGAGCAGAACCCACAGCTCGTGCGGACGACGCTCACCAAGGGCGCCAACATCCTCGCCAAGCAGGGCAGCATGGTCGCCTACCAGGGCGATATCGACTTCGCCCACAAGGGTTCCGGACTGCTCGGCAAGTTGACGGGTCAGCTCACGGGCCAGGGCATGGCCCTGATGCGCTGCTCCGGAGACGGTGAGGTGTTCCTCGCCGACGAGGGCAGCCACCTCTTCGTCATCCGTCTGGAGAACGAGCAGCTCTACACCAGCGCGCGCGGGGTCCTCGCCTTCGACGAGGCCCTGGACACCGAGATCCGCCGCATCGAGGGCGCGGGCCTGCCCGGTGGCGGCCTGTTCAGCATGCTCTTCTCCGGCACGGGCGCGGTCGTGGTCAAGACGCGCGGCGTTCCCGTCGTTCTGCCCGTCGGCCCGGCCACCTACGTCGACGGCAACGCCGTCATCGCCTGGTCCGCCGGCGCGCAGGCCGTCACCACGACCTCGCTCCGGCTGCGCCGTTCCGGGTACGCCCGGCAGACCCAGGAGGCCGTGAACCTCCAGTTCCGCGGTGCCCCCGGCAACTTCGTCGTCGTCCAGCCCTTCGAGGTGTGAGGCAGAGCATGGACCTCCAGACACTCAACGCGCACCGCTCCGCGTCCACCGGCGTCCGCATGGGCGTGCACAGCTCCAAGACGCTCAAGGTCACCATGGTCACCGGCCAGGACCTCCTGGCCAAGGCCGGCTCGATGATCGCCTACGACGGCTACGTACAGTTCGACGGCCCGCCCGCCACGCTGCGCCGCAGCGCCGAGGAGATGGTCACCGGCGAGGGCGGCAAGCTGATGCTCTGCCGGGGCGACGGCGACCTCTACCTCGCCGACTACGGCGGCGACGTCCTCGTCCTCCACCTGAACAACGAGGCACTGTCCGTCAACGGCCCCGCCCTGCTGGCCTGCGACGCCTCCCTCCAGCTCACCATCGAGCCGGTCAAGGGCCTCGCCAAGCTCTCCGGCTCCGGCCTCACCAACCTCGTGATCCGCGGCACCGGATGGGTCGCCCTGGTCAGTCGGGGCGTGCCGATCTCCCTCGACTGCGGCGAACGGGAGACCTACGTCGACCCGGACGCGCTGATCGCCTGGACCGACGGCCTCGACATGAAGGCCCGCCGCACGATCAAGGCCGGCGCGCTCATCGGCCGGGGCAGCGGGGAGGCATTCCAGATCGGGTTCAAGGGGCAGGGCTTCGTGGTCGTCCAGCCCAGCGAGGACACCGGCGACCGTTTCAAGATCCGTGGCTGACCGGGACCGAGAGGAGAACAGCACCCCATGCACAGCACACTCTTCGCGCACATTCCGGTGAACCACACGGAGCGCTACACACTGCAGAACCCCCAGTTGCTCAAGACCGACGTCACGATCGGCAGCAGCCCCGTCCTGGCCCGCCAGGGCGCGATGGCCGCCTTCGAGGGGCAGGTCGACTTCGACAGCCAGTACCGCAACCGCAGCTGGCGCAATGCCGAGCGGATGACCGGTGAGCGGCTCGAACTCATGCGCTGCAAGGGCAACGGGATCGTCTATCTCGCCAACTTCGCGCAGTACCTGCACATCATGGAGGCCGGCAACGGCATCACCGTCGACTCCTCCGCCGTACTCGCCTTCGACGGCTCGCTCAACGTCGGCATCGTCGCCGTGGACAGCGCCGTCGAGGTGGCCTCGGCGGGGGCGTACAACCTGGAGCTCTCCGGTGACGGCAAGGTGGTCCTGATGACCTCGGGCGAGCCGCTGACCCTCGAAGTGACCCCCGAGAAGAACGTCTGCGTCGACTCGGACGCCGTCATCGCCTGGTCCACGTCACTGCGCACACAGCTCCAGGCGCCGACCTCCACCTCCGCCGTGTGGCGCCGCCGGGGCTCCACCGGTGAGGGCTGGGAGATGCACTTCTCCGGCCACGGACACGTCCTCGTACAGCCGAGCGAACTGCTGCCGCCGCAGCACCTGCGTACGTCCGGGGTCCTCGGACAGTTCGGCATGGGCTCCGCCGGACTGACCGGGAACTCCCTCGGGGGCAGCCGCAACTGATCACCCACGCGGGATCAGTCCGGGCAAGGACCCGTAGGGGCGACCGTCCATGGCGGTCACCCTCACGGGTCCGTCCCCCCAGCGGGGGCCTTTACGGAACCCGTCGGCTTCACACCGATCGTGGACGGATCCACACGGAAGAGCGGCTCAGAGCCGCGCCCGCGTGGCCTCCAGCAGCCGTACGACCGACTCGTCGGCCACGGTCGCCACCTCGTCGTAGGGGAACCAGCGCAGGTCGAGGGACTCGTCGCTGATCACCTCCACGGCTCCGGCGGGGGCGAGAGCCGCGTACTGGACGTCCAGGTGCCAGGCGCACGGGGTCTCATGGCGGTCGAGGCGGACCGGGCCACCCGGCAGGAGCGTCAGACCCGCGATGCCGGACTCCTCCGTCGCCTCGCGCAGGGCCGCGTCCGCCAGGGTGGTGTCCTCGGGCTCGCAGTGGCCGCCCATCTGGAGCCATATGCGCAGCTTCTTGTGGAGGGTGAGCAGCACCTGCCCGCGCTCGGGGTCGATCACCAGGCTGCTCGCCGTGATGTGCCCGGCGCCGCACGCCTTCCACATGCCGTCCGGGTGGGCCGCCAGATGGTCCAGATACGCCTGGCGCAGCTCGGCCTGGTCCTCGTAGCTCTTCAGTACGAGGACCGCGTCGTCGTGCAGGCTCACTCGGTGTCGTCGTCCTTCTGCTTCGGATCAGGCTTGTCGGTGGAGCCGCCCGCGGCCTCGCCGAGCATCTTGTCCAGCTCGGAGAAGTCCAGCTGCTCTCGGTGGACGAAGCCGTCCGGGTCGTCCAGGTCGGAGGCGGTGGGCAGCATGTCCGGGTGGGCCCACAGGGCGTCACGGCCGTCGACACCGCGCGCGTCCGTGAGGGAGGCCCACAGGCGGGAGGCGTCACGCAGGCGGCGGGGGCGCAGCTCCAGGCCGATGAGCGTGGCGAAGGTCTGCTCGGCCGGACCGCCGGTGGCGCGCCGGCGGCGCAGCGTCTCGCGCAGGGCGTCCGCGGACGACAGTCGCGGCTTGGCGGCGGCGTGCACCACCGCGTCCACCCACCCCTCCACCAGCGCCAGTGCCGTCTCCAGACGAGCCAGGGCGGCCTTCTGCTCCGGAGTGTCCTCCGGCTGGAACATGCCCTGCTGGAGCGCCTGCTGCAGCTCCTCGGGGTTCTGCGGGTCGAACTGGCCGACCACGTCCTCCAGCTTGGCCGTGTCGACCTTGATCCCGCGCGCGTAGCCCTCGACCGCGCCGAACAGGTGCGAGCGCAGCCACGGGACATGGGCGAAGAGCCGCTGGTGGGCGGCCTCGCGCAGGGCCAGGTAGAGCCGCACCTCGTCCGTGGCGACGCCCAGGTCCTCGCCGAACGCCGCCACGTTCAGCGGCAGCAGCGCGGCCTTGCCGGCCGGGCCGAGCGGCAGGCCGACGTCGGTCGAGCCGACAACCTCGCCCGCGAGCACGCCCACGGCCTGGCCGATCTGCTGGCCGAACATGGCGCCGCCCATCGACTTCATCATGCCGATCAGCGGGCCGGCCATGGCCTGCATCTCCTCCGGCAGGATGTCGCCCATGGCGCCGCCGACCCGCTCGGCCACCGGGTCGACGAGCTCCTTCCAGGCGGGCAGGGTCGCCTCCACCCACTCCGCGCGGCTCCACGCCACGGCGGAGCCGGCGCCGGACGGCAGGGACGTCGCGTCGTCCAGCCACAGGTCGGCCAGGCGGACGGCCTCCTCGACGGCGGTGCGCTCGGCGGGGCCGATGCTCGCGTCCTTCGTGCCGTCCGCGGTCCCCTGGGAGACCGTCTGGCGGGCGATCTGCTTGGCCATGTCCCAGTTCACCGGACCGCCCTCGTACGAGAGCATCTGGCCCAGCTGCTGGAAGGCGGCGCCCAGGTCGGTGGGGTTCATGGAACCGAACATCGCGGCGAACGGATTGTCGGCGCCGGGGCCGCCGGCACCGGGAAACCCGAAGCCGAACGGGTTGGCCGGTCCCTGACCACCACCGCTCTCCTGGTCCTTCTTCTTGCCCTCGTCGCCGTCGTCCGGCTCCTCCGGCGGAAGGCCGAATCCGAATGGGGTGTCACTCACGGGATTCCTCGGCTGATAGGGCCATCGGGTTTTCTCCGACGGCACGGCTGCCCGAACACCATCCAGCGTAGACACTACGGCGGGTTAAGGCCTCGGTGCTCCGCCGACCGAAGGCCTGCGGCAGGATGGATGCCACCTGGTACGCACGCGTCACGCGCGTTCGTACTGAAGACAACCGCTGGAGACGCCCGGTGAGTTCCCCAGATCCGCAGGTTCGCGCAGCGCGAAACCACTCAACCAGTCCCGCCGCGCGCGGGCCCGTCGTCGCGGTCACCGGTGCCGCGTCCGGCGTCGGAGCGCTGCTCGCCGAGCGGCTCGCCGACTCCGAAGAGATCCGGCAGGTCATCGCCATCGACGAGCGGCGCGGCGAGTGCGCGTCCGCCCAGTGGCACATCCTGGACGTGCGGGACCCGGCCATCGCCGAGAAGCTGCGCGGGGCGGATGTCGTGGTGCACCTCGCGGTCGACCTCGACCTGGGCGCGGACTCGGCGGCCCGCAGCGCGTACAACGTGCGCGGCACTCAGACCGTGCTCACGGCGGCGGCCGCCGCCGGGGTGCACCGGGTCGTGTTGTGCACCTCGGCGATGGTCTACGGAGCACTGCCCGACAACGAACTGCCGCTCCTGGAGGACGCCGAGCTGCGGGCGACCGCCGAGGCCACCGGCGTCGGCGATCTGCTGGAGATCGAGCGGCTCGCGCGCCGGGCGCCGCGCGCCCACCCGGGCCTCAATGTCACGGTCGTACGGCCGGCCGTCCTCGTCGGGGGCACGGACACAGCGCTGACCAGGTATTTCGAGTCGCCTCGGCTACTGGTGGTGGCCGGGTCGCGGCCCGCCTGGCAGTTCTGTCACGTCGAAGACCTGTGCGGAGCGCTGGAGTACGCCGTCCTGGAGAAGGTCGACGGGGAGCTGGCCGTCGGGTGCGAGGGGTGGCTGGAGCAGGAGGAGGTCGAGGAGCTCAGCGGGATCCGGCGCATGGAGCTGCCGTCCGCGGTCGCGCTCGGCGCCGCGGCCCGGCTGCACCGGATCGGGCTGACGCCATCGCCGGCCGGGGATCTGGCGTACACGATGTATCCGTGGGTCGTCAGCGGGAGCCGGCTGCACGAGGCAGGGTGGCGGCCCCTGTGGACGAACGAGGAAGTGCTCGCGGAGCTGCTGGAGGAGGTCGCGGGGCGGCACACCGTGGCGGGACGACGGCTGGGGCGCAAGGACGCGACGGCGGCGGGCGCCGCGGGTGCGACGGTCGCGCTCCTGGGTACGGCGGCGTTGGTACGGCGGGCCCGGAAGGCTCGGCGGCGGATCTGAGGGTGCGCCTTCGCCGGGGCCGGGCGGGGGTGGGTTTCGGTCACCGGCGCTTGCCGGTGCCGCCGCGTCCACCGGTGCCGCGCCGGCGGCACGACTGCCCGCGATAGTGCGTGGCTGTACGAGACTCCAAGCCCCCACGCGCGCGCGTGCGCTGTTTCGACCATGTCGGGTCGGGGGCGGGTGGGGCACGATGGGGGTATGGCAGTGAATGATGATCATCCCGGTGAGCGGGGGGCTGAGAAGCCCGTCAGGCTGATCGGTGTTCGGGAGACGGTGCTCTCCGTGGACGAGGTGTTCCGGGCGGTGGGGGACGACGCGGCCGGGGGGACCGCGCTGTTCGTGGGCACCGTGCGGAATCACGACGGGGGAGCCGATGTGGACGAGCTCGGCTATTCGTGTCATCCGACGGCCGAAGCCGAGATGCGGCGGATCGCGGAGGCGGTGGTCGCGGAGTATCCGGTGCGGGCGCTCGCGGCCGTGCACCGGGTGGGGGACCTGAAGGTCGGGGACCTGGCCGTGGTCGTCGCCGTGTCGTGTCCGCACCGGGGCGAAGCCTTCGAGGCGTGCCGGAAACTCATCGATGATCTGAAGCACGAGGTGCCCATCTGGAAGCGTCAGAAGTTCTCCGACGGTACGGAGCAATGGGTGGGGGCCTGCTGAAGCCGACCGGAATGCATCCGTGCGCGTTCCGGTTGCGTAACCCGCCCCCCGGCGCGAGCGTTGACGGAGTAGACGGATAATCTGCTGATCAGTCAGTTGCGGTCGCTTGAGGGGTTGGGAGGTCGGCATGGCGGCGCTCGCCTGGTTGCTGATTCCACTTGTGGCTGCGATCGGTGCCGGACTGTGGGGTGGCTGGGTCGGCCGTAACCGCAGGACCATCGAGGACGGCACCGAGCTCGCGGGCTACTCGCGCTTCCGCGAGGCCATGGAGCGGTCCCACTCCGGCGGCTAGAAGGTCGATTTTCGAAAGTAGCGTCGTCCGTCCGGAGGGCGGGCTCGCGGCGTCTGGTGCGGTGTGCCGCAAGGCGGAGGGCCGCCCGCGTGGGACTTTCGAAACACGCCCCAGGGGCCAGCGCGGGCGGCTTCGCCGTCGCCCCGGACGGACGGCCCCGGCAGTGCACTTATAGCCTGTCCCGTACTGTCGTTCCATGCCACGCCGCACCGCGACGATGCTCGCCTCCACCCTGATGCTGATCGCGCTCCTGTGCGCGGGAGTGTTCATTCCCGTGCCTTATGCGGAGATGTCACCGGGGCCGACGGTGAACACGCTCGGGGAGCACGACGGCGAGCCGGTGCTGCAGATCTCCGGGCGTAAGACGTATGCGGCGACCGGCCACCTCAACATGACGACGGTCAGGGTCACCAGCGCCGACTACAGGATGAACCTCGTCGAGGCCGTGTACGGCTGGCTTGCGCACGACAACAAGGTCGTTCCGCACGACACGCTGTACCCGGACGGCAAGACCGAGGAGCAGTCGACCCAGGAGAACGCGGAGGAGTTCAGCCAGTCCCAGGAGAGCGCCAAGGTCGCGGCCCTGAAGCAGTTGGACATCCCGGTGAAGTCCTGGGTGATCGTCTCCACCGTCCTCAAGGACTCCCCGGCAGAGGGCAAGCTGCACGCCGGTGACGTGATCAAGTCCGTCGACGGTACGGCGGTCAAGGTCCCCGAGGACGTCGCGAAACTCGTCACCCGGCACAAGCCGGGCGAGGACGTCGACTTCGTCATCGTGCCCGCCAAGGCGCAGGCCGCCGCCGAGAAGGCGAACAGGACGGCGACCGAGACCGAGAAGGTCACGATCACCACGGCCAGGTCCGACGACTCGGGCGAGGAGCGGGCCATCGTCGGGATCTCCGCCGGAACCGACCACACCTTCCCGTTCACCATCGACATCAAGCTCGCCGACGTCGGCGGCCCGAGCGCCGGACTGATGTTCGCCCTCGGTATCTACGACAAGCTGACGCCGGGCAATCTGACGGGCGGCACGTTCGTGGCCGGCACCGGCACGATCGACGACGAGGGCAGGGTCGGCCCCATCGGCGGCATCGAGATGAAGACGGTCGGCGCGCGCGACAAGGGCGCCCAGTACTTCCTGACGCCCGAGGACAACTGCGCCTCGGCCGCCAAGGACACCCCGGACGGACTCACCCTCGTCAAGGTCGACACCATCGAGGACGCGCTCGGCGCCCTCAAGGACATCCGCTCCGGCGACACCGCCGACCTGCCGAAGTGCACCATCGAGGGCTGACGCAGACGGACGTGCACGCGCGCGTGGGGGTGCCCTCGAAGCCGGGGCACCCCCAACGCCGTACGGCCGGAGATCAGTCCACGAAGGTCGCGGACAGGGCCTCCGCCAGGCCCGGTACGAGTTCGGGGCCGGTGAGGACTTCGGTCGGGGTGTCCTTGTCGCGCAGGCGCAGGGCGGAGTCGCGGGAGCCGTCACGGAGGACGGCCACCGTCATACGGACCTCCTGACGGTCCGGGTGGGAGGCGACCCACTGGGTGAGGCGGGACCCGTCGAGGTTCTCGGGGACGGACGCCTCGGCGGACGGCGGCAGCATCAGCCGCTCCACGGTCAGCGCGCAGCCGACCACCGCGTCGGGCCAGGCGATGGTGCCGAGGAAGTCGTCCAGCGCCTTGCCGGCGGGGATCTCGTCCTGCTCGATCGGGGTGAGGCCCGCGGACTCGGACGCGTCCTGGAGGCCTAGCTGGGCCGCGAGGGCGGGTTCCTGGGACCGCAGACGCGCGGTATCCACGAGGGCGAAGAGGCGAGTGGGCTGGTCCCAGCCGAGGCCCGAGGCGTACTCGTCGATTTCGAGCACCGCCCGGGTGAGGGGGTTCGCTGCCATGGGAGTGTTGGACATGGTCACAATCCTGCCTCGTTCGTTCCCGGATCTGGGAACCGAGTAAAGCGTGAGTAAGTTGCATAGGTGAGGCCCCTACGACCATGGGGCCCGCTGGAGGGTCCGTAGACGCGGGCCTGATGGATCGACAGCGAACTTCGAGGTGCGCACCTTGGCTTTCCAGATGCCGGACCGCGGCGGAGGCCCGACGGGGCCGCGAATCAGAGTGGGCCGACCGTCCCGACGTGTCCGGACGCTGCTCATGACGCTGGGCGTCCTTGCCGTCCTCGGCATGGCGTTCGTCATGTTCGCGGGGTTCTGGACGGACTGGCTCTGGTATCGGTCGGTGAAGTACTCGTCCGTCTTCACCACCACCCTGTGGACCAAGATCGGGCTCTTCTTCATCTTCGGTCTGCTGATGTCGGCCTCGGTCGGCTTCAACATCTGGCTGGCGCACCGGCTGCGGCCACCACTGAGCGCCATGTCGATGGAACAGCAGAGCCTCGACAGGTACCGCATGGGCATCGCGCCCTACAAGAAGTGGCTGCTCCTCGGGATCGCCTCCCTGGTGGGCCTCATCGCCGGCGCCTCCGCCTCCGGGCAGTGGCGCACCTGGCTGATGTGGGTCAACGGAGTGCCGTTCGGCCAGAAGGACCCCCAGTTCGACCTGGACGTCGCCTTCTACGCTTTCGACCTGCCCTGGTACCGCTTCCTGCTCGGCTTCGGCTTCGCCGCCGCCGTGCTCTCGGTGATCGCCGCCGCACTCACGCACTACCTGTACGGCGGCCTCAGGGTCACCTCCCCGGGCGCGCGCGCCACGGCCGCGGCCACCGGGCACCTGTCGGTGCTCATCGGCATCTTCGTCGCCCTGAAGGCGGTCGCCTACTGGCTCGACCGGTACGGTCTCGCGGTGAAGTCCAGCGACTTCAAGGCGACGGGAAACTGGACGGGCCTCAGGTACGTCGACGCGAACGCGTATCTGCCGGCCAAGACGATCCTGTTCTGCATCGCCGTCATCTGCGCACTGCTGTTCTTCGCCACCATCTGGCGGCGCACCTGGCAGCTGCCGGTCATCGGCTTCGGCCTGATGGTGCTCTCCGCGATCCTCATCGGCGGGCTGTACCCGGCGATCGTCCAGAAGTTCCAGGTCCAGCCGAACGAGCAGGCCAAGGAAGCGCCGTATGTCGAGAAGAACCTGGTGGCCACCCGGCAGGCCTACGGCATCGACGGGACGGACGTCCAGGAGTACTCGGGCACCAGCAACACCACCGACAAGGCCAAGCTCCGCGCGGACGCCGACACCACGGCGAGCATCCGCATGCTCGACCCGAACGTCGTCTCACCGACGTTCCAGCAGCTCCAGCAGATGAGGAACTACTACGCGTTCCCCGCCAACCTGGACGTCGACCGGTACAGCGGCGAGGACGGCTCGGAGCAGGACACGGTCATCGGCCTGCGTGAGCTGAACCTCGCCGGCATTCCGAAGAACAACTGGATCAACGACCACTTCCGCTACACCCACGGCTTCGGCGTGGTCGCCGCCAAGGGCACCGAGGCCACCTCCGGCGGCCGTCCGGTGTTCACTGAGTCCGACCTGCCGTCCAAGGGCGAACTGGGCGAGTACCAGCAGCGGGTCTACTACGGCGAGAAGACCACCCAGTACTCCATCGTCGGCGGTCCCCAGAAGGAGATCGACTACTCCGACGACACCGGTGAGAAGACCACCAGCTACACGGGCGACGGCGGGGTCAACCTCTCCAGCCCGGTCAACCGGGCCGCGTACGCGGTGGCATTCAACGAGCCGCAGATCATCTACTCCGGAGCCATCGGCGAGGGTTCACGGATCCTGTACAACCGCACACCCAAGGAACGCGTCGAGGCGGTCGCCCCCTGGCTGACGATCGACGGCGACGCCTACCCGGCCGTCGTCGACGGGAAGATCCAGTGGATCGTCGACGCGTACACCACCACCAACGGCTATCCGTACGCCTCCCGCACCACCCTGGGCGACACGACGGCCGACTCGCTGACCGCGGACAACAGCCAGCGCGCGGTGGTGGCCCAGGAGAACCAGGTCAACTACATCCGCAACTCGGTGAAGGCGACCGTCGACGCGTACACGGGTGAGGTCGAGCTCTACCAGTGGGACACCCAGGACCCTGTCCTGAAGACCTGGATGAAGGCATTCCCGGGCACGGTGGAGTCGAAGAACGACATCTCGGACTCGCTGATGGCCCATCTGCGGTATCCGCAGGACCTGTTCAAGGTCCAGCGCGAGCTGTTGACCCGGTACCACGTCAAGGACGCCGACACCTTCCTCAGTGGCAGTGAGGTGTGGCAGGTCCCGGACGATCCGACCAACACCTCGGGCAACGCGGTGCCGCCGTACTACCTGAGCATGAAGATGCCGGGTGTGCAGGAGCAGGAATTCTCGCTGACCACGACGTTCACCCCGAACGGCCGTGACAACCTCAGCGGTTTCATGTCGGTCAACGCCGAAGCGGGCACCAAGGACTACGGCAGGATCAGAATCCTGAAGGTGCCGACGAGCGAGGCCATCGAGGGACCCAAACAGGTCCAGAGCCAGTTCAACTCCGAGCAGGACATCGCCGAGACCATCAGTCTCCTGAGGCGCGGCGACTCGGAGGTCGAGTACGGCAACCTCCTGACGGTCCCGCTCGACGGCGGACTGCTCTACGTGGAGCCCGTCTACGTGCGAGGCGGCGGACTCAAGTACCCGCTGCTGCGCAAGGTCCTGGTCACCTACGGCGGCAACACGGCCTTCGAGGACACCCTCGACGAGGCGCTCAACAAGGTGTTCGAAACCGAGGGTTCCACCACCGAGCCACCGGCGGACGACGGCGACGAGGGCACCGACGAGCCGCCGACGTCCGGCGACCCGACGGTCCAACAGGCCCTGGAGGAGGCCCAGAAGGCGTTCGACGAGGGCCAGCAGGCGCTCAAGGACGGCGACTGGGAGGCGTACGGCCGGGCCCAACAGGAGCTGGAGGACGCGCTGAAGCGTGCCGAGGAGGCACAGGCCGCGACCGACGGGACCGGCGGCGACACCGGCGAGAACAGCGACCAGAGCGGTGACGAGGGCTCCGGAGGCGGCTGATTCAGAGTCCCACCCCGCGCCGTGGTACGGTTGCTGAGCAACGGCGCGGGGTGGAGCAGCTCGGTAGCTCGCTGGGCTCATAACCCAGAGGTCGCAGGTTCAAATCCTGTCCCCGCTACTGAAGTTGAAGGCCCGGATCCTCCAAAGGATCCGGGCCTTCGACGTGTTGCAGGGGGAGTGGGGAAATCTGTGTTTGACTTGTCGCTCTGTGGGCAAGTCGACAAAACGCTGTAGTGACCTCAATGGCTGCGGTATACCAGGTGTACCCAGGTTGCAGGTGGTGCGACGATGGACGTTATGGGGGACAAGGCAACTCTGTTGGCGACAGGGCGGTTTGCGCAGCATGCCGACTTTGCGCCGCCTGTCGATTTTGTGGTGCCCGCCGAGCCCGGGTCCTCGGCCGAGTCCGTACTGACCGCCGAACTCACGGCGTCCGCCGGCCGTGCGCTGCAGCCGGCCGACTCCGCGCAGTCCGCAGACCCGGACGAGACGGGGGACGCCGTCGAGGAGGCCCGGCAGCGGCTCGCCGCCGAGAAGGGCGGCACCGAGGCGATGAGCGTCCTCGGCGCCATGCTGCTGCGCCGTGGTGACCTCGACGGGGCCGAGCCCTATCTGCGCGCCGCCACCGCCGCCGGGGACCGCGCCGCCGCCAACAACCTGGGTGTCCTGCTGCACCAGCGCGGATACCCCGACGAGGCGGCCGGCTGGTGGCGGACCGCCGCTGTCGCGGGTTCCGCCGCGGCCGCACACGCCCTCGGTCGCCACCACCGTGAGCGCGGCGACGAACCGGCCGCCGAGTACTGGCTGCGCCAGTCCGCCGAGCACGGCCACGCGCTGGGCGCATACGCCCTCGCCGACCTGCTGGAGCACCGCAGCGACACCGCTGCCGAGGGGTGGATGCGGGTCGCCGCCCAGCGCGGCCACCGTGAGGCCGCGTACCGGCTCGCGCGGGCACTGGACCAGCGTGCGGAGCAGGAGGAGCGTGCCGCCGTGCGCGAGGGGCGCCGCATCGCACGTGCGGCGTTCGAGATCGGCGGCGCGAGCCGTGGGGGCCGGCCCGTCGTCCGTGGGGGCCGTGCCCCAGCCGTCCGCGCGGGGGAGCCCGACGCTGACAACGGTGTCGGACCGACCGCAGCCGAGGAGGCCGAACAGTGGTACCGCCAGGCCGCCGCGCGCGGGCACCGGCGGGCCGCGCTGCACCTCGGGGCGATCCTGGAGCGGCGCGGCGAGCTCAAGGAGGCCGGGCGCTGGTACCTGACCTCCGCCAGGGACGGCGAGCCGCGCGCCGCGTGCGCGCTCGGGTTCCTGCTGCGGGACGCGGGCGACACCGAGAGCGCGGCCGTGTGGTGGCTGCGGGCCGCCCAGAACGGCGACGGCAACGCGGCCAACGCCCTGGGCGCGCTGCACGCCGAGCGCGGCGAGACCCAGACTGCCGAGCGGTGGTACCGGGCCGCGATGGACGCCGGTGACATCAACGGCGCCTACAACCTCGGGCTGCTCTGTGCCGAGCAGGGGCGGACCGCGCAGGCCGAGCAGTGGTACCGGCGCGCCGCGTACGCCGGGCACCGGGAGGCCGCGAACGCGCTGGCCATCCTGCTGCTCCAGGTCGGTGACGCGTCCGGGGCCGAGCCGTGGTTCTCCAAGGCCGCGGAGGCGGGCAGCGTGGACGCCGCCTTCAACCTGGGCATCCTGTTCGCCGGGCGGGGCGACGACGTCAAGGCGCTCGTCTGGTACGAGCGGGCAGCCGCCGCCGGGCACACCGAGGCGGCGCTCCAGGTCGCCATCGCGCGACTGCGGGACGGCGACGAGCGGGCCGCCGAGCGGCATCTGCGGTGTGCCGCGGGCGGGGGCAGCGCGGAGGCCGCGTACCGGCTGGCCGCCGTGCTCGACGCGCGTCGGCCGCCTGCGCCCGCGCATGAGCTGGGGGAGCCGGTGCGGGAGAAGAACGAGTGCGAGGAGTGGTACGAGAGAGCGGCGTCGCAGGGGCATCGGCGGGCGCAGGTGCGGGTCGGGATGCTGGCGGCGGCGCGCGGTGACGTGGTCGAGGCGGCGCGGTGGTACCGGGTGGCGGCGGAGTCCGGGTCGCGGAACGGTGCGTTCAATCTGGGGCTGCTGCTGGCTCGGGAGGGGAGCGAGCCGGAGGCTGCCGTGTGGTGGGCCCGAGCCGCCGATGCGGGGCATGGGCGGGCGGCTTTGCGGCTTGCCCTCGTCTGCGCGCGTCGGGGGGAGCTGGTCGAGGGGAAGCGGTGGGCCGACCGGGCCGTGGCGCTCGGGCCGGCGGAGGTTGCCGAGCGGGCGGCGCGGTTGCGGGATGCGTTGCGGGACGAGTTGTCGGCGTAAGGGCGTGCTGGGCCGGACCCGAGGGGTGCGCCTCTGCCGGGGCTGGCAGGGGGTGGGGGCGCGCCATGACGGAGCGTGGGGCGCAATGGATTTGCGCTGGTCCCTGAGGTGCACGTACTGTTGGGTTCAACGACGCGGGGTGGAGCAGCTCGGTAGCTCGCTGGGCTCATAACCCAGAGGTCGCAGGTTCAAATCCTGTCCCCGCTACTGAAGACTCAGGGCCCGGAACCGATAAGGTTCCGGGCCCTGAGTGTGTCACCTGGCTGTACGGGGAGCGTCCGGCGCGTCGGGACTAGGCTGCCGCGCAGTGCGGGCAGACGCCCCGGTAGGTGACCTCCACGTCCGAGACGGTGAACCCGAAGCGCTCGGAGGCGGGGAGGTCGGTGAGGGGATTGCCGGTGGGGTGGACGTCGCGGATGGTGCCGCACTGGGCGCAGACCAGGTGATGGTGCGGGCGGTGTGCGTTCGGGTCGTACCGCTTGGCCCGCTTGTCCGTCGCGACTTCCAGCACCTCACCGAGGGAGACCAGCTCGCCGAGGGTGTTGTAGACGGTCGCCCGGGAGATCTCGGGCAGCTTGGCGACAGCGCGCGCGTGTACCTCGTCGGCCGTCAGATGGACGTGTTCGCCCTCGAGGACCTCCGCCACGACACGTCGCTGCGCGGTCATACGCCATCCGCGTCCGCGCAGCCGCTCCAGAAGGTCACTCATACCGGTCAGCCTAACAGCACGGGGCGACAGATCCCGAACAGGTGTGACTTTGGAGCTTGACTCGACTTGGATTTTATCCAATATGAGACCGGAATCCGTTGGTGGAGGCTCAGCAGGCGCCTGGAGGTCGCCGTCCAGGCCCTGTGCGGCCGGCCAAGGTTGGACCGCTTGTCGTTGAGGACGGGCCGGAATCTCGCAGGAGGTTCCGGCCCGTCCGTGTGCCGCGCGCTGGTGTGCCCGCCGGGGGCTACGCCGGTGCGTGCTGTCGGGCAGGTGTCCAGCAGCGGATGATGTCGCGGACCGAGACGATCCCGATGGGAGCGCCGCGGTCGAGGACGATCAGATGGCGGAAACCGCCGTGGGTCATGGCGCGGGCTGCTTCCTCCAGGGTCCAGGACGGCGCGGCGAACACGACGTCGGTGGTGGTGTGGTCGTGGACCCGCTCGCTGTCGGGACTCTGGCCGAGGCCCACGGAGTTGAGGACGTCGCGTTCGGTCAGGATGCCGAGTCCGCCGGCGTCGGGGTCGAGGACGACGGCCGCGCCGATCCGGCGTGCCGACATCAGCGCGGCGGCCTGGCGGAGGGTGTGATCGGGGCCGATGGTGAGGACCACTGTGCTCATGGCGTCGCGGACGAGCATGGAGTTCAGCCACCTCCTAGGAATTCCCCGGGGCAGATAGCTCAGGCCCGGCGCCGGAGGCGCCTCGTGACCGCTGCTTGAGCACTGCACAAGTGCACAAACGGGGGACTCTCAATGTGGCAGGCAAAGCGGAGGTCAACAAGGGGGCGTGCGTGGTCAGTTCGGGGGCGCCCTGATAGCACGCAGGGGCCCGTGCGCATCAGTGGAAATCTGCGGAAATCTGCGGAAATCTGCGGGATCGGTTCAGTAGCGCTGGTTCAGATATCCCAGCAGTTCGTCGTGGAGGAGGCCGTTCGAGGCCGCCGCGTTGCCGCTGTGCGGGCCGGGGCGGCCGTCGAGGCCGGTGAAGCTGCCGCCCGCCTCGGTGACGATGATCGCGTTGGCGGCCATGTCCCAGAGGGAGAGCTCGGGTTCGGCGCAGATGTCCACCGAGCCCTCGGCGACCATCATGTACGGCCAGAAGTCGCCGTACGCGCGCGTGCGCCACACCTCGCGGGTCAGGTCCAGGAAGCCGTTCAGCTGGCCTCGGTCCTCCCAGCCGTTGAGGGAGGAGTACGCGAACGAGGCGTCCGGCAGTTCGGCGACGCGGGAGACGTGCAGGCGGGAGGCCGAGCTGAGGCTGCGGCCGGTGAAGGCGCCCCCGCCCTTCGCCGCCCACCAGCGGCGGCCCAGGGCGGGGGCGGAGACGACGCCGACGACGGGCTGGTAGCCGCCCTCGGCCGCCTCCGTCAGGGAGATCAGGGTGGCCCAGACGGGGACGCCCCGGACGTAGTTCTTGGTGCCGTCGATGGGGTCGATGACCCAGCGGCGGGGGCCGGTGCCCTCGACGCCGTATTCCTCTCCGAGGATCGCGTCGCGGGGGCGGGCGCGCTGGAGTTGGCCGCGGATCAGTTCCTCGGCGGCCTTGTCGGCCTCGCTCACCGGGGTCATGTCCGGCTTCGTCTCGACCTTCAGGTCGAGGGCCTTGAAGCGGGCCATCGTGGTCGCGTCGGCGGCGTCCGCGAGGACGTGGGCGAATCGGAGGTCGTCGAGGTAGTCGGCCATGTGGCGAACGGTATCTGTCGAGGTCGCTACGGGGCTACCGGGGGCTGGTGGTCCGTTGGGGCGTGGGCTCGGGCGGGGGTCGGGAGGGCGCCCGGCGGCTGGTGCCGGGCGGGGGTCGGTCACGCGGCCCGGCGTCCACGGGGCGCCGCCTGCGCCCTCGGGCGGGTGTCGTTCCGGGGGTGTAGTTGGCCGGAGTGTCGGCGGGTGGCTTTCGCGGGACGAGTGGGCGGCTGCTGGGCGGGTGTTGTTCCGGAAGGGCCGCGGTGGGTGTGATCGGGGGTGTCAGGCGGTCGTGGCATGGGCGGGACGGTGGCGGGCACATGTGTCTGTGCTGCTGTCCTGACGGGGGTTGTTGCGTCGCTTCGGGCAGTGAAGGGTGCGAGGGTGTGGTGTTGTGGTGGGAGGGGTGGAGGGGGCCGCGCACGTTGGCCGGTGTGCGCCCCTGGGGGCCCGTCGTGAACCCTTGACAGTGACTTGATGCGCGTCAAATGTGAGGGCCAGAGCCGCCGCTCGCTTTCAGGGAGGCGATGATGCCTGCAGCGCGGGAATCCTTGTTGGACGCCGCTTACACGGCGCTGGTGCGCCGGCCGTGGTCCGCCGTGCGCATGGTGGACGTGGCGGCGGTGGCCGGAGTGTCACGCCAGACGCTGTACAACGAGTTCGGCAGCAAGGACGGGCTTGCCAGGGCCCTGGTCCGGAGGGAAGCGGACGGCTATCTGGCGGGCGTCGACCGGGCGCTGACCACCCCCGCGGACACCCGGGACCGGCTGGCCGCGACCGCCGAGTGGACCGTGGTCGCCAGCCGGAGGAACGCGCTGGTTCGCGCCATGCTCACCGGCTGCTGGAGCGAGCGCCTGCCCTTTCCGACGCTTTCGGCGGTGCCCTCGTCCTCCGTGGTGCCCGCGCAGCGCCGCGCGGACGGGCCGCTGCCCGCACCCGCCGACTTCGTGGCCCTGGTGCGCGAGCGCGCCGTCGCCGTGCTGACCGCGCCCGGCACTCCCAAGTCGGAGACGACGGAGCTGGCCCGTTCCTGTGAACTCGCCGTCCGCCTCGCCCTGTCCTGCGTGGCGGCGCCCCCGGGTGAGGGCGGAGTCGCGGACCTCGTACGGACCGCGCTGCCCCGCCAGCTGAGCCGGCCTCTCAACCACCTGTGGCCGGGCGGGAACTAGCGCCACGGCAGGCGACTCTCGCCCCGTCGCGACGCCCGGGCACGCCCTCTCGCCGCACCGGCCGAAAGTCCGACGGACACCGCTCCTTGACGGGCGAACGTCACCTGTCGCGGCACTGGAAGTGCCCTGAAGATCTTGAAATTGCGCCCGGCTTGCACCCATTCACGCCGATTGACATTTACCGGCGATCCGGGGCGAGCCGGGCGGCCGGAGCAAGATCTTCATCGGCCTTCCAGGGCGTGTTTCGACTGTAGCGTCGTCCGCCCGGAGGGCGGGGCTCGCGGCGTCTGGTGCGGTGCGTCGCAAGGCGGAGGGTCGCCCGCGTACTGGGCGTACGCGGGCGATCCCGGCAACGCGGCGAGGTGCCGTGCCAGGCGTCGCGTGCCAGACGGGCCTTTCGAAACCCGCCCTAGTGCGCCGATCCCGACAGCTGCAGCCCCACGACGCCCACGATCACCAGCGTGATCGAGACGATCTTCAGGGTGGACACGACGTCACCGAGGAAGACCATTCCGTAGATCGCCGTGCCGGCCGCGCCGATGCCGGTCCAGACGGCGTAGGCCGGGCCGACGTCGAGTTTCTTCAGGGCGAGGGTCAGCAGGCCGAAGCTGCCGAGTGCGAAGACGACGAAGGCGACCGTGGGCCAGAGTCTGGTGAAGCCGTGGGAGAGCTTCAGACAGACGGCGAACCCGGTCTCCAGCAGCCCCGCCACCACCACCAGCAGCCACGCCATGTCTCGTCCTCCCGTGTCCCCACGCTCCGTGACCGCTTCGGTGGTCTCGCCCGCCCTGGATCCGACGTGGTGCGATTATGCACTTACCGGGTGGGCCGGGGCGCAAACAACGCGGAGGTCAGTCGCCTTCCCGCCGTTCTCGTGTCTCGAGGAGTCGGCGCAGGGAGTAGAGCCGGGCGGGGTCCGCGTGCCCGTCCGCCACCCACTGGTCCAGCGCGCAGTCCTGCTCGTCGTGACTGCACGCACGCGGGCAGCCCTCCGTGCCCGGCACCAGGTCCGGGAAGGCGTTGATGACCCGGGAGGGGTCGACGTGGGCCAGCCCGAAGGACCGTACGCCCGGGGTGTCCACCACCCAGCCGCCGTGGGAGTCCGCCAGTGGGAGGGCCAGCGCCGAGGTCGTGGTGTGCCGGCCACGGCCCGTCACGGCGTTCACAAGGCCCGTCGTGCGGCGTCGCTCCTCGGGAACGAGGGCGTTCACCAAGGTCGTCTTGCCCACGCCCGAGTGGCCCACGAACGCCGTGATCCTGCCGCCGAGGTGTTCGCGTACGCGGTCGGCGGCGTCGCCGTCCTCCAGTTCCTGGCGGCTCGTCACCACGTACGGGATGTCCAGGTGGCCGTAGAGCTCAAGGAGCTTGTCGGGCGAGGCCAGGTCCGACTTGGTCATGACCAGCAGGGGGGTGAGGCCGCCGTCGTACGCCGCCACCAGACAGCGGTCGATGAGGCGGGGGCGGGGCTCGGGGTCGGCGAGGGCCGTCACGATGGCGAGCTGGTCGGCGTTGGCGACGACGACGCGTTCGTACGGGTCGTCGTCGTCGGCCGTGCGGCGCAGGACCGACGTACGGTCGGTGATGCGGACGATCCGGGCGAGGGTGTCCTTCTTGCCGGAGAGGTCGCCGACGAGGGCGACGGTGTCGCCGACGACCGCGGCCTTGCGGCCCAGTTCACGGGCCTTCATCGCGAAGACGACCCGGTCATCGACGAGGCAGGTCAGCCGACCCCGGTCGACGGTGAGGACCATGCCCTCGGCGGCGTCCTCGTGCTTCGGGCGGATGTTCGTACGGGGACGGTTGCCCTTGCGGTTCGGGCGGCTGCGGATGTCGTCCTCGTCGGTGTGCTTGCCGTAACGGCGCATGATCCCGGTCCGCCCGTCAGTTCTTCCCGAGCATCCCGGTCCACAGCTCGGGGAAGTCCGGCAGCGTCTTGGCCGTCGTCGCCACGTTCTCGATCCGCACACCCTCCACGGTCAGGCCGATGATCGCACCGGCGGTGGCCATGCGGTGGTCGTCGTAGGTGTGGAAGACACCGCCGTGCAGGGGCCGGGGGCGGATGTGGAGGCCGTCGGCGGTCTCGGTGACGTCGCCGCCGAGTTCGTTGATCTCCTTGGTGAGCGCGGCCAGGCGGTCCGTCTCGTGGAGGCGGAGGTGGGCGACGCCGCGCAGGGTCGAGGGGGAGTCGGCGAGGGCGGCGACCGCCGCGATGCCGGGGGTCAGCTCGCCGACCTCGCTCAGGTCCACGTCGATGCCGTGGACCGAACCCGAACCGGTGAACACCAGGCCGTACTCGGTCAGTTCGCAGATGCCGCCCATCTCCGTGAAGATCTCGCGGAGCCGGTCACCGGGTTGGGTGGTGCGCGCGGGCCAGTCGGGGATGACGACCTTGCCGCCGGTGACCAGGGCCGCCGCCAGGAACGGCTGGGCGTTCGACAGGTCCGGCTCGATCGTCAGATCGCGGCCGAGCAGGGCACCCGGCGTGACCCGCCAGACGTTCGGTTCGCCGCCCGACTCCGGGGTGTCCACCTGGGCGCCGACCGACCGCAGCATGTCGACGGTCATCCGGATGTGCGGCAGGGAGGGAAGCGTCGAGCCGATGTGGCGGACCTCGGCGCCCTGGTTGAAGCGCGGGGCGGACAGCAGGAGCGCCGACACGAACTGCGAGGACGAGGACGCGTCGATCGCCACAGGGCCGCCGTCCAGGGCACCCCCGCCGTGGACCGTCAGCGGGAGCGCGCCCCGGCCGTCGTCGTCGATCCGGGCGCCGAGCACGCGCAGGGCGTCGATCACGCCGTTCAGGGGGCGCTCGTACGACCGGGGGTCGCCGTCGAAGCGGATGGGGCCGTCGGCGAGGGCGGCCACCGGCGGGAGGAAGCGCATGACCGTGCCGGCGTTGCCGACATCGACCGTGGCCGGGCCGCGCAGGCCGGTGGGCAGGACGCGCCAGGCCTCGCCGGAGCCGCCCGTCACGGCGGAGCTGGACGACACGGTCTCCTCGATTCCGACGCCCATCGCGCGCAGCGCGGCGGCCATCAGGAGGGTGTCGCGGGAGCGGAGGGGGCGGCGCAGCCAGCCGGGCTCGCTCGCGAGGGCGGCGAGCACGAGGGCGCGGTTGGTGACCGACTTGGACCCCGGGACGTGGACCGTCGCGTCGACGGCTTCGCTCGCGTGGGGGGCGGGCCAGAGGGCGGGCTGTGCGTTCAGGTCCATGCCGCCACTTTAATGGCCGGGCGCGGAAGGGGGTGCCCCGTGATCGCCGTGTGCGGGTGCGGGCCGTCCGCGGTCGAGCGTGCCGGCTCGCCGCGCCCGTGTGATGCGCCCCTTTCGGGGCGCATCACACGCTGTCACATTCCCAGGAGCCACCTGCCGCCACCGAGCAGAGAACACACCGACACCACGTGGAACATGAGGAGCCACACCGTCGCCGGTACGTGCGTCAGGCGCGACAACTGGTCCGCGTCCGAGTCGCCCGCTCCTCCCCTGCGGCGCTTGGCCTGAAGTTCGAAGGCGGGCCGTACTCCGCCCAGCAGCAGGAACCAGACCACCGCGTACGCGAAGGCCGCCTGGACCTGGGGGCCCGCCAGCCAGGAGACGACCACGAAGGTGCCGCCGGTGAGGACGACCGTCAGGGCGCCGTAGGCGTTGCGAATCATGAGCAGCATGGCGATCAGCAGGATCGTGGCGAGCCAGAGAAGGAGGGTGATGCGGCCGGAGCCGAGGAGGGCTGCGCCGCCGAGGCCGAGGAGCGGGGGCGCGGTGTAGCCGGCGGCGGCGGTGAGGATCATGCCGAGGCCGGTGGGCTTGCCGCGGCTGACGGTGAGGCCGCTGGTGTCGGAGTGCAGGCGGATGCCGGTCAGGGTGCGGCCGGTGAGCAGCGCGACCAGGCCGTGGCCGCCCTCGTGGGCGATGGTGACGGCGTTGCGTGAGAGCCGCCATACGCCGTGCGGGGCGATCGCCGCGAGCGCGGCGACCGCGGTGACTATGACGACCCAGGTGTCGGGGTCGGGCTGGGTGCCGAATACCTCGTCCCACAGGCTTGCCAGGGAGGTGGCTGCGGTGCTTTCCATGTTCTGCGGTGGCTCCTCCGGGTCGCGATTGACGGGGGCCGGCGCGTAGCGCCATCGTTGCGGGCGGTGGTCGGGAGACGGGCGGGCCTGGCAGTGTGGCACTTATGTGCGGACGGTACTTGAGACGCTGACCTAGCAGCGATCGTTCCTGACGGCAAACGTGCATGTCACAGTGTTAGAGCCCCGGAGTGATCCGGGGCTCTTGCTCTACCCGTGCTGACTGTGTGCTGACCTGGAGACACCTGTGATCACCCCAGGAAACCCGTCCCGTGATCTTCACGATCCTGGTCGAGTTCGGTGACGAGATCGACAGCCGCTACGGCGGCGCGCCCCGCCCGCTGCACAACCAGATACCCGAGCCGGACCGCACGAAGAACAACACCACGGCCTGGCAGGCGGACTACAGCCAAAATCACTACGAGCGGCTGTACTTCGGCACGGACAAGAAGGCCCAGTCGGTGAAGAAGTACTACGAGAAGCAGTCCTCGGGCCGCTACTTGGTCGAGGGCGAGGTGACCGACTGGTTCAAAGTCCCCTACAACGAAGCCCGTTACGGAAACAACGCTTGCGGCCGTCCAGGCCCGGTTCACAGCTCTGGGCACCCTCGGGAGTGGAAGACGGCTCGTCCCCCGGAATGCGACGACTGTACGACGGCCGACTGAGCAGGCCGCCTACCCCAAGCCACCTGAGCGACGCCGCGACCCGGCATAGGACAACGGCGGCCGCCGCCATGCCCGACGACGCGGCCGCGTGCAATGGCCGACGCGATGCACGCCGCCATGCCCGACGACGCACGGCGCCGCCGACGGGGGGCTCCCGGCCCACGACACCCGCCCCCTGGGGCGGTGCACTCGAACCCCAGTGAGTCACCTCCCCTTGCAGGAGATCCCACCTCAAAGGAGATGCACATGTCGAACCCTCCCATGAAGCGTCGAGCGTTCATCCTCACCGGCGCCACGGTCGCCATGGCAGCGGGCGCCGGAATACCGGTGGCCGCCGCGGCGACCTCCCCCACGGCGCCCGCCGGCGCGCCGACGCCGGTCCGGATCGTCGACGACAAGGCGACCCCCGCCACCCGCGCGCTGTTCGCGTACCTGAAGCGGCAGCAGGGCAAAGGCATCCTGTTCGGTCACCAGCACGACCTCACCTACGGCTTCACCTTCACCACTGCCGACGGCAAGGCGTCCGACACCAGGGCGGCGGTGGGCGACTACCCCGCGGTCTTCGGCTGGGACACCCTCATCCTCGACGGCGACGAACGCCCCGGCGTCCAGGACGGAACCGAAGCCGAGAACATCGCCGCGCTCAGCCGGTGCATCCGGCAGGGAGACGCACGCGGCGGGATCAACACCCTCACCGCCCACATGCCGAACTTCGTCACCGGCAAGAACTTCTACGACACAACGGGCCGAGTGGTCAGCCAGATCCTTCCCGGAGGCGCGAAGCACGCGCACTTCAACGCCTTCCTCGACCGCATCGCGAAGGCGGTCAAGGGCGCGCGGAGGCCGGACGGCACCGCAATCCCGGTCATCTTCCGCCCCTTCCACGAGAACAACGGAGGCTGGTTCTGGTGGGGCGCCGGCCACACCACCTCGGGCGAGTACATCGAGCTGTTCCGCTACACCGTCGAGTACCTGCGTGACACCAGGGGCGTCCACAACCTGCTCTACGCCTACTCGCCCAACTCGAGTTTCGGAGGCGACCCGACCGGCTACCTGAAGACCTACCCGGGCGACCGTTTCGTCGACATCCTCGGCTACGACTCCTACGACGAAAACGCCGGACCGACCGCCTGGCTGGACGGTCTGGTGAAGGACCTGGCGATGGTGGTCCGGCTGGCGAACGAGCGAGGCAAGGCGCCGGCCTTCACCGAGTTCGGGGAGAGCGGTACCGAGGTCCGCAACCCGCAGTGGTTCACCCAGCTGTCGCAGGCCGTCGAGGCGGACCCGCTGGCCCGTCAGGTGACGTTCATGCTCACCTGGGCCAACTTCGGAGGCGCCAAGCGCGCTTATGTGCCGTACCCGGGCCACGTCCTGCTGCCGGACTTCGTCAAGTACCACCAGGACCCCTACACCCTGTTCGCCGCCGATCTCCGGGGCGTGTACTCCGCTCGCACCACCGCTGTCAGGAACGCCCCGTTCATGCACCTCGTGACTCCCACGGACCGACAACGCGTGACGGCCTCCAAGACCACCGTCCGGGTGCGTGTCACGCCCGCGAGGGCGAGCCGGGTCACCTACTCCGTGAACGGCGGACGCGCCAGACGGCTGTGCCTCGACGCCGACGGCTTCTACTCGGGCGACTGGTCGATCGATGCGGCCTTGCGGAACAGCCGCTCGGTGACCCTCACCGTGAGCGCGCGGGTGGACGGCAAGACGCTCACCGACTCGGCCGTTGTCCTCCTCGGCGAGGTCGCACCGCTGCCTGCCGGTTGGGTCGACGACTTCGAGGGATACGCCGGAGACGACGCCGCCCTGAGCGAGGCGTACACCCATCTCAACTCCAACACCCTCACCCTGTCGCCCGACCACAAGTCCTCGGGCTCCTACGGACTGGCCTACGCGTACGACTTCACCGGCGCCGAGTTCACCGGCATAGGCAAGTCGGTCGTCGCGGACTGGTCCGCCTTCACGTCCCTGGCGCTGTGGATGCAGGGCGACGGTTCCGCAAACGGCGGGGCGCTCCAGATCGTCGCCGGCGGAGTTGATTTCTGGTATCAGGTTCAACTGTCCGACATGAACGGGCAGGAGGTCAGGGCACCCTTCAGCGAGTTCGGGCCCGCTCCCTGGGACACCGCACCCGCCGGAGCCGTGCTCGACGCGGCTCATCTCGCCAAGGTGACGGCGTTCAATCTGTACCTCGGCCATGGAAGCGGCGCGGCGACCAAGGGCGTCGTGTACGTGGACAACATCAGGGCCGAATGACACACCCGGCACAGGGTCACCGCCGTCCGAGTCCGCTTGCGCCGGGATCACACTCCCGTGCGGTCTCGGCCGGCGCCAGCATGCTGCCGACCGCGCCAAGCAGCAGAGCCGCCGCGAGCAACGCCCAGAGCGATGCGGTGTCCCTGGCCAGGAGGAGGGTCAGGGTCCCGAGGAGCCCCGCCCCGATTGCATTGTTGACGAGGAGCAGATTCCGGTGGTCGTACCTGTCGGCGATCACTCCGGCGGGCAGGCGGGCGAGGACGATACCGACGGACAGTGCTGTGCTGTTCAGCCCCGCTTGCCGGACGTCGCCGGTGGTGTGGAGGGTGACCACGGGCAGGGCGATGGCGGAGGCCGCGGTGCCACGGCGGACACGGACTCACCGCTGTAGAGCAGCCAGAACCGCCTGCCCAGGCCACCGATCATGAGGCGTCCCCCGCGAACTGCTGTCTGATGCCCCGCATCGGATGGGCCACGAGTACGGCGGGAAGGGCCACGGCCGCGAGCGCGGCGGCGAGTACCCCCGTGGTCCACGGAACGTCGAGAGCGGGGAACACGCCCTCGCCCACGGCCCGGGAGAGCGGGGTGAGGCACACCAACGCGGTGACGGCCGACAGCGTCAGCCCCAGGGCGGCCGCGCCCAGGACCTCGTAGAGCACGCAACGGAGCAACTGCGCCCGGCCGAGGCCGAGCGCCCGCAGGTGGGCGCGTCGGGGCCGGCGGTCGCGCTGGGCGAGAGCGCAGGTGTTGGCCGCGGCGATCAGCGCGTAGCCCGAGACGACGGCGACGCCCGTCAGTCCGCCGTGGAGGCTCGGTGAGCTCGGCAGCGGACGGGAAAGGACGCGTTTCACCATGTCCGCCGTCTCGGGGTGACGCAGGCGGTGCAGCAGCCAGGCCGCTCCGGCCAGCCCGTCGCACAGCCCCGAGGGGATGTCGTCGAGGGCCTGCCGGGCCGCCCGCGCCAGCCATTCAACGTGTTGGGGATCCAGTTAAGTGCCCACGATGTGCTGGGCCAGGAGGACACCGGAGGCCCCGTTCGCCAGGCTGAGCGCGCCGCCGGGCCGGTGTACGGCGATGTCGCCGGGAAACAGGCGATCGGTGCGGTCCGGCGTGGCGGCACGTGTGATGCCGCGCTGCAGACTCGTCTTCGGTTTCTCGTCGAGTGGCAGGGAGGCCGTGGCGGGTGGAAGGGGCAGATACGGGCGCAGGTCCGGTGACAAGGCGAGGCGATCCTGCATCCGGCGCAGGAATTCCGACGGAACCATGGGAAATCTGGCACGACCCAGGTTGAACAGATGTCTCACAACGGCTGGACTGCGCATCGTGAGCACTGTCAGGGGCACGAACGCACCGAGCTGACAACATCCGAGGGCGAACAAGTCCGCGTCGCGAGCGGAAGTGATCGACGGATGCATGAAAACGAGGCTGTCACGGAGACCCGGGCAGCGTGCCCGGGTTCGCCTGGCGACCGGCGGCGCGGAGGTGCCTGAACTCGCCGACCGGTACGGCTCGGCGATCACCTTGGAGTACGACGACGCGCGCGTGCCGCGTGTGTTGGACGAGCTGGATGGGGCCGCGCTGGCCCACATTGCGACGCACGGCACCTTCCGAGCCATCTGCGCGAGTACCTGCACCAGCTCCCCGGCCTCCGGGCCTCGGTCCAACGGTGGCGGACGCGTCTGGAGCTGTCCACCGCGCTCCTTGAGTACCTGGAAATCTTCCATGACCGACAGCACAGGCACTCCGCCCTGGGCATGCTCAGCCCGGTGGAGTACGAACTCCGCACCCCGCCAGTAGCCTGAGACCAAGCAACTCGACTCCACCCAACTCGGCGCAGTCCGAAGCCTCCACCGATCCTGGAGCGGTTCACTCGGACGTGTCCCGGTGGCTGGGGCACACGAGCATCAAGGAGACGGCGGACACGTACGGGCACCTCACCCCGGACGCCACTGGGCGGGCGGTCAAGGTGATGGATGTGGCGCTGACCCAGCACCGCGCTGACTGGTGCTGACCGAGACGGCATGATCTGGCGTTTTCGCAGGTCGGAGGGGTGGTTACATATGTGCGGACGGTATGCGTCGAGTCGTAGGCCCGAGGATCTCGCAGGAATCTTTGAGATCGAGAAGTGGGAGCCGGAGGAGACCCTGGAGCCCGATTACAACGTGGCCCCCACCAAGGAGGTCTACGCGGTTGTCGACCGCCCTCTGAAGGACGCCGACGACAAGAGACCGGTTCGCCAGCTGCGGAAACTGAAGTGGGGTCTGGTCCCGTCCTGGTCGAAGAACCCCGAGGGCGCCGCGCGGATGATCAACGCGCGCGCGGAGACCGTGCACGAGAGGCCGTCGTACCGCCGCGCCTTCGCCACCCGGCGCTGTGTCCTGCCCGCCGACGGCTACTTCGAGTGGGTCACCGGCAAGGGGGAGCGTGAGCTGGAGGTCGAGGGCAGGAAGAAGAGGCCGCGCAAGCAGCCGTACTTCGTGCTGCCGGCCGACGGGTCGGTCTTCGCGATGGCCGGGCTGTACGAGTTCTGGCGGGACAGGACGCTGCCGGACGACCACCCGCGGGCCTGGTGGGCCACCTGCTCGGTGCTCACCACGGAGGCCGAGACGACCCCGCTGGCCGTGGCCCCGGAGGACGGCCCGCACAGTCTGGCCGAGATCCACCCCCGGATGCCGCTGATGCTCACGCCCGACCGCTGGGACAGCTGGCTCGATCCGGCCCGCACGGACCTCGACGATCTGCGCGGGCTGCTCGCACCGCCGCCCGCCGGGCTGATGCGCGCCTACCCCGTTTCCACGGCCGTCAGCAACGTCCGCAACAACAGCCCGGAACTGCTGAAGGAGCTGGAGGGCCCCGAGGAGGGCACACTCTTCTGATGTGACCGAGATCAAGGAAGAGATCGACACCGAGGTCGGTACGGCCCGCGTCAGCTGGTACGGGGCGAGGAAGGCCCAGTGGGTCCTCGCCGCCGGTCATGGCGCCGGAGGCGGCGTCGAGGCCCGTGACCTCCAGGCGCTCGCCGCCGTCCTCCCGGCGCACGGGGTGACCGTGGCGCTGGTCGAGCAGCCGTGGCGGGTGGCGGGCAGGAAGCTGGCGCCGGCGCCGAAGACGCTGGACGTGGGCTGGCGGGGGGTGTGGCCCGCGCTGTCGAAGCCGGGACTGCCGGTGATCGCGGGCGGGCGGAGCGCCGGTGCCCGGGTGGCCTGCCGTACGGCGCGGGAGCTGGGCGCGGCGGCCGTCCTCGCGCTGAGCTTTCCCCTGCATCCGCCGGGCAGGCCGGAGAAGTCCCGCGCCGACGAGCTGCTCGGGGCCGGGGTGCCCACGCTCGTCGTGCAGGGTGGAAACGACCCGTTCGGGAAGCCGGAGGAGTTCCCGGAGGGGGCGAGTGGACCGACGGGCTCGAACGGCTCCTACGGGCTCGTGGAGGTGCCGTACGGCGATCACGGGTTCGCCGTGCCGAAGCGGGCGCCCCTCGATCAGGAGGAGGCGCTGAGGGTGGTCACCGACGGTGTCGTGGAGTGGATCGCGTCACTGCGATGAGCGGAGTGGAACGCGTCACTCGGTAGGGAGCCGGTGGGGGAGCGGGAATGTTGTGTGACGGACCTCTGTTGTGCGGATCAGACAGCGCGAGATCGTGCTGAACCGCTCGTAGGAGAGGAAGTCCGCCGCATGGGTTCGACCACCTGCCCGACCCGCAGCAGCCGCGCCGACCTGGACTGGACGGTGCTGCACGCGGCGAAGAGCAGCACCGTTCGGGCGGCGGCCGGTGTGGATCGTCGTCTATCCTCCGAATCTGGTGGTACCGGTCTCGGTACCGCACAGACGTTGGAGGAGGTGGGTCCGGTCACTGGGACCGACGCAGGGACCGAACGGGGCCAGGCGGAGCAGCCCGAGGGCACGGAGACCGCCGCGGAGCGCAGCTCCCGTTTCGAGCGGGACGCTCTGGAGTTCCTCGATCAGATGTACTCGGCCGCGCTGCGCATGACGCGCAACCCGGCCGACGCCGAGGACCTGGTGCAGGAGACGTACGCGAAGGCGTACGCGTCCTTCCACCAGTTCCGTGAAGGTACCAACCTGAAGGCCTGGCTGTACCGCATCCTCACGAACACCTTCATCAACTCGTACCGCAAGAAGCAGCGCGAACCCCAGCGCAGCGCGGCCGAGGAGATCGAGGACTGGCAGCTGGCGCGCGCCGAGTCGCACATGTCGACCGGGCTGCGCTCCGCCGAGTCGCAGGCGCTCGATCACCTGCCCGACTCGGACGTGAAGGAAGCGCTGCAGGCGATCCCCGAGGAATTCCGCATCGCCGTCTATCTCGCCGATGTCGAGGGCTTTGCGTACAAGGAGATCGCCGACATCATGGGGACACCCATCGGTACGGTGATGTCCCGGCTGCACCGGGGCCGCCGTCAACTGCGCGGCATGCTTGAGGACTACGCCCGTGATCGCGGTCTGGTCCCGGCCGGCGCCGGAGAGTCGAACGAAGCGAAAGGCTCGGGCTCATGAGCTGCGGAGAGCCGCACGAGACGGATTGCAGCGAAATCCTCGATCACCTCTACGAGTTCCTCGACCGTGAGATGCCCGACACCGACTGCACCAAGTTCGAGCACCACTTCGAGGAATGCTCGCCGTGCCTGGAGAAGTACGGGCTCGAACAGGCCGTCAAGAAACTGGTCAAGCGGTGTTGCGGGCAGGACGACGTGCCCACTGACCTGCGTGCCAAGGTGATGGGCCGGATCGATTTGATCCGATCGGGACAGGCCGTGCCCGAGCATGATGTGACAGCCTCGCCGGTGACCCCGCAGGAGACCTGAGCCAGGCGCTTCACCGGTGCTTTTCTGGCGCCTTCCCTGAGCCCGTTCGGGAGCGGCCGTAGGTCGTTCGTGGAACGGGCTCAGTCGTCGGCAGGCTGGGACGGGCTCAGACTTCGAGGCCGTCGTTCATGTCCAGCGAGGTCAGCGTGCGCAGCTGCTGCCCCAATTCCTCAGTGCTGCTGACCGGTCACTGTCCGGCCAACTAAGATCGAACGCGAGTGACTCACCGGTCACAGACATCAACTTTGTTGTGTGTTAAGGAAGTTGGCGTTCAAAGTACTGTGCGGCGCGTGCACCTGGAGGGCGAATCGGGGAACGGGTGACGGCGCTTCAGGCCTCTCTGAACCGGCTTTTCGACTCTCCCGGCGTCACCGGCGTCGCCCTCATCGACGCGGTCACGGGTCTGACCTACGCCGCGGCGGGTGACGCCGCCCAGGCGGGGACCGGGGCGGAGTTCTCCGACCTGGCCACCCTCATCTCCGATCGGCTCGGTGAGGCGGGGGCCGAGGGGGGAGAGCGTGGTCATGACCAGCAGGAGACGCCACCAGGTGCTGCTCTTCCTGGACCGTCAGGCCGGCGGCCCGCTGCTGCTCGCGGCCGGTCTCGACCGGGACCGGGCGAACCTGGCGCTCGCCCTGCGCGGTCTCGGCGACCGAGCCCGCGAAGTACTGGCGTGAAGACTCCCCGGTGCGCAACGTCCCCGCGCTTCTGCAGACACTGCACCGCGGGAGGGTCACACCGGTACGGTCCGGGTCTCCGGTTCCCCGGGTGGCACGATTCACCTGCGGAACGGCCTGGTCGGCGCGATCGAGAAACCGGGCGCGCCGACCGCGACGTCCGTGCTGCTCGCCTCCGGCCGGATCGACGACGACGCCTGGCAGGCGGCCTGCGCGGCGGAATCCGACGCGACCGGCTGGAATCGCACCTGGCGGCCACCGGACTGGTCGGCGCCGCCGAACTGGAGGTCGTCTGCACGGCGGCCGTGTTCGACGCGGCTTTCGCGATGGTGCTCAGCCCGCCCGGCGGCTGGGAGCTGACCGACCGGGAGCCCACGCCGGGTCCGGTGGTATGGCCGCAGAACTCGCGGCCGACATGGCGCACTGAACGACTGGCCTCGACAGTCGCCACAGGAGCGGTACCTCACACGAAGGGGTTAATCCGGCCACCGTCGCCCCGGAGATTCACCCGCCCGCGCCGACCTGTCCCAGACTCCGGAGCCGGGACTCGGGAGGGCCGTCACGGGGTCGGTACAGGCGCAGACCAACGCCTCGCTCGTCCGGGAGACGGAGATCGCCGAGTGCGCCCCGACCGGAACCCGCGGCAGGGGGCGGACGTGGCGCTGACGCACGACATCGGCCGGCTGAGCCCGGTCGCCCCGTGCCCGCCCGCCGGGTCCACCGCCCGGCTCCCGACGGCCGAGCAGCGCCGCACAGCACCGCCGGGCGGCGCGGTCGTACGGCGGACCGGCGCGGACGTCGAGGTCGCCGTGGTGGTAGAGCGGCAGGCGGATCCGTACCCTGAGCAGCCGGTCGGCGCGGATCGTGCGGGTCGTGCAGGCATACGAGGAGAAGACGCGGGCAGCAGCGCCCGGAGGGCCGCTCCGGGCGCGGGCGGAACTGCGGCTGGGCACGGCCCGGGACTCTCATCCGGAGGTGGCGGAATCGCTCGCGTGGGTGCTGTCCAGAGACAGTCTGATCTTGCCCGTGGTGGGGTAACCCATGGGTAATGAGCGACCCTCCGTCCGTCCGTGGTTGGATGCGAGGGAGAGGGTGTACCGGGGGCGACGGCCAGCCCACTCCGACGGAACTGGCAGGCGGGAACCGTAACTGGCAGGCGGGAATCGTGAGGATCTTCGGCAAGGGACGGCATCGGCCCTCCGCCTCCTGGCGGCAGGCCACCGACCGTGCGTTCACGCTGATCGGCGACGGTCGGTACGAGGACGCCGGTGCGCTGTTGACACGTGCCGCGGACCTGGAGCCGTGGCTGTCGGAGTCCTGGTTCAATCTCGCCCTGCTGCACAAGTTCCGGCACGACTGGGAGCAGGCGCGGGCCGCGGGCCTCAGGGCCGTCGCGCTGCTCGACCGGGAGACCGGGGCGCCCGACTGGTGGAACGTGGGCATCGCCGCGACCGCCCTGCAGGACTGGCCGCTGGCCCGCCGGGCCTGGCAGGCGTACGGGCTGAAGGTGCCCGGAGGCGCGGCCCGGCCGAAGCCCGGGGCCGGCCCCGGGGACTCCGGCGAGCTGGTGGGCATGGACCTCGGCAGCGCGGCCGTACGGCTCTCGCCGGAGGGTGAGGCAGAGGTCGTGTGGGGGCGGCGGCTGGATCCCGCCCGGATCGAGGTGCTCTCCATCCCGTTGCCGTCGTCCGGGCGGCGCTGGGGCGAGGTCGTCCTGCACGACGGGGTGCCGCACGGGGAGCGGACCACGGCCGCGGGGCACGCCTACCCGGTGTTCGACGAGATCGAACTGTGGGCGCCGTCGCCGGTGCCGACGTGGGTGGTGCTGTTGGAGGCCGCGACCGAGGCCGACCGGAACGCGCTGGAGCGGCTCGCGGCCGACGCCGGGTTCGCGGCGGAGGACTGGTCGTCGTCGGTCCGGCTGTTGTGTCGGCTCTGTTCGGAGTCCCGGATGCCGTCGGACGAGGGCGACGGCGATCATCTCGATCCGCACGACCACAGTGAGCCGGGGCATCCCGGGCCGCTGGGGCATGTCACGGACGGGCAGTTGTGGGCGCCGGAGCGGGAGTGCGGGATCGCGGCGCCTGCTTCGCTGGTCCGGGGGCTGTTGGACGGATGGGTCGCCGACAGCCCTGATTCCAGGGACTGGCGGGATCTGGAAGAGGTTTGCTAGGGGGCGTGCGGTCCGTCTTCGGCCGCGGGCACGTCGTGGCTGATCGGGCGGTTCCCCGTGCCCCTGAAGGGGCGTCCCCCGAGCGGCGCGATCCCCGTACCCTGTATCAGCATCACACCCCCCCTGTTTTTCTAGGAAGGCATACGTCGGTCATGGCGCAGCAGGACACCGATCAGCAGCACGCGGGCGTGCTCCCCGTGGACGACGAGGATTTCGTCATCGACACCGAGGAGTGCGAGGAGCGGGAGGCGGCCTACCGGGAGCGGGGTACGTCGCGGCCCATCACGGTCGTCGGGAACCCGGTGCTGCACAAGGAGTGCAAGGACGTCACCGAGTTCGGTGACGAGCTGGCGACGCTGGTGGACGACATGTTCGCCAGCCAGCGCACGGCGGAGGGCGTGGGCCTGGCCGCCAACCAGATCGGCGTCGATCTGAAGGTGTTCGTGTACGACTGCCCGGACGACGAGGGCAAGCGGCACGTCGGTGTGGTCTGCAACCCGAAGCTGGTCGAACTACCCGCTGAGAAGCGCCGGTTGGACGACAACAACGAGGGCTGTCTGTCGGTGCCGACCGCGTACATGCCGCTTGCCCGCCCCGACTACGCCGAGGTCACCGGGCAGGACGAGAAGGGCAACCCGATCAAGGTGCGCGGTACCGGCTACTTCGCGCGCTGTCTGCAGCACGAGACCGACCACCTGTACGGCTACCTGTACATCGACCGGCTCTCCAAGCGCGACCGCAAGGACGCCCTGCGGCAGATGGCCGAGAACGAGCCCCGCTACCCCGTCGTCGCCAACGGCTGAGCGCCTGTCGGGTGACAGCGGCTGACGCCCTCAGGCCGCCTCCGGGGCCCGGAAGGTCCGGCGGTGGGCCCGGGGGCGTGACCGCATCGACCGGCAGCTCAGGGAGGCGGAGCGGCGTGCCGCCGCCGTCGACGGGCCCCACCCGCAGCGGCCCGCGCGTACCGACCCCGGGGTACCTCCTCGCCGTCTCACCACGTCGCCCGCACCGCCTGATCGCAATCCCGTGAGAGACGGGCGAGTTCGAGAGGACGGGCCGGTTCGAGAAGACCGGCGCCGCCCGTCGCCCCACGGTGGAGGCGGTGGAAACGGGCGGCGCCGGGAAGCATCCGGGGCGTGGTCGGGCTCCAGCGGCCTCGGGCCCAGCTAGAAGTCCTCGTCCAGGTCGACGGTGCCCTCGACTGCGACCTGGTAGGCGGAGGGACGCCGCTCGAAGAAGTTGGTCAGCTCCTGGACGCCCTGCAGCTCCATGAAGGAGAACGGGTTCTCGGAGCCGTGAACCGGCTCGAAGCCGAGGCGCGCCAGGCGCTGGTCGGCGACGCACTCCAGGTACTGCCGCATCGACTCGGTGTTCATGCCCGGCAGGCCGTCCCCGCACAGGTCGCGGGCGAACTGCAACTCGGCCTCGACGGCCCCCCGCAGCATGTCGGTCACCTGCTGCTGAAGCTCGTCGTCGAAGAGCTCCGGCTCCTCCTTGCGCACGGTGTCGACCACCTCGAAGGCGAAGCTCATGTGCATCGTCTCGTCGCGGAACACCCAGTTGGTGCCCGTCGCCAGGCCGTGCAGCAGGCCCCGGCTGCGGAACCAGTAGACGTACGCGAAGGCGCCGTAGAAGAACAGGCCCTCGATGCACGCGGCGAAGCAGATCAGGTTGAGCAGGAAGCGACGGCGGTCCGCCATGGACTCCAGGCGGTCCAGCTTCTCCACCGAGTCCATCCAGGTGAAGCAGAACTCGGCCTTCGCGCGGATGGACGGGATGTTCTCCACGGCCGCGAAGGCCGCCGCCCGGTCCTCCGGGTCGGGGAGGTAGGTGTCGAGGAGCGTCAGATAGAACTGGACGTGCACGGCCTCCTCGAACAGCTGCCGGCTCAGATAGAGCCGCGCCTCGGGGGAGTTGATGTGCTTGTACAGCGTCAGCACCACGTTGTTCGCGACGATCGAGTCACCCGTCGCGAAGAACGCCACCAGCCGGCCGATGAGGTGCTGCTCGGCGGGGGAGAGTTTCGCGAGGTCGGCGACGTCCGAGTGGAGGTCGACCTCCTCGACGGTCCAGGTGTTCTTGATCGCGTCCCGGTAGCGCTCGTAGAAGTCCGGGTAGCGCATCGGGCGGAGCGTCAGCTCGAAGCCGGGGTCGAGAAGGTTCTGATTGGTCATCGCAGCCGGCGCGAAGCGCCGTCCTCCAGGGGTGGTGGTCGGGTGGCGGGCGGGAATTACTGGCAGGCCTCGCAGGACTCGGGGTTCTCAAGGGAGCAGGCGACCGCATCCGGGTCGGCGGCCCACTGGGCGGGGACGGTCCTGCCGGGCTGGGTCTGCGCCTGTGCCTGGCCCCGGGCGGCGCGGGCGATGCGGGTCGCCGGGCGCGAGCGCAGGTAGTACGTCGTCTTCAGTCCCGACTTCCAGGCGTACGCGTACATCGAGGAGAGCTTGCCGATGGTCGGCGTCTCCAGGAACAGGTTCAGCGACTGGGACTGGTCCAGGTACGGGGTGCGGGCGGCGGCCATGTCGATCAGGCCGCGCTGCGGGAGCTCCCAGGCCGTGCGGTACAGCGCCCGTACGTCGGCCGGGATCCAGGCGAAGTCCTGCACCGAGCCGTTCGACTCGCGCAGCGCCTCACGGGTGCGGGCGTCCCAGACGCCCAGCTCCTTGAGGTCCTTCACCAGGTACGAGTTGACCTGGAGGAACTCACCGGACAGCGTCTCGCGCTTGAACAGGTTGGACACCTGGGGCTCGATGCACTCGTACACACCCGCGATGGAGGCGATGGTGGCCGTGGGCGCGATCGCGAGGAGCAGGGAGTTGCGCATGCCGGTCGTCGCGATGCGCTCACGCAGGGCCGCCCAGCGCTCCGGCCAGGTGAACTCGACGCCGTAGTGGTCGGGGTGCAGCACACCCCTGGCCGTACGGGTCTTCTCCCAGGCCGGCAGCGTGCCGTCGCGCTCGGCGAGGGCGGCGGAGGCCTCGTACGCGGCGAGCATGACGCGCTCGGCGATCCGCGTGGACAGTGCCTTCGCCTCGGGGGAGTCGAAGGGCAGGCGCAGCTGGAAGAAGACGTCCTGGAGACCCATCACGCCGAGGCCGACCGGGCGCCACCTGGCGTTGGAGCGGCCCGCCTGTTCGGTCGGGTAGAAGTTGATGTCGACGACGCGGTCGAGGAAGGTGACGGCGGTGCGGACGGTCTCGTCCAGCCGCTCCCAGTCCATGTCGCCCGTCGCCCGGTCGACGAACGTGGCCAGGTTCACCGACCCCAGGTTGCAGACCGCCGTCTCCCCGTCGTCCGTGACCTCCAGGATCTCCGTGCAGAGGTTGGAGGAGTGGACGACACGGCCCGGCTCGGCCGTCTGGTTGGCCGTGCGGTTGGCCGCGTCCTTGAAGGTCATCCAGCCGTTGCCGGTCTGCGCGAGGGTACGCATCATGCGGCCGTAGAGGTCACGGGCCGGGATGGTCTTCTTCGCCAGGCCGTTCGCCTCCGCCTCGCGGTACGCGGTGTCGAACTCCTCGCCCCACAGGTCGACCAGCTC
Organism: Streptomyces sp. TG1A-60; assembly: GCF_037201975.1. Classification (NCBI taxonomy): domain Bacteria; kingdom Bacillati; phylum Actinomycetota; class Actinomycetes; order Kitasatosporales; family Streptomycetaceae; genus Streptomyces; species Streptomyces sp. TG1A-60. The sequence continues at coordinate 2,716,607 of NZ_CP147520.1, read as the reverse complement.
CGGCACGTCGGCCGGGGAGAACAGCGACCACTGCCCGTCGGCGTTCACCCGGCGCATGAACTCGTCCGGGATCCAGTGCGCCAGGTTCAGGTTGTGCGTACGGCGGGCGTCCTCACCGGTGTTGTCGCGCAGCTCCAGGAACTCCTCGATGTCGGAGTGCCAGGTCTCCAGGTAGACCGCGGCGGCGCCCTTGCGCCGGCCGCCCTGGTTCACCGCGGCGACCGAGGCGTCCAGGGTCTTCAGGAACGGCACGATGCCGTTGGAGTGCCCGTTGGTGCCCCGGATCAGCGAACCGCGCGAGCGGATGCGGGAGTACGACAGGCCGATGCCGCCGGCGTGCTTCGAGAGGCGGGCCACCTGGTGGTAGCGGTCGTAGATGGAGTCCAGCTCGTCCAGCGGCGAGTCGAGGAGGTAGCAGGACGACATCTGGGGGTGCCGGGTGCCGGAGTTGAAGAGTGTGGGGGAGGAGGGGAGGTAGTCGAGGCGGCTCATCAGCCCGTAGAGCGCGGCGACTTCGTCGAGGGCACGGATGGTGTCGTCCTCGGCGAGGCCGACGGCGACCCGCAGCATGAAGTGCTGGGGCGTCTCGATGACCTTGCGGGTGAGGGGGTGCCGGAGCAGATAGCGGCTGTGCAGGGTGCGCAGGCCGAAGTAGCCGAAGCGGTCGTCGGCGGCAGGGTCCACCAAGGCGTCGAGGCGCGCGGCGTGGACGCGTGTGAACTCCGCCGTGCGGTCGGCGACGAGGCCCTCCCGGTGGCCCACGGCGATCGACTCGGTGAACGTCGTGACGCCTTGGGAGGCGGCCTCGGCGCGGATGGCGATGGCCAGCAGACGGGCGGCCAGCTTCGAGTAGGCAGGGTCGTCGGAGATGAGGCCGGCGGCCGACTCCGTGGCCAGCTCGCGCAGCTCCGCCTCGTCGGCCCGCGCCGACCGGCCGCGCAGCGCGGCTGCGGCGACCCGGCCGGGGTCGGCGTCGGGGAGGTCGGCGGTCAGCTCGGTCAGGGTCCGCAGCAACGCGGTGCCGGGACCGTCGGTCTCCGTCGCCGGGGCGGCTGAAGCCAGGTCGGCTGACACCGGGTCGGCTGGCGCGATGGTCACGTGGGGCTCTCCCTCGCTCGGCATAGGGCCTTGCGGAGGGCAGGCGGCAGCACACGAGCGCACGGGGGCGTCGCGTCCACCGGCCCATTCCACGAGGCCCGGACGTCAGGGCACCCGGACCGGACGGCCGGGCGCACTGTCGGCAGGTGTTCGGACTGAACACGCGTGCAGAAGCACGCAAGTACACCATTGCGGGACAGTTCCGGATTCGCACCGGATTCCCCTGCGGCGACAGCGAGCATGAGCATACATCTTGTGTCGGGCTGCGGGGGCACCCCCAGATGTTGTGCCGCGTCGGCTTCGGAGCGTGTCAGAGTGTCAACTCGTAGGTGAGCAGCGTGACGTCGTCGAGGTGGGGGACGGGGTTCCAGTCGCGCTCTGGTGTGCGGGTGAAGCCCAGGCGTTCGTAGATCCGGTGGGCGGCACGCATGCTCCGCTGGGTCGACAGTACGACGCGTACACAGCCCTCCACGGCGTGGGCGCGCTTCAGACAGCCCGTACGAGGGCCTCGCCGGTGCCCCGCCCGCGTGCCTCGTGCGCGACCGCCAGCATTCTGATCTCGGCCTCGCCCGGCCTCGCTATGTCGGCCATCGGGCCCCCGGCCGGTACGAAGGTCGCGCCGCCGAGCACTCTGCCCTCCTCCACGGCGACGAGCACGTAGGCCGCCGCGGCCCGCTTCGCCACGTCCCGCAGCTCACCGAGGTACGCGTCGCTCTCCCCGAAGTCCAGCAGTCCGTCGACCAGGTAGGCCTGTGCGGTGATCTCACCGAGGGCGGCCTACTCGTCGGAGAAGATCTGCCTGATGGTGATGTCCATGGCTCGCATTCTGCATCAAGGGCGCGAAGACGGGCCTGCGGTTATCCACAGGGGTGATGACTTGTCCGATGATCGGCCAGGTGCCAGGTGCCAGGTGCCAGGAGTCGGCCGTCAGGCACGATGCGTCGGCCGGGCGTCGGTTCGCTCCGGCCAGGCTCAGCCCACCGCCGGCCACTGCGGCAGCGTCGTCACGAAGTCCTTGCTGAAGTCGCGGGTGCCCGGGCCCACAGCGACGCGGCCGGTGGCGCGGAGGCGGTTGGTCAGGGCGGGAGACTCCGAGTAGTGGATCCGCCGGGCGTCGGCCGGCACGAACACCGTCTGGCCGCGCGTGAGTTCGCTGGCGCACTCCACGACGACGGCTCCCTCGGCTGCCTCGACGAACGCCTCGTCCCCGCAGACCCCCACGGCCAGCGGATCGTGCAGTGGGCAGGTACCGTCGCCGCCGTGGCGGGCGTAGGCGTCCATGTACGTGCGCATCAGCCGGGCGGCGAGGGCCGTGCCCGGACCCGCGGCCTCCAGCGCGGCGAGATCGGCGGGGCGGAACAGCCAGCGGTGCGAGGCGTCCAGGCCGACCATGGTGAACGGGATGCTGGAGGAGAGCACGATCTCGGCGGCGTCCGGATCGGCCCAGATGTTGAACTCGGCGACCGGTGTGACGTTCCCCGGCACCTGGGCGGCGCCGCCCATGAACACGAACTTCTTGATGATCTCTCGCAGCGAAGGTTGAGCATTGTCACCGAAGGTTGGTGACCGCTAGGTTTTCTCACTGAAGGTTGAGTGATCATTTAAGGCTGACTGTCTGGGGAGACGGTGGGGGAACCGTTACGCGCGTACGGCGATCCCGTGCTGGGCGCCTTTGACCTGGACTTCTTCGACAGCGGCCGACGTCGTCGCACCGCGTTGGGCTCCGGGTGGGGTGTCCGGTTCGAGGACGTAGCGCCCGTACGCGGGTTCCGTTGGAACAAAGGTGACCGCAGCCTCGCGGGCTGGTACTACGCGGTGACCACCGGCGACCATGTGGGCTACGAGTCGTGGCTGGAGCGGGATCGGCTGATCCTACTGGACTTCGCACCGGACGTGGTGGGGATCGCCTCACAGCCGTTCTGGCTGCACTGGCGCGAGGAGGCAGAGAAGCGGCGGCACGCGCCTGACTACTTCGTACGGCTGGCCGACGGACGCGCCCGCGTGCTCGATGTCCGTGCCGAGGACGATGTCGACGAGCGGACCGCGGAAGCGTTCGCCGCGACCGAGCGGGCCTGTTCGGCGGTGGGCTGGGAGTTTGCGCACGTCGGTGTCCCGGATCCGGTGTTCATGGCGAATCTGCGGTGGCTGGCCCGTTACCGGCACAGGCGGTGCGGCCGTGAGACCGACATCGTCGAGCGTCTGGTGGAGGTCTTCCGGCAGCCTCATGGGCTGCGGGCGGGAGCAAGGAGGCCGGGGACGTCCTGCGTGTCCTGCCGGCGCTGTTCCACCTGATGTGGACCGGGGTACTACGCGCTGACCTCGGCGGGGCCTTGCTGAGCGGTGGCACGGTGGTGCACACGTCGGATGGAACTGTCATCGGGCCGCAGTTGGAGAGTCGGAGCCGTGGCTTGCTGCTGCGTCCGCGGCCGGGCACGCGCGGCGAAGGGAGCCAGATGCGCAAATTGTCGAGGCCGGCGGCGATCCGAGTGGGCGATCGGGTCCGGTTCGCCGGACAAGTGCGGGCGGTGCTCGCAGTGTCCGCCCGGGCGGTGACGCTGGCAGAGGAGGACGATTCGCCGCGGGAGTTTCCGCTGGCGGTGCTGCTGGGCGATGAGAGCTTCGAGGTGCTCAGCAGCCCGGTACGCATGCCGCTGCCGCCGGTGTCGCTGCTGGAGGCGCTTCCGGAGCACGCGCGGGAGAAGGCTCTGTGGTGGGAGGGCCACATCCTGGAGGTCCTGCACGGCGTCGATCCGAATGCGGACGAAGATGCTGGACCGCGCCCTGAGTACGATCCGGCCCGCCATTCGCTGACCGCGCGCGAGCGGGCGAAGGCGGCCGAACTCACGGCCGCGGGCTACCAGGTCAGCGTGAGCACGATCGGCAACTTCCGCCGCCGCTATCAGGCCGAGGGGCTGCTGGGGCTGGCCGACCGTCGGCCGGTGCGCAAGAAGCCGCAGTTCGGGACTGTCGACGACGCGGTGGTCGAGGCCATGCGGCAAGCAATCAAGGAGGGGATCGACGACTCCACCCGCACCGGGACCTACATCATCTGGCGGACCGGCGAGATCCTGCGGGAGAACAGTGAGACGGTGGAACTGCCGTCGCAGTCAACGCTCTACCGGTTGCTGGCCAAGCTGACCTTTGGCAAACCCGTCTCGGCGACAGCCCGCAACCGCCGCTCACGCGCCCACGGGGCGAAGACGCCGTTCGGGCAGTGGACGGTGTTCGCGCCGGGCGAGGTGGTGCAGATCGACTCCACTTCGCTGGACGTTCTGGTCCGCCTGGACGACGGGGTGGTGGGCAAGATCGAGCTCACCGGCATGATCGATGTCGCGACCAGGACGGTGCCCGCAGCGGTGCTGCGGCCCACCACGAAGTCGGTCGACGCGAGCGTGCTGCTGGCCCGCACACTTACCCCCGAGGTGATGCGGCCGGGTTGGGTGGACGCCCTGCGGATGTCGAGGTCGGTGCTGCCCTATCGCCGGCTGCTGGACATCGACGAGCGGTTGGAGCACGCGGCTGCGAAACCGGTGATCGTGCCGGAGATGATCGTCTGTGACCACGGGAAAGTGTTCATCTCCCGGAACTTCAAGGCGTCCTGCCGCTTCCTGGAGATCGACTTCCAGCCCACGCACAAGGCGTCCCCGTTCCAGAAGGGGCACGTGGAGAAGATGCTTGACTCCGTCGGCACCGCTCTTCGCACAGTTCGTCGCCGGCTACACCGGCCGCAGCACCGACCACCGCGGCCGCAACCTGGAGAAGCAGCCGCTTTGGTCCCTGCCGGAGTTGCAGGAGCTTCTCGACGAATGGCTCGTCGCGACGTGGCAAAATCGCGAACACGACGGGCTGCGTGACCCATTGCACCCGAGCCGCTCGTTCACACCGAACGAGAAGTACGCCGCCCTCATCGAGGCCTGTGGCTACGTTCCGGTCGCGCTGAGCGCCGAGGACTACATCGAGTTGCTGCCGTCGACCTGGCGGGCGGTGAACGACTACGGCATCAGGATCAAGCGTCGCACCTACGATGCTCCGGGCCTGATCCGCCGTCAGCATTCCGGTGTCGCGGAGAAGAAGGGGCTGTGGGAGGTCCATCACGACCCCTACGACATTTCCCGGATCTGGGTACGCAATCACCACGGCGAAGGCGAGTGGATCGAGGCGACCTGGAAGCACCTGCGTCACACCCCGGTTCCCTTCGGGGAGCTGGCCTGGGACCACGCTGCCCAGGGCTTGCCCAAGGGTACCGAGGCGGAGATCGCGGAGGCGGCCGCGGCTCTGCTGACGCGGGCCCATGCGGGTCCGGCACAGGCCGGGACGGGCAAGCCGAAGAAACGTACGCGGCGGGAGAAGCAGGTGGCCGCCCGCACCAAGGCCACCCCGCCGATTCCCACGCCTGCGCCTGTCACCGAGCCCAACCCGGCTCCTGAAGCCGTGGCGGAGGAAGAGGCGCCGCTGGCCAAGGTGATTCCGCTGGGCCTGTTCGATCCTCTCGCCGACCCCTGGAAGCGTTCATGACCGCACCGCACGACCCGCTCGCCCCCTTCGCCGATGGTCCTCGGGAGCCTGGCGGCATCTGACGAGCCTGTCCGGCTGGCGGTCCTTCGTCGACGATCAGCCCGTCATACCCGCGCTGCTGAGTGCCGCCGAGCGGGCCGCACTCAGCCCGGCCGAGCTGACCCGCTACGACGAGGACCGCCTGGACCATCACACCCGGCTGCTGGTAGTGGCGACATCAACGGTCCAGCACACCGTCACCTGCGGCCGCCGTCTGGCCCTGCTGAACCGGCACGCGGTCAGTGCCCGGCGGGGGCTGATCGTCTCCGGTCCGGCCGGCACGGGGAAGACCACCGCAATTACCCAGCTCGGCCGCGCTCACGAACTCCTTGACCGGGCCCGGCATCCCGGGGTGAGCGACCGCATCCCGGTCGTCTACATCACCGTGCCGCCAGCCGCGACGGCCCGGATGGTGGCGGTGGAGTTCGCGCGCTTCCTCGCCCTGCCGGTCCGCGTCCGTTCGAACATCACCGACATCCTGGAGACCGTCTGCGGCGTCCTCACTGACGCCCGCGTGGGCCTGGTCCTCGTTGACGAGCTGCACAACATCTCGCTGACGACCAGGTCCGGAGCCGAGGTCTCCGACACCTTGAAGTATTTCTCCGAGCGCATTCCCGCCACGTTCGTCTACGCAGGTATCAACGTCGAGCGGGCCGCGTTGTTCGACGGCACCCGCGGCGAGCAGATCGCCGGACGTTTCACCCTCGTTCCCACCGCACCTTTGCCCTACAACACGGAGTGGTAGGGGCTGGTGGCCACCTTGGAAGACTCGCTGAGGCTGCACGACCACAAAGCGGGCAGCCTCACCGCTCTGGACCGCTACCTGCACGACCGCACCGACGGCATGATCGGCTCGCTGTCCCACCTGATCAGAGGCGCCGCCCTGGACGCGATCCTCACCGGCAGCGAAAGATCACGAAGCCGGGTCTCAACGCAATTCCTCTTGACCACAGTTCGGAATCCAGCTGACCGCCGCGCAGAAAGGCACCGCCCCCACCATGCCCTCCGGCACCGCCGACGAACGTCCCGCGGCTCCGCTTCCCATGCGAGTCCGCCCGCACCTGGGCGAGAGCACCGAGAACTACATCAGGCGCCTGGCCAAGGCCAACCACCTTCGGCCCAGCGCCCTGCACGCGATCGCCTGCGGTCCACCCAACTGGACCGGAAAGCCCCGCCTCGACCGTCTCGCCGTCCTCACCGGCCATCCAGCCGACCACCTCAACCTGGCCCTGACGGATGCCGTCGTTCCCCGCCGACGCACCACCGTCACAGGCCAGTACCAGCGACTGCCCCGGGGCATCTACCTGCTCTATCGAGCGATTCGCAAGGACGCGGAAGCCGGTCTCTCGCTGCGGTATCTCGCGGAACGGCACGGCGTCAGCCAGCGCACCGTCCGCGCGGCTTTGACCGCCGTGATGCCGCCTGCCCGTGAACGCCCGAGCCGCTACCGAAAGACCCCGGTCATCGCCTCGGTCCGGCACATCGTCATCCCGATGATCTCGCGGAACGTGAGCGCGAAGGACATCTGGAAGACGCTCATGGACGACCACGGCATCTCGATCTCCTTCTCCACACTCAACGCCTACGTCCGCAACCAGCGGACCAGCTATCGCGCACCCACTTCACCAGCCTGCTGAATCCGATCATCTCCGATGCCCACACTTGACCACCGCCCACCAGCCCAACTGCCCATGCGGGTCCGGCCCGTCGCCGGTGAGCGCGCGAAGTCCTACGTCGAACGCCTCGCAACCGCCAACCATCTCAAGGCCAGCTCTCTCTGGTCCTACCTCTGCGAGCCGCCGCTTCATCGGGGGCCCCTGAGTTGGGATCGCTTGGCTGCGGTGAGCGGCCGCGAATCCGCCAACCTCCGAGAAATCATTGACCGCACACAATGCATAGGCTGCGGAAAGATCACGTTTTTCCAGAACACTAACAGATTCAGGCAGATCTGTTCGCCGGCATGTCGCCAGAAAGCCCATCGCCGACGGAAGCCAAGGCCGCGAAAGCAGCAGACTACGGAATGTCAGAGCTGCGGGGAGAAACTAGTCCTCACCTCTCGTGGTGACAAATTCCGGCGCTGGTGTTCGCAGGCCTGCCGTCAAAAAGGCCACCAACAACGGCAACGTGAACAGGCCGCTGCTTTGGCAGAAGCACTGACCATCCCGGAACCAACCTGCAATGCCTGCGAAGCACCGCTCGGGCGTGGCAGTCGACGACGCTGGTGCTCGCGGCGCTGCATTAATTGGGCCTACACACGCCGCCGGATCGACAGAGGTGAGACCCCCTGGCCAGCGCGTGCACCCGACTCCGCTCGCGGGCGGCAAGCGGCAACTTGCCCCGTCTGCTCAAGCCCCGTGGAGAAGGGCCCTGCCAACAAGATTCGAGTGACGTGCTCGCCAGCCTGTCGAAACCGACTCTATCGGCTACGGAAAAAAGAACGAGCCAACCGCGATAGCGAGACCAGAGAGAATCAATGATATCGGAATACCAGCAGCAGTTGCGTGAGAAAATTATGTCGGCCCCCGAGACTCCGCCGCCGACCCCCTGGCGAACAGTCCTGGACCGGCGGACCCCCATAGGCGGCCTTCTCGGCATTGGCTTCGCCGTCGCTCCCGACACTGGTCGCGACCTCATCATGGTGGTTTCCATTGACGGGCACGGCCTCTTCGACGCCACCACAGGCGAGAAGATCGCCCGTGACCGCGACCCTGACCCAGATGACAGCACCCCCGACGCCGTGCCCGATCTCACCTGTCCCGGACTCGGACCTGTCGCTGGGACCCGAGTGAGCATCGCCGGACTCTTCGGAGGCGGCCTCCACACCACCACCCTCGACGGCTGGAGCCTGGAAGTCGTCAGCCCCGAGTGGCCCCACCATCGCGTTCTGCTCTCCACAGACGGAGGAATGCCTCACGGTGGACCGCACGGTGACCATTGGTGGCATATCTTCGACTCCAACTACTCAGAATTCCGGGCCGCAGGCTTCTCGCCGTCCGGACGCACCCTCGCCATTGCCACCAGCAGCGACCTCACACTCTGGACCCGTCCGGCTCCCGAAGTAGGCCCAACGAGCGAGGTCAGGGCATGACGCGTGAAGATCTCGCCGCGATGCTCGGTGGGCAGACGACGGCATGTGGTCCAGCGCGTGACGCCCTACTCAGCGGAGGCGCCTTTGTCATCTGGGATGGCTTGGTCCCCGCCAACCAGGTCATGCACACCTACCGGACCAGGCTTCGGATCACCCAGAAGCGCGGTCAGCAGACACAAGCCCTTGCAGCAACCGTCAACATCCTCGACCAGGCGGGAGACGCCCCTCTCCGGATCGGCCGCATCGACGCCGCCGACGCGTCGTGGACGTTCATGCTCTTCCTCAACGCCACGACTACAGCAGTGATGGCCTGCACTGGGGTGGCCCGGGCGAGGCCCATCACGAATCCGGCCTCGAGTCGAAGCGGCATTGACCCCGAATAATGCGATATGAGTCTGTGCCGTGCCGGGTTAGTTGTCACCTGATGGGGGTCGTGACCGGATCTTTCGTGGTCTACGTGCCGTGGTTGTTGTCACCAAATCGCCGTGCCACCTGTCACCAACGGCGTATTGCCAGTCTTGTTGTCAACCCCTCCGAAGATCCCTGACCTGCGGTCAGGAGCTGTGGACGACTTCGAAGGGGGCGCACACAATCAGTGTTCTGCTACCTCCCAGACCAGATCGCCGGCGTCGTCCACGACAGCGACGCATGCCTCTTCAGTGCCGCCGAGGGCGGCATGCCGGAGCAGGGCCGAGGTCCCTGATTCGAGTGCGGCAGCGATGTCCTGGAGCATGAAAGCCACCGAACCCCACAGCGGTACCCCGAGCACCCACGTCTCGTGGTTCCACAGGAAAACTGAGCCATAGGAATCGCCGAGCCGCAGGTCGACGATGAGTCCGTCACCGCCAGGACTCATCGCGATCGGCAGGAACGACGGCAGGAACCGCGGTTCTGGTTCGCCGTTCGCATCGAAGGAGGCCCCTTCCTGTTCCGCGACCAGCAACCAGATCTCTCTCGTTTCCAGGGCTTCCTCCAGGCCCACCGGTGCAAACGATCCAGGGATCCAGTAGTCGGCGCTGACACGGTCCAGGGTCCACCACTCGTGCACTTCGGTGGGAAGTGCTACCTCAAGATCCGCCTCGACCGCACGGAGCTGACCCTCGTCCGCAGCCGCCCTTACGGGGGCCCTCTGCAGACGATCTCTGCACCAGGCGTCGATACGATCCCACGACTTCCGCACTTCATGATCAATCGAGGTCATGGTCGAAAGTCTCTCAAGGAGCTCTGACAGGTGCGCTCGGCACCCGCGAAGCATCTCCGGCAAGTGCAGGTCAGGGAGCCGAGCCAGTTGCGATGGCATAGCCGATCGCGGCGGCTGCTTCGGCAATGCCCGCCAGGGATACCTTGTCGTTCAAAGCGGTGACCACGTCCTGGGTCAGTGGGCGAAGGGCATACACGTGGCGCACCGCCTCGATGTCGACCGGGATCTCGTAGTAGTCCTCAGCGAACTTCTGGAATGCCGTCGGCGATGCGTCGACCAGCAGGTTAAACAGCCAACCCGAGCCGTCAGGGTCGTCGCTGTCCTCAGGGAAGTCGATCACTCCCGCCCGCCAGTGCTCGCTTCCCGCCTCACGCCACACGCAGGCCGTCACCACCGGCATTCTGTCGTCCGTGAAGGCCGGCTCTTCAACGCAACTGCGGAACACCTCGGGAACCGAGTCCACGACGCCTGGCCAAGGCTCGTCGTCAACATAGGGACTCATCGCCGACTCATGGTCGAAGCCCCGGACATATGCGCCCGCCGCGGAGAAGATGACGTCGAACTCGTCCCCCGAGCCGTTGCGCATGGAGGCTATCTCCTCCGTCTCGGGCCAGGTCCGGCTGAACGAGTAGTAACGCTCACCGTCAGGATTCAGCACGGTCTCAAGCATGGCCAACGACCGACACCGGTCGCGCAGCGTCGGGATATCAGGAAGGGCCTCGGCAACGTCGTGAACGGTCATGCGGCCTATCCAAGCGCACGCCACCGACAACAGATCGCACGTTCGCCGAGCGGCAGACCGCGCGATCAATCGCTCAACCTTCGGTGAGAAACGCTCAACCTTCACTGCGACAGGTCACTTGACGCGGCGGGTGAAGTCCGGATCCTCCAGCAGCGCGATCGCCACGTTCGTGAGCGGGCCCGTGGCGCACACCGTCAGCTCGCCCTCGTACGTGCGGGAGAGCCGGAGCAGCGCCTGCGCGGACGACTCCGTCGGATGTGGGGCCGTGGAGTCGGGGAGTGTTTCGTCGCCGAGGCCCGCGGGGCCGTGGAAGGCGGATGCCTCTCGGTAGGGGAGCCGGGAGAGGGGGCGGCCCGCGCCTCGGTGCACCGGGATGTCGCCGTCGACGCGTAGCGCTCGGGCCAGGGCGCGGGCGTTGCCGTAGGTCGCGTCGGCGGGGAGGTTGCCGCCTACGGATGTGTAGGCCTTGAGGTCCCAGAGGCCTGTGCCGAGGAGGTACTGAAGGGCCACGGCGTCGTCTATGCCGGGGTCGCTGTCCAGGACCATCGGGGCGCGAGCGGTCACCGCGTCAGCGTAGCCGGGTGGGGTGGGGCAGGGGCGGCGCGGGGCGAGGAAGGACCCCGCGCCGCCCCGGAACCCGGCAACCTAGTGGCTCGTCCCCGCCGTCGCCGGCGGCAGTTCCACCTGCACGCCCGCGTCGCCCGCGTCCGCGGTGTAGTCCTCCGGCCTGGTCTCGTCGATGCCCTCGGGAGCCTTGGCTGCCCGGAGGACGAAGGTGAGGATCACCGTGACGACGAGGTTGAGCACGAAGGCGGTCAGGCCGATGTAGCCGATCTCGCCGATGCCGGGGATCTCCGCGGAGGAGCCGCCGAAGTGCTTCTGCGTGGGGGAGGCCACGCCGTACGCGGCGATGGTGCCGTACAGCATGCCGACCGCCCAGCCGGCGAGGAGGGCCCAGCGGTGGAACCAGCGGGTGAAGAGGCCGCCGACGAGGGCCGGGAAGGTCTGGAGGATCCAGATGCCGCCCAGGAGCTGGAAGTTGATGGCGACGGTCTTGTCCATGGTGAGGACGAAGGCCAGGGCGCCCACCTTCACCAGCAGGGACACCAGCTTGGAGACCTTGGTCTCCTGCGCGGGTGTGGCGTCCGGCTTGATGAAGTCCTTGTAGATGTTGCGGGTGAAGAGATTCGCCGCCGCGATGGACATGATCGCCGCGGGGACCAGGGCGCCGATGCCGATGGCGGCGAAGGCGACGCCCGCGAACCAGTCGGGGAACATCGTCTCGAACAGCTGCGGGATCGCCAGCTGGCCGTTCTGTACCTGGATCCCGGCCGCGATCGCCATGAAGCCCAGCAGGGCGAGCAGACCCAGCATCACGGAGTAGAGGGGAAGGATCGTGGTGTTGCGGCGGATGACCTCGCGGCTCCTGGACGACAGCGTCGCCGTGATCGAGTGCGGGTACATGAAGAGCGCGAGCGCCGAGCCGAGGGCCAGGGTCGCGTACGTCCACTGGTTGGCGTCGCCCGGGACGAGGGAGCCGCGCGGCTTGTCCGTCGCCGGGTTGGTCTGGCTGTACGCCTCGCCCGCCTTGGCGAAGATGTCGTCGAAGCCGCCGAGCTTGATCGGAATGTAGATGATCGCCACCGCGATGACGATGTAGATCAGGGTGTCCTTCACGAACGCGATCAGCGCGGGGGCCCGCAGACCCGAGGAGTAGGTGTATGCCGCCAGGACGCCGAACGCGATCAGCAACGGCAGGTCCTTGATGAACCAGTTGGTGTTCTCACCGCCGCCGACGCCCATCACGTCCAGGACCGCCTGGATGCCGACGAGCTGCAGCGCGATGTACGGCATGGTCGCGAGGATGCCGGTCAGGGCGACCGCCAGCGACAGGCCCTTCGAGCCGAAGCGTCCGCGGACGAAGTCCGAGGTCGTCACATAGCCGTGCCGGTGGGAGACCGACCACAGGCGGGGCAGGAACGTGAAGATCAGCGGGTAGACGAGGATCGTGTACGGCACCGCGAAGAAGCCGGCCGCGCCCGCCGCGTAGATCGCCGCTGGCACGGCGACGAAGGTGTACGCCGTGTAGAGGTCGCCGCCGAGCAGGAACCAGGTGACCCAGGTGCCGAACGACCGGCCGCCGAGGCCCCATTCGTCGAGGCTGTGCTCGTTCTCGGCCTTGCGCCAGCGCGCGGCCAGAAAGCCCATGACCGTGACGACCAGGAAGAAGAAGATGAAGACGGCGAGTGCCACGCCGTTCACGCCGTCCTTCACTTCGCCGCACCCCCGTTCGGCGACTCGGCCTTGCGGGCGCGCTGGTCACGCTGCCACAGGACGTACGCGGTGGCGGTGAGCGCGGTGGAGATGAACACCCAGGCCAGCTGGTACCAGTAGAAGAACGGGATGCCGATGAACGTCGGGTCCGTCTCGGCGTAGGAGCCGACCCAGAGCATCGCCACGAAGGGGGCGAAGAGGCACAAGGCGATGACCACCCGGACCGGTGTCACCACCGGTCTCGCCGACGGCTTCACTTCAGGCGCGTCTGACATACCACGGCTCCGTCCCCTCACTGGTTTCCTGTGATCACTCGTGTAACGGGCAGGAATCTAAGGGACCGTTCCGCCTTATGGAACCCCCGTCCGTATAACGGATGTGTGCTGGTTCCGGGGAGAAAACAGGGCGCCGAGCGGGTGCCTTCTCCGCTCGCCAGCACTGTAATCCCTGTCGGGGATCTTCCTGCACGATGGTTCGGACGTTCCCGGCACGCACAGCGGGGCGCCTGTCGTGTCCATGCATCGACGAAAGGGACCGTAGAGCAGGAGGAGAGGGGAGTGCCGCACCGCGTGCACCGCCTGTGCCCGCGCCGAGTGGTCTTGAGGAACCCTTATTCCACGGGCCTCTTGAGCCTCGCCACGAACTTGTACCGGTCGCCTCGGTACACCGAGCGCACCCACTCCACCGGGTGCCCTTCCCCGTCCAGCGAGTGCCGGGAGAGCATCAGCATGGGCAGGCCCACGTCCGTGCCCAGCAGCCCGGCCTCGCGCGGGGTGGCCAGCGAGGTCTCGATGGTCTCCTCGGCCTCGGCGAGACGGACGTCGTACACCTCGGCGAGCGCGGTGTAGAGGGAGGTGTACTTGACCAGAGACCTGCGCAGCGCGGGGAAACGCCTGGCGGACAGATGGGTCGTCTCGATCGCCATCGGTTCGCCGTTCGCCATGCGGAGGCGTTCGATGCGCAGAGCCCGGCCGCCGGCGGTGATGTCCAGCAGCCCGGCGAGGGTGTCGTCGGCGGTGATGTAGCCGATGTCCAGCAGCTGCGAGGTGGGTTCGAGGCCCTGGGCCCGCATGTCCTCGGTGTACGAGGTGAGTTGCAGCGTCTGGGAGACCTTCGGTTTGGCGACGAACGTGCCCTTGCCCTGGATCCGCTCGAGGCGGCCCTCGACGACCAGTTCCTGCAGCGCCTGCCGCACGGTCGTGCGCGAGGTGTCGAACTCGGCGGCGAGCGTGCGCTCGGGCGGCACCGGCGTGCCCGGCGGCAGCGTATCGGTGATGTCGAGCAGGTGCTTCTTCAGGCGGTAGTACTTGGGCACGCGCGCGGTACGGACGCTCGCCCCGCTCTCGTTCTCCGTACTGCTGACATCGGTGCTCATGCTCCGCCTTCCCGGCTCCTTTGGCGTGATTCCTCTGTATACCTCTGTGGGCCGCGCTGGTCTAGTCCACGGAGCGGTCTCCGTGGGCCCCCTCCGGGAGCGCGCAGTGGTCTACCCGAAGAGTGTGGCTCAAGCGTGTGGTTTCCGCTGACTCATCACATAAAGGTTCTTGCATATGTAGGTCGCATAACGGCTGGTGAGTGCGGGTTCAAGCACCCTTGGCGCGCCGATTGGGCTGCGCCAGGCTCCGGCGTACTGGTCTACACCATTGGTCCAGGTCCCGGCCCCATGGTCTTCCCGCAGGTCTTCGTGATGCGCAACGGTCACCCGGAGGCCGAGTTCCAGTTGCTCACCACCTACTCGTACGACAAGGCGTTCGTGGTCAACGACTACGCGCAGGGCTCGGCGATCGCCCTGCTCACGGTGGTGTTGCTGCTCGGAGTGATCGGAATCTACATGCGTCAGATGCTGAAGATCGGAGACGTCGAATGACTGGTATGGCCGGTATGAGCGGCGGCGTCAGCGCGGGAGGCGGCGCGGGGCCCCGCAGGTCCAAGCTCGGCTGGAACCTCCTGGGCCCTCTGGTCTTCGTCACGGCCGGCTTCCCCGTCTACTGGATGCTGAACACGGCCTTCAAGCCGGCCGAGGACGCGATCGATCCCGACCCCGGCCTGCTGCCGACGACTTCACCACCAAACACGGCACCGAATACGCCCCGATGAAGGCCGGCTCGACGATGATGGTCGTGCCGATCGTCGTCCTCTTCCTCCTCGTCCAGCGCAAGATGGCCGCGGGCCTCACCGCGGGCGCCGTGAAGGGATAACCCACCCGATGACGACATCCGCCACTGGCTCGACCGGTTCTCCCTCAGGACAGGACGGCCTCGCGCGCGACGCGCTGACGGTCCTCCAGCCCGGGTTCACCGGCACCACCGCCCCCGACTGGCTGCTGCGCCGCCTCGGCGAGGGCCTCGCCTCCGTCGGCCTCTTCGGCCGCAACATCACCTCGCCCGGACAACTGGCCGCCCTCACCGCCCAGTTGCGCGCCGAGCACGAGGACGTCCTGGTCGCGATCGACGAGGAGGGCGGCGACGTCACCCGCCTGGAGGTCCGTACCGGCTCCTCCTACCCCGGCAACCACGCCCTGGGCGCGGTCGACGACGTGGATCTGACCAGGGAGGTCGCCTTCGCGCTGGGCCGGCGCCTCGCGGAATGCGGCGTCAATCTCAACTGGGCCCCGTCGGCCGACGTGAACTCCAACCCGGACAACCCCGTCATCGGCGTACGCTCCTTCGGCGCCGGCCCCGACCTGGTCGCCCGCCACACGGCCGCGTACGTCACCGGTCTCCAGGCCGCCGGGGTCGCCGCCTGCGCCAAGCACTTCCCGGGCCACGGTGACACCGCCGTCGACTCCCACCTCGCCCTGCCCCGCATCGACGCGGACCGGCCGCTCGTGGAGTCCCGCGACCTGGCCCCGTTCCGTGCCGCGATCGCCGCAGGTTCGCGCGCGATGATGAGCGCCCACATCCTGGTCCCGGCGCTGGACCCCGACTGCCCGGCAACGTTGTCCCGCGGCATCCTCACGGACCTCCTCCGCGGCGAACTCGGCTACGACGGCCTCATCGTCACCGACGGTATGGAGATGCGCGCCATCGCCGGCACCTACGGCATCGAACGCGGCAGTGTCCTCGCCCTCGCCGCGGGCGCCGACGCCATCTGCGTCGGGGGCGGCCTGGCCGACGACGAGACCGTCCGCCGCCTCCGCGACGCCCTCGTCGCCGCCGTCCGCGCCGGCGCGCTCGCGGAGGAACGCCTGGCGGACGCCGCGAACCGGGTCAGGGCCCTGGCGCGGTGGACGCGGACGGCTGCCGACGAAGCGCGCGATGGCGGTGGGGCGACGCGCGAGGACACCGGAAAGCCCAAGGGAACGGGGGACAGCGCAGAGAGCAGGGACCTCGGGCTCGTGGCGGCCCGGCGCGCGCTCACGACGACCTGCGCGGAGTCCTACGAGCCGCCCACCCGGCCCCTCTTCGTCGCCGCCTTCACCCCCGTGGCGAACATCGCCGTGGGCGACGAGACCCCCTGGGGCGTCGGCGCGGAGCTGGCCCGCCTCCTCCCGGGCACCGAGACGGGCACCTTCGCGGGCGACAGCGCGGGCGCCTCCGCCCTCGCGGTCGCCGGTACCCGCCGCATCGTCGCCGTCGTCCGCGACGAACACCGGCACCCCTGGATGACCACCGCTCTCGACACCCTCCTCGCCACCCGCCCCGACACCATCGTCGTGGAAATGGGCCTCCCCCAGTCCCCTCCCCGCTCCCCCCTCCACATCGCGACCCACGGGGCGGCAAGGGTCTGCGGCCGAGCGGCGGCGGAGGTCATCGCGGGGGTGCGGTAGAGGTTTCTCCCCGGCTGCCGGTGATGTGACCCCGGCACAGGCAGAGGCGCCACAGTCCTCCCCACCGGGCTGTGGCGCCTCTGTGCGCCCCGGTCACCCGGGGGCTGTCCGGAAACCCCTAGAGCCCCTGCCAGTCCGGCTTGTTGTGGTACGTGTGGCGGAAGTAGTGCGCCAGCCTCAGCTTGGCGGCGGCGGCCTCGTCGACGACCACGGTGGCGTGCGGGTGGAGCTGCAGGGCGGAGGCGGGGCAGACGGCGGCCACGGGGCCCTCGACGGTCGCCGCGACGGCGTCGGCCTTGCCCGCGCCCGTGGCGAGGAGGACCAGGTGCCGGGCCTCCAGGATCGTGCCGATGCCCTGGGTGATGACGTGGTGGGGGACCTGCTCGATGTCACCGTCGAAGAAGCGCGCGTTGTCGATCCGGGTCTGCTCGGTCAGCGTCTTGATCCGCGTGCGGGAGGCGAGCGAGGAGCACGGCTCGTTGAAGCCGATGTGCCCGTCGGTGCCGATGCCGAGCAGCTGCAGATCCACACCCCCGGCCTCGGCCAGCGCCCTGTCGTACGCCTCGCACGCCCCCGCCACGTCCTCGGCGGTCCCGTCGGGACCCATGAACGCGTCCACGCCGAGCCCCAGCGGCTCCAGCACCTCCCGCCGCAGCACCGAGCGGTAGGACTCGGTGTGCTCGGCCGGCAGCCCCACGTATTCGTCGAGCTGCGCGACCCGCGCCCGCGAGACGTCCACGGCACCGGACCGCACCTTTGCCGCCAGCGCCACGTAGACGGGCAGCGGCGTCGACCCCGTGGCCACCCCGAGCAGCGCGTCGGGCTTGCGCCGGAGCAACCGGGCCATCGCCTCGGCTATGAGCTCGCCGCCCGCCTTGGAATCCGGAACGATGACAACTTCCACGCTGGGCCTGCCGATCTGGAAAGAGGACTCAAGAGGGCTCAACCGGAACCCACAAGGGCTGGCAAGGCGCCCGTGTGGTTTAGACCAATCTATCAGGGGGGTACCCGCCGGGCCCCAGTTACCCGTGGTGCCACGTGCCACTGCACTCCGACGCGGCCCCCGGCGGAAGCGGGTTACTCTGCGTGTGGGCCTTCGGCGGATGACGAGGCAAGGAACAACAACAAACATCCGCCAACGCATGGACACACGCAGTGGTCTAGTCAAGAATGCGTGGTAGGGCATGTGATCGATCAGCGGCCCGACCACGCCGATCACACACGAACGAAGAACAAGCCTCCGCCTTCCCCGCACAGGAAGGCGGACCGAGGACCCGGCGCTCTCTGCCCTGACTGCTCCGGATCCTCATCCTTCGGCCGACCGGGACCGCACACCCCACGGCCGATGTTGCTCCGGGCTGCGGTGCCGGGAGGGCTGAGGGTCCCTCTCAGGCGCCGCGGCCCGCGGGTGTTTCCGGGACCGTGACGGCAGCCGCTTCCGGGTGTGCGCCGGCCGCGTCGACCGCTTCTCCGGTCGTGTCCGTACCGCCAGGTACGCTCGCATCCGTGCCCTCCATGAACGAACTCGTCCGTCAGCACACCGCGCTCAGCGACTCCGACCTGGAGTGGCTGCATCTGCTGGTGTCGGAGTGGCAGCTTCTCTCCGACCTCTCCTTCGCCGACCTCGTCCTGTGGGTCCCCACCCGCGACGGCACCCGCTATGTCTCCGTGGCACAGATGCGCCCGAACACCGGCCCCACCTCGTACCAGGACGACATGGTCGGCCACCTGGTCCCGCGCGGTCGCCGCCCTCTCCTCGACGTCGCCCTCGACGAGGGCCGCATCGTCCGCGAGGGCGACCCGGAGTGGCGCGAGGAGGTCCCCGTACGGGTCGAATCCATCCCCGTGCGCAGGGAGGGGCGCGTCCTGGGTGTCATCGCGCGCAACACCAATCTGCTGACCGTGCGGACCCCGAGCCGGCTGGAGCTGACCTACCTCCAGAGCGCGTCCGACCTGGCCCAGATGATCGCCGTGGGCGCCTTCCCGTTCCCCGACCAGCAGGTCGACATGGACGCCTCGCCGCGCGTCGGCGACGGGCTGATCAGGCTGGACGCCGACGGCGTCGTCCAGTACGCCTCCCCGAACGCCCTCTCCGCGTACCACCGCCTCGGCCTCGCCGCCGACCTCGTCGGCTGCGACCTCGGCCGTACGACCGCCGAACTCGCCCCGTCCCGTGGTCCGGTGGACGAGGCGCTGGCCAAGCTGGCGAGCGGGTGGGCACCGCGCGAGTTCGAGATCGAGTCCAGCGACGGAGTGATCCAGTTCCGCGCGATCCCCCTCAAGCCCAAGGGCCCGCGCATCGGTTCGTTGGTGCTGCTGCGGGACGTGACGGAACTGCGGCGCCGCGAGCGCGAGTTGATCACCAAGGACGCGACCATCCGGGAGATCCACCACCGGGTGAAGAACAACCTCCAGACAGTGGCCGCCCTGCTGCGCCTCCAGGCCCGGCGCATCGAGTCCGAGCGCGGCCGTGAGGCCCTTGAAGAAGCCGTACGCCGGGTCGGCTCGATCGCGATCGTGCATGAGACGCTGTCCCAGAACCTGGACGAGCGCGTGGAGTTCGACGAGATCGCCGACCGGGTGCTCGCCATGGTCGCCGAGATCTCACCCGGCAAGGTCGTCGGCCGGCGCACCGGACGCTTCGGCATCCTGGACGCGGAGGTCGCGACCCCGCTCTCCATGGTCCTCACCGAGATCCTGCAGAACGCCCTCGAACACGGCTTCCGGGAGGGCGACACGGGCACCGTCGAGGTCTCGGCCGTGCGCGGTGGTAGCACCAAGGAGGCCCGCCTCCTCGTCACCGTCCAGGACGACGGCGTGGGTCTGCCCGAGGGGTTCGATCCGCACCGCTCGGGCAACCTCGGACTGCAGATCGTGCGGACGCTGGTGGAGGGCGAGTTGGGTGGCACCTTCGACATGGTCCCGGCCCCGGACCAGGGCACCCAGGTGATCCTGGACATCCCGGTGCCCGTCCAGTAGCGGCGAACACGGCGGTCGTACTCGTGGTGGGTACCACTGCTGTCGTACGGCGAACAGCACCGAGCCCCGGACCATCGTGTGGTCCGGGGCTCGGGCTCGTGGCTGATTAAGCGCACCGGGGGCACTGCGCGCTGCGGCTCGGGGGCGGGAGAAGCGTACTCGCTGTACGCGCCGCCAAGCTCAGGCTATTGCTGGGTGGGATGTCAGGCGGAGGCCTGACGGGCCCGGTTGCGGGCGGCGCGGCGCTTCATGGCGCGGCGCTCGTCCTCGCTGAGACCACCCCAGACGCCGGAGTCCTGGCCGGACTCAAGCGCCCACTGCAGACACTGCTCGATAACCGGGCAGCGACGGCAGACAGCCTTGGCTTCCTCGATCTGCAGCAGCGCAGGACCGGTGTTGCCGATGGGGAAGAAGAGCTCGGGGTCTTCCTCGCGGCAAACGGCGTTGTGACGCCAGTCCATGGCTGCTACCTCTCCTTGGTATTACATGCACGTTGCTTGTGAATGTGAACGCTTTCACGAATCCCTCAACAAGTGAAGGGCCGATCACCAGACGGACTGGTGTGGTCCTGAGGTTTGAGGAGGGGTTCCGGCGCTCTGTGGAGCCGATGTTGCGGGCTGTCCCGAGCGCCACCTAGAGACTCGCAAACCTCAGCGGCGGATACAACCCCTTCTGGAAAGTTTTTTTTGATTCCTCGGTGTCGACTGTGTCACAGCCGTACTTCCATGGGGTGGATCCTGGCCTAAACGTTCGAGTGGAAGGACTTTTGCCTGTTCCGCTCACACAATCACACGCAGTGCACGGCGTACGCCTGTGAACGTCACGCTCGTACGCAGTCCGAGGTGGTCGCCGTCCATCTGGAGGGGGAGGGGGGCCTTCGAATGCAAGGTGAAGTCGGTCAGGTCATGCAGGGTGGTGGCGCGCTTGCCGCGGGGGCCGCGCTCAGGGGACGAAGTGAGCAATTGCGTGCCATATCGGGCGAGTTCGGGCGTCGACATGCGGCTGAGACCGAGTACGTCGAGGCCTTTATCGAACGAGGCCTTAGGCGACGCGTACACCGGGCGATTGCCCAGAAACGTCCACGGGGACGTGTTGCAGACTATGGACAGCACAAGATCGGAAATCGGCTCCTGGCCGGCCCGCTCCAAAGTGATCGTGCCGAGTCTGCGGTGAGGCTCTTCCAGGAACTGCCGAAATGCCTGACGAAGGTAAAGGGCGTGTGTGGATTTCCGTCCGCGTTCCCGCTGTTGCTCGACCCGGCCGATCACACCCGCGTCGAATCCGAGGCCGGCGCAGAACGTGAACCAGCGGGACGGCACCGCCTCGTCCTCCGTGCCCGGGGTGCCCGAGGCCATGCCCAGGCCGACCGTGCGCTCCCGGCTCTCGCGCAGGGCGTCGAGGAGGGCGCCGGTGGCCTCCACGGCGTCGTTGGGCAGGCCCAGGGCGCGTGCGAAGACATTGGTCGAACCGCCGGGGACCACGGCGAGGCGGGGGCGGCGGTCGGGGTCGGGGCCGTGGTACAGCAGGCCGTTGACGACCTCGTTGACCGTGCCGTCGCCGCCGAGCGCGACCACCAGGTCGATGTCGCTCTTGCCCTCAGCCGCCTGACGGGCGAGGTCCCGGGCGTGTCCGCGGTACTCGGTGGTCACCGCCTCCAGCTTCATCTCGCTGGCGAGGGCGTGGATCAGCACATCGCGCGTACGTGCGCTTGTGGTGGTTGCCGCCGGGTTGACCACGAGAAGTGCACGCATGGGTTGCAGGGTACCTACTGGGTGGTACTCGGCCCATACCGAGGTGGGGATCCAGCGCGGGATCGAGGGTGACGATGAGCACGTGGGGGCGGCGCCCGGCTCGGGGCGGGCCGCCGGGCGACGGCTACCCTTCAGGGGTGAGCCCTGAGCAGAACCCCACGCCGGACACCTCCGTCGCCGAGCCCCGCCCCGGGCGGCTGACCGCCGCGGCGGCGCTGACCGCGCTGGAGGGGGTGGTGCTGCTGGTGGGCGGCGGAGCCATGCTCGTCCTGGGCTTCAGCGGGGACTCCGACGACCTGAGCACCGGTGTCACCGGCGGCCTCACCCTCATCGCGCTGGCCCTGCTGCCGCTGATCGCCGCGCGCGGGCTGCTGCTGCGGCGCGGCTGGAGCCGGGGGCCCGCCGTCATCACGCAGATCATGGCGCTGCCCGTCGCCTACAACCTGCTGCGGGCCGACAGCGTGGCCATCCCGGCGGGGATCGTGCTGGCCGTCGTCGCCGTCGCCGCGCTGGTCCTGCTGATCAACCCCGCGACGACCCAGGCCCTCGGAATCCAGGGGCCGGGCCGCGCGCAGGAGACGAAGCGGTAGCCGGCTCGGCAGCCGGCTACTCCTCCACCAGCAACTTCTCCCGCAGCTGGGCCAGGGTCCTCGCCAACAGGCGTGACACGTGCATCTGGGAGATGCCGACCTCCTGCGCGATCTGCGACTGGGTCATGTTGCCGAAGAAGCGCAGCAGCAGGATCCGCTTCTCACGCGGCGGAAGGTCTTCGAGCAACGGCTTCAGGGACTCCCGGTACTCGACGCCCTCCAGCGCCTCGTCCTCCGCGCCGAGGGTGTCCGCGACGGCCGGGGACTCGTCGTCGGTGTCGGGGACGTCCAGAGACAGCGTGGAGTACGCGTTGGCCGACTCCAGCCCCTCCAGGACCTCCTCCTCCGAGATGGCCAGCTTCTCGGCCAGTTCGTGCACCGTCGGGGAGCGGCCGTGCTGCTGGGACAGCTCGGCCGTGGCCGTGGTCAGCGACAGCCGAAGCTCCTGCAGCCGGCGCGGCACCCGCACCGCCCAGCCCTTGTCGCGGAAGTGCCGCTTGATCTCGCCGACGACCGTCGGTGTCGCGTACGTGGAGAACTCCACGCCACGGTCCGGGTCGAAGCGGTCCACCGACTTGATCAGACCGATGGTGGCGACCTGCGTCAGGTCGTCCAGAGGCTCGCCGCGGTTGCGGAACCGGCGTGCGAGGTGCTCCACGAGCGGCAGATGCATCCGGACGAGCCGGTTGCGCAGCTCCGCGTACTCGGCACTGTCCTCATGGAGGGCGCGCAGCTCCACGAACAGGGCTCGCGCCCCGCTGCGGTCCTGAGGGTCGTGCCGCGTGCTGCGCACGTTCTGCGCGCCCGCCTGGTCGTGTCGCTCGTGCTCGCTCATAGTCCCGCCCGCCGTCACCGATCCCCCAGCTCTCGACTGTGCTTGAGCGGGGAGGACCCAGTCCGCCCTCGTGCGGACGTGGTGCTCCGTACGGCACCCTCCGGATCCCGTGTCCCGTCGGAGGGAGCCTCGCGCTCCTCGGCGGCCGGCTCCGCCCGGCGAGATGCTCCGGCCGCCGCCGAGGAGTCGTCCTCCGGGTGCGGCCGGGCCTGCTCGGGGATGCCGTCGACGCCGTCCGCCAGATGTGCCGGTCCGCTCGGACCGCCGTCATCCTCCGCGGGAAGTTCCCGTGTGCCGCGCTCTTCGTCCCGCACCGGCCCGTCCCCGTTCCTCACGCCGGCCCGGGTCCCGCGCCGCGCTGTTTGTAGAGGCTGATCGAAACGGTTTTGTCGTCGGCGACCGCGGAGGAGACCTTGCCCGCGAGGGCCGACAGCACGGTCCAGGCGAAGGTGTCGCGTGCGGGGGCGTGGCCGTCCGTGGTGGGGGCCGACACCGTGACCTCCAGCGAATCGTCGATGAGGCGGAAGACACAGCTGAGCACCGAGCCGGGCACGGCCTGCTGGAGCAGGATCGCGCAGGCCTCGTCGACCGCGATGCGCAAATCCTCGATCTCGTCGAGGGTGAAGTCCAAACGGGCCGCGAGGCCGGCCGTCGCCGTACGCAGCACCGACAGGTAGGCACCCGCGGCCGGCAGCCGGACTTCCACGAAGTCCTGGGTCCCGGGCTCGCCTGCGATCTGGGACACCCTCACCTCCAAGGTGGTACAAGCTTTTTAGGGGCCGAGGGTCGCCCCTCGGGGTAACGCGCTAGATGGTTCAGCGGTGACGCTATCGCGCTCCCGAGCGCCGTGTCCCCGGGGTCCGGAGGACCCCATCCCGTGCTGTCACTCATAGTAAGCATATGGATACGCTCGGTGGCTAGAGGTTTGCGGGCCTCAAATAGGAAGAGCGCGCGCCGGATTGACGTACCCGGGCGTCAGACCGCCGAACCGTGTCGCACGAGTACGTCGACGTGTCACAGGGTGACATGGTTTCCGTCGCGCGGTGTCGCGGGCGTGTTCGGTGTGGTCAGGTCCGGCCGGGTCGGGTCGGTTGCGGGGCGTCGTACGAGGACGTGGTCGACGAAGCACCAGCGCCACGTCCCGCCCGCCCGCCTCGAAGGTGCGCATGATGGGATTGGCCGTTCTCCTTGTGGTGCTCGGTCGCGTGGAGCATCGGCGAGGAGTCGCAGCAGCTCACGCGTTCGCACTTCCAGGCACATACGCGATCGCACCGGGTGGCTCCCCGCGGCCAGGCGCTCCGGGCGGGTCTCGCTCAGGGGAACGGCCTCGGGTGCGGCAGTGCCTCCGCGTGCGTGCACTGTTTCATGATGGCCAGGTTACGACGGGTGCGTGAAGGCTCGCGCGGAAACGAAGGCGCGGGCAGCGGTGCGCTTGTCGCCCTTGCTGTTTGCCGGTCGCGGAGGGTGCGACGGTCGCCGGAGCCGCCCGGTGCGCACCTCGGTGCCCGCCCCGCTGCTGCTGGTGGCGATGGTGCTCGCGGTGTCGTACCTGCCCGGAGTGCCGACTACGGGCTCGCCCCCGAGACCGTCCTGCCGCTGACCCCGCCCCCGCTGCCGTACGTTCGACGACGAGACGCTGCGCACGCTGCTGCGGAGGCTGGACCCAAAGGAGGCGGCGTCCACCTGGAGGCGTCCTCGGGCTGGAGGGCCTACTCGGTGAGCGGGCGTCCGGTGATCACCGCGGCGATCGTCGTCCCGCGCGGGAAGGCGCCCTCCGACACCAGGGTGACAAGTCCGCAGAGCAACTTGGCGACATAGAGACGCTCCACGGGGAGGGCGTGGCGGGTCTCGAAGTCCGTGGCGAAGGCGTCCAGCTCGGGGGTGGTGCGGGCGTAGCCGCCGAAGTGGAAGCGGTCGTCGAGGCGCCAGTTGCCGCGCGGGCCGCCGAAGGTCTGGTCCTGGAGTTGCCGTATCTCCTCTTCGAGGAAGCCGCCCTTGAGGACGGGGACGCCCAGCGCGCGCTGGTCGGGGGCCAGGCCCGCGGCCAGGCCGGCCAGAGTGCCGCCCGTGCCGCAGGCGACGGCCACCACGTCCGCACGGCCGCGCAGCTCCGCGCCGAGGTCCTGGCAGCCGCGCACGGCGAGGGGGTTGCTGCCGCCCTCGGGAACGACGTGGGTGTCCTCGGCGTCGGCGGCGCGCAGGACTGCGGCCAGGGTGGCCGGGTCGGTCTTGTGGCGGTATGTCGATCTGTCGACGAAGTGCAGCCGCATGCCGTCCGCC
Source organism: Streptomyces sp. TG1A-60 (assembly GCF_037201975.1). Lineage (NCBI taxonomy): Bacteria > Bacillati > Actinomycetota > Actinomycetes > Kitasatosporales > Streptomycetaceae > Streptomyces > Streptomyces sp. TG1A-60. The sequence goes on along the minus strand of NZ_CP147520.1, from coordinate 2,691,446 downwards.
GCGCAGCGGGCCAGGGACGGGTTGAGGGGGCGGTCGGCCAGTTCCTCGCCACGGACCACGCCGATGGTGGGCAGGCCCAGGAGACGGCCCCCGGCTGCGGTGGCTCGCAGGTGGTTCGAGTACGCGCCGCCGAAGGTGAGCAGCGGGCGGCCGTCCGCCGCGCGCAGGTTGGGGGCCAGCTTGCGCCACTTGTTGCCGATGAGCCGGGGGTGGATCAGGTCGTCGCGCTTCAGCAGCAGCCGCACGCCGTGGCGGGCGAAGCGGTCGTCCGCGACTTCCCGCAGAGGGGACGGCAGCCGGGGGTTCAGGGCGGCGACGGGGTCTGCGGGGCGGCTGCTCACCCGGTCATTGTCGGACATCTGTCCGGGGTGCCGCCGCCGGTCCCCGAAGACCAGCCCGTCCCGGTGCCGGGGGCGGGGCCCGCTCGTACGTGCGGTGGTGGGGGAGCTCCGTCAGGCGGGCCCGTATGCGGCCTGTCATGCGGTTCATGGGTAAGCCTCGGGGGGCGCGACCTTGCCGGGCTGCCGTTCGAGATGGCCTGTGACGGATCTCTTGGTTCCAGCCGTGGTGGCGGCAGACGGCGGCGGAGACCCCTTCGATGGCGTCGAGTTGGGACTCGGGCCAGGGGGGCAGGGCCGTCGCCCGGGTTCTCGCACTCGAAACCGGAGAAGTGGCGGTTGCCGTCGGTGGCGGCCTCGTTGTCCGGCGGCACCGCGTTCTCGGCGATCACCGTGCGCAGGACGTCGTCGTCGCCGAGACCGGCGTGATCGGCGCGGCCCTAGCCGACGAGGTGGACGCGGCCGTGATGACGGGGCGTGGCACAACGGGCCCGGTCAGGCCCGAGTAGCCGCCGCGGCAGACGCGGACGGTCCGTTCGCTGCCGGGCGTGACGGTGTGGTGGATCAACACGCCGTGCACGGCCCCCAGGGGCGCGTGTGGTTGCGGTCGTGATGATCCCAGTCGCCGGCCTCGACGATCCGGACGCCCCCGTTCGTGAGGACGGTGAGATATCTGTTCGCGGGCATGGGCTGGGCCATGACCGACTCCTTCGTACGGTGCGACGGCCGCTGGCCGTGGCCGCTTCGTACGCCGGCTTGTGCTCCTGACTCCCCCGGGAGCCAGTGGGGTGGTGGGGCGTGCGAGTCGATCCGGTCAGATGGGGGAGGGGCACGGATGGTCGGCAAAGTGCCTGGATATGCCCAGTCCCCTAAGATCCATTCCCGCTCTTTCGGGTAATAGCACCAACACGCTCCGTGATGCGAGGCTGGATCGCGAGATCGGTGACCGCGATATCAGTGCACACCCGGAGGGGAAATCCGTATGTCGGTAGGCGAAGAGGTCCGCTCGCAGCAGGACAGGCCGCAGCAGAGTCTCGGCACGGCCGCTGCCCGGAACCTGGCCACCACCACGAAGTCCACACCTCAGATGCAGGAGATCAGCTCGCGCTGGCTGCTGCGCACCCTGCCCTGGGTGAACGTGCAGGGTGGCACGTACCGGGTGAACAGGCGGCTCACCTACGCGGTCGGCGACGGCCGCGTCACCTTCGTGAAGACCGGCGACCAGGTCGCCGTCATCCCCGCGGAGCTGGGTGAACTGCCCGCCCTGCGCAGTTACGAGGACATCGACGTGCTGGGCGAGCTGGCCCGGCGGTGCGAGCAGCGGGAGTTCGCGCCCGGTGATGTGCTGGCCGAGTTCGGCAGCCGGGCCGAGGAGGTGTTCCTGCTCGCCCACGGCAAGGTCGAGAAGATCGGCACCGGGCCCTACGGCGACGACGCAATCCTCGGTGTGCTGGCCGACGGCGCCTACTTCGGCGACCAGGCGCTGCTCGACGCCGACGCGATCTGGGAGTACACGGCCCGCGCGGTCACCGCGTGCACGGTGCTCGTCCTGCCGCGTCAGGCCGTCGAGCAGGTCGCGGAGCGCGCCGAGACCCTCAGCGAGCACCTTCAGGAGCAGCGCGCGATCCCGTCGCAGCGCACCAACAAGTACGGCGAGAAGGAGATCGACCTCGCCGCCGGTCACAGCGGCGAGCCGGACATCCCACACACCTTCGTCGACTACGAGGCCGCGCCGCGCGAGTACGAACTGAGCGTCGCCCAGACCGTCCTGCGCATCCACACGCGCGTGGCCGACCTCTACAACCAGCCGATGAACCAGACCGAGCAGCAGGTCCGGCTCACCGTCGAGGCGTTGAAGGAACGCCAGGAGCACGAGCTCATCAACAACCGCGAGTTCGGCCTGCTCCACAACTGCGAGTACGACCAGCGGCTCCAGCCGCACGAGGGGGTGCCCGGCCCGGACGACCTGGACGAACTGCTCAGCCGCCGCAGGGGCACCAAGCTGCTGCTCGCCCACCCGCGCGCGATCTCCGCGTTCGGCCGAGAGCTGAACAAGCGCGGACTCGTCCCGGAGACGATCGACATCGCCGGCAACCGCATCCCGACCTGGCGCGGCGTACCGATCTACCCGTGCAACAAGATCCCGGTCACCGAGGCCCGGACCACCTCGATCATCGCCATGCGTACCGGTGAGGAAGACCAGGGCGTCATCGGTCTGCGGGCCGCGAGCATCCCGGACGAGATCGAGCCCAGCCTGTCCGTGCGGTTCATGGGAATCAACGAACAGGCGATCATCAAGTACCTCGTGACGGCCTACTACTCGGCCGCGGTCCTGGTCCCCGACGCGCTCGGCGTTCTGGAGAACGTCGAGATCGGTCGCTGGCGGTGACCTGCTCCGACCGGACGCCGTGTTCCCGCCCGTCAGGGCGGGAACCCCCTGGGAGTACGCGCCCAGCGACAGCGGAACCGCCACCGTACGCCGACTCTCCGAGGCGATCCCATGGGTGAGTTCATGACGGAGACGAAGCAGAGCCCCGCCGCCGGAATCCCGAGCGCCGATGCTCGGGCAAGCCGGACCCCGGAAGGGCGGAGCCCCATCGAGACTCCCTCGGGCCCGGCGGGCGCGGTCGAGCCGACCGGGGGCGTTCATCCGGCGGGCGCGGCGGGCGCGGCGGGCGCGGCGGGCGCGGCGGGCCGAGCGAGGGCCGTCGATTCGATGAGGGCGGTGGGCCCGGAGGGAGTCGGCGATCTGCCGATGGTGGCAGAGCCGGCGGGAGCCGAGGAGCCGACGGAGGGCGTGGAGCCGACGGGAAGCGTGGATTCGGCAGGGGTCCTGGAGCCGGATGGGTCCCCGGAACCGGCGGGGGCCGTGGGTTCGGCAGGGGTTTGTGACCGGGGTGGGCCCCTGAATCCGGGGGGAGCCGTGGATTCGGAGGGAGCCGGGGAGGGGAAGGGAGCCCAGGATCCGGGGGGTGCCGGGGGGCCGGTGCGGGCCGAGGCTCCCGCCGGGGGCCGGGGTGTGGGCGGGGCGGGTTCGTTCGACGGGCAGGAGGCGGAAGGGATCCTGGAGCAGGCGCGAGTGTCCTTCGACCCCGAACTGCGGCGGGCAGTCGCGTCGTTGCCCGGCTCGATGCGCCGGGTCGCGCGCTACCACTTCGGCTGGGAGCACGCGGACGGCACCCCGTCCGCGAGGGCCCCGGGCAAGGCGATACGCCCCGCCCTGGTCCTGGCTGCGGTCGCCGCGCTCGGCGGCCGTGAGTCCGCCGCCGTACGGGCCGCCGCCGCCGTGGAACTGGTGCACAACTTCACACTGCTGCACGACGACGTGATGGACCGGGACACCACCCGCAGGCACCGGCCCACCGCGTGGACCGTCTTCGGGATCCCCGACGCGATCCTCGCCGGGGACGCGATGCAGGCCCTGGCCCAGCGGTTGCTCGCCGAGGATCCGCATCCGGCGTCGGCCGCTGCCTCAGCACGGCTCGCGTCCTGTGTCGTCGAACTGTGCGCGGGACAACACACGGACACCGAAATGGAGGGGCGTCGACCGGAGGAGGTCACCCTCGACGAGGTGCTCGCCATGGCCGAGGCGAAGACGGGCGCGCTGCTCGGCTGCGCCTGTGCGCTGGGGGCGTTGTACGCGGGGGCCGGCGAGGAGGACGTCGAGGCCTTCGACGCGTTCGGGCGGGAGGCCGGGCTTGCCTTCCAGCTCGTCGACGACGTGATCGGCATCTGGGGGGACCCGAGCCGCACCGGCAAGCCGGCCGGGGCGGACCTCATGGTCCGCAAGAAGTCCCTCCCGGTGGTCGCCGCGCTCACCTCCGGCACCCCGGAGGCCGCCGAACTCGCCGAGTTGTACGGGCTGCCGTACGAGGAGGGGGACCTGGAGCGCACGGCACTGGTGGTGGAGCGGGCCGGCGGGCGCGACTGGGCGCAGATCCAGGCCGCCGACCGCATGGCCCGGGCCATGCAGGCACTCTCCCGTGCGGTACCGGATCCGGACTCGGCCGGCGGGCTCCTCGCCCTGGCCGAGTTCGTGACGCGCCGCAGCAGCTGACGCGGTGGCCACGGGCCAGGTGGCTCGGCAGAAGCAAGAGGCCGCGCGTGATTCTCGTAGAGCCCCGGCGACGCCGGTGCCGTGCCGACCTGACCCCGCACGGTGCCGGTGTCTCCGGCCAGGGCGGGCCACGCACATCCCCACGGTGTGCGGGGCCCGCCGCGTTGTGCGGCCGGGCGGCCCGCTCGTGGGTCGCGGTCTCTCCGTGTTCACGCTCGACGAGCTGCGGAGCTTCGACAACGGGGTGGTCGTGCGGACCTACAGCAGGAAGCGCTGACGGCCGTACCGGTCCGGCGCTGACGGCCGTACCGGTCCGGCGCTGACGGCCGTACCGGTCCGGCGCTGACGGCCGTACCGGTCCGGCGCTGACGGCCGTACCGGTCCGGCGCTGACGGCCGTACCGGTCCGGCCGCCGATCATGAGGCGATCGAGGAGGCCGCCGCGGAGATGTGCGTTGGGCGGCGGAGGCGTCGGCTGAGAAGGTCCGGGAGGCGAGATTGTGGTTGCTGCGCCCCCGGGGGCTCCGTCAGATTCACCGAGACCCTCTCACGCGGCTCCGCGCTGTACCGGGGGCGGCGTCACCGCGCCGCTCGCCCCGTGGTTCGGAGAGGCGGGTCGCCGTGACCGCCGTCCAGAAGGCACACGCCCGCTCGAACCCGGCCGCCGACCGGTCCACGAATGCGTATGTCCACCGGATCGCCCCGTGCGCAGCGCTCCCGCTCCCGCTCTCATCCTCGCCCCCGCTTCCGCGCCCGTCGCCCCCGAGTCCGCTCTCGCTCGTTCCACCCACAGCGCCGCTCCCCCTCGTACGGTCCCGACCCATACGGCCGGACGAACCCGTACGGTCTCCCGGCGCCCCGCTCCACGCAACGGCGTTTCCGCCGCCTGCCGCACCTCGGCGCGGTGGCCGCTCAGTTGCGGCGCTGCGTGAAGCGCAGCATGTTGCCCGCCGGGTCGCGGAAGGCGCAGTCGCGGACGCCGCAGGGCTGGTCGATCGGTGCCCGGAGGACGTCGGCGCCGGAGACGTCGACGCGGGTGTAGAGGGCGTCGCAGTCGGTGGTGGTGAAGTTGACGCCGCGGAGCACGCCCTTGGCGAGGAGGGCGGCGATGGTCTCGCGGTCGGCGGGTGAGATGTCGGGGTCGGCGGCGGGGGGTTCCAGGAGGCGCCGGTGGTGCGCCGGGGCCTGTCCGCCGCCCCTGATGTCGCCGCCGTCCGCCGCCGATCAGAGGGGAAAGGATCTGCACCGTCGTCGCCCTGCCCGCATCGTGTGCCCACGCTGTGTGCCCGCGCTGGTCGGGCCGATCAGCGAGAAGAGCGTCCCCTCGGCCACCGAGGGGTCGATCCCGTCCCGTACGACGTGTTCAGGGCTTCACACCAAGCCAAGGCCCTGGGCGGTCAGCCCTTCACCGCCGAACTGGCCACCCCCTGGACGAACCACCGCTGGAAGAAGGCGAAGACGATCAGCACCGGCAGGACGAGGAGCACGCCGAAGGCGAGGATCTGGCCCCAGTCCGGGGGCTGCTGGCCCTGGAAGACGCTCATCTCCAGCGGCAGCGGACGCACGGAGGGGTCGGAGACCATCAGCACCGGCCACAGGAACGAGCTCCACTGGGTGAGAAAGGTCAGGATCGCGACGGAGGCGAAGACCGGCCTGCTCATCGGGACGATGATCGCGAAGAAGGTGCGCCAGGGGCCGGCGCCGTCCAGCCGGGCCGCCTCCTCGATGCTCGGGGGGATCGAGCGGAAGAACGTGTGGAACATGTAGACCGAGAAGGCGTTGGCGACGAAGGGGAGCGCCTGGATGAAGAGCGTGTTCCGCTGGTCGTTGAACATGTAGAACAGCGGCACGGCCACCGACTCGAACGGGACCAGCATCAGCAGCAGGATGAGCGTGAAGACGGCCTCCCTGCCCCGCCACTTCAACCGCGAAAGCCCGTACGCCGCCATCGAGTTGATGAAGAGGCCGCCCGTCACCACCACGAACGCCAGCAGCAGCGAGACGCCCATGAACTGCCAGAAGTAACCGGTGCTGTCGGAGTTCAGGCTGTCCAGGACGGCGGAGTAGTTGTCGAAGGAGAGGTGGGTGGGGAGGAAGCCGGACAGGCCGTCCAGGACCTCGTCGGACGGCTTGAGGCTGCCGAGGAAGAGGTAGAGGACGGGCAGCGTGAAGACGAACGCCAGGACGGAGAGGACGGCGTAGTCGAGGAAGCGGCGCAGGGGCCCGTGGGAGAGGCCGGTACTCGTGCTCGTACTCATGTCTGAGTCAGTCCTCGTGGTCGGGCCGGACGAGACGGCGTTGGATCAGGGTCAGGACGACGACGATCAGGAAGAACACGACGGTGATCGCGGAGGCCTGGCCGATGTTGTTCTGGTCGAAGGCGGTGGTGACGGCCTGGTACATCACCGTGCGGGCGGCGTCCTCGTCCAGCCCGCCGCCCTTGACCAGCACGTACACCTGGTCGAAGACCCGGAACGACAGCACCGACGTGAGCAGCGCGACGAACACGAGGGTGCCCCGGATGCCGGGCAGCGTGACGTGCCGGAACTGCTGCCAGCGGGAGGCCCGGTCGAGCTCGGCGGCCTCGTAGAGCTCGCCCGGGATCTGCTGGAGCCCGGCGAGCAGGATGACCATCTGGAAGCCGACGCCCTGCCAGACGGAGAGCACGATGATGGACGCCATCGCGGTCAGCCCGTCGCCGAGCCAGTCGAACGCGCCCCAGTTGCCGAAACTCACCGCGTCCAGCGCGGAGTTGAGCATGCCCTGGTCGCTGCGGGCGAGGATCAGTCGCCAGATCACGGCCACCAGCGCCATCGGGAAGACGACCGGCATGAAGAAGAGCGACCGGAAAAGGCCGATCGCCTTCAGCTTCCGGTTGAGCAGGATCGCCAGACCGAGGGCGAGACCCGACTGGAGCGGTACGACGACCGCGGCGAAGGTCAGGTTGTTCAGCAGCGCCCGCAGGAACGGGCCGGAGAGGTCGGGGTCGGTGAACAGCCGCCGGTACTGCTCGACCCCGAAGAAGGTCGGCTCCAGCGGGGAGCCGAGGCGCACGTTGTAGAAGGAGAGCACCACGGCGTAGCAGAAGGGGATGCCGACGAAGGCGATCAGCCCGACGACGGAGGGGGCGGACATCAGCAGTCCGTGCAGCCACTCGCGGTTGCGGGTGGGACGCGGCGGTGCGGCGAGGGGCGGGGCCTGCTCCCGGCCAGAGGCCGCGGCGGGCGCGGGTTCCACGGTTTTCACGGGTGGGTCCTCTTCCCGGCGGGGCGGGCGGCCACGCTGTGCGCGCCCGCCCCGGCCGATGGGTCCGACAGGGCGCGTTCCTACGGGATCTCGTAACCGGCGTTGTCCGAGAAGTCCCGGTCGATGGCGCGGGCGGCCTCGGACAGGGCGTCCTCCGGGTCGGCGCCGCCGTAGATCGAGTTCACGGCCTCGCTGAACTTCGCTGTCACCACGGGGTACCCGGCGGTCACCGGACGGGTGACGGCGACACAGGACTTGCTGATGTCGCTGTCCCCGCAGGGCTTGGCGAGCTGGTCGGTGAAGAGCTGGAGCGGACCGCCCTGCTTGTAGAGGGGGCTCGCGGCGAGCGCGGACTTGGTGGCGGGCGGGGCGCCGTTGGCCTTCGTCATCGCGCCCACGCTGGCGTCGTCGAGGAGGAAGTCCAGGAAGGCACCTGCGGCCTTGGCGTTCTTGCTGTTCGCGCCGACACCCCAGGCCCACGAACCCTGGCCGGTCTTCGGGCCGTCACCGAAGTCGGGCAGCGGCAGCACGACCAGGTCGTCCCCGAGCGCCTCGCTGTAGGCGGGGTACATCCAGTGCCCGACCCAGCTCAGGGCGACCCGGCCCTTGGCGAAGGCGTTGCCGTCGGTGTTGGCGTCGGTGTGGGTCTTCCAGGACTGGAAGGTCTTCATCGCCGACACCACGGCAGGCGTGTCGAGAGCGCCTTCCGCCTTGCCGTCCTTGATCAGGGCACCGCCTGCGGACCAGACGATCGGGGCGAAGCCGTAGGTGCCCCACTCGTTGGCGTACCCGGTGCCTTCCTGCAGGTCGATGACCTTGCCGTCCGGGTCCTCCGCCTTCAGCGCCTTCAGCGCGGCGTCGAACTCGTCCGCCGTCCAGGCGTCGTCCACGCCCTTCGGGTAGGTCACCCCCGCCGCGTCCAGCAGCTTCTTGCTGCCGTACATGCCGAGCCCGGAGTCGAACATGCCCAGGCCGTAGTGCTTGCCGTCGATCTCGCCCTGCGCCTTGTTGGCGTCGGTGACGTTGTCGAGGGTCTTGGCGGAGACGTAGTCGTCGATCGGGGCGAGCTTCTTGTTGTAGACGAAGTTCGCCATGGTCGGCCCGTCGAACTCCATGACGTCCGGCAGCTTGGCGGCGTCCGTGGCGGTGATCGTCTTGGTGTAGTCGGTGTCGGGTATCAGCTTCAGCTCGACCTTGACCTTGTCCTGCGAGGAGTTGAACGACTTCACCGCGCTCTGCAGCGCGTCCGCCTCGCTCTTCTGGCCCTGGTGGGCCCAGACGCTGATCGTTCCCTCGCCGCTGCCTGCCTCGGCGGACGTGTCACCGCCTCCGCCTCCGCCGCAGGCGGCCAGTGCCACCAGGGGGAGGGTCAAAGCCAGTCCCGTACGGGCCGAGCGGCGGAACCTTCTGCTGGTCGAGCTGTTGTTCGGGCTCATGGTCGGTGCCTCCGTGCTGGATGAGGGTGCGGGGTGCTTTCCGGCGTGGGGGTGGGGGAGCTCAATGGGGATTTCACAAGGGATCGGATGAGGGATCGCACAAGGGGACGGGGGAGGGGTGGCCGTAGGGGCGTAAGGGGAGTCACTGCGGGCCGCGCGGACGCGGCGGCGCTGTCGTCTCACGCAGGACGAGCCGGATGGGCATCTGCACATGCCCGGCCTGTTCGGCGTCCGGCTCGGCCAGCTGCCGCAGCAGAAGTCGGGCGGCCTCCGTGCCCTGGCCCGCGACCGGCTGGGCGACCGTCGTCAGGCCGACCACGTCGGCGAGTTCGTGGTTGTCGAAACCGACCACGGACACGTCGTCCGGAACCTTCAGCCGGTGCCGTCGCAGAGCCCGCAGCGCGCCCATCGCCATCTCGTCGGACTGGGCGAACACGGCGGTCGGCGGCCGGGACGCGGCCAGCAGCCCGGTCATCGCCCGCTCGCCGCCCTCGACGGTGTAGTCGCCGTCCGCCACCAGTGCCGGGTCGTGCTCGATGCCGGCCTCGGCGAGGACGTGCAGATAGGCGGCGCGACGGTCGACGGGCGTGGTCCAGTGCAGCGGACCACTGGCCCCGGAGATCATGCCGATCCGGCGGTGGCCGAGGTTGACCAGATGCCGTACGGCACTCTCCGCGCCCGCCCGGTCGTCGATACCGACCACCGTGAAGCCGGGCCGCGCGCCCCCGACCGTCGAGGCCAGCGGCACCCCGAGCGAGCGCAGCGCCGCGGACTCCTCCTCGTCCGGGATGAGCAGCGACAGCACCGCGTCGACCCGCTTGCGCACCGGCAGCTTGGTGAAGAAGCGCTTGCGCGCCTCGGGCGAGCCCAGGTTGTACAGCAGTACGTCGTACCCGGCGGCGCTGAACACCTGCTCGGCGGCGTCCAGCACGGTGCCGAAGAACCAGCGGCCGATGTACGGGGCGACGACCCCGATCGTGTACGTGCGACCGCTGGCCAGGCTGGACGCCGAGCGGGACGCGGTGTAGCCGAGCCGCGTGGCGACGGCCGCGATCTGGGTTCGCACCTCGTCCGAGACGCCCGGCCGGCCGCGCAGCGCGCGGGACACGGTGGACGCCGAGACGCCTGCGGCGCGGGCGACATCGGTGATGCTGACCGTCACGGCGGATTTCTCCCGTTGGTGTTATGTCGGTGTCGGTGTTGGGGCGGTGCCGGTACGACGTGGGGACGTGGGTGTGGGGGGTTCGTCGGTGCCATTACGACGCCCGTTTCACGCCGGTGTGGTCCGTGGGGTGACGTGACCGTAAACCCGACCTCCTTGTTGCGCAAGCGTTTGCGTTCAGTTTTACTTGCGCTGATTTTCAAGTGAGACCTTCCAGATCCATGGTCAGCGCATGCGTTTGGGCGCTGCGAGCCGACAGGAACCGCGCATGCGATACGCCCCGCCCGGCCTCTGCGTGAACGACTTCGCCCTGCTCCGCGACGACGACGGCAGCTACGCGGTGCTCCACCTCCAGGGCCCCTGGACCACGGAGTTCGACCATCTGCGGATGGAGACCTCCTACGGCAGGGCCACCTCCACCGACCTGGTCCGCTGGCGGCCCGACGGCACCGCCTTCGGCAACGGCCTGCCCGGCCGCTTCGACCAGCAGGCGGTCTGGACGATGCACCCGTTCCGCCACGGCACCGGAATGGCGATGTTCTACACGGGCGTGAGCGGTCTGACACCACAGGGCTGGCCGCTCCAGTCCGTCGGCCTCGCGTACTCGGACCGCACCGACGGCACGGGTTGGCGGCGCCATGGCACGGGCCCGGTGGTCGAGGCGGACCCCCGCTGGTACCGCATCGCCGACCGCATGGGCTGGCGGGACCCGTTCGTCGTCCGGGACGACGAGTCGGACGGCTGGGCGATGGTGATCTGCGCGAGCGACGCCGCGCTCCCCGTGGAGGTCAGTGGCTGCGTGGCCCTGGCGACCTCCCCCGACCTCGAACACTGGACGGTCCACCCACCGCTGATCTCCCCCGGCGACGTGGACGAACTCGAATGCCCGGTTCTGGAACGACTCGACGACGGCAGCTGGCTCCTCCTCGGCTCGATCGGCGCGACCCGAGGCTTCGAGGCGTGGACGGCCCCGCGCCTGCGCGGCCCCTGGACCCGCCGAGACCGGCTCGGCCCCACCGGCGCCTACGCCCCCCGTGTGATCCCCGCCCCCGACGGCTCCCGAGTCGTCCTCCACACCACCCCCCGCCGAATCGGCCTCACGGACACCGGCGCTCACTGCCGAGGCATGCTCGCCCAGCCCAAGTCCCTGGTCATACCGGAGGATTCAGCTCCTCACCTGGCATGGTGGCCGGGTCTGGACGCCTGGCTCGGTGAGCCGGTGAACACCCCGACCCTCCACGGGGTCGGCGACATCCCCGTCTCCCAAGGCCCCGTCGAGGTGACCCTCCGTACTGCCGCGCCGGGCTCCGACCACCCGGCCCTCACCGTGGGCTGCGACGCCAAGAACCTCTGGATCACCGGCCCGGACGGCTCGCGCATCGGGGAAACCGTCCTCGCCGAGCCCCCTGCCGTCCTGCGCGTCCTCACCGTCGGCGAGTACGTCGAGATCTACGCCGACGGAGTCTTCGCCCTGACCACCCTGTGCTACTCGGGCCACCCCGCGCCCTGGACGGCGGTCACCGATGACCACCCCCGCGCGATCCCCGTCCGCCCCCTTCGCCTCCCGGACCCCGACCGTGACGACGCGTCGGCGGTATGGCCGGGCCCGACGCCGAACTGACCTGCGGGACCGTCACGCTTTCCTCTGCCTGCGGAGCCCTACCGCGAAGATGTCTCCGGCGCCGAGCCCGGCTCCTCGTCGTGCCGGGGTTCCAGAAGGCGGTCGATGTCCATCTCGGCCAGCCACTCCAGCTCCCCCAACAACGTGGCCGCCGAGACGAGTTGGTCGTACTCGGGCTGGAGGATCGGTATGCGGTGGTGGTCGAGGATCCGTACGAGGTCGTCGAAGGCCAGTTCGTCCTCGTCGGCGTCCACCATCGCGACGACCGACCCGAGTGCGTGGATCGGCTGGTGCCGGGCGGCCGTCCGGCGGGCGATGGTCCGGGCCGTGGAGCGGATCAGTGCTCCAGGTGTCGGGGCGGCGGTCACGTGTCGGTGGCCTTCCGTGGGAACGGGCACGCGCAGGCGGAGAACGCAACCGCACCCGGCCCGTCGCACCACCGTGCGGGACGGCGGCAAACGGACCGGGTGCGGTCGAGAGAGGCCGGGTCAGGCCTTCTTGGTCTCCCAGAAGATCTTGTCGATCTGGGCGATGTGGTCGAGCGCCTTCTGGCCCGTCGCCGGGTCGGTCGAGCCCTTGGCGGCCGAGAGGGCCTTGAGGGTGTCGTTGACCAGCTGGTGCAGCTCCGGGTACTTCTCGAAGTGCGGGGGCTTGAAGTAGTCGCTCCACAGCACCGACACATGGTGCTTCGCGAGCTCGGCGCGCTGCTCCTTGATGACGGTCGCGCGAGCCTGGAAGTGCGGGTCGTCGTTGGCGGCCATCTTCTCCTGCACGGCCTTCACCGACTCCGCCTCGATGCGGGCCTGGGCTGGGTCGTACACACCGCAGGGCAGGTCGCAGTGTGCGCTGACCTTGACCATGGGGGCAAACAGGCGGGAAAGCATGGAGCATTCCTTCCTCGTGATCGTCTTCTCAGGTGGGACATTACTCCCTACGAGAGTGGTTTTAGCGAGTGCCCCCATGGGCTTAGGACAAAAGTCCGGGGTCAGACTGGGACAGGTGGAGGAACGGACCGGGGAGGTGCCGGGTGATGTCGGAGCCGTCGCAGGAGACCGAGCGGGGGAGGGCCCTGCTGCCCTTCGGGGTGGCCGAGGTCACGGGGCCCTCGATGGTCCCGACGCTGCGCCACGGGGACCAGCTGCTCGTCCACTACGGGGCGCGCCTCAGGGGCGGCGATGTGATCGTGCTCCGGCATCCCTTCCAGCAGGACCTGCTCGTCGTCAAGCGGGCCGCCGAGCGGCGCGACGGCGGCTGGTGGGTGCTCGGGGACAACGCCTACGCGGGTGGGGACAGCACCGACTACGGGGCCGTGCCCGACGAACTCGTGCTCGGCAAGGTGCGGTTCCGGTACCGGCCCAGGCCCAGGGGTCAGCGCTCGCCGTTCGCGCTCGCCCGCTGGGCGCTCTCCGCCGCCCGGCCCGTGCTCTGCGACCGGTCCGCCTCCAGGCGTTTGCGGGCGCGGTAGGCCGCCACGTTGGCGCGGGTCGCGCAGCGGTCCGAGCAGTAGCGCCGGGAGCGGTTGGTGGAGGTGTCGACGTAGGCGTTGCGGCACGGTGCCGCCTCGCACAGGCCGAGCCGGTCCACGCCGTACTCGGTCAGGTGGAAGGCGAGACCCATCGCGGCGATGGCGGCGTAGCCCGCCGTCGCGTTGGAGGGGTGGTCCGCCAGGTGCATGTGCCACAGAGGGCGGCCGTCGTCGTCCCGGGAGTCGTGCCCGGAGATCTGCGGGTTCACCGGGAACTCCAGCAGGAGCGAGTTCAGCAGGTCCACGGCGAGGGTCTCGTCGCCCCCGTCCGCCGCCTCGAAAACCGAGCGCAGCCGGGTCCGTACCGAGCGGAAGCGGGTGACGTCGGCGTCCGTCGCCCGCCGGGCCGCCTGCCGGCTGGGCCCGAAGAGGTCGCGTACGGCATCGACGGAGGTGAGCGTGTCCTTGCCCCGGAGCGGCTCCTCGCTGTTCACGAGGCGTACCGCGTAGTCCGAGTAATGGGCCAGTTCCACTTGTAGTCCTTACCGGGGCGCTCTGTCGTCGTGGTGCGGTCGGGTAATAGCCGCTCGTGTATACAGGGTATTACGCGGCGCGAGCAAAAGCGGCATGCGGAAGCAGCGGAAGGGGTGGTACGGAAATCCGCACCACCCCTTCCGTGTGCGTGCCGACCGGACCGCATACGTGCCCGTCGGAGACCTTGGACGGGTGCCGGTCAGAGAACCTTGGAGAGGAACGACTGCGTCCGCTCCTCCTGCGGGTTCGTCAGCACCTCACGCGGGTTGCCGGACTCGACGACCACACCGCCGTCCATGAAGACCAGGCTGTCGCCGACCTCTCGGGCGAAGCCCATCTCGTGGGTGACGACGACCATCGTCATTCCGGACTCGGCCAGGTCGCGCATGACGTCGAGGACGTCGCCGACCAGCTCCGGGTCGAGCGCCGAGGTCGGCTCGTCGAAGAGCATCAGCTTCGGCTCCATGGCCAGCGCCCGGGCGATGGCCACACGCTGCTGCTGGCCGCCGGAGAGCTGGGACGGGTAGTTGCCCGCCTTGTCGCCGAGACCGACGCGCTCCAGCAGCTCACGGGCGCGCTCGCGGGCCAGGGCCTTGCTGACGCCCTTGACCTGGACCGGCGCCTCCATGACGTTCTCGGTGGCCGTCATGTGCGGGAACAGGTTGAAGCGCTGGAACACCATGCCGATGTCACGCCGCTTGAGCGCCACCTCGCTGTCCTTGAGCTCGTACAGCTTGTCGCCCTTCTGGCGGTAGCCGACCAGCTCGCCGTCGACGTACAGCCGGCCGGCGTTGATCTTCTCCAGGTGGTTGATGCACCTGAGGAAGGTCGACTTGCCGGACCCGGACGGGCCGATGAGGCAGAACACCTCGCCCGTCTGCACCTCCAGATCGATGCCCCTGAGGACCTCGACGGGGCCGAACGACTTGTGGATGCCCTCGGCCTTCACCATGGCGGTCATGCCGGGACTCCCTTCGGACGGCGTGTGGACAGGACGGCGGTCTTGAAGCGCTGGACCGGGGTCGGGGGCAGCGTGCGGGACGAGCCACGCGCGTAGTACCGCTCCAGGTAGTACTGGCCGACACTGAAGACGCTGGTCAGGATCAGGTACCAGGCGGAGGCGAGGAAGAACATCTCCACGACCGAGCCGGCCCGCTGGCCGATGTCCTGGGCCACCTTGAACAGGTCCAGGTAGCCCACCGCCGAGACGAGCGAGGTCGTCTTCAGCATGTTGATGACCTCGTTGCCCGTCGGCGGCACGATCACGCGCATCGCCTGCGGGATGACGATCCGGCGCAGCGTCCTGCCGTGGCTCATGCCGAGCGCGTGCGACGCCTCCGTCTGCCCTTCGTCGACCGAGAGCAGACCGGCGCGGCAGATCTCCGCCATGTACGCGGCCTCGTTGAGGCCGAGGCCGAGCAACGCCGTCAGCAGCGGCGTCATGAAGACCGACCAGTAGTCCTTGTAGACCGGGCCGAGGTTGATGTACGTGAAGACGATGCCCAGGTTGAACCAGACGAAGAGCTGGACCAGGACCGGTGTGCCGCGGAAGAACCAGATGTAGAACCACGCGATCGACGAGGTCACCGGGTTCCTCGACAGGCGCATCACGGCGAGGAGGACACCGCCCGCGATGCCGATCAGCATGGACACCACGGTGAGCAGGAGGGTGTTGAGCAGGCCCTCGATGACACGGCCGTTGAAGAAGTACTCGGGGACCGCGCCCCAGTTGATGTTGCCCTGCGCGAAGGCGTAGATGATCGAGCCGAGAAGGCCGAGCGCGATGGCCGCGGAGACATAGCGCCCAGGGTGCCGGACCGGAATGGCCTTGATGGCCTCCGGTCCGGCGGGGGGCGTGGAGTCGGCGGGACCGTCCGTCTTGTTGACGTCAACAGTCACGGGTGGAGCCTTTCCGTACCGAGCCGAGAATCAGGAGCCGCCGTTGATCTTGGGCTCGGTGATCGCGCCGTCCTCGACGCCCCACTTCTTGATGATCTTCTCGTACTCGCCGTTGTCGATGATCGCCTGGACGGCGGCCTGCAGCGCGTCCCGCAGCTCGGCGTTGCCCTTGGCGACGGCGATGCCGTACGGGCCGGCCTCGACCTGGTCGCCGACGATCTCGAAGTACTCGCCGCCGCCCGAGGACTTCACCGAGTACGCGGCGACCGGGAAGTCGGCGGAGACGACGTCCGCGCCCTTGGCCCGCATCCGGGTCTCGGCCTCGGGGTTGGTGGCGAAGTCCTCGATCTTGAGGGCCTTCTCGCCGTCGTCCTTGCACTTCTTCGCCTGGTCCTTGGCGAGGTCGTGCGAGAAGGTGTTGCGCTGCACGGCTATCGTCTTGCCGCACAGGTCGTCCCAGGTCTTGATGGACTGGTCGTCGCCCTTGTTGGTGTAAAGAGAGACGCCCGCGGTGAAGTAGTCGACGAAGTCCACGCCGGCGCCGACCTTCTTGCCGGTCTCGGAGTCGACGCCCTCCTGGCGGTCCTTGGTGTCGGTCATGGCCGACATGGCGATGTCGTACCGCTTCGCGGCGAGACCGCCGATGAGAGTGTCGAACGTGCCGTTCTCGAACTTGAACTCGACGCCGAGCTGCTCGCCCAGCGCCGCGGCGATGTCGGGATCGATGCCGACCACCTTGCCGGCGTCGTCCTTGAACTCGACCGGCGCGTACGCGATGTCCGAGCCGACCCGGATCTCGCCCTTGTTCCGGATCTCGGCGGGGAGCTTGTCGGCCAGCGGCGCCGTACTGGTGGAGGCGCTGTCGGATCCGCTGTCGTTCTTGGTCTGGTCACCGCAGCCGGTGAGCAGCAGGGCGCCCGCGACCGCGATCGCGCCGACCGCGGCTGTACGGGAACGCAGGCCGGTCGTACGACAGGTGGTGCTTGCGGTCATGGTGGGTTCCTCCGGCGGGGTGGTGTGGAGTTGCCGATGGGTCGACGGATGGCACGCTTCTTCGAGTGCCGCGACCTCGTGTGATTACGGCATCTTGCCATTTGGTCATGTGCGTGCAGATGACCGGCCATGTCAAAATCGGATAACGGGCGACCCCCGAATGCCCCACGAACCGCTGCGGACCTGGTGATCACGCCGGATCCTGTGCGGAAATTCCTGCGTCCGGACGGAAGATCTTCGGTGCATCTCAGGATGCGGTCGGCCGCCGACCCCTCACACGTGGCCGTACGGGACGTGTCATGATTCACACCGTCTTGTCCGTCATCCATCGATGAGTCGAACCATCTGTGATCGCCTTCAAATGACCCACGAGTTGTGACCTTCGAGGTATGAACAGGCGTGGGCTCGTCCTCGGCGGCGTCCGTCCGGTAAGAAGGTTCCTTACACCCCTCATCCGGGGCCCAGGGCGCGTGTGCGGCGCGCCCGTCGCGTCTGAGCCCGTACGTGTCGCTGCACGCATCGGTGACCTGGGACTTACGCGGTGCCCGCCCGTTCCCGAACCGGGAGCGGTCACCCTCAAACCATGAAGACCTAAGGGGTAAAACAACGTGGCAGCGGAGATTGTCAATCCTCGCACCGGCGGCGGCGACGCCAGTACGGGTCAGGAGGGCGGAGGGGAGCCTCTCAATTCCCTCGACTCCTTCGACCCCGCGTTCGCGCTGCACCGCGGCGGCAAGATGGCCGTGCAGGCCACCGTGCCGATCCGCGACACGGACGACCTGTCCCTCGCCTACACGCCCGGCGTCGCGCGCGTGTGCACCGCCATCGCCGAGCAGCCGGAACTGGTCAACGAATACACCTGGAAGTCCTCGGTCGTCGCCGTCGTGACGGACGGTACGGCGGTCCTCGGCCTCGGCGACATCGGTCCCGAGGCCTCCCTCCCCGTGATGGAGGGCAAGGCGATCCTGTTCAAGCAGTTCGGCGGCGTCGACGCGGTGCCGATCGCGCTCGCCTGCACGGACGTCGACGAGATCATCGAGACCGTGGTCAGGCTCGCGCCCTCCTTCGGCGGCGTGAACCTGGAGGACATCTCGGCGCCCCGCTGCTTCGAGATCGAGAAGCGGCTCCAGGAGCGCCTCGACATCCCCGTCTTCCACGACGACCAGCACGGTACGGCCGTGGTGACGCTGGCGGCTCTGCGGAACGCCGCCCGGCTGACCGGGCGTGGGCTGGGTGATCTGCGGGCGGTCATCTCGGGTGCCGGCGCGGCGGGCGTCGCCATCGCCAAGATGCTGCTGGAGGCCGGTCTCGGCGACGTCGCGGTCGCCGACCGCAAGGGCATCGTCTCCGTGGACCGCGAGGACCTCACCCCGGTCAAGCGGGAGCTCGCCGAGCTCACCAACAAGGCCGGGCTGTCGGGCTCCCTGGAGGACGCCCTCGCGGGCGCGGACGTCTTCATCGGCGTCTCCGGCGGTACGGTCCCGGAGGCGGCGGTGGCCTCGATGGCGGAGAACGCGTTCGTCTTCGCCATGGCCAACCCCAACCCCGAGGTGCACCCGGACGTGGCCCACAAGTACGCGGCCGTCGTCGCGACCGGGCGCTCCGACTACCCGAACCAGATCAACAACGTCCTCGCCTTCCCGGGCATCTTCGCGGGCGCCCTCCAGGTGCGCGCCTCCAGGATCACCGAGGGTATGAAGATCGCGGCGGCGGAGGCGCTGGCCTCGGTCGTCGGCGACGACCTCGCCGCGGACTACGTCATCCCCTCGCCCTTCGACGAGCGGGTGGCCCCGGCCGTCACGGCGGCGGTCGCCGCCGCGGCCCGGGTGGAGGGTGTTGCTCGGCGTTGACCTGAGGGGCGGTGGGGGTTTTACGCCCCCGCCGCCCCTACCCGTCCCGTCCACGAGGGGGGAGCCGCGTCCCCGGCCCGCCGGTGCGGGTCGGCCGACTGCGGTCCGGTGGAGGTCGGCCGCGAGGTTCTCCGTGCCCCTTCAGGGGCGGCGGGGGCGGCAAACCTCGCAGGGCGGACTTGGCGGCGGGACCAGTGTCACAGCGCTGCCTGGTTCCCTCGTTCCCGGCGCAGCCCTATGGTCAGGCCCATGTTCGCTGCCTATGCCGCCCGCATCGACCGTGACCGACCGCTCACCGGACTGGAGTTGGGCGAGCGCCCGGCCCCGGACCCGAGGCCCGGCTGGACGACCGTGAAGGTGAGGGCCGCCTCGCTGAACCACCACGATCTGTGGTCCCTGCGCGGCGTCGGTCTCGCGGAGGACAAGCTGCCCATGATCCTCGGCTGTGACGCCGCCGGTGTCGACGAGGACGGCAACGAGGTCGTCCTGCACTCGGTGATCGGTCAGACCGGACACGGCGTCGGCCCCCGGGAACCCCGCTCGATCCTCACCGAGCGCTACCAGGGCACCTTCGCCGAACTCGTCTCCGTCCCCACCTGGAACGTGCTCCCCAAGCCCCAGGAGCTCTCCTTCGAGGAGGCCGCCTGTCTGCCCACCGCCTGGCTGACGGCGTACCGCATGCTCTTCACCAACGCGGGCGTACGCCCCGGTGACTCCGTCCTCGTCCAGGGCGCCGGCGGTGGTGTCGCCACCGCCGCGATCGTGCTCGGCAAGGCGGCCGGACTGCGGGTCTTCGCCACCAGCCGGGACGAGGCCAAGCGCAAGCGGGCCCTGGAACTGGGCGCGGTGGAGGCGCTGGAGTCCGGGGCGCGGCTGCCGCAGCGCGTCGACGCGGTCATCGAGACCGTCGGTGCCGCCACCTGGTCCCACTCGGTCAAGTCGCTGCGCCCCGGCGGCAGCCTCGTCATCTCCGGCGCCACCAGCGGTGACCGCCCCTCCCACGCCGAACTGACCCGGATCTTCTTTCTCGAACTCAAGGTCGTCGGCTCCACCATGGGCACCAAGGACGAACTGGAGGACCTCCTCTCCTTCTGCGCCGCGACCGGCGTCCGCCCCGTCATCGACGAGGTGCTGCCCATGGATCGCGCCCGCGAGGGCTTCGCACGCATGGAGATCGGCGACCACTTCGGCAAGATCGTGCTCACCAACCCCTGACGGACTCTGTCGAGACCACGGCCGGCCCGGTTCTCCGGGCCGGCCGCCGCTATGTCAATAGAGGTTGACGCGGCACGCGTGTCAACGTAAGTTGACGGCATGACCGAAGCAACGGATCTCGCCGAGTGCGCGGGCGACCGTGACCCACGGATCGGGCTGCGGGCCGTCGCCGCGCTGCGGAGGCTGATGGAGCAGCTGGAGTCGGTGCAGGTGCGCAGCGCGCGCAACCAGGGCTGGTCGTGGCAGGAGATCGCCACGGAACTCGGAGTCAGCAGGCAGGCCGTGCACAAGAAGTACGGGAGGCGTTGATGTTCGAACGGTTCACGAAAGACGCCCGGGCCGTGGTCCTGGGCGCGGTCGAGCACGCCGAACGCGCCCATGCGAGGGAAGTGACCGAGGAGCACCTCCTCCTCTGCCTGCTGGACCGGAAGGCCGGCCGCGCCTCGTTCGCCCTGTCCGCGCTGGGGCTCGACGAGGCCGACTGCCGGGGCTCCGTGGAACGAGCCCTCGCCGAGGCCCGCCGCCGGGGCGGCCTCTCCCGCGCCGACGTGGACGCGCTCTCCGGCCTCGGCATTGACCTCTCGGAGATCGTCTCCCGCGCCGAAGAGGCCCACGGGGCGGGGGCGTTGGAGTCGGGCAGGAAGGGTCTCGTGAGCAGCCGGGGGCGCCGCTCGGGCCATCGCCCCTTCACCCGCGACGCCAAGGACGTCCTCACCCGCTCCCTCCGCACCGCCCACGCCCACCGCGACCGCCACATCGGCGACGAACACCTCCTCCTCGCCCTCTACCCGGCCCGGGGTCCCCGCCGAGGTCCTCGCGGACCACGGGGTGACGTACGAGGCGCTGGAGCGGGTCCTTTACGGCGCCGGGGAGGCCAAGGCGGGGTGAGGGGGCAGGGGGCAGGAGGCGGATTCTGTGTCAGTGGCGGATTCGGTGTCGGGTTCGGGGTGGGGGGCGCTTGTGCGGGGCGGGCTGCTCGTTCCACGTGGCTTGTCGCGCAGTTCCTCGCGCCCCTGAAGGGCTGTGCCCCTCACCGGCTCAGCCCTTGGGGGCCCGTCCCTCGGGTGTCCGTAGCACCTCTCCGATGCGGGCCGCCGCCGTCGACAGGTGGCGGCGGGCGTCGCGGAGTTGGTCCTCTGACACGCCGTGGTCGCGGGCCGCGTCGCGGATGTCGTCGCGGAAGCGGTCCAGAAGGCGGTCGAGGTCGCGGGCCGGGTCGCCCGTGGGGGTCTCGTGCACCCAGGCGGGCTCGAAGTCGGCCGGGAACTCCTCGGGGGTGGTCGAGTACTCGGGCTCCTTGACACTTGCCCCTGTTCCGGCCCCCGTGCCTCCCTTTCCGGCGGGTCCCGGGCCGGACTCCGTCCCCGTGCGCCCGAAGCCGAAGTCCTTGCCGAACTCCTTTCCGAAGTCCTTCCCGAACTCGCCGAACTCCTTGGCCAGTTCGGTCAGTCCCTCCCGCATCCCCGTCGGCCAGTCGCCCCGGGTGAAGTGGTCCTGGACGTGGTCCTGGACCCGCTTGGCGATGCGCTGCAGCTCCTCCTGGGCCTGAGTGCGGGCACGCTCCTGAGCTTCCTTGGCCTGGCGGCGGGCGCGCAGGGCCTCCTCGCGGGCCCGCCGACTCTCGTCCTTCGCGCGGCGGGCCTGTTCCTTCCACTCCTGCTTGACGCGGCGCATCTCCTCCTTCGCGGCGCGCCAGGACTCCTTGTCGGCGTTCTCCCCGAACTCCCCGAGCGGCCCCTGCGTCCCGTCGCCCGCCGCGCCACCCTTGCGGGCCTCGTAGGCCGCCGCCCGCATCTCACGGCGCAGGTCGCCCGCCGCGCCCCGGACGTCGGCCCGGATCTCGGCGGCCAGCTCCGCCACCGACTCGCGGATCTCCAGTTCCAGGTCGGCCAGCTCGCCGCTGCGGTCGGCCAGTTCGGCGCGGCCCGCGTCCGTGATCGCGTACACCTTGCGGCCGCCCTCGGTGGTGTGGGTGACCAGGCCCTCGGCCTCCAGCTTGGCCAGGCGGGGGTAAACGGTGCCGGCCGACGGCGCGTACAGGCCCTGGAAGCGTTCCTCCAGCAGCCGGATCACCTCGTAGCCGTGGCGCGGCGCCTCGTCCAGCAGCTTCAGCAGATACAGCCGCAGGCGTCCGTGGGCGAAGACGGGAGGCATGTCAGTGCACCTTCTTGTCGGTCGTGCTGTCGGACGCCCCGCCGGTCGTGCCGTCCGAGTCGAGGGAGTCGGACAGGTCGGGAACGTCGGGGGAGTCGGCGGACGGGGCGGGGGAGTCGGCAGACCGATGGTCCGCCACGGCGGTGATGTGGGTACCGGCGGACGGGGTGTCGGGCTCGGCGCTGCTTGCCGCCGTGTCCTCACTCGCCCCCGGGTCGCTGCTCCCTGTCTCCTCGCCCCATGGTGCGTCCTCGGCCGGTGGCCTGCGGAGCAGGGCGATCGAGCCGGTGACGGTCGTGGCCTTGAGGCGGCTGTCGCCCGTGCCGAGGCGACCGGTGACCTTGTGGGCGCCCCAGGGGCCGCTAGCCCGGAGGTCGTCGAAGGCGCTGGAGATGGTGCCGCCGGCGGTGTTGGCCTCGACCTCGGCGTCCGTGGGGTGGGGGATGCGGATGGCGATCTCACCGGAGACGCTGGTGAGGCCGACGTCGGTGGGGCCGCCCGTGGTATCCAGGTCGAGGATGATCGAGCCGCTCACCGAGTCGGCCTTCACGGTGGGGCAGGAGCCCTCGACGACGGTCAGGTCGCCGGAGACCGAGCCGAGGCGGAGCGTGCCGGTGAGGGCCTGTGCCTCCACGTTCCCCGAGACCGTCGTGGCGCGCACCGGGCCCGACAGGCCGACCAGGGTGGTGTCACCGGAGATGCCCTTCACCTCCGTACGCCCGTCCAGGCCGGACACGACGGCGGTGGCGCCGACCACGCCCACCTCGACCCGGGTGCCTGTGGGGACGGCGAGCGAGACCACTGCGTTGCGCCGCCAGCCCTGCCGGTCCAGCCACTTCAGGAAGCCTTTCCGGGGCAGGTCGTCGTAGGCCACGGTCAGCGTGCCGTCCTTCTGCGTCACCGTCAGCGGTGGACCCTCCACGCCGGACACCTCCAGGCGGGCGGAACTCTCGTCGGTGCCCACGACGTTCACCGTTCCGTTGACGATGCGCACGTGCAGGGCCGTCACCGGTTCGTCGAACGTGAGCTTCTGCGGCTCGGCGACGGACCACTTGGACATGGTGCTGACCCCCTCGACAGGACCGGACAGGTCGGAGCACGAGATGCACACCGACATCACACCGAAGCCATGACGTCATGCGCGCACTATCGCGTCTCTCGGAATTCACGATATATCGTGGTCACGGAATGTCAAGACACCCGTTCTGGAGATCCGGCAGGGATGTACGCGCACAAATCGCCTTGGCGTGGGCTGATGCGACCGCGCGCTCCCCGGGACCCCCGGCCCACCGGCGCGCCCCCGGCTCCCGGTGCGCTCCTGCTCTGCCGGGCGGATCCGGAAGTGGTCGCCCGCGTCGTCGAGCGGACCGGCCGGCGCGGAGCCGTCCGTACGGAACTCGACGTCCTCGAACGAGGCCGCAGGCCGCCTCGGCCTCCGGCTCCCGTGGGCCGGCACCACCAGGGCCCGTGCCCTCGCCACCGCCCGACTGCAGGCCGGGCTGCCGCTCACGGCCTGGGGGCTGCACCGCCGCAGCGGCGGCTGGGCCGTCGCCGACGGCCTGCTGATCGCCCACGGTGCCCTGGGTCCGATGTACGACCTGGCACGCCCCCGCGACCGACCGCCTTCGCCCGGACGGTTCCTCGTCCCGCCTTCGCCTGGGCGGCTACTCGTCCTCGTCCTCGTCGTCCAGCCGCGCCAGCCACGTCGCCAGCCGCTCCACCGGCACCTCGAAGTCCGGGTTCAGATCGACGAACGTCCGTAGCTGCTCGGCCAGCCACTCGAAGGTGACCTCCTCCTCGCCGCGCCGCTTCTCCAGTTCCTCGATGCCACGGTCCGTGAAGTACATGGGTCAAGGATAAGTGCGCGAAACGGCCGGGCCGCACCCCCGAGAGGGGTGCGGCCCGGCCGCGTACGGATGTCGCCGAGAGCCGTTACGCCTCGAACACCTCGCGCACCAACTGCTCCTGCTCGGCCTGGTGGCGCTTGGCCGAACCCACCGCCGGGGACGAGCCGTGCGGGCGGGAGATGCGGCGCAGGCGCTCGCCGTGCGGGACGTCGGCGCCGACGGCCAGGTCCAGGTGGTCGATCAGGTTGAGGGCGATGAACGGCCAGGCACCCTGGTTCGCCGGCTCCTCCTGGGCCCACAGGTACTTCTCGGCGTTCGGGTACTTGCCGATCTCCGCCTGGAGCTCGGCGCCCGGCAGCGGGTACAGGCGCTCGATGCGGACGATCGCCGTGTCCGTGGCGTCGCGCTTCCTCCGCTCGGCCTCCAGGTCGTAGTAGACCTTGCCGGCGCAGAAGACGACCTTGCGGACCGCGGCCGGGCCGACCGTCGAGTCGCCGATGACCGGGCGGAACTGACCGCTCGTGAACTCCTCCGCCTTCGACGCGGCGGCCTTGAGGCGCAGCATCGACTTCGGGGTGAAGACGACCAGCGGCTTGTGGTGCGGGTTGTGCACCTGCCACCGCAGGAGGTGGAAGTAGTTCGACGGGAGGGTCGGCATGGCGACCGTCATGTTGTTCTGCGCGCAGAGCTGGAGGAAGCGCTCGGGACGCGCGGACGAGTGGTCCGGGCCCTGACCCTCGTAGCCGTGCGGGAGCAGCAGGGTGACGCCGGACGTCTGGCCCCACTTCTGCTCCGCCGACGAGATGAACTCGTCCACGACCGTCTGGGCGCCGTTGACGAAGTCGCCGAACTGGGCCTCCCACATCACGAGGGACTCGGGGCGGGCCAGCGAGTAGCCGTACTCGAAGCCCATCGCCGCGTACTCGGAGAGGAGGGAGTTGTAGACGTTCAGGCGCGCCTGGTCCTCGGAGAGGTACATCAGCGGCGTGAACTCCTCGCCCGTCTCACGGTCGATGATCACCGCGTGACGCTGGCCGAAGGTGCCGCGCTGGGAGTCCTGGCCGGCCAGCCGGACCGGGGTGCCCTCGAGGAGGAGGGAGCCGACAGCCAGCGTCTCGCCCATGCCCCAGTCGATCGTGCCGTCCTCGACCATCGACGCCCGGCGCTGCAGCTGCGGCAGCAGACGCGGGTGGGCGGTGATGCGGTCGGGGACGTTGACCTGGGACTCGGCGATGCGCTTGACGACCTCCGCCGTGATCGCGGTGTTCACCGAGACCGGGAAGCCGTCCTGCGGGTCGTGGACCTCGGCGGACGCAGGCTGCGACGTGGCCTCGCGGACCTCCGTGAAGACCTTCTCCAGCTGGCCCTGGTAGTCCTGCAGCGCCTGCTCGGCCTCTTCCAGGGTGATGTCGCCGCGACCGATGAGGGACTCGGTGTACAGCTTGCGCACCGAGCGCTTCTTGTCGATCAGGTCGTACATCAGCGGCTGGGTGAAGGCCGGGTTGTCCGACTCGTTGTGACCGCGGCGGCGGTAGCAGATGAGGTCGATCACCACGTCCTTGTTGAACGCCTGGCGGAACTCGAAGGCCAGCCGCGCGACGCGGACCACGGCCTCCGGGTCGTCGCCGTTCACGTGGAAGATCGGGGCCTCGATCATGCGGGCCACGTCCGTCGCGTACATGGAGGAACGCGAGGACTCGGGGGCCGCGGTGAAGCCGACCTGGTTGTTGATGACGATGTGGACCGTGCCGCCGGTGCGGTAGCCGCGCAGCTGCGACATGTTCAGGGTCTCGGCCACCACGCCCTGGCCCGCGAAGGCCGCGTCGCCGTGCAGGGCCACCGGCAGGACCGTGAAGTCCGTGCCGCCCTTGTTGATGATGTCCTGCTTGGCGCGCGCGACGCCCTCCAGGACCGGGTCCACGGCCTCCAGGTGCGAGGGGTTCGCGACCAGGCTGACCTTGATCTGCTCGCCGTCGAGGCCCGTGAAGGTGCCCTCGGCGCCCAGGTGGTACTTCACGTCGCCGGAGCCGTGCATCGACTTCGGGTCGAGGTTGCCCTCGAACTCGCGGAAGATCTGGGCGTACGACTTGCCGACGATGTTCGCGAGGACGTTCAGCCGGCCGCGGTGGGCCATGCCGATGACGACCTCGTCGAGACGGGACTCCGCCGCGCTGTCGAGGACCGCGTCCAGCAGCGGGATGACGGACTCGCCGCCCTCCAGGGAGAAGCGCTTCTGGCCGACGTACTTCGTCTGCAGGAAGGTCTCGAAGGCCTCCGCCGCGTTCAGCCGGCGCAGGATGCGCAGCTGCTCCTCGCGCTCCGGCTTGGTGTGCGGGCGCTCGATGCGGTCCTGGATCCAGCGGCGCTGCTTCGGGTCCTGGATGTGCATGAACTCGACGCCGGTCGTACGGCAGTACGAGTCACGCAGGACGCCGAGGATGTCGCGGAGCTTCATCAGGGACTTGCCCGAGAAGCCGCCGACCGCGAACTCGCGCTCCAGGTCCCACAGGGTGAGCCCGTGCTCGGTGATGTCCAGGTCGGGGTGCTTGCGCTGGAAGTACTCCAGCGGGTCGGTGTCGGCCATGACGTGGCCGCGGACCCGGTAGGAGTGGATCAGCTCGAAGACACGGGCGGCCTTGGTGACGTCGTCGTCGTGGCTGGCGTCGATGTCCTTGAGCCAGCGGACCGGCTCGTAGGGGATGCGCAGGGCCTCGAAGATGTCGTCGTAGAACCCGCCCTCGCCGAGGAGGTAGTTGGCGACGATCCGCAGGAACTCGCCGGAGGCGGCGCCCTGGATGACCCGGTGGTCGTAGGTCGACGTGAGCGTCATGACCTTCGAGATGCCGAGCTTGTTCAGGGTGTCCTGGCTCGTGCCCTGGAACTCGGCCGGGTAGTCCATCGAGCCGACGCCCATGATGACCGACTGACCGGGCATCAGACGGGGCACGGAGTGGACGGTGCCGAGGCCGCCCGGGTTGGTCAGGGAGACCGTCACACCGGTGAAGTCGTCCATCGTCAGCTTGCCGTCACGGGCACGGCGGACGATGTCCTCGTAAGCCTGCCAGAACTCGAAGAAGTTCAGCGTCTCGGCCTTCTTGATGCCCGCGACGACCAGCTGACGATCGCCGTTGGGCTTCACCAGGTCGATGGCGAGGCCGAAGTTGACGTGCGGCGGCTTGACGAGGGTGGGCTTCCCGTCCTTCTCCGCGTAGTGCCAGTTCATCGACGGCATCGTCTTGATGGCCTGCACCATCGCGTAGCCGATCAGGTGCGTGAAGGAGATCTTCCCGCCCCGGGCGCGCTTCAGGTGGTTGTTGATGACGATGCGGTTGTCGAACAGCAGCTTCACCGGGACGGCGCGCACGGACGTGGCCGTGGGCAGCTCCAGGGAGGCGTTCATGTTCTTCGCGACCGCCGCGGCGGGGCCGCGCAGCGTGATCAGCTCCGGGCCCTCGGCGGACCCGTCGGGCGCGGCCTGCTTCGCGGGGGCGGCGGCCACCGGCTTGGCCGGCGCGGGCTTCGCGGGGGCCGGGGCCGGCGCGGCGGCGGGCTTCGGGGCGGCCGGGGCGGCCGGAGCAGCCTGGGCCGGCGCGGCTGGTGCCGCTGGTGTGGTGGTCGCTGCGGCCCCCGTGGCCGCAGTGCTCGCCGGAGCCGAGGCGGCAGCTGCGCCTGGCTTGTAGTCGGCGAAGAAGTCCCACCAGGCTCGGTCTACCGAATTCGGGTCCTGGAGGTACTGCTGATAGATCTCGTCGACGAGCCATTCGTTGGGACCGAAGGCCGCAGCGGGGTTCTTACCCGCTTGGTCTGCGTCGGTCGAGATGCTCGAGTTACTGGGGGACTGTGGCGACACGGCGGCAACCGCCCTCTTCCGCTTCACAAGGTGATGGACAGCGGGAATCAAGGCTACGCCCCCGTGGCCGGGAAGGTCAGGCCGAGTCCGCCCATCGTCGCGTAAGTCACATCCGAGAGCGTGTTTCGGGGGTGGAAATGGCGGGAAACAAGTGGGGTTCCGGTCTGGAAGGGGTGCGGGGGGGATATGTGCAGGGCATGCGTCCGGCGGGGCCCTGCGGTGATACACACGCGGCCCACTGCGCGAACGCACCTGATCACACGTGTCCGGCTGCGCGGACCCGCCATGGATCTTGTGGCTCCGGTTCGAACTTTACGTCAACTTGGCACGGAAGTAAGCCCCGGGAGGATGAGCGAAATCTGGCAAAGGTGGGGGGATTCAGCCACGGGCGTTGGGGTACCGGCTGGGTTTGGCTGCGTTCGGGTTCGGAGGTGGGGGCGGGATGCGTGGGGCCTGTGGTGAGGCGGGTGCAGGTGCGTCGTGGCTTGTCCGCAGTTCCCCGCGCCCCTGAGAGGCCCGGGGTTCCCCGGCACCTGAAAGCCGCTGTCTCCTCTGCTCCTGAGAGCCCCGTGTTCTCAGGCCTGTACCGGTCGCTGGCCCTGTTGTGCCGACACTCCCGGCAACACCACCTGGATGCGGCACCCCTTGGGGGACTCGGCCACGCCGATGCGGCCCCCGTGGAGGTCGACGGCCCAGCGGGCGATGGCGAGGCCCAGGCCGGTGCCGCCGTCGCTGCCGGGACCGTGGGGGGAGCTGACGGCGCCGCGGTTGAAGCGTTCGAAGACGCGGTGCCATTCGGATTCGGGGATGCCGGGGCCCTCGTCCAGCACCTCCAGGTCCAGGGACTCGGAGGTGGGGCCGCGGCGGGCCTTGACCGTGACGCGGCCGTGCGGCGGACTGTGCTTGACCGCGTTGTCGATGAGGTTGGTGACGACCTGGTGGATGCGCTCCGGGTCTGCGTTGGCCGTCAGCTCCGGCGGGTGGACGTCCAGGTGCAGATGGACGTCCGTACGGGTGTGGTTGCCGGAGCCCGAGGTGATGCCGCCGCGGGCGGAGGAGACCATCTGGGCCTCCTTGAGGACGCCCGAGAGGTACGGCCAGACCTCGAAGCGGCGGCGGCGCAGCGGCACCACGCCGTTGTCCAGCCTCGACAGGTCGAGCAGCGTCTCGACCAGGCGGCCCAGGCGGTCCGTCTGCTTCAGGGCCGTCCGCATGGTCTCGGGGTCGGCCCGCGTGACGCCGTCCACGATGTTCTCCAGAACCGCGCGCAGGCCCGCGATGGGAGTGCGAAGCTCGTGGGAGACGTTCGCCACGAGCTCCTTGCGCTGGCGGTCCTGGGCCTCCAGCTCATCGGCCATGAGATTGATCGTGTGAGCGAGATCACCCAGCTCGTCCCGGCGGTTCTCACTGACCCGGCGGGTGTAGTCGCCGCGCGAGATGGACCGGGCGACCGCGTTCATCTCGTCCAGCGGGGCGGTGAGCGAATGGGCCACGAACTGCGTGATCAGGAGTGTGGCGATCATCGAGAACACCGTGATGAAGCGCAGCTCCGTCTTGGTGTGCACCGCGATCATCGACAGACCGGTGGTGATCAGCACCGAGATGACGACGAGCGCGCCCAGCTTCGTCTTGATCGAGAAGGGGCGCAGACCGCTGAGCGGTCCCGCGCCCTTCCGTGACTGCGCGCCACCCAGGTTCCGAGACCGTGGGTCACTGACTCCGCTCATACCGCCACCCGCCCTCTACGCCTCCGTACGCCCTCCGCACGCGGTGCGAGTGCCGGTTCAGGGAGTCGGGGTCTCCAGGGCGTACCCCACACCGTGCACCGTGCGGATGCGTTCCGCGCCGATCTTCCGTCGCAGCGCCTTGATGTGGCTGTCCACGGTCCGTGTACCGGACGCGTCAGCCCAGTCCCACACCTCGGCGAGCAACTGCTCGCGCGAGAGTACGGCACGCGGGGTGTTCGCGAGGCATACGAGGAGGTCGAACTCGGTGGGCGTGAGGTGCACGTCCTCGCTGCGCACCCGGACCCGGCGCTGTGCGTGGTCGATCTCCAGTTCACCGAGACGCAGGATGCCCGAGCGCGGTGTGGTGGCGGCCAGCGCCGCCCGCTCCACCCGGCGCAGCAGGACATGGACGCGCGCGGCGAGTTCGCGCATGGAGAAGGGCTTGGTCATGTAGTCGTCGGCGCCGACGCCGAGCCCGACCAGCATGTCCGTCTCGTCGTCCCGGGCGGTGAGCATCAGCACGGGGACGGGCCGCTGGGCCTGGACGCGCCTGCACACCTCCAGGCCGTCGAAGCCGGGCAGCATGATGTCGAGGATCAGCAGGTCGGGCTGCCACGCCTCCGCGGTGTCGACCGCGGCCGGCCCGTCGGACGCGGTCTGCACGACGAAACCCTCGGCGCGCAGGCGGGCCGCGATGGCGTCGACGATCGTCGGGTCGTCCTCGACCACGAGCACCCGGCGCTGTGCGCCCGGGGTCGCCGTCGTGCCGTTGTGGGTGGTGTGTGTCTGCTCCATCGCCCGCCCCTGTGTTGCTTTCCGGAATCCGTGGGGTGATCCCTCGATTGCGCGTGGGTGCGCATGACTGCGATTGACGCTTGAATGATCGGCGCCAGGCAAGCAGGGTACGGGCAGTCACAGCACCACGGCTATCCAGGTCGGATCGCGAGGTGCACGACGTCCGGAACGCCTCGGGCAACCGGGATCTCTTCGGTACGCACCTGACGGAATCCGGCATTCCGCAAAGTTTCCTCGAATGCGGCGGAAGGCTGTGCGGACCACACGGCGAGCACGCCGCCAGGCCTCAACAACCTCGCGCAGCTTGCCAGTCCGGTCGGCGAGTAAAGGTTCTCGTTGCATTCGGAGACGGTCCAGTCGGGGCCGTTGTCGATGTCCAGGCAGAGCGCGTCGAACGTGGCCGATGTCTCGTTGACGTAGGCGACCAGATCGGCTTCCACGATCTCGGTGCGGGCGTCCGCGAGCGCTCCGGCGGACACCTCGGACAGGGGTCCCGCGCGGTGCCACCCGATGACGGAGGTTTCTCGTTCGACAACGGTGATCCGACCCCAGCGCGGGTTGGCGGCGGCGTGCGCGAGGGAGAAGCCGACGCCCAGACCCCCGATCAGCACACTCGGCTGAGAACGGTCGGTCAGCGCGGAGAGGGCGGCGTCGACCAGCAACCGCTCCGAGCGGCCGTCCGAGGTGTCCATCAGGAAACACCCGTTGGCGATGATCTGCAGCAGCTCCCCGTGCCGCCGCAGCACCACCTCGCCGTAGGGGCCCTCGCGCCGGTCGATGACTTCGGGTTCGTCGGTGACGGACATGCGCCCATCTTCGCGCGTCCGCCGCGCGGCGGCGTCCGAACAGCGACGGTCCCGCCGGGATCCGGACTGATCGGAACGCCGCGCCGTGGCCGTACGGGAGGACCGGGTCCCCGGTGACTCTGCGCATTCGGCGAGAGGGCGAGGCGATGGCACGGGCCGCGAGGCGAAGGGGTGGCAGGCGAGAAACCGCTCAGGCAGGCTCATCCCCATGGTCTCGGTGTTGCAGAACGTGGCGATCGACTGTGCGGATGCCTATCGGCTGGCCCGGTTCTGGAGCGGGGTGACTGGCCACCCGTTGCATCCGGAGGACAGGCCGGGAGACAGGGAGACCCAGGTGATGCTGCCGACGGGGTCGCTGCTGCACTTCAATCAGGTGCCCGAACCGAAGAGGGGCAAGAACAGGATCCACCTGTGTCTGCGTCCGGAGACCTCGCGTGAGGAGGAGGTCGAACGGCTGCTGGGTTTGGGTGCCACCTGGGTCATCGACCGCCGGGACCCCGACGGCTCGGGATGGGCCGTTCTTGCGGACCCCGAAGGCAACGAGTTCTGCGTCCTGCGCAGCGCATCGGACCGGGGCGCGGTGCCGTCCTGATTCCGGGGTTCGGGCCGGTGTCGTGACGAGGTTGCGCATTCTTCGGTGCCGGGATCGCCGGTCTCGGGGTTCTCCCACCAGGCCGTCATCGCCGCACCGTCCTGGCGACAGTTGTGATCGCTGACAGCGAACGCTCCGCTCCCGGGGGAACATTCGTCGGCTCATGTGCATTGAGTCGGCATAGCTCAACTTGACTGCCGAGGGAGAGATCATGGCTTCGACGTCCGCACCGCTCACCCTGCCCGTGTTGCCGCTCGACGATGAGGTCGTGCTGCCGGGAATGGTGGTGCCGCTGGACCTCAGTGACACGGATGTACGGGCCGCGGTGGAGGCCGCGCAGGCGGCGGCGCGGGCGGAGCCCGGGAAGCCCAGGGTGCTGCTGGTCCCGAGGATCGACGGGGCGTACGCGAGCACGGGGGTGCTCGGGACCGTCGAGCAGGTCGGGCGGCTGGCCGACGGGGACCCCGGGGCGCTCATCCGTGCCCTTGGACGAGTGCGGATCGGGGCCGGTACCACCGGGCCCGGCGCCGCTCTGTGGGTCGAGGGGACCAGGGTCGAGGAGAGTGTGCCGGAGCCGCTGCCCGGACACGTCGCCGAACTCGTCAAGGAGTACAAGGCACTCGCCACCAGCTGGCTGCGCAAGCGTGGTGCCTGGCAGGTCGTGGACCGGGTGCAGGCCATCGACGACGTGTCCGCGCTCGCCGACAACTCCGGGTACTCGCCCTTCCTGACCGTCGAGCAGAAGGTGCGGCTCCTGGAGACGGCCGAACCGGTCGCCCGGCTGCGGCTCGCCACCCAGCTGCTGCGTGACCACCTCGCCGAGCAGGACGTCGCCGAGACCATCGCCAAGGACGTCCAGGAAGGCGTCGACAAGCAGCAGCGCGAGTTCCTGCTGCGGCGCCAGCTCGAAGCCGTGCGCAAGGAACTGCGTGAGCTGAACGGCGAGCAGGAGGGGGAGGAGTCCGACGACTACCGGGCGCGCGTGGAGGCCGCCGATCTGCCGGAGGCGGTCCGGGAGGTCGCCCTCAAGGAGGTCGACAAGCTGGAGCGGGCCAGTGACCAGTCACCCGAGGGCGGCTGGATCCGGACCTGGCTCGACACCGTTCTCGAACTGCCGTGGAACGAGCGGACCGAGGACTCCTACGACATCCAGGGCGCCCAGCGCGTGCTCGACGCCGAGCACGCCGGTCTGGAGGACGTGAAGGAACGCATCACCGAGTACCTCGCCGTGCGCAAGCGGCGTGCCGACCGTGGGCTCGGCGTCGTCGGCGGACGGCGCGGGGGTGCCGTACTCGCCCTCGTCGGACCGCCCGGAGTCGGCAAGACCAGCCTCGGGGAGTCCGTGGCGCACGCCATGGGGAGGAAGTTCGTCCGGGTCGCCCTCGGCGGCGTACGGGACGAGGCGGAGATCCGCGGGCACCGGCGGACGTACGTGGGCGCCCTGCCCGGACGTATCGTCCGCGCCGTCAAGGAGGCGGGATCCATGAACCCCGTCGTGCTGCTGGACGAGATCGACAAGGTCGGCTCCGACTTCCGGGGTGACCCGGCCGCAGCCCTGCTCGAAGTCCTCGACCCCGCGCAGAACCACACCTTCCGGGACCACTACCTGGAGGTGGAACTGGACCTGAGCGACGTCGTCTTCCTCGCCACGGCGAACGTCCTGGAGGCGATCCCCGAGGCGCTGCTCGACCGGATGGAACTCGTCCGGCTGGACGGGTACACGGAGGACGAGAAGGTCGTCATCGCCCGCGACCACCTGATGCCGCGGCAGTTGGAGCGCGCCGGGCTCGACGCCGAGGAGGTCGTCCTCGACGAGAGCGCGCTGCGCAAGCTCGCCGGCGAGTACACCCGCGAGGCGGGCGTACGGAACCTGGAGCGGTCCGTCGCGCGGCTGCTGCGCAAGGTGGCCGCCCAGCACGAACTGGGTGAGCGGGAGCTGCCGTTCACGGTCACGGACGGCGATCTGCGCGGCCTCATCGGGCGCCCGCACCACGTGCCCGAGTCGGCCCAGGACCCGGCGGAGCGGCGTACGGCCGTGCCGGGTGTGGCCACCGGCCTCGCCGTCACCGGCGCGGGCGGCGACGTCCTGTACGTCGAGGCGTCACTGGCCGACCCGGAGACGGGCGCGGCGGGGCTGACCCTCACCGGTCAGCTGGGTGACGTGATGAAGGAGTCCGCGCGGATCGCGCTCTCCTTCCTGCGCTCCCACGGCGCCGAACTGGAGCTGCCCGTCGCCGACCTGAAGGACCGGGGCGTGCACATCCACTTCCCGGCGGGAGCCGTGCCCAAGGACGGGCCGAGCGCCGGCGTCACCATGACGACCGCCCTCGCCTCGCTCCTGTCCGGCCGGCTCGTCCGTACGGACGTGGCGATGACCGGTGAGGTCTCGCTGACCGGGCGGGTCCTGCCCATCGGCGGCGTCAAGCAGAAGCTGCTCGCCGCGCACCGGGCCGGTGTCACCACCGTCATCATCCCCAAGCGCAACGAACCCGACCTCGACGACGTCCCCGCCGAGGTCCTCGACAAGCTCGACGTCCACGCGGTCACCGACGTGCGCCAGGTACTGGAACTGGCGCTGGCTCCGGCGGAGGCGGCGGTGCCGGTGGCCGCCTGACACTCCGGTGGTGGTTCCCAAGGCTCCGGCGGTGCTGTGACGGACACCCGCCGGACGGGGCGAGGCCCGGGTCCCGTGAGGGAGGTCCGGGCCTCGCCTGTGCTTGGACGCGACGGCGAGGCGGCCGGTCGGCGCCGGCCCGCGCCTGCGAAATACTGAACGGCGGGGCGACCGCAGCAGGCCGACGAAGGCCGCGTGGGCGGCTCCCGTGGCGGTCCGCCGTCCGCGCGGGCGGCCTCCGGCGGAGACCTTCAGGAACGCTGCATCGACATCAGGAGCGCTGACGTGCACGACGAGGGCGGAAACGGCGACGAGGGCGGTGCCGGGGCCGGCATGCCGATCGGTGGTACGGACCAGGCCTTCCTCGCCCTGGAACGGGAGCTGACGGTCCTGCTGCGGCGGGCCCGCGCCAAGTCCGGGGAGATGGCCCGCGCCGTCCACCCCGACCTGGAGTCCGCCGCCTACGGCCTGCTCGCCCGACTCGACGAGGCCGGCCGCCTCCGCGCCACCGAACTCGCCGCCTACATCGGCGTCGGCAAGGCCACCATGTCCCGTCAGCTCCGCGCCCTCGAACACCTCGGTCTCATCGCCCGCGAACCCGACCCCGCCGACGGCCGCGCCTGGCTCGTCCACCTCACACAGGAGGGCCGGGCCCGCTTCCGCGCGGTCCGGGACGCGCGCCGGGTCGCGTACGTACGGCAGTTGGCGGGCTGGGACCGGGGCGAGGTGGCGCAACTGGCGCGGCTGCTGCACCGGCTGAACCGAGGGGTGGACGGCTGAGAGCCCGACAGGCTCTGAGACGGCTCAGAACTCCACGTACGCCGCGCTCGCGTCGTCGTGCGTCTTGCTCCGCCCCAGGAACTCCCGGGCGGCGTCCGCCGCTTCGAGCTCGCGCACCCGCTCCACCAGCCCCCGCACCCCCACCTTCCGTACGAGTGCGACGCAGTCCTCCCAGCCGCCCTCCCGGAACTTCTCGACCCACCGGCTCGTCCCGTCCGTCAACGCGAGCAGTGAGCGGACCCCTTCGCGGGGGACGGACCCCGTCACCGCCCGCGCCGCGACCTCCGGATCCGCCGCCGCTGTCCAGAAGCCGCCCTCCTTGTTCCGGACGGTCGCGTCGGCGACGGCGGCTGTCGCCAGCGAGGACCGCGGCAGCCGGGACAGGCGGTCGTCCAGGACCGCCGTCACCGTGCCCGCCGGCCCCTCGAACAGCAGGGCCGAGTCCGACAGCACCAGGTACTCCACGGCCAGGGGCGACCACCGCGCCAGAACCACGGTGGCCTGGGGAGTCCTCGGGTGAGAAAGGTCACAGGTTTGGGCGTGGGCCTGCGCGGTACGAGAAATCGCCCGGGAGAGCGCTTCGGTCAAGGGGAAGTCTCGGCGGGAAGCGGACAGTTCGATCAAAGCGCCGCCGAGGCGGGACGTGAACCACGCGACCGAATGTCGGCACCCGTATTCGCCGGGCGGCGGGGTCACGCCGTCGATCAGGACCAGGGTGCCGCCCTGCCCCTCCGCGGGCAGGGCGACCGACGCGAAGTCCTCGTTGGGGCGGGTGGGGTCGCCGGGCTCCGAGACGAGTTCAGTGCGCATTCGGCCAGTCTGCACGAGCCCTCCGCGAGATCCGCGAAAGGCCGGCGACGGTTGCCGTGCG
Source organism: Streptomyces sp. TG1A-60 (assembly GCF_037201975.1). NCBI lineage: Bacteria > Bacillati > Actinomycetota > Actinomycetes > Kitasatosporales > Streptomycetaceae > Streptomyces > Streptomyces sp. TG1A-60. Next base: position 2,655,595 of record NZ_CP147520.1, on the reverse strand, counting down.
AACCGGACCCTCCGGGCCGGGCGCCGGGTTTGGCATGGAATGATCGTGAGTGGTGAAGCGCGGCGGCGAATACTGTCAAAGCGCGTCGCCGACGTCCAGCCGGACCGCGGTGCGGGGCACCGGCACGAGCCGGAGGAACTTGCCCGCCAACTCCCCGGCGATGTTCACTCCTTCGGGTGGCGGGACTGATGATGCGGGACCACCGCCCACCGGCACTGGGAGGGTCGGGAGCCGTACCGGGGGGACGCCCTTGACGACACAGTCGAGTTGACGGAACGTCACCCGGGCCCATGGGTACACGAGTCAGGAATGCGAGCACCGGTGCAGAAGACGCGGCCTCGGCGCACAGGCAAGCAGGCAGCTGCGAAGGCCCCCGCGGCCTCCCCGCACCGGCAGGGGGCGGCACAGGCGCAGGCCCCCACCGTCGGCACCGGACGGAAGGCACACGTACGCAACCGGCTCATCGTCGCCGTGGCCGTCGTGGCCGCCGCCATAGCGGGCGCGGGGGCACCTTCGATCCTCGCCGCCTCGGAGCAGCTGCACGACACCCAGGGCCTGGTCACGCTCGCCGGGCGGACCCAGGAGACGCTCACCCTCGCGCACGCGCTGTCCGACGAGCGGGACGAGGTCACCGCGTACATCGCCGCCGGGCGGCCGGGTTCGGCCGCGCCCAGCAGGCAGCGCAGTGACCGTGTCGACCTCCAGGCCGAGGAGCTGAGCGCGGACACCGACACCTCCGCCGCGCTGCGCGAGGACGTCGAGTCCATCGCCGGCGTACGGGAAGCGGCGCTCTCCGGGAAGAGCACCGCTCTCGAAGCGCACACGGCCTACACCGCCGTCGTCACCGAACTCCACGCCCTCGCCGAGGAGCTGGCCGAGCGGTTGCCGCCCCGCGCGGGCGGCGGCGCGTACGCCCTCGCCGAGCTCGACACCGCCGTCCAACAGGCCGCCGCCGCCCGTGGTCTGCTCGTCGCCGCGCTCAGCGTCCCGACGACGACCCAGACGGTCATCGACCCCGTCACCGGGCTGCCCATCACCACGACCGGTGCCTCGGACGCCGACAGGAAGCGGCGCGACGCCCTCAGCGCCGCCGCCCAGCAGGCCCGCGTCCGCTCCGACGCCGCCCTCGCCCACTTCCGCGAGACCGCGCCCGCCGCGACCCGCTCCGCGTACGACGCCACGGTCACCGGCCCCGAGGCCGACACCGCCGACAAGTACCTGACGGGCCTCACCGACCAGCCCACACTCTCCGACGGTGAGGCGGGCACCAGCGCCGAGAAGGTCGGCGCGGCGCTCTCCGCCCGCGTGGACCTGATGCGCGGTGCCGAGTCCTCCCTCTACGACCGACGCACCAAGGACCTCGCCCAGCTCCGCGACGAGGACGTCACCGCGCTGGAGATCCGGATCGCCGTCCTCGGCGCCCTGATGCTCCTCGCCGTCGGCGTCGCCACCGGCATGGCCCGCTCCCTCACCCGCCCGCTCGCCGTCCTGCGCATCGGCTCCGCCCGCGTCGCGGGCGACCCGGCCACCGAGGAACCGGTCAAGTTCACCGGCCGCAACGACGAGTTCGCCCAGGTCGTACGCTCCGTCAACGCGCTCCACGCGCACGCCCTCGCCCTGCACGAGCGGCTCGCGCCCCTGGAGGGCGACCGCAAGCACCTCATCGGCCAGCGCCAGACCATGGCCGACGACCGCGACCGGCTGCGCGCCGAACTCGCCGAGGCCACCGCCTCCTTGGCGAAGGTCCAGCGCAGCGTCCACGCCACCTTCGTGAACCTCGCGCTGCGCACCCTCGGCCTCGTCGAGCGCCAGCTCGCCGTCATCGAGACCCTGGAGGAGCGCGAGCAGGACCCCGACCGGCTCGCCACGCTCTTCAAGCTCGACCACTTCGCGACCGTCATGCGTCGCCACAGCGAGAACCTCCTCGTCCTGGCCGGTCACGAGCACATCCAGCACCACGCCGGATCCGTCCCGCTCGTCGACGTCGTCCGAGCCGCGGTCAGCGAGATCGAGCGCTACGAACGCGTCCGCATCGCCGCCCTGCCGCCGCACGCGCGTATCGCCGGGTTCGCCGCCGACGACCTCAGCCACCTCCTCGCCGAACTCCTGGAGAACGGCACGACGTTCTCACCGCCGGAGATGTCCGTCGAGGTCTCCGGCCGACTGACGGAGAACGGCGAGATCACCCTCTCCGTCCAGGACGGCGGCATCGGCGTCGCCCCCGACCGGCTCGCGAAGCTCAACTCCCGCCTCACCGACTTCGACCCCGAGGCCCTCTACGACCAGGAGGACGGCGAGGGGCTCGGCCTCGGTCTGTACGTCGTGGCCCGTCTCGCCCACCGGCTCGGCACCCCCGTACGGCTCCAGGAGAACGGTCCGGGCGGCACCGCCGCCGCCGTCGTCCTGCCCAAGGCACTGCTGGCCCCCGCGTCCTCCGTGCCGGCGGGGACCCCGGCCCCGGTCACGCCCACGCTCACGCTGCCGGAGGCCGACGCCGAGGCCGACTCGGGCGTCCTGCCCGGCCGTTCCGTCGCCGTACGCGAGCCGGAGGGTGACGGCGACCCGCTCATCGAGGCGGCCGAGCGGGCACTGTCGGCGAGGGAGGCCGTGGGGACGGCCGCCGCCGACGAGGCGGAGGCCACGGGGTCCGTCGTACCGGAGGACGACGGACCCGGGGGCCGGGCCGAGTCCGTGTCCGAGACGACGATGGAGCTCTTCGCTCCGGTGGCCCCGGAGAAGGCCGCCGCCGACCCGGCCGCCGGCGGCACGGACACCGCCGACCCGTACGGCATCGGGCCCGACACCCACGAGCGCGCCGCCGACGAAGGGCACGCGGCGCGCCCGGCCGAGGAGACTCCGCGCCTCACCGACAAGGGCCTGCCCAAGCGCACACCCAGGATCACCGCGTCCGTGCCCACGGCTCCCAAGCCCCGGGTCGGGGGCGTGAACGCCGACGAACTCCGCCGGCGCCTCGGAGGGTTCCACCAGGGAGCCGAGGAGGGGCGCCGCGACGTCCAGGCGGAGATCACCGAGCAGTCGGGCCAGACCCGGATGCCCGTGCCACATGAGAACCGAACAGAGGCAGTTGACACCACGGGGGGCACTTCCGAGGAGGAAAGCAGTTGACCGCGCCCATTACCTTCGGACTGAGCAGTGAAGCACGCAACCTGCACTGGCTGCTGACCAACCTCGTCGAGGAGGTGCCGGGGCTGCTGTCGGTCGCGGTGGTCTCCTCCGACGGCCTGCTGCTGCTCTCCTCCGACCCCGGCAGAAACGCCGAGGCCCGCCAGGCCCAGGACGACCGGTTGCAGGGCCCCCGGGGCTCCGCCGCCGACCTGGCCACCATCGTCTCCGGCATCGGCAGCCTCACCGTCGGCGCCGCCAAGCTGATGGAGTTCGGCGGGGTCAAACAGACGATGGTCGCGATGGAAGAGGGCAGCCTCTTCGTGATGTCGATCAGCGACGGCTCGCTGCTCGGCGTGCACGGCGCCCCGGACTGCGACATGAGCGTGGTGGCGTACCACATGGCGCTCTTCGTCGGCCGTGCCGGCCATGTCCTCACCCCGGAACTCCGCGGCGAACTGCGCAGGTCCCTGGAGTCGGAGAAGGAGCCCGAGTCGGCCGGGAGCCATCGATGAGCGGCGCGAAGAAGGCCAGGGTGCGCGCGCCCAAGCCCCCCGGCCCGGTGAAGAAGCCCACCGCGCCGAAGAGCGCGAAGCGGCTCCCGGTGCGCGGCGGCGACCGCAAACCCGCCCGCGTACGGCCCTACTCGCTCACCGGAGGTCGCACCCGCTTCGGCCACGTCCTGCTCGTGGAGACGTTCGTCGCCGTGCTCGAAGCCCCGGCGGAGCGGCCTCAGCCGGCTGGGGGTACCGCCCACGCGTTCGGCCGCGGCGGAGGGTCACTCAACACCAAGGTGATGCCCGAGACGCGGGCCATCGTCGAACTCTGCCGTCGTATGCGGACGGTGGCGGAGATCGCCGCGCTGCTGAGGATGCCGCTCGGTGTGGTCCGCGTCCTCCTCAGTGATCTCGCGGATCAGGGAAAGATCCGTGTGTACGGAACAGGTCACGGACCGGGACAGCCGGACCGCGCTCTGCTGGAAAGGGTGCTGAGTGGACTCCGCCGTCTCTGACGCCGCCTCGCCTGGCGTCACCCCCGCCGCCTCGCCCGGCGTCACCCCGGGCGTCGACGACGACGCCCCCCGCGTCGCGGTCGACGCGGACGCTCCTCGTGTCGACGTCGCCGCCGCCCGCGCCGACGTGGTCGCCGACCCGCCGGAGCCGGTGTTCGAGGAGGAGCTGAAACCCTGGCAGTCCGACCTCAGCCGGGCCCCCATCGCCACGAAGATCGTGGTGGCGGGCGGCTTCGGCGTCGGCAAGACCACCTTCGTCGGCGCGGTCTCCGAGATCACCCCGCTCAGGACCGAGGCGCTGATGACCGAGGCCGGCGCCGCCACGGACGACCTCTCCGCGACACCGGACAAGCTCACCACCACCGTGGCCATGGACTACGGCCGCATCACCCTCGACGACGACCTCGTCCTGTACCTGTTCGGTACGCCCGGCCAGGAGCGGTTCTGGTTCATGTGGGACGACATGGTGCGCGGCGCGATCGGCGCGGTCGTCCTCGCCGACACCCGCCGCCTCGGCGACTGCTTCCCCGCTCTCGACTACTTCGAGAGCTGCGGACTGCCGTACGTCGTCGCGGTCAACGAGTTCGACCGCAGTGCGCGGTTCGACCCCGAGGACGTACGGGACGCCTTGTCCGTACCCGCACACGTACCCGTCATGACCATGGACGCGCGCAAGCGGGTCTCCGCGATGGAGACCCTGCTGGCGCTGTGCGCGTACGCGATATCCGTCACCCCCGAGTAGTCCCTCCCAGCGGGACGACACGGACGGGCCCGAGACCTGTCCGGATGTGGAAGATACTCGTCGTCGGAGCCGGCCAGTCCGGGCTGCAGCCGGCCCTCGGACATTCAGTCGCACGGGTACGAGGCCACCCTGATGTCCCACAGGGCCCCGGACGGGATACGCGCCGACCGCATCATGTCCACGCAGCGCATGTCCGACTCGGCGCTGCGCCACGAGCGCGACCTCGAACTGAACTTCTGGGAGTCCCGGGCCCCGAGGATCGAGGGCTGCTCGCGCGGTTCCACACGCCCTAGCGGCTCGGGAGCTCCGAGGGGTGGGACTTGGCGTTCTTCTCCCATTTCCTGATGTCCGCGAGCTGTTCGGCGGTGAGGGAGGCGAGGAGCTTCTCGATCGCGTCGAGGCGGTCGCGTACGGCGTCGTGTTCTCTCTCGCGCCGCTCGGTGAGGGTGAGCTGCCGGTCGAGAGCCGCGCGAGCCTTGCGGGCGAGCGCGTCGGAGTCCTGCTCGCTGCCGACCATCCGCTCGACCGTGCCCGCCCGTTCCCGCGCGACCTGCTCGATCACATGGCTCTGCTCCAGTGCCCGGTGCGGATCGCGGGCGAGGAGGAGGCGTACGTACGGGGAGAGCGCCGTGCTGCTGTTCTGGTACTGCTGCCGGGCCAGCCGGCCGGCCGCGCCCCGGCTGTCGTGCAGGGAGAGGCGGGCCGCCGCCAGCCGCCGGTCGAGCCTCGTCACCTCCGCCCGCTGTTTCGCCAGCTCCTCCTCGGTGGCGTCAAGGGCCTCGGCGGCCTTCTCGGCCGCGCGGTGGAGCCGCTGGAGGTCGGTGAGGAGACCGGCGACCGAGCGGTCGCCGGGGGCCTTCGCCGGGGCCGTCCCGGTCTCGGTGTCCGTCGTCGCGTCGGCGTCCGCGGCCGTGCGGTCGTTCGCCGCGGGGGGCTCCGGCGCGGCCGTCGCGCAAGCCGGGGCCGTGGCGAGGAGGGCGCCGGCGGTGAACGCCGTGACCGTCGCCGTACCGACCAGGCGCAGAAGCCGTCCTGACACGTCATCACCTCCGGTGCGGGGATGGGCCGTCCACCTCGCACCGGCAGGATGGGGGAGCGGGGGGCGGGCGCGCGCCGGGTGGACCGTTCGTCGTCCGGGGGTCACTCGTCGGTGGGATGCGGCTGCGCGGGTGGCGTGGCGGTTCGCCAGGCCGGGGTGTCCGGGGTCCGCGGGCCGGCCGGGGGGTTCGGCTTGGACCAGGGCCACTTCGGGCGGCGGCCGGGGTCCGCCTCGGGGGCGTACTCGTACTTCCACAGCTGGTGCAGGAAGCCGCCCCGGCCGGCGTCGACCCGGCGGTAGACGAGGACGGTCGCGGGGCCGCCGGCCGCGTCGGGCACGGGAACGCGGTACGTCTTCGGGGGGTGCCCGGTGATGCCGAGCGGCACGGGCAGGACGCGCCCGTCGAGGGGGCCGCCCACGAAGGGGGTGTCTTGGCTCTTCACCGGACCAGTGTCACAGCAGGTGGGCGGCGTCGCCGACCACGGGCAGGACGCGGCGGGCCAGGGCGCCGACGGTGCCGTCGGCGGTCTCGACGGTGAGGGCGTGTCGGACGACGGCGGCGGTCTGGGGGTCGCGGGCGGCGGTGGCGGTGAGGCAGGCGACGAACTGTTCGACGAGCCAGTCGCGGAGTTCGTCGACGTCCGGCCGCTTGCCCTCGTCGAGCCAGATGAGGGAGGCGGCCTCCACCGAGGTGATCCACACGCGGACGGTCATACGCAGCCGCAGGCCGGGATCGGCCATGTCCAGGTGCCGGAGGATGTGCTCGGCTGCCGCCCGCCGGACCCCGTCCACGATGGCCGTCGCCCGGGAGGTCTCCACGACGCTGCCGCCCTGGAGGAGGGCGCTGAAGCCGGTGTCGTGCTGGTCGACGAAGGCCAGGTAACGGTCGAGGGCGCGGGCCAGACGGCTGGTGAGGGGGCCCTCGGCCGGTTCGTCGAAGCACTGCTGAAGCTCCTCGGCGGCCGAGCGCAGGGCCGCCTCGTAGAGCTGCTGCTTGCCGCCGGGGAAGTAGCGGTAGACGAGGGGGCGGGAGACCCCGGCCGCCTCCGCGACGTCGTCGAGGGAGACATCCTCCGGCGCGTGGTGCGCGAACAGCTCCAGCGCGGCGTCCAGCAGCTGGCTGCGCCGCTCTTCCACACTGAGCCGACGGTACGCGCGGGTGGGGACCTCGGACGTCATACCCGCAGCGTAGTCGGGGCCGGTGGGGGCGGGACGAAGGTCAGGCCAGCAGGCCCGACGAGCGCCACATACGGCGTCCGACGCCCTGGAGCACGCCGATGTCGTCCAGGAAGTCCGTCAGCCGCCTCGCGCCGGTCTGCATGATGTCGCGGCGGTGGGCGCTGGCCCGCACCTGCGCGAGTGCCTCGCGCCGGTCGAGGCCGGTGTTCGCGTAGACGTCCGGGTTGATGAAGGCGACCGAGAAGACGCGGGCGAACTCCCCCGAGGTGACGCGGGTGAAGCTCCGGGACCAGCGCGGGGCGGTCACCATCTGGCGGCGCAGCTCCTCACGGGCGTAGCGGACGTGCCGGGCCTCCTCCACGACATGGATGCGGGTCACGCCCCTCAGGAGCGGCTGCACGCGCTCGTCGGGGAAGGTCAGGCGCTGCATCCAGTCGAGGATCTCCTCGCCGAGGAGGGTCGCCGTGAAGGAGCCGGGGGTCGTCGAGATCGTCTTGAACAGGCGGCCCAGGTTCTGGTGCAGCCGGCTCACCGGGTAGTACGGAGTGCCGCCCTTGCCGATCAGCCGGGCGAACATCTTCGAGTGCCGGCACTCGTCCTCGATCTCGGTCAGCGCGTAGCGGACGTGCGCGCTGGTCGCGGCCCTGTCGTAGATGTGGCGTACGAGCAGTTGCATGAGGATGATCTCGAACCAGATGCCGAGGGAGGCCAGTGCCGCCGCCTCGTGCCGGGACAGGGTGATCCGCTGCGCCTCGGACATCCGCCGCCACATCGGCGTCCCGTACAGCGACACCAGCTCCGGCGGCCAGAACCACTTCCCGTCCTCGAACGGCGCGTCCCAGTCCAGCTCCTTGTCCGGGTCGTAGGAGTGCTTCGCGGAGGACACGAGCAGTCGCTCGGCCACCTGTTCGCGGTCCTTGAGGACCCCGAGCGCGTCGCGCAGCACCTCCGCCTCGGACACCGGGTTCAGCGAGGTCACGGGGTTCACCGAGGGCACCGTCGTCATGGCTGTCGCACTCCTCGTACGGGGACTCAGCGGGTTACCAGCGGTCACCGCTTATGAGACTACCTGTCAGTAAGCGCGTCAATCCCTTCCGCGCCACTTGTTGACGACCCGTCCACGTCGTGGGCGCCTTCCGTCGCCACGAGCCCGGCCGCGCCCGCCGGGGGGAACAGCCGCCGCAGGGTGAACGCGTACTCCGTGGGGCCGTGCGCCCGGAGGTGGAGCAGGCGTTCCTCCGCCTCCGCCACGGTGGGACGGTGGCCGGCGGGTACCCACCACAGGGCCGTGACCGCCTCGGACAGACGCTCGAACCACTCCCGCCTGCGGGACATCAGCTCCCGGTGCCGCCCCTGGTACATGAAGGCCGTCAGCGCGCCGGTGTCGCGCCACACCGACATGTTGACGATCAGCCACGCGTCACCGAGGACGGGAACGTCCGTGGCGTTGCCGGAGTCGCTCTGGAGGCGCCAGACGAAGCCGTCCGAGACGTCGGCCACCGCGTTCACGGGGTCCAGGGCGTCGACGAAGTCCTTCAACCGCGGGGAGTCCAGCGGAGCCTTGAGGCGGGCGATGTTGACCTGGGCGAGTTCGTACGCGGCGGAAGTCATGACCGGACGATAGAGCGGGCGGGCTCGGGGGCCCACCGGTTCTCCCCGCCGGTGGTCACGGTGTACCGGGCACGTGCCGGTTCGGCCTCCTCGCGCCACTAGTCGGCGGTTCTCAGTACCGCCTCCATCACCTCCCTCGCGATCGGTGCCGCGTCGCCACCCCCGCTGATCTCCCCCCGTACCGCCTCCGCGTCCTCGACGACCACGGCGACGGCCACCTGGGGTTCGACCGCGTCGTCGGACTGGGCCCAGCCGATGAACCAGGCGTAGGGGGTGCCGGAGTTGCCGATGCCGTGCTGGGCGGTGCCGGTCTTGCCGCCGACGGTGGCGTGGCGGATGGCGGCGTTGGCGCCGGTGCCCTCCTCGACGACGCCGCGCATGAGTGCGCGCAGGCGCATCGCCGTGGCCGGGTGCATGGCCTGGCGGAGGGTGCGCGTGCCGGAGGCGGAGACCGTGCGCCCGCTCGCCGTGGTGGTGCGCTCGACGAGGTACGGCGACCGGACCGAGCCCCCGTTGGCGACGGCCGCCGTGACGAGCGCCATCTGCAGGGGCGTGGCCCGGGTGTCGAACTGGCCGATGGAGGAGAGGGCGAGCTGCGCCCGGTCCATCTCGGTGTCGAAACTGCTCGGGGCCACGGAGAACGGGATCCGCAGCCCCGAGTTGTCGAAGCCGAAGGCGCGGGCCGTGTCCGTCATGGCGTCGAGGCCGACGTCCACGCCCAGCTTGGCGAAGACCGTGTTGCAGGACCACTCGAAGGCATAGCGCAGGGAGGCGTTCTCGCAGCCCTCGGCCTCGTTGGCGAGCGAGGTGGAGGTGCCCGGCAGGGTGTACGGGTCGGGGGAGCGGGTCGGGGCGTCGAGGTCCGTGACCACCCCGGCGTCCAGGGCCGCCGCGGCCGTCACCACCTTGAACGTCGAACCCGGCGGATACGTCTGCCGCACCGCCCGGTTGAGCAGCGGCTTGCCCGCGTCCCCGTTCAGCCGCGCCCACGCCTCGGCCGCCTTGGGGCCGTTGCCGGAGAGCGCTCCGGGGTCGTACGACGGCCGGGACACCAGCGCCAGGACGCGTCCGGTGGCCGGTTCGAGCGCGGCGACCGCGCCCCGGCGGGCGCCGAGTCCCCGGTAGGCCGCGCGCTGCGCCGCCGCCCGGAGTGTGGTGACGACCTCGCCGCCGGCGTTCTGGTCGCGGGTGATGTCGTTCCACAGGGGGAGGAAGGACAGCAGCGGATCGCTGCCGTCGAGCACGGAGTCCTCCGCGTGCTCCAGGAACGTCGTCCCGTACACCTGCGAGGCGAACCCCGTGACCGGCGCGTACAACGGGCCCTCCCGGTACGTCCGTTCGTAGCGGAGCTGCTCCCCGGTGTCCTTGGAGCCGGTGACCGGGCGTCCCTCGACCACGATGTCGCCGCGCGGCTGGCCCCAACGGGCGATCGAGGGGCGGCGGTTGGCGGGATTGTCGTCGTACGCGCGGGACTGGAAGACCTGGACGCGGGTGGCGTTGACGAGGAGGGCGAGCAGGAGCAGGGCGCAGAGGGCGGCGGCGCGGCGGATGTACTTCGTCATGCGCCGCTGCCCTCCGGGCCCTCACGCCGGTCGTCCTGTCTCCTGGCGGAGTCGCTCAGCCGCATCAGCAGCGCCACGATGATCCAGTTGGTGACGACGGAGGAGCCGCCCTGGGCGAGGAACGGCATGGCCATGCCGGTGAGGGGGATGAGACCGGTGACGCCGCCCGCGATGACGAAGACCTGGAGGGCGACGATCGAGGCGAGGCCGGTGGCCAGGAGGCGGCCGAAGGGGTCGCGCAGGGCGAGGCCGGCGCGGTAGCCGCGCTCCACCAGCAGGGCGTAGAGCAGGAAGATAGCGGAGAGGCCGGCGAGGCCCAGCTCCTCGCCCGCCGTGGCCAGGATGAAGTCCGACTTGACGGCGAACCCGATCAGGACGGAGTGGCCGAGACCGAGGCCGGTGCCGAGCAGGCCGCCGGCGGCGAACGCGAAGAGGGACTGGGCGAGTTGGTTGGGTCCCCGGCCCGCCTCGATCGACGCGAACGGGTGCAGCCAGTCCTCGACCCGGCTGTGCACATGTGGTTCCAGCGAGCCGACGGCCACCGCGCCCACGCACGCCAGCAGCAGGCCCACCGCGATCCAGCCGGTCCGGCCCGTGGCGACGTACAGCATGATCACGAACAGGCCGAAGTACAGCAGCGAGGTCCCCAGGTCCCGTTCCAGGACCAGGACGCCGACGCTCAGCAGCCAGATGGTGACGACCGGGCCGAGGACGCGCCCGGTGGGCAGTTGGAGGCGCTTGAACCGCCAGATCCGGCGCCCGGCGTACGCCAGTGCGTTGCGGTTCGCCGCGAGATAGCTGGCGAAGAACAGCGCGAGCAGCACCTTCGCGAACTCGCCCGGCTGGAGGGAGAATCCGGCGATCCGCACCCAGATCCGGGCGCCGTTGACCGGTGGGAAGAGGACCGGCAGCGCCAGCAGCGCCAGCGCGGCCACCACCGAGACGTACGCGTAGCGCTGGAGCACCCGGTGGTCGCGCAGCAGCGCCATGACCGTGATGAACAGCACCACCCCGAGCGCCGACCAGTTCAGCTGCGCGGGCGCCGCCCGGTCGGCCGGGGTCTCCAGGTCGAGCCGGTGGATCAGCACCAGGCCCAGGCCGTTGAGGAGCACCGCGATCGGCAGCAGCAGCGGATCGGCGTACGGCGCCCGCAGCCGCACCACCAGATGCGCCAGCAGCGCGAGCACGCCGAGCCCGGCGCCGTAGTCGGCGGCGCCGGGCGGGACGTTGCCGTTCTTCGCCAGACCGACAGCGCAGTAGCCGTACACGGAGAGCAGGACGGCCACGACGGTGAGGGTGAACTCGACGCCTCGGCGCCGGAGTAGGCGTACGGCGGGCGGGGACGGATCCGAGGGACCCGTCGCCAGGGTCGTTCCGGACTTGGCGGTCATGTCCGGAACCTACCCAAAGAGGATGCTTCGCGCTTCTTGTCGTTCAGCTCAGCACCAGCGTGGCGTCTTCCAGGTGTCGATGTACCGGGCCGAACCCCAGGCCCAGGTGCCGTCGGTGAGCAGGTACCAGAGCCGGTTGCCGTCGACGCTCTGGCCCTGGGTCTGGCAGAAGATCTCGACGGTCTCGCCGTAGGGGGCGACCCGGATCACCGCGCCGCCGCGGTTCGGGGCGCTGCGCAGGATGAGCCCGGAACGGGCGGTGACCTCACCCTTGACGAGGCGCTCGTGCCTTCCGTGGTCCTCCCGGTCGTCGCCTGCGGCGGCGGGAGTGGTGGCGGCCAGCGCCATGAGAGCGCCGCCGGCAGCGGCTATGCCGAACCGCATGAACAGAATACGCAGGGACATTGATGCTCCTCCAGGAATGGGGGCGAAGCTGACTGTTCGCCACGCTAGGAGGAAGGAGGGCGGGCCGCCTTCTGCGATGGGCCATTGGAGGCGCCCCGTAAGGGGCGCGGGCCCCGCAGGGCCACCCGGGAGATGGTGTGCAGCCGCTGACACCGAGCGGTGCCGCCCACCTGTCACGGCCGCCCGTCCCGCGCCGCCCGGCGGGCTACTCGGTCAGCTCCTCCAGCTCCTCCAGGAACCTGACCGTCGGCAGCCCCGTGCGCAGGTACTCCACGAACAGCTCGTTGTGCAGCGCCCACGGCGAACGGCGCGCGCGGATCAACCGGATCGCCTCCTCGGCGGAGTGCCCGTCGCGGATCAGCGCGTGCGCCACGACCAGACCGGACCGGTTGTACCCGCTGTAGCAGCGGACGAGGACCCGCCTGCCGTCCTCCAGCGCGTCGCACGCCGCCTGCGCCAGCCGCATCACCCCCGCCAGCTGCGTACCGTCCAGTGGTCCGTCCGGGATCGGCCACACATGGTGCTCGACGCCGTCGTCCGGCCCGTACCCCGGCAGGCGCAGCAGCGTCAGCACCAGATCGAACTCATCTCCTACGACCGCGAGTGCGGCGCCTCCGGTACCGGACCGCCCCGCGAACTCGTGCCCGCCCATCCACAGGCCCGGCACGATCTCGCTCCACGGTTCGTCCGGAGCCGGAACATCGGGTTGCTTCCTGCGCGTCCGCAACGGCGCCTCCCCTAGGCCGCAGGCCCTGACGACGGGTCGTCCCCTCAAAGGTAGCCGGGTTCTCGCCGATGGAGCACCCTGTCTGTTCCCATGGTGTTGCCGATGGAGCACCCTGCCTGTTCCCATGGTGTGGGGTGATGGTGCATGAGCGGACTGCGCGTCATACCGACCTGGCGGCACGGACACGAACGCCTGTACGTGTGCCGGACCGACGGGAGGAACATCGCCTGGTACGACCGTGAGGCGGGCCGGGTGAACCTCCTCAGCGAGGAGCGCAGAGAAGACGTGCTCGCCGTCCTCGGCCCCTTCGTCACCGGCCCGGTCACGGTGGGCCCGCCACCGGTGCCGACCCCCGCCGAACTGGCCAGGCTGAGCCTCCACCCGGACGACGACCTGGCCCCCAACCGCCCCGGCGAGGCCCTGCTGATCGCCCTCGACCGCGACCCCGGACCACCGCGCCGGCTGCGCCCCGATCCACGCCGCCGCGCCCTGGCCGCCGAGCAGACGGTCGGGGCCGCGCTGGACCGGCTGGAGGGGGCCGGCTGGCACACACTGCACTCCGTGCCGCTGCCCGGCGGGGACCGCATCCACCACCTGGTCATCGGCCCCGGGGGACTGTTCTGCGTCCGGTCCCTCCACACCCGCGGGCAGCGCGTCGTCGTCACCGACCCCATGGTCGCCGTCGGTCGCCAGGCCCCCCGCCCGCTGCTGCGCGGGCTCCGCGCCGACGCCGACCGGGCGTCCTACGCCCTCACCGCCGAGGTCCACCCCCTCCTCGCCCTCGCCGAGCCCTCCGGCCTCGCCGTCACCACGCCCCTCGGGGAGGCCCGCGTCCTGCGCGACTCCGACCTCGCCGAACTGGCCCGCACGGGCGGGACGCTCAAGCCGGCGGACGTGGAGGCGTTGCACGCGATGGCCCGGGACCGGCGTACGTGGAGCCCGGTGTAGGGGCGGGCGCCCGGTGCCCGGAGGGTGTCAGGGCAGCGGACGGGCGGCGCCCGGGTCGAGGAGGGGGGTCAGGAGGTCGCCGTGGTCCTGGAGGCGGGGGGCGATGTCCGGGGCCCGGAACACCAGCCGGCCGGGGGAGGCGCACTCCTCGACCTCGGTCCAGGTCACCGGCGCGGACACGGTGGGCTCGGGCCGGGCACGCAGGGTGTAGGGCGTGGCCGTGGTCTTGCGGGCGGCGTTCTGGCTCCAGTCGACGAAGACCTTGCCCAGGCGCAGACTGCGGGTCATACGGTGGACGACCCGGCGGGGCATCGCCTTCTCGGCCTCCACGGCGAGCTCCTTGGCGTACTCGGTCACCCGCTCGGAAGACGACCCCCGCACCGACGCCAGCAGATGCAGTCCCTTCGACCCGGACGTCTTCGCGTAGGCCTCGATCCCGTCCGCCGCGAGCCGCTTCCGCAGCCAGCAGGCGACCTCGCAGCACTCGACGACGGTCGCGGGCGCCCCCGGGTCCAGGTCGAAGACCAGCCGGTCGGCCTCGTCGGGGGTGCGGACCGTCCACTGCGGGGTGTGGAACTCGACGACCAGGTTCGAGGCCCACATCAGACTCGCCAGGTCCTGCACCAGCACCATCCGCGCGGGCCCCTCCATCCGCCGCACCTCGGCGGTCGTCACCCACTCCGGCGTGCCCGGCGGCACGTTCTTCGTGAAGAAGACCTGCCCGCCCGGCCCGTCGGGGTAGCGGAGGAAGGAGACCGGGCGGCCCCGCAGATGCGGAAGCAGGGCCTCGGCCGTCGTGGCGTAGTAGTGCAACAGCTCACCCTTGGTGAACCCCGTCGCCGGGTGGAGGACCTTCTCCAGGTTGGACAGAGCGACCCTGCGGCCCTCCACCTCGGTGATCGGCGTCATGGGAGGAGAATCCCACGAACGGGTGCTAAACGGTCAAACGGTCCATGATGCTTGAAGTGGCACCGGAGCAGGGACGGGCGGCTCAGGCTCCGACATACGCCGCCAAGTGCTCCCCCGTGAGCGTCGAGCGGGCCGCGACGAGGGCGGCCGGGGTGCCCTCGAAGACGACGCGACCGCCGTCGTGGCCGGCGCCGGGCCCGAGGTCGATGATCCAGTCGGCGTGGGCCATGACGGCCTGGTGGTGCTCGATCACGATGACCGACTTGCCGGAGTCGACGAGCCGGTCGAGCAGGCCGAGCAGTTGCTCGACGTCGGCGAGATGGAGGCCGGTGGTCGGTTCGTCCAGTACGTAGACACCGCCCTTGTCGCCCATGCGGGTGGCCAGCTTGAGCCGTTGCCGCTCGCCGCCGGACAGCGTGGTCAGCGGCTGGCCGAGCGTGAGGTAACCGAGTCCGACGTCTGCCATCCGCTCCAGGATCTTGTGCGCCGCCGGGGTGCGGGCCTCACCGGTGCCGAAGAACTCCTCGGCCTCCGTCACCGGCATCGCGAGCACCTCGCTGATGTCGCGGCCACCGAAGCGGTACTCCAGCACCGACGCCTCGAACCGCTTCCCCTCGCACTCCTCGCAGGGGGCGGCGACGCTCTGCATGATGGCCAGGTCGGTGTAGATGACGCCGGCGCCGTTGCAGGTGGGGCAGGCGCCCTCGGAGTTGGCGCTGAACAGCGCCGGCTTCACGCCGTTGGCCTTGGCGAAGGCCTTGCGGATCGGGTCGGCCAGTCCGGTGTACGTCGCCGGGTTGCTGCGCCGGGAGCCGCGGATCGGGGTCTGGTCGACCGACACCACACCCTCGTCCGTGGGGATCGAGCCGTGCACCAGCGAGCTCTTGCCGGAGCCGGCGACACCGGTGACGACGGTGAGCACGCCGAGCGGGATGTCGACGTCGACGTCCTGGAGGTTGTTCGCCGTGGCGCGGCGGATCTCCAGCGTGCCGGTGGGCTTGCGGACCGTCCCCTTCACGGCGGCCCGGTCGTCGAGGTGGCGGCCGGTGACGGTGCCACTCGCCCGCAGGCCCTCCAAGGTGCCCTCGAAGCAGACGGTGCCGCCCGCCGTGCCGGCGCCGGGTCCGAGGTCCACGACGTGGTCGGCGATGGCGATCGTCTCCGGCTTGTGCTCCACGACGAGCACGGTGTTGCCCTTGTCGCGCAGCCGCAGCAGCAGGTTGTTCATCCGCGCGATGTCATGGGGGTGCAGACCGATGGTCGGCTCGTCGAAGACGTACGTGACGTCGGTGAGCGAGGAGCCGAGGTGGCGGATCATCTTGGTGCGCTGCGCCTCGCCACCGGAGAGCGTGCCCGAGGCCCGGTCGAGCGAGAGATAACCGAGGCCGATCTCCACGAACGAGTCGAGGGTGTGCCGGAGCTTGGCCAGCAGCGGCGCCACCGACGGTTCCTCGATTCCGCGGACCCATCCGGCCAGGTCACGGATCTCCATCGCGCAGGCGTCGGCGATGCTGACCTTGCCGATCCGCGAGGAGCGGGCCGGCTCGCTGAGACGGGTGCCGTCGCACTCGGGACACTCGGTGAAGGTCACCGCCCGGTCCACGAAGGCCCGGATGTGCGGCTGCATCGACTCGCGGTCCTTGGAGAGGAAGCTCTTCTGGAGCTTCGGGATCAGCCCCTCGTACGTGAGGTTGACACCGTTGATCTTCACCTTGGTCGGCTCGCGGTAGAGGAAGTCGTGCCGCTCCTTCTTGGTGTACTCGCGGATCGGCTTCTCCTTGTCGAAGAAGCCCGACTCGGCGATGACCCGCACCACCCAGCCGTCCCCGGTGTAGGTGGGGATGGTGAACGGGTCCTCGGAGAGCGACCTGGAGTCGTCGAACAGCTGGGTGAGGTCGATGTCGGAGACCGTGCCCCGGCCCTCGCAGTGCGTGCACATGCCGCCGGTGCGGCTGAAGGTCACCTTCTCGGTCTTGGTCTTGTCGGCACCCCGGTCGACCGTGAGACCGCCGCTCGCCGAGACCGAGGCGACGTTGAAGGAGTACGCGCCGGGCGGGCCGATGTGCGGCTGGCCGAGCCGGCTGAAGAGGATGCGCAGCATCGCGTTGGCGTCGGTGGCGGTGCCGACGGTGGAGCGCGGGTCGGAACCCATCCGCTGCTGGTCGACGGTGATCGCGGTGGTCAGCCCGTCGAGCACGTCGACCTCGGGCCGCGCCAGGTTCGGCATGAAGCCCTGCAGGAAGGCGCTGTACGTCTCGTTGATCAGCCGCTGCGACTCCGCGGCGATCGTGTCGAAGACCAGCGAGCTCTTGCCCGAGCCGGAGACCCCGGTGAACACCGTCAGCCGGCGTTTCGGGATCTCGATGCTGACGTCCTTGAGATTGTTCTCCCGCGCCCCGTGCACACGGATCAGGTCATGACTGTCGGCGGCGTGCGGCCCGGGTGACTGCGACGGCGCCTGCGATCGCGCCTGCGTCCGCGTCCTCGTGGCCTTGGTCATCGTTCCTCCATCTGTCGGGCGGGGGCCGCGTCCGCTGTCCCCGCCGGCGTCGCCTGACTGGATCCGATCCGCTGGGAACGGTACGTGCGGTTGTGCTTCTTCCGTGCGGCCGTGGCGAAGGTCGCGTGTCCACCTGACCGGAGGTACGGATGGGGGTGTGCCCCCGGGGTTTGAGACCTCGTGGACGCGGATCAGGTTGCCCGCCGGGTCGTGGTCGTCGAGGTCACGCGCACCGTATGGCTGCTTCGCCGGCTCCCGGCCGAACTCGGTACCGCCGGTCTCGGTACCGCCGGTCTTGGCACCGCCGGTCTCGGCACCGCAGGTCTCCGGCCGCGACATCGACGACGGGCCGGGCTGACCGGTCGGCCGGCGCGTCCATGGCCTTCACGCCGGGCGGCGCCCACCCACCCGCGCTTCTCCAATCCTGACCGGTCCGGCCCGGCGGTGTCTGTCGTACGGGGCGTGCGGCGGCCGACGGGCACGCCTGATCCGGCGGAGTTACGGTGTGGACAACCCGGCGGTGACCCGAAAGGTGCGTGCTGCTCGTGCGATCCATCTGGAACGGCGCCATCTCGTTCGGCCTGGTCAGCATCCCGATCAAGCTGGTGAACGCGACCGAGAGCCACTCCGTCTCCTTCCGCCAGGTCCACCTGGAGGACGGCGGTCGCATCCGTTACCGCAAGGTCTGCGAGCTGGAGGACCGCGAGGTGACGCAGGGGGAGATCGGCAAGGCGTACGAGGACGCGGACGGCACGATGATCCCGATCACCGACGAGGATCTCGCGTCGCTGCCCATCCCGACCGCCAAGACCATCGAAATCGTGGGCTTCGTACCGGCCGAGAGCGTCGACCCGCTCCAGGTGGACGCCGCGTACTACCTCGCGGCGAACGGCGTCCCCGCCGCCAAGCCGTACACCCTCCTGCGTGAGGCGCTCAAGCGCAGCGGGAAGGTCGCCATCTGCAAGTTCGCGCTCCGTGGGCGGGAACGGCTGGGCATGCTCCGGGTCGTCGACGACGTACTCGCCATGCACGGGCTGCTCTGGCCCGACGAGATCCGTACGACGGAGGGGGTCGCCCCCGACGCGGGCGTCACCGTCCGCGACAAGGAACTCGACCTCGCCGACGCCCTCATGGACACCCTCGGCGAGGTCGACCTCGACTCCCTCCACGACGACTACCGCGAGGCGGTCGAGGAACTGATCGCCGCGAAGGCCTCCGGCGAAGAGCCGCCCAGCGCCCCCGCCCCGGCCCCGGGCGGCAAGGTGCTGGACCTCATGGCGGCCCTCGAGAAGAGCGTCCGCGAAGCGAAGGAGTCGCGCGGCGAAGACGTCGCCGACGTCACCTCGCTCCCGCCTCGCTCCACGCCCAAACAGCCTTCGGGCAAGAAGTCCACCGCCACGAGCGAGAAGGCCGCCGCCTCCCCGAAGAAGTCGACGGCGAAGCAGACGGCCGCGAAGAAATCGGCAGCCAGGAAAACAGCTGCGGCAAAGTCCGGGACAACGAAATCCATCGCCAAGAAGTCCCCCGCCAAGAAATCCGCTTCCCGTAAAGGCACGGCCTGACCACCGCACGCGCCTACCCCGGCGGACTCCCTCCCGTGACGGCGGCCGGTGGTCGAGTCGCAGGGCCCCGCACGACCGCCCGGCCGGCTCCCTCCCACCGCGCCCGCCCCAGGCGGGCGAAGGGCTGGGCCTCCGACCCGCACCCCGCCCTGTGGTGGTGTCACGACCGCCACGGCCGGCGTGGCGCCCTGCTCCCTCCACGCCCCGCCGAACCGCGCCCCAGCCGCGGTGGTGCGGGGCGGCGGCGATCAGCCACGGTGGTGCGGGCCGACGGTGCCCGACCGGCCGGTGGTGGGCGTCCGGCTATGCCGTGCGGCGGAGTGCGAGGACCGCGTTGTGGCCGCCGAAGCCGAAGGAGTTGGTGAGGGCGAGGTCGCCGTCGGTGGGGAGAGGGCGGGGGGCGGTGGTGACGAGGTCGAGGGTGACGGCGTGGTCCTGGTCGGCGCAGCCGATGGTCGGGGGGATGAGGCCGTGGTGGAGGGTGAGGGCGGTGGCGAGGGCCTCCACCGCACCGGCGGCACCCTGGAGATGGCCGAGGTGGCCCTTGAGCGCGGTGACGGGAACCCGGCGCCCCCGCAACACCGCGGCGAGCGCGTTCGCCTCCGCGAGGTCACCCTCGACCGTGGCGGTGGCATGCGCGTTGACGTGGACCACGTCGGCGGGCGAGGCCGCCGCGTCCCGCAGCGCCCGGCGCAGCGCGAGTGCGACCCCGGAGCCCGACGGATCCGGCGCCGCCATGTGATGGGCATCGGCGGACAGCCCCCAGCCCGCCGCCTCGCAGTAGATCCGCGCCCCGCGAGCCCTCGCGTGGTCCTCCGCCTCCAGCAGGAGGAACCCCGCACCCTCACCGTTGACGAACCCGTCCCGGTCCTTGGCGAACGGGCGGGACGGACTCTGCCCGGTGCCGTTCAGCCCGTGCCGCGACAACGCGCGCATCGCCGCGAAGGACGCCATGATCGCCGGTGTCACGACCGCCTCGGCCCCGCCCGCGAGCGCCACGTCCACCCGCCCGAACCGGATACGGTCGACGGCCTGCCCGATCGCCTCGGTGCCGGAGGCGCACGCGCTGGTCACGGTGCGCGCCTCTCCGGTGATACCGAGGTCGAGGGAGATCTGCGACGCCGCCTGCGAGGGCACGCACATCGGCGTGGTGAGCGGGGAGACGCTCCGCGGCCCCCGGTCCCGTAACTGCCGGTCGCCGGCCACGAGCACCGACGCGTCACCGAGGATCGTCCCGGCGGACACCCCCACCCGCTCCGGATCGAGCCCGCTCTCCGCCGTACCGCCGGGATCGAGACCCCCGTCCCGCCACGCCTCCCGCGCGGCCAGTACGGCGAACCGCGCTGCCCGGTTCATCCGCCGGACCCGGGGCCGGGGCAGCAGGCCGGAAGGGTCCACCGGCACCGTCCCAGCGACCCGCACGGGTAACTCGGCGAACTCCTCCCCCTCCAGTTCCCGTATCCCGCAACGCCCTTCCAGCAGCCCCTGCCACAACTCGCCCACCCCCACCCCGAGCGGTGTGACAGCACCCAGCCCCGTGACGACCACCCGTCGCCCCACCGAGTACGACATGAACCCGCCCCCAGCCCGTCCAGCCCCGTCCGACCTCTCCGGTCCCGGAGATGGTTCCCCCTTCAACCGCCTGCTGCACCCCGCTACGGCAGGACGACGACGCAGGGGCCGGGCCGGCCGCTCAGAGCACCTTCGCACGCACCAGCGCCGAGAGAACGAGCGTGCCGGGAAGGAGGGGGAGCCAGACGGTGAGGACGCGGTAGCCGATGACGGTGGTGGCCGCGAGGGTCGCCGGCGCGCCGAAGGCGACGAGGGTGAAGACGAGCGCCGCGTCCAGGGGACCGAGGCCGCCCGGTGCGGGCACGGCACCGGCCGCCGTACTGGCGACGAGGTAGGCGAACAGCGTCTGCGGCCAGGACACCGGAAGCCCCAGTGAGGAGCCGACG
Organism: Streptomyces sp. TG1A-60; assembly: GCF_037201975.1. Classification (NCBI taxonomy): domain Bacteria; kingdom Bacillati; phylum Actinomycetota; class Actinomycetes; order Kitasatosporales; family Streptomycetaceae; genus Streptomyces; species Streptomyces sp. TG1A-60. Next base: position 2,634,927 of record NZ_CP147520.1, on the reverse strand, counting down.
GAGGCGACGACGGCTCCCTGACACAGGGGGAACGCGGCGGCCCCGCCCCACAGGGCGAGCGCGCGTGCCGGCCGGCTGTGCACCAGCCGGGTGTCGGTGAGCGCCGTACGCAGCCCTCCGATGAGGGGGCGCCGCAGCGGTCGTACGGTCGTGATCAGGGTGAGCACGGCGGCCAGGCTCACCGCGGTGATCGTGCCGGCCAGGGCGAGGGTCTCGCCTTCCGGCAGGAGCTCGGCCAGGCGGAGCGAGCCCGGGAAGGCGACGACGAAGGCGAGGATCACCAGCGTCTTGGCCACCGGTTTGACCGCCGAGTACAGGGCGAGCGAGGCGGTGACACGGGCCAGGGGGATGCCACGGCCGCGCAGGAAACGCAGGACGACCGCGTGCGCCCCGATGTTGCCCGGCAGCGCGTGCCCGGCGGCCCCTGCGGCGAACTGCGTCGCCAGCAACTGCCCCGGCGGCAGCCGCTCCGGCACCGCCCCCTGGCGGACGCACGCCGCCGCGACCGAGCACAGGGCAGTGAAGACGACCCCGGCCAGCAGCCATCGGAGATCCGCCGACGCCAGCCGCACGGCACCGTCGTACACCGTCCGCCAGTCGACCGCCGCCCACGCCGCGAGCAGCACCAACGGCAGCAGCGTGAGAGCGAGCCGGAACCGCCGGGCCGCGGCGGGGGAGCGGGTGGGGAGGAGCGACCGGAGCCTGGCGGCCGGGGTACGGGCCGGGCCGGGGCACGGCGCGGGGTCACCGGCGGCCGTGGTGCTGTCGGTGGCCGGGGCCTGCTCCGGGAACGGGGTGGAGTCGGGGGCGGGGGCCGGGCCAGGTATCAGGGCGGCGGGGTGGGGGACCGGCGGCGAGGGGGGCGGCGCGTCGAGCGGGAGCGGGAACAAAGGGCAGGTCGTCCTTCCGCGTCGCATCGGTACGGCGGGGGACCGCACCGACGGAGGCAGGGCAAGTCAAGAACGAAGGGAACCTCAGGACCGTTCCCACCCCAAATGACTCCCCGTGACCGACCGATCGAACTCCCGCCCCCGCCAGACGACGACAGCGCCCCCGACCAGGGACTCTGCCGTACTGGCCACCCCGTCCACACCGCCCCGCATGAGACACAAGTCACCTCCCGGCCAACCGCGCACCAAGGCGCCCGTCGGCATTCCACGGCCACCCCACCCACCTCCTCTGAGCCGCACGAGCCCCCAGCCACCTCTCGTCGTGATGTCGTTGTGATGTACGTCATGCAAGGTTTAAGGTTGAAGTGCCTGGCAGGCGACCCCGGGGGCGCGTCGGGTGGCGGTGTGCGACGGGGCCGTTTCCAGGCGAGGGAAGTGATCCCGTGACCGTCTCCTGGGACGACATCGGCGGTCTCGTCGATGCCCATGAGCGCTTCCTCGCCGGCGCGCGGGTCGACTCGGATGTCCGGGACCCGGTGCTCGACTCCTGGAAGCGGTGCCGTTCCGCCGGGCTCGAACCGCACCGGCTGCTGATCCCCTACGCCCCCGACCCGACCATGGAGGACCTCTTCCTCCGCGCCGCCGACCCGGTGCTCACACGGCTCACCGCGGCCCTCGCCGACGTGAGCATGAGCATCGTTCTCTGCGACGCGCGGGCCCGCATGGTCCAGCGGCACGGCGGCGACCGCCGACTCCTCGCCCACCTCGACGAGGTGAACTTCGCCCCCGGCTTCTGCGCCTCCGAGGCCGCCGCCGGCACCAACGGCGTCGGCACCGCCCTCGCCGAACGCCAACCCGTCTACGTCCTCGGCCGCGAACACTTCGCCGACTGTCTCTCCCCCTTCGCCTGCGCCGGCGCCCCCGTCCGCAACCCGCTCAGCGGCCGGGTCGAGGCCGTCCTCGACCTCACCTGCCTGCGCGACGACGGCGACCCCACCATGGTGCGGCTCGTCCGCGAGGCCGCACACGACATCGAGGCCGGGCTTCTGGAACAGGCCACGGCACGGGAACGGGCACTGCTCGCCGCGTACCGCCGGGCCGCCTCCGGCGCGGGCACCTGGCCCCGCCAGCCCGAGCACCCGCCCTGGACGCGGGGCGGCGACGGCCGGTACGGCGGCCCTCTGGGCCGCGTCGACCTGGCCGTCCTCCGTGAGAAGGCCGAGGAACTCATCGCCTCACCCCACCGCACCCTCGACGAGGTCGCCCTGTCCGGCGGCCGTGTCGCCACCCTGCTGCGCCGCCCGGTCATGGGCGCGGCGGGCGAGACCGGCGTGGTCGTCGAGGCCCGCGTCCTCGGCGGCCCCCGCCTGCGCCACACACAACTGACCGCACCGCCCGCGCCCCTTCCCATCGCACGGCCCGCCGCAGCCCCCAGGGTCGTCCTCAGCACGGTCGTACCCCCGGCCCCGCAGCCCCTGCCGACACAACCTTCGCCGTACGGAACCGACGGCGTCCCGCCCGACCCGTACGGGCCCGACACCACCCCGCCCAACGAGTCGGCGGCCGACGCCTGGCTCCTCCTCGTCGGCGAACCCGGCGTCGGCCGGCTCGCCGTACTCGCCCGCCGGCGTCTGGAACTGCTGCACGGCGCCGGGGCCCGGCTCGGCACCACCCTGGACGTCGCCCGTACCGCCCAGGAACTGGCGGAGGTGACGGTCCCCAGGTTCGCCGACTTCGCGGCCGTGGACCTGCCGGACTCCGTGCTGCTCGGCGACGAGCCGGAATCCCTCGGCCCCGGCATGGCGCTGCGCAGGGTCGCGCTGGGCGCCGTACACGAGGAGTCGCGTCTGTACCGGGACGGGGACCCGGTGCGGTACGTCCCCTCCACACCCCAGGCACGCAGCTGGGAGAGTGGGCGGTCGGTGCTCGAACCCGTGCTGGCGGAGGCCGGCGGCTGGCTCGCCCAGGACCCGGCCCGGCTCGAACGGGTCCTGGCGGCGGGCATCCACTCCCTGATCACCGTGCCGCTGCGGGCGCGCGGCGCGACCCTCGGTGTCGTCAGCTTCTACCGCTCCGAGCAGCCCGCCCCGTTCGAGGAGGACGACCTGTCGCTGGCCCAGGAACTGGTGAGCCGCGCGGCGATCTGCATCGACAACGCACGCCGCTACACCCGCGAGCACAACACCGCCCTCGCCCTGCAGCGCAGCCTGCTGCCGCGCGGCCGGCCCGAGCAGAGCGCGGTCGAGGTCGCGTACCGCTACCTCCCCGCGCGGGCGGGCGTCGGCGGCGACTGGTTCGACGTCATCCCGCTCTCCGGTGCCCGGGTCGCGCTGGTCGTCGGTGACGTGGTCGGACATGGCCTGCACGCCGCCGCGACCATGGGGCGGCTGCGCACCGCCGTGCACAACTTCTGCTCCCTGGACCTGCCCCCGGACGAACTGCTCACCCACCTCGACGACCTGGTCGGCCGCCTCGACCGGGGCGAGGGCTGGGCGGTGGAGAGCACCCACGAGGACTCCGGCATCGTCGGGGCGACCTGCCTGTACGCCGTCTACGACCCGGTGTCCCGGCGCTGCACCCTCACCCGCGCCGGGCACCCCCTGCCCGCCGTCGTCGGCCCCGACGGCGGTGTGGACTTCCTCGACCTGCCCTCGGGGCCCCCGCTCGGCCTCGGAGGCACGCCCTTCGAGACCGTCGAACTCGAACTGGCCGAGGGCAGTCAGCTGGTCCTCTACACCGACGGCCTGGTCGAGGACCGGCACCGCGACATCGACACCGGTCTGGACGAACTCCGTACGGTCCTGGCCCGAGTCGACCGCGCCCCGGAGGACACCTGCGAGGCGGTCCTGGACGCCCTGCTCCCGACCCGGCCGAGCGACGACGTCGCCCTGCTCGTCGCCCGTACGCACGCCCTGGGCCCGGCGCGGGTCGCCCAGTGGGAGCTGCCCAACGACCCGGCGGTCGTCTCCCGCGCCCGTGTGGCCGTCACCGAGCAGCTGGCCGCCTGGGGCCTGGACGAACTCGCCTTCACCACCGAGCTGGTGGCCAGCGAACTGGTCACCAACGCCCTCCGCCACGCCACCGGCCCGGTCCAACTCCGCCTCCTCCGCGACCGTGCCCTGATCTGCGAGGTCTTCGACGGCAGCGGCACCTCACCCCGGCTGCGCCGCGCCCGCACCGAGGACGAGGGCGGACGCGGTCTCTTCCTCGTGGCCCAGCTCACGGCACGCTGGGGCACCCGCTACACCCCCGACGGCAAGATCATCTGGACCGAACAGCCACTGCCCCGCCCGTGACTGGCCGGGCCGACGGGGTGCCGGGCCGACCGGGCCGACCGGGGCGGCCGGAGCAGCCGGAGCAGCCGGAGCAGCCGGAGCAGCCGGAGCGGCCGGGGCGGTCACGGGCAGGAGGGGCGGGAAGGGGTAACCGGTCTCGGTCGTCCGCGACGCCGCTCCACTCACCGTGGGCACGGTGTTCTCCGGACGCACGCCAGGGACCGCACCCTCAGTCGCCGCGCTGGCCGAACCTGTCGATGATCGCCTGCTCACGACTGAGCGCACTTCCGGCCAGCGGGATGTTCCGGGTGTCAATCCCCCCGACGAACTGTGGAGTCCTTCCTATACAGCCAGTCCCACGGTGAGGCCGGCCCAGTACTCGTTCTCGTAGTTGTCGGGGCTCCTGAACCCGCACACGCTGTGCAGCCAGCGGGTGTCGTAGAAGTCGGTGATCCAGGTGGCGATCCTGATCCGGGCCTCGGCGCGGGTGGCGAAGGCGTACCGGTGGACGTACTCGACCTTGAGCACGCTGTTGAACGCCTCGCTGACGGCGTTGTCGAAACACGAGCAGACCCGGCCCATCCAAAGACGTCCCCCGTCGTCCGCACATCGTCTCAGCCTCTACTGACAGCGGACGAGCTCGTAGGGCTGCCCAGCGGGGCTGAAGCCCCGTGGACGCCGTCTGATGGGCATCTGCCCGAGTCGTCGGGCGGCTCAGCGGGGGGTTCGCCGTATGACCCGGTTTCTTGTGCGTTTATGCGTTGCCTGACGTGCGCAACGGGACATCCAAGGGCGCCATTTTGACCTGCTCTGGATGCGTTCGCCTGGTCAGAGAGGTGGTGGACGTCATGAGCCGTTCGGTATCCCGGACAGGTGGCGTCGGCAATCGGAGGAGTGGCGGGAGGGCTGCGAGGGCGGCGCGGCTCGGTGGGAAGGGTTCCGCAGGAGACTCGACGGACGCCAGGGCCCTGGCCGATGAACTTGGTGCTGCGCTCGTTCGCGCTGTCCGGCAAGGCGCTGCCGATGACCCGCCCTCCGTAAGGTCAGGCCATGGCTCAGCCTTTCCCGGCTGGTACGTCCTCGCGCTTGAGTACCTGGAGATGTGCTCGGCCTCAGATCGCAGCGAAGACCCGCGACGAGACCAACGACGCCCTGTGCGCGATCACCCAAGCGATGCTCCGGGACGTGCGAGGCCGTCAGAATGACGAACCGCTGCGACGGGCGTTGCGGGACTGGACGTTCGTCCTGCCTCGGCCAGACTTGCACAGCCCTCCTCGCCGACGCTGGCCTGCACGGCCACAAGTACGCCATCGGCGCCATGCCCGGTGCCGCCGCCCTCGCGGCACCGGGGCCGGTCACGATCTTGACTGCCGACCCGGAGAATCTCACGGCGCCTGCTGCGGGCAGGCCACCGTAAGTCTGATCCCGCCCCTAGAGGAGCTGTCTCGCTCCAGCTTCCTGTTGTGTACATTTTTTGTGTATATTTATCTCGTGGAGACCATCCCTCTCGGAGAGCTGAACCACCATCCGTCGAAGGTCACAGCGAGGGTTCGCGCAGGTGAGACGCTCGTCGTCACTGAGCACGGCAAGCCTGTCATCCGCATGTCCCCCGCCGAAGAGCCCACATCGGCCCTGGACCAGCTGATTGCGACCGGCCAGGTGCGTCGTGCAGTGAATCCAGGCGCGCTGCCCGAGCTGATCGGCGATCTGGCCGAGCTGTCTTCGCTGTCGGATGCGCTGATCGCCGAGCGCGACCGGGAGCGCACGCGTTGAGCCTCTACTACTTGGACACCTGCGCTCTGCTGAAGTTCGTACAGCGGGAGACAGAGACGCAGGCGCTTCGCAGCTGGCGGGCAGGACTGGGCGTCGACGGTCGTCTCGTGACCTCCCAGCTGGCCGGGGTTGAGATCGCGCGCACGTTCCGGCGAGCTGGTGTAGATCGGCAGCGAGTGCCGTTCCTGGTCGACAACACGCTCACCGGGATAGACCAGATCATCCTCGGTGACGACGTCCTGGCCCGCGCTGCTGGTTTCGAGGTGCAAAGACTCGGCACTCTAGACGCCATTCACCTGGCGACAGCCGCCCCTCTACACCGACAGCTGGACGGTTTCGTCACCTACGACAAGGAGCTGGCGGACGCTGTCACAGCACTCGGACTGCGGCATCTTGCACCTGCATGAGGGAGCCGGAGCAACTCGCTCGCCCAACGGAGCTGCCAAGCCCCTCCCTCAGGAGGGGCCTGCCCAACACGGGGCGCGACCGGCCGCAGAAGCCGGCCGAAGAATGAGTACAGACCATCGGGGCGCACCGTGACCCAACGGACGGGATCCGTCTGTTCGGCGGCACCACCGCGGCCGACGGGCACCGGGTGACAACTGAGGCGAAACGAAAACAGGGCACTTCGCTTCCGCGGGACATATGGGGGACGGCGAGCCTGACAGTTGATCAGGTACGGCCGCTTCGGCCACGGTAGGCGAGGTAGGCCACGGCAGGGCGTTCGGGGCCTTGTGGCCTCGTTGTCCGGCTGCTTCGCCCGCTCGGAGAGCAGGGAGACGTTCGCGCGGATGGCGCGGGGCATTCTGATGGAGCTCGAGGACGTCAACTGCTGGAGCCTGGCCGAAGCGATCGGTGAGCGGGGCCCGCACCGCATGCACCATCTGCTGTCCCGTGCGGTGTGGGACGAACAACAGGCGCTGGAGCGGACGGCCGGCTGGGCCGTCAACCTGCTCGACGACGGCGACGGGATCCTGATCGCGGACGAGACGGGGGATGCGAAGTCCTCGACCGACGCGGTGGCCGCGGCCCGCCAGTACTCCGGCTCGGTCGGCGGCGTGGATCTGTGCCAGGTCGCCGTGCCCCCCGCCTTCGCCACGGTCGCCGGGCACTGCCTGATCGACCGGCGCTTGTACTTCACCAAGGACTGGGCCGGCGACGAGGAGCGTCGTGAGCTGACCGGTGTTCCCGACGAGCTGTGCTTCGCGAGCAAGCCCCAACTCGCGGCCCACGTGCTCCACGCCGCCCGTCAGCGGGGCATGTCCGCCTCGTTCCTCCGGGGTGATGAGGTCTACGGAGGGCGGGAGAGAATAAGTCCGCCGCGGAGGTGGAGAACGAGACAAGCTGCGGCAGCAGGTGGAGCGTCAGGCCCGGTTGGCCCGCCTGACGAGCGGCAAAGCCAGGAGCACGGTGCCCGCGGCGAGCGGCACGGCGACGGACAGCAGCAGCTCGCGGGACAACGTCCCGACAGCCTCGGCATGTCCTGGCGGAGGGCGGCCGGCGGGGTGAGCCTCCGGCCTTCAAGCCCACGATCACCCAAACCCTGGACCGGGCGTTGAATGCTTGTTTAGTATGCTGCACATGCGTTCAATTCCGGACGACCGGACCACCCGGGCCGTGATCCGCGACGAGGCCCTGCGGCTGTTCGCCGCACGCGGGCCGGAGTCGGTGACCGTGCGCCAGATCGCCGAAGCCGCCGGGGTGTCGGCCGGACTCGTGGTGCACCACTTCGGCTCGAAGGACGGTCTGCGCCAGGAGGTCGACCAGTACGTCCTGACCGTGTTCGAGACGATACTGGGCGAGCTGACCGGCGAGAGCGGGGCTCAACTGCTCGATCCGGGCACCGGAGCAGGCTCCCTGAGCGAGGCCTTCGCCCGCCACGTCCCGGCCGACTCACCCCTGCCCGGCTACCTGCGCCGGCTCCTGCTGTCCGACACGGACGCCGGACGACTGCTGTTCCGCCGCCTGTTCGACGTCAGTCGCGCCGCGCTGGACGGCCTGGCGGCGGCCGGGCTGGCCGCGCCCGGCCGGGAACCGGCGGTGCGCGCGGCCTTCCTGCTCGCCAACGACCTGGCCGTGTTCCTGCTGCGCGACCGGCTCACCGAGGTCCTCGGCGCCGACCCTCTGTCGGCCGACGGCATGGCCCGCTGGGCCCCGGAGATGCTCAGCATCTACGCGGGCGGGCTGAACGCATCACCACAAAAGGAAGCATCCGAGAATGGCTAGGAGACCTCGCATGCCGGACGGATCCACACCCGCACCGCCACCGGTGCTCCAGGCCCACGACGTCCACAAGTCCTACGGCAGACACCACGTGCTGCGAGGCGCCGACCTCGCCGTCGCCCCCGGACAACTCGTCGCCGTCGTCGGCGAGAACGGCGCCGGAAAATCGACCCTGCTCAAGACCCTGGCCGGCACCCTCCCCGTGGACCGCGGCGAGGTGACCCTGTCCGGCACGCTCGGCTACTGCCCGCAGGACCCCGTCCTCAACGCCGCTCTAACCGTCGCACAGCACCTGCGCTACTTCGCAGCCGCCCACCGCCTGCCCGACCTGTACCGCGGGCACGAACTCGTCCGCCTCCTCGGTTACGAGCACTACGAGCAGACCGTGGCCGGTGAACTCTCCGGCGGCACCCGGCAGAAACTCAACCTCACCCTCTCGCTCCTGCACGACCCCGACGTGCTGCTCCTCGACGAGCCCTACCAGGGCTTCGACTGGGAGACCTACCTACGCTTCTGGGACCTGGTCGAGGACCTGCGCACGCGCGGCAAGGCCATCGTGGTCATCACCCACCTGGTCTTCGAACAGGACCGCTTCGACCTGCTGGCCGATCTGGCCGACGGCCGGCTCACCCCCCGTACGACCGCCGAGGAGGACCACCATGCCGCCGCCTGACGCGTCCGAACTGCAACCGCTGCACGGGCAGTTCCCCACCGCCGTGCGCTTCTCGGTGCGCGACCAGACCCGCAACCGGCTCGCCGGCCTGCTGCTCGTGCTGTTCGTGCCGGTCTGGTACCTACTCATGGACACCCTCGCCTCGGGCGAGGTGCTGGACTTCAAGCTGTACGCGACCGGCGAGGTCCTGCACGTCGACGGCGGCCACCTGACCCTGATCTCCGCTGGCCTCAACTCCGTGACGATGATCGCCGGATTCGTCGTCTTCGACGCCGTGCGCAAGGCGCTCGCCTTCGACCGGCGCCTCGTCTTCGCCGGATACCGGCAAGCCACCCTCATCGGCGCCAAGACCCTCGCCGTCGGCCTGGTCGCCACCGCGATCGCCCTCTACACCGCGCTCGTGGTCCTGTTCTTCTGGCGCCCTACGGCGGGCGGCTGGTTCGCCGTGCTGGCAGGGTTCACCGTCATCGCCCTCACCTACGGCGCCCTCGGCCTGCTCCTCGGTGTCCTGGTCAAACGCGACCTGGAGGGCTTCTTCCTGATCATCATGGGCGGGCTGATGGACACCTTCCTGCAGAACCCGCTGGGCAATCCGCTCGCCAACAAGCCCGTCCTTGCTTGGTTCCCGTCGTTCGGCCCCATGCAGTTCGCGGCCGGCGGCGCCTTCGGTCACACCGCCCTGTGGGGCCACCTCGCCCTCGGCCTGTCCTGGGCGGCCGCGTTCAGCGCGATCGGACTGATCATCTTCCGCATCAGGACCCGCTCCAGCACCCGGTGACCGGTCGCCGCACACTCCCGCCGTACTGGGCCCAGCCTGCCAGGTCCGAGCGTTTGGCCGTCTCACGGGAGCATCCGCAGCCGACCGGGGTGGAGTCGACCAGCCACACATCGTCGCTCCACAGTGAGGTGTCCCGGGCCAAGATCTGACGTGCCGCCCCCGGCGGTGCCGGTCGGCGCCGCCGGGGGCGTTCTCGGCGGCCAGGAGTTCGTTCAGCATCTGGAGGGCGCCGCGCATGCGGAGCACGGTCTGCTGGAGGTCGGCCTGTTTGGCCTCCAGGTCTGCGAGCATCCGCTGCCCTTCCCGGTACTCCGTCTCCAGTTCGGAGACGCGCTTTTCCATCTCGGCTGTCGGTCGTCCTTCACAGGGATGCGTGGTCGTTCCGAAGCCACGGGCTTGAGAACCCAGCGGCGGTAGAGGTGGAGGTTGTGGCATGCGCGAGAACGTGGTTCCTGTTATCCGACAACCTTTCGTCGGAGGCATGGGCGTACTTCGCAAGGCGGGAGCTGAAGACTTCGACGTTCAACTTCCGGGTCTTCATAGTTGAGCGGTGCGGAGGTGTCCGCGGGCTCGGCGGGTGGTGACGCAGCGTGTGCGTAGACGCTGGTGGTCGGCGTTGCGGAAGCCGAAGGCGGTGCCGGCGACGAGTTTGATCACGCGGTTGATGCCTTCGCTCTTGGCGTTGCTGTGGCCGGTGGTGATGAACGGCGTGCCGTCGTGCGGCTGCTCAACCCGTATGACGGACACCCCGTCGAGGTCCAGCAGCAACGTCGTATCGTTGACCAAGCCCGTGGGTCCCCAGTGATCCTTCTGCGTGGACGACAGAAATGATCATCCAGGGCCGGCAACCACCCCAGCCACCACAGACCGTGCCGAAGAATCAGCGCGCACCGACACTGCATCGCTCAACTTCGAAGACCCATCTTGGTTGGCTCAGTGTGTACTCGTCCTCAACGGATGATCGAGGCGGCCATCCACTGGATCTCCGCCTTTTGTGTATGAGAGAAATCAGCCAGCTGATTGATGACATGGGGCAGGGTACCCTGCGAGGCTAAAGACGAGAAAAGGGGATCGTGCACCCCTGTGCTGAAGGAGGCTCTAATTTCCCTCCGAGAAGGGTTGTGGATCCTTTTATGTGGTGTGCGTGCCGTGTCGGATAGTGAGTGCTCCAATCTGCGGTACATCGGGGGAATCTCATGTACATAGGCTTTTTGGGTCCCATATCTGTCACCATAGAAGGGAAGCATCAGACAATACGCGCCAACAAGGTGCGAGTCATGCTCGCCACTCTCGCGCTGGATGCCGGCCGGGCCGTCTCGAATGAGGATTTGGCCAGCGAACTGTGGTCTGGAAACCTGGTCGGCAATACACGAAATGCTCTACAGGCGCACGCGACCCGGTTGCGCAAGGTGATTGCAAGTCCGACGCGGCAGCCACGCGGTTCGACCGCGTTACGTGCCGTGCACAATGGTTACCTGCTTGACGTTCCGCGAGACTGTGTCGATGGAAATAGGTTCCTTTCCCTCGCGGCGCAGGGAGCAGCCGAATTATCCGTACGGCCCGAACGCTCGCTGGAACTGCTGCAGACAGCACTGGAACTGTGGCGGGGACCTGCGCTGCTTGACGCCGGTGACGGGCTGCGTGTAAGGGCTGCAGCGGCGCTGTTCGACGAACGTCGGCTGACAGCGTGGGAGGACTTGGTCAGCTCGTACCTTGCCGTCGGGGACGAGGCGCGCGCGATCGCGGAGCTTCGTCAGCTCGTTGCCCGGCACCCCCTGCACGAGCGATTCTGTGAGTTGCTGATGCTCGCTCTCTACCGCACCGGTCGGCAGGGCGAGGCGTTGGATCTGTTCCGGTCGACCGGGCGGCGGCTGGACGAGGAACTGGGGATCAAACCAGGAGCCCTGCTCCAGCGTCGGCATGCAGAGATCCTTGCCCAAGACCCTGCGTTGACCCTGCCGACCGCGGTGGTACCGAGCCAATGGGAGCCAGCGGCGACCGCCAGCTGAGCGCTCTGGTGGCAAGACGGCGAGCGGACGAGGCGGCGGAGCCCGACCACGCCTCGTCCCGCTCGGAGCAGTCTCTGTGATCTCGCGATTTCCATCCGTCCGGCGGGCCGAAATGCAGGAGTAGCCGCATGATGTCGTTCGACTCGGAATCACGCAGGAGCGAGCGCGTATCTGCGGAGGAGCCAGTGGCGGTCGTGGGGATCGCTGCGCTCTATCCGGGCGCGCGAGGGCCTGACGACTACTGGAGACTGCTGAACGAGGTTTCTTCCTCTACAAGTTCAGCTTTCGAGGACAACGGTCTTGATGACATCAAGGTCGATGTTGCGCGTTTCGGCATTCCTCCAGCCCAAGCTGTATCCATGGCCCGTATGCAGCTCCTTATGCTCGAGGCGGCCCGGCAGTGTCTCTCGGACGCCGGACACCCCGAGCGGCCGCTACCGGCAGAGCGTACTGACGTCATCACCGGGACATGCTTCGGCCTGGACCGCCAGCATGCCAACGCGCTGCGGATCGAAGGGAGCCGCTACGCGCGAGAGGTCGAAAGGGCGGCGGCTGCGGCGGGAGCCGACACTGAAAGTGCGCGGCTGGCCGCTGAGGAATTACGGATGCTGTTGGGGCAGCGCCTCGGAGGCTCGCCGCACGACCGAGTCGGAGAAATGGCAAGCACGATTCCGGCACGGATCGCAACCGCGTTCAAGCTCCATGGCAGGACGTTTGCGGTCGAGTCGGCTGACGCAACCTCGTTCGTGGGCATCGCGCAGGCTGTCGGCAACCTTCGCTCTGGACTGTCCGACGCGGCACTTGTCGTCGCCGGGCAGCGCCGAGAGAGCCCGTTCCTCACCAGGGCCCTCCATGCCAAGGGCCTTGTCGCCCGCGACGGCAGCCCGTTCGCGGTGGAGGGCCGTGGTTACGTGATCGGTGAGGGGGTCGGAGCCCTCTTGCTCAAGCGGGTGTCGACCGCCGTGCGCGACGGGGATCGGATCTACGCGACGATCCTCGACTGCTCGCTCCGCCATGACTCGCGCCCAGGCGCCTTCCGTTATTCGTCATCCGTCGACCTGCGCCGCTTGGTGGCCTCCGCGTCGCTGCGGGCGTCGGCGGCGACTGCCTCGTCGATCCAGTACGTCGAATGTGTCGGCTCCGGAATCGCCCACGAGGTTCAGGCGGAGCTCGAGGCGCTCGCGGGACTCCACGAGGGCGGTGCTCCCGCGTCTGTGGTCATCGGGAGCGTGAAGGACCGCCTCGGGCATACCTTCGCCAACGCAGGTGTTGCCGCGGTCACCAAAGTCGCTCTCGCGCTGCATCATCGAAGGATCCCACCGCAGTGGGCGCCGGGCAGCGCGGCGGAAAACGAGCTCAACGGAACATCGTTCCGCTTCCCGTACACGGGGGAGACGTGGCAGCCGGGCAGCGAGGGACTGCCGCGTCGTGCTGTCGTACACGGGGCCTCCCTCACCGGCACACTGTGTCATTTGGTCCTCGAAGAGCACGATGGGAAGAAACGGTACGACCGCGCTGTGGCCGCCGAGGTGGCTGAGCTCTCCACTCGGCCTGGAGACAGGGCCGCACCCAGGTACCTGGACGGAGTGACCGAAGCGCGCGCCGAGCCGATCGCGGTGGTGGGACTCGCCGGCAGGTTTGCCGGCTCGCCCGATGCCGAGAGTTTCTGGCGGGTCGTGTGCTCAGGCGAAAGCCGGATCGGCCCGGTGCCGGAGTCGGTGCTCGACCGGGATTTGTACTACGCACCCGGTGCGCTCAGTCTCACGCACAGCTACACCGATCAAGGGGGCCACGTGGTGGTGCCGGACCATCCCCCGCGTGACCTACGGATCGTTCCCCTGCGCCATGCAGCCATGGACGCCGCGCAGCGCCTCACCCTCGCCGTGGCCGCACAGCTCTTCGAGGGCCGCTGCCCTGCGGAGCGGCCTCAGGGCACGGCGGCGGAAGGCGCAGGAACTGGTGGTGCGTTGAGAGGACGTGGTCTCGTCGCGGTCGGCAGCAACCTGGGCCTGACGCGAGAACGCCGAGCCAACACCGAACTCTGCCTGCAGGAACTGGAAGACGCAGTCGTCGGACTCACTGCCCTCGCCCGCCTGTCCCCGCTGGGCAAGAAGACCCTTCTGACATTGATACGAGAGCGTTCGGGGTCGTTGGACGAAGCGATGTCGCCCGCTCTGCTCGACGGTTGTCTCGCGAGTGGCGTGGCCGCTCTGCTGGCGAACGAGTACCGGCTCGACGCGGTGCCTCTCGCCGTCGAGGCGGCGTGCGCGTCGTCTCTCGCCGCGCTTGACGTAGCCGTCGGCGCGCTTCGTTCAGGGACAGCCGACTTTGCCATCGCCGGGGGAGTCGACTTGGCTTGCAATGCTCGGGACATGGTCCTCTGCTCCGCGCTCGGCCTCCTCTCGCACAGCAGGAACGCGCCCTTCGACGTGGGAGCCGACGGCTTCACTCCCGGCGACGGCTGCGGCTTGTTCCTCCTCAAACGCCTCGGCGACGCGCGGCGCGACGGCGACAAGATCCTCGGTCTCGTACGGGGAGTCGGCGCATCCAACGATGCCAAGTCGCTGATCGCGCCCGATGCGGCGGGGCAGGTGCGCGCCATGGAACGGGCTTTCGGCCAGGTCGACTTCGAACCGTCGGCTGTCGACTACCTGGAGGCCCATGGCACCGGTACCAAGGTCGGTGACCGAGTTGAAATCGCCGCTGTCACGCGGATCTACGCGAGCGTGGACCGCACCCGACCGCTGGAGATCGGATCGGCGAAGTCCTTCTTCGGCCACACCTTCGCGGCTGCGGGAAGCGCCGGGCTGCTGCGCACGCTCCTGGCCATGCGGGCCAGGACGCTGCCGCCCAACACCAACCTGCACACCCTTAGTCCGGCACTCGACCTCGCAGCCATCCCCGCCTCCATCTCGACCGAGCCGTCACCGTGGACGGCCCAGCCCGGGCAACCGAGGCGCGCGGGAGTGAGTTCGTTCGGCACCGGAGGCATCAATTATCACGTGCTCCTCGAAGAACACATGGACGGAACATGATGAATTTCGAGTTCGACGCGGACACCGAAGAGATGCGCGCCATGGTGGTGACGTTCGCCCAGCGCGAACTCAGCGATCGGTCCGAGCCTGCCGCCCACGGCTTCGACGCCGACGACTTCCGCAGGCGCTGGCTTCTCGCCGGCACACAGGGCCTCGTGGGGGTGTCGTCCCCACCGAGTACGGAGGCAGCGGCCTGGACGCCGTGACCGTGTCGGCCGTCATGGAGGCCCTGGGGTACGGCTGTCCGGACACCGGCTTCGCCTTCTCCGTCGCCGCCCACCTGTTTGCGTCTCTAATGCCTATCGTTGAATTCGGTTCGGAGGAGCAGAAGCGGCGTTGGCTGCCTGCCCTCTGTTCGGGCGAGCGGATAGCCGCGCACGGCATCACGGAACCGGAAGCCGGGTCCGACGTGCTGAACCTACGGACTCGCGCTGAGCGCAAGGGCGACCACTACGTCCTTCACGGCAGCAAGTGCTTCACCACGAATGCACCAGTGGCCGACGTCTTCGTCGTCCAGGCGGCGACCGATCCCGGTGGCGGCTTCTTCGGCCTGACGGCGTTCATCGTCGAGGCGAGCACCCACGGGCTCAGTGTCGGGCCGACGTACGACAAGGTCGGCCTGCGGGGCTCGCCGATGGCCGACGTTCACTTCGATGGATGTGTCGTACCAGCGGTCGATGTCCTGGGCGCCGAAGGCGCAGGGGCGAGCGTGTTCTCCTCGTCCATGAAGTGGGAGCGCACGTGTCTCTTCGCTGCCTACCTCGGCGCGATGCGGCGCGTCTTGGAGTCCACTATCAACTACGCGGGAGAACGCGAGCAGTTCGGTGTGCCCATCGGTAGCTTTCAGGCGGTGAGCCACCGCCTTGTCGACATGACGCTGCGTCTGGAGTCCGCCCGTCTCATGCTTTACAAAGCCGCATCGGGACTGGCGCGGGGCAGCGAGGACGAGATCGCGCCCGCGTTGGCGAAACTTGCAGTGAGCGAGGCGGCCGTGCAGTTGGGTCTTGATGCCGTTCAGCTTCGCGGCGCGCTCGGCATGCTCGAGGGAGAAGCCGAGACCCTGCTACGGGATGCGCTTCCTTCGCGTGTCTTCTCCGGCACCAACGAGATCCAGAAGAACAACATCGCGCGTGCGCTGGGGCTGGGTGCCAACCGTCGCCCGGCCAGGCGGCGTTGACTGCGTCCGCCGACCCAATCGACCTGCCTGATCAGGCCTGGAGGACACTATGGCGATCATCGTTCACCGTATCCGTCTGCATGACGGTGTTGAACCAGCACGCTTCGAGACCTGGGTACGGGACGTCGACTACGCGACCTGTCCAGAGTTGCCCAGTGTCGTGTCGTTCAGCGTCCAGCGGGTCGTGGAGGAGAGCTGTGCCGACGCCGGACCAGCCGTCGGCGGAGAGTCTTTCCACTTCTTCGAGGTCATAGAGGTGACCAGCCGCGAGGCGTTCGAGCGAGACATGCGGAGTGCCCAATTCCATAAACTTGTCGCCGAATTCGGCCAGATGGCGAAGGTCGTCGACGAGATGGCGGGGGAACGCGTTGGGCGCGGCTACACCGCGTAAAACTCCAAGCCCGATCAAGGGTGAGGCGTATCGCTCAACCGCCCTGCTCCGAGGCTGTTGAATTTCGCCCAATGACTGCGATGAGATTTCTCTGGTAGGCTGCGGCCACGGCTTGCGCACGCGTACCCACGCCAAGCTTCCTCAGTAAGTGATGAACGTGGGATCGGACAGTTGCCGTGGAGATCGAGAGTTTCTCCGAGATCTCGGCATTGGATTTCCCCTGGGTGAGCAGAATGATCACCTCGGTTTCCCGCGGTGTCAGTGCGGCCACGATGCTCGCAGCGAGAGCGGAGGGGTGGCGGTCCGGCAGGTGGTCGAGGTGCTGAAGTGCCACTGCGGGCATAATCACGGCTTCACCTGCACTGACGGTTCTGAGGACATGTATCAGTTCGTCCGCTGAGGTGTCGGGAGAGAGGACCGCGCGAACTCCGAGGCGGAGGGCTTCTATGGAGTGGGGAGCGTCCTCGGCTTTGGCGATGAGGATGACCTTGGCGAGAGCGGCCAGCGCGGAGAGTTCGCGCTTGTTCTCCATGGTCAGCGCGGGAGCCACGATGACGAGGATGTCAGGCGCTGAGTCCGCGGCGGCGGCCGTGGACTCGCAGGCGGTCGTGTAGCCGACGATGGCGATGTCGGGCTGCTGGTCAAGCAGTGCCCGCATGCCGGCGCCCATGATCGTCTCCTTGCAGCACACGAGTACGCGAATACTCATCGGGTACTCCGCTGCGGGAGGTGACGCACCGGCGGTTCGCTCCTGAAGGCCCGGTACTCGGCCAGAGCTTGCTGCGTACTCATCGGCCGACGACCGGACATGCTGTCCGGGTGAACCGGCGGGTAGCTTTCGGGTGCTGTCGATCGTGGCGGTGCAAGATCGGTGCCTCTTCCGGAAATGACGCGATGGTGCGCGCTCCAGACACTCCTAGTCGCTTTCGGCCACCCATTGCATCCGTAACTTGTTGATACTTCAAACAGCCGTCAAGATCGAGAGTAGCACGTGCAAGGGCGTAATGTCACTGCCCTTTGGATCACCGTTGCGTTTCCGCGTGGTCGTCGTGTGCCGACTGTTCACTCCGCGGCCAATCGCGTGCGCCCGGTCAATGCATCGCATGCGGGATGAGGGTGTCGTGAATACCTCAGCCGGATCGAAGACAGTCGCACATCAGAGGATGGCGGGTTCTGGCCACCTCACCTCGCATGGCCTGGAGCCGCTGTGTCAGATCCGGCGCAGCGCAACGGTGGCAGCCCGGCGCGGTGAGGGCGGGAACGCAGTAGTGGGGCGGCCCAGTCGGCTCACGAAGAACGCACGGCCGGGCAGTTCCCATCTGTCCTCCAGTTCTGTCCGCAGATCGTCGTGTTGCAGGACGATGCTGACGGGGTGCAGGACGAGCCCGGTGTCGGTGGCGCGTAGCCAGTATTCAGCCAGCTGGGCGCCGCCGCGGACGACGGCTTCGGGGCTCGGCGCCCTGTCGGCGAAGCTCATGGCGACGATTGCGGGTGTTGGCCGCACTGTGTGGGCGAGTTGCCGGGCGAGTACGCGGTGGTAGCCCACATGTCGTAGCACACGCATCGTCATGGGCGCGAGCGCGATGCGCATGACGTGCCGGCGCGGCCACGACATCGGTCCGAACAACTGGCTGAGAGGGAAGCCATCACCATGCGCTTCGGCATCGGCCCGGCTCCAGCGGAAATAGGAGTGCGTCTCCCGCCAGGCCAGTGGATGGCTGAAATCGCGACCTCCGTGCCGGGCGACGAAGTCGGCGAAATCCGCGCGCTCGGCATCAGTGACCAAGTGCCGCACGGTCACGTCCGCGCCTTCCGCTGCGGCGGTGGAGGGGGACGAAAGCCCGGCGAGAGTCGCCGGATCGATGCCTTCGGGGCGGTAAGGCGCTCGGTTGGTACGTCGGGCACGCGCGGTGCGATGGAGTTCGGCAAGGCTGTCCGAGGTGCCCTCCTCCCAGCGGAGGCGGACGGCACACAGCGGAGACCAGGTCGTCGGCCAGGTGCCGCCGAGTGCCCAATCCCCGCTGCTCTTCCCGGTCTCACTTCCGTCGGGGACCTGGTCGACGAAGTGGAGACGGTCTGCCGACCAGCCCTGAGCAGCCAGGGCACGCAACAGGATCTGCCAGTAAGCGCCACAACTGACCACCATCTCGACGGCGTGGGCGGGGAGGGAACTGAGCTGCTTCTCTCGATCGATGGCCAGGAGCAGGTACTCGTCTTCTGTTGTACCGCCATTGCCGTTGTGGTCCGAAGCGTCACCCGAGGGCTCGCCGAGCAGCGACGCCGCTGCCCGGCGGGCATCAGGACTGGCAGGCCATGCGACCGCCCAGGGCTGGCAGTTGTGCGACGACGGGCTGAGCGCGGCGATCTCGGCTGCCTGATGGAGCGCGTTCTCGAAGACCGTTTGCCGCGCCACGGCCGTGGGCCGAGGCGGCTGCGTCGATGCGGATGTCACGGATGCTGTGCTCCCTACTGCCATACCAGGGCCATGGAGTAGCCACTGACTTCCCGTGCCCAGCTGTCGAAACGGGTGTCGTCCGCCCAGGGGACATGACGTCGGAGCCCCGGTCCCGCGTGCCAGGAGAACCGTCCGTCGGGCCGCCACCTGATCAGCTCGACCTCTCTGGTGTCGACCCGCAGGCCGAATCCGAAGTGCTTGAGCACGGCCTCCTTGCACGCCCAGCGCAGTGACAGCGGCATGGCGTCCACACTGCGGAGCCGGGGGTCCTGCGCGGTCTCCGGAGCCAGGGTGAGCAACTCGGCAAGCATGGGCGGCACCTGGCGGCTGCGCTCGATGTCGATACCGAGGGCGCGTGGTCCGCAAGCCGCAACGGCGAAGTCGGACGAGTGGGACAGGCCCACCTCGACCGGGGCGTTGACGGTGGGCTTTCCGGCGCGAATTCCGTCCGGGACGACGCTGACTTCGATGCCGCGCGTGCACGGAGACACGCCGACGTGCCGCTGCTGGTAGGCGTACACGCTGTGCTTGATCGCCAGGCGCCCTGCCAGCCACTCCAAGCGCCGCTTACGTATCCGCAGTTCCGCCGCCTGGGCGATCTCGTCCCTGCTCAGATGCCGGGCCTCGATCATCGAGCGCACCGCGTCGTCGCGCTCGCGTAACCAGGCGATCGAGACCACCGCGATCGTCAGCGGGCCCCGTGCGTGACTTATGCGCAGGGGGCGCGAGGGGTCGAGAATCACGCTCTCGTCGAGTCCGGGCGCCGGAGCGCGGGCCGACGAGGCCATCACCGCACTCACCGTCAGCGGTCCACGGGCGGTGGCAGGAGGAACGGGTACGTACGGCGCCTGATCCTGCGGTGCCAGAAACGGTCGGCCCGGCGCAACCGCTGGATCAGCTCCCACATCCTTGCGTCGTCGCGGTAGTACGCGGTGACCTCTTCCGCTGTGATCGGTCTGGCCAGGCGCGCGTCGGCCTGTTCCAGGAACATCGGAATCAGAGCGTCGAGCCGTTCCTTGTGGAGGTTGCCGAGGAAGTCCAGGAGTACGCCGCGGGTCTCATAGAACTTGTCGAAGATCGACTTGGTCATCGAGACGCGGACGGCGTCGCGGAGGAACCAGGGCAGCGAGGAGAAGAAGAGGCGGACATCGAGCCGTTCACGGCCTCGGGCGTCGCGCATCAAGGGGGTGGTGACGTCGATGTAGATCAGTTCGCCGTCGGATTCCACCCAGTTGCTGGCCTGTGCGTCGAGGCCGAGAGCGGGGTTCACAGCGCCGTCGACCCGATCGAGGAACCGGGAGAAGAAGTCCTTGGCCCAGGTCTCGTCCTCGGTGTGCAGAAGCCTGGAACACAGGCGCTGCGACGGGAGTTCACGCTGCAGGCAATAGGCGGTGATCCCGCCCGAAGGATGGTGTGTGTGCCACACCACGGTATCGGCGACGTTGAGCCCGCTGTCGGACAGGCGCCGCAGGTACTCGTCGAGCCCCTCTTGATAGCGCTCGAAGCGTCCACGGTCCGGAAAGACCGGCAGTCGCTTGCACGCGAAGGTGCCCTGGTCGGTCTGCAGCCTCAGGACCAGGGTGACTTCGCCGTAGCCGAGCACATCGAGGGAGCTGTCGTCAGTGGTCCGCAGAGCGGCTTGAACCTGCGCTTCGAGTCCTGCGAGTTCGGTGTGCGGAACGGTGAAGGACATGGCATGGCCCTTAGCTGTGGTTGTCTTTCCCGGCTCGGGAGGTGGCCTCGGGGGACGGGGACGGTGCGCGGCGGTGCAGTACCAGGAGATAGACGGCGGCGACGAAGAACGCGGCGTCGAGCACGAGGATCTGCGGCACGCTGCTGACCAGGATGATGACGAAGCAGACCATCATCAGCAGGTGGCCGTAGAGGGCAGCGACGACCAGTCTCCGGTTCCGGATGAGCACCGCGCCGCTCACGATCATGGTTACCGCGACAAAGACGGCGACACCCATGGGGTATTGGGCGAGCCACTCGGTGAACGAACCGAGGACGGCGACGCCGTCGTTCGCGTCGGCGGCATCGTCAAGGCGCTGCTCGACCGACTCGATCTGGGGAAAGAACTTGCCGATGCCGGCGATGATGTAGAGGACGCCGACGATGCGTTGGAGGAGCAGGTTTCGTCTGGTCACCTGACTGAGTCTTCCGATGTCATGGCCGATTGGCCGAGCTTTTTCCGGACAGGAGTCACCCGCTGTGCTCGCGGCGACTCATGCGGTCGTGATGACCAGGACTGCGTTCTGGCCGCCGAAACCGAACGAGTTACTCACCGCGACCTCCACCTTCTGCCTGCGTGGGGATCCCGCGACGATGTCCAAGTCGATCTCGGGGTCCTGGTGTTCGAGGTTGGCGGTCGGGGGTACCGTCGCGCGTTCCACGGTCAGTACGGTCAGGGCGGCTTCGATCGCGCCGGCTGCCCCCAGCGTGTGGCCGAGCACGCCCTTGGTGGACGTGACAGCGGCACCCTCCCCGAGAAGCTTGCGCAGCACCCGTCCTTCCGCTGCGTCGTTGAGCGGTGTGGACGTCCCGTGCGCGTTGACGTGGTCGACCTCGTCCGGCATGACCGCTGCCCCCTTCAACGCGGTACGCAGAGCCTGCAGCACGCCGGTGCCCGCCGGGTCGGGGGCAGTCATGTGGTAGGCGTCGGCGGACGCCCCGTATCCGGCGATGTTGGCCCGGACCGTCGCCCCTCGGGCACGTGCGTCCGCCGCCCGTTCCAGGACGAGCATCCCGCTGCCCTCGCCGATGACGAACCCGTCCCTGTCCACATCGAACGGCCGGGACGCGGCGGACGGTTCATCGAGTCGCCGGGACAGCGCGCCCATTTGGGCGAAGCCCGTCACCATCAGCGGAGCCACCCCCGCTTCGCCTCCCCCGGCGATCACCACGTCGCAGCTTCCGTCGCGCAGGAGCTGCAGCGCGGTGCCGATCGCGGTGGCGCCGGACGCACAGGCCGTCGCCGTGACGAGGTTGGGGCCCGTGGCACGCAGGTCCATCGCCAGGTGACCGGCCGCCATGTTGGGTATGAGCATCGGGATCAGAAGGGCGGATACGGCTTCGGTGCCCTTTTCGAGCATCTGCTTGTGCTGGGTCTCCCACGTCGCCACGCCGCCGAGACCGCAGCCGACGACCACGCCGACCCGGGCACCGTCCCAGGTCCCCGGGTCTAGTTCGGAGTCGGCAACCGCCTCGCGTGCCGCGGTGATGCAGAGCTGAACGAAGCGGTCGTGTACCAGGGAGCTGCGCTTGCCGACGTGCTCACGGGCGGAGAAGCCCGGCACGGTGCAGGAGATGTCCACGGGAAGTCCGGCAAGCAGCGGGTTCTTGGCCGCGGTGGACTCGCCCCGGCAAACACCCTCCCAGGTGGCGGCGGCGCCGATACCGGCCGCGGTGACCAGGCCGACGCCGGTGACGGCGATGGCGGGTGAGGCGGACAGGGGCGCGGTCATGACGAGGCCGCGGGGGTAGTGAGGCCTTCCAGGAGTTCGGCGACCGCGGTGATCGTGTCGCCGGGGGAAGCAGCGTCGTCGTCGACAGCCACACCGAACTCGGACTGGATCACCAGCAGCAGTTCCACGAGGAACAACGAGTCCATGTCGAGGTCCTCGAACGTGGTGTCCGGGCCGATCTCTGCACGGTCCACCTCGAAACGATCGACGAGAAGATCGACCAACCTGCCGTACATCACGCTCACAAGATGCGCCTTACCTTTCCGGTGGCCCTGTTCTGATCCACACACGGGAGCGGATGGCCGAATGCTCCTTTGTGTCCTGGTCGTTCGTTGTACGGAGTGTGGGCTCCGGGACTGACCGACCGCTGACCGATGGCTGACGACCCGCTGACCCCGCGGCCACGGGGTCAGGTCCGTTCGGAGTGTGTGGCGTCGGGCCGTACCCGTCAGCCATCGGTCAGCGGTCGGTCAGTCATCGGTCAGCCCGTCGGACAACACTTCGGCCACAGAAAGCACTCTCAGCCCTTCGGGAGACGAGGAGCACTCGAGTGGCTGCACGTCGTCGAGACCATGGTGGTGTCCGATGAACCGCACTGCGGTGTTGGCCGGCGTCGGTAGTTGCCTGCCACCCAAGGCTGTCTCGAACGATGAGCTGGCCGTGAGACTGGACACTTCCGACGAATGGATCCGGTCGCGGACCGGCATCGGACAGCGATACTTCGCAGCGCAGGGAACGGCGACCTCCGACTTGGCCGTCGGGGCGGGCGCGAAGGCCCTGAAGTGCTCGGGCGTTTCCGCAGTGGACGCCGTGCTCGTCGCCACGACCACGCCGGACCGGCCCTGCCCGGCGACAGCGCCGACGGTGGCCTCCCGCCTCGGCATGACGGGGACCGCCGCCTACGACGTGTCCGCCGTCTGTACGGGCTTCGTGTACGGACTTGCGACTGCGGCTGGTCTTATCTCCGCGGAGGTAGCGGATCGAGTGCTGGTCATCGGTGCCGAGACGTTCTCCACCTTGCTCAACCCGGAGGACCGGTCCACTTCCGTGATCTTCGGAGATGGGGCGGGCGCCGTGGTCCTGCGTTCAGGAGATCCCGAGGAGCCCGGCGCGCTTGGCCCGTTCGACCTGGGGAGCGACGGCGAGGGCGAAGAACTGATCACGGTACCCGCTGGTGGCTCGCGGCAGCGGCTGTCCGGGGTGGAGCCGAAGGCCGGGGAGCAGTATTTCGCCATGTCGGGCAAAGAGGTCTTCCGGCATGCGGTACAACGGATGACCGGGTCGGCGCAAACGGTGCTCGCCCGCGCGGGTTGGCGGGCGCAGGACGTCGATCACCTCGTCAGCCACCAAGCCAACCGCCGGATCACCGGCCATGTCGCCGACCAAGTCGGAATTCCCAGGGCGCGCTGCGTCAACAACATCGCCGCGGTGGGCAACACGGCTGCCGCGTCCATCCCACTCGCGCTCGACCATGCGCACGCCGACGGCACGTTGCGGCCCGCACAACGCATCCTCCTCACCGCGTTCGGCGGCGGGCTCACGTGGGGGTCGGCGGTACTGACCTGGCCGCAGCTGGACCGCGTCTGAAGACGAGAGAGCAGGAGCACAGCATGAGCGTGATGTACGGCAGGTTGGTCGATCTTCTCGTCGATCGTTTCGAGGTGGACCGTGCAGAGATCGGCCCGGACACCACGTTCGAGGACCTCGACATGGACTCGTTGTTCCTCGTGGAACTGCTGCTGGTGATCCAGTCCGAGTTCGGTGTGGCTGTCGACGACGACGCTGCTTCCCCCGGCGACACGATCACCGCGGTCGCCGAACTCCTGGAAGGCCTCACTACCCCCGCGGCCTCGTCATGACCGCACCACGCCCGTCTCACCCGCCCGTCACCGGCAGGCAGCGGCCGAGCGCCAGGGCCCGCCGGAGTCCGAGCCGAGGACGACCATGAGCACACAGCAGTCAATCATCACCTACATCGCCGGCGTCTGGCTTGACGGGGACGCCGACGGGCTCGACGCGCAGGTTCCCCTCGCCGATCTCAACATCATCGACTCGGCCGGGATCTTCGACCTCGTGCACTACCTGCAGGGTGACTTCCGGATCACTGTTCCGATCCAGGAGATCAATCCGGCGAACTTCCGGACGGTCGACACGATCGCGGCACTTGTCGAACGGCTGCAGCGCAAAGGAGAGAGCGTCCGATGACGAATGTCACGGGGGGCAGGCCGGACACCGGCAGCATCCACCGACAGGTCGTGGACATCGTCGCCTCACTGACGCTTTACGACGAGTCCTATCTCCTGCCTGAGAGCCACTTCGAAGCCGAACTCGGCATCGACTCGGTCATCTTCGAGTCGATCCTCACGTCGGTGAGGGAGCACTTCGCGCTCGGCTCACCACTGTCGTCCCAGGGCCTGACCACCATCCGGCAACTCGTCGACGCCGTCGCGGACGCGCTCGGCGGGGCAACCGACGGGACGGACTCGTCCGCGGCTGTCAGCACTGCCGCCGGGCCCGACGGCGGCGATGCTCTCCAGGAGACCGTCGTCACCGTGACCATGCGGCACACTCAGTACCAGCGTCATCAGCTGGGTCTCGACTCCGATTTCGAGAGCGAACTCGGCATCGACTCCGTCGTCCTGGCGTCGATCGTCGCCGACTCAGTCGGAGAACTCGGCCTCCCCGGCAGTCTGGTGGGCACGGTCACCGCGACATCGCTGCGCGAGCTCCTGACGGAACTGCGCCCCTTCCACGAGGTCACGCACCCCACGGAACACGCACCGATCGCCACGGCGGAACCGGACACAGAGCTCCCCGGCGAGAACCCGGCGGTCTGGGACGGCCGCTCCATGAAGGACTTCATGGAGGAACGCGACAGCGACCTGTTCGCCAAGACCCGCAGCTTCGGAAAGTACCTGCGGCGGCGTGAGGCCGAGCGGCTCTACTGGTACGGGATGCCGCTGCACTCCCGCTGCGGCAACCGTGCGGTCATCCTTGACGAACACACGGGCCACAAGCGCGAGTTCCTCATGTTCGCGTCCAACAACTACCTGGGCCTCGCCAACCACCCCAAGGTGATCGAGGCCGTCTGTGACGCCACCCGCGAGTACGGAGCGACGCATACGGGCTCCCGCTTCATCGGCGGCACCAATGCCCTCCACAAGGAGCTGGAACGACGTCTCGCCGCCTTCAAGCAGCGCTCGGCCTGCATCGTCTACCCGGGCGGCTACGCCGCGAACCTGGGCGCGATCTCCGCACTGGTCAAGAGTTACGACACCCTCGTGGTCGACAAGCTCAACCACATGAGCATGGTCGACGGCGCTCGGCTCTCCGGTGGTATCCGCAAGATCTACCAGCACAACGACATGGCCGACCTGGAGCGGATCCTCAAGCGTTCCGACGACCGGTCGGCAGGCAGGCTCATCGTCGTCGACGGTGTCTTCAGCATGCACGGCGACATCTGCGACCTGCCCGAGATCGTCCGGCTGGCCAAGGAATACGACGCCAGGGTCATGGTCGACGACGCCCATTCCACCGGTGTCCTCGGCGAGCGCGGTTCCGGAACGGCCGAGCACTTCGGCCTGAAGGGCGAGGTCGACCTCGAACTCGGCACCATGAGCAAGGCCCTCGCGGGCATGGGCGGCTTCGTCGTCGGCGACGAAGAAGTGATCGAGTACCTCCGCTTCTACTCGAACTCGTACGTGTTCGCCGCCAACATCCCCGCCGGTGTCGCCGCCGGCCTGATCGCGTCGATCGACATCATCGAGTCGGAGCCCGAGCGGATCACGAAGCTCTGGTCCAACATCCGGTTCCTCCACAGCCAGCTGGCCGACGCCGGGTTCGACCTGGAGAACACCCAGAGCGCCATCCTGCCCATCGTCATCGGCAACGAACGCAAGACGATGGAGATGGGCCGTGCCGTGCGTGCGCGAGGGCTCTTCTGCCAGACGG